>NZ_CANLKW010000002.1:50000-1034389 GCF_947491795.1 uncultured Roseobacter sp. | reverse complement strand
TTGGGACATTTGCCGCGAAATACGCCGCAGTTCCTGTTGCATAACATCGGCTTCCTCACCGGTAAGCTTTTGAGATAGAACAGTAATCAGAAACAGCACTGCAGCAAATGCGGAGACCGGATAGCAGAAAAAAAAGACCACAGCCACCCACTCCTGAGATTCTGACTGCCGAGCACTTGCCGCTTGATTCTGGCGTGTTTTCGGGCGCCTGGCACAGGCGGTTTCCAATAGAGACACGTACGTGAGCGCAGATCGGGCCAGTTTCAGGCCCTGGTCTCTGTTTGCGATTCCGACGGCACGGGTTTGAGGGATTGCGGAAGATCTCAGCTTACAGCTTCGCGAACTTTGCAAGGTCAACAATATCCTGCACCCGGCGCTTTGATGTGACCTCGGCCTTCCCCAGCTGGAACGGCACCGTGATGACTTGCGACTCGTGATCTATTCCCCCGGTACTCACTTTGATCACGGCTGCCAGAACCGCGAGATCTATTATGATCATCAGCTTGCCGGGGCGCAGATCAATCCGCGCTTGTTTCAGGATGTGCGCGAAATGCGAAGATACGCGTTAACGTCTGCGGCTGTTTTTGTCCGACAATATGCCCACAATCGCTGGCAGGGCTCTGAGGCCCGCCTTCTCTTTCATCCGGCCCGTAAACATGCACCTATGCGAGACGGCTTTTCAGCAAATCTCCTGATTTCAGCAGGATCGGGTGGCCTACCATGGAAAACGCCGTGTTGATCTGCTTCAGCGCCCTGAGCGTTTCCTGATGAATGTTGCTTGTCTCAATACTTTCAGCGAGCCCCTCGCGCAGTCGGCCAATATGGCTGCGCTGAAGTTTCTGCTCAACCTTGCGCACCTTTTCCTTGGCCGCGACCAGTTCGCGGGCTTCGGCCGGGTTCTGGTTCATCATCACATTCAGGGCGAGCTGCACATTGCTTTGGACCCTGTCTGTAAAATCACGGATTTCCTCGCGTCCCTGTGGCGAGAAATGCAGTTTCTGCATATCCAGCCTTTTGGCGAGTTCGATCATGATCCGTGCAATAGCATCGGACGCGGAATCGAGGCTCGTTGAAATCGAGGCAAGCTCCATAGAGCGTCTGCTCAGCTCTTCATCCATGCCTTTCTGACCAAGGCGCGCCAGATACAGTTTGATATCCAGATGCGTTTGTTTGATCGCCTTGTCCCGCTCGGCAATCCGGGCCGCCGTCGTGTTGTCCCAGTGGTCATACAATGGTTCGACCGCGATCAGCATCTGTTCGATCTTCTGACCCATTCCAAGCAGTTCACGTGCCGCACAATCAATGGCGCGTTGCGGGCGATCCAGCAGAGAGGGATCAAGTGCGCTGGCGGCCTCCAAGGCTCCGTTCGGACTGGGTTTTTCAACCATGAAATAAGACAATGCCGCAGTAACCGGCCCCACAAAAGGAAGAGCTGCCAGGGCCAGAGCGAAGTTGAAAGCAAGATGCAGATTGATGGTTTGCCGGGCAGGCGTCGCCCCAAGCTGGTTCATGACATCCGGCAGCGCTGCAATCAGAAAGGCCGCAAATGCAGCGCCACCCCCCCGCAGGATCAGGTTTGCCATGATCATCTTTCGTGACGCCAGTGGCGCAGACCAGGTCAGCACAAATGCGATGATCCCTCCACCAAGATTGGCCCCAAGTATCATTGCCGCCGCAGCAGAAACCGGCAGGATGGATTGTCCGGCAAGCGTGACAAAGAGCAACACCGCCGCCACGCTTGAATGCACGCCCCAGGCAAAGACGGCACCAATCACAAAGGCCGTCAGCAGATCCCGTCCCAGGTATGTCATAACAGCCTGGGTCCCGGGGTTGGAGATCATCGGCTCGGTTGCATCCCGGATCATGTCCAGCGATACGAAGATCAGGGCAAGCCCGATCATGATCCGCCCGACCTGCCGCGTGTTGCTGCCCTCGCCGCGCAGAAAAACTGTGACCCCGACCACAAGCAAAAGCGGGATCAGAATGGGCTGCCGGACGACCAGGAGCTGCGTCACCACAGCAGACCCCACGTCGGCGCCCAAAAGGATCGCAAGCCCGGTAACCGTTGCCAGACCGCCCTTGGACACAAAATTGGACACCAGAACCGCAACCGCCGTGGCGCTTTGCAACAGGACCGCCGCACCCATTCCAGTGGCTGCCGCAAGCAACCGGTTCCGGGCGGAATGCCGCAGCCAGATGCGCATGGGTGCCGCAAATCCACGCTCAACCCCTGTCCGCACCAACCGGACTGCCCAGATCAGCAGCGCGGCCGCGCCTGCTATATGGATCAGAATCTGAAGGACGTGTGGTTCATTCACCGGTTTTCTGCTTTCTGTCTTGTGGTGCGGTCAGAAGGGAAAAGGGCCTGTTCCGGCAACCGGTCCAATTCGGATGGATTGGAACCGCTTGTCCCATGTGTGCAGCAAACACCCATCGTTTTCAATCATATAGCCAACCGGAGCATCGGAACGGCGGTCATAGGCAAAGGTGCTGCAGGGAGACGGTGAAGACATGGCAACATGGCCCGAGATATCGCTGATCATCAGGCTGTGGATGTGGCCACACACCAGACGCAGCACACCGGAATACCCGGCCAGAATTTCCTCAAGCGCCTCTTTGTTGGTCAGCCCGATTTTGTCCATGAAGGCGATGCCGCAGGCAAAGGGTGGATGATGCAATGCCAGAAGCACTGGCGCACCGTCTGCCTGTAACAAAGCACTTTCCAGGAACCCCAGGCTGTCCCGGGACAGGAAGCCTGCCCCCTGCCCCTCGACCAGCGTATCAAGGCCAATCAGTCGGATATCGCCGAATTGCCGCGACCAGTTGAGTGCACCCGTTTCCGGCAGGTCGTACGCAAAGGCCGCTCGCATCGGTTCCCGGGCGTCGTGGTTGCCGGGAACGACACAGACCGGCAGGTCCAGAGGCGCGATGAGTGATCGGAACCGGGCGTAACTCCCGGCCGAGCCATCATCACTCAGATCGCCGCTGACAAGCAGTGCGTCAATCGGGCCGATCTGATGGCGGATGCTGCCGATCCTTTCGACCAGTCGCGCCAGCGTGTCCGCAGTGTCCAGTTTTCCCGACACTACCGCTCCCTCAGGCACAATATGCGTGTCGGAGATTTGCAATATCGCCGTCATTTGATCCCTGCGCGCAGGAAGGCCTGCACAAACTGACGCTGGAAGATCAGGAACGCGATCAACAGCGGAGCGACAGACATCAGAGTTGCAGCAGAGATGATACTGATATCAACGCCATTCTCCGGCGCGCCGAAGATCGACAAACCAACCGTCAGGGGGCGCGTGTCGGGCGAGTTGGTCACGATCAGTGGCCACAGGAAGTTGTTCCAGTGGGTCGAGACGGACACCAGCGCGTATGCCAGATAGGTGGGTTTGGCCAAAGGCACATAGACCCGCCACAAAATGCCCAGGAGCCCACAGCCTTCGATCCGTGCGGCCT
This sequence comes from uncultured Roseobacter sp., assembly GCF_947491795.1. Lineage (GTDB taxonomy): Bacteria > Pseudomonadota > Alphaproteobacteria > Rhodobacterales > Rhodobacteraceae > Roseobacter. The sequence goes on along the minus strand of NZ_CANLKW010000002.1, from coordinate 1,030,930 downwards.
CATGCAGCTCGATGGGAACGCCCTTGAACGCCTGCCGCATCAGGAAGATACCAAAAGCGCTGGCCATATAGGGCATACCGACACCGAGGATTGTGTCGAATAGTCCGAGGCGCGAGATCATGGCGTAGTTTTCAACGATCAGCACTTCGGGCAGGATGAAAAGCTGCATCAGCACCAGAATGAACACGTAATCCTTGCCTGGGAATTGCAGCTGCGCAAAGGCAAACCCCGCCAGCGTTGTCAGAAAGAACTGGCCGATCAGGATGACTGTCACCAGCAGGAAGGTATTGATGAAATACTTCAGCCAGGGCGCGCCGGCCCAGGCGACGCGGAAGTTCTCCAGAGTCCAGGGCGAAAAGAGGTTCAGGTTCACGGCATCCGAGGTCGAATGCGTGGCCGCCCAGAAGGCAAAGAGCAGAGGTGCAATCCAGATGATCGCCAGCAGGATCGCGCCAAAGCTGTCCATGAATTTGGTCAGGGCCTTCATTGGTAATGCGTCCTTTTGTCAAGGTAGAAGAACTGCACCGCCGCCACGATCCCCAGTACTGCTATGACCATGATCGTCATGGCGGCCGCACTCGGGGCATCGAAAAAGGCAAAGGCCATTTCCCAGATGTAATAGAGGATCAGCTTGGACGCGTCGGACGGACCGCCTTTGGTCAGAATAAAGAGGTGGTCGATCAGCTTGACCGAGTTGATCATCGCATTCACCGCGATAAAGAGCGTTGTGGGCATTAAAAGCGGCAAGACGATGCGGCGGGTATAGGTCCAGCGGCTTGCCCCTTCGATGTCGGCGGCTTCTTTCAGGTCCTCAGGGATCGTCTGCAAGGCGGCCAGATAAAAGATCATGAAGAACCCTGCTTCCTTCCAGATCGTGACAATGATGATCGCCCAAAGCGCCGTTTCCGGCTGGCCCAGCCAGTTGACGGACGGCAGTCCAAAAAGGCTGCCGATCTGGTCGAGGACGCCGAGACCGGGGGTATAGAAGAACAGCCACAGGTTAGCGGCGGCAATCATCGGCAGGACAGTCGGTGTGAAATAGGCGGTGCGGACAAAGCCGCGCGCGCGGATCTTGCCATTGGCCCAAAGCGCCATCGAAAGCGCGATAAAGATCGACACCGGAATCGTGATGCCCGCATACAAAAGGTTGTTTTTGACCACAATCCAGAACGTTGGGTCCGCGAAAAGGTCTGAATAGTTTTCGGTGCCCACGAACTCAGTGGGCTTGCGGCGGGTGCCACGCGAAAACATGCTCGACCACAGGGTCGCGACGGAGGGATAGAACGCGAACAGCGTCAGCAGCACAGCCGCCGGGGAGAGCAACAGCCAGCCGTAAATGGCCTGCCTGCGACGTTCGAGGTTGGCATGGGCTGACATGGCATGTCTCCGGGGAACTGCAAAAGGCCGGGCCGACACGCAGCGCGCATCGGCCCGGCGGTTGGGTTACTGGTAGTCTTTGAGCAGGCGCTCGGCGGCTGCCTGTGCTTCGGCCAGTGCCTCCGCCGGCTCTTTCGCACCGGTCAGCGCGGACTGAATCGCGTTGTTCAGACCGTCGCGCACGCGTGCTGTCTCAAAGGTCGAAAACTCGGCCACGGCGTTTTCCAGCTGATTACGTGCCACAAGAGCAGGCGGGAATTCAGCCGTGTAGGCCTTGAGTGCTTCGGTCTCATAGGCGGCGGGCGACACGCCCATGTACCCCGTGCCAATGGACCAGGCCGCGGCCTGTTCAGGCGAGGTCATGAACTGCATCAGCTTGAGCGCTGCTGCACGTTCTTCATCGGTCGTGTCCTTGAACAGGTAAAAGTTACCGCCGCCGGTGGGCGAGCCTTTGCGCACATTGGCAGGCAGTTCCGCGACACCAAAATCAAAGCTCGCGCCATTTTTCACCGCTGTAAGGTTGCCGGTGGAGTGCCACATCATCGCGGTCTGGCCTTCGAGGAACGCCTGACGCAGGGTACCCCATTCGACGGTGCCCGTCGGCATGATGCCGTGTTCGGTCGAGAGCGATTTCCAGAACTCCAGCGTTTCAACGACAGTCGGATCGTCGAAATAGGTGGTCAGACCGTCACCGGACATTACTTCTTTGCCGTTCTGGATCGCGAGCGCCTGGAACATCCAGTAGGGATAGCCGGTAGAGGGGATCATCAGGCCGTAGGTGTCGCCCGCGGTCAGAGCCTTACCCGTCTCGATGATCTCGTCCCAGGTTGTGGGCGGCGCTTCGGGATCGAGACCGGCGGCGCGGAACATATCTTTGTTGTAATAGGCCACGATGGTCGAGCGCTGGAAAGGGATGCCCCATGTCTGCCCTTCGATTTTGCCATTCGCCATCAGAGCGGGGTAAAAACTGTCCAGCCATGCCTTGTCGGCGTCGGTTGTTGCAACTTCCTCAAAGGGCAGGATCAGATCCTGCTCGATCAGGTCATAGGCGTCGATGGAAAACATCACCGCCAGCTGCGCAGGCTCACCGGATGCAAGCGCCGACAGAGCGCGCACACGGGTGTCGTCGTAGTTGCCCGAATAGATGGCGTTGACTTTGATATCCGGGTTTGCCGCCTCGAAATCAGCGACGATGCCGTCCACCACTTCGGTCAGCGCACCGCCAACGGCAATCGGATAATACATCGTCAGTTCTGTCTCGGCCGTCGCCGGAGCCGCCAGACCGGCGGCCATTGCAGTTGCAAGCCCCAGTCCTGTTGTCGAAAATAGTTTCATCTCTCTCTCCCTTGGTTGTCAGTCATTGTTTACTGGCCTCGCAGACATCAGCCCGCCAGCCTTTGGCCCGCCGCATCGAATACGTGCAGATTTTCGTCGTTAAATGTGATGTCGATCTCGTTGCCCTCGGCCATCATCGACAGCCCTGGCTTCAGCACGCAGAGCCCGGTGGTGCCTGCGTGATCGAGCCCGATCAGGGTTTCCGCGCCCAGAAATTCGCTTTCGGTGACAGTGCAGCGCATCCGCCCGTCACCCTTCGGCACGATCTGTATGTTTTCAGCCCGGATGCCGATTGTTTTGCCTTCGCCAAACCCACCGAGAACACCGGACTCGAGCAGCGCCATGGGCGGCGCGCCCACAAATTCGGCAACAAAGGTGTTGTTGGGCCGGCTGTAGAGGTCTTCGGGTGCGCCGACCTGCTGAATGTGACCGTCTTTCATGAGCACCACAGTATCAGCCATGCTCATGGCCTCGGTCTGGTCGTGGGTGACATAGACGACCGTGATCCCCAGATCGCGTTGCAGTTTCTTGATGTCCTTACGAACGGCGTTGCGCAGCTTGGCATCGAGGTTCGACAATGGCTCGTCCATCAGACACAGGCGCTGGCCTGCGACAATGGCGCGGGCCAGAGCAACACGCTGACGCTGGCCGCCGGACAGCTCGCCCGGTTTGCGGTCTTCGAGCCCGAGCAGCCCGGTGATCTCAAGGGCGCGGTGCAGCTTCTCCAGCCGCTCTTTTTTGGGGACACGTCTGACTTTCAGGCCGAACATCACATTCTCGGCCACGGAAAGATGCGGGAACAGGGCATAGGACTGAAACACCATCGACAGATTCCGGTCGGACGCGGCACTCGTTGTCACATCCCTGTCGTCAATCAGGATCTTGCCCTCGTCCGGCAGTTCAAGACCCGCCAACAGGCGCAGCGTCGTCGATTTTCCGCACCCCGAAGGGCCCAGCAGAGCGGTAAAGCTGCCCTCGGGAATGTCCAGAGTGATCCCTTCGACGCCCAACTGACCGTTCCAGCGCTTTGCCACGCCATCGAGCTTCACAAACGGAGGCGTCGTCATGTTGGTTCTCCTTCGGCCACAAGCAGCCTGCTACTGATGTTTTGCGTCAGTGATGTGAATGGGCCACCCGGGAGCCGGTCGATAATCGTCATATCCATGTCCGAGATATTGTCGCCAAGCGCAGGCGCCGGGCGACCAAACTTTGACTGATCGACAACCAGAAGAGACCTGGTGGAACTCGCGCGAATTTTCTGACGCGCACGCACTTCGGTTGAGTGGAAGTCCAAAAGCGCTCCGTCTTCCGCGATCCCGGCGACACCGAACACACCAAAATCCGCCCGGTACCGGCCGAAAAACTCCAGAACGTCATCGCCCAGGATGTCCCGGTCTGGCAAGCGCAGCTCGCCCCCCGGCAAGATAATCCGGTTGGAAACTTCTTCGCTCAAGACCATTGCCGCACTCAGGTTGTTGGTAATAACCGTCAGATTGTTGCGACAGCGCAGCGCTTGCGCGACGCTCAGCGGCGTGGACCCGATAGAGAGAAACAACGTGGCGCCATCCGGAATAAGACGTGCCGCTGCCTCGCCGATGGCCTGCTTGCCCAGTAAATTCGTGCCAGCCCGCTGGTCGAAGGGCGTGTTCAAAAATTCCTGGCTGAGCTCAATCCGGCCATGAACCCGGTGGAGCATATCCCCTTCGCACAGTTTATCTACATCCCGCCGGATCGTCTGCATCGAGACGTCAAAGCGTTCTGCCAGTGAACCAACGGTGACAGCACCCCGTTCCAGAACCAAAGCCGAGATCGCCTCGCGTCGTCTTCGCTTCTTGGATGACATTCAACCCCTCCAGCCTTGAGTCTGGAACAACGTTAGTAGGCAAAAAGCAACAAAACAACATTTTTATCTGCGTCTCGTCGCTATTGACCTGCGAATTTCACTGAAATCGTCGCGCAACAAAACACCCTCCGCAGATTTTTTTGTTGTTTTGTTGTTTTTCATTCCACCGACGTTCTTTTTCCTTACAGTGGAAACGAATAGCGGAGCTGACCCTGGGGTAGAAAAGCATGCTTACAACGCAGTCGATTTTTGACCGCTACCAGGAGGTCCGGGCGCGGTTGCCAAAGGTTGTGGCACGTGAAAGCTCTGTAGAAATTCAGTCATTGCTGGAAATAGCAGACGAGGTCGATGCCTTTGTTTTCGACGCTTTTGGCGTGCTCAACGTAGGCGAAACGATGATCCCTGGCGCGGACACACGGCTGGACCAGTTGCGTGAAAGGGGCTGTGCCATCCGCATTCTGACCAATGCTGCCAGTTACGACCGCAGCGGAGCCATTGCCAAATTCAAGCGCCTGGGCCTGCGCGTTGAGGACGACGAAATCATTACCAGCCGGGAAGCAACCCTTCAGAACCTGAGCAAAGCGCATTGGGGTGTTATCGCCGCTGAGACTGACCCATTGAGCGACCTGCCCGTGCAGACGACGCGCCTGAAAGACGCCCCCGAAGACTACAACAGGGTTGACCATTTCCTGTTTCTGTCAACCGCCGACTGGACCCTTGCGCAGCAGGAGTTGCTCGAAGCAGCCATGCAGGACCGCCCGAGAACACTGCTGATCGGAAACGCTGATCTGGCAGCCCCGCGCGATGATGGTTTTTCTGTCGAGCCCGGGTACTACGGCCACAAAATAGCGGACCTGTTCCCCAAGCACGTTCAGTTCTTTGGAAAACCCTTTCCGGAGGTCTACGATCTCATCGAGGCGACACTGCCGGGGCTGGCATCTGATCGCATTGCGATGTGCGGTGATACGCTGCACACAGATATCCTCGGGGCCGCGGCCCGTGGATGGCGAACCGTGCTGGTCACCCAGGATGGACTGTTTTCGGGTTTTGATACGCGGCCATTCTCGGAAGAGTCGCGCCTCTTTGCCGATTGGCAACTCCCCCGGATCTGAACGATTTCGAACATTTTCACCGGACAGTACGCCCCTGTCCGCTGGCAGGGAGTTTCCGGGCGGGCGCAGATGTTTGTTCAGGTTGTTTCGATCAGAATGCTCTTGTCCGGCACCAGATCTCAAACGGCCTGGATCAGCCGCTCATTCCTGTTTTGCAGTCATCTGAGCAGCTTATTGGTCTGGCTCCCAGTGCCCTGTCTGGTTCGTGAAAGCCGCGACAGGTTTGCCCTGTAATGCGCTGTTTGCGAGCGGCGTGCTTGATGTCGCAGATGGTCTCTTCGGCGGAGCCCCGGCATCTGTTTCATGAACGTATTGTCCGGCCCAAAAAATGACCCGTACTGATCACCCGGGCAAACCCGCGCGACATTTGCGCCCGTATGCGACGGTATACTGTCGACGCAGCAGTAGCCTTCGGGTATGAGGGCGCAAATACAGCCATCAGGAGCATCTCATGTCCGATATCATTTACACCAAAGTGGACGAAGCGCCGGAACTGGCCTCTGCGTCATTTCTGCCGATCATTCAGAAGTTTGCCGCCGCCGCCGGCGTGACCGTTGGCACAAGGGACATCAGCCTGGCGGGGCGCATTCTTGCAGCCTTTCCGGAAAACCTGAGCGAAGATCAGCGCCAGTCAGATGATCTTGCCGAACTGGGCCGCCTCGTCAAAACGCCTGAAGCGAATGTGATCAAACTCCCCAACATCTCGGCCTCGGTACCCCAGCTGGTTGCCGCAATCAAAGAGCTGCAGGCAAAAGGGTACGCCCTGCCCGACTATCCCGAGGCACCGCAATCGGAGGCCGAAAAGGACGTCCGCGCCAGATACGACGCGATCAAAGGTTCTGCGGTCAACCCGGTTCTGCGTGAAGGAAACTCCGACCGGCGCGCGGCAAAGGCCGTGAAAAGTTTTGCGCAAAAGAACCCTCACCGCATGGGTGAATGGACCGCGGACAGCAAGACACATGTGTCATCCATGTCCGGCAATGATTTCGTCTCCAACGAAAAGTCTGCCACGCTGAGCAGGGACGCTGTTGCCCGTATCGTACTGGAAACTGACACTGGCGAAACCGTCCTGAAAGAAGGTATCGCCTTCCCGGTCGGAACCGTTGTTGATGCGACCTTCATGAGTGTTGCGGCGCTTAAGGAATTTCTCGCGGCAGAGATCGAAAAGACGAAATCGCAGGGCATTCTGTTTTCGATGCACCTTAAGGCGACAATGATGAAGGTTTCGGACCCGATCCTCTTTGGCCACGGTGTGCGCGCGTTTCTTGCCCCGGTGTTTGAAGCACACGGCGACACACTCGCTGATCTGGGGGTAAACCCGAATTCGGGGCTGGGCGATCTGTTCGCGCGGGTCGAAGGGCATGATGACATTCTGGCCGCCATTGAGGCCTGCATGGCGGACCGCCCGCCCATGTATATGGTCGACTCCGACAAGGGCATCACTAACCTGCACGTCTCTTCGGACGTGATCATCGACGCATCAATGCCAGCGCTCATCCGCGCCGGCGGCAAAGGATGGGGTCCCGACGGGAAAGAGGCAGACGCCAACTGCGTTATTCCCGACAACTCCTACGCGCCTGTTTACGACGAGACGATCCGGTTCTTCAAAGAAAACGGAAAGCTGAACCCGGCAACCGCGGGCACCGTCCAGAACATCGGCCTTATGGCGCAGAAAGCAGAGGAATACGGCTCGCATCCGACGACCTTTGAGATACCGGCTGCCGGTACTGTCAGAATGATACTGGACGACGGCACGATCCTGCACGAGCACGTGGTTGAAGCGGGCGACATCTGGCGTTCGGCCTCAACGCGCAAAGCCCCGATCGAAGACTGGGTGAACCTCGCGATCTTCCGCCAGAAAGCGGAAGGCTGCAGTGCCATCTTCTGGCTCGATGAGACCCGTGCGCATGATGCCGAACTGATCGCATACGTCCGCCCCATTCTGGAAGCACAGGGCGTGGCCGACCGTTTCAGCATCATGGCGCCGCGTGAGGCAACGCGTGCTTCGCTGGAAATCATCACGGCAGGCGACAATACCATCGCCATAACCGGTAACGTCCTGCGGGATTACCTGACCGACCTGTTCCCCATTCTGGAACTGGCAACGTCGGCAAAAATGCTGTCGATTGTGAAACTGATGAATGGCGGCGGTCTGTTTGAGACGGGCGCCGGTGGTTCTGCACCCAAACACGTACAACAGCTCGCAGCACAGAACCATCTGCGCTGGGACAGCCTGGGTGAATTCTGTGCGCTTGGGGAAAGTCTGGTTTTCCTCGCGGATGCGCGGGGCAATGAAAAAGCACGTGTGCTCGGGGCAACTGTCGAGGAAGCCACGCAGGGCATTCTGGACAATGACCGCTCCCCTTCGCGTAAGGTCGGGGAGCCAGACAACCGCGACAGCCACTACTGGTTTGCCCGCTATTGGGCGGAAGCACTCGCAGCACAGACAGCGGACGCCGGTCTGGCAGAGCACTTTGCCCCGGTCGCAGAGGCACTCGCGGCCAACGAAGTTAAAATCCTGGCCGAACTGGCCGCGGTCCAGGGGCCTGCCGCAGACCTGGGCGGATACTACCGGACAGATGCCGCCAAAACAGATGCGGTCATGCGGCCGTCTGAAACTCTGAACGGCATTGTCGGCTGATCTGAGCACAGACCGCGCGTTGCGACGCAATGCGCGGTCACCTTGCAGAAACTGATCGTGGATTGGTTATGTCCCTGCCCCTATGGCTCGGGATACATGCCGACAACACGATAGCGCTAGAGCTTCGGCATGGCAGGTTCCTTCGCGATCCGGCGTATCCACCATATCGGATCATCGGCCGGAAACGTGCGTAGCGATCCGCCGTGATTTCTTCAGCGGTCTGCAGACACCTCAGGTATCCAGCCACCAGTCACGCAATTCTTCCCGCGACAGGGCCTCTTTCAGTCCGATCGCGACAATACCCTCAGAGGCAATCGTCGGTCTTGCCCGGATTTCTTTTTGCTGGCCCACAACATGAACCTCCCAACCACCGCCGCCTGTATCCGTCAGCAACGCTTTCAGTCGCAGCAGACCTACGGGCAGGCTGGCAAGACGCGTCCGGATGGCATCACCCGACAACGCCGGTGGCGCGCTCTCTGACCAGTGGACGTAGGCAGGGTGCACGGGAACGGAAGCCGCCGAAGCGGGCGACAGATCGGTTCGGCCGAAAATTGTCGCACAGATCGTGGCCAGATCACTGACGCTGGTCCAGTGCAGATATCCTTCCTGCCTCAGCAGCGGAGCGACATCTGCCGGGTCTGTTTTACTGATCGCAATGAGATCTGCAGAATGCAGTTGCTGCCTCACCTGGTCTGAGATACGCGCATCCTCAAGGCAGAAGCGCAGGTTCACACCGTCTGCGACAGTGATTATACCTGCATAAACAAGGTCTTTTTCAGCCAGAGATACCGCAGCAATCCTTGCGGGATCAGCGATGCCGCTGGCTTCAACCAGGATGTGGTCAGGAGGTGGGTTCCGGTCCAGCAGGTCCCCGATCGAATAGAAAAGATCGCCCGACATCGTGCAGCAGACGCAGCCGTTGGTCAGCTCGATTGTGTCTGTGTCCGCAGACTGCAACAGCGCCGCATCAATGTTGACTGCCCCGAAGTCATTGACCAGAACAGCCAGCCTCTGCCCGTGATCTGCACTCAGCAGCTGGTTGATCAGGGTCGTTTTTCCCGCCCCGAGGTACCCGCCGATGACTGTCAGAGGCACACGGTTCACAGCAGGTGCACCCGGCCCCCGGAAACAGTGCCCAGAACCGGAATGTCTTTGAGCGGAGATCCGTCCCCCGCAGCAGGGTCTGCGCCGAGCACAGCAAAATCCGCGCGTTTCCCCGGTTCGATACTGCCGATCTCGTGGTCCAGTCGGAGTGTTCGCGCAGCCCCCAGTGTAATGAGTTCCAGGGCTTCCGAAACGTCAATGCGCTCTTCCGGGCCAAGGACAGCGCCAGACATCGTGCGCCGGTTGACCGCACACCACGCAGTAAAAAGAGGGGCCAGCGGCGTCACCGGAGCGTCGCTGTGAATAGCAGCGTTGACGCCTGCATCCAGAGCGGTGCGGACCGCGTCCATTCTGGCGGCGCGGTCCGGCCCGATGGTCAGTGCGGCGTGCTGATCGCCAAAGTACCAAAGATGGTTGGCAAAGATGTTGCACGCAACGCCAAGCTCCCACGCACGCTCGAACAATGCCCTGTCCATCATCTGACAGTGCTGGAGCACGTGCCGGGCACCGGGCCAGGGATGCGCACGCGCAGCAGCCTCAAGCGCATCCAATGACACTTCGGCGGCCTCATCGCCGTTGACATGGATATGCATCTGCACACCGCGGCGTTGCATTTCCGCTGTCAAAGCAAATATTTCCTCTGGTGCGGTGTTCCAGATACCGTTGGGCTGCCCCCCGACATAGCCGGGCCAGCGCACCCGTGCCGTCCAGCCCTGAATAGACCCGTCCGTCATGAGTTTGACCGCCCCCAGGCGCAGCTTGTCTGTGGATCTTGCGCGCAACGCCAGCGCTTTGTCAGCCACCTCGGACGCAGCACCCGCAGCGCCCAGCGCCGGTACGATCCGGAGAGGGTAATCCTCCTGCCCCGTCATGTTCAGCATCAGCTCCAGGTCCTCTTCCTCGAGCATGGAATAGAGGTCCGTCATTGTGGTTACGCCCGCGCGGACAGCGATTTTGCCATAGTTGCGGATTGCAGCCTCGCTTTGCGAAAGCGTTCGGAAGTCGATTCCCATGCGGCGCAGCACAGGGAACATTGCAGCCATCTCCTGCAATTCACCCGTTGGCGCACCATCGGGCCCTTTGACGACACCCTCAAGCGGGGTATCTGCGTCATAGCCCGCCATCTCAAGTGCCGCGGAGTTCACGCACATTAGATGAAAGTTGGAAAAAAGCACCGCAACGGGACGCTTCGCTGACACCTGGTCCAGATGGGATCTGTTCAGACGTTCAGATGACAGAAAAATGGGGTCAAAACCCCAGCCGAATACCTTGTCATTGGATTGCGGCGCCGCCGAGCTGAGCCGTTCAATCATTGCTTCTGCGGTATCGATCCCCGCCCAGTGCCGGCCATCCGGATCCGTCCGGTCGTGGTATCCCACATAGGTGAACTGCCACATCGCGCCGGCCATCAGATGGGCGTGGCCCTCGACAAAACCCGGCATGAGCACCGCATCTGCAAACCGGTCATCCAAAACCGCGTCCCCCCAGGGAGCGGCACAGTCACTGTCGCCAACCGCAAGAATGCGGCCATCGCGTACTGCAACGTGGCTCGCCTCCGGACACAGTCGGTCCATAGTGATGATCTTGCCGGCTTTGAAAACGCGTATTTCACTCATGTGCTGGGTCCGTTTTTGTTGCCGCAGCTTTGCCCATTCCTCTGCCGTAGTCCATTCAGACCGGAACATAATTCCTTGACGTAGCGGCCACTCCCGTGATCCGCTCGGGGAAAACACAGAAAAATCAGACACAAATCGGACAGGGAGGTCCAGAATGATCAGAAGACATGTACTGAAATCCACAGCGGCGCTGATGCTGGTGGCGATGACGGCACTGCCGGCGGCAGCAGCTGATGTGACAATGAACGTTGGCTTTGGCGCGCCGGAAGAGTCGCTCTATGGCCGTTTCGGAAAAATCTTCCAAACCAAGGTCGCCGAGATTTCCGGCGGTGCCATTGAAGTCAAACTGCGCTGCTGCAATCAGATCTCGAGCGAGGATGAAGCATTCAAAGCGATGCAGCTGGGCACAGTGGATGGCTTCTTTATCACGGCCAACAACGTCTCGCCGCACTGGCCGCTCATGGACGTAACAGTGCTGCCCTACATTTTTCAGAACGACGCCCACCTGGCGCGTGTTCTGGACGGCGACGTCGGGCAGATGATGAAAGACAAACTGCAGGCCGATACCAGCGTACATATGCTGGCATTTGGACCGGCGCTGTACCGCGACTTTTACAATTCTGTACGCCCCATTAATACCATGGCTGACATGGATGGTCTGAAAATCCGCGTGCCGAAAAACGAGGTGATGATAGCCACATTTGAAGCTTTTGGCGCGAACCCGGTCCCCCTGGCCTGGTCCGAAACACCGACGGCCCTGCAGACCGGCACTGTTGACGGTGGCGACAACGGAACTTCGTTCATCCGCGACATGAAATTCTTTGAGTTTGAACCGCACCTTGTGATCCTCGAGCACTTTGTGTCCTTTGCACCGCTCTTTGCCTCGGACAACTTTATGCGCAAGCTGACCGATGAGCAGCGCGCACAGATCATGGAAGCAGCAGAAGCCGCCGGTGCGGAATTTGCAGCCCAGGTCGCAAACGAGACCGAAGAAGTGCGCCAGTGGCTGGTGAGCGAAGGTGGCATGGCACGGACAGACCCTGACAAAACAGACTTCGTTCTGGCGGCCAAAACCGTTCAGGACGACTTTGCTGCGAAACGCGGCGAGGAGTTTGTCGAACTGGTGAAAGCCATTCAGGCCGCGGCCGAGTAAAGCCGTTCTGAAACCGTCCGGGGCCCGGTTTACGTGCCCCGGACAAAATCCAAAACAGGGGCAGTCATGAAAGCACTCAGATGGCTTGAGCGGCATTTCGAAGAACTTATCTGCTGCGTCTGTTTGTCGGTGATCGCTGTGAGCGTCTTTGCTCAGGTCGTCGCCCGCTATGTCTTTCAGGTGGCCCTGCACTGGACCGAAGAGACCGCAGCCATGTGCATGGTCTGGGCGGTCTACATGGGTGCATCGCTGTGTGTGCGGGAACGTTTCCATATCCGTATCATGGTAGCGGTCGCCGCCCTGCCCCTGTCGTTCGGCAGGATTGTGATTTTCGCAGCTGACATTCTGTGGGCGTTTTTCTGCCTGTTCATGCTCAAAGTAAGCTGGGAATACCTCGCCATCTTCTGGCGGTTCCCCGAGACCAGCCCGAGCCTTGGGATCAACCAGTTTTATCCGCAGACCATTCTGGTCATAGGTTATGGGCTGATGCTGATCAGGCTGTTCCAGACCTATGCCGAATGGTGGCGCGACGGTGCAGATGGTCTGCCGGGCATGCTGGCAGAAGAATGGGAAGATACATCCAGCGATCAGGAGCGCCCGCTGTGAGCCCGCTGATGATCCTGGCCATTGCCTTTGTCGTGCTGACGATCATGGGCATTCCGCTGTTCGTGTCGGTGGGTCTGACGACGGCACTGGCCCTCTATCTGATCGACATTCCTTATACGCTGATGGCCCAGACCGGCTATGGCAGCCTGACCCCTTTTCCCCTGCTGACCATTCCGCTTTTTGTCCTTGCCGGGCGGTTGATGGAAGTGGGTGGCATGGCCAACCGGATGATTGCCATCGCAACAAATCTTGTGGGTGCCTATCGCGGCTCTATGGGTCTGGTGACTGTTTTCGCCTGCATGCTCTTTGCCGCTTTGTCAGGCTCTGGTCCCGCAACGACAGCCGCCATCGGGTCCGTCACCGTGCCTGCGATGAAGCGGGACGGCTATGATGTCCCGTTTGCGGCTGCGATCACAGCCAGTGCCGGCGCTCTGGGCAGTCTGATACCGCCCTCTAACCTGATGATTATCTACGGACTGGTATCCGAGACCTCGATACCACGGCTCTTTCTGGCCGGCCTGCTGCCCGGGCTGATGGTGACAATCCTTCTGATGATCACGACCTACATTATCGCACGGCGGCGCGGATATGGTGGCGATGGTGCCGCGTTTTCCTGGGGCCCGTTTCTGAAAGCGGCCTGGGATGGGAAATGGGCCATCGGTGCGCCGGTACTGATCCTGGGCGGCATCTATGGCGGGGCTTTCACACCCACAGAGGCCGCGGGCGTCGCCGTCTTTTATGCGCTTTTTGTCGGTCTGTTCGTGTACCGCGAACTGACACCCAGAAAGATCGTTGAGGCATTGCGTTTTACAGCGTTGCTGACGGGTATTCTGATCTTGCTGACCCCGACACTGGCCTTTGGCCAGCTGACGGCCTTCTATGATGTGCCCACCGCCGTGCAGGAAGGCATCACATCCATCACCGACAACGTTTTCCTCGTTATGCTGCTGATCGGTGTGTTCTATATCTTTATCGGGACGTTCATGGAAAGCCTGGCGCAGATTGTGCTCTTTACGGCGGTTTTCCTGCCCCTGGTCACTTCGCTGGGGGTTGATCCGGTCATGTTCGGTGTCTTTACCGTCATCACCTGCGAAATAGGGTTTCTGACGCCGCCGCTAGGGGCCAACCTTACCGTGGCAGCACGTATTTCCGGTATCTCCATCGAGCGGATATCCGTGGCTGTCCTGCCGTTTATTCTAGCCTACATCATCGGCATGGTGATCCTGATTTTCTTCCCGGAACTGACACTTTTCCTGCCAAACTGGGCATATGGCGAAGCAAAATAAGAGGTCTGCATGTTTGATGTAATCCTGAAGGGCGGAGAGATTTTTGATGGCAGCGGTGCGGCCGGTGTGGTCACTGATCTTGGCGTGACAGACGGTAAAATCAGCGAAATCGGGGATCTGAGCAAAAGCACTGCTGACAGGACAATCGATGTCAGCGGGCTGACCGTGGCGCCCGGTTTTGTGGACATGCACACGCATTCCGATTTCACGCTGATTGCGGACGGCCGTGCTGAAAGCCAGGTTCACCAGGGGGTCACCACAGAGGTCATTGGCCAATGCGGGATCAGTTGCGCGCCGGTCTGTTCGCACAAAGACATCCGCTCTGTGTCACCCTGGTACACGGATCAGGCAAAACACCGGAACTGGCTTGGGTTTGGCGAATACCTTGATGCGCTGGACGCCTCTGGTCTGGGCGTGAATGTCATGGCTTTTGTCGGACACGGCACCATCCACCGCGCCGTTCTGGGCGACGCGCTGCGCGCAGGCGAGCCGGAAGATGTTGACGCCATGGCAAAGCTGGTTGACCAGGCCATGGAAGAAGGTGCGGGTGGGTTTTCATCAGGGCTTGAGTACTTCCCTGGCAGTCTTGCAGCACCCGAGCATCTTGTCCCGATGTGCGAAGTGGCCGCAGAACGCGGGCGGCTTTATGCAACGCATGTGCGCAACCGTGATACGCACTACGATCTCGGATTTGCCGAGGCAATCGCCACCGCCCGCCAGGCCGGTGCGCGCCTTCAGATCAGTCATATCCAGCCTAAATTCGGCGCGCCGGACTATGCCATGAACCATACACTGGAGATGATCGAGCTCGCCCGTCAGCATGACGTGGACATTGCATTTGACGTTATTCCGCACGATTGGAACCACACGCTGATGGCAGCGATCCTGCCAAAGTGGGCACAGGCGGGCGGAGTGGATGAGGTGATGAAACGTCTGGCTGACCCTGAGGCACGGGCCCGGATCAAAGCCAACCCTCAACCCATGTGGCTGATCGTCAAAGCTGAGAAATGGGAAGACATCGTTCTACTGAACGCGACCGAGAACAAAGACATCGTGGGCGCAGATTTTGCTGAAATCGGACGTATGCGGAATACGCACCCCTATGACGCCGTCCTCGACATTCTGATGGAGGAGGGCGACAATCTGATGTCCTGCATGTGGTCATCCAAAAGTTTCCGGGACAGCGACCTGGACCTGTGCCTGCAGCAACCGGAATGTGCAGTCATCTCGGATACCGTTGCCATTGCCAATGACGGTATCCTCAAAGATCATATCGGCTCGCTCAGTGGTTATGGCTGGGCGGCGCGGTTTTTGCAGTATTACGTCCGGGACAGGGCAGTTCTCAGTCTGGCCGAGGGCATCAGCAAAATCACTTCCGTCCCTGCGGAGCGCCTGGGCCTGAAGAACCGCGGGAAACTGCGCCCCGGATATGCGGCAGATATCTGTGTTTTTGATGCGGCGCATATCGCGAGCAATGCAACCGCCAAAAACCCGCGCCGCTATGCCTCTGGCATTGCCCATGTTCTGGTCAACGGAAAACTGTCCATGTCAAACGGCGCGCGGACAGATGTGAATGCCGGACAGGTCATCCGGGAATTCTCAGGCTGACCGGGCGGGCCCTTGCCAGCGACCGGCACGGAAACTCCGCGCCACAAACCGCAGCAGCACATTGGCCTGATTCAAATCCCCGCCCTTGCGAGGGCCCTCAAAGCCAGCGAAAACACCGCGCAGCACAGGCCACCGGGTCGATCACTGCGACATTCAGCGTGCTGCGCACTTCCTCCACGACCTTTACCATGCCGGCACATCCCAGAACCACAGCATCGATGTTGTCCTCCGCCTGGGCGCGCTCCGCTTCTGCGCGGATAAGGCGACCAGATTTTTCCGGATCTGCTTCGAGGCTCAGGACAGGCACATCGGATGCGCGCACCCGGCCCAGATGGTGCTGCAGTCCCATCTTCCGAATGTTGCTCTCCAGCACTGGCACCGAAACGGCAAGGGTCGTCACCACACTGAACCGCCACTGGCGCAGTGCCGCATAGTGATACGCCGCCTGCCCTAATCCGATCACAGGGCACATCGCCGCCTTTGCCGCCTCGGCAAGAGCCGTGTCATCAAAGCACCCCACAATGATCCCTGCAGCACCCTGCCCGGTCGCCTTGTCGACAAGCTCAAGGAGCGGGCCGGTCGCCAGAATACCATCGGCCTCCCCCTGGATGGACGGCGGCCCCTTGTGCGATGTCCAGCCGGTGAAATGCAAGTCAGGCGCTGCCAGCTGCGCCTGCAGCAACATGGCATCGGTCATAGCAACCGTGCTGTTGGGGTTGATAATGAAAATACTCACGATGGATTAAACCATGCCCTTGCCCGCATCCGAGCCTTTGCGGGCCCTGGCGCGACTGGTCAGCCAGGCAAGCAGCAGAAACACACCGATCACCAGAAGCGAAAACACCGTTGTCAGCGTGCCCAACGCAAAAAGCACCGGAGATGTCACGTTGGTCGTCATCCCGAAAATCTCCAAAGGCAGTGTGTTATAGCTGCCCGAGGTCAGCAGGGTACGCGCAAATTCATCATAGCTGAGCGTGAAACCGAACAGAGCCACACCAATCAGCGAGGGTGCGATAATCGGCAGTACAACGTATCGGATGGTCTGCCATGGCGAAGCCCCCTGATCACGCGCGGCCTCCTCGTAGCTGCGGTCGAACCGGTTGAAGACCGCAAACATGATCAGCAGACCAAAGGGAAGCGTCCAGGTCAGTTGCGCACCGAACCCAGACGTTGACCAGTGCACCGGCAGACCCGATTGCGACCAGATCAGACCAACGCCCAGTGACACAAGAATGGAAGGGATCACCAGTGACGTAATGATCAGGTAAAACAACAGACCAGACCCGGCAAAGCGTTTGCGGAATGCAAGCCCGCCCATGACCGACACCACCACCGTGGTGACCATCACCATGAACCCAAGCGTGAGTGACCGGCTGAAAGAGCCCCAGATATCACCCACGGCCTGCTGTTCGAACAGGTCTCTGAACCAGTGCAGGGATACGCCGCGCATGGGGAATGTCAGCCCACCGGTCGGGCCCTGAAAAGACAAGATGCCAATCGTCAGGGTCGGGCCGTAAAGAAAGACCAGAAACAGCACAAAGAATGCGGCCAGAAAATAGAAAGACCGTGGTCTGGGTTCCATCTCAGAGCTCCCTGCGAATATCGACAAAGCGCAGAAGGATACCGATCAGCAACAGTACAGTGCACAGCAAAACAACAGCGGTGGCAGAGGCGGACGGGTATTGCAGCAGCGCGATGTCATTCTGGATCATCCGCCCGACGTTGGCAGACTGGCTGCCCGACATGAAGCGGACTGTGATGAAATCTCCCATGACCAGAGCCACTACAAAAATCGTGCCGATCATGATGCCAGGTTTGGTCAGCGGCAGGACCACAAACCACAGGGTCTGCCAGCCGCTGGCGCCTGCGTCCGATGCCGCCTCGATCAGGGATTTGTCGATCCGCATCATCGTGTTGAAAATCGGAACGACCATGAACAGTGTGTAGAGGTGCACAAAAGCCAGAATGACACTGAAATCGCTGAAGAGCAGCCATTCAACGGGCTCATCAATCACGCCCCATGACATCAGCGTCGAATTGGCCAGGCCATTACGTCCCAGAAAAGGAATCCACGAGATCATCCGGATGATGTTCGACGTCCAGAACGGAATGGTGCACAGCAGAAAAAGCGCGATCTGCCATGTCAGGCTGCGGACGTGAAAGGCAAGAAAATAGGCCACCGTAAACCCGATGACAAAGGTGAAGGCCCAGGTGATCGCTGCATACTTAAAGGTATTCAGAAACACCCGGTACGTCACTTCTGACGAAAACAAAAACGCATAGTTATCAAACA
This sequence comes from uncultured Roseobacter sp., assembly GCF_947491795.1. Taxonomy (GTDB): domain Bacteria; phylum Pseudomonadota; class Alphaproteobacteria; order Rhodobacterales; family Rhodobacteraceae; genus Roseobacter. Next base: position 1,012,956 of record NZ_CANLKW010000002.1, on the reverse strand, counting down.
GGAATGCCGGATAGATCGACCACTCTGTTGCCCCCCAGAAACTGACCACACAGATCATCACAACCGGTGCCACAAGAAACACACCCAGCACCAGCGCCAGCGGCCCGGCCATCAACCATCCCGTAATATGTCGGTTACTCAGCATGCTCTGTTCTTCTTCTGGCCGGAAATATCCCGCAGGGGGGTCCGGGGGGAGGCCGCGCCTCCCCCCGGCAGATCGCCGGCATCAGCCGGCGACAATACTCATGCAGCGATGAACTCATTCCATTTGCGCACCATGTACTGGTTTTCGTCCATGACCGCATTCCAGCAGGCCACAGCCCCCATCCGGTCGTAGAAGGATCCGCCATCGCGTACCGCGCCCGCCTTCTCCATCACATCGCCGAACGGGTTGGTGATATCGCCTTTGGCTTCCTTGCCCTCGAACCAGAAACCCCATTCGTCTTCAGTCATGAAGTTTTTCGAGGTTTCCGGCACAGCGGAGTAATACCCCTGGCGCATCAGGAAACCGCCAACCCAGCCACTGAGATACCAGTTGATGTACTCATAGGCTGCATCCAGCTCGATACCTGACAGCGACGCGGAAAGCCCAATGCCACCCCCCCAGGACCGGTAGCCCTCTTCAAGTGGCTGGTAGACGCATGGGATCCCCTGGCTGCGCACCGCCGTGATCGCGGGTGACCACATCGACTGGATCACAACCTCGCCTGATGCCATCAGGTTCACGCTCTCGTCGAACGATTTCCAGAAGGCGCGGAACTGTCCGTTTTTCTTGGCCTCGGTAAAGATGCCCAGCGTCAGGTCGATCTCTTCCTTGGTCATGTTGCCTTTGTCCGGGTATTTGTATTCGCCCATGGATTCCACGACCATCGCCATGTCCATGATCCCGATGGATGAGATATCCAGGATCGACGCCTTGCCCTTAAACTCCGGGTTCAGCAATTCAGACCAGTTGCTGATCGGCCGGCCGATCAGATCAGGCCGGATGCCCAGCGTATCCGCATTGTAGATTGTCGGGATCAGGGTCATCCAGCCGGATTCTTCCTGAACAAAATCCGTACCGTTTGCACCGGATGTAAAGCCCACAGTGTGTGGTGCAGTTCCCTGCGCAATCACACTTTCGGGTGTGAGTTTGCCCGATCGGAAAGTACCGACAATCTTGTCGTAGTTTTCAATTTTGGACGTATCCATTGCCTGCAGATTGCCCGTCGGCCAGACCTTTTTGCAGATCCAGTATTCAATGTCGGCGATATCAAAACTGTCCGGCTGCGTGGCTGCGCGCTGTGTCACGCTGTCAGAATCCAGCGCGGTCATTTCCAGGCTGAAGCCAAGGTCTTCCTTGACCTTTGATGCCACTTCATTGAGGTTGGACACCCCGGTGCCAAACTGGCGCAGTGTCACATCTTTTATGGCCTGTCCCCATACCATTGGAGCCGGAAGCGCGGCGGCCGCCACCGCCGCGCCACCAGTCTTCAGCACGGACCTGCGCGAATAGCGTATCTTTGGAATTGTCGTCATCAGCTTTCCCTGTCGTTGTGGATTAATTTATGCGGTCAGAGCGTGTGCCGCCCGGGCCTCCCAGTCGAGGCCGACGGCCTCTCCCAAATCCTTCGGATCCCCGAAGAAATCTGTGTCGGACAGCAGTGCGGTGACCTCCTGATCCCCTGGCACCATGGCCGTCAGTGCAACATGCGTTCCCTGATATTCAATATTGGTAATGCGGCCAGGCAGTTTCGCACCTTCCGGCGGACGCAGCCGCAGCGCATCGGACCGCACTGCGATCTGTCCTTCCGGCAGCGCGATAACGTTGTGCGACCCCAGAAACCGCGCCACAAACGCGGTTTTTGGCGCCTCGAACACGTCACGTGTCTTTCCCGCCTGTTCGATAACCGCATTGTTCATGACCACAATTTCATCCGCCAGCGCGAGCGCTTCGTCCTGACCATGTGTCACATGAATAAAGGTGATCCCCAGCTCACGCTGCAGGCGTTTCAGCTCGGCACGCATCCGGATGCGCAACAACGGGTCAAGAGCGGACAGAGGCTCGTCCAGTAACAGAACCTGTGGTTTGGTGATCAGCGCGCGTGCCAGCGCCACACGTTGTTGCTGACCACCGGACAGCTGCGCCGGCAAACGATCCGAAAAACCGCTCATGTCCACCAGTTCCAGCATTTCGGCGGCTTTTGCACTACGACTATTGGCATCAACACCCTGCATTCTGAGGCTGAAGGAGACATTATCCGCGACAGTCAGATGGGGAAAAAGCGCGTAGTTCTGGAACATCATGGCCGTGCCACGTTTTGCCGGTGGCAGAGCGGAGATATCGCGCCCCCCAAGCAATACAGCGCCGTCCGAAACACTCTCGTGACCAGCAACCATACGCAGTGTCGATGACTTACCGCATCCTGAAGGGCCCAGCAGACACGCGTAAGTGCCGGTTTCAAAATGGTAGCTGATCGCATCGACAGCAACCGTTTTCCCGTAACGCTTGGTCAGGCCGACAAATTCCAGATCAAGATCCTGGTCCATACACAGTCTCATCCCGCTTTTCACAAAGACTGAACGGAGAGCTGGTGAAGCCGAAGTATTTTCCGGATCTTTTGGCTGGCTTGCTTTGCCGCCGCCCGGCAAATGAGCGCTTGGGAAAATATTGTCTAAAATTTATGCGAATATTGTATACGATCCTGCGAATTCATGCACACGACTTGTTGTCCTGGTCGGGCAGGTCTTTTAATCCGGGGCAGGAGAACTGGAATGAACGACTCAGTCAGCACGCGGGTTTCGTCCGCAGAAGAGATCGTGACGCATCTGACCGAAGCGGTGCACGATCACCGGATGCAACCTGGCATGAAGCTGAGCGAAGATGAGGTCGGCGAGATTTTTGGGGTGAGCCGGACAGTGGTGCGCCAGGCCCTCAGATCCATGGCCCACGAAGGTCTGGTCTCTCTTGAACGCAACCGCGGCGCCTATGTTGCCAAACCGACCATCAAAGAAGCGCGCGAGGTTTTTGAGGCCCGCGCGTTGCTGGAGCCAAAAACGGCGCGGGCCGCGGCAGAACGCGCAACGTCTGCGGATATTGCCCGGCTCGAAGACCATATTGCCCGTGAACACGCAGCGCTGGCCGGAGATGAGGCAGGTCTGGCGCTCAGATTGTCGGGTGAGTTTCACTGCGATATTGCCCGTATCGCAGATCAGAAGACGATCGAGGCGTTTGTCTGTCAGCTGGTGTCGCGCTCTTCGCTTGTCATTGCACTCTACTGGCGCCGGCGAAATGCCCTGTGCGAAAGTCACGCACACCACGCCCTGCTGGACGCGTTTCGCCGGCAGGACGCGGACAGTGCGGAAGAGCTGATGAAAGGGCATTTGCTGGACCTCGTGTCACAGCTCGACCTGCGCGAACAACCAGCAACCAATGTGTCCCTGCGTGATGTGCTGACCCGATGAGTATCTTTCGCAACGCGACGCAAGACGATCTTTCTCTTATCCTGTCCTGGGCTGCCGAAGAAGGCTGGAACCCCGGTCTTGATGACGCCGCGGCGTTTTTTGCCGCGGATCCGGCGGGGTTTTTCGTGGCCACTACCGGGGGAGCAACGGTCGCAGCGATTTCTGTGGTGAACCACTCAGACGACTTCGCGTTTCTGGGTCTCTACATCGTCAGACCGGCCTTTCGCGGACAGGGCATCGGCTATGGCCTGTGGCAACATGCACTCGTGCACGCGCAGGACCGCACGGTTGGCCTGGACGGAGTGCCGGATCAGCAGGCCAACTACGCCGCCTCTGGTTTTGTTCTGGCGGGTCAGACCACACGGTATTCAGGCCACCCCACGCCGGAACGCCAGGACGATATCCTGTTCGCAACCCCGGAAGATATCCCTCAAATGATCGAACTTGAGGCTTACGCGTCCGGCGTGCGCAAATCCGACTATATGCATACGTGGTTTGACGGAGGCCCAAACCGCCGGACCATAGTTGCCAATGGAGATCCCGGTTGTGGTTTCTGCACAGTACGGAAATGCCAGAACGGCGCGAAAATCGGCCCGCTTGTTGCGGATAACCCTGATACAGCCCGGCGTCTGATGACACATGCGGCCGGGCTGTTTCCGGGCCATACCGTCATTGACGTCCCCGCGTCCTCTGCAGAACTGGTCCGCGTGTGTGAAGACTTCGGTTTGTCTCCGGGATTTGACACAGCGCGCATGTATCGTGGCCCGTTTTCTCCCCCCGCACGGACGATTTATGCCGTTGCGACACTGGAGCTTGGGTAACAGGCAGTCGTTTCCCGGCTATTGAGGCCCCGGAACGCCGCCAACATCTCAAAACCGAGCGCGGACATGACGCTAACGCCGGTTTTGTTGGCTGACTATTCGCTCAGATCGGTAATGCAGACAAGCCAGCGAATTCGGGCAGTGGCTGGACACACAGACCTAACGCAAAAGGAGTTGCGCACCACGAAGGGCAACAAGCTGACGCACGCGCTGTCAGGTGCACAGGGCAAAGTCCCAGGCGAGGGATACATCTCGCAACGGTCAGTCCTCGTCGCCGCAAAGGTCTGCCCATACTGCCAGCATTCGATCTGCCCTTCGACAGCTCCCAATGATGTTCACGCATTGCCGTCTCATTCGCGGGGCCGGTCCCAGAAGGAACCAGTCCCCGCGGGTTCGCGCCCACTGATAGGACCTCAATACTCCATCATCGTGGTGTACGGCGATGCATCAAACAGCAGTTGTTACGCATGCCTGTCGGTAAACGACGCCGATGCCGACGCTCAGGTCGTCTGTATGCAGTAGGACGGCAGACTGTCCAAAGCCTCTTTCAGGGCTTCACCCCATCCGGAGGAGATGGTCTGATAGACCGGGTCGTCGTGTTCGATCCGGGAAATCACCGTCTGATCGAAATGGTCATTTTCGTAGACATGCACATCAAAAGGCGGACCGACAGACAGATTTGACTTCACTGTCGAGTCAAAGGACACAAGCAGCAGTTTCAGCGCATCTTCAAAGGACAGATCGGGCTCAAACGCGCGCACAAGGATCGGCTTGCCATATTTGGTCTCACCGATCTGAAAAAACGGCGTGTCTCCTGACACTTCTATGAAATTACCTTCGGGATAGACCATAAAAACCGTGGGCTGCCCGCCTCTGATCTGTCCACCGACAATCACAGATGCGCTGAAAGTGTCTGAGGATTCCTGGCCAGTCGGCGTACTGTATGAAATGACTTCTCTCAGCGTCGAACCCACCAGACGGGCTACCTGAAACATGGTTGGCTGGCTGAGAATCCCAGGGTCACGATCATCCGCAATCTCATTCCGCTCGCGTAACAGGCTGATCAAAGCCTGCGTTGTCGCCAGATTGCCAGCAGTCATTATTGTGATGTTGCGCTCACCCGGCACATTAAAATTGAACATTTTCCGAGCAGAGGAAAAATTATCGACACCCGCATTCGTTCGCGTGTCCGACATAAACACGAGGCCGCGGTTCAGCCGCATGCCGACACAGTAGGTCATAGTGAGTCACCACAGTTTTTCTGCTCCTGATCTACTGCTGCACCTGCAAAGATACAATCAGAGACTCGTCTCCCTCACCCATACGCAAACCGCTGACCGGTGCCGCATCGTGGGCATCGCGCCCGATTGCCAGGCGGACATACCTTTCATCGGGAGAAATACCGTTTGAGACGTCAAAACCGACCCACCCCAGATCACCGATATGCACCTCCGCCCATGCGTGGCTGGCATCCTGATTGATGCGGCCCTCCATGAACAGATATCCGCTGACGTATCTTGCCGGCTTTCCAAGTCTGCGCGCGGCGGCAACGAAAATGTTGGCATGATCCTGACAAACACCACTGGCCTGACCAACCGCCTCTTCTGCGGTTGTCTCCGAATGTGTTTCGTTCAGAACCCAGGGCACTTTGTCCAGTATGGCCGTGGACAGGGCATGGAACTGTTCAAGTTCGTTTGCGTACCCCGAAACCGTATCGGCCAGATCCGAAAGCAAAGGACCGGCTTCTGTCAAAGCTGTTGGTTGCTGAAAATACCACAAAGGCGCCCGCCCGTAGACCTTTCCGAGGATGCCAGACAGATCATTCGTTTCAACCTCTCCCCCTACTGAGATCTTCAGGGACTGCGCACCCTTTTCCGCACAGATCAGTCCTACCTGATTGCCATGATGGTCTGCATACCGTGTCTCAAGCGTGCCACCTTCCACATCAATGGACCAGTTGCGGACTGTCTGGAGCGCCGAATTGCACGGCTGCAAACGAATACGCTGCAGCGCATATGAAACCGGCGCTTCATACGTGTAGGTCGTCTGATGGGAAACGCTGATGAGCATCTAACTGGTAAACCTGTATTGCTTCTCGATCGTTGATCCGGTCGCGGCAACATCTATGATCGTCTGTGAGATGAATTCGTGAAGACCCTCGTCGAAAATCGAAGCGATATCCCGGTCTGTAATACGCGATTGCAGCGCACGCGCTGCATTGAGGCTGGGGCTTTCATCTCCATACTCGATCTGCAGAGCCTCAAGGTTTTCGGTGATGCGCTGCGCACAGAATGCAAGTGACCTCGGAAAGCGCGGGTCCAGTATCAGAAATTCGGTAATGTTGGCCGCATTGTAGTCATCCTGCACAGCGTGCCGGAATGACCGGTGGGCGGATACGGACCGCAGGATCATTTCCCACTGAACATTATCCATCCGGCTGCCGACATAGGCCGGGGACGGTAAAAGCGCATGGTATTTAACGTCCACGATCCGTGCGGTGCTGTCTGCCCGTTCCACAAAGGTGCCCAGCCGGCAGAAATTATAAACGTCGTTGCGCAGCATGGTCCCATAAAGCGCACCGCGAACAAGCGCTGACTGCTGTCGGATAGCTTCCAGCGTTTGCGGCAGCTCGGCATCCGGTATGGTGTGCCCGAGAAGGTCAGTCAGAACCATCCAGGTCTCGTTTACGGCCACCCAGACCTCTGTGGTAAGTGCCGTCCTGACCAGCCTCGCATTGTCACGGGCGGATTTGATCACCGACAAAACAGAGCTTGGGTTCATTGGATCGCGCAGCAGAAAGTTACTGACGTTCTGACTGGTGTAGGCATCATAACGGGCCTCAAAGGCGGCCTGCTGCGCAGATGTTACAATGACGGAGCGCCAGTCTGATGCCGGATCCGTGGAGCGTGTCAGCGCAATACGAAACCCAGCCTCGATGAGGCGCGCCGTGTTTTCGGCGCGCTCCAGCCCGCGAAACATCCAGTAGAGCCCCCCTGCGGTTTTTCCCAGCATATCAGCTCTCCAGGACCCAGGTGTCTTTGGTACCGCCACCCTGGCTTGAATTGACCACCAGGCTTCCTTCAGTCAGAGCTACTCTGGTCAGGCCGCCCGGCACAATGTTGATCTCTCCCGGTGAAACGAGCGCAAATGGTCGCAGATCCACATGGCGGGGTGCCAGGCCTTTTTCGGTGAAAATCGGTACTGTGGACAGGCTCAGTGTTGGCTGCGCAATGTAGTTTGCGGGCCGGGCTTTCAGTTTTTGCCTGAAGGTTTCAATTTCTTCCTTGCTGGCTGCCGGGCCGACGAGCATGCCGTAGCCGCCGGAACCATGGACTTCTTTCACAACAAGTTCCGACAGGTTCTCCAGAACGTAGGCAAGGCTGTCCGGCTCGGAGCAGCGATGCGTTTCAACGTTTTTCAGTATCGCTTTCTCACCGGTGTAGAACTCAACAATCTCCGGCATATAGCTGTAAATTGCCTTGTCATCTGACACACCGGTCCCCGGGGCGTTGGCAATGGTGATACTACCTGACCGGTAGATATCCATGATGCCTGGCACACCAAGCATTGACTGCGGATTAAAGCTGAGCGGATCAAGAAAAGCGTCATCGACCCGTCTATAAATGACATCTACTGTGCGATAGCCGCGCGTTGTTCTTACAGCAATACGCCCATCCAGAATGCGCAGATCGTGCCCCTCGACCAGTTCGACGCCCATTTGATCGGCGAGAAAGCTATGCTCGTAGTATGCGGAGTTGTGAATCCCGGGGGTCAGAACAACGACAAACGGGCGGCCTTCGCAGTTTGGTGGTGCCGAGGCCTCCAGCGACGCCCGCAGGTTCTTGGGATAGTCACTGACCCGCTGCACCTTGATCTGGCTGAAGAGCTCAGGAAACATCTGCAGCATGGTTTCCCGGTTTTCGAGCATGTAGCTCACACCCGAAGGCGTACGGGCGTTATCCTCCAGCACATAGAATTCATTTTCGCCGGTGCGAACAATATCCGTCCCCACAATATGCGTATAAACCCCACCAGGAGGTGTGAAATCCATCATCTGGGGCAGAAAAGCGTCGTTGCTGGCGATCAGTGAGCGGGGCACGACACCCGCACGAAGAATTTCCTGCCGGTTGTAAATGTCATGCAAAAACGCATTGATCGCACGGACGCGCTGCTCGACTCCGCGTGCCAGTTTTGTCCACTCTGAATTCGACAAAATGCGGGGCACCAGATCAAATGGAATAAGCCGCTCTTCGGCATCCTCCTGACCGTAAACGTTAAAGGTGATCCCGGTGCGTCGGAAAAAGCGCTCTGCCTCTTCAGACTTCTGAGCCAGGCGCGCGACGTCCTGTTTGTCGAACCAGGTACTGTAGTCTTCGTAGGGCATGCGCACGCCCGATGCTCTTCGCATTTCGTCGAAGAAAGGAGTATTTTCAGCCATGTCTGAGTGTTGCGTTAATAAGTCTGGGTGACAAGCCGGGAAAATGTTTATCGAAGATTGATCCTCGATCTGCCTGTTTTTTGGGCACTGGCATCCGGTTCCGGGGCCGAAGTGCCAACGCGGGCCAAATCCAAATCTGCTCTCTCCTGCTCAGGGCAATTCCTGAGGAGTTTCCGCTTGCTGCCGGTCAAAACCGGATGCGTGCCTTCAAAAAATGCTGTTAACGCCCGGATTCAAGCTTCGACCGCGCCAGACGGCTGACCGGCTGTTGCGTTAAAAGTCCGGCACTCACTGGTGCGTTTCGCACCTGCGGCCCGCAGCCACGCCCTGTACCGCATTTCAGAATTATGAGCGGCACAAGTCTGTTGCAGGTGTTGTAAGGACGCCGGGCCGAGGTGCAGATAACAACACCCCGGCCCACCGGGTATCAGAGCGAAATGCGGAAGCGCGCGAAGCCGTCCGGCCCATCGCCGGCGGCCTCGATATCGACGTCCACCTGATCAAGATAGGCTTTCGCCGCCGGGCCCGTGTCGAAGAGTACCGTGGTGCCCTCCATTGGCGCAAAGGACCAGTTGCTGTCAGCACGCGGGCTGATCGTTCCTTTTTCCACGATGTAGCGCACGATAACGTCGCGATTTGTATCAGGCCCTTCAAACACGGTCGTCTCCGCGCTTGCGCCGGGAAAGCTTCCGCCGCCGCCCGCACGGTAGTTGTTGGTCGCGATGATGAATTCCGCCGCCATGTCCAGAGGTGCGCCATTGAAGGTCAGGTTTACGATGCGATTTGCGTCTGCATTTACCAACACACCCTTAGGATCATATTTTGAGGGTTGTGACAGATCAATCTGGTACTCCACACCGTCAATGACGTCGAAGTTGTAACTCGGGAACGCGGGATTGAGCAGGACCACATCCTGTCCACCGGGCGTAACCTGATTAAAAATTCCCGCCGACCGTTCCAGCCAGTCTTTGACCTGTTGGCCGGTCACACGAACGGCGCGCGCAGTGTTGGGATAAAGATACAGATCCGACACGTTTTTGATCGCAACATCGCCTTTGGGAACGTCTGTGAAGTATTCCGGACCGCCCCGTCCGCCCGCTTTGAAAGGCGCAGCAGCAGACAGGATGGGCAGGCCCTCATGCTCCGTCCCCGTCATCATCTGTTCGATATACCAAAGCTGAGCAATCGACACGATCTGTACAGATGGATCATCTGCAACCAGAGCAAAGTAACTGTGCAGCGGTGCATCCGTTTTGCCAACAGCACGTCGCACGTATGTCAGTGTTTCGTCGTGCTCGGCCTGTACGGATGCCAGAATTTCCGGGACACTCTCAACAAGGGGCGTTACAGAACGGTCTTCATTGCGTTTCGAGATTGGGCGGGCTTCAGAAACCGCGGACACAACGCGCCATTCATTGCCGTCCTTTTCAACCAGCAGATCAATAAGACCCATGTGACTGCCCCAGAACCCGCCCATGGTGGCCGGCGTACCCATCAGTGTACCGGCATCCACATCGGCACCGGCAAAGTCCGCATAGCCTGGTGAGGGGAAAACAAGATGACTGTGACCGGTCAGAATAGCATCCACGCCCTCCAGCCCGGCCAGAGGAACCGACGCATTTTCCATACCGTCGCTCGCGTCCGCAGATCCAATGCCCGAGTGCGAAAGCACAACAATGATATCCGCGCCCTCTTCCTTCATTTGCGGAATATAGGCCCTTGCGGTCTCAAGGATATCGCGCGCCTGTACTTTGCCCTCCAGATGGCGACGGTCCCAGTTCATGACCTGCGGCGGCGTGAAACCGATCAGACCAACGCGGATCGGGTGATCCGTTCCGGCACCATCTGTCACTGTGTGATCCAGGATCACATAAGGCGGTATCAGCGTTTTATCCTTTGTGGGATCGCTGCCCAGTTCCAAAGCAACGTTTGCATTTACGACGGGAAAATTCGCCCCGGCCAGAGATTTCATCAGGAAATCCAGCCCGTAGTTGAACTCATGATTGCCAAGTGTTGAGGCGTCAAAACCCAAAGTGTTCATCGCCTGGATGACCGGATGGGTATCGCCGTCCTTCATGCCTCTTTCATAGGCAATGTAATCACCCATCGGATTTCCCTGAAGAAAGTCACCATTGTCAATCAGCAGTGAGTTTGACGCTTCGTCGCGGATGGCCTGGATCAGAGAAGCCGTACGCGCAAGACCAACAGTGTCGCGTTGTTTGTCTGCGTAGTAGTCATAGGGGAATACATGCACATGCAGATCGGTTGTTTCCATGATACGCAGATGCGCCTGGTTGGTCGCAGCATTGGCCGAAAACGGATGCAGTGCGATAAAGCCCGCAGTACTGGCAAGAAATCCGCGGCGGTTGAGCGTGGCTGACATGATAGAATCCCCCAATGGTTGAATTTTCCCTGTTACCCTGGAAGCGAATTCAGCCGATGTCACGTCAGTTAACCGGCCATCTGCAGGGATTTCGGAATGCCGCGTTTAAAAACCGACTTTGCAATTCGCAAAACAGCACCTGAAAGGCGGAAACCTGCCAATTGTCTTAACGGCGGTCTTGTCTGAAAAAACGTCCCGGCTCAGTTCTGGGGTCGAATATTGCAGCAGCGTCGATTTGGCTTGGGTATTCAAAAAATGCAAAGCCAGCGACCGCTTTATTGTTTCGATTACTCTGGAGTGCGGTAGTTTTGCCATTTGCCCAGCGAAACCGCTTTGCGCCGCGCTTCCATGCCCCGGGTGATTATGCGCATTTCACAGCTTTTGCTTTCCAGCACTACCTCGCTTACTTTCGCGATGTTTCGTCGCCACAGTTTGCCGCAAGGCTGCGTTGCCAGGCTGCAGTGACTTCGGACGCACTGGCCGCAGTGTCTTTGGCCTGCTCAGGTCAAGGTCTGACACCATTTTGCTGCTGCACACGGTTTGTGCGTGCCCTCGGAAGATGGCAGGATAACCAACAGGATGCGTCAGATAACCCGTGTTCTGCGGCGCAGACAGCGCTTCAGGCTGGAAACACCCCGACCTGCGTGATCTGCTCAATCAAGGGCAGATAGAAATGCGCACATTAGTGTTCCAAAAGAAGAGTTCGTCCGAGGCCAGCGACGAACTGCCCGCATTGAAGGGCACGGTGCAGTAGCAACAACTGATCTGGTCTGATAGACACGGCTCGCTTTATCAAGGCGATAAGGGGCACCCATCGACCCTGGCACAACGCTCAGACAGGGGCTTAAACAAAAAATTGCATGGTAGCAGGCGAATCCGTGACACATCTTCCAAAACCACACACGCAAGTCCGAACTGGCCTTTGGCACCGCGTTAGCAGCACTGCCATATTACCAATCCTGGTGGTGATGCTTTCACTCTTCCTGATATCGGGTGCCGTACTTGCCCAGCCTTATCCGGACTACAAAAGTCTAACGGTAAACGACTATGCAAATATCTTGCCCGCCGCGGAGGAAACACAGCTCTCGCTGCAGCTTGAAACACTGCGCCGGGAAACAGGGGTCGAAATGACAGTGCTGACCCTGAAAACACAAAACGACTATGCACCCGACAAGACGCTGGAACAGTTCGCGACGGGTCTGTTCAATCACTGGGGCATTGGCGATGCAGGTCGGAATGATGGGGTTCTCGTTCTGATACTGAGCGATGACAGAGCCATGCGCATAGAACTGGGCGCGGCGTATAAACGCGACTGGGACAGGGTTTCTGAAAGGGTGATTGACGACCATTTTCTCGATGCCTTCGCCGCCGGGAACTTCCCAAAGGGCATTACCGAGGGCACCACAGCAATTATCGAGACGATTGTACGGCCCTTCCTGCAAGGCGAAACGCCGAGCGGAAATGACCAGAATGAAACATGGATTATCGGCATTCTGATTGCACTGTTTTTCGCGTTCTCTGCCAGAAAGAAAATTGGTGATCTGAGTGTCCGCCTTCGGATCTGCCCCCGCTGCGGTCAACGCAGTCTGCGTCAAAGCCGAAGCACTTCAGTTTCTGCAAGCAAGGAAACCGCTGGTCAGGGCGTTTGCAGCCGTTTTTGCACTGATTGCGATTTCAAAGAGGACGAATTGTATGTTATTCCGCGCCTGTCATCGGGCTCATCCGGCAGTTTTGGTGGCGGCAGTTCCGGTGGCGGTGGTGCTTCGGGGCGCTGGTGACCAAAGGGGGTGTTACCGCTTGAACATGGGCGGCATCGCAAACATGCATCACTCCATCCGCTGATCGACAAACACTATCGCTACGGCTCGGGCCGCGTGGCTACTAAGATGGTCTGTAAAGATGCCGCCCTATCCGGTGTAGAAAGCTTTTTGCGGACAGGCCAGGACCGCCTGAATGCAGGCAGGCTCCCGTCCGTTCTTTCAGGTACTTTCGAGGATCACCTGATAAGCTTTCAAAATCGCAGCAGACTTCGGACTATGTAGCGCCGGGTTTATTCTACATCAATTGAACGCCGCGTCCGTGGGGATGTCTGCGGTCACAAACGTGGGGCTGGCATGTGCCAAAGAGGCGTGGGGCGACCACCGGGGTCGTGTTTGTCACTCCGAACGCTTGGAAAGGCCTCGTGGAAACCCACAGGTACTTGCCTGAAAATCCGCTGCTGGCGTTTTTCCCAGCAGGCAGCAGACACCAAACCTGGGGATTTCTGCCTGGTGAAATGTTTTGGTTGATCAACTCCCACCTGCGTCTGCTACAGTTACTCATTATTGAAAGATATTTGAACAATGAGTGCTCTTGCGACGTGGCTTGCCTCAATAGGCATGGAAAAATACCTGGATGTTCTGGAGTCTGACTCCGTTGACCTGGACATCATTGACCAACTGACGGACTCCGATCTGGCCGGGCTGGGCATTCGGCTGGGTGATCGCAAGCGTTTGCTGAGTGCCATTCGAGCCACTGGAAACGAAGCGTCTGCGGTTTATCCCACGGGCTTTGAAGAGGCCAGCGCAGAATTTGGCGGTGATCCTGCCCGCGCTGGACGGTCCATCGGCGAGCTTCGGCAAATGACCATAATGTTTGTCGACCTGGTCAATTCGACCGGACTTGTTCAGGATATGGGCATCGAGAAATACCGCGACGCGCTCAAGGCTTACCAGAATTGCAATATCCGGGCGATCCGCGACAACTTTGGTTACTTTGCACAGTTTATCGGCGACGGAGTTGTCGCCTATTTTGGTTTCCCGCTTGCAAATGAAGACGATGCAGAGCGGTCCGTGCTGACGGCCCAGGCCATTATCAAAGACGTCGGTGCTATATCTGTTGAGCCGGACACCCGGCTGTCGGTGCGTGTCGGTATCGCCACGGGTGACGTACTGATCGAAGACCTGATGCACAGCTCTAAACAGGCCGACAGTTTCGCCCTCGGCAATATCCCCAACCTTGCTGCACGCCTCCAAAGCCTGGCTGAGCCTGGCCAGATTATGATTTCCGAACGTACCCGCAGACTTTTGGGCAGTAACTTCAGATGCACATCAATTGGCGAAAAGCAACTTAAAGGCTTTTCGGACCCCCTTGGAGTCTGGCGTGTCGAGGGGTCAGAAAATACAGAACTGAGGTTTGACAAAAGAAGAACCAGCGCACTCACACCGCTCATCGGGCGCGATGACGAATTCAACCTGTTGCGCGGACGATGGGACGCTGTCCTGCGTGGCGAGGGACAGGCCGTTTTTCTGTCGGGTGAAGCCGGTCTGGGAAAATCACGCCTCGCCGAGGAAGTGTATCGTCAACTTGTCTCCCCTGACGGTACCCGCCTTGTTTTTCAGTGTTCTCCCTATCATCAGAACAGCTCGTTTTACCCCATAAAGACGCACCTGAACTATGCCATCGGCCTGACAGACAACGATACTTCGCAAGATCGCGCACAAAAACTCGAAGACTTTGTAACGGAGAATTTTGGTAATTCCTCTGGGACCCTGGGGATATTGACCGCCTTTCTCGGCGACGGCGCATCCGGACAGCAGGAGACAGTTGCGCCTGAAGAATTCAAAGGGCGGATCATCGAAACGCTGATCCACTTTGCGGAAAACCTGTCTGACGAACAGCCGGTTTTTCTGCTGTTTGAGGATCTTCACTGGATTGATCCCTCTTCTGAGGAACTGTTGAATATCCTGATTGACCGGCTGGGGGAAAGAAAGGTCATGCTTCTGGGCACGTACCGGCCCGAATATGTCCCGCGCTGGTCCATGCGAGCAAAGGTCACGACGCTTTCGCTGCCGGGTCTCGGCCCACGCGAGTCCAAAGCACTCCTTTCAACCCTCAACACCAGTGAGATTGCGCTGAATGGCTTGTCAAAAATCATTGTGCGCCGGTCTGAAGGTATCCCCCTGTTTATTGAAGAGATGGCCAGCATGCTGTCGAGTGCCGCCAGCGATGACTGGAATATCGGCGATGCAGAACACGAGGCCCTATTTCCCTCAAACCTCAAAGATCTCCTGCGGGTGCGGCTGGACCATCTTGACGTTACGCCCGACACCATTTCCATCTGCGCCGCGCTGGGGCGCAATTTCACCACCCGGCTCGTGGCCGCTGTTTCGGACCGGCCTGAACCCGAAATTCAAACAGAGTTGGACAGCCTCGTCCAGGCACAGATACTGGTTCAGCAGAACCAATGGGCGGAAAATACATTTTCATTCCGGCATGCGCTGATCAGCGAGGTAGCCTATGATGCCATCCTTCCACAACGTGCGAGACAGCTTCATCAGCGGATTGCTGAAACCCTTGTTCGGGGGTTTCCCCGGCTTTGTGGCCGGCACCCCGAAATTCTGGCAATGCACTACCAGAAAGCCGGACAGTTCACCGCGGCGCGTGACAAATGGCAGGAAGCCGGCACGCTGTGCATAAGCAACTATGCGAGCCGGGAAGCTATCGCACACCTGACCGCTGCACTGGATGCCAATGATCATGTCGCCGGTGACGAAAACTCAGACCGGACAGAGATCGAACTTCGTCAGAACCTCGCTGTTGCTCTTGAAATGCGCGGGTGGGGATCACCGGATATTGCGACGAACCTGGAAAAGCTGATCGCGCTGAACGAAAAGTCCGGGGAAACTGCCCTCGCTTTCTCCAATCTGCATCATCTGGTCGGCGAATATCTGATTGCCGGGCGACCTGACGTGGCTTGGGAATATTGCAAGCGCACCGAAGAACTCGTGGGTTCCGATGCAGATCCGGCGTGGCTGACCCTGAGCGAGCACAGCAGCGGGATGGCATCGCTTTTGCTCGGGGAATTTGACCGCGCCATTATTCATTTTGACAAGGCGCTGCTCTGGCGGTCCAAATCCGACCTTGGCGAAATAAACCGATACTATTCGGCAGACCCGGAAACCATAGACATCGTGATGCGGTGCTGGGCTGGCGCGCTGAAGCATGGAGACAGTGCAAAAATTGCCGACGAACTCGAAGAGGCCGTGGCAAAAGCAGAAGCGCAGACCAGTGAGTTCACGCGCTGCTATGCGCTGAGCATTATTGCAACGATCTATTGCGTTCTGGACAACCCGGTGCAGTCACGTGTTTTCGCCCGAATGGCACATAAGATCAGTGAGAAGATTGAGTTTCTGTACTGGGAGGCCTGGACGAGCGTTGTTCTTGGATGGGCCGAAGCGCGCTGCGGCGCCTCAGACAAAGGCATCGCAACCCTGCGCGCAGGGCTGGAAAGATACGTGGCAACCGGGTCTGGTCAGATCATTGCGTTTTCTCACACGCTCCTGGCGGATGCCTATCTCCATGCGAAGGAGCCCGAAGAGGCCGCCGTGCAGATTGGTGAAGCGCGCAGCGTGCTTGAGGGTTCGGCTATCCGGTTTCACGACCGCATAACCGAAGCGGTTTCCCAAGCCATCGAAACACAAAAGAGCGCCTGAATTTGCCTGTAGTGGAGTAAGCATGCGCCGGCATCGTAATTTTCCCAAGGCAACGCGATACACAAATTGTTTCGATTTCAGCGACGGTCTGTGCTAAGGTTAACAAATAGTTAACGTATTAGGAGACTAAAATGAACAAGCCCGTTTTGAAGGCTGCAATGTTTGTTTTCGCCGCTTTTGTTCTTTCTGCCTGCGCTCAGGGTCCGAAGGATCCGCAAACCGCCAAGATTCTGGACACAGGCGATTTACCCAAACAGAAATTTGTGGTGGGCGGATATTCCAGTGACAGAAACGCTCCGCCGAAGCCGGTCGGAGACCTGACAGATCAGGAGTTCCAAACACTGCTCATGGCACTCGACAGCCGTCAGTGCAAAAAGAATGACTCGGTCGAAAAATGTGCCGAAAGAATTGAGCGCGCCAACCTCAAAAAGCTTTCAAACGGTGTATCCGGCATTACCGGCCGTGCGCTGCTCAGAGCGGCGCAGGGCGGAAAGAACGCAAACGACAAACGCGAGGTGCTGGTACGCGGTCAGATCCTCGAATACTGCGAACATGACAAGTCTTTGCCAGGTTACCACTACGACAAGAATACCGGGCACCTGCGCCTTTGCGTGATCATGGAAACCGAGATCGTCAAATCCAAGAATGCAAACAACAGGATCCGCTACCAGTATTTCCACGTCGAAGCGAAAAAAGCGCGTGTTGACACCAAGAACACCAGCGATCCGGCAAATGTCTTCCCTGCCGCAGCAGCTGCAACAGGTCTGAAAGTGAATGCAACCACAGCAGCGAACTTTAACTACAAACTGTACGCAGCAGGCAAGAACATCGAGGTCAAACAGTATTGGGAAGCAAATGCGAAAAACAAGCAGGCCAATCCGGCCTGGAAAAAGTACGTCAAGGGCCAGCCAGGGATACCCAAACGCATCGCCGACTACTTTGAAACCGACCACGACGGTTGCATCGATATGATGTTCCCGTTGCCGTCAGTCCCCGAAACACTGCCGCCGGGCGCAGCAGGGGGCATTCATTACTGCCTGGGACGGTGCGAAAATCCACCTATCGTGAATACGCGCTGATACAAATATTCAATGCGTTATGACCGGCGGGCCATCTGTGCCTGCCGGTACTGCACTTACACTGGTTTCTTTTTTGAAATCGCCATGCAGACGCCGGGGTCGAAAAGCGCAAAATCAATGTTTGCATGGCGGCTTTTTCATCCGACAAGCGAAACGGCAGAGTATTTCCCGGTTCTTTCCCATGCTGCGGGTACGGTTGTCGACGCGAAGACTTCCACGGCGCCGGATTTGCTTTGCTTGAGCGCCATGGATCCGGTCACGCCAGAAAGCATAGCTGACAGGTGGACTGACGGTCGGGTTCAAAAATTTATCTGTTTAGAATGCCACAAGAGCTCCCCTCGCGGGCAGAAACTTCTCGATAAGGCGGATGCCTGGACACCAGTTCACGGCGCCTTGCGCTGTCCTGCCACCTGGCTGCAACGGATGCCGCAGACCAGCAAACCGCCGGACAAACACCGCAGATCCTCGATCCAAAGCGATTTGACCGCCAGCCGTCGAATTATCACCTTGCGGCATTCCGCTGCCTGTGCCGCCGCAGCTTTCGCAGCGCGCGGTTCTTCCTCCCAGCCCTCATTTCCCGAGGGCCGACGATTTTAATTGCCACGGCCAGAGTGCATTCCTAAGGTCTTGTCATAAAAATGTAATAAAACTGTTACAATTGGTATCTGGGAGGAACCTCAATGACTTCAATAAAGATGATGCTTGGTGCATCTGCCGTCGCACTTACGGCGGCGTCCGGCGCGGCACAGGCTGACAAGCTCACATTTTACTGCTCGGCTCAGGAAGACTGGTGTCAGCTGATGGCCAACAGCTTTCAGGATGCCACCGGAATTGACGTGGCCATGACACGCAAATCGTCGGGCGAAACCTTTGCCCAGATCAAAGCTGAAAGCGCCAACCCCAAGGGCGACGTCTGGTGGGGAGGAACCGGTGATCCGCATCTGCAGGCGGCCGAAGAAGGGCTGACGGCCGAATATGTATCGCCCATGCGCGATCAGCTCCACGACTGGGCAATTTCCCAGGCAGAAAGCGCCGGCAACAAGACCATCGGTATTTACTCCGGTGCGCTCGGGTATGGCTACAACACCGATCTGCTGGCCGCGAACAATCTGCCTGAGCCGACATCCTGGGAAGATCTGACAAAGCCCGAGTACAAAGGCCATGTTCAGATGGCAAACCCGAATTCGTCAGGCACAGCCTATACCACGCTTGCAACGATGATGCAGCTTTTCGGCGAAGACGACGGCTTTGACTATATGAAGAGGCTGCACGCCAACATCAACCAGTACACCAAGTCCGGATCTGCGCCCATCAAGGCAGCAGGGCGCGGTGAGAACACTATCGGCATCGTCTTCATGCATGATGCAGTCAAGCAGGCTGTCTCAGGCTTCCCTGTAAAGGTGGTCGCACCCTCAGAGGGAACCGGCTACGAAATCGGATCCATGTCCATTATCGATGGCGCCCGCAATATGGACGAAGCCAAAAAGTTCTATGACTGGGCCCTGAGCACGGATGCACAGAACCTCGCGCTGCAGGTCAACGCCTTTCAGGTGCCGTCCAACAAAAACGCGGAAACCTCTGCAAGCGCTCCGGACATGTCATCGATCAAGCTGATTGACTATGACTTCAAAACCTACGGCTCTTCGGAAACCCGCAAACGGCTTTTGAAAAAGTGGGACGACGACGTTTCGGTGCTGCCGCAGTAATCCATCGCAGTGCGCACACTGACAACCGAGCAAACCACCCATCCCGTTCTGATCTTCTGGATCATTGCGGGCTGGGTTGGATTTTTCCTCCTCCCCTGGTACGGGGTGGAGGAGTTTTTTTCGTTTGAATGGCTGATCGACGGATATCCATTTGACGAGGACTACGCCCCGGCGGCCTTTCTGATCGGTCAGGGCCAAAAGCTGTGGCTGGCGCCAATTTTTGCGGGCCTTGTGTTACCGCTCTTTGCGCTCGGGCGGCGTAAATCCGACCCTGTTTATGCCAGGATGCTTATCTTGGCGGGTGCCGTTGGCTTTGGCTGGCTGATCCTTCAGGGCTTTGCAATCGGCATCCGCGGCTGGAACTTTGATTGGGCCCGCGCTCTTTTTGGCGATCTTGGCGACAGGCAATACGGTATGGGCTATGGCGCGCTGATCTGCGCGTCTGCTTTCCTGTTTTTGTTCACGCAGGGTATCGCCGCGCGGGGGGCGATCAACGGCGATGTTTTCGTTGTCAGTGCCATCGGCGGTGTGATCGTGATCGTCACAGCCTTTGTGTTCTTCCCCATTGCCAAGATGCTGACAGCCGCATTCATCACCGAAGATGGTGGATACTCTGCCGGTGTGTTCGCCTCAAAGTTTTTTGATGACAGGCTGTGGGGGCTGGGCTGTCTCTCTGGCGGGCGCTGCGGCGTCGCATGGAATTCGCTTTTTCTCGCCGTACTGGTCGGCCTGATCACAACGGTGCTGGGTCTGATCTTTGCGCTTGTCGTCACCCGCTCCGGCTTTCGGTACAAGCGGGCTCTGCGGGCGCTGACTGTGCTGCCGATCATCACGCCACCCTTTGTGATTGGTCTGGCGCTGATCCTGCTCTTTGGGCTGTCCGGGTCGGTCACTGTTTTCATTTCTGATGTTTTCGGCGTTCAGCCGACCCGCTGGCTTTATGGTCTCCCCGGTGTCCTGATCGCGCAGACGCTTGCGTTTACGCCCATCGCATTTCTTGTCCTGATCGGTGTTGTTGAGGGTGTCTCACCATCGATGGAAGAGGCGGCACAGACCCTGCGGGCATCAAAGTGGCAGGTCTTCAAAACCGTTTCGCTGCCCCTGATGCGCCCCGGGCTCGCAAATGCCTTTTTGCTGGGCTTCATTGAAAGCATGGCGGACTTTGGCAACCCTCTGGTCCTTGGCGGTAACTTTGACGTGCTGTCGACAGAGATCTTTTTTGCCATCGTCGGTGCACAGTATGACCAGGGTAAGGCCGCCGTGCTGGCCATGGTGCTGCTCTGCTTTACGCTCGGCGCATTCTATGCCCAGCGCTTCTGGCTTGGAAAGAAAAGCTACACCACCGTCTCGGGTAAAGGCGACAGCGGTGTGCATCCGCATATGCCACGTGCCTTGTCCCTGCCCGTTCTGGCGCTTGCGCTGATCTGGGCGGGTTTCACGATGGTTGTCTATGCGATGATCTTTTATGGCTCGGTTGTCGAGCTTTGGGGTGTGAACAACACGCTGACATTCAAACACTATGTCACCGCGTTTTCCTTCCGGTTCGAGGACAGTGGTATCCGCTGGTCCGGTGCCGCCTGGGACAGCTTCTGGACGACGTTGAAAATTGCGGCTATCGCCGCACCTCTCACAGCTATCGTGGGCCTGATAACCGCCTATCTGCTCACGCGGCAGACTTTCGCCGGAAAAAATGCGTTTGAGTTCGGGACCATGCTTTCCTTTGCCATTCCAGGCACGGTCATCGGTGTCAGCTATGTCCTCGCATTCAATGTACCACCGGTTGAGATTACCGGGACGGGTATCATCCTTGTTGTCAGCTTCATCTTTCGCAACATGCCCGTCGGTGTGCGCGCCGGTATTGCAAGCATGTCCCAGCTGGACAAATCGCTTGACGAGTCCTCGCTCACACTGGGGGCGAACTCATGGCAGACCTTTCGCAGGATCATTCTGCCCCTGTTGCGTCCGGCGATCCTTGCCGCTCTGGTCTACAGTTTCGTGAGGGCTATGACGGCGATCTCGGCGGTGATTTTCCTCGTGAGTGCCGAATATGACATGGCGACCAGCTACATCATCGGGCGGGTCGAGAATAACGACTATGGTCTCGCCATTGCCTATTCGACAACTCTGATCTTTGTGATGCTCAGCGTTGTCGCGCTGATGCAGTTTGTCGTTGGTCGTACCGAAATCGGTCGCCGCATGACCCAGTCACGCTCCAGTGTTTAAGGACGCCTCATGAGTATCAATTCCAAAGCCGCCCCCGTCAGTTTCCGCAACGTGACAAAAGTCTACGGCAAGGACGTCGTGGCTGTGGATGATATCAACCTGGAGATTGAAGCGGGCAAGCTTGTCACCCTGCTGGGCCCGTCGGGCTGCGGTAAAACCACAACGCTGCGGATGATTGCCGGGCTCGAAATGGCGACACATGGGTCTATCCATATCGGTGATCGTGACGTGACGCTTTTGCCCGCCACCGACCGCGACGTCTCGATGGTTTTTCAAAGCTATGCGCTCTTTCCCCACATGTCGGTGATGGAGAACGTCTCCTATGGTCTTGGCTTTTCCGGCTACGACAAAGAAGAGACGCGCGCACGGGCACAGCAGGGTCTTGATCTGGTGGGGCTGAAAGGCTACGGCGACAGGCTGCCTTCAGAGCTGTCTGGTGGTCAACAACAGCGAGTGGCCGTTGCACGGGCACTCGTGCTGGAACCTCAGGTGCTTCTCTTTGATGAACCCCTGTCTAACCTTGATGCAAAGCTGCGGCGGCAGGTGCGCGAAGAAATCCGTGATATCCAGCAGAACCTCGGCCTGACAGTCGTCTATGTAACGCACGATCAGGAAGAGGCTCTCGCTGTTTCGGATGAGATCGTCGTGATGCGCAATGCCGGCATTGCCCAGATTGGCAGCCCCCGGGAGCTTTACGATGCCCCGGCGGACCGGTTTGTTGCGGATTTCATCGGCGAGGCAAACATTATCCCCTGCGAAATCCTTGAAGTGTCAGAAGGCACGGCCAGCATTCGGATCGGGGATTTTGCCCATTCTCTGCCCGCACGCGGTCTGGGGCCGGGCCCCGCAGCGCTTGCCGTCCGTCCCACGCGGCTGAAGCTTGGTGCCAGGACCGGCATGCCAATGACGCTGGCCAAGGCAACTTATGTCGGCAGCCGTATGGAATACACACTGGATGCAGGCTTCGGCGAGGTTTTTGCCGTCAGCGAAGACGTCGACACGCCTTTGGAAGCCGGAGCGCAGATCACCGTGGGGCTGGACAGTATCGGCCCCGTGCTGCTGCCCGCGGATCAGGCGCCATAAGCTTCATTCGCTATTTCGATCAGATCATCAAACACACCTGCACTCCCGGCAACGACGCGACCGCCATTTGCAATCATGTCATCCGCACTTTGCTCTTCGACGCGTCCGCCAGCCTCCGAGATCAAAAGCTGACCGGCAAGGCAGTCCCAGGCATTCATGTGTTCTTCAAGGTATCCGATCAGCCGACCTCCTGCCACATAGGCCAGAGACAGGGCACCAGACGCATTGCGGTGGAAAACACCTCCCCGGCTCGTTACCCCCTGCAAAACGCGTACCGTGGTTTCTGCACTGATCCGGTTGCAGTACCCGGTGCTGACGGAGCCGCGGGTAATGGCCGTATCCGAATTGCACACTAATCGTTCGCCATTCAGCGTTGCACCGGCACCACGTGTCGCAACAAACATCTCATCATGGATCGGATCATAGGTCACACCGATCTGCGCTTTGTCGTCGCAAACAACGGCGATAACCACGCACCACACCGGAATTGCTGTAACGAAGTTTGTCGTTCCATCAATCGGGTCAATGATCCACGTATAGCCTGAAGAGGAAGTTTTCGGGGCATGTTCTTCGCCCACAATGCCGTCTTCCGGAAATGCGGCCTCAATTCCGGCACGGACGTGCAGTTCAACAGCTTTATCAGCCTCTGAAACGAAATCCTGCGGCCCCTTATCCTCGATCACGAGCGTGTTCAGCTTTTGGAAATAGTCCAGCGCGAGCGCTCCTGCGCTTCGTGCGATTTGCTCGGCCACATCTGATCTGTTTAACATTGAGTCTTTTCTCCTGCCTGCGATCTTTGTGTAAACACTCGCAGCGGCCACTCACAGAGTCGAGCAGCTTTGCGGACGGACAGTGCTGAACCTGTCAGGAGCACGCACAGGCCGGCCTGCGTATTAGCAGTAAAACGCAACAGATTCTGCGACAAAGCCATAGACTGAAAGTGACAGGGTGACACACCCGCCCTGATGTCCCTGCCGGAACCCGAATGCCTGCGCACAGGTTAACCCGCACCAACACCCCGCTGGTATGCAAGGCCTTTGCAAACCAATTCTTAACACTTCGCAGTCAGAAGCTGACCGTCTGGCTTGCTAAGGCCAACCCTCAGGTGTGTTAAAAAGGAGCGTTCCGTGAGCTTGCAATGGTTTGAAGACAGTTCGATCAAAAAGAAAATCCTGTCCGTCCTTGCAGTGCCCATAGCATTCATCGCGATCGTAGGCACGATTGCGATCGTTTCGCTCCAGTTCGTTTCACACAATGCGCACTGGGTCGATCACACGCATCGGGCCCTGGCAAAGGGAAACGCCATTGTCGCCGCAGCGGTGGACATGGAAACCGGAATGCGCGGCTTTCTCGTTGCCGGGCAGGACAACTTTCTTGAACCATATGTATCCGGTGAGAAGCGGATTTTCGCGGGCCTGGCAGATCTGCAGGCAACCGTATCAGACAACCCCGGCCAGGTAGAGCGGCTGGGCCGCGCTGAGCAGACGATACGTGAATGGAAAACCGAGGTTGCCGACGTGCAGATCGCAATGCGCCGCACGGTGGGCACCGACAATTCAATGGAAGACCTGGTCGCGTTTGTCGCCGAGGCGCGCGGCAAAGCCTATTTTGATGCCTTCCGCGGGCTTATGGCCGATTTCGGCGCAGAAGAAGAAGTACTGCTTGGCGTCAGATCCGCCAATCTCCAGTCCGCAAAGACTATGGCAAACATCTCAATCGGCCTCTTTTTGGTGATCGCCATCGGCTCGGGGATCTGGATTGCAACCAGGGCCGGAGCAAGCATCGCGGAGCCCATCCAGAACATCATAGCAGCAATGCAGAAAATCATTGACGGCGAGCAGGACGTCGAAATTGCCGGGCAGAACAGAAAAGACGAAGTCGGCGATATGGCCCGGGCCACACAGGTCTTTCAGGAGAACGCTGCAAAAGTCGTGAAGCTGGCTGAGGCGGACGCAGAAAATGCACGCAAGCTCGAAGATGCCGCGAAAAAGACAGCTGAACAGGCCGCAGCTTCTGCTGAAAAAGAAAAAGAAGACCTGGCACTGGCAGAAGAGCGCCGGAAAACAGCGGTCCGGTTGCAGCATTCGATCCAGGCGGTCGTAAGCAAGGCAGTTGACGGAGATTTCTCCGGGCGCGTCGATCTCGATTTCGAAGACAAAGAACTCGTAACGCTTGCAGCGAGTGTAAACACGCTTGTCGAAAGCGTAGCACAGGGTGTGAAAGCCGCGCGCAGGACGCTGGAACTGGTCGCTCAAGGCGATTTGACAAAGACAATGGATGGGGACTTTAAAGGTGAGTTCGGCGACCTGCAGAACAATACCAACGACATGATACTCGCCCTGAAATCACTTGTCGGAGAGATAGGTGAAAGCGCTTCCAACCTGGCCTCGTCTTCCGGCGAACTGCGTGACACTTCGGATTCACTTTCGAAACAGGCTGAACAAAACGCGGCTTCACTGGAAGAAACTTCCGCTGCCTTGGAACAGCTGACGGCGAGTATCAAACAGGTCAGTGAAAATGTAACAGATGCGAACAAAAATGCTGGCAGCGCCAGCGAAACAGCGAAATCCAGCAGTGTCGTGGCGGCTGATGCCGCAGAAGCAATGTCACGCATCGCAGACGCATCCAAGGAAATTGCCAAGGTTGTTACAGTAATCAATGACATTGCGTTCCAGATTAATCTGCTTGCGCTGAACGCCGGTGTCGAAGCCGCCCGCGCAGGAGAAGCTGGACGTGGCTTTTCCGTGGTTGCATCTGAAGTGCGCCAGTTGGCCCAGCGCGCCGGCGAAGCGGCGAAGGAGATTGATGACGTTATTGCCCGAAGTGACAATGCTGTTTCGGAAGGCGTTGCAAAAGTAACGAACGCTCAGGAATCGCTCGAAAAAATCTCGGACAGTGTGGTTGGCGTTTCGCAGGGGATCGAACAGATATCCACAGCAATTTCAGAACAGGTACACGGTATCACTGAAATCAACAGCGCTGTCGCTCAGATCGATACAAATACGCAAAAGCAGGCGGCGTCATTTGAGGAAGTGACAGCAGCCGGAGCATTGCTTTCGAATGAAGCGGACAGTCTCAAACTGTCTACGTCACGCTTCAAGACTGAAGCAAATCAAACCGCAAAACCCACGGCAAAGCCGGCGCCCACCGCACGTTCTGTTGCAAAAACGGCAACTGTTCCGGTTGTCGAAGGCAATCTCGCTCTTGACGACGGCGGCTGGGACGAATTCTGAAACCGGTTAGGGACGTGCAAAAGTCATCGAACAATCAGGGCTGGCGGTTGGCACATGTCTTCCGGCCAGAGGAAAGCACTCCTGAAACGGGCCCATAGAAATCTCCGGATCAGCGGGTAGAGCGCGCAGCGAAACAGTCCGCTTCTCGCCGCAACGATAGAATACCTGCTGCAAACTGCCCGCAATAATGCGTCCTGGGCTTACACAATTCAGACACCGGGCGACAGGCGCTGTTTCACAAGCCAACTCGGACGCAGGTACAACGTCCCCCGATCACTCGCCGCATTTCAGGTGGAATAAGGGTCAGATTGTCCGGACTGAGTACAGCGGGAATTGCTGTCACCTGCCGAACGTTCTTTTGGCTTTGATGTGGCCTGGAAGCGCATTTTACCAAAGTCACTCGCTCATCAAGTTTGTAGTACACGTCCAGTGCAGCAATCAGCTCCGCGCCCGGGAGCACGCTTCAGATTCCGACCATTTCCGGCCATTCAAAGAAGCAGTGCCGTAATGGAGCATTACAACCGCCTCCCAGAATTATGGAAAGAACGAACCTGGAGCAATGAATAGCAAACAAACGCGTTACGGTGGCTCGTCCATTTATCTGTTCGCTCTCGCGCAGAAACCTTCACGTATCTGTTTTCAGATGCGTTTTGCTCATCATCATATGCACACCTTTTTCACGGTTCACGGTCTGGGTAATCCGCAGATCACCAGCCAGTGAGCAAAGCATATAGGCTTGTTCCCGGCTGATTTGCAGGCCCTTGGAAACCAATGTAATCATACGGCGCAGTGCAATTTCCACACAAATATCCAGATCCGCATGCATGCCCATTGTAATGAAGTGCGTTGGGGTTTCCGCTTCGGGGTATGACAAATCCAGATCACGGCGCACCGTCAGACGGAACGTGCCTGTCAAAGCGGTTTCGATTGCCGTGACACAGACTTCGCCGTCCCCCTGCGCGCCGTGGCCATCTCCGCAGGAAAACAACGCCCCTTCTTCAAAGACAGGCAGGAAGAGAGTCGTCCCTGCGACAAGCTCCCTGTTATCCAAATTGCCACCATGTGCACGTGGCTCAATGGTCGAAATCCGGCCCCAGCTTCTCGGCGGAGCAACTGCCATCACGCCGAAAAACGGCGACAAGGTCAGCGTTGAGCCCCATGGCATCTGCCCTGTGCCCGCGCTCGCGTCCAGCGGAATGTGCGTCAGACAGGGCGAAGTGAAATCGAGTGGCAAGGTACCGGCGAGCGGGCGGATGACATTGTAACCCCAGTCCTGCCGCAGCCGGACATCGAGGATGTCTACCTGAAGTACGTCGCCCGGCATCGCCCCTTTGATTGCCACCGGGCCTGTCAGAATATGACCAGTTATTGATGCATCTCCCATGGCATGGATGGCGAGCAGCTCTGGTGGAATATGGAAACCGTCTGCAGGCAACATCGACGGCCCACCTGAGACTGTCTTGATTGTGACTTCTGACCCGCTGTCGATGGTTGCAACCGGATCGCGCGTTGCGTCGAAATAACCCCAATGGCAGTTGTCCGGGCTCGCCTCAACAATCATGTCGGTAGCCTCTGCTCGGCGAGGCTGACCCAATAGGAACAGCCCGTGGGGATCACGTCGTCGTTGAAGTCATACTCAGGATGATGAAGCCCGGGCCCTTTGCCAATGCCCAACTGAATGTAAGCGCCGGGGCACGCCCGGAGCATGTAGGCAAAGTCTTCACCGCCCGTCGTTCGGGGCGCGTCGGTTATACAGTCACCCGCAACCTGACGTGCCGCGCTGATACAATGCTGTGTCTCAGCTTCATGGTTTGCCATGACCGGGTAGGGTTCCTCGTCAAAACCGAACTCTGCCGAAGCGCCATAACTTTGCGCAGTCAGGGATACGAGATTTTCTATTCTTTCAATCGCAGCGGCACGCGCTTGTGGGTCAAAACTGCGGATAGTGCCGCGCAGCCGAGCATTCTCAGGGATGACGTTGAAGGCATCGGTTTCGGTTCTGAACGATGTAACGGACACCACAAGGGGTTGCTGCGGGTCTGTATTGCGGGACACAACCGACTGCAGTGCCATAACAATGGCCGATGCTGCCAGCGTTGTGTCAATTGTATTGTTTGGTCGTGCAGCGTGCCCACCCCGGCCTTTGACGTGAATATGGAAACTGTCTACCGCGGCGTAAAACGCACCCGGTCGGATCGCGAACTGTCCCAGCGGCAGCAGGGGAGAGTTGTGCAAACCGTAGATCTCGGAGATTCCGAAACTTTCAATCAGGCCGTCCCTGATCATCGCTTCCGCGCCGGCACCACCCTCTTCCGCGGGTTGAAAAACCAGGGCAACGCGGCCATCAAAATTTCGGGTTTCAGCCAGATACTGCGCCGCACCCAGCAGCATGGCCGTATGCCCATCGTGGCCACAGGCATGCATCCGACCCGGTATTGCAGAGGCGTGTTCCGCGCCCGTCGCTTCAATAATCGGCAGGGCGTCCATGTCGGCTCGGAACGCAATGGTCCTGTCGCTGTCGTTTTTCTGTCCATGGATCAAAGCAACCACGCCGCTGCGCCCGATGCCCTCCACCACGTCATCACAGCCAAATTGCCTCAGCTTTTTGGCTACAAACGATGCCGTGCGAGGGAGGTCGTATTGCAGTTCCGGATGGGCATGCAGGTCGCGTCGCCATGCAGTGATTTCCGGATGGAGCTCGGCAAATCTGTTGCGGACTGGCATTCGGTTTCCTTTCTGTATCCGTTACTTTGTGATCAGAGTGTCCGGGGTATCATTCGGAATACCCGGTCCGCCGCTCAACGCCTCAAATCGTGTCTGGAGATGGTCGCGCATTGCAAGCCGCGCCGCATCTTCGTGGCCGGCTTCAATTGCATCGATGATCGTTGTGTGTTCGCTGTGGGTGACCTGCAGGGATGCTTCTGTACGGGCTTTGGCCCGCAAACTGACCCAGTCAGGATTGGAACGTATCTTGTCCAGCATTGAATAAGCCGTCAGCAACGGACGGTTGCGCGCGCACTGGGCGATCAGGCGATGCAGTGATCCGTCCCATAGCTCCATCGCCTGCGCATCGGTGGCTTCCCACTGACGTTGTGCCAGCATCCGCAGCCGTTTTACTTCCTCTGCGTGCATCCGCCGGGCACAAAGAGCCGCCAGTTCGGGCTCAATACACAGTCGTGCCTCCATGACTTCCAGGGCGTTTGTCTCACCTGTTATCTTTGCAGCCAGATCCCCGATCGGATCGGAAGGCTGGCCTGCGAAGGTTCCTTTGCCCTGTTTGCGCCAGACCAGTCCTTCGGTTTCGAGCGCATCAAGCGCTTGCCGTACAAAACGCCGACCCACGCCAAAACGATCAGCCAGCGCGCGCTCCGTGGGCAGTTTCCCGCCCGATCCGAGGTCTCCGGATTTGATCAGTTCCAGCAGGCGCATTCTCACCTGCTGTGGCAGGCCGTTTGATGGCATTGCGTTCATCTTGTTTCCCATGACTGCAGACGACCGGTCCATATTCTGTCAGCGATCCGAGTTACTATTCATATTCTACTGCATGCGATCTGCTGGGCCGTCCCGCCGCAATACGCTCGGCTTCAGCGCGTGCGATATCCGCATCAATGCCCTCGCGTGTGGGATAGCCCGAAAACCGCTGAGCATCTGGCATACCTTTTGCAAAATGCACATACCGCTCCTGTGCGACATCCCAAAGCCGCGAAAGTTCTCCCAGCGGATCCGCGTGATCATCTGCCCGCAGATCAAGCCAGGCATGAGACTGTCCGCGGTGGATCACAAGACCTGCGGCCTGCCTGCCCCGCCTGTCGCCGCCTTCAGCCTCGCCTGCTTGCATCGCCCTGATAAGACGCTCCGCAAAAGGCAGGTTGGCCCCGCCAGAGTAGGCCTCCGATGTGGCTTCGATAACCTGCCGGCCGGCGAGCATGTTGCCCGCAACAGAGTGGTCCCCGCTGATCTGATGGCCAGCCCAGTCGACGCAATCCCCGCCGGTATAGGCCGCAAACTGTCCTGATATGTCGAGCATATGAGCCTGCCGGATTGCGCGCCCTCGGTCCCGGGCTGTCAGATCATCAATGACGTTCTGCGCCGTTTCACCCGCTGCCATGCGCGCCAGCCCCTCGGTGCCCCAGACGGGATTGCAGAACGCCTGGCTGGCGACCGCAGCCTTTTCAGAAACAAATGGCACGACAGCGCCGCAGGCAAAGAACTTGCTGGCAACGATCAGACCAATGCTGCCATCGGCGTCCTTTGCGATCAGGGAAAACGTCATCGGCCCACCGCATATGCCTGCATCAGGCGCGGCGTGGCAGCAGCACGCAATGTACCGCAGGGCTCGCGCATGGCCGCAGTCAGGCGCCCAACAGTCCATGGCTCGGCAACTGTCACTTTGTGGCCGCGCGCACGCAACCCGGCGATCACCTGATCTCCTATATCTGGTTCAATCATGATTTCACCCGGTTTGACCTCTCTTGGAAAAAACGAACTCTGGAAATGCATTGTGTGAAACAGGGGCTGATCCATACCCTGCTGCAAACCCATGCCAAAATGAATAAACCTCAGGAACCATATCAGTTG
Organism: uncultured Roseobacter sp.; assembly: GCF_947491795.1. Lineage (GTDB taxonomy): Bacteria > Pseudomonadota > Alphaproteobacteria > Rhodobacterales > Rhodobacteraceae > Roseobacter. The sequence continues at coordinate 982,494 of NZ_CANLKW010000002.1, read as the reverse complement.
CCACTGGTCCTGCTGGTCAACACCGGGCGTGCCAAACACCAGTTGTGTACCGTCCTTTTCAGCATAGCTTGGCGTCAGTGTCGTTCTGGGCCGGCTGCCGGGAACAAGCGAGGTTGGAAGGCCTTCTTCAAGCCAGTACATCTGCGCCCGGGAGTTAAGTGCAAAACCGAGGCCTGGTATGACCGGGCTGCTTTGCAGCCAGCCGCCCGAAGGCGTGGCTGACACCATGTTTCCCCACCGATCAATGACATCCAGATGCACGGTGTCACCACGTTTTTCCGTAAGGTGCGACATGGTCGGTTCCTGCGCTTCAACCGGACCGACGTTGAAATCGCGCGATGCCCGTTCGATGTACGCGTCCGCCTGGGCCTCGAAACCCCTGATGCGCCCGGGACGCTGCTCGAAAGATGCCTTTTCAGTGATCAGGCGGCGGCGCTCCTTGTTGTAGTCATCGCTCAACAGTACATCGATGGGAATCTCGCTGAAGTCAGGGTCGCCGTAATACGCTTCCCTGTCGGCGTAAGCCAGTTTCATGGCTTCAACGACCGTGTGCACGAACTCCACTCCGCTGGGGTCCATAGCTCCCAGATCAAACCCTTTCAGGATGGCCAGCGCCTGCAGAAACACCGGTCCCTGGGACCAGGCCTGCGTTTTGTGAACCGACCAGCCATGATAGTCATAAATCAGTGGCTCTTCGTAGCTTGCCCGCCAGGCAGCCATGTCTGAAGGCGACAGGACAGCAGAATGTCTGCCCTCGGACACGTCCACGACCCGGGCGTCCGCGAGGTACTCAAAAATTGCGTTCGCAACGAAACCTTCCCGCCATTCAGCGCGCGTGGCGTCGATCTGCTCTTTACGTGTTTCACCTTTCGTCGATGCAAGGCGGTCGTAGGTCTGCGCCAGATCGGGGTTTTGAAACAATGAGTGCGGCGCTGGCGCGACCCCGTCGGGTGCCCAGACCTTGGCTGAGGACGGCCATTCAGTTTCGAAAAAATCTTGCAGGCCTGCGATAGTATTGGCCACCCGCGGCAGGATGGGATGTCCATCCCGGGCGTAGTCGATTGCTGGTTGCATCACCTCACGCGGTGTCATCGTCCCGTAGTCGCGCAGCATCAGCATCCAGCCGTCAAAAGCACCCGGTACAACCGTCGCCAGCAAACCGGAGCCAGGAATCAGCGTCAGCCCCTTTTTCCGGTAATGGTCGATTGTCGCGGCCTCGGGCGCAACGCCCTGTGCGCACAGCACCTCGACCCGACCGGTTTTCGCCGAACGGATGATCGCGGGCATGTCACCTGCAGGTCCGTTCAGATGTGGTTCAACAACCTGAAGCGTCAGCGCTGTAGCAACTGCAGCATCAAAAGCATTTCCTCCCTTTTCCAGAATGCTCATGCCCACGGCAGACGCTATCCAGTGTGTCGAGGTCACCACGCCAAAGGTGCCTCTGATCTCTGGTCGGGTTGTAAATCCTGTCATGGAACTTCCCGATCAGTGTTCGCGCGGGTCAAGCGCATCGCGCAGGCCGTCGCCCAAAAGGTTGAAACCGAGCACAACAAAAAAGATCGACAAGCCAGGCCACATTGCCATCCAGGGCGCCTGGTTCAGGAAGTTTTTGGCTGTGTTCAGCATTGATCCCCAGCTTGGTGCGGGCGGCTGCTGGCCCAGTCCCAGAAAAGAAAGGGAAGCCTCTGCGATGATCGCGGTGGCGATGGTCAGTGTTGCCTGAACCAGAATTGGTGGCAGCACGTTCGGCAGGATATACCGGGACAATATTCTGGGTGTCTGCAGACCAACTGCGCGGGCGCTTTCCACATAGTCCTCTGCCTTGATACTCAGAACCTGTCCCCGGGTGAGACGTATGAAAATCGGTGTTGCTGAGATACCGATGGCGATCATGGCGTTGGTAAGCGAAGGGCCCAGAAACGCAGCCAGCGCGATTGCGAGAATAAGAAACGGAACCGCTAGGAGCGCTTCGGTACAGCGTGAGATAACCGCGTCTGTCCAGCCGCCAAAGTATCCGGCAACGACACCCAGCGGAACACCGAACAGGACGGCGATTCCTACAGATACAACACCAGCCAGCAACGAGGCCTGAGCCCCCCATATCAACCGCGACAGCACATCGCGCCCGATCTCGTCCGTGCCCATCCAATGATCCCAGCTTGGTGCCTTGCGTACCGCACCCCAATCTGTTGCTGCAGGATCCGGGATCGGGAGCAGAGGTGCAGCAATCGCAATCAGAACAAAGAAAGCGACCAGAACACCGCCGACCACAGCGCTTTTGTGACTTCTGAACTTCTTCCAGACACGGCTTTGCTGACGTGTCTCGGTAACGGGATCAACCCCAACCGGGGGATTGGTTGCAGACTGCGTCATGTCATTGCCCCCTCAGCCGCGGATTCAGCACGTAGTACATGGCATCCGCGAAGAGGTTCATGAAAATAAATCCGACAGCGGTGACAAGGACGATACCCTGTACGACGGCGTAGTCGCGGTTGAACACCGCGTCGACAACCAGCTTGCCGAAACCGGGAATGGTAAAAATTTGCTCCGTCAGAACCGCACCGGCTACCAGTTCGCCGAACAGCAAAGCCGTGAGGGTCACGATAGGTGTGAGCGCGTTTCGAAATGCGTGTTTTAGAATGACGACCCTTTCGCGCAGCCCTTTAGCCCGCGCCGTACGCACGTAATCTGCGCTCAGTACGCCAATCATGGACGATCTTGTGTGTCGCATGAGTGTCGCTGCCAGGGCCGTTCCCAGCACGAACGAAGGCATCAGCATCGTTCGTACCGACTGCCACAAATCTTCAGACGGTGGCACGTACCCGGATGCAGGCAACAGCTGCCACTTTACTGACACCAGCAGGATCAGCATGATCCCCAGCCAGAAATTCGGAATGGAAAGGCCAGACAGAGCCACAACATTCGCGACATAGTCCGTAGCAGTTCCCTTTTTTACGGCCGACAGGATACCAGCCGGAATACCAATGACGAGCGCGAAAACCATGGACATAAAAGCGAGTTGAATTGTGACAGGCAACTTCTCAGCCATCAGCTCTGTTACCGGCTGATTGGTGCGCAGCGAAACACCCAGATCACCCTGCAATGCATTCCCAACCCACGCTATATACTGCACGGGAACAGGGTCGTTCAGACGGTATTTTTCGCGCAGCGCTTCCAGAACATCGGGATCGCGTTCCTCTCCCGCAAGGACAAGGATGGGGTCACCGGGCAACAGGTGTTGCAAACCAAAAACCATGATCGAAATGATCACAACAGTTGGAATGGCAATCAGAATGCGTCTGAGCAGAAACGCCAGCATACTACAGCCTCAGTTTGCAGGCCTCCGCCAGCACTTCGCTGGCGAAGGCGGGTTCAGATCATTCTTCCCAGGTGACGTTCTCAAGACGGATCATGCCATCCGGATAGGGTGTGAACCCTTTCATGCTGGCGTTGTGAGCCCAGATCCAATTGACATGGTAAAGGAAAACCCGGTTCAGATCGTCCAGCATGATTGTCATTGCTTCGTCATAGAGCGCCTTGCGCTCCTCCGTTGATCCGGCAACGCGGGCAGCGTCCATCAACTCATCCATTTTGGGATTTGAGTATTTGGAGTCGTTGATCCCGCCGTTTGTCGTGACGAACTGATGGTTGTTTCCATCAGGGTCGACGCGCCCAGACCAACCGATCTGGCTTGCGGTGTAGTCGCCTGCAGACTGATCTGCCAGAAGGGTCGCAAACTCTTTTGACGTCAGTTTGATATCAATACCGGCCTCTGCGGCCATTGCCTGAACGACCTGCATCACGGCAAGCGGTTCCGTGGAGTTTGGCACCTGAACTTCCAGTTCCAGCCCATCAGCAAAGCCCGCTTCAGCAAGCAGTGCTTTCGCCTTTTCGATATCACGGCCCTCAAGCGGCAAAGACTGGTTGTACCACGGGGACGTAGACGGGAACGACTGGTTTCCCGGGGCAAAAGCACCATCGAAGACCACCTGGTTTAGCGCCTCGCGGTCGATTGCATAGCTGAGAGCCTGGCGCAGTCGTTTGTCATTGCCCCAGGGGTTGTCGCCGCGTGCACCATTGTTGATGTTAAAGGTAATCCCCTGGTATCCCAGCGAAACAGCACTTTCGACAACAATACCGGAGTCGCCCCGTGCCTGGGTCAGATCTGTGGCTGCGAGGCGTTCCAGCATGTCGATATCACCAGACTGCAGGTTCGCAAGTCGTACTGTAGTGTCAGGGATCGGAAGGAATGTAACGCTGTCAAAGTTGATCGCTTCCGCATTCCAATAGTCGTCAAACCGGGTCAGAACGATTTTGTCCTGTGCCACACGCTCAGAAAAACTGAAGGCGCCTGAGCAAACGGGATTGAGACCGAAATCTGCACCTGCTGCCGCAGCCGCCGTGGGAGAGATCATCATACCTGCACGGTCCGCAAGCTGCGCCATAAGCGTCGCATCGGGCCCTGCCAGACTCAGTACTATTTCGTATTCGCCCGTGACTTCTGTCGAGGTGATGGAGGCAAGTTCAGATTTGCGCCTCGATTCATCCAGTGTTTGCGAGCGTTCAATGTTTGCGGCAACCGCCTCTGCATTAAAGGGTGTGCCATCATGGAACACGACACCTTCACGCAACTGCATTGTGACCGCGGTGCCGTCGTCAGAAGTTGTCCAGGATGTCGCCAGTTGCGGAATGATCTCCAGGTTCGGCGTGATATCAACAAGCTTATCGCACAGGGACGCATAGACGATCCGGCCTACAAACGTCCGCGACTGGTCGGGGTCCAGTACATCGGCGTCAGATTGCAATGCAATCCGCAGATCCTTGGCGAAAATCGGGCTTGCTGTCAGCGCAGTCGCGCCGACCAGTGCCGTGATCATGGCCTTTTTCAGTTGTGACATTGTCAGGTCCTCTCTGTCTGTTGGTGTTGATTTGGGTTTTTTAAATGCTTTACGGTTCCGCCCTCTGTCGCCGCGCGGTACAGCGCAAAACGGGCTTCAACAGTTTCTGATCTCGGTTTTGGCGCAACAAGCGACGCCGGGCGTTCCAGTGTTTCCGAAAAATGACACGCCACCTGATGAGACCGCCGGGCACCGGGACTCAGATGCGGCGTTTCTGATCTGCACCGATCCTGTGCATAGGGGCATCTGGTGTGGAAGCGGCAACCAGAAGGAGGATCAGACGGGCTGGGCATTTCGCCCTTCACAGTTGCACTATGATCCGTCCTCTTTCCATCCATCGACGGAATTGCTGCGAGCAGAGCCTGGGTATAAGGGTGCTTTGGGTCCGTAAACACATCTTCGGTCGAACCAATCTCAACGATTCGTCCAAGATACATTACAGCCACGCGATCACTCATGTGCCGGATCACTCCCAGATCATGAGCGATTATGACCAGTGTCAGCCCAAGCTCACGGGAAATATCCCCAAGCAGGTTTATAACCTGAGCCTGAACGGACACGTCGAGCGCTGAAACGGGTTCATCACCGATGATCAGCTTCGGACCGGATGCCAGGGCCCTGGCAATGCCAACACGCTGCCGCTGCCCGCCACTGAATTCATGCGGATATCTGTCAGCATGTTCCTGACGCAGACCGACCTGCCGCAGCAGCGTCGCCACTTTTGAGCGGCGCTCCCGAGCGGACAGTTCCGGTGCATGCACTTCCAGCGGCTCACCGACCAGTTTGCCCACTGTCATCCTGGGGTTCAGCGATGAAAACGGATCCTGAAAGATAAACTGCATGTCCCGGCGCAGCTTTCGAAGCTCTTCTCCTTCGACAGAGCTGATCTGGCGCCCTTCGAACAGGACATCGCCGGAGGTCTGGCTCAGGAGGCGCATCAAAAGCCGCGCAAGCGTCGATTTCCCGCAACCGCTTTCGCCGACGATTGCAAATGTTTCGCCTCGCATGACGTCGAACGATAAGCCATCCACAGCCTGGACAACCGGGGCGCGCGTCAGCCAACCATCGCCGCCTCCAAAGTGTTTGACGACATCGATGGCCTGCAGAATGACCTGATCACTCATGCTGTAACCCCGATGTTTTCTTCCAGAGGCGCGAAGTGACAGGCGACGCTGTGTTGCGCGGCAAATTCGGACAGCCCGGGGCGGCGTTCACATTCGGATGTTGCAAAGGCGCATCGCGTTCTGAAACGGCAACCATCCGGCATATTGGAGATGGCTGGCACGGTCCCCGGAACAATAGCCAGCCGGCCACCCGGGCGATCCAACCGTGGCATGGCACTCATCAGGCCAATTGTGTAGGGGTGCTGCGGGTTCTCAAAAACGTCCCGAACCGGACCTTGCTCAACCACCTGCCCACCATACATGACAGCCACACGATCAGCAATTTCCGCAACGACGCCAAGGTCGTGAGTAATCATGATCGTACCCATACCGGTGTCATCCCGCAGGTCGCGGATAAGGTCGAGAATCTGAGCCTGTATTGTCACATCGAGCGCGGTCGTCGGCTCATCCGCGATGAGAACCTGTGGATCGTTGGCCAGAGCCATTGCAATCATTACACGTTGCCGCATACCACCGGACAATTGGTGCGGAAACTCAAACAGGCGTTGCGCAGGGTTTGCGATTCCAACGCGCTTCAACATTTCTTCGGCGCGCGCCATCGCGTCAGAACGGCTGACGTTACCGTGACTGAGAATCGCCTCGCATATCTGATCACCGATCCGGAACACAGGATTGAGAGACGTCATCGGCTCCTGGAAAATCATGGCTACGCGGCTACCGCGCATCTCACGCGGCAGAGCATCACGCGTGAGATCAAAGGATATCCCTCCAACATTCAGGTTTCCAGATGAAATTATGGAATAATCCGGAGACAGAAGCCCCATCAGGGCCATGGCTGTTACGCTCTTTCCGCATCCCGACTCGCCAACGACGCACAGAACCTCCCCCTGCCCAACGGCCAGAGAAACCTGATCGACAACGTCATTTGGCTGACCGCGAAAGCGTAGTGAAAGATCCACCAGCTCCATCGCGTGAGCCTGCGCGCCGTTCTGAGCAGCTGACGTTCTGTTTTGAATTATGTTCGGCACAGAGTCTTCCTGTAGACAATTCCCAACAAAAAGGCGAACCAATTACAGATTGGTACGGAAGCTGAAACTCTCCAGCGAGTCAACAGAAATCCCCCGACCGTCTTTTGTCCAAATAGTTCCGGCACTTTTTTAGGCAAATAACTCTGTTGTTCCTCAGTGATGCTGAAGTGTCACCAGTCGCTTGGGTTCAGTCAGTTTCCCGATACACAGACTGGCTATCATTGATCGGCTGAAATTGGTCCGGATGTTGCTCCCGGCATACACCCAAAAGAGAACGTTACTGATGTCCAGCAAGAAACCCGGCCAGCCGTTTTTAATCTGATCATCAAAGCAGTATAAAACTTTTTGAGTTTACATTCCTGTTGGTGAAACGACTGACTTGCCGCTGAAATGGAGCCGCCGTTGGTAGAAAGCCGGGCCTCGCCATCAGCGCCAGACCTGAAAGCAAACAATCCGTCGGGTGCATTGAACCACCACACCCGGATCACCGTTTCAACGTCCTGATTGCCCCGTACCCAACCTGCTCAATCACATGAACATTCTCGAAAGCTGATGGGCCGCGGTTTCCACCAGATCCGGGATGGAAACGACGGACCGTATGCGCAAAGAAACGGTGCGGACACCCATCTACAATCCCGTCACGAAATCTGAAAGTTCTGCCGGTATTCGGAAGGTGACAAATTCATAGCCCTGACAAACGCGCGGCGCATACGGTCTTCTCCGTTGAAACCACACTCCGTGGCGATCTGCTTGATACTCATAGAGCTCGCCGCCAACAGGTCCTGTGCTTTTTCGATCCGCATAGCCTCGACCGCCTTGGCCGGCGTAATCCCCATAGTTTTTGAATAGATACGCGAGAAATTGCGCGCGCTCATGCCGGCCCTGTCCGCCAGGGTCTCAACGGGCAAGGGCGCATCGAGGTTTTCCTGAATCCATGCATGCAAAGCTTCAAAACGCCCTGCGCCGTCAATTGCCTGTCGCCCCAGAGCCGGACTGAATTGCGATTGCCCGCCAGAACGAACCATTTGAGCGACCATCGATCGGGCGACAGCCATTGCAGAGTGCCGCCCCAAATCCTCGGACACTATCGCCAGCGCCATGTCGATGCCCGCCGTAATACCCGCAGATGTCCAGACATCACCATCCTTGATGTAAATCGGATCAGGTTCAACGCGAACTCTGGGAAATTCTTCTGCGAGCATCCTGCAATCATCCCAATGCGTTACCGCACGTCTGCCATCCAGCAAACCAGTGGCTGCGAGTACCAGCGCACCGGAACAAACGGAACACACGCGCACTGAACGGGCAGCCAGCGTCCTGATAGTGTCAACAAGACGTTCGTTACGCATGCCAGGTATCGCGCCGTCGCCGCCGACGACAATCAACGTGTGGATGTGGTGACCGGCAATTTCAGAGACCGGCTGGCTGGGGATTGAGACGACGGTATTCGTCTCAGTTGATCCGCCATTTACCGACACAACTACACACTTGTACCCGTTTTCTTGCGTTTTCGGATCTGGCGCATGAGAGAACACCTGCAACGGACCAACCAGATCCAACAGCACTATGTCCGGATACACAACAAAAACGACAAGCTTAGGATTCATATGCTGAAGTCTCACTTTGGCCGTTTTTGCAGTCATGTTGTCATTCCTGCCAGACGGTAAGCGGGTAGTCTACAAACCGAATTGCAGGGAATGATGATATGCTGATTTTAAAACCAAATTGCGAGTGCTGTGACAGGGGTCTGCCACCATCCTCGACAGACGCTGTGATCTGCTCATTTGAGTGTACTTTCTGCAAAAGCTGCGCTGAGCAGAGGTTTGCCAACATTTGCCCCAACTGTGGTGGCAACTTCGCAAGCCGTCCCTTGCGGCCGAAAAGCAAGCTTTCGAAGTTTCCAGCGTCAACAGAGCGCTACAGAAAAGCACATGTTGCCTGTTCCGATTTTGACGTTTGAAGCAAGGAGGGCGACATGAAAGACCCCGACGATATTCTGAACTGGCGGCGCATTAATGCGCGCCTGACGACTTCAGGACAACCTGACGCTTTGCAACTCGCAGATATTCAGCGCCTCGGTGTGACACATATCGTCAACACGGGTCCAGGACATGGTGAGGGGGCTCTCGAAACCGAAGCCGAAACTGTTGCCAGGCTTGGAATGGTGTACATCCACATTCCTGTCGATTTTGAAAATCCAACCGATCAGAATTTCGAAGACTTCAGGAGCGTTCTTGAGGCCAATTCCGACAAGCTTATTCACGTGCATTGCATCTACAATGCAAGGGTCAGCGCGTTTTTCTACCGCTACGCCAAAACCAACAACGAGGTGTCAGATGAGCAGGCATTCGAAATCATGGAGTCTATCTGGCGACCCGGCAGTGACTGGGCGGAATTCATCGGCGACCAAAAGGCGGAAAACGTACCCAATCAATACGCCGGCGAGGATTACTGACATCCGGTTGGCACTGCAGGTGGAACCGTTCGTTCATGCGCTTCCCCCCTGATACGGGATATACCAGCGGGCCCTGATATCTGCCGTTATTGCTGATGTGCCCGATCAGGGATTGCGTACACCCTGGCGCAGGCCACGGCGATTTTTTTTCTCTCCCGCATGTGCATTCGCCGGCGGGGTCATCACAAACGAATTCTGAAATTTGTTGAATACGTATTCTTGCAATCCTATGCTCAACCTGAAGTTTGCGAATCACGAGGGAGGAAATGATGCGCAAAAGAAATTTTCTTATGACCGGAATGGCGGCTGCGACTATGCTGCTCGCCCCGCTTTCTGTTTCTGCACAAGACGTTCCATACAACCTTTTGGAGGGCAAACCTTTTGAGGGAGCCAAACTGAACATCCTCAGTGTTGTCACCCCGCAGTTCGACGGGCTGATGCTGCGGGACGATGAATTCACCGAGCTTACAGGCATAGAAACAGAATGGACGTTTATCCCGTTCGGGTCGCTTCAGGAAAAAATCAACGCCGAAGGCATTGCGGCCAACGGCACATTCGACGTTGTGAACTATCTCGACAGCTGGGGCCCACCCAACTCTCACTGGCTGATGAAGATCGATGAGCTGATGGCGCGTGACGGTATTTCAATGGACCGGTACCCGGCTGCGTTTGCGCGCTCGGCACAGTTTGAAGGTGAAACACTTGGGTTTCCTCTGCGCGCACATCCGCAGCTCATGTTTTACCGCAAAGACCTGATCCCTGAGCCCCCCACCAGCTGGGAGGAAGTCATCGAAATCGGCAAAGAGCTGAAAGAGACCAACCCGGACATCGCGCCGCTGGCTCTTTACTATAATAACGACGGCAACCGTCAAAACCTCTTCATCTGGATCAACTTCCTCTGGGCCGCAGGTGGCGACGTCTTTAATGACGACTGGACGCCGGCATGGACGTCAGAAGAGGCATTACAGGCAACCGAAGACTACATCGCCCTGCACACTGTGCACGGCGTGACCAACCCAAACAGCCTCGCCTTTGTCGAGCAGGATGCGCGCCAGTCCTTTATGCAGGGCAATTCAGCCATGATCCCTGTTTGGTGGTGGGCCTACTCCGGCTTTTACAATCCGGATACATCCACTCTGACCAAAGATCAGGTCGCGTTTTCTGGCATGCCGTCCTACAACGGCACAACAAAAACTTACGCAATTTCAATGCCTTTCTCGATTTCGGAATACTCCGACAACAAAGATGCCGCCTGGGAATTTCTCAAGTGGCTGTCGAACCCGGAGATGGACAAGGCAAATGCTGTCGAGCGTGAAGTGGCAGGAAAACCAATCGTTAACAACGTGGTAACACACGTCAGCTCGCTTCAGGACCCCGATGTGAATGCTGCAAACGACGGCATTCAGAAAGCCGCATGGGAGTCACTTAAGGAATCCGACATCATGCCGCAGATCCCGGAATGGCCGGAAGTAGGTGATATCCTGTCTGCTGCAATCGCCGAGGCTGCCGCCGGGGGAGACACCCGCCAGTTGATGATGGATGCCGCAGAACAGGCAACACGCGTTCTGAAACGTGCCGGTCGCATCGAATAACCCTTCCTCCCTGACCGGGCCGCGGTCCGGTTAAACCAAAATCTGCCCCGCAAACTGGTGGGGCAGATCTCAGGATGCCGGAGGTGTCATGCGCGACAACACGCTGAAATATCTGTTGGTTCTGCCGGCTGTTCTTGTGGTTTTTGCAACTGCAGTCTGGCCCCTGATCGAAAGCCTGCGTCTGTCGTTTACTGTTGGACGCCTGAACCGGCCCGGGTCATTGGATCAGTATCTGGGTTGGGAGAACTTTACCTGGGCGTTCAGCCAGGAACCTGCTTTCTGGAACTCTGTCTGGGTAACGACGGTCTATACATTTCTGACCGTCGCGCTGACAACGGTACTGGCCCTTGGCCTGGCAATGCTCCTGGCGCCCGGTGGGAGGTTCCGGTCGGGCGTGCAGACGCTGCTCATCCTGCCGTTCGCGATGAGCCCCGCGCTCATTGGTGTCAGTTTTCGCTTTATGTTTAACCCGGAATTCGGGCTGTTTGACGCCTTCTTTGGCGTTATCATTCCCCCTCTTGCGGATGTCAGCTGGCTTGCCGATCCGGTTCTGGCTTTTGCCGTCTGCGTGATGGCCGACGTATGGGGCTGGATCCCGTTTCTGACACTGGTTCTGATCGGTGGACTGGCAAGCGTTCCGCAGGATACGATCGAAGCCGCCCAGGTCGATGGCGCTTCGGGATGGAGGGTTTTCAGGGATATCACACTGCCCCAGCTTGCGCCCGTCCTGGCGGTAGTAATCATCCTGAAGTCGATCTTCAGCCTCAAGACATTTGATCAGATTTTCATGTTAACAAACGGCGGTCCGGGCACGGCCACGCAAACGCTGAGCCACTACATCTACTTTAACGGCATGAAGTACGGCCAGATCGGCTATGCCGCTTCGGTAGCATGGCTGATGGTGATCCCGATGATTTTCCTGACCTACGCCTATGCCAAATTTGTGTTCAGAAAGAACTGAGACATGACAACTTCTCCCACGTCCGACCAGCAAAACTCCGGCCGGCGCAGCGGCATCACCGGAAAACAGAAAAAGCGGATAAGCTGGGCACTCCAGAGCTTTCTGATCCTGATTGCAATCATCATTATGCTCACACCGATTGTCTGGATCTTCATGGCGGCATTCAAAACGCACGTGGATGTTTACCAGCTGAAACTGTTCTTTACGCCCACCCTGGAAAATTTTGGCCTCGTCTTTGACGCACCCTATTACCTGGGTGACAAGTTGCTGAACTCTACGATCGTCGCCTTTGTCACAGTCGTTTTTGCGATCCCCATTGCAACAATGGCCGCCTATTCCTTCAGCAGGTTCGAGCTTCGTGGTGAAACGGCAATGCTCGTGATTATCCTCGCCACGCAATTCGTTCCGGCGGTCGTGATCATCCTGCCATTTTTTGTGATGTTTCGAGATATCGGGCTGCTTGATACGCGGCTGGGGCTGATCCTGGTGAACCTGGCCATCGTGATGCCGTTCGCCATCTGGATGATCAAAGGGTTCATCGATGGCATCCCGATGGAAACCGAAGAGGCGGCAATGGTTGATGGCTCATCAAGAATACAGGTAATCCGAAACATAGTATTGCCTATGGCCGCACCAGGTTTGCTGACGGCCGGTATTTTCTGCTTCATCATCGCCTGGAACGAATTTTTGTTCGCCCTGATCCTGACAAACAAGGATGCGGTCACCCTGCCCATCGGTCTTGCACTGTTCAAGGCGGAAGAAGGCGATCTGTGGAACCTGCTGAGTGCTGCCGGCATCATCATCATGCTGCCCATGTTCGTACTCGCTCTGATCATCCGAAAATACTTTGTGCAGGGCATGACAATGGGAGCGGTCAGATGAGTAGAAACAGAAAATGCGCGCCGGGCGCAGCGGGAGCTGATGGGTAATGGCTGAAGTCACGCTTAAGAATCTGACCAAACGCTGGGGTGACTTTATCGGCGTCGACAATCAGTCACTGGAGATCCACGACAAGGAATTTCTGGTTTTGCTTGGCCCCTCGGGCTGCGGCAAGACAACGACGATGCGTATGATCGCCGGACTGGAGGATCCGACCGACGGCGAAATCCGGATCGGGGATCGCGTGGTCAACGATGACCTGCCGCGCGACCGCGACGTCGCCATGGTCTTTCAGAACTATGGCCTCTACCCGCATATGACGATCTTCGACAACATCGCCTACCCGCTCCGGGTGCGCGGCACGCCCAAAAACGAGATCGAACCGCGTGTTCGCAAGGCGGCTGAACAGGTCGAGCTGACCGAGTTTCTGCATCGCAAGCCCAAAGCGCTGTCGGGCGGTCAGCGCCAGCGTGTCGCCCTGGCACGTGCCATCGTGCGTACACCCAAAGTGTTTCTGATGGACGAGCCGCTTTCCAACCTGGATGCAAAACTGCGCGTCACAATGCGCGCTGAACTCAAGCACCTCAGCCGCGCCCTCAAGATCACGACAATCTATGTTACCCACGACCAGATCGAAGCCATGACGCTGGCGGACCGTGTCGCCGTCATGAAAAACGGCATTATTCAACAGCTTGGAACACCTGACGAAATCTACAACGATCCTGCAAATCTCTTTGTTGCTGGCTTCATCGGATCCCCCGCCATGAACCTGATCAACGGGTCGGTCCAGGACGGCCACTTTGTGACAACAGGCGGGACAAAGCTGGTTCGCGTTGCGGCACCAGACAGCCCCAGCGTGGTGCTGGGCGTGCGTGCCGACGATATGCGCGTTGCCGAAGAGGGCGAGGGGGATCTCGATGTCCGCATTTATGCATTTGAAAACACGGGAGAGGCCACGCTGTTAACCGTGCAATGGGGTAAACAACGCGTCATTGCGAAAGGCGACCGCCACCTGCGCAAGGATCAGGACGACATCGTCAGCGTTTCTCTGGATTCTGACCATCTGTACCTGTTCGACCCCGAAACCGGTGACCGTATCAAGAGATGAAAAAATGACTGTCGAGTATTTAAAACGTGGCAAGCCTGATACCGAACGCGCAGATGACGACGCAAAGGTGCGCGGTGTGGTTGAAGAAACACTGAGGGCAATCGAAGACGGTGGCGACGCGGCGGTCCGAGCGTTGTCCGAGAAATTCGACAAGTATTCACCCGGCAGCTTTCGTCTGAGCCAGGGCGAGATCGCTGCGCTCATGTCAGAGGTGTCCGAAAGAGACATGAAAGATATCAGGTTCGCACAGGATCAGGTGCGCAACTTTGCTCAGGCGCAGCGTGACAGCATGCTGGATATTGAGGTGGAAACGCTGCCAGGCGTTGTCCTGGGGCACAAGAACATACCCGTGCAGTCGGTTGGGTGTTACGTACCAGCCGGCAAGTTCCCAATGGTCGCCAGCGCGCATATGTCAGTGGCCACGGCGTCCGTGGCAGGTGTGCCACGCATCATTGCCTGCACGCCGCCGTTTCAGGGCAAACCCAATGCAGCTGTTATCGCGGCGATGCATCTGGGCGGTGCGCATGAGATTTATGTCCTCGGCGGCATACAGGCGGTCGGCGCAATGGCGATCGGGACTGAAACAATCGAACCGGTTCATATGCTGGTGGGCCCGGGCAATGCATTCGTCGCCGAGGCCAAGCGCCAGCTCTATGGGCGCGTCGGGATCGATCTGTTTGCCGGGCCAACCGAAACCATGGTCATCGCAGACGAGACCGTGGACGCTGAAATGTGCGCGACCGATCTTTTGGGACAGGCAGAGCACGGCTACAATTCTCCCGCGGTTCTGGTCACCAATTCCAGAAAGCTCGCACAGGATACGCTCAGCGAAATCGACCGCATCCTGGAGATTCTGCCGACGGCCGAGACAGCTTCGGTTTCCTGGCAGGACTATGGAGAGGTCATCGTCTGCGACACCTATGACGAGATGCTGGAAGTCGCCAACGATATCGCGTCAGAGCATGTGCAGGTCATGACAGACCGGGATGACTGGTTCCTAGAGCACATGCACAGCTACGGAGCGCTGTTTCTGGGACCGCGTACCAATGTGGCCAATGGTGACAAGGTGATCGGGACAAACCATACGCTGCCCACAAAAAAGGCCGGGCGGTATACGGGCGGCCTTTGGGTGGGCAAGTATCTGAAAACGCACAGCTACCAGAAAATTACGACAGATGAGGCAGCAGCATCTATAGGGGCCTATGGATCGCGGCTCTGCATGCTGGAAGGATTTGTCGGCCACGCCGAACAATGTAATCTGCGCGTCCGCCGCTTTGGCGGCAAAAACGTTCCCTACGGCGAAGCCGCAAAGTAAATGGCGGAGATGCGGATAACGGCGGCGCATGTTGCTGCAAAGGCGGGTGTCAGCCAGCCTACAGTCAGTCGCGTTTTCACGCCTGGAAGCCGTGTCTCTCCCGACAAGGTAAAGAGGGTGCAGGAGGCCGCGCGCGAGCTCGGATACCGCCCCAATACACTGGCGCGCTCGCTCAACACCGGCAGGTCTCACACCATCGGAATTGTGCTCGCGTACCTCAAGAACCCCTTTTACGCCGAAGCGCTGGAGAAACTCTCGGAACACCTGAGCGCGCGCGGCTATCACGTAATGGTTTTTTTTGCCATGAACATGGCCGAAGAAGTCGATGGTGTTGTTGAAGGGCTTTTGGCGCATCAGGTGGATGGGATCATCCTTGCATCAACCAGTATGTCAAACCGGCTGACGGCGCGGCTCCAGGAACTGAACATGCCTTTTGTTCTGTTCAACCGGGGTCAGGATGACCGTGCGCTGCCTTCTGTCACGGCGTCAAACTACGATGGCGGGCTGCTGGCCGGGCGTTTTCTGGCCGCGGGGGGACACAAACGCATCGCTCATATCGCCGGGTGGAAAAAATCCATCAACGGACGCGACAGGCAAAGAGGGTTTGTCGACGGGTTAGCGGAATACGGCATGCAGCCTTTTGCAATCATCGACAGCCATTACCGTCGGACCATGGCTGCAGATGCCACATTGGAGCTGTTTAAAGGCCCCGAGGTCCCGGACGCCGTCTTTGTTGGTAACGATCACATGGCTTTTGCTGTTCTGGAGACGCTGCGATGCGACCTGAAACTGCGGGTGCCTGAGGATGTATCGGTTGTCGGGTATGACGACGTCGCGATGTCGGCCTGGAAAACATTCGATCTGACGACCCTTCGCCAGCCGGTAAACCGCATGGTGGAAGAGACGGTGGCGATGTTACTGGGCATGGTTGAAAAATCGGGCAACCCGAACGGACGGGTCGAGATCGAAAGCGAACTCATTGTCCGGGGCAGCGCCCGCATACCCGAAGGCTGGACCAATGAAGGGGTTTGACGCGGAATACACCGACCTGCCCGACTACATCCTGAAGTGTACAGCACGCATTTGGGAAGGCCGCGACATCGCAGCACTAAACTGGCACTACGCCGACAGTCTTATCGTCCGAACACCCGGTGGGATCAGCCGCGGTAACGCAGCGGGCAAGGCCAACACAATGGCCACACTGGCAGAGTTTCCGGACAGGCGATTGCTGGGTGAGGATGTGATCTGGTGTGGCGATGACGAAGCGGGTTTTCTCTCGTCCCACCGCATTCTGTCAACAGCCACGCATCGGGGCGGCGCCTTTGGTCCGGCCACTGGGCGGTCTGTCATGTTCCGCACAATCGCTGACACCTTTTGCCGCAACAACTGTGTGCAGGATGAATGGCTGATCCGCGACAATGCAGCCATCGCGCTGCAACTGGGCTCTACGGCCCGGGATACCGCGCGCAACATGATATCCGGCGGGAACCCCGACGCACCACTGACGCCAGGGACAGATGAATGCGGGCCTTACTCAGGCACGGGCAATGACAACCTCTGGGGGCAGCGCCATAGCGACATTCTGTGCCGGATTTTCAGTGCTGATTTTGGCGTTATCAGCAGAGAGTACGACCGTGCCTGCCATGTGTCCCTGCCCGGTGGTGAAGACGTTCATGGGCACCCGGGGATTGACCGCTTCTGGCTTGGATTGCGATCTGCGTTTCCGTCTGCTGACTTCAGGATTGTTCATCAGATCGGACGTGAAGACCCCATGTTCAGTCCCCGCAGTGCAGTCCGCTGGACCCTGACTGGCCGCCACGACGGCTGGGGACGCTATGGAATGCCTACGGGGAGTGAAACGCATGTGATGGGGGTAAGTCACGTGGAGTTCGGCCCCCGGGGGGTGCGGCGTGAGACGACCCTGATTGATGAGGTCGCGATCTGGAAACAGATCCTGCTGAAAACGGGTGATTGCTGATGCACCGTTACCGCCCCTGTCGACAGAATCTGAGGACCGGACACCTCAATGCAGATTTCCCGCAATCATTTGGCATCCAACAGGCCAGCCACCAATCCGACGAAAGAACCCACTGACATGACACCACAGGAAATGGAAAAACACATTGTACGCTACGGCGAGTTAAAACCGTGCAAAACGGCGTTCATTGATGCCCACACACCGGGCAGCGACCAAAAGGAAAACTTCACCATTATTGGCGGCGGCGTATCAGAAAGCCCGGACCAGCATGTGCATATCCGCGAAACGCCCGGGTTCAATATCGGTGCGGCAGGGCAGCCACCACGCTGCAGGAATTCGCTGCATGATCACAACACCGCTGAGGCATTTTTTGTTTTGAAAGGGCGCTGGCGTTTCTTCTGGGGGCGCTGGGGGAATGCAGGCGAGGTGACGCTGGAGGAAGGGGACATCTTTAACATTCCGACCGGCATCTTTCGGGGTTTTGAGAATATCGGAACAGACTATGGAATGATCATGGCATTCCTGGGCGGCGACGACGCGGGCGGAGGCGTGAACTGGGCACCGCAGGTGATTGAAGAGGCCAGGGAACACGGGTTGGTACTGGGAGAAAACGGTGTTCTCTATGATAGCCGCAAGGGCGAAACCCTGCCCCACAACGTAAGCCCGATGCCGCTGATGTCAGGAGAAGACCTCGCAAAGCGCGGAGAGCCAACAACCGTCGACGTGGTCCCGCACTACGTGGCGCGCTACTGGGATCTGATGGCGCTGGCCGACAGGCAACCCGTAAAAGTGATCGGCCCGGACGCGGTTATTCGCGACCGCCCCGGGTTTGAGGTCGATTTCATCAGCCGCGCGTCACTTGCAAACGATTTTTACGATTGCGATGTTCAGGAGGTTCTGATGCCCATGAGGGGCTACTGGCGACTGGCCTGGGACGGAGGTGAAACGACGCTTGCCCCTGGTGACACCTGCCTCGTTCCCGAAAACATACCGCGCATGCTCGTACCTTCTATGTCGGGTGAGGCCAGCATGTACCGCGTGCGGCGGACGCACGACCCGGCCGGCAAAACCATGCCGCTTACCTGATGCAGGAGCCACTGGTTTTTCTGCCCGGAATGATGTGTGACGCGCGCCTTTTTTCGCCGCAGATCGCCGCATTTTCCCATGACCGCGCGGTGATGACGATACCACTGACAGGACATGACACCATGACAGAACTAGCCACCTCGGCACTTGCAATTGCCCCGCCCAGGTTTGCTTTGGCGGGCCTGTCGATGGGTGGCATTGTGGCGATGGAAATGATGCGCCAGGCACCCCGTCGTATCAGCCGGCTGGCGCTTCTGGATACCAACCCACTGGCAGACCCGCCAGAAAAGGCTGAACTGCGAGAAGCCCAGGTGGCACGTGCTCAGAACGGTGCACTGGAACAGGTCATGCGCGATGAAATGAAGCCCAACTATCTTTCAGACGGGCCCCGGCGTGCGGCAATTCTCGATCTGTGCATGGATATGGCGGGCGATCTTGGCCCACAGGTCTTTGCGGATCAGTCAGCGGCCATCCAACACAGGCCGGATCAGTCCGGTACGCTGAAGACCGTGCGCGTGCCGGCCCTGGTTCTTTGTGGCGAGGACGACCGGCTGTGCCCGGTGTCCCGCCATGAACTGATGCATAAACTGATACCAGGGTCACAGCTGGCTGTGATCCCCGGTGCGGGCCATATGCCCACCCTTGAACAACCGGAACAAACCAACAGGAAACTTAAAAAATGGCTGACCCAGTAATCCCCGAAGATCTGCTAGCACTTCTGCGCTCTGTCGATACGCCGACGGTATGCAATGCGATCGAAGTCGTGCAGGGCAAACGCGGCTTTAACCGGTTTACACGCGGAACCATGCCGCACTCAAAACCCGGTGATCCGGCCATCGTGGGTTTTGCAAGAACGGCCAAAATCTCTGGCCTTGCACCACCAAATGAACCGGCAGACGTCATCCGGGCACGCCGTATGGAGTATTTTCGGTCGATGGCCGGAGGCACAGGGCCCACCGCTGCAGTGGTCGAAGATGTCGATTACCCCAACTGCATTGCAGGGTGGTGGGGCGAGGTGCATGTGGCGGTTCACAAAGGGCTTGGGCTTGCCGGCGCGGTCAGCAATGGGGTCATGCGTGACCTCGATGTTATCGATGACGGTTTTCCGATCCTGGCGGGTTCTGTCGGGCCCAGCCACGGTTTTGTGCATGTGGTGGAGATCGGAACCCCGGTCAATATCATGGGGATGCGACTTGAACAGGATGAACTGGTTCATGCTGATCGCCATGGCGCGCTGGTGATCCCTGCTGACGTCATCCCGGCGCTGAAAACAGGCATCGAAACGGTCATCGCCAACGAGAGCATCGTCCTTGGCCCGGCGCGCGTACCGGGGTTCAACATCGAAAAACTGGAGGCCGCCTGGGCGAAGTTTGAGGCAGCAAGGACCTGATGAATACTGACGGATCGGCAAAGAAAGATCCAAAATCTGATTAGTGCGGGGTCTGAAAATGACCCCGTCCACCGACAAGCAGCCATTGAAATCCGGGTTGCCGCCCGTCGATTCATGATGGGTAAGGACAACCATCCAGGCGGTTGCGCCTGGAAAAACCTCCCATCCGGAGTGTCTCTTTCCACTCCTTGCTTTGACAACGCACCTGATTTGCATAAGCTCTTCAGATCCACTGGCGTTGCACGCGGCGTTCCATCCTGGATGGGTGTTCCGTCGCCGTTGACACGCTCACCGACAAAAAGAGGCTCAGGTTTTGATCAGGCTGACGCGGCGCACCTTTATGGGCTCAACTCTCGCAGTTTCCGCAGCGCCTCGCTGGGCTTTTCCAGCCACTGAGGTGCTGCGCTCTGAACCTGTCAGCCTGCAGATACTACCCGAAGGTCAGAACGCGACTGCACTCTTGGGGTTCAACGGATCCTCACCGGGGCCTGAGCTGCGGCTGCGCCAGGGCGAAACGCTTGCGGTCCGGTTTGAAAACCACACAGATCAGCCTTCTTCCATTCATTGGCACGGTATCCGCTTGCCAAACGCAATGGATGGCGTCCCGGGGCTGACGCAACCGCTCGTGCAACCCGGAGAGGCATTCGATTACTCATTCACAGTGCCGGACGCGGGCACTTACTGGTACCATTCTCATCATCAATCCTGGGAGCAGGTGGCGCGTGGGCTTTATGGGCCACTTATCGTCGAGGAAGCTGTCCCTCCTCATGTTGATGCCGACATAACGATAACGCTGGACGACTGGCGTCTGGATGATAAGGGCGCGATTATGGGCGGCTTTGGCGATATGCATGATTTTTCGCATGCCGGCCGGCTTGGGAATTACGCGATGATCCTGCCATCTGAAAAGACGGTGCGCATCGGGGATCGTCTGCGCCTGCGCCTTATCAACACCGCAACGGCAAGGATCTTTCCCGTTCGGATTGAGGGTTTGAACGCAAAGGTGGTTGCGCTCGACGGCATGCCCCTTTCGGAGCCTCGGGATCTGGCGGACATGGAAATTGCTCCGGCACAGCGCGTCGACATCATCGGTGACGTGACCGCGCAGATCGACTTCCTGTTTGTCGCGCGTGACGGGATCTATGAGATGGGCTCTTTGTCTGTTCAGGGAGAAAACCCGAGCCCGGCGAACACGGACATTTCTGCTTTACCACGAGCTCGCTTGCCCGACCTTTTTGAAAATCCGGACAAATCTCTTACTCTCCGGATGGAAGGGGGTGCCATGGGCGGCGGGCATACGGGCGACAACATCTGGGCGTTCAATGGCGCCTCCGGTCTGCAAGAAAAGCCGTTCGCAACGTTCCGGCGTGGCGAAACTGGAATCATAGAGCTGATCAACGACACGAACTTTCCGCATGGCATTCACCTGCATGGTCACCACTTTCATGAACTGGACAGTGACGGAACGCCGGGTGACTTCAGGGATACGTCTCTTGTTAAACGGGGCACCTCCCAAAAAATCGCCGCAGTCTTCGACAACCCGGGAAAGTGGTTGATGCATTGCCACATGCTCGGGCATCAGGCTTCAGGAATGAAAACCTGGATTGAAGTGACTTAAGTTTTGACGATTGTACAACTCGCAAATCCAGCTGAATTTCCTGTCTCGGGGTCAACAATTTAGAGGGTTTTGAAATGTCCGTTCTTTCTGCCGAGAACATGTACGATGAAGCAGCAGCCTTTGAGCATGCTGAAAGTATGCTCAAAGGCTGATGGTACGGTCTGCCTGCATTGCGGAGTTGTGGATAGCGCGTATTGCATGAAAGGTGTTCGTACAAAGCCGTCTAAGTAGAACACAGAAGTCAATGAACGCGACAGCCTGTGGAAGTGCCGCGAGTGCCGCAGCAATTCACCGTGCTCAAGGGCACTATCTTTGAGGAAAGCCACCTGCGCTGCACCTTGGCTGCAAGCCATTCACCTGAAGGTGTCCAGCAAGAAGGGTATCAGCAGCCACCGGCTACACCGCATCCTTGGCATCACATGAAAGTCTGCATAATTCCTGACGCACCGCATTCGTGAGTGTATGAGTAGCGGCGCACACCCGTGACGCGCTGAAGTCCTGCGACGTCATCTTCGGGTGCACGGACGATCACGCCGGTCGCCTCTACCTGAACCGCGTCGCGCATTTCTACCTAATCCACGTCATCGATGTCGGGCTGGTCCTGATGCCCCGTGACGATGGTGAGCCCGGCCTCCTCGAGATGGCTGCGCGGGTCAGCGTGCTGTTTCCCACATTGGCGTGCCACGGCTGCCGCGGCATAGTCGATCGTTTCAGGACCCGCGAGGAGGACCTCCGGCGATCGGACCCCGCCCAAATATGAACGGCAGAAGACCCAGGCCTATGTCCGCGGCCGAGGTAATCCCGCGCCGGCCGTCGTAACCTTCACCTCCGAGGCGGCCACCATGGCAGTGAACGAACTTCTTGCTGGTCTCGTAGACTTTTGCGGTGGCGGTGGATGGGCGCGTCAACGCTATCGCAAGCTCGACAAGGGCTTCGAGCGTTCGTAAGCGGCGCGGCGCCAGCCGGAATGCCTAGTCTGCGGTAGTGAGGAATACTGGGGCATCGGCGACGTCGACCCGTTCCTGGATCGTATCGGGTGAGTGGCATGATGATCGACACTCTGAGGAAGAGCCTCGAGCTCTTCCGCGTCATTCCGCGAAGTGACCTGATCGCCAGGATAACACCCACACACCAGGCGCCGGATCAGATCGTGTCGGGGGAGATCACCATCGTGCGCGATGGCGTCGACAAATGGGCTTGCTTCCACTGCCTCGGTGGGTGTGGCGAAACCATCAAGCTGTCCCTGAGCAAAAACGGGCGGCCTAGGTGGACGGCCATTTCAGACTGTTTGAGGCGCCCGACCATCTCGCCCTAAGTCCGACAGATGAACGAATGCGGTGTAACTTCTGGATCCGGCAAGGGCGAATTGATTGGTGCAAGGATAGTCTTCACCGTTGGCTTCGCAGCAGCGATAGTGCGAAAATGGATTTCAGAAAAAAATGGATGATGGTTCTGAATGGCTGCTATTCTGAATTGCCAGAGTTTGTCTCGCGCTTGCAGCTAATGACGGCTTTCCGCCCATCGCTGCAAAAGCAAATGCATCGGCAGAAAATGCCGCTAAAGAATCGAGCTGGCCAAGACGGAGATGAGGCGGACACGGAAACACTCATCTTGCTTTGCAACGCATATTCCGCCCGCAAGATACTGATTTTATTAAAGAAGTGGCGGACCGAGGAGCAGTTCTACGAATTTAAACTTGGCAATAATTTATATATTTATCATACAGTTATAACCATTTTTGGGGCAATGCGCCCTGCCAATGTTGCGGGATTTGTTGCGGGATATCCCGCAACACTTTTAGAGTAGCTTGAGTTGCCTAGCGCCTGAGATGTGCTCTTTTACTTCGATGATCCGTGTCTCGGTTTTTAGACGTGATCCAGCCAACTGTTGCGTTTCCTGAATTGCGCAACGCAGCGTGTCATTTTTTGAGAGAACGACTTCGGATTTATCCAAGCGCTTCACAAAGGTTTCATCTTCCATCGAAGCCGTAAAAGTATTTGTTCCGTCTGTGAAACGCCAAAGATAGCCTTCTTCAAACTGCGCGCTTACAATTTTGAGCAACGCTTCCCGCTCGACACTTGTTTCTGTTATCTCCTCATCCGACAATTCGGGAACCAGAACCGATCCGACATCGCCTTTGGTCAATACCAAGTCCGACTCTTCTTCACTTGCATCGCCCCCGCCAATTAAAACTGTCTGAATACCAGCTGGTTTGAACGACGTCCTGACGAATTTCTCAGTTGCCTCGCGCATTGGATAGTCTTCCAGCAAAACAATTGTACGTTGGTCAACGATGATTGTTGTCCCACCTTTTGTGAGCGTGGTTGTTCCATCATCGTTTTTTGATGCACTTTCTGGTCTACCACCTTTCAGCCATTTGAGCGTTTGGAAGAACCCATATGTGCCGCCCGCAATTGTGCCACCCTTAATAACTAAGTCCAGAAGTTGGTTGGCCGCCGTCATCCTGTCGGGATGAGCGGCAACCAAATCCAGCATGTCTGCGACAAAGCTGACATCCAACGAAAGAAGTGCAACAAAGCTACCTTTTTCGCTTGCTCTAATCTTCAGCTTTACATCGCTGCGATCTTTATTCAGCGCGCGATTTGCAGCCTCGAACAGATCGCCGAGCGCCAGAAGAGCGGGCGCTAGATCGGCAACCTCTATTTCACCGTTATCAACTGACGGTCCATCAAAGCCAATTCGAAATGTGCTCACCGCTGACGCCTCTTTTTCTTCTGTATTACATATGGACTCTGGCTGGGCTACGGATTTCTGGCCAATGCCGAACATAACCGCGACACCAAAACTGTTGCGGGATTTGTTGCGGGAAAAAGGGATGTTGCGGGATTGCCCAACTATTAGGCAAAATCTGATTGCCTAATGTACTGATATAAATTGATTTAATCAGAAACGCCTAATTATTAGGCGAAATAGTGGCGGACCGAGGAGGATTCGAACCCCCGACCCCTTGATTCGTAGTCAAGTACTCTATCCAGCTGAGCTATCGGTCCACTGACGCGGGGTTTAGTCCCGCTTGTTCAGTTATGCAAGCACAAAGCGCGCAAAAAATGACGACAACTTCGACCACTTCAGTCAGACCTCTGATGAACATTTTAACCTTCCGAAGTCCGCAGGTCCGCGAGCGTTTCACTGACTGTAACTGCCCCATCCCCTTTTGGCAGACAGATCACAAACCTTGTCCCGCTGGCGTCACTGTGGGCCAGTTCGAGAGTGCCGCCGTGGCCGCGCACCAGCTCGGCTGAAATCGCAAGCCCCAGTCCTGAGCCACCTTTTCGTGCGCCCCCCTGGAAAGGGGTAAAGAGGTGCTCACGCGCTTTTTGCGGCAGTCCGGGACCCGTATCCACCACCTCTATCCACCAGGCAGACATATCCTCGTAGCCTGTGATGTTGATCTCGCCCGGTGTCTGGGTCGCGACAATGGCCTGGCGGGCGTTGCGGATCAGGTTGGCCAGCACTCTGTAAAGCTGTTCCGGGTCCGCCCGCAACATCAGGTTTGCGGGAATATCACACGTGAATTTCAGAGCAAAATCCCCAACGGCCAGTCGCTCACTTTCGACCACCTCTTCCACCAGGTCGTCCAGGGACAGCATTGTAAGTGTCGGGCTTGGCTCCTCTGCTTTGCCAAAGGCGAGCGTGCTCTCGCAAAGATGAACGGCACGTGTGATAGACCCCACCAGCTTGGGCGCCATCCGTTTGACCGCAGGGTCTTCGCTCATTTCAATGCGGTCGGTAAAGAGCTGGGCAGACGTCAGGATATTACGCAGATCGTGGCTGATCTTGCTGACGGCACTGCCCAGTTGCGCGAGGCGTTCTTTTTGTCGCAGGGCCTGGGTCAGGTCCGTTTCCAGCTGCTGCAAAGCAACCTCAGCCTCGTGCAACTCCGTCACGCTGGCCGAGGGGGTGATGATGCGGCGCGCATCTTCCGGCGCTGCGGCATAATTCAGCATGTGCCGCACCACGCCCTTGATCGGTTTGAGCAACAGCGCCCGCATTGCAAGAAACAACAGAAACGCCGTGATGACCGATATGACCGCGGACAGGACCAGAATGCGTATCCCATAGTCGATCATCGCAGCCCGCATAGGGGCCGTATCCATCGTTATCTCGATCAGCAGACCCGCATCCCGGACGGGCGCACCGATGACGCGGATCACTTCGTTTTCGGTAGTCACCATCCGGGACATGGCGTCCCGGATCAGCACGGCAGCAGAGTTGTCCCGCATGTCATAGGTCGCGGCAATCGGCTGTGGCATGTCCGAAGACAGCATAAGCTGCCGCGCTGTGTCCCGTCTCAGAACGACGTTAAAAACACCTGCGTTTTCAAGCAGTTCAGCTTCCAGTTCGCGGTCGATCATGTCGTCGGCCAGCAACGCAAGCGAGGCGATCTGTGCGCGCTCCAGCCGGTTCATCATATAGTCTTCCCGGAAACGGGCGATGGATGGCACAAAGATCAGAACTTCTGCAATCATCACGAAGATGGTTGTCAGTATCAGCAGCCGTCCTGAAAGCGAATTGAACATGCGTCAGCGTTTCATGGGATCCATCGCTGGACAAGACCAACGACCCGTTTCACGGTCGGATTTTCAAAGAGTCGCGGGCTGAAATAGGCACCGGCTGCGCGTTTGTTGACCTCGCCGATTGTCGGATAGGGCGCGACCATTGCAGCGATCTGACTCATTTTCATTTTGTTCGCGAGTGCCAGAGCCCAGAGGCTGATAAGTTCACCGGCCTGATAGCCGACGACAGATGCGCCAACGGGCCGCCCCCGAACGACCATTACTTTGATAAACCCGGTCGTTTTTCGCTCAGCTATAGCGCGGTCATTATGCTCATAGTCAAACCGGACCACCTCCAGGCGTTCGCCGTATTCCTCGCGCGCCTGCGCCTCGGTCAGGCCCACCTGAGCTAATTCAGGATCCGTGTATGTAGCCCAGGGAATATGTGTTGTTTTCGCCCTGGACGGCAGTCCAAAGAGCATGGAACGGATGATCACACCCGCATGATATCCCGCCACATGCGTGAACTGCAGCCCGCCTGCAATATCTCCGATCGCATAGACCCTGCGATTGGTCGTGCGCAAAGAGGCATCTGTTTTGATGCCGGAGCGGGTGATTTCAATCCCCGCTGCCTCAAGGTTCAGCCTGTCTGTATTCGTCTTGCGGCCAACCGCCATAAGAAGGTGGCTGCCTTTGATCACCCGGCCATCCTTTGTGTGGACTTCTACAGCGCCGGGTTTTCCGCGGATTTCTTCGGCCAGAGCATCCTCTTCGATGACAACGCCCTCATCGCGCAGGTGGTTCAGGACGACAGCGGCCAGTTCCGGATCATCCTTGCCCAGGGCTTTGGCCCCTTCGATCACAGTCACCCCGCTGCCAAGCCGGACGTGGGCCTGCGCCATCTCCATGCCAATCGGCCCCCCGCCAATGATCAGCAGATGATCCGGACGTTCACGCAGATCAAAGAGTGTTTCATTTGTCTCAAAGGGCACTTTGTCCAGGCCAGGTATCGGAGGAACCAGCGGTGACGATCCCGTCGCAATCACGACCCGCCGCGCAGTGATGACTGTATCCCCGGCCTCAACCTCGGTAGGTGAGATAAACCGGCCAAATTCCCGGATGACATTTACACCCAGGCTTTCAAAACGTTCCTGGCTGTCGACCGGCTCAATCTGCGCGATCACACTTTTCACATGATCTTTGGCAGCGGCATAATCCGCGGTGCCGGGCGCGTCGGCCACACCGAATTTAACTGCGTCACGCTGGACCGCCGCGGCTTTGCCACTGGCGATCAGAGCCTTTGAGGGCACACAGCCATAATTCAGGCAGTCGCCCCCCATTTTGCGTCCTTCCAGTAAGGTGACACTGGCACCCATCTGAACGGCCCCTGCCGCGACAGACAGACCGCCAGAACCCGCACCAATGACCAGCACATCCGTCTTGATACGTTTCATATCAGATGTCTTTCCTGCCAGTGACGGCCTTTATCGCGACGGGCAGCAGCGACAGTGCGCTCAGACCAAGAATTGGGAGAAGAATGTGCGGCTCAAAGATAACACCGAGGTCCGGGCTTTCACCCCGCTCGAAAACGGTGCCAAGCCCTGCACCGACGGAGGAATAGACAAGTGAACCGGGGATAATCCCGACAAATGTCGAGACCACGTAGCGATGCAGCGGAACAGCGAGGAATGCCGGGATCAGGTTGGCCACAAAGAATGGCACGACCGGCACCAGGCGCAAAAAAAACAGCATAGACCACTGGTTTTCGTCGATACCCTCTTTGATTTTCCGGATCTTGCCCTGAGACGCATCCATCCGTTCTTTTAGTTTTTCGCCGAGGCCGTAGCGCGCAGCGAGAAAAATCACTGTAGCGCCGATGGTGGCGCCGGTAACGCTCAGCGCAGAGCCCCCAAGCGTGCCAAAAAGAAAACCGCCCGTCAGCGTTGCGATCAGCGCGCCCGGCAACGAGAAGGCCACGATCACAATGTAGGACACAACAAACACCAGAACGGTCAGCCCGATATTGGCATCCCGAAAAGCAATCAGTGCCTCGCGGTTGTCGCGCAATGCGTCAAAACTGATGTAATCCCGCAGAGTAAAAGCACCGATGGCCGCGACGGCCAGAATGACAATCATCGGAAGGTAGCGCACAGCGCTTTGTTTTGGGTCCTGTGTCATATCAGACATCTTTGTCGCCTTTCCCTCAGCGGGTTGCAATTGCACTGATACATGACGCCTGGCGGGTCGCAGCGACAGGGGTATCACGCGCGCTTGATCCTGCGTGACGCAAAAGCGATCAGGACGCGGCGTTTCTGACCCCGCCTGTAACATCGCACGGTAAAAGTGCCGTTTATATTGCAAAAAAGACTACAAATCAGTGCCCGGGGGGTTTGACTTGCCGGGCGGTCCGCTTTAGGAGACGGGCTTCTATTGATATCTGACGCGGGCCGATTCCGCGAAGGACCCGAAAGCAGCATTGGAGACGGAGCGATGAAACGCACCTATCAACCCTCGAACCTCGTGCGCAAGCGGCGCCACGGTTTCCGCGCGCGTATGGCCACAAAAGCCGGCCGCAAGATCATCAACGCACGCCGCGCGCAGGGTCGTAAGTCTCTGAGCGCCTGATACCGACGGTCTCCGACGGTTCTGACATGATGAAGCCGCCGCAAGCCCCCCATGACGGTTCGGAAACCGCCCGGGATGTGCCTGCGGCGGTTTCTGCACGTAAAGTGAACGTTTTGCAGAATCGCAGCGATTTTCTGCGCGCCGCAAAAGCGCTGCATATCGCAAAGCCAGGCTTCGTCTTGCAGATGCGGCGTCGCAATCCCGGCGAGGCCGACGGTATACGCGCCGGCTTTACCTGTTCTAAAAAGGTCGGCAATGCGGTGGCCCGCAACCGCGCCAAGCGGCGTCTGCGTGAAATTGCGCGTCTGTCGCTGCCGCAAAACGGACGCGACGATACAGATTACGTACTTATCGGCCGGCGAGAGGTTACGGCCTCCATGTCCTTTGACCGATTGCAGGTGGATTTTGATGCTGCACTCGATGCGCTGCACCGGCGCCTGAAATGAGCCCCCTGTCCGGCCTGATCGCCCTGCCCGTACGTGCCTACAGACTGATCTTCAGCCCCTGGGTCGGGCACAACTGCCGGTACCAGCCAACCTGCAGCGCCTATGCGCTTGAGGCGCTCGAACAACACGGCGCTCTGAAAGGCAGCTGGCTTGCTGCGCGCCGTATTCTGCGGTGTCACCCCTGGGGGCGGTCAGGATACGATCCGGTCCCGGACGAGGACTGAGCGTCAGGGCTGTTTCTCAAAGGTGATGATGACCTCGCCAATATCCACACCATACTTCTTCATATAGGCACGGTTCAGAACGCGGTCATCGTCCAGCAGCCACATCCAGTCGTCAAAACTGACGCGCAGGGTTCCGTCCGGCACCGGCAGATCGATACGGTACCGCCAGTTGAAAGTATCGCCGCGCTCCTCACCGGTGGCCAGTCCCAGCACGCCCGGCGCCGACCCTTCCCAGCTCTCCGGTCCGGTTTTCCGCAGCGTCCAGATGCGCTGTTCGGTTGAGCTGTCCTCATAGACGAAATCCTCGACCAGCGTCAGAACCCCGCCATCCCATGTGCCGTTCACTTCTACATCAAACCGGCGTCGCACGGTGCCAAACACATCCTGGAACTGACCTTTGGCGAGCACCTGCCCGTCGAAAAACTCTTCCAGGTTAAACTCCCGGGCTGACAGCTTCTCGTCATCGATTGCGGGTTTTCCGACACAGGCCGCGAGGCTCAGTATCAGCAGTATGGACGCCAGTACGCGCATGCGCTTCCTTTCGGTCTGTTGTAAATGTACGGCACCGATACTCTTTTGGTTCACCCTTTGCACCGGTATATAGGCCCCATCAATCGCAGGACTGCCCGACATGCTTGATTCCCAGGACGAAATCCATCCGCTGTTTGAGGGTGCGCCAAAGACAACTGAATTCCGCAAGCTGCGCAAACGTATTGTGCGCTCTGTGCGCGAGGCAGTCGATCAATACGGCATGATCGAACCGGGCGCGCGCTGGCTGGTCTGTCTGTCAGGCGGCAAGGACAGCTACACCCTGCTGGCCGTGCTCTATGAGTTGAAATGGCGGGGCCTGTTACCTGTCGACCTTCTCGCCTGCAATCTTGATCAGGGGCAACCCGGGTTTCCGGCAACCGTCCTGCCCGCGTTTCTCGAAAAGATGCAGGTGCCGCACCGTATCGAGTACCAGGACACCTATTCTGTCGTTATGGATAAGATCCCGCAGGGACGCACCTTCTGTGCCCTGTGCTCGCGCCTGCGGCGTGGTCATCTTTACCGGATCGCCCGCGAAGAGGGCTGTTCGGCGGTGGTTCTGGGGCACCATCGCGACGATATCCTTGAGACCTTTTTCATGAACCTCTTTCACGGTGGCCGTCTGGCGACAATGCCACCCAAACTGGTCAACGAAGAAGGTGACCTTTTCGTGTACCGTCCCCTCGCTCATGTGGCAGAACAGGACTGTGACAGGTTCGCGCGGGCCCTCAACTATCCGATCATTCCCTGCGATCTCTGCGGCAGCCAGGACGGATTGCAGCGTCAGCAGGTCAAAGCCATTCTGGACGGCTGGGAAAAAAACAGCCCCGGTCGGCGGCAGGTGATGTTCCGGGCTCTGACAAATGCGCGTCCGTCCCACCTGCTTGATCCCAAACTTTTTGACTTTCAGGAACTGGCACGAAAAAAGACTGAATTTTAGCCAGTTTAAACTCTCTGAATGCTATGATGTTAACCCTACTCTCACTGACCTGGTCATAGGGTGAAGGATACACACGAAGTTTAGGTTCTGAGAGGACATTCCATGGCAGGAGACCTGGTTCGATGCCTGACAGCAATGCGGGACAAGATCGCGTTCGTGTTTCTTAGTCCGATTGCTCTCGCCAGTCTTCCGGCCCTGTCACTCGCTGCGTACTGGATCGGGGGCGAAACCGCCCTGATGGCAACAGCGGTCATCGTACCTCTGTTTTACCTCACAATAGGTGGCGCAGATGCCCGCAGGTGGGGCTCTGCTGTTTCGCAGGCTGCAAAACGAACACTGATGCCACGAGACGCTTTTCGCGAGATCGTCGGCCAGACGTTCTCAGAGGCCAACGAAGCCGGCCAGAAAACCGCCCTCTTCATGTTCGAGATTGACGAGCATGACATGCTCGAAAAAACCTACGGACGCGCAGCAGCCGACACGATCACCGCACTGACCGGTGACCGCATTATCGCGACGCTGCGCGAATTCGACGCTGTTACAATGACCGGAGCGTACCGGTTTGCTGCCTGCCTTGGGCCTGTCCAGCACCTTGATCTGGAGCTTTGCATCCAGCTGGCCGGACGTTTGCAAAGCGCTGTTGAAGAACCAGTCTCGCTGGATGGGACAGCCGTCTACGTAACGGTAACTGCTGGATTCTGTCAGCATGCGCTGGTGTCCGGAAAGAACCCGCTGGCCTGGATGGAAGCCGCAGACCTTGCCTTGCAGGAAGCGCGGCGCAACGGGCCGGGCTCAATCCGTGCTTTTGCGCCGGATATGCGGCGGCGTTCCGGAAACCGCAGCGACCTCAGCGATGAAGTCGTATCCGCGCTTGAAGCGGGCCAGATCCGGCCCTGGTACCAACCCCAGATTTCGACAGACACAGGTCTTGTAACCGGGTTTGAGGCGCTGGCCAGGTGGCACCATCCGGAGCGTGGTATGATCCCGCCCATCGATTTTCTGCCATTGATCGAAGAAGCAGGCCAGCTTGAGCGCCTAGCGGAGGTCATGTTGCACAACGCCTTCACTGCGCTGAACGCCTGGGATCGCGCCGGAGCAATTGTCCCCCAGGTCGGGGTAAACTTCGCCGGACCAGAACTCAATAATCCAGACCTCATTCAGAAGGTGAGCTGGGAGCTGGATCGTTTTGAGCTTGCACCGGAACGGCTTGCTGTCGAAGTGCTTGAAACTGTTGTCGCCAGTTCGCCCGACGATATGGTGTCGCGCAACATCAACGGACTGGGCGAATTGGGTTGCAAAATCGACCTTGATGATTTCGGCACCGGTCACGCCTCGATAGCGTCGATCAGACGGTTTTCTGTCAGCAGAATAAAAATCGACCGCTCTTTTGTCATGAAATCCGACCGGGACCCTGAACAGCAACGCATGATCAGCGCCATCCTCACAATGGCGGAACGTCTGGGCGTGGAAACACTTGCGGAAGGTGTCGAAACCTCGGGTGAGCACGCCTTGCTGTCTCAGTTGGGGTGCGATCATGTGCAGGGCTTTGGCATCGCCAAACCTATGCCGTTTGACGAGACCATTGCCTGGATAGAAGCCCATAACGCCCGTCTCCAGGACGCCCCGCGTATCATGGGCGGCCCCTCGAACTGATAGGTGCCCTTTCGCGCGGGCTAAAACCGCAGCCTGCGGACCGCACTGCGTGATTTGCAGCCATCGATTCCGCTTGACCTTTGCCCCCACACTCTGTTGAACCCTCGCTGATATCAAACAGATCAGGTGGCAGTCCCGATGGACGATCAGAACAAGAACCTCATTCTGGCAACAGCTCTCAGTTTCATTGTGATTCTGGTTTGGTTTGTCCTTTTTCCGCCGCCCGAACCCCAGGCGCCGGTTGACACGCAGACTGCCGAAGAACTGCTCCCACAGTCTCCTGTCGCGACAGCGCCGACAGCCGCAGACGCCGCACCCTCGGATGTCAGTGCGCAGAACGCCGAAACCCGGCAGGAGGCCCTCAGCGCCGCGCCACGCGTTGCCGTCAGCACCGACCGCCTTGAAGGATCCGTTTCACTGCTGGGCGGTCGCATCGATGATCTGTCCCTGAAAGACTATCGTGTGACGCGGGATGCTGACGCAGAAATCGTGAAAATGCTGTCACCTGTAGGCAGCCCCAACGCCTACTACGCACTTTATGGCTGGGCTGCCGGGTCCGGACTTGACCCGGCTCTTGTGCCCGGCCCGAATACACTGTGGCAGCAGACCGCCGGCGACGTCCTGAGCGTTGGAGCACCAGTCACACTGACCTGGAACAATGGCGCAGGCCTGACATTTCAGCGCCAGATCGAAATCGACGAGGACTACCTTTTCACCATTACGCAATCGGTGACGAACTCGGGCAATTCAACTGTCACGATGGCGCCTTACGGTATCCTCGCGCGCCACGGTGAACCCACCGATCTGATGAACTTCTTCATTCTGCACGAGGGCGTCGTGGCTATGGCGGACGGTGAGCTGACCGAAACCGACTGGTCCGACATGCCGGATTTCGCCTACTCTGAGCGTGAGAATGCCCGCGCGGAAATTCAGCAGGTCCAGCAGGATGGCTGGATCGGCTTCACAGATCACTACTGGATGTCCACGCTCATTCCCGCCCCGGGCAGCGCGTTCAAATCCGTGGCCAAGTATGATGATCGCCGCGATATCTACCAGGCCGAGGTTGTTCTGCCAGTGCAGACGCTGGCCCCCGGTGCAACCGTTTCTGCGCAGAGCGAGCTTTTTGCAGGCGCAAAAGAATGGGAGACGATCCGCAATTACCAGACTGCTGGTGTTGACCGTTTCATTGACAGCATCGACTGGGGCTGGTTCTTTTTTCTGACCAAGCCGATCTTCTGGCTCCTGCATTATCTCAACCAGATAATCGGAAACATGGGCTGGGCAATCATTGGCCTGACCCTGATCATCAAAGCGGTCCTCTTCCCATTGGCATATAAATCCTACGTCTCGATGGCGAAGATGAAAGAACTGCAGCCGCAGATGGAAAAGCTGAAAGAAGAAGCCGGCGAAGACCGTCAGAAAATGCAACAGGGCATGATGGAGCTCTACAAGAAGGAAAAGGTAAACCCGGCTGCGGGCTGTTTACCGATCCTGCTTCAGATCCCGATCTTCTTTTCACTCTATAAAGTTATCTTTGTAACGATCGAACTGCGACACGCCCCGTTCTTTGGCCCGTTCCAGGACCTCAGTGCGCCCGATCCGACGTCTTTGATGAATTTCTTTGGCCTTCTGCCCTTCTCCGGGCCGGAGCCAGGGTCGCTGATGGCGCTGATCTTTATCGGAATTCTGCCGCTCCTGCTCGGGATTTCCATGTGGCTCCAGCAGAAACTGAATCCGGCACCCACTGACCCGACCCAGCAGATGATCTTTGCCTGGATGCCATGGGTTTTCATGTTCATGCTGGGTGGTTTTGCCAGTGGCCTGGTGGTGTACTGGATCGCGAACAACACGATCACTTTCACACAGCAATACATCATCATGCGCAGTCAGGGCTACAAGCCCGACGTCTTCGGCAACATCAAAAGCGGGTTTGGCAAGAAGTCCAAGACAGACAGCGAATGACCCGTCTGACAACACTGTTGAGGTACCCGCTCAAAGCCCATGGCCGCGAGCGGATACCAGACGTCGTGTTGCGCGCAGCAGAAAGCATGCCGTGGGACAGGCTCTGGGCCGTCACGCATGAAGCCTCCAGGCCCGGCGATGGCTGGGTCAGTTGTTCCAACTTTACCCGCGCCGCCGGATCGCCGGAACTCATGGCGATCACAGCGCAGTTGTCAGACGACGGATCGTCACTGACCCTGCGCCATCCACGGTTACCGGACCTGACCTTTCAACCAGACAACCAGCAGGATGTCTTTCTGGTCTGGGTGGCGCCTCTGATGCCTGCAGGGCGGGCCGCGCCCACGGGTATTCTCCGCCTCGATGGACGGGGATTTACAGACAGCGACTTTCCGTCTGTTTCGCTGACATCGCATGCGTCGCACCGCGCGGTGGAGGAAACGCTGGGACAGGAGTTGTCACTGCACCGCTGGCGCTCGAACATGTGGCTGGACGGGCTTGAGGCCTGGCGGGAAACAGACCTGGTCGGCAAAGATGTGGCGCTCGGGGAAGCCGTGCTGCACATCCGCGAACAGATTACCCGGTGTCGTGCAACAACGGCCAACCCCGAAACGGGCCAGCGCGACGCAGATACCCTGGGCGCATTGGACAGTCTCGGCCATCAGGAGTTCGGTGTTTGCGCAGAAGTCGTCCGCGGTGGGCTTGTCCGCGAAGGCGACCTTCTGGAGGTACTGTGATGCTGACCTTTCCGCTGGCCGAAGAGCCGGACACCGCCACAGCCGAAAAGGGTCGTCTGCTTTTCGCGGGGGAAACAGAGTTTGTCAAAGGCGTCGTGGCCATGTCGGGCCTGCCGCCTGCGGACCGGATGGAGGTTTGTTTTGCCGGGCGATCCAATGTGGGCAAGTCCTCTCTGATCAATGCGGTGACCGGGCGCAAAGGGCTTGCACGTGCTTCCAACACGCCCGGGCGCACACAGGAGATCAACTATTTCACGGCCGGAGACGCACATTACCTCGTCGACCTGCCGGGGTATGGATATGCCAACGCACCGCTCCAGGTTGTCGAAAAATGGCAACGTTTGCTCAAACAATACCTGTCCGGGCGTCAGACGCTTCGCCGCGCTTTTGTGCTGATTGACGCACGACACGGCGTGAAAAAGGTTGATGAGGAAATCCTGTCGCTGCTCGACAGCGCAGCTGTGACATTCCAGGTGGTGCTGACCAAGGCGGACAAGGTCAAAGAAGCAGAACGCTCAAAAGTGCTCGACCAGGTACGGCAGGCCCTCAGCAAACACCCCGCTGCTTTCCCGGAACTGATTGTCACCTCCAGCGAAAAAGGCTGGGGCATTCCGACTTTGCGGGCCATAATCGCCACACTTGAATAGGCTCTTGCAGCCTCGGCGGCCCACGCTCATAACCATCGGACCACAGCCCTGATATGAAGACCCAGGATATGAACCGCGACTGGATTGCAACCGCAAGCACTCTCAACAAGGCCCTGCCCTATCTGCAGCGCTATGCCGACGCCACGGTTGTCATAAAACTTGGCGGCCATGCCATGGGCAGCGACGAAGCGATGGATGAGTTTGCCCGCGATGTCGTTCTGATGCGGCAGGTCGGCGTCAACCCGGTGATCGTCCACGGTGGCGGCCCGATGATCAACGCCATGCTGGAACGGCTTCAGATCAGATCCGACTTTGTGAACGGCAAACGGGTCACCGACGCGGCGACAATGGAAGTTGTCGAAATGGTCCTCAGCGGCGTGGTCAACAAGCGTATCGTCCAGGCCATCAATCGCCAGGGCGGGCGGGCGGTTGGCCTGTCCGGCAAAGACGGTGGCATGATCGCCTGCACGCAGACAGACCCCGCACTTGGTTTTGTTGGCACTCCGGATGCCGTCAACCCTCGCCTGCTGCGCGACCTGACCGACAAGGAATACATCCCGGTCATTGCGCCACTGGGTGCTGGCTCAGAGGGCGAAACCTTTAACATCAACGGTGACACTGCCGCAGGAGCCGTCGCGGCAGCGCTGAAAGCGGATCGGTTGCTGCTGCTGACAGATGTGCCAGGCGTGAAAAACGCGGAGGGCGTTGTCGTCACTGACCTGAGTGCCGCGCAGATCCGCCAGATGACGCAGGACGGTGTCATTGCCGGTGGCATGATCCCGAAAACCGAAACCGCGCTCAACGCCATTGACGGGGGCGTCCGGGCAGCTGTCATTCTGGACGGGCGCGCACCCAATGCCTGCCTGCTTGAGTTGTTTACCGAACACGGTGCCGGCTCGATCATCCGCGCCGACTGAAACGCGCGCTGACGCAGATGTGTCAGCCTGTCGCTTGTGCCGCGCCGCCATCGGGTTAGGTTGTGCAGCATGGAGAACGAAGCACTCATCAGGTTTGGCGTATTTCTTGGGCTTTTTTCGGTTCTGGCGCTGCTGGAAACGGTTGCGCCGCGCCGTATCCGTACGCAACCGCGCTCCCGCCGCTGGCTGACCAATTGGGGGGTAACCATCGTCAACACCCTGACACTGCGCGCCCTGGCCTTTGCGCTGCCGCTGCTGGCTGTTGGTGCCGCCGTGGATGCCGAGGGACAGGGATGGGGGCTGTTCAACAATCTCGCCCTGCCCGTCTGGTTTGAGGTGCTCCTGTGCATCCTGATTCTGGATTTTGCCATCTGGCTTCAGCATCTGATCACCCACAAGGTGCCGCTTCTGTGGCGTCTGCACCGGGTGCACCACGCAGATGTGGATATGGATGTGACGACGGCGATCCGCTTTCATCCGGTTGAGATTGCGCTGTCCATGCTGCTGAAAATAGGGCTGGTATATCTGCTGGGGCCCGCTGCTATAGCGGTTGTGCTTTTTGAGATCATCCTCAACGGTACGGCCATGTTCAACCATTCAAATCTGCGCCTGCCGTTGTGGCTCGATGCGATTGTCCGTCGGGTTTTTGTCACACCCGACATGCACAGAGTGCACCATTCGGTCGACCGTGCTGAGCATGACAGCAATTACGGTTTCTCCCTGTCCATCTGGGACCAGCTCTTTGGCACCTATATTCCGCAGCCCCGCGACGGCCATGACGATATGCAGGTCGGACTCCAGTGGCAGGACGACCGGCCGTCACGCTTTGGCTGGTCGATGGCGCTGCCCTTTACCCGCAAGTGATGTTTGAAGCACTCGAAGCCGGGGCGCGGGCCCGCAACCTGACCATACTTGGTGGGTTTCACCCGGGCCCGGACGATAATGCACCCGAAGGGTGTCAAACACTTCTGATGCTGGGGCCGTCAGCCCCCGCTTTCTGGCCTGCATTCAGCACATCCAGTGAAGCACAGGACGGCTTGCCCGACCCGATGGACAGATGGTCAGAGCGTGTGATCGGCGGTTGGGCACAGCAGATCGGTGCCCGGGCTCTCTATCCCTTTGGCGGCCCGCCCTGGCTGCCGTTTTTCACCTGGGCCCGGCGTACCGGGCGCATTCATGCCTCTCCGATTATGCTGCTGGTGCATGATCAGGCCGGATTGTTTGTTTCATTCCGAGGTGCCCTGGCACTGCCATGGGCGGTCGACCTGCCCGCAGCACCACCATCACCCTGCCTGAGCTGTTCTGATCAGCCCTGCCGGACGGCCTGCCCTGTCGATGCATTTGACGGCAGCAGCTACGACGTGGACAGGTGCAAATCGTGGCTGCGCGAGAGCAGCGGACTGGACTGCATGACGTCAGGTTGCCGTGCCCGCCGCGTTTGTCCGGTCTCACAGAACCACCCGCGCCAGGCTGAGCAGTCGGCCTATCACATGCAGATATTCCGGGGATAACAATGCTCAGACTGATCCTGATGCGCCACGCGAAATCCGACTGGAGCCATGCCGGTTTGTCCGACCACGACAGGCCCCTCAACAAGCGCGGGACAGCGTCCGCTGATGCGCTGGGGCACTGGCTGCGCAGCCGGGAACTGCAGCCCGGAGAAGTGCTGTGCTCTTCTGCTGAGCGGACCAGGCAGACACTCGGGCGGTTGGGATTACCGTCGCAGACGCCGACACGGTTTACCCGTACCCTCTATCTGGCCGAGGCGGATGAGATGCTCGCTGAGCTCAAATCCGCTGCGGCTCCGACGGTGCTGATGGTGGGACACAATCACGGCATCGCTGATATGGCGCACCAGCTGGTAAAAACGCCCCCGGATCACGAACGCTTTGATGATTACCCCACTGGGTCAACCCTGGTCTGCGATTTTAATGCCGGGAGCTGGAACGAAATCGGCTGGCACCAGGGCCAGCCGACAGATTTTGTCATTCCGCGGGAACTGAGCTGAGGATCAGTGTCCGAGGATCTGGCTGAGGAACAGCTGTGTCCGCGGGCTCTGTGGATTGTTAAAGAACGCTTCGGGCTCGTTCTGCTCCACAATCTGACCCGCATCCATAAAGATCACACGGTTTGCCACCTGACGGGCAAAACCCATCTCGTGGGTCACGCAGAGCATGGTCATGCCTTCTTCGGCCAGCTCGATCATGGTGTCGAGCACCTCTTTGATCATCTCCGGGTCCAGAGCGGACGTGGGTTCGTCAAAGAGCATGATCCGTGGCTTCATGCAAAGCGAGCGGGCAATCGCCACACGCTGCTGCTGACCACCGGAAAGCTGACCGGGATACTTGTTCGCCTGATCCGGAATTTTCACCTTTTCAAGAAAATGCATCGCCGTTTCCTCGGCTTCCTTCTTGGGTGTCTTGCGGACCCAGATCGGCGCCAGGGTACAGTTCTCAAGGATTGTCAGATGCGGGAAGAGGTTGAAGTGCTGAAAGCACATGCCGACCTCTGACCGGATCTTGTCGATGTTCTTGAGATCAGAGGACAGCAGCGTGCCGTCCACCTCAATTGACCCCTGCTGGTGCTCTTCGAGCGCGTTGATACAGCGGATAAGAGTGGACTTGCCGGAACCCGACGGGCCACAGATAACAATCCGCTCCCCCCGGTTCACGGTCAGATCGATGTCGCGCAGAACGTGGAACGCGCCATACCACTTGTTCATCTTGGAGATGGTGATCGCGATCTCGTCTGAGACCTGCATTTGTTTTGCTTGTTCAGCCATTATTCAGGCCTCCTTATCAGCGGTGGTCGGTCGCAAGGCGACGTTCGAGCCATTGTGAATATTGCGAGATGCCGTAGCAGACCACAAAGAAGAGCAGAGCCGCAAAGCCCAGCAGTTCCCAGTAGACGCCGTTCCATTCCGTGGATGCGAGGATAGGACCCCGGATCATCCCGAGGATATCGAACATCGAAATGACCGACACCAGAGTGGTGTCCTTGAACAGTCCGACGGCGATGTTGACTATCCCGGGGATGGAAATCTTGAGCGCCTGCGGCAGAATGATAAGCCGGGTTGCCTGAGCGTAATCGAGGCCCAGACTGTCCGCACCTTCGTACTGCCCCTTTGGCAGGGCAGCCAGGCCCCCCCGGATCACTTCGGCAATATAGGCAGCCGAAAACATTGTGATCATGATCACCACGCGCAGGAACAGATCCACACTGGATTCAGGCGGGAAGAAATACGCCAGCATCACCGAGGCCACAAAGAGCAGAGTGATGAGCGGAACGCCCCGGATGAATTCGATGAAGACCACGCAGATCCATTTGATCAGCGGCATGCTGGACTGGCGCCCGAGGGCCAGTGCAATGCCAATCGGGACCGACAGGGTAACACAGGTCACGCCCAGCATCATGTTGAGCATAAAGCCCCCCAGGTCCCGCGATGGCACAGCGCCCAGCATGGCATTGTCGGATGCGGTTTCCGGAATGAGGAACCCGCCAATCTTCCAGATCACATAGGCGGCAACGATCCCGCCAAAGAACCCGGCAGCAAAGGAACGGTTGACCAGCTTTTGATAGACCATCGCGCCACCGGCCACGCCGACAAAAGCCAGCACCGGAGAGAGCACAGTGCCGCCCCAGATCAGCCAGAACGCAATGAACGGGTAGACCGCCGTGAAAGCCAGCAGTTTGCGCGGCAGATCAAAGAAAAGCACAGGAGCGACAGCGACGAACAGCAGCAGGAATGCCACTGTCGGACGCCAGTAGTACTCCGGTGGATACTTGAAACCGAATATCAGCTGTGGCCAGCGCTCGCTGAGGACCGCAAAGCAGGCTCCGCGCGTTCCATCCAGAATCTCACGGCACTCTGTCAGGCTGCCCGCGTTCCAGACGCCGTTGAAAATCCATGGCAGAACACCGGACAGCGCCACATAGATCACGTAGAGCGCCACCAGGGTAAGAAGCCCGTTGGCAGGCGTGGCGAAAAGGTTCTCGCGCATCCATTTGACCGGTCCGGATGCGGCATAGGGCGGCTCGCGCTCTGGCAGCGTTTCGGTACGTACAAAGGAAACGGTATGTGCATGTGTATCTGACATGGCTCAGCGCTCCTTCAGCTTAACGGAATTGTTGTAGACGTTCATGATCGCCGAAATGCTCAGAGAGATCGTGAGATAGAACAACATCAGCAACAGAACACATTCGATCGCGCGGCCCGTCTGGTTGAGCGTAATACCACCCAGCGTGCCCGTGATGTCCATGTACCCCACCGCAATCGCCAGCGAAGAGTTCTTGGTGATATTGAGGTACTGGGAAATCAGTGGCGGAATGATCACCCGCAGCGCCTGCGGCAAAACCACCAGGTTCATGATCCGTCCGGGACGCAGGCCCAGCGCGCCGGCAGCTTCAGTCTGGCCCTTGGAGACCGCCTGAATACCGGCCCGTACGTTTTCTGCGATAAAGGCCCCGGTGTAGATCGACAGCGCAAACCACAAAGCGATCAGCGGGGCACCGACCTTGATGCCACCCCGGAAGTTAAAGCCCTGCAGCGCAGGCGTGTCCAGTCCGACAGGCCGACCCATGATAAAGTACATCAGAATGGTCGGAACCAGCAGGATCACCAGGCTGGGCCAGCCCGTTGGCAGCAGCTGACCGGTGGAATACAGCAGCGTCTTGGCATACCGGCGATAGGCAAACACGCCAAAGACTGAGGCGATAAAGACGGCCACAACAACCATCGATCCCGGGCCCCAGACAGGTGCCGGCAGGTAGATACCACGGTTGGTGAAGGCAAACATGTCCATCAGCATCGAACTTGTCGCGTTATCGCCACGGAAGGCATTTGGCGGCGGCAGAACCGCTGTCATGATCGTGTAGATGATGATGATCCAGATCAGGACGGGAATATTGCGGAAAATCTCGACATAGAAAGCCATCAGCTTGCTGACCAGCCAGTTCTTTGACAACCGCAGTACCCCGGCGATGACGCCGAATATCGTCGCCATCATACAGGCAAGAAAGGCAACCAGCAGTGTGTTGAGCACACCGACAAGTGCTGCTCTGGAATGGCTCATCTGGTTGTCATATTCGATCAGGCGCTGATCGATATCATAGCCTGCCGGATCAGCAAGAAACCCGTAGGAGATATTCAGACCCTGGGCCGCAAGGTTCACAAGCAGGTTGTTGGTCAGATAGGCAATGGCCACAATGAGCGTCAGCAACGCTATCGCCTGAAAAGTCATCGACCGATAGCGCGTGTCGTACAGCAGCATGGATAGCCGGAACGACCCCTGTGGCGGGTCCGTCATTGTCGTCATGATATTGTTCCCCGTGGTTCCGGCCTGTTTTTGTGTCGGACGCTTCTGCGTCTCTGGTGGCCGGGTTTTGGTTTTTGTCGCCCAAAAGTGCAAAGGGCGCAGAGATTAATCTGCGCCCTTGCGTTAGTGTGTTCAGCGGAACGGAGGCGAGTAGATCAGGCCGCCGTTTGTCCACTGTGCGTTCAGACCACGGGACAGAGCGATCGGGGTTTCTTCGCCGATGGTCGTCGCGAAGATTTCACCATAGTTGCCCTGGCTGGAAATGGCGCGCATCGCCCAGTCGGCGTCGAGGCCGAGCATTTCGCCCAGTGTGCCTTCTGTGCCCAGCAGACGCTTGACTTCCGGGTTTGTGGAACCGGATGCCATTTCGTTAACGTTGGCTGATGTAACGCCCAGCTCTTCGGCTGTGATCAGTGCGTTCAGCGTCCAGCGAACCACGTCACCCCATTCGTCGTCGCCGTGGCGGACGAGCGGACCCAGAGGCTCCTTGGAGATGATCTCAGGCAGCAGCGCGTGCTCGCCCGGGTTCTCGAATGTGGCACGCGTCGCGGCCAGACCGGATGCGTCTGTTGTGTACGTGTCACAGGCACCGGCCAGGTACTGTTGCTGACCTTCGGCGTTTGTTTCGATTGGCACGGGATCATAGCTGATGTTGTTCGCGCGGAAGAAGTCCGCGAGGTTCAGCTCTGTTGTTGTACCGGTCTGAACGCAGACCGTTGCGCCGTCCAGCTCTTTGGCCGAGGAAACGCCGAGCGCTTTCGGAACCATGAAGCCCTGACCGTCATAGTAGTTCACGCCGACGAAAGTGAACTTGAGGTCCACATCGCGGGAGAATGTCCATGTTGTGTTACGTGCCAGCATGTCGATTTCGCCGGATGCCAGCGCTGTAAAGCGTGTCTTACCGGTTGTGGGAACGAATTCCACTGCTGTTGCGTCACCCAGAACGGCTGCGGCAACCGCACGGCATACGGAAACGTCAAAGCCTTTCCATTCGCCGTTTGCATCGGGGGCCGCAAAGCCCACCAGACCGGTTGTCACGCCGCAGTT
Organism: uncultured Roseobacter sp.; assembly: GCF_947491795.1. Classification (GTDB taxonomy): domain Bacteria; phylum Pseudomonadota; class Alphaproteobacteria; order Rhodobacterales; family Rhodobacteraceae; genus Roseobacter. Next base: position 939,507 of record NZ_CANLKW010000002.1, on the reverse strand, counting down.
CAGTGTACCGCGGGCTTTGACGTCATCCAGCGTACCGGCAGCAGCTGCACCAGCGGCCAGACCGGCGACTGTAAGCGCGCCAAGAAATACTGATTTTTTCATTTTTACCTCTTCCTGATTTTCCGCCCCTCAGACGGGGCGGTTTCGACCGGCACTTCAGCCGGTGGCGATACTGAAGGCTCTCCCCCTCAGGTGGGCATCATTCTGGTCGAAATCTGCCAAAAACGTCAAGGGCGGGTCGCCCTAAAATCAGTCACGTTTCGCAGGCATTGCACGGTTTTCGGGCAGCCGTGTCTGTTTCAGGTCTGCAGCAGATCAAATACTTGTTTTGCATGCAGAAAATCGGCCTTTTTTGTCTCGGCCAGTGCTTCGGCCTCTTCGTCCTGGCCCCATTCCTCTGCCTGCCAGATCTCATCCAGACGGGAAATATCCCAGATCTGTGCAACCGGCCTGTGCCCGAGCGCTGCCGCAAACCCCAGAATCAACGACCCCGAAAGGCTGACAAGATCGTGAAAAGCGGCCAGTTCAAAGGATGTAAGCCCGTACACCCGCTGGCTCAGCGATTTCAGCGCAGCAGCATCCTGCGGTGCGTGCATCACGCCTGTACGGGGTGACAGTCGGGCGCCTAGAGTCCCGGCCGCCCACTCCAGGAATGGGTCCCACTGCTCGGACTGGCGCGCAACCAGACTGTCCGGACCTTCCGCCCGGTAGCACAACAGATCGCTGTCCCCATAATCCGCCAGCAGGCCCGCGACCTCCCCGTGCTGTACCGCGACCTTGTCAATTGCGGCGTTGACCGTACGGGTAAAGGGCATTGTGCGCGGGTCGATTTGCTCGGACTGTGCTTCCCACTCCCCCGCCACGGCCTGCGCCAGCGCTCTTGTCGGCACCACAAGCAGTTGTTTTGCAGGTGTTTTCACCGGCCGGGCATCCAGTTGAATGCCAAAACCGTCCCCGGCAGCAGCAACCGTAACATCTGTCCAGAACCGTTTGCTTTTCCAGGTGCTCATCCGGAAATCTCCCACATGTCCGAAACCGCGGCCGGCAAAGCCGCAAAATCCGTCAGAATCCGGTGTGCAGCTGTCAGATGGCTCACAGGATGATACCCCCAGCTGACGCCCAGCGCGCCAACACCTGCAGCCCGGGCCATCTCCATATCAAAACTCGTGTCCCCGATCATTACCGTGTCAGCGGCAGTCACGCCGGTTTCACGCATGGCTTCCAGGATCATAGAGGGGTGTGGTTTGGACGGGTGAAAGTCCGCGACCTGCTGCGTGACAAAAAACCGCTCCAGCGCATGGGCCTCGATCAGTTTATCCAGACCCCGTCGGGACTTGCCGGTTGCAACCCCCAGCAGCACGTCAGGCTGACTGTGCAGCTGCTCCAGAATGGCCTGCGCGCCCGGATACAGCGGCGATGACTGTGCCGCACCCACTTTTGCACGCATTTCCACATAGGCATTTTTATAGGCGTCCACCATCCGCGCACATTCCGGCGCTGTCGCATCCGGCACCAGCCGCATCATCGCTGTCTCCAGCGACAGCCCGACGATCCCCAGAATGGTACTGCGGTCCGGCACAGGTCGGCCAGCGGCCATAAACGCCTGCCCCATGGCACTCAGAATGTCGGCCTGGCTGTCTACCAGAGTGCCGTCCACGTCGAAAATCACCAGCTTTGCACCAGCGCTCATTACAGGGCCTCAAACGGGTCTTCTGCTGCCAGGTCTTCTGTCCAGCCAAAGGTGTCCCAGCTATGCGCCATGTGCTCCGGCATCGGCGCGGTCACGGTGATTTCTTTCCGGCTCACCGGATGCTCGAAACGCATCATACGCGCATGCAGGTGCAGTTTCTTGGAAATCACACCGCCCAGCTGTGCGCCCCAGCCATCGCCCATGTTTTCCTGGCCCGACCCGCCGTATTTGCCGTCTCCGACAATCGGGTGGCCGATCTCTGCCATATGCGCGCGCAACTGATGGGTGCGCCCGGTCACCGGCTCCATCGCCACCCAGGACGCACGGGACCCGACCCGGTACAGAGTGGCATAAAGCGTGTGGGCACGTTTCGCGCCCGGGGTTTCATCCATCTCGCGCGGGTGTACGGCAATCATTTTTTCACCTTCACCGCCTTTGCCACGGCCACCCGCTTTGACCAGTCCAAAACGGATTTCCCCCAGATAGGGCGTGGGCACCCCGGCAACCAGCGCCCAGTAGATCTTGCGCGTTTCCTTGTGCCGCATTGCGGCTGTCAGCCCGCGCGCCGCGATACGATTGCGGGCCAGAAGCAGCACGCCAGAGGTATCCTTGTCCAGCCGGTGCACCAGACGCGGTTTGTCTTCCAGCCCGAATTTGAGCGCTTCGGCCAAGCCGTCCACATGGCGCGTCTGGCCGGAGCCACCCTGAGTGGGCAGCCCCGCCGGTTTGTTAATCGCGATCACGTCGTCATCTTTGTAGATCACACAGCCCCTGATCATTTCCGCATCCGCCTTGCTGACGCTCGTGCGCGTCGCGGGCGGCGGGGCAGCTGCATCGGGCAGCGGTGGCACACGCACCTGTTGCCCGCTTTCCAGACGGGTTGATCCCTTTACGCGTCCGCCATCAACCCGGATCTCGCCTTTGCGGCACATCTTTTCGATACGCCCCTGGCTGATCTGAGGAAACTGCTGACGAAACCAGCGGTCAAGCCGCATATCCGCGTCATCAGCGGCAACTGTTACAGTCTGAACCCGGCTCACAGCACCGCACTCCGCATCATCCACAGACCCGCCATCAGCCCCAGCACAGAAAGCCCGACCGACAGCACGATGTACATCGCCGCCGGTCCGATCTGACCCCGCTCCATCAACGTCACGGTTTCCAGCGAAAAGGCAGAAAAGGTGGTGAACCCGCCCAAAAGACCCGTCATCACAAAGGGGCTGAGGTGAGTCAGACCCTTTTGCGCGGCCAGCACCACAAAGGCACCCATCAGAAACGACCCCAGCACATTGGCGCTCAGGATCGCAACCGGGAAGGCGCCGGGTCCGCCCGCCAGACGGTAAACGGAAAGGCCCCACAAAAAGCGCAGCGCGGCACCAAGAGCGCCACCAAGGGCCACAAAGATCAGAGTTTTCATCATCCGCGGTCTGTCACGCCTGCGCGTTCAAATGTCAAGTTTCGCGCTTGTCCCGAAGCCGTGTGAAATAATCCAGCCGTTTTTTCAGATCACGCTCAAAGCCGCGTTCGACCGGCTGGTACAGCGCCGGGCGCGCCATCCCGTCCGGGAAATAGTTCTGGCCTGAAAACCCATCCTCTGCGTCGTGATCATAGGCATAGCCGTCGCCATAGCCCTGATCCTTCATCAACGCGGTCGGTGCATTCAGAATATGTTTGGGCGGCGGCTCTGATCCGGTCTTTTTCGCCGCTGCCCTGGCTCCCTTGTAGGCGACGTAGCCCGCATTGGATTTCGGGGCCAGCGCCAGATAGGCAACCGCCTGCGCCAGCGCCAGCTCCCCCTCCGGACTGCCGAGCCGCTCATATGTTTCCCAGCTCTGCAGGCAGATCGCCTGGGCCTGCGGGTCAGCCAGACCGATGTCCTCCACCGCCATCCGTGTGATCCGCCGCGCCAGATAGCGCGGGTCCTCACCCCCTTCGAGCATCCGTGCAAACCAGTACAGGGCCGCATCGGGATCCGATCCGCGCACTGATTTATGCAGGGCAGAAATCAGATTGTAATGCGCATCACCGCCCTTGTCGTACTGGGCCGCCCGCTTCATCAGACGCCCCGACAACCCGTCGACGTCCAGGGGCTTGTCCGGCGTCCAGGCCGCCACCTGCTCGATCAGATTGAGCAGCGCGCGCCCGTCCCCGTCCGCCATGCCGATCAGGGCAGACCGCGCATCAGGTGTCAGCGGCAGCTCCAGCGCCAGCTCAGCCTCTGCACGCCGGACCATGAGCTCCAGATCCTCTGCCGGCAAACGCTCCAGCACCATGACCTGCGACCGGCTGAGCACGGCCGCGTTAAGCTCAAAAGACGGGTTTTCCGTCGTCGCCCCCACCAGCAGGATGGTACCATCCTCCATATGGGGCAGAAATCCGTCCTGCTGGGCCTTGTTGAACCGGTGGATCTCATCCACGAACAGCAGCGTTCCCTGCCCGTTCTGCCGCCTGATCTTCGCAGCCTCAAAGACTTTGCGCAAATCAGGAACACCCGTGAAAATCGCGCTGATCTGCACAAACTGCAGGTCAGTCTCATGGGCCAGAAGGCGCGCAATGGTCGTTTTCCCCACGCCCGGTGGCCCCCAGAAGATCAGAGACGACAAAGCGCCGGAGGCCAGCATGACCGTCAGCGGCGCTTCAGGGCCCAGAACCTGCCTCTGCCCGATGACCTCTGACAGGCTTTGCGGACGCAGACGATCCGCCAGCGGCTGATGCGCAGAGGTCTCTGCAGGTGGTGTCCCGGAAGAAAAAAGATCACCCATGCGTCACACCCTGAACTGCACAACAATGCGCCGGGCACCGCGCAGCACAATCATTTCATACCTGCCGGCCCGCTGCGCCATCATCCGCCGGACATCTTCCGGACGCGATACAGCCTGTTCGTTGATCACCTGAATGACATCCCCCCGCACCAGGCCAGCCCGCCGCCCCAACCGTCCGGTATCCGAGACAAGAACGCCCGCGGCTTCCAGCGGCAAACCAAAGGCCGCAATCACAGAAGGGTTCACCCGCATCAGCTCCAGCCCGTCCAGCACCTCACGGCCGGTCAGCACCGTTGTCTCGCGCGGCGGCACGTCCGGCGCTTCGATCATTTGCACCATGGTATCAGCAGGCATGCCATTGCGCACCCGGGTAATCACGACCTCTGCACCGGGGCCCGCGACAGTCATCCTGTAGATCATCTCAGAGGGCGTGTTTACAGGCTGCCCGTCCACGGCAGTGATCACATCCCCAACCGCAACGCCCGCCACGGCAAAAGGACTTGCCGGATGCAGGCCCGAGACAATGATCCCGCCGGGGCGGTCCAGCCCAAAGGCCTCCGCCATTTCAGAATCCACCGCCTGCCCGCTGATGCCGGCCCAGGGGCGCACGAAAATGTCCCGCCCGTCCTGCGCCTGTGCCACAAAAGCCGCAACCAGATCGGCGGGAATCGCAAACCCGATGCCGTTTGATCCTCCCGAACGGGTCAGGATCGACGTATTGATCCCCACAAGCCGCCCGGCCATATCCACCAGCGCCCCGCCGGAGTTGCCCGGGTTGATCGGCGCGTCGGTCTGGATGAAATACCCGCGCCCGCTGCCCGTAGCAGCACCTGACCGGGCCAGACCTGATACGATCCCACTGCTCACTGTCTGACCCACACCAAAGGGGTTGCCGATGGCCAGCACCAGCTCGCCGACCTCCACAGTCTCCGAGGCCCGCAAGGGCAGAAACGGCAGATCCTGTGCGTTCTCCAGTTGCAGAATGGCAAGATCGCTCTGGGCGTCCCCCAGCAACACCCTGGCGCTGAATTCGCGACGGTCCTCCAGAACCACCCGGATCTCCGTGGCATTGCCCACCACATGGTAGTTAGAGACCACAATGCCGTCAGAACTGAGTATAACGCCAGAGCCCAGCGAATTCTGCACCCGTGGCTGTTCGCGCAGACTGTCGCGAAAAAACCGCTCAAAAAAAGGATCGCCCTCAAAGGGGCTGCTGCGTCCCGGGCGGATCACCCGCGCATAGATGTTCACAACCGCCGGTGCCGCTTCCCGGACCAGTGGCACAAAACTCAGCTGTATCTCCGCGGCAGACTGCGGCACCTGCTGCGCCATCAGCCTATGAGGAGCCGTCAGCAAGGCAAGACAGGCCACAAACAGTCCCAACCATCTCAGCTGCATCATACTGCCCCCCGTCTTTTGCGTTTTCTTCTGGCTGTAAATATCCCCGCCGGAGGCATAAAAAAAGCCCTTGTCCGGCAGGACAAGGGCCTCAGACCGGCGCAAAGCGCACAATCCTTATTCGTCCGCGGCTTCCTCAGCAGCCAGGCGCGCTTTGTCGCCGGCTCCTTTGGCGTCGCGGTCACGATCAACAAATTCGATGATCGCCATCGGTGCCATATCACCATAACGGAAGCCCGCCTTGAGGACGCGGACATACCCGCCCTGACGGTCCTTGTAGCGCGGCCCGAGCACATCAAACAGCTTGGTGACATACTGGTCCTGCTTCAGCTTTGCCGCTGCCTGACGGCGTGCGTGCAGGTCGCCGCGCTTTGCCAGCGTGATCATTTTCTCGATGATCGGGCGCAGTTCTTTTGCCTTGGGCAGGGTTGTCTTGATCTGTTCGTGCTCGATGAGCGAACCTGCCATATTCGACCACAGCGCCTTGCGGTGCTCATGTGTACGGTTCAGGCGGCGGTATCCACGTGCGTGACGCATTTTCTATCTCCTGATTGTGCCCTCTACGGGCGGTTTTGCTTTGTCTGACCGGGTGATGCGTGTCACCCGGTTCTCCTTGGGGCCATATGGCCCTGATTGTCCCCGCATCGGTCGCGGGCATGATTGAAGACCCCTTAAAAGGAGTCTTCGAATTTCTTGGCCAGATCCTCGATGTTGTCCGGCGGCCAGTCCTCGACGTCCATGCCAAGGTGCAGACCCATACCAGACAGCACTTCCTTGATCTCGTTCAGGGACTTCCGGCCAAAGTTCGGCGTGCGCAGCATCTCTGCTTCGGTTTTCTGGATCAGATCCCCGATGTAGACGATGTTGTCGTTCTTCAGACAGTTTGCCGACCGCACCGACAGCTCCAGTTCGTCGACCTTCTTGAGCAGCAGCGGGTTGAATTCCAGACCGTCATCCTCATCGGCGCGCGACGCGGATTCCGGCTCGTCAAAGTTCACAAAGATGCCCAGCTGGTCCTGCAGGATGCGCGCCGCGAAAGCCACAGCATCATCCGGTGTGATCGAGCCGTCTGTCTCCACCTTCATGGTCAGTTTGTCATAGTCCAGCACCTGGCCCTCACGGGTGGGCTGCACGTCATAGCTGACCTTTTTGACCGGCGAATAGATCGCATCGATCGGGATCAGACCAATGGGTGCATCCTCGGGCTTGTTCTTGTCGGCAGACACATAGCCTTTGCCCTGATTGACCATCAGTTCCATATAGAGATCGGCACCATCGTCGAGGTGACAGATCACATGATCACGGTTCAGCACCTCGATGCCTGCGCTCTCGGAAATGTCTCCTGCGGTCACAACGCCGGGGCCCTTTGCAGAGATCGACAGGCGCTTGGGCCCTTCGACTTCCATGCGGATGGACACACCTTTGAGGTTCAGAATGATGTCGGTCACGTCTTCACGGACACCGGCAACAGACGAAAACTCGTGCAGCACGTTGTCGATCTGTACAGATGTGATCGCCGCACCCTGCAGCGAGCTCATCAGCACACGGCGCAACGCGTTGCCCATTGTCAGACCAAAACCACGCTCCAGCGGTTCTGCAGTGACTGTTGCCTGGCGTGCCGGGTCGTTGCCCGGTTTTACGTCAAGCTGTTGCGGCTTGATCAGTTCAGCCCAGTTCTTGTGGATCATGCGTCCCTCCATTCCCGTCAGCGCCCCCATGTCCTAAGGCTGCGACTCTCGAGGTTTCAAAAAAGCGGATTGGGGCCGCGCGAAAACACGCAGCCCCGAAAGGTCTTTTACGATTATACGCGGCGGCGCTTCGGCGGGCGGCAGCCGTTGTGTGCCATCGGTGTTACGTCACGGATCGATGTGATGTTGAACCCGGCAGCTGCCAGTGCGCGCAGGGCGCTTTCACGACCCGAACCCGGGCCCTGAACCTCAACTTCCAGCGTCTTGACACCGTGTTCCTGTGCTTTGCGGCCCGCATCCTCGGCAGCCATCTGTGCCGCATAGGGTGTGGATTTCCGCGAGCCTTTGAAGCCCATGGTACCGGCAGACGACCACGAGATGGCGTTGCCCTGCACGTCGGAGATCAGGATCTTGGTGTTGTTGAAGCTCGAATTCACATGCGCAACACCTGCTGCGATGTTCTTGGAGACCTTTTTCTTAGTGCGTGTCTTTTCACGTGCCATTGATCAGCCCCCCTTATTTCTTCTTGCCGGCAATGGCCTTTGCGGGGCCTTTGCGTGTGCGTGCGTTTGTGTGTGTACGCTGACCGCGGACCGGCAGGTTGCGGCGGTGGCGCAGGCCACGGTAGCAGCCCAGATCCATCAGGCGTTTGACGTTCATCTGCACTTCGCGGCGCAGGTCACCTTCGACGGTGTAGTTGGCGTCAATGTGCTCGCGCACGGCCAGAACTTCCGCATCGGAAAGCTCGTTGACCCGGCGGGTCGCGTCGATACCAACAGCTTCGCAGATCGCTTTTGCGGAGGCATTGCCGATACCAGTGATATATGTGAGGGCGATTGGAACCCGCTTTGCAGTCGGGATGTTTACGCCGGCGATACGTGCCACGTGTCGAATTCCTTTTTCGTTGCGGGTCCGTAACGCCAGACCCTTTTTTCACAAACGAAGCCCGGAGCGCAAAGGCCGCCGGGCATCAGCTGATCAGGTGATCCTGTCCCCCGGGAGCGACCCTTCGGACAAATTGATTCTCAGTCGAGATAGCGCGTGTTATGGGGTTTTGGCCCAGGCGTCAACCCGCCGGTAACAGCACGCTTGCAGGTGGGCGGGAATACTTGATCTGGCAGGGCGTTTCTACCTATGGTAGCGCAGTGATCAACCTGCCTGAAAACGGGAGCTGCGCCCTGCCAATAAGGACTTTCATACCTCCGGGCAAGACACCCGAACAGCCTGCATCACAGGCCCGCACCGGACGCAGCCCGACCGGCGCACCGCTGGCAGCGCTGCAGCGTCAGGCCGATACCAGTCCTGGTGCGCGATCACTGGCGGTGCTCCAGCAAAGAGCCGATCACGTCGCACAGCGTGAGGGCGGGGACGAAGACGAAGAAAACGCGGCACCGGCGCAGGAGACGGTGATCGTCAGCATGGATGGCGACAAGATCGGCAGCATCTACTTCGGTGATGGCCGCATCCGGACCACGCATGGCAAGGGGCCCGAGGATGACCGGGGCAAGCAGCGGAACATCCACCGTTTCAACATTGACCGCGAAGCGGCGGCAAAGGATTTCAAGCGTGACCGCAAGGCAAAAAAGACCCCGCGGAAAAAGCTCAACTGGTACATCCGCGACAGGCTGGAGGCCGGCACACCAGACTGGGCCAGGGACGGCGAGGTCACGGACCCCGCGAGCGCACCGGCCGACGCACCGGACGGGCGCAAGCTTTTGGAGTACTACGATGTCGACCCTGTAAGCGAACAGGACACAGGTCGCAGGGTCCACCCCTCGCGCGGGGCGGCGGTGCAGATCACACGGCCTGCCGCGGATATCCAGACGCTGAAAGATGCCGTCGCCCTTGTCGACGAAAGCCTGTCAGCTTCGGCCAACAACCGCGCGTTCTTCGGGAAAATCCTCGCGGACGGCTCTGCCATGAAGTCAGAGATCCGCATGCCCGAGGAGGTTGACGCCGAGATGACAGAAAAGGCGCTCAAGTCGCTCACCCGGTGTGCAGAAGCCCTGGCCGAAGCGGTCGGGTGGGACCTGAGCAAAAAGTCGACAGACGGGCGCAAAACCTACACAGACTACGTCAAGAAATGCGCTGACGCTGGTCGCGATGCCATGCGCGCCGCCCGCGAAGCTGCGAAAATGGCACGCGATGTCAGCTATCGCGCAGCGCATGTTGTCGATGTCAAACTGGAGATACGCGCAAAAAATGCCGCCGCAAAGGCATCTGACACCGAAAAAGCGGCCGAAGCAGTCCATGCCACGCTGCTTTCCGATTTTGCAAAGTTCAGAGGGAAATGGGGCGGCTGAGCGCGCGCAGCTCCCCTCAGGCGTCGAGCGCCGTTCTGATCTCGGCCTGCACCGCATCGATGGTGCCCAGACCGTCCACGCGGGACAGCATATCCTTGGCGTAGTAATATCCGATCAGCGGCGACGTCTGCTTATAGTATTCCATCAGACGGGTGCGCAGACTGTCCTCGTTGTCATCCGCGCGGCGCTTGAATTCAGTGCCGCCACAATTGGTGCACTTGCCATCCGCAGGGATGGGTTTGGTCTCGTCGTTATAGACTTCACCACACATACCGCAGGTCGACCGCGCGGTAATGCGCGCAACCAGCGCAGTATCGTCCACACGCATCTCAACAACTTTGTCGAGCGTCTGACCTTCTGCTTCCAGCAGCTCGCCCAGGGCATCTGCCTGCGCCAGCGTGCGGGGAAAGCCGTCAAAGATGAACCCGTTGGCTTTGACCGTCGCGAGCTTTTCGCGGATCAGGCCAATGACGATCTCATCGGTGACCAGGGCACCACGGGCCATGACGTCAGCGACGACCCTGCCCATTTCTGTGCCGCTGTCCTTGGCTTCGCGCAGCATGTCGCCTGTGCTCAGCTGGACCATGCCCCGTTCTTCAACAAGCACACGTGCCTGTGTTCCTTTGCCCGCGCCCGGCGGTCCCAGAAGGATAATGTTCATCGGCGTACCGGACTCCGTTTCTTGCGGCCTTTACCACCTGCACTTTTGCCGCGCAGCTGAGATTTCTCAAGCAGACCTTCGTATTGGTGTGCCAGCAGATGGCTCTGGACCTGCTGAATAGTATCCATAGTTACCGACACAACAATCAGAACCGACGTCCCCCCGAAATAGAACGGGATTGCAAACTGGCCGCGCAGGATCTCCGGCAACAGGCAGACAGCCGCCAGATAGCCCGAGCCCAGTACCAGAAGACGGTTCACGACATACTCAAGGTACTCGGCGGTCTTTTTGCCAGGGCGGATGCCCGGGATAAAACCGTTCTGGTTCTTGAGATTGTCCGCGACATCATCCGGTTTGAACGACACATTGAACGTGTAGAAGTAGGTGAAAAAGACGATCATCAGAACAAAGAACGTCAGATAGAGCGGCTGGCCAGGGCCAAAATTTGCCAGCAGCCAGGACATCACCGGGTTGGTGGAGTTGCCCGAAAACGTGCTGATCGTCACCGGCAGCAGCAGCAGCGAGGAGGCAAAGATCGCCGGGATAACGCCCGCCGGGTTCACTTTGACCGGCAGGTGGCTGGAGCCCCCGTCATAGACTTTCATGCCGACCTGGCGGCGCGGGTACTGGATATGGATCTTGCGCAGGGCGCGCTCCATAAAGACCACGAACATGATCGTCGCCACCACCATCACCAGCACGCCGATAATCACTGCAGGGCTGATCGCACCGGAACGGCCCGAGGCAAAGAACTGGGCAATTGCCGCAGGAATCTCGGCAATAATGCCGACGAAAATGATCAGCGAGATACCGTTGCCGATGCCGCGCGCGGTGATCTGCTCGCCCAGCCACATCAGGAACATGGTGCCCCCGACCAGCGTGATGACGCAGGACATGCGGAAAAACAGGCCCGGATCGGTGACGATGTCACCGGCCTCGAGGCTGACCGCCAGACCATAAGCCTGCACAGTCGCCAGGAACACGGTCCCGAAACGCGTGTACTGGTTGATCTTTTTGCGGCCCTGTTCGCCCTCTTTCTTCAGCTGTTCAAGCTGCGGCACCATGGCGGTCAGCAGCTGAACGATGATCGAGGCCGAGATATACGGCATAATCCCCAGCGCAAAGATGCCCATCCGCCCCAGCGCGCCACCGGTGAACATGGACACCATGCCGCCGATGCCCTGCCCGGCCTGTTCCATGAATTCGCGCAGGGCGACACCATCAATGCCCGGAACGGGGATGAAGGTGCCGAGGCGATACACAATCAGCAGACCAAGGGTGAACAGGATACGGTTGCGAAGGTCAGTTGCCTTGCCCAGCGCAGACCAGCTGGTGTTGGCAGCCATGTTTTCGACAGCAGAAACCATTAAGGGCTCTCTTTCGTAACAAATACGCCGCCCGGGCCGTTTTCCGGCGGGGCGGCGGTAAGGAAAACTCTCGAGACTATGTAAGCGGCGATGCCGCCGCCCACAAGTCTCAACTGAGGGATCAGGCCTCTGACGTTTCCGCGACCGGCGCCGCCACTGTCAGCGAGCCGCCTGCCTTTTCGACAGCGGCAACAGCAGACTTCGACGCGCCTGTGACCTCGAGGGTCAGTTTTGCGGTGACATCACCCTTGGCCAGAACGCGAACACCGTCCAGTTTACGGCGCACCAGGCCGGATGCGACCAGGACGTCTTCGGTGATTGTGCTGCCTGCGTCGATTTTCTTGGCATCGACGAATTTCTGGATCAGACCCAGGTTGACCACTGCATAGGATTTGCGGTTCGGCTTGTTAAAGCCACGCTTGGGCAGACGCTGGTAGAGCGGCATCTGGCCGCCCTCGTAGCCATTGATGGCCACACCGGAGCGTGATTTCTGACCTTTGATACCACGGCCACCCATTTTACCGGTGCCGGAACCGGGGCCACGGCCAACGCGCTTGCGTTTTTTGGTGGCGCCGTCGTTATCGCGCAGTTCATTCAGTTTCATTGTCGCTTCTCCTTTTGCCGGATGCGACCCCCAGCGACGGGAGCGGCCGAACGCGGCGTTTCGATTCATATCGTGGCACTCAGGGCCACCACGCGCCTATAAACGGGAGCGCCGGTGTGATCAACCCCCGGGCACTCCCGCCGACGTGTTTTGTATTTCAAAAGCTTTTTGGCCCATAGAGGCACCGGACAGACAGAAAGATACACGCCTATGCCCGCCATGACACTCCAAGACCTCAGACCACTTTTCCACCGGTCCATCAAGGTTGCGCTGATCGTCGGACCGGTCCTGACACTGATCAATCAGTGGGAGGCCGTCAGCACCTTTCAACGCCCCGACATGCTCAAGGTGGCACTGACCTTTATGGTGCCCTTCTGTGTCTCATTCTCTTCGGGCTATTCGATGCGCAAAAGCGTGACACAGCAGATGGACTCGGCACAGGCACAGATCGCCGACCTGCGCGCCGAGGTGCGCAAAGCGACCCATGAGGCCAGCGAGGCACGTCGCGCCCTGGCGGTGTTCACGCATGCCGCTGCCCCGCAGGCAGAGCAGAACCGCTGAGGGCCAGCGCTAACCGGCCAGACTGCAGACCGGGGTCAGCGCTGAAAGCGCCGTGCGCCAATTAGACCGGCGGCGGCCGTCATCAGCAGCAAAGCGCCGGCAGGCAAAGGCACAGGGGTTACCGCCCAATGGCCGGACTGGGTTGTGCGCGCACTGGCCCGCTCGCTGCCTGTACCGGTGCCGCTGGTCGTGCTGAATGCTGAAATCCGCGCCCGTGCGATGGGTGCCTGCTGCACTTCATATTCGAAATTGTACTCGGCCAGTGCGCCGCTGCCGCTGCTGACAATCATCTGGGCCAGATCAGCCCCAAAGCCGGAATAGGCATGGAAATACCATTCCACGACACTGCCTGTGCTGTCTGTGCGGAAAAACCCGTCAATTTCCCTGGCGTCAAATTCATTGATGCCATCAAACGCCCGCACCAGCTCCAGTGCGCGGCTGCCGGTCGACGCAGCGGGGTAGCCGCCCAGACGATAGTGCATATCCGCCTCAAGCTCGCCGTCCATCTTTACGTCCAGCCGGGCTGCCTGGGCCTCTGAATAGGCGCCGCGCAGGCGGTAGTTGTCGCAGCAGGGGGGCGCAGAGGCAAAGTAATCCGTCTCCTGATAGGTCGCGCCGAAGTATGAAAGGGTGGTTGCCTGCAGGGGGCCCGCGATGGCGCAGCCCACCAGAAGTGAAAGCGTTAACAAATACCGCATAGTTAATCCCCGCCGTTAATAAAATATTAACACTATCTAACGGGGGAAGGGCTCAGGTCAAGAAAGGATCGGAAACCTGATTAACAGCGCGGCGCGGTATTCAGTAAAAACAAGGGCTTAACGGCATGTTCAGCGCCCGAGCACCAGATGTCCGGGAAAGGGGGTTCTGGTGGCCAGGCGGTGCAGCAGCACAGGCAGCAGCACCCCGGCCATAACGCCCAGCACAAAGCGCGGCTCGGTGGCATTAATCTCCAGCCTGTCACAGAGCAGGCGCATGCCAGCGGTGCCAAAGACATGGTAGAGGTAGATCGTAAAGGCATAGGGAGAGAGCCTCTCGAGCCATGCGACGCGCGGCAGCCACAGCATGGCCAGCACGCAGGCAGAGAGCCCGAAGCCCAGGCTTTGCAGATCGCGACGGGCCAGTGACAGCATCTCTGTCTCGAAATAGATCCGTACATTCCAAAGCGCACTGGCCCCGCAGATCACCACCAGCACAATGGTGAGCCTGCCGCTCTCCCGCATGATCCCGGCGGCGTGCCGCAGGAACACGACACCCAGCAGAAAGAACGGCAGCAGGTAAAAAGCGCTGTCCACTGAGAAAAACCGCGTGCCGAAATGAAAATCCGTCAGATAAAGCACACAGGATGCCGCCAGCAGCGCAGGCGCAGACCGGTGCCCTGTCAGACAGTCGACCAGCCCCACACAGACAAACAGCACCAGAATGGCCTGCAGAAACCAGAAATGCGCATAGGAAAACACAAAGACCTGCCAGACCTCTGTGATGCTCACCGCAAAACGGTTTCCCAACAGCGCCGCGCAGAGCGCAAAGGCCGCCATGGCGACCGCGCCGGGCAGGTACAGCCGCCGGAACTTGCCCGCCACAAAGGCGGAATACTGCTCCGGCGCGACAGGGCGCAGCGCATAGATGTATCCGGCGATAAAGGCAAAGAACGGCATGCGCAGATCCACAAAGAAATCCGCATAGAGCCGCAGGGGATGCGGATAGGAGATATCCAGCGCAGTACCGGCCGCAGGGCCCACAACGTGATAGCTGACCAGCATGATCACCGCGATGCCACGCATCGTCTCGATGGGGATCTGGCGGGAAAGGGCGTCGGGCGCCACGCCCGGGAAAGCAACCATGCGTCATCCTCTGCCCCACCCCAAACCCGAAAATGACCCGTCGGATTTGTTGAAAATTTTATCGGACACGAGGGTTAAACAAACATGAAAAAACCCCCGGAAAATCCGGGGGTTTCAGATGTTTACAGCACTTTATGGTTAATGGCTGTTCAGCCTTTTTCCTCAACGATCTCGACCATGTGCGAGATTGATCTGATCATACCGCGTACAGAAGGTGTATCTTCCAGCTCGCGGGTGCGGTGCATTTTGTTGAGCCCAAGGCCGATCAGCGTTGCACGCTGTTTGGCGGGGCGGCGGATCGGAGAGCCGATCTGCTTGATCACGATTGTCTTGGCCATGATTATGCCTCCTCAGCCACTTGCGCGGATGTGTCCACGGCGTCTTCACGCTTGGGCAGAATGTCGGCCACTTTCTTGCCGCGACGCTGCGCGACCGAACGGGGGCTGGATTCTTTTTTCAGACCGTCCATGGTGGCGCGGATCATGTTGTACGGGTTCTGCGAGCCGATGGACTTGGACACAACGTCCTTGACGCCCAGCATCTCGAAAACGGCACGCATCGGACCACCGGCGATGATCCCGGTACCTTCAGGTGCTGTCCGCATGACCACTTTGCCGGCGCCGTGACGGCCTTCCATATCGTGGTGCAGCGTGCGGCCTTCGCGCAGCTGAACGCGGATCATCTGGCGTTTGGCCTGCTCGGTTGCCTTGCGGATTGCCTCGGGCACCTCTTTGGCTTTCCCTTTGCCAAAGCCGACGCGGCCTTTCTGGTCGCCGACAACGACGAGGGCTGCAAAGCCAAAGCGCTTACCGCCCTTGACGGTTTTGGAAACGCGGTTGATCGCGACCAGACGGTCTGCGAATTCCGGTGCCTCATCGCGATCGCGACGGCCCCGCTGGTTCTGGTCTCTGGCCATTCAGGCCTCCTTTGGTATGCGGGCACACGGGCCCATTGTCTCAATCCTGGTGGGCGCAATGCCCCCGGATCATCGGGAGGGCCGCAAAGCCCTCCACAGGTCTTTTATATCTTCAGACCACCTTCACGCGCGGCGTCGGCAACTGCCTTGACCTTACCGTGAAAGAGGAAACCGCCACGATCGAAATAGGCTTCTTCAACACCGGCCTTTTTGGCGCGCTCGGCAATGGCCGTGCCCACTTTGGTGGCTGCTTCGATGTTGTTCTTGCCCACAACGCCCAGGTCTTTCTCGAGTGTCGATGCGGAGGCGAGTGTTGTGCCTGCCACGTCGTCGATGAGCTGAACGGAGATGTTCTTGTTCGAGCGGTGAACCGAAAGGCGCACGCGACCTGCGTTGACCTTGCGGAGTTTGTTCCGGACGCGAAGACGGCGCTTGAGGAACAGGTCTCTTTTGCTGTTTGCCATTTTTGCGGTCCTTACTTCTTCTTGCCTTCTTTGCGGAAGATAAACTCGCCTTTGTAGCGGATACCTTTGCCCTTGTAGGGCTCGGGCTTACGCCACTGACGGATGTTCGCGGCAACCTGACCAACAAGCTGTTCGTCAATGCCTTCCACCACAATCTCGGTTTGTTTCGGAGCAGTTACAGTCACACCCTCGGGTGCGGTGTAATCCACGTCATGGGACAGGCCGAGGTTCAGCTTCAGGGTATTGCCCTGCATCTGCGCCCGGTAACCCACACCCTGGATCTCCAGCTCTTTCTTAAAGCCTTCAGTCACGCCGGTCACACAGTTCTGAATCTGTGTGCGGGACATGCCCCACTGCTGACGAGCGCGCTTGGACTTGCCACGCGGTACAACAGTGATGACGTTGTCCTCTACGTTCAGATCCACATCATCTGTGGCGCTGAACGAACGTGTGCCCTTGGGGCCTTTGACTTCGATGGTCTGGCCGCTGACCGATGCGGAAACACCGCTGGGCAGCTCAACCGGTTTTTTACCAATACGAGACATCGTGATCTCCTTAGAATACGGTGCAGAGCACTTCGCCGCCAACATTGGCGCTGCGTGCAGCCTGGTCCGACATCACACCCTTGGGGGTGGAGACAATCGACACGCCCAGGCCCTGACGGACAACGGGGATGTCATTGACGCCCATGTAAACACGGCGACCGGGTTTGGAGACCCGCTTCAGCTCGCGAATAACAGGTTCGCCCTCGTAATACTTGAGGCTGATCTCGATGGCCGGGTGGCCGTCAGCACCAGTGGTTTTCTCATAGCCGCGGATATAGCCTTCGTCCGCGAGCACATCCAGAACCCATGCACGCAGCTTGGAAGCCGGTGTCATGACAGTGGATTTGCCGCGCATCTGGCTGTTCCGGATACGGGTCAGCATGTCTGCGATAGGATCGTTCATTGCGTGCCCTCCTTACCAGCTCGACTTGACCATGCCGGGGATCTGGCCCTGCGAGCCAAGATCACGCAGCGCGATCCGCGAAATTTTCAGTTTACGATAATAAGCGTGCGGGCGGCCTGTCAGCTGGCAGCGGTTGTGCAGACGCACAGCGCTGGAGTTGCGGGGCAGCTTCGCCAGCTTCAGGGAGGCGCGGAAACGCTCTTCCATCGGCTTGCTTTCGTCATTCACGATCTCTTTCAGCGCGGCACGCTTGGCAGCGTACTTTTTCACGAGCGCTTCACGCTTTTTCTCGCGTGCGATCATAGATTTTTTAGCCATATCTATATCCTCCCGATCAGCTGTTGAACGGCATGTTGAACGCTTTCAACAGTGCCTTTGCTTCAGCGTCGGTTTTCGCCGTGGTGGCGATTACGATGTCCATTCCCCAGTTCTCATCGATCTTGTCGAAATTGATCTCCGGGAACACGAGATGCTCTTTGAGGCCCATGGCATAGTTGCCGCGGCCATCGAAAGACTTGCCCGATACGCCGCGGAAGTCGCGGATACGGGGCATTGCAATCGTGATCAGACGATCGAGGAATTCGTACATACGGTCAGCGCGCAGTGTGACTTTGGCACCCAGCGGCATGTCCTCACGGACACGGAAACCCGCGATGGATTTCTTGGCCGTTGTGGTCAGCGCTTTCTGGCCGGCAATCAGCGTCAGGTCTTCCTGCGCGGATTTGGCTTTCTTGCTGTCACGGACTGCCTCGGCACCACAGCCGATGTTCAGGACGATCTTGTCCAGACGCGGGATCTGCATCTCGTTTTTATAGCCGAACTCTTCTTTGAGAGCGGCACGGATGCTGTCGCGGTAGACAGATTTCAGACGGGGTGTGTAGGTTGCGGAATCAAGCATCGATCACGTCCCCTGTGGTCTTGGCGAAACGGACCTTCTTGTCACCTTCCATGCGGAAGCCGACGCGGGTCGCTTTGCCGTTCTTGTCAACAATCGCCAGATTGCTCAGATCCAGTGGCATCGCCTTGGGGATGCGACCGCCCTGGGATGTCTGGGACTGGCGGGTGGCGCGGATGGAGATGTTTACACCGTCCACGATGGCCTTGCCGGTTTTCGGGTCAACAGACGTGATATTGCCTGTCTTGCCCTTGTCCTTGCCGGCCAGCACGATGACCTTGTCACCTTTGCGAAGTTTAGCAGCCATGATTACAGCACCTCCGGAGCGAGCGAGATGATTTTCATGAAGTTTTTCGCACGCAGCTCACGCACAACCGGGCCAAAGATACGTGTACCGATGGGCTCGTTGTTGTTGTTGAGGATGACAGCAGCGTTGCGATCAAAGCGGATCGCTGTGCCGTCTTCGCGGCGGACTTCCTTGGCGGTGCGAACGACAACGGCCTTGCGGACATCGCCTTTTTTCACACGACCGCGGGGGATGGCTTCCTTGACCGACACGACAATGATGTCGCCGACGGACGCGTACTTACGCTTGGAACCACCCAGGACCTTGATGCACTGAACACGGCGCGCGCCGCTGTTGTCAGCAACATCCAGGTTGGTCTGCATCTGGATCATTTGGTTTCTCCCGACCTTTGGGGGGCCGATGCGTGGCCGTGTCCCCAGGGTTTCGATTTAGCTGTTAGAGCTTCAGGCCTCAGCGGCTTCAAGCACTTCCCAGCGTTTGGTCTTAGACTTCGGTGCACATTCAATGATGCGGACGGCGTCGCCCGTTTTAAATGTGTTGTTCTCATCGTGCGCCCGGTACTTTTTGGACTTACGGATGGTCTTTTTCAGAACCGGGTGCGTAAAGCGGCGCTCTACGGATACGGTCACTGTTTGTGCATTTGCGTCGGAGGTCACGACGCCGGACAGAATACGCTTGGGCATGTGTGCTCTCCTTATTCGGACGCAGCAGCGGCTGCTGCTTTTTGATTCAGTACAGTTTTGACACGCGCCGCGTTCCGGCGGGCAATGCGCAGCTGTGCAGGGTTTTCCAGCTGGCCGGTGGCCTGCTGGAAGCGCAGGTTGAACTGCTCTTTCTTCAGATTGGCCAGCTCTTCACGCAGCTGGTCAGGCGTTTTGTCGTGCAATTCCTTGGCGTTCATCGCCTTTTTCCTTTCAACATCACGGGCAGGCCGCAGTAAGTGCGTCACCCTGATTCCCGTGGAGTCCATGATGAAGGGGCCGTATAGGAGGCTTGCGCAGCCTTGGCAACCCCTTATTCCATTGGCAAATCACCACTCTGCCCGTCCCGCACCACAAGCTGCGTTGCCGGTATCTGCAGAGACCACGGCGGCCTGAAACCGTCAGGGGCAGCGCAGCGATCCGCACAGTTTTACCCGCACGGCCCGGGCCGCCCCGGACAACACGACCGGGCCCGGCAAAACCAGGGTGGTTTATCCCACCGCCTGCACCGCCCTGGCAATCAGCAGCAGCACCAGGGCACCGCCCGTCAGGAACACACCGATAGACCGGACAGGTCTGGACTGTATCGGCAGCGCGTATTTGAGAACCGGCAGCAGCCTCGCGGACCACCGCAACCCATAATACCCGGCCAGCGCCAGCAGGCTCCAGCCCACCGTGACAAATGTGGTCAGAAAGGCCGACATCATATACCTGCCCACATCTTCTGACGGGATTGTCGAAAACAGTAGCCTGATTTCCGGCACGAAGCCGCCGTTAAAGTTGACAATACCCGGACCCATAAAGTTGCCCAGCTGCGTCAGCGCAATCATCAGAATGGACCCGGAAATGACGGCCGTCAGAACCACATCCATCACCAGCAATACCGCCGGGGGCCAGTCACTGCTCAGCAACTGCCGGGATTTCCACAACGACAGGTAGTCCGCGACCACATTGACAAAGCACAGGGCGATGAGAAGAAACAAAAACAGGTCCGGCGCGTCAAAAAGCAATGCCACGAATGAGAAACCGGCGATGAAGTAGTACGTCACTGAAAACAGGAAAACACTCACGAACGTCGACATAAAGCCACACTTCACGCTCAGATGGCTGCTGCCAAAGACAAAGTTCAGCCACGCCAGAACAAACCGCCGGACGTCCGGAAAAGCCTGTCGCTGCGGCTCCAGCAGCAACAGTCTGATCGCGATATCCTCGCGCAGGTCCTGAGATATGGCGTCGTCACCTTTCCAGAAAGCGCCAAGCACCGCGATCAACGCGGCCCCGGCGCCGAAAACCTCAATCAGACCTTCCCCAAACAATGCCGTTCCCACTCAGTATTCTGTGCGTTTCAATCCAGGTGTGCCGGTAACTGACACCCGGGACCTGATACCATGGAAACAACGGCGGCCCCAAAGCCAAATCGCCCGCAGGCCCCTGCCGCTCAGGCCCCCGCCGGAAAGAAAAAAAAACGCCCTCACCTGCCCCCGGCGCAGCCACCTGCGAACAGAATCCCCACAATGCGAAAATCCGTGCTATTCCTGTCCCCATGACCACGACTGCCACGACGCCGACAGCCACACCGCCACGCCAGGTCCCCCTGCGCTGTTTCGCGATCATCCTTGTGCCCGTGATCACCTTTTCCACCCATAAATTCATCGGCGGCAACCTGATGCCCCGCGATCTGAACGTGCCTGCCTCCATCCTGACCGAAGGCCAGGACTGGCTGGAGGCCGCGGGCCGTTATCGCTTCCTTGCGGCCACCTGGCTCTTTGGCGCGCTGTCGGTGCTGGCGGCGGCAATGCTGTGCATCACGCTCGCACGCCCCACCACAAGGGGCACGCGCATCGCCGCCATTGCGGCCTTTCTCTTTGTGCTCACCCTCGCGGCCCTGCCCACCTTGCGCGGTTTCGGCGATGTGACCGGCGGGCAGGTCTATGACCGGCTGGGCAAAGAGGTGTTCGAGGGCGTCCTGTCCCGCGGCACGCTCAAAGACTGCGCCAGCCCCGACGACACCTGGCTGATGGGCCCCTGCGGCACCGCGCCCGTCATCTCGATGTTTGCCAGCGTCGTCGGCGTGGTCAATATTTTCGCAGGCCTCTCGCTGGGGGCCATCATCGTGGGCATGATCCTCTGCCTCAACAACCGCCCCTGCGCGGATATCGAGCAGGAAGCAGCACTTCTGGCCGAAAACCTGCGGCACATGCGCCAGCAGCTGTATCTGTCGGGCCTCGTTCTGTCCTTTGGCATGCTCTATGCCGCCAGCTGGATCTACTGGCCTCTGCCGCTGGTCCAGGGTGACGCGCGCGATGCCTATAGTGCTGTACTGCTCTCGGCGGCACTCTATACAGGCACCTATTTCAGCCTGCTGATGCTCAGCTTTTATCTGCCCGTTGCCTTTATCCTGGATGGCCGGGTCAAGGCACTGGCCCGGCGCGCGGGCGATGCGGATATGGCAGGCGAGCCGCCCGACACCCAGTCCTGGCGCTCTGAACGCGGGCTGAAAGAGGGGGCCGCAGATTACCTGCGCGCGGGCTTTGCCCTGACCTCGCCCATCCTCGCGGCCTTTGCGGGCGGCATCTCGCCGCTCTGAGCGCCCGTCCGGGCCAGCTTTACCGCTCATCAACCTTTTCACAGCGCGCGGTCGTTTAACCCCCCGATCGCGGGCAAAAACCGACGCGCGCACCGACGTAATACCGACGTTTTACCGACGTCATACCGACGTGCCTTTTGCCAGTCTGTGCAGGCATTCCGGGCAAAATCTCTCCCCGGGCCCCCAAAGCGCGCGCAGCCGTTGCGCGTCCGCCCCGTTAACCCGCACCGCACGGTGCCAGGCCCCGCCCGCACTTTTCAGATCGCCGGCAAAGGGCTACCACAGACGAAACACTCCAGAGGCGACCCTCATGCCAGATACCGACCCTTCCGGCGGCACCAACCAGACACCGCATCTTGCCGTCTCGCCCGACGGCACGCCCGCGCCGGGGCGTCTTTACACACTCCCCGCCCGCTGCGGGATCGCCCTGCGCCTGCGCGCGGGCCAACAGCTGCGCATCCTCAATCCCAGCGGCCATCAGGTCTGTGATTTCTGGGCCTTTGCGGCAGAGGATCTGTCCGAGCATCTGTCCATGGCGCATCTGCATACATCGCTGGGCTCGGTCTTTCCCAGACCGGGCGACGCGCTTGTCTCCGGCCTGCGCCGCCCCCTGATGACGCTGACAGAGGACAGCTCTCCCGGGGTGCATGACACGGTCGTCGCTTCCTGCGATCCCGCGCGCTACCGCGACCTGGGATGCGCGGGCTATCACGACAACTGTGCCGACAATCTGCGCATGGCACTGGCGGCCATCGGGCTGCAGGCCCCGCGGGTGCCTGCGCCCTTTAATATATGGATGAACGTGCCCATCGGCGCAGACGGATCCGTGCATTTCGCACCCCCCGTTTCGGCCCCCGGCGATCACGTCACCCTGCGCGCAGAGACGCCTGTCATCGCTGTGATGTCCGCCTGCCCACAGGATATGACGCCCGTCAACGGCGCAGGTGTGGCCCCGGATATGCTTCAGTTTCAGGTGCCCGTCTGACCGGGAAACGCCATTTCAGGGCGATACGCCGCAAAGCTCGACAGGGTCTGCCTGTTGCATTCGCTCTGCCAGCGTGAGCCGGGCACCACGGCCGAGATGCACGGCCAGGTGGCGCGGTATTCTGCGGTGCGCGCGTTTTCTTCGATGGCGATGGCCAGCAGGCCCGCGACCACGCCCTGCTGCCGCTCTACCAGCCGGATCGCGCCGTCCATCGTCCCGCCCGTTTCCACCCACTGATCGGCCAGCAGGACGCGCGTTCCCGGCGCAAAGGCCGGTGTGCGCATCTCCATCTCCTGGGTGCGGCCTGAATAGTTGCCAAAGGTCACCCTGTCAGTGTCCACACAGAGCTTTCCGGCCTTGCGGATAGGCAGAAACCCGACACCGGAGCGCGCCGCAAGGGCGGCTCCCAGCACAAACCCCATGGCGTCCAGCCCGGCCACCACATCGTATTCCACGCCCTCCAGATCGGCCATCAGGTCATCCAGCAGGTCGTTGAAAGCATTGCCGTTTATGTAGATTGATGTCGGGTCCAGCCAGGCGAATTTATCGCCCTTTGTGTTGGGCGCCATGATGTTCAGATACCAGCGGTCATCGCGCGGGCCTTTGTCCGGTGCGGTCATTCTGTCTCTCCTCTGCCCAGGGCACATGTGACCTGCATCAGCCTGTCCAGCCGTTCAGGGTCGATGTCATAGAAATTGCCCGGCGCGTTGATCCCAGTGGCCACCATAAAGCAGTCCACATCGCCATAGGTCGCGGCGTTTTCGGGTGTCACGCCCGAGGCCAGCGCAAGCGCCCTGTCCCCGATGGCTGCGCGAAACCTGTCTGTCTTGCCCTGCTCTGCGGCCTCTCCCGTGGCGACACCGGATGTGGTCACCACATCCATGAACCCGCAGGCATGGCGCGCGGCATCGGCATAGTGCTCCGGTGCCACTGGCCGCTGCTTTTTGAAACAGGTGCCCCCGAAATACAGGCCGTCCCAGCCGCTGTCCGCGTAAACCTGCGCGATCTTCTGCGCCTCGGCGTTGTGGCCATGCTCGTCAATGCGCGCATCATCGGCCCAATAGGCATCCACCGCCACACCCTCTGCGGCCAGACGCCCCAGCACAGGAAAGGCATCCCGGCCCGTCACGGCCAGAAAATTCACCCCCATCCACAGCGCGGGATGTGCCGCGCGCACGTCACGGATCACCGGCAGCAGACGCTCCTGTTCGAAATCATGGTTGATCAGAAAACAGCCCGCCGCCCCGGCGCTGATCACTTCGCGCACGTTGCGCAGGGTCCGGGCGGTGTCCAGGACATGAATGACCGGCAACACAACAGGCCCCGGGGATTTGAACAGTTTGTGGAATTCATCGCGCTTCATCGGGCCAGGCTAGCAAGCGCCCGATGATTTAGAAAATTTATTCTTGCAATCTATCCATGAGGATTGGAAATCTGTCCTCATGCGCACCGTGAACCTGCCCACCGACCTTTTGCGAACCTTCATTACGGTGATCGAGGTCAAAAGCCACACCAGGGCCGCCGATCTGCTGAACCGCTCTCAGCCCGCGATCAGCCTGCAGATCAAACGGCTTGAGGATCTCGTCGGCTACAAGCTGATCCGCCAGAAGGGCCGCACCATGCATGTGAGCGAAAAGGGCGAGGCCCTGGCCATGCATGCGCGCCAGATCCTGCGCCTCAATGATCTCGCCATGGGGCTGTTTGAACGCCACGACGCAGATACCGACCTGCGGATCGGTCTGCCGCTGGACTATGGCGTGCGGCTGTTGCAGCGCGAGGTCACAGACCTGCTGCATGAAAACGACGCTCTGCGCCTGACAGTGCGCTGTGATCTGTCGCACAGCCTGCACGATGCGCTTTTGCGCGACGAACTGGATATCATCGTTGCCCTCTACCAGGACGGCGATCCGCAGTTTCTGGTGCAGCACTGGCGCGAACAGCCCGTCTGGGTCGGTGCTGAAACCATCCGCCCGGGCGATTTTGACGACCTGCCCCTGGTGGCCCATCCGCCCGGATGCGTCTACCGCCAGCGGATGACCGACGCGCTGCGTTCGGTGGAGCGCAGCTGGAAAGTCGTCTTTTCCAGCCCCGACATCGACGCGGTACAGCAGGCGGTGCGCGACGGGATGGGCTTTACCGGCCTGACCATCCCCACCACCCAGCGGGGCATGCGCCAGATCTCTCCGGGCGAGGGGCTGCCACCACTGGAACCTCTGCGCATCGGGCTCTTTTACCGGCAGACGCGGCTGGGCAGCTGGGGAAATCTGGTGGCCGAACGGCTGACCGCGGCCATCGAGAATGTGCTGCAAAACGATGCAGATCCGGGCAGCAGCCATAACAATCTGCAATCCAACCATATCTCACATAAATTTCCTATGGTGCCCGATTCTGACTACCCTGACGGCAACAGGTCCGGCACAGTCGCAACGACGGCGAAACAGGGCGTGAAAAAGACCAGAAAACAGCGGAGTATGACTGATGGTGAAATCGACTAAAACCCAAAGTAATCATTACCTTAGAAGAGACGTCCTGCGGATCGGCGGCGGTGTCGCCCTGGCCGCGCCATTTGTCGGCAGAGCCTGGGCCGAAACAACCGAGATCAACATGCTGGCCTGGTACGGCCACGGCGAGCCGGACATGGTCGGCGCGTTTGAGGAGGCCAACAACGTCAAGTTTGTGCCTAAATATTATGCAGGCGGTGACAATATGCTGGCACTGATCGCGCAATCGCCTCCCGGCACCTATGACATCATCCTGTCCGATGCCGAGTTTGTGCAGCAGCTGAACGCCGCTGAATACATCGAACCGCTGGACGCAAACGACTATCCGTTTGACGACATGCTGCACGAGGATTTCACAAAATTCCCCGGCCACTGGGACGGTGACACGCTCTATTCGATGATCCTGCGCGGCGGGCACCTGGGTGTCTCTTACAACACCACTGCCATGAGTGCCGAGGAAGCCTCCAGCTACCAGGGGTTCTGGAAGCCGGAACTGGCGGGCAAGGTCGGCCACTTTGACTGGCACCTGCCCAGCCTCGGGATGATGAGCCTCAAAAACGGCAATGGTGCCGGTCTGTGGGATCTGAGCGACGCACAGTGGGAAGCGGTGCAGGAAACCACCATGAGCCTGCGACCGCAGGTCGGGGGCTACTTTGACTATGGCGGCACCTTCAACGGCCTCAAGAACGGCGAGATGCTGGCCATGTGCGGCATCGGCGACTGGATCACCGGCGTGCTGGAACGCGACGGCGCCCCCGTGGCCTCCGTCATCCCCAAAGAGGGTGGCATCCAGTTCACCGAAAGCTACTGCATCGGCAGAGGCAGCGGCAAAGCGGACCTGGTTAAATCCTTTATCCAGTACATGATGTCGCCCGAGGGTCAGGTGAAATCGGCCCAGATGCTGGCCTATCCGGGCTTCTGCGTGACCAAAGCAGGCCGCGCCATGCTGCAGGAGGTGGACCCCAAAGAAGCCGCCCGCAGCCACCAGATGGACGGCATGGCCAATGATCCGATTGCCCTGATCAACGAGGGCCGCATCCACTACCGCGATATCCCGCAACAGCAGAGCCTTGAGGACTGGAACGATTTCTGGTCCGAATACAAAAACGCCTGAGCTGCGTTTGCGGATGAAAGACACTGCGCCCGGCACGGCGCAGCGCGGGCGGCCCTTTCGGGGGCCGTCCGGTGACAGGCAAGGACAGCAGATGTGAGCGCCCCACGCAGACTAAACCTTTATGCCCTGACATGGCGGCTGCCCATTATCCTGTGGCAGCTGATGTTCTTTGTGGGCCCTGTCCTTTTTATGGTCGCGATCTCCTTCTTTGTGGTCCGCAACTACCGCATGACCGAGGCCTTCGAGTTCGTGAACTGGGAGAAAATGCTGACGCGCGGCTATTTCTGGGACAGCTACTGGTACACGCTTTTCATCGCCTCGCTCAGCGCCTCTGTCGCCATGCTGGTGGCCTTTCCCGCCGCCTGGGCGCTGGCCTTCCGCGCATCCGACAACCTGCGCCGCTGGGCGGTTTTCCTGCTGGTGATCCCGTTTTTCACCTCCTATCTGGTGCGCACCTTTTCCTGGTATGTGATCCTGGCGGAAAGCGGCGTGCTGAATGCGATGCTGGGCTATATCGGGCTCGGTCCGTTCAAAATGCTCAACACCCATTTCGGCACCGTTGTGGGCTATCTGACCCTGACGCTGCCGCTCGCGGTAATCCTGCAGACCGTCACCATGGCCAATATCGACAAAACCCTGATCGAGGCCGCGCGTAATCTGGGCTGCAAACCGCTGGCCACGATCTGGCGCGTGGTGCTGCCGCTGTCGCGCACCGGGTTCATCGTCGCGGCCCTTTTCTGTTTCATCCTCGCCTTCGGGGACTTTGTCGCGCCCTTTTATCTGGGCGGCAGCCAGGAGCCGACGCTGCCCATTCTGATCCTCGACACGACCAAATCCGGCCAGCAATGGCCCCGTGCCGCGGTGGTCGCGATCATGATGATGCTGACGCTCTTTACCGTGGCCTTCACGGCCATTGCGCTGGCCTACCGTAAACCGGCGGGGTCGCGGTGATGCAGGGGCGCGGGCTGAACATCATTCTGGCACTCTATGTGGCGCTGATCTTTACCTTTATCTTTGCGCCCATTCTCTTCAGCCTTGTCTTCTCCTTTAACTCCCAGCGCTTTCCGACGATCCCGCTGGGGGAGTTTTCGACCGAATGGTACGTGAAAATCTTCAACGACCCGGACGTCTGGCAGGCCGTGCGCAACTCGCTGATCGTCTCGTCCAGCACCGCTGTACTGGGCACCGCACTCGGGTTCTGCACAGCCTATTCTGATTTTCGCTATAACTTCCGGTTCAAAGGCCCCTATCTCGCGCTGATCCTGCTGCCGCCGACCATTCCGCTGATCATCATGGCGCTGGCCATGCTGGCCTGGCTGTCACGGATCGGTCTGTCAGGGCAGCTGTGGTCGATCATCCTGGCCCATTCCGTGCTGACAGCGCCCTTTGCGATGGCGATCATCCGGCTGCGTCTGCACCAGATGGACCCGGATCTCGAGGCCGCCGCCTGGAACCTTGGCGGCAACGAATGGCAGGCGATGCGCCACGTCATTCTGCCCTTCTGCGCGCCTGCGATCGTGTCCGCCCTGTGCCTGACCGCAGCGGTATCCTTTGACGAATTTGCCGTGGCCTGGTTCGTCTCCGGCCTGAACAAAACCGTGCCGATTGTGATCCTGGAGATCGTTCAGGGCAATATCGACCCGCAGGTCAATGCCATCGGCACCTTTGTTTTCCTCACGTCCATGACGCTGGTAATCCTCGCCCAGGCGATCTTTATCAGCCGCCAGATCAAGAGCCATTCCTGATATGACCAACCCGCTTGTCACCTTCCGCAATGTCGAAAAACGCTTTGGTGATTTTGTCGCCGTGCGCGACATGACGCTGGACATCCACGAGGGCGAATTCCTCGCGATCATGGGCTCGTCGGGCTGCGGCAAGACCACCACCCTGCGCATGCTCGCCGGGCTGGAAAGCCCCACAGCCGGGGAAATTCGCATCGGCGGGCGGCTTATGAATGACGTACGCCCGCACGAGCGGGACACGCCGCTGGTCTGGCAGTCCCTCGCGCTCTTTCCCTTTCTCAGCGCGCGCGAAAACGTCGAATTCGGCCTGAAAATGCGTGGCGTGGCCGCGGCCGAACGCAAACACCGCGCTCTCGACTGGCTGGACCGGATGCAGATCGCGGAATTTGCCGAACGCAATGTCGCCACCCTGTCCGGCGGGCAGAAACAGCGCGTGGCACTGGCCCGCAGCCTGGTGATGGAGCCACAGATGCTGCTGCTGGACGAGCCGCTCTCGGCGCTCGATGCCAATCTGGTGATCCGCATGCAGGGGGTGCTGACCCGCCTGCAAAAAGAGCTCGGCATCACCTTTGTCTATGTGACCCACTCGCAGTCCGAGGCCTTTGCCATGGCCGACCGCGTGGTCATCATGAGCCAGGGCGACATCGCCCAGACAGGTGCGCCGCGCGACATCTACCGCGCGCCCGCCAACCGGTTTGTCGCGGAATTCGTGGGCCGCAACAACATCCTGACGGGCACAGTCACCACCACCAACACCGGCGGCACTGAGATCGCCACACCCCAGGGCAACTTTACCGCCCAGACCCCCACACCGCCGCCGCAGACCGGCCAGCAGGTCAGCTTTACCGTCTCTGCCGATCTCGTCTCGCTCTCCGGTGATGCGCCGGGCACCGTGAACCAGGCCCGCGCCACGCTGATCTCCGAGGAGTTCATCGGCTCGGTCGTCACCCTGTTTCTGGAAGGCCCGGAAGGCCAGGAATACAAGGTTCAGATGCAGGAACGCGCTCTCACCGGATTTGACCTGACCCCCGGCACAGACTTCTGGCTCAGCTGGGAGCCCGGAAACGCCAATATCCTGGAGGCCGGCTGACATGATCCGCAACCCCATCCCCTGGCCCGATAGCGCGAAATGCGCCGTGGCCATTACCTTTGACATGGACGCAGACAGCCTGATCCATGTCGCCCGCCCGGACGACAGCCACCGCAGGCTCTATCCCATCTCGATGGGGCGCTATGGCCCCAACGTGGCCCTGCCCCGCATCCTGGACACCTATGCGCGCTTTGGCCTGAAACAGTCGTTCTTTATCCCCGGCTGGTGCCTGGAACAGTACCCCGATACGGTCGAAAACATCCTGAACGGCGGGCACGAAATCGGCCACCACGGCTGGATACACGAAGACCCCATCGCCACTTACGGCAACCAGCGCGAACCCTTTGAACGCGCCCTGGACGCCCACAAACGCCTCTGCGGCAAAACCCCTGCAGGCTACCGCGCGCCGGTCTATAACATCACCGGCGAGGTGGTGGACCTGATGCTGGAACACGGCATGCGCTATGACAGCTCACTGATGGGCGACGACATCCCCCATGCGCTGGCCACCCCCGGCGGGCAGCTGTATGAAATGCCCGTGCACTGGGGCACCGACGACTGGCCCCCCTTCGCCCATTACGACGAAATCGGCTATATGATGCCCGTGAAATCCCCCTCCCAGGGGCTCGCAGGCTTCTGGGAGGAGTTCGAGGCACAATACACCGCCGGTGGCTTTTTTATGCTGATCGTGCACCCCTTTCTGACCGGCAGACTGGCGCGCTGGCAGCTGGTCGAAAAATGGATCGAACAGACGCTGGAAACACGCGATGTCTGGTTCACAACACTGGGCGGCATCGCCGACCACATGGATGACCTGACCGCGCGGGGGGTCTGGTCTCCGAGCGTGGAAACCCTGCCCTTCTTTGACGCCCCGCCCGCAACCCAATGAGGCCCTGACATGATGACAGACGACGACACACGACTGCTGCGGATCGCCTATGACGAGGCCAAAGCCGGCTTTGACGAGGGCGGCTGCCCCATCGGCTCGGTGCTGGCGCGCGGCGGCCAGGTGGTCAGTCAGGGCCGCAACCAGCGCGTTCAGGGCGGCGACCCGATTGCGCACGGCGAAATGGATGCGCTGCGCAAAGCCGGACGGCAAAAGACATACCGCGACACGGTGCTCTATACCTCGCTTTCGCCCTGCATGATGTGCTCGGGCACCATCATCCAGTTCGGCATCCCCCGCGTGGTAATCGGCGACACCACCAATTTCGGCGGCAACGAAGAATTCCTGCGCTCCCGGGGCGTCGAGGTGGTGATTGCCGAGGATCCCGACTGCGTGGCGCTGATGAAACGCTTTATCGACGAAAAGCCGGATCTCTGGGCCGAGGATATCGCCGAATGAACCCGCCAGGACAGGCGCTCCGGGGGACAGCATGAGCGATCCCTTCTTCCGGCCCGTATCGGGCTTTGATCTGCCGCGCTTCGCAGGCGTGCCGACCTTCATGCGGCTGCCTCATGTGGACCCTGCGCACCCGCGCTTTGCCGATGTTGACATCGGCATCATCGGCGTGCCCTGGGACAGTGGCACCACCAACCGCCCCGGCCCGCGTCACGGCCCCCGCCAGCTGCGCGACATGTCCACCATGATCCGCGCGCAAAACGGCGCCACCGGGGTGCGCCCTTTCGAGGCGGCGAACTGCGCCGATCTGGGCGACGTGCCGCCCAACCCCGCCGACATTATGGACAGCATGGAACGGATCACTGCCTTTTACGACGGTGTCGTGGCCGCCGGGATCACGCCGCTGACGGCGGGCGGCGATCATCTGTCATCCCTGCCCGTATTGCGGGCGCTGGCGCGCAACGGCCCTCTGGGCATGATCCACTTCGACAGCCACACCGACCTCTTTAACAGCTATTTCGGCGGCACGAAATACACACATGGCACCCCCTTCCGCCGCGCTGTGGAGGAAGGGCTGCTGGACCCCAAACGCGTGATCCAGATCGGCATCCGCGGTTCAGCCTATGATATGGAAGACCGCGATTTCGCGGCGGCCACCGGCATCCGCATCGTCCCGATCGAAGAATTCTTTGCCCGCGGACCAGAGGACGTGATGGCCGAGGCACGCGCGCTTGTCGGGTCTGATCCCACCTATGTCTCCTATGACATCGACTTTGTTGACCCGGCCTTTGCGCCCGGCACCGGCACGCCCGAAGTCGGCGGTCCCACCTCCTTTCAGGCGCTGCAGGTCGCGCGGCTCCTGTCCGGTGTCACCATCGCCGGGGCCGATCTGGTCGAGGTCTCTCCGCCTTTCGATGCATCGGGCGGCACAGCCTTTCTGGGGGTATCGATCATGTTCGAAATGCTCTGCTGCATGACCGGCAATGGCACCACCTGAGCACCAGGCGCACCGGGGATCGCAACCTGCCGGTCTTTAAAGCACAGGGCGAAGTACCACAAACATCGCTGATCGATTAAAGCCCCCGGCCTTAAACCTGAAATACACCGCGCAGATCAAAACACCCGCGCAACAGGCACTGTTGCGCCGCGCCGTTCCGCCCCCCCGGAACGGCGCATTTGCAGGACGGTCGGATGTCTCAGGTTTAAAGCCGGGAGCTTTAACGCGTTGAAATCCCTGTTTTCAGTCAGCGTTAAATGATTCCGGTTTTTCGCACTTTGCGCTGACCTCTCATTAACACCTTTGGCGGACCGCAATGAAATGCCGGGCACCGTACGCTGTGCACCGACGTAATACCGACGTTTTACCGACGCGATACCGACAGCGGATTTTCCATATTTTCAAGGGCTGCGGGGGCCACATCCCGCCCCGGGGCCCCAGACACCGACATGCCCGCCCGCGCGCTGTGTTAACCGTCCGGGCACGGATCGAACGGCGCGGTCCGGTCAGCATTCTCAGGGACGCCGGGCACAAAAAAATGGCGGCCCCAAAGGCCGCCATTTCTCAGAAAGCTATGGATGTCCGGTTCAGGACTTCGCGCGCTTGCGACGGCCAATTCCGGCCAGCGCACCAAAGCCTGCGATCATCATCCAGCCAGCCGCTGGCAGCGGGATCTGACCATCGGGATCGGGACCAACAATTTCGCGCTCAATCTTGTTACGGATTGCAGGGGCAAAATCGGTAAAGTCAGGCGTCGCCACAACAAAGGAGCCGTCGCCACCAATGATGTTGTTTTCAGCATAAGCGATTGAATCGATTCTGAAACCAGCGCCCGGGCCAAAGAACGACGGGTCTGTCAGAACCATCGCGTTGATGGCATCAATGTTGTCGGCCAGAACCGCGTCACGAGCATTCTGCAGTGGCGCACAGATCGCTTCGGAAAAACGGCATCCACCTGTGGACTGAGCGCCCTCGGTCACGATGTCGATGACGTTGCGTGTGCCGTCGAAGGCATTGGTTTTAAACGCATCTGAGGCATCATCCAGCAGACCCGCCACGTTGTCCTGAATGCCAAGGCCGCCGGGCCGCACGAAGCCTTCCACGGCAGTCGCAAATGCTTCGCCAGAGGCTGCATCTTCGATCAGAAACCAGTCAGAGATGGAAATGTCGGTCGCCATAAAGGCCACGGATACCGCGATCTTACCGATCGCTCCTTCCTGGATTCTGTCGATCAGCGTGGAGTCCCGGAACGCCGCCGCGTAACCGGCAATCTGTGCGTTGAAGTCTGCTGCGGTGACGCTGCCAGACACGTCGTTCATGAACATAAGTTCAACGTCAACCGTTGTCGCACTTGCCTGTCCGGGGAGCGCCATTGCGGCCGCAACGGATGCCCCACAGAGCAATTGTTTGAAGTGTTTCATTGAGAAGTTCCCTTTGTAATACAGTACCGTAATGCGTGGCCGTCAAATCTGATTTTGTGGAATGCGCGTTAATTGCGCGTTTCAATAGTTAACCAAAAAATACCCCGACCCCCAGGCCACGACTCTTAACTATCAGAAAATGATGGATTTTTCAACAATTATGGTAAATTTGTGTCGAAAATATGGTTAACCTCAATCGTCAAAACACTTTTTTGTTAACGCAGGGTGAACCGCCCAGACACCTTCCCGCGATCATGACACTGTGAATTCAGCTATGCCTTGTTGGTCGGCCCGCTCCCGGCGCAGACCAGCATTTCGCGTCCTGATAGAAACCCTGCTCCACAGCGGTCGTACTGCCAAAAAATCTGTCCCTCAGCGGGCCACCCGGACCGGAAAAACTTGCCAGACACGGAATGCCCCCCCATCATGACGGACGCGTCGGACACGGCCGGTTGCACAACGGAACCGTGCCGCCGGCACCCCCGGCCCGTGCGACAGTGGGAGAGTGGGAATGCCAGAGACCTGTACCATCTGCGGATCAGCAGAAACCGGCATGTGGTATCGCGGCGATGCCGTGCGTACCGAATGGGCCGGCCAAAAGCTGTGGGACGTGCAACGCTGCCATACCTGCGGCCATCAGTTCACAGCACCCCGCCCTTCGGACGCAGAACTCGGCTATTATTACTCCAGCGGCTACAGTCCTCACACCTTTGGCTATGGTGTCCGCGCGACAATGGACACAGTGATCAAAACCGCCCGCGAAACCGGTTATCACAGACATGTTCGGATCACCTCCGGCATGGATGTGCTGGACGTAGGATGCGGCGGCGGCACATTTCTGGCAGTCTGCCAGGCCATGGGCGCGGACATTCAAGGGGTCGAACCTTCTGCCGACGGTGCATCCACCTGCCGCGATAACAACATTCCCGTTCACGAAGGTTTTCTGGATGACTATCTTGGCGTGGCTGACCGGCGTTTTGACCTGATCACCGCCAATCATGTGGTCGAGCATCACGCAGAACCTGTACGGCTCCTGCGCGAAATGAAATCCCTGCTCAAGCCGGACGGCAAAATCTGGTTCAGCGTGCCAAATGCCGGATGCCACGCATCGCGTCTGCTGAAAGACCGCTGGCACAGTTCCGATCTGCCCGTCCACCTTCAGCACTTCACACCACACTCCGTGCGCCGGATGATTGCCGAGGCCGGGCTGAGCCTTACAACGCTGAAAACGGAATCCGAAAATTCCCTGCCCGGCTCTTATGCCAATCTGCTGCGTCGGAAACTGGGTGTGCCCGGCCGCCTGACCCGAATGATCGCCGGTCCCGCTCTTCAAAAGAACGCATGGCTGGGGCGTCGGATTGATGCTTCCGGAAACGGCGAGGCGATCATTACCGAGGCCGCCTGACCGGATCTGCGGCCATTATCGGTCCGTGCTGTCAAACGACACGGACTTTCCCTGTCCGGGCACGTGTGCGACGGAACGGCGGGCGGATGTTTTCGTTTTCATACACCAGAGGCCGGTCCGGCATCTCGACCAGTTGAATGACAAGTCCGCCGGTGGATGTTCGTCGGAAAAAATACCGCAGGCAGGTTTCAAACAGAACGATCCCGTGAAAGTCTTTGTGGGACCAGTTAACCCAGACTGAAAAATGCTGCCTGCCATGCAGGCTTTGGGCAACCACACGTGCTGCAACTGAACGCGTTCCAAGGGCATAATTGGCCATGCAGTGCTGGCGCAGCGTCTCCTCCAGGCTGTCCGCATTCGACCAGACGACGATATCGTCTTCCAGATAGGCGGCCCCCGGGCAGTCGTAGAACCTGGTCAGTGCCTTAAAATCGCGTGCGCAATATGCCTCGGCCATGGCTTCAAAAAAATCTTCCGGTCTTTCATGTTCCATCACAGTCTCCGGACCCGCAAAAATTATGACGGGCGAACAGCAGGTGAATTTTCTGAGTATTTTTGACCACGTGGTCAATTCAATTATTGTCGCTGAAATGCACCCGGAACAGCCAGCCGGGTCGCCGAAAACCGACCCCCACTTGCCTGCCAGCGACACGCCTTGGTTGTGACGCTACGGAACGTGTAACCACAAGGTGTGTCAGCGGAGATCAGTTTTCCCGGTTCCCCTTCAGGGCTCCCTTGTCTCTGCGCGGAATTCTGAGTTAGGGACAGAGCATGTCACAGATTTCATCTCTCTTTGTCACCCGTCTCTATCATGCCTATTTGTCAGAGCGGGGAAATCCCATCGATGCATCCGAACTGGAGGCGTCCTGCTGGTCGATTGCGCAGGACGACGAAGCCGGACAAACATGGTGCGATGAAAACGGGTTTCCGGGATACACAAGCTATGCGTCCCTGACAGATCTGCCTTACCGCTTCCCGATTTTCAAAGATCTGGTCAAAACCCTGAACAAACATGTAAAGGCCTTTGCCCGGGATCTGGAATTTGATCTGGACGGCCGGAAACTGAGGCTGGAAGACATCTGGATCAACATCCTGCCGCCTGGCGGCATTCATACATCGCACATCCATCCGCATTCGGTGATCAGCGGAACCACCTATGTGGCTGTGCCTGAGGGCGCCAGTGCGATCAAATTCGAAGACCCGCGGCACGCCATGATGATGGCGGCCCCGCCCCGCATCAAGGATGCACGCCCGCAGATGCGGCCTTTTCACTATGTCGCGCCCGTGCCTGGCGATTTGCTGCTCTGGGAAAGCTGGCTGCGTCATGAGGTGCCGCTCAACATGGCGGAAGAAGACCGTATCAGCATAAGTTTCAACTACGCCTGGGCCTGAGTCGGGGGAATTCAGCAGGTTGCCGCGCGTAAAAGTAATGCCCGCACCTTTACTTCTAGCTCAGATAGAAGATTGGCGGAAAATCTCTGATTTTTGAACTCAAATTCACTACAGACTTGAAACAAAACACTTTTCACAACAGTCTGGCCTGACATTAAAGGCGAGACCCTTGGCTTGCGCCATCGGCAAAATAAATGCAGCAGAATTTTAAGACCGCGAAAGATGTGTCCGAGCACCTCCTCGAACTGACGGGGGGTGCGCTGATGGCCGGTGATTTTGAACTCTTCCTGACGTGTTTCCAGCTTCCTTACAGGCTGGAGACTTTTGAGGGGAACAGAGTGCTGAACACAAGCGAGGACCTGCGTGTCGTCTTTGATGCGGTCCGCGCGCATTACAATAAATGCGGTGTCACCCAGATGTTCCGGCATTGTGTCGAGGCCCGTTTCCGGGACCCGGCAACGATTGCCGCCACACATGAGACCCGCCTGATCAGTGGTACTGTCATCACCCAGGAACCATTTGCGGTCTATTCCATCCTGGAACACACGGGAGAAAAATGGGTTATCACCAGCAGTTCCTATGCGATCGGCGACCGTGAGGACCATAACTCAGCACTTCTCGGCGCGGGAACATCTGCCGACTGAAGGCTGATCACACAAAAAGAAAAAGCTCCGCCCTTTTTCAAGGGCGGAGCTCTGCATTGCTCGCGCGGGCCCGCAGGCCCCCGGTGCTTACCAGTCCTCGCGGACCACAACGCGTGTTTTGATCGGCAGTTTCATCGCCGCCAGACGCAGCGCCTCGCGGGCGATGTCGTCATTCACGCCGTCGATTTCGAACATCACACGGCCGGGTTTTACCTTGGCTGCCCAACGGTCAACCGAGCCCTTACCTTTACCCATACGAACTTCGATGGGTTTGGCAGTGACAGGCACATCCGGAAAGATACGGATCCAGACACGGCCCTGGCGTTTCATGTGACGCGTCATCGCGCGGCGTGCCGCCTCGATCTGACGTGCAGTGACCCGCTCGGGCTCAAGAGCTTTGAGACCATAGGTGCCAAAGTTCAGGTCAGACCCGCCCTTTGCCAGGCCTTTGATAGAGCCCTTAAACTGTTTGCGGAATTTAGTACGCTTTGGCTGAAGCATTGATCATTCCTCCTCAGCGACGACCGCCGGCACCACGCGGTGCAGGGCCATCCTGGAGTTCCTGTGCTTTACGGTCACGCGCGGCCGGATCGTGCTCCATGATCTCACCTTTGAAGATCCATGTCTTGATCCCGATGATGCCATAGGCAGTCGTCGCTTCCACGTGTGCGTAATCGATGTCGGCGCGCAGCGTGTGCAGTGGCACACGACCTTCACGATACCATTCAGTCCGCGCGATTTCGGCACCGCCCAGACGGCCGGCAACGTTGACACGGATGCCAAGAGCACCCATGCGCATCGCGTTCTGAACCGCACGCTTCATGGCGCGGCGGAAAGAAACCCGGCGCTCCAGCTGCTGTGCGATGGATTCACCAACGAGGGCCGCGTCCAGCTCGGGCTTGCGCACTTCAACGATGTTGAGGTGCAGCTCGCTGTCGGTCATCTTGGCGATTTTCTGGCGCAGACCTTCAATGTCCGCACCTTTCTTGCCAATGATGACACCGGGGCGTGCTGTGTGGATTGTCACGCGGCACTTTTTGTGCGGACGCTCAATGATCACACGGGCCACACCGGCCTGCTTGCATTCTTCTTTGATAAACTCACGGATTGCGAGGTCTTCCAGCAGAAGATCACCGTAATCCTTGGTATCGGCGTACCAGCGGCTGTCCCAGGTGCGGTTCACCTGCAGGCGCATGCCGATCGGATTGACTTTGTTACCCATCAGGCTTGCTCCTCAACTTGACGTACGACAATCGTGATTTCCGAGAACGGCTTGATGATCTTGCCGAACCGGCCACGGGCCCGCGGGCGACCGCGCTTCATTGTCAGGTTCTTACCAACGTAAGCCTCTGCAACGATCAGCTCGTCCACGTCGAGATTGTGGTTGTTTTCGCCGTTCGCAATTGCGGACTGAAGGCATTTCTTCACGTCCAGAGCGATCCGTTTCTTGGAGAAAGTCAGGTCCGTCAGGGCCTTGTCGACTTTCTTGCCACGGATCATTGCGGCAACGAGGTTCAGTTTCTGCGGGCTTGTACGCAGCATGCGCAGTTTTGCACGTGCTTCGTTGTCGGCCACGCGGCGGGGATTTTTATCCTTGCTCATGGCTTACTTCCGCTTCGCTTTTTTATCTGCGGCGTGACCGTAGTACGTCCGTGTCGGCGAATACTCACCGAACTTCTGACCGATCATGTCCTCAGACACGTTAACAGGAATGTGCTTGTGGCCGTTGTAGACACCGAACGTCAGGCCCACGAACTGGGGCAGGATTGTCGAGCGGCGCGACCAGATCTTGATCACTTCGTTGCGACCGCTTTCGCGGGACGCCTCGGCCTTTTTCAACACATAAGAGTCGACAAAAGGACCTTTCCATACAGAGCGTGCCATCTATCAGCGCCCCTTCTTCTTGGCGTGCCGCGAGCGGATGATCAGCTTGCTGGACGCTTTTTTAGCATTACGGGTCTTGGCACCTTTGGTCGGTTTGCCCCAGGGGGTAACCGGGTGACGACCACCGGACGTACGGCCTTCACCACCACCGTGCGGGTGGTCGATCGGGTTCATCACGACACCACGCACAGACGGGCGGATGCCTTTGTGACGCATGCGGCCCGCTTTACCGTAGTTCTGGTTGGAGTTGTCGGGGTTGGACACGGCACCAACGGTTGCCATGCATTCCTGACGGACGAGACGCAGTTCGCCGGAGCTCAGACGGATCTGAGCATAGCCACCGTCACGGCCCACGAACTGGGCGTAGGTACCGGCGGCACGTGCGATCTGACCGCCTTTGCCGGGCTTCATCTCGATGTTGTGTACGATTGTCCCGATCGGCATACCCGAGAAAGGCATGGTGTTGCCGGGTTTGATGTCCGCCTTTGCAGAGGAAATCACGCTGTCACCAACCGCGAGGCGCTGAGGCGCCAGGATATAGGCCTGTTCGCCGTCTTCGTATTTCACGAGGGCGATGAAGGCTGTCCGGTTGGGGTCATATTCGATGCGCTCGACCGTGGCCGTCACATCCATTTTGTTCCGCTTGAAGTCAACGATCCGGTAGAGGCGTTTTGCCCCGCCGCCTTTGCGGCGCATCGTGATCCGTCCGGTGTTGTTCCGTCCGCCATTCTTGGTCAGACCCTCTGTGAGGGACTTGACCGGGCGGCCTTTCCAGAGCTCCGAACGGTCGATCAGTACCAGCCCACGCTGGCCCGGCGTCGTCGGTTTATACGACTTGAGTGCCATGTTGTCTGTCTTCCGTTTTGCTGTCCGTCGTCGCGATGACGACTATGGTATGAAGGCCCCCGTAGGTGCCCGTTTAGGATGCCCTTGCGGGCAACGACGAGGCCCCGGACGAATCCGGGGCCTTGCCGATGGGGTCTGATAGGGGAGCGGGCCGGGCGGGTCAAGGCCCGCAGCCGGTTAATCGACCGTTCTGCCCGCTTTAGCCCATGCGCAACGTCCCGGCCCGTTAACCCCAGTAAAATATGGAAAACCCAACGTCGGTATAACGTCGGTATTTTGTCGGTATTACGTCGGTGCAAGCGTCGGTGGGGCCCCGGGTTAAGACGGCGCACGGCGGCAGGTTTTAACGGACCTTTGCAGAATACCAGGACAGCGCGCGGCCCTTTGGCCGGCAACAGGGCATTGGGCCAGGCGATGAGGCCGGCCATTGAAGTGCGTTTATTTTTGTACGGAATTTCCGCGCGGATATAGCGCGTTTAGATGCACCACACCAAGCAGCACTGCGCCCTGAACAGAACGCATCGGCGCGCGCGCATCCGCAGGGCAGTGGCCTCGCGATCCACGTAGTTTGCCGCGGCACCCGCGCACGAAAAAGGGCGCGTCCCGAAGAATGCGCCCCGTTCCGGTTCTGTTGTCCCCGCGTGGGGACGCAAAGCTTACGCCAGTGCGAGGTTTGTCGCGCTTTCGCGGCCATCACGGCCTGCTTCGATGTCGAAGGTCACTTTCTGGTCGTCGCTCAGACCTGTCAGGCCAGCGCGTTCAACGGCAGAGATGTGCACAAACACGTCTTTGCTGCCGCCGTCGGGCGCGATAAAACCAAAACCTTTAGTAGTGTTGAACCATTTGACGGTGCCAGTAGCCATCGTCGTACTCCTTGATTTAAGACTGCCCGCATCATGCGGCAGATCGGCAAAGTCATTGAAAGATCGTATGACAGAGCTTTTTGGAGCAGTGTAACCGATAGATAATGTAACGTCGCACCGCCCGCCTACGCGCCCTGGTAGCAAATAGCAAGCAATTTAAATTGGTGGTGGAACGGGCAACCGGGCTGTCCCGGCGGATTTCCGCGCGACTTTGCGGCCTGTTCCGACGCGTGGCGGAGGGCTGGTCGTGCGGCGCCTGTTCTTTGCCGCCGGGCGCTGCTGGCACATCTGCGGGACCTAGCGTTCCTCGCGGTTACGGCGCCACCAGGGCAGCGGTTCAGGCTCGGGCTCGACCAGTTTGGGCCGTCCGGCCAGCCAGATTTCGACCCGGCCCGGCACCTGTACATTCTGCGAAAAGTCGCGCGCGGGCACGCCAAGTTCCTCTGCCAGCGCCATTGCCGCATCGGCTGTTTCCGCACTGTAATAGCGCAGATGGGTTGTCGACACGCGGAATGCCTCGCGGCCGATGCCTGCCACCTCGATGCCGTTGGCCTCAAGCTCGGCCACATAGCCGCGCAGACGTCCCTGCGGCAGGCCATCGGGTGCATGGATGAAAAACGCGGGCGGCGCGACCGGTGTCCAGACCTGGTCGGTGGCCGCGTCCGGCGCGGCGAGTGAGCGCAGCTGCTGCGCATCGTCGGGCGCCAGATCAACACTGGTGTAAACGATGTCCGAGATCTGCGGCATGGGTCCGGTTACCGGCAGAACAGGCTCGGGCGCGGGCAGACCATACATCAGCACCGGGATCACATCTGCCGCGGGGCCTTCCGGCGTTTCTGTCTGCGCAGGCTGGATGCTATCGGGCGATTCGGTCAGCGCGGGCGCTGCATCAGCCACCGGTGCGGGGGACAGCGGGTCATCCTGCTGCGCGGATTGCGGCAACAGTTTTTCGGGCTCGATCAGGGCGGGATCGGTCGCGGCAAGGGATACCTCTGGCAGGCTCACAGGCGCTGGCTGCGCGGCGGGCAGCGGTTGTGCGATAACGAGCGGCTGCTGTGCCGGGACGGTCTGGCCCGCGCCAATCAGTATCCCGATGCCCAGCACAGCCCCAAGGCCAAAACCGGCACTGCCGGAGAAGATGAACAGGGCTTTGACGGCGGCAGGGCCCGTAATCCGCAGCCGGACGGCTGAGTCTGCATCGGCCTGAACGGGCGCAGGCAGCGGTGACTGTTCCGGGGTCGGGCTCACAGGCGGGGGTGCTTCGCCCTTTGCCGCGTCGGGCGCTGTCGCCGAATTTGCCGTCGCCCCGGCCATGGCGCGCGCGGACAGCACCTGCGAGCGTTTGGCGCGCGCCGCACTCAGCCGCTTTTCGAGGCTGGTGTCCGCCGTCCCGCCCACAGGGGTATCGGCGGAATTGTGAGTATCGGTGTTCGATTCATTGTCAGACACGGCATCTGCTCCCGAAAAGGTACGGTCTCCAGGACTTGCAATCGAGACCCATCGCAGCGCGAAACCGTTAATTTCCTGGAACAAGTACCTAATCTAGCACGACAAAAGGGTTTATTGGTGGCCTATTTGCTACAGTAGAGCGTTAATGACCGGGCGGGATCCCTGATGTGCCCTGACCAGCGGTGATCCGCCTGCGCAATGTGCAAAACGAAAAACGCCCCGGGGCCATCTGGCACCGGAGCGTCTGTCACAGGACGGATATCCGACGGTCAGAGACCGGTGGATACGTCGATTGTGTTGCCCTCTTCGAGCGTCACATAGGCCTTTTTAACGTCTTTACGCTTGCCCATCTGGCCGCGGAAACGTTTGACTTTGCCTTTGGTGATCGTGGTGTTGACCGCTTTGACCTTGACACCAAAGAGCGCCTCGACGGCCTCTTTGATCTGCGGTTTGTTGCTGCCCATTGCCACTTCGAAGACCACGGCACCGTTTTCGGATGTCATGGTGGCTTTTTCTGTGATGATCGGCTTGCGGATCACATCGTAGTGTTCTGCTTTGGCACTCATTTCAGTCGGGCCTCCAGAGCTTCGACACCCGCTTTGGTGATCACCAGCGTGTCACGCTTGAGGATGTCATATACGTTTGCGCCCATTGTCGGCAGGATATCCAGACCGTCAATGTTGCGTGCTGCCTGAGCAAAGTTCTCGTCCACAGAGGCACCATCGATGACCAGCGCGCGTTTCCAGCCCAGGTTTGCAACCTGTTTGGCCAGAGCGGCGGTTTTGCCTTCGGCGGCGGCTGCGTCGATGATGACCAGCTCACCGGCCTGCGCTTTTGCGGAGAGTGCGTGGCAGAGGCCCAGCTTGCGGAACTTTTTGGTCAGTTCGTGACCGTGGCTGCGCGGGGTCGGGCCCTTGTAGATACCACCCTTGCGGAAAATCGGTGCGTTGCGGGAGCCGTGACGTGCGCCACCGGTGCCCTTCTGGCGGTAGATCTTCTTGGTCGAGTAGCTGGTCTCGGAACGGGTCTTGACCTTGTGCGTACCGGCCTGCGCGTTGTTACGCTGCCAGCGGACGACACGGTGCAGGATGTCCGCGCGCGGCTCCAGACCGAACAGCGCTTCGTCCAGCTCTACAGAGCCGGCTTTGCCGCCGTCGAGTTTGATGACATCGAGTTTCATGCGTCACCTTCTTTCTTGTCTTCATCCGCGGCAGGCGCGTCGTCAGACTTTTCAGCTTCGATTTCAGCTTCGGCTGCTTTCAGCGCTTCGGCTTCTGCGGCTGCCTGCTCTTCGGCCAGACGCTTGGCTTCTGCTTCGGCCTCGGCTGCGGCTGCAGCGGCGGCTTCTTCAGCGGCTTTCGCGGCTTCTTCGGCTGCGGATTTCAGAGCGGCTGGCAGGATAGCATTCTCAGGGAACGGCTTTTTGACCGCATCCTTGACTGTAACCCAGCCACCTTTGGAGCCCGGCACAGCGCCTTTGACCATGATCAGGCCACGGTCTGTGTCTGTGCGGACGACCTGCAGGTTCTGCGTGGTGACACGGGCTGCACCCATGTGACCGGCCATTTTCTTGCCTTTGAAAACCTTGCCCGGGTCCTGACACTGGCCAGTGGAGCCGTGCGAACGGTGAGAAATAGACACACCGTGCGACGCGCGCAGACCACCGAAGTTGTGGCGCTTCATCGCACCGGCAAAACCTTTACCGATGGAAGTACCCGCCACGTCAACGAACTGACCTTCAAAGTAGTGATCCGCGATGATTTCTTCGCCCACACCGATCAGGTTCTCTTCGTCTACGCGGAACTCGGCCACTTTACGCTTGGGTTCCACTTTTGCCGAAGCAAAGTGACCGCGCATGGCCTGGCTTGTCCGCTTGGCTTTGGCCACACCGGCGCCGAGCTGAACAGCTGTGTAGCCATCCTTTTCAACGGTCCGCTGGGCCACAACCTGCAGCTTGTCGAGTTGAAGAACGGTCACAGGGATCTGCTTGCCGTCTTCCATGAACAGCCGGGTCATACCGACTTTTTTTGCAATAACGCCTGAGCGCAACATATGATTACCCTCCCTGCGCTTATGACTGCAGCTTGATCTCGACATCCACACCAGCGGCCAGGTCGAGCTTCATCAGCGCGTCCACGGTCTGGGGGGTCGGATCAACGATATCCAGCAGACGCTTGTGCGTGCGGATTTCGAACTGGTCACGGGATTTCTTGTCAACGTGCGGGCCACGCAGAACGGTGAACTTCTCGATTTTGTTCGGCAGCGGGATCGGGCCGCGAACGGAAGCACCTGTACGCTTGGCAGTGTTGACGATTTCTTGTGTGGAAGCATCCAGCACGCGGTAGTCAAACGCCTTGAGGCGGATGCGGATGTTTTGGCTTTGAACGGCCATATGCATCACCCTTTATATCAGGGTCCAGATCGGAGAGGAGGATGGGCGCTCATCGCACACCCTCATCGCGTCTTTTGGTCCAACGGAAAAGGGCGCGGCTGACCGCACCCTCATTGGATTTGGGTCGTTTAGGGGGTCGCGCCCGAAAAGGCAATGGGATTCAGCATATGAATCTGCGCAGCACTCAAAAAAAACGGGGCCACCAAAGCGACCCCGTCTGCATGAATGCCCTGTAAAGGGATCAGGATTTGCGACGACGGCGCGCGGCGACGCCCAGACCACCAAAAGCGGACAGCAACAGCAGGCCCGCTGCCGGGACCGGTACCGCCGTGATGGTCAGGTCATAGAGCGCGGCTGCGTTTTTCTGCGGACCGACGGATCCGTCAATCGTCAGAGTGTAACGCGTGTTGCCCAGACCTGTGAACAGGAAGGGATCGTCGCCCGCCAGGATGTCTGTTGCAAAGGTTCTGCTGACAGACGTTCCGCCACCCGTGAGCGTGAAACGAACACCTTTGGAGTCGAGACCCGGGGTCGGATCGCCGCCCCGGCTTGCCTGGCCCACAAGGCCGGAGTTGGTTTCATATGCACCACCGGCGGAATCTGCCAGCTGGTAGCCGTCGAGATCAAAGAAAACGCCAAAGCTTCTGGACATCTCGAAGGTGTAAGAGAAGGTGTCCACCGCAGAGACGATC
The DNA here is from genome assembly GCF_947491795.1 of uncultured Roseobacter sp. Lineage (GTDB taxonomy): Bacteria > Pseudomonadota > Alphaproteobacteria > Rhodobacterales > Rhodobacteraceae > Roseobacter. The sequence goes on along the minus strand of NZ_CANLKW010000002.1, from coordinate 895,055 downwards.
CGACCGTGGATCTGCAGTGTGTCGCCGGCGCCGAATGGATTGCCCGCGCCGTCATCAAGCTCAAAGCCGGGTGTGGACGGATCTGCGTCTTCCAGATCGACGGAGCCTGCAACCAGTTTGCGGTTCTGGCCGTCGCCCTCTGTCCATGTGAAAGTTGCCGCAGACGCAGCACCGGCAGTCAGGGACAGGGCAAGGAGTGTCGACGCGATTGCGTTTGAAATCTTCATATCTCTTCCTCGTTACAAAATTCTGCCACAATGTTTACTCGAAATTAACACACCCGTACAGGCGAATTTCCGCTGTTTATTCCCCCCAGCGTTTTTTTGGTCGACAATTCAACCGGTGCGTGATTCTCCGTTGCCCGCCTGCAACATTACCCCCAGCGATTGCCTGATAACCGGGCGTTTGCGCAAGAGTGGACGGCGCACACCAGCGTCAGAACAACGAGTCTCAGCGGCATCAGGGGGATGTCACACTTTCCGCAAAGCGATGATCGCCTTTGTATTGCCGGGTTGTTAACGGATAGCCTGTAAACCGACGATGCGAGTATGAAATTCGCCCCTGTTCCAGAAAGGAGTGGCCGTGCCCTACCGAATTCTTGCGCCAATCGCCCTGTGTTCAACCCTTGCAGCCTGTGTGGATGCTTCCGGACGGCCCGGCGGTGCGCCGGTCAACCTGCCCGCAGCCGTTCAGGACCTGGCGGGACCGAACCAGGACCTGAGCACCGTGCGTCTGATGGACGATGGTTGCTACTGGTACCGGCATCAGGGCCCGGTGGAGGCCACGATGCTGCCGTTACGCACAGCCGCCGGCAACCCGATCTGCACCAGTGCGACTGCAGAGGCCTCCTGACCGGGGCCCCTGCCAGCGTTCAGCTTTGTGCGGAGATGAAGGTCTCGGCCGGATAGAGAATGCTCTTCGATCCTGTCTCGACGTTTTCGTAGAGGCCGATGATATGTGCCATCACCATGCGCACGCAGCCCGAACTGGCACGCCCGCCGATTGAACGCGGGGACGGTGTGCCGTGGATCCGCAGATAGGTGTCGCGGTTCCCCTCAAACAGATAGAGCGCCCGCGCACCGAGCGGGTTTGTAGGCCCCCCGGGCTGTCCGTCCGCATATTTTTCATAAGCGGCGGGGTCGCGGGCGATCATGGCCTTTGTCGGCGTCCACTTGGGCCAGCGTGCCTTGCGCCGGATTGTGTAGGTGCCCGGCTCATAGAGATTGCCCTTGGCGATGGCAACGCCATAGCGCATCGCGGTACCATCATTGCCGACGTGGTACAGATAGCGCGCCACCGCATCGACATGCACATCGCCGGGCACCAGACCATCGTTCGCCTCGACCCGTGTCGGCAGAAATCGGGGATGCAGGCCCCAGGGATTGGTGGTCGCCGGATCGAAATTCGCCGGTGTCACCTGCGCGTCCCATGCGGCCCATTTGCTCTGCGCTCCCAGGGCCTGGGTCGCGGCAAGAGATGCCGGGAGGGCCGCGGAAAACAGCGCGGTTGTCGTTCGGATGAAATGTCGTCTGGTCAGCATGATTTTTTACCCCACTCATTAACGGTCACACAATACACACAAGCCGCAGCAGCGTTGTGCCCCCGCACCGCTATCACGAAACCCGTGCATGTTTTTCTAACAACGCAGGGTCCGATCGGGTTCCAATATACAGCATTTTCGCAAAACTCAGCATGATTCGGGTTGGCGACCCTCTGAGGTGGCGGCGCATGATCCGGTCAGCCGGGCCCCTGGCGCCCCCCCCTTTCCGCCATCTGTGCACAGCAAAAAGGCCACCCCGGGGGGCGGCCTTTCTGTCTGAACCGTCGGACTGCGGTCCTGCTGTCTCCCCCTCAGGGGCCGGCAGGACGTGCTGGTCCGGGGCCTTATTCAGTGATCTTGGACACAACGCCCGCGCCGACCGTACGGCCGCCTTCGCGGATCGCAAAGCGCAGACCCTGCTCCATCGCGATCGGCGCGATCAGCTCAACGCCAAAGGAGACGTTGTCGCCGGGCATCACCATCTCGGTGCCCTCGGCCAGCTGAACCGTGCCGGTCACATCCGTGGTCCGGAAGTAGAACTGCGGACGGTAGTTCGCAAAGAACGGCGTGTGACGGCCACCCTCATCCTTGGTCAGGATATAGGCTTCTGCCTCGAACTTGGTGTGCGGTGTCACGGAACCCGGCTTGCAGAGAACCTGACCACGCTCAACACCTTCACGGTCGATGCCGCGCAGCAGGGCGCCGATGTTGTCGCCTGCCTCACCGCGGTCCAGCAGTTTGCGGAACATTTCAACACCTGTGCAGGTGGTCTTTTTCGTGTCGCGGATACCGACGATCTCGATCTCGTCGCCCACGTTGATCACGCCACGCTCCACACGGCCTGTCACAACAGTACCACGGCCGGAGATCGAGAAGACGTCCTCGACCGGCATCAGGAACGGCTGATCCACCGCACGCTCAGGCGTCGGGATGTACTCGTCCACAGCCGCCATCAGCTTTTTGATCGATTCTTCACCGATCTCAGGGTTGTTGCCTTACATCGCCGCGAGCGCCGAGCCGGGGATGATCGGAATGTCGTCGCCAGGGTACTCATAGGAGGACAGCAGCTCGCGGATCTCCATTTCAACCAGTTCCAGCAGCTCTTCGTCGTCCACCTGGTCCACTTTGTTCATGTAGACAACCATGTGCGGAATGCCGACCTGACGGCCCAGCAGGATGTGCTCGCGTGTCTGCGGCATCGGGCCGTCAGCGGCGTTCACAACCAGGATCGCGCCGTCCATCTGGGCGGCACCGGTGATCATGTTCTTGACGTAGTCCGCGTGGCCGGGGCAGTCGACGTGCGCATAGTGGCGCGCTTCGGTTTCGTACTCAACGTGCGCCGTCGAGATCGTGATCCCGCGGGCTTTCTCCTCGGGCGCGCCGTCAATCTGGTCATACGCCTGGAAATCACCAAAATACTTCGTGATCGCCGCCGTCAGCGTCGTCTTGCCGTGGTCAACGTGACCAATCGTGCCGATGTTTACGTGCGGTTTCGTCCGTTCAAACTTTGCCTTTGCCATGATGGCCTCCTTAGGTGTTCTGTCGGGCGCTCATCGGCCCGGTGTCTGGTGTCAGAGCGCGTTGCCGCGCTCTGGTTTTAAGCGAATTTTGCCTGGATCTCGTCAGAGATGTTCTGCGGCACGGGCTCGTAGTGGTCGAACTGCATGGTGAAGTTCGCACGACCCGACGACATCGACCGCAGCGTGTTGATGTAGCCGAACATGTTCGCCAGCGGCACAAATGCGTCGATGGCAATCGCGTTTCCGCGCGTGTCCTGACCCTGGACCTGGCCACGGCGGGACGTCAGATCGCCGATGATGCCACCGGTGTATTCCTCTGGCGTCACCACCTCGACCTTCATGATCGGCTCGAGCAGTTTCGCGCCGGCTTTCTTCATGCCTTCGCGCATACCCATACGGCCCGCGATCTCGAACGCCAGGACCGATGAGTCAACGTCGTGGAATTTACCGTCGATCAGAGCAACCTTGAAGTCGATCACAGGGAAACCCGCCAGCGGACCGGAGTCCATGACCGAGTTGATGCCCTTTTCCACGCCCGGGATGTATTCTTTTGGAACAGCACCACCAACGATGCGGGACTCGAAGGAATAGCCCTCGCCCGGCTCTGTCGGCATGAGGATCATCTTGACCTCAGCAAACTGACCCGAACCACCCGACTGTTTCTTGTGGGTATAAGTGATTTCGGCCTCTTTCGAGATCGTCTCACGATAAGCCACCTGCGGCGCACCGATGTTCGCCTCAACCTTAAACTCGCGCTTGAGTCGGTCCACCAGGATGTCCAGGTGAAGTTCGCCCATGCCCTTCATGATCGTCTGACCGGATTCCAGATCCGTCTCGACGCGGAAGGACGGGTCTTCGGCAGCAAGACGTGCCAGACCTGTGGACATTTTCTCCTGGTCGGCCTTGGTTTTCGGCTCGACAGCGATTTCGATCACCGGATCAGGGAAGGTCATCGTTTCCAGCACGACCGGATCGTTGACCGCGCAGAGCGTGTCACCGGTTGTGGTGTCTTTCAGACCTGCCAGCGCGATGATGTCACCCGCGAAGGCTTCTGTGATTTCCTCACGGTCGTTGGAGTGCATCATCATCATCCGGCCAACGCGCTCTTTGCGCTCTTTGGTCGAGTTCAGCAGCGTGTCGCCTTTGTTCAGCTTGCCCGAGTAGATGCGCGTGAAGGTCAGCGTGCCAACGAAGGGGTCGTTCATGATTTTGAACGCCAGTGCGGAGAAGGCCATGTCATCGTCCGCGCGGCGGGCAATGTTACGGGTCTCTGTCTCGTCGCCCGGTTTGAAGCCCATGTAATCGACAACGTCCATCGGGGACGGCAGATAGTCGATCACAGCGTTGAGCAGAGGCTGAACGCCTTTGTTCTTGAACGCGGAGCCACAGAGAACGGGGATGAATTTGATCGCGAGCGTGCCTGCACGGATCAGGCGACGCAGTGTGGGTACGTCGGGCTCATTGCCTTCCAGGTACTCCATCATCGCGTCGTCGTCCATTTCGACGGCCACTTCGATCATCTTGCCGCGCCATTCCTCGGCCTGCTCTTTCAGGCTGTCACGGATCGGACGTTTTTCCCACGACGCGCCAAGGTCTTCGCCGGCCCAGACCCATTCTTCCATGGTCACAAGGTCAATCATGCCCTCGAGCTCGGTCTCGGCACCGATCGGGATCTGTATCGGGCAGGGTGTTGCGCCTGTACGGTCCTGGATCATGTGAACGCAGTTAAAGAAGTCGGCGCCGATCTTGTCCATCTTGTTGACGAAAACGATGCGCGGCACTTTGTAGCGGTCGGCCTGGCGCCAGACGGTTTCTGTCTGCGGCTCAACACCGGCGTTGGCGTCCAGCACGGCAACCGCGCCGTCGAGAACGGCCAGCGAACGCTCAACTTCGATGGTGAAGTCAACGTGGCCGGGCGTGTCGATGATGTTCATGCGGTGCTTGGGCGTGTCTGCGGTCGCACCGTCTTCGGTACGTTCCCAGAAGGTTGTTGTCGCCGCAGATGTGATGGTGATGCCGCGTTCCTGCTCCTGCTCCATCCAGTCCATGGTGGCCGCACCATCGTGCACCTCACCGATGTTGTGGGACTTGCCTGTGTAGTACAGGATGCGTTCCGAACAGGTGGTTTTGCCGGCATCAATGTGCGCCATGATGCCAAAGTTGCGGTAGCGGTCGAGCGGGTAGTCGCGTGCCATGGGGCTGCTTCCTCAGGATATCTAAAAACGGATCATCGCGCCCGCGGGGGGGGGCGCGACGTAATTTACCAGCGGTAGTGGCTGAACGCTTTGTTGGCGTCGGCCATTTTGTGGGTGTCTTCGCGCTTTTTCACCGCGGTGCCGCGGGACTGAACAGCGTCCAGAAGCTCGCCTGCGAGGCGCTCTTCCATGGTGTTCTCGTTGCGCGAACGGGAGGCTTTGATCAGCCAGCGGATGGCCAGGGCCTCGCGGCGCTCGGGGCGCACTTCGACGGGAACCTGGTATGTCGCACCACCAACACGGCGCGAGCGGACTTCCACAGAGGGTTTGATGTTGTCGAGTGCTTCGTGGAAGACCTCGACAGGGGCGCGTTTGATCTTTGTCTCAACGCGTGTGAGGGCGTTGTAAACGATGCGCTCTGCGACCGACTTTTTGCCGTCGATCATCAGGTTGTTCATGAATTTTGTCAGAACCAGATCGCCATATTTGGCGTCGGGCAGGACTTCGCGTTTTTCGGCTGCGTGGCGACGGGACATCTTGGTCTCTCCTTACTTCGGACGCTTCGCGCCGTATTTCGAACGACGTTGCTTACGGTCTTTGACGCCCTGGGTATCGAGCACACCGCGCAGGATGTGGTAACGCACACCAGGAAGGTCTTTGACACGGCCGCCACGGATCAGAACCACAGAGTGCTCCTGAAGGTTGTGGCTTTCGCCCGGGATGTAGCTGATGACTTCGAAGCCGTTTGTCAGGCGTACCTTGGCAACCTTCCGCATCGCCGAGTTCGGCTTTTTCGGTGTGGTTGTGTAGACGCGCGTGCAAACGCCACGCTTCTGCGGGCATTCCTGCAGGTGCATGGACTTCGAGCGTTTAATTTTCGGCTGCCGCGGTTTGCGGATCAGCTGTTGGATCGTTGGCATTCCGGTTCTTTCCCCGTCTAAGCTCACATATGTGTGCACGGGGACGACCCCATGCGGTTTAAATTCAGCTGGTCATGCGTCCATGACCGGCCCGGTGCGCGAAAAGCGCGTTTATTTCTCATCGTGTCTACACACGACAACAAAAAAACCGCCTCCGTTTCCGTACCGGGGAAACGACGCGGTGGGATTACAGAGGATCGGGCCGATAGGGGGCCGGATCGTGACCACTTCATTTTGATTACCGGGCACAGAGCGACCCCTGCCTCCGGGATGACGCGCGTATAAAAGGAGTCGGTGCCTGTGTCAACAGCGCCAGAGGCGTTCAGAGGCCAGACCTGCAGCCTGTGGAAATCCCCGCCCGGGACAATGCGCGCCACATGGTATCAGCGGACCAGACGGCGCGGCAAACCCCCTTGTTTTTCAGCATTCACCGGCGCATCAGACTGCGCTCGCGCCAGAGCGTGAAAAGCCCCGTCGCCACGATGATCGCCGCGCCCGCGAGCGTCAGCGGCTGGGGCCAGTCACCGAACACAAACCACCCCAGGACAAGCGCCCAGATAAGCCCCGTATAGCGGAAGGGCGCAATGAAAGACACGTCCCCTGCCCGCATGACCTGCACCGAAAAGAAGTACCCGCCCACAATAAACACCGCCGCCCCCGCGATGAGCCATGCCAGCGGCGCGGTAACCGGAGCCCACGGCGCCGCCAGCGAGGCGAACCCGGACACCACGAGCACCGTGACCGATGCCGAGAGCGTCACCAGCAGCGACGGCACGTCGCGCGACAGACGCCGGGTGGACAGGTCGCGCACCGTGACACAAAGGACAGCAACCAGCGCATAAACCGACCAGACGGTAAAGCCTTCTGTGCCCGGGCGGACAATCAGCAGCATACCGACGAACCCGATGCAGATGGCCAGCATCCGGCGCCAGCCCACCGCCTCGCGGAAAAACAACGCGCTGCCCAGGGTCACGGTCAGCGGCAGGACCTGAAGAATGGCCGTGACATTGGCCAGTGGCATGTTCAGCAGCGCCGTGACAAAGAAATACGCAGCCCCCACTTCCGCGAGCGACCGCAGCGCAATCAGGCCTTTGTCATGCATTGAAACTGTACCCTGCACGGCTCCGCGCTGCCATGCCATCAACCCGATCAGGAGGCTGGCCAGAATACCGCGCAGGAACAGCAGCTGGAACAGCGGCAATGCACCACCCGTCATTTTGAACAGCGCATCATTCAGGGTGAAGCAGGCCATCGAGGCCATCATCAGCAGCGCGCCCGCAAGGTTCGGTGACATGTCTAGAGCAGCCCCGGATCTGCGAATTCCGGAGCGCAACTGTCCGCCGACCCGCCGGTCGCCACCGCTGCCGTCGGAAACCCGCGGGCAAAGCCCAGGCCTGTCTGAGCCAGCGGCGCAGGGGCGTCGGAGATGTGAAAGCACAGCCCCCTGCGCCCGGGAGAGTAAGTGCGCGCTGCCGCCTTGTTCTGCATATCAAAAGACCCGTTGTGGTCGGTGGGGGTCAGACCGCAAAACCGCCACAGCCCCATGATTTTCAACCCTGCCGCCATCTGCCACCCGACTTCCTGTCTGCCGGCAACAGACACCGGGTTCGGCAAAAAGAAAAGCCCCCGCCGGGTGCGACCGGCGGGGGCTTTAAGATGTTCAGAGCAGGTCAGCTCAATCGCGGCTGTCTTCATCCGCCGGGATGATGGTGTCAAAGACATCGCCACCCACCATATCGTCGTTTTCCATGACAGGTGCTGCCAGCGCTGCTGCGGCCTCGGCTTCCTCGCGGCGCGCCTCGATCACAACATTGTCGCGGTCCTGGGCAACGCGACGCACTTTCATGGTCGCACCGCCTGTACCTGCCGGGATCAGACGACCCACGATCACGTTTTCCTTGAGACCCACGAGCTTGTCTTTCTTACCCTGCACGGAGGCTTCGGTAAGAACACGCGTGGTTTCCTGGAAGGACGCCGCCGAGATGAAGCTGCGGGTCTGCAGCGACGCCTTGGTGATGCCGAGCAGGATGGGTTCACCCTGTGCCGGACGACCGCCTTTGGCGATGGACTTCTCGTTGGCCTGATCGAACTCCTGCTTGTCGACGTGTTCGCCCTTGAGCAGCGTGGTATCTCCGGATTCCTGGATCTCCCACTTCTGCAGCATCTGACGCACGATAACCTCGATGTGCTTGTCGTTGATCTTCACACCCTGCAGGCGGTAAACGTCCTGGACTTCATCAATCATGTAATCCGCCAGCGCTTCGACACCCATAATCGCGAGGATGTCATGCGGTGCAGGGTTACCGTCCATGATGTAGTCGCCCTTCTGGACAAAATCACCTTCCGCAACCGGGATGTGTTTGCCCTTGGGCACCATGTATTCGACCTTGACGTCCGGATCCTCGGAGCTCTCGATGGCGATACGGCGCTTGTTCTTGTAGTCCTTGCCGTAGCGCACATAGCCGTCGATTTCCGCGATGATGGCGTGGTCTTTGGGGCGGCGCGCCTCAAAGAGTTCGGCCACACGCGGCAGACCACCGGTGATGTCCTTGGTTTTGGCGCCTTCGCGCGGGATACGCGCGACAACGTCACCTGCCTTGATCTCGGTCTGGTCCTCGATAGACAGAACCGCATCCACGGACATCGGATAGGTCACCGGGTTGCCCGCGTCGTTGCGGACCGGCTCGCCATCGGCATCCACCAGGATGATCTCGGGCTTGAGCTCGTTGCCTTTGGGGGCTGCACGCCAGTCGATCACGATCTTCTGTGTCATACCGGTTGCATCGTCGGTCTCGTCCCGCACGGCAATACCGCTGACCAGGTCAACGAATTTGGCCATGCCGGATTTCTCGGCGATGATCGGCAGCGTGTAGGGATCCCACTCAAAGAGCTTGTCGCCGCGGGCCACGTTCTGACCATCGGTGACAAAGAGCTTGGTGCCGTAGCCGACCTTGTGGCTGGCACGTTCCTCGCCATTCTCGTCCTGGATGATCAGCTTCATGTTCCGGCCCATCACCATGATCTCGCCAGAGGCGTTCTCAAGGGTCTGCGCGTTCTCGAACACGACCTTGCCGGAATGGCTGGCCTCGAGGAAGGACTGCTGGCCACCCTGGGCAACGCCGCCGATGTGGAATGTCCGCATCGTCAGCTGTGTGCCGGGTTCACCGATGGACTGTGCGGCGATGATGCCGACAGCTTCACCGGTGTTGACCATCGTACCGCGCGCCAGATCACGGCCATAGCACATGGCACAGACGCCCTCTTCGGCCTCACAGGTCAGCGGGCTGCGGATCCTCGCAGAGGCCACACCGGCCTCTTCGATGATATCCGCCATCCGCTCATCAATCAGCGAACCGGACGCCACGAGAACCTCGTCGGTGCCGGGGCGCATGATGTCCTCGGCCACAACGCGGCCCAGCATACGCTCGCTCAGCGATGCGACAACCTCACCGTCATTGACCGCGGCAACAGCCGTGATCGACGTCTCGGTGCCGCAATCGTTCATGCGCACGATGCAGTCCTGGGCAACGTCCACCAGACGGCGTGTCAGGTAACCGGAGTTCGCTGTTTTCAGAGCGGTATCCGACAGACCTTTCCGCGCGCCGTGCGTGGAGTTGAAGTACTCCAGAACGGTCAGACCTTCCTTGAAGTTCGAGATGATCGGTGTCTCGATGATGTCGCCGTTCGGCTTGGCCATCAGGCCGCGCATCCCGCCGAGCTGTTTCATCTGCGTGACCGAGCCCCGCGCACCGGAGTGCGCCATCATATAGACCGAGTTCGGCTCCATTTCGGCACCGGCATCGTCGCGCTGGCTGGCAGAGATCGAGCCCATCATCGCGTCCGTGACCTTGTCGTTACATTTCGACCAGGCATCGACCACTTTGTTGTACTTCTCACCCTGGGTGATCAGACCGTCCATGTACTGCTGTTCGAAATCCTTCACCAGCTCGCGCGTCTCTTCGACGATCGGCCATTTGGTGTCGGGGATCAGCATGTCGTCCTTGCCAAAGGAAATCCCGGCTTTGAACGCTTCGCGGAAGCCCATTGTCATGATCTGGTCACAGAAAATGACAGACTCTTTTTGTCCGCAATACCGATAAACGGTGTCGATGACCTGCTGCACTTCTTTCTTGCGCAGCAGACGGTTCACCAGCTCGAACGGCGCCTTGGCATTCAACGGCAGGAGCGCGCCCAGACGGATACGTCCCGGCGTGGTTTCAAACCGCTTCATCACCTCAAGACCGTTTTCGTCGATCTGCATGATCCGCGCAGTGATCTTGGAGTGCAGGTGCACAAGCCCTGCGTCCAGCGCGTGCTGAACTTCCTCGACCGAGCCAAAGACCATGCCTTCACCTGGCATGCCTTCACGCGCCAGCGTCGTATAGTAAAGACCAAGGATCATATCCTGCGACGGCACGATGATCGGCGCACCGTTTGCAGGCGACAGAACGTTGTTCGTGGACATCATCAGAACGCGCGCTTCCAGCTGGGCCTCAAGGCTCAGTGGTACGTGCACCGCCATCTGGTCACCGTCGAAGTCCGCGTTAAAGGCGGAACACACGAGCGGGTGCAGCTGGATGGCTTTACCTTCGATCAGAACGGGCTCGAACGCCTGAATGCCAAGACGGTGCAGCGTGGGCGCACGGTTCAGCATGACAGGGTGTTCGCGGATGACCTCGTCCAGAATATCCCAGACCTCGGGGCGTTCCTTTTCGACCAGCTTTTTCGCCTGTTTCACGGTCGAGGACAGACCTTTGGCCTCAAGCCGCGAATAGATAAACGGCTTGAAAAGCTCGAGCGCCATCTTCTTCGGCAGACCACACTGGTGCAGCTTCAGCTCCGGGCCGGTCACAATGACCGAACGACCCGAGAAGTCGACGCGTTTCCCCAGAAGGTTCTGACGGAAACGGCCCTGCTTGCCTTTCAGCATGTCCGACAGCGATTTCAGCGGGCGCTTGTTGGCCCCCGTGATCACGCGGCCACGACGGCCGTTGTCAAAGAGCGCATCAACGGATTCCTGCAGCATCCGCTTTTCGTTACGAACGATGATGTCAGGTGCGCGCAGCTCGATCAGACGCTTCAGACGGTTGTTCCGGTTGATGACCCGACGGTAGAGATCATTAAGGTCCGATGTCGCGAACCGACCTCCATCCAGCGGCACCAGCGGGCGCAGTTCTGGTGGGATCACGGGGATCACTGTCAGCACCATCCACTCCGGGCGGTTGCCGGATTCCAGGAAGCTTTCAACGACCTTGAGGCGTTTGATGATCTTCTTGGGCTTCAGCTCGCCTGTCGCCTCTTTCAGATCAGCGCGCAGCTGCTCTGCTTCGGCTTCCAGATCGATCGCCGCCAGCATTTCGCGGATCGCTTCGGCGCCGATGTTGGCGGTGAAAGCGTCCATGCCGTAGGCGTCCTGGGCGTCCATATACTCTTCTTCGGTCATCATCTGACCGTATTGAAGATCTGTGAGGCCCGGTTCGATCACCACGTAGTTCTCGAAATAGAGCACCCGCTCCAGGTCACGCAGCGTCATGTCCAGCATCAGACCGATGCGGGAGGGCAGCGATTTCAGGAACCAGATGTGCGCAACGGGTGAGGCCAGTTCGATGTGGCCCATACGCTCGCGGCGCACCTTCTGCAGCGTGACTTCCACACCGCATTTCTCGCAGACGACGCCGCGATACTTCATGCGCTTGTATTTACCACACAGGCATTCGTAGTCCTTGATCGGCCCGAAGATGCGTGCGCAGAACAGACCGTCACGCTCCGGCTTGAAGGTCCGGTAGTTGATGGTCTCGGGCTTTTTAATCTCCCCGAAAGACCAGCTCAGGATGCGCTCTGGCGAGGCCAGAGACACCTTGATTTCGTCAAACACCTTGGGCGGTGTCAGCGGGTTAAACGGGTTATTTGTCAGTTCCTGGTTCATTCGGAAACCTCTGCCAATTCGGGGCAGACAAAAAAGTCTGCACGATTGTAATTTCGCTCGGTAATCGTTCCTTTGAGAAGGATACCGTCTAAAGCCTCGCGCGGGGGCGATGTGATCTGTTGACGATCCACTCCACACTCGGTGAAAAAGTCTGTGCCGTTTGCATTCCATTCGGCATAGACTTTGGATCCGTCACGCGCATCCAGATAGTCGGCTCCACCGACTATCTGGCACCCGATAAGGGGCGACGTAGCCAATCCAATGACTACCGCGTTTCTCACTCATCTTCCTCCGCATCCAGGAGTTCCATGTTGAGGCCGAGACCCCGGACTTCTTTGACCAGAACGTTGAAGCTCTCGGGCACGCCCGCTTCAAAGTTGTCCTCGCCTTTGACGATGCTTTCATAAACTTTCGTCCGTCCGGCCACGTCGTCCGATTTCACGGTCAGCATTTCCTGCAGGGTGTATGCAGCGCCGTAGGCTTCCAGAGCCCAGACCTCCATTTCTCCGAAACGCTGGCCACCGAACTGCGCTTTCCCGCCCAGCGGCTGCTGGGTGACAAGGCTGTAAGGCCCGGTCGAGCGCGCGTGGATTTTGTCATCCACAAGGTGGTGCAGTTTCAGCAGGTACTTGATGCCCACGGTCACAGGGCGGGCAAACTGCTCGCCTGTGCGGCCGTCAAAGAGCACCGACTGACCGGAACTGTCAAAGCCCGCGCGGGTCAGCGCGTCGTTCACGTCTGCCTCTTTCGCACCGTCAAAGACCGGCGTCGCAATCGGCACACCGCGTGTGACATTGCCCGCTGCCTCGATCAGCGTATCCTCGTCCATAGTCGCGATGCCTTCGTCATAGACGTTCTCGCCGTAGGCATGGCTCATGGCATCCCGCACAGGGGTCAGGTCGCCGGAGCGACGGTATTCCTGCAGCGCTTCGTCAACGTTGATGCCAAGACCGCGCGCAGCCCAGCCCATATGTGTCTCAAGGATCTGACCGACGTTCATACGTGACGGCACGCCCAGCGGGTTCAGACAGAAATCAACAGGTGTCCCGTCCGCCAGGAACGGCATGTCCTCCATGGGAACCACTTTGGAGATAACACCCTTGTTGCCGTGACGTCCGGCCATTTTGTCGCCCGGCTGCAGCTTGCGCTTCACCGCCACGAAGACCTTGACCATCTTCATCACGCCCGGGGGCAGGTCGTCGCCACGGCGGACTTTCTCGACCTTGTCCTCAAAGCGCGCATCAAGCGCACGTTTCTGGATTTCGTACTGCTCGTTCAGGGCTTCGACCACCTGGGCGTCGGCCTCGTCCTTGAGTGCGAGCTGCCACCACTGACCACGGGACAGCATTTGCAGCAGATCCTCTGTGATCTCGGAGTTTGACGGCACACCTTTGGGGCCTTTGACGGCTACCTTGCCCATGATCATGGATTTGAGACGCGCATAGATGTTGCGATCCAGGATCGCCATCTCGTCGTCCCGGTCACGGGCCAGACGCTCGACTTCCTCACGCTCGATCTGCAGCGCACGTTCGTCTTTTTCCACACCGTGGCGGTTAAAGACGCGCACCTCGACGACCGTACCAAAGTCACCCGGTTTGACGCGCAGCGAGGTGTCGCGTACGTCAGAGGCTTTCTCCCCAAAGATGGCGCGCAGGAGTTTTTCTTCCGGCGTCATCGGGCTTTCGCCCTTGGGTGTGATTTTGCCCACAAGGATATCGCCCGGCTCCACATCGGCACCGATGTAGACGATGCCCGCCTCGTCGAGGTTGCGAAGAGCTTCCTCGCCGACGTTCGGGATATCGCGGGTGATCTCTTCCGGCCCAAGCTTGGTGTCACGTGCGGCGACTTCAAATTCCTCGATGTGGATCGAGGTGAAGACGTCGTCACGGGCAATCCGCTCGGAGATCAGGATGGAGTCCTCATAGTTGTAGCCATTCCAGGGCATGAAGGCGACGACGACGTTCTTGCCAAGCGCCAGTTCACCCATGTCTGTGGACGGGCCATCGGCAACCACCTGACCTTTGGAGACACGGTCGCCCACTTTGACCAGCGGGCGCTGGTTGATACAGGTGTTCTGGTTCGAACGCTGGAATTTACGCATGCGGTAGATGTCCACACCCGCGTCCCCCAGTTCCAGATCCTCTGTCGCGCGGATAACGATCCGGCTGGCATCAACCTGGTCGATCACGCCTGCGCGTTTCGCCATGATCGCCGCACCGGAGTCGCGTGCCACAACTTCTTCGATGCCTGTCCCGACGAGCGGGGCCTCGGCCTGCAGAAGGGGCACCGCCTGACGTTGCATGTTCGAGCCCATCAGAGCGCGGTTGGCGTCGTCATTTTCCAGGAAGGGAATGAGCGATGCCGCAACGGAGACCAGCTGTTTCGGGCTGACGTCGATCAGGTCAACGTTTTCCGAAGGCGACAGCGTGTAGTCACCGGATTTCCGCGTGGAGACCAGATCGTTCACGAACTTCATGTCGCTGTCGAGGTTGGCGTTGGCCTGGGCCACGGTGTGACGCATTTCCTCGGTCGCGGACATATACTGCACCTCGTCGGTCACCTTGCGGTTCTCGACCTTGCGGTACGGTGTTTCAATGAAGCCGTATTTGTTCACGCGGGCAAAGGTTGCCAGCGAGTTGATCAGACCAATGTTCGGGCCTTCCGGCGTTTCAATCGGGCACATCCGGCCATAGTGTGTCGGGTGCACGTCGCGCACCTCAAAGCCCGCACGCTCACGTGTCAGACCGCCTGGTCCAAGCGCCGACAGACGACGTTTGTGCGTCACCTCGGACAGCGGGTTGGTCTGGTCCATGAACTGCGAAAGCTGGCTGGAGCCAAAGAATTCGCGCACAGCAGCAGCCGCTGGTTTCGCGTTGATCAGGTCCTGCGGCATGACCGTGTCAATTTCGACCGAGGACATGCGTTCTTTGATCGCGCGCTCCATGCGCAGCAGACCCACGCGGTACTGGTTTTCCATCAGCTCGCCGACCGAGCGCACACGACGGTTGCCAAGGTGGTCGATGTCGTCGATGTCGCCACGCCCGTCGCGCAGATCGACCAGCGCCTTGATGCAGGCCACAATGTCTTCGCGGCGCAGGGTGCGCTGGGTGTCTTCGGCATCAAGCGCCAGACGCATGTTCATTTTCACACGGCCAACGGCGGAGAGGTCATACCGCTCACTGTCAAAGAACAGCGTATCGAACAGCGCCGAGGCCGCCTCGACGGTGGGCGGCTCGCCCGGACGCATGACGCGGTAAATATCCATGAGCGCGGTATCGCGGTTCATGTTCTTGTCCTGCGCCATGGTGTTGCGCATATAGGGGCCGACGTTGACGTTATCGATGTCGAGCACCGGAATTTCGGTGATGCCCGCATCCACCAGCTCTTTGGCCGTACCGCCAATGAGCGTGCCGTCTTTGTCGTATTCCAGCGTCAGTTCATCACCGGCCTCGACATAGATTGCGCCGTTTTCTTCGTTGATGATGTCTTTGGCTGCGAATTTACCCGCGATGTGGTCATAGGGTAGCAGCAGTTCGGTCACATTGCCTTCGTCGATCAGTTTTTTGACGGCGCGCGGCGTGACTTTCTTGCCTTTTTCAAACAGCACTTCACCGGAACCGGCATCTACCAGATCATATGTCGGGCGGGTCCCGCGCACACGATCGGGGAAGAACGGGGCGACCCAGCCTTTGTTCTTCTCGAGCCTGTAAGTGATGGTGTTGTAATACGCATCCATGATCGCTTCCTGATCAAGACCCAGCGCATAAAGCAGGGTTGTCACAGGCAACTTGCGACGGCGGTCGATGCGCGCAAAGACGATGTCTTTTGCGTCAAATTCAAAGTCCAGCCAGGATCCGCGATAGGGGATGATACGGCAGGCAAAAAGCAGCTTGCCGGAAGAGTGCGTCTTGCCTTTGTCGTGGTCAAAGAACACGCCGGGCGAGCGGTGCATCTGGGAAACGATCACCCGTTCCGTGCCGTTTACCACAAAAGTACCGTTTGGCGTCATCAGGGGCATGTCGCCCATGAACACGTCCTGTTCCTTGATGTCCTTGACGGACTTCGCACCTGTATCCTCGTCCACATCGAATACGATCAGGCGCAGCGTCACCTTGAGCGGCGCGCTGTAGGTCATGTCGCGCTGCTGACATTCCTCAACATCGTATTTGGGTTTCTCGAGGTCATATTTCACGTACTCGAGCGTGGCCGTTTCGTTGAAATCCTTGATCGGAAACACGGAATCAAAGACGCTGGCAATGCCTTCGTCGATGCTTGGTGTGTCCCCGTCGCCGGAGTTCAGGAAAAGGTCATAAGAAGATTTCTGCACCTCAATGAGGTTCGGCATATCCAGAACTTCACGGATTTTGCCATAATATTTACGAAGACGTTTCTGGCCAAGGAACGATTGCGCCATGTCAGGTGTCACCTTTCAGAGTTCTCACCGGTCAGAGCAGCCGTCGGGCCACGGCTCTCCGCCCATACGAGACGATACGTTTCGGTCCATTCTGGCTGCCGTCCCACCGGCAACCTCCCGACCATTGAAGCGTATCCAGGAAAGGGCCCTTTGAAAAAGGCCCTTGCCAGGACAGGCTGAGCCGGACCCGGAAACCTCCGGGTCCAGCTCATTTTTTTCAGCGGGGCTGGCAGGCAGTCATGGCCTGCTCCCCTGAAGACCGGATCAGGCCAGTTCGACCTCGGCGCCAGCTGCTTCCAGCTTGCCTTTGATCTCTTCTGCTTCTGCCTTGTCGCAGCCTTCTTTGATCTTGCCGCCGGCTTCGACCAGGTCCTTGGCTTCTTTGAGGCCCAGACCGGTGATGCCGCGAACTTCTTTGATCACGTTGATTTTCGATGCGCCTGCGTTTTTCAGGACAACGTCGAATTCCGACTTTTCTTCTTCCGCGGCACCAGCGCCGTCAGCAGGACCAGCCATCATCACTGCGCCGCCAGCTGCGGGCTCGATGCCGTACTCATCCTTGAGGATTGTTTTCAGTTCTTGTGCTTCAAGCAGGGTCAGACCAACGATCTCTTCTGCCAGTTTTTTCAGATCAGCCATGTTCAGCTCTTTCCGTTAACGATATGTGTGTTCCAACGTCGCGTTTTCAACCCGACGCCGGTTTGACGATGCTTTATGCGGCCGCCTTGTCCTCGATTGTGGACAAGATGGATGCGATATTGCTTGCAGGTGCGCCAATGGCCCCGGCGATGTTGGAAGCAGGTGCGCCCAGCATGCCCGCGATCGTGGAGATAAGCTCCTCGCGCGAAGGCATTTTGGACACGGCTTCTACACCGGCGACGTCCAGTGCGTTCTCACCCATTGCACCGCCGAGGATGACAAACTTGTCATTGCCCTTGGCGTAGTCCTGAGCAACCTTGGCCGCAGCCACAGGATCCTCAGAATAGGTCAGAACGGTCATACCCGTCAGAAGGTCGGCAATGCTTTCGCATGGCTTGCCCTCAAGGGCGATCTTGGCGAGCCTGTTTTTGGCAACACGCACAGACCCACCCGCTTCACGTGCTTTCGCGCGCAGGTCCTGCATTTCAGCAACTGTCAGACCGGCGTAGTGGCTAACCACAACGACGCCAGAGCTTTCAAAGATCTGGCCGAGTTCGTCGACCAGCTGTTCTTTTTGTGCTCTATCCACAGTTTCACTCCAATTGTGGGAGGCATCTGCCTCCCGGCTCAGTTCAGGGTGCGATGGTCTGCGCCCGTTTCGGGTCCAATTCAGGGTCCCGAGACCAAAACCGCCCGAAGGCTGGAATTTTCTCGTTTCCCATCTCAGGAAGGAATTATTCGGGATGATCCCCGAACCCTCCGTCTCGGACAGAAGCAGGGCCAGTATATCGGCCCTGCCTATCTGGCGGGTCACCCCACCAAATCTGGTTACTCAGTTACGGCGTTATCGACCGAAACAGAAACGCCGGGGCCCATTGTGGAGCTCAGCGCGATTTTTTTCATGTAGGAGCCCTTGGCACCTGTTGGTTTGGCTTTGGACACAGCGCTTACAAAGGCGCGGATGTTCTCGACCAGTTTGGCCTCGTCAAAGCTCAGTTTGCCAACGCCTGCGTGCACAACGCCGCCTTTTTCCGCTTTGAACTGAACTTCGCCGCCTTTTGCTGCTTTCACAGCGGCTTCAACGTCCATTGTCACGGTGCCGACCTTGGGGTTCGGCATCAGGTTACGCGGGCCCAGAACCTTGCCCAGACGGCCGACGATCGGCATCATGTCCGGTGTTGCAATGCAGCGGTCAAAGTCGATTTTGCCACCCTGCACGGTTTCCATCAGATCCTCTGCGCCGACGATATCTGCGCCAGCCTTTTCAGCTTCTTCAGCTTTCGGGCCGCGGGCGAAGACTGCAACACGTACAGTTTTGCCTGTGCCGTTCGGCAGACCGACCACACCGCGGACCATCTGGTCTGCGTGACGCGGGTCAACACCGAGGTTCATTGCGATCTCGACGGTTTCGTCGAACTTGACGTTCGAGTTACCTTTGATCAGCGCCACGGCCTCTTCGACTGTGACGTTCTCTTTGCCGGCGAATGCTTCGCGTGCGGCGCGGGTTCTTTTACCGAGTTTTGCCATCTTATTTCACCTCGATGCCCATAGAGCGGGCGGAGCCCAGGATAATCTGCATGGCGGCCTCGACAGAGTTCGCATTCAGATCATTCATTTTTGCTTCAGCAATCTCACGGATCTGTTTGGAGCTGACGGAGCCCACAGTCTCACGGCTGGGATTGTTCGCGCCGGATTTCACCTTGGCGGCCTTCTTGAGGTAGTAAGACGCAGGCGGCGTCTTGATATCCATCGTGAAGGATTTGTCCTGGTAGTATGTGATCACGGTCGGGCACGGGGCACCCGGCTCCATGTCTGCTGTTTTGGCGTTGAACGCTTTGCAGAATTCCATGATGTTGATGCCGCGCTGACCCAGCGCCGGTCCGACCGGCGGGGAGGGGTTTGCCTGCCCTGCGGGCACCTGCAGCTTCATGCTGCCTACGAGTTTCTTGGCCATCGGCCTTCTCCTTTTCCAACCCTTCGGCAGCGCGCTGCCTCCGGTTCATCCGCAGCCCGCCCGGGGCTGCTCCTGTTGCCGTGGTCCGGTCCGGGTGCCGCGGCACCCTCGCCTCCCACGTCCGAGCACGTCAGGTCTGTTTGTTGACCTGCGTGTATTCCAGTTCGACCGGTGTCTCCCGGCCAAAGATCGAGACCGACACCTTCAGGCGCTGGTTCTCGTCATCCACTTCTTCGATCATGCCGTCAAAGTCCTCGAACGGACCATCGGCAACCTTGACCTTTTCACCCACTTCAAAGTGGATGAGCGTGCGCGGCGCATCTTCGCCTTCCTGCACGCGGTTGAGGATCGCGTTCACCTCAGCATCGCGCATCGGCATCGGACGCCCCTGCGGCCCCAGGAAACCGGTGACGCGGTTGATCGAGTTGATCAGGTGGTATCCCTGATCCGACATTTCCATGTGAACAAGTACATAGCCGGGCATGAACCGGCGTTCCGCCGTGACTTTCTTGCCGCGCCGGACCTCGATCACCTCTTCGGTAGGGACCAGTACCTCGTCGATCTGATCGTCGAGACCCTGCTCGGCAGCGGACGTACGGATTTGCTCTGCGATCTTCTTTTCGAAGTTCGACAGGACACTGACCGAATACCACCGCTTTGCCATCTGAACCCTGATCCCTGTCTGTCACGCGGCCTGAACGGGCCGCTAAATTCACTGCTTTTCAGACACTTATGCCTGCTCACCAGAATAAAAAATCGGCGCGCAACTCGAATCGCCGCACGCCCTGTATCTGGTCAGGGTTGCGGCATACTCCGCAGAGCCCAATGTTTCAAGAGGTTTCAGGCGTTTTTTGAACGTCGCTGTTCGGTGTCACCCGAACATATTCAGAACGGCCTGCAGGCCACCGCGGATGATAATATCAACGGTCGCAAAGAATACCGCGAACAGCGCAGACAGGATAAACACCATCACCGTGGTCAGCATGACCTCGCGGCGGGTCGGCCATACAACTTTTGCTACCTCAGCACGGGCCTGCTGAACGAACTGAAAAGGATTGGTCGCCATGGATCACCTGAAAGATTGCTCTGAGGTCCGCATGTATCCAGCGCAACCACAGAATTCAAGAGCGTTTCACAGCCCGCCCCGAATGTCGGCACCCGATGACAACCGGTTCAGCCGGTCAGAGACGATGGCCGTGTGCCGTGCTTCTGCTTCCGCCGTCGCCCGAAAGTCGGGAAACTGCAGATGTTGTGCCAGTGCCGGCGGCAGATACCCTGTCAGTCGAGCCCATTTCCGCATCGCAATCCACACACGTGCCCGCCAGCGCCGGGCCTCCCGAGGATTGAGGCGGGCAAAACGGTCGGACAGGCGAGAAAAAACGGCCACTGAGCGCTCTGGCCCGAGGCACCAGAAGGCCACCGCCCCCACCAACAGACTGATCAAAAGAATGCTCAGCACAAAGCCTGGCTGCAACAACACCAAAAGCACGAGACCAGTGATCAGAATTGCCTTGCGATCAGGTCTGTACGATCCGATGGCGCTCACTGCCACGCTTACCAGCCTGTGCATCACAAGTTTCCTCTGATCTGTTTGATCAGCAGCCTGTCGTGCCGGGCCTGCAGCAGTTTGGTGTCCGGACATCAGATTGCGCACAGCGGCAACATCACTGTCCACCGTCTGAGGCTTCTGGTTCATCTGTTGTTCCGACAAGATGGAAATCCTCCGGATCGTTGCCCACCGCGTTCGGGTAGACCACATCCAGGGCGTCAGCATGTCAGAGAGACGGTATTTTCCGGGCAGTCAAAGCGAACGCCCGACAGGGCCGCGCAACAATACTGTGAGCATTTGGGGAAAGTGGCAGGGGCTGAGGGACTCGAACCCACGACCCTCGGTTTTGGAGACCGATGCTCTACCAACTGAGCTAAACCCCTGTACCGCTGAGTGGCGTATTCGGAATCAGGCAGTTGTTCAAGAGGGATCAGAGCGGTCAGACGTAAAAATACGCGGACCTGCGGGCCTCACACTGCTTCAAGCGCATCGATATCCGCCCCGGTGATCAGCGCTTCGTGCCCGATGATCTTTTCGATTGGCCAGTCCCACCAGGCTAGCTGCATCAGACGACTGATCACATCCTCGGGAAACCGGAGGCGTATGATCCGCCCCGGATTGCCGACCACAACAGAATAATCAGGTATATCGCCCGCGACGACACTGCCTGCGCCGATGATCGCACCACGCCCGATCTGCGCACCGGCCAGAACGCAGGCATCGCGCCCTATCCATACGTCATGCCCCACAACGGTGTCGCGCCCGCGAGGGAATTCCTGATGGTAGGTCAGCAAGCGATCAGGATCATGGATCGCAAAGGGATAGGTCGAAAAACCGGACATCAAGTGATTGGCGCCATGTGTGATGAAACGCACCCCTTCGGCAATCTGAACAAAACGCCCGATGACCAGACGGTCGGCTGCATTGGCATAAAGGTAAGGCGCCAGCCGCGCGGCCCAGCCATCCGGCGTGTCCGTCGGGTTGGAATCGCTGGCATAGCTGTAGGCGCCCACACTGATACGCGGATGTTCCAGTGCCGCCTGCAAAAAAACGTTTTGTGTGACCGCAGTTCCATCTGGCAGCCGCACAGGATGAAGCGTGTCCGGAGAAGGGTATTTCATCTGGCTCCGGTCCCATTCTCAAAGCGGAATTGCCCGGATTTCAAAGCAGGCAACCGGAAAAGTTAAAAAAGTACAGCATCTGTGAACTGGATTACGGAACGTCACCTGACACCGGGTTATGGTCATTACATACCGGCACAACAGCCCGGTTGAGACAACAGACAGTTTAAGACGCGTAACAGGTTTTCAGGTTCAGATTTAAAACACCGGACAAGGGGATACCCAAAATGAAATTCAGAACACTCGCCATTATTGCTGCACTTTCCACCGCTCTTATGGGATGTGCTGAAAACGGATACTACCCGATCTCCGGTACAGAAATCGGCGCAGCAGACCAGGTACAGTTCATGTCTCCTCCCCACGTGGTACAGTACTGAGCGCCACCGCACGCTGCGTTAGTGCGGGAAGGGCCACCGGAATTTCCGGTGGCCTTTTTTCCTGTACCGCTGGTGATCAGACCGCCCGGTATTGGTTGATTTAAAGCCCCCCCTTTCCGCCATCTGTGCACAGCAAAAAGGCCACCCCGGGGGGCGGCCTTTCTGTCTGAACCGTCTGACTGCGCTCCTGCTGTCTCCCCCCCGGGGGCCGGCAGGACGTGCAGGGCCGGGGCCTTATTCAGTGATCTTGGACACAACGCCCGCGCCGACCGTACGGCCGCCTTCGCGGATCGCAAAGCGCAGACCCTGCTCCATCGCGATCGGCGCGATCAGCTCAACGCCAAAGGAGACGTTGTCGCCGGGCATCACCATCTCGGTGCCCTCGGCCAGCTGAACCGTGCCGGTCACATCCGTGGTCCGGAAGTAGAACTGCGGACGGTAGTTCGCAAAGAACGGCGTGTGACGGCCACCCTCATCCTTGGTCAGGATATAGGCTTCTGCCTCGAACTTGGTGTGCGGTGTCACGGAACCCGGCTTGCAGAGAACCTGACCACGCTCAACACCTTCACGGTCGATG
The DNA here is from genome assembly GCF_947491795.1 of uncultured Roseobacter sp. GTDB lineage: Bacteria > Pseudomonadota > Alphaproteobacteria > Rhodobacterales > Rhodobacteraceae > Roseobacter. Next base: position 872,323 of record NZ_CANLKW010000002.1, on the reverse strand, counting down.
CCGCGCAGCAGGGCGCCGATGTTGTCGCCTGCCTCACCGCGGTCCAGCAGTTTGCGGAACATTTCAACACCTGTGCAGGTGGTCTTTTTCGTGTCGCGGATACCGACGATCTCGATCTCGTCGCCCACGTTGATCACGCCACGCTCCACACGGCCTGTCACAACAGTACCACGGCCGGAGATCGANAAGACGTCCTCGACCGGCATCAGGAACGGCTGATCCACCGCACGCTCAGGCGTCGGGATGTACTCGTCCACAGCCGCCATCAGCTTTTTGATCGATTCTTCACCGATCTCAGGGTTGTTGCCTTCCATCGCCGCGAGCGCCGAGCCGGGGATGATCGGAATGTCGTCGCCAGGGTACTCATAGGAGGACAGCAGCTCGCGGATCTCCATTTCAACCAGTTCCAGCAGCTCTTCGTCGTCCACCTGGTCCACTTTGTTCATGTAGACAACCATGTGCGGAATGCCGACCTGACGGCCCAGCAGGATGTGCTCGCGTGTCTGCGGCATCGGGCCGTCAGCGGCGTTCACAACCAGGATCGCGCCGTCCATCTGGGCGGCACCGGTGATCATGTTCTTGACGTAGTCCGCGTGGCCGGGGCAGTCGACGTGCGCATAGTGGCGCGCTTCGGTTTCGTACTCAACGTGCGCCGTCGAGATCGTGATCCCGCGGGCTTTCTCCTCGGGCGCGCCGTCAATCTGGTCATACGCCTGGAAATCACCAAAATACTTCGTGATCGCCGCCGTCAGCGTCGTCTTGCCGTGGTCAACGTGACCAATCGTGCCGATGTTTACGTGCGGTTTCGTCCGTTCAAACTTTGCCTTTGCCATGAGTGTGGCGCCCTTTTTTCTGAGGGGTCACGTCCGCGACCCTGTCGTTCACATGGCGCGGCATTTATTGGCATCTGACAGGAAAATCAAGCACGACCTGCGTGATCCGTCAGCGGCTTTCCGGTTCCGGCTTCTCGCCGGTGTCGATCCTGGCATCTTCGGTGAACCATCCGTATTCGGCATTCTGGGCGACGAGATAATTTTCAACGGCCTTGGCTACACTCCGTGACATCTCCTGCAGTTGCTGGTCGCCGGTTTTCAGCAGGCCGGAGCCGAAAACATTCTGCCCGGACAATTCCTCGAGCACGGTGATCTGCGCGGGCTCTGTATTCAGTTTGGCACCCAGTGCGTCATCCCAGACCGTCAGCTGAACAATCATGGCAGACTTGGGCGACAGCAGAACGGGAATACCCGGTTTGGCCAGAACGTAGGCCTCGACACTCAGACCGAAGTGATAGTCTTTGGGGCCGTCGTATCTGTCAAACCGTTCGGCCATCGCTGCCTGAATGGAAGCCGTCAGCTCATCTTTGGGTACTTCGCGGCTGGCCGGGCCTTTTGCAACCTTGGGCGCAACAACCACATTGTGGCCCAGGCTGAAATCCCCAAGCGGCACTGCCGGGTCGTTCAGATCCGCACTGTTCACACAAGCCGAGAGCGCCAGCGCACCCAGCATCCAGACTGCTTTTTTCAACATAACTGCCTCTTTTCCTGCCTGATCAACTGCTAGCCTATGGCATTCGTCAGCGCAATGCGCCGCCGTGCTGCATTCGGCAGGAAGAGGCCGGGCACGGTTCTGCGGTCAGGTAAACCGGTTGTCTCTGGGGAAACCACGGGGGGCCATCCGGCCCGCGCCGGCGCGCTTGCCGGACCACTCGTCCAGCGCGGTCTCTGTCCGTGTCCGGCCTGCTGGGTCAAGCCAAGACAGCCCTTCGGCGCGCAGAAATGTCGTTGCATCCGACAGACCGCCATCTTTGTATTTTTGCAGACGGACACCTTTGCCACGGCCCATTTCCGGCAGTTCATCAAGCCCAAAGACCAGCACCTTGCGGTTTTCACCAACCACGGCGACGCTGTCACCGGTGACGGGCCTGCACACCAGCGCGCGGGTGTCACCGCGCACATTCAGCACCTGTTTGCCGCTGCGGGTCTGGGCCACAACATCGTTTTCGGGCACCACAAATCCGTCACCTGCGTTCGAGGCGACCAGCAGCCTGCGATCCGGCCTGTGGGTCAGGATCGTCACGATATCCGCCTCGTTGGGCAGATCAACCATCAGGCGCAGGGGTTCTCCCATACCGCGGCCCCCGGGCAGGTTGGCGGCCGAAACGGTATAAAAACGACCGTTCGTGCCAAACACCAACAGCCTGTCGGTCGTTTCAGCATGGAAAATAAAGCGCGGGCCGTCACCGTCCTTGAACTTCAGCTCGCGGTTGAGATCGATGTGACCGGTCATAGCACGGACCCAGCCCATCTGAGAGCAGACAACCGTAATGGGCTCGCGGTCGATCATCGCCTCGATGGGCACTTCCTCAATCTCGCCGCCCTCGGCAAAGGTACTGCGGCGGGCACCGCCATCCCAGTCTTTGCCGAATTGCTTTTTCGTCTCGCGCAGCTGGGCCGCGATGCTGTCCCATTGCAGGGAGGGATTTTCCAGCAGATCCTCCAGGCCTGCACGTTCTTCCATGAGCGCTTCCTGCTCGCGCAGAAGTTCCATCTCCTCAAGACGGCGCAGGGACCGCAGGCGCATGTTCAGAATGGCTTCGGCCTGAACCTCGCTCAGTTCCCCTTCGCCGGGTGCTGGTGATACATAGTCGGCCTCGTCCTGTGCGCGGACGTGGGTCCTGCCCCAGTCTTCGCGCATCAGCGCGCCTTTGGGATCATCATCATAACGGATTATGTCGATTACCCGGTCGAGATTGAGGAAGGCTATGACAAAGCCCTCGAGCACCTCAAGCCGGTGGTCAATCTTCTCCATCCGGTGGGTCGAGCGCCGGATCAGAACTTCCTGGCGGTGATCAAGGAATGCGCGCAGCACCTCTTTCATGGAGCAGACTTTGGGCGTCACACCATCGATCAGCACGTTCATGTTAAGTGAGAACCGCACCTCGAGATCCGACGACCGGTACAGCATGCCCATCAGCACTTCCGGATCCACATTCTTGGACCGGGGCTCCAGGATCATCCGGATATCGTCCGCACTTTCATCACGCACATCCGCCAGGATCGGGATTTTCTTGGTCTGGATGACTTCAGCAATCTTTTCGATCAGCTTGGATTTCTGAACCTGGTACGGGATCTCGGTGACCACAATCTGCCACTGGCCGCGGCCCAGATCTTCCACTTCCCAGCGACAGCGCAGACGGAAAGACCCGCGGCCTGTCCTGTAGGCCGTGGCAATGTTTTCGGGCGGCTCCACAATCACGCCACCGGTCGGAAAATCCGGCCCTGGCACGTATTTCAGCAGCGTGTCGTCGCGCGCATCAGGTGATTTGATCAGATGGATGCAGGCATCACAAAGCTCGGCAATATTGTGCGGCGGGATATTGGTCGCCATGCCGACCGCAATACCTGACGCGCCATTGGCCAGCAGATTAGGAAACTGCGCCGGCAGAACAGCCGGTTCGGTCAGCGTGCCGTCATAGTTCTCGCGAAAATCGACGGCATTTTCGTTGAGCCCTTCGAGCATCGCTTCGGCAACAGCCGTCATGCGTGCTTCGGTGTAGCGGCTGGCCGCCGGGTTATCCCCGTCGATGTTGCCAAAATTTCCCTGCCCGTCGACCAGCGGATAGCGTACGTTGAAATCCTGGGCTAGACGCGCCATCGCGTCATAAATCGCCGCATCCCCATGCGGGTGATAGTTGCCCATCACATCGCCCGAAATTTTGGCCGACTTGCGAAAGCCACCTGTGGAGGTCAGCCGCAGCTCGCGCATCGCAAAAAGAATTCTGCGGTGCACCGGCTTGAGCCCGTCGCGCGCATCCGGCAACGCGCGGTGCATGATCGTGCTGAGCGCATAGGTCAGATACCGGTCACCCAGTGCCCGGCGCAAAGGTTCAGAAAGGTCCCGGGACGCAGGATCGGTTGTGTCGGTTTCATCAGCCATTGCCATTGTGTAACGAGCCGCCAGGGGGCGGACAAGACGCATAACGCAGCCGCCGTTACCCGCCTGCAACACAGCTGGCTGTGATGTTTTTCCCGCTATTTTCCCACTCACAGAAAAAAATCTGATCTGTTAGGGACCTCAATGGGCGGTCTGTGTGTTATGCTCACACGCCGATGGGAGTGGGATGTTCTGTTATGAAGTTGTTTATTGTTCTGGTTTTGGGTTTCCTGACGCTTGGTTTTTATGAGCTGAGTGGCGGCTCGGATTTTGATCCGGTCGCAGCGCGTGAAGCTGCTGTACTGGCCCGTGTGCAGGAAGCGGCCGACAAAGCGCCGGGGCCTGTGAAGGTCGCTGCTTTGCCCGCACGGGAGATCGCGGAGCCCGTTGCCCGCGTTCAGAATGCGCCCGAAAGTGAAGCCACCGTAACCCGCGCATCACTGAACCTGACCGCCTTTGATGCGGTTGCAAATGCCGCACCACTGGCTGCCGTGACGGCAGAGCCAAAGCTGGAAGGGCTGGCTGATGAGGCTCGCCCTGCAGCGATCGTTGCACAAGGCGTTTCGCTGGAAGTGCCCGGCATGGCAGAAGGTGCGGAAGAGACCGGCACCATCCCGAGCCTAGTCTTTGAAGGCAAAAAACTGGCGTCCACGGACGTGACCGATCCCCAAACCGTTGTCCGCACTGTCGCGGGCGATCTGGTGAACGTGCGCGGTGGCCCCGGCACAGGTTACAGGGTCGTCAACCAGCTGAAGAAAGATGCTATGGTCGAAGTGATCGCCGACAACGGCGCAGGCTGGGTCCAGCTGCGTCCGGTTGACGGCAGCCCGTCCGGCTGGATGGCTGATTTCCTGCTCAACGACGGTTAGGATTGCACAGGCCCGCCGAAAAAGGCATCTCCCTGCGGTGAAGCGGGGGGTACATTGTGCAGAAATCGATTCTTATCACAGGGTGCTCCTCGGGCATTGGCTATGCCGCTGCGGTGGGGCTGCGTGCCGATGGCTGGCGCGTTTTTGCCGCCTGCAGGCGACAAGAGGACTGTAAACGCCTTCAGGCCGAGGGCTTCGAAAGCCCGCTCATCGATTACACGGACACGGCGACCATTACCGCAGGGCTGGAAGAGGTGCTGCAGGCCACGGGCGGAACGCTGGACGCCCTGTTGAACAATGGTGCACATGGCACGCCCGGCGCGGTCGAGGACCTGCCAACAGAAGCGCTGCGTGAGATTTTCGAGGCGAATTTCTTTGGCTGGCATACGCTGACGCGTGCCGTTATCCCGGTGATGCGCAAACAGGGCCACGGGCGGATCCTTCAGTGTTCTTCCGTTCTGGGTTTTGTCACACTGCCCTGGCGGGGTGCCTATAACGCCACCAAATTCGCGCTCGAAGGACTGACAGATACGCTGCGGGTCGAGATGCGCGATACCGACATACACGTGGTGCTGATCGAGCCCGGGCCGGTCACGTCAAAAATCCGCGAAAACTCGATCCCGCATTTTGAGCGCTGGATTGACTGGCAAACATCACCCCGGCGGACAGACTATGAAAACCTGCTCAACAAGCGGCTCTATCACAGCAGTGGGCCCGACAAATTTGAGCTGCCGCCGGAAGCCGTGGTTCAGAAAATGCGCCATGCGCTGACGGCTGCCCGGCCCAGACCGCGTTATTATGTCACGACACCGACCTACATTATGGGCACGCTGCGGCGCATTCTGCCGACGCGCGCACTGGACTGGGTGTTGTCGCGCACCTGAAAGCGCGCTCCAGCGTCGCATATGCCTCGTTTTTCTGAACACGCCACCTACATGCAAGCCGAACTGATAAAAGGACTGTTATCGTGGACCCGCTCTTTGCCCTCGTCGTCATCGCCTGTCTGGCGGTTGTTGTTATCCTGGTGTTTGGCCTCGGCGGGTTTGCCGGCGGCGGAAAATTCAACAAGGAAAACTCGAACAAGCTGATGCGCTGGCGGATCGGAGCCCAGTTTGTCGCGGTGATCCTGATCCTGATTTATGTCTATTTCCGCAACTGAGGAGGCTGACCCACAATGGTCGTGCTGAGCAAAATCTACACTAAAACAGGCGATGCCGGAGAAACCGCTCTGGGTAACGGTGCGCGCGTGGCGAAACACTCCAGCCGCGTCGCCGCCTACGGCACCGCGGATGAGCTGAACTCCTTTGTGGGTGTCGCGCGTCTTGAGGCTAATGGCGATGTCGATGCCGCCCTCAGTCGCATTCAGAATGATCTCTTCGACATTGGCGCTGATCTTTGCCGCCCGGACATGGAGCAGGATGCCGAAGCCGAGTACCCGCCCCTGCGCGTCGCAGAAGCCCAGGTGGAACGTCTCGAATCCGAAATCGACCTGATGAACAGTGATCTTGAGACCCTTCGCAGCTTTATCCTGCCGGGCGGCACGGCGCTTGCGGCGCATCTGCATGTCTGCCGGACCGTATCGCGCAGAGCAGAACGGCTGTGCGTTGAGCTGGCGACAATGGAATCCATCAATCCGGCCGCAGTGAAATACCTCAACCGCCTCAGTGACTGGTTCTTTGTCGCAGCACGCACCGCAAACAACGGCGGAAAAGATGATGTTCTGTGGGTACCAGGGGCCAACCGCTGACGCCCCATGCTGCACGTAGCGGATCGGAAACTTTTGCCCCTGAGCCTGAAATTCGTAAAGAACGCGGCGTTCCCGGACCGGATCGCGACGATTTTGCACTGTTTCCGATGCAACTTGCCGGGTAAACCACGCTTCAGAAAACGTCGAACTCGCGCGGCAGCGTGAGTCGCAAACAAGGAGAGATGCGCCAATGAAGGTTCTGGTACCTGTCAAACGCGTGATCGACTACAACGTAAAAGTGCGCGTCAAAGCGGACGGCTCCGGTGTCGATCTTGCCAATGTGAAAATGTCGATGAACCCCTTCGACGAGATTTCCGTCGAGCAGGCGATCCGCCTGAAGGAAGCGGGTCAGGCTGACGAGGTTGTCGTCGTCTCCGTCGGCGTAAAGCAAAGCCAGGAAACCCTGCGCACCGCGCTCGCCATGGGTGCCGACCGTGCCATTCTGGTGATCGCAGCTGACGATGTGCACAATGACATTGAACCCCTCTCTGTTGCCAAAATCCTCAAAGCCATCGTCGACGAGGAACAACCCGGTCTGGTGCTCTGTGGCAAACAGGCCATCGACAACGACATGAACGCCACCGGCCAGATGCTGGCAGCGCTCATGGGCTGGTCGCAGGCCACATTCGCGTCCGAGGTTGCCATCGAGGGTGACAAGGCCGTGGTAACCCGCGAAGTGGACGGCGGTCTGCAAACGATCAAAGTCAGCATGCCAACGGTTGTCACGGTTGACCTGCGCCTGAATGAGCCGCGCTATGCCTCGCTGCCGAACATCATGAAAGCCAAGAAAAAGCCGCTGGATGAAAAGACAGCCGCTGACTACGGCGTCGACGTCACGCCACGGCTGGAAGTGGTCAAAACAGTCGAGCCCGAAGCACGTGCGGCGGGCATCAAAGTGGGTTCGGTGGACGAACTGGTGGCGAAACTCAAAGAAGCGGGGGCTGTGTAATGGCTGTTCTTCTCCTTGCAGAAATCAATGACGGCGAACTGGCGATGGATGCCACCGCCAAGGCCGTGACAGCCGCACAGGCGCTGGGTGATGTCACTGTTCTGGCAACCGGTGCTACCTGTGCCGCTGCCGCGGCTGAGGCTGCGACCATCTCGGGCGTTGCTAAAGTGCTCTGTGCCGAAGATGCGCTTTATGGCAAACGCCTGGCCGAACCGGTCGCCGATCTGATCGTTTCGCTTGCGGGCGACTATTCGCACATCGTTGCGCCTGCGACGACCGACGCGAAAAACATCATGCCCCGCGTCGCGGCATTGCTGGACGTGATGGTGATTTCCGATGCAACCGCCGTTGTGGACGCTGACACTTTTGAACGCCCGATCTATGCGGGCAACGCCATGCAGACCGTCAAATCTGCTGATGCGAAAAAAGTGATTACATTCCGTGGCTCTACCTTTGATGCGGCGGCCACTGGCGGCTCAGCTGCAGTGGAGACCATCAGTGCTGCAGCGGACCCTGCCCTGTCTGAATGGGTTGAGGACAAAGTGGCGGCGTCTGACCGCCCTGAACTCACATCAGCCGGTGTGGTCGTATCCGGCGGGCGCGGTGTCGGGTCTGAGGATGACTTTGCTCTGATCGAGAAACTGGCCGACAAACTGGGCGCCGCTGTCGGCGCGTCCCGTGCGGCTGTGGATTCCGGTTACGCACCCAACGACTGGCAGGTCGGACAGACAGGCAAGGTTGTTGCACCTGATCTCTATGTCGCTGTTGGTATTTCCGGCGCGATCCAGCACCTTGCGGGTATGAAAGACAGCAAAATCATTGTCGCAATCAACAAAGATGAGGAAGCCCCCATCTTCCAGGTTGCTGACTATGGTCTGGTGGCAGACCTGTTCACTGCTGTACCGGAACTGATCGAGAAAATCTGACGCTCACATTTTCGCGCTCAGGCAAAGGCCACCCCATCGCGGGTGGCCTTTTTCATACAAAATCCTGCAAAACCGGACCAAGAACCCGGGCAACCTCGCCATGCGCCTGCGGACCCAGCATGCGCCCGGCGGCCACGGCTTCCATCTCATTAAACACCATACCTGATGTGCCGGCAGCAACGGCTTCCGAAGTGGCCTCGACTTCCACGATAGCGGCAACTTTCTGACGCAACATATCCAGCATCTCCCGCGTCACGAACAGCGGATCACTCGCTTCGACAGAGCAATCCTGTCCCTCTTTTTCCGTCATTGGCGCATGGTCGCCTATCCACACCAAAACCACCGGGCTGCTGATCCTGCTCAGCAGCAGGCGCATCCGTGCCAGCCAGGCCATCTGAAGTTCGCTGCGCACGACCGAAAACCGGTCAATGCTGACCTCCTGAAGAAAGCCCAGCATATGGCGGTTGAAATGGAACTCGGCGAAGTCGACCTCCGGATACACGGTCTTGAGCATCGCGGAAGCCGTCAGAAACCGGTCGTTCCGGCGCGGATGTACCGAATAGAAGCGGTTTGACAGGTTTTGCGCACCGACCACCTGTATCACCGTCATCTGCGCGCTGCTGGCAGATTCAATCAGTGTTTTGTCGTTCACAAAGACATCAACACCAGCATTGAGAATGCCAAAGTTGACGCAGTTGACCCCCAGACCGCTCTCGACCAGAGCCGGGAACGGCGCCTTGATAAACTTGCCGTATGTCTCTGTCCCGCCCAGGAACGCCACATACGGCGCATCAAGGCGTCGTTTTGGTCCCCGGAACAACAGTTTTGAATTGCCATAGCAACAGGGCGCGTAATCCAACGCTCCTGTGCTCATCACATCGTAACTCATAACCCACCTATTTACTCACCCGTTGCCTGTATGACGTGTGATCCCTGATAAAGTCTTAAAGCTATAATTTGACCGGTATTTATCCGCCCACGTGGCCTTGCAGCCGCCCCCTGCGCGGCCTTACACTGCGGCCGACACAGAGGGGCGCGGGGCATGGAAATCAAATCAGTTGGTATTGTTGGCGCGGGCCAGATGGGCAACGGGATTGCGCATGTGATGTCCCTGGCAGGCTATGATGTAATGCTCAATGACATCAGCGACGATGCCCTGGATGCAGCAATGACACTGATGGCGGGCAACATGGACAGGCAGGTCGGTCGTGGCAAGATCACGGCCGAAGAGCAGGCAGCGGCTCTCGCCCGCATCAAACCAACCACGACGCTGAGTGATCTTGGTCAGACCGATCTGATAATTGAGGCGGCGACAGAGCGCGAGACCGTCAAACAGGCGATTTTCGAAGACCTGGTGCCGCATCTGCAACCCCATACGATCCTCACCTCAAACACCTCATCGATTTCAATCACACGCCTCGCCAGCCGGACGGACCGGCCCGAAAAATTCATGGGTTTTCATTTCATGAACCCTGTTCCGGTCATGCAACTGGTGGAGCTGATCCGGGGCATCGCCACCGATGAGCCGACTTTCAGCGCATGCCGCGACGTTGTTGCCCGGCTCAACAAAACAGCTGCGTCGGCCGAGGATTTCCCGGCTTTCATCGTGAACCGTATTCTGATGCCAATGATCAACGAGGCCGTTTATACGCTTTATGAAGGCGTCGGGAACGTTCAGTCTATCGACAGTTCACTGCGTCTTGGCGCCAACCATCCGATGGGGCCACTGGAACTTGCTGACTTTATCGGGCTCGACACCTGCCTTGCGATCATGAATGTGCTGCACGACGGGTTGGCAGACACAAAGTATCGTCCCTGTCCGCTGCTGACAAAATATGTAGAGGCCGGCTGGCTTGGTCGTAAAACCCAGCGTGGTTTCTACGATTATCGTGGCGACATGCCCGTTCCGACACGCTAGGCCGGATCAGTCCTTCAAGGACAGGGTGTGCTCTCGCAGCCAGGCCATAAAGCCGCGCGGGTCATCTGCCCATTTGTCGACAGTTTCCTTGCTGAGAGGTTCGCCGACAACCGGTGCCTGGGGTTTGTCGAAGGCGTGAACCACTTCGTGCAGCAACAGGCCCTGGCGCAGCATGGGTGATATCCGGTTTGCGATCTGGTAGGCCCGGGAGTTCTGGCCGGGAAACTTGATCGGCACAACCGTTGCGCCAGAACGCCGGATCAGTTTGGCGGTAAAAACATTCCATTCCGCCTCAACCGCAGGGCCGAACCAGGTTTCCGAAGCCGCCACAGACCCCGACGGAAACAAAGCCACAACGCCCCCGTCCTTGAGATGGGCCATCGCATTGGCCCGCATCTCAACGCCTTTCCGCTGTGCATCTTCGTCATGCGGAAAAGGTACCGGGATCATGAATGACCCTGCCACCTCATCAATAGCGGTCAGCAGAGATCTGGTGAGGATGCGATAGTCCGGGCGCACCCGGCCAATGAGATCGGCGAAAATCATTCCATCGATCATCCCATGCGGATGGTTCGATACGACAATCACCGGGCCTTCTTTTGGAAAACGGTCCAGCTGGTACTGTGGTGTCTGAAGTTCGATGCCCATCACGTCGAGCGCGGCACGCCAGAAGGCCTGTCCCTGGGGTGCGCCGCGGCGCTCAAACTCGCGGACTTTTCGCAGAATGGTCAGTTTACCCGTAAACGCCTCGATCACCTTGATCACCGCAGACTTCAGCGGATCATCAAACGTGGAAGCATAAGACAGGCTGCGGCGGTCGTATTTGGAAAAATCCACCGGTGCGGGCTTTTTTACCCGACTGATATCTTGTGAGCTGTCCGTCAAACACACGCCCCCGGATTGCTGCCAAAGTTGAGAGACCCGGTCAGGCCTCTTCGCCGAACTTACCGTCCACAAGATCCGTCAGTGCCTGTGCAAGCGCCTCAGCCTCGGTACCGGTAGTCTCAACGTCAATAAAGGTTCCCCGCGAAGCTGCCAACATCAAAAGACCCATAATGCTGTCACCTGATGCCGTCATGCCATCCTTTGAAACCTCTGCGCTGGCGTCAAACTGCTCAACAACTTCGACGAGTTTGGCAGAAGCCCGCGCGTGCAGGCCCTTTTCGTTTACGATTTTCAGGGTGCAACTGGTCATGGATACCGCGGCCTCTTATTCAACGCTGATGTTCTGGCTGTCGATGTATTTCTTGCCCGCTTCAAGAGCCGCGCGAACGGCATCGGGGACAGGTTTTCGGCGGCTTTTTGCAAGCTTGATCAGCATTGGCAGATTGGCACCATAGAGGATGCGACGATTACCTGGTTTGCACGCCAGCAGACTGAGATTAGAAGGCGACCCGCCATACAAATCAGTAACCACTATGACGCCGGCGCCGGTATCCACGTCATTGGCCGCTGTACAGATTTCGCGTTCTTTCGCCTCGCGGTCGTGATCCGCATGAATTGAAATTGCCCGCACGCCGGTCTGTTTGCCCACGACATGCTCGATCGCTGCGAGGTATTCTCCCGCAAGCCCGCCATGCGCAACAATGACAATTCCGATCAAGGTTTCAGGCCTCTTCTTTTTTACGAAGATCGAGTTCGCGGTGCCTAATTGACACCTGCCAGCCTTCCTCTGCAAGGCGCAAAGCAAGCCTTTCGGCCATAGTTACCGATCGGTGTTGTCCGCCGGTGCACCCAAAGGCGATTGAAAGATGGGATTTTCCCTCATCGCGATAAGCCGGCAGCAATAACAGTGCCAGATCCTCAACTTTTGCTGCAAAAGTTTCAAACCGGGAATCTTTTTGAACGTATTCCGCGACCTCTGAGTCGCGCCCGTCCAGACTGCGCAATGCAGGTTCCCAATATGGATTCGTCAGGAACCGGCAGTCGAAAACCATATCGACGCTGCGTGGAAGGCTCCGTTTGTACGAAAAAGACTGAACCGAAACGCTGAGACTGTGGCGCCCGTCAGGGGCAAACCATTGCTCAGTTTCAACCCGCAGCTGGTGGACGTTGAGATCACTTGTATCAATCAGCACGTCAGCCCGTGCGCGCAGCGGTTGCAGCATTTCCAGTTCCCTGCGGATACCGGCTGCCGGCCGGTCGTCAGGAGACATCGGATGCCGCCGCCGGGTTTCCGAAAAGCGCCGCAGCAAAACATCCGGGTGGCAATCTAGATACAGGAGCTCCGGCGCCACCCCTGACATTGCAGCAAGGCGCCCCAGTGCGTCAATGATACGCGTTGTCGAGAAATCGCGGTTGCGAGGATCAATCCCCAGAGCCAGAGGCTTGTCATCATCCGGACTGTCCAGCAGCGCATCCACGAGGCGAAGCGGCAGGTTGTCTATGGCCTCATACCCTGCATCCTCCAGCACGTTCAGCGCGCTGGATCGACCTGCGCCGGAGGGCCCGGTGACGAATATGATGCGCCTTGCGCCTGATGTCTGTGCTGTCATTGCGGTTCTCTCATCCCACCCCTGAGATATTGCAGAACGGCAGCAGGAAAATAGCCGGCCCCGACTTTGTGAATACATCGCAGTCTGACACCACAAATCGTCACAAACTCCGGTTCAGGCAGCCGTTGGCCGGTCACCCTGTCGAGGTCCACCACAAACGCAACAGGTGCGGAAACGATTGTTTCCGACTGCAAAATCCCCAGACCACGCGCTTCGATCAATCCTCTGATGTTGCCCGGGCAGGACGCGATAAGGTCGCCGTCGCGCGCGGTGAGGGCCGTTCGATCGTCCGCGATAAGACGCGCTCCATAGGCCAAAAGCTGCAATGCCAGCGCAGATTTTCCAGAGCCGGAAGCACCGGTGATGAGCGCGCTCCTGCCTTCAACGGCGACGGCACTGGCATGCAGGATCTGAGTGTCCCCGGTGGATCCAGGCGGGGGTGCGGACACGGATCAGATCGGGAGACCCACGACAAAGCGGGCCCCGAGCGGATCAGAAGTGATGTCGGCTTCGGTCGGGCGAATATTCTCCGCCCAGATCACGCCGCCATGCGCCTCGACAATCTGTTTTGAAATCGCAAGCCCAAGGCCGGAGTTATTGCCAAAATGCTCGTCAGGGCGCTGCGAATAAAACCGTTTGAAAATTTTCGACAGTGCCTGGTCTGGAATGCCCGGTCCGGTATCCTCGACGACGATCAGAACCCTGTTCTCTTTTTTACGGGCCCAGATCCGAATAGCGTCACCGTCTTCGCAAAAAGAAATCGCATTGGTAATCAGATTGACAAAGACCTGCGCCAGACGCGCTTCCAGGCCATAGACTGTGATGGGCGTTTCCGGCAAGTCGGTAATGAATTCAATGCCTTGAGTCTTTGCGTCTTCACCCAGATACTGACCAAGATTGGTCAGCGTGGTCAGCACATCAAAAGGCTCTTCCTCTTCTTTGACCAGTTCGCTGTCGAGGCGCGATGCATTGGAGATGTCGCTGACAAGACGGTCAAGACGGCGCACGTCATGGTCGATCACATCCAGCAGCTTTTCGCGCTGATCGTCCCGTTTGACCATGCGCAATGTGCCCACCGCCGATCGCAGGGAGGCCAGGGGGTTTTTGATTTCATGGGCAACGTCGGCCGCAAACTGTTCGTTCCCGTCGATACGGTTGTAAAGGGCCGCAATCATTCCCCGCAGTGCGCCGCTGAGGCGTCCGATCTCATCCGGCCTTGCGGTCAGGTCGGGAATTCGGATGCGGCCCGGATTCATCTTGCGGGCGTTCTTGTCACGCCCGAGCTCAGCAGCGGCCGCAAGATCAGCCAGCGGGTTTGCAATCGTCGATGCCAGCACCAGGCTCAGGCCGACCGAAACAAGGGTCGCGATCACAAACATCTGCAATACCCGCTCACGTTCTGAACGAACGAGTTTGTCGATTTCTCCAGCCGCCGTAGCAACTGCCACCACGCCGATCGCCTGGCCGTTTTGCAAAATTGGCGTTGCGACTGTAAAAAGCGCGCCGCCGGCAACGTCGAGTTCGTTGCGGATCTGGGTGCCTTCCCGCAGGGTCTGTCCGATCAGTGGTCTGATTTTTTCGCTGAGAGGCGTGAGGTTGATCTCTTCTTCTTCAGTGAAGGTCCCGGAAACAGCTGCCCAGAGCCAGCTGAGCCCATCAGTTAGAAGGGTACGTCCCCCGGGGCCACCGGCAATTTCATCTGCCGCCAGTTTACCTTCTGTATTGGAAACGAGCGCGCCGGACGGGTCATAGACAAAAACTTCAATGCCGCTGCGCAGATCCAGCCCGGACAGCGTACCGCCGACATCGACACCGTCACCAGTCACAAGATTCACCGGCGCGCCTGCTGGCAGCTGTGCCTCGACCACGTCTGCGATCAGTTCGGCTTCCGACACCAGAGAGGCAGCCCGCTGGAGTGCAAGGCTGTCCCGTGAAGAATTCAGATACAGAATGCCCGCAACGAGAACGTTGAGGGCAATCAGATTGAAGGTAATGATCTTGCGCGTCAGCGGAGACGTTCGCAGAGACATTAACCCTCTGCGTTCCCTGCTGGCGCGCATTTCGTTTCCGGTCGCACTGTCAGGTGCAACCCAGTCTTCGCCGAGTACCAGGTCTTCGTCCCTCGGCTGAGGGGGCGTCATATCCCGCACGAAATTCCTTTCGGCCAGGGCCATCGGTTAATTATTCTTCGTTGTACCTGTAACCGATACCGTAGAGCGTCTCAATTGCCGAGAATTCATCATCCGCGGTGCGCATTTTTTTACGCAGGCGTTTGATATGGCTGTCAATCGTACGGTCATCTACATAGACCTGATCATCATACGCCACGTCCATCAGCTGGTCGCGCGACTTTACGAAACCAGGGCGCTGAGCAAGAGCCTGGAGCAACAGAAATTCTGTCACTGTCAGCGACACATCCCGGCCTTTCCAGCTTACCGCATGGCGCAGCGGATCCATGCGCAGATCACCGCGCTCCATAACTTTTGTTTCCTCGCTGTCAGCGACGACATCGCCGGCAACCGCATCCTGCCGACGCAACAGCGCACGGATACGTTCGACAAGCAGACGCTGGGAGAAAGGCTTTTTGACATAGTCATCCGCCCCCATCCGAAGCCCGAGAACCTCATCGATCTCATCATCCTTGGATGTCAGGAATATAACCGGCATCGCCGTTTTCTGACGCAGGCGTTGCAGCAGATCCATACCGTCCATCCGGGGCATCTTGATATCAAGCACCGCCATATCCGGCAGTTTCTTGTTAAATGCGTCCAAAGCGGCCTGACCATCATTATAAGTCTCGACCTCGAACCCTTCAGCCTCGAGTGTCATTGACACGGACGTCAGGATATTCCTGTCGTCGTCTACCAATGCAATTTTAGACATTACGTGCTTCCTTGTACTGCTCGTTTCTCGGGTTTTTGGAGATATTCACCATTTTTAACCCTTCCGAATCAATTGTTAACTGCGAATCAGTGCAGCACCTGGGCGCAATTGGGGCAGAATTTGGTTACGGATGACTAAATTGCCGCACATTGTTGACGGCTTCGTTAAAATGATAGCGCCCACATAAACCATGCCGACAAATAGTTACGACAAAGTTCGTGATGGTGGCGCTAACTGCGCCAAAGCGTCCTGTTCACGATATAAAACGTCATGTTATGAGGCCGCGTGGGTGTGGATAATTCGTCTGCACAGCTTCAGCCTTGCACCGCGCAAGCGGTCTATCGGGAGAAAAAGTAATGACAAATGGCCGCGTTAACCCGGACTTCAAACTGGAGGATCAGGGAATAAAGGGCCTTTCGGATGTCTATTACAACCTGATGGAACCCGATCTGATAGAGCAGGCACTGGCCCGCGGCGAAGGCCGTCTGGGCAAAGGAGGCACCTTTCTGGTCACCACCGGCAAATTTACAGGTCGCTCGCCCAAAGACAAACATGTGGTCAAAACAAGCAGCGTCGCGGATACCATCTGGTGGGAAAACAATGCCGCAATGACGCCGGAGGGGTTTGATGCTCTTCACGCCGACATGCTGGCCCACATGGAAGGACGTGAGTACTTTGTACAGGATCTCGTTGGTGGCGCAGATCCCAAACATGCCATCAATGTCCGCATGGTGACCGAACTGGCCTGGCACGGGCTTTTTATCCGCCATATGCTGCGTCGTCCGGACCGGGAAGACCTTGACGAATTCACAGCCGATTTCACCGTGATCAACTGCCCGAGTTTCCAGGCTGACCCCAAAAAGCATGGCTGCAGGTCTGCAACCGTCATTGCAATGAACTTTGACAAAAAGCTGATCCTGATCGGCGGGACAGAATACGCTGGTGAAAACAAGAAGTCTGTTTTCACTCTGTTGAACTACCTGCTGCCTGAAAAAGGCGTAATGCCGATGCACTGTTCGGCCAACCATGCCAACGGCAACCCCGTCGATACGGCCGTGTTCTTCGGGCTTTCCGGCACCGGTAAGACGACGCTCTCTGCCGACCCGTCCCGGACGCTGATCGGTGATGACGAGCATGGTTGGTCTGAAACCGGCACCTTCAATTTCGAAGGCGGATGCTACGCAAAGACAATCAACCTCAGCGCGGATGCTGAGCCAGAGATTTTCGCCACGACAGAGAAGTTCGGCACTGTCATTGAAAACATGATCTACGATGAGCAGACGCGCGAGCTGGACTTTGACGATGACAGCCTGACAGCGAACATGCGCTGCGCCTACCCGCTGCATTACATCTCCAACGCCTCTGACGCAGCGCGGGGCGGACATCCCAAAAACATCATTATGCTGACCTGCGACGCCTTTGGTGTCCTGCCGCCCATCTCGCGGTTGACACCCGCGCAGGCGATGTACCACTTTCTGTCCGGCTTTACCTCAAAGGTCGCGGGCACCGAACGCGGTGTGACGGAGCCAGAGCCCACTTTCTCCACCTGTTTCGGCGCACCTTTCATGCCGCGCCGCCCCGAGGTCTATGGAAACCTGCTGCGCGAAAAAATCGCGACCCATGGGGCAACCTGCTGGCTCGTGAATACCGGCTGGACAGGCGGAGCGTATGGTACCGGCAGCCGTATGCCGATCAAAGCGACACGGGGGCTGCTGACTGCCGCGCTGGACGGCTCGCTGGCAGATGCCGAATTCCGCAAAGATCCGAACTTTGGGTTTTCGGTACCAATTGATGTTAAGGGTGTGCCAAATATCCTGCTTGATCCGCGTCGGACCTGGGACAACCCGGAGGCGTATGACCGCCAGGCAGCCAAGCTGGTCAAAATGTTCTCTGACAATTTTGCCCAGTACCTGCCCTTCATCGACGACGACGTGCGCGCAGCAGCGATCAGCTGACGTCACAGGTTCTGTCTACGCCCGCAGGTGCCACTGCCCTGCGAGCGTGAAGCAGTGTGCTATGCGGCCATGTCCAGAATATCTGACAGTGGCATATCCAGCAAAAAGCGGATGTCATCCCGGCCGACATAGACCAGATACCCTTCGAGCGGGTTTTCATTATTCTTAATGTACCAGCGCAGTGCACTGGGTTCCATGTGCATGTAACCATGGCGCGCAGGGAACCCCTTGAAGACGACTGTGCGCTCCATAAAGCCGAAGATGTAATCCGGGTCGTACATCTGAAGGCCCAAAAGGAAGGCATACCGCCCCAGGATGTAAGAAAGTCCGGTGCCACGGTACTGCCCGGGAGTGCCTCCCATCCAGAATTCTCCGTGATAACAGACCTGTCCTTTGATCCTCTGGGCGCCCGGACCTGCGCGGTAACGGGACCGATTCATGTCGAGATCCATGCCCGACGGCGGGTAATCCACGAAGCGGCGACGCAGATAATCTGAGAGATAGCCCCCATGCAGGTCCACACAGCGCATCGCCTGGGTATGCATGATTGTCCCATTGCCGTCGCGTCCCGCAATCCAGAAAGAATTTGCAGGAGTCATTGGCTGTAAATCCGGGTTAAGAGGCGCACCCAGAGTGTGTCCCGGCCTGGCCTCGGCAAGTATCTCCCGATACTCGTCAAAGTCGTGGCCGACCTGAAGTTCTATACCGTGCTCATTCAGCAGACTGGAGCTGCTGGCCAGGAACCGTGTTCCGTCCTGAAAAGTGTGCAAGGTCATTAAGGCTTCTCCTCTGATGGTATTACCATCACAGGTTAACCTAAATAATCGTTGCCTGCTCGTATTTTACGCAGGATGGGTCAAAGTCGACCTGCGAATCCATGGGAGCAAGGTCGAGAACCTCTGCGCCAAGTCCCGGAATATTCATTTCACGCGAGCGGTCAAGCACCGCAATCAACGCAAAACTACCATCCGGAAAAGCGCCTCCCATCAGCATCCTGTGGTATGCGGTTGGCACAACGTCTCCGCCCGGCATACGTGGAACCTGGGTAAATATCTGATCTAAACGACATCCTCCTGTTGTTTTAACGTCCTTGTAAGGCAGATCGAGCATCAGCGCGAAATCCTGCCCGCCCGGAAACTGACCGATCGGACGGCCGATACTGCTCCGCGCGTTCGTCCAGCCAAACCAGATCGAATAGAACGATTTCTCGCCCATTTCGACGCAGATCCAGCCGGTCGGCGACTCACGATAGACCATGAGA
Source organism: uncultured Roseobacter sp. (assembly GCF_947491795.1). Taxonomy (GTDB): domain Bacteria; phylum Pseudomonadota; class Alphaproteobacteria; order Rhodobacterales; family Rhodobacteraceae; genus Roseobacter. The sequence goes on along the minus strand of NZ_CANLKW010000002.1, from coordinate 853,387 downwards.
TAAGGGCGAATATGTGCCATATTTGCGTGCTCAATGTGGCCGCTGCTCATCGTCCACGCGCGAAATGCCTCGCGGAAAAGAATGTTTTCCGGCTTCCAGATTGAATCGATTCGTTGCTGGTGCTGATGAAAACTCCAGCCGTTCGGCTGCCTGTGCGACAGTGTGAGCAGACCGCTCAGGTGATTCATATCACCCTGCAGCCAGGCGTTGCCGCGCGCCAGAATTTCCTGCGCGGCAGGCAGCGCCTGCTCGCCGGCTTCCGTCAGCCGGTACTGGCGGTCTTCTATCGCAAACAGTTCTACACCCTTGGATTCTTCCAGCAGTGCGATGTGGCGGCGCACCGTCTGGCGCGTGCTTCCCAGTTCCCGAACCGCATGACTGAGGTTGAGAGTTCTAGCAAGGGTAGTAAACGACCGGATCATCTCATGCAGAAGGCTATGAGATTCCGCGGCCTTTTTCGAAGCCGAAGCCGTCTCTGGTGGTTTCATAATCTCGTTCATTACGCACAATGGTAAATAAATCACCCACTAATGCAACATTTTTCACCCATCACCTGAACATTTTTAGTCAAAAAAAAATAAAAGGTAGTCAGTTGATCGAAACCCGGTTTCCCGCGATGAGAGTAGTCAGTCTCAACCAGAGGTGTTAAAAAGTATGTCCCATCCTGTAGATGTTCACGTTGGCCGAAAGCTGAAGCAAATTCGTACGATCCGTCGTTTGTCCCAGACAGACGTGGCGCGCGAGCTTAACCTTTCGTTTCAGCAAATTCAGAAATATGAAATCGGCTCTAATCGTATTGCCGCCAGCCGGCTGTACGAACTGTCAAGAATACTGGACGTTCCGACGTCTTATTTCTTTGAAGGTCTTGATGCTTCAGAAGAAGCCTCTATCGGTCGCGATCCCAGCATGGAAATCGTGACAGCGCTCGCCGCAATCCGGGATGACACTGTCAAATCCCGCATCGTAACGTTCATAGAAGACGTTTCCGGCGTGACGGTTGCCCGTCAGGGGTAAGGGGGGAATCGGCGCTGTTGCTGATTCTGTGTTACGAGTGATGAACCGATGTACCGCGCCAGAACGGCCGGTGTATCGGTTTTTTTATGCCTGCCTCCGGCCCGAGGCAACACAACATTGTTGCAGCGCAGAAATTTCCGTAATTCCCTGACGTAATTTTCGTACAATTCGACGCAGGCTATTGTATTTTTGTTGCGCTGCACCTGCAAAGTGCCTAGACCTCTGAGCGACTGGAAAAGGATGTTTCGGATGGCACATGACGGACAAGACCCCGCACCCCAAAACGAGGTTCTGCTAGCGGATCTTCTTTCTCTCACAGGTGCAGCCCTTCCCGCTGTAGAAAGTATCCTGGAGAGTGCGACGGCACGTGTCCGTGAAAAGGTCTCACAGGATGGCCGGATATCAAGTGCGCTGATCGAAGAACACCAGACCGCCGCACACGGTCTGGCGTGGCTTGCAACATATGCGCAGTCGCTGCGGCAGATGCAAAAGTGGGCCGAAACCCTGAATTCTGAAGGCAGGTTTGGCGAAACGGAACAGCTGATCCATCAGATCGCTTTCGGAGAATACCTCTGGCAGATCTATGGCGGTATCCAGATGAACCAGGGGGAAATCCTCCGGCTTCAGGACCTCGGGCTAAGCCAACAGGATATGCGCGCACTCATCGAGCCCGCTGTCATGGCCCTTACACAGCAGGGAAATACCCAGGCGGCAAGAACGCGGCTTGTCGCGCTGATGCAGGAGCACTCTGCCAACATCACTGTGGGCACGACAGGCCTTGAGGATGAGCTGGAGATGATCCGCGAGCAATTCAGGCGCTATGCTGTTGAGAAGGTCGAACCCTTTGCGCATGACTGGCATCTGAACGACGAACTGATCCCTATGGAAGTGATCGAAGAGCTCGCTGAAATGGGCGTCTTCGGTCTTACCATTCCTGAAGAATATGGCGGTTTCGGCCTTTCCAAAGCCTCAATGTGCGTCGTGAGCGAGGAGCTGTCACGCGGATACATCGGGGTCGGCTCGCTCGGGACACGTTCCGAAATCGCAGCAGAACTGATCCTTGCAGGCGGTACAGACGCGCAGAAAGAAAAGTGGCTGCCGCGTCTGGCATCCGCCGAAACCCTGCCCACTGCCGTCTTTACCGAGCCCAATACAGGCTCTGATCTCGGCAGCCTGCGCACCCGCGCGGTCAGGGACGGCGACGACTACCGCGTTACCGGGAACAAGACGTGGATCACCCACGCCAGCCGAACGCAGATCATGACCCTGCTGGCCCGCACAGATCCCGACACTGCGGATTACCGCGGCCTGTCCATGTTTATTGCCGAAAAAACGCCCGGCGATGAAGAAAACCCGTTTCCGACCGAAGGTATGACCGGCGGTGAAATTGAGGTGCTCGGGTATCGCGGCATGAAAGAGTATGAACTGGCTTTCGACAACTTCTTTGTCAAAGGTGAGAACCTGCTGGGCGGCGAAGAAGGCAAAGGCTTCAAGCAGCTGATGGAGACATTCGAATCCGCGCGTATCCAGACCGCAGCCCGCGCCATTGGTGTGGCTCAGTCCGCTTTGGATATCGCAATGCAATATGCACAGGACCGCAAACAGTTTGGCAAGTCGCTGATTGAGTTCCCGCGTGTCTCGGGAAAACTGGCGATGATGGCCGTGGAAATCATGATCGCCCGGCAACTGACCTATTTTTCTGCTTTCGAGAAAGACGACGGCCGGCGCTGTGATGTCGAGGCTGGCATGGCCAAGTTGCTCGGTGCCCGCGTGGCGTGGGCTGCTGCCGACAACGGCCTGCAGATTCACGGCGGCAACGGGTTTGCACTGGAGTACAAGATCAGCAGGGTCCTGTGCGATGCGCGCATCCTGAATATCTTTGAGGGGGCTGCCGAAATTCAGGCGCAGGTCATCGCCCGGCGTCTGCTCGGCTGACGGCTGGACAAATCCGCGGGGACTGTGGGCCATTGACGGCGCCGGGGCGGTATTCTGCCGACAGGCGCATCAATTTTACGCTGCGCCGCGGCGAAACGTCCCGTATCAGGCGATTACCCCGCGCGCCGCTTGCGCAGACCTGCCGCGCTTCTTATGGCTGGCATATGAAACGCGCCCGCCTGAACCGCCAGTCCTGGATCGACGCTGGTCTGATCGCTCTCGTTGCAGAGGGCCCGAATGCGCTGGCTGCGGAACCACTCGCGCGCAGACTCGAAACGACCAAGGGCTCGTTTTACTGGCACTTCAAAGATGTGCCCGAATTCCAGAAAGCCGTTATCCGCGACTGGCAGAGCCGTGCTTTTGCTGATGTGGTCAATGCCCTGGCTGAAGATGGGAGCGCTGAGCAGCGCCTGCGCCGCTTTGGCAAAAGGATGCTTGCAGACCGTCAGGACCCGGCACTGCGCACCTGGGCGCGCAGTGACAAATCCGTCGCCCGCGCGATTGCGCAGGTTGACGCAGAACGCCTGACTTATCTTGGAAACGTGCTGAAGCAGCTAGGGATCACAAACCCGGAGTTTGCGCAGAGCACGCTTGCAGCGCTCATTGGCCTGCCTCAGATCGGTGGCAAGACCCGGCCCGCCCGCGCGTTTGAAACGCTGACTGATCTGGTGGTGGCTTTGCAGTGACCAGAGTGTTTGCCTGCGTATCCGCGCTCTGTGCATTGACAGTCACTGCCGCCTGCTGGAAAGACGAGACCCTGTCAGCCTACGGCGCTGCAGACCGCACGTGGGTTTTGTCCGAATTAGATGGAAAACCATTCCGCGCCCCGGCGACACTGACATTCCCGGAACCGGGGCAGATGGCCGGCGCAGGACCCTGCAACAGCTTTTCAGCTGTGATGGAAGCACCCTACCCCTGGTTTGAAGCCGGACCTCTGGCCGCCACCCGCAGGGCCTGTCCTGACCTGCCTTCCGAAACGGAATATTTCCGGGCACTTGGCGAAATGAGCCTGTCCGAAGTGCTGGGCGACACTCTCATTCTCTCGACGCCCGAAGGCCGGAGCATGGTCTTTACAGCCGGCGGCTGAACTGGTCGACAAACCGGGCGCGTGCATCGGGCAGTGGCCGGCCTCCGAGGTCCCGGGCAAGATGCTGCTGCAAAAAATAACCCGTTGTCTGAAAGGCTTCTGCGATCTCGCTATCGGGCGCTTCCCCGTCGCCGCGCAGCACCGCAGGCAGGGGCAGCATCCGGTCGGCCCACTCTCCGGCAGCCCCCCGGGACACGGCACGTCCGGATTTGGGAGATACATAAAACAGGTCGTCATTCTGCCCGGTTACTGCGCATCGATCGAGTTCCAGCGCATACCCCATATCCTGCAAAAGCTGCACTTCCCATTTCAGGTAGGCCAGCGGCCAGATGTCATTCTGCCCCAGCAAGTCCAACAGCTGTTCGGTCTGCCGGTAGAGATCCCCATGCGGCTCGCGCTCCGGCAGGCAAAATCCCAGAAGCGCCGTCACCGCGTTCAACCCGGCCAGCGCCAGCCTGTCTCCCAGCGCCGCTGCCGCGCGGCTTCGCACAGGCTCTACCTGAAAACTGCCGATGTGCTCCTCAAGGCGCGCACGCCACAGCAGGTCCAGTTGCGCACCGGGTTGCAGATGGGGTGCAATCCGGCGGCTCGTCCCACCGCGCACGACACCTGCATGTCGGCCATGCCCCGGCGTGAAAACCTCGATGATGGCGGATGTTTCGCCGTGGCGACGGCAGCTCAGTAGGATACCCTGATCACGCCATTCCATCAGGCAAGACCGGGCTGATCCAGCAAATGACGGCCTTGCCGGTCCTCGACTTCGATCACCCACAGATCCGGATCGAAACCACGTTGTCTGGTCAGCGCGGCATCTACTTCAGCTTCAGGGCCGGCACAGAGTGTGCTCCAGGCCTGGGTGTCCTGCATCAGGTCCCATGTGCGCTGATAGAGACTGCCCTGACCATCCAGCGTATTGACCTTTACCAGAACGGCACCGGCAGAATCGTCACCATGCGCGACGACAAACGCGGGAATATCTGCGCCCCGTAAACGGGTCAGATAGGCATCCACCCAGAACCTGGCGGTCAGACGTGCCATTCGCAGCTCTCTCCTGCCGGGCGTCGCAATGCCTCAGGTATTCCCATCCTTAAACTCCAGCCCCATTTCCGAATACCGTTCAGCCTCGTCCAGCCAGTTCGGCCGCACTTTCACCTGCAAAAACAGATGAACACGGCGCCCGAGGAATGTCTCGAGCTCTTCACGTGACGCTTTTGATACAGCCTTGATCGTCTCGCCTTTGTGGCCGAGGACAATTCCCTTGTGTCCGTCACGGACGACATAGATCAGCTGGTCGATACGGGCCGATCCGTCTTTGCGTTCTTCCCATTTCTCGGTTTCCACCGTCAGCTGATAGGGCAGTTCCTGATGCAGTCGCAGCGTCAGTTTTTCGCGTGTCATCTCTGCCGCAATCATGCGCATGGGCAGGTCTGCGATCTGATCCTCCGGATAGAGATACGGCCCTTCCGGCACTTCGCTGGCCAGCCAGCGGCGCAAGTCGTCAACTCCGTGCCCGCGTTCTGCTGAAATCATGAAGGTTTCGGCGAAATCGTACTTCGCGTTCAGCTTCTGGCTGAGGCCCAGCAGCACCTCGGCGGCAACGCGGTCAATCTTGTTGATCGCCAGTGCAACGCGCCTGCCGTCACCAATGTCCTGCAGACCTTCCAGAATACGCTCTACGCCTTCGGTGACACCGCGGTGGGCCTCGATCATCAGAACGACCACATCTGCATCCGCAGCACCGCTCCACGCAGCCGCTACCATCGCGCGGTCCAGCCTGCGTTTTGGCTGGAACAGACCCGGGGTATCCACGAATACGATCTGGCTTTGGCCTTCCATCGCCACCCCGCGAATGCGCGCACGCGTCGTCTGAACCTTGTGGGTCACGATGGACACTTTGGCACCGACCATACGGTTCAGCAGCGTTGATTTTCCGGCGTTCGGCTCGCCTATGAGGGCTGCAAAACCTGCGCGCGTGGTCATTGAGTTTTCTCCAGTTCGGACAGCAGGGCGGCTGCGGCGGCCTGTTCGGCCTGCCTTTTTGATCCGGCCTTTGCTGCCTGCTGCGCCCCGTTTTCAAGGCTTGCGGTAATCGTAAACTGCGGCGCGTGGTCGGGTCCGGTTCGCGCCGTTTCGGTGTAGTTTGGTGGTCTGAAACCCCGGGCCTGTGCCCACTCCTGCAGCGCAGTTTTTGCGTCACGCGCATCGGCCTCTACGTTGCGGACGCGCGTACCCCAAAGCCGCAGAATGAGTTCTTTGGCCGTGTCGAAACCGGCATCGAGGTAAACTGCGGCAATCACCGCTTCGATCCCATCCCCCAGCAGCGCCTGTTTCCGACGGCCACCAGACACCATTTCAGAGCGCCCCAGCCGCAACACCGCACCCAGATCTATCTGGCGGGCGACATCCGCGCAGGTTTCTTTGCGAACGAGGGCGTTAAAGCGTGGTGCCAGCTGGCCCTCGCTCGCGGTCGGGTCCAGCGCCAGAAGCGCTTCGGCCATCACCAGACCCAGAACCCGGTCTCCCAGAAACTCCAGTCGCTGGTTGTCATCGCGGGTTGCCGAAGACATGGACGCGTGCGTGACAGCCTGTGCCAGCAATTCAGGCCGTGTGAACCTGTGGCCTAACCGATCCTGAAAGGCCCCTAGTTCGGCAGAAAGTTTCACTCGACTGCCCTGAAAAAGCGATCACCACGCCATGTCCAGAAAAACAGCATCGACCGGCCACCGGACGAGAACATGATGCGGTCCGCCCGGCCAATCAGGTTTTCATAAGGCACAAAACCGACGCCCTGCACCTGCTGAGCAAGGCGGCTGTCAGCAGAGTTGTCCCGGTTGTCACCCATAAAGAAGTAATGACCCTCCGGGACCGTATATATACCAGTGCGGTCAGATGACTGCGGCCCGATGTCCAGCACGAGATGAGAGGAACCATCTGGCAGTGTCTCAATTGCCCGGGCTTTCAGGCAAGCCCCGCCGTCACCCACCGGCCCGTTCATACAACGCGGGCGGCGCCCTTCCGGTCCCTGTGGCTCCATCAGCTCCTCGAAAGTACCAGCAGGCTCCTGCGGCAGCACCTCGCCGTTCAGCACCACAAGTCCGTCGCGCAGCTGTATCTGGTCACCGGGCAGCCCCATCAGCCTTTTGATGTAATCCCTCCCGGAAACCGGGTGGCGAAAGACAACCACATCGCCGCGCTCAGGATCGCCGCCCCAGAGACGGGAGTTGTCACCGTCCAGAAAGCCGCAGATATCCTGTGCGTCGACGTCCACGCCGAACCGCGGCAGATAAATGCTCGGGCAGGACGCATAGGAATACCCATAGGCCATTTTGTTCACAAAGAGAAAATCACCAACGAGCAGCGTCTCTTTCATAGAGCCCGACGGGATCCAGAAGGGCTGGAAAAACAGTGTCCGGAACACACCCGCAATGAGCAGCGCGTAGACGATCGTTTTCACCGTCTCGACAAAGGCATTCGGTGGCTTTTTTTCTTTGGCGGCCATGAGGTATTTTCCTGACTGGTTTGAGCCGTAATGCGCAGCCAAACGGGGCAAGTCAAGGCGGTGTCCGGTCACGAACAGGTATCAGGCAGTGGCAGGCCTTGCTTCGATAACGACGAATGCCTGTGCCCAGGGGTGATCATCGGTGAGCGTCACGTGAATGATCGCCTCATGACCGGCAGGTGTCATCTCTGCCAGGCGATCTTTGGCCCAGCCGGTCACCTCCATAACCGGTTGCCCGCTCCGCAGATTGCTTACGGCCATGTCCTTCCAGGAAATACCCATGGCCAGTCCGGTGCCCAGGGCCTTGGAGCAGGCCTCCTTGGCCGCCCAGCGTTTGGCATATGTTCCGGCCACATCCCTGCGCCGTTCCGCCTTGCGCTGTTCTGTTTCCGTGAACACGCGGTTCTTAAACCGGTCGCCGAAACGATCCAGAGTGCCTTGAATCCGGTCAATGTTTGCGAGGTCTGTTCCGATACCAAGGATCATCGTCTGCCTTTAAGTGCCGTTAGAAGGGCCAGACCAGAACAATAGAGAAATCGGCCCGCGTTCCAAGACCCTGCCCGCAGCAACTCCGAGGCTCGGACAGAAACACGTGGGACCCGAACTGGCGTTCCTTACTTCACCAAAGTATTTTCTTATTCGCCCGCAAGCTACGACGGGCAGTTTCTGCCGCAAAAAAAGGCAAAGAGCCGACTTCTAAGGAAAATAGTGAACTGACAGGGCAAACAACTTTAGGATGTGTATCTGTCGAGAACAAGTTTAAGCCCGGCTTCGTAGCTGAAGCGTACTGCAACGCATGTTGCGACAGACAAACCGATCAGTGCAAAGGCGAAATTCACGGGGTCAATCTGGCTGAGCGACGCGATGTGAGAGGGTGAAAAGATACGAAAAACTGCGTAAATTGCGTCCAGAACCAGTACAGACATCGCTGTCATACTGATCGCAGCAACCCATGTTGCATCTCTGGAGGGCCTTTTTTTATTGGACTTTCCGTAATGGTGCCCTTCGAGCAGCGCGGCAATAACAATGCAGGCAAAAGGAGCAGGGCTCAGGCTGACAGGAAAACCCGCGAGCAAAAACAAAAGACGAGCCATGCCATAGAGAGCAAGAAGAGAAATCAGCAGGGTCAAACAGAATCGGATGGGGCGGAACATAGTGAAAAACCTTGATAAAAATATCGTACTACGCAACCTAAAGATGATATGTGTCAACTTCTGGGCAGCTTTTGCCTTAATTTTGCCATAATGCGAAATTCCGCCTGGTCGGAAAAAATGCCCGGCAAAGTCCCGCTGAAATCGTAAATTGGTCAGGTCCGGACGTATGCGGAAAATTAAGGAAAAACCATAGGAAACCAACACCGAAGTTGTGAAAAATACACACCCAGGTGTCGGTTTTTCCAGGCTGCAATTTATCCGGAGCGGGCATCATCCATCAGGCGGCGCATCTCGGCGATAGCCGGTGACAATCCAAGAAAAATGCTCTCTCCGATCAGAAAATGGCCGATGTTCAGTTCCATTACTTCTGGCAGAGCCGCAACGGGAGACACAGTGTCATAGGTCAGCCCATGTCCTGCGTGCACCTCCAGCCCCAGACTGTATGCAAATGCCGACATTTCCCGCAACGCGGCAAGTTCACTGTCCCTCGTTTCAAAATCACCCTCGGCATGGGCGTCACAGTAGGCCCCTGTATGCAGTTCAATAACCTGGGCACCAATGCGGTGCGCGGCTTCGATCTGGCGATGATCCGCCGCAATAAAAATGGAGACCCGGCAGCCTGCGTCCCGCAGGGGCGCTATAAAGTGGGCCAGCCTGTTTTCCTCGCGCGCCACTTCCAGCCCGCCCTCTGTGGTCCGCTCTTCGCGTTTTTCGGGCACGATGCAGACCGCATGCGGTTTGTGACGCAGTGCAATTTTCTGCATTTCGTCCGTAGCCGCCATTTCAAAGTTCAAAGGCACTGTCAGCACATCGACCAGCCCCTCAATATCGGCATCCGATATATGGCGTCGATCTTCGCGCAGGTGCGCTGTGATCCCGTCTGCACCCGCCTCCTGTGCTATACGCGCCGCCCTCAGCGGATCCGGAAAGGCTCCACCGCGTGCATTCCGCACAGTGGCCACGTGGTCGATGTTTACGCCAAGGCGCAGTTTACCAGAAAAAGACATACGTCCCCCCTTTGTTATTCCCCGGCTGAATGATGTTCCGCTTTGCGCTTTGCATCCGCTTTTGCTGCGGCTTTTGCTTTCAGCGCGTCAAATTTTGCCTTGATCGCGCCCTTGCGTCGTTTCTGATAGGCCCGGATCAGCGGTACAGAAAGATAGTAGCACAGCGTCGCAAAGAAGATACCCGGCAAAACGCCGCCAACCATGTATGGGAAAAAGATCTCATCATAAAAAACGTGCCACCCGGTCCAGTCCGCTGTTTCGTCGGTGAACATCGCTTTGAAATTATCTCTCAGGTCGGCACCGGCATCGACGAATTTGCCACCAAAGGACCGCTGGACAGCTTCGTCCATCTTATCCCCCAGCAGCCAGTGTCCCGTTGACAGAGCCGCGACACCGATCGGCACATAGGTCAGCGGATTGCCAAAGAAGGTGGCCATCAGCGATGCAATGACATTACCCCGCATGACGGTTGCCAGACCCGCCGCAATAAAGAAGTGCAGCCCGTAGAACGGCGTGAAGGACGCAAACACCCCGGCCCAGATTCCCCGCGCGATGCGCTCCGGACTGTCAGGCAGCCGCCGCATACGGTGTTTGACGTAATGAAACGCCCGTGCCCAGCCACCGCGCGGCCACAGAAACTCAAGCACGGCACGGGGCCAGCTTTTGGGATCTCTGCGTTTAAAGACCAAGCGGGGAAGTCCTCTTTGCTAATCGGTTGGAGCCGTTATGACAGACCATCGTGTAAATATGACTACCAGATGACCCGGTTGCGACATCAGGTGGGTGTTTCTGTTTGTATCTGCGACATATTGCGCGAGCGGGAAACAGAAGCCACATCACTTTCGGCTTCCAGCGTCAGCATCAGCGAATGCAGATGCGCCACATCCCTGAGTTCCAGATAGATCAGCAACCGGTAAAAGTCAGGCTTTCGGTCAACAAACTGCAAATCCGAGATGTTTGCCCGCGTTTCACCGATCAGCGTGCAGATACGGCCCAGCGTGCCGGCATCATTGTTGAGGGTAATCTCAAGGGTTGCCCCATAAACTGCGGGGTGACTGCCTTCGTGCCAGCGAAGATCCAGCCAGCGCTCCGGCTGATCCTCGTAGGCGCTGACGCGGTCACAATCGATCGCGTGTACAACAACGCCGCGCCCTTTAAAGGTGATCCCGATAATCCGCTCCCCCGGCAGCGGCTGACAACAGAAAGCCCGTTCAAATGACTGATCCGCCGACAGGCCGATAACAGCGCGGCTGGCATCAACCTTTTCTCCCGCTTTCGGGGTGAGGTCCGGATAGACCGACTGGACGACCTCCCGCCCGGTGATCTCTGCACTGCCAAGGCGGGCGAGCAGATCGTCACGGTTTTTCAGCCGCATATGGCGTGCCGCAGTTGACAGGGCTTTGTCCGTTGCTTTGCGACCGACATGTTCAAATGCCGAGCGTGCAAGCTCGCGACCCAGCTTCACAAAACGGGCACGGTCTTCCTCGCGCAGGGACTTGCGGATCGCCGCACGCGCCTTACCGGTGGTTGCAATGTCCAGCCATGTGGCCTGTGGGCTCTGGCCCTCGGCTGTGATGATTTCGACGTTCTGGCCGTTTTTGAGACGCGTCCAGAGTGGCACGCGCATGTGGTCCACCTTGGCACCGACACAGGCCATGCCGATCCTTGTGTGGATGGCAAAGGCAAAATCAATTGGTGTGGCACCACGTGGCAGTTTGACCACCTCGCCTTTGGGTGTGAAGCAGAACACCTGGTCGGAGTACATTTCCAGTTTAACCGCTTCGAGGAAATCCTCGTGATCTTCCTCGGCATCAAACTGTTCGGTCAGGGTTGTGATCCACCGTGCCGGGTCAACGGCAAAGGGGTTCTGACTGCGCACGCCGTCACGATAAGACCAGTGGGCGGCCACACCGGTTTCGGCCACGTCATGCATCTGGCCGGTGCGGATCTGAACTTCGACCCTTTTGCCATCACGCCCTGAAACGGTGGTGTGGATCGACCGGTACCCGTTGGATTTGGGCTGACTGATGTAGTCCTTGAACCGGCCCGGCACCGCGCGCCACCGCTGGTGAATAGCGCCGAGTGTTCTGTAGCAGTCTTCTTCGGTAGCTGTGATGATCCGGAAGCCATAAATATCCGACAATCGCGAAAAGGTCTGTTCCTTTTCCTGCATCTTGCGCCAGATGGAATACGGTTTTTTAGCACGGCCAAAGACGTCGGCCTCAACCCCGGCCTTATCGAGTTCCAGCCGCATGTCACCTGTAATCCGCTGGATCACATCACCGGTTTCGCGCTGCAGGTTGATAAAGCGGCGGATAATGCTTGCACGGCCCTCCGGATTGAGAACGCGGAACGCGAGGTCTTCCAGCTCCTCCCGCATCCACTGCATACCCATTCGTCCGGCAAGCGGCGCAAAGATCTCCATAGTCTCGCGCGCTTTCTGCGCCTGCTTTTCGGGGCGCATCGCTTTGATTGTGCGCATGTTATGCAGGCGGTCCGACAGTTTGACCAGGATGACGCGCAGGTCCTTGGACATTGCCATGAACAGTTTGCGGAAGTTTTCGGCCTGTTTGGTCTCGGTCGAGTTGAGCTGCAGGTTGGTCAGCTTGGTCACACCGTCGACCAGCTCAGCAACTTCAGTGCCAAAGCGGGTTTCCACCTCGGAGTAGGACGCTTTGGTATCCTCGATCGTGTCATGCAGCAGCGCCGTGATGATCGTGGCATCATCTAGTTGCTGTTCTGTCAGAATAGCCGCCACCGCGACAGGATGCGTAAAATAAGGCTCGCCCGAGTGGCGCAGCTGCCCTTCGTGCATCCGCCGCCCATAGTCATAGGCGCCGCGGATTAGATCAGCATTTGTCTTGGGATTGTATTTGGCGACCAGCGCGATCAGATCGTCGGCAGTAATGTCCAGATCTTCAACGGTGCTCGCCATACCATCTGTTCCTCAGGCAGGGAACAGGCTGGTCAGCCCTGCCCCTGTGCCGCCATCAGCTGGCGCAGCAGCATTTCTTCGGACATGCTGTCTTCTTCGGGTTTGTCCTGCTCGGCCCCCATCAGAAGCGCCATTGCGTCTTCTTCAGGTTCATCAACCTCAATCTGGTTCTGGTTGCTTTCGATCAGACGCTCACGCAGCTCTTCTGCGCTTTGGGTCTCGTCTGCAATCTCGCGCAGGGACACGACGGGGTTCTTGTCGTTGTCGCGGTTTACGGTGATCGCTGCACCCGAAGAAATCTCGCGCGCGCGGTGTGCTGCCAGCATAACCAGCTCAAACCGGTTCGGGACTTTATCAACGCAATCTTCGACTGTGACGCGGGCCATGAAACTCTCCGTGCGGATGCAGATGTTAGAAGTGCGCTATGTAGGTCGGATCTGCGTGGTTTACAAGCGCCTATTGCAGGGCGCGGACCTCTTGCCGTGCGCCGTCAGGCAGTTCTTTCAGCATCTCAGAAACTGTCTTTTTCAGCAGCGGATGCTCCCAGTCCGGCGCTACATCTGCAAGCGGAACCAGCACAAAGCCCCGCTCCTGCATCCGGGGGTGCGGCAGGATCAGGCCGTCGGGCACCTCGCGCATCTGCGCTTCCAGGCTGAGCGAGCGCCATGTTTTGTGGGTTTGCGCATCCGGGAGCACCTGATCGTCAAAGGCAATCAGATCAAGATCAAGGGTGCGCGGCGCCCACCGTTCGCGGCGGACGCGTCCCATGCCGGCCTCGATGCCATGCAGAAACGCCAACAGAGCCTGCGGGGTCAGATCGGTCTCGGCACAGACTGCGGCGTTCACGAAATCGGGACCGTTTCCCGGCGGAAAAGCAGGCGTCGTATAGAGCATGCTCTGGGCGCGAATCACCGTGTTGTCCGACGGGATAGCCTTTATACCCATTCGGATAGTTTCCGCCGCGTCACCCGATACTGACGGATAGTTCGCTCCCAGGGCAATCAGGGCAACTGACCGGAATTGAGGCAGGTTTCCGCCTGTATTTGTGAGTTTGTGGTCTTGCGACACCTGGAAATTCCCCTATTTTGCCCGTCAAACGGACCGCATAATAATTACGCCAAATGGTTCAGAGTACCAGCGTCCGGTACCATCGGAAGGACTGACAATGTTTTACAAGGACGAGCGCCTTGCTCTGTTCATCGACGGCTCGAATCTTTACGCAGCCGCCAAAGCGCTCGGATTTGACATCGACTACAAACTGCTGCGGCAGGAGTTCATGCGTCGTGGGAAGCTTCTGCGGGCATTCTATTACACCGCGCTTTTGGAAAACGATGAGTACTCGCCCATTCGTCCGCTCGTAGACTGGCTGAACTACAACGGGTTCACCATGGTGACCAAACCGGCCCGCGAATACACCGACAGCATGGGCCGCCGTAAGGTAAAGGGAAACATGGACATCGAACTGACGGTTGATGCCATGGAACTTGCACCCCGCGTGGACCACATCGTTCTGTTTTCCGGCGATGGTGACTTCCGGCCGCTGGTCGAAAGCCTGCAACGATCCGGTGTGCGCGTGTCCGTCGTGTCGACAATTCGCAGTCAGCCGCCGATGATATCCGATGAACTGCGCCGCCAGGCAGACAATTTCATCGAACTGGATGAGCTCAAGGACGTGATCGGCAGACCGCCGCGTGATTTTGCCGAGGCAAGCAACGGCTGACAGGCACCTGCTGCAACGGACCACTGGACGCTGCGCCGGCAAAGCCTTAACTCTGGTTTCGCAATCCGGAGACTGTCATGACCAGACCGCCCCTTACCCTCTATCTTGCCGCACCGCGCGGTTTCTGCGCGGGTGTTGACCGTGCCATAAGAATTGTCGAGATGGCGCTGGAAAAATGGGGCGCGCCCGTCTACGTTCGGCACGAGATTGTGCACAACAAATTCGTGGTAGACGGCCTGCGCAGCAAAGGCGCTGTTTTTGTCGAAGAGCTGTCCGAATGCCCCGACGACCGGCCGGTAATCTTTTCTGCACACGGTGTTCCAAAATCAGTACCCCAGGCAGCCCAGGCCCGCGAAATGGTCTATGTCGATGCCACATGTCCACTGGTGAGCAAGGTGCATATCGAGGCACAGCGCCATGCGGACAATGGATTGCAAATGGTCATGATCGGCCACGCCGGCCACCCGGAAACCGTGGGCACCATGGGGCAGCTGCCCGAGGGTGAAGTGCTGCTGGTCGAGACCCCGGGCGATGTCGCAGATATCAGCGTACGCGATCCCGAAAGGCTGGCCTATGTGACGCAAACCACGCTCAGCGTAGATGATACTGCCGATGTTGTCGCCGCCCTGCAGGAGAGGTTTCCGGCCATTGTCGGGCCCCACAAAGAAGACATCTGTTATGCGACCACCAACCGCCAGGAGGCGGTCAAGGCGATGGCACCAAAGTGCGACGCGATGCTGGTGGTCGGTGCGCCGAACTCTTCCAACTCAAAGCGACTTGTGGAAGTGGGCGCACGCGCAGGATGCAACTATGCCCAGCTTGTGCAACGTGCCGATGATATCGACTGGCGTGCGCTTGAGGGGATAAGGTCTGTGGGGATCACAGCGGGAGCATCTGCACCAGAAGTGCTCATCAACGAAGTAATCGACGCCTTTTGCGACCGCTATGACGTCGCGCGCGAACTGGTCGAGACCGCCGTCGAAAACGTGGAATTCAAAGTACCCCGCGTGCTGCGCGAACCGGCATGAACCGCATTCCTGCTGCCCCCCTGATCCTTGGCCTGGCGGGCCTGATACCGTTTGTCTGGGGCGCTCTGACGTATCTGAACCCCGCCCTTGCTGACTGGGGCCTCAGAGCGTTCGGCCCAAGATTTATCGGACCCTACGTTCAGCTCTTTTACGGCTCTGTCATTCTGTCTTTTATGTCCGGGGTGCTCTGGGGGTTCGCGACAAAAACCAGCGGCACACAGGCTGCCGTGGGCTACACACTGTCGGTGATCCCGGCACTCTGGGCGTTCTTTATGACCGGAGGGGGACCCGTCAGTGCGGGGTTGAACCTCATGTTTGGCTTTGGCGGCCTTCTCATCCTTGACTTTGCTTTTCACCGGTGGGGGCTGACGCCGTCATGGTGGATGCGTCTGCGGATTTTGCTGACGACAGTTGTACTGGCCTGCCTGGCCGTTGGAGTATTCCTGTGAGCGACAAAGAAACGCTGGGCGTCTACGCCAGCAAGGCCGCAGAGTATGCCGACCTGACTACCGCCGCAAATACCGCTGACCCCTTGCTGACTGCCTTTATCGCTGAAACGGTCCCGGGTGGCACCGTGCTGGATCTTGGCTGCGGTCCCGGAACATCAGCGGCCTTAATGGCGCGCGCGGGTCTTCTGGTACATGCATGGGATCCGGTGCCCGAGATGGTGGCACTTGCCCAACAGCACCCGGGCGTCAGCGCGCGTGTCGCCGGGTTCGATGATCTGACAGAAACCGCCGTCTATGATGGCATCTGGGCAAACTATTCTTTGCTGCATGCATCGCGGGACGCCATGCCACGCCATCTTTCCGCAATAACGAATGCGCTCCGGGCGGGCGGTCGCTTTCACATAGCACTGAAATCCGGCAGCGGCTGCAAACGCGACCGGCTTGGCAGGCTCTACACCTACTATTCAGATGTTGAACTGACCAGCCTTCTTGAGGATGCGGGACTGACCGTAACCGGGCGGGCGGAGGGCGTTGGCACAGGTCTTGACGGGTCCTTGTCCGAATGGATAAGCCTCGCCGCACATGCCTGAGCTTTTTGCATATACAGACGGCGCCTGTTCGGGCAATCCCGGCCCCGGCGGCTGGGGCGCCCTGCTCCAGGCCATGGACGGCAAGACCGTTGTCAAAGAACGCGAGCTCAAAGGCGGCGAGCCACAGACCACCAACAACCGCATGGAACTGCTCGCCGCGATCAACGCGCTGGAAAGCCTGAACCGTGAAAGCACGATAACCATCGTGACCGACAGCAACTATGTCAAAAACGGTATCACCAGCTGGATATATGGCTGGAAGAAAAACGGATGGAAAAACGCCGCGAAAAAACCGGTGGCCAACGCAGAACTGTGGCAAAGGCTGGATACAGCAAACCAGCGGCATACCGTGACCTGGAAGTGGGTCAAAGGGCACGCGGGGCACCCTGAGAACGAGCGGGCAGACGAACTGGCGCGGGCGGGCATGGCCCCTTTCAAGAAATGACGCTGCTCGGTTTTCTGGACTATGCGTCTGTTTTCATTTTTGCGCTGACCGGGGCCCTGGTTGCCAGCCGCCAGCAGCTGGATGTTGTCGGCTTCGCCTTTGTGGCCTGCCTGACAGCCGTTGGCGGCGGTACGGTCCGCGATGTGTTGCTGGACCGCAACCCGATTTTCTGGATCGCGCAACCGTCCTATATTGCGACGGCCTGTGCGGCGGCCGTGCTGGTCTATCTGACGGCGCATCTGTTCGAGAGCCGTCTGAAAACGCTGATCTGGCTGGACAGTTTTGCGCTTGCCGTTGCCGTACCGGCGGGTGCGGGTGTGGCTCTGGCACTTGGTCAGGCACCTTTGGTTGTCGTTCTGATGGGTACGATCACCGGCTGTATGGGCGGGCTGTTGCGCGATGTGGTTCTGAACGATGTGCCGACCGTTCTCAAGCAGGGCGAATTGTATGTGACAGCCGCCTTTTCAGGCGCGACAGCAGGCGCATTGGCACGGCCATATTTCGATGACGCGCTTCTGCCTTTGCTGATCTGTGCCGCTCTCACCTGGGCATTGCGCGCAGGATCAATCGCCTTTGGCTGGAGCCTGCCCGTCTACAAGTCCACACCGCCGCGCAGCTGATTTACTCCTGCTCGACCGAGCTGACCCAACTGCGCAGAAAGGTTTCCCGCCGCATCCGGTCCAGAAACACAAGAAGGCCGGGGCCCAGACGGATCGGTCGCAGAACACTCTCGTCACCGTCCCTTGCATCAAGACTGACCGGCGGCAGGCCCGTTGCCTGCACCAGCTCTGGCCGGTTGCTCATCCCGGCCAGAAAGTCGATCATCAGACCGGCCTCCTCAACAGCTCTGGCATTCATGGGGATCAGCGCAGAACGGAGCATGACAGACACGAAATCCTCCATCTCAACCACCCTGATGCCCGGGGTGTCCTTTAGCCGGACCCGCGCGTAAGAGCCCAGTACGTTATACGCCAGCGCCAGGTCTCCGCTGGCCACGTCTGTGATCATCTCCCCCGAACAGCAATACAGCTGCGTCTCAAGCCGCCCCATTACCTCCGTCAGTCGCCAGTAGCTTTCCGTGTTCCGCGAATCCTGCGTCGCAAAAAGATACCCGAGGCCGGATCTGCGCACGTCATAGGTTCCGATCCGGCCTCTGAATACCTGCGGATTCCCGCGCAGCAACTCTATCAGCCCTGCGCGGTTGCGGGGTGTCTCCAGATCGCGGAACAGACGGTCATTGACGACGAGGACTGCAGGCTCCTGGGTGAACGCAAACACCATGTCGCGCCAACTGGCCCAGGCCGGCAGACGCGCAGTTGCTTCCGACAGATAGGCCTGAGCCAGACCGTCATTTGCCAGCTTGGTCTGCAGGTCCATCGCCGATGAGATGACAAGATCATAAAGTGCTCCCTCATCCTGGATGGCGGCCATGACACCCGTGCTCCCCGCAACATCATAGACAATTGATATCTCAGGGTTCTCCGCCTGGAAACTGCGCAATATCGGATCAAAAACGGCCTGGTCCGCCGTTGACAGAATGCGCAATTCGGACGCGCCTGCCGGGTAACTGTGGCTTTCCTCTATGTCGAACGCGGCAGAACTTCCCGCCCACCAGGTCAGCAGCAGGGCAAAACAAGCGTAACGCATGCACCACCTCCTTTCGGGTCGGTCGCAATTTCCAGAGATCCGCCGTGCGCGCGCGCCACATCAGTGACAATCGTCAGACCAAGCCCCGAACCCACGACATCCCCCACATTAGTGCCCCGTGAAAAACGGTCCGGCAAGCGGGCAATATCCGCGGCCTCAAAGCCGCGGCCCTGATCACAAAAGGTCATACGACAGATATCGTCTCCGCTCAGGGAAATCGCGATATCGGTTTCCGCCGGGGAATACTTGATGGCATTGTCCAGGATATTGCGTACGGCGTTCTGCAACAGAATCGGATCGCCGCGCACCCGCAGCGGCTGGTCCGGCAGATCAAGACGAATGCTGATATCACGCAAATCCGCCGTAGGTCCGAGCCGGTCTACCACCTCCCGCAGCAGATCAGCCGGGTTCACGATTTCAGTCTCCAGGTGGTCCGAACGCAGCGTGACCATAGCGTGATCCAGAAGCTGCCCGGCAGAGCGCGAGCTTTCATCAATGGCGCGGATCATCTGCCGCAATGCCTGCCGGTTTTGTGGTTTCTCCATTTGCAGGTGTACCACTTCGGCCTGGGTTCTGACGGTCGCCAGCGGGGTTCGCACGCGATGTGCCGCCTCTACAATCAGATCCTCAGATCGCCCCAGCGCAGCACTCAGCCGGGACATAAAACTGTTCAGACCCCCGACAAGAGGTGCCAGTTCAGACGGTGCTTCGGCACTGACGGGCCGCAGGTCTTTGGGACCTCTGCGCGCCATAGCCTCGGCAAGGCGGCTCAGGGGGCGCAGGGCATTCTGTGCCGCCAGGGCACTCAGTGCTGTGGCAACCAGAAAGAATGCTACACCAATCGCTGTGGCGGTTGTGGTGATCCGTGACGATATCGCAGCAAGCCCCAGACGCGTCTGCGCCACAACAACTTCAACGCGTCGGGGCTGATTGGCCGCCGCGAGAGTACGCGTCACAACCACTGCGCGCAGGCTGTCACCGCGATAGGAATAGGTATCAAACAGCGGCACACCGGGCCTGCTCTGCCCCTCCGGTACAGGCAGGTCATCATAGCCGGTCAAAGTCTTACCATCGAGGATAACGTGGTAAAACACGCGGTCCTCGGAAACCGTGCCCAGCATCGAAAGCGCCGAGTAGGGAATTTCGACCCGCACGGACCCGTTGTCCGAATAAAGCGCATCGGCAATCGATGTCGCAGAGGCCGCCAGAATATTGTCCTGGGTCTGTTCCGTTGCATTGCCCGCGACACCTCTGACGGTCAGAAAAAACGCCACTGACAAGAGTGCCGCAACAAGGGCCAGTTGGATAACAAGCCGTCGGCGAATGGACAGTGTGGATCCGTTCATCCCCGGCGAACCATGCGGTAGCCAAGACCGCGCACCGTCTCAATTGTTGCATCTGAGCCTGACAGCCTGCGTCTGAGCCTGCCGACATAAACCTCGATGGCGTTTTCCGAGACTTCCTCTGAAAAAGAAAACAACCGGTCCATCAGATGCGATTTGGAAAAAATCTGACCCGGTGCAGCAAAAAATACCTCCAGCAGACGCATCTCTCTGTTACGCAGTTGCACAGTCTCACCGCCTGCCGAAATAATTCCGCTGGTCGAATCAAAGGTCAGACCTGCAAATTCCCGACTGTTATCTGCAGCCCCGCCATGACGCCGCATCACAGCACGCACACGCGCTTCGAGCTCGGTAAAGTCGAAGGGTTTGGTGATATAGTCATCCGCGCCCAGGTCCAGCAAGCCCACCCTGTCGGACACTTCGGAGCGGGCCGTCAGGACAATCACGGGTGTTGGATTATCTGCGCTACGGTGCCGTCGCAGGAAACCCCGCCCGTCGCCGTCGGGCAGCATAATGTCGAGCAAAATCAGATCGTAATCCACAGTTTTCGTGGCCAGCTCGGCATCTGACAGACAATCGGCATGATCCACAGCATGGCCGCCTAGGGCAAACCGCCCTGTGAGGGCGCGCGCCAGATCAGCATTGTCTTCTACCAGCAGAAATCTCATCAGGCTCCGGTGTTCTTCATGCGTGACAGGTTGGTGTCAGGTTCCTACAGTCATGTGGCTACACAAGCGGGTGGAGACCCGCGTGTCAAATGGGAGGAACCAATGACAAAACGTCTCGTAGGGGCGCTCATCACGAGTGCCGTGCTCACTTTTGGTGCCGGTGGCGCCGCAACTGCTGCGGAATGCATCGCACCTGCAAACCCGGGTGGTGGCTGGGATTTTACCTGCCGCCAGATCGGTAAAATCATGTTCGACATCGGTGCCGTGGACAAACCCGTTCAGGTCACCAACATGCCCGGCGCGGGTGGCGGCCTGGCTTTTGGCAACGTTGTCAACGAACGCAGCGATGACACAGACCTGATTGTCGCGGCTTCCACCGCAACAACTACACGCCTCGCGCAGAATGCCTATGCAGGAATGACTGCGGACCAGGTACGTTTTGTGGGCGCCATCGGTGCTGATCCCGGCGTCATCGTTGTGGCCGCGGACAGCGCGTTCCAGTCACTCGGCGATCTGGTTGAGGCGATCAAAGCCGACCCGGGTTCGGTTGCCTTTGCCGGTGGCTCAGCAGTTGGTGGCTTTGACCACATGAAACCGCTGATGGTGCTCAAAGAGGGCGGCTTTACCGACATCACCAAGGTGAAGTACATCGGTGTTGACGGTGGTGCAGACGCGATCACACAGACAGTCGGCGGCTTCACCCAGGCAATGACCGGCGACATGTCCGAAGTCGTCAGCTTCCTTTCGAACGGCGATATCCGCGTCATCGCGGTTCTGACCGATGAGCGGGTCCCGGGTTTTGAGGATATTCCAACAGCCAAAGAGCAGGGCTATGACGTTGTAGCTGTGAACTGGCGCGGTCTCTATGTGCCCAAGGATATTTCCGACGCGAGGTTCGACGAATGGGCGGGCAAACTGCAACAGGTCGCGGACAGCCCCGAGTGGGCCCAGGCGATGGCCGACAATGGCCTGGCACCCTTCACCAAAGTTGGCGGTGATTTCCAGTCCTACATCGACGGTCTGGTTGCTGACATTGCTGCACTTTCCAAAGAGCTGGGGGTTACCCAGTAATGGCTTCAGACCGCATCTTCGGTCTGGTCACTCTGATCACGGCAGTCGCGTATATCGCGGCTGCCACTCAGATTCAGACGAACTTCTTCTCGGGCGAGTTTCTGCCAAAACTGTTTCCGCTGATGATCGGCGCGGTCGCAGTAGTCTGTTCTTTGTCGATAATCTTCAAGCCCGATCCCGACCCGGCCTGGCCGCAACCGCCCACGTGGATTTCCATGGGTATCGCCGTCGTGGTTCTTGCTTTCTATGCGGTGCTGCTGACACCGCTTGGGTTCATCCTGCCCACAGTCTTTGCCGCAGGCATTCTCAGCTATCAGATTTCGCCGCGGATACGGCCCGCCATCCTGTCAGGCATCGGCCTGTCGCTGGGCCTTTTCGTGCTGTTCAAATACGCGCTTGGTCTCGGCAACATCGTTGCATACCGCATCCCGACCGCCGCCAAGCTC
Source organism: uncultured Roseobacter sp. (assembly GCF_947491795.1). Taxonomy (GTDB): domain Bacteria; phylum Pseudomonadota; class Alphaproteobacteria; order Rhodobacterales; family Rhodobacteraceae; genus Roseobacter. The sequence goes on along the minus strand of NZ_CANLKW010000002.1, from coordinate 831,349 downwards.
TGGGACGCGATTGCCATTCTTATTCCGTTCGTCGGGGGACACTGACATGGATATCCTTGCAAACCTCGCCATCGGCTTTGGCGTCGCGCTGTCGCCCTATACCCTTTTTCTGGCGGTCTGCGGCTGCTTTCTGGGCACCATTATCGGTGCGCTGCCCGGGCTTGGCCCGTCGAACGGTGTCGCCATTCTGATCCCCATCACCTTTACGCTTGGCCTTGATGCGACATCCGCCCTGGTGCTGATGACCTCGGTCTATTACGGCGCGATGTATGGTGGCCGGATTTCTTCCATTCTGCTCAACATCCCTGGCGACGAGCCCGCGCTGATGACCACGCTCGACGGATATCCGATGGCAAAGAGTGGTCGCGCGGGCGACGCGCTGGTGCTCTCTGGCGTAGCTTCTTTCGTCGGTGCCTTGCTGGCCACGATCGGCCTGATGCTGCTGGCGCCTTCACTGGCGCGGGTCGCATTTCTCTTTGGTCCGGCGGAATACTTTGCACTTTATCTTCTGGCCTTCTGCACCCTCGGTGGCATGGCCTCCAACAACCAGGCCAAGGCGGCCCTTGCGGCCTGTATTGGCCTCGGCATTGCGATGATCGGTGTGGACAGCTCTTCCGGTCTGCCCCGTCTGACCGGTGGCAATCTGCATCTGTACGACGGCATTGATTTCCTCGTGGCAATCGTGGGCCTCTTTGCCATCGCCGAGATTTTCTTTTTCATCGAAAGCCACGGCAAAGGGTCTTCCATAGGGATCAAACTCGACAAGGTCACGATCCCCTGGAAGGACATCATGGCCACGAAATGGACCATGCTGCGGGCTTCGGGCGTCGGGTTTATCGCCGGCATCCTGCCCGGCGCGGGCGCATCGCTCGGATCATTCCTGGCCTATATGACCGAGAAATCGATCGCTGGCCCCAACGGTGGCTTTGGCAAAGGTGCGGCCAAGGGCATTGCCGCTCCAGAGGCCGGAAACAACTCGGCCGCAGGCGGCGCCCTTGTTCCGATGCTGACACTGGGCGTGCCCGGATCAGGTACCACGGCGGTGTTGCTGGCACTCCTGATGACGCTGAACATCACGCCGGGACCTACACTCTTTTCCGAACGCCCGGAAGTGGTCTGGGGCCTCATCGCTTCACTGCTGATCGCGAACTTCGTCCTGCTGGCGATGAACGTGCCTATGGTCAAAATCTTTGTGCGCATCCTGATGGTGCCCGCATGGGTGTTGCTGCCCGGGGTAACGATGATCTCCTTTGTCGGCATCTATTCGCTTTCGGGCAGCTATTTCGACCTGCTGCTGATGATCGGTTTCGGCGTGCTGGGGTATTTCCTGCGCAAACTGGATGTGCCCACCGTACCGGTCATTCTGGGTATCCTGCTGGGGGGCAATATGGAGGACGCGCTGCGTCGTGCCATGACGCTGTCAGATGGTGATCCGATGTATCTTTTCTCGTCGCCCATCGCCATCGGGTTCTGGATCGCCGCGATTGCGGGTTTTGTCGCCCCGATGTTCCTGCGCGGTGTTCTGAAGAAACCTCAAAAGCACCCGACCGACGGGCCCATCGACTGATGGTAAAGGTCCTTGTTCCTTCCGGCGCTCTCGGTCTGAACTATGATCAGGAGGCTCTCACGCGCGGCATCGCGGCTGGGCCCGACATCATCGCAATTGACGGCGGCTCGACAGACAGCGGGCCGTCATACCTGGGGCGCGGCGTATCGAAATACGCGCGTTCCTCTACCAAAATCGAATGGGCGGGTCTGATGCAGGCCCGGGCCGAAGCCGGTGTGCCGCTGGTCATCGGTACGGCTGGAACCTGTGGTGCAGACAGCGCAGTGGACTGGATGCTCGACATCACGCGCGAGATCGCTGCCGAGCAGGCACGGCCTTTGCGGATTGCCGTGCTGCGTAGTGGTCAGGACCCTGAATTCATTGCGTCCGAGTGGGAGGCAAACCGCATCACCCCTCTGGGCAACGCGCCCGAGATTGACGCCGATCTCCTGCGCAGCTGCACCAACATTGTTGCGTTGGCGGGCGCTGAACAAATCGCTGCAGCGCTGGAAACAGGCGCAGACATTATCATTGCAGGCCGCACGACGGACACGGCAATCCTCGCAGCACTTCCGCTGATGCGGGGCTGTCACGCGGGCGGTGCCTGGCACGGTGCAAAAATCGGGGAATGTGGCGCGCTGTGTGCGACCAACCCGCAGTCCGGCGTGATCATGATCGACTTTGACGATGCCGGTTTCACCGTGACGCCGCTTGCGGATGGCGCGCATGCCTCTCCGCATACGGTCTCGGCGCATATGCTCTATGAGAACTCAGACCCTTTTATTCTGTATGAGCCCGGCGGCCATCTGGATGTCACAGATGCTGAATACACCAGCATCGATGCGCGGTCTGTGCGGGTGACCGGCTCGGAATGGGTGCCGACAGATGACTATACGGTCAAGCTGGAAGGCGCGCGCGCCGTGGGCTACCGAAGCGTCGCCATCGCCCTGCTGCGCGATCGGCACTATGTGCAGAACGCACCCGCCTGGGCGGATGATATCGTGGCGAAGTGCAGTGCCAAAGTCATGGAGCGCATGGGGCTGAGCGCCGACGCATTCACGCTCGAGCTGCGTCTGATCGGTCATTCCGCCAGCTTTGGCAAACTGGAAAAACGCACTGCAGACCCGGTTGAGATCGGCGTGGTGGCGATTATCACTGCGCCAACCGAGGCACAGGCCGGTGAGATCGGCAAAATGCTCAACCCTTATCTGCTGCACCATCCGCTGACGCAGGAAGAGGAGCAGCCCACCTTTGCCTTTCTTTTCTCACCTCCTGAAATGGCGCATGGCGTGGTCTATGAATTCGCGCTGAACCATGTGCTGCATCTGGACGACCCAATGCGCGCCTTCCGCCTGGAGGTCATGGACATTGGCTGAACTCCGCTCTCTCGTCACCAAGGTACGCAGCAAAAACGCCGGCCCGTTCTGGCTGACCATCGACATTTTCTGTGGCTCGGCTGAGAGCTTTGCGCGCGTGCGCGACGGGCTGAGCGTTTCTCAGATTGCCGCCGTGTTTGAGGCCGATACCCAGACGGTCAAACGGTTCGATATCGAGAACCTGCATGTCGTGAAATTCAGCCTGCCCCGCCCGGCGGTTCAGGGTGCCGTCGAAGACCGCGACATGCATGGCGCGTCCTGGGCTGCGCTGATCGGTGAGCTCGACATCTGAATATTCATCCGAATTCGGCGTGTTGCGGTTGCCGAAACATGTTTCGTCATGCGCCATGCGCAAAAGTACTTTTCCCGCGCCACTGACGCGGCTAAGGACTGCAGGAAAATCCCGGAGGCCCGACACATGAAACGCTCAGAAATCAACACTATTCTGTCCGAGGCAGACGCATTCATCCGAGCCTTCGGCTACTCCATGCCGGGTTTTGCCTACTGGTCCCCCGATGAGATGCTGAGCCGCAAAGCAGATATAACCGGGATCACAGGTGCCCGTCTTGGATGGGACATCACTGACTATGGCGCCGGCGATTTCGACAACATGGGGCTGTTCCTTTTCACCACGCGTAACGGCTCGCTGGCCGAACTGCAGGCGGGCGGCGGCATGTGCTATGCGGAAAAGATCATGATCTCGCGGCACAACCAGATTTCACCGATGCACCGCCATGTGCTCAAGACCGAAGATATCATAAACCGCGGCGGTGCAACGCTGGCGATCGAGATGTTTGAAAGTGCGTCCGACGGCAGCATTGATCGCGGGGCGCCGGTGCCGGTGGCCTGTGACGGTGTGCTCCGGACCCTGGCACCTGGTGACGTGCTGGAACTTGCGCCGGGCGAAAGCGTCACGCTGCGCCCGGGCAACTGGCACAAGTTCTGGGGTGAAGGCGGCGACGTCCTGATCGGCGAAGTATCGGCTGTCAACGACGACCTGACGGACAATATCTTTGAGCAGGAGATTGGGCGTTTTGCCAGCATCGACGAGGACGTGGCGCCGAACCACCTGCTCGTCTCTGATTACGAAGCCTGGGGGTTGCTGACCTGAAGCGTGGGCGCGGGCGGTTTTCGGCGCCCGCCGCATGTGTCACGCTGCGAGCGTGCCCGCAGTTGCTGCCGCGATCATCTCTTCCAAAACCGCTTCGCATTCGGGATCATCTGCCGCCAGATGCAGTGTGGCCCGCAGCATGCCGGCCTTGGATCCGCAGTCAAACCGCTGACCGGAAAACCGCAGCCCGGCCAGACCAACCCGGTCAGCTCCCCGCGCAATGGCGTCTGTCAACTGTATCTCGCCCCCTGCGCCGGGCGTCTGCTTCGCCAGGTCATCAAAGATTGACGCATCAAGGATGTACCGGCCAACAACGGCCTCACGGGACGGTGCTTCTGACGGTTCCGGCTTTTCAACCATGCCATCTGCCCGGAGCACCCTGCCTTCGGTTTTGGTCACGGAAAGAATGCCATATTTTCGCGTTTCCTCTGCCGGGACTTGCATCGTTGCCACCATGTGTCCGGGTGTATTCCGGCGGTAGGCATCTACCATTTCCCCGATGCAACCCTGCCCAAGAATAAGATCGTCCGGCAGGATGACGGCAACCGGTCCGGGCAGGACATGGTCGCGTGCGCACAGGACCGCATGCCCGAGCCCGAGTGGCTGGTCCTGCATTGTGAATACCACCTCGTCCGATCCTTCCGGAAAAGATGCCTCGCGCAACTCGTCTGCGAGTTCTGCTTTGCCCCGCGACCTCAACTCGGCGCGCAGGCGCGCGTCGTCCATCACATGCCGTTCAATGGCTGATTTGGACGGGTGACTTACAAACACCATACGCTCAATACCAGCCGCCTGAGCTTCGTCGATTGCATAATGAATGAGCGGCGTATCGATAACCGGCAGTAACTCTTTGGGTGTTGCTTTGGTAGCGGGGAGAAAACGGGTCCCCAGTCCGGCGACAGGAAAGATTGCAGTGCGGACGGCGGGCGTTGGCATGATCATAAACTCCTGAACTCGTGCTGCGTTGCGGCATGATATAATGCCATTGCCCAAAATGTCAAAATACGACGCATATTTGTCGCTTTCCGTCCATTTGATGCATATTTTTTAAGCAGTATAGCCTGTTTCCTTTGCACATCAGCTCAACCAGTGCGGCGAAACGGTACAATTCTAGGTATAATTTGCTATTGCAGCATTGATTTAACGGATAGAGGGCACACGTTTGCGACATCCTCGGATCATTTACGACACATTCCGGGGTAAGCGTGCCACTCCGGGCGCAGCGCACTGATAAAAACAGACGAGGCAACCGATGAAGCACCAACCGGTATCCGGAACCCCCTGCCCTTTCCCCGCACGCCCCTATGCACGGGCGGCAGTCATCGGTGCAGGCTCATGGGGCACCGCGCTCGCAGCAACGCTTGCCAGGGCGGGCGTAAAAACATGTATCTGGGGCCGTGACAGCGCGGTAGTCGATGCGATTAACACCAGGCACGAGAACACAGCCTATTTGCCCGGCGTGGCTCTGCCCGGCAAACTGCGCGCCGCCCGCTCGATGTCTGATGCACTGGAGCAGGCGCAGGTAATTCTGATTGTTGTGCCATCCCGTAGTATCCGGAACGTTGCACGGCAGGTTGCCGAATACGCGCCGGCCGGTGTTCCGGTTGCAATCTGCGCCAAGGGCATTGAGGCTGAAACCGGTCTTCTGATGACCCAGGTTGCCGAGGAGGAACTGGGAGAGCATCCAACGGGCTGCGTGTCCGGCCCGACGTTTGCGCGCGAAACTGCGCTGGGTCACCCGACCGCCGCGACAGTTGCGTTCCCCTTTACCTATGCGGATCGTCTGCGCCCCGATGAAAGCCCTGCTGCGCGTCTTGCAGTGTCCCTGACGACCGAAAGCTTCCGCGCATACGTGTCTGATGATCTCGTCGGTGTTGAAATCGGTGGTGCCGTAAAGAATGTAGTTGCCATAGCCTGCGGGATGATGACCGGCGCGGGGTTTGCAGAGAATACACGTGCCGCCCTGATCACGCGCGGCCTTGATGAAATGAAATGCCTGGCCGAGGCCCTGGGCGGGCGGCGCGAGACAGTTACCGGACTGTCCGGTATCGGAGATCTCTCCCTGACCTGTTCGAGTGCGACATCGCGCAATATGGCATTGGGTCAGCAACTGGGACAGGGCACGCCAAGAGACGCCTGTTTTGACGGCAGACCGGTGGTTGTAGAGGGCGAATTGAACGCGCGCTCCGTGACCGACCTGGCCCGCCGCGTCGGTGTCTCAATGCCCATATGTGAAACCGTGCGGGACATCCTGCATGAAGGGGCCGATCTGGGCATGGCTTTCGCCAGCCTCTGGGCCCGGCCAATCGAAGCTGAACCGCGGGCAATGGACGTTGCCTTCAGCCACCCGGCTTCGGACCACGACATTTCAACACTTGCCGAAAGGATATCATGACCCGTCACGAAACCTTCACCGCACCCGACATTGCCGACAAAGACCTGGTTCTTGCGACGGACCTCGACGGAACGTTCCTTGGTGGAACGGACGAAGAGCGCAGCCGCTTCTACAACTGGATCGAAGCCAACCGCAGCCGCGTCGGGCTGATCTTTGTAACCGGTCGTGACCCGGGGTTCATCAGTGATCTGACGCGGAACCAGGGCGTTCCGCGACCCGAATACGTCGTGGGCGATGTTGGAACCACCGTCGCAAAGGTTGGCACAGACCATGTCCTGGAACCCATTGAAAAACTGGAAGAAGAAATCGCGACCGCCTGGAACGGGGCGGGACTGCGCGTGCAGGCGGCCCTCGCCGGGATGCCGGGGCTGAAACTTCAGTCCGCCGCCTTCCGCTACAGGGTCAGCTATGACATGGACGCCAACAGATTTGACGGACGCGCTGTCGACGTGATCGCAGGGCTTGGTCTCGACACGCTGATTTCGGACGACCGATACTTTGATGTTTTGCCGCGCGGGGTCAGCAAAGGGCCCACGCTTCTGCGCCTTCTCGCCCATCTGGGCATTCAAAACGAAAAGACGCTCGTTGCCGGGGACACACTGAACGATCTGTCGATGCTGACGCTAGGCCTGCCCGCAGTTGCTGTTGGCAACTCCGAGGATGCGCTGTTCCGCGAAGTCGACGGCCTCGAGCATGTTCACAAGGCCGAGGCACATGGTGTCGCCGGCATCGCCGAAGCCATCATCGCCCGCAAGATGTTCCCCGCCAGCTGAGGAGTTTCCTATGTCGTCCGATCTGATCATTGTTTACCACCGGCAACCCTACGAAGAAGTGGTGGAAAACGGAGAAACTGTACTTCGGGAAAACAAAAGCCCGAACGGCATTGTGCCGACGCTCAAAAGCTTCTTCGGCGGCGTGCGCCACGGCGCATGGATCGCCTGGAAACTGGCGGACGATCCGGAAAACCCCGACTTTGAGCAGCGGATCGAGATTGACGACGCCTATGGAAAATACTCCGTGTCCAGGTTGCCGCTGTCTGCGGAGCAGGTGCGCGAATACTACCACGTCACGTCAAAGGAAGCCTTCTGGCCCATTCTGCACCAATTCAAGGAACGCTATAACTATGACCCGGTAGACTGGCCCAATTTTCAGGCTGTAAACCGGCGCTTTGCCGAGGCAGCGGCGGCAGAGGCCGCCCCGGGCGCTCTGGTGTGGGTGCATGACTATAACCTGTGGCTGGTGCCCGGTTACCTGCGCGAACTGCGGCCGGATGTGCGCATTGCCTTTTTCCATCACACACCGTTTCCATCCGTGGATATGTTCAACGTGCTGCCCTGGCGCAAAGAGATTATGGCGAGCCTGCTGGCCTGCGACGACGTCGGCTTTCACATTCCGCGCTATGCAGCAAACTTTGTTTCAGTTGCCCGCAGCCTCTTTGATGTAGAGGTCACCGAACGCGAACGCGTGCCAGAGAAGTGGATTTCCGAGGGCACGGCACTGACGGAACGCATCATGCCAACAGAGATCGGATTCGAGAACCGTCGCGTCGCTGTCAGCGTGACGCCGGTTGGTGTGGACACTGCCTTTATCGACGATCGCGCCCGGTCTGATGAGGCACAGCAAAAGGCTGCACATCTGCGCAAAGGGCTCGGTGATACTCAGTTGATTTTGTCAGTCGGACGGACGGATTACACCAAGGGTGGCATTGAACAGCTCACCTGTTTTGAACGTTTGCTCGAAAACCATCCGGACCTGCGCGGCAAAATCCGTCTGATGCATGTCTCCGTGTCAGCCGCGCGCGAAATGACAGCTTATGAAGCGGTCCAGAATGAGATCGAGCAGACAGCGGGGCGGATCAACGGGCGGTTTGGCACACTCGACTGGCAACCCGTCGCATTGATGTCGCGTGCAATACCTTTTGCTGAACTGGTCGCCTACTACCAGGCGGCAGATGTTGCATGGATCACACCGCTGGCCGACGGCATGAACCTGGTGTGCAAAGAGTTTGTCGCGTCGCGTGTCGATGGAGACGGCGCACTGGTGCTGTCCGAATTTGCAGGGGCGGCTGTCGAATTGGGCGATGCCATCGTCGCAAACCCCTTCTCGAACAAGTCGATGGACCGCGCAATTCTGACGGCTCTGGAAATGCCTGAGCAGGAACGCAGGACCAGAATGGCGTCTTTGCGACAGGCCGTATTCGAAACAGATGTACGCAGCTGGACGCCGGGGACGCTGGCGCTGGATCCGGGCTGGGTCGTCGCTGCCGAATAGTTTTTGATCGTAAAACCGGCACCCGTAGGTCGGGACAGTCTTGAGCTGCCGTGCCCCGATGGGCATGGCAAGACGGGCCTGCCATTGCGATATGCGCGATTGTCCGCAAGTATGGCATCAGCGCTCGCGGCTCCCTTGCACGGGTGATAACGACGCTGCTCCGAAACATGCACGGAACTTCCGGCAATGATGTCAAAAGTGCCCATTGTCAGCCAACCCACACCTCTTGAGAGGCTGCCGCGGCTGTCTGAAACGCTGGGTATTGATCTGTTTGTCAAACGGGACGATCTGGCTGGCCCCTCGCTGGGCGGTAACAAATCACGACAACTGGAGTACTATTTTGGTGCAGCCCTGGAAGCAGGGGCAGACACTGTCCTGATCACTGGCGCGGTCCAGTCCAACTTCGTGCGGTTGACTGCTGCGGTGGCAGCGACGCTTGGAATGCAGGCCGTGGTCCAGCTCGAAGACAGGGTGGGGGACCACTCGCAGGAATATCAGGCAGGTGGAAATGCGTTGCTCTGCGATCTGCTGGGCGCAAGGATACTGCGTTATCCCAAAGGCGAGGACGAAGCGGGCGCAGACGCCGCGTTGCATACCCATGCTGAAATCCTGCGCGCCGAAAGGTATAAACCATACGTCATCCATCTCTCAGAGGGGCATCCTCCGCTGGGTGCGCTGGGGTATGTTGATGCGGCTCATGAAATTCTTGCACAGAACAGCGGCTTTGACTTTTTCGTCGTCGCGTCCGGCAGTGGATCCACGCACAGCGGACTTTTGGCAGGTCTTCGTGGGGCCGGGTCGACCGCCCGTGTGATCGGCAGCTGTGTACGACGGCCAGCGCGCGCACAGGCCGCCCGCATCTCACGCATCATCAGCCGCCTGTCCGACATCAGCAACGACGCAAGGGCTGTTAAAGAAAGTGACATAGAGATCTGGGATGGTGCACTGGCGCCCGGATACGGGCAACCGGGCCAGCCCGCTGTGGACGCAATGAAGCTGATGGCGCGTCAGGCGGGCCTTGTCCTAGACCCGGTCTACACCTCGAAATCCTTCGCGGCGATCCCGGCACTTGTGGAAAGCGGTCAGATACCGCGCGGCAGCCGGGTCTGCTTTGTGCACACCGGTGGCCTTGGAGCGCTTGGCGCTTACGGTACGGCCATCCGCGATATTTTATAGCGGGGATTGTTACACGGTGTCCCATGCTGCAGTCTATTTGCGCGCGTTCTTGTCCAGAATTTCCTGAACCAGAGACTGCGAAACCTGGCCCATCCCCAGCTGCTCATAGGGCACATCAAAGAGTGCACCGGTCAGGGCAATGGTGCGATTGTAAGCTGCCAGATAAGCGCGGCATTCCCGGCAGACTTTCAGGTGCAGTTCGAATTTCATCCGTTCCTGCCATGAAAGATCAGCAGCCAGATAATCGTCGATCTTCAGTTCCAGATCGCTGCAGCTCATCATCAGCGGCATCCTGAACATCACGCTGCGGGCCTTCTTCCTGAGTGTGCGGTGGGATTTGTCGTTCACAGCTGGCCCTCCAGTCGCAGTTCTTCCAAAAGTGTTCTGAGTGCTGCCCTGGCACGGTGCAGGCGGACTTTGACATTGGTCTCACTCAACCCCAGATGATCACTCACTTCGCGCGTGCTCAGCCCTTCGATATCACGCAGGCACACAACGATACGGTAGTCTTCCGGCAGAGACCGGATCGCCATTGTCACCGCCTGGACCGTCTGCGCGCTTTCCAACAGCTGCTCTGGTGTCACCTGATCTGTCAGAGCGGGATCCAGCCTGCATCCACCACCGTCGAATTGTGGTTGCAGAGCATCTATGTCCAGTTCCCTGCGGCTGTTGATTTTCCGGCGCAGCATCAGTGCTTCGTTGATGACAATACGGTGCATCCAGCCTTTTAAACTGCCACGCCCGTCAAAATCGCCGGCTTTGTCCAGAATTCTGGAAAAGGCCATCTGAACCGCATCCTCAGCATGCCCTTTTTCCATGAGTATGCGGAGCGCCACGCCCATCATCCAGCCCAGATTTGCCTGTACAAACCCCGCCAGGTCCTCTGGCAGAACCGCGCTGTCTCTCTCCGAATGCGGCAGCTCAGTCACCTGTGGTTCAATCCTCTCACGGAAGCCTGACGAATTCCCAGCCAGATGTGTAACGTCAGGCCTGTTAAATTCATCCCGTATGGTAACAGTAATTACAAGCAGGACAGACCGTCCGAAGGAGGCAAAGTGATCGGGTTCTTTATTGTCTGTGTTCTTGTCGCAGGTTTTACGATGGTGGCGCACCGCCTTGCTTATTCGGTTGTGACACCGCCAATGACCTTCCTGTTTCTGGGGGCAGTGCTGGCAATCAGCGGTCTGATCGATCCGCATACTGCGGAACAACTGCTCCATCCGGTTGCCGAAATCACCCTGGTTGTTTTGCTGTTTCTGGACGCCTCGCAGATTGATCTGCGGGCTTTCAGACATCAGCACCTCTGGCCCTCACGCATGCTGTTGCTGGGCCTTCCGCTGGCACTGTTGTTCGGAACTCTGGCTGGCTGGTTGCTTCTTCCAGCATGGCCACTGGTCGGCGTGGCGCTTGCAGCTGCCATCCTCGCACCCACGGATGCGGCCCTGGGCCAGGCCGTGGTGTCTAACCCAAACGTGCCCGACAGGGCCCGTCGCGCACTGACAGTTGAAAGCGGTCTCAATGACGGACTTGCCTTGCCAGCGGTCTTGTTTTTTGCCAGCCTCGTCGCCGCGTCAGAAACACCGGACGCGACGAACTGGCTGGCATTCGGGGCAGCCCAGATCCTTTTGGGGCCTGTAGCCGGGGCCATTGTCGGCTACTGCGGAGGCAGGATGCTTCTGCTGGCAAAAAAGTATAAGACCACATCAGAACTTTATGAAGGCGTTGGAGCACTGGCGCTGGCAGGTGCGGCCTATCTTGGTGCGACCCTGATAGGCGGCAACGGATTTATTTCAGCGTTTGTAGCAGGCCTTGCTTTTGGCGCTGTGGTGAAAGGAGCCTGTGCCTTTGTCTATGAGTTTACGGAAAGCGAAGGCCAGTTGCTGTCATGGTCAGCCTTTCTTCTGCTCGGAGCAGCGATTGTACCTGAGGCGATAGGTCATCTGACCTGGTCCTCCTTTGCGCTTATTATGGTCAGTCTGTTTGTTGTGCGCCCTTTAGCGATCTGGCTGTCGCTGACGGGCACTGATGCTTCGATTACATCCCGGTTGTTTTTTGGCTGGTTCGGTCCGCGTGGCCTTGCAACCGCACTCTTCGCGTTGCTGGTCGTGGATGAAATCACTCATGACCTTGCGGAACCTGTTCTGTTTCTCGCCGTTAACACCGTTTGGATCAGCGCCCTCTTGCATGGGGTCACTGCCGGTCCGGCCGCCCGCTGGTATGGCGCGAAGGAAGCCCGAATGGCTTCGATCACAGGATCGGCCAAACCTCTGACAACCAAAGAGTAAAGGTCGCACCTGTCTGCGGATCAGCATGGTTCCGGGCGGGCGTACTGCCCGGCGGGGCCGCCCTCCACAGCTTTACGTCTCAGCCAGTGTTCTGCGCGCCCTGGCGCCGAACGGACAGATACCCGACAACAATTTTCTCTCTCACGCCGTAACCAACTGCCTGCACGATGCATCGTACCTTTAACGCCGCGAAACCGCGGCAAGGTAAGGGCAGAGCATTTGGCATACAGACACATCATCCCAACGTTGGTGACACCCGGACGTACGGAGCGGACCCCTGCGCACACTGAGCAGCGCGGGATGTTTGCGAACGTTTCAAAGGTGCCGCCGCACTCGGTCAATCCAACCGGGCAAGAAGCGCACAGATGCCTGATTTTTCTTCGGGTTCCGCATCCGGTGGCAAGCCTGGACTGCGCCCGGGCAATTCCGTTTGGTCCACGAAAGTCTCCGGTTGCTACCGAGACACCCCTGTGGCCGGACGGCATCGCAGCCCCTGAAACTGTGCCTGATGTCCGAACCCACATCAGGAACAGACCCTCAGCCTGCAAGGACCGGAAAACCCCATCTGAACATCTGAATGAGGCAGCAGGATGCTGACAAAAACCGAAACCGCTTTGCTGAAATTTTTGTTGCGCCTCCAGGACGGCTGCAACCGGGAGCGTTTGATGCAGGAAGTACTGGGATACCATCCAGCCGCGGAAACCCATGCGCTGGAAACGCATGTCTGGCGGATCCGGCGGAAAATCGAAGCCGATCCAAAGTCACCGCGCATCCTGATCTCGATTGAGGGGGGATATCGTCTCGATCTCACGGAATGCGTACATGGCGCGCCGCGATGGGTGTATTTTTTTACGGAAATGACAAAGACCTGCTCTGTCCTGAACACGTATGACCCCGACCGCTCGCAACGACACAGCCGCGTATAACTCGCCGCTCAGCTTCGGCATTCCCGGGCCCACCTGTTCCCGATTTACGACTTCGTAATCCTTTCAGACTACTTTTCGTGCTGCATTTCACCTGGATGCGCCTACGCGAAAGACAAATGAAGATGACGTCCTCCCAACCGATCTCGCGCCAGATTTCTTCAATCAGCACTCTCCTGCTCTCAGGTCTGCTTGCTCTCTCTCTGGTCGCCATCGTAACCACTCTGCTGATCAGAACCACATTTACTGAGTATCGCGAGACAGCGCGCAGCACGCTGTTCGCCGGCGCCGTATTCGAGGACGTATTCGAGGCCCGGATGGCCGCGCTCAAATGGCGGATTGATCCCGACGCAGCGCTGATCGAAGAGTTTCGCGACAATATGGAGGAGCTCAAAACAGCTGAGGCCGACCTCAAAGATCTGAATTGGGCCGCAGCCGGTATTGAAGAAGTATTCGCCAATCTGGAGGCAGAGCTGGCAGAATATGAGACCCAGTTCGATATCACTCTCTCCGCACATGATCAGTATATGTCGGTCGAAGCGGAAATCGTGGCCAGCGGATTGTCCGCCCGAAAAGCCCTTACAGATATCATGACAAACGCTTATGAAACCGGGAATGTGTCTGGTGCGTACTTTGCTGGCCGCGCCCAGGAGGCACTGCTGCTCGGGCGCTACTATTTGCGTACTTTCCGGCAAACGGAACAGAAAGAACACCTGGACAGGTCCATATCAGAAATGCGGCGGGCAACTCAGGAACTGCGAACGCTCAGAGCGGAATTGCAGGATGGGAGCCTTATTTCTTTAACGGATCAGGCGTTTCAGGACCTGATGAGCTTTGTGAACAGGGCTGCATTACTGGGTGAAGCTGTACAAACCAAAGTGGCAGCCCGCGCCGTTATGGACGAGCTGGGGCCCAAAATCGTAGCTGACGTTGAGCAGGTCATAGACGCCGCAACGGCCCGCCAGAACACTCTGGGGCCCCGCGGTCAGACAATCGCTCTATGGGCTGTGATATCAATCTGTGTTGCAGCCGCGATGATCGTCGTCGTCGGATGGCGGATATCACGTCAGATTTCGTCACGGATTTCCGGAGATGTTGAAAAAGCGGTAGCTGTAATGTCACGCATTGCGGACGGCGATCTCGAAACAGAAGTGACCGGGATCGAACACGACAATGAAATTGGTCGGATGGCTCAGGCACTGGAAGTTTTCAAAGCGAACGGCAAAGCTGCCATAGCCGCCGCTGAGCAGGAAAAAGCCGCGGAAACTCAACGCCGGAAACAAGCTGAGAACATGCGGCTGGCACAGGAAGAAAGGGACGAGGAAGCGCGACAACAGGCCGAGCTCGACCGCAAGGCGATGATCGCAGAACTCAGCACATCACTGGGAAAAGTCGTTCACGCCGCGTCTTCCGGCGACTTTTCAAAGCGGGTCGACGCTGACTTCACTGATGAGGAGCTGTCAGCTCTCGCGTCCGGCGTAAACACACTTGTGGACAGCGTAGATACCGGACTTGCGGCAACAGGTCAGATGCTCGAACGGGTGGCCCGGGGCGATCTCACCGAACGAATGGAAGGTGACTTCCGTGGTGCATTCAAAGAGCTTCAGGGCAACACAAACGCGATGATAGACGCACTGCGGTCTCTTGTCGGCGAAATCGCCGGAAGCACCGAGAACCTGTCAATGTCATCGGGTGAATTGCGGGATACATCCAACGTTTTGTCAAGACAGGCCGAACAAAACGCGGCATCGCTCGAAGAAACATCTGCGGCTCTTGAGGAGCTTACCGCCAGTATTAAGCAGGTCAGCGAAAACGTCGCGGATGCAAATACAAACGCCAGCGTCGCCAGCGAAACAGCCAAATCGAGCAGTACAGTTGCGGCAAACGCCGCCGAAGCCATGAGCCGGATTTCAGACGCCTCGAGCGAAATTGCAAAAGTGGTAACCGTTATCAACGATATCGCTTTCCAGATTAACCTTTTGGCTCTCAACGCGGGAGTAGAAGCTGCCCGGGCCGGAGAGGCGGGTCGGGGTTTCTCTGTAGTGGCCTCTGAAGTAAGGCAACTTGCTCAGCGGGCCGGAGAGGCAGCTAAAGAGATCGACCAGGTAATCGCGAGAAGCGACAGCGCTGTTTCGGAAGGCGTTTCGAGAGTTACCAGCGCGCAGGAATCTCTGGAGAGAATTTCCGAAAGCGTCGTTGGCGTATCAGAGCGGATCGAGCAGATTTCGGGGGCAATATCTGAGCAGGTCCACGGGATTGGAGAAATCAACAGTGCTGTTTCACAAATAGACCAGAACACGCAGAAACAGGCAGCGTCCTTTGAAGAAGTCGCAGCCGCCAGCAGCTTGCTTTCGAATGAAGCCGACGGGCTCAAACAATCTGCGTCCCGCTTCAAAACCGGCGAAGATCAGATATCAATCCGGCCGACTGCTCTCACTGAAGAAGGACCAAAGCAAACCAAGGCCGCGCCAGCTCCGGTTTCTGGCAACCTCGCCACAGATTTGAACGGTTGGGATGAATTCTGACCGGAGAACTGTATCACTGGTATATCAGCCTTTGGCAGAAGACAGAAATCACAACAGCCTCAGCCCTTTTAAATGCGCGTTCAGTGCAGAAAAAGGACGTTTCGGACCAAGAGTGAAAAGCTATACACTTGTCAATAACCCGTGAAAATCACTATTCTGACAGCTCTCAAGCCCAATCTTTTTTTGTGTAACCGCCACGAACATGCAAAGCAATTATTGCTCAGGGAGCTTTGCCGGAATCTCTGTATTGAAACATAGCTGTTGCAGTCATCATAAATGCAAACAGCACTTCTGCCCAGGAATTCGCAATTGCCGAAGGTTACTGAGTGTACGAACTCCGGTTTTGTATTCGATGGAATATGCTGCCCTGACCGGCCAAAATCTCGCCATTTGTAAAAATTTCCTGCCTGCAAAAAGCTGACTTGTTCCGCAGGCAGCCCGTCGAAGCTCCCAAATATCCGGCAAAGTCAGTGACAGTTCAGACAATGAGTAAGTTTACTCTGTCACCTGTTTTCGAAAACTGAGACATAGCGCGATCAAGAGGATCAGACGCAATCATTTGTGGTTCTATCCAGTAGAGTTTGCGATCGTCGGCCAGGAAAACCCAGTTCAGCGCATGATATTCATCAGGACTGAAACTGGAAAACTGGCCCCATCCGATCCCAATCGCGAATGGCAGGTCGTTCGGGCGGTTTTCCTGATACCATTGGGTCACCAGTCCCTTGAAAGAGAACGCAAAATCATCACAATCAAATTTTCCATTCTGGGTGTATTCCGATCCATTCGGCATCCTTGGCCGAATTGCATCAACGATTGATATTAACTGATCCTTTGTCGGAATCTCCATATCCGGGTCAGAAGCCTGCACTAATGTGCGCGTGGAAAGCGACCGTGGCCGGGGTTTCATGTGCTGGCTTGCATACTTCACGAGCGAAGTGTGATTAAGTCTGGCCATTCTGAACCTCCTGGTTAACGGTCAACCTTCAAGCCCGGGACTGTCGCTGTCGTCATCTTCAGCATTTATTTCGCTTCCGACCGTGTCGAGGGAGGGTGAGTTTCCGCCGCCGCTGTCGACACCATTTGGAAAAGTTTCGCTGTAAGTTTTTCGATATGCGGCGAGGGCTTTCAGCATGCTCGCCTGAGCGTTCAAAAGATCAGCCTGCGCGGCCAGATCGTTCTTTTTCAGGCCGAGCAGCGACTGAACTGCGTCGTTCACTCCCTTGAAAACCGCCTCGACAACCGCGAGTGGCAACAATGCGGCCGCCGCAACTTCGCTCGGTTTGGTCACGTCTATCGACTTTGGGGAGCCATCCGCAAAAGTCAGAATAGTGTCACGCTTGATAAAGGGGGACCGTTCGATGTCCAGACCTTCTATCTGATGCGGGTCCGGTACGGATGCGGCAAACTCGATTACATTGCCCGACTTTCTGTCACGGAAAGTGACCACCACTGAGGTCAGCGGGCGGAAGCACACAGAATGGTTGCAGGCAGGTAACGTGACAACAGGCCTTGGCGACGGTGTAACTTGTATCTCGAGATGGCCACGCAACAAATTTTGCGCCCTGGCGAGGCTTGCCGGATCTGTCGGATCCAGCCGGACTATGCCTACGGTCTTGTCGATCTTCGTCTCATCACCAGCACCGGCACCTGGAGTATCAAGGCCAAGGCCCGAACCGAGACGCGAAATGCGCCCGAAGGCTTCCGCCAGATCAATCAGCGCGCGGCCAGACTGGTCTTCCGTCGATGTCGTTATGGACTGCAGTATCTGGTTATCAATTTTGACATCGACTTTGTCTTTGGAGAAGCGCGATGGTTTGTAGTTGATCGTGTAGCGGAATGCGGAACTCGCATCCGGCACAAGTAAGTCTGATGCCGGGTCCCTTTTTACGCTGAAAGCGGTCGACTGGTGCATTCTGGTTGACGTTCCAAGAACCTCAAAACTCATCAGGCGCCGGGGTAATGAATAGGTGCCAATAAACTGTGTAGCTGCCGGCTGTCCGTTCGCCCCCAGAAACACAGTTCCTGCCCTGTTGCTGTCTATGACACTGCACCCGGAAAATACCAGGCTGCTCAGCGCCATCGCAAAAAACCTGTGAAATCGCAGCATCGAAGGTCTCCTTGTGAATGTCAGGTCAGATCAATTTTGGGGGACTCATCATCAATCGTATTTGCTGCAAGCGCAGGCTCATTCTCATGCACCGGTCTGTGCGACGTTCCGTTCTCGGGACCGATAACAACCGCTTCCTCAGGTTTGAGGTCTTCGGGCTTGCCAGGTTCGCCATTGGGAAAGCCACTGCCGCGACTGCCGAACCAAAAACCGGCGATGCCCGCGGACAGAGTTGCAAGCCCGTTGAAAACACCGAGGGCCAGTTCAGTCTGTTTGGTGGCCATCAGGAAGATCGTAATGCCCACCGCTGAAACGCTGTACAGGCCGACCACAAAATATGTGACGAAAATTCGCACGTTACTTTTTCGGATTTCTTGCTGAATTGTCGTATCGGTCAAATGAAAGTATCCGTCGATATTAAATATGGTTAACGTCTCACTAAGCGCTTCAAAAATCAACCTTTCTTAGAATCGTTTCGGGTAATGCCCGTCCTGAAGGAGTGATGTCAGCTTCAGCGGAGCATGAATTTCGATGCCACAACTGCGGATGTTTGCTTTCTTTGTCAGGCCGTTACCCGACAGAAACTGAGCCCATATTCGCGGGTTCAGGTCGTACTGGTCTGGTGCAACAATGACGGAAACCTCGATCAGTCGGGCTTCAATTTGGAAAGACTGGAATTCGCGGGAACGAAAATGGGAAACTGAGCGCCCAATGGACCGACCGCCCGACAAGGTGATCAAAACGGCCGGCAAACAGCCTCAGACAGCGGAGTACCGCAGGTTCAGGGAGGACGGCTTTCTGCTGCAATGATACCAAGCAGATGAAGGCTGACCGGAATACATCTCTTTGGCTGTCGGTCTGTATGGCCGCCGGCCGAATGAAACTATGGCGATCCCTGAAGGACTCGAACCCTCAACCTGCTGATTAGAAGTCAGCTGCTCTATCCAGTTGAGCTAAGGGACCGCTGCCCCGTACATGCCGCAGCCTGCCGCGTCGCGCAAGCCTCAGATCCCGCGTGTCATGAAAATGCTGAGCGGGTCCTTGGTATATGTCCAGAACGGGGCACAGACAGCGAAGCCTTCAGAAGCATAGAGCGAACGCGCCGCCGAGTGTTCCGGTCCCGCGCCTGTCTCGAGCCAGAGGTCCCGCACGCCGACATCCCGGGAGTGACGGATCAAGCCTTGCAACAGAGCACGGGCATAGCCCCTGCCCCTGTGTTCCTGTGCCGTGTGCATGGACTTCAGTTCGCCGTCGGTTTCTCTGAAACGCCGCAAGGCACCGATTGCGACAGCAACATTGTCTACCCGCAGGGCGAACATGGATATATCCGGGTGGTCCAGCGCATCGGCTGGCAACACGTGACAACTCTCCGGCGGAGACTGGGAGCGCATCAATTCAAAGTGCCGCCCCAAAAGAAGTGCTACATCCGCGTCCCGCGCATCTGCACGGACGACTGCGGGCTGCATCAGTGCGTCCACGCCCCACGACGGTTGGTCGCAAAGTTTTCTCCATAGCCGCCCGGACGTATATTTGCGCTGCGTTTTTTCGGTTCCATTACGTCGGCAGTGATCCCATTGTCCCGGGCATATTCCACAGCTTCCTCGCGTGTTTTAAAGCGCATGCGTACCTGGCTTTGCGTATCATCCGATGAAGTCCAGCCCATGAGTGGATCAACCTCACGTGACGACGCAGGCGCATACTCAAGCACCCATGTATGGGTTTTCGCCATTCCAGACGACATGGCGGTTTTGGCTGGCTGAAAAATACGTGCACGCATACATCGGCTCCTGATCTGGCTGTTGTCGTTTATCCGGGATTTCAACAGCGCGGGCAAGACAGCAATTTGCCGTGCGTGACAGCCAGCAGTGAGCCTTTTAATCAAAAAGCGCCCGAACCGGCTGGCAGACCCAAAAACAGATCCCTGCACTGTGCTTTTTAACCAATCGCTAACCATGGCCAGGGAATATCAGGCAGCGCCCAACGGAGGAAAGGAGTGACCAGTGACCAGCCAGAAACACGGATTTTCCGAAGAAGCACTTCGCGGTCTGGAGGATCTTGACCGCAGAATACCGGCATGGGCTGAAACACAGTCACTTGGGAAAGGCGAATACGCGTCGCGCGGCGGTGGGCCGTCACCGCACTATGTTGGCCACCGGCAGCGGTTGCGGACCCGGTTTCTGACCGGCGGACATACAGCGATGCCGGAATACGAACTGCTCGAACTGCTGCTCTGCAACGCTATTGAGCGGATCGATGTAAAACCCCTGGCAAAAAAGCTGCTTGAGGCCTTCGGCGATCTCAACGGTGTCGTTGCCGCTTCTGAACACCGCCTTTTGCAGGTCAAAGGCACCACCCAGAAGGTCTTTTTCCAGCTGCGCCTCGTCGAGGCCTTTGCCCAGCGAATGGCCCAGTCCCGGGTGCTGCAGCGCTGTGTTTTGTCGTGTTGGGACGACCTGATAGATTACTGCCGCACCTCTATGGCGCACCGCGACACGGAGCAGTTCCGCATCCTGTTTCTGGACAACAAAAATGTTGTGATCGCGGATGAAGAGCAGGCCCGTGGCACCATCAACCATGTACCTGTCTACCCGCGCGAGGTCGTCAAACGCGCGCTGGAACTGAACGCTGCAGCACTGATCCTTGTGCACAACCATCCCTCTGGCGATCCCTCGCCCAGCGAGTCCGA
The DNA here is from genome assembly GCF_947491795.1 of uncultured Roseobacter sp. Lineage (GTDB taxonomy): Bacteria > Pseudomonadota > Alphaproteobacteria > Rhodobacterales > Rhodobacteraceae > Roseobacter. The sequence goes on along the minus strand of NZ_CANLKW010000002.1, from coordinate 810,948 downwards.
TATCACCATGACGGATGCAATCGTCCGCGCCTGCGAAGCAATTGATGCGCGCGTTCATGACCACGTTATCATCGGCAAAAACAGCGAAGCATCATTCCGCTCGCTGGGGTTGCTGGGCTGAACCGGAACGCCGACAGCCACTTGAATGGCCTACAGCCTGTGATGGCGTAATCCGGATAACACAGGAACTCGTGACCAGAACCGCCCTCCCCTCACCAGCGCAGCAGACAAAGTCCACGGGCGTCGGAAAAAACATGCAACCGTCCAGAGAAACCGGTGGTCGTCTCGCGGGTCTGCAGTCCTTGGCCGATCTGAGCCCGGCGGTGCAGCGTCTCACTGCCATAGGCTGCTCTGATCTCCCGGTTATGCAACTCAAACGGCTTGATGAGAAACTGAACGACGGTGACAGGAAAATCGCAATCGTCGGGGAAATCCACGGCGCGGTGAAGCCCGAGGCCGAGATCAATGCCTATGCCAGCAAAAATATCGATGTAGAACACGAAGACGCGGACATCGAAGTGCAAAAGGGCGGCGACTGTAACAAAGTCGCGCCGGACGACGCTGCACTGCGACGGATGTTTCTTACGACACATATCGCCGAATATGTCACGAAACTGCTGTCTAAACCGGTAGCTGATGACACCCGGACCATTGAACTGATCCAGAGCGAGAGTGACGTACTGGCCGCTCTCTTTGGCAAATTCAAAAACGAACAACTCCATGTCAAACAGTTACTGGCAGAGGCTAACGAAAGCGGCGCGTCGCCTGTTTCTTTCGATGCCGCCACAATCGACAAGCCCGGCGCAGGCTCGCGAAGGCAACGGCCGCCGATGACGCGGACGTTGCCTCGGTCAACTACGATGACGTCCGGCTCTGGACCAACAGGTTAATCTCAGTAGCGCAAACCATGGAGGAAGAGCGTGGCAGCGTGCAGGGCTTCGCTCTGGTCCCTTCGGCAGACTACAGTATGTTGCGCGCCAAACATATGTACGACGCTGTCGAAGGGCTGACAGCTTCTCGCGACAACCTCATCTACAAGGTTGGCAACAACCACATCATCGAGATGAAGTAGATCATCAAAAACGTCTCTGCGGACATCGAAATTCTGGACAAGAATGCCTACGTCAGCGAGCTTTTTGAACTGCTCGATGTTCTGGATCCGTCGGACGGAACCGACTGACCAATCCCAGCGTTCCTGACATTTTATGACAGGAGCCGGACCCCGCCCCCCTTGAACCCCTGACAAATCATGACACCTTGGCAGTAACCCCGGGGAATCTGCATATGTCTTACGCTCACACCGACGGCTCAGAGGCCGTTCTGTCCAATCCCGCGCCTGACGTGCGCGCCCGCCCCAAGCTGGAAGGTGGCCGGAAATTTGTTCTGGCGACAGAATTTGAGCCTGCGGGCGACCAGCCCACGGCCATCGCCGAACTGGCAGAGGGTGTGAATTCCGGCGAACGCGACCAGGTGCTGCTGGGCGCTACGGGCACCGGCAAAACCTTCACCATGGCCAAGGTCATCGAAGAGACCCAGCGCCCCGCCATCATCCTGGCCCCTAACAAAACACTGGCTGCGCAATTGTACGGCGAATTTAAGGGCTTCTTCCCGGATAACGCCGTCGAATACTTCGTAAGTTACTACGATTATTACCAACCCGAAGCCTATGTGGCGCGATCAGACACCTACATCGAGAAAGAAAGCCAGATCAACGAACAGATCGACCGGATGCGCCACTCGGCCACCCGCGCACTGCTCGAACGCGACGATGTGATCATCGTGGCCTCGGTCTCCTGCATCTACGGTATCGGTTCGGTCGAGACCTATGGCGCGATGACCCAGGATCTGAAGACGGGCCAGATGTATGATCAGCGCCAGGTCATGGCCGATCTCGTGGCCCAGCAATATCGTCGTAATGATCAGGCGTTCCAGCGTGGATCGTTCCGGGTGCGTGGTGACAGTCTGGAGATTTTCCCCGCACACCTGGAAGACCGCGCGTGGAGGCTGTCATTTTTCGGCGAGGAACTGGAAAGCATTACCGAATTTGATCCGCTCACCGGCGAAAAAACGGATAACTTCGACCAGATCCGCGTCTATGCGAACTCGCACTACGTCACACCCAAGCCGACCATGCAGCAGGCCGTTATCGGTATTAAAAAAGAGCTGAAAATCCGCCTAGATCAGCTGGTGAACGAGGGCAAACTCCTCGAAGCGCAGCGTCTGGAACAGCGCACCAATTTTGATCTGGAGATGCTTGAAGCGACCGGCGTCTGCAACGGCATCGAGAACTATTCACGCTATCTGACAGGGCGCGCACCGGGCGAGCCGCCCCCCACCTTGTTTGAATTCATTCCCGATCATGCCATTGTTTTCGCCGATGAATCCCATGTTTCCGTGCCGCAGATCGGCGGCATGTACAAAGGCGACTACCGGCGCAAGTTCACGCTGGCGGAACACGGGTTCCGCCTGCCGTCCTGCATGGACAACCGCCCGCTGAAATTCGAGGAATGGGACGCCATGCGCCCGCAATCGGTGTTCGTCTCCGCCACGCCGGCCTCCTGGGAGATCGAGCAGACCGGCGGTGTGTTCACCGAACAGATCATCCGCCCCACCGGCCTGATCGACCCGGAAATCGAAATCCGGCCTGTTGAAATGCAGGTAGACGATCTGCTGGACGAGGTCCGCAAGGTCGCCGCCGATGGCTACCGCACGCTGGTCACCACACTGACGAAACGCATGGCCGAGGATCTGACCGAATACATGCACGAACAGGGCATCCGCGTGCGCTACATGCACTCGGACATCGACACCATCGAACGTATCGAAATCCTGCGCGACCTGCGGCTTGGCGCTTTTGACGTGCTCATCGGGATTAACCTGCTGCGCGAGGGTCTTGATATCCCTGAATGCGGGCTGGTGGCCATTCTGGATGCGGACAAAGAGGGTTTCCTGCGCTCGGAAACCTCGCTCATCCAGACGATCGGCCGCGCCGCGCGGAACGCCGAGGGCCGCGTGATCATGTACGCCGACCGCATCACCGGGTCGATGGAGCGCGCGATGGGCGAAACCAACCGCCGCCGCGCTAAGCAGCTGGCCTATAACGAAGAACATGGGATCACGCCGACGACGGTGAAAAAGAACGTAGAGGACATTCTGGCCGGGCTCTACAAAGGCGACGTGGACATGAACCGCGTGACCGCCAAGGTCGACAACCCGATGGCTGGCGGCAACCTGCAGACGGTGCTGGACGGTCTGCGCACCGACATGCGCAAGGCCGCCGAGAACCTGGAATTTGAGGAGGCCGCGCGCCTGCGCGACGAGGTCAAACGGCTGGAAGCGGTCGATCTGGCAATTGCGGATGACCCGATGGCCCGGCAGTATGCAGTGGAAAAAGCCGTGGACGACGCCCAGAAAGCCTCAGGCCGGAGTACAATGGGACGGGGTGGTATGCGCGGGGGCGTGAAACGGAAGCGGGGGCGGTAGCACTGGCTGTGGTCAACAGCCGGCACCTTCTATCAACCGTTGCACGTTGGATTAAGCCCAAGCTTCAAGTCACGCTCTTCGGCGAGCCGGGCGGCCTCACCACCACTGTGAGCGTGCGCATGAATATGGGTGGCACCATTGCGCTTAAAGCATGCAGCTTTATGGTGGCTGTCAAAGCGCTCGCTGAGATCGTTCGTTTGCCCAACGTAAATTGGCCTCCACTTGCCCGGAGCAACCTCTTTGGCAAAAAGGTAGTTGCCCGGAACGGAATCGAAGTTAGGCGGCAGCGGGTAAATCCAATATTTATAACGCGCGCCAGACGCGCCTTGCCACTCAATAGTTCTGGTTCTTGTAGTACTCATAGCGAAACCTCGCTTTTTTAAGAAAGGTCGCTTGACACTCAACGTCGCAGCGGATTCACTGCGGTCACTCTGTTCGGGTCCGCCACGACCTTCCAAGGAAAAGGCGGGGCTAGAGTTAGACGCCGCTGTGGCCTGCACGCCTAGCGGCGTCGTCTATTCTAACCGTCAACGACATCATCGAATGCTCTCAACGCAGAGTCAACGATTTATACGACAAATTGGGGGATTGACCCACATAGCTGGGGTGCCTTCTAGATAGCCCACTATATGATGTGTTGTCAATAAGCTTTATCCCTGATTTTAGGGGCTAGAAGAAGAAATCGAGGAGATTTCGTTGAGTGATGCTGCCCGAAATTGCGATCAATCCGCACTGACTAACTATATATAGACGGCTCGAATCGGGGTTTTCCCGTGGGTTAGTCCAGCGAAACCGATAGTAGAGCCTCGCGCCTGCCCTCAAGGGGGCGTGAAGCGCCCTCGTCTCACTGAAGGTGAGCCTTAAAAGCTGGCAGTCTTTGGCGCGACGGGGAGGGGCGAGCGCGGGTTTTGCAGAGCAAAGCCTCTGGTGGATTTCCAGCATTCTCCGACTACCTCCACCTCCTGCGTACACTCATCGCCCTCACCCTGCTCGCCACCCCCGTCGCCGCCTCGAAATGAACGCCCGGCCCGCCCTGCATCCTGACCCACAGCACGCCGCAGGCAAGAACTCTCATTGTCACCAGAGCCCTGAACCCAGCCACCTTTGACGCTCTGTGATGCGAGGCAAAAACCGGCCCGGCCCTGTCCTGGACGAAATGTCCGTGTAACCACGCACAATCAGGTCTTAACATCGGTCGAAAACTCGGGAACACTGGTCGTATGAAGCTGTCACTTGGTCTGTTACTTGCGCTTTGCCTGGCGGGGCTGCAATTCGTTGCTGTCACGATTGTGGTGTTTTCATCCTATGTGACGTCAGAACGTGCGCTCCTGGAACACGCCCGTGACCTGCTGGGCGACGTGGGCACGAACACCATCGAACACTCAAAAGGCTTTCTCAGCCCGGCCAAGGGCGCGGTTGAGCTTGCCACACGTCTTGCGGAAAACCGCGTGATTGCAAGCGAGGATTTTGAACAGCTGGAGCAGTTGCTGTTTCAGCAGTTACAGATATCGCCCCAGTTTGCCGGGATATTCTACGGCGATAAATCCGGCAGTTTTGTCTATGTGATGCGCAGCGAAGGCCCCGGCCCTTTCCGGTCCAAGATCATCATGCGCGAGGGCGACGTGCGCGAAACCGATCTGATCTGGCGGGACAACCAGTATGCCATCGTATCGCGCAAAGACGACCCGCAGGACACCTATGACCCGCGCGCGCGGCCCTGGTTTCAGGCGGCCGAGGCCGATCTGACAAGCATCTGGACCGATCCCTATATCTTTTTCACGTCGCAGAAACCGGGCATCACTGCGGCTTCTCCGGTGTTCAATGCCGATGGCGGGCTGCGCGGGGTTGTCGGTGTGGATATCGGCATCGACGCGATTTCGGATTTCCTGTCGCGGCTGGACATCGGGGAAAGCGGTCGCGCTGTGATCCTCAATAAAAATGGTGATGTTATTGCGCATCCGGATCAGGATCTGATCCGTCGGGAAAACGCGGATGGCACATTTCGCTTTGTGAACATTACCGAAATTGACGATCCGGTGGCACGCGCAGCCTTCAGCGGTCTGTTGTCCGGGCGGGACGTGTCTGTGGACCGCGAGGTCGCCACACGCTTTGAGTTCGGCGGATCGACCTATGTCTCTACCATCATGCCTGTGATCAGTGACGAACTGCCCTGGACCATTGCCGTTTATGCACCAGAGTCTGATTTCACCGGTCCGATCGAGGCCAACCGGGCGCAAAACATCTGGATCGCCATTGCCATTGCCATTGTGTCGGGTTTTATCGGTCTGTTCCTCGCCAACTACATCCACAAACCCGTACGCGCCTTTGCCGTTCGTTCCGCGCTTGTGTCACAGGGGGAGGTGCTGCCCACGGACCCGATGCCCAAAACTTACAGCGAACTGACCCGGGCCAATGAAACACTGGTTCAGGCAATTGCCGAGCGGAAAAGATCGAAAACTGAATACGACCGCACCTTTGATCTGGCATCCCGGGGCATGGCCCAGATAGAAGCGCGGACCGGAAAAATTCTTCGCGCGAACAAAAAACTGGCGGAAATGCTGGGGTATGAACCTAACAGGCTTGCGCAGCTGACCGTTCATGACATCTCGCACGCGGATGACCCTGTAGCGACGGTGTTTTTGAGTGACGTACAGGGCGGTGGGTCTGAATACGTACATGAAAAACGATATCTGCGTGCAGATGGTGCGCCGCTGTGGATCAGCGAAAATGTGATTGTGATCCGCGATGACACAGGCGCGCCGCTGCACGCTGTTGTTACTGTAGACGAGATTACCGAACGCAAGGCTGCGGAGCGCCGGATCCAGCAGCTGAACCTTGATCTGTCACACTCCACCCGGGTCAATGCGATGGGGCAGATGGCAACGGGTCTGGCACACGAACTGAATCAGCCGCTGGTGGCCATTTCACAGAATATGGACACGGCACTTTGCCTGTTGCGCAACGGAACAGACAACAGTGACGAGCTGGAAACGATCCTGCGCGAAACCGACCAGAGCGCTCACAGAGCAGGCGACATCATCAAGGCTCTGCGCGGATTTGTAAAAAAGGAATCTGTCGAGAAAGCCGAATTTGATTTTGCAGAACTGGTAGAACAAACGCTCCACCTGGTGCGGCCTGAAGCCAAGGAAGCCGGGATCAGCATCGTGACCGAGATCGGACCGCTTGATCCGGTTTATGGCTCAAGAGTGCAGGTGGCACAGGTCCTGGTCAACCTGCTGCGCAATGCGACGGATGCGATCGCGTCGGGCTCTGACGGAGAAAATCGCGTGACGGTTCACGCAGAGAATTCTGATACCGGCACGCTGATCACCGTAACAGATACCGGTCCGGGATTTCCGGACGGCACCAACGTTTTCGAACAGTTCCACACCACCAAAAAAGAAGGCATGGGTCTGGGGCTGTCGATCTGTCGCACAATCGTCGAGGCGCATGGTGGAGAGATCTGGTACCGGCGGGATGCCGCCGGAAGGTCACAGTTCTGCTTTACACTTGCAGCGCTCAACCCCAAACCATCGGTACATACGCGGAGTGCCGAGAGTGTCTGAGCCCTGTATTTTCATTGTCGATGATGACGATGACATCCGAGCATCGCTGTCGCGTGCCTTGCGGACCCGCGGCTACAAAACGGAAGTTTTTGCATCTGCACAGGCGTTCCTGGACAGCGACGCCGCAGACCGGCCGGGATGCATGATACTGGACTATGGCTTGCCTGGAATGACAGGGCTGGAGCTTCAAAAACACCTTCTGGAACGCGGAAGCCGTCTGCCGGTTATATTCATCACAGGACATGGCGGTGTTTCAGAGGCTGTACAGGCGATGAAATACGGGGCTGTGGATTTTCTGGAGAAGCCGTTCAGGCAGGAAAAACTGATCGAACGTATCGAGGCGGCCCTGGCCCAGGATGCCCGGTCACGCCAGAGCGAGGAAAGCTCGCGCGCCGCCCGTATCCGCCTCGAAACGCTGACAGACCGGGAGCACGAAATCGCACGGTTTCTCGTGTCAAACCCTGCGCAGAGTTCCAGCAAAGAAGTCGCGCGGCATCTGAATATCAGCCCAAGGACGGTCGATCATCACCGGGCCAGAATTCTGGATAAGATGAATGTCGCATCCGTGGCAGATCTGGTGAACCTGTGCATTGCAGCACGGCTTTTCGAGGATGCGGCACCCGTGACCACCGATAGGTAATTTTACCTAGGCAACTCTACTTATATACGTTTTGCCGCGTTTGGCGCATCCTTTGGTCACGGTGCGGATGGTGGTGGAAAAGTACCATGGCCATTATAATTTAAGAGTAATTGAGGTCGGAATTAACCGACCATCCTGGTACCCGGAAATTCTCCCCAGAATTAGATTTCCGGCAGAAATGCCTGAATGACTGGATCGCGTTACGGGCTGGACCGCATCACCGGCTCGTAACGCACCTTAATATCCCCGACATTCCAACCTCTTGCAGTGCGCGCAACGCAGCACTCAAGACGCCGGTTATCCACTTGCAGCGCTCTGCGCGTCGCGGGTCTGATCCACAACCCGCTGGATCATCGGCGCAAAATGCCAGAAATCAGGCGTCGTCATATCTTCGCGTTTTCCCGCATCATCCAGATACCTGACCGCAACAATATGCTCGAGGTTCGGTGAACGTTCAAAGTCTGCCACCTCATCCGCTGTCATGGGCCCGCCCTGCAGTTTTAATGAATGCAAAGAGGCTTCGGACAAACGGCGCAGGTATTCAGGCCGCGTTGCGCACAGATACCGTTTTGCAGCCACATGCCAGCGGACGCAGTCAGTTACAACCGATGGGAAAAACCGCTCAAGCACTTCGGCACCCGCGTCCTCGTGGTGGCGGTCTTCTGTGTCGTCCATCGTGAAAGTACCAAACTCAGAGGTGAAGTGCCCGATGTCGTGCAGCAGGGCAGCAACAATGATCTCTTCGGGCTGGTCATTCTGCTCGGCAAATGTTGCGCTTTGCAGCATGTGTTCTCCCATTGTAACGGGCTCTCCCAGATATTCTTCGCCACCCCGGCGGTCGAAGATGCCGCCCAGAAACTGCACGATGTTCTCAGATGTCAGCGTGTCTGCGTCCGGTTTCATGCATCCGCCTCCGTCTTTTTCGCCATCAGCATTGCATCCCTGAGTGACCGCAGCCCGTCTTTGTCAGCGTAGCACCCCTGCAGCCAGCGGGTACCGGTCCCGGAATACCCCCTGCGTGCGTGCAGCACGCGCGTGTTGTCGACAACAAACGCCTCTCCGGGCTCAAGGCGAAAGGCGATCTGCATGGCAGGATCATCGATGATTTCGCCCAGACGTCTGTAGGCGGCATACCAATCCCCCATAAGGTCGAAAGGCACATCTGTAACGGCTGCCAGTGAACGGTTGTTGAACCGGACGGATATGAGCTCTCCATCGGGCGCGAGGCCAATGATGGGCTGACGCGCTGTGAGGTGAACACCGGCCTCGCCGGAATACTCGAACCTGGCACAGTGATCTGCCAGCAGATCAAACCAGTACTCATTTTCTGCACGCAGGCGGGTGGCCGCAGCAAAACCGTCGACAACCATATTCTCGCCGCCAGCCGCCGAGCTTTCGAGGCAGTGCAGCACCTGGAGGGTCGGAACCGGATCACGGTACGGATTGTCTGTGTGAGCCTGTAAACCCAGTCCGGTGAAGGCAAGATTAGTTGGGTTCACCTCTGTCCGGACATCAAAATGACGACCATAGTTAGTCTCTCTCACAAACCCGAAAAGCGCCACGATATCAAAAAGAGCGCCTTCGACGACCGGCACACCACTGATCCTGCCAAAGCCGAAACGCACCAGCTGGTCCAGCCAGCCCGCCAGCGCATCGCCCCCGGCGCGGAGCGTTGCGTAGTCCGCAGCTTTCACATGGCCGGTATGGCTGGCGTCCCACAGCTTCAGGTCGTCGCCTGTCCGGCCACGGTCCGTTGCAGACGGGCGGTCATAGGCGTTCTTCATCAGCCATGCCGGATCGTATTCGACGGTTTTTTCTTCTGGTGAAAAAGTCACAGATACCTTGCCCGCCGCGAGCCGCGCGCCCTTTATGAAAGTATCGGTCGGGATATCCTGCAGGCAGTGCAGTCGCTGGCCATTCACCGGCGAGCGGGAGGCCGCGTCAGGTGCGTTGTCGCGCAACCATATTGCGTGAAACCGGGTTGGTCCTGTCGAACTGTGCAAAGCCAGAAACTGTCCCGTAGGGTCACATGTCACTCTGGTCAAACGTCGTCCTCCCGCGATTGTATCACTGGCACTTTTCATCGAATTTCTGTCGGAATCAAACGTTCTTCGACGCAGAAACGGATCATCAGTTGGCAAACAGATACAGACCGGACCGCAGGTCAGTAAGTATTAACGCATCACAGGGTACACAGGGGCTCAAATCGCCGGGTTGCGGCGGATACATTGCAAAATAACGGCGCTCTGACGGTTATGGCTGAACACTCACGACACCTCAACGAAGCCGCGCGCACCGTGGCCCTTGGTCTGCGGCGCGGCGCACTGGAGCCATTCTGGCTGATGTGCGTGGCATTGTGTATCGAGTTGCCTGTTTTCACCCTGGCCTTCTGGTTTGCGCTTTACGGATCCATACCAGATGGCAATTTCCAGCCCTTTGTCGCCGCAGGCTGGGCTGTTCTGGCAAGCCTTGGCTACGCGACCGGTATGATAGCGGTGAACGCTTATCGCAGTGCGGTGATGGCTGATGGAACTGCGTTTGCGCTGCGAACCGTAATTTGTCTTCTGCCACCGGCGACTGCGCTGCTCCTGCTGACACCGGTTACAGATACTGCTGTTGCGGTCTGGGCCACCGCGCTGAGCCTGATCACGGCAATTATACCAACGCGGATCGGCATCCAGACGGCCGTCAGATGGGTTATCGAGACCGGGCTTGTTGCACGACGCGCAATCATCGCTGGTGGCGGAGAAGAGGCTGAGCGGCTGATCCGTGGACTAAATCAACGGCCGGGAAACGACATCCGTCTCTACGGGATATTCGATGACCGGGACGACATCCGATCACCAAAGCAGGTGCTCGGAGTGCCAAAGATCGGCGGCTATGGCGATCTGGTTTCTTTTGTGCGGGCCTCAAGTGTTGATCTGGTGATCATTGCACTGCCCTTCTCGGCCGAGGCGCGGATCCGATGGCTGCTGGACGAATTCAAGGTGTTGCCGGTTGAAGTCGGCCTGTCCAATTACAGCAGAGACTATTCATTCGAGCAACCTGGCCGCGCGCCCGTTCTCGCCAAGATCAGCCGCAGTTTTGCGCCAAAATGCCGGTTGACCAAGCGGATATTTGATATCTTCTTTGCTATCTGCGCTCTGATACTGCTCTGGCCGGTTCTTGTGATCACGGCAATCGCAATCCGTCTGGAAAGCCCGGGGCCTGTTCTGTTTCGCCAGCCCCGTCACGGCTACAACAACCGTATCATTGAGGTCCTCAAGTTCCGCTCAATGTATGCCGATCAGACGGACCGCGCCGCGAAAAAAGTGGTCACCCGCAACGATCCCCGTGTCACCCGGGTGGGGCGCTTTATACGGCGCAGTTCCATTGATGAATTGCCGCAGTTGTTTAACGTTCTGCGAGGCGATCTTTCGCTGGTGGGCCCCCGTCCGCATGCTATTGACGCTCTGTCCAGCCAACAGGAACGGTTCTCGCAGATTGTGGATGGTTATTCGGCCCGGCACCGCCTGCCGCCGGGCATCACAGGCTGGGCTCAGATCAACGGCTGGCGCGGAGAAATCGACGAAGCCGAAAAACTGGAAGCCCGGTTCGAACATGACCTGTACTATATCGAAAACTGGTCCGTTTGGCTCGATTTCCGGATCCTGATGCGCACCCCGTTCAGCCTGCTCAGCAGCAAGGGCGCTTATTAAGGCGTTTCGGCTTCACCCTTAGACATCGCAAAACCCTTTTCGCCTTCGACCAGCGGAAGAGGCCGCGAAAAAGCCATTCATCGTCTATTCGCAAAGCTGCAGCAGCCCACTTGTGATCATAGTCAAAAAAATCGAAAAAAGTGTGCGGTTGGCCAAGGATTGACGCTTCACGCGCGTCTAACCAACGTGATGCGCATGAAAACAAGTGACGGAACCCTGGCCCGTGCTGCGGCGGCGGGCGATGCAGAAGCCTTCTCGGCTTTGCTGCACCGCCACTATGATGGTGTTTTCCGCCTTGCTTTCCGACTGACCGGATCCCGCGCCGAAGCAGAGGACCTGACCCAGGATATCTGCGCGGCTCTGCCGGCCAAGTTACAGCGGTTTTCCGGAAAATCACGCTTCTCGACCTGGCTCTACCGCGTGGTTGTAAACGCCACCCACGACCGGCGCCGGGCTCACGCGTCATACAAGCGCGCGACAGACGGCTGGGGTGACTGGGAAATGCACCGCAGGGCTGCTGATGCAGAAACCGACAGTCAGCTGGACTGGCTGACCCGGGCAATGCGCTCCCTGCCCGATGATCTGCGCGACACGCTGGCTCTGGTCCTGGATGACATGACGCAACGCGAAGCGGCCGAAGTTCTGGGCGTTTCGGAAGGCACTGTCAGCTGGCGCGTGTCCGAAGCCAAAAAACATATGCGTGCACTTCACGCCGCTGAGGAGGCAACGCAATGACAGATGAGCTGAATGACCTGAGAACTGCTTTGAGAGCCGCGACGCCAGCGGTTGATCCGGACAGAAAGTCAGACGACCTGGCCCTGGCGCAAAAAAACTTTGCGAATGTCCAGGAATCTCAGACGCAGGCGCGTCAAACCTCCACCAGACCCCTTAGCGGGTTGCTGAACGGAGTGACAAAAATGATGACTGTACTGACCTCGCGCGGTGGACTGACCGCAACAACGGCACTGGTAGCGGGTGGATTCCTGTTTCTTACCCCTCTGGGAAAAGACCTGCTGTCGCCAGCCGGTGACAACCTCATCCCGGCACACATTGAAGCGCCCGTCGTTTTGCAGGAAGCCGAAGGCGCAGTGGCCGCGCCGGCGGTGCAACAGCGATCTGTAGCTGAAAAAGCCGAAAGATCCGCGCCAGCAGATTTTGCGCTGATGGAAGCGCCTGCGCTGCCGGACATCCGCCCATTGCCGGTACCGGAAGCGGATACAGAGGATTTCGCGCACGCGGATGCAAACCCTCTGCAGATCACGGCTGAAAACCCGGTTTCTACATTTTCAATTGATGTAGATACCTTTTCCTACGGCCTCGTGCGGGACAGTCTGAGGCAGGGTATTCTGCCTGATCCGCAGGCCGTGCGAATCGAGGAGATGATCAACTATTTCACCTACGACTACGCGGCACCCTCCGGCGACGCACCTTTCCAACCGACGGTTTCGGTCATGCCGACCCCCTGGAACCCAGGCACGCAACTGGTGCAGATTGGTATCCAGGGCGCTCTGCCAGCGATCGACGACAGACCGCCACTCAACCTTGTGTTTCTGGTGGATACGTCCGGCTCTATGAACCACCCGGACAAACTGCCCCTGCTTGTGCAGTCCTTCCGTCTCATGCTGGGCCAGCTCCGCCCGGAAGATGAGGTTTCAATTGTGACTTATGCGGGTAGTGCCGGCGTGGTTCTGCCCGCAACCTCCGCATCAGACCAGTCAGCAATTCTGGACGCGCTGGAAAGATTGCAGGCTGGCGGATCGACAGCCGGAGAGGCCGGGCTGACGATGGCATACCGCACTGCCAGAGCCATGAGCGCACCGGGGGAGGTCAGCCGGGTCATTCTGGCAACTGATGGCGATTTCAACGTTGGTCTTTCAGACCCCGAAACGCTGAAAAAATACATCGCAGATCAGCGCGACAGCGGAACTTATCTGTCAGTGCTGGGTTTTGGACGTGGCAATCTGGATGACGCAACCATGCAGGCCCTGGCGCAGAACGGAAACGGCACCGCCGCCTACATCGATACGCTGTCGGAGGCGCAGAAAGTGCTTGTTGACCAGCTGACCGGCGCACTTTTCACAATTGCCGACGACGTGAAAATCCAGGTCGAGTTTAACCCCGCGCAGATTGCCGAATACAGACTGATCGGATATGAAACCCGCGCGCTGCGACGTGAGGATTTCAACAATGATGCCGTCGATGCGGGCGAAATCGGGGCAGGTCACAGTGTGACAGCGCTCTACGAGGTTACCCCCGTTGGCTCGCCTGCACAGCTGAGTGACCCGTTGCGATACGCGGCACCCGTGTCCACCCCACAAAACGACGAGCTGGGATTTCTGCGACTGCGCTACAAAACACCCGGAGCCACCACGAGCCGGCTTGTAGAATTGCCTGTCCCGGCAAACACCACATCCGACGGCGCACCAAGCTTTGCAGTTGCCATCGCCGGCTTTGCGCAACTCCTGCGCGGCTCCCCCTATGTGGAAGGCTGGACCTACTCTGACGCAATTGATGCCGCTGTCTCAGCGCGCGGCAATGATCCCTTTGGCTACAGGGCTGAAGCGATCAGTCTGATGCGTATTGCCCGGGGCCTGAGCGTCAAATAACGACCGCTTCACGACGCTTGACGCAGCCGGGCCTTTGGGCATAGCGTCCCGAAAAGTACTGGACACAACTGTCCAGAAACTCCGAGACGCCACCAGGGAGGCCCGGCATGAAGTCGCACTACAGAGTTGTTGTAATCGGTGGAGGCGTCGTTGGCGCTTCGGTGCTCTATCACCTGGCAAAATTCGGCTGGACTGATGTTTGCCTGATCGAGCGTTCGGTGCTGACAGCCGGGTCAAGCTGGCACGCAGCGGGTGGGATTCACGCGCTGAATGCCGATCCCAACATTGCCGCCCTTCAGGCTTATACGATCGACCTTCTCAGCGAGATCGAAGAGGAAAGCGGGCAGAACATCGGGCTGCACATGACGGGCGGTCTGACCATGGCGGGAACACCGGATCGCTGGGAATGGCTGCAGTCGGCCTACCGGACCTTTCAGTCAATCGGGATCGAGGACTGCCGCCTGGTATCCGTTGAAGAAGCCGTCGCGCTGAACCCGATCATGTCGGGCGAGGGTCTGCTGGGCGGCATGTGGGCCGACCGCGAAGGCTACATCGACACAACGGGCACGGTACATGCCTATGCAGGGGCCGCGAAAAAGCGCGGCGCAGAGGTGATAGAGCACAACCGGGTGCTGGAGCTGAACCAGACACTGCAGGGCTGGGAAGTCGTCACCGAAAAGGGAACGGTCACCTGCGAACATATCGTCAACGCCGCCGGTCTCTGGGCCAAACAGGTCGGGCGCATGGCAGGTGTGGAGCTGCCTGTGTCGCCGCTGAACCACCACTATCTGATTTCGGATACCATCCCACAGCTCGAAGAGATTGATTTCGAGGTGCCGATGACGGTGGACCTTGAGGGCTTCACCTATCTGCGACAGGATCAGAAAGGCGTACTGCTCGGCATCTACGAAATTGATCACCAGCACTGGATGATGGACGGCGCGCCATGGGAATACGGGTTTGAACTGCAGCAGGAAGACCCTGACAGGATTGAAAACGAACTGACCATGGGCTTTGAACGCTACCCCTGCCTGCAGGAAGTGGGCGTCAAAACCTGGGTCAACGGCGCCTTTACATTCTCCCCCGATGGCAACCCGCTGGTTGGCCCCGTGCCGGGCAAACGCGGATACTGGTCAGCCTGTGCCGTGATGGCCGGTTTTCTGCAGGGCGGCGGCGTCGGCAAAAGCCTCGCAGAATGGATGATCCATGGCGCGCCAGAAGCGGACGTCTACGGTATGGACGTGGCGCGTTATGGCATCTGGGCTGAAAACAAGCAGTACATCAAAGAAACCACCGGCCAGTTCTACACCCGGCGTTTCGTGATGACCTATCCCAACGAGCAGTTGCCCGCAGGCAGGCCGCTGAAAACCCCCGGTGCATATGCGGATATGTCCGCCGCCGGATGCCAGTGGGGTCAGAGCTGGGACCTGGAAGTACCGCTCTATTTTGCGGAACAAGGCTTTGAAGAAACGCCATCACTCAAACGCTCCAATGCTTTCCCGATTGTCGCGCAGGAATGTCATGCCGTACGCGATGCGGTTGGTCTGCTGGATATCTCAGGTTTTTCCCGCTTCGAAGTCTCGGGCCCGAACGCGCGAAACTGGCTGGACCGTATAATGGCATCAAAACTGCCAGCCCCCGGTCGCGCACGGCTTGCGCCGATGCTGGCCGAGGATGGGCGGCTCAAGGGCGATCTGACCGTATTCAACTGGGGCAATGGCACCTGGTGGATTATGGGAAGCTATTACCTGCGCGCCTGGCACATGCGCTGGTTTGACGATCACGTGGACGCAGGCGTCACAGTTCGCGACCTCGGAGAAGACACTGCCGGATTCTCACTTTCAGGCCCCGCCTCGTCAAAAGTGATCGAGAAACTCACCGATGGACCGGTGACCGAACTGCCTTTCATGGGATGTGGGGATTTCGACATCGGACTGTTGCGCTGCCGGGTCGGGCGCCTGTCCGTCACAGGCGAGCTTGGCTATGAGATCCACTGCCGTGCGGGGGATCACGCGACATTGCGCAAGGTTCTGCTTGAGGCAGGAGCAGATGTCGGGATCCGCGAGATCGGGTTCAATGCGTTGCTCAGTCTGCGGCTGGAGAAGAGCTTTGGCATCTGGAACGCCGAATTCACGCAGGGCTACACAGCTGGCATGACCGGAATGGATCGCTGGATCGACTGGGACAAGGATTTTGTCGGCAAGGCGGCCGCCCTGCAGGAGCGGAACGGAAACGGGCCTTCCAAACGGCTCGTCACCCTGGAGATTGAGGCGGGTGACGCGGATGCCAGCGGGTATGAGCCGATATGGTCTGGTGGCCAAAAGGTTGGCTTTGTTACGTCCGGCGGCTTTGGTCACACCACCTGCAAATCACTGGCGATGGCTCTTGTTGACACGGCGCACTGTGCGGCAGGGACCGGGCTCTCGGTTCATGTGGTCGGTGTTGAACGCAAAGCAACCGTGATCACTCCCTCGCCGTATGATCCGGAGGGCAAGGCCATGCGCGGATGAATACGGTGGAAAACCAGGGTCGGCGCAGGACCAGACGCGGAGGGAGCGGCGGCAGGACCGCGCCGGTGCGCGACGTAAACTATCGCAATCTGCGCAACCCGTTCCCCCCCGCTGCCATCTTCTCCGAAGACAGGGTCAGCGCAATACACGAGGCCGCCCTGTCGGTTCTGCAAGACCTTGGGATCAGGGTCCTGCTGCCAGAGGCGCGCCGCATCTTTGCCGCCGCCGGTGCCCGCGTTGACGAAGAAAGCGAAATGGTCTGGATCGGAGGGGACATCATCACGGCGGCCCTAGACAGCGCGCCAAAGTCCATTTCCGTGCGTGGCGGTGCGCGACACCGCGATCTGGTGCTGGAGCAGGGCGCGCTGATTTTCCAGCCCGGTGCAGGAGCACCGCACGCGACCGACAGGGTGCGCGGCAGACGACCCGGGACAGGTGAGGATTTTCGCGAGCTGATCCGTCTGACCCAGCACTTTGATGTGCTTCACATGGCCCCGCCTCTGGTCGAACCGCAGGACGTACCGGTGCACCTGCGTCACTACATGACCATGGAAACCATGCTAAGCCTGTCTGACAAGACACCGTTCATCTATGCGCGTGGGACCCCACAATCCGAGCAGTGCTTTGAAATGCTGAAGGATTTCCGTGGCCTGTCGGATGATGAATTCATGGCAGAAAGTCATTGCTACACAATCATCAACACCAACTCGCCCCGTCAGATCGACACCCCAATGGCGCAGGGCCTGATCGATTTCGCGCGCGCCGGGCAGGTCAGTATCGTGACGCCCTTCACGCTCATGGGGGCGATGGCGCCGGTGACCGTCGCCGGAGCCATAACACTCAGCCATGCCGAAGCACTGGCAGCAATCGCACTCACCCAGTTGGTCAGGCCGCGCGCGCCGGTCTGCTATGGGACCTTCACCTCTAATGTGGATATGAAATCCGGGGCTCCGGCGTTCGGCACACCGGAACACTTCAAAGCCAGTCTTGCCGCCGGACAACTGGCCCGTCTGACCGGGCTGCCCTGGCGATGTGCGACGGGTGCGGCAGGAAACATCAGCGACGTTCAGGCAGCACATGAAACGCAGATGGGGCTGTGGGGGTGCCTGATGGCGGGTTCAACCGTGGTCATCCACGCCGCCGGGTGGCTCGAAGGCGGTCTTTCCGTGTCCTATGAAAAGTTCATCACGGATATTGAGGTTCTGCAAATGATGGCAGAGCTCTGCGCAGAGACACCCGCAGAAACCGCCGATATTGCACTGGAAGCGCTGGCCGAGGTTGCACCCGGCGGTCATTTCTTTGGCGCGGCCCACACGATGGAGCGATACCAGACAGCCTTTTATGAACCCCTCATCGGGGATCTGTCCAATTTCGGCACCTGGCAGGAGAACGGCGCGGAAGACGCCACCACCAGAGCCACGAAAAAATGGCAGAGCATTCTGAATGACACGCCCGGCCCAAAGGTCGATGCAGATGCTCTGGAACGTCTGCACGAATGGATCCGCCACAAGACAGACGCGGGCGAAGCACCGCCGGAAAGCTGAAACACCGGGCGGCACGGCGCTCGTCTTCGGAACTGCGAAAAGCGCATGATAGAGCAGCACAAGACAGCGAGAGACCCATTCAATCCGCGCGCAGGCCGGATTTCCTGTTTCATTTCAGCCAAAAAGCCCTATCTCAGGGTCTTGATTACCATTTTCTGACAAGGGCTGGATATGAGCCGCAAGGACCGCTGGTTTCGCCTGAGCTGCGTTTTTTTGACTGCAGCAATTACCTGTTTTGGCACGCACGCCCCGGCGCAGGGGCGGGCCGCAGCCGTAGGTGTGGAAACCGTTGAATTTCAGAGCATTGCAGAAACGGTGCCACTGTTTGCCGAGGTCGTTACATCGCGCGAAGGCACCATTGCCAGCCGGATTTCCGGCAATGTCGAGAAAGTCCATGTGCTGGAGGGCATGAGCGTGTCAGAAGGCGGGGTTATCGTGGAACTGGACACAGAGCTGTCCCAGATCCTTGCCCGTCAGGCCGAGGCACGCCTTGCTGAGACCAGCGCCGGGATTGTTACCGCCCGCGCCCGCGTTGACCGCGCCACCAAAGCGCTGGGACGCATCGACGGGCTGCGCGACACCAACGCTTTTTCTTCCAGCCGGTTTGACGAAGCACAAAGCGACCTGTTCGAAGCCCGCGGCCTTCTGGCCGAGGCAGAGGCCCGTGTCAGCAGTGCTGAAGCCGCCCGGGCAGAGGCCCAATACCAGCTGGAGCGCGCACAGATCACAGCGCCCTTTGCTGGTATCGTTCTGGAAGTAAACACCAACCCGGGTGAGTTTATCAGCTCCGGCGCGCCCGTTGTTACCCTGTTGGATACCAGCTCATTTGAAGTGGAGGCCTCGGTGCCCGCGCGGTATATCGGCACCCTGTCCCCGGGACTGGCTGTGTCGGGACAGACAGAAACCGGTGTCGAGCTTGAGATGACAGTCCGGGTGCTCTTCCCCGTAGAAGATCAGTCGACACGCACGCGCCCTGTGCGTTTCACCGCCCCGCAACTGCTCGACATGGCAGACACTGCCATCGGGCAGTCAATTACCGTTTCGATACCTGTCAGCAAACCACGCGATGTGCTGTCCGTGCCCAAGGACGCTCTTGTCCAGGCACGCGGCGGCTGGACGGTTTTCGTCAGTGAGGACGGCAAGGCACAGCCCCGGCAGGTACAGATCGGTGTCGCTCTCGGGGACAGGTTTGAGGTGCTCAGCGGTCTGAGCGAGGGCGAAGTCGTTGTCACGCGCGGCAATGAACGACTGCGCCCGGGACAGGATATCGCGCCCATGGGCGGCGGGGATCAGGGGTAACTGCGATGGATATCATCCGCTTTGCGATCGACCGCCCGGTAGCCGTAATGGCCGCCGTCATCATGGCGGTATTGTTCGGAATTATTGCCGTGACGCGCATTCCGATCCAGCTGGCACCTGATGTACGCAAACCCATTGTTGTGATCACGACCAACTGGCCCGGTGCCGCCCCCTCTGAAGTCGAGCGCGAGATCATCAACCCGCAGGAGGAAGCGCTGCGCGGGCTCGAGGGCCTCGATATCATGACATCGCGCGCGCGCACCGGCGAAGCAGAGGTGACGCTCGAATTTGGCATTGGCACTGATATGGGTCAGTCGCTCCTGCTGGTTTCCAACCGACTGGACCGCGTCGGCGATTACCCTGATGAGGCAGGCGAGCCGTCGCTGGACACCTCGGGCGCAGACGACAGCCCGATTGCCTGGGTCCTGCTGACCGCAGCGGACGGCAATACGCGCGAAATGCCCACCTATGGGGACTTTGTTGAAGATATCATCAAAGACCGGGTGGAACGGATCGAGGGCGTCTCTGCTGTCAACGTTTTTGGCGGAGTCACGCGCGAGTTGCAGGTCGTTGTCGACCCTCGCCGCCTGTCGCGGTTTGACCTGACGGTGCCAGAGGTCGTGCGGATCCTGCGCAGCGAAAACATTTCTCTGTCTGCAGGCGATGTAGAGGAAGGCAAACGCCGTTACATCGTGCGCGCCGAAGGCAACCTGAACACAGCGGAAGCCATCGAACAGGTCGTGCTGCGCTCGGATATCGGTTCGGGCGGTTCGGGCCGTGTGCGCGTGGGCGATATCGCAGAGGTAGGATTTGCCTATCAGGATCCGACCGCGCGCCTGCGGTTTCGGGGCGCGCCCGGTCTGGCCTTTAACATCGTGCGGGAACCCGGTGCGAATGTGATCGAAACGATGGATTCTGTCCGCACAGTTCTGGCAGAACTGAACGAAGGGCCAGTCACGGACGCTGGTCTGAAAATGCGTCAGGTCTATGACGAAACCGTCTACATCGACGGCGCGATCCGCCTTGTTACCCAGAACATCTGGATCGGCGGTTTGCTCGCTGCCGGCGTACTCCTGCTGTTTTTACGCAGCATGCGTGTCACGCTGGTGGTCTCGTTGGCAATCCCGGTGAGTATCGTGGCGACTTTCGTGGCGATGGCCGCGACCGGGCGGACTCTGAACGTGATCTCACTCGCCGGTATTGCCTTTGCGGTCGGGATGATTGTGGACGCCGCAATCGTGGTTCTGGAAAACATTTACCGGCTGCGGGAACAGGGCAAAAACCGGCGCGAGGCCGCCTATCTGGGCGCGCGACAGGTCTGGGGGGCAATTCTTGTCTCTGCGCTGACAACAGTGCTGGTGTTCATTCCGATCCTCATCATGCAGCTGGAGGCCGGCCAGCTGTTCCGTGACATTGCGGTTGCGATCTCTGTCTCGGTGCTCCTGTCACTGGTTGTGGCCGTGACCGTGATCCCCGCACTGGCCAGCAGGCTGCTCAGGCGTGGTGAGCAGAAAACCCTGCGAATCTGGGGCCTCGACCATCTGGCCGGCGGGTTTCACAGGCTGGTCATGTCCTATGTGCGCCTGACAGTGCGGTTCCGAACGATCGGCCTGGCGATGGTAACTCTCATCGCAGGCGGTGCTGCAGTTGCAAGTTTCGTGTTTCTGCCACGGCTTGAATACCTGCCCGAGGGCAACCGAAACCTTGTATTCGGCCTGATCATTCCACCGCCGGGGTACAATCTGGACACCACACAAACGATCGCCCAGCGCATCGAGGCCGTGGCGCAGCCCCTGTGGGAAGCGGCTCCCGCCCCGGCGATGGAAGACGGAACACCAACCATCGAGAACTTCTTTTTCGTGGCAACGCCGGGCAACAGCTTCGTGGGTGCAGCGGCGGTCGATGGCAGCCGGGCAAGTGATCTGATCCCCGTGCTGTCCCGCCCGATCTTTGCCGAACCCGGCACCTTTGGGTTCATGACCCAGCCGTCGCTCTTTGGTCGCGGGGTCGGTGGTGGCCGGACCATTGAGCTGAATATCTCCGGCCAGGATCTTGATGAAATTCTGGCAGTGGCCGGACAGGCCGCAGGCACGATTGCCGGTCTTCTGCCACGCTCAGAAGGTCACCAGTTCCGCCCGATTCCGGGGCTTGAGCTTGGGGCACCCGAAGTGCGTCTGGTGCCTGACCGGCTGCGACTGGCGGATGCAGGGCTGACCGCCTCTGATCTTGCGACAACGGTTGACGCCTTTAACGACGGATTGCGCGTGGCCGAAATCACCGTGGGCGCTGAACGACTGAACCTGATGCTCAAGGGCGATCCGGGATTGCAAACAGCACAGCGGACACAGGACATCGGCAATTACCCTGTTGTAACACCGTCCGGCGAGATCGTTCCGGTCTCGGCGCTCGCCGACGTCGTTGTAACGGCAGGTCCCACCGAAATCCGGCACCGTGACAGGCTGAGGACGGTCACACTCGAAGTACGGCCCTCAGATGCTCTGCCACTTGAAGCAGCGGTCGAACTGCTGGAGACAGAAGTGGTTGATGTGCTGGAGGCGCGCGGTCTGCCAAACGGCATCCGGGTCAGTGTTTCCGGCACCGCCGACCAGCTGAGTCAGACCTGGGACGCCATCCAGATCAACCTTGCTGTTGCTCTGGTCATCGTCTTTCTTGTGATGGCCATTCTGTTTGAGAGCTTTGTACTGCCGCTGGTCATTTTGATCTCTGTGCCCGTGGCGGCAGCCGGTGGCGTCGGCGGGCTTGCGCTGCTCAACACCTTTCAGACGCAGCCGCTGGATATGCTGACCCTGCTGGGCTTCATTATTCTGGTGGGCATCGTCGTGAACAACGCGATCCTGATTGTACACCAGACACTCTATCACCTGCGCGACGAAGGCATGGCCCCGGTGGATGCCATCGAAGAAGCGACGCGCAACCGGATCCGGCCGATCTTTATGTCCACCCTGACATCGGTCTTTGGCATGATGCCGCTGGTTGTCTTTCCCGGCGAGGGTTCCGAGCTTTACAAGGGGCTTGGCGCGGTTGTTGTCGGGGGCCTGTCCATGTCGGCGTTTCTGACGCTGCTGACAGTTCCACCGCTGCTGCGCCTGTGCGTCCGGGCCCCGCGTGAAGACGAGGAAAGCCTGTCCCGTGCACCCGCCGAATAGGCTACCTGCGCCAGTGAAAGGGCACGATAATCAGCGCGCCGACCGAAGACGCGATGGCGTTCATACCGGGGCTGCCAAAGCCCAGGCCAAACATCAGCGTCACAAAGTAAAAGACAAACGCACCGCCGACACAGATAACGATGCTCTGCAAAACCCCGTTGTGCGTAAAGCCGGACCGTTCTGACAGGTACCCGACGATGCCTGCAATAACGACGGTTCCGATGAGTGTCGGGAACATGAGCCGGTCTCCTATAACGAGTGATGAAGTATTCAAAGCATAGTGCATCATGCAACACGTCGAAATCTATGATTTCAGGCCGCGTTGCGTGAGCCGGGTTTTTCGGTTGACGCGTTAAAACGCTGTGCCAGGGGCCAGCGGCCAGCCCCGCAGAAACTCTTCGGCTGACTGGGCACCCCTGCCCGCGCGCTGCAGTCGTGTCAGCTCCACGGCACCTGCGCCGCAGGCAACACGCAGGGGGTTGATCAGGACAGTGCCCGGCACACCATCGCCCTGTGCCCGCCGCGCGCCAAGCACCTTGATGCGGGTACCATTGTGTTCCGTCCAGGCCCCGGGAAACGGTGACAGACCACGGATCTGCCTGTCCACCTGAGCTGCGGGAAGGGTCCAGTCAATGCGGGCCTCGGCCTTGTCGATCTTTGAGGCATAGGTCACACCGGCTCCCGGCTGTGCAACAGGTGTAAGACCGTCGGGATCCGCCAGTGCTGCTACAATCAGTTCCGCGCCCATCACGCTCAACCGGTCGTGCAGCTGCGCTGTTGTCTCTTCTGTGTCGATTGGCGTGGCCCTGCGCAGCAGGACAGGCCCGGTATCCAGCCCCGCCTCCATCTGCATGATACACACGCCTGTTTCAGCATCCCCTGCCATAATCGCCCGGTGAATGGGCGCGGCACCGCGCCAGCGGGGCAAGAGACTCGCGTGGATGTTCAGGCATCCACGTGCCGGCGCGTCCAGGATCGCCTGTGGCAGGATCAGCCCGTATGCCACGACCACGGCAATTTCTGCCTCCAGCGCCGCAAAGTCAGCCTGGGCTTCTGTGGTTCTGAGAGATACCGGGTGCCGGACTGTCAGGCCCGCGTTCCGGGCAGATATCTCCACCGGGCTGGGGCGGTCCTTTTTGCCCCGGCCTGCAGGACGCGGCGGCTGGCAGTAGACGCATGCAATTTCGTGACCCGCTGCAATCAGCGCCTCAAGAACCGGAACCGAAAAATCCGGGGTGCCCATGAAAACAACACGCATTCCGGTTCCTGTCAGTTTTTGATCTTGCGGGCGCGCCGCAGAAACATGTCGCGTTTTACTTTGCTCAGACGGTCGAAATACATGCGACCGTTCAAATGGTCGATCTGATGCTGAACGCTGGTCGCCTCAAGCCCTGCAAAATCACGCCGCACCCATGTGCCGCTTTCATCCATGAACCGTACCGAGACGCCGCGGGGCCGTTTAATGGCCGCATAAATACCGGGCAGATTGGGGCTGGCCTCTTCGTGCTCGTTCAGCACTGCAGAGGCATCGATGATCGTGGGGTTCGCCAGCCGGATCCGCTTGTTGCGGTTGTCCGAGGCATCGACCACCGCCACCTGCAGCATCACGCCGATCTGCGGAGCCGCAAGACCGACGCCTGGCATCGCATCCATTGTCTCAATCATATCATCCCACAGGCTGCGGATGTCGTCTGTGATCCCGGCCACCGGCTCCGCTGCTGTGCGCAGGCGTTTGTCGGGCCACCTGAGAAATGGCCGCACCGTCACAGGGACGCCCCGGCATATTCCTGCAGCAGCCGTGCGCGCGCAGAAGGGTCCAGATGATCCAGGGTGACGCGTCCGTCCAGATGATCCAGCTCGTGCTGGACACAGGCCGCCTCAAACCCCTCGAACCATGCGTCCTGTGCGGCACCTGTCAGATCATGCCAGGCCAGGCGCACGCGACCCGGTCGGGCAACACCGGCGCTCACACCGGGAAGAGACAGGCACCCCTCGTCCTGTGTGACAAGATCACTGCCGGTTTCCCTGATTTCGGGATTGATAAAGATCCTCGGGTTCCGCTCTCCGTCCTTCCAGGTGGTGTCCATCACAAAAAGCCGGATCATCGCCCCGATCTGTGGCCCCGCCAGTCCACGCCCGGGCGCCGCATACATGGTTTCCAGCATATCATCCGCCAGTTGTCGGATATCCGCACTGATCTCCCCCACCGGCGCGCAGACCTGCGACAGGCGCGGGTCTGGCCACAAAAGGATCTGCAGGACGCTCATGAGCGTGCAAGCTCCCGCTTCAGCTTGACCATCTTGCGCGTAATCATCTGGCGCTTGAGCGGCTTGAGATAATCGATGAACAGTTTGCCATCCAGATGGTCGATTTCGTGCTGCGCGCAGGTCGCCCAGAGACCTGTAAAGTGTTCGGTCTGTTCCCTGCCATCCCGGTCTATCCAGCGGACATCGACCTCGGCCGGGCGGGTTACATCCGCGAACTGGTCCGGGATCGACAGGCACCCTTCCTCATAGACGCTGGTCTCATCCGACGATGCGATCACCTCCGGGTTAAACATCACCAGCGGGCGCGGCTTTTCGCTCTCGCCTTTTACACAGTCCAGAACAATGAGCCGCTGCAGAATGCCCACCTGCGGCGCCGCCAGACCAATCCCGGGCGCCTCATACATTGTTTGCAGCATGTCATCCGCCAGCCTGCGCAGATCGTCTGTCAGGTCCGTCACGGGGTCTGCCGTCTTTTTCAGGCGTGGGTCAGGGTGGAGCAGAATATTTCGTTTCATGGGGCTGATGTATGCCAACACTTCGTGACCTGCAATAAGTTGGGGTTGCGCGGCATCTGTTTCCAGCTATCAAAGCCGGGTTCAATAAGGAGTTCGGTATGAGCAGCGCACACAGCACAGATCCACGGTTTCACACAGTGATTGACCGGCGGGGCACGCATTCGTCCAAATGGGACTACATGGATGCCTACTGTGGTGTGACAGCGGACGATGCTCTGGCGATGTGGACCGCGGACAGCGACTGGCAGACAGCGCCCTGCGTGCTGGATGCGCTGCGCCGCGATCTGGAACACGGCGTTTTCGGGTATATGCCGCCGCATGAGGCCTATCACGATGCGATCCGCTGGTGGATGGGCAGCCGCCACAACTGGGACATCCGCAACGACTGGATCCTGACAGCTCAGGGACTGGGAAATGCCATCGCCGTCGTGATCGATGTCTGCAGTGAACCGGGCGATCACGTTGTGACGTTCAACCCGGTTTACCACGAGTTTCGCGTGAAAACCGAAAAATCCGGACGTCATGTAACGGAATGCCCGCTGGCGCGGGAGGGTGACCGGTACATGCTGGATCTTGAAGACGCGCAGTCTCGCATGACGGGCAGGGAAAAGGTGTTGCTGTGGTGTTCACCCCAGAACCCGTCAGGCCGCGTCTGGTCCGCCGAAGAATTGCGCAGCGTTGCCGAATTTGCCGCGCGCAATGATCTCATCATTGTCTCGGACGAAGTGCATCACGATCTGGTTTTCCCGGGCAATACATTTGTGCCGATGCACACCGCAGCGCGGGAACACGAGGACCGTCTGATCGTCGCGACAGCGGCCTCTAAAACGTTCAACATCGCAGGCCAGCGCACCGGTAACATGATCATCCCCGATGCTGCCCTGCGCGGGCGCATTACGCAGCGCCTGCGGGCGCTGGACTACAAGCCGTCAGGTCTGGGTGTTCAGATGATCACGGCAGCCTACAGCCCTGCCGGTGCGGAATGGGTGGATGCGCAGGTCGAATATCTGATGGGGAACACTGCCGTGTTTGACGCGGCAATAAACGCCATCCCCGGCGTCCGCTCGCTGCCATTGCAATCGACATATCTGGCCTGGGTCGATTTTTCCGGCACAGGCATGACGTACGAGGAAGTCTGCCGCCGTGTGCATGATGATGCCCGGATCGCACCCAGCGACGGGCCCGCTTTCGGTGCGGGTGCCGAGATGTTTCTGCGGTTCAATCTGGCCGCGCCCCGCGCCCGGATCGAAGAAGCCTGCAAACGCCTGGCAGAGGCGTTCGGCGATCTGCAGTAATCAGCGGCGCGCGTCGCTGATCAGCGCGACCGGTGCATCTTCAGGCAGCTCAAAATCCAGTGCGGCGCGGTCGGCCACGGCCGTCGCCCGCTTGAATTCATAGAGCATCTCGCCCGGCGCATCTTCGGCCGCGACGATCAGACACTGAAACATATGAATACTGCCATCATAGAGATCGACAAACCCGCGCAGAGCCGGACCGCCGGCTTCGGTCGCGAACCCTGTTTTCCACATGCGCAGCACGGGGAACTGGCTGCCATCAATGTCCACTCTGAGCCGCGAGGATTTCCTGAGGGCGTCGGAACGCGCCCGGTCGAGGCCCGCCTGAATTTCTTTGGAAAATAACGCTTCCATACTCTTTACTCCGCTGTTCCCCCGGGGGTGACCCTGCCCCATTCCGATTAAAAATCAAGTTAACTTTTTGTAATACAACCAGAGGTTTATGCACTCTTGCGGCAGTCACTGTGCGCAGACAGCCGGTTGCCACCTGCCCGCCCGGGCTTACTTTAGCCAGAGGAATAAAGGAGATGGGCATGGGCCTTCTGGTGGACGGAGTATGGCAGGACCAGTGGTACGACACGAAATCGACCAAAGGAAAATTTCAGCGTTCTGAAGCGAAATTCCGAAACTGGGTAACGGCGGACGGATCACCAGGACCCTCCGGCACGGGGGGATTCGCTGCCGAATCGGGCCGGTACCATCTCTATGTCAGCTACGCCTGCCCCTGGGCGCACCGCTCGCTGATCTTCCGCCAGCTGAAAGACCTGGGCGATCATATCGCAGTTTCCGCCGTTCATCCCGACATGCTTGGCGATGGCTGGTCCTTTGACACAGACCAGAACGGCGCCACCGGCGACAGGCTTTTTGGATCTGCCTTTATGCGGGATATCTACACCCGGGCGGATCCGGTCTTTTCAGGCCGCGTGACGGTTCCCGTCCTTTGGGATACCGCTCAGAACACAATCGTTTCGAACGAAAGCTCCGAAATCATCCGGATGTTCAATTCGGCCTTTGACGGCATTACCGGCAACACCGATGACTACTGGCCACAGGCCCTGCACGAAGCGATCGCACCGGTAAACGACCGGATTTATGACACCCTGAACAACGGCGTTTACAAATGCGGATTTGCAACCACCCAGGATGCTTATGACGCAGCCGTAGGCCCTCTGTTCGACACGCTGGACTGGATCGAAGAGCGGCTTTCCACCAACCGCTATCTGATGGGCGATACCCTGACCGAAGCAGACTGGCGGCTGTTCACCACCCTGATCCGGTTTGACCAGGTCTATCACCTGCATTTTAAGTGTAACCGCCAGAGAATAATCGACTATCCGAACACCAGCGGATACCTGCGGGAGCTGTATCAGATGCCCGGTATCGCCCCTACGGTCAACCTGGCGCATATCGTGCGTCACTATCACTACAGCCACGAGAGCGTGAACCCGCACCGCATCATTCCGATCAATCCGGTGCCGGATTTCGATGCGCCCCACGGGCGCGACTGATGGGTGGTCAGCGTCTCGCCGGGCCCTGTGGCTCCGGACGGGGCGCGTGATGCTCGACCATTGCCGCCAGATCCGAGGGTGGCGTGCGGGTCGGCACAAAGGCGCAGGCGTTCGGTGCCAGTGAAAAGATCGACCCATCCGAGAAGAAGCTGGTGTTGGTCACGAAAATGACCCGCGCCCACGGCTGCCGGTAACTGGCATAGTCAGCCACAGCCAGCGCCGAGTCCTCTCCCAGAATAAGATTCAGAATGATGACCTCAACGTCATGACCCGCCAGGTATTCTGTAGCCTCGACCTGGCCTGGCGCGTGAAAGACAGACATACCGGTCCGGCGGAGATAGGAAACCCATATCCCTGCAAGACCTTTGTCTTTCTCAACAATAAGGACTTTCATCTGATCACCCATCCGGGATAGCTGCATTGTGCGCTGGTACACCACTGGTCTGCTTCAAAGATTAACAAACGGTTAAAATCAGCCTGTCCCGTGAACACATCTCTGTAAGTCTTGAACAAACGGCTGGATTCCGCTTTTTGTCGGTGAAGGACGCGCGGATAAGCGCCGGTCAGGCAGGAAAGAGCGGAAAAGTGAGCACCGACAAACGCGATCACGGCGGCGGACTGGATGCGGCGGTAAAACGTTGGGGCGGCTCACGAATCGGGTGGATCGACCTGTCGACCGGTATCAATCCGCACCCCTATCCCATCGGACGCTATGACCAGGAAGCCTGGACTGCTCTGCCGGACAGCGCCGCACAACAGGCCCTGCAGGACGCCGCCCGCAGCTTCTGGAATGTGCCTGACGGCGCTGATGTCCTGGCGGCACCGGGCGCGTCAGCTCTTATTGCAGCACTGCCGGGCCTGTGGCCGGCGGACAGGGTGATGATCCCGCCACCGACATACAACGAACACGCCGCGGCTTTCCGCGCGCACGGCTGGGATGTGCAGACCAGCGGGGATGCAACAGCGCAGGTTGTTGTCCATCCCAACAACCCTGACGGTGTGCGGTGGAGACCTGACACGCTGCCTTCGCGCGATGCAACCCTGACGGTGATCGACGAGAGCTTTTGCGACGTCTGTCCGGAGGCTTCCATGATCGCGCTGGCGGAAAAGCCGGGTTATGTGATCCTCAAGAGCTTTGGGAAATTCTGGGGATGCGCCGGGCTGCGTCTTGGGTTTGCAATCGCCACCCCGGAGACAATCGCACGGCTGCGCGACAGGATCGGCCCCTGGGCTGTGTCCGGCCCCGCCCTGCACACCGGAACCGCTGCTCTCAGGGATACCGCATGGGCGCAGGCCACGCGTCTGCGGCTGAAACAGGACGCAACCCGGCTGGATGCGCTGATGACAGGCGCGGGGGCGACCCCCGCAGGCAAAGGCGGCACAGACCTCTTCCGCCTTTACCGGGTCGAGGATGCGACCGCGTTGCAGCACCGGCTGGCCGAACACCATATCTGGACCCGGACGTTTCCCTATTCTGCAGAATGGATCCGCCTTGGCCTGCCTGCCGCGATCCACTGGCCCCGGCTCGGGGCGGCACTGCGCGCATGAGCCTTGCAGCCCTTCTTGTGGCGGCACTGCTGCTGGATGCGGCTCTGGGCGAGCCAGACTGGCTCTGGAAACGGTTGCCACATCCCGCGGTTCTGATGGGGCGGATGATCGGTGGACTGGACCGGGCGCTGAACACCGGCAGTGCGCGGCGGCTCAAAGGCGTCTCCGTTGCCCTGCTGCTGGTATTGACCGGCGTGTTCGCCGGAACGGTCCTGTCACTGGCGGGCCCGATTGCAGAAGTCGTCATCGCGGCCATCCTGCTGGCACAGCGCTCACTGGTTGATCATGTCCGTGCTGTCTCAGACGGTCTGCGGCACTCGCTGAAAGAAGGGCGCAGACATGTCGCCATGATCGTCAGCCGCGACACAGACGGCATGGACGATACTGCCGTCGCCCGCTCCGCCATCGAAAGCGCGGCAGAGAACCTGTCAGACGGTGTTATCGCGCCTGCCTTCTGGTTTCTGATCGCGGGGCTGCCCGGGCTGATCACGTATAAACTGGTGAATACCGCTGACAGCATGATCGGCTACAAAAACGCGCGCTATGCCGAATTCGGCTTTGCTGCGGCGCGTCTGGATGATCTGCTCAACCTGATCCCTGCACGCCTTACCGCCGGTCTGATCGCTGTTGTGTCCGGTGTGACGGATGTGCGGGGCATCTGTACGGATGCGCGTCTGCACCGCTCTCCGAATGCAGGCTGGCCCGAGGCGGCGATGTCGCGGGCGCTGGGTGTCGCACTTTCAGGGCCGCGCGCCTATGACGGCGAGATGCGGGATTTCGCCTATGTGAACGAGGCCGGGCGGCGCAGCCTCGGTCTGGTGGACATCGACGGCGCAATCGGCATGCTGTGGCGGACATGGGCGCTGTTTACCGCCCTGTGCCTGATGATTGCCCTGCTGACCTGATACAGGAGTCTTTGAATGCGTCTGACAACCGCCGCCTTTGTGGCTTTCGCCGTTTCCGCATCAACCGCCGTGGCCTGTGGCGGCAGCTTCAGCAGCTTTGTCGGCGGACTGAAATCCGAGGCCCTGTCCCGGGGCCATTCCCAGGCCAGTGTTGACAGGTTTTTTGCCAGCGTCCGGCAGAGCCAGAGCGTGCTGCGCGCTGACCGGGCACAGGGTGTTTTTCAGAAACCTTTTACTGATTTCGCCCGCAACCTGATCTCGCAGAGCCGTCTGAAAAAAGGCCAGGCCAAAGGGCGTGAATTTGACCGCGTGTTCGACACAATTGAAAAACAATACGGGATCAACCGGGGCGTCCTGCTCGCTTTCTGGGCTTTTGAGACAGATTTTGGCGGGTTTCAGGGTGATTTCAACACGGCCAACGCGCTGGTGACACTGGCCCATGACTGTCGCAGGCCCGAGCTGTTCCGCCCGCAGGTTTTTGCCGCTTTGAAACTCTATGAACAGGGCGGATTTGATCCGGCCACCACCACCGGCGCCTGGGCCGGCGAGATCGGGATGGTCCAGATGCTGCCCGGGGACATTCTGGAGCATGGCACCGACGCCGATGGCGACGGGCGCGTGTCGCTGAAAACCTCTGCACCTGATGCGCTTGTTTCTGGTGCCGCTATGCTGAACGGGTTTGGCTGGCGTCCGGGAGAACCATGGCTGCAGGAAGTGCGCGTTCCGGCAGAGATGGACTGGTCGCTGAGTGGCATCACCACCACGCTGCCCGTGTCGAAATGGCAGTCGCTGGGCGTTGCGGCCCGCAGCGGAAATCTCGCACAGGGGATGAAAGCCTCGCTGATCCTGCCGCAGGGGCGCAAAGGCCCGGCGTTCCTGGCCTATCCGAATTTCAACGTCTATTTCGACTGGAATCAGAGTTTTACCTATGTTCTGACGGCCGCCTATTTTGCCACCCGTATCGAAGGCGCGCCTGCATTTGATCCCGGAACCCCCGAAGCAGGCCTGGCAGGCGAGACCATGAAACAACTGCAGCGCAAACTGCAGAACAGGGGCCACAACGTGGGCAAAATCGACGGTATTCTGGGGGCCGGAACACGCGCAGCGGTGCAGGCCGAGCAAAAACGTCTGGGTCTGCCTGCCGACGCCTGGCCCACGCAGGCCTTATTGTCCCGGCTCTGACGTGCTTGGCGTTAACCTTTTTTTACCCGAATTAACCTAAATTCTTCCGCGAGACATACATTCAGGTTTGTTTTTTACTTATGACCCTGTCCGGACCCGATCCGGCAGGGTCATTTTTCCTGCTCAGGGCGCACCGGAAACCGCTCGCCTTTTTCCGTCAGCAGGATGATGCGCCCGGCGTTTTCCACGTATCTGTCACATCGCGCAAAGCCGTTACGATAATCGATACAGACCGTGCCATCGGCCCTGATCCGGTACCGCCCGAATGCCGTCTGGCCGCTGGCATAGGTGTAGGAATAAGCACCCCCGGCTGAATAGGCAGACCGGCCGTCGTCATAAAACGTCAGCGTGCGCCCTTCGGTCAGCGTAGCAGCTTCCCTGGCATCCAGCGGGTGATCGCCGTCTCTTATGGCCCAGTCCTGCGCTGTCGCGGCAGAGGCCAGCACCATAATCACGGCTGTTACGGTAAAACGTCTCATCGCCTCAGGTTTGCACATCCTCGGGCGGGTTTCTCACACGTTTCAGTGAGCGCCCGGGCAAAGGCAGTGACCAGCCGGATCAGGCGACCAGCGTCTCAGCCTTTTTCAGATCGACCGAGACCAGCTGGCTGACGCCCTGCTCGGCCATTGTCACGCCAAAGAGCCGGTCCATGCGCGCCATCGTCACGGCATGGTGCGTGATGATCAGAAACCGCGTGTCGGTCTGGCGGCACATCTCGTCCAGCAGATCACAGAACCGCGTGACGTTGGCATCATCCAGCGGCGCATCCACCTCATCGAGCACGCAGATCGGTGCGGGATTGGCCAGAAACACCGCAAAGATCAGCGCCATAGCTGTCAGGGTCTGCTCACCACCCGACAGCAGGCTGAGGGTCGAGAGTTTCTTGCCCGGCGGCTGACACATGATTTCCAGGCCCGCTTCCAGCGGGTCATCGCTTTCGACCATCACCAGATTGGCCTCACCCCCGCCAAACAGGTGTTTGAAGAGCATCGAGAAATTGGTGTTCACCTGCTCAAAGGCTGTCAGCAGACGCTCGCGCCCTTCTTTGTTCAGACTGGCAATCCCGCCGCGCAGCGTGCGGATCGCCTCTTCCAGATCTGCCTTCTCAC
This sequence comes from uncultured Roseobacter sp., assembly GCF_947491795.1. GTDB lineage: Bacteria > Pseudomonadota > Alphaproteobacteria > Rhodobacterales > Rhodobacteraceae > Roseobacter. The sequence goes on along the minus strand of NZ_CANLKW010000002.1, from coordinate 778,106 downwards.
GGGTCAGCGTATCGTGCTCTGTCTGCACATCCTTTGCGTCCTCCTCGGCCCGCAGGTTCACCGCCCCCAGGGCATCGCGCTGGCGTTTGAGACGGTTCACATCCGCCTCCAGGGCCTGAGCGTCCGGCATTGCGTCTGGTGTGGTGTCCAGCTGGCCCAGCAACTGGCTCGGCGTGACCTGTGCCTCATCTGCTATCCGTTCTGCCGCTGCCGCCACTGTTTCACGGGCTGCGTCACTGCGCGCCTCTGCCCGGGCGCGGGCCTCACGTGCCTCAGACGCCAGCCGCTCGGCGTCCCGCTCCGCGATTGTGGCTTCGCGCAGCGCTGTCTCTGCCACCGACAGACGGTCGGCGCTTTCTGCACGGCAGGCCTCTGCCGTGGTGATCGCCTCTGACAACTCTTCGCGCCTGGCAGCCAGCTCTGCGGGGGCCGCACTGGCCTCTTTCAGTTCTGCTTCGGCGTGGCCTTTGCGTTCGACCAGCTCTGCGCTGCGTTTTTCCGCCGTCTCCAGGCGATGCCGCCAGCCGCTGATCTCTTTTGTTACTTCCTGCGCCCGTCTGGTCCGGGCCTCGCCCTCGCGGCGCAACTCATCATGGCCGGAGCGGCGCGACATCATGGTGATCCTTGCCGCCTCAACCGCCACACGCACCGCCTCGACCTGATCGCGTGCCTCGGCCAGATCGCCCAGTTCCTCAAGCGCGCGCTCGGCCTCCTTCAGGCGGGTGCGCGCGGCCATGGCCTCTTCCTCGTGGCGCGCCACCGCCAGCCCGAGCGATTCCAGTCTTCCCTCGGCCAGGTTGCGATCTGCCTCCGCCTTGCTGAGCGCGCGCCCCGCATCTGCCACCAGACGGTCGGCGGCGCGACGCGCCTCACGGGCCATCTGGTCGGCGCGGGTCAGCTCGCCCAGCTGCGTTGTCAGCCGCTCATGTGCGGCCAGCGCCCCTTCGGCTTTCTGACTTGCCGTCTCCAGCCCCTGTTTCAGCCCTTCTAGACGGTTCAGCTGCTGCAGACGCAGCGCGGCAGCCGACGGCGCATCCTCCGCCCAGGCGCGATAGCCGTCCCAGCGCCACAGATCCCCCTCTGAGGAGACCAGCCGCTGTCCCGGCAGCAAATCTTTTTGCAGGCGCGGCCCGTCATCTGCATCCACCAGACCGATCTGGCCCATCCGGCGCGCCAGCACACCTGGCACCGACACAAAGAGCGACAGGGGCTGAACGCCCTGCGGCAGGGGCTGGTGCTTTTCATAGGCGGGCAGAACCGCCCATCCCGACGGACCATCCGCAGCCACCTCGGGCGCGCGCAGATCATCGGCCAGTGCGGCCCCAAGCGCTTTTTCGTACCCGGATTTCACCTGCAGATCATCCAGGATCTGGCCACCCTCTGCCGTGTCGCGCGCCACCAGCTTGGCCAGGGCACCAGCCTCGGCGCGCAGCGCATTGACCTCCCCTTCGGCCTCGGAACGGTGCGCGCGGGCATCGGCCTCGCGGGCCTGTGTTTCGGCACGGGCCTCCTCGGCTTCCTGCAATGCTGTGTCCGCATCTGCGGCGGTTTTCACCGCCTGCGCTTCTGCGGCATGCGCAGTGGCAAAATCGGCGCCCGCTTTTTCCAGCGCGGCTTTGCTGGCGGCCACGGCCTCACGGGCACGGGCGGCCTCCGCTCCGGCGCGGCTTTCGGTTTTGCGGTTGTCCTCCAGCAGACGCTGCGCAGACTGGTGACGCGCCGCCAGACGGGCCATATCCTCGGTCTGCTGAGACATCTCGCCTTCGCGGGTCTGCAAAACGGCTGCCGCCTCGCGCGCCGCCTCGCTGGCCTCTTCGAGCTTTTCGCCGTGACCCTCTGCAGCCTTTGCGAGTTCGCGGGCTTCCCATTCCAGCCGTTCGATTGTCTCGCCCGCGTCACGGTTCAGCCCGCCTTCGCGTTCAATATCGCGGCTCAGCTGCGCAATGCGGCCCGTCAGCGTCTCAATCTGCGCCTCGGCCCGGGCCTCCTGATCGCTCAGCGTATCGCGCTGAACGGCCAGCCGCTGCAGGACCGCTGCCGCAATGGCTTCTTCTTCGCGCAGCGGCGGCAGCGCGTCCTCTGCCGTCTCGCGGGCTTTGGCCGCCTCGCGCACGGCGGCCTCTGCCCGGGCTGCGGCTGTCACCCGCTCGCGCAGCACTTCTTCGGCAGTTGCGCGGGCATCATCCGCTTCGCGCCAGCGACGATAGAGCAGCATGCCTTCGACCCGCCGCAGCTCGTTGCCGATCTCGCGGTAGCGCGCGGCCTGACGGGCCTGCCGGGCCAGCTGCGACAGCTGTGCCGCCAGCTGTTCGATGACATCGTCAACACGCGCCAGGTTGGTCTCGGCCCCCTTGAGTTTCAGTTCCGCCTCATGCCGCCGCTGATACAGCCCGCTGATCCCGGCTGCTTCTTCCAGAATACGGCGGCGGTTCTTGGGGCGCGCATTGATCAGTTCTGCGATCTGTCCCTGACGCACCAGCGCGGGGCTGTGCGCGCCGGTAGAGGCATCGGCAAACAGCATCTGCACATCGCGGGCGCGCACATCTTTTGGCCCGACCTTATAGGCACTGCCGACATCGCGGGTGATGCGGCGCACAATCTCAAGCGTGTCTGCATCATTAAAGCCGGCAGGTGCCAGACGTTCGCTGTTGTCGATATGCAGGGACACTTCGGCAAAGTTGCGCGCGGGCCGCGTCGCCGCCCCGGCAAAAATCACATCTTCCATACCGCCGCCGCGCATCGCGGTGGGACGGTTTTCTCCCATCACCCAGCGCAGCGCCTCGAGCAGGTTCGATTTGCCACAGCCATTGGGGCCGACCACGCCGGTGAGACCATCGGTGATGATCAGATCGGTCGGATCAACAAAGCTTTTAAAGCCCGTCAGCCTGAGTTTGGAGAAGCGCAATCGAGTGCCCCGGTGTGATTCCTGTTAATCCCCAAGCCTGAGGTCCAGGCACGGGAACTGTCAACCGAAAGACACCACAGGATGCGGCATCCGGGCACTTATCCACAAGATATTGTTGAAATGCCGGGATCAGACCGCTGCGTTATTGACAATCCGCTGCATCCTGCGTCCCATGGTGACACTGACGACTGCCGGACTTTTCAATGCGCCCCCTGATCTTTTCTCTTGTGACACTGACCGCTGCTGTAACAGTGGCCGGACCGGCCAGCGCGATGGCACCGGCAGAGGTATTCAGCCGCAGTGTTCTTCTTGGCTTCAACCACCCGGTGCCTGATGCACTGCACCTTGTCTTTGTCCTGGTCATCGGTGCTGCAGCAGCACTTTCCGGTCGTCTGGTGTCCGGCACCCTGTCCTGGCTCGCGTCCATGCTGCTGGCCTGTCTGGCCATCGCAGCACTGGACGAGACACTGCCTCTGCGCCAGGTGCTGATCGGGGTTTCCGTGCTGACCACAGGCTGCCTTATTGCTTCGGCCCGCCGCCCGTCCCTTGCGACCGTGGCGGCTGTATTCGCAGGGTTCGGCCTGTTGCAGGGTGCAGTTTTCTATGGGCCCATTGTCGCCGGTGCCGGTGCAGCCTCCCCTGGTGCCATTGGCAGCTATCTGATCGGCTTTGGGGCGACCCAGGCGCTCATTGCCGCAGCTGCGGCCTTTCTGGCATTGCGCATTCACCCCGTATCTGTGCGCCTTGCCGGGGCTGCGCTGGCGCTCTCGGCGCTGCTGCTGGCGTTTGAGGTGGCAGAAGCCGCATTGCTCGGCTGATACAGGGCACGTGAAACCAATTGCCGCCCGCCTGTTTTGGTAATATAAAATGACCAATCAGGAGGCCCCATGCCCTTTCGTCCCGTCCAGTCCGAAAAACTCTCCTCAGCGGTGGTGCGGCAGATCGAGCTGCTGATCCTGCGCGGCATCCTGCGCCCGGGAGAGCGTCTGCCGGCGGAACGGGAACTGGCGGAACGCCTCAAGGTCTCCCGCCCCAGCCTGCGCGATGCCATCGGCGTGCTCCAGGAACAGGGACTGCTGAGCGCACGCGCCGGTGCCGGGATCTATGTGGCAGATGTCCTGGGCTCGGCTTTTTCACCTGCGCTGGTCCAGCTCTTTGCCCGGCACGAGGCCGCTGTTTTTGACTACCTGTCCTTTCGCCGCGATATGGAAGGGCTGGCCGCCGAACGCGCGGCCAGGGTGGGCTCAGAAACCGACTTGCGGGTTGTGCAAACAGTATTCGACCACATGCGGGCCGCCCACGACAGCCGCAATCCCGAAGAAGAAGCACAGCTGGACGCCCGGTTTCACATGGCGATTATCGAGGCGAGCCACAACGTGGTTATGCTGCACATGATGCGCTCCATGTACGAACTGCTGCGCGAGGGCGTCTTTTACAACCGCCAGATCATGTTCCGCCAGAAAACCACGCGGGGCAGACTGCTCGAACAGCATGCAGCCATTAATGATGCCCTGCAGGCACGCGACCCGGAAGGGGCCCGCGCCGCTGTCGAAAGCCACCTGTCCTTTGTGGAAAAGGCCCTGCGTGATCAGCAGCGGGCCGACGCGCTTGAAGAGGTCGCGCGCCAGCGGCTCGATCACGAGACAGAACACAAACCGGCGCCCGCCCGGCGCTGACCGCGGGCCCGGGCCAAACAAAAACCCCGGCACAATGGCCGGGGCTTTCAAATCATATCATGCGTGTCAGCAGTATCAGTGCAGACGCGCATCCACCTCGGCGATGGCGCTGTCGATCAGGCTGTTCGCGTCCGACGCTGTCATCTGGCTTGCAATCACTTCACGCGCAGCAGCAACAGCCACGGTGATGGACTGATCCCGCACGTCCTTGATGGCCGCAGACTGCGCTGTGGCGATCTGCTCTTCTGCAGCGGCCATGCGGCGCTTGAGCGAGGTTGCCAGATCGGCACGGGCTTCTTCAGCAGCGATGCGGGCGTCTTCCTTGGCCGCCTCGACGATGCGGTCCGCCTGTTCCTGCACTTCGCGCTGCTTGCGCTCATAGCTGGCCAGCAGGCTCTGTGCCTCGTCCCGCAGCGCACGCGCCTCGTCCAGTTCCGACCGGATGCCCTCGGCACGGCTGTCGAGCATTTTGCCGATCATGCCCGGCACTTTGAAATAGATCAGAATACCGATGAAAACGACGAGACCCAGGAACACCACGAAGTCCGTGTTCGCGAGGGAAATACCGCCACCGGCAGCAAGGGCCGGGCTGGCTGCGGCCAGTCCTGCACCAAATGTCATCAGGCTGGTGAGAATACGCATGTCTGTTATCCTTTCAGCCGGGCGCCGATGGCAGCATCGACGGCTTTGTCGTCCGCTTTACCACCCAGCGCTGTGACCAGCTCTTTGGCGGTGTCCGACGCAACCACTTTGACAGCGTCCATCGCACCGGCGCGGATCTCTGCAATTGCCTTTTCGGATTCCGCACTCTTGGCGGCGATCTCGGCGTCGGCCTTTGCGATGGCGACGTCCAGATCGGACTGAATTTCTGCTTTGGCTTCTGCAACGATGCGCTGTGCCTCGGCACGGGCGTCGATCAGGGCCTTGTCATATGCAGCCTCGGCCTCCTGGGCTTTCGCCTTCAGGTCCTCTGCTGCAGCAATGTCGTTCGTAATCGTGCCCTGACGCTCTGCAAGAACAGAAGCGATCCGGGGAAGAGCCACGCGGGACAACACGAAATAGATCACCACAAGGGTCAGCACCAGCCAGAAGATCTGGTTCCCCCAGGTGGAGAAATCGAGTTGCGGCATGCCGGGTCCGGCAGCGGCCTCAGCGCCTTTTGTTTCGGTTGCCATATTGGTCTCCTGAAGAAACGGCCGTTACATCGGGCAGCGCACCATCAGCACGCCGCCCGACCGTAAGGAATATCGTCTCTTAAGTTCTCAGACGGCAAACATCAGCAGCAGGGCGACGAGGAAGGCGAAGATGCCCAGAGCCTCGGCGAACGCGATGCCGATGAAGAGTGTTGCTGTCTGGCTTGCAGCAGCGGATGGGTTGCGCAGGGCGCCCGCCAGGTAGTTACCTGCAACGTTGCCAACCCCGATTGCGGCGGCACCAGAACCGATTGCTGCCAGACCTGCGCCGATGTGTGCGAGTTCGCCTTCCATGTGAATTCTCCTTACGATTGGAAGTTGAGTATTTGAACGGGCGTTTCCGTCCGAAATCAGTGATGCGGGTGAAGCGCGTCCTTGAGGTACACGCATGTCAGAATGGTAAAGACGTAGGCCTGGATAAAGGACACAAGGACCTCCAGGCCGTACATCGCCGTGATGCCCAGGATCGCGACCGGGCTGACAACGGTCAGCGCGGCAAATCCTGCGAAAACCTTGATCACCGCGTGACCCGCCATAACGTTGCCCGCAAGACGAATAGAATGGCTGACCGGGCGCACAAAGTACGAGATCAGCTCGATGATTGCGAGGATCGGACGCAGTGCCAGCGGAGCGGAAGAGACCCAGAAGAGGCTCAGGAAACCGGCACCGTTTTTGACAAAGCCAACAACGGTCACGGTGATGAACACGGCCATGGCCAGCACAACCGTCACAGCAAAATGGGACGTGGGCGTGAAGGACGCCGGGATCAGACCCAGAAAGTTAGCACAGACGATGAACATAAAGAGCGTCATGATATAGGGGAAGAACTTGAGCCCTTCTTTACCGCAGATATCCTCGACCATTTTGTAGACGAAACCATAAGCCAGCTCGGCGACCGACTGCGAGCGCGACGGCACAACCGCACGCTTCGAACTGCCAACCACCAGAAGAAGAATGATCGCCACGATCGACAGGCCCATCCAGAGCGCCGCATTGGTGGGCGTGTACCACGTCACATCACCGCCAAAGATCGGCTTGATGAGAAACTGGTCCATTGGCTTGAATACCAGACCGCCGCCTTCTGCCTTGTCCGCCATTTCAGGCTCCCTCGTCTTTCATCTCGGCCTCTTCGGCCAGTTTCTTCTCCTGGATCTCCTGCGCGGAGCGGAGCATCGTTTTGACCCCGGCCGCCAGACCCAGCATAGTAAACAGCACCATGAACACCGGCAGCGTTCCGAACAGAACATCAAGCCCGTATCCCATGCCAAAACCGATCCCGAGACCCGCGACCAGCTCGATCACCATTCGCCAGGCAAGCTGCGCCTGAGAGTAGTGCTCATCCATCCGGGGGCCCGGCTCCTGCGCCTCCTTCGCAGCCTTGATCCGAGCTTCCAGCGCTTTGAGTTGCTGATCCGGCTCGGTGTCTGACACGCGAAAACGCCCCCTTCATGGAACTGCCGCTTAGCTATTGCGCGCCGCCACATGAGTCAACAGGCATCAAATGGGTGACGGCAGGCATTTAAACTGTTGATTTTAAGTGTATTTCACCCCCAGCAGAACAGACGGGTCACCCTGTCGCAGGGGTGTATTCGGGGATTACGGGCCAATCGCGTTATTCAACCAATCGGTTGATCTTGGCCGCCCGCCCCGCCGGCGCGATAGGCCTGTGTCTCGTCCAGCAGCCAGGCGCTGAACCGTTTGACCGCCGCGCGGCGCCGGGCCTGCGTGCCGTACACGAGGTAGAACGCACCGTCCCGGATCCCGGTCTCAGAACAGCGCACGAACCGGCCCATCGACTGGTCATGCGACACGCATTCGGTCGAGCCCATGTAAAGCCCCAGACCGTTCAGCCCCGCCTCATAGGCCAGCGGTGATTTCAGCCGCCAGCCGCCCTCCGGCAGGCGCGTCGCGCTGATCCCGGCGGCCGCAAACCAGTCGTTCCAGATGTTTTTGGACCGGTCACGTAACATCGGCAGGCCCAGCATGTCCTCCGGGCGGTCGATCCTGTGCCGGTCCAGAAACGCGGGCGAGGCATGCGGATATATGGGCGCAGAGCTCAGCAGGTCCGCCGGCACGTCCAGACGCCCGGTATGCGCAAACCTGATCGCCAGATCAGCCTCGTACCGGTCCACATCCGCCAGCATGGGCGAGGAGTCCAGCCGCACCTCGATGTCCGGATAAGCGGTCTGAAACCCCGACAGACGGGGCAGAATGAACCGTTCGGCAAAGAGCGGTTCGCTGTTAACGGTCACGCGCCCGCGCGGCACCGCAGACAGATCCTCTGTTGCCTCTGATATCGCATCCAGCGCGGGCAGGATGCGTTCCAGATAGTCCTGCCCAGCCGCTGTCAGTTCCACGCCGCGCGGCAGATCGCGGAAAAGCTGCACACCCAGACGCGCCTCCAGCCCGCGCACATGGCGGCTCACCGCAGAGTGGCTGACGTTCATCTCGTCAGCGGCCCGGCTGAAGCTCTGGTGCCGTCCGGCAGCATCAAAAGCGCGCAGCGCATTGAGCGGTGGGAGTGTCCTCGACATGCCCATACGTGACTTTTCTGCACATATCTTGTCAAGGATTGGCGTTTGTGGCGGCGCAACAGGTCGATTAGACAGGCATTACACCCCTGAAAACAGGTTCATCATGACTTTAATGCACACTAACGCGCCCCGGCGCGACCCATCCCTGCACGCGGAAACCAGGCGGATCACACTGATTTCGCGCATCGCTGCGGCCATGAAGCGGTGCATTCCGGCGCGCGGACGCTATGACAGGCTGCCCCCGCTCAGCGACCATCTGGCCCGTGATATCGGGCTCGACGCGGCCGATCTGGCAGCGTCCCGCCACCGGTTCCCGTCGCAGACGACCTTTCATCCGCGCGGGTGACGCCCCTTTTCTGTTCTGCTCTGCGGGGGTATGACGGGGCATGACTGGCAGTATTGATCAGGTGTTTGCAGCGCTGGCCGACCCGACACGCCGGGAAATCCTCAGGATGCTGCTGGAGGACGACATGGCCGTCACGGACGTAGCCGAGCCCTTCGAGATGTCGCTTGCCGCGATATCAAAACATCTCGGTGTGCTGACGGCCGCCGGGCTGATCAGTCAGGAAAAAAGAGGGCGGGTAAAGTGGTGCAGGCTGGAGCCGGACGCACTGCGTGACGCGTCCGTCTGGATGCAGGGGTTCGGGCAGTTTGAGCCAGTGAACCTGGAAGCTTTTGAACGGTTTCTCGCCGCCGAACTGCCTGTGGCGTCCGGCGGCGATGAAGCGGCAGGTTAGGCGATACCGGCAAACCGCAGAATAGCCATAACAACCACCACAAGCCCGATCAGGTAAATAATACTGCGCATTTCAAGTCTCCTTCCAGCGTCTCAGAGGGCTAACGTGTTCAGGGGCTTTCCGGTTCCATCGCCGGTTTTTCCTCGTCGCGCAGGAGCAGCACAAGTGCGGAAATGGTCAGCACAACACCGACCCCCACCAACAGGGGCGGCGTACCATTGCCCAGCGCCATTTCCCAGATGATCACCCAGGACGGTGTCAGATAGGTATAGGCCATGACCTTGGCGCTCGGCAGGCGCAGGGTGGCGAACTGCAACAGCACAAAGGTCGCCGCCGAGGCAAAGAGCGCCACATAAATGAGTGTCACCCAGACAATACCCGGCAGCGTGGCCCAGGGCGTGGCGCGCAGATCCTGCCAGCCCCAGAGCGTCAGAACCACGGCCCCGGCCACCAGCATGCCAAAGGTGAACACCACGGCAGGTTCGCCCCGGTTCAGCTTGCGGACCATCGGCGTGTAAAGCGCATGGCTGACGCAGCCGACAAAATAGATCATCTCGCCCCGCCCCACTTCAAAGGCGCGCAGCGCCGCCAGATCCGCCCGGAAAATAACCCAGAGCGCTCCGACCGCCCCAACGCAAAGCGCAAGCGCCATGCGCGTGGTGGTGATCTGGCGCAGCAAAAGCCAGCCAAAACCCGCCGCAACCACCGGGGTCAGGGTAAAGACCGCAGCCGCACTGACCGGTGGCGCCGTTTTGAGCCCCTCAAACATCAGCACAAAATAGACGGCAAAGAGCCCGCCCAGAACCAGGTAGCGCCAGGGGGCCCGAAACGCGCCGCGCGACACGTCCGTCGTCGCCATCATTGCCGCCCCGATGACAAGGCTCGCAATCATGAACCGCACGGCGTTCAGCGCAGCAGGCGAGATTTCATTTGCTGCCAGCGAGCCCAGCGAAAAGGACCCGGCCACCAGCGCGGAAAACGCCAGCATGGCCGCGTGACCCTGCAGCGCCGGCGTCAACGGGTCATACTTTCCAGTCTTTCGACTGCTCTTTGAGAAAGGTCAGAAAGGCCTGCACCTTGGTCGTTCTGTGCAGATCCACATGGGTGACCAGCCACAGCGGGCCCGCCCAGCTGTCATCGCGCGGGTGCACCTCGACCAGATCGTCATCCGCCTGGGCGTCAAAGACAGGCATAAACCCGATGCCCGCTCCGGCGCGGATTGCCGCCTCCATCGCGCGGGTGTCCGTGCTGCGGAATGTCAGGGAGCTGGCCGGTGCCATCTGGCGCAGCCAGCGTTCAAAAGGCGCGCGGCTGTCGTCTTCGTCCTGGGCCACAAAGCGGTGCCGCGCAAAGCTGTCGATCCCCTGCGGCATGCCGTGTGCCTCGATGTATCCCCGGCTGGCATACAGGCCCATTTTCTGCTCGTGAAACGGCTGCACCACGTTGTCGGGCTGATCAGGCACCGTACCCGCACGGATCGCCACATGCGCCTCGCCATACTCCAGCCGGAAAAGGCGCGCGCCCGTCAGATAGCGCACGATGACCTCAGGGTGCGCGCGCTGGAACTCGGTCAGCAGCGGCGCCATGCGCGGCGCAATACTGATGAGCGAAGTGACAACCAGCTCGCCCGAGACGTCATTGCCCCGCCCTTTGATCCGGCCCACCAGCTGGCTGAACTGATCATCGGTGGCCTGGGCCACACGCAGCAGGTCCTGACCTGCCTCCGTCGCGGTATAGCCGCGCGCATGGCGCTGAAAGAGTTTGACGCCGAGCCGTCCCTCCAGCGCATCAATATGCCGGATAACGGTCGCATGGTGCACGCCCAGCACTTCGGCAGCACCGCTGACAGTGCCCATGCGCGCCACCTGGAACGCTGTCCGGATCTCATCCCAGTTGTCCACCTGCACACTCCCGCAACCGCATTTTTCACCTGCGGCCAAGGATTTTCGAAAGATGTGCGGAATTTCAAGGAACTTTTGAAATCAGAGGAGAATACGCGCGAATTCGAACGATCCCATGATCGAAGTTTACAGCATAAGTGCGAATTTGCACAATTAATGTTGATTTGTTGTAATTGTGTGCATCTTTGCGTTGATCCATATAACCAGCACAGACACATTTTTCCTGCAACGAAGGACATGACACATGACACAGACCATACTGCAGATCGATGCCTCCGCCCGCCTTGCCGGGTCCACAACCCGCCAGCTCACAGCCAAAATCGCCGACCGTCTGGGCGGTGAGATTGTCAGACGTGACCTGTCCGAGGCAATCCCCCAGATCACCGAGACCTGGGTCAACGCCAACTTCACACCCGCAGATCAGCGCACCGATGCGCAAAAAGAGGCCCTGTCCCTTTCGGACAGCCTGATCGAAGAGATCCGCAGGGCGGATGTCCTGGTGATCGGCGCGCCGGTTTACAACTTTGGTGTGCCTGCCGCGCTCAAAGCCTGGATTGACCAGATCGCCCGGGCCGGTGTTACCTTTAAATACACAGAAAACGGGCCTGTTGGCCTGCTGGAAGGCAAACGCGCGGTGATCGCGCTGGCCACCGGCGGTACGCCAGTGGGATCAGAGATCGATTTCGCCTCGGGCTATATGCGCCACATCATGGGCTTTATCGGCATCACCGATGTCGAGATCATCGCCGCCGATCGCCAGATGGCGGATGCAACTGCCGCCATAAGCGCCGCAGAAGCAAAGATTGCAGACCTGGCGGCGTAGAGCGCCCGCGCCGGAAGCACAGGCTCACAAATGCAGGAAGGCGGGCACATGCGGGCCCGCCTTCTTTTTGACAACCCGTTGGAGGTCGGGCTGAGAGAGAGATTTCCGAGCGGCCGTTCCCGCCGCCGGGTCGTATCAGTTCAGATGATCAAAGGCCGCGTGCGTGCTTGTCATTTCCAGCGATGTCTGTGTGAAAGCCGCCTGAAATTCTGCTGCCGTCAGACCGACACCAACCGCACAAACCATGATTGCAAGACGTGTAAACATTACGGATCACCTGCTCTTTTACATTCGTTTAAAACTCCCGGTGGTTTTACGACGAATTTGAACAAAGCATGAGACAAATCTCATGGAATGGTTAACCTGTGCGTGTGTTCCCCATCCGGAAACGACCGGCCCGTGTGCCTGTTCTGCGGTCCGGCTTGCAGGTTCACGGCACAGGCTGCACCCGGCACGATCACTGTATAGTGCCCGCTGCGCGCCCCTATGCCCCGGTCTTGCGCCGAAGCTTCAGCGCGCCAAACAAACCCATACCACCCAGTAACAACGGCAAGGCTGCAGGCACAGGCACCTGCGACGGGTCAGGCACGGCGGACAGATCCGTAAACGTGGCAGAGGTGATCCGTGCCGTCAGGTTCTTGTCGACTCCGCCTCCACCAACCAGCCGGAAGCTTGAGGTGGAAAAGTCCAGTTCGTCAAAATCCGGGATTTGCGACAGATCCGTTCCGCTCAGAAGGCCGCTCGAACCCTCCAAACGAATCTGAGCCTGCATGTCCGCAACCCCGGCGAACGTCACTGGAGTTCCTTGTCCTCCGACGTTAATTAGGTCGTCCGTAAATATGGGGTCGCCTGCTGTTCCGTCCGTCAGTTGGACGATATCCAGTGACGTCCCGGCCGCGCCTTCCGAATAGGTTTGCCCGTTAAAGGTCATCGAAAAGGAAGACGTCGGGTTATCAAAATAAGTTGCGATGCTACCGCTGATGACCGATTGGGGCGCGTTCGAATCGTACTCCCAGATCAGAGAGGCCGACTGGCCGGTTGCAAAGCCCGCACCCGTAAAAGCGCTGCCAACGGTTGAAATCGTCGCTTCGGCTTCGATCCGGAAAGTTGCAGCCTCGCTGTCGGTGGCTGCAAAGCATACGCCGCAGGACAGCAGCACGGTCAGACAATATTTCATCAAAAACACTCCAATTGTATCGGGGGACGCGAACAGTTTTTCAAAGACCCGTCAAGCAAATTGCAACTGCGCGGCCAAGAAACTGGCCATCAGGCTGGCATTTGTCTTTTAGAGTGCTTCTGTTCGGCTCTGCACGCGCGATGCGGCACACCGCTTGACTCAACCGGCACAGCGTTCTAAACGCGCGTCACACCCGGAAGGATCATTCTTCCGGTCCTGTATCTCAACAGGATCGCCCCCCGTCAGCGCGTTGCGCCCACGGGGGCGCCTGGCGTTGGATCGCCCCCGCATGGGGGACGGAAGGCGCGGTGCCCCCGGGGTGCCAGGGGTGCCGCCCGGATACGGGTGATTGTGACAATCGCGCGGGATGCTTACGTCAATGGCATTCCGCAACCGACAACGAAAGGGGCCGCGGCCCATGTTTGAAAATCTGTCCGAACGCCTTGGTGGCGTCTTTGACCGTCTCACCAAACAGGGTGCACTGTCCGACGAGGATGTTGCCACCGCCCTGCGTGAGGTCCGCGTGGCCCTGCTCGAGGCGGACGTGTCCCTGCCCGTTGCCCGTGATTTCGTCAAAGCCGTCCAGGAAAAGGCCACCGGTCAGGCCGTCACCAAATCGATCACCCCTGGCCAGCAGGTCGTCAAGATTGTGCATGACACCCTGGTGGACGTGCTCAAAGGGTCCGAAGACCCCGGTGCGCTGAAAATCGACAACCCGCCCGCACCTATTCTGATGGTCGGTCTGCAGGGCTCCGGTAAAACCACAACGACCGCGAAACTCGCCAAACGCCTCAAGGAAAAAGACGGCAAGCGCGTGCTGATGGCCTCGCTCGACGTGAACCGCCCCGCCGCGATGGAACAGCTGGCCATTCTGGGCACCCAGATCGGCGTCGACACCCTGCCCATCGTCAAGGGCGAGGACCCGGTCGCCATCGCAAAACGCGCCAAGACCCAGGCGGGTCTCGGTGGCTATGATGTCTATATGCTCGACACGGCCGGCCGTCTGCACATCGATCAGGAACTGATCGCCCAGGCCGCCGCCGTGCGCGATGTGGCCAACCCGCGCGAAACCCTGCTGGTGGTGGACGGGCTGACCGGCCAGGACGCCGTGAACGTCGCGACCGAGTTTGACGACAAGATCGGCGTCTCCGGCGTTGTTCTGACCCGGATGGACGGCGACGGACGCGGCGGTGCGGCGCTGTCGATGCGCGCTGTCACGGGCAAGCCCATCCGCTTTGTGGGTCTGGGCGAAAAGATGGACGCCATCGAGACCTTTGAGCCGGACCGCATCGCCGGCCGTATCCTCGGCATGGGCGACATTGTGGCCCTGGTGGAAAAGGCGCAGGAAACGCTCGAACTTGAGCAGTCCGAAAAGATGGTCAGGCGCATGATGAAGGGTCACTTCACCATGAATGACCTGCGCGTGCAGCTGGAGCAGATGCAGAAAATGGGCGGCATGCAGGGCATGATGGGCATGATGCCCGGCATGGGCAAAATGGCTAAGCAGGTCGAGGATGCAGGCATCGACGACAGCATCATCAAACGCCAGATCGCGCTCATCCAGTCCATGACCAAAAAGGAACGCGCCAATCCGCAGATCCTCCAGGCCAGCCGCAAAAAGCGCATCGCAAAGGGTGCGGGGATGGAAGTCTCCGAGCTCAACAAGCTTCTCAAGATGCAGCGCCAGATGGGCGACATGATGAAGAAGATGGGCAAAATGGGCAAAGGCGGCATGCTGAAACAGGCCATGAAGGGCATGTTCGGCAAAGGCGGCCCCTCGCCCGAGGATATGGCCGCCGGCATGGACCCCAAAGCGCTGGAAGCCGCCGCAAAGCAGATGGGCGGCAGACTGCCCGGCGGCATGGGCGGTATGGGCGGCGGCATGCCCCTGCCCCCGGGCCTCTCCGGTTTTGGCAAAAAGAAATAAGCGCGATGATCTCCTGCACCGTCAGATATGAAATCGATCCCGCAAAGCTTGCGGATTTCGAGACCTACGCACGCTTCTGGCTGTGGAAGGTGCCGCAGCTTGGTGGCACGCACCACGGCTATCACATGCCCCATGAGGGCCCGAACGACATCGCATACTGCCACTTCTCCTTCCCGTCGCTGGCCGCATACGAGGACTACCGCGCCAGAATGTGGGAAGATGCAGACTGCCTGCGTGCCTATGAATTTGCGACCCGAACGGCCTGTATCCGCCGCTATGACCGCTCCTTTACACGCCCGGTGCTCGATGGCGCCACCCCGGCTGAACTGGGGCTGAGCTGACATGACCGCCTGGCCCGTCCTGACCACAGAACGCCTTGTGCTGCGCGCGCCCGCCCCTGCGGACGCCGGGGCTTTCATGGCGTTCTATCAGACGGACCGCGCCCGCTTTGTGGGCGGGCCGATGACGCCCCGCCAGGCCTGGAACTTCTTCGGCACCGAAATCGGCCACTGGGTCATGCGCGGCTTTGGCATGTTTACCGTGACACGCCAGGGCTCTGACGCACCGCTCGGGATCGTCGGTCACTGGTACCCGCACGGCTGGCCGGAAAAAGAAGTGGGCTGGGTCCTCTTCGATGCCACAAGCCAGGGCCAGGGCATCGCGCAGGAGGCCGCGCGCGCCTGCCTTGATCACGCCTGGACCGTGCTGGGCTGGGACACGGTCGTCAGCTACATCGACAAGGGCAATGATGCCTCCGTGCGCCTTGCTGAACGGCTGGGTGCAGCGCTCGATACCGGTGCCGCCATCCCGAACCCGGAAAAGGACGTGCTGGTCTACCGCCACCCCCGCCCGCAGGTGCTGCAATGACATTTGCCTGCGAAACACCACGCCCGGGTGCGGCGGCGCTCTTTGCCCTCGGCCTGCAGGAAAAACTGCCGACCCTGCGCACCGCGCGGCTGATCCTGCGCGCGCCCCGCGTGACAGATTTCGACACCTTTGCACAGATCGCCTGCAGCGAGCGTGGCAGATACCTAGACGGGCCTATGACGCGCGAGGATGCCTGGACGGATTTCGCGCAGATGACCTCCACCTGGCTGCTGCACGGCCACGGCATCTGGACTATCGGATACCAGGGCAGCATCGCGGGGTTTGTCCTGCTGGGGTTCGAGCCGGGCGATATGGAACCTGAACTGGGCTTCGTGCTGACCGCCGCGGCCGAAGGCCAGGGGCTCGCCACCGAGGCCGCCGCCGCTGCCCGCACCCATGCTTTCGAGACGCTGGGCTGGTCCACCCTGGTCAGCTACATCGACCCGGCAAATACCCGCGCGCAGGCCACTGCCCGTCGCCTTGGCGCGCACCAGGACGACATGCAGGATGACGCCCAGGTCTGGCGCTGCAACAACGGGGGGCATGTCGCATGACCCGCGCGCGAACCGCCCGTCTTCTTCTGGCCGCAAATATCCCCGCCGGAGGCTCCCGCAGGCACAACCAGGCGCCCGGGCCGGAGGTGTCGCTGTGACCGAGACACTGATCCCCGTGCTGGAAACCCGGCGCCTGATCCTGCGCGGCCCCGAACCCCAGGACTATCCGGACTTCAAGGCAACTTTCACCAGCTACCGCGCGCGCTTTATGGGCGGCCCTCTGAACGCTTACGAAGCGTGGATGCTCTACGCGGGCGAGATCGGCCACTGGCAGATCCGCGGCTATGGCATGTGGATGATCCACGACCGGCAAACCGATAAAACCTACGGCATGGCGGGTGGCTGGAAACCGGCGCAATGGCCCGAGGCCGAGATCGCCTGGGTCATCTGGCCCGATATGGCGGGCAAAGGCTATGCGCTCGAGGCAACGCATGCAGTGCGCGGCTATCTCTATGGTCACTGCGGCTGGGACACTGCCGTCAGCTATATCGACCCCAGAAACCTGGACAGTATCCGTCTGGCTGAACGTCTGGGGGCAGTGAAAGACCGTAACGCCGCCACAATCGACGGCAATGACGCGGTTTACAGGCATCCCTCGCCCGCAGCCCTGAACGGCTCGCAACTGGCCCACGGCATTGAAATGGAGATCGGTCACTACGCCGATCCGCTGTTCAGACCGAAAGGATGGGCCCTTGACTGATCCTTACACAACCGTGCGCCGCGCACCGACGCAATACCGACGTGATACCGACGCTGTACCGACGTGGCACAGACGCAGCTTTGGAGGCTACATATGACCGACGCCGTGACCCGCGCCGCCCGGGTGCTGAAAGAGCATCGCAGCAGCATCGACCGGCTCGATGCGATCCTCGTCTATACCCTGGGCGAGCGGTTCAAGCACACGCAGGCTGTGGGGAAACTCAAAGCCGAACACGACCTTCCCCCGTCCGATCCGTCGCGCGAAGCGGCCCAGATCGAGCGGCTCGAAGATTTGGCGAACCAGGCCGATCTGGATCCTGAATTCGCCAGGAAGTTTCTCAACTTCATCATCGCTGAAGTCATTCAGCACCATCGTAAACACCAGAGCTAGCGCACCTTCGGTGCGACAAACATCAAGCGCACCTTCGGTGCGACAAACCCAAGCGCACCTTCGGTGCGACAACCCCAATCCTGAGAGGCTCCGGCCTCATTTAAAAAACACCAAGAGGAAAACACACCATGGCTATGAAAATTCGTCTCGCCCGCGGCGGCTCCAAAAAGCGCCCCTTCTACCGTATCGTTGCAGCGGACAGCCGCATGCCGCGCGACGGCCGCTTTATTGAAAAGCTGGGCACCTATAACCCGCTGCTGCCCAAAGACAGCGAAGAGCGCGTGAAAATGGACGTCGAGCGCGTGCAGCACTGGCTCTCGCAGGGCGCACAGCCCACAGACCGTGTGGCCCGCATGCTCGAAGCCGCCGGCCTGAAAGAGAAGTCCGAACGCAACAACCCCAACAAGGGCACACCCGGCAAGAAAGCCCAGGAGCGCGCAGAAGAGAAAGCCGCCAAAGCCGCCGAAGCTGCTGCCCCCGCCGAAGAAGCCCCTGCAGAAGAAACAGCGGAATAATCCGCACGCGGTCCGTTCCCCGCGGGGACAGACCCCTTTCATGACACCGGCGCTGCCCGCACCCTGCGGGCAGCCCATACCTCCGCCAGGCTGACAGGCAGAATATGTTCAGACCGGTCCGCACCCTGATCATGGTGCTCCTCACCTTTTTTGCGGGTATCATGTACGAACGTGCGCGCCAGTCAGACAGCTGTGAAGCGCGCGGCGGAGCCATGTCCGAAGGCATCTGCATTGGAGTGGACGAATGAGTGATGACAAAATCTGTGTCGGCGCGATCGGGGGCGCTTATGGCGTGCGCGGCGAGCTGCGCATCAAAAGCTTCTGTGCCGTGCCCGAAGATATCGAGACCTACCGCCCCCTGACCTCAGAGGATGGCGCGCGCAGTTTTCATCTGGCGCTGGTGCGCCCCATCAAAAACGGGTTC
This sequence comes from uncultured Roseobacter sp., assembly GCF_947491795.1. Lineage (GTDB taxonomy): Bacteria > Pseudomonadota > Alphaproteobacteria > Rhodobacterales > Rhodobacteraceae > Roseobacter. Next base: position 759,783 of record NZ_CANLKW010000002.1, on the reverse strand, counting down.
GCGGCCCGTATCGCAGAGGTCTCCACCAAAGAAGAGGCGGACGCGCTCAAGGGCGAACGGCTTTATGCGCTGCGCGATCAGCTGCCGTCCCTGCCCGATGACGAATATTACCACGCAGACCTCATCGGGCTCGATGTGCTGGACACCGGCGGCACCCTGCTGGGCACTGTCAAACTGGTCCAGGACCACGGCGCGGGGGATCTGCTTGAGGTGCAGCGCCCCGGCTCATCAGAAACGGTGCTGCTGCCCTTTACGCTTGCGGCGGTGCCCACGGTCGATCTGGCCACGGGCCGGATCATCGCAGACCCACCTGACGGGCTCTTTGATGGCTGATGCCCCGCGCAGCCACGGGCGCAAGGCGATCCGCCCGGCCCTGAAGCCCCGCGCCCTGATGGATGCGGGAGAGGAACTGGCAGGCGTCTGGCAGGCCCGCATCGTGACGCTCTTTCCCGATGCCTTTCCCGGGGTGCTGGGTCTTTCCCTGACCGGCAAGGCCCTGCAGGAGGGCAAATGGCAGCTTCACACCCATGACCTGCGCGAATTTGGCATCGGCAGGCACCGCAACGTGGATGACACACCTGCAGGCGGCGGCGCGGGCATGGTGCTGCGCGCAGATGTTGTCGGCCCGGCGCTGCAGGCCGCCCAGGCGCATGCGCGCGGGCGCTGGCCGGTTCTTTACATGTCCCCGCGGGGAAAACCCTTTGACCAGGCTATGGCGCGGGATCTGGCGCGCTGCGACGGTGTCACGATGCTCTGTGGCCGGTTCGAGGGCGTGGATGAGCGCGTGCTGGAGCATTTCGGTGTCACCGAGGTCTCGCTGGGGGATTTCGTGATGACCGGGGGCGAGCTGGCGGCTCAGGCCATGCTGGACGCCACTGTGCGCCTGTTGCCCGGCGTGCTCGGCAACGCGGAAAGCACGGTTGAGGAGAGCCATTCCAGCGGTCTGCTGGAGCATCCGCAATACACCCGGCCCGCCACCTGGGAAGACCGTGACATCCCGCCGGTCCTGATGTCCGGCAACCATGGCGAGATTGAAAAGTGGCGGCGCAACCAGTCCGAGTCGCTGACAAAAGCCAGACGCCCCGATCTTTGGTCAAAACGGCGCAACAATCCCGAAGATTAAGTATGATTGGCGGCCGTTGGACGCAACTGGCCCTGTTTTGGCCATGAATTCCGGAAGATTTGACAAAAACCTGACAGAATCCGCCTCAATACTACTCATGGTTAACAACACGGGGAGAGCGTCCATGCTGAAGCTGCTGAATGTCCTGTCAGGTCAGGACCCCTATGCGTCCGGTCCCAAGGAGCGGTACTCGCGGTTTGAGACAGATCACAAGCGCCAGCGCGTTGTTCGCGCCGTACCGCCCGGCCCGCCAAAACCCGCGCCCGAAGCTGCCAGACAACCGGTTGCTGCCCCGGCACCGGCCCCTGTAACCGATCTGGTGGCACAGCTGCACTGTGAGAGCTCGATCTCGACGTCCGTGCTGCGCAGTGCTCTGCCCAACCGCTTTGCCCAGGCAGGGTAGACAACGCCGCCTGGACCTGAGAAATCAGACCTCCGGCAGGGCTTGATCTGATCTTATTTTAAGCCTAGACAGCGCGGGTTCGGAATCGCTTTTGCGGCTCCGGCCCGTTTTCATATGGAGAACGGCTTTTCAAGGAATGATGTTTGTATCCTCCCGGCGGGCGCGGCAAGCGGACCCGATCACAGACCGGAAGCTCTGAGACGCACACAAACTTCGTGGACCAACCACGAGCAGTATAGGAGACGATCAGATGGATCTGATTGCACAGATTGAAGCGGAACAGATTGCCGCTCTGGGAAAAGAAATTCCCGACTTCCGCGCCGGCGATACCGTCCGCGTCGGTTTCAAAGTGACCGAAGGCACACGGACCCGTGTGCAGAACTACGAAGGCGTCTGCATCGCACGCAACAACGGCCACGGCATCGCCGGTTCGTTCACCGTGCGCAAGATTTCCTTTGGTGAGGGCGTGGAACGTGTGTTCCCCCTGCACTCGACAAACATCGACAGCATTACAGTTGTCCGCCGGGGCCGTGTGCGCCGCGCGAAACTGTACTATCTGCGCAGCCGTCGCGGTAAATCCGCACGGATCACCGAAAACTCCAACTACAAGCCCCGCTCGGGCGCCAGCGCGTAAGGACCGGACCGATGAAAGCAGATACACATCCCGAATATCACATCATCGACGTCAAAATGACCGATGGCACCGTGGTGCAGATGAAATCCACATGGGGCAAAGAAGGCGACCAGCTGTCGCTCGACATCGACCCGTCTGTGCACCCGGCATGGACAGGTGGTTCGTCCCGCCTGATGGACACCGGTGGCCGCGTGTCCAAGTTCAAAAACAAATATGCAGGTCTTGGGTTCTGAACCCTTGCCCGCATCGCATTACCAAAGGCTGTCCCCCCGGGGACGGCCTTTTTCGTTTGTGCACCGCTCTGCCATGGCCAGCGCTGCGCCATCCGGGCAACTGTACCCTCCCCGTGATGTACCAGCGCGCCGCGGTGCTGTAGTCTCGGCGCGACAGAGCACGTTGCAAAAGGAGCCTCTGGCATGATTGCCTATGTCACCGTCGGTGCAGATGATATCGCCCGTGCAAAACGGTTTTATTCGGCCTTTCTGCCTGCCCTGGATTACGGGCTGGAAGAGGGCACCGAAGGCCTGAGCTATGTGCTGCCTGTGGCCCCCGGCCAGCGCCCTGTTCTGCCGGATTTCTACGTCAAGCCGACCTATGACGGGCGCCCGGCATCCGCCGGGAACGGGGCGATGGTCGCGTTTGAGGCACGCAGCCAGCAACAGGTGCGCGACCTGCACGCCGCGGCCCTGGCAGCGGGCGGATCCGACGAGGGACAACCCGGTTTCCGCGCAGATTATGGACCACATTTTTACGTCAGCTATCTGCGCGACCCCCAGGGCAACAAGATCGCGCTGTTTTCCAGCAATCCGAACGAACCCGGGCGGGACGGATAGCAACAGCCATCAATCACACAGACAGTCGCCCGCGCCGCAGATCAGATCCTGACGGCACTCATCCTGTAATACGTCAGCGAAAAAAAGAACCGCCCCTCGCGGGCAAGCGCCACCTGCTCGTCAAACCAGGCTTTGGTTTCCTCTGCGGGCATGTGGCCGTTTTCGGCAGCATAGCGCGACATCAGATGCATCAGCATAAACGCGATCCCATCCGGCCGCATCGTCACATCGCAAAAGGTAAAGGGCCGGATCTCAGGTGCCGCAAAGCCTGCATCCCGCATCAGTCCGGACCAGCGCGCCGCCACACGCGCCTCTGAATAGTGGTGATCCCAGGCTGCCTGGAAACGCTGCATGCGCGCTTCGTTTTCCGAAAACCAGTCCAGAGTGCCGCACCCGGTATCCACCGCAACAAACCGTCCACCAGGGCGCAAAACCCGGTGCACCTCGCGCACGGCGGCTGGGATATCCGGAAGGTATTCCAGCACCTGAACCGCGACGGCCTTGTCGGCCTGGCCGTCTTTCAGCGGCAGCGCATCGGCCAGCCCTTCGCGGATCTGCACCGACGGGTAATCTGAGCAACGTGCCTGCGCCAGTGCCCGCATATCCGCGCTGGGATCAACGCCGGTCACATGCCCCGTTTGCCCGACTGCGCGCGCGATCTCTTCGCTCAGCAGGCCGTTGCCGCACCCGATATCCACTACGGTATCACCCTCGCACAGGTGCAGAGCGTCAAAGGCTTCGCGCCTGCGGCGGGTCACATCGCAGCCCTGATAGGCGATTTCGAGCAGTTTTGTGGTTTCTTCATCGAACTTCAGCATCGTGACTGTTTACCGCAAATCAGCGCAAAGTAATATCCACACCTGCAAAAAAACGGGACATGCCAGGGTCACAGGGCTGCACGCCCCCCGCTTCGCGCGCTGGCGCATAACAGCGCAAAACAGCGCAATGCCCCACCTGCCGCAGCGGAACCTGTGACAGCGAAGCCGCGGCTGCCGTTTTCCCGCAGAACAGAGACGAATTTGGCGCGGCGACCGCTTCCCAAACACAAGAGCCCAACTTATAGTCCGCGCTCACAACAGCCGCACAAAGCGGCGGGGTAAAGGATCGGGCATATGGCGCATATCATCGTCGTCGGAAACGAAAAAGGTGGCGCGGGGAAATCCACCGTCTCCATGCATGTGGCAACGGCTCTTGCCCGGATGGGCCACAAGGTCAGCGCGCTCGACCTGGACCTGCGCCAGCGCACCTTTGGCCGCTACACCGAAAACCGCGAGGCCTTTCTGAAAAAGGCCGGCCTGTCGCTGGCCAGCCCGCAGGTGCGGGAACTGCCGGAAATTGCGCCTGAAACCCTGAAACCCGGCGAGAATATCTATGACCACCGGCTTTCTGCTGCCGTGGCAGAGCTGGAACCGAACAATGACTTTATCCTGATCGACTGCCCCGGGTCCCACACCCGGCTGAGCCAGGTCGCCCACAGCCTGGCGGATACGCTGATCACACCGCTGAACGACAGTTTTGTGGACTTTGACCTGCTGGCGCGTACCGATGCCACGGGCGAGGAAATTCTCGGCCCGTCCGTCTATTCCGAGATGGTCTGGAACGCGCGACAGCTGCGCGCCCAGGCCGGTCTGACGCCGATTGACTGGATCGTGGTGCGCAACCGGATGGGCGCACAGCGGATGGTCAACAAGGAAAAGATGGAGCGCGCGATCCAGAACCTGAGCAAGCGGATCGGGTTCCGCATCGCGCCCGGGTTTTCAGAACGGGTCGTCTTCCGGGAGCTTTTCCCGCGCGGCCTGACCCTGCTGGATCTCAAGGATATTGGCGTCAAACAGCTCAATATCTCTAACGTCGCTGCCCGGCAGGAGCTGCGCGACCTGGTCAAAGCACTCAGACTGCCGGGGGTATCGGCAGATTTCTGACCCTGTGGCGCCGCAGCGCCCGGAGGTTTGAGACAAAGAGCGCGCCGATCACCACCGAGCCGCCCGCCAGCGCCCAGGCGCCCGGGTGTTCGTGCACAATCGCCCAGACCAGTAACGGTGCCAGAACGCTTTCCAGCAGCCCCAGTGCCGAGACCCCGCCTGCCAGCAGCTGCCGCCAGAAGGCGATGGTCAGCGCATCCGCATCGATCAGTCGCACAAAGAGCGCGTCCGGCACCACCAGCAGCACACCGGCGAGCGTAATCAACAGGCCTTTCATCTGATCGGTCATGTGCAAGCGGTGCCCTGAAAGCGGCGTCAGGTAAAGCGACCGCTTTGCATGCCCGCAAGTTTTCGCAGTGCCGTGCGCAGGACTTTGAGTTCCGTTTCACTCAGCTGGTTGCTCAGCGCCTCGTCATAGTCGGCGGCAATCCCACGCAGCTCGTTGAACACTGCCCGTCCCCGCGGGGTCAGGTCCAGATGCTCCACACGGCGGTCGGCCCCGTCCCGGTTGCGCGTGATGTACCGGCGTTCGGCCAGACGGTGCACCGCGCGGCTGATCTTGGTTTTGTGGGTGCCGGCGGCTGCACCGATCCCACCAGCGGTCATTGTCCCGTACAGCCCCAGATGAAACAGCACCCGCCATTCCGTGCGCAGCATGCCATAGCGGTCACGGTAGACCTGCTGAAACTCCAGGCTGCTGCGTTCTGCGGCCTGGGTCAGCAGGTAGGGCAGAAAAGACTGCAGATCAAAGGTGCTTTCCGGACGCATCAGACGGCCCTCGAATATTGTTACAGTTACAACTTTCCGGGACAGATATCCGGTTTCGCGAAAGATGTCTGCACCGCAATCCCCGGCAGGGCTTGTGAAACCGCCGCCACCGCCGGATAACTGTCAGCGACAGGGCGGGCATTCTGCCCCGTACCGCGGACAGGGAAAGCGATAAAATGTCTGAAGCTCTGAGTGATCTGTTGTTCTGGATCGTTGTTTTTGTAGCGTTGTTTTTTCTGTTTCGCTGGCTGCAGGCCAGAAAGAAAAAGGGCTCCGACAAGGATGAGTGACGGGCCGCGTTCTGATGGCGTTTCGCCGGATGACGCGTCTGACACGCGCCGTCAGAACCGTTTCGGACCCTCGCGCGGCGATCTGACCTTCCGGGCGGCCTTTGCTGTTGCGGGGCTGGCAATGACAGGCTTTGCGCTGGTCTGGCGCGGTTTGCCCCAGGGGCCCGGTGGCTGGGAAGCAATTATGATCTCTGTCGTCTTTTTCGGCGGCACACTGATCTGGAGCCTGCGCAGACTGATCCGCCGCGACTACCCGGACACATAACGCCCGCCGTCCGGCCTCAGGGCGCAGCCGCCCAGACCTCAACCTCGACGACAAACTCGGGCCTTGTAAATCCGGACACGATCAGCAGCGTTGACGACGGCAGAACCGGCACATCCGACAACCAGGCATCACGCGCCTGCATGTACCCCGTCATGTGTTCCCGCCCGGTGACAAAGGCCGAAACATGACAGACGTCTGCGGCATCCATGCCCGCCTCTGCCAGAATGGCGGCGATATTGCCAAAACAGATACGGGCCTGCTCCAGCGCGCCGGACGGGACCGCCCCGTCAGTGGCAAGACCAAGCTGCCCGGATGTCCGGACCAGACGGTGACCGGCGGGGATCTCCACACCGTGAGAATACCGCGCAACGGGCGCTGAAATGGTGTTCGGGCTGAGCGCTCTCATCACATGTCCTTTGCCTGCTCTTTGGGGCGACTGTGGCCCGGTTTTCCGCAGATGAAAACCTGCGAGGTGGGGGCTGGCGCGTGGATTTTCATGAACCCTTGCCCATGAGACGCCCCGGCGCAGCAGATTCGTATTCCGGCGGGTCAGCCATGCGTTTTTTGCACAGGTGTGCATTTTCCGATGCAGCTTCCGTAAGGGAAGCCGCCCGGCCACACCAAAAAAGCTGTGCGCCTCAGCCGGACGCAATCTACCGGTCAGCGTCAGATTTTGATCTCTGTCGGCGGTGTGCAGGCAGACAGTGCGCCTGCGATCAAGGTCGCAGAGCGACACCGATGGTAGAAATTGCGTCATTCGCGCTGCAAAAACAGCGGTTGCCCACGCTGAGTATCACGGTGCGACACCCGCTCCGGTGGTATCATGACCGGCCAGCAGGTATAACCGCGCCAGACACTTCGGTCCCGGGCAATTCAGCCTGGGGAAGTTAGGGTTGACGCCAACAGTCTGGTTGTTGAAACTCACCGCGTCCCCCGGGAGGGGCCGATCAAAAGCAGAAAACTGCATCACCAGACCGGAACAATAACCGGCACTCAGCGCGGCCCGGAGCCGCGCATAACAGAGAGGAAGAACATGACCTTTTACACCCGTACCGGCAAGCCGCTGCCGCAGTCCATCGTGGACTCTGCACCGAAGGTCGGTCATGACGCCGTCAACCGCCGCGAATTTCTGGCACTGGCCAGCGCATTCGGCGCAACAGCGGCAACCGCCTATTCCATGATTGGCATGGCCGCACCGGCACAGGCCGCCGGTCATAAAATGGGCGGCACCGTCCGCATCCAGCAGGAAGTCCGCGCCCTCAAGGATCCGCGTACATATGACTGGAGCCAGATTGCCAACTTCAGCCGTGGATGGCTGGAATACCTCGTACACTACGAGAATGACGGTACCTTCACCGGCAAACTGCTGGAGAGCTGGGAAATCAACGACGATGCGACAGTCTATACTCTGAACGTCCGCAAGGGCGTCAAGTGGAACGACGGCAGCGACTTTACCGCCGAAGATGTTGCACGCAACATCACAGGCTGGTGTGACAAGGGCGTGGAGGGTAACTCCATGGCCGGCCGTTTCGCCACCCTGATCGATGCGGAAACAGAAAAGGCAATCGACGGTGCTATCGAGGTTGTGGACAGCCACACCGTGCGCCTGAACCTGCCCGCACCCGACATCTCCCTGATCCCTGGTATGGCGGATTATCCGGCGGCCATCGTGCCTGCGTCCTACACAGCAGACACAGCGCTGAGCAATCCTGTGGGCACCGGCCCGTACCTGCCGGAATCGCTGGAAGTCGGCGTCAAAGGCGTGCTCGTGCGCAACGAGAACCACACATGGTGGAACGAGGGCAACGGCGCCTACATGGACCGTGTGGAATACATCGACTACGGCACGGACCCTTCGGCATTTGTTGCCGCCGCCGAAGCCGAAGAGATCGACATGACCTACTCCATCGAGGGTGACTTCATCGACATCTTCGACACGCTGGACGGCTGGCAGAACAACTCGGTCGTGACGGCGGCGACAATCGTGATCCGTCCCAACCAGCTGGCCGAAGTTGATGGCATGCAGCCCTATGCGGACAAGCGCGTTCGTCAGGCGCTGGCGATGGCTGTGGACAACGCGGTTCTGCTGGAGCTGGGCTATGCCGGTCGCGGTGAAGTGGCCGAAAACCACCACATCGGTCCGATGCACCCGGAATATGCCGCCCTGCCCGAGCGCAAGGTGGACCCCGCAGCCGCCAAGGCCCTGATGGATGAGGCTGGCATGGGCGAATATGAGCACGAACTGCTCTCGATCGACGATGCATGGCGCAAAGACACCACCGATGCGGTTGCCGCGCAGCTGCGTGACGCGGGCATCAAGGTAAAACGGACGATCCTGCCCGGTTCCACCTTCTGGAACGACTGGTCCAAGTACCCGTTCTCCTCGACCAACTGGAACCACCGTCCGCTGGGCGTCCAGGTCTGGGCGCTTGCCTACCGCTCCGGTGAAGCCTGGAACGAGTTCGGCTGGGCCAACGAAGAGTTCGACGCCATTCTGGCCGAAGCTCTGGCAACCCCGGATGTTGAGGCGCGCCGCGCGCTCATGATGAAGGGTCAGGCCATCGTTCAGGACGAAGGTGTCACAATGCAGCCCTACTGGCGTTCGCTCTACAACCACACCCGCGAGGGTCTGGTCGGTGGTGCGCACCATATCTCGTTCGAGATCCGTCCCGAGCAAATCGCCTGGACCTGATCCTGACTTCAGAAAACCCATGGGGCCGCGCAATGCGCGGCCCTTTTTCGTCGCATAACCCGATTGCAAAAGAGAGCACCGAATGGAAACCGCGCTGATCCTGGCCCAGACCGTAGCAACCGGGCTGATTGCGGCTTGGCTGACGCTGGGCCTGCGTGACAACATCCTGCATCCATCCATGAACGAGACCTATACTGCCGAAGTGCTGAGCATGGCCCGGATGAAGGAAGCCTGGCCGGAGGATTACAAAACGGTCTCGTACCGCGCGATCACGGACCGAAGCCTGCAGAAGCTGGCATTCCGGCTGGTTGTCATCGCAGAGGCCATTGCCTGTGCAATCCTGTGGGCCGGTGTCGTACTGCTGATCCTGTCACTGGCCGGGCTTGTTATGAGTGATACCGGGCGCACGGTTGCCCTGCTGGGGGCGACGGCGTTCACCGCCGTCTGGGGCGGCTTTCTCGTCGTCGGAAACCATTTTTATTACTGGTACTGCCACGAGGGCGCACAGAACACGCATTACCAGATGACGCTCTGGGGCATGGGCACGATGATCCTGATCAGTCTGGCATAGTCTTTCCCGCTTCGCGCGCCAGTCCGGTCAGGTACGGCGCAGGCGTCCAGACACCGGCAGGGCCAGAGGCCGCCAGATCCTGCAGCTTTGCGCAGATTACCCCGGCACCGATCTGGTCTGCGGTCTGCAAAAGCCCGCCGCGTTTGACCGGAAAACCAGGCACACTGAGAGACGCCGTGTTCACCTGTTGCGCGATCTGCGGGTCGCGCAGCGGCAGCACATGCGCCAGGACATTGACCAGCCCCGCAACGACCGCACTGATCAGTTCAGGCCCATCCAGCTCTGTCCTGGTGACACCCGCAAACCAGGCTTCCTCCCGCAGCAGATCCTCGACAAGGGGGTCAATCACCAACCCGCCACCGCCCGGATACCGATACCATCCGACACCGGCTGTGCGGCCCTGGCGGCCCTCGGACACCATCCGCTCCAGCACAGGGCTGTCCTGCCACAGCTCCTGGTGCGGGCGGTGTGCGCGGCGCGCAAGCAGACGGATCAGACCCTGGCTGTCCTGTGCCTCGCAGGCTCCTTCTGAGAACCCGAAACCGACCATCGCCTCGTCCAGTTCCCAGGGCGTCGTATGCACAAAGAGAAGGGCATCGGTCACCGCAGCCATTGCATCTGTCAGCGCCGCCCCGACTGCATCGTCGTTCAAAGCCCGCGTGCTCACGGCCGCTGGGAGTTCAGAAACCGGTTGGATGCAAACACGGCCAGCAGATCATTCAGCGATGCAGACACCGTGCGGTTAGAGGTGTTTACCTGCGCATCGGCGCGCTCATAGAGCGGGCTGCGGGCCTCCAGCAGGGCGCGCAGCTGGGACATGGCCGCAGGATTACCTTCCATCGGGCGCAGGTCACCCTGAGCCCGGACACGCTGCATATGCTCAGCCGGCGACGTGCGCAGCCAGACTGTATGAAAGCGCTCCAGCAGCAGCGCATAGGTCTTTTCTTCGGCCACGATCCCTCCCGCAACGGCCAGGATCATTTTGTCGTGCTGTTCCAGTACGCGCAGCACAGCCTCGGACTCCAGACGCCGGTATCCATCCTGCCCGTACAGCGCCAGCACCTCCGACATCGGCATGCCCGTCCATGCCTCGATCTCGCTGGACAGCTCGACAAATGGCAGTGACAGCGCCTCACCTGCCAGACGGCCCAGCGTCGATTTACCAGCACCTCTGAGGCCGACAAGGCAGATGCGGCCACTGCGCAGCGCGCCGGGGTTTTCCGCGGACAACAACCGGCGCACCTGGCTCTGCACCTCTGCCGGTGCAAGACGGTAAAGCGTCATGACTTCCTGCGCCTCGGGGTGCGTTGCCTCTCCGCTGGCGAGCAGGGTTTCCGCCGTAACGCCCAGTGCTTCTGCCACCCGTTGCAACAGAGCGATGGAAATGTTCCCCTCGCCCGCTTCCAGTTGCGCGAGATACCGCGGCGATACACCCGAGGCCTCGGACAGGGCGCGGCGCGGCATGCGCTGGGATTTGCGCAGCTCCCGCACTCTTGAGGCGACGCGTGCCATCAGCCGCAACGCGCTGTCCTGCGATGGCACCTCTTTGGGCGGTGCTGTTGCCTTGCCCGTTCGGGAGCCAGCCGCCCGGGTGCCCGCTTCAGTACGTTTCGACATGATACCTGCCATCGGCACGCATGGTGTCACGCAGAGAAGACCAGTCACGACCGGCTGCAGCGGCGATATCGCTCAGAGCGGCATCAACGCCCTCTTCCATATCTTTGCGTCCACAGATGTAGATACAGGTCCTGTCGCCCTGCAGCAGTCCGCCAATCCGCGCTGCCCCTGCCCGCAGCCTGTCCTGAACATATTGCCCGTCGCCGTCGTCCGGACGGCTGAAAGCAAAGTCTTTGTGCAAAAACTGGTCCGGAACCTTCTGTAGCGGGCCGAAATAGGGCAGCTCCCGCGCATTTCTGGCACCGAACACCAGTGTCAGACTGTCCTGTGCGCCGGGCGTTTCGCGTTGCCGGCGCATCGTAAACCCACGGAACGGGGCCGAACCGGTTCCTGTACAGATCATCAGCAGATGCATGTCCGGATCGCCCGGCATCAGGAAAGTGGAGCCGAACGGCCCGGTCACCTGCACGCTGTCACCCGGTTCCAGATCACACAGGTAGTTTGAGCAGACGCCCTTTTCCTCGCGTTTGACCGTCAGGGAAATATTGCCATATCCGGGCCGTTCACCGTCGCGGGGGCTGGACACGGAATAGAGCCTGGGCAGATGCGGATTGCCCGAGGCATCCGTGCCAGGCGCGATAATGCCAATGCTCTGCCCTTCCAGAACCGGGAAAGGCAGGCCGCCATGATCCAGGATGATATGGCGGACATCCCCGTCGCTGCCCGCATCCGTCAGTCGGTAGTTGCCCTGTATTGTCATCCGGGCAGGTGCACCGATTGTGTACATATTGATCGTCGGTTTCGACGCAGACCGTGGTGCTGCGGCTTTTCCACCAGCGCCCTTGTGCGCCTCGGCCAGAAGCGCCGCGATGGCCTCCTCCTGCGCCTCGCTGCTGTCGTTTCCATCGGGATCGCTGGTTGCGATGTCTTCCTGCTCGGGCAGCTCATCAAATCCGAACTGCTGTTCCAGCGAATAGGGCGTCTGCACAACGCGCCATTCGTCAATCGAACCGGTCGGGCAGACCGGGATACAGTCCATGCAGAAATTGCACTTGTCAGGGTCAACAACCACGTTGTTGTCGTCATGCTCGATCGCACCGATCGGGCAGGTCATCTCGCAGGTATAGCAGCGGATGCAGATTTCGGGATCGATAAGGTGTTGTTTGACGGGCGTGTTCATGGACCGGCAGCGGACCGTCGCAAAATCACATCAGGCAGTGACAAAAGATCGAAAATATCGCGGCACATGCCTTTGCAATCCGCGCAGCCAAGGCAGCGTTTTGCGGGTGTGGCGCCTGTTCCGGGTGTCCGTGTCTGCATGGGTCCGTTTCCTCCTGTTGTGTGGGGTCACTGTCGTGACGCGGTCCATTAATCCCGGACCGCGCCGGCGATGCGTTGATCTGGATCAAGCCATATGGAGCTTAACGTACTCAAAATCTCCGGGTTTATTGTCGATCCCGACCTTGGGCGGCGCGATCCAGGACGCGTATTTTCCAGGCTCAAAACAGGGCTGCATCAGAGACTGGATAAAATCTCCGTCGGCTTTAGTGGGCAGCCATTCATGCCGGCGCTTTTCCCATTCTTCCGCTGAAACGATCTGGCCGTCCGGATCCACCGCAACCGACGAAAAGACCCCGATCTGACGGTGGAACCCCTCATGCGGAAGCTTCAGCTCGAATTCGATACCGGATTTGCTGATCGCTTTGTTCCAGCGTCCGACACCGCCTGCTGCATCGCGCACATAGTCGTCGCGCAGGCGCATGTTGATCGCCGTCAGCGCTGGCACCTCTTCGGTCAGGATGGCCCCGTCAACGATTGACGTCACCGGATAGGTGTCGTTCTGCAGACGGTGATCATCATCGATCCGCAGCTCCATGTACCGGCCCTTGATGCCCGCGTTAAAGGCATTGGCCGCGTTGGTCGACACTTCCTGGCCGAACAGATCCAGGCTGAGCGTATAGTGCAGGTTCAGTTTTTTCTGGATCGTCGGCAGATCAATCACACCCAGATCGCGGATTTTGTTGATGTCGAACGGATCGGTGATACCATTGGCAGTCATGGCTTCCAGCGTCGCCTGAATTGTCCGCCCGACACCGGTTTCACCAACAAACATATGGTGTGCCTCTTCGGTCAGCATGAAACGGCAGGTCCGGCTGAGCGGATCAAACCCGGACTGTGCCAGGCTTTCCAGCTGCATCTTTCCGTCCCGGTCAGTGAAATAAGTGAACATGAAAAACGACAGCCAGTCAGGCGTTTCTTCGTTGAACGCCCCCAGCATCCGCGGTGCCTCCTCAGAACCGGACGAGCGCACCAGCATGTCGTCGGCTTCTTCGCGACCGTCCCGGCCAAAGTATTTCTGCAGCAGGTAAACCATGGCCCAGAGGTGTCTGCCCTCCTCCACGTTCACCTGAAAAAGATTGCGCATGTCATAAAGCGACGGTGCGGTCAGTCCAAGAAACCGCTGCTGTTCGACCGAGCCGGGTTCTGTATCGCCCTGAATGACGATGAGGCGCTTGAGCATGTTGCGGTATTCGCCGGGCACTTCCTGCCAGGCTGGCTCGCCATGATGTTCACCCATCGGAATTTTGCGATCCTCGACCGCCGGAGCAAGCAATACGCCCCAGCGGTATTCGGGCATTTTCACATAGTCGAACTTCGCCCAGCCTTTTGGGTCAACCGAGACAGCCGTGCGAAGATAGACCATGCTTTCCTGGAAATTCTGCGGGATCAGGTCATTCCACCAGCTGATGTACCCGGGGTGCCATTTTTCCAGTGCTTTGAGCACCTTACGATCAGAACTCAGCCCAACGTTATTGGGTATCTGACTGTCATAGCTTACGTTTATCAGGTCGGTCATTCCGGTCTCCCCTCAATTCGGCGGCGCGATCAAATCGCTGTTTTCGGTGCGGTGTGTCAGACCCGCTGCATGTTGTACTGGCCCCGCAAACCGGAGCCATATCGCTGGAGTGCGCCTTCGGGGCCCACCGCATTCGGGCGCTGGAAAATCCAGTTCTGCCAGGCGGTCAGCCGTCCGAATATCTTTGTTTCCATGGTTTCCGGGCCCGCGAAACGCAGGTTGGCCTCCATGCCTGTCATGGCATCGGGCGAGAAACTCGCCCGTTCCTCACGGAAAAGACGCACCTCATCTTCCCAGTCGATGTCATCAAAGGCCCAGGTCACCAGGCCCAGATCTTCTGCGTCCTCCCCCTCCAGGGCTTCTCCGATACGCTGGCGCAGCACATCAATCTGTTCCGGCACGCCCAGAAAACGTGTTTCCAGTCGGCTCAGCCCATTCCCCATCGGGAAACTGCCGAAATTTGCAGCGGTCAGCGTCACGCTTGCCAGGGGCCGGTCATCGTCGTCGAAAGCATCCAGCATCATGTAACTGCGGTCCGCCGCCCAGAGCAGCTCGGCCAGCACACCGGTATAACACGAGCCATGCTCGACAATCGCTGCCAGGCTGCGCGACGTCATATCGACGCGTTTCAGCACCCGCTTCCAATAGTGCATGACCTCACGGGCCAGCCAATGATCGCCCGCATCCCGAAAAACCGCTTCGTGGGCTGCGACAGCCAGCGGATCACCGGCGGTCTGGAATTCGATCAGGCCAATCTCATCTTCGTTTGACCGCAGGTGCAGGATCGCGTCGTCCAGTTCACGCGCGCAGCGCAGCATCCACGTGCGGTCACCCTGCGCATGCGCATCTGACATGTCCGCAGGTGCAGCCTCCTGTGGGCCCAGAATTGTCACCACCGCCCGGCGCGCAGGCCGGTCGACAGCAACGCGCACTGTGGAATAGGTCACGCCATCGTCGGCAAAACTGCGATCCAGCGGGTTCAGCGTAATGCCCCGGGTGGGGGTATCTGTGCCAGAGGCATCTGCCAGGGCCTGCGCCCGCTCGGCGACGCGCTGGTCAAAGCTGGCATTGGGGAAAACCTCATCCACCAACCCCCATTCCAAAGCGCGGCGCCCCCGCACGCCTTCCTCCAGGGAGCAGAACACATCCGCTCTGTCCCGCCGGACACGCCGCTTGTCCGTGACACGGGTCAGCCCGCCGGTCCCCGGCAGAACGGCCAGCAACGGTACCTCTGGCAACGCGACAGCAGAGGTGCTGTCATCGGTCAGCATGATGTGATTGCAGGCCAGCGCCAGTTCATATCCACCGCCCGCGCAGGAACCCTGTATCGCGCAGATGTAATTCTGATCACTGTCCTCCAGTGCGGCCTCGAACGTGTTGCGCGTCTCGTTAGTAAACTTGCAGAAATTCACTTTGTGCGCATGGGACGCCCCGCCCAGCATGCGAATGTTTGCACCGGCACAGAACACCCTGTCCCTGGCCGAGCGCATAACGACAACGCGTACTTCGTGATGTTCAAACCGCATGCGCTGCACCACGTCGGCCAGTTCAATGTCCACGCCCAGATCATAGGAGTTCAGCTTCAGCGCATAGCCATCGAAAAGCCCGGCGGTTTCGTCGACATCCATCCAGAGAGTTGCGACCGCGCCATCATAGTCGACACGCCAGTGGCGCATTGCATCCGGGTCCACCTGGAAATCGATAAGGTCTGCCAAACGGCCTCTCCCGTACACCTGAGCTATCCTGCATTAGTGTACTTTAATTCCACTTCCTGTCTAATCTGTGCGCGAGTTAAATTGATTATCGCTGATTTAGTGCACTATAGTTCTCGATTGTCTCTGTGCGGGTCTGGTGTACGCCCTCGACCAACCGCGCAACCGGCAGGCCCAGAATCACTGCGTTCTCCGGGTACCTGCCCAATTGTGTTTCCACCATGCTGCACAGCCTCAGAGCCGCACGCGGTCTGCCCATCAATATTTTAAGGCGCGCATTTGCAAGCTGAATGATGGCCTGGACAATGTCTCTTTCCGCACTGGAATCCGGGGCCTGCAACCACACAGCTTCCAGAACCTCATGGCACTCCCAGAAATACCCGGCGTTGAAATAGGCCCGGCCTGCGACAAAGGCTTCGGTCTCGTGCAGCTCAACGGCAGGAGTACCCGCATGAACCGATTTTTTGATCGGATCAAACCATCCTTCGGGATGCCTTGGTGTTTTGCCGGGAATGTAACGGTGGGGCGGCACGGGGATACCTTCGGGAATATCAGCCAGTGTCGACATCTGCGTGTTCCAGCCTTTCCAGACGTTCACAGAATTCAGCAACGGCCCCAAGCGTTTCCGCCTGCCTTTCCAGATGCGGGGCGTGACCACAATCCGGCAGGATCAGCCGCTCCAACGGTGAATAGATGCGGCTGTCGATCTCGTCGATCTGTGCCAGTGTGCCATAGGGATCCGCCTCACCCTGAATTGCCAGGACCGGTATGCGCAGGTGATCAATGCAATCTGAGACATCCCAGCCGGTAAAATCCGGGTCTGTCCAGGCATCGTGCCAGCCCAGAAAAGCCATGTCCGGATCGTCGTGATAACGGGCCAGCTTGCCGCGCAGGTCACCATCTGAAAATTCGGCACCTGCGTCCCGGATGGCGGCAAGACCCGAAGGTTCCGTGAAGAAATGCGGCGCCAGCAGAACAAGGGCCCGGATGCGCAGGTCGCTGACGGACCCGGCATATATCGCGCTGATGGTCGCCCCATCGGAGTGCCCCAGCAGCACCGCGCGCCTGATGGCAAAAGCATCAAGCAGCGGCCCGAGCCCATCTGTCGCTTCGCGCGTCATGTAATCCAGTGGACGGGGCAGCGTGACCGGGCCCGACCGGCCATAGCCCGCGCGCGACCAGACAAGAACCCCCATGCCGGTGGCTGCGGCCAGCTTTTCGGGAAAATCCCGCCAGAGTGCGACACAGCCCAGACCTTCGTGCAACAGAACGAGCGTCGGGGCCTGATCCGGTGGCGGGCCGTAACAGGCATATTCCAGGTGCTGTCCGGCGACGACTGCACGTTCAGACGGGGTCTGTTCCCAGGATACCATCAGGCAGGTTCGTCCCGCAGCCGGAACCGCTGAATTTTGCCCGTTGCCGTTTTCGGCAGGTCTGTGACGACGTCCACCCGACGGGGGTATTTCCATTTGCCGACGCGCTCTTTGACATGCTCTCTGAGCACCTCTTCGAGGTTTTCCGCCCCTTTGTCCTGAAGCACGACATAGGCCCGGGGTTTCTCCAGCCCGTCAGCATCGCGCATTGGGACGACGGCGGCCTCCAGAACGGCTGGATGACTGGACAGTGCCTGCTCTACTTCGAAAGGAGACACCCAGATGCCCGACACCTTGAACATATCATCCGTGCGCCCGCAGTAGACATATCGTCCGTCAGCACGCCGCTCGTATTTATCGCCCGTGCGCGTCCATACGCCCTCGAATGTTGCCCGTGATTTCTCCCGCTTGTTCCAGTAGCCGGAAGCGGCAGATGCCCCCTGCACCAGCAACTCGCCAACTGTGTTGTCCGGCACCTCCTGACCGGTCTCGTCCACAAGTCTGACTGAATAGCCGGGCACGGGCCGCCCGGAGGTCCCATAGACGACATCATCCGGCTGGTTGCTCAGAAAAATGTGCAGCATCTCTGTGGAGCCGACACCGTCCAGGATGGCTACGCCGGTGTGCGCCTCCCACCGCACACCGACGTCCTCAGGCAGCGCCTCGCCCGCCGAGATTGCTCTGCGAAGCGGGACGTCCGGCGCGCCTGCGGTATCCATGCCCGCGACCATGGCTGCATAAAGAGTCGGCACACCGCAGAAAACACTTGGTTTCTCCGTTGCCAGCACAGCAAGCATGTCGTCCGGTGCAGGACGACCGGAAAAAAGCACGCTTGTGGCGCCGACTGCAAGCGGAAAGGTCATCGCATTGCCAAGTCCATATGCAAAAAAGAGCTTGGCCGCGGAAAAGACCACGTCGTCTTCTGTCAGCCCCAGCACCCTGGCCCCGTAGGTATCTGCTGTCGCCTTCATGCTCGAATGGATGTGATGAACACCCTTTGGCTGACCGGTCGAGCCCGACGAATAGAGCCAGAAAGCCGTTTCATCAGCAGACGCCGGCTGGGTCGGGCAGGGATCACCGCTTTGCACAAACGCATCCCAACCAATCGTGCCCGAGGGCGCATCGCCGCCAATCACAACGACCTGGCGCAGCCAGGGATTTTCAGCCAGCACAGGTGCCACAGTCTCGAAAAGCGGTGCAGACACAAACAGAATGGCCGCACGGCTGTCACGCAGAATGACGTCATAAACAGGCGTGGCCAGCAGCGTGTTCACCGGAACAGGAACCACGCCGCACTTCATCGCTCCGAAAAATATCTGTGGGAACTCCAGGGTATCCAGCACAATCATCGCAGCACGTTCTTCGGGCCGGATATCTGCCTGTTTCAGCGCACCGGCAACAGTTTCTGACCCCGCTGCAAGGCCTGCGTAGGTCAGGGTGCGGCCGGTGCCAGCCTCGCGACAGGCAGGTTTGTCGCCGCGTCCTTCACTCAGATGACGGTCAACAAAAAAACTCGCAGCGTTTGCGGCAATTGTGGCCACTGATCCCTCCCAAGACTCGGTGATCCCTGTTGCTCTATCGTGCATCTGCACTGCCCGTTCGCAAGACTTGCGGCACATTGCGGCACTTTAGTGCATGAAAACCGGACGTGATCGTGGAATTGGAGGGGCTCAGCCCGGCAACAGGAAAAGTGTAATTGCGGGGAAAGCCACAAGGATCACAACACGCAGGATGTCGGATCCAACAAAAAACATCACTGCCTTGTAGGTTTCGGTCATGGGTGTTTCGCGGTCCATCGCATTGATGATGAAAAGGTTCATTCCGACCGGCGGGGTGATCAGCCCCACTTCAACGACAATCAGCACCAGAATGCCGAACCATATCGCCACATGTTCCGGCGACATGCCGAAATCCATCGCCGAGATGACCGGGAAGAAGATCGGCACCGTCAGCAGGATCATTGACAGGCTGTCCATCAGACAGCCAAAGATCAGATAAAACAGCAGGATGATCGACAAGACCAGCCATGGGGAAAAGCCCTGGGTCAGCACCCAGTCCGCCATGAACTGTGGCACGCCCGAAAGCGCCAGAAACCCGTTGTAAAAGCTGGCACCCAGTACGATGAAAAAGATCATCGCCGTTGTGCGCGCCGTGCCCAGCAGGCTTTCCCGGAACACTGACCAGTTCAGACTGCCTGAGAGCAGAGCGACCAGCCCGGTGCCCATAGCACCGATGGCAGAACCCTCAGTCGGCGTGAAAAAGCCCAGATAGATGCCGCCCACAACAACCGCAAAAATGACCAGAACCGGCCAGGTCGCCCCCAGGGCCTTCCAGCGTTCGGCCATAGGCACCGCGTCGCGCGTCCCTGCAGATGCAGGATAGAGCCGCACATAAAGCGAAATCGTGAGCATGTAGCCAAGTGCGGCCAGAATGCCCGGCACGAATGCTGCAAGGAACAGTTTGGCAATGTTCTGCTCTGTGATGATCGCATAGATCACCAGAATCACCGAGGGCGGGATCAGGATACCCAGTGTGCCTCCGGCGGCCAGCGTGGCCGTGGAAAACCCGCCGGAATACCCATAGCGCCGGAGTTCCGGCAGGGCCACGCGGGACATCGTCGCCGCCGTGGCGAGCGATGAGCCACAGATCGCGCCAAAACCGGCGCAGGCCCCCACTGCAGCCATGGCAACACCTCCCCGGCGATGGCCCAGAAAACTCTCGGCAGCCCGGAACAGCGCGGCTGACATGCCCGACAGGGTCGCGAACTGCCCCATCAGCAGAAACATCGGGATGATCGACAGCGAATAACTGGAAAAAGTCGTGTAGGTCTCGGATTTCAGCTTGGCCAGCAGCGGTGTCGGATTGCCGTTCATGGCATAATACCAGCCACCAAATCCGCACAACAGCATCGCCAGACCAATCGGCGCGCGCAGAAAAATCATGCCGAGAAGGACGGCAAAGGACCAGAAGCCCAGCTCAAGCCGGCTCATGTCCGCAAAGGGCAAAAGATCAAGCAACGTGCCCATGTCCGGATCAGGCCACAGGCATCATCGGGCGACCGGTCAGGCTCTCGGCCACACGCATCAGCGCACAGTAAACTGCCACAATACAGGTGACGACAGAGGCGGCGAAACTCGCCGAATAGGCCCACCACACCGGAAACTGCAAAAACAGTGTTGTCTCGCCGTTGCGCAGATATCGCTGCACACCGCCAAACAGCTGCACGCAGATCAGGATCAGTGCGGCGGCCAGCACCACCTCCCAGAAAGCAGAGATACCGCGCCCCACCGGACGGGGCAGGCGCGAAGTAAAGATGTCCACCGTGGCATGGCCACTGTAGAGCTGACAGACCGGGAAAAACGAAAAAATGGCAAAGGCAACGCCGGCCTCAAGCAGCTCGTAACTGCCGTTCACTTCGCCGATTCCAAGATCCAGAAACCACTGCGCAATGCCCCCGAAGGTGCCCTCGACCCAGTCGGAATGCAGCCATTCATTGATCGACCGGCCAATAATCGAGAGCGTGGTCATAACGACGAGGCCGGTCAGCACCAATCCCCCGATGATTGATGTCAGACGCGCCAGCAGTGACATGGCCTTGTGCATCGGTTATTCCTGAAAATCGGGTACAGAAAAGCCCGCAACGTTCTGACACGCTGCGGGCCGGTTGGGCTCAGATTACTCGGTATATTTGTCGATCAGCATGCGCGCTTCGTCGATCAGCGCCTGACCATCGATGCCTTTTTCATTCATGTCAGCGACCCATTCATCATAGATCGGCTGAGCAACTGTTTTCCAGGCTTCGGTCTCTTCGGCGTTCAGAGTGACGATGTTGTTACCGCGCGCTTCGGCAGCTGCGCGGGCCGGGCCATCGCTGTCAGCCTGTGTGCCGCCTGCAAAGACCGAGAATTCGAGCCCGGAGTTATCGTCGATCACCTTTTTGAGATCATCCGGCAGGCTCTCATAACGGTCTTTGTTCATGGCCAGCACAAAGGTCAGCACATAGAGCGCGTTGCCTGTGAATTCGGTATGGTTGCCAACCAGCTCGGGGATTTTCAGTGCTGCGGTCACTTCCCACGGGATCGTTGTGCCGTCAATCACGCCCTTGGACAGGCCTTCTGGTACGGCAGGAACTGGCATCCCCACCGGCGTTGCGCCGACTTTTTCCAGCAGCGCATTCGCGAGGCGCGACCCACCGCGGATTTTCATGCCTTCCATATCGGACGGTGAGCGGATTTCCTTGTTGGCGTGGATCAGGCCCGGACCGTGGACCCAGGTCCCGAGAATGTGCACATCTTTGAATTCCGTGTCTTTCATATGCGTTTCAAACATTTCCCAGTATGCGCGGGATGCGGCACGGGCGTTTGTCATCATGAAAGGCAGTTCAAACACTTCGGTGCTGGGGTAGCGACCGGGCGTATAGCCTACAACGGTCCACACGATATCGGCGACACCATCAATGGCCTGGTCCATCAGCTCTGGTGGCTTGCCGCCCAGCTGCATCGACGGATAGCGGTCAATTTTGATGCGGCCTTCGCTGGCCTCTTCAACATTGTCCGCCCAGACATCCAGAACCAGCTTTGGCACGTTTGCCTGCGGCGGCAGGAACTGGTGCAGCGACAGGGTGACTTCCTGAGCAGAGGCAGCACCCGCGCCCATACCCATCGCCAGCGCCGCAGCACCCGCCAGATTGAGAAAAGTTTTGCGTGAGACAGTCATGTGTTTCCTCCCTGAAACCCGGTCACGTCACGCTGCCCGTGATCTCTGACCCGTTTATCTCTGATAAATTGCTATTGCAGATGTCTGGGCTTGTCACCCGCATTTGTAACTATTCCGGCGACACGGACGGCATCGGAAACGTATTTCCAAAGCCACAGAAGAGACACGCAGGGCAGAGAAGTGGTGGCGTTACCTGGACTTGAACCAGGGACCTAACGATTATGAGTCGTTCGCTCTAACCAACTGAGCTATAACGCCATCGGCGCGTGACCTAAGCCAGCCTGGCAGCGCCGTCAAGCCACAATCCGTGATTATGCCTCCCGAACAGCGTCAATCATCCGCTGAACGTTATCCGGGTCCGCGTCGGGCGTGATCCCGTGGCCCAGATTAAAGATGTGCGGCCCGCCCGAAAACGCCTTCACGATGGCACGTGTCTCATCCACCAGCGCCTGGCCGCCTGTTACCATATGGCTGGAGGCGAGATTGCCCTGGACACACCCATCCACCTGAACATTCGTCGCCGCCCATTCTGCATCCACGGAATTGTCCAGTGCGACACAGTCCACACCCGTCGCCCTGGCAAAGCCGACATATTTGTCACCGGCTTCACGCGGGAAACCAATGATCGGCACGTCAGGATACCGCGTCTTGAGCGCTGCTGTGATTTCGCGCGCGGGTTCCAGTGCATATTTTTGGAAATCATCTCCCCTGAGAGATCCTGCCCAGCTGTCAAAGATTTTGACCACTTCGGCACCGGCATCGATCTGTGCTGCGAGATAGTCGATCGTGCCTGCAGTGATCCGGGCCAGAAGCGCCTCAAACAGCGGGCGGTTTTCATCTTTGAGCGCATGCGCAGGTCCCTGATCGGGCGTTCCCCGACCGGCGATCATGTAAGTGGCAACTGTCCAGGGCGCGCCGGCAAACCCGATGAGCGTTGTTTCGGCGGGCAGTTCGCGCCGCAGAATGCGCACCGTTTCGTAAATCGGGTTAAGCGTTTCGTGAATGTCACTGACCGGCCCAAGTTTGTCAAAGTCAGCCTGTGTGGTCACGGTCGAAAGGCGTGGCCCCTCGCCCGTCACGAACCACAGATCCGCGCCGAGTGCCTGCGGCAACAGCAGAATATCCGCAAACAGAATAGCTGCATCAAAACCATAGCGTCGGATCGGCTGAAGCGTCACTTCGGCGGCCAGTTCCGGGTTATAGCACAGCGACAGAAAGTCCCCGGCCTGCGCCCGCGTCGCCCGGTACTCCGGCAGATAGCGCCCGGCCTGGCGCATCATCCAGATCGGCGGAACCGGCAGCGTTTCACCCGCCAGGGCCCGCAGGATGGTTTTGGTCTGGCTCATTGTGTGAATTCCGTCTTTCATTGCACGCATCCTGCTTCTAGCCTGAGATTCTCGATCATTCCAGTTGTCAGTTTAAGTTGACACATCTAAAAGATAAACCCATGACAGTGCAGCTTCCCTCCCCCGACTCTCCGTTGAAAATCGGCACCCGTGGCTCGCCGCTTGCGCTCGCGCAGGCTTACGAGACGCGCGAAAGACTGATGCAGGCCTTCGGCTTAGCCGAAGAGGCCTTTGAAATCGTGATCATCAAAGTCACCGGCGACGCCATCCAGGATCGCCCGCTCAAAGAGATCGGCGGCAAGGGCCTCTTTACGCGCGAAATCGAAGAAGACCTGTTGTCAGCGAAAATTGACATCGCCGTTCATTCGATGAAGGACATGCCGACCGTCCAGCCGGATGGCCTCATCCTTGACACCTATCTTCCGCGCGAGGACGTGCGGGATGCTTTCGTTTCCCCAAAACTGGGCAGTATTCATGAACTGGCAGCAGGCGCAGTTGTGGGAACATCCAGTCTCAGGCGGCGGGCACAACTGCTCTACCGCCGACCGGATCTGAAAGTTGTTGAGTTCAGGGGCAACGTCCAGACGCGCCTGAAAAAGCTTGCCGATGGCGTGGCCGAATGCACGTTTCTGGCGGCGGCAGGTCTCAACCGTCTCGGGATGGAGGATGTTCCGGCAACACCGATCGATACTGACGATATGCTGCCCGCAGTGGCGCAGGGTGCCATCGGTATCGAGCGGCGTATCGACGACGAAAACACGGCTGAAATGCTGTCCGCCATCCATGACACAGCCACAGGCCAGAGGCTGGCCGCCGAGCGGAGTTTTCTTCTGACGCTCGACGGATCGTGCGAAACACCGATTGCCGGTCTGGCGCAGCTGAACGGGGACAGCCTGCATCTGCGTGGTGAGGTGCTGCGCCCTGATGGCAGCGAGGCGGTTTCAGGCAGCCGCAGCGGCCCCATCGCAGAGGGGCCGGAAATGGGACGGGCACTGGCGCAGGAGCTGCTCTCCGGCGCTGGCAAGGGCTTTTTCGACTGGCACTGAATTCTGGGCCGTCAGATCCATTTGGCCAGCGGCGGCAGGCTCATCAGCACCGCATTGGCATCGTGGCCGGTTTCGAGCCCGAATTTGGTGCCACGGTCATAGACCAGGTTGTACTCCGCATAGAGGCCGCGATGCACAAGCTGAATGTCTTTGTCCGCATCTGACCAGGGCGTCGTGCGGCGCTTGCGCACCAGAGGGACATAGGCTGGCAGAAACGCCCGCCCGATATCCTGCGTCAGGGCAAAATCCGTCTCCCAGGCTCCGGTGCAGTGGTCGTCCATGAAAATGCCGCCAACACCCCGCGCCCGGCCCCGGTGCGGAACAAAGAAATATTCATCCGCCCAGGCTTTCAGTTTCGGATAATGCTCTTCGCCATGCGGATCGAGGTGCTCTTCCTGGGTCTTGTGAAAATGTGCCGTGTCCTCGTCATATTCGATGCAGGGGTTCAGGTCTGACCCGCCACCGAACCACCAGGCATGGGGCGTCCAGAACATGCGCGTGTTCATGTGTACCGCTGGTGCATGCGGGTTCTGCATATGCGCAACCAGGCTGATACCACTGGCCCAGAACCGGGGATCGTCCTTCATGCCCGGGATCCCCTTGCGCGCAGCCATCGCCATCTGCGCCCGTTCGCCCAGGGTGCCATAGACTGTCGAGATATTGACGCCGACTTTTTCAAACACCCGACCGCCGCGCATGACGCTCATCAGACCGCCACCGGCATCAGAGCCGTCGTCACTGCTGCGGGTTGTTTCCGAGACCTCAAATGCTCCGGGTTCAGCGTCGCTGAGCGGGCCGGTATCGTGGTCCTGCTCCAGCTGTTCAAACGCTGCGACGATACTGTCGCGCAGGTCGCGGAACCAGGCAGATGCCTGCTGTTTCTGGGAATCAAATGTATCGGTCATAACCCGCCTGAAGTGTCAGTTTTCTCTGACACTTACTTAACGTGGAATTCCTGCGGACGGAAAGCAGAAATCAGTGCGCCGGTGCAGCAACCACGTCCAGCAGGCTGCGACCCCCATCCACAGTAATGATCTCACCAGTCATAAAACCGGAACTGTCGGCGGCGAGAAACTGGACCGCATCGGCGAGCTCGGTCGGGCTGGCAATGCGTCCCATGGGTGTATGATTGCGAATATCTTCGCGCCATTCGCTGTTTTCGACGACAGATGACTTGAGCGACGCGCTCATCACCGAGCCAAAGGCGACGGCGTTGACCCGGATACGTTCCGGCGCCAGCGCAAGCGCCATGGACCGCGTCATCTGCTCAAGTGCAGCCGATGCGATTGAATATCCCATCAGCTCTGGTCTGGTGGTTCGCGACACAATCGAACTGAGGTTGATGATGGATCCAAGTTGTCCTTCCGGCTGGTCCTTGCCCTGCCGGATCATGCGTTTGGCAACCTGCTGGGTCAGTTGCAGCGCTGTCATCAGGTTCTGTTCCAAAAGAACCTCGACCGAAGTATCCTCTACATCCAGCGCATCGGTGGGCATGACCTGGCGCGAAGCGTTCACCAGGATGTCTACACGGTCAAAGGCGTCAATCGTGGCTGACACCAGATTTGCAATGGTCAGCCGCTGGCGCAGATCACCGGCAAAATACCGCAGCGGTGCATCATCCGGCTGGTCGCCCCACTCGGCGGCCAGTTTTTTTTCGTCCATATCCGCGCACATCACATTGGCGCCCCGATCGGCAAACTGGCGCGCGATGGCCAGGCCGATCCCGTTAGCGGCACCGGTCACGATGGCTGTTTTTCCTTTGACGGAGAATGACATCTTTTCCTTTCTGACGCCGCGGGCGCCGTGTGGAACCTGTTATTTGCGGCGCCTGACCGGGCGCGCTGCGTGGAACAGTTTGAAACGGTTGTCAGACCCCGTTTCAGTCACTTTTACAAAATACTTCTGCAGTGTTGTCTCATAAGGCAGATGGCGGTTGGCGACCATCCACAACTGACCGTGCGGGGCCAGAATCCGCGCTGCAGCAGCAACAAAGGATTGCCCGAGCGCCGGATCAGCAGCGCGGCCCGTGTGAAATGGCGGGTTCATCACAACGCTGTCAACCGTGGCGGGCGGCTGCCAGGACGGCGCATCCGCCCAGTGAAACGCGGCGCGCGGGTCTGTGACATTCCGGCGTGCGCATTCCAGTGCCATATGGCCTGCCTCGACCAGATGAACCGTCTTTACATCTTCGCGCACAAGCACATGAGCCGACAGAAATCCCCAGCCCGCGCCAAGATCGGCAACCGTTTTTCCCAGGCGATCCGGCAGAGCGTCCGCCAGCAGGGCAGATGCCGGGTCGACAGCATCGGCAGAAAAAACGCCCGGAGCGGTCCAGAAGCCGCCGTCGGTGCGTGACGGACCAATGCGCCAGTCCGTAAATTCGTCCGCATCAGAACCTGACACAGCGAACAGCTTTCCATGCGCTTTGGAGACAGGGCCGCTCACGCCGGTGCGTTTGCGTACGTCTTTCAGGATGCTGTCAATTCCGTCGGTTTTCTGACCGTCCACCAGAACCGGCCCGTCCGTCAACTCCAGAGCTTCGGCAATCAGCGCCCGGCCCTGCAGTTTTGATCTGGGCAGGCTGACAATGGCACCGTCATACTGACCTTCCGCCGCAACAGCACAATCATAGCCGCGCGTCTTCCAGATATCGTGTGACGGGCGGAACCCTTCGATGATCTGCACGTCAAATCCGGTCAGTGCAGTCAGACCTGCCTCAGTCGGAGGGCCATATACGGCCAGCCGGCCACCCTCGGGCCAGGCGACACCGCTGCCTTCCAGCACCAGCGGCAAACGGGCATCAATCATGCGCCTATTCTTCTTTTTCCATGGTGCATTGCAGTGGATGCTGATGGCGGCGGGCAAAATCCATAACCTGAGCCACTTTGGTCTCGGCGATTTCATGGCTGAACACGCCCACCACCGCGACACCCTTTTTGTGCACCGTCAGCATGATCTCAAAAGCCTGCGCGTGATTAAGACCGAAAAACCGCTCTAAAACGTGAACAACGAACTCCATTGGCGTAAAGTCGTCATTCAACAGCAGCACCTTGTACAAAGGCGGGCGCTTTGTTTTCGGTTTCGTCGCCGTCAGAACAGAGGCATCGCCCTCGTCATCTGTCCGGTCTGACATCATAATCGCTTCTCGGTGCATTGCTGCTCCTGACGGGCCTGGCGTACGGTTCATCTCAGATGGCTCTATATAACCTGTCCTGTGATTTAGAAAAGGGGGCGTCATGGCCCGCAAAATAACAACCGTAGGCTTTGACGCAGATGATACGCTCTGGCACAACGAGCGCTATTTTCAAATGACGCAGAGCTATTTCGCAGAACTCCTGTCGGATTACACCGAAGCAGACACTCTCATGTCGAGACTGGTGGCGGCTGAGAAACGCAATCTGGGGCACTATGGATTCGGGGTGAAGGGCTTTACGCTGTCCATGATTGAAACCGCGCTGGATGTCACGGACAGGCGCGTACCCGGCGCAGTTATTGAACAGATCCTGGAGGCCGGCCGGGAGATGCTGGCGCATCCGGTTGATCTGTTGCCGCATGCCAGAGAAGCCGTGGAAAGCGCCGCCCGGACGCACCGTATTCTTCTGATAACAAAGGGGGATCTGCTGGATCAGGAGCGCAAACTGGCGCAGTCTGGTCTGGGCGATCTGTTCGATGCGGTAGAAATCGTCTCCGACAAAAATCCGGGCGTTTACCGCAGCATCTTTGACCGGCACGGTCACAGCGCGATTTGTGGCGTCATGGTCGGGAATTCGGTGAAATCAGATATTCTGCCCATGATCGAGGCAGGCGGATATGGCATTCATGTTCCGCATGACGTCACATGGGAACTGGAGCATGCCGAAACGCCATGCGACCATGACCGGTTTCGCAGCCTGCCCGATCTCGGCGGTCTGGCAAAGGTGCTGGAAACTCTGCGCTGAAAGACGCGTCTTTTTCAGGCACAAGTCACACCGCCTGCGCGTTTCAGGCCGCTTCATCGAAACTTAACGCAATTCCTTTAAAACAATAACTTTATTGAGACCAAAACCTGTGTTAGCCTCGCACACATAAAAGCCAGTCGAAAAAATCGGCGGCGTGAGGCAGAAAAGGCAGTGATCATGAAGGCTCGGCGTATATGGCCGGCCCGTTACGGGCTATTTGTACTTGCAGCTTTGTGGATGCTGGTCATCCTCCCACTCAGCGCCGCCGCGGCGCCCTATGCTGCGATGGTGATGGATGCGCGCACAGGCGAGGTGCTGCACTCGCGCAACGCCGATACCCGCCTGCACCCCGCCTCCCTGACAAAAATGATGACGCTGTACATTGCGTTCGAGGCCGTGGAGCGCGGTGAGATCTCCCTTGATACCAAGGTGCGGATTTCCCGTTTCGCAGCATCAGAGCCGCCGTCAAAACTGGGGTTGCGCGCGGGGCAGAAGATTTCCTTTCGCTACCTGATCAGGGCAGCCGCGGTGAAATCCGCGAACGACGCAGCAACTGCAATCGGTGAAGCGCTTGAGGGATCCGAGGCTGCTTTTGCGCGGCGGATGAACCGCACGGCCAAAGCGCTTGGCATGACCCGGACAACCTTTAAGAATGCGCATGGCCTGACGGAGCGCGGCCACATGTCCACGGCCCGCGACATGACGATCATGGGGCGTCACATGCTCTATGACTATCCGGAGTACTATAATCTCTTTTCCCGCCGTTCCACGCATGCCGGCGTGCGCGATGTCGCCAACACGAACCGCCGTCTGCTGGCGGCCTATCGCGGCGCAGATGGTATCAAAACCGGATACACACGCGCCGCAGGGTTCAACCTTGTTGCTTCTGCTGAGCGGGGTAAGGAACGCATAATTGCGACCGTTTTCGGCGGCACATCAACGAGCGCTAGGAACGCCCGAGTGGCTGAACTTCTGGACATGGGTTTCAAACGTGCGCCAAGCCGTGCGAGACTGAAGAAGCCCGCTTTGCCTGTCTACAATGTCGCGCCAGCCCGGCCCAATACGATTCTGGCCTCCAGCCTGCGACCCGCCAAACGCCCAAACGCGGCCGCAGTGACACCGCTGATATCCGTGCCCAGTACGGATGAGGCAATCGAGGCGGCTCTTTCGGACGCAGATGCACCGACGGCGACAGTACAGCCTTCTGCGGCAGCAAGCACCGCCGGACTGCTGGATACGGATACCACGACCGCACTGATCGCCGCACAGGCGACGGAGGCCACAAAACCGCCAGAAGCTGATACAGCACCCAAAGATACCTTCCTTTCGGCACGTCCGGTTTTGCGCCCCGGAACGGTTACCAGCCCGGAACCAGCTGAGCAGACAGAAGCAGCAGTGGTCTTGCCCGAACCGGAAGTGGTCACGCGCCTGTCTACGTCGGGTGGTCACCAGTGGGGCGTAAACATCGGGCAGTTTACCACGCAGCACAGAGCGGAACGCGCGCTTGTGACGACGGCTCTGGCTGAAATGGCGACACTTGACGGAACACTTCGTAAGGTTGTCAGACGATCCACCGGTTTCGATGCAAATTTCCTTGGCATGACGCGAGAGAGCGCTGACCTGGCCTGCCGACGTCTCTCAGCCCGCCAGATCACCTGTCAGACGGTCGGTCCTTCCTGACCGTCTCGGGCCTTGGTTTGTCATCCCATGTATCGCCAAGGATTCTGCGACTGTCGCCTTCGGGGTCATCGTACTGGCTGCTTCTCAGTGTGAAAACGAACGCTGCAAGGCCGATCCCACCAAGCAGCAGTGACACCGGAATAAGGTAAGCCAGAACGTTCATTTGCGCCTCCCCGCAACTCTCAGCGCGTTTACCGAAACTGTCAGGGACGACAACGACATGGCAAGTGCCGCAATGAGTGGTGTTGCCATGCCCGCGACCGCCAGCGGCACAGCAACCACGTTATAGACCGTCGCAATCCGGAAATTCTCGCGTATGCGTCTGGTCGCTTGTCCTGCGGTTTCTATTGCCTCTGCCACCGGTGATAAATCCTGCCCCAGCAAAACGATGTCTGACGCTGCCCGCGCCGCGTCCAGCGCCTGCGCCGGACTGACAGAGACATGTGCCTCCGCAAGGGCTGCCGTATCGTTCAGACCATCACCTACCATCAGAACACGGTGCCCCCGATCTCTCAGGTCTCTGATGTACTGCGCTTTTTCTTCAGGCAGAACGCCCGCCCGCCAGGACGAGATCCCAAGTGCCGCGGCCGTCCGGCCTGCGACCTCACTGCGGTCCCCGGATAGCAAAGCAACCTCCAGGCCCATCGACAACAGCCGCTTTACCAGCTCTTCGGCGCCCGGTCTCAGGCTGTCCTCGAACGTGAGCAACGCGGCGGGTGCGTCCCCGACCTGCAATGCAGAACACAGCCCATCGCCTTTGGCTTCTGCTCCCACCCAATCCGGTCGGCCCAGTCGCGCCGGCTCGCCGCCAATCAGACCTTCTGTGCCATACCCGGGCACTTCGCGCAGGTCTTCGGCTGATAAAGACTGCCCGGGGTTGGCCTCCGCTGCTGCGATCACGGCCAGAGAAAGAGGATGGGATGACCCCCGCGCGAGCAGCACAGCCGCTGCTT
Organism: uncultured Roseobacter sp.; assembly: GCF_947491795.1. Lineage (GTDB taxonomy): Bacteria > Pseudomonadota > Alphaproteobacteria > Rhodobacterales > Rhodobacteraceae > Roseobacter. The sequence continues at coordinate 729,044 of NZ_CANLKW010000002.1, read as the reverse complement.
TCTCCCGCTCAGAAAGGCTGCTCCAGTTTGTCAGCACCGGATTTCCAGAGGTCAGCGTGCCCGTCTTGTCGAACACAACTGTATCTGCCTCGGCCAGCCGTTCCAGCGCGGTGGCGTTTTTGATGAGCAGTCCCCGGCTGAAAAGACGCCCCGAAGCAGCAGTCGTGACCGCAGGTACCGCCAGCCCCAGCGCGCAGGGGCAGGTGATAATGAGAACCGCTGCCGCGATGTTGGCCGCGACGCGCATATCACCCGACCAGACAAGCCAGCCTGCAAAAGACAGCGCCGCCAGGATATGAACGCCAGGCGCATAGAGCCGCGCGGCTCTGTCTGCGAGCGACGTGTATCTTGACCGCCCGCTTTCGGCGACGGCCACCAGCGCTGCCAGTCTGTTCAACGATGTGTCAGAGCCAACGGCGGTTGCCACGACGGTCAACGGCCCTGTCAGGTTGAGCTCACCCGCGCTCATATGATGGCCCGGGCTGCGCACTTCAGGTAAGGTCTCTCCAGTCAGCGCTGACCGGTCGACTTCAGAAACACCTGCCGTAATACGACCGTCCACCGGCGCGCGAGCGCCCGGGCGGATGAGCAGAGCATCGCCGGGGGACAGCTCCGCAACGGCGACTTGCACAGCTTCGCCCCCCTCCATTTTCCACGCCCGCGGGACTTCCAGAGCCGTCAGTTCTTCAGCAGCGGATCGGGCGGCGGACCGGGCTCTTGCTTCGAGCCATCTTCCCGCCAGCAGAAAAAACGTCAGTGTCAGCGCCGCGTCAAAATACGCGTGTTCGCCCGACAACCAGGTCTCCCAGAGAGATGTGGCAACAGCCAGTGCTATCGCCAGACTGATCGGCACATCCATGTTCAGCCGGCCCGCACGCAGCGCGCTCCATGCATTTCGAAAAAACGGCTGCGCAGAGAAACCAAGTGCAGGCAGGGTGATGGCGGCAGAAATCCAGTGGAACAGATCGCGCGTCGCGTCAGTGGCACCGGACCAGACCGCCACCGACAAAAGCATCACGTTCATGGCGGCGAAACCGGCAACAGCCATGCGCATCAGCAGATCGCGCCCCGTGCTGCCGGTCAGCGTGTCCTGCAGCGCGGCGGGATCCAGCTCCCATGCTTCAAACCCCGCAGCGCGCAGCCGCCCGGCGAGCTCCTCGGCTGTGACATCACGGTCTGCGTCGATCATCACCCGCTTGCGCGTCAGGTTTACACGCGCCCCGTTTACCCCCGGATGCGCGTTCAGTGCCTCTTCGACGCGGGCAATGCAGGCCTGACAATGGATGGTTGGAAGAGACAGGATCAGCCTGGCATCCGGCAGCACTATTTCCGGCGTATCCGGTGCGGCCACACACCCCGGGCATCCCATTGCAGCTGGCTGCCCGGCGTAGCTCATGATTTCTGACCTGCCACATGCAGCACAACGCGTTGCCGGAACTCGGTTCCGGCGGCATCCTGGGCCACCATCCGGATGTTCCAGTTGCCGGGCGCGAGCCTGGCCCTGGCGACATAGGCCTCTCCGTTAAAAGTAAAGTCCGGGTGCTGGTCATCACGGACATGGGTCGCCCGCCCCAGCTCCGCTTTGATCATTGTAACCTCGACCGGGTCACCATTCGCGTCGCGGATTGAGAGAACCACCTCATCGCCAAAGGCGTCTGCACGCACTGTCCAGCCAAGAGACTGTTGTGCGGCCCGGTCAGCATCAAAGGTCTGGCTGGCAACATAGGAATTCCTGACCTCCAGCCCCGGGAACGTCTTTACCGCACTGAAAGCCAGGGTCAGGTTCACCGCGATGATCACTGTAAAGGCGGCGCAAAAAATAATGGCCACGTGACGGCCGGTCAGTTCCCGTGTCATTGACGCTCTCCCGTTCCGATAAAACTGCTGTCTTTATATGCTCGGTCCCCGTTGGTCAGATCTTCGACCCAGAACCGCAGATCAACCCGTTCTTCGCCCGCAGGTGCAGAGCCCGGCGGTGCAATCACATAGACCCGCTGCAAAAGCGACGTATCCGCAGGCACTTCGACAGATCCATAGGGGGTGCCCTCCAGATCGATCCTGACCGCGGGATCACCGGCAACACTCAGACGGAAGAGGCGGTTGTCGTTGTTCTTGTTTCGCAGCCGGATTTCGTAGGTATTTCTGATGGATCCGTCTGACAGCGTCACGAATGTCGGGTTACGCACGGCGCCCACTGTCATTTCGATATCTGCACGGACAAAAAGCGCCACCACAAGAGCAATGCCCACAGCACTCCACAGTGCCGTGTAAAGGATCGTACGCGGGCGGAAGACGTGCTTCCAGACAGGCCTCGGCGCCGCACCTGCGCGCTCGGCTGTCTCGTCAGACAGTGCCAGATAGTCGATCAACCCGCGGGGCTTGCCTATCCGCTCCATCACATCATCGCAGGCGTCGATACAGAGCGCACAGGTGATGCATTCCATCTGCTGGCCGTCGCGGATGTCGATGCCGACGGGGCAGACATTCACGCAGGCCATGCAGTCAATACAATCGCCCATCGGCTCCGTTTTCGCGGCCTCGCTGTGTTTGCGCGGCTCGCCCCGCCATTCGCGGTACGCAACGGTCAGGGTATCTTCATCCATCATCGCACCCTGGATGCGCGGCCAGGGGCAGGCATAGATGCAGATTTGTTCGCGGGCGAAACCACCAAATACGAATGTTGTCGCGGTCAGAACAGCGACAGTGATATAGGCGACTGCTGCGGCCTGACCGGTAAACAGATCAACCAGCAGGGTCGGTGCATCCGCAAAGTAAAACACCCAGGCCCCGCCCGTGGCCATGGCGATCAGCAGCCACAGCGACCATTTGGTCAGGCGCAGGCGCAGTTTCCGGAAATCCATTTTCTCCTGCCGGTGCAGGCGCAGACGGGCATTGCGGTCCCCCTCGACCCAGCGCTCAACCAGAATGAAAAGATCGGTCCAGACCGTCTGCGGGCAGGAATAGCCACACCAGACACGACCAAGGGCGGATGTGAACAAAAAGAGCCCAAGGCCCGCCATGATGAGCAGACCCGCGACAAAGTAAAATTCATGGCTCCAGATTTCGATCCAGAAAAAGTAAAACCGGCGGTTTGCCAGATCGAGCAAAACCGCCTGATCTGGCAGCTCGGGGCCCCTGTCCCATCTGATCCATGGCACCAGATAGTAGATGCCCAGTGTGACCGCCATGATCACCCATTTCAGATTGCGAAACCTGCCGGAAACGCGGCGCGGAAAAATAGGTTCGCGCGCCGCGTAAAGGCCAGGAGGAGGAACTTGATCTGTCACGGATTATCCTTTGAGGCTCGGGTCATGGCCGCCGGGCACGGGCTATTCCCCGCCACCCAGCTGGTGCACATAAAGTGACACTGCCCTTATTTCTGCCTCAGAAAGACGCTGGGTCCAGGGTGGCATAACGCCATAGCGACTCCAGGTCACAGTCTCGACCAGGGTGTCATAGTCGCCGCCATAAAGCCAGATCGCGTCCGCCAGGTTCGGCGCACCCAGATCGCGGTTCCCCAGGCCTGCCTCGCCATGACAGGAGCTGCAGTTATCAGCATAGAGCTCTGCCCCGGCGGCTGCCGCTTCTGCGTCGGGTGGTGTGCCCCCGGAAAGTTGCATCACATAGCCTGCAACCTGCGCGATTTCCTCTTCTTCGAGGATATCGCCGAATGCCGGCATCTCGGAATACCGCGCGTCATCGTCCTCTTCATTCCGGATGCCATGCGCGACGGTTAGGTAGATGTTTTCAATATCCCCGCCCCACAGCCAGTCGTTGTCCAGAAGGTTCGGATAGCCGACAGCACCGCCAGCACCGGACCCGTGACACTGCGTGCACCAGGTTCTGTAGACAGCAGCACCCGCGGAAACGGCATACCCGTTCAGATCCGCATCAGCCGCGACTTCGGTCAGTTCTGAAGCGGCCAGACGGGCATTGATGGGTCCGTTTGCTGCCTCGGCTGCCGCAATTTCGGCAGCGACTTCGCCGCGTGTGGCGTATCCGAGCATCCCGGTCGTTGCGGACGACACCAGAGGCCAGGCCGGATAGGCGATTGTATAGGCCACCCCCCAGATGATGGTGATGTAGAATGTCCACAGCCACCAGCGCGGCATCGGGTTGTCAAATTCCTCGATACCGTCCCAGCTGTGGCCGGTGGTATCAGGATCGCCCTCTTGTTTCGGGGGTACTTTGGTCATTTCTCTGCCTCCTCAGCCGGAGCGGGTCGTTCGTCATTTCGGAAAATCATGTTTGCAGTGTCGCGGTGCAGCGGGCGGCTGCCCGGGCGGAACACCCAGAAAGCCATGCCGACAAACACCGTGAAGAGCAGCAAAAGCATCCAGCTGTCGGCGAATTCGCGCAGGAGTGAATAGGTTTCCATAATTCGTCTCCTCAGCGGCTGGCATCAGGGGTGAAGGTCGAGAAATCGACCAGCGTGCCCAGCATCTGCAGATAGGCGATCATCGCGTCCGCCTCCGAGATGCCGGGCTGCCCGTCAAAGTTGCGCACCTGCGCACCCGGGTAGCGTTCGAGCATGTCGTCGTAGTCGCTGTCAGGATCCGCCTGGGCGCGGAAATCTGCAGCTGCCGCTTCGATCATTTCATCGGTATAGGGCACACCAACAAAAGCATGTGTGGCCAGCAGATCCTCGATGTGTTCGGGCTCGATCAGCTTTTCTTCGAGGAACGCATACTTCGGCATGATGGATTCCGGAACGACAGACTGCGGGTTGCGCAGGTGCACGAGGTGCCAGTCGTCCGAATACCGGCCACCGACACGCGCCAGATCCGGCCCTGTCCGCTTGGAGCCCCACTGGAACGGATGGTCATACATCGACTCTGCCGCAAGAGAGTAATGGCCGTAGCGTTCGACCTCGTCCCGCATGGGGCGGATCATCTGGCTGTGGCAGACATAGCATCCTTCGCGGATGTAGATGTCACGCCCCGTCAGCTCCAGCGGAGAGTAAGGACGCATGCCCTCAACTTTCTCGATGGTGTTTTCCAGATAGAAAAGCGGCACGATCTGCACCAGCCCCCCGACCGAGACCACCAGAAAGCTGAGCACCAGAAGCAGGGTTGCATTGGTTTCGATGAACTTGTGTTTGGTAAGGATCGACATTTTGCTCCCCCCTTATTCGGCTGGAACGGCTGTGGGCAGCGCGTCTTTGGCGGGCGCGGCTCTCACAGTCATCCAGAGGTTGTAGCACATGATCAGCGCGCCCGAGAGGAACATTACCCCACCCAAGCCCCGCACCACATACATCGGGAACTTTGCGCTCACGGTGTCGGCAAAGCTGTTCACCAGAAAGCCGTTTGCGTCGACTTCTCGCCACATCAGACCTTCCATAATACCGGTCACCCACATGGATGCGGCGTAGAGCACGATACCGATTGTCGCGAGCCAGAAGTGCCAGCTGACCAGTTGCAGGCTGTAGAGCCGTTCGCGTTTCCACAAGACCGGCACCAGGTAGTAAAGTGCGCCGAATGTGACCAGACCGTTCCATCCCAGTGCACCCGAATGCACGTGCCCGATGGTCCAGTCGGTATAGTGGCTGAGCGAGTTGACCGAGCGGATCGACATCATCGGCCCCTCGAACGTCGACATGCCGTAAAAGGCAAGGCTGGTGACCATCATCCGCAGTACCGGATCGGTGCGCAGCTTGTCCCATGCGCCCTGGAGCGTCATCAGGCCATTGATCATACCGCCCCAGCTGGGCATCCACAGAATGATCGAGAAGACCATACCGAGGGTTGAGGCCCAGTCCGGCAGAGCTGTGTAGTGCAGATGGTGCGGCCCCGCCCAGATATACAGAAAGATCAGCGCCCAGAAGTGGATGATCGAGAGTTTGTAGCTGAACACCGGGCGCTCGGCCTGTTTGGGAATGAAATAATACATCATGCCCAGAAAACCCGCCGTCAGAAAAAAGCCGACGGCGTTGTGGCCATACCACCACTGGACCATCGCATCCTGAACACCTGAGAAAACCTGTACCGATTTGCTGCCCCAGATGGAGACAGGGACCGAGAGGTTGTTCATAATGTGCAGCAGCGCCACAGTGACGATAAACGCAAGGAAGAACCAGTTGGCCACATAGATATGCGGCTCGCGGCGTTTCACGATCGTTCCGAGGAAACAGGCGAGATAGGCGACCCAGACGATGGTCAGCCAGATATCAACGTACCATTCAGGCTCGGCATATTCCTTTGACTGCGTGCCGCCCAGAACATACCCGGTCGCCGCCAGAACAATAAAGAGCTGGTACCCCCAGAAGACGAACCAGCCCAGGTTGCCCCCCCAGAGCCGCGCCGCGGAGGTCCGCTGGACCACGAAAAAAGAAGTCGCGATCAGCGCGTTGCCACCAAAGGCAAAAATTACTGCCGATGTGTGCAGCGGCCGCAGCCTTCCGAAATTGGCGTAGCCGTCAGCCCATTCAAAGTTGAGCCCGGGATAGGCCAACTGGAACGCGATAACGACGCCAACGAGAAAGCCAACGACCCCCCAGAACGCCGTGGCAATGACACCTGCGCGCACAACCGAGTCGAAGTACTCGTTCTGCGGTATGGCCGCTTTTGGTTCATCAATCCCACGCACAGTCACCAGGAAAAGCCCTGCCCCGATCACCATGAAAATTACCATGTGAAGCTGATAGGCCAGATCCCATGCATAGCTGGCTGCAACCATTGCAAACAGCGTCACGAGACCCAGAACCACCAGCTTCAGGTAGTCAGTTGTTCCGGTTTCCATTTCTCCGGTTTCCTTCCATCTGGCACACCGGACCGCCGCACCTGGCAGGTCCGCTGAAAATACTTGTGCCACCTTAGTGCCAGCCGGCGCAGTGCGGTGCTTTGATCTGCATCAAGAAGTGCTTTGAAATTGCGTGCTAGCGTGCGTCGTCAATAAATGATGCGGAAGCTGACAATCGGCCTCCGCCTGCATCGAAAGGATGTCGCAATGGCTTTCAAAACACTTCTGACAGTTCTCACTTCGCCCCGGATCGAAGCATCAGCGCTTGAGGATGCGATCGTTCTTGCACGTGGATATGACGCCCACCTCGAGGTGATATGCCTCGGCCTCGACCGGTCCCACGCCGCAGAATACCAGTTGGGGGTCAACGCGACGGTGATGCATGCGGCAATTGAGCAGGCGCACGAAAAGGCAGAAAAAATCCAGAGCGCTGCACGGCCCGTGCTGGAAAACTCAGGTGTACGCTGGGATATTTCTGACGCCGTTTCAATGGCTGGCGACGCTGGCCGGGCCGTTGTGCATGCAGGTCGTTTTGCGGATATGGCTGTATTGCCGCTGCCCTACGGAGAAGACGTACAATCCGAGGACAGTGCTGTACTGGAAGCACTGCTTATCGATGCGCACTGCCCGGTCTGCGTTGTGCCCCCAAAAGCGACAGCGCCTGCCACCCCTGAAACTGTGATGATCGCCTGGAATGAAAGCCCCGAGGCCCTGCGTGCCATCAGGGCAGCACTGCCGGTTCTGCAGTCCGCTGCCAGTGTCCATATCGCGATCATCGACCCGCCGGCGCATGGAACGGACCGTTCCGATCCGGGTGGCGCACTGGCAACCTGGCTTTCGCGCCACGGAGTGCATTGTGACATACAGATCATGTCCCGCAGCGGCGGCAAAGTCAGCGACCGTCTGGCACAGCACGCTCTTGAAACCGGCGCGGGGTTGCTGGTCATGGGCGGTTACGGACACTCGCGTTTTCGCGAAGCAGTTCTCGGGGGGGCTACCCGTTACATGCTGGAAAACGCCAGGGTACCGGTGCTGATGATGCATTGACAAAAAGTGCGGCGCGGGCGGTGGTCAGTCTACCAGACCACCGTCGCTGTCGTCTCCGGCCTCTTCAAGCAAACGGCTCATATCGGGCACGATGATCTGCCGTTTGCCATCCAGAATGATCACACCATCTTTCTTCAGCGCGGACATCTGGCGGCTGACTGTCTCCAGTGTCAGACCCAGGTAGTCGGACATCGCCTCACGTGTCAGCATCAGATCAAAGGAGATACCTTCGTAGTCTGTGGTGTCATCGAGATCTGCAATGCGACGCGCGATGATCGCCAGCAGGCTGGCAATCTTTTCGCGGGCGTTTTTACGTCCCAGAACCAGCATCCATTCCCGCGCTGCATCCAGTTCATCCAGCGTCATTTCCAGCAGGCGGTGGGCAATATGCGGCGTTGTATCAATCAGCTGTTCAAACGGTTTTCTGCGGAAACAACACATGACCACATCGCTTGCGGCGGTCACTGTATAGCTGGCCCTTTCACGCCGGGGCCGGCCGACGAAATCAGAAGGCAAAAGCAGACCCACCATCTGACGGCGGCCGTCCTCCATCGTTTGCGTCAGTGTCGCCACACCCGACACCACAGAGGCCACAAACTGCATCTGGTCACCGGCCCAGATGATTGTCTGCCCGGCGCTGAAACTGCGGTAGTATTTGATCTCTTCCAGCCGCGCCAGCTCATCCGCTTCGCACCGCGCGCAGACCGCGCGATGCCGTATCGGACAATCACTGCACTCCTTGAAATCCGGCGCAGTCATCTGCGTCATCGAAAGGCTCCCGTTTTGATCTGTGTCAAGGCGAACTGACACAATACACCCTATGGGTGCAGTATGCATATGAACTCACAGATGGAAAAGCTTGGACTTTTCGATGCCCGCGTTCCCCGGTACACCAGTTACCCTACGGCACCCCGGTTTTCAGCGGCTGTGGGGCCGGATCAAATGGCCAACTGGCTGTCTCAGATCAGGCCCGGATCCGGCATCTCTCTCTACCTGCATATCCCCTTTTGCCGCAGACTTTGCTGGTTTTGCGCCTGCCGGACGCAGGGCACCCGCAAAGACGGACCTGTCGCCGCATATCTGAAAACGCTGGCAGCTGAGCTTGATCTGCTTGCCCGCCATCTGCCGGAGGGTGTTACACTCAGTCGCATGCACTGGGGTGGCGGAACGCCCACTCTGCTGAGCCCGTCCATGATTACCGGGCTCGCGGAGCGAATCGCACAGGTCGCCCCCTTTTCGCCGGGGGCCGAATTCTCTGTTGAGGTGGACCCGAACGAGATTGATCAGCAACGGGTAGATTCCCTGGCCCGCGCGGGCATGAACAGGGCGTCGATCGGCGTTCAGGATTTCGATGGCGATGTGCAACGTACGATCGGCAGGATACAGGGATTTGAAGCAACGCGTGACGCAGCTGACATGCTGCGCGCTGCGGGTATCCGCTCTCTGAATGCCGATATCCTGTTTGGATTGCCACACCAGGACCGCGCGCGCATCGCAGCAACTGTACAGAGCCTCCTGACGCTCAGCCCGGACCGCGTCGCGCTTTATGGCTATGCGCATGTTCCATGGATGGCACGTCGCCAGTCCCTGATCCCATCAGACGCGCTGCCGGCACCGAAAGAACGTCTTGCACTCTTTGACACAGCCCGCCAGCTTTTCGAATGGGACGGATACAGACAGATTGGCATTGATCATTTTGCACTTCCCGATGACACCCTGGCGATTGCTGCGCGCAACGGCACTCTGCGGCGCAATTTCCAGGGATACACGGACGAGCCGGCGGAAACGCTGGTGGGCCTGGGTGCCTCTGCCATTTCGAGATTCCCTCAGGGTTACACGCAGAACCAGCCTGCAACCTCTTCGCATACGGCCTCAATCCGGGCGGGTCACTTCAGCACCGTGCGGGGCCACATGTTTACAGACGAGGACAGGCTGCGCGCACGCATCATAGAGGCATTGATGTGCGATTTTGAAGTGCGCAGCGGGGAGCTGGAAAATTCATTCCCTGACCTGAGCAAGCTTGCCGGCACCCTGCTGGACAGTGCAGCCCACGCGTTCGGCGATACGGTAAAACGGTCAGAAAGCGGCCTTCGAATTGTAGAAGGCGCACGCCCGCTTACCCGCATCATCGCCAGGCACTTTGACGCCTATCAGGTTTCCCAGCAGGCGCACGCCTCGGCGATCTGACGGATCAGGTCGCGGCGTTCAGGAGTGTGCGGGTATATTCATGCTCGGGCGCGTCAAATATCCGGTCAACCGGGCCCGCCTCGACAACATCCCCGCGTTTCATCACCATCACCTGATGGGACATCGCGCGCACAACCCGAAGATCGTGGCTGATGAAGATATAGGCCAGTCCATAGCGTTGCTGCAGTTGCCGCAACAAATCCACAATCTGCACCTGAACTGTCATATCCAGCGCGGAAGTCGGCTCGTCCAGAACCAGCAGTTTCGGTCGCAGTACCATCGCCCGCGCGATGGCAATACGCTGCCTCTGACCACCGGAAAATTCATGCGGATACCGATCCATGGTTTCGGGGTCCAGCCCAACTTCGGTCATGACTTCCCGCACCAGGTCGCGTGGGGCCCGGTCCGGATCGACGTTGTGAATGGACAGACCCTCTGAAATGATCTGAGCACAGGTCATTCGTGGGCTGAGAGAGCCGAACGGGTCCTGGAATACGATCTGCAGATCCTTGCGCAGACTGCGCAGCTGGCGTGTTGACCATTTGCGCACGTCCTGCCCGTCAAAGATGATGTCTCCTTCGGAGGAAATCAGACGCATGATAGCAAGCGCGGTGGTTGTTTTGCCGGACCCGCTTTCCCCGACGATGCCGATGGTTTCGCCTGCGCGCACCGTCAGACTGGCATCGTTGACAGCCTTTACATGGCCAACCGTCCGGCGCAGCAGACCTGCCTGGATCGGGAACCAGACTTTAAGCTTGTCGGTCTGCGCAATAACCTCCGCGTTATCCGGTACTGGTGCCGGGGCCCCTGATGGCTCTGCGCTGAGCAGCTTTTTGGTATATGGGTGGCTGGGGGCATCAAATATTTCAGACGTGGGGCCGGTTTCAACGATCTCGCCGTATTGCATGACACAGACCCTGTCGGCGATCCGCCGAACAATCCCAAGATCATGCGTAATGAACAAAAGCCCCATGCCGAGCCTGTCTTTGAGGTCTTTGAGCAGATCCAGAATCTGCGCCTGGATCGTAACATCAAGGGCGGTCGTCGGTTCATCTGCGATCAGCACGTCGGGCTTGTTGGCAAGTGCCATCGCAATCATCACACGCTGACGCTGCCCGCCGGAGAGTTGATGCGGATAGCTTGTCAGACGCGTTTCGGCGTCTTGGATACCAACCTGATCGAGCAGCTCAAGAATGCGCGCGCGTGCCCCGGCACCGGCCAGCCCCTGGTGAAGGGCGATGCTTTCGCTGAGTTGTTTCTCGATCGTGTGCAGCGGATTGAGCGATGTCATCGGCTCCTGAAAGATAAAGCTGATATCGTTGCCACGTACCTTGCGCAGCAGCGCTTCATCCGCGCCGATCATCTGCTGCCCGTCATAGGTCACGGAGCCAGACACCTGCGCACTGTCCCCCAGCAGGGACACGGTAGACAGAGCAGACACCGACTTTCCGGAGCCGGATTCACCTACCAGTGCTACGGTCTCACCACGCTCTACCGCAAAGCTCACACCTTTGACGGCCTCGGTGATCTGGCCGTCCTGACGGAACCCGACGCGCAGGTCTTTCACCTCCAGCAGCGCACTCATGAAAAGGTCTTTCTGGGGTCAAAGGCATCGCGGATACCCTCGAAGATGAACACCAGCAGCGACAGCATAATGGCGAAGGTGAAAAAGGCCGTGAACGCAAGCCAGGGCGCCTGGAGGTTCTGCTTTGCCTGAAGGGTCAGCTCTCCCAGACTGGGCGCGGATGATGGCAGACCAAAGCCAAGAAAGTCGAGGATTGCCAGTGTAGAAATCGTGCCGGTGATGATGAACGGGAGCATTGTCAGCATCGCGACCATCGCGTTGGGCAGCATATGGCGGAACATGATCGTGACGTTAGAGACACCCAGCGCACGGGCCGCGCGGACGTATTCCAGATTGCGCGCGCGCAGGAACTCGGCGCGCACCACGCCCACCAGAGATGTCCAGCTGAACAGCACCAGTAATATGACCAGCAACCAGAAACTTCGCCCCAGAATGGCGAACATGATGATGATGACATAAAGCGACGGCGTGGAGGACCAGATCTCGATGATCCGTTGAAAAATAAGGTCTGTTTTCCCGCCGAAAAAGCCCTGTACGGCCCCCGCAATGATCCCGATCAGACTGGACAGCCCCGTCACCACGAGGGTGAAGAAGATAGACAGGCGGAAGCCATGGATGACCCGTGCCAGCACGTCACGTTTGGTGCCATCGGTCCCCAGAAGGTTCTCGCCATTTGGTGGCAGGGGTGCGGCACCAGGCCGGTCCACGGCAGTGTCATATGAGTAAGGCACCAGCGGCCAGATTGCCCAGCCCTTCTCGATGGCTTCGCCCTCAATGACCCCGTCTTCTGCATCCTCGATGTAGCCCTCGGGGTCGTCGAAACACAGATCCAACCCGCCTGTTGCGATCAGGCATTTCACCTCAGGATCACGGTAAACGGCTTCGGTCTGGAAATCCCCGCCAAAGGCTGTTTCGGGATAGAACTGCCATATCGGCGTGTAGTACTCGCCTCGATACTGCACCAGGATCGGTTTGTCGTAGGCAATGAACTCTGCAAAAAGCGACAATCCAAACAGCACTGTAAAAATCCACAGCGACCAGTAAGCCCGCCGGTTGCGGGTAAAGTTGCGCCAGCGGCGCTGGTTCAGCGGAGACAATGCCATCAGCCTTCTCTCCGCTCAAAATCAATGCGCGGATCAACAAGCACATACATCAGATCAGACAGGATACCCACGATCAGACCAATCAGGCCAAAGATGAAAAGTGTCCCAAAGACGATCGGATAGTCCCGCGCAACCGCCGCTTCAAACCCCAGCCGGCCCAGGCCGTCGAGGCTGAAGATCGTTTCGATGATCAGGGACCCGCCGAAGAAAACACCGATGAAGACAGCCGGGAAGCCAGCGATAACGATCAGCATCGCGTTGCGGAACACATGGCCATACAGCACTCTGGATTCTGACAGTCCTTTAGCGCGGGCGGTCATGACGTAGTGTTTCTTGATCTCATCCAGAAAGCTGTTTTTGGTCAGCAGCGTCAGCGTTGCAAACGCAGAAATAGTTGAGGCCAGTACGGGCAGCGTGATGTGCCAGAAATAGTCGGCGACCTTGCCCAGCGTCGATAACTCGTCAAAGTTATCGCTGGTCAGGCCGCGCAGCGGGAAAATCTGCCAGTAGGACCCACCGGCAAAGAGCACCAGCAAGAGGATCGCAAAGAGAAACCCCGGGATCGCATAGGCCGCAATGATGGCCCCGGACGTCCAGGTATCAAAACGCGATCCGTCCCGCACAGCCTTGCGTATCCCCAGCGGAATAGACACCAGATATGCGATCAGCGTTGACCAGAGCCCGAGCGTGATCGAGACAGGCAGCTTTTCCTTGATCAGATCAATAACCGAAATTGATCGGAAATAGCTCTCTCCGAAATCGAACCGCATGTAGTTCCAGATCATGTTCAGAAACCGCTCGACCGGTGGTTTGTCGAACCCGAATTCAGCTTCAAGCTCTGCGATGAACTCCGGCGGCAGACCCCGCGCACCGATGTACTGAGAATCATTTGTGCTCAGATCCTCGGCACCCGCATCGTTGTTTGTTCCTGAAAATCCCTCGAAAACGTCGCCACCGCCCTGAATGCGGGCAATGGCCTGCTCAACCGGCCCACCAGGCACGAACTGCACCAGGGCAAAGTTGATCAGCATGATCCCCAGCAGCGTTGGGATGATCAGCAGCAGCCTTCTGACAATATAGGCGCCCATGCGCTTACCTCAGAGCTCCTGCAGCGCGCAGGGCTTCCGCCTTTTCCTCATTGTACCACCAGAAATCCAGCCCCCCGAGAGAGAAGGCGGGGATTTCCTCCGGGTGCTCATACTGGTCGTAATATGCGACCCAGTGGCTTGGGTTGTACCAGACAGGGATCATGATGCGTTCGTATCGCAGTGCCCGGTCGAGCGCAGTCAGAGAAGCCTGCTCCTCTTCCCGGTTCTGCGCGTTCAGGGATCGCTCGATGATTTCATCCACCAGCGGACTTGCGAGGCCCGCAGGGTTAAACAGGCTGAAGGCCGCCGCCTCGGAGCCGTAGCGCTGCATCAGACCAGTGCCGGTTCCCAGAAATGCGCCATAAGAGTCAAAGACAAGATCATAATCACGGTCGCGCTCGCGGGTCGTATACTGGGCCGCGTCCACCTTCTCAAAGGTGATGTCGATGCCCAGTGTTTTGACGTTAGCCACAAAGTTTTCCATCACAGCGCTGAGTGTCGGAGAGGTTGCACTGTTAAACAGGAAGTTGAGCTTAAGCGTATCGCCGGATGCGTTGCGCCGTATCCCGTCGTCGCCGACGCCCCATCCGGCCTCATCCAGAAGGCGCATGGCCGCGCGTGCGTTGCGCCTGTCCAGCAGGCGCTCTGCCCGCGATGTGTGCGGCTCCAGCGCAGGCTCGCTCAGCATTTCAGGCGGTACAAGATCGCCGAGCGACTGCAAAAACGCGAGCTCTGCGCCTTCGGGCAGACCGCTCGCCATCAAAGGTGTGTCCTGCGTAAACGAAGCGCGTTGCCTGAACAGGCCGTACTGCAGGCTTTCGTTCGTCCACTCAAAGTTAAACGCGAGCGAAAGAGCCTCCCGAACACGGCGGTCACTCAGGTTTTCGCGTCCGAGATTGAACACAATACCCGAGGGTGTGGGCGGTGATCCGTCTGGCAGTTCTTTGGTAACCACAAGACCTTCACGCTTTTTCGGGAAGTCATAACCAGTGGCCCATTTCTTTGAATCGCCCTCGGTGCGGAATGTGTACTCCCCCGCTTTAAAGGCCTCAAAAGCGGCAGTGTCATCGCCGAAATACTCGATGCGGATTTCATCAAAGTTATTTCGACCCACGTTGAACGGCAGGTCATTTGCCCAGTAATCAAGGTTGCGGCGATAGACGATGCGCCGGTTCACATCGACGGAATCAATCATGTAAGGACCGGATCCCGGCGATACTTCGAGGCGGCTCTCATCCAGGCCAAAGCCTGTATCCTCGTACCACTTTTTCGACCATGCAGGGACAAAGCCAACCTGATCAATCAGGCTGCGGCGGGAGATACCTCCGGTAAAGTAGAATTTGATGGTGTGGTCATCGATGACTTCGACTTTGGGAATTCGTTTGCGCACCGCGTCCGCATAGGATTTCAGCCCTTCATCCAGCAACAGGTTATGGCTGAAGGCAATGTCATGCGCGGTAACGGGCGATCCGTCCGAGAAGCGCGCCTCGGGCCGCATGTAGAAGATGACCCAGTCTTTGGTTTCAGGGTACTCAATCCGCTCACACAGCAGGCAATAGGATTCTCCGTAGACATCTGCAGGAGCCGAGGCGCCGCCGGTACCGTCCCCCAGCAGGCTCTCGTACATGATGCTGGACAATGCGCCGGCGCGGCCTTTGCGCGTGTAGGGATGCATCGAGTCGAATGTCCCCACGACACTCAATGCGATTTCGCCGCCTTTGGGTGCCTCGGGGTTCACATAGTCAAAATGCGTGTAGTCTGCCGGATATGTCAGATCGCCATAGAAAGAATAGCCATGGCTGACGACCATGTTGTCCTGGGATTTTGCCGCGCCTGACCAGAGAAGTGCAAAGAGAAGCGTCAGAAAACCAAAACCTGCAGTCAGGTTCGATACCCCGGTTTTTACAGCTGTCGCGCGGCTCTGTGCGGCATTCATCTGGAAGTTCCTCCTGTCTCGGACCGGTTTCTCCGGCACATCTGCTCAGATGTAAGCTAAAGCGGGCGCAGGCCAAGATACAAGTTGCGAAAACGTGATCCCGGCCGCCAACGCCCCGAAAGCCAACAAAAAAGGCCGCCTGCGATACAGCAAGCGGCCATTTTGGTTAACACGGGGTTAAGATCAGTCGTCGAGACTGTCGAGATAGGCAATCACGTCTGCCCGGTCCTCAACCTTTTTCAGTCCGGCAAAGCTCATGGATGTGCCGGCAGCATAGGCCGACGGACGCTCCAGAAAACCGTTCAGATTTTCAACCGACCAGTCTCCGTCCATGGATGCCAGCGTGTCAGAGTAGGCAAACCCATCGACACCGCCTTTGTCACGTCCAACAACACCATACAGGTGCGGGCCGGTTCCATTGGCGCCATCTTCCAGCTTGTGGCAGGCAGAACATTTGCGGAAAACCTTTGCGCCATCCTCGACGCTCGCAGATGCCAGCACTGTCGCGAAATCTACTTCCTCGACCTCGGCTACGTCCTCGCCACTTTCAACTTCGATGACATAGGCTGCCTCGCCGTGTCCATCGACATGATACAGTTCCTCAGCGGCCCACTTGCCCAGAAGAAACACAAGCAGAGCGCCGCAAACGCCGCCGGCCGCTTTGGTGAAAGTCATTGTGTCGAGCATTGCATTCACATCCATTGCTTTATCTTTGGAGCGGTATCTATTGCTTCCCCTTGTCCGTGGCAAGGTGTACTTACCGCGACGAAACGACCATATTCAGAAGATTTTGCTTAAGGACGACCCCATGACCGCCGATGCACCCGCCCGCGTAGCCTTTCAGGGCGAGCCTGGCGCTTACAGCCATGAGGCCTGCCGGAGCGCCCGGCCGGATATGACGCCGGTGCCCTGCCGCACTTTCGAGGATGCCATTGAGGCTGTGCGCAAAGGCGACGCGGAACTGGCGATGCTGCCCGTGGAAAACACCACCTATGGCAGAGTTGCGGATATCCATTCGCTGCTGCCCCGCTCTGGTCTGCACATCATCGAAGAAGCGTTTGTCCGGGTCCATATCAACCTGCTGGCCGTCCCGGGCACGCCGATGGATCACATCAGGAGCGCGAAAAGCCATACTGTGCTGCTCGGACAGTGCCGGAAATTTCTCGCACAACATGGCATCAGCCGGATCACCGGTGCAGATACCGCCGGATCTGCCAAAGAGGTGGCCCTTGCAGGTGATCCGTCCGTTGCGGCTCTGGCCAGTGAACTGGCGGGCGAAATTTATGGTCTGGATGTTCTGGCCCGGCACATCGAGGACGAGGGGAACAACACAACCCGCTTTCTGCTGATGTCGCCGGAGGCTGATTACTCGCGTCGCGGCGACCATGGCATGATCACCAGTTTTGTCTTTGAGGTCCGCAACATTCCCGCAGCTCTTTACAAAGCCATGGGCGGGTTTGCGACAAACGGTGTGAACATGACCAAGCTGGAAAGCTATATGGTCGGCGGGTCATTCACCGCGACCCAGTTCTACGCCGATATCGAAGGACATCCCGAGGACCCCGCCGTCCGGCGCGCCATGGAAGAACTGGAATACTTCACCAACATGATCGAGGTGCTGGGGGTATATCCGGCACAGGACGCCCGCACCTGAAGCTGCGCCCTATGCCCCGCCTGCGAGGCTTTGGGCATACCGCTCCTCCATGCCCCGGACATGTTCGGCAACGCGTTGCTGATACTTCGCAGTCAGTGAGTTTTTGTTCAGTTTGAGAGACTGAACCAGCAGGCGCGCCGGCAGGGTTTGCGCTCGCAGATCAACCCCCGCCGTCATCCTGGTCGTGTCAGGCGTCAGGGCGTCGAGTTCGAAAGTGACCTGCCCGGTCAGCCCGGGCGATGTTATGCTGAAAACCAGATCGTGCGGACGGGAAAACCCGACAATTGCCAGTTCCATCTCTCTGGGACGTCCACGCAATACAAACCGGGTTTTCCAGGTCATGCCAGTGCCCGGCTCCGGGAGGCTGTCGGTACGTTCTACTGTTGCCCCTCTGGCTTCGGCCGCTTTTTCAAAGGTGCTGAACTCGCACAGCATATCAAAAACCGCCCCGGCGGGAGCTGCGATATTTTCCTGCGTCGAAATCTTCATTGCCGGGCCCTGTGGAGTTCACGTGCCCAGTGTCAGGTCATTCCAGCCGGTCCGCAAGCCAGTTTTCCAGCAGGAAATGTGCAATAGCCCCTTTGCGCGCCGGCAGCATAAACGGATGATCGCCCGCAAAAGCCTGCATCATTTCCTCCCGGCTGACCCACATTGCGTCTTCAATTTCCACGGGATCTATCGTGATGTCCGTGCTGGTCGCGATACCGGAACAGCCGAACATCAAAGACGCCGGAAACGGCCAGGGCTGGCTGGCAAGATAGCCCACAGATCCGACGTGCACGCCTGTT
Source organism: uncultured Roseobacter sp. (assembly GCF_947491795.1). Classification (GTDB taxonomy): domain Bacteria; phylum Pseudomonadota; class Alphaproteobacteria; order Rhodobacterales; family Rhodobacteraceae; genus Roseobacter. The sequence goes on along the minus strand of NZ_CANLKW010000002.1, from coordinate 710,915 downwards.
TCCTCGAAAACCTCCCGACGCACTGCCGCCTCCAGTGTTTCTCCGGGTTCGACAAACCCCGCGAGCAAAGAATACATCCCTTCCGGCCAACCCGGTGATCTGCCCATAAGAACCGAATTCCCATGGGTGATCAGCATGATCACAACCGGGTCCGTTCGGGGAAAGTGGGAGGCATTGCAGCTGACACAACGCCGCTGCCAGCCGCCCTGCGCGGGCTCCGAGGCGGCGCCGCATTTGGCGCAAAAACGATGTGTCTCGTGCCAGCCCAGGATGGCTTTGCCGGTCGCAGCCAGTTCCGCATCGCGCGGCGTGAGCCAGGTCATAACCCGGCGCAGTTCGGCAAAGACCACGTGCTCGGAGAGATCGGGATGGCGTTGCTCTGTCGGGTCGAGAAACCCGCCCAGCTGATCCGGCTCCAACCCTTCCGGCTCCCATTCAGAAATATCAAACGCAAAACGCGCCGCACCATCCTCGCGGCCCAGAAACACCGGCGCGCTGCGCGCCAGACGGGTGACCGGGTGATCCATCGGCAACCTGGCCAGCTGCGCCGGCCGCGTCGTGTCGACCAGCGGCTTGCCGCGCCAGAAAACCACAGCGCGGGCCGACGGGTCAGATGCGGCAGCCTCAAGAGCACCTGCGTCGTTGCGGAGCTCTCCGGCACGGTCAAGAGATGAGCCACCAAACGTAACAGTTTCTGCAATTTTCATAGGTATCCCCGGTTTTGGTCCGCACTGCTACATGCCCCGTTTCCGCCGTTAAGTACAAAAGGAAAATTGGGCAGCTGCACTGGACATTCCAACCATCGCATGATCTCACTTCATACAACTCATCCTTCGGTTGTTCTCGCTCTGTATCAGGAGGTTACCGCAATATCCGCCCGCCGTTCCTCTCCCGCTGCCCGGCAAAAAGCCCGGATCACGGTGCTCGCCACCAGTGATCTGCACATGCAGCTGACTGACTTTGATTATGCCCGCGACGCATCGCGGGGCGGTTCCAGCCTTTCACGTCTGGCGCCCGTTATCCGGCGGGAAAAGGAAAACGCCGTAACAGAAGGCCGTCAGTGTCTGCTGTTTGACAACGGCGACACCCTTCAGGGCACCCCGCTGGCAGGCTATGTGACCGAACACTGTGGTGGTGAAATACACCCAATGGCGGCCTGTATGAACCTGCTGGAATATGATGCTGTCGGTCTGGGCAATCATGATTTCGACTATGGACTCGCGGCCCTGTGCCAGGCGCTGTCCGGTTTCAACATGCCGGTTCTGGCGGCCAATACCACATGCCCTGCGTTGCCGATGCTGCAAAAGTCAGTTCTGATCCGGCGCGGCATCCGTCGCGGTGACGCGGTGCTGCCGCTGCGCATCGGGGTCACATCCGTTATTCCGGCACAGACAATCAACTGGAACCGTCATCATCTCACAGACAGAGCAGAAATCAGTGATCCGCTTTCTGCGCTGGAGGCGGAAGTGGCAGCGCTGCGCGCAGAGGGGGCAGATGTCGTTGTCGTACTTGCTCACATGGGCATCGCCCTCTACGACGAAGGCCCCAAGGCTCAGAACCAGCTGGAAGCCGTCGCACAGTTGCCGGGCGTCGATGCCGTGATCGGGGGTCACACGCACCTGAGGTTTCCGGGACCGGATCATGCGACAATCCCTGGCGTCGACCACACAGCAGGAATGATCGGCGACACGCCGGTCGTCATGCCCGGGGCGTCGGGGTCCCATCTGGGGCGCATTGACCTTGAACTGTCCATGAAACCAAACTCTCAGTGGGCCGTCACCGCAGGCAGCAGCCGACTGCTGCAGGCGGACCCTGTGGACGCCCCTGATCCGGATGTCGTGTCGCTCATCACGCCGGTGCACAATGCGACCAGACTGCACCTGAACGAACCCGTCGGGCACCTGGCAGCACCGATGAACAGTTACTTTGCCCTGGCACATCCCAGCCCGGTGCCGTCGCTGATCGCTGCGGCCAAACACCAGGTGATATCACGGGCCGTCGAAGGGACCGAGCTTGCTGACCTGCCACTGCTTTCCGTCGGTTCGACCTCGGCAACCGGTGGCTTTGACGGGCCGGGCAATTTCATCAGCCTGTCGAGTGGACCGCTCATGCGCCGTCATATCGCCGGGCTGACACCCTATGCCAACCAGATCTGGGCCGTCCGGACGCGGGGCGCACGGGTGATAGACTGGCTGGAACGCTCTGCTCTGATTTTCAGCACACTGACGCCGGAAAACCCTGATCAGCCCCTCATCGACGTAAACATCCCGGGGTTCAGGTTCGATTCGATTTACGGCCTGACCTACGACATCGACCCGTCGAAACCACCCGCTTATGACCCATCGGGCCGGCGCCTTTATGACGGGCCGGGCAGGATCAGCAGGGTCAGATGGCAGGGCGAGCCGCTCGAGCCTGACCAGGAATTCCTGGTGGCGACAACAGATCACCGGACAGGCGGCGGGGGTGCGCTGAAACCATTCGCAGATGAGGATATTGCCTTCCGCGGCCATGCTCCGATGGACGAGGGACTTGTGGAATACCTCAGAAAACCGGACTGCCGGCAAGTGCGCGAGACCCGGCCCTGGCGGTTCCGCTGTGCCACGGCCTGTTCGGCCATTCTGCTGACGGCGCCGGACGCGCTTCAGCATCTGGAAGAGATTTCGGCTCTGTCGCCCGAAAATTGCGGATTGTCCCCTGAGGGCTTTGCGCAGGTGCGCCTGCACCTGTCACACCCGGGCTTGCGTCGGACCGGTCCCTTACATATATGATCAGTCGAGAGGTTGGCGCGGGCGAGCGCCTCGCCAACCCGGTCAGGTCCGGAAGGAAGCAGCCGTAACGAGCCCCGCTTGGGTCGTTGTCCAGCCTCTCACCAGCTTCTCCTGCCCCCGGTTTCAGAGCCTGCGGGCCGAGAAGGTATCGCAGTCCCGCATCAGACCGCTGTCATATCCCCGCTCAAACCACCGTGCGCGCTGCTCCGACGTACCATGTGTGAACGTATGCGGCTGCGGGACACGACCCGCCTGGCGCTGCAGGTGATCGTCCCCGATCATACGTGCCGCGTTCAGTGCCTCTGCAAGATCCCCGCGTTCCATCAATCCGCGCACAGACCGCGCCCAGACGCCGGACAGGCAATCTGCCTGCAGCTCCAGACGTACGGTCAGCGCATTGGATTCGGCCTGCGAGGCCGATCTGCGTGCCTGATTGACCTGCCCCAGGATGCCCAGTTCGTTCTGAACATGATGTGCGACTTCATGTGCGATCACATAAGCCGCAGCAAAATCGCCCCCTGCGCCAAGCTGCTGTTCCAGCTGGCGGAAAAAGGTTGTGTCCAGATAGGCCATTCGATCCGCCGGACAGTAAAAGGGACCGGTCGCACCCGATGCACCGCCACAGGCGCTCTGGGTCACACCTGAGAAAATGACGAGCTGCGGCGGCGTGTAGTCGCGGCCAACCTGCTGGGGGAATATCTGCGACCAAACTTCCTCGGTGGTGGTGAGAACCTGCGCAGAGAACTGGACAGTCGCCTCATCCTCTGCTGTCACTGTGCGGCTTTGCTCAACCGGCGCGCTGCCCCCGTTCAGCAGCGGCGTAACATCAATGCCAGTGAAGTACCCCAGCGCCAGCACAGCCAGAACACCGAAGATCCCCAGACCACCTGTCCGCCCGGCCCGTCCGCCGCCGCGGCCACGGCCGCGCACTCTGACATTCCGGCTCGACCGTATTCCCTTAAGACGCATACTGATCACTCCCTGTTCTGACATTATTGTGCACCCGCGCCGGTGGCTGACACAACAGTTTCGTTCAGGGGCCGCCTGGAGCTGTCTGTCTGTGTTTACGTCCGGGCCCGCAGCACCTACCCTGTGGTGTGATCCGCGAATCTTGCCGCTCAGGGGCCCGAATGTCCGAAACCACCAAAACTGAATACCAGGTTCTTGCCCGCAAATACCGCCCGGAAACCTTTGCGGATCTGGTTGGACAGGACGCTATGGTCCGCACGCTGAAAAATGCGTTTGAGGCGGACAGGATTGCGCAGGCATTCGTCATGACCGGCATCCGGGGAACGGGCAAAACAACGACCGCCCGGATCATCGCCAAGGGGATGAACTGTATCGGTGCCGACGGTACAGGCGGGCCGACAACCGAGCCCTGCGGGACCTGCGAGCACTGCACAGCCATCATGGAAGGCCGCCATGTCGATGTGATGGAAATGGATGCCGCCTCAAACACCGGTGTCGCGAATATCCGCGAGATTATCGATTCGGTGCACTACCGGGCAGCCTCTGCGCGCTACAAGGTCTACATCATCGACGAAGTTCACATGCTTTCAACGGGCGCATTCAATGCCCTGTTGAAAACGCTCGAAGAACCGCCATCGCACGTAAAATTCATCTTTGCCACGACCGAAATCCGCAAGGTGCCGGTCACGGTACTGTCCAGATGTCAGCGGTTTGATCTGCGCCGGATTGAGCCCGAGGTGATGATCGCCCTTATGCGCAAAATAGCTGGCGCAGAAGCTGCGGAAATCACGGACGAGGCGCTGGCCCTGATTGCCCGCGCTGCAGAGGGCTCCGCCCGGGACGCGACATCGCTTCTGGATCAGGCGATCAGCCATGGTGCGGGTGAAACCACGGCTGATCAAGTCCGCGCAATGCTGGGGCTGGCAGACCGCGGGCGTGTTCTGGATCTGTTTGACATGATCCTGCGCGGCGATGCCGCCGGTGCTCTGACAGAGCTGTCTGCACAATACGCCGAAGGCGCTGATCCGATGGCCGTTCTGCGCGATCTTGCGGAAATCACGCATTGGGTTTCGGTGGTCAAAATTACCCCCGAGGCCGCAGAAGACCCGACCGTTTCCCCCGATGAGCGCGCGCGCGGGCTGTCCATGGCGGACGCCCTGCCAATGCGTGTGCTGACCCGGCTGTGGCAGATGCTGCTGAAAGCACTCGACGAAGTCGCAAGTGCGCCCAATGCCATGATGGCTGCCGAAATGGCCATCATACGCCTGACACATGTCGCCGATCTGCCTTCGCCTGAAGAACTGGTGCGCAAATTGCACGATGCAACGCCTCCGCCTCCGCAAACGGGTGGACCCGGCGGCGGTGGTGGCGGGCACAGGGCGCAGGCTGGTTCATCTGCTGGACCAGAACAGGCCGTTGCCGGAGCGCGCGCAGGTGCCGATGGCAGAACAGGCGCCGTGACGGCACAGGCGCTGGATGCAAACGCTGCCCTCGCGCGGTTTCCGACGTTTGATCACGTGATCGAGCTGATCCGCGCCAACCGCGACGTCAAACTGCTGGTCGAGGTGGAAACCTGTCTGCGCCTTGGCGCGTACCAGCCTGGCCGCATTGAATTCACCCCAACCGACAACGCGCCACGAGACCTGGCGCAGCGACTGGGCCAGCGGCTGCAGCACTGGACAGGAAACCGCTGGGCGGTCACCGTTGTGGGCGATGCCAGTGCCGAAACCATTGCCGAGGTCAGAGATGCCACAGACCTCGCATTGCAGGCAAAAGCGACAGAGCACCCTTTGATGCAGGCCGTTCTGACACAGTTTCCAAAAGCGAAAATCACGGCGATCCGCACGCCTGAACAACTGGCAGCAGAAGCCGTCGAAGAGGCCCTCCCCGAAGTTGAGGACGAGTGGGACCCCTTCGAGGACGACTGAAGCCCTTGTTCCTGCACGGCGCGCCCGCATATATTAGCTCAAACCCTCACCACAAAGGACGACCCTGATGTTCAAAGGACTTGGCGGCCTCGGCGATATGGCCGGGATGATGAAAAAAGCCCAGGAAATGCAGACCAAAATGGCCCAGATGCAGGATGACATGCATAACATCATGGTCGAGGGCGCGTCCGGCGCAGGGCTGGTCAAAGCAACCTGTACAGCCAAGGGCGAGTTGAAAACTCTGGATATTGACCCGTCGATTTTTAACAGCGACGACAAAGAAGTTGTTGAGGATCTGATCCTGGCTGCGATCAAGGACGCCCAGACCAAGGCATCCGAACGCGCGCAGGAAGAAATGGCAAAGCTCACCGAGGGCATGGGTCTGCCCGCAGATATGAAGCTGCCGTTCTGAGCGGGGTGACTTGTCCCGGCTGGCCCCCTGAGAGCGTCTGACCCTGTGAGCAGCACCAGAGACATAGATGCCCTGATCGACCTTATGGCGAAACTGCCGGGGCTCGGGCCCCGGTCTGCCCGCCGCGCGGTGCTGCACCTGATCCGCAAACGCAGCCTACAACTCATTCCGCTTGCCGACACCATGCAGCTAGTAGCGGAAACGGCACGCGAATGTCTGAACTGCGGCAATGTCGGCACAACAGACGTCTGCGATATCTGCACCTCCGAAAAACGGGCCAACGGCGAACTTTGCGTGGTCGAGGATGTGGCTGATCTGTGGGCCATGGAACGCTCAGGCGTCTTCCGGGGCCGGTATCACGTTCTGGGTGGTACACTGTCCGCACTGGATGCCGTTGGGCCGGAAGAGCTGCGAATACCCCGGCTGATCGACCGTGTAAGTACCGAAAACATCACCGAGGTTATTCTGGCGCTGAATGCTACGGTCGACGGACAGACGACCTCACATTACATTGCTGACCAGCTGGAAAACAGCGTGCGCCTGACGTCACTGGCGCAGGGTGTCCCAATTGGCGGCGAGCTTGATTATCTGGATGACGGGACAATTACTGCGGCAATGCGCGCCCGTAAATCCGTCTGATCCGCGCTTCACAGACCTGCCTTCACAACCTCTGCTGCTGCATCGAAAACAGAGATATCGTCCATGTTGTGGCTGAGCATCATCGCACCCTGCAACGCCGCGAGAACATGAGACGCCCGTGCCGTTTTTGCAGCCGGATCCAGGCCTTTGGGCATCGCATCCACCAGCCACTCGAGATTCGCCCGGAAAAACGTGCGTACAGCCGATGATACAGCGTCTGGCAGACCGGAGGTTTCGGCCCCCAGCATACCGCACAGACAAATGGCATCCGAGCTGGTGAGCGCTGTACGATACGTCTGGCAATAGGCGTCGAGCAGCGCTTCAGCGGTCCTGGCACCATCAGCCCGCTTTTCCAGAACTGCAAAAAACCGCTGGCTGTATCTGTCGACCAGGGCGACACCCAGATCTTCTTTTTTGCGGAAATAGTAGTGAACGCTGGCACTTTTGATCCCCAGCGCGTCCGCAAGCTCCCGGAAACTGACAGCGTTGTATCCGCCAAGACGGATACTGCGCTCGGCGGTATCCATCAGAATTTCTCTGGTATCCGGCACCTGATCACCCACCTGTGTGTTTACCTGCCAATAGATAGGCTTGACAGCTGCCAGCGTCAAGGTGTAGGACCTACCTATCACCAGATAGGCAAAGGATCAGAAAATGAAAATCTACGACTTCGAAGGCTTCCCAAACCCTGCCCGTATCCGCATCGCCCTGGCTGAAAAGAATTTGACCGACCAGGTCACATTCGTGTCGGTGGACGTCCCCGGCGGCGAGCACAAAACCAAAGAATTTCTGGCGCGGAACCCAAGTGGCCTTGTCCCGGCCCTGGAACTGGACGACGGCACCGTGATCTCTGAATGTACCGCCATCACAGAATACATTGACGCGGTATCAGAGGGCCCCTCTCTCACAGGTGAAACCCCCAAAGAGCGGGCCGTTACCCATATGATGCAGCGCCGTGCCGAAGCGGAGTTGCTGGATGCTGTCGCCGCGTATTTCCACCACGCCACGCCCGGCCTTGGCCCGGATATCGAAACCAGCCAGTGCGCTGACTGGGGGAACCTGCAAAAAGAGCGCGCACTGCGGGGCATGCGGTACTTTGACGATGTACTCGCCGACCGTGAATTCATGACCGGTGACAGCTTTTCGATGGTGGACATCACGGCCTTTGCCGGGCTGGCCTTTGCTGATTTTGCAAAGATCGACGTTCCCGCGGACTGTGCTAACCTGATTGCATGGCGCCAGCGGGTCGCAAGCCGGCCCAGCATTGCGGGATGAGGACAGAAACATGGAACTGAATGCAGATTTTGACAAACGCGCAGTGGTGCATGCGGCACAGATCCCTTGGAAACCCTCGCCGATGGCCGGGGTGGATCGCCGGATGCTGGACCGGATCGGGGATGAGGTTGCACGCGCAACCTCGATCGTTCGCTACGCACCCGGCAGCCGGTTTTCGGCCCATACGCACACGGGCGGAGAGGAGTTTCTGGTACTGGAGGGCGTCTTCCAGGACGAACATGGGGACTTTCCCGCCGGGACCTACGTTCGAAATCCACCAACAACCAGCCATACGCCCGGGTCCGAAGACGGCTGTGTGATTTTTGTAAAACTGTGGCAGTTCGATATGCAGGACCGCAATCAATTCCGTGTGGATACCAACGGCGATGATTATGTGCCCGTACAGAACGCGCCGGGCGTGACCCGCATGGACCTGCACCAGGATGCAGACGAGGACGTGTGCACAGAGCACTGGGCACCGGGCACCAGTGTCGCGCTTCATGCGCCCGACGGTATGGAGATACTTGTGCTGAGCGGCAGCTTCACCGAAGCAGGCGAACAATTCAGCAAAGATTCCTGGCTGAGACTGCCCAGAGGCGCCGAGACCACCGCAACAGCGGGCGAAGAGGGTACAAAAGTGTGGATCAAGAGACGCCATCTGGCACGTCCGCCACAGATCCCCGGCACCTGACGCCCAAAAACCGGACAACACCTGTCACAGTTCACCCCCTTGCACACCATGCCCAAGCTGCTGCAGCGCGGGCCCGCATAAAGACATCCCGGAACGAACAAACCCGGCGCTTCTGAACGCCGGGTTTGTTTTCTTTCGACCAGACTGAACCGATGTCAGCTGCCAGACTTTCCAGACGTTTCTTCCGCTTCGTCGTCTTCGTCCACGGGGCCGTCGGGCAGGTTGAAAAAGCTGTCCGCATCCGAGAAATCTGCGGCAGAGTTTTCATCGTCATCATCATCCGCGGTTTCACCAGACAGCGTGAACGTCTCCAGACCCTCGATCGCCGTCGGAATTTTCGGTTCTGCGTCCATGCCCAGGCTCTGTTCCGTGCTCACCAGTTTGCGGCGCTCGTCGTCACTCATCACGGGTGCATCGGCTGCTTTCTTGGCTGCCGCTTTCTGTACGGCCGCGTCCAGCTCGGACTGTTTACACAGCCCCAGCGCGACCGGATCAATCGGCTGGATGTTTGAGATATTCCAATGGGTCCGCTCGCGAATCGACTGGATCGTCGGCTTGGTTGTACCGACCAGTTTGCTGATCTGGCCATCGCTAAGTTCGGGGTGAAACTTGACCAGCCACAGAATGGATGCCGGACGGTCCTGGCGTTTGCTGAGTGGCGTGTAACGCGGTCCGCGCCGTTTCTGCTCGCCTTCTGCTGCGGCATTGAACTTGAGCTGCAGTTTGTGCAACGCATTGTCCTGGGCCGCGTCGATCTCGTCCTGCGTCAGCTGGTTGTTGGCAATCGGATCAAATCCTTTGACGCCCTGGGCCACATCGCCGTCTGCGATGCCCTGAACCTCAAGCTCGTGCATTCCGACAAAGTCCGCGATCTGTTTAAAGCTGATTGTCGTGTTATCTACCAGCCAGACGGCTGTGGCTTTTGCCATGATCGGTTTTGCCATGTCTGTTCTCCTGCGACATCTCTTGTTTGCCCACATCTTTCCCGTCGCCTGGAAGGGCGGTCCCGGAGGCCGGAACGGGTTACCATTGTGGGGGAACTTGGGGTGTATATAGTCGGCGCAGCAAAATAAGGAAAGACCCAATGCGCAGCGTGCTGATCTGGTTTCTGATGACCTTTCCACTGGCGGCACCAGCCCAGGACCGTGCTGGCGTTTTTGACTACTATGTGATGGCGCTGAGCTGGTCACCGAACTGGTGCATACGCGAAGGCGACGCGCGCGGCTCGCCTCAGTGCGAGAGCAGTGCGGACCATGGCTGGATCCTGCATGGCCTCTGGCCGCAGTACGAAGCCGGCTATCCGGAATACTGCAACACGCCCGAACGCCAGCCCAGTCGGCGCATGACCGGGGAGATGGCAGACATTATGGGCACATCGGGGCTGGCCTGGCATCAGTGGAAAAAGCACGGCACCTGCACCGGACTGTCAGCCGCTGACTACTATGCACTGTCGCGCGAAGCCTATGCGCGGGTGGTCAGACCGCCCGTTTTCCGAAAGCTGGACAAAGCCGTCCGGCTGCCTGCATCCGTTGTTGAGGAAGCCTTTCTGCGGGACAATCCGCAGTTTGAAACGGACATGATCACTATCACCTGCAAGCAGGGGCAGATTCAGGAGGCGCGGATCTGCCTGACACGGGATCTGGAGCCGCGTCGCTGCGGACGGGACGTGCAGCGCGACTGCACCGCAACCGATGCGCTCTTTACGCCGATCAGATAACTGCGAACGCCGTCCGAGCCACAGATGCGATCCGCTGCGTTCATTCCCGTGAGATGCCTGCAATCCGCCCGGACAGTAGATGGGCTGGCCGTCTGGGGGTTTCGGGGTAAACAAACCAGTGCGATGAACAAATCGGTCATTTCTGCTCGGCCCGGGCTTATCGCCATTCATGAACCGCGACAATTCGGTGCGGCCCGCATCAAATGCGGTGCCATCGTTTTTGTTTGAGCCGGCAGGTTTTGCGTACCCGGCAAAAGCAATTGCACGCCTCAGAGTTGTGATTTTGTCTTTCAATCATGGCCTGCCGGTGGCAGCCTGCGGTGAATGAAATCAAACAGGTAGGTTATGCGAAAATATTGTGTCGCACTGTTGTGTTTTGCCTCCCCCGTCGCAGGCGATACGATTGTCGCCTACAGTCAGCCGAACTCTGTGGTCGTTTACCTTGAGGGCGCTGAAGTCACCCGGAACGTCATCCTCGACCTGCCCGCCGGGCGCCACACAGTTGTTCTCCCCGATCTGCCCCCGGACGTGGCGTACCAGCTACCACGAATTTCAGTGACGAACGCGGTAACCGGCGCCGTGTCCGTCCGGTCAGACGTGCTGCCCCTTCTTGCTGATGAGGAAACACCAGACATCATCGCTGCGCGCGAGCAACTTGAAGCCAGCAAATCTGCGCTCGCAGTGCATGCGGACATAGAAGAAGGCTTCAGGGCAAAAGCTGAGGCCGCAGAAACACAGATCGGATTTCTCAGGTCACTGGCTCTGAATGAAGGGTTAAACTCTGACCCGGAAAACCTGCGCCAGGTGATTGCCCTGGTCGGAGAGCAAACTGAACGTGCCCGGCAGGTGATACTGAACGCGCATAAATCTATCCGCGAATTGGCCCCCGCCCGCGCCGCGCTGGAAAAAGATGTCGCGACCGCACAGGCCGCTCTGACCGCCTTGCTGACCGCAAACGAGGGCCGGGTGCAGGCTTCTGTCACCCTGTCTTCCGGGAAAGCCGTGCAGGCGGAACTTACCGTTTCATATTTTGTATCGGCTGAATGGGAGCCAACATATGACGTTTCACTCGCCACCGGGGCGCCAGACCGGCTCGAAGTCAGGCGCGGTGCCGCGAACAGCCAGAAAAGCGGCGAAGACTGGACGGACGTAGAAATCGTTCTATCCACACTTTCGCCCGGCCAGGGGCTTGCCCCATCAGCAATTTACCCGCGCAAACGCCTCTTTACAGATCCGGTGCCGCCTGTCGAACTGCAACGCCGCAGTGATGGCGCTTTTGCGGAACCTGTTGTTGAAGCTCCGCTGCTCATAGAGGAAGCTGCAGGAGCGGTCTACGACGGGCCCGGAGTGGCATATGTCGTGCCGGAGCGTGTAACAATCGCGAATTCCGTTGATGACACGCTGATATCCCTGGATGCCCTGTCTTTTGAAGCGCAGGTGTTTGCGCGCGGCATCCCGTTGCGTGATGATACGGCTTTCCTCATGGCACGTTTCCAGAACACGTCCAACGACCCCTTTCTTTCAACAGAAAGAACGCTTGTCTCTGTTGACGGTCGCTTTGTGGGCACCCAACGGATGCCTGATGTTCCTGCCGGTGATGAAGCTGTGCTTGCCTTTGGCCCCATCCGGGAACTGCGTTTGGACCGGCAGGTTCTGGACAGGACCAAGGGTGACAGCGGTTTTGTCAGCCGTTCCAGTCGCCAGGAAGAAGACGTCAGAATTTTCGTCAGGAACCCTGGGTCGGAGACCTATGACCTGGAACTGCTCAACCGGGTACCCTACAATGAGCAGGAGGATCTCCGGATTTCCTACACAGCCGTGCCAGAGCCGGATGAGCAGAATGTGGAGTTCGGGCGTGGTATCCTGATGTGGCGGATGGAGATGACGCGTGGATCCGAAGCCGTTGTTTCTCTGTCAAAAACCCTCAGTTGGCCCGAAGGCAAAGTCCTGCGGTAAACGCCTGATCTGCAAAAGTCACGGATGCAGCCCACAGACATCGAACTCATGGGCTTTCCCCTTTGCCCGTCCCGAGCCAAAAAGATCCCGGCTGACCTGCTCCCCTGAAGTGTTCAGCATTCAGGGGCAGACTGTTCCCCAGCTGTGGAGTCAGACGATGAAGAGAAGCCGTTTCGGCGGCGTACGCGTGGCCCGCGAGTTGGATTGGATCGCCGAACTGCGCGGTTATCCTTGTTTGGTGGTCTCGGACAACGGGAACCGCCCGGTTTTACCCGAGACTGTTAAGCTCGTATTTCAAGCTGCAATGTTGTCTGTTTTCAAGCTTTGATAGTACGCATCTTCTGCTTCTTGCGGTGTGCTGTATCCAAGTGGCTCAAGAAGCCGCTTAGTATTGAACCAACCGACCCATTTCAGGGTTTCCCACTCAACCTGATCTTTGGATTTCCATGGGCCCAAGCGGTTGATGGCCTCGGCCTTGAACAAGCCAATCATCGTCTCGGCGGGCGCGTTGTGGTATGAGTCACCTACGCTGCCGACGGATGGTTCCAGTCCAGCATCGGCCAGTCCTTCAGTGTATTTGGTCGACACATATTGAGAGCCGCGATGAGAATGGTGAATGAGATTGTCCGCTGGTCTGCGTGCATAGATGGCCTGCTTCAAGGCATCCAAGACAAACTGCGTGTCCTGTGAGGTCGAGGCCTTCCAGCCAACAATTCGGTTGGCGAAGGTATCGATGACGAAGGCGACGTAGACCAAGCCGCGCCAGGTCGACACAAAGGTAAAATCAGACACCCAAAGCTGGTTGGGCTGAGAGGCGCGGAACTGTCTGTTCACCTTGTCTAATGGACAGATTTCAACAGGTTGGCCATGAGTTGTTCTGACCTTCTTACCGCGCCGTACGCCCTCAATGCCGATGTCTCGCATCAGACGCTCAACAGTGCAGCGGGCAATTTCAATCCGTTCCCGCTTTATCGCATGCCACAACTTACGTGCGCCACAGACCGAACGGTTTTCCTGCCAGACACGCAACAGTTCAGGGCGCAACTCTTCATCACGTTTGGCCCGATCCGGCGCTTGATCCGGATCGCGCGCAATGACCTGATGATCATAGAACGTCGAAGGGGCGATCTGCAGAACTCGGCATACCGGCTCGACCCCATGTTGACCTCGATGGTCCCTGATGAACCCGATCATTTCCAAAACGGGCGATCGAGCGCCGCACGGGCAAAATAAGCAGATGCCTTTTTCAATATCTCGTTCGCCTGACGCAACTGCCGGTTCTCACGTTCAAGCTCTTTGATCCGATCCCGCTCTGCCGTGGTCAATCCCCCACGCAGACCGCTGTCCGTCTCATGCTGCTTTATCCAGATGCGCAAGCTCTGTACCGGCTGCATCCAACCTTCTGCGAAACCGATGAAATCGCGGCTGACCTGCTTCGATATTCGCTCTCGTGATCCAAGACCATGCGTACAGCACGTGCACGCAATTCGTCTGGATATCTCTCTCCAAAGTTCTTCTTTTCCATAACCCAGTATCCTTACTTCCGGGTCTCCGGCAAACAAAGGGCGGTTCAAACGGGACGGAGCTGACCAGAAATGCGATGCTGAAATGGCAAGAAGGTCGAAAGGTCGGCTCGCATAACATCGCACCGGGCAAACCAGTGCAGAACGGTCTGGTCGAGAGCTTCAGCGAACGGATGCGTGAGGAATGCCTGAAAGAATACCTGTTCCCGTCTCTGCGCCATATCGTCGTCCATTGTACTCGGACCAGAGGCGTAAAATGAACGACCATGATTGCGGCATGGCGCGCAGATTACAATCACAGCCGGCCTCTCTCCAGCCTAGCTGGTCTGACGCCACACGAATATGCGAACCCGTCAAAGGACGACCAGAACCTGAACAGAGCCAACCAACAGACCGGACCACAGAGGGGCGCAGTTCAGAGTCTATACCGCGAAAACGGATGGCGGCGGCACAGGCCTGACCAGACGGCTCTATGTGATCCACCCTTATTCTCTGTGTTGCGCCTGCGCGTCGGTCACCAGACCACCGCAGCGAACCAGGACAGAAACACCATACCGAAAACACGTGCTCCTCATGCACCTGGAAACTGCCAGACAGGCAATATCTCATGAGGTGTGGATTTCGGCAGGCTGTCGCCCGATGGGCTGATCATGTCGATCTGCGGATTTTTCGGGCCGCCCGGGGCGTGAGGCCGGAAAACGCGCGGAAAAGCCAGGCGGAGAACGACGCCCGGACCCATCCAAAAAATCTTGACGCAAGGGAAGGTATGCAGCAAAATATGTCGCATTATCTGTAAGCGATTGGAAGAAAAAGATAATTGACTGCGCTGCCGACTAATCGCTCTGGTATCAGAGCAACGCAGTCAAAGGGACTGGGTACATCTATGAATACTGTATTTTCTATGGCCGGGCATCTGGTGTCGCGGCAAAAGCAATCTGCGATCCGGGCTACAGCACTTGGCGTGATTATGGCCTGCGCGGGTGCCGCATCCGTATCGGCAGCAACAGTCGTACAGACTGTTACCTTCAAAGCGGAAGACATGGATCTTTTTGTCGAGACCGCTGTGCCGAGTGCTGTTGTGATCGGGAACTCCAAAGAGGACAGCGACGAAGAAACGGTGCGCTCCACGGAGGAATTTCTGCCGTTCGATACCACTCTGGGTACACTGACCGGTGTGACATGGGTTTTTGACATTCAGGCTGACCTGGCCACGGATTCGATCTACGGGTGCACGGCGCTGATATCTTTAACATGCCTGATGGATACGACCCTCACGACAAAGCTGAGCGCCAGCGTGACAGCTTCGGTGAAGGGAACGACGACAAAGGAAATTACTGTTGGCCCGGGTCAGACAATCGAGTTTGAATTTCCGCAGAACAATGTACTGACAACGACACTGGATCCGATCACAGAAACGCTGACGCCTTCCGGTACGGGGTTGGTCGGCTGTTTTGCGCAGGAGATAACGGGCCTGGGCGACGGTTGTAAGACTGAAGAAACCTATACCGATGAGATACAGGAGACCAAAACGGACGATCCGCTCGACGCCTACGCCAATGGCAGGATTGCCCTTAATTTCGCGGCTATCCTGGAGGGAACAATCGATACCGACTGCCGGGTCCTGGGGCTTGTTGGCAGCTGCTACAGCCGGAATTTTCCGGAAGCCAATGTGAGCGCCTTTGTGTCGCTGACCTATGAATACACACCGTTCCAGGATCCCGATCCCGTTGACGATGACGATGGCGATGCAGCTGATGTATCCGCGGTGCCGTTGCCCGCCGGGTTCCCGATGCTGTTTGCCGGGCTGGGGTACCTTGGACTGATGGCGCGCCGCAAAAAGGCGGCCTGATCCAGGCAGCGACATCGTGTGACGGGCGGGGCGTGCAGATGTCCCGCCTTTTTCACGCGCACTGGCCATTGCGCCGCGCGCTGTCCGGCGGACACAAAAAAGGCCCCGGCGGAACACCGGGGCCTTTTTGCGCAGTTTGTCCTGTGCGTCAGCTGAACACGCGGGTCAGCGCGGTGTCGACCGCTTCGACGATCTGGTTGATGTCGTCTTTGGTTGCGATCAGCGCGGGCGAGAAGCACAGCGTGTTGTTCTTGCTCGGGATCGAGCGGTTGGTGGCACCGATGATGACGGCCTGGCTCATGCAGTCTTTGACAACGGCCTGAACCTGGGCTTCGGCCAGCGGCTCTTTGGTGTCGCGGTCTGCCACCAGTTCGGCGCCCAGGAACAGGCCCTTGCCGCGCACGTCGCCGATGACGGCGTGTTTGTCCTGCAGCGCGCGCAGCTGGTCGAGCATATAGTCACCCATGGCCACGGTATTGCCGAGCAGGTCCTCGTCCTCGATGATGCGCATGTTTTCCAGCGCTGCCGCCGGACCCGCCGTGCAGCCGCCAAAGGTGGAGATGTCACGGAAGTAGTTCATGTGATCCGTCGCGTCGTCCATGAACATGTCAAAGACGGCGTTTGTGGTCGCCAGAACAGATATCGCCGCATAGCCCGAGGCCACGCCTTTGGCCATTGTCACCATGTCCGGCTGGATGCCGTAGTGCTGATAGCCGAACCATGTGCCGGTCCGTCCGACGCCGCAGACAACCTCGTCGATGTGCAGCAGGATGTCGTACTTTTTGCAGATCTCGGCAACGCGGGGCCAGTAGCCGTCGGGGGCCTCGATCACACCGCCACCGGCTGTCACGGGCTCAAGGCAGAGCGCGCCCACGGTGTCGGGGCCTTCGCGCAGAATGACCTCCTCGATCTGGTTGGCGGCCCATTCGCCGTAGTTCTGATCGGGCGCACCTTCCTGCTCGTGCTTGCGGTATTCCAGGCAGTGCGGCACACGCACGAAACCGGGGGCGAAGGGGCCGTATTGCGCATTGCGCTCGTCCTGGCCGCCCGCGGACATCGTGGCCAGAGTGGAGCCGTGATAGTCGCGGTCGCGGTAGAGGATTTTGTATTTCTTGCCGCCATAGCGTTTGTGGGCGATCTGGCGCACCAGTTTGAACGCCTTCTCGTTCGCCTCGGAGCCGGAGTTGGCATAGTAGACGCGGTCGAGGCCGGGCATTTTGGAGATCAGCTTTTCAGCAAAAAGCGCGCCGGGCACGGTGCCGACGGTGCCGCCGAAGAAGTTCATTTTGACGATGGCGTCGCGCACAGCGTCGCCCATGCTCTCGCGGCCGTAGCCCACGTTGACGGTCCAGACGCCGCCGGAAACCGCGTCGATATGCTCGATGCCTTTCTGGTCCCAGACGCGCAGGCCCTTGCCTTCGATGATGATCTTGGGGTCAGCGCCGGTAAAGAAGGGCTGGTGCTGGATGAGGTGGTGCCAGACATTCGCGCGGTCCGCTTCGATCACGCGGCTGATGTCGTTTTCGCTGAAATTGCCGTCCATGGGTCAGGCCTTTCCTTATACATAGAATCAGGTGAAATCGGATGGCTTTTGATCCGGTTTAAACCGACATGACTGTTTTTCCGGCGTTTCAAGTAGGGCCAGAAGCCTGCCAAAGATAAGGCCAGAAATGGCCGTCTGGCAAGCGGTTCTGCGCGTGCCACCGGGGAATCCGAGATATTTCAGGACCTTCGGCATGAATTTGAGCACGGATCGCGCAGCGGGTATCCGGCTGCCGGACCGCTGCCAGAGTTCTGCGGCGCGCGCGGGTCAGAACTGGACTTATGGTGATGCGGAAACTGGACATTTAACGAAAGCGCCGGGCGTCGTCAGTATGTCGCGCGCCGGATTGACGCGCGTCCGGCAGCCTGCCGGACACGGCTGCCAGAAGGGCGCAGAGGCAGGGCTGAATATTCAGGCAGGTGCCATGAATTCAGGCTGGCGTCTCAACTCGGCTCTTGCAGGCGCAGTGAATCTGACATTGGATACAGGCGTGCAAGGAAGAAAGAACGGCGGCGCCAAGGCCGCCACGCACTATAAACGCCGGCCAGTGAAAGCCGGTGAATGATCAACGGGAGAAAACAATGATCAAAAAGACAGCATGCGCTTTTGTAGCAGGCGCAGTTATGGCGATGACGGCACAGACCGCCACCGCAGACGGCCACGGTGAGATCACCGTCGGTTACTTCCTGGAATGGCCGATGCCTTTCCTCGCAGCCAAGGCGTCGGGTGCTTATGACGAAGCACTGGGCATGAAAGTAAACTGGGTTTCCTTTGAAACTGGTACAGCCATGTCTGCTGCCATGGCATCGGGCGACGTTCAGCTGTCCGTATCCCAGGGCGTTCCGCCTTTCGTTGTTGCCACATCCGGCGGCCAGGACATCCAGATCGTAGACGTTGCGGTTTCCTACTCTGACAACGACAACTGCGTTGTTGCCGAAGCGCTGGAAATCGACAAGGACAGCGCGGGCGAACTGGCCGGCAAGAAAGTCGCCGTGCCGCTGGGAACAGCTGCGCACTACGGCTTCCTGCGTCAGATGGACCACTTTGGTGTGGACCTCGCGTCGCTGCAGATCGTGGACATGGCGCCGCCGGAAGGTGCTGCTGCTCTGAGCCAGGGCGCTGTTGATTTCGCCTGCGGCTGGGGCGGTGGTCTGTCCCGCATGAAGGAATACGGCAACATCCTGCTGACCGGCGACGAAAAGCAGGAACTGGGTATCCTGGTGTTTGACGTTACATCGGCTCCTGCCTCCTATATTGCTGAAAACGGCGATATCGTTGCGAAGTTCCTTGGCGTGACAGCGGCTGCAAACGCCGACTGGAAAGAAAACCAGAGCGAAGAAATGCTGGCCGTCATCGCCGAGCAGTCCGGTATGGACCTCGAGGCGGCACGCGGTTCCATCGCGGGCTTTAAATTCCCGTCCGTGGAAGAGCAGCTTTCCTCTGCATGGTTCGGCGGCAACGCGGCACCCTTCATGAAAGGTGTTGCAGACGTCTTTGTTGAAGCGGGTTCCATTGACTCCGCGCTCGACAGCTATGCTGACACAGTGAACACCGGACCGCTCGAAGCCGTAGCGGCAGCCGGCGGCTCCTGACAATAAAGAGCGGCGCGGGGCACCCCCCGCGCCGTTTTACTTCAGTGCGCAGAGGCAGGATTAAGCCTGCCCGGCCAACCGCCCGATACGGGCGCACCAGGTGGGGACCACATGACCGGATTATCCATAAACAATTTATCCATGCGCTTTGATCTGCCGAACGGCGATCATGTGCAGGCGCTGCAGGATGTATCGCTGGACCTCAAGGCGGGTGAGCTGCTGAGTGTCCTCGGACCATCGGGCTGCGGCAAGACAACGCTTCTGAATATCGTGGCCGGTTTTCTGGCACCGACTGCGGGCGAGCTGATCCTGAACGGGCACAAGGTGACCGGGCCGGACGCGGAACGCGGCATGGTGTTCCAGCAGGGCGCGCTGTTTGAGTGGATGTCCGTGCGCGAGAATGTGGGCTTTGGCCCCTCGATGAAGGGCACGCCGAAAAAGGACAAGGACGAGACGGTCAACCACCTGCTGGATGTCGTCGGTCTGCAGGATTTCAAGGAAAAGGCGGTGTACGAGCTGTCGGGCGGCATGCAGCAACGCGTGGCCCTGGCCCGGTGCCTGGCCAATGACCCGGACGTCATTCTGATGGATGAGCCGCTGGGCGCCCTTGATGCGCTGACCCGCGAGAAGATGCAGAGCCTTGTGCTCAAACTGTGGAAAGAGACGGGCAAGACGATCATTCTGATCACCCACTCGGTCGAAGAGGCCTTGCTGCTGGGCGAGCGTCTGATCGTTATGGCGCCGCGCCCCGGTCGGATCCACAAGGAATACCGTCTGCCCTTTGCCGATCTGGGCGTTGATGCGGACCTGCGCGAGGTCAAGAAACATCCCGAGTTCGGGCCCAGGCGCGAAGAGATCCTGAACATGATCTGGGATATGGAAGAAGAAATTATGGGCGGAAAGGAGGACGCGGCATGATCCCTCTGATCATTTACGTTGTCATCTTTGTTGTTGCCTTTTTTGTGGTGACCAAAGTCGTCCAGGGCGCGGGCCTCAGGGATTATACATCGCTCAAGACCGTGACCTTTGGTGACGAGAGCGCGGTGCGGCCCAACCGGGCGGCGGGGGTTATCTCGATCCTGACGATCTTCCTGATGTGGGGGATTTTTACGGGCTCCAGCCTGCTGCCGGGGTTCCTGCACGCGCCGGGCCCTTATGAGGGCACGACCACCTTTACCTATACCGCCCAGGTCGAGGGTCAGGCCCCCGACGATGCGACGGTCACCGTTGTGGTGCACCCGCGCGAGGTCGATACCGATGCGCCCGAGGTCGATCCGGGTGACGGGTTCGCCAGGAACGATTCCGCGGCCATTGCACAGTGGCGCACGGGTCTGATCAATGTGGCCCGCAACGATGACATCTCCAAGGCGGATGGCAATAAGGTCATTGCCATCAACGGCCAGAAGATCGCGCCCGGTGAGACGGTGGAAGTTGAGGGCGGTGCGGTGACCCTGTCCGACAAGGGCACGCCGAACTTTGAGCCGACGCGCGGCTGGCAGATGGAGCCGCTTTATCTGCCCTCGCCAGAGGCTGTCTGGGTGCGCTCTATCGAGATCGCCAAAGAGGGCTTCCGGAACTTCACCCTGCTGGAGCATCTGGGCTACTCGCTCTTCCGCGTTGTGGTGGGCTTCTTCTTTGGTGCGCTGGTGGGCATTCCGCTGGGCTATGCCATGGGTCTGAGCGACTGGTTCCGCGGGTGGTTTGACCCGATCGTGGAATTCATGCGCCCGGTGCCACCGTTGGCGCTGATCCCGCTGGTGATCATCTGGGCCGGGATCGGGGAGGCCGGTAAGATCATTCTGCTCTTCCTGGCGGCCCTGTGGATCATGGCCATTGCGGCACGATCCGGTGTGTCGGGGGTGAAAATCTCCAAAGTGCACGCGGCCTATTCGCTGGGCGCCAGCAAGTGGCAGATCATGCGCCACGTCATCGTGCCCAACTCGCTGCCGGAGATCTTTACCGGTGCGCGGGTGGCCATGGGTGTCTGCTGGGGCACGGTGGTTGCGGCCGAGCTTGTCGCCGCCGAACAGGGCGCCGGTATGATGATCATGACCGCGTCCAAGTTCCAGAACACCGACATCGTGATCATGGGGATTATCCTCATCGGGGTCATCGGTTTCGGCATCGACATGCTGATGCGCTGGGCCGAACGCCTCCTGGTGCCCTGGAAGGGCAAGGGATAATTCCCCTGCAAATTGCAGATGCGGGGCCCTTCGGGGCCCCGTTTTCGTGTCAGGCGTGCACTTTTGCGTGACACAGGCCGCAGGGAAAAATAATCGCGTTCATCTGCGGTCAAGGTCCTTGTGTAATCCTTTCACTCAGGTAACCCTGAGGAAACGGGCAGAAAAGGCAGACTACATGACAGTTGAGACACCCTCCGGGGCGGACGCATATGCGGACGCGACCCCTGTATCGGCTGCGGGCTGGGTCCGTATTCTGGCAGGATACCGTGAACCGGATACGCTGCGATCCACCTTTGAGATCGGTGTCAGTCTGATCCCCTTTGCGGCAATCTGGACAGTGGCCTGGCTGCTGATCCCTGTCAGCCCGCTGGCGGCAGCGGCACTGGCCTGTGTGAACGGTCTGTTCCTGCTGCGGCTTTTCTGCATCCAGCACGACTGCGGGCATGGCTCTTTCTTTTCCAACCGGACGCTCAGCGACTGGATCGGGCGTGCCATCGGTGTGCTGACGCTGACGCCCTATGACGTCTGGCGGCGGTCGCATTCGATGCACCATTCGGGGGCGGGCAACCTGCAGCGGCGCGGCATGGGCGATGTGCTGACCCTGACGCTGGAGGAATACCGCGCGCGCAGCTGGTTCGGGCGCCTGCGCTACCGGGCCTATCGCAATCCGCTGGTGCTTTTTGTGCTGGGGCCGGCCTATGTCTTTTACGTCGAAAACCGCGTGCCGCTGGGTCATATGGACGCCGGCTGGCGCATCTGGGTCAGCTCGGTCGGGACGACGCTCTGTGCCGGTCTGATGGTCGGTCTGATTGCCTGGTTCGGCGGGCTGATGCCGCTGCTGCTGATCTTTGTGCCCACAACCCTGGTTGCGGCAACGCTTGGGGTCTGGCTCTTTTACGTGCAGCATCAGTTCGAGGAAACGCACTGGGATCATCCCGAGGACTGGGACATGCATGACGCAGCCCTGCACGGATCATCGCACTATGTCATGCCAGGCTGGCTGCAGTGGTTCACGGCCAACATCGGCATCCACCACGTGCATCATCTTTACAGCCGCATCCCCTTTTACCGCCTGACCGAAGTGCTGCGCGATCACGCAGATCTGGCCCAGGCGCAGCGGCTCAGCATCGCCGAGAGCCTCGCCTGTGCGCGCCTGCATCTGTGGGATGAAAGCCAGCGCCGCCTGCTGTCCTTTGCAGAGGCGCGCGCGGCCTGATCCTCTGACCCCTCAGGGCTTGCCGCGTTTCGGCGTGGCATTGGGCCCTTTGCCTGCAGATTTCTGACCCCGTTTATTCGGCGGCACAAAGCGCTTTGACGTATCTGCTGCGCGTTTGCGGCTGGCGCTGTCATCGCGCGCGCCTTCGGGTTTTCCGCCGGGTTTACCTGCGGGCTTGCCCGCCGGTTTGCCTGCGGGTTTCCCGAACGCTTTGCCATCCGGTCTGCCGCCGGGTTTCCCCCCCGGTTTCCCAAAGGGTTTGCCTGCCGGTTTTCCGGGCCGTTTGTCCCCGCCGCGGCCTGCGGGCCGCTCGTCCCAGTCGCCCTGGTTTTCCGCATCGCGCTCTTTACGGGCGGTTTTGGCGGCGGCGCGGTTTTCTTTTGTCCAGACGGGTTTGGCTCTGGCGCCAGTGCGCTCTGCCGGTGCCGCAGCCCCCGATTTCGCCTTTGGCTTCTCACCCGGTTTCATGGGCGAGCGGTCTGTTTTATGGGACTTGGGCGGTTTTTTCCCCTTGGGGGCCGCTGCCGGTTTCCGGGGTTTGCTGTCCGCTGCGGGCTTTTCGCGGCGCGGTGCGCGGGCCGGGGCAGCATCGGGGTCATATGCCGGTTTGTCCGGGCGCGGGCCCCTGTCGGGCCTGCCTTTGCCGCGTTCCTCGCGGGGGCCGCGTTTTTCCGGGGCGGGCGGGCCGTCCCGGCGGGTCAGGGTGACACCGTCCTCCAGTTTCATGTCGGGCCCGAGGGTGGACATCAGCGCATCAACGCGGCTCTCCAGTACCTCGACAAAGCTTTCGCCCGGGCGGATGCGGATGGCACCGATGTCGTCTTTTGTCAGATCCCCCCGGCGGCAGATCATCGGCAGCAGCACACGCGGCTCTGCCCCGTCGTTGCGCCCCATAGAAACAGAGAACCACACCGACGGACCAAAGGCCTGACGGGGCCGGTCATCAGGAGTTGCGGCATCGCTCAGATCCTCGGGCGCGGAACTGCGCGCGCGGTAGAGATTGACGAACCCGGCAGCCAGCTGCTCAGCGGTGAACTCAGCGGCCAGACGCGCTGCCAGACCCTGCACTTCTTCCGCGACCGGATCGGTCCAGACGCTGTCTTCCAGCAGGCGGGTCTCGTCCATTGCGGTGACCTCGGCGGCCGAGGGCGGTTCGGCCCAGGTCACTTTCAGTTTGGCCCAGCCGATCAGACGGTTGGCTTTGGTGCGGAATTTCGGCGGGACGATCAGCGCAGAGACACCTTTGCGGCCTGCGCGGCCCGTGCGGCCCGACCGGTGCAGCAGCGTATCGGCGTTGGAAGGCAGATCGGCGTGGATCACCAGCTCGAGATTGGGCAGGTCGATGCCACGCGCGGCTACATCGGTGGCCACACAGACCCGCGCGCGCCCGTCGCGCAGCGCCTGCAGCGCGTTGGTCCGCTCGGATTGCGTCAGCTCGCCCGAGAGTGCCACAACGGAGAACCCGCGGTTTGTCAGTTTGGTGGTCAGGCGTGCGACAGCGGCGCGCGTGTTGCAGAAAACGATGGCATTGCGCGCCTCATAATAGCGCAGCACGTTGATGATGGCGTTTTCGGTATCGCGCGGATGCGTATTGAGCGCGCGGTATTCGATGTCGGCGTGCTGGCGGGCCTCGCCGGCGGTGGTCACGCGATGCGCGTCTTTCTGGTAGCTTTGCGCCAGTTTGGCGATGGCCGCCGGAACGGTTGCGGAAAAGAGCAGTGTGCGGCGGCTTTCAGGGGCCTCCGAGAGAATAAACTCCAGCTCTTCGCGAAAGCCCAGGTCGAGCATTTCATCGGCCTCGTCCAGCACGACCGCGCGCAGGGAGGACAGATCGATGTTGCCGCGTTTGATGTGGTCGCACAGGCGGCCCGGCGTGGCCACAACCACATGGGCCCCGCGATCAAGCGCACGGCGTTCGCTGCGCTGGTCCATGCCCCCCACACAGGAGGTCACCTCAGCCCCGGCCTCGCCATAAAGCCAGGTCAGCTCGCGGCGCACCTGCATGGCCAGCTCGCGCGTTGGCGCAATGACCAGGGCAAGGGGCGCTCCGGCGCGGCCGAAATGGGTGTCCTGGCCCAGCAGCGTGGGCGCAATGGCAAGCCCGAAGGCCACGGTTTTGCCGGATCCGGTCTGGGCAGAGACCAGCAGATCGGCGGCCTCCAGGGCGGGGTCGGTGACGGCTTCCTGCACGGGGGTCAGTGTTTCGTAACCCTGACGGGCAAGAGCGTCGGAAAGTGTCTGTATCACGGAATGTCCAGTCTGTTGTGCGGTCTGCGCCGCAGGGCGCAGGGGGCTGCGCCGGGGTCAGAGGCGTCGTTATGCCTTTCCGTGCCGGGAGTCGATGCCTTTCCGCGCGGGTGGGTTAAGAGCGGGGGCACAGGGGTGCGCACCATTGCGGGGCGCGGGCGTCCGGGGCAGACTGCGCACAGTCAGCAAGAAAGAGGTTTTGTGATGTCCCTGCGCCCCCTTGGTCTTGATCCCGCGCTCTGTCTGATCGGCGGGGCGTGGCAGCCACCTGCAGGCGGTGACCTGCTGCAGCTGACCGACCCGTCCATGGGCGGGACGCTCTGCGACATTGCCCGGGGGGGTGCTGCGGATATCGATGCCGCGGTGTGTGCGGCGCAGGCCGCGCGGGCGGGCGAGTGGGGCCGTGCCACGGCCTCCGAGCGGGGCCGCATTCTGGCGCGCACCGGACAGCTGGTGCTGGAGAACGCGGAGCATCTGGCAGAGCTGGAGGCGCGCGATGTGGGTAAACCGCTGAGCCAGGCCCGCGCTGATGTCACGGCTCTGGCCCGTTACATGGAGTTTTACGCAGGGGCCGCCGATAAGGTACATGGTGCAACAATTCCCTATCTGGAGGGGTATACCGTTTACACCCTGCGCGAGCCGCACGGGGTCACGGGCCATATCATCCCCTGGAATTATCCGATGCAGATCATCGGCCGGTCGGTCGGGGCGGCCCTGGCCATGGGCAACGCCTGTGTTCTGAAACCGGCCGAGGAGGCCTGCCTGACCGCACTCGCCTTTGCAGAACTGGCCCGCCGCGCCGGGCTGCCGGACGGCGCGCTGAATGTGGTGCCGGGCACGGGGGCCGAAGCGGGTGCGGCGCTGAGCGCGCATGCGGGCGTGCAGCATATCTCCTTTACCGGTTCGGTGGGTGTCGGGCGGCTCATTCAGCAGGCGGCAGGCACCAATGTGGTGCCGGTTACGCTTGAGCTGGGCGGCAAATCCCCGCAGCTGGTGTTTGAGGACGCCGATATCGACGCGGCTCTGCCTTTTCTGGTGAACGCGGGCATCCAGAACGCGGGTCAGACCTGCTCGGCGGCCTCCCGCATCCTGGTGCAGCGTGGGGTTTTGGAACAGGTGACAGAGGCCATGGCCGCGCGCTACAGCGCCCTGCGGGTCGGCCCGGCGATGGAAGATCACCATGTCGGGCCCCTGATTTCGGCCCGGCAGCAAAAGATCGTCAACAGCTATCTCGCGGCGGGCGCGGATCTGGACCGCGTGGCCACCGGCACCATCCTGGACAGCGCGCCTGCGGGCGGAGCCTATGTCACGCCTACGCTCTTTGCCGGCGTGCCGCCCGCGCACCGTCTGGCGCAGGAGGAGATATTCGGCCCCGTGCAGGTGATCATCCCCTTTGAGGATGAGGCCGAGGCGCTGCAGATCGCAAATGGCACGGACTATGGCCTCGTGGCCTCGGTCTGGACGCGGGACGGCGCGCGCCAGATGCGCCTCGCCAAAGCACTGCGGGCGGGCCAGGTTTTTCTCAACAACTATGGCGCGGGCGGCGGTGTGGAACTGCCCTTTGGCGGCACGGGCCTGTCCGGGCACGGGCGCGAAAAAGGTTTTGAGGCGCTCTATGCTTTTTCATCGCTCAAGACAGTGGCAGCACGACACGGTTGATTTTTGCCCGTGTAAAGGGGTCGGTATCTTTCCGGTGAGCGGAGATGCGCGGCGCTGTCGCTGGTTGGAATTGAGGTGAAACCGAAATCGTCTGCAGACAAACGGCCTGTCGGCGAAGGTCTGAATTGCGGACCTAGCCGTCTTTGAAGCTGCAAACTCGAATGTCCGGTTTTTGAAGCCGCTTTCGGGTTTCCACCAAGGCCATACCATCGACAATCGAACTTTCAATGCGCGTCACGGCATGTTAAATAGTTGAAAACATTGCGCCAAAACCAACCTGTGCTAGCTTTGAGCATCGATACGCGGACCGAGCTTTTGATTGGCGCTTTCGTTCAGGAAGCGTCTCACAACGTCCTTTGCTGACCATCGTAGAAAAGTGACAAATAATCGCAAAACTGGGGCGCATAAATAGCGGCCCAGTGCCATGCGCAACAATCAAATAATATCCCTAAACAGTTTAGTTACTGAATCTTTCGAGACCTCAGCGGCTCTTTTCAGATCATCAGGCGCCTGCGTAAGACGGTGTACGTAGTCAATCCCATCTGGCAGGTTTATCCCGAATAGCTCTTCCCCGTTTGGGCCACTGCCCGCTTCGAGATGATCAACAGATAGGTTTATTCGCCGGCTACGGTCTCTGTAAATCGCGCCTATACGACCGCCATACAAGAGTTGGAGAAATGACGCTTGCAAAGAGAGTTTCCAAGACTTTTCCGGGCGATACTGTTCATCCTTACGGCGAGTTAGCAGCCCCAAGACCTTTGTTGCTCCAAGGCTCAAGGCTGACTCGACAGCGATCTGTTGTAGCAACCCACCGTCCATTACCCGCAACCCATCAATATCCTTTGGTCGCCCGGCTATAAACGGAAGCGTTATCGATGCCTTTAGACAGCTCCTATAATGCTCGTAGTCTTTGAATTCGCTCACTATGTGCGGTTCGCCAGAGTCGATATCGGTCATAACGATGTATAACCTCGGAGAGATGTCTTTCAGGCGTTGAAAGTCTATTGGCTTAATCTGCATCATAACATGATCAACGAGGTACGAAGTATCCATGATATCGCGGCCCCAGAGCAATCGCCGCGTGTCAATGAACTCCTTTCCAATCAAGTCCTCGTAGAAGATTCTTGTACCGAAATTTGCTTGCCCGCTTGCAAAGTAGGCGCCTGCTGCCGCACCGGCAGACGACCCGTGGACACTATCAAAGCAGTCCGTGAGCCCTAGATCTTCTAATGCCGAAACCATTCCTCCGGCCGCAACGCCCCGCATTCCGCCGCCTTCGACAACCAAGGCAATATGATCACCATCGTTGTCTTTGCCCGCAACATAGCCATCCTTTGCTCTACCTTTCAGCGCCCGAATGATGTTGCTATCCGCCATTACGTCATATCTCCGATATCGTTTGAAAGTCGCCCCTTGTCAAAGAGCGCCAAGTTTGCAGCCCAAACTCTAGTATTGTTTTGATCCCCGCGAATATGCTGCCAGAACCAGTACAGAGTAAAAGCTTCTAGGAAAATCATAGCGAAGTAGATTGTTTCATCCGAAAATGGCATTGTGACCACTTTCTGAGTTAGTATTGATATGTCCACAAATAATGGAGCGCTAACCAATCCTATCAGCAAAACGACGACCACATTTATCGCTGATCTCAAACCCCAACCATATGTGATCCCCTTTATCTCACCTGAAAACTGCGCTTGCCTGCTAGCCGCCATCAAAGAGAGGCCATAAACAAAGCCGACGGCGACAATGGGAATCACGAAAAGCTGCGGGAGAAATGCTACGAAGACTCCGAGGGACGTGCCTATAAGTGAGAAGAACCTCGCGAAGGCCCTAGGGAAACCACGAGTTGAATGCTGGATGTAGGCTCGGTTTACGCGATCGATGTAAGACACCCATAATATGTGAACTATGAAGTGCGGTAGGTAAAAGATTGGATTAATGTAATAATCTGGGACTGTGAAGAAAACCGAGTCAGGCAGAAGCGCGTAAAAAGCTTTAAAGTAAGATGCCATCTCTTCCGAAAAGATAACGCGGAGGAGCCCAAATATCACAAACGCGAACACTGCAAGATAGCTCAATGAGAAAAAGCCTGCCCGAGTACTCTCAATCGCTCGCGGAAACGACTGAGGCCGTGTCAATCGCCGGGTTTCAAATGCATTATCAGTCAATGATCTCATCGCATTCACACCACGCGAATGAATGTCTAGTTTCTCAGATTTGAGAATACGGTCAGAAAGCCTGTCATGCACTAAACGGAAGTGTTGGATATTGCCCTTAATAGAGACCTGTATTATATGAATTGAACTCAGATATTGAAGAACGCCCTGGACGTCATCGATCGGAAAGTGTGCTACGCTAGCTACTCGTCGCGCCGAGCACGCGGAACCCGCACTGACATTTTCAGCTGCAAGCGCAAATATCACTGTATCGTACAATGCTCGGTTATCGATTTGGCAGGTTGTAGCTACCCAGCTCTCGTATGCAGCATCCAGAAGAACATCCACAAAACCGTTTATGTCATGCGCGTTGTTCAGTCTAAGATGGTATTCTGCTCTATTGCCCAAGACTTCATACAAATAGCCGCCGAGTCTTAGCGCAAAGGAGTCAGCATGCATCTGGCTCGCAAACCGCGATATACCAAATATCCGATCTGCTATCTCTCGTGAGCCGAACTTGTCATAAACCTGTCCAGACACCTTGTCGAAAATACCGGGATCATCATGGCTATTAATTCCCCAGAGGAAGTAAAACTCGATGACTTCATCGATATTTTCGCCGTTTGCCTTTGTGTTAAACAGATTGCTCAGAGATCCAAAGAAATGGTCGCTTCGCACAGCGAAAACGGTACGCACTGAGTCGATGTCGCGAAGCGTTTTAAGTATGCGATGAACAAGCTTGGTCTTCCTCTCAAATTGGGCTTGATCAAGCTTTGACTCTCTTTCTGAAAGAAAAAGATACCTTTCAACTTGATCGAACAAGAACACTGCCTTTGTACCCGCTAAGGCAGAATTAATGCGCTGACCTATGTCCTTGAGTAGTTCGGCGGAATGGGTGCCTTCGTCAGCTTCAAGCTTCTGGTTCAACTCGAACAATTCGTCTGAGAAGGAACTATCAGGACTTGCTGAAGCTACCAAACGGAGAAGACTAAAGACATATTCATCGTACTCATCTAGAGGTGCTAGAACATGGTATCCCTTCAGTTCTTCCGCGAGTAGATGATTTAACACTACCGACTTGCCGGATCCGGTTGGAGCAACGAGCAAGAGATGTTTGTGGGGGTGATCGATCAGTCTTTGAGCAATGTCCGAGCTGATTTTCCGCGGCCATGGTTGCCAGTTTTCCCTTGCAGAAAAGGGATCAAATAGTGTCTCTCCCGCGGGAAGCTTATGCCGTCGCCCGAGCTTGAGCGCGTGCCAACCGGTTTGTATCAGAACTACCGCAATGGCTATTAGAAACAGAATGCGGATGGCAATCGGCAGGTCGCCGATCTCTATAGAAAACACAGCAAGCGCCGCGGTGACGAGACCAACTGCCAAGACGGCAGGGTTTTCACTCGCCGACCTCACCGTACGTGCAAATCCGCTCGACCTTTCTGCCATGACGCTGCCCTGTACACTTGCCCTTGCTGTCACAGTACCTTTAGCCACAGTGTTGGCAAGTAGGCGGATGCGATCTTCGCCGCGGCCGCGCCGATGGCGGCTTCGGCGAAACCGGATTCCAAAAGGCGGCCGCTTTCAAGGTTCAGAGACGGTTTTACTGTTTGGCTCTCCAACACGATTCTTGGGAGAAACCAGGTCGAAGCAACCCTAACGCGGTTCTATCTCTCCAAGAACACTGCGATCAATCACACTGTGGAATTGCTCGAGAAAGGCCAAGGGCCCAAAGGACAAATCCTAGGCGGCTTCAACTTGCTGGACCACATCCACTCTCTCAATCGCCTCAGCAAGGACTCGGCGATACTGAAACACGCAGCCGAAGTTACGAAGGACTCGGTGGTCGACTGCTTCTTGAACGCCCGCCACTAGTCCACGAGTTGATTAATCTGTGCTGCGTATCCGTCTGTTTGCTCGATCATTTGCTTGATTTCTTGCTCACTAAGCGGGAACAGATCATGACGCCCTGCGCGCCTTTCTATGAGCAACAACTCTGAATCCATTTGGCTTAACTTACCAAACTCTTCCGAGGATGCGATCCTTCGTCCATTTGGGGCTGTTTGAAAGTAGTCGGCAAATATCACAACAATGCTACCGATAGCAGTGAGTATGGCGCCGAGAACCTTTTGCCAAGCTTCGCCAAGATCGGTTGCCGTTGCAACTGCAGTAATAACGCCGGCCAACGCCGCTACGATCGCGCCGAAAAGCGTAATGCGACGCGAACGTTTCATCATCTTGAGAACCGCTGCCAACAGGCTATCCATCTCTTGGCGAAGAGGTTGCAAGCTCTCCAGTAAGAAATCGCGCATGTCGTCTAAAGCGGAAGCCACGCCACCAGAGTTGGCACCCTTAGTCTGAGCGGTGTTGCCACCAGGGTGCACCCTGTTGACCAAATTCCTCAACTCATCGGGATTCTTTGTCCGTTCCATCAATGCTCACTTCCTAGTAGCTCACAAGTGTTCTCTAGCGCGCCCATAACAACTCCCAAACCGAGCCGTCGCGCTCAGTAAAAACTTTGGTCGCTGCAATTAGGACCCCAAAACCGAGCCCAAACACCATCCCATAAGGCAACCCAGCTATGATCAAGTATGTGTACCTTTGGAACAAAGGCTTAGCGGTATCCCAGAAACCTTCGTGGGCCCACGATTCGACAGATTGAATGAATCCGGTAAGCGCGAGCAACCCAACCATGAGTGCCAAAGCCACACCAGCACTTATTGTGCCTACTAGGGCCCCTGCTGTGCTGCGTAAGAGCCGTCGGCCGGTGAATGTCTCAAGCCGATAGTTTGAAATGCAGAACGCCATGACAGCGACCGCAACAACGGAAAACGGGATCACAAAGTTTGGCTCGAGGAACGGTCGATCGAACTGTCCAAAATAAGCAGTAATCACTGGGCCAACAACGATTCCTGCCAGAAGACTACCCAGCATTGAACCACCCAAGACCAAAACAGGTTGTGGCAGTTCAAAGAAGTGCGCTGGCTTGCCACGCGTCGCCCATTCAATGAAATGCATTGAGAAGAAACCAAGAGCCGCCAGAATGTAGGTTCCTGCGAGTGAGCCCTCGACCAGGAGCTGTGCCAGCCGTGGGCAATCCGCAGGTGTCGCGAAGTGAGCCCAATGGTATCCAGGGCAGTCCGCCTCCAGCACAACCCAATATTCGTCTTCATGACGCCAGTCGAACCAATACGGTACCATCACCAAAGCTGACGCGATGATCCCGCCAAGGGTTCCTCCAACTGCTCCGTAGGTGCCCGCAGAAGACCACTTGAAAAGGCGGAACGCCCCTTCTCGCTGCCATTCTGGTGTCTCACCACGCACTCGCCGGTAAGCCCGCCCTATGCCAAAAAGAAATACTGCGGACGTCAAAAACAAAACTGCTAAAGAGAGAACCACCCAAAGCCACCGGTCCTTTCCGCCGAAGAACTCTGCAACTGCTGCATCGTAAACCACAACGCAAAACGTGAAGAGTGCCACCACGAAAGCCATCATCGCCATAGCATTCCCAACGAGAAAAAGAAGAGAGCTTGGGTTGAAGAAATAACTTGCACTAAGTGAGGTGCTGTCCCAAGTCTTCTGGTACGCGGGTTTTCCGTCTTCAGTAATGATGTGTGCAGTATCTTCCCTGACGCTGTTACGCACCCTCGCCATCAGCACTGACAATGGCAGATCGACTTCGTGGATGAACCGAGCGAGTGCGTCTGCGTAAGGGCTGTTCGGCCGCCCGCCCACCCCATCATAGGCTGGTTCGCCCGGCGCCGCTGAAAAAGAAATGAAAGTATTGTCAGCCGCATCGAAATCAGCCAGCCCGCGCTCGATTTTTGGAGCCTGACCCGGCGGCAAACCCCTGCTTCGTACGATTTCGATTTGCGGCGTTTTAGTGTCTGTGTAGTGGCGACAAGCATCAAGAAAGACCAACCGTCTATGTGAAAAATCCGATATCTTGTCGACTAAGCTCTGCAGATCGTACGCGACTGCGGCCTCTTTCCTTCCACAAGGCAACAGATAGTTGATCCCTCCATCCTGAAAACCATGGCCAGAAAAATAGAATATAGCGCTGTCAACGCTTTCGAGTGAGGTGAGGCGTGCCACAAAGCGGTCGATTGCACGATCCATACCCGCACGATCCAGATTCTGATACATGTGAACTTCGAAACCAACCTCTTCGAGCCGTTGTGAGATTAGCTCGGCATCGTTTGCGGCGTTAGGTAGTTTTCCACCATCGTCGTATTCAGAATTTCCTATGACTAAAGCTGCGCAGCCAACATTTTTTTTTGGCATCGGAAACAAATCATGGGCCCTTTAAAGCAGATTTCAAAAAATATGCGGAAATTCAGTCTAACGGTTCTGGCGTCGATACAATTTTACACATCGAGTGGCCAAACTATAGAACTCAAACGTATTCCCGTCTAGATAGTACTATTGGTTTAGCCAAATTGGCAATTCCGTTTGCACGTATTCTTGAGTGACTTCATGTCCCAATTCACGGGCTAGATGAGGCAGAGTATCGAGCTGTGCTACAAACCTTGGCAAAGCTCAGTTTGATCTTGTCGCGATTCTTTTCTTAGCGCAAACAGCCGACGTTGGTGCGATCTGCAGAATTCGGTAGTTTGGGCTCAAAGCTGACACCCGAAACCTCCCACAAAATCTCTACCCGTGTGGCGGCCCGAAAAATCCACAGATCGACGTGATCAGCCCATCGGACGACAGCCTGCCGAAATCCACACCCTCAACAATCACCGCACCTTCCGGCAGCGCAAGGTGCCAGGCAAAGTAGAAATTGTCATGATGCGTGCTGATCCCGCTGGTCAGCTCAATCCGCGCGCCGGGAAACTGCGCCTGCACGCTGCCGATATGCGCCGCCAGGGCATCGCGCCCCTGCACATCCGCGCCCGGGTCCTGATACTGCCCGTCCGGGTGCCAGCAGGCCGCCAGCAGCGCGGCCCGCTCGCCTGCATCCTCTGTGCACCAGGCCGCACTGTAGGTTTCGATCAGTTCTGTCACAGACACCGGCGCGCCCCCTTTTTCCGATATGGTCCTCCGGCCTCAGCATCACCCGCGACGTGGCGGGATGCCAGGCCAAAATGCGTGCCGGCGGCGGGCGCGGGCGCGCGGGTTAAGAGTATCTGCAGACAGCGTGCGCTGCGCACCGACGCGATACCGACGTTAAACCGACGCGATACCGACAGCCCACCGACACGCAATGCTTGCGGTTTATGCGTAATAATGATACGAAAGGTTTCATTAATCGTCACTTTTGTTCAGGCAAGTGCTTGATAACAGGGGCTGATTACCGCATTTTCCTCAATTTTTAATACCAGATTGCATCAGTCATAGGTCCAGTGTATGATGCGGAAATGGCGCTTCCCGTTGAAACCTTCTTTCTGCACCCGGATGCACAGGGCACCCTGCAGTCCCAGATCCAGCAGATGATCGCCCAGGGCATCCTGTCGGGGCGGTTTCAGCGCGGCGAAAAGCTGCCCTCGACGCGCAAGCTCGCCGGTCACCTGGGTGTCAGCCGGATCACCGTGACGATCGCCTATACCGAACTGCTGGCCAATGACTATCTGTCCTCGCGCGGGCGCTCGGGGTATTACGTGTCCGAAAATGCCCCCGTACCCCCCGCCTTTACGCCCAGCCAGACCGGCCCCGATGCCATCGACTGGAACCGCGCCATCGGCCAGCGGTTTTCGGGCGGGGACATGCCGCGCAAGCCGCCCAACTGGGCCAGCTACAAATATCCCTTTATCTACGGCCAGGCCGATCCGACGCTCTTTGACCACGCCAACTGGCGCATCTGTGCGCTCAAGGCGCTGGGGCAAAAGGATTTCACCGCGCTGACCACCGACTATTACGACCAGGACGATCCGCAGCTGATCGAGTTTATCGCGCGCCACACCCTGCCCCGGCGCGGCATCAACGCCCGGCCCGAGCAGATACTGATCACCCTGGGCGCGCAGAATGCGCTCTGGCTGACAACGCAGGTTCTGCTGACCCAGCGCCGCAAGGCCGCCCTGGAAGACCCCTGTTATCATGCGCTTAGGGACATTCTGTCGCAGTCGCGCTGCCACGTGGCGCCGGTCCGTGTGGACCCCCACGGCATGCCGCCCGATGCCATTCCGCCCGACACGGATGTGATCTTTACCACCCCCAGCCACCAGTGCCCGACCACCGGCACCATGCCCATGCACCGCCGCCACGATCTGCTGAAACGCGCGGCCGAAATGGACGCCGTGATCGTCGAGGATGACTACGAATTTGAGATGTCCTTTCTCAAAAGTCCCTCGCCCGCGCTCAAGAGCCTCGATACCGACGGGCGCGTGGTCTATGTCGGCAGCTTCTCCAAATCGCTCTTTCCCGGCCTGCGTCTGGGCTATCTTGTCGGCTCCGAGCCCTTCATCCGCGAGGCGCGCGCCCTGCGGGCCTCCGTGTTGCGTCACCCGCCCGGCCACGTACAGCGCACCGCGGCTTACTTTCTGTCCCTGGGGCATCATGACGCGCTGATCCGCCGGATGGGCAGCGCCCTGCACGAACGGCGCGAACATATGACCCGCGCCATCGCCCACGAGGGTCTGCAGATCGCCGGTCAGGGCACCAATGGCGGCTCGTCCTTCTGGATGCGCGCTCCGGACGGCACCGACACCCAGGAGCTGGCACGCAGGCTGCGCAACCGCTCTGTGCTCATCGAGCCCGGGCATTCGTTTTTCGCCGGGCCGGACCAGCCCGTTGAGTTTTATCGCCTCGCCTATTCCTCCATTCCCGCCCAGCGCATTCCCGAAGGGGTTTCCATTGTGGCCTCTGAAATTCAAAGCATGTCGGGTCTGGCGCTATCCCGATCCAAAACTGGCCCTAACACCGCCCGCGTCTAAGCACTACTGTCTGACCAAACCCAGAATCGCTAACCCAGCCCTCAGGAGCTACCGCCATGAAAATGACCACCGAAGAAGCCTTTGTAAAAACACTCCAGATGCATGGGATCGACAATGCATTCGGCATCATCGGCTCGGCCATGATGCCCATCTCCGACATCTTCCCGGATGCGGGCATCAAATTCTGGGACTGCGCGCATGAAACATCCGGCGGCATGATGGCCGACGGCTTCACACGCGCCACCGGCAAAATGTGCATGATGATCGCCCAGAACGGCCCCGGCATCACCAACTTTGTGACAGCCGTGAAAACAGCTTACTGGAACCACACACCGGTTCTGCTGGTCACACCACAGGCGGCCAACAAGACAATCGGCCAGGGCGGCTTCCAGGAAATGGAACAGATGAACCTCTTCGCTGACTGCGTTGCCTATCAGGAAGAAGTGCGTGACCCGTCGCGCATCGCGGAAACACTGAACCGTGTGATCATGCAGGCCAAACGCGCCTCTGCACCGGCACAGATCAACATCCCGCGTGACTTCTGGACCCAGGTGGTCGACATCGAACTGCCGGTCATCGTTGACTTTGAATTGCCACAGGGTGGCGACGCTGCCGTGGCCGAAGCTGCAAAAATGCTCAGCGAAGCGAAATTCCCCGTCATTCTGAACGGTGCCGGTGCGGTGCTGTCCAAAGGCGGCATCGAAGCCTCCCGCGTGCTGGCCGAGCGTCTCGATGCGCCGGTCTGCGTGGGCTACCAGCACAACGACGCCTTCCCCGGCAACCACCCGCTCTTTGCAGGTCCGCTGGGCTACAACGGCTCCAAGGCCGGCATGCAGCTGATCAGCCAGGCCGATGTGGTTCTGTGCCTCGGCACACGTCTGAACCCCTTCTCCACACTGCCGGGCTACGGCATCGACTACTGGCCGTCGGATGCGAAAATCATCCAGGTCGACCTGAACCCCGACCGCATCGGCCTGACCAAAAAAGTCACCGTCGGCATCGTGGGCGACGCGGCCAAAGTGGCTAAAGGCATCACAGCACAGCTGGCCGATGACGCAGGCGACACAAACCGTGCCGACCGCAAAAACACCATCGCGACAACCAAATCCGCATGGGCGCAGGAACTGACCTCCATGACCGAAGAGCAGGACGATCCCGGCACCGACTGGAACGTACGTGCCCGTGCGGCCAAGCCGGACTGGATGAGCCCCCGCATGGCATGGCGCGCCATTCAGGCCGCTCTGCCGGTCGAGGCGATCATCTCCTCGGACATCGGCAACAACTGCGCGATCGGTAACGCCTATCCGTCCTTCAACGAGAGCCGCAAGTATCTGGCCCCCGGCCTCTTTGGCCCCTGTGGGTACGGCCTGCCCTCCATCGTTGGTGCGAAAATCGGCAAGCCGGACGTACCGGTCGTTGGCTTCGCAGGCGACGGTGCTTTCGGCATCTCGGTCAACGAGCTGACAGCCATCGGCCGCGGCGACTGGCCCGCGATCACACAGATCGTTTTCCGCAACTACCAGTGGGGCGCTGAAAAGCGTAACTCGACACTCTGGTTCGACGACAACTTCGTCGGCACCGAGCTGGACGAGGAAGTCTCCTACGCCGGTATCGCGAATGCCTGTGGCCTCAAAGGTGTTGTGGCCCGCACAATGGACGAGCTGACAGCGGCCCTGGATCAGGCGATCAAGGACCAGATGGAGAACGGCGTGACCACGCTGATCGAAGCCATGATCAACCAGGAACTGGGTGACCCCTTCCGTCGCGACGCGATGAAAAAGCCGGTTGCCGTTGCGGGCATCAGCAAAGACGACATGCGTCAGCAGACAGTCTGAGGGTGCATCGCAGCCTCTGCATAAACAAAGGGATAAGGCCATGAGCGTACTGCGCGATCTTACAAAACGCGCGAGCGCCCGGCCTGCCCATATCGTGATGAGCGAAGGCCACGATCCCCGGATCGTGGCCGGCGCCATTGCCGCCGTCCAGGCCGGCACCGCCCGCATCACGCTGGTGGGCCCCGCGGACGATGTCGCCGCACAGCTTGTGGCCGCCGGCACCCCCAATAATCCCGCAATCCAGATCCAGGACCCGGAAACATCCGCGCTGTCCGCTGAATTTGCCACCGCCTTTTTTGAGCTGCGCAGGCACAAGGGTGTCACACCCGAGATTGCCGAGACCCAGGTTCGCAACCCGCTGGTCTTTGCCGCTATGATGGTCCGCCAGGGCCACGCCGATGGCACCGTCGGCGGCGCTGTTGCAACCACATCCGACACCGTGCGCGCGGCGCTTCAGGTGATCGGCAAAGCTCCCGATGCCCCGCTCGTTTCCAGTTTTTTCCTGATGGCCCTGCCGGACAATCACCCCTCTGGC
Source organism: uncultured Roseobacter sp. (assembly GCF_947491795.1). Classification (GTDB taxonomy): domain Bacteria; phylum Pseudomonadota; class Alphaproteobacteria; order Rhodobacterales; family Rhodobacteraceae; genus Roseobacter. The sequence continues at coordinate 673,356 of NZ_CANLKW010000002.1, read as the reverse complement.
CGGGACGCGATGATCTTTGGCGACTGTGGTCTGGTGATCGACCCCACGGCCCAGGAACTTGCCGCCATCACCGTTGCCTCCTGCGCCTCCTGCCAGCAGTTGCTGGGCACAGAGCCGGTAGCAGCGCTGCTGTCCTTTTCCACCATGGGATCGGCAAAGCACGCGAAAGTCACCAAAGTGACCGACGCCGTGACCCTGCTCAAAGAAAACCACCCCGATCTCAAGGCCGACGGCGAGCTGCAGTTTGATGCGGCCTTCGTGCCCGAAGTGGCCGCCTCCAAAGCCAAAGGCTCCGCTGTGGCAGGCCAGGCCAATGTGATGATTTTTCCCAACCTTGATGCGGGCAATATCGGCTATAAGATCGCACAGCGCATCGGCGGGGCCGAGGCCATCGGCCCGGTGCTGCAGGGGCTGGCCAAACCCGCCAACGACCTCAGCCGGGGCTGCAACGCTGCCGACGTGACCAATATGATCGCCGTGACTGTCCTTCAGGTCGCGCGCTAACCGAAGGGATTTTTCCATGAACCAGCCAGTCCTTGATCTGAGCCCGAAAGTCTCTGATGAGGTGCGCAAGACCACCTGTTATATGTGCGCCTGCCGCTGCGGCATCAACGTGCACATGAAGGACGGCCCCGATGGCAAAAAACAGGTCGCCTATATCGAGGGCAACAAGGACCACCCGGTAAACCAGGGCGTGCTCTGCGCCAAAGGCTCGGCAGGGATCATGCAGGTCAACGCACCCTCGCGTCTGCGCAAACCTCTCAAACGCGTGGGCCCGCGCGGCTCCGGCGAGTTCGAGGAGATCGAATGGGACGAAGCGCTGAAGCTCGCCACTGAATGGCTCGAGCCGGTGCGCCGCGACAATCCCGAAAAACTGGCCTTCTTCACAGGCCGTGATCAGTCACAGTCCTTTACGTCCTTCTGGGCGCAGAATTTCGGCACCTGCAACTACGCCGCCCACGGCGGCTTCTGTTCCGTGAACATGGCGGCGGCGGGCATCTACACCATGGGCGGTGCCTTCTGGGAGTTTGGCCAGCCCGACTGGGACCACACCAAACTCTTCATGCTCTTCGGCGTGGCCGAGGATCACGACAGCAACCCGATCAAAATGGGGATTGGCAAGATCAAGAAACGCGGCGCGCGCGTCATTGGCGTCAACCCCATCCGCACCGGCTATAACGCCGTGGCCGATGACTGGGTCGGCATCACCCCCGGCACCGACGGACTCTTTATCCTGGCGATGATCCACTGCCTGATGAAGGCGGGTAAAATGGATCTGAACTATCTGGCGCAATATACCAACGCGCCGGTGCTGGTGATCAATAACCCTGGCGCTGCCGATCATGGCCTGCTGATGCGTGACGGGAATGGCAAAGAGCTGGTGATCGACCGCGCCACCGGCAAGCTCACGCCCTTTGACCAGCCGGGTGTAAAACCCGACCTTGCCGCCACATACGAAAAAGACGGCCAGACGCACCGCCCCGTGTTCCACCAGATGGCGGATATGTATCTCGATGACCAGTACGCGCCGGAAAACGTGGCCGACCGCTGCGGCATCCCCGCCGACCGCATCCGCGCCATCGCCGCCGAACTGGCCCGCGTCGCCTTCGAGGAAAGCTTTGAGCTGGACCACGCCTGGACAGACTTTCGCGGCGAAAAGCACGACAAAATGATCGGCCGCCCGGTCTCTTTCCACTCCATGCGCGGCATCTCGGCCCACGCCAACGGGTTCCAGACCTGCCGTGCGCTGCACACGCTGCAGATCATCCTCGGCACCGTCGAGGTGCCCGGCGGCTTCCGCTTTAAACCGCCCTACCCCAAACCGGCCACGGCGCACCCGAAACCGCACTGCAAGGTGACACCCGACACACCTCTCGACGGCCCGCACCTGGGCTTTGTGCACGGCCCCGAGGATCTGGCCCTGAAAGACGACGGCTCGCCTGCGCGTATCGACAAGGCCTTTACCTGGGAAAACCCCATGTCCAGCCACGGGCTGATGCATATGGTGATCTCGAACGCCTACGCAGGCGATCCTTACAAGATCGACGTGCTGTTCATGTATATGGCCAACATGTCCTGGAACTCGTCCATGAACACCCGCGGCGTGATCGACATGCTGACGGACAAGGACGAGAACGGCGAATATGTTATCCCGAAACTGATCTACTCGGATGCCTACAGCTCCGAAATGGTCGCCTATTCCGATCTCGTGCTGCCCGACACCACCTACCTGGAACGCCACGACTGTATCTCCCTGCTGGATCGTCCGATCTGCGAGGCCGATGCCGCCGCTGATGCGATCCGCTGGCCGGTGATCGAACCTGACCGAGATGTCAAAGGGTTCCAGTCCATGCTCTGCGAGCTGGGCGCGATGCTGAAACTTCCCGGCTTCACCAACGAAGACGGCAGCCAGAAATACGCCGATTACGGCGACTATATCGTCAACCACGAACGCAAGCCGGGCATTGGCCCGCTGGCGGGCTTCCGGGGCGAAAACGGTGATCAGGCCGGCCGGGGTGCGGTGAACCCCAACCAGCTCGACCGCTACATCGAAAACGGCGGCTTCTTTGTCGAACATATCCCGGCAGGGGCCAACTACTACAAACCCTGGAATGCCGCCTACCAGGACTGGGCCGTGGGCATGGGGCTTTACGACAGCCCGCAACCCTATCTCTTTTCGCTCTATTCCGAGCCGATGCGCAAATTCCAGCTGGCCGCCGAAGGCCACGGCGATCGTCAGCCTCCAGAACATCTGCGCACCCGCATCAAAGAGAAAATGTCCCCCCTGCCGATCTGGTACTCTTCCGAGGAGGAAAACCAGGTCGCCGACTTCCCCGTCACAGCCCTCACCCAGCGCCCGATGGCGATGTATCACTCCTGGGGGTCACAAAACGCCTGGCTGAGGCAGTTGCACGGTCACAACCCGCTCTATCTGCCCACAAAGCTGATGCGCGAAAACGGCCTCGCAGACGGCGACTGGGCAAAGGTCACCTCACCCCACGGCGAGATCACCGTGCCGGTGCTGGAAATGGCCGCCCTCAACAAAAACACCGTCTGGACCTGGAACGCCATCGGCAAACGCAAAGGTGCCTGGGCGCTCGAGGAAAATGCGCCCGAAGCCACCCGCGGCTTTCTGCTCAATCACCTGATCCATGAGTTGCTGCCGCCCAAAGGCGACGGGCTGCGCTGGGCCAACTCCGACCCGATCACCGGCCAGGCCGCCTGGTTCGACCTCAAGGTGCGGATCGAAAAAGCCCCTGCCCCCGACGAATCCAAACCCGGCTTTGACGCCATTAAATCCCCCGTCGGCAAAGGTCCCAAAGACCTGAAATGGAAGGTGGGCAAATGACACACTCCGCCTTTCACCCTTCCCGAAATACTCCGGGGTCCGGGGCAGCGCCCCGGGTTCGGGAAACATCTGCGACGGCAGCGCCCGGGGAAAATTCCCCTAACAGGGCCCTGCACCACCGCGCGCCGCGCACCGACGTAATACCGACGTTAAACCGACGTGATACCGACGCCGCACTGACGGCCAGAAAAGAGGGCCCGAAATGACCACTCTGCCAGCACAGACCGACAAGAAACTGGGCCTCGTGATCGACCTCGACACCTGCGTCGGATGCCACGCCTGCGTGATCTCCTGCAAAGGCTGGAACACCGAAAACTACGGCGCGCCACTCTCCGATCAGAACGCCTACGGCGCGGATAACTCCGGCACTTTCCTCAACCGCGTACACTCCTTCGAGGTCCAGCCCCAAGCCCCGGACGCCGCCGCCCAGCTCATCCACTTTCCCAAGTCCTGCCTGCACTGCGAGGACGCGCCCTGCGTGACCGTCTGCCCCACAGGGGCCAGCTACAAACGGGTCGAAGACGGCATCGTACTGGTGAACGAGAGCGACTGTATCGGCTGTGGTCTCTGCGCCTGGGCCTGTCCTTACGGCGCGCGCGAACTCGACCAGGCCGAGGATGTCATGAAGAAATGCACCCTCTGCGTCGACCGGATCTATAACGAGAACCTGCCCGAAGAAGACCGCCAGCCCGCCTGTGTGCGCACCTGCCCCGCCGGTGCGCGTCACTTTGGCGATCTGGGCGATCCGGACAGTGACGTCAGCCAGCTTGTCGCAGAGCGCGGCGGCATGGACCTGATGCCCGAACAGGGCACAAAGCCGGTGAACAAATACCTGCCCCCACGACCCAAAGACGCTATGCCCGAGTTTGACGTTCTGGCCCCCTTCCTGGAACCTGTCGCCCAGGAGCCCAAAGGCTTCCTCGGATGGCTCGACAAAACGCTGGAGAAACTCTGATGCATCCTGCTCCTTCCGTTATTTTCTTCACTGTTTTCAGCGGCCTGGGCTTTGGCCTGCTGACCTGGCTGGGCCTTGGATACCCTGCAGTCACCGGCTGGACGGCCTTTGCCTTTTTCGCCATTGCCTATGCGATGGCGGTAGGCGGGCTGCTGTCGTCGACCTTCCACCTGGGCCGGCCCGAGCGGGCGATAAAAGCCTTTACGCAATGGCGCTCCAGCTGGCTCAGCCGCGAGGCCTGGTGCGCCGTTGGTGCGCTGGTGGCCATGGGTCTCTACGGCGCGGGCCTCGTCTTTCTGGGCGAGCGCTACAGCCTGCTGGGCCTCATCGGTGCGGCCCTGTCCATGGCCACGGTCTTCACCACCTCGATGATCTACACCCAGCTGAAAACCATCCCGCGCTGGAACATGCCCGTCACGCCGGTCAAGTTCCTGTCGCTCTCGCTTGCCGGTGGCGCGCTGCTCTCGGGCCAGGTCACGGCGGCGCTTGTGCTTCTGGTGATCGCCGGTGCCGTGCAGCTTCTGACCTGGAGCATGGGCGACAAGGCGCTGGCCGCCTCCGGCACCGATATGGCTTCGGCCACCGGTCTGGGCGGCATCGGCAAGGTCCGCGCGTTCGAGCCCCCGCACACCGGCACCAACTATCTGCTGCGCGAATTTGTGCACCAGATCGGCCGCAAACACAGCCAGAAGCTGCGGATCATTTCGCTGGTGCTGATGGTGGCTCTGCCGGTGATCCTGCTGGCCCTGCCCTTCTCACATTTCCTGGCCCTGCTCGCGGTGGTCAGCCACGTGGCCGGTGTCCTCACCGCCCGCTGGCTCTTCTTTGCAGAAGCCGAACATGTGGTCGGGCTCTACTACGGCAAGCGCTGACGCGGCATCCGCCGTTCCACAAGGCGCGCGATGATCGAGGCACCGACGGGCAGGATTTCCTCGCCCAGAACAAACCCGGGATTGTGCAGCGGCAGCGTGCCGCTGTGCCCCAGACTGCAATAAGCGCCCGGGACCACACGCAGCATATCCGCAAAATCCTCGGACCCTGTGGTCGGCGCATCATTGCGCGAAACGTTGTCCGCTCCAACAACATCGGCTGCCGCTTCAGCGTAAGCCTCTGACAGGTCGTGGTCGTTCATCAACACGTCAAAGACGTTGCGCAGGTCCAGATCAATCTGCACGCCGTGGGCCAGGGCAAACCCATCGCAGATTGCCTGCATGCGGTCAGCCGCCAGCGTATAAATCTCGTCCCGGAAATACCGGATCGTACCTGCGAGAGAGGCTGTGCCCGGCACGATATTATAGGCCGTGCCCGCGTGCAGCTGTGTCACTGACAGAACGCAGGTGTCCTGGGGCGGGATGCTGCGCGCCAGAACGGTGTTCAGCTCAGTGGCCAGGCTCGCCGCCACCATCAGCGCATCGCGGGATTCGTCCGGATGGGCCGCGTGGCTGCCGGTGCCCTGCACGTCGATATCGAAAAATGCAGCGCCCGCCAGTGCCGCGCCTTTGCAGATCCCGAATTTTCCCGGCACACCCGTGGGGTAATTGTGCAGCCCGTAAACTTCGTCACAGGGGAAACGCTCGAAAAGCCCGTCCGCAATCATGCCCCGCGCACCGCCCAGACCTTCTTCGGCGGGCTGGAAAATCAGCACCGCAGTGCCCTCAAAATCGCGGGTCGCCGCCAGATGTTTTGCCGCCCCCAGCAGCATTGTGGTATGCCCGTCATGGCCGCAGGCGTGCATCACCCCCTGGTTTTCTGAGGCCCAGGGCAGGTTCGTTGCCTCGACAATCGGCAGCGCGTCCATATCCGCCCGCAGGCCGACACGCCGGTTGCCCTGCCCCTGCCCATGGATCAGCGCCACAACGCCGGTGCCCGCGATGCCGGTATGCACTTCATCCACACCGTAGCGTTCCAGCGTTTCCGCGACGATCCCAGCGGTCCGGGTTTCCTCGAAACCAATCTCGGGATGGGCGTGCAGATCGCGGTAGAGCGCCGTCAGCGCATCCGTTTCGTTTTCGATTTCGGGCAGAATATTCAAAGCACATCTCCAGTATACGGGCACTGCGGCCCACAATTGGAGATCGCCGTCCCCGGGTCAACGCCCCGGAGACGGAAGGGGTGAAAAACCCCGCCGGTGCTGGCTCAGTTCATCAGGCCCGCGTGGCGCAGACCATTGTCCACCAGGACGCGCGTCTCGTCCGACAGACCGGTCAGCGGCAGGCGTACCTCGTCCGAGCACAGATCAAGGCGTGACATGGCGTATTTCACACCCACAAGGCCCGGCTCGGTAAAGATGGCCTTGTGCAGCGGCATCAGACGGTCCTGTATCTGCAGAGCGGTTGCGTAATCGCCCGCAAGGCAGGCGGCCTGCATCTGGCTGAGCATCTTCGGCGCGACATTCGCGGTGACAGAGATGCAGCCCGTGCCGCCCTGGGCGTTGAACCCATGCGCCGTGGCGTCTTCACCCGACAGCTGGATGAAATCCGGCCCGCAGGTCATGCGCTGGTCGCAGACGCGCGCCAGATCGCCCGTGGCGTCCTTGACGCCGACGATCCGGGGCAGTTCCGCCAGCCGGCCCATGGTTTCCGGGCTCATATCCACAACCGACCGGCCGGGGATATTATAGATAATGATCGGCAGTTCGGCACAGTCATGCAGTGCTGTGAAATGCGCAATCAGACCGGACTGGGTGGGTTTGTTGTAATAGGGCGTCACGACCAGGGCCGCATCCGCGCCAACCGATTCGGCATGCCGCACAAGGCGAATGGCCTCTGTGGTGTTATTGGACCCTGCACCTGCAATCACCGGCACACGCCCTGCGGCGGCTTTGACGACCTCCTCGACAACCACCTCGTGTTCACGGTGGGTCAGGGTCGGGCTTTCACCGGTTGTGCCAACGGGCACCAGGCCATTGCTGCCTTCACCGATGTGCCATTCTACGAGTTTCTTGAGTGTATCCAGATCCAGCTCGCCGTTCCGAAACGGCGTGACGAGGGCAGGCATTGAGCCTTTGAACATATTCACGCTCCTTTTAATTGTGGCCGGCAAAAGGCCTGGGTTTTACCACTCTTTAAGCATGATCGTGATTTGATCGTGGGTCAGAGAGGTTTATGTTCAAAGCCTCTAGCCCTCAAACGTCGGGAAATGCAAGTGATCAGGCGCCAGCTGACGATTCTGACTTTGGTTCTGTTGACCGCCCTGCCCGCCTGGGCGGAACGGCCACGGCCTCTGAGCCTCGCCTTTGACGCTCTGCGCAGCGGCGACTGGAATGCAGCCGCGCGTGTGGCTGCCAAAGATGGGGACGTGGCCGCCGACATCGTCGAATGGGCCCGCCTGCGCGACGGCAGGGGAACACCAGGCGAGGTCACCCGGTTTCTGACCCGCAGGCCTGACTGGCCGGGAGAACGTTATCTGCGCCGCCAGTCCGAAGAAGCGATCGCCCGCGCGGACAAAGCCACAGTGCTTGCCTTTTTTGCCGGAACACCCCCGCAGACACCGCGCGGCGTGCTGGCCTGGGCGGATGCCCATGGCGATGCAGCCAACTCCGGCGAGGCGCGGGCTCTTATTGTGAATGCCTGGCGCAATTTTCCGATGACAGCCGAAGAGCAGGCCGCGTTTCAGTCCCGCTATGGCGGCTATCTGCGCGGCCATCATGACGCCCGTCTCGACACAATGCTGTGGAAAGCTGCATATGGAAACGCGCGGCGCATGTTCCCGCTGGCCTCTGCGGGTGCTGTTGCCTCGGCAAAGGCGCGGATCGCGCTGCGCGAAGGCGACAAGGGTGTTGATACGCTGATCGAGGCCATTCCTTCAGAATTCGCAAACAACGGTGGTCTGCAATACGATCGCTTTGTCTGGCGCCTGCGCAAGGGCCGTTATGAGGCCGCCAAGGACCTGCTGGAAGCGTCATCGTCCAGCGCAAAAGCTCTCGGGCGTCCGTCGGAGTGGTCCAACAGACGCCGGTCCATGGCACGGGACGAAATGCGCAACGGCGACCCCCGGCGGGCCTATGCGCTTGCATCGCGGCATTTCCTGGCGGCGGGATCCGACTACGCCGATCTGGAATGGCTGGCGGGCTATATTGCGCTGCGCAAACTGGGCGATCCTGAAACGGCGCTGAAGCATTTCAGCAATCACGAAGCGGCCGTCCGCTCCCCGATCTCAAAGGGGCGTGCCGGATACTGGCGCGGACGCGCACTGACCGGCATGGGCGATGTGGCAGCGGCAGATCAGGCCTTTCTTGAAGCTGCGCAGTACCAGACATCTTTTTATGGGTTGCTGGCCGCAGAGCAGGCGGGCCTGGGCTTTGACATGGAGCTTGCGGGTGAAACAGCGACCGGCGACTGGCGCAGTTCTGATCTGGTTGGAAACGATGTTTTTCAGGCCGGTCTGCTGCTGCTCGCCGCGGGTGAGCTGAACCTGGCAGAGCGTTTCTGGACACATCTGACAGAAAGCCTTGGACGCAATGACGCAGGACTGCTGGCACAGGCGGCACTGGAACTTGAAGAGCCCCACCTGGCCGTGATGATCGGCAAACGCGCGGCACGCCAGGCCATTGTGATCCCAGGCGGATACTACCCGCTGCATCCCGTGGCCGGACAGACCCTGCCTATGGCCCCTGAAATGACCCTGGCCATCGCCCGCCGAGAGAGTGAATTTGACCCGTCGGTACAAAGCGGTGCGGGCGCGCGCGGCCTGATGCAGATCATGCCCGCCACCGGGCGCGAGGTCGCCCGCAGGCTGGGGCGCCAGAGCGGCCATTCCACCGCGCGGCTGATCACCGATCCGGCCTATAACGCCGAGCTGGGTGCCACCTATCTGTCGGTCATGGCAGGGCGCTTCCGGGGGAATGTTGTGATGATGTCAGCCGCCTACAATGCCGGGCCCAGCCGGCCCGACAAATGGATGCAGGTCTACGGTGATCCGCGCCGGGGAGCTGTGGATATCGTCGACTGGATCGAGCACATCCCCTTCCGCGAAACCCGGAACTATGTGATGCGCGTCACGGAAAGCCTGCCGGTGTACCGGGCCATGCTGGGCAAGGACCCGTTGCCTGTGCCCTTTACTGATGAACTCACCGGCTCAACCCTTCTGGCGTTCGCGCCACAGGGTGAATAGGCCCGCACAGACGATCACTGCTGCCCCCAGAGCCACATTCGGGCGTACGGTCTCGTCGAAAACCAGCAGCCCGATGGCTGCGGCAAACACCAGCTGAAAGTAGGCAAAGGGCTGAATGGCACTTGCTTCGGCCAGCTCATAGCAGCGGATCAGCAGCCAGTGTCCGGAGGCTCCGGTCACACAGAGCACGGCCATCCACCCCCAGTCGCTTTGCGTCATCGGCTCCCAGTACCAGATGCCCAGAACCGTCATGGTGATCGCCCCGACGGTTCCCGTCCAGAAAAAGCTGGTCGCCGTCGTGTCCTGCCGCGAGACAAAACGGGTGAGCAGCGCATAAAGCGCAAACATCATAGCGGAAATCAACGGTACAATTGCCGCCGGATCAAAGACACCATAGCCCGGCTGCAGGATGATCATAACCCCGGCAAACCCTGCCGCAATCGCCGCCCAGCGACGCCAGCCCACACGCTCGCCCAGAATGGGCCCGGACAGGGCTGCCACCACCAGCGGATAACAGGCAAAAACCGCATGGCTTTCCACCAGTCCCAGCAGCGTAAAGGCCGCGACCATGACACAGACCTCGGTGGCCAGCAGAAACCCGCGGAACGCCTGCAGCACCGGTTGACGGGTCGCTGCAGCCGCGCGCACGCCTCCGGCACGGCGGGCCGCAACCGCGATCACAAAGGCCGCAAAGAACCAGTAGCGGATCATGACCACCATCAGCACATTGTAGGTATCGGCCAGATGCCGCGAGATGCCGTCCTGCAGGGCAAAGACAAAAGTGGTCAGCAGCATAAGCAGCACTGCCAGGCGCAGGTTGCTGGTCTGTGTCACGGGCGCAGCACGCCCCAGCTCATATGTCGCTTGCGTCCGAACCCGGGGCTGCGGGTCACGTCAAACCCGCCCTCCGCCAGTGCCCGGCGCACAAATCCTGCGGCCGTGTAGGTGGCAAAGGTACCGCCCTGATCCGTATGCGCAGCAACCTCGCCCATCAGATCCGCTGACCAGAGCTCAGGATTGCGCGCAGGCGAGAACCCGTCGAGAAACCAGGCGTCCGCGCGCCCGGTCCAGGCGGGCAGAGTGGCGCGCGCATCGCCAATGATAACCTCCAGATGCACGCCGGGCGGCACCTCGGCACGGCATCCGCTTGTCTGCCACTGCGCGGTCAGACATCCGGACACCTGCGCCAGCTCGGGAAAAGCGGCCAGGGCACGGGTCATCTCATCGCGGCTCATCGGATAGGCCTCAAAGGATGTGAAAAAGAGCGGCCCGGGCGCACCGGCTTCCTGCCACGCCAGCAGAGCCGTCAGAAAATTCAGCCCGGTGCCAAAGCCAAGCTCGGCAATGTGAAACCCTGGCTGGAAACGCGCCGGAAGATCATTGCCCGCCAGAAAAACGTGGCGCGTCTCAGCCAGGCCATTCTCCAGGCTGAAATACGGATCATCAAAACGCACAGACACCGGCACATCGCCGGTTTTCCATGTCAGATCAGCCATCTGGTTCTGCACAGCTCAGCCCTGTAGGATGTCAGAAATCATGCGCGACACTGGGACAGAAGGCAGTTTTTGGCAATGGTCGAAATAACGGTTCGCGGGGCGGGCATTCTGGGGCTCAGCATTGCCTGGGTCTGTGTCCTGCGGGGCGCGCAGGTGCGGGTCATTGACCCGAACGGGCCTGCCGCCGGCAGCAGCGGGGGCGTTGTTGGAGCCCTCGCGCCGCATGTACCGGAAAACTGGAACCCCAAAAAGGCTTTTCAGCTGCGCAGCCTGCTGGCAGCGGAGGAATTCTGGTCCGGGGTCGCAGAGGCAGGCGGGCAGGCGCCGGGGTACCGGCGCAGCGGCAGGCTGCAAACCGTGGCCGATGAACACGCGCTGGCCCTTGCGCAGAGCCGCAGCCGGTCGGCGCAAACACTCTGGGGCCAGCATGCCAGATGGATCGTGGAACCGGCACCCGACACTCCATGGTCGCCCCACAGCCCGACAGGTCAGGTCATCCGCGATACGCTGAGCGCTCTTGTGCATCCCCGGCAGGCCTGTATGGCGCTGGTCAGCGCGCTTGCCGCACGGGGCGTGATGACACAAACCGATGGCCCGGACGCGGGCCAGGTCGTCTGGGCCACCGGCGTGCAGGGGCTGGACGCGCTGAGCCGCGAACACCACAGGCCCGTCGGCAACGGTGTCAAAGGTCAGGCCGCCGTGCTGGATTACGATGCCGCAGGGGCGCCACAGCTCTTTGTGGACGGGGTACACATCATTCCGCATCTGGATGGCACAGTGGCCATTGGATCGACGTCCGAACGGGAGTTTGCAGACCCGTACACGACCGATGAACAGCTCGATGCGGTTATTGCAAAGGCCCGGGCCGCCGTACCGGCCCTCGTGGACGCACCGGTTCTGGCCCGCTGGGCCGGTGTCCGCCCCAGAGCCCGCAGCCGCGCGCCGATGCTGGGCCCCTGGCCGGGACGGCCCGGCCATTTCATTGCCAACGGTGGTTTCAAGATCGGGTTTGGCATGGCACCCGCGATCGCCCATGTGATGGCAGATCTGATGCTGGAAGGGACGGACAACATCCCGGAGGGTTTTGAGGTTACCGCCTCATTCTGAGACCGTTGCGAACTCTGCCCGCATGCACAGACGCCCGTCCGCGGCACGCACCCACAGATCCTGCTTTTTTCTGCACAGGGTCGCCACCTCATGGTGCATCAGCGGCGCGGTTGCGCGGAAAGAAAACCGCCGCAACCCATCCGCACTGTCGCTTGCAAAAAGCATCAGCAACTGTGCCAGAAGCGGCCCGTGCACCACAAGGCCGTCATACCCTTCGGTCCCGCGTGCATAGTCTTCGTCGTAGTGAATCCGGTGCCCGTTGAATGTCAGCGCCGAATACCGGAAGAGCCGTGTGGTGGAAAAGCGCACCTCTTTCGCGGCGTCCTCATCGCGCGGCGCTTTGGGCGCAACGGGTCCGGGCGCATCGGGCGTGGCCGCCGCGCGGTAGATCAGATCCTGCCGTTCCGTCACGCACAGCGCGCCCTGTTGCCGGATTTCATGGCGCAGCGTGACCAGCGCCAGCGGTCCACTGCGCCCGTCTTTGTGCGTCACGCTTTCACAGACAGACGTTTTTGTGGCCATCAGACCCGCCCGCAGCGGCGCATCAAACGACAGACGCCCGCCTGCCCACATGCGGCGCGGCAGCCCGGTATCAGGGATCAGCCCACCGGTTTTCGGATGCCCGTCGCCCCCCAGCTTTTGCGCGGGCTGCGCATCCCAGAAGTAGATCTGATGAAAAAACGGGGGCAACGGCTCGGACACAGCAATCTGGCGGTCAATGCCCAGCGTCACCAGCAGGGCATTTGCCCGCGCCGGATCCATCAGGTCACTTTGACTTGTCCCGTCCTGCGTTGCATCCTGCATGCACCGGACCTCCCCGGCAGAACAGGTGCCATGAGCCAGAGCGAAATTCAATGCCGGGTGCGGACCCTCGACCACCTGGTTCTAACCGTCACCAGCATACCCGATGCCGTCCGTTTTTATACGCAGGTCCTGGGCATGCGCGGCAAACAGTTCGAGGCCGCCGACGGGTCACGCAGATGGGCGCTGCTTTTCGGGCAACACAAAATCAACCTGCATCAGAAGGGCCGTGAGTTTGAACCAAAGGCAGCGCACGCCCACCCAGGCACGGCTGATCTGTGTTTTCTGACAGATGCTCCGCTTGATGACTGGATCGCCCATCTCGGGGTTCACCAGGTCAGCGTCATGGAGGGGCCGGTCAGACGCTCAGGCGCGACCGGACCCATCTCCTCGCTCTACATCCGCGATCCGGACAATAACCTGATCGAAATCTCCGTGCCTGCAGACTAGCGCGCGATCTCATCCGCCAGGGACTTCATCAGCGCTGTCAGGTCGCGGATGTACATCTCGCTGGTCAGTCTGCCATCGTTGTCGAACTGATCAGAACACCGGGCCAGGTGGATCTCCGGCCCCTGCAAAATCCGTGGACGGAAGGGCACCATAAAACCGCGCAGCACCATCTGCGCGCGTTCACCACCAGCCCGCCCTGCCGCCGCGGACATGACTGCCACGGGTTTTCCGGCCCAGGGGCTGCCCTGTGTCCGGCTGATCCAGTCGAGCGCGTTTTTGAGCGCGCCGGAGGGCCCTTTGTTATACTCCGGTGTCGAAATGATCACCCCATCCGCAGCTGCGATCTGATCCGACACCTTTTGCACCGCTGCGGGCACGCCCGTTGCTGCTTCCTCATCCCCGTCAAAGAGCGGAAAGCGGATATCTGCAGTTTCATACTTGCATGGGCCGAAAAGCCGCGCGGCTTCGACCAGCAGTTTTGTATTTGTGGAGCCGCTGCGCAGCGATCCGGAAAGTCCCAGCAGGTTTATCTCGGCCATTTCACTCACCCGTTATTTCTGTTGCGGGTAAGTGTGGGGCGGGGCCGCTCAAAGACAAGAGGCCACGCCCTGATGGGCATGGCCTTTGCTGTTCAGTGTATATGCCGCAGATCAGGCGTTGGGCAGGATGACAATCTCGACCCGGCGGTTCTGCGCCTTGCCGGTGGCGTTCAGATTGCTGGCCACAGGCTGTGTTTCTCCGCGCCCGAAAGTGCGCACGCGCTGGGGCGACACCCCGGCATTCAGCAGCACAGAAGCCACCGCACTTGCGCGGCGCTCAGAGAGTTGCTGATTATAAGCCGCATCGCCGTCACTGTCGGTATGGCCGATGACCTGAATGGTCGACTGGGGATATTCCTGCAGGTTTCCGGCCACGGCGCGCAGATCATTCTGCAGGTCAGGGCGTACCGCGAAACTGTCGGTGGCAAACAGGATGTCCTGGGGCAGGCTGACAATCAGACGGTCGCCTGTGTTCACGATTGTTACATCGTCGTTGCCCAGATCGTTGCGCAGGTCCGCTTCCTGTTTGTCGAGCGAATAGCCGATGCCTGCGCCAATTGCGGTGCCGATCACAGCACCGACGAGCGCGCCGTCGCCACGGTTGCCATCGCCCTTGCTCAGCGCGCCCAGAAGCGCGCCCGCACCGGCGCCGATCAGAGCGCCCTGCTGGGTTTTGGGGTTGTTGGAATTTGCGCCGATCTGCCCGGTTTCTGTACAGGCTGCCAGAGCGAAAATGCCCGCGAATGCGAGCGCTGCAGGGGTTTTTAAACGTGTCATATTCGTACTGCCTTCAGTGGTTGCGGCCCCGTTCGGGCAGGGCGTCATTGTAGGAACGCACTATATATGGGCCCAGTTCCGCTGCAAACAAAGGGGAAAAAACACCAGGCAGAAACCTGCCGGTATCACTTCTCAGTGTTCCGCGCCGACAGTTTCCCAGGCCAGCATGGCCCGTTTCATGGGCAGACCCCAGTGATACCCCCCAAGGCCCCCCGATTTGCGCAGCGCCCTGTGACAGGGGATCAGCCAGCTGATCGGATTGCGCCCGACAGCCGTGCCCACCGCACGGACCGCGCGCGGCGAACCGACAGAGCGGGCAATTTCCGAGTAGGTCGTGACCTGTCCCGAGGGGATGCTCAGCAAGGCTTCCCACACTTTGATCTGAAAGGGCGCACCGATCAGAAAAAGCGGCGCGGTATCGAGTGTCCCGTCACCCGCGCCAAAGGCCTGCAGCACCCAGGGGCGCAGCATGACCGGGTCTTCGGTGAATTCAGCCAGTGGCCAGCGTGACACCAGATCCTCAAACGCCGCTTCGGCACCCATTTCGGCGGCAAAGCCAACGCCGCAGATCCCTTTGTCCGTGCCCATCACAATGGCCGGTCCAAAGGGGCTCTCAAACCAGCCCCAGTAAATGGTCAGTCCCGCGCCCCTGCGGGCGAAATCCCCCGGGCTCATTGCTTCCCAGCGCACAAAAAGATCATGCAGCCTGCCTGATCCGGACAGCCCCACAGACTGTGAAACCTCCAGCGTTGTGAACCGTTCCGAAAGAAGGGTCTTGGCATGGCCCAGCGTCAGATACTGCTGATACCTTTTGGGGGAAACACCGACCCACCGTGAAAACACCCGCTGAAAATGCGCCGGGCTCATGCCCATATCTGCTGCGATTTCCTCAAGCGAGGCGGGCGTTTCGGCACTGTCTATCATGTCGATAGCCCGCCGGATCACCTGGTAGTGATAGGCGGATTCGGTGTCGTCCGGGATGTGAGTATGCTTTGTCATGCCCTCAGAATAGACAGCGTCGCGACCATGTTCGACCCGAAACCTGCGCTTTTACACGCGGCGCCCCTGCGTTTCGCCGCCCCCGGCCCGGACCCGGATCAGATCTGCAGCACGCGCACGGGGCACAATGGGGCGCACCAGGCGGTGTCCGTGCAGGTCTGTGCCCAGGCGGTACACGATGGCCTCTCTGGCCGAAGGGCTCAGCTGTTCCATTGCCGCCGGATGCGCAAACATCGAGCCGACCCAGGCGCCCTCTGCCATGATGATCTGGTGATCGGCGCACAGAATACTGGTCAGGGTAAAGCTGCGCCCCGGGCGCAGGGGCGTCGCACGCGCACTGTCAGCCCAGGCAGCCGCCAGGGCCAGTACTTCTGAGCCTGCCGCCGGATCAGATGCACCCATGGTCATCAGCAGAGGGTGGTCCCGCGTCACGGTCAGGTCGTGCGTCGGAACACCCGCTGCGATCGTACCGGTGGCAATCCTGAGGGGTGCACAGTCCGGGTTACGGGCGAAAAACCCCGGATCACGACGTGTCCTGCCGATCCACATCACAGGCTGATAGCCGTTGTCTTTTGTGAGAACCCGGTCGCTGGTTTCCAGCCATTCCACCGGAATTTCGCCATCCTCGGTGCGGATCATCGTGCCTGGTCCAAATGAGCACAGACCCGTCGCCTCCGGCCCGCAGAGCGGAACGGCAGAAATATCCACAACCTCGGCTACAGCACAGGCAACACCGGGAGCCAGCGGCTGGGACGTGACAAACCCCGCCACCACACCGTCCGCCGCGACGCGCTCTACTGTGATGCGGGCGCCATCCGGCGCCAGCACCACAGCACAGGGCGCGGACAAGGTCGCGCCCGCGAAAGCCTCTGCGCCATCTGCAAAACCTGCAGCATCTGTGCCAGTTGCGGCATTTTCCGGAAGGCTGAAAAGAATATGGTCCGTGCCGGTATTGAAATCCGCTTTCAGGGTCAGCGTGCCCGCATCGGGGTCAGTGATCAGGGCATCCGGCGCATAGCCGGGACGTTTCAGGACAGGCATGGTGATTCCGCAGGGATTGAGTTCCGCGCAGCCTGACAGGCGAGGGTAAACAACATCCTGGCAACCGCGCCAGGAAATCACCTGCATTGTAAAAAATCGCCGCCCCCAACGGCTTGCCCCGGGGGCCAAATCCCCGCATAACCCGATGCTATGGCAAAACAGCTCGGCTATCATACGATCCGCGAGATTTTCACCCGCTTTCACGAGGCTGATCCGGCGCCAAAGGGCGAGCTGGAGCATGTGAATGTCTATACGCTGGTGGTTGCGGTTGCCCTCAGCGCTCAGGCCACAGACGCGGGCGTGAACAAGGCAACGCGCCACCTGTTCCAGATCGCCGATACGCCGCAGAAAATGCTGGATCTGGGGCTCGAGAGCCTGACCGAACATATCAAAACAATCGGGCTCTTCAGGCAGAAAGCCAAAAACGTCATGAAGCTCAGCCAGATCCTTGTGGATGACTACGGCGGCGAAGTGCCCAACAGCCGTGCAGCACTCCAGGGGCTGCCCGGCGTCGGGCGCAAAACGGCGAATGTGGTGCTGAACATGTGGTGGCAACAACCGGCCCAGGCCGTCGACACGCATATCTTCCGCCTCGGCAACCGGTCCGGTATTGCACCCGGCAAAACGGTCGAAGCCGTCGAGCGCGCCATCGAAGACAACATTCCTGCTGATTTTCAGCTGCACGCCCACCACTGGATGATTTTGCACGGGCGCTACCATTGCAAGGCGCGCAAGCCGCAATGCCCGACCTGTATCATCCGCGATCTCTGCTCTTTTGAGGACAAAACCCAATGAAACAGTACAAACTTGTCGGGATCGGTAACGCGGTCGTCGATGTGATCAGCCATGCCGATGACAGCTTTCTGGACCATATGGGGATCGAGAAGGGGATCATGCAACTGGTCGAGCGGGACCGCTCCGAGGCGCTTTATGGTTCTATGTCTGACCGTTTGCAGACGCCTGGCGGCGCAGTTGCGAATACGGTTGCAGGCGTCGGTGCTCTGGGCCTGCAGACCGCATTCATCGGCCGGGTCCGCGACGACGCGCTGGGGAAATTCTACGCCAGCGCGATGACGGACAATGGCATCGATTTCGTCAACCCGCCGGTGGTGGACGGCGAAACACCCACGTCGCGCTGCATGATCTTTGTCACGCCCGACGGGGAGCGGTCGCTCAACACCTATCTGGGTATTTCAACCGGGCTGACCTCTGATGACGTCCCGGTCGAGGTTTCCGGCAACACGCAGATCATGTTCCTGGAGGGCTACCTCTTTGACCATGACGCGGGCAAAACAGCCTTCCGCGAAGCCGCCCGCGCGACCAAAGCAGGCAATGGCATTGCGGGTATCGCCATTTCCGATCCCTTCTGCGTCGAACGCCACCGCGCCGATTTCCTTTCGCTGATTGAGAACGATCTTGATTACGTGATCGGCAATGAGCACGAAATCAAATCACTGTTTGAAACCGACGATCTGGACCTCGCACTGCAGAAAACCGCCGCGATCTGCCCGATGGTTGTATGCACCCGCTCAGGTGACGGTGTGTCTGTGATTGCCGGCGGCGCACGCACCGATGTGCCCGTTCAGGAAGTCACCCCTGTGGATGCCACGGGCGCGGGCGACCAGTTTGCTGCCGGGTTCCTGTACGGCGTGGCCACCTCGCGCGACATCGAAACCTGCGCGCGCATGGGCAATGCCTGCGCGGCAGAGGTGATCAGCCATATCGGCCCGCGTCCGCAAAAGGACATGATGGAAGTTTTCCGCGCAGAGGGTCTCGTCTGAGCATGATCGCAGACGGTTTTCATGACGTCCCACCTGGCAAGGTGGCGATGATCGTCACACATCTGGAAATGCACGCCCCCGCCGCTGTCCGGCCTGTTTCCCTGCCGGACGGGATCGGTTTTCACCCCGTCACCCCGGACCCCGACTGGTACCGCGATATTTTCCGGCGGGTCGGCTCGCAGGACTGGCTCTGGTATGGACGCCTGCGCAAGAGCGACGCAGAGCTGACGGAGATTCTCGGCGATCCGGGCGTCGAAGTATTCACCCTGCGCCGTGACGGGCGGGATGAAGCCCTGCTGGAGCTCGATTTCCGCGTCCCCGGCGAATGCGAACTGGCCTATTTCGGGCTGACCGCCGCGCTGATCGGGACAGGGTCAGGCCGGTATCTGATGAACGAGGCAATTGCGCGCGCCTGGGCGAAACCGATCAGCCGGTTTCATGTGCACACCTGTACCATCGACAGCCCGCAGGCCCTGGCGTTTTACCGTCGCAGTGGTTTCACACCGTACCGCCAGCAGGTCGAGATTGACGATGACCCGCGCGTCATCGGTGTGCTGCCCGAAGACCACGGACCCAATGTGCCGATCTTCCGCGCTCAGAAATAGCCGCGAAAATCCTTCAGCACGGCGGCATAGACGTCGCGTTTGAACGGCACGATATTGTCCACCAGATCGTTAACCGGCAGCCAGCGCCATTCAGCAAATTCCTGGTGTTCCTGTTCGATCCGGATGTCACTGTCCGAACCGTGAAACCGCATCAGAAACCACTTTTGCTGCTGGCCGCGAAACCGGCCTTTCCACAGCTTGGGCACCAGGTCGTGTGGCAGCTCATAGGGCAGCCAGCGCGGGCTTTCGGCCACAACGGTCACCTTATCGGCTGTCACACCCGTCTCTTCGGTCAGTTCGCGCAGTGCTGCGGTCTGTGCCTCTTCGCCCGCATCTATTCCGCCCTGGGGCATCTGCCAGGCCGCAACCTTGCTGTCGATGCGCTGGCCCACGAAAACCTCGCCGCCGGCGTTCATCAGCATGACACCCACGCAGGGGCGATAGGGCAGTTTTTCGATCTCTTCAGGGCTCATGCCAGACCTTTCTCCATTTCCGCGCGGCGCAGGTGCTGGCCTGCGCGCTCAACCGTCTCGTGCTGGATAACGTGAAAGCCCACAGCCTGAAAGGCCGGTTGCGCCATAAGGCTTGCATGTGTCCAGAGGCGCGCCTCACCAGCCCGCCGGGCCCGCGCCTCGATTTCTGAATACAGCGCGCGGAACACACCGCGGCCCCTGTGCGCGGGCAGGATAAACGCCAGATCAATATATCCGCCCGGTTCGGTCGTCATGAAGCCCACTGCCTCATTCCCATCGCGGAACAGAACACAATCCAGCGCGCCCAACCGCGCCGCCCAGCGGTCCGGGTCGGGCGGGTGCGGCATCCAGGCCTGCCGCTCGGCCTCTGTGTAGGGGCTGTCGCCTTCACGCACCGCACGGAAAAAGACCTGCGCCAGCGCGGGAGCATCTGCTGCAGTTGCCAGGTGGATCATTTGATGTTCTCCCTCGCGCGTGACGCGGCGTTCGACGTGACACCGCATATGTGAAAATGTGAAGTGTGCACAATCAAAACCGGGGAGGGTTTTCCGATGGCCAATTATCCGCATCTTCTGGCGCCGCTGGATCTGGGGTTCACGACTCTCAAAAACCGCGTGCTGATGGGGTCCATGCATACCGGGCTGGAGGAAACCAAAGACTGGAACCGGGTCGCTGAATTCTATGCCGCCCGCGCGCGCGGTCAGGTGGCGCTGATGGTCACCGGTGGCATCGGCCCGAACCTCGAAGGCTCCGTTCTGCCGGGGGCGGCGATGATGGTGTCAGACCAGGACGTGGCCAACCACCGTATCGTCACGGACCGCGTGCACGAAGCGGGCGGCAAAATCGCCATGCAGATCCTGCACGCAGGCCGCTATGCTTACGGCCCGAAGTGCGTGGCGCCCTCGGCCATCAAATCCCCGATCTCTCCCTTTCCGCCGACCGAACTCGATGCAGACGGCATTGAAAAACAGATCAGCGATATCGTGACCTGTGCGCAGCGCGCGCGCGAGGCCGGGTATGACGGTGTCGAGATCATGGGCTCCGAAGGGTACTTTCTGAACCAGTTCCTCGTGACCCATACCAACAAACGCACCGACGACTGGGGCGGGGCCTACGAAAACCGTATGCGCCTGCCGGTCGAGGTGGTACGCCGCGTGCGCGCAGCGGTCGGCACGGATTTCATCATGATCTACCGGCTGTCGATGATCGATCTGGTGCCCAACGGCTCGACCCATGAGGAGGTCGTGCAACTGGCCCGGGCAGTCGAGGCGGCAGGGGCCACGATCATCAACACCGGCATCGGCTGGCACGAGGCGCGCATCCCGACGATTGCCACCTCTGTACCGCGCGCGGCCTTTGCCTGGGTGACAAAGAAACTGATGGGCAAGGTGGGTATCCCCGTCATCACCTCCAACCGGATCAACACCCCTGATGTGGCCGAAGACGTGTTGGCAACAGGCTGTGCCGATATGGTCTCGATGGCGCGGCCCATGCTGGCGGATGCGGATTTTGTTGCCAAGGCCATGTCCGGCGATGGCGACCAGATCGCGCCCTGCATTGCCTGCAACCAGGCCTGTCTCGATCATACTTTCTCGGGCAAGATCTCGAGCTGCCTGGTGAACCCGCGCGCCTGTTACGAGACCGAACTGACGATCAGCCCGGCGTCTGAGCCAAAGACAATTGCTGTTGTCGGTGCCGGCCCTGCAGGTCTGTCCACCGCGATCACGGCGGCACAGCGCGGGCACAATGTCACCGTCTTTGACCGCGCCGACGAGATCGGCGGCCAGCTGAACATGGCCAAACAGGTCCCGGGCAAAGAGGAATTCTTTGGGCTGGTCGACTGGTACCGCACCATGATCGCCGAGACCGGTGTGACCGTACACCTGGGCCGCGAGGTCGGTGCCGACGATCTGCAAAGCTTTGACGAGGTGATCGTGGCCACCGGCGTGGTCCCGCGTGATCCGGGCATTCCGGGCCAGGACGGCGCACATGTGCTCGACTATATCGACGTACTGCGCGGCAAGGCGCAGGTGGGCAAACGTGTGGCCATCATCGGCGCAGGCGGCATCGGGTTTGATGTTGCGGAATTTCTGGTGCACCAGGGCGAAAGCCCAACCGAAAACCTGCCCGAATGGATGCGCGAATGGGGGGTGACTGACCCGGCCGAGCACCGTTCGGGTCTCGCACCCGAGGGACCGCAGCCGGCAGCCCCGGCCCGCGAGGTCGTGCTGTTGCAGCGCAAGGCCGAAAAGCCCGGCAAACGCCTGGGCAAAACCACCGGCTGGATCCACCGCGCGGCGCTCGCCATGAAAAACGTGAAAATGATCGGCGGTGTCAATTACGAGAGAATTGAAGAGGGCGGCCTGATGATCTCTCGCGGCGAGGCGCGTGAAACGCCGGAACTGATTGCAGCCGATACCATCGTGCTCTGTGCCGGTCAGCTGTCCGAACGCAGCCTGGCGGACGCTCTCGAAGAACGCGGCATCCCCTGTCACGTGATCGGCGGGGCAGATGTTGCGGCAGAGCTGGACGCCAAACGGGCAATCGACCAGGGCACCCGGCTGGCAGCGGCACTGTAAGACGCGGTCGGCTGTGGTGAAATTCGTTCCGATTTCGCCACAATCGCGCACAATTTAGTCAATTTTGCCTTAAGTGTAAACAAACGCCTCGGGCGTTAACACATGGTAAAAGCGCTGAATAGCGTCCTGTTTTCAGCACCTTACATCGACGTCTGCGCATGGTTTACGGCATCTTTCAGCGTTTCCAGCCGCAGAACGATCCATGCAAAAACCCCGATACTGTCCCAGATGCGCCCCGTTCCTGCCTGATTTGAGCGTCAGACAAGTGCTCAACTCAGAGATGGAAGGAACGGTAATGGACCGCCTCACAGAAATGGAAGCATTCGCAACGGTCGTGGACCAGGGCGGCTTTACAGATGCGGCCAAAAAGATGGGGATTTCGAAATCCGCCGTCTCCAAGCATGTGTCCTCGCTCGAAGCGCGCCTCGGCGCACGGCTGCTGAACCGGACAACCCGGCGCGTCAGCCCGACAGAGATCGGACTGGCCTATTATGACCGTGCCCGCCGCGTTCTCAATGACGCAGGCGAGGCGGATGCGCTCGTCACCTCGATGCAAAGTGCACCCTCGGGCCTGCTGCGCATCTCTGTTGCAACGGATTTCGGGGTAAACCACCTCTCCCCTGTCCTCAGTGAATTTCTGTCCGATTTTCCGGATATCACCGTGAATATGGTGCTCAACAACCGCTATGTTGAGCTGATTTCAGAGGGCTTTGACATGGCCGTGCGCATTGGTGAGCTGGAAGACAGCACCCTGCGCGCCCGCAAACTGACCGAAACAACCAAACGCATGATCGCCAGCCCGGAGTATTTTGAAAAGTACGGACGGCCCGAAAAGATCGACGATCTGAATGATCACAAGCTGCTGCACTATTCCAACCAATCCTCCGGCAACGTCTGGAAACTGACGGCTCCTTCGGGTGAGAAACGTCAGGTCCGCACCGCAGGCTGGCTCAGCGTCAATGACGGCCAGTCGCTTCTCAACGCGGCCATCTCCGGACTTGGCATCGCTTATCTGCCCAGTTTTCTCTATGCCGATGCCATGGAAAAAGGCCTGGTCGAGGATGCAATCCCTGATTTGCCGATGGAGATGCAGGGCATCTATGCGGTCTACCCGCCGGGTCGTTTCACGCAGCCCAAAGTGCGCGCGTTCATTGATTTTCTGGTCCATTCCTTTGCTGAAAAGGGTCCCTCCGACTGGTAAATACCGTCACCGTCCCGTGACGTTCAGACCCTCGGGTGCCCCTGGTATCCGGGGGTTATCTTTGTTCCGCTTCCAGAACAACGGCCTCTACCCGCCGGTTCGCCCGGCGGCCCTCTTCGGTCAGGTTCGAGGCAACGGGCGCCAGATACCCCATGCCTTCGGCATCCAGCCGCGCCGCTGCAATGCCGTATTCACTGATCAGCCGCTGCCGCACCGAGCGGGCGCGGGCGCGCGACACCGCAATGTTCGGCTCCAGCCCGCCAACCGTATCCGTATGCCCCACCAGCGCGATGCGCAGATCCGGACGTTCGGTCAGAATCTCCGCCAGTTGCTGCAAAGACGCATAGCTGCCCGGGCCCAGATCGGTTGAACCGGTCTCGAATATCAGATCGCCGAGCACAGTGAATCCACGCGCCAGCAGGCCTTCGCTGGTCATCTCATGCAACTGTGCGCCCCCGGTCTGCACCGGTTCAGGCAGCGGGTCCGGCGGGGCTACTTCGGGCACCAGCACGTCGGCGGCTCTGCCGGTGTCTGCGGTAATGATCTGTGCATAGGCCGAAGAAGAGGTCACGCTGACCAGCACACCGATGGCCCGACGCGGCGCATCGCGCGGGCCGTCCAGCGCGGTCAGATAGCGGAACCGCGCCAGATTGACGTACATATTCGGGCCGGGCAGTACCTCTGTCGCAAAGCGGAAATCGAACCCTCCGCAGGAGGCAGCGGCACATTCAAACACAACTTCATAGCCCGCCGCCTCGATCTGTTCGCGCAGGGGCACAATCACCTGCAACGGCGTCAGACCGGCTGTGCCGATGCGCCAGGCCTGGCGGGTGATGGCCCCCTCCACCGCAATGGCAGGCAGAACACCGTTGGCAAACCGGCCGGTGGGGGCGTCAAAACTGTCAAGCTGACTGTCGCGGGCCACGGTTTGCCGTGCGCCTACGGGCAGTTCCGGCTCAAAAGACCGCCCGGCGTCCGGCAGCGCAACACAGGCAGCGCAGAGCATCAGAGCGCGCCATCTGCCCGCCCCGCCGATCATCATCTGGCCTGTGCGTGATAGTCGTCGTTCGGGCGCATATCTGTGGCACTGGCCACACGGTTCGTCATGTTGAAAAACCCGGCGACATTGGCAATGTCCCAGATGTCCGCATCCGTGAACCCCACATCCCGCAGCGCCTGGCGGTGGGCCTCTGCGATGGTGGCGCTGGCCGTTGTCATGGTGACCGCAAAATCCAGCATTGCCCGGTGGCGCGCATTCAGATCAGCAACACGGTAGTTCATCACCAGGGCCTCGCCCAGCATCGGATCACCGGACATCGCGCGCACCGCCGCCCCATGCGCTACAAGGCAGTAAAAGCACTTGTTGACCGACGACACGACCACCGCGATCATCTCCCGCTCCAGCTTGCTCAGCCCGGAGGGCGCCAGCATCAGGTTGTTGTACATGCCTGTGAAGGCGTCAAGTTTCGCGATATCAAAGGCATAGGCCCGCAGGACGTTCGGGATCATGCCCAGCTTTTCCTGACAGACGTCAAAATAGCTCTGCGTGGCCTCGGGCAGCGGGTCCACCATGGGCAGGTTCAGCGCAGTGGGCAGGTCGGTTTCAGCCATGATCTTCGGCTCCTGAGCGGGGTTTCATGCGGTAATGGTACTGTCCGGCAGGCGCAAAGCCCAGAGCGGAATAAAGCGCATTGGCCGGCCCGTTTGCCTGGGTGCACAACACCGCAATATGCCGCGCGCCCTGGTCCGCGGCCCAGAAGGCCGCCGCCCGCATGATCCACGCCGCGACGCCCTGACGGCGCTGATGCGCCAGCACCTCAACCGCATGCACCATCGCCACATCGCCGGACAGGGCCACAAACCCGGTGCCCGCCGGTTTTTCGTTCCAGCGCAACAGGACAGCCGTTTTCGTCTCTGCGCGGTTCATAACGTCGATCCGCGCGGGCCCGATACCGCCCGCCGCCCAGATCTCGCGCATGATCGCCAGCGGCTCCCAGATGGTAAAGGCCGTCACCGGCGGCACTGGCGCATCCGTCAGCCCCGCCACCGGCATGACCAGAAGGCTCACCGGATCAACAATGGCGTAGCCACGCGCGGCCAGCAGGCCGTCCAGCGTCTCTTCGCCTGCGCGGATCATGAACAGGGGCTGTTGCCCCAGCGCCAGCATCTGCGCCTCGGCCAGTGCCAGGTCCTGCTCCCCCACAGGCGCCTCTGCGGTGGCGGCCGAGACACGCTTGCCCCCGCCCCGGCCCTCGCGGATCAGCCAGGGGCCCGCGCGCCGCACCGCAGCCGCAGGCCAGGTTGCATCCACCGCCGCAAAAAGGGTCGGCGCGTCTGGTGTCATCCCGGAAAGGCCGCTGCCAGTTCGGCCATTGCCGCGCGCACCATCTCCGGGTCCTGCCCGCGGATCACCACATTGGACCCATATGCCCCGTTGTCCTGCTGGAAAGGATAGGATCCCATGCTCAGTGCCGGATATTCCTGCGCCAGCGCCCCCAGCGGCCCGGCGATATCGCCCTCGCCCTGATCAATCCGCAGCGTCTGCGAGATCAGCGGCGCGCCACCGGACAGTTTCGGCAGCATGCTTTCCACCATCGCCTGAAAGACCGACGGCACACCGGCCATGACATAGACGTTTTCCAGAATGAACCCCGGCGCGACAGAGACCGGATTGTCGATCAGTGTCGCGCCATCCGGAATGCGCGCCATGCGCAGCCGGGCCGCGTTCAGCTCCTTGCCTGTCCGCGCATAGTGATCGGCCAGCAGCCGCCGCGCGTCCTCGCGCACATCGATGTTGCGGCCAAAAGCTTCGGCGATGCAATCGGCGGTAATGTCATCATGGGTCGGGCCGATGCCACCGCTGGTGAACACATGATCAAACCCGGCAGACAGGGACTGAACCGCACAGATGATCGCCTCCGGATCATCGCTGACCACGCGCACCTCGCGCAGGTCGATGCCGGTCTCTGTCAGGCGGCCCGCCAGGTGATACATATTCGCATCCCGCGTCCGGCCCGACAGTATCTCATCGCCGATCACCAGCATTGCCGCTGTCGGATTTGCCATTGTTACCCTCCCTTGCACCGGTCTTACTGCGAGGTATAGACGTGGGCTCATGCGCTTTCAAACCGATCTTGTGCCCGCCCGTCTGACCCGCCGTTACAAACGGTTTCTGGCCGATTGCGTGCTGGAAGCCGATGGCCGGGAAGTCACCGCGCACTGCGCCAACCCCGGCTCGATGATGGGTCTGGCCGAGCCCGGCACCCGCGTCTGGCTTGAGCCCAATGACGACCCGAAAAAGAAGCTGAAATTCGGCTGGCGGCTGGTCGAACATGCAGACGGGCATTTCACAGGCGTCGATACCAGCGTGCCCAACCGGGCGCTGAAAAACGCGCTGATGGCCCGGCAGCTGGCGCCTTTTGCCGACTGGCCGCTGGTCCGAGCAGAGGTGAAATACGGCACAAACAGCCGCATCGATTTTCTGCTCAGCGGCGCCGGGCAGCCGGACCTCTACGTCGAAGTGAAAAGCGTCACGCTGAGCCGTGAGAAGGGCCTGGCGGAGTTTCCCGACAGCGTGACCGCGCGCGGCGCAAAACATCTGGCCGAGCTGGCGGACATGGTCGCCCGGGGCCACCGCGCCATTATGCTCTATCTGGTGCAGCGCACAGACGCACAATCTGTTACACTGGCAGGCGACATTGACCCCGCCTATCTGGCGGCCTGGCAGGCTGCGACATCTGCGGGCGTTGAAACTCTGTGCTTTGGCACCAATATCTCGCCAAAGGCAATCGGGGTCGGCCAGGCGCTGCCCTTTACGCTGTGATGGCGGCTGGTGCCTGATCCCGGGGTACGCTAAAAGCCGCCCGAACCACCACGATGGAGACCCAGGTGAACGAAGATCTTCGGGGCCGTCAGACCAAAGACGGCATACGCATCTACGAGGCAGGCGATTTCGCGGGCATGCATGCCGCGGGCGCACTGGCCGCGCGCATCCTGGACGACATTGCCGGGCTTGTGTTTGTGGGCCAGACCACCGGTGCAATCGACAAACGCATCACCGAGATGGTCGAGGAAGCGGGCGCGACCTCGGCCACCATCGGCTACAAGGGCTATCAGCACGCCAGCTGTATTTCCGTCAATCATGTGGTCTGCCACGGTATCCCCGGGGACAAGACACTGAAAGACGGCGATATTCTGAACATCGACGTCACGGTGATCGTCGATGGCTGGTTCGGGGACACCAGCCGCATGTATGTGGCCGGCAAACTGCCCCGCAAGGCCGAACGTCTGATCCAGGTCACCCATGACGCGCTGATGCTGGGCATCGAGGCGGTGAAACCCGGCAACACCTTTGGCGACATCGGCCATGCCATTCAGTCCTATGCGGAAAGCCACCGCATGTCCGTGGTGCGCGATTTCTGCGGGCACGGGCTGGGCCGTGTGTTCCATGCCCCGCCCAATGTGCTGCACTATGGCCGACCGGGCACGGGTGCCGTGCTCGAAGAGGGCATGTTCTTTACCATCGAGCCGATGGTGAACCTGGGCCGGCCCGAAACCAAAACCCTGGCCGACGACTGGACAGCCGTGACCCGCGACAAGTCGCTCTCGGCGCAGTTTGAGCATTCAGTGGGCGTCACGGCAGACGGGGCAGAGATCTTTACGCTCTCTCCCGGCGGCCTTTTTCACCCGACCTATACGGCTGACTGACACCCGGGCCCTGACAGGGCCCGGAAATACTGAATTCGCGTTGAAACCCGCCACATCTGCGCTATTTTTCCGCCCACACCAAAGGGAGAATTTATCGTGGCAGAGACGCTCAGAGAGTTAATCGCAGGTCACCCCGGATCCGCACCCGCAATCGGTGCGCCGGACCGGGAATGGCTGAGCTATGCGGGCCTGCGGGCTCTGTCGGATCAGGTGGCATCTGCGCTGCACGCGGCGGGCATCGGGCGCGGCGACCGTGTGGCGATTGTGCTGCCCAACGGGCCCGAAATGGCCACGGCCTTTTTCACCATCGCGCAGACGGCTGTCACCGCCCCGCTCAACCCTGCCTACCGAGAGGATGAGTTTGCCTTTTATATCGACGATCTGAACGCCAAAGCTGTTGTGCTGATGGACGGCCAGGAAGGCCCGGCACTGGCCGCGGCGGAAAAACTGGGCGTGCCGGTTCTGCGGCTGTCCTCTGATCCCGCTGATCCGGCGGGCACCTTCACGCTGTCCTCCGACACCAGCGGCACCTGCGATCAGAGCGCCCCTGAGGCGGGGGATGTCGCGCTGATCCTGCACACCTCCGGCACCACATCGCGGCCCAAGATCGTACCGCTGCTGCAATCCAATGTCGCGGCCTCAGCCCATAATATCGCGGTGTCCCTGGCGCTGACACCGGACGACCGCTGCATGAATGTCATGCCGCTCTTTCACATCCACGGCCTTCTGGCGGCGGTCTCCTCGACGCTGGCGACGGGTGGCCAGGTCTGGTGCGCGCCGGGCTTTGACGCGCTGCGCTTTTTCGGCTGGCTGCGCGATGCCGACCCCACCTGGTACACTGCCGTGCCCACCATGCACCAGGCCATCCTGGCCCGCGCCGGGCGCAATGCCGACGTCATCGCCGCCGCGCGCCTGCGGTTTTTGCGCTCTTCTTCGGCCTCGCTGCCGGGGCCGGTCATGGAAAAACTGTTCGAGACCTTCGGCGCGCCTGTGGTCGAGGGCTACGGCATGACCGAAGCCGCCCACCAGATGTGCTCCAACCCGATCGAGCCGGGCACGCAGAAACCCGGGGCCGTCGGCCTGCCCGCCGGGCCCGAGGTGCGCATCGCCCATGAAGTGGAGCCCGTGCTTACCGATGGCGGTGTCGGAGAGGTCGTGATCTCCGGCCCCAATGTCACGCCCGGCTATGAAAGCAATCCGGATGCCAATGCCAAAAACTTCTTTGAGGCCGAAGGCAAACGCTGGTTCCGCACCGGCGATCAGGGCACCTTTGACGCCGATGGTTATCTGACCCTCACGGGCCGCCTGAAAGAGATCATCAACCGGGGCGGCGAGAAGGTCAGCCCGCTGGAGGTGGACGGAGTGCTCTCGGCCCACCCGGCGATTGCCCAGGTTGTGACCTTTGCCCTGCCCCACCCGAAACTGGGCGAGGAAGTCGCCGCCGCCGTTGTCCTGCGCGATGGCGAGGAAGTGACCGACCGCGATATCCGCGACTTTGCCCTGGAGCGGCTGGCCGACTTCAAGGTGCCGCGCAAGGTGATCATCCTGGATGAAATCCCCAAAGGGGCCACCGGCAAAATGCAGCGCATCGGCCTTGCCGAAAAGCTGGGCCTGGTGGAAACGGCCGCATCATGAAAATCTGTATTTTCGGCGCCGGGGCCATCGGCGGATATATGGGGGCAAAACTGGCCGAAGCCGGGGCCGATGTCAGCCTTGTCGCGCGCGGACCGCATCTGGCGGCGATGCAGGCAAACGGCCTGACCCTGATCGAAGAAAGCGGCACAAGAACTCTGCCCGTGACCGTATCGGAAAACCCCGAAGATCTGGGGCCCCAGGATTATGTCATCGTCACGCTCAAGGCCCATTCCGTGCCGCCGGTGGTCGCCCGGATGCAGCCGCTGATCGGCGAGGGCACGACAATTGTCTCAGGCGTGAACGGCGTGCCCTGGTGGTATTTCCACGGGGTGGGCGGTGATCTTGAGGGCACGCGCCTGGCAAGCGTTGACCCCGGCAATGCGCAGTGGGACGGTTTTGGCCCGGACAATGTGCTGGGCTGTGTCGTCTACCCGGCGGCAGAGGTCAGCGAACCGGGCGTGATCAGGCATATCGAAGGCAACCGCTTTTCGCTGGGCGAGCCCTCGGGCGAGAAATCCGAGCGCGCCCTGCGGCTGTCAAAAGCGCTCAGTGCCGCCGGTCTCAAAGCACCGGTGCGCCCGAAAATACGCGATGAAATCTGGGTGAAACTCTGGGGCAACCTGTCGTTCAACCCGATCTCGGCACTGACACATGCCACGCTTGATGTGCTCTGCACCGAGCCCGGCACGCGCGACGTCGCGCGCAATATGATGCTCGAAGCGCAGACCATCGCCGAAAGCCTCGGCGTGAAATTCCCCATCGATGTGGACCGGCGCATCCAGGGCGGCGCCGATGTGGGCGCGCACCGGACATCGATGCTGCAGGATCTGGACGCCGGACGGCCCATGGAGATCGATGCACTGGTGGGCTCTGTGCAGGAGCTTGGCCGCGTCACCGGCACACCGACCCCGACCATTGATACCGTTCTGGCGCTGATCCAGCTGCGCGGCAAAACTGCCGGTCTTTACGGCTGACCCCACCGCACAGGCCGGTCCCGGGCTGAAAGCCGGCGTTTCCCTTACGCCGGCTTTTTGCTTTTGCGACCGACCCGGCGGCGCAGCACCTTGAGCGCGGGCAGAAAGATCAGGATCAGTGCCACGACCGTGATCGGCCCCGCCACCGGCCGGGTGAAAAAGATCGACGGATCGCCTGACGAGAGCAGCAGCGACTGCCGCAGCGTCGGCTCGGCAATCGGGCCCAGCACAATCGCCAGCACCGCAGGGGCCAGCGGATAGTCAAACTTGCGCAGAAAGAACGCACCCAGGCCAAAGACCACCATCAGCCAGATATCAAACATATCCCGCGTGGCGGCATAGCCCCCCGCAATCGACAGCACGAAAATCATCGGGGCCAGGATGGTAAAGGGCATCCGCAGCATCCAGATGAACAGCGGGATAAACGCCAGGTTGATCAGCAGCGCCGCCGCGTTGGAAATGTAAAACGACCCGATCAGCCCCCAGACAAACTCCTGCTCGTCCACAAACAGACGCGGGCCCGGCACAAGCCCCCAGATCACCATACCGCCCAGCAGGATCGCCGTGGTGGGCGAGCCGGGAATGCCCAGCGTCAGCATCGGCAGCATGGACCCTGTCGAGGCGGAATTGTTCGCAGCTTCAGGGGCCGCAACCCCATCAGGCGACCCCTTGCCAAACTCTTCCGGGTTGCGCGACAGCATCTTGGTCACACCATATGACATCAGCGAGCCCGGCGTCGCCCCGGCTGCGGGCAGAACGCCGACGAAAAAGCCCAGAAAAGAACCGATCATCGTGCCCCGCCAGCCGCGTTTTGCGGCCTCTTTGGTGTCCGCAGTGATGCCCTTGATCGTCATTTTCGGCGTCGTGCTTTCGATCTCGCCCCGGCTTTGCTCGATGGTCCAGAGCATCTCGCCGATGCCGTAAACCCCGATGGCCAGCACCAGAAAACCGATACCCTGCAAAAAGCCGTTGTAATCAAACAGCACCAGGCGCGGCGCTCCGGAAATCTGGTCAAAGCCGATCGCCCCCAGCACCAGGCCAAAACAGATCGAAAAGATGGTTTTGGGGATGTCATCCCCCCCGAGCCCGACGAATGTGGCAAAGGCCAGCAGCATCAGCGCAAAAACCTCCGGCGGGCCAAACGACAGCGCGGCAGAGGCCAGCACGGGCGCAAACAGCGTAAAGAGCACATTAGCCACCGTGCCGCCCACGAAAGAGGCCAGCGCCGCCGTCACCAGTGCGAGGCTCGCCCGGCCCTGCCGCGCCAGGGGCCGCCCGTCAAAGGTGGTGGCCACCGCCGTCGATGCCCCCGGAATGCCCAGCGTGACCGAGGACACCGCCCCCCCGTACATCGCGCCGTAATAAATCGCCGCCAGAAAGATGATCGCAGAACCGGGCGGGACCAGAAAGGTCACCGGCAGCAGGATCGCCACACCGTTCACCGACCCCAGCCCCGGCATCGCGCCGATGAAGAGCCCCACCGTAACCCCGATCAGGATCATCGCGAGGTTCAGAGGCTGGAGCGACAACAGCATGCCATCAGCGAGCAGAGACAGAACTTCCATGGTCAGACACTTCCAAAAGAGACGTCCGCAGTGACCTCAGTAAATGATGTCATAGAGGATGTTGAAAACCGGATCGGTAAAGGGCAGCCCCGACGGCATGGTGATCTGCATCGCGCCCTCAAAGAAGAAAAACAGCGCAATCGGCGAGATCAGCGAAATCGCCAGGCTCAGCGCCAGGCCGTGCCGCCCCAGAAACCACACATAGTAAAACAGGAACACGGCGATGGCCCCGTACATCGAAATGACGCTGACAAGGGCCACAAATCCGATGATCCCGCCGCCCACCAGCAGCAGTGTGCGCCACCCGTAGCTGTCCAGAACCGGCTCGTCTGATTGCGAGGCAGGGCTGGAGCCGCGCCACCAGTTAAAGGCGATGCAGCCGCAGCATACCAGCATGATCCCCGACAGCCAGAACGGCCAGGCGCCGCCCCCCGGACCCTGACCGGCAATATACCCGATGGGCAGCTCGGTGCTTTTCCACATCAGGTAAAGCGACAGGAGGGCCAGAATCCCCGCGGTTACAAGTTCACCAACGCGCATCTGGCCCTCCCTTCTTGTCTCGTGTGGTCCCGGGCGGGGTTACCCCCGTCCGACAGCTTTATTCGCCAAGTGCGGCAAGCAGTTTCTTGTGGTTCTCGACCTGCAGCGCCCAGTAATCCCGCTGCTCATCCGCGTTCATCCACAGCGGAGAGAGGCTCTCGGATTCCAGATAGCCCTGCCATTCGTCGCTCTCGTAGATCTGCGTAAACACATCCTGGTAATAGGCCGCAGCCTCATCCGACATGCCCGGGGCACCAACAACCGCCCGCTGGTTATAATAAGAGAAGTCATGCCCCTGCTCTTTGATCGTGGGCACATCCGGATAGGCCGGCATCCGCTCGTCGGAGAATGCCAGAAGCGGCACGAAATCACCCGCCGCGTAAAACCCCTTGGCCTCGGCGGGGTTGTTCACGCTGGCCATGATCTGCTGACCGGCCAGATCCTTGGCCACTGCGCCGCCACCGTCATAGGGGATATATTTGATATCCAGACCGTAGGCCTCGGACATATATGCGATCACGATGCTGTCTTCCTGACCGGCACCGGTGCCGCCCATGACGTATTCACCGCCCATTTCCCTGACCGTCTCGACGTATTCATCGATTGTGGTGATCCCGCTGTCCTTGTGCACCCACAGGACAAAGGGGTCGACGCCCATCATGGCCACCGGCGTGAACTTCTGCACGTCGATGCCCAGATTGCTCTGCCGCAGCGGGGTCGTGAAAAACGAATTCAGCGTCACCAGGATCGTGTGATCAGGATCATTGGCATTGCTCACATGGATCAGCGCTTCCGCGCCCGAGCCGCCGCCCTTGTTGTTGGGTACGAGCGGGCGGTTGGTCAGGTCTTTCTTTTCGGCGACCGACTGGACGAAACGGGCGATCTGATCCGCGCCGCCACCCGGTCCGGCCATGATCACGAAATCAATCGGTTTGCGCGGTTTCCAGCCGTCTGCCAGCGCCTGCATCGGGGTCGTGGCCAGCAACGCTGCACCCACAGCACCCATGAAAATACGTTTCGTCAGCTTCATCAGAAATCCTCCCAGATATGTCACTGCAACCGTTGTCGCCGCAGAGTTGTACAGTCCGTTTAAATTCCCTTAAGCAATTATATTACTCAAACGGCATTTCAAGAAAAACTTTGTTGCGGGGCCAATGAATACCTTAGTGTACCAAAACCACCGGAATTTCTGATTTATCTACAACGACTTGCGTATTTCCACCAAAGAGCGTCTCGCGCTCATGGTTGTGCCCGTAGGCCCCCATGACCAGAAGACTCGCCCCCATTTCGGCGGTCAGCCGGGGCAGTGCCTCGCCGGGATTGCGGGCTTCAAACCGATGCGAAACGGCCGTGACACCGCGCAGCCGGTAGTACGCTATCAGCTCCTCTGCGGTGGCCCCATGCGGCTCGCCCTTGCCACCCGACAGGATGGTCACCGTTTGCGCGGCCCGGGCCAGATCCAGCGTCATCGCCACCGCGCGGGACGCTTCCAGCGACCCGTTCCAGGCCAGGGTGATATGCGCACCGAATTCGGGCGCGACCGTGCCTTTGGGCGGGC
The DNA here is from genome assembly GCF_947491795.1 of uncultured Roseobacter sp. Taxonomy (GTDB): domain Bacteria; phylum Pseudomonadota; class Alphaproteobacteria; order Rhodobacterales; family Rhodobacteraceae; genus Roseobacter. Next base: position 639,112 of record NZ_CANLKW010000002.1, on the reverse strand, counting down.
ACATCAGCACCGGACGCCCGGTCTGGTAAAGCGCGGACTTCAGAGAATTCGTGCCGATGTTCCGGTCCCTGTCCGGCCTGGCCACCACCACCAGGTCCGCCAGCCGGCCATTGTGTTTGATCACATCCGCCATCTGCCCGTATTCCTCGACAAACTCGACAGAGGCTGTGCCCGGCTCGGGCGTGTCGGTCTCGCGCACGTCCAGCGAAACCGCAAAACGGTGCAACTGCTCGCGCACCTCATGCTCTTCCTGGTCGGCCTGGGCCTGTGACTGTTCGATCATCGTGGTGCGCGCAAAGCCCGGCAGCGCACGGCTGTAGGGCCGCATGTCCTCGGTCCGCTTGCGGCAGTGGGCCACCACAATATGCGCCCCGTGATGCCGCGCCAGCGCCGAGGCATGCCCCAGCACCGTGTCGATCATGCCGTCGCCGCGCACCGGCACCATGATTTTTCTGAGCATTGTCGCTTCTCCTCCTCTGGCCATGCCGTCCCGTGGTGTCCTCCCCGGACGGTCCCCCGCATCCCCGCGCTTTTTCCGGCGGGGTTGTGGACCTGGCTGTTGTCCTGGGGACAATAGTGCGATTTACCCGCTGTGCCTGAAAGTTTTTCATACCCCCTGCCCGGCCTGCGCCCGACAGACAGGTGTGTGCGGCCAGCAATGCGCGAAAATTATCCAGCCAGAACAGGACCCTGCACATCCCCGCCCGATGGCCGGAACCTGCGGCAACAAATTTCCTGTCAGACCGGCGCTGACCCTGAAACAGGCGGGTCGCATCCAGCCATGCCCGGTCATACGCCGCGCGCGCGCGACCCGTCCGCCTGCCTTACCAGCCCTCTTTATGCGGATAGGCGGAATCAACCGTATCGCCGTTGATAAGCGCGTCGATCACGATCCCCGTTTTCAGCCCGCGACCGGTCGCAACCAGGCCCTGCTTTTTGAAAGTGTTGGCCACATAGATGGCCTCATACCTGATATCCGCCAGAGACATCGTGGCGGGAAAAAACGTGCTGCGCCCCGAGTTGCCCGTTTTGTCGGTCCCTGCGATTTTCACGCCTGATGCGAAATAGGCGCCCTTGCCCAGGGTGCCCCGGTCTCTGTACTTATAGGTCCCCCCGTTGCGGGCGTGGAACGCCTCGGTGTGCCAGCCGACACCGGCGTCCTCTCCTTTGACGTGGCTGTCGAAACTGCCCGCCAGGGCTTTGGTCGGCGCTTCAGGATAGGCTTTCATGCCCTTGCCTTTGACTTTGGGGCCCCAGGCCAGGCTGCGCAGCAGCACCACATCGGCGCGGTCATGCTGCGGATATGCGGATTTGAATTCCGTGGTGATCCGGCGCACGTATTCGCCCCTGTCCTCCGTGCCTTCCATCTCCTGTGTCGCCAGAAATTCCTTCAGTCCGGATTCCGTGTGCTGTCGTCTCTGGATCGGCGGCGGCGTTCCGGCAGCGCCTGCGGCCTGCGCCTGGAGTGTCGCCAGTTTTCGGGTCTCTGCGCTGTCGTCCGCACGCCGCTGCAGGCTCTCCAGCACAGAGCCTTCCCGCGCGGCCCGCGCACTCGCACCGCCCGCCCCGGCGCGCGCCGTCTCTGCCCGGGCGGGCAGCTGTGCTCTGGCCTGCGAACTCATCGGAGCGGGTATTCCATCTGTACCGGTCTGTTTTCCTCAGGTCCCCGAAATCTCACACCCTCCCCGGCTTTAAGCAAGAGATTTCCGGGCAGCAGCGCCTGCCTGCACCCGGGGCCGTTTCTTAATCTTTGGGTCATAAACCCCACCGAACGCTCTGTTACTGCCGGGCACCGTACGCTGCGCACCGACGTAATACCGACGTTTTACCGACGTGAAACCGACAGGCAAAATGACCCTGATTTCCCCTGTTAACCAGCGTTTCCGGCGTGATTCGCACCCCCGGCCCGCACCGAAGTTCTCAGGTGTTGCGCGTGTCGCTGTCAGCGGCGTCTTCGCGCAGCAGGCTCAGCAACAGGGTCTCCCCCGCCCAGGGCTGGACCGCATCCCCGATAAAGAGCGGCGGCGCTTTGCGCACCCGGCGCGGCGGGGCCGTCGCACTGTCCCGCGCATCGGTGAAAAAGGGAAGGAAGGCCGTGGCAAACATACCCAATCCTGGCATATTAAGCCGCGGATTTCGACATCATTGTGATCCAGGTATCGCCATAGCGCCGCTGGTCCAGGGGCGCGAACCCCGGCGGCACCTGCACCGGCGCGGCCTCCTCCCAGACGACAAAGGCGTCATCACCCAGCCAGCCGCCATGTGCGGCCTGCACAAGCGCCTTGTCGCCCAGCCCTTTGCCATAGGGCGGATCGAGGAAGATCAGGTCAAAAGGTGCCCCGTCACAGGGCGGCAGTCGCAGCGCATCGCGCGCCACCAGACGCGTGCTTTCCGCCACTCTCAGGCGTTTGATATTTTCCCGGATCAGCCGCTGGGCCACACGCCCGTCGTCCACAAACGTGACATGCGCCGCCCCGCGTGACAGCGCCTCCAGCCCCAGCGCACCGGTCCCGGCAAACAGATCCAGCACCCGCGCGCCGTCAAAAATATCGTATCCGTTCAACACGTTAAAGAGGCTCTCGCGGACACGGTCTGTGGTGGGTCGCAGGTGCGCGCCCGCGTCCCCCTTGCCCAGGGTCGCCAGGGCTACGCTCCGGAACTGGCCTGCGATGATCCTCACGCTTTCATCAATGCTTTCAGGTCCGCGCCTGCATCCGCGACCACATCCGGATCAGCGGTTTTGCCCGCCTCGATCAGGCGTTTGCCGATCATATAGGCGCGCGGGTCGTTCATCGCATCCACGGCCAGCAGCTGCCCGTCTTTGTAGTACCAGAAGGACGCGGTCTGGCCCTCTCCGATGCGCGATACAACCCCGGTATACCCGGTGTTCAGTCCTGCGATCTGCAGTTTGACATCATACTGATCCGACCAGAACCACGGCTTGGCGGTATAGTCTGTCGCCGCCCCCATGATGTTCTGCGCAACCTGTTCGGCCTGGTCGATGGCATTGGGTACGCTTTCCAGCCGGATACGCCCGCCCTGCCAGGGAAAGGACGCACAGTCGCCCGCCGCCCAGATATGCGGTGCCGAGGTCCGGCCCAGGGCGTCGGTGGCAATCCCGTTGTCGATTGTAAGGCCGGCCTCTTCCGCCAGCGCCACAGCGGGCCGGATGCCCACGCCGACGATCACAAAATCCACGTCCAGCGTGGTCCCGTCGGTCAGTTGCGCGCCACTCACACGCCCCTCGCCCAGCAGCCGCTCCAGCCCGGTTCCTTCCCTGATATCAACGCCCTGGCCGCTGTGCAGTGCCCGGAAATAATCGCTGGTCTGGGGGGCTGCGACCCGTTGCAGGATACGGTCCGCCATCTCGACCAGCGTAACACGGACGCCGCTTCTGGCAGCAACCGCTGCCGCTTCCAGCCCGATGTATCCGCCCCCCACGATGAGCGCCCGCGCACCCTCCCGAAACTGTGGGGCCATGGCGTCTGCATCCGCCAGATCACGCACACAGAACACATTTTCCAGGTCACCGCCGATGCTGGCAGGCAGGCGGTTTGGCACCGAGCCTGTTGTCAGCACCAGATCGTCATAGCCCAGCACCTCACCCGCCAGCGTCACGGTGCGGGCTTCTGCGTCGATCGCTGTCACCGGCGTGCCCATGCGCAGATCAATGCTGTTGTCGGCGTAAAAGCTCTCAGGGCGCAGATAAAGCCGCTCCAGCGCCATATCGCCCATCAGATAGGCCTTGGACAGGGGCGGGCGCTGATAGGGTGGGACCGGCTCGGCCCCGATGAGCGTGATGCCCCCGTCAAAGCCACCGTTGCGCAGCTTTGCCACACAGGAAGCCCCTGCCTGGCCCGCGCCGATTACGATTACCTGGCCCATTCCGGTCCTCCTGCGCCCGTTTCTTCTGGTCCGCCCCGTGCCCGCAACCTATATCGGGCAGGAAGACGAACGCAATTACAGGAAAGGCGTATCACATGACAATCTCACAGGGCGACCAGCTTCCCGACGCAACTCTGGTTGAAATGGGCGCGGAAGGGCCAGCGCCGGTGTCTCTCGCGGACAAGACAAAGGGCCGCAAGGTTGTGATTTTTGCTGTGCCCGGCGCCTATACGCCCACATGCCATTCCGCGCATGTGCCCAGCTTTATCCGCACCAGGGACCAGCTGGAAGCAAAGGGCGTCGAGGAGATCATCTGCGTCTCTGTCAATGATCCCTTTGTGATGAAATCCTGGGGCGAGGCTACAGGCGCCACCGCCGCCGGCATCACCATGCTGGGCGACCCGGACAGCAGCTTTACCAAAGCGCTTGGCATGGAATTCAGCGCGCCACCTGCGGGTCTCAACGACCGCTCAAAACGCTATGCCATGCTGGTCGAGGACGGCAAAGTCACGCTTTTCCAGCCCGAGGAAAGCCCCGGTGTCTGCGAAGTTTCCGCAGGCGAGGGCCTGCTCGACAATATGTGAATGAACAAGGGGCCGGTCAGCCACAGACCGGCCCCTTTTTTCCGGTGTCCGATGTCCGGAACAGGCGAAACGCCTCAGGACTGGATTACCGTGCGGGTCGGGAATGGAATGTCCACGCCGCCATTGTCCAGCGCCTCTTTGACCGCCCGTTTCATATCAGCCTGGTAGGCAAAGAATTCTGCCGATTCCACCCAGACACGCACCAGGAAATCGACCGAGAAGTCACCCAGATTGTTGACCTGGATAAACGGTTCTGGGTCGGCTTTGGACCGGGGGTCGGCCATGATTGTCTCGCGGATGATCTTTTCCGCACTGGCCAGACTGGCCCCATAGCCCACTCCAAACGTCCATTCCGCGCGGCGCATTTTGTTGGTGGAATAATTGGTGATGATGTTGCCCCAGACCATCGAGTTGGGGATGATCACCTGCACATTGCTGACATCCGCCAGCTCTGTGAAATTCAGCGTGATGGCTTTAACCGTGCCCATCGTGCCGCCCACATCGACAAAATCGCCCATTTTTATGGGCCGGAACAGGATCAGCATCACGCCCGCCGCGACATTCGACAGCGTGCCCTGCAAGGCCAGACCGATGGCCAGACCGGCGGCACCGATGACCGCGACAACAGATGTCGTCTGCACGCCAAAGGTGTTCAGCACAAAGAGCGCCGTGAAACCCAGCACCACATAGCGCACAATGGACGACAGGAAGTCGAACAGCATGTCGTCCAGATGCTTGTATTTGCGGCCCAGGTTCTGCACCCGGCGCTGCAGCCAGGCAGAAATGGTCCAGCCGAGCAGCAGGATGGCGATTGCCGCGAGCACCGAGCCCGCAGTGCTCACCAGAAAGTCGAGAGAGAGCAGGTCCGCCAGGGTTTTCCCCTGCCAGATTTCCGTCGTCAGCAGTTCGTTCATTGGTCTTACTCCGTCAGGCTGTCCATCCTGCGCGCCAGCCGGGCATCCAGATCACTCAGCCCGCCGGTATCATGCGTGGTCAGCACTACATTTACAGTCTTGTATACGTTGTCCCATTCGGGATGGTGGTTCAGTTTCTCTGCCCAGATGGCCACGCGGGTCATCCATCCGAATGCTTCGACAAAATTGCCGAAAACATAGGTTTTGGCGATTGCGTCGCGTCCTTCTACCATCTGCCAGCCATTTGCAAGCAGGTCGGTGCGATCTGTGTCTGTTATCGGTGTTGTCATTGCTGTTCCTCCACATCGGCCCTTCGGAACGGGCCATATTCCGTCAGTACGCTGATTTCCTCGTCAACTGCGTCTTTCTCTGCCTCCAGATAGCGGGCGATGGCATCCGCAAAACCCGGATCTCCGACCCAGTGCAGCGACCATGTCGGACGCGGCAGATACCCGCGTGCCAGCTTGTGCTCGCCCTGGGCCCCGGCCTCGACACGCGACAGTCCACGCGCAATCGCGATATCGATGGCCTGGTAGTAGCACAGTTCAAAATGCAGACAGGGGTGATGCTCGATGCAGCCCCAGTAGCGGCCATAGAGCGCCTGAGCGCCCACGAAATTCAGAGCACCGGCAACCCAGCGGCCATCGCGCTCGGCCATCACCAGGGCCATATCGTCCCGCAGAGTGTCCTGGGCGATGTCGAAAAACCGGCGGGTCAGATAGGGCGTGCCCCATTTGCGCGCACCGGTGTCCTGATAAAAGACCCAGAATGCCTCCCAGTGCTCGGGCAGGAGCGCGTCTCCCGAAAATGTCTGGATCGTACCGCCAAACCCCTGTGCCTGGACGCGTTCTTTGCGGATGTTCTTGCGCTTTCGCGAACTGAGGCTGGCCAGAAAACCGTCAAAGCTGCTGTAGTCGTTGTTTTCCCAGTGAAACTGCTGTGTCTTGCGCCGCATCAGGCCCAGGGCCTCGCCACGGTCTGCCTCCTCCCGGGTGCAAAAGGTCAGGTGCAGCGATGAGATTTTGTTGTTTGAGGCCAGTTGCACCGCCCCCTGGAGCAAGGCCGATGTGCCGGTCTCCTCAAAACCCGGACGGACCAGCAGGCGCCTTCCTGTGGCAGGCGTGTGTGGCACGGCGACCTGCAGTTTAGGGTAATAGCGCCCACCCGCGCGCTCGTAGGCATGGGCCCAGTTGTGATCGAAAATATATTCTCCCTGGCTGTGCGATTTGGCGTACATCGGCGCCACACCGATCAGCAGATCACCGATGTATGCGGTCAGATACTGTGGTTGCCAGCCGGTGCCGGCCCCGACCGAGCCGCTTTCCTCCAGCGCGCTGAGAAAGCGGTACGTGGTAAAGGGATCGTCAGGCCGTGCGCCCTCTGCAGCCTCCGGGCAGGCACAGGCATCCCAACCCGCAGCGTCAATGTCGCGCAGACTTGTTACGACGCGGATTTCGACTTCCTGTTCCTGCATATCGCTGCCTCTGAGATTGTCAGTTTAACCTGTGCCGGCAGCTGTCAGGTTCAAGCCGGATGTGGCGCGGCATATTGCTCAAAGGTGATATTCTGCGCCACCTGACGCGCCTGTGCCTCATCTGCCGGGGATTTCACCGTCCAGCACAGAATGGCAGCACCGTTTTTGCGCAGCTCTGCCACGCGCGGGCGGGACAGATCCTGCCATTTGTGGCTGATGAAACTGCTGCCCGTGCGCTTAAAATCGGGAATATCCCTGAGCCGGGCCAGAGTTTCTGCAGGCACCGGCCAGTCCGCCGCCTCAAACGGGTCTGTCACGAGGCCACGCGGCACCTCCGGCAGCAGTTTCGCCATTTCAGCCACGGCATGCGGGTTGAACGACATGACAGCAACGGGGCCGCTGTAGTCGGCCAGCGCCTCCGCTACGCTTGCCTCAAGGGGTCCCACATCCGGGCCCAGAGCGCCGTCCTGGTCCTTGATCTCCACCAGCAGCGGCACACGACCTGCCACAAGGGCCAACACCTCTGGCAGGGTCGGAATCCCCTCACCATCCCCGCCTTTCAGCGGGATGCCACGCAGATCGCCGGTCGAACGGGCACGAACCGGGCCTGCAGCCTCGGCCAGTCGCGCAAGCTCATAGTCGTGAAAGACCAGCGCACCGGCATCCGCACTCAGTTGCACGTCGATCTCGATGCCGTACCCGGCGGCCACGGCTGCGGCGATCGCGGCCCGGCTGTTTTCGGGCCGTCCGTCGCACACATCGTGCAGCGCACGGTGCGCCAGCGGCGTGGTCAGAAAGACCTCAGGCAGAGCAGGTGTCATCGGATTTCAAAAATGCCTTCGATTTCCACAGCGACGCCAAAGGGCAGCGACGCGGCAGAAACCGCCGAGCGGGAATGGCGCCCCGCATCCCCCAGCGCTGCAACCAGAAAATCTGAAGCACCGTTGATCACTTTGGGCTGTTCGGCGAAATCCTGGGTCGAATTCACAAACCCGGTCAGCTTTACAACCCGCACGAGGCGCTCAATATCGCCATCACAGGCGGCGCGCACCTGCGCCAGCAGGCTGACAGCACAGCTTTTTGCCGCCTCTGCCGCGTCTTCAATACTGATATCAGCTCCCAGCTTGCCGGTGATGAACCCGTCCGGTCCTGCAGAGACCTGGCCCGAGACATAGAGCGTGTTACCGACGCGGACCCAGGGCACATAGTTTGCCGCTGGCGCGGGTGCATCCGGCAGGGTTACCCCCAGTTCGGAAAGTTTGTCTGTGATGCTCATTGCGGATCCTTTCTGCAGTGTGTTTTCCGGGCCCGGGCCCCTTTGCGGCGTTTAACTGCTCAATCCACGAACACCTAGGCACGGCTTTGCCCACAGTCGCACATTTGTCAGTCATGTCTGCTTCACATCTGTCACCCTTAGCGGTACTCTTTCAACCGCCGATGGTTGCGATTTTCACGATCTGCCAACATTTTAACGGTACATTCGCCCGGCGTTTGGTCTGACCATGTCGCTCAACTGCCACAACACCCGCCCGACTTGCATTTGCTCTCTGGGCATTGCTCAAAAAATATCTACTTACAGCACAGACCATATTCGCAGGATTTCCCAATTGTCACTCTCATCGCTCCGCCACGCCTCAGGCCGCATTCTTCTTGCCCTGACCGCCGCTCTTTTTGTCAGCGCCTGTGCCACAACACAGGATGTGGCGACCCGCAGTAACGGCATTAATGACCCGTACGAATCCACCAATCGCAGCATCCACGCTTTCAACAAAGGGCTGGACAAAAACCTCGTGCGCCCCGTGGCCATGGGGTACGGTGCCGTGGTTCCTGTTGAAATACGGAACACAATCAACAACTTCTCTGACAACCTCTCGACACCAGGCTACGCCGTCAACAGCCTGCTGCAGGGTGATCTCAAAAGCGCCGGCATCTCGCTGGTACGCTTTGTGATGAACACGACCATCGGTATCGGCGGGCTCGTCGATGCGGCCGGTGAGCTGAACATCCCGGCGCGCGAGACCGACTTTGGCGAGACACTGGCCGTCTGGGGCAGCGGAGAAGGCGCCTATATCGAGCTGCCGGTCTTTGGGCCCTCAACCCAGCGTGACACAGTTGGTCTTGTGGTGGATTTCTTCACCAACCCGCTGACACTCAGCACCATTGATGACGAGCCGGAACGGTACGTGCCGCCCACAGCGCTCGCGGCCTCTGTTCTGAACGATCGCGAAAAGTTCAGCCGCCAGATCGATTCGATTCTGTATGAGAGTGAAGACAGCTACGCCCAGTCCCGGCAGATCTACCTCCAGAACCGCCGGTTTGAGCTGGGCAATGACAGTGCCAGTGAGGTTGATCCCTATGAGGACATTTATGCAGAGTAAACTGAACCGCCGCGGCGTTCTTGCCGGATTTGCGGCGCTGACGGTCTCTACCGGCTTTCCTGCCTATGCACTCGATGAGGCCGGCGCGCGCAAGCTGGTCGACACCGTCGTGGCCGAGATCAACAAAGTTATTGAGGCCGGCAAATCAGAATCTGCCACGATCCGCGATTTCGAGAAGATTTTCTCGCGCTATGCAGATGTGCCGACAATGGCGCGGTATGCTCTGGGTGCGGATGGCCGCAGCGCCAGCGCCGGTGAGTTACGCGCCTTTACGGATGCTTTTCAGGGATATCTTGCCCGCAAGTACGGTAAGCAGTTCCGCGACTTCATCGGTGGGCGCATCGAATTCGAATCCGTGCGCGAGATAAAAGCCGGGTACGAGATCCGTTCGACCGCCTTTCTGCGCGGTCAGGATCCTGTCAGTGTCTCCTTTCTGGTATCGGACCGCTCCGGCTCGGACCGGCTGTTCAACATCTTTGTTGAAGGCGTGAACCTGCTCCTGACGGAACGGACTGAAATCGGCGCGATGCTCGACAACCGCCGGGGCGATATTGGTCAGCTGACCAAAGACCTGCGCTCTGCGGGCTGAAACGACGGGTTCAGACAGTTATCTGTCTGAACCACTTACGTTGCCTTTCGGGCTTGCACTGCCTGAACTGCCACCCAGAATATCTCTCAGCAGGTTTTCCAGCAGGCCGCCAACACCACCCCCTGAACCACCGCCGGGACGTCCGGCACCGGGGTCGCGCATTTCACCGCGGCCACCAGGCGCCATCATCGGCAGTGGCCGTACAGGGATCCCCTCGTGCACCCGCTGCATGGTTTCACGCCAGATTTCGGCGGGCAGGCCGCTGCCAGTCACCCCGGTCAGGGGCGTATTGTCATCGTAGCCCATCCACACGCCAGCCACGAAATCTGCCGAAAACCCGACGAACCAGGCGTCACGTGCTGCCTGAGTTGTGCCGGTCTTGCCCGCCAGCTGACGGCCACCGAACTGCGCCCGCTGCCCTGTTCCTTCGGACACGACCTTTTCCATCATCCAGATCAGCTGGCGCGCGGCGTCTTCCTGAATCACACGTTCGCCGATACCGCCACCGGTGCCCATCAGCGGCTCCTCGTCCCCCAGAAGGCGCAGGTCAATCAGGCCATAAGGTTCCACAGACGATCCGCCGTTCAGTATGCCCGCATAAGCGCTGGTCATTTCAATCAGTGTGCTTTCTGATGCCCCCAGCGCCAATGCAGGACCTGCTGCCAGATCGCTTTCCAGCCCAAAGTCGTTGGCTACCTGACGCACCAGATCCCGGCCAACAAACTCGGACACTTTGACCGCCGGAACGTTCAGGCTGTCCCTGAGTGATCGTGTCAGAGTGACCGTGCCGTAGTGTTTGTTGGTATAATTCCGGGGCGACCAGGGGCCGGAGCCGGGAATATCGATTGTCAGAGGCGCGTCCTCGACCGTGTCATTGGGCGAATACCCCAGATCGAGAGCGGCGGCATAAACAAAGGGTTTAAAGGCCGACCCGGTCTGACGTTTTGCCTGCACCGCCCGGTTGAAAGCACCGTCGACCCTGGTTCTGCGGCCACCCACCATCGCCCGGACCGCGCCATCAGCGGACATCACGACAATCGCCGCCTGGGCTTTGCTGCCCGCGCGGACTTTGTTGTCGAAAACCCATGTCATCGCCTCTTCGGCACTGCGCTGGATACGCTGATCGAGCGTGGTGCGGATAATGACATCTTCTGTCGTCTTTCGGGTGAAAAATTCCGGCCCGGTTGACATGACCCAATCTGCGAAATAGCCCCCTGATCGCTCCTGCGCGGCTTCGGACAACTGTGCAGGGTTGTTCTGAAACTGCGTGGCTTCGGCGGCAGACAGATACCCCTGTTCGTTCATCAGCCGCAGGATCGTGGCCGCCCGGTTGCGCGAACGGGTCAGGTCATTTGTTGGCGCGAACCGTGTCGGCGCGACCAGCAGCCCGGCCAGCATGGCGGCCTCGGCCGGATCAACGTTGGCAGCTGATTTGCCAAAATACCGCTGGCTGGCGGCCTCAAAACCGCGCGCACCCGCGCCCAGAAACGCGCGGTTCATGTAAATTGTCAGGATTTCATCCTTGGAATAGCGCGCCTCCATAGCGAGGGCGTAAATCGCTTCCTGCGCTTTGCGCTGAATTGTGCCGCGCCTGCAATCGCGCTCATACTCTGCCTCAGTCTGCACCTGCGGGTCGTAAGGGACGCCCAGACACAGCAGCTTGGCGGTTTGCTGTGTGATGGTTGATCCGCCGTGCCCAGAGAGTGGCCCGCGTCCTTCCCGCAGATTGATCCGGACCGCGCTGGCGATCCCGCGTGGGCTCAGCCCGAAATGCCGGTAAAACCGCTTGTCTTCGGTCGCAACAATCGCGTTTTTGAGGTGCGGTGATACGGTCTGCGCTGTCACTGCCCCGCCAAACTGATCACCACGCCAGGCAAAGACCTGACCCTCGTAGTCCAGCAGGGTGACAGACCCGCGGGCCCGGCCATCAAGCATCTCCTCAACCGGTGGCAGTGTCGTGTAGTAATAGCCGACAAACAGGGCCAGAACAGCAGCAGCCAACAACCCCACGCGCCACGTGATGCGCCAGATCAGACGCAGGACCCACCGGAACAGCCGCTGGACCAGGCCGACCAGACCGCGCCGCTGCGGGCGCGCCTGCCTGCGCCGTTTTGCAGGCTTCTTTTTCGTTGTTCCGGCTTTCTTGCGCGCTTTGGTGGGCGACGCTTTGGAATAGCGCCGGTCGGCCACCAGCGGCTTCCTGCCTCTGGGTGAATCACTCATGAAGAACCTGCCCGGCTCACTGTTGTTTTGCGCAGCTTATCCGGGTTTTCCAGGATTGTTGAGGTGAACTATAGCCCCACAGGCATCAATTTTGTGCACATTTTATAGGCATTTTTTTTAATTTGCCTAATTTTTGATCTCCAAGTGGCGGATTCTGCGCCTCTTCGAGCCCGGAAACTTCCATCCGGGACACCCTGCGGGCCACACCTTCTGGCACAGAACCGCAGGAATGCAGCCTGCTCAGGACGAGGGGACGTTAGGTGAAACTCATCATTGCAACAATCAAGCCGTTCAAGCTGGAAGAGGTCCGCGAAGCGCTGACCGAAGCCGGTGTGCGCGGGATGATGGTCACAGAAATCAAAGGATTCGGATCACAGTCAGGTCACACAGAGATCTACCGTGGGGCCGAATACGCCGTGAATTTCGTGCCGAAAGTAAAAATCGAAATCGTGGTGCCCGAGAGCAGCGTCGATCAGATCGTCGATACAATCACGAAAACAGCCCACACCGGGAAGATCGGTGACGGCAAGATCTTCGTGCTCAGCGTCGACCAGGCCGTGCGGGTGCGCACCGGTGAAACCAACGAAGATGCGCTGTGAAGCTGGCTTAAATCAGGGATAAGACCTATGACACACTTTAAAACACTTGCCTCCGCAGCGGCGCTGACTGCGCTGCCGTCGCTGGCACTGGCACAGGATGCCGCACCGGGCTTTGATGAAATCGGCCCCTATATCATGACCACCCTGCTGTTCTGCATGGCTGGTTTTCTCGTTTTCTTTATGGCTGCCGGCTTTGCAATGCTCGAAGGCGGCCTCGTACGTTCCAAGAACGTGACGATGCAGATGACCAAAAACATCGCGCTCTTCTCGATCGCGGCCATCATGTACTGGATCGTTGGTTTCAACACGATGTACCCGGGTGACTTCAACGGCTATTTTGCCCTTGGCGGCCAGACGGTTCTGGACGCCGTCGGTGTATCTGCTGCTGATGCCGCGCTGGACTATGCTTCTGTCGGTTCGGACTTCTTTTTCCAGCTGGTGTTCGTCGCTGCAACCGCGTCCATTGTGTCCGGTGCGGTAGCAGAGCGGATCAAACTGTGGCCCTTCCTGATCTTCGTGGTCGTGCTCACAGGCTTCATGTACCCGATTTCCGGTTCCTGGCAGTGGGGCGGCGGCTGGCTGTCTGAAGCAGGCTTCTCCGATTTTGCCGGTTCGACCGTTGTACACTCGGTAGGTGGCTGGGCCGCTCTGGCCGGTGTGATCGTGCTCGGCCCGCGTCTGGGCAAGTACAAGGATGGCAAAGTAAACCCGATGCCCGGTTCCAACCTGGCACTTGCAACACTGGGGACATTCATCCTGTGGCTTGGCTGGTTCGGTTTCAACGGTGGCTCGCAGCTCGCGATGGGCACCGTGGGCGACGTGTCTGACGTCAGCCGCATCTTCGCCAACACCAACATGGCTGCTGCCGCAGGCGCTGTGACCGCTCTGATCATGACACAGATCATGTTCAAAAAGCCCGACCTGACGATGATCCTGAACGGTGCACTGGCGGGCCTCGTGTCCATCACAGCCGAGCCTCTGGCACCCACACTCTTCGGGGCGCTCTGGATCGGTGCTGTCGGCGGTGTCATCGTGGTTCTCGCCATCCCGATGCTGGACAAGCTCAAGCTGGACGATGTTGTCGGCGCCATTCCGGTTCACCTCTTTGCCGGTATCTGGGGCACAATCGCGGTGATCTTCTACGGTGAGGCGAGCCTCGGCACACAGCTGATGGGTATCATCGCCTACGGTGTCTTCACATTCGTGGCCTCGCTGATTGTCTGGTTCATCCTCAAGGCCGTCATGGGCATCCGCGTCAGCGAAGAGGACGAGATCAACGGTCTCGACGTCTCCGAGCTGGGTATGGAAGCCTATCCGGAATTTGCAAAAGGCTGATCTTCCTCTCCTCCCGAGGAACACCACTGGCCCGGGCGTTCGCGCCCGGGTTTTTTTGTTCTGAAATCTACTTCAGTTTCACGCTATTTTCACGATCAGGCCTTGTTCATGTCGCAACTACCAACGACAAAATTGACAAACGCGTTTTCTGATCGGATCAAGTGCATGAGACAAACCCTTTCAGATGCCGGGCTTGACGCAAGGCTGCTGTTGCTGATCCCTTTTTCCACGGTCTTAACGGTGTTGTTTCTTGTTTTGGCGGGCATGTACCTTTCCGCCGGTGAATTCAGCCGAACGCTTTCCGAAGCCTTCGAGATTTTCGTTACTTTGTTATTTTTTAGCCTGATGGCAGCGGTGCTTGCCTGGCAGTGGACATTGCTGCCAGCCTTGGCAGGCTGGGTTGCCAGCCAGGTTTTTCTCCGGCGTCTGGGCGTACCCTCCTATCCAACCCGCATACTGGGTGGCTGCATGGCTGCTGTTTGCGGCATGATGGGCATGCCTGGCGGGTGGCCGCCAGATCCGACAGATGCCAACTACATGCTGCTTGCCGTACCCGCACTGGCCGGGGGTGCTATCTCCGCAGCCATCATATATCGAAAGCCAAAGCCTCCGCGCCAGTCAATGTACGCGTAACTGGTTCACGTAAGAGCGTCTCCTCCGGAGCGGTCAATTTGCAAAGTCTCAGACACCCGCGTCGATAATCGCTTTTGCCAGCACAGGGATCGTCTCCGCATTCAGGCCCGCGATGTTCATGCGGCTGTCCGCTACCATGTAAATCCCATTCTCGCTGCGCATCTGCTCGACCTTGTCTTTGGTCGTGCCAAGGCGCGAGAACATGCCACGGTGCTGCGCCAGAAACCCGAAACGGTCCGAGCCGGACAGACGCTGCAATTCGCCTGCCAGCTGACTGCGCAGACCCAGCATGTTGCCCCGCACTTCTTCCAGTTCGGCCATCCAGTCAGCACGCAGGGCCTCGTCGTTCAGGATCATTGTCACAATCCGCGCACCGTGATCGGGGGGAAAGCTGAAGTTCTGGCGGTTGAGGAAGGCCAGGGTGTCCTGATGCAGTTTGCGCGCCTCTGCGTTCTGGCTCACCGCCATCAGCAGCCCGGTGCGCTCGCGGTAAATGCCAAAGTTCTTGGAACAGCTCGCGGCGATGATGCATTCGGGGACGGATGACGCCACCAGGCGCGTCGCCGCCGCGTCCTCTTCCAGCCCGTCGCCAAAGCCCTGATAGGCGATGTCGATCATCGGCACCGCGCCGGTTTCGACCAGCACGTCCACCACAGCCTGCCACTCAGTCATGTTCAGGTTGGCGCCGGTCGGGTTGTGGCAGCAGCCATGCAGCAGCACCACATCACCCGCTTTTGCGGTCTTCAGATCGGCAATCATCCCATAGAAATCAACGCCGCGGCTTTCCTCGTCAAAGTAGCGGTAATCAACCCGCTCCATTTCCAGATAGTTCAGGATGGACAGGTGGTTGGGCCAGGTCGGGTCAGACACAAACACACGCGCGCCAGGCCGTGCCATACGCACCAACTCAAACGCCTGGCGCACAGCACCCGTCCCGCCGGGTGTGGCCACAGCGGCGATGTTGTCGCGCGCAACTGCATCCGCAAGCACCAGACGCACCATTGCGTCACCAAAAGCGGGATCACCGGCGAGGCCGGTATAGACCTTGCTGTCCTGGGTTTCCCACAGCTGATGCTCCGCTGCCTTGACCGCGCGCATGACGGGTGTGAGACCCGTCGCGTCCTTGTAAACCCCGACGCCAAGGTCAATCTTGGTCGGACGCGGGTCGTCTTTGTACAGCTGCATCAGAGTCAGAATACCGTCTGCAGGGCGTTCTTTCAGGGTCTCAAACATCAGGCGTCTCCGGTTGCCACGGGGACCGTGGGGAACATGCCCCATTCGGCCCAGGATCCATCATAAAGCGACCACTGGCTGTGGCCCATCCGCTCCAGCGCCAGCGCCAGAATGGCAGCTGTCACGCCAGAGCCGCAGGAGGTGATCACCGGCTTGTCCAGATCGACACCGGCGGCCTCAAACACTGCCCGCGTCTCATCGGGGCTTTTCATCGTTTTGTCTGCGTTCAGCAGGGTCGTAAAAGGGACCGACCGCGCACCGGGGATATGGCCCGCGCGCAGACCTTCGCGCGGCTCCGGGGCTTCTCCTCTGAAGCGGATTGCGGCTCTGGCATCCACGATAGCGGGGTCCCCCAGTTTTGAAGCCGCAGCCACCTGTGTCACGTCCCGCACCAGATGGTTCTGGAACCGCACGGTCATGTGCCGGTCGCGCACGATGGGTGGCATATCCTCGGTCGGGTGCCCTTCGGCCTGCCATTTGGGAAACCCACCATCCAGCACCGCGACGTTTTCCTGACCCATCAGGCGGAACAGCCACCACACGCGGGCAGCAGACAACAGCCCGGCACCATCATAGACCACCACCTGATGCCCATCGCCGACGCCCATTGCCCGCATGCGGGACATGAATTTTTCAACAGGCGGCGCCATATGCGGCAGATCAGAGCGGCTGTCGGAAATCTCATCGATATCGAAGAACCGCGCACCGGGAATATGCGCCTCGTTGTACTCATCCCGCGCATTGCGCCCGGCCTCTGGCAGATACCAGGAGGCATCCAGAACCCGCAGATCCGGATCTTTCAGGTGTTGTGCCAGCCAGTCGGTTGAAACAAGCGTTTTCGGATCATCGGACATGAGGCAGATTCCCAGAGACAGCAAACGTCTCTGACTAACGCCGGGCGACCGGGCTGGCAAGCCTGTCAGCCGTGATCCTTGAGCAAACGTGATTTCTGCCGCGACCAGTCACGCTTGGCCGAAGTTTCGCGCTTGTCATGCAGCTTTTTACCTTTGGCGACGCCGATCTTGATCTTGGCCATGCCACGGTGGTTGAAATAGAGCACCAGCGGCACCAGGGTCATGCCTTTGCGCTGCGTGCTGTTCCACAGGTCAGACAGCTCTTTGCGACTGACCAGCAGTTTGCGGCGGCGGCGTTCTTCATGCTGAAAGGTCTTGGCCTGTTTGTAGGGCGCGACATATGCGTTTACGAGCCACAGCTCGCCGTCTTCCACTGCCGCATAGCTCTCGGCGATGTTGGCACCGCCTCCGCGCAGGGACTTCACTTCCGAACCTTCCAGAATAATCCCGCATTCCAGATCCGTTTCGATGGCATAATCAAAACGGGCGCGCCGGTTTTCGGCCACCACTTTGTAGTTCGGGTCAGATTTTGATGCGGATTTCACCTGTGCCATAGGCGCAGACTTAGGGGCTTGTCGGTCCTGGTGCAAGCTGTGCCCGTCGGCCATACGTGCAGCCAGCACGAAGTGAATACACAGATTGTGCGAAATGGTGTATGCAGAGCGGAACCCGTCACAATGATCCGGACCTGAAATGTTCAATCCGACCGCAGAACTGGCCTCGTCTTTTGCCACGCATCTTTCGGAAACATTTCTGGATTATTTTTCCGGGCGGCAACCGGAATATGCCGCTTTTATTGGCGGATGCGCGCGTATGGTGCTTGAACGTCTGGGCAATTCCGATGCGCTTTACCACAATGCGGAACACACGATCATGGTTACGCTGGTGGGCCAGCAGATCCTGCGCGGGCGTCTGGTGACCGAGTCCGTCCAGGCAGAGGACTGGCTGCATTACGTCGTCGCCCTGTTGCTGCACGACATTGGTTATCTGCGCGATATCGTAGACGGGGACCAGGAAAACCTGGTGGTGATCAACGACCAGGGCGATACGGTCAAACCACCGCGCGGCGCCTCTGACGCCTTTCTCGCTCCCTATCACGTGGAGCGGGGCATGATGTATGTACGCCAGCGGTTCAGGGGCACAGATCTGATTGATGAGGAGCGGATCGCAGCGGCGATTGATTATACCCGTTTTCCGGTGCCCGAGGATCCGCACTATCAGTGCACAGCCAGCGAACCGGCGCTGCTCCGGTCTGCCGACCTGATCGGTCAGATGGCCGACCCCTTCTATCACCGCAAAATCGGAGCGCTCTATCAGGAATTCAGCGAAACCGGCATGAACGAGGAGCTGGGGTATGAAAGCGCCGTTGACCTGATGGAGCAGTTCCCGGATTTTTTCTGGTCACGGGTGCAGCCGCTGATCGGGCCGGCCCTGGGTCATCTGGAACAGACGATGGAGGGCAAACAGTGGGTCGCCCAGCTCTATAACCACATTTTCCAGGTAGATCACCGCACCAGTATGCTGGGCCCGTTCACAGGCCGCGCCTGAGTTCAGTTTTCCAACCACAATCGCCATCCGGAACGGACGTGCCGTATCCTGATCGTTCCGCGACACCCAGGACCGGCTGTTATCAGTGCGCTGCAAGGGCACTAGCGGTACAACCGATCGTTTGCGGGTCTGAGAATGTCTTTCGTATGGACGAAAATCCCGCTACATCGGACAACACAGAGGCGATGGTCGGATTTTGCAGGGCCCACCGTTCCAGGACCGCGAGATTGAACAGTCTGACGGCCTTTTTGCCGACTGAGACAACGGAGAGACGATGAGTTATTCCTACGATGATCAGAACATTTTCGCCAAAATCCTGCGCGGTGAAATTCCAAAAAACACCGTTCTGGAAACGGAACACGCTCTGGCGTTCCGGGATCTGTACCCCCAGGCACCAACGCATGTTCTTGTGATCCCAAAGGGTGCTTATGTGAGCTATGATCACTTTGCAGCAGAGGCCACAGAGGCGGAGATCGTCGACTACACCCGTGCCATCGCCGAGGTCTGCCGCCTTGAAGGCGTCACGCTGACCGCTGGTGAGGGGTTTCGCATGATCTCAAACGCAGGTCTGCACGGTGTACAGGAAGTGCCCCATCTGCATGTACATATTCTCGGCGGTCGCCCGATGGGCCGCATGGTCGCCAAAGAGTGACGCCCGTTCAGTAACCGCGGCGTTTTTCAGCCCACCAGCGGCTCAGCCGCCCGCGCTTTTCGGCAACCGCATCACCGGTTGCCTCCCAGCTGTCCTGGATTTCTTCCAGCGTCGGGTCAATGCGCCGCGCTCGGAAACGGCGCCAGCGCACCCAAAGGCCGTACCACACAGCCGCAACCAGTATCAGGATGACGATATTGACCCAGGGCAGGGGTTTACCCGCGTCCGGTCCCTCGACCGGGCGAACAGAAACCGCGTTCGGAAAGATCGAGAAAAACTCATTGCGCCAGCCATAGTGTCTGATGGCCACGTATTGCGGATCCGCCGCGGTCGAACGCAGATCCGCCGCTTCTGCCTGAAGGTTGGAGGTGTCGAATTTAAAATAGGGCGGCCAGTGCCAGCCGGTGTCTTCGTTACGGTACACCATCACACGGTCGCCGCTGGCCTGGCGGGTCTGGATAAAGAAAACGTCGCGCCCGGAGGCGGCCGGATCGCTGCCGGCATCCCCACGGGACCAGAACAGGCTGTTCTCGCCCGGGTTTTCCCGTTTCTCATAGGTATCCGTGATCCGCACGATGTCGACCTGTGGCAGCGTGTAGTGAAAGAACCCGGCCACAATCAGCCAGAATGCGGCAATCAAACTCCATTTCACATACGCCATAACCAGCCCCTTTTCAGGCGAAATTCGTCAGATAAATGATCAGCGCCACTGTCAGGGATGGCACCACGTAAACACCCCAGATCAGTTTGCGGCGCAAAGATCCGTCATAGGCCTCAAGACCCTCGCGGATGTACTGGGCCCGCGCACCGGGGCCTTTGGCCGCATCCCACGCCTGCTCAAGCTTTTCGCGCCGCCGCGCACGCGAATAGAGCGACAGGCAGACATAGACGACCGACAGGACGACAAAGCCGATAATCACAAGTCTGGCGAGAGCAAACATTTCTGTCCTTTTAACACGCGGGGCTGTGCACAGATATAGGCATGTAAACAGAATTTACATGGCCCTGTTCCACGATTCCACGCCTGAATGACAAAAGGTCGCGTGGCTGGAAAGCGTTATTTCTGCCCCACCGCACTTTGCATCCCGCGCGTCAGAGCCCGAAGCTGTTTCTGAAGCGCGAGGAGTTCTTTCGGCGTCATCCCGGTTGCGGCCAGAATACCCGCCGGTACATGAACGGCTTTTGGCTCCAGTGCCGCACCTTTTGCTGTCAGTGCAACACTGACGCGCCGCTCATCCCCCGGGTCGCGCTCCCGGGTCACCAGGCCCGCGTCCTGCAGCCTTTTAATCAGCGGGGTCAGTGTGTTGCTTTCCAGACCAACACACTGACCGATATGCCCCACAGTCAGCGGCGCCCGCGCCCAGAGGTTCAGCATAACAAGGTACTGCGGATAGGTCAGGCCGAGCGGTTCAAGAAGGGGTTTGTAGGCGCGTGTAAAGGCCTGCGAAGCCGCATAGAGATCAAAGCAGATCATCTGCTCCATCGGGTCGGTCTGCGGCTGGGTGTCGGATTCTGTCATTTCACTCATTTATGTCGCGGGCGATTTAATCGCAAGCTTGACATCATCAGCACAGCTGATTTACATCGCACACGATCTAAACGCTTACGATATAAAAGGAGACGCCAATGCCCAAAGAAGTTCTTTACCGCACCAGTGCCACAGCGACGGGTGGCGGTCGCGAAGGTACGTCAGCCGTTGATGATGGCAGCTTCACCGCGCGGCTTGTCACACCCACTGAACTGGGTGGCGGCGGTGGCGAGGGGGTGAACCCCGAGCAGCTCTTTGCTACGGGCTATGCCGCCTGTTTCCTCGGGGCGCTGCGATTTTATGCCAGCCAGAAAAAGATCGCCGTTCCCGATGATGCGACCGTGAATGTCAGCGTCGGGATCGGCCCGCGCGAAGACACGGGCTTTGGACTGGATGTGTCCATCCGTGTGTCCCTGCCCGGTGTCGAACGGGATGTGGCGCAGGATCTGGTTGCGGGTGGGCACGCCGTCTGCCCCTACAGCCACGCGACAAAGGGCAGCCTGACGATCACACCAGAACTGGTCTGACCGATACGCTTTCGCACCAGGTTTCCCGCCGCAGATCATCACGACCTGCGGCGGGTTTTTTTGCTATCCGACGATGTTGAACGCCGGCCCATAGGGATACCCGGTGATGTTCTCGTTACCGTCTTCACCGATCACCAGAATATCGTGCTCCCGGTATCCCCCGGCACCTGGCGCGCCCTGCGGAATCGTCAGCATCGGCTCCATGGAAATGACCATGCCGGGCTCCAGCACCGTGTCGATATCCTCGCGCAGTTCCAGACCGGCCTCGCGCCCATAGAAATGGCTCAGCACACCGAACGAGTGCCCATAGCCAAAGGTCCGGTATTGCAGCATGTCACGCTCTTCCAGAAAGGCGTTGATCTGTGCGGTGACATCCGCACAGGAAACACCAGGCCGCAGCAGGCTGATCCCGTATTCATGGGCGGCGACGTTTGCCTCCCAGATAGCGAGGCTTGCCGGATCAGCCTCGCCCACAAAGAGCGTCCGCTCCAGCGCGGTGTAGTAGCCCGATATCATCGGGAAGGTGTTCAGGCTGAGAATGTCGCCATGCTCCAGCACGCGCCCGGTCACCGGGTTATGCGCCCCGTCGGTGTTCAGTCCAGACTGGAACCACACCCAGGTGTCGCGGTATTCCGCGTCAGGAAACCGGCCGGCAATTTCCAGCTCCATCGCATCCCGCCCGGCCATGGCAACGTCTAATTCACGCACGCCAGGGCGGATGGCATCACGAATGGCATAACCACCCACGTCTGCCACTGCCGCACCAGCACGGATCAGCGTGATCTCTGCTTCTGACTTGTGCATGCGCTGCCGCATCGTCGTCTCAAAAAGATCGACCATCGTCAGCGGGTTCAGAAAGTCCTCCAGTTTGTCGCGCTGCATCAGGGTAAGGTGATCCCCCTCGTAGCCGATAATCTGGTTTTTCCCGGCCACATGCGCAACCGCGCGCCAGAAATTGTCCCGCTGCCAGTCCGTATAGGTGATGTTGTCGCAGAAACTGCGCCGCCAGGGCTGGCCCGCGTCGATACCCGCACTGATGGTCACACAGTCCGTTTCGGTCACCACCAGCCCGTAGGGCCGCCCGAATGCACAATACAGAAACCCCGAATAATAGGCGATATTATGCATCGAGGTGAAAACAGCCGCTGTGACACCCGCCGCTTCCATTCTCTCGCGCAGTTCTTCCAGCCGGGCTTCATACTCGGAGACGTCAAAAGGCAGGGGCGATTTTTCCCCATTGTGGAACCGGTACATATCCGGGCGGGCAGATGTGGATTGAGTGGTCATGTCAGACCCTCCTTTTCAGAAAGGTCCCGGCGTTCAGGACAATACAGGCACATGTGCAGCGCGACGCCATCGGACTGCAGCCACCCCCAGCCTTTACCCGATCCGCCGTGCGGATCAACCCTGCTGAGGCGTCAGAAACCGTGTCAGACGGCTTTCAGGGTCCGCCAGCGCATCGATGACATCAAAATGGTGCTGCCCCGGCGCAACAATCTGCGGCGCACCCCAGACCCGCGCCAGCTGTGCGGCATCTTCCAGAAACACAGGCCGTTCCGCTGCACCCACATACACCTCGATGGGCATCGGCGGCACAGGCATGAAAATCGGGCTTTCCGCCGCCGCCTCATCCGCATCCAGATGCAGAATGTCGTTAATCGATGTCTCCATCAGCGGTGCCAGATCGCTCACCGGGGATATCGGTGCCACGGCCACAATCCGCTCGCGCACGGCCGTGGGCAGGACGCCCGGGCCGGTCATACGGGACACCAGATGCCCGCCTGCGGAATGCCCTGTCAGGGTCACCGGCCCGTCGGTCCGTTCGGCGATGGCCGCCACGGCGCGGGCGATCTGCCGAGTGATATCGCGGATGCGCACGTCCGGGCACAGATCATACCCCGGCATGGCAACAGACCACCCACGCGCCATCGGACCAGCCGCCAGCCAGGACCAGAAGCTGTGGTCAAAGGCTTTCCAATACCCGCCGTGCACAAAAATCACTGTGCCCTGCGCATCCTCTCCGGCGTTGAAGAAATCAAACACCTGCCGCGTACTGCTGCCATATGAAATGCCTGTTCCAGCCCGGTCTCCCAGTGCTTCGCGAAATGCTGCGGCTTCTTCAGTCCAGCGCGGTGGATAGCCGTCTGCGCCAGGAATGTAGGCGGCATTGGCATAGGCATCGTCCAGTGGCTTCATTTGTTACACCTGTCTTTTCGGAACTGGACAATCATACTCAGAGTTGGTTTGAGAGCTACAGCCATTTTCGCGGAGGACCCGAAATGAAAGATATTCTAAACACCGACCTGAAATCCCTGCTCAATGATCCCGACCTGCTCCAGACGCGCGCCTATATCGGCGGCGAATGGGTAGACGGTGACGAGGGGACTTTCCCGGTCACAAACCCGGCACGCGGCGACGTGATCGCCGAGGTTGCCGATCTGAGCCGTGCACAGGTTGCCGGTGCCATCGCTCAGGCCGAGAAAGCGCAAAAAGCATGGGCCGCGCGCCCGGCCAAGGAACGCGCCGTCATCATGCGCAAATGGTATGACCTGATGATGGACAACGCCGACGACCTGGCGACTATCCTGACCGCCGAGCAGGGCAAACCCTTTGCCGAAGCCAAGGGCGAGATCGGTTACGGCGCAAGCTTTATCGAATTCATGGGCGAACAGGCCAAGCGCGTCTATGGCGAGACGATCCCCGGCCACCAGGCCGACAAACGTATCACCGTTCTGAAACAGCCCATTGGTGTCGCCGCGTCGATCACGCCCTGGAATTTCCCCAATGCGATGATCACCCGCAAGGCGGCCCCGGCCCTCGCGGTTGGCTGTTCCTTTGTGGCCCGTCCCGCCAAGGAAACACCGCTCAGCGCGATTGTGATGGGTGTCCTGGCCGAACGCGCGGGCATTCCCGCCGGTGTATTCAACGTGGTGCCGTCGTCCTCCGCCTCTGCCATCGGCAAAGAGTTCTGCGAGAACCCGGCAGTGCGCAAACTGACCTTCACCGGCTCTACCGAGGTGGGGCGCATCCTGCTCAAACAGGCCGCCGACCAGGTGATGAAATGCTCCATGGAGCTAGGCGGCAATGCGCCGTTCATCGTCTTTGATGATGCAGATCTCGATGCCGCTGTCGAAGGCGCGATGATGTGCAAATTCCGTAACAACGGTCAGACCTGCGTCTGCGCCAACCGTATTTATGTGCAGGCTGGGGTCTATGATGCCTTTGCCGCAAAGCTGAAAGTGGCCGTGGAAAACCTGAAAGTTGGTGACGGTCTTGAGGACGGTGTCACCACCGGCCCGCTGATCAACGCCGAAGCTGTGGACAAGGTCAAAGAGCATATGGACGACGTTGTCGCCCATGGCGGCGCGATCCTGACCGGCGGCAAGGCGCATGAAAAAGGCGGCACTTTCTTTGAACCAACCGTGGTCACAGGTGTGACCCAGGACATGAAAGTTGCGCAGGAAGAGACCTTTGGTCCGCTCGCCCCGCTCTTTAAGTTTGAGGATGAGGATGAGGTGATCGCCATGGCGAATGACACGATCTTTGGTCTCGCGTCTTACTTTTATGCCAAAGACCTCAGCCGTGTGTACAAAGTGGCAGAGGCGCTGGAATACGGTATCGTCGGCGTGAACACCGGGATCATCTCGACCGAGGTCGGTCCATTCGGTGGTGTCAAACAGTCTGGACTGGGCCGCGAAGGCAGCCACCACGGAATCGAGGATTACCTGGAAATGAAGTACATCTGCATGTCCGTCTGACCGGAACATCCATAATGTTACAAAGGGGTCGCGTTTCGCGGCCCCTTTTCTTTTGTTTGGTTACAAAGAGTTACTCAACTTATCTGGCAGTTTTCTGCATTTTTCGTGAACTTTGTTCACAAAACTGTTGCTGAACAGGTCAGCGGCCTCTACATGTTATGAACATTGTTCACAAAAGGAGAAACACAATGTTCATTCGCTCTGCCATCGTTGGCCTCGCCCTTGCCGCAACCGCGACAGCCGCTGCTGCCGGACCCAGCGGACAACACTCAGCACAGGCCGTTGAACACAGCGGCCAGGCTGCAAGTCATGCAGGCACTGCTGTCGTGTCCGGCGCGGCGACGGTTGCCTCCGTACCGATCGTTGCCGTCGGCTCGGCCATCGCCCTTACCGGTGCCGCGCTGGAAGAAGTCGGGACAAGCGCCATCGACACCGGCGCCGGTCTGAGCCGCGTCGGCCAGCCGCAGACCGTCAACATCATCGTCGCACCCGGTGCGGCACCGACACTCGACTAAGCCGAGCAGAAAAGGGAGACCCCAAATGAAACGTATTGTCAGTGCCGCACTCATTCTGGCCACAACACTTCTGCCGACCCTCACCCGGGCCGGCAGCAACCAGGACACAACCCCAATGCTGAACCAGGATGAAGTGGTCAGGTTTTCCACCGAGGTACAGGAAACACTCGCGGTCCGCGGCGCGCATGTCGCCATTGTCGGACGCGTCGGGCGCGACCCGGATACGCTGCCCAACGGCATTGAATACACCCATGTCGCCTATTGGGTCTATTCGCAGATGCTGCGCGAGGACGGCACAAGCTACAAAGGCTACCGGGTTTACAACCTCTATCAGCAGGGCAAAGACGGGCGCACAAGCCGCCTCATTCAGGACAGCCCGGCGGACTTTTTTGCCGGCGCTTTCGAGCTGAATGCAGGGATCATCATTCCGGACAAAAGGCTGCAGAAAAAGCTGATGGGCGTCATTGCCAGCCCGGCATACAGCCAGCTGCACAATCCCAGCTATTCCGTGCTCGCCAACCCCACCACGCTGCAATTCCAGAATTGCACCGAGCACACGCTGGATGTCCTGATGGCCAGCCTCTATGGCACCACCAGCTCTGCGCAGATCAAAGCCAATATCGCAGCGCACTTTGATCCACATCCGATAAAAATCGGTGGTATCAAACGTGTCCTGGCACCGGCGGCCTCGCCTGCGCTGACCACCGCAGATCACAGCGGCAGGGTCGCAACCGCAACCTTCGGCTCCATCGCCCGGTTCATGCAGACACATGATCTGGACGACGGGATCTACCGGCAGCGGCCCGGCGGCGCGATCTCATACCTGAATTGACAAGGCGGGGACGATCCCACAAGACATGTGGCGATGAGTACAGACAAACCCATGTCGCGGCGCGACCGCAACCTCGCGGGTATCCGCCAGAAGGCCACGGAACTGGCCGAACGCATCGTCCTCGAACAGGGGGGCGATGCGCTTCATGCACGGGGGCTGGCCAAAGAGCTGAATATCTCTGTGGGCTCGCTCTATAATGCCTTCGGGGATCTGGATGGTGTGGTGCGCGCCGTAAATGCCCGGTGTGCGGACCGGCTGGCGGAAAAACTGCGCATCGCGGCCCGCACAGAAGCGAGCGACCCGGTTGCCCGGATCAATGCCATCGGCGAGGCCTATTTCGACTTTGCCGTGGCCGAACCCCGCCGCTGGTACATGCTTTTCGAGCGGGATTCCGACCTGCAGCTGGATCTGCGCACGCAGGAGCTGCAGGAAGGGCTGCTGAACATGCTGATCCGTGCCGGCGAAGGAGACCCGGACGACCGGCAGCACCGGGAGTTTTACCTGATGCTCTGGGCGTCCGTGCACGGGATCGTCTCGCTGGCCTGCCGGCCCTCCATCACCATGATCGACCCCGGCTCGGCGCGGGCCTACATCCGCTCACTGATCCGCGCCGCCTTTCGCAATTTTCCCGAAACCGCCCCTAGTTAGATATTCCGACCGCGCGGTGCAGGTACTGCGCCTCTGCCAGCTGGCGCGCGAGGAATGCGGCAATATCCCCCAGCGGAATTTTCAGTGACAGCCGGCGTTCTGACGGGGCAAAACCCTCGCGGTACCCGCCGGTCGCAGGCCCTGTGTCAAAGGCAGACGGGCGGACGATGGTCCAGTCCAGACCGCTGGCGCGCACCAGCTGCTCCTGCAACTCGTGATCCTGGAAGACCGGGCGCAGCAAGGCGCCGAACATGATCCGCTTCCAGAAGAAATTCAGATTACCCCAGCTTTCATGCGCCCCGAGCGTGGACTGACAGATCAGTCGGCGGACACCGTGCTGCTGCATCCCGCGGATGATGTTCAGCGTGCCCTGTGACCGGATCCGGCTGCGCCTGTTCATGCCAGCCCCCAGCGTGACAACAACAGCGTCATGACCTTCAAGTGCTTTTGCAACGGCCTGCGCATCCAGCGCGTCACCGGACACCCCGCGCACAGCAGGCAGATCAATGGCGGCATTTTCCGCGTTACGGGCAAAAGCAGTCACCACATGCCCCTGTTGTGCCAGCTGGCGGGTGACGATTTTTCCCAGGGTGCCCGTGGCACCGAAGACGATGACTTTCATAGTTTTCTCCTTTGCGACTCACGCTTGACACCATGTCAAGTTGACACGGTGTAAATAGTGTTTAACTTTACATGATGTCAAGTGAAAAGAATCCGACCCGAACCCGCATCCTCTCTGCAACCCGCACGCTGCTGGAAACGCAGGGCACTGCAGCTGTTCGCATGTCCGATATTGCAAAGGCCGCAAAGATCAGCCGCCAGGCACTCTATCTGCACTTTCCCAACCGCGCAGAACTGCTCAGGGCCACAGTGCGCTGGCTCGACGAGGTGTACGATATAGAAGAACGCCTGCGCCCCAGCCGGTCCGCACCCGACGGGCGCACCCGGCTGAACGCGTGGATCAGCGTCTGGGGCGGCTATATTCCACAGATACAGGGTGTCGCGCGGGCCCTTCAGGCCATGCGGGACACCGATGCCGAAGCAAAGGCTGCCTGGGATGACCGGATGACCGCTGTCCGCCATGGCTGTGCGGCGGTTGTTTCTGCGCTTGTTGCGGATGGGCTGCTGACGCCGGACCTGGCGGAAGACGAGGCAACGGATCTGCTGCACGCGCTCTTGTCTGTGCAGACCTGGGAACAGCTGTGCAAAGACAGCGCCTGGCCCCAGGAGCGCTATATCGCGGTGATGCAGCAAACCGCAGAACGCGCGCTGATCCGCACGGTCTGACGCGCAGGAAAAAGGGGCGCGACCCGCCGGTCACGCCCCCTGTCAAGCTTCGGTTATCGGATCAGTTGACGGCTTTTGCGTCAACCACATCCTTTTCGATCTGTTTCGATGTCGAAATCGCAATCTGGCGTGGCTTCAGCGCTTCGGGCACTTCGCGTTCCAGATCGATGTTCAGCATCCCGTCCACATGAGCAGCACCGGTCACTTTGACATGATCGGCAAGGTGGAAGCGGCGCTCGAACGCGCGGGTCGCGATACCACGGTGCAGATAGGTGCGGTCTGTGTTTTCGTCTGCTTTGCGGGCTGCGACGATCAGTGCATTCTCACGCACTTCGACGGACAGATCACTGTCGGAAAAACCTGCAACCGCGATCGAGATACGATAGGCGTCGTCGTCAAGTTTTTCGATGTTATACGGGGGATAGGCGGGCTGTGTGCCCTCTGTGGTCAACACCCGGTCCATCAGGTCAGCAATCTGGTCAAAGCCAACGGTGGCACGGTAGAGTGGTGCAAAATCAAAAGTACGCATAGTTCATCCTCTTTTCTGAGCGATAATCTCCGGACGCTCCCATCAGGGACGCGCCACGGCGTTATGTTACCCCCGGGCCCTCAACAGGCACCCGGAACAGGACTAATGTGGGAAAGGATTTCGGGCTTTCAAGACCCCCCGGGGCGAACAAATTTGGCCCCACCGCCCCCCGACAATCTGCGGTTTCCAACCGTCACGCGGCGCAGTTCCGGCACCGGGCCGGATGCATTGGCGCGCATCTGCTGTTTCAGTTCCGCGACCACCGATGGCAGGGACATACCATAAGACACCCTGCGGCCGTTGAACGTCCCCAGACCAGAGACGACAGACACGATCTGTCCGCGCCCGTTGGAATGGGTAAAGACCGGCGCGCCCGAAGAGCCAAAGGTAACATTGCAGTTCATCACAAGAATACCGTCGTGTTCCTGCAACAGTTTGCAGACGTCCTGGCGCGACGGGATTTCAGAACGCCCGCGCCCGTAGGATACAACACTCACCGCCCCTGATGTGATCCGGCGCTGGTGCAGTACAAAGGGGTCCAGCTCATGTGTGGGAATGGGCCGCGCAAGGCGGAGCAGTGCCACGTCGTGACGGATGTTTGATGCGGTCAGGCCGTCTTTGGGGTCATAGGCTTTATGGGCCTCGATCTGGGTGATGCCACGTTCCGCAGCGGCCTGGCCATTCCGCAGACCGGCCCGGAAGGTCAGATCCTCCGCTTTCAGCGCCTCGCCTGTGCGCGGGGAGTACACACAGTGCGCAGCCGTCAGAACATACTCAGGCGAGATCAGTGTCGCCGTGCAAAACCCTGTCCCGTCCGCATCCAGTCGGCCCACAGCGCGCCAGACCAGCGCGTCATTGGCCCCGGCCATGCCCCGCAGGTCAGTGGTTTGCTGCTGTGCCGCAGCCTCCTGGCCCGAAACAGATGTCAGCAGCAGCGCGACCGCGCAGATCAGGGAACGCATCATCGGATTACTCCCCCGGCCTGACAAATTTCGCACCGGTGTCACGGCGGCTCTCGCCCACCACGATGCGGCTGACCGGGGCAACCTTCTGATAGACGCCTTTGCCTGCATCCAGCTCACTGCGCAGATAGGCCAGCGGGCCGCTCAGCGCAGTGCCGAGGGAGACATTCTGACCGTCCATTTCGGCCTTGGCAGAGACGACAGATACGATATGCGCCTTGCCATCCGCAAAGGTAAAGATGGGCGCGCCGGATGACCCGAAATCAACCGTACAGGAGGTCACAAGCACGCCTTCCTGGCGCGCCAGAACCCGGCATACTTCCTGAAGCGAGGGAGCTTCCGAGCGGTTGCGCGCATAGCTGACAACACCCACCCGCGCGCCCGGGCGGGGACGGGTTGCCGTCTCAAATGGCTCGATTGTCGTGTTACGGATCGGGCGCACCAGCTCCAGCAGCGCCACGTCGTTGCGCACCCGGGCAGACGAGACCTCTTCGGCATAACTGTAATCGGGGTGGACAACGGCCCGGCGCACCTTGCGGTAGGCGGATGCGCGGCCGTTGCGCCAGCCCGCCAGAAACTCGACAGTCTCGTGGTTGATGCGCTCACCGGACGTTTTGTCAAAAAGACAATGCGCCGCCGTCAGCACCAGATCCGGCCCGATCAGCGCGCCCGTGCAAAACCCTGCACCGCCGATGTCCAGACGGCCAACCGCCTCCCAGGGCGTGGCATCCGTTCCCACATCCAGCGACCGCAGGCGGCCGTCCTGCGCGATTGCGCCGGTGGTTGCCACTGCCACAACCGCGGCCAGAAAAACCCATTTCCACACAAAACTATCCCTCTTCAACGGGGACAGACTTACCTGCGATGTGCGGCAAAAATGGGGCCAGGGTGGTCCGATTACCCCCTTTATGGTTAACGGACCGTCGCTGTTTTCTTAACGAAGGCGGGGAATCTCAGACCCTGGGTTGAACCCTTCCACCATGGCGGGAGGTTTCGGCCCGCCCGTGGCCCAGTCCAGCAATTCGACCGTGTGCACGATGGGCACCTGAGTCGCCGATCCGATCTGCATCATGCATCCGATGTTGCCCGCAGCGATAATATCGGGATTGCGCGCCTCCAGCGTGCGTACTTTGCGTGCCTTGAGCTGACCCGATATCTCGGGCTGCATCAGATTGTACGTCCCGGCAGAACCACAGCACAGATGGGAATCCGCCGGCTCAACCACCGTAAACCCGGCGCGCTTCAACAGGTCCTTGGGATAGGTTTTGATCTTCTGACCGTGCTGCAGCGAGCAGGCCGCGTGATAGGCCACGACCACTTCCCTGTCCTGCCCTTCCGGCACATCCAGCGTCATCAGCAGCTCGGATATATCCATCGCAGCGGCAGATACACGCGCCGCATCTCCGGCCAGTGCGTCATTGCGGAACATATGACCATAATCCTTGACCGTCGTGCCGCAGCCCGAGGTGTTGATCACAATGGCATCCAGCCCGCCCCCGTCCATTTCCGCAGCCCAGGCGCGGATGTTTTTCGCCGCCGTCGCGTGGCTTTCGTCGGCCTTGCCCATGTGATGGGTCAGCGCTCCGCAACAGCCCGCCCCCTTGGCCACCACAACCTCGCAGCCCAGCCTGGTCAGCAGACGGATCGTGGCGTCGTTGATATCGGTGTTCAGCGCTTTTTGTGCACAGCCCGTCATCAGCGCCACACGCTTTTTGCGCGGCGCGGTGGGTGCAAAGGTCTGCGGATCATCGTTACGGCTCACCGGGGGGATGGTTTTCGGGGCCATCTCCAGCATCGCGCGCAGCCGCGCATCGGGCATCAGCCGGGCAAACGGCCGGCCGATTTTAGCGCCCAGCAGCGCCACACGAAACCGCATAGGATAGGGCAGAATACGCGCCAGGATCCAGCGCAGTGCGCGGTCACTGAACGGGCGCTTATAGCGCTGCTCGATATATTCCCGCGCATGATCAACAAGATGCATATAATGCACCCCCGACGGGCAGGTGGTCATACAGGCCAGACAACTGAGGCAGCGGTCGATGTGTTTTACCGTTTTCGCATCCGGGTCCCGGTCGTTCTCCAGCATGTCCTTGATCAGGTAAATCCGCCCGCGCGGGCTGTCGAGTTCATCGCCCAGCACCTGATAGGTCGGGCAGGTCGCGGTGCAGAAACCACAGTGCACACAGGCGCGCAGGATCTCGTTGCTGCGCTCTGTCGCCGGGTCGCGCAGCTGTTCGGGTGTGAAAGTTGTCTGCATTATGCCGGCTCCCCTGCCATCACCGGCCCCATCAGACCTCTGTTCAGTATGCCGCGCGGATCAAACCGCGCCCGCAGGCCCGCACTCAGGCGTGCAACGCCCGGGGCCTCCGGCTGGAACACACCCGGTGTTGCCCGCGTCTCTTCAGAGGCGCGCACCAGTGTTGCATGGCCGTCAAATGAACCCAGACGGGCACGCAGGTCTGTACCCGGCGCCATGCGGAACCAGATCAGCCCGCCGCCCCAGTCGGTAAAACACTCCTCTGCCCCTGCAGCGGCATCAAGGCCCGGCCCGTCTGACGGTTTGCACGACACCCGCCATACGTCCCCCTCAGCCTCCGAGAATTTACCGGCGTTGCGCACACCGTCCCAGAACCAGTCCGACATGTCCTGCGGCGCGATCTCCATATCCACTCCCCGGTCGGCAAAAAGTGTTTTCAGCTGCTGCAGACGGTAGTTCACAGAGTCCTCAAAGCCTTCGACCCGCAGGGCTGTTACCGGCCTGTCGTCAATGATTTTGGCGCAATGCGACGCACCGGTAATCTCCCAGGGCGATCCCAGCGCCCGGGACATCACTTCTACGGCGTCCTGCGCTGTCAGGTCGCGCAGCATCAGCGTACCGCTTGTCTCCGGAACCGGCAGCACCTTGAGCGAAACCTCCGTCAGCACGCCCAGTGTGCCGTATGCGCCGCACATCAGTTTGACCAGGTCATAGCCGGTGACGTTCTTCATCACGCGGCCACCGTTGCTGACGATTGTACCCGCGCCATCCACAAACCGGACACCCAGCGCATAATCCCGTGCCGCACCGCCCTGGATGCGGCGCGGGCCGCTGACATTTGCGGCCATCACCCCGCCCAGGGTCGGCTCACCGGTTGTGCCCATCACTCCACGGTGGTCCATCGGCTCAAAGGCCAGCCGCTGGTTTTCGGCGGCAAGAACGGCCTCGATCTCTGACAGGGGGGTCCCCGCACCGGCAACCAGGGTCAGCGCGCCGGGCTCATAGAGCGACACACCCGACAACCCGCCGGTTTCCAGAACGGTGCCGCCGGTGGAAAAGCCGCGCGTGCCGCCGCCCCGGATGGCCAGCGGGCCATCGGCTGATCTGATCATTTCGGCCAGGGCCGCTTCGCTGTCGGGTCTCATAGGGTATCCAATCTGCTCTGACGTGGGGGCGGCCGGGTTATTCTGCGGCGACAGACAGGGCGCGTCTGGCCTCGGACGAGGCAAGCGGGAACACCTTGGCCGGGTTCAGCAGCCACTGCGGGTCAAACACATCCTTGACCGCCATCTGTGCTTCCAGATCCTCGGGCGCGTACTGATAATTCATCAGATCACGCTTTTCGATGCCCACGCCGTGCTCTCCTGTCAGACAGCCACCTGCCTCGACGCAGAGCTTGAGGATCTCGGCACCGAACTCTTCACAAAGCTCCAGATCACCGGGTTTGTTCGCATCAAAGAGGATCAGCGGGTGCATATTGCCATCGCCTGCGTGGAACACGTTGCCCACTTTCAGGCCGAACTTTTCAGACATCTCGCCGATACGGCGCAGCACAAAGGGCAGCTCGCTCACCGGGATGGTGCCGTCGAGACACATATAGTCGTTGATCTGTCCCATGGCGCCAAAGGCCGACTTGCGGCCCAGCCAGATGCGCGCGCTTTCATCAGCTGATTTGCTCTCGCGCAGCTCAACAGGGTTGTGCCGCCGGGCGATCTCCATGATCAGCGCCAGCTGGTGGTCGATCTCGGCCTCCGACCCTTCTACCTCGACGATCAGCAGCGCTTCGCACATCGGGTATCCGGCCTGGGCAAAGGCTTCGGTCGCCTCGATACAGGGCCGGTCCATGAATTCGATGGCCACTGGCAGCACGCCCGCCTTGATGATGTCGCTGACGCAGGCGCCCGCCACCTCATTGTCGTCAAATCCCATCAGCACGGGCCGCGCGCCTTCGGGCTTGGGCAGAATGCGCAGTGTCGCCTCGGTGACCACGCCCAGCTGGCCTTCGGAGCCACAGATCAGACCCAGCAGATCGAGCCCGCCGCTGTCCATATGCGCGCCGCCGATTTCCACGACCTCGCCATCCATCATAACCATCGTGACGCCCATCAGGTTGTTCGTCGTCACGCCGTATTTCAGACAATGCGCCCCACCTGAATTCATCGCGATATTACCGGCGATGGCACAGGCCAGCTGGCTGCTTGGATCGGGCGCATAGAAAAAGCCGTTCTCCTCGACCGCGCCGGTCACGCTCAGATTGGTGCGGCCGGTCTGCACGCGAATCGTGCGGTTGGGATAGTCCGTCTCCAGCACGTCATTCATACGCGCCACACCCAGGATCACCGAATCCGCCGTCGGCAGCGCACCCCCCGCAAGCGAGGTGCCCGAGCCGCGCGGGACAACAGGAACGCCCTCTTCATGGCAGATCCGCAGCACATCCGAAACCTCGGCGGTGCTCGATGGCAGCACAGCGACCATCGGCGGGCAGCGATAAGCCGTCAGCGCGTCGCACTCATAGGCGCGCGTCTCGGACAGATCAGAGATCACGGCATCGCGCGGCAGAACAGCACTCAGCCGCTCCACAACGCGGGATTTACGCGCCAGAATCGCGGGATCGGGAATCGGCATTTCCATGGTCACTCCTCCGTTTGGTAAACTAATATTACCAATTTCACCTATTGGCAAGATTTATCCGACCTGCCACACGCTGTCCCATGACCTTAGCAGATCGCATCGCCCTCTTCAGCACACTGGACTATGTCGCTCTGGCGCTGCTTTTTGTCTGCTGGCTGGGGATCGGCTGGCGGATCGAGCATCCGGGCAAGAAACACCTGTCTACTTCGGTGCTGATGGCCGATTACCGCCGCGCCTGGATGAACGAGATGGTCACCCGCGAGCCCCGCATTTTCGACGCCCAGGTGCTGGCCAGCCTGCGCGAGGGGACAGCATTCTTTGCCTCCACTTCTGTCATCGCCATCGGCGGCACGCTCGCCCTGATCGGCAACGCGGAAAAACTCGGCGGTGTCGCCAGCGAGATCACCCTGATGGATCACCCGGCGATTGTCTGGGAACTGAAACTGATGGTGGTGACCCTGCTGCTGACCAACGCATTTCTCAAATTTGTCTGGTCGAACCGGCTCTTCGGCTACTGCTCGGTGCTCATTGCCTCTGTGCCAAACGACCCCGGCGACCCCGAGGCCTACCCCCGCGCCCGTCAGGCCGCCGAGATCAACGTGACCCTCGCGCGCAGCTTTAACCGGGGCCTGCGCTCGATCTATTTCGCGCTGGCCTGTGCCGCCTGGCTAGCAGGGCCCGTCGCCTTTATCGCGGCCACCCTCACCACGCTGGTTGTGATCTGGCGCCGGGAATTTGCCTCGCACTCTCGCAAAATTCTGCTGAACGCTTAAATTACACGGTACAGACAACTGGTTCGGGTACAGATATGAAACGTTTACTTGTGGCGGCACTGATGCTGGGCGCGTTGCCTGCGCTGTCCGCAGAACCCACGATCGAGAATGTAAAAGCACAGCGCACAGGCGACACCTGGCGTTTTGATGTGACAATTGCGCATCCCGATACCGGATGGGACCACTATGCCGACGCCTGGCGCGTTCTGGATATGGAAGGCAATGAGCTCGGCATCCGCGTACTTGCCCACCCGCATGTGGATGAGCAGCCCTTTACCCGGTCACTTTCCGGCGTCCGCATCCCCGAGGGCACCAGACAGGTGCGCATCCAGGCCCGCGACCTGCCCGGCGGCTGGAACAGAGGGTCTGTGACGGTCAATCTGCGCTGAAAAACCGCCCCCGACGCGGGGATCAGGCCCAACAAACCCGGCTGCGGCACCTGAAAAGCTGACCTCCGCGCGTCACGCCAGAGCGTCGGCGAGCCTGCGCCAGGCCAGATCGCGCGGTGTCGCGTCAAAGGGTGTCGCGACCCAGTGCCGGTCAATATCCAGCCTGCGAACGGGAACAACGCAGCGCGCAATCTCTGGCGGGGTTGTCTCGTCCGTCGATCCGTTTTCCCAGTCATGAAAGGCTGACGCATAGCGGACAGCTGCGCCGCTGGCAGGCAGGTCGACCGTTCCGCCTTCTGCAAAAAACCTCAGACCGTCCCCCATCTCTTCTCCGACGAGGACCATTCGGTCACCCAGCCGGTATTTCAGAAGGGCGACAAACACGATTGCGGCGGAAAAGGTGAACTTGTCCACCAGCACCGCGCAGACGCGCTCCCTGGTGCGTTCGGCAATGGCATCAATCAGCGGCATTGTCTTCAGAAAGTCACCACCGGTATTGCCCCGGACGTCAATTACCAGAAATCTGTCGGGCTGCGCCCTGACCCCGGCGGCGGCTGCGCTGATCGCCTCGGCCAGGGCGTTCGTTTTAGTCTCCAGAAAGCCCGGCAGCGCTATGGCAAGGCATTCGGCAGAGATTTCGCTGATCTGAGCAAATCCTCCGAGTGCCGGAACCGGGTCCGCCCGCCCATGCTCGGCAACCGGGTAGAGCGTGGATGCCGGAACCGTCTTTGCGTGTGGCGCCGTCACTTCAGACAGCTGCCCTTCGGCATTCTCGAACCGGTAAGTCGTCTGATGCGCCTGTCCCGCAACGCCCAGCCGCGCCAGGGCTGCGGGCCAGGCCAGCAGGATGGGCCCGATGACGCGCTTTCGTTGTGGTGTGCCTGCCAGATAGCCTGCAGCGGCGCGTTCAATCTCAGACACGGGCGTACCGTTCACCGCGACCAGCCTGCTGGCCTGCTCCCCCGCCTGTACCGGGTCGGTGCTGGTCAGAAAAACGCCCGCGCCAACGCAGACAAACCGGAATGGCAGAACAGAGATCGCTTTGTTGGGGATCAGGCGCGTATGCCCGTTCCCGGCAAGCGCCAGCAGACGCATGGCCGCCAGCAGGAACGCGTCGGTATCATTCTGCGCGACCTCTTTGCGCAGATCCCCGACGGCGCTGTCGATGCGCGCGCGCCCGACCCCCGCAAAGCCCGGATCGGCACGGTCCACAACGTTGAGAATACATTCCAGATCCTGACTGAGTGACATGGGCGAACCCTGGCGACCGGCGCGCGGAAAGTCCACATCCGCGGGCTGTTCAGGCACCACTCGCGTTCGGGCCGGTCACTCCCGGTGATAGGGCGCTCCGGCCAGGATAGATGCCGCCCGGTACAGCTGTTCGGCCAGCATCACGCGGACCAGCATATGCGGCCAGACCATCTTGCCAAAGGACAGGGCGAAATCCGCCTCGGCCCGCAGGCCCGGGTCAATGCCGTCTGCTCCGCCGATCACCAGGGCCAGATCACCACGCCCCTGATCACGCCAGGCCGCCAGCCGGTCCGCAAAAGCAGGCGAGCTTTCCGTGCGGCCCCGTTCGTCCAGCACAGCAACAACCGCACCGGCAGGCAGCGCCCGGCGGATGGCCTCCGCCTCGGTCGCCATACCACCGCCCTTGCGGTCATCCACCTCGACCACGCGCGCAGGGCCCAGCCCCAGCGCCCGGCCGGTGCGGTCAAACCGCTTCAGATAGTCGTCAATAAGGTCTTTTTGCGGACCGGCGCGCAGACGCCCGACCGCGATGACATGCACACGCATGATGGCTCAGCCGCTGACCCGCAGGGGATCAGCCAGCCGCAGCGCCCGGACCTGACACAGGCTGCCACATCTTTTCGAGCTGATAGAACTCGCGCACTTCCGGACGGAAGACGTGCACGATCACATCACCTGTGTCGATGAGTACCCAGTCGCCTGCGTCTTTCCCCTCGACCCGGGCCGTGCGGCCATAGGTATCCTTGATGGTCTGAGCCAGCTTTTCCGAAATGGCCGACACCTGGCGCGTGGAGCGCCCCGAGCATACGACCATATAGTCGCCGATCTCGGTTTTGCCGCGCAGATCGATCTGCACAACATCTTCGGCTTTGTCATCGGAAAGGGATTTGAGGATTGTCGCCAGCAGGGCGTCGCTGGTGCTTGTGTCGGCAGCGGTGGCCATCACCGCAGACCCGTTGTCAGCGGCCTGAACCGCTTCGGCATGTATAGACAGGACATTGTCCTCCTTTGATCGCGCCGCCAGACCCCCGGCGCTGGGGATGATCCGAATTTAGCAATATGCGTAAGACAATTCAATGACAGCCGTGGAAACACAGCGTCCGCAGGGTGGCATCTGACCGGTTACGCGGCGATGATGCGCCGGTTCTGTCCGCCAGCGCCAAGAGCCGCGCGCCATTCGGCATCCAGTGCGGCCAGGGCATCAGCATCAAAACGGGCAGACTGTTCCCAGTAACGGCCCGAGGGCACGTCATAGCCAAGCGCCTGTTCCCGGGCCAGCAGCCGGTCAGTCTGCGCCGTGCCGGGCAGTTGCAGATCACCGCGCCGCAGATCACGCGGACGCAGACGCGGCAACAGCAGCTCACTGCGATCTTCCGACAGATTGGCACACAGACACCCCTGCCGGGCGGCCACCAGCGCCAGCCGCGCCGATTTCGCCCCAAGATCGCGCAGGGTCACATCCGCGCGCAGCGGATCCGCGGTCCCGGTGCCATAGAAATGCGTGGGGCCCGTGCCGGGATAGACCATGTCGCAGCCCATAAAGGCGATCACCCGGGGGCGCAGCGCATAGAGCGCCCAGTATCCGGCAGTAAACGCCATGGTGCCGCCCGCAAATACGAAACCGCCCCAGGCATTCTGCGCAGGTACAAAGCGGTCCGCCTCGATCAACCGCTGTCCGGGCTGCAGACCGGCAGGGCGCCGCGCGGCGGGGAAATCCTCCGGACAGATCAGATCATCCCAGTCGGGCCGCACCTGCCAGGCATTGTTGATGGCGACAATCCGGTCAAAGGCATCGCGCGGCCAGTCTGCGGCCTCGCGCGCGTTCGGCCCGCTGCCAAGTATCAGAACAATATCTGTTTTCCGGTGCATTCCAGCCTCCACCCGCCGCGCGTGTAAGACTAGATCGCCGGACCGCCCCGGCAAGGGTTCATCCTGTCGCGTCGGTGCCGGCCACCACGATCTCCTCGTTCAGCACGCGCACCTCGCGCTGCGGGAAGGGGATGGAAATATCATGTGCCTGAAACGTATCCCACAGCGCCAGATACACATTGCCCCGGATATTGGTCAGCCCGCCCGTGGGGTCGCGGATCCAGAACCGCAGGATGTAATCCACCGAACTGTCGCCAAACCCCACGATATGACAGACCGGTAACTTGGGATGGGACAACACCCGCTCCACATCCGCCGCGGCCTCGATCGCCAGTTTGCGCACCTGATGCGGATCACAGCCATAGGAGGTGCCGAAAAAGATATCCAGACGCACGTATTCATTGGAATGCGACCAGTTCACCACCTGCCCGGTGATCAGATCCTCGTTGGGGATCAGGTATTCCTTGCCGTCGCGTGTAACCACACTGACATAGCGCGCACCGAGCGCATTGATCCAGCCAAAGGTCTCGCCCAGGCTGATCACATCGCCGGGCTTGATTGACTTGTCGAGCAGGATGATCACGCCCGACACCAGGTTCGAGACGACCTTTTGCAGACCAAAACCCAGACCCACACCAATCGCACCGGAGAGCACCGCCAGACCGGTCAGATCAATCCCGACGGCCTTGACCCCGAGGAAAAAGGCACAGCCGTAAAACACGACCTGCACACCCTTGACCGCCAGCACCTGCATCGACGGGCTGATATCCTCGTTCGAGCGGATGCGCGCGGCGGTGGTCTTGCTGGTGATCCGCGCCAGCGCCAGCAGCGCCCCGATCACCGCAATCGCCGTGATCACCCCCAGCACCGAAATCCGGAAATCACCCACCTCCAGCGCCAGATCATCCAGGAAAGCGGCCACAACACCTGACACGCTCAGGAAATGCAGCGTGGCCCAGATCCACAGCGCCCAGGTCACGATCCGCCG
This sequence comes from uncultured Roseobacter sp., assembly GCF_947491795.1. GTDB lineage: Bacteria > Pseudomonadota > Alphaproteobacteria > Rhodobacterales > Rhodobacteraceae > Roseobacter. The sequence continues at coordinate 599,467 of NZ_CANLKW010000002.1, read as the reverse complement.
CAGGGGCCGGTTGCTGACCATCTGCGCGGCAAAGGCTATGCCCACCCAGACCGCCGCCAGATTTGACGCAACCCCGATCAGATGCGACCGGCTGGGCCATGTGACCTGCTGCATCACCGCATAGACGGCAAAAGACAGCACTGCAAAAAGGATCAGCCCCATGCGGCGCTTAATCTGCACGATCAGCCGCAGCTGCCATTTCGACCAGCCCTCGCGGCTGCGCACCCAGCGGTCCAGCGTGTTGCCGCAGACCCGGTGGAACATCCAGCACAGCGCCATCAGCACCAGGATGATGATCACCTGGTTCTGCCGCCAGCCCGGCGTGGCCACCGTTGTCAGAAAGCTGATCACCAGATGCCAGATTTCGCTGACAGACATCAGCGCACCCGCGAACTGGTCGGGATCAAACTCCAGAATGTTTTCCTGCTCCATAACGCGAAAGTTGCACAGCCGCCGCGCGGCGACAACAGGTCTGTGCACCCGGCCAGACACCTTGCCACAAATCGCACAACCCTTTATGTCACCCGCATGACTGACCGTGCGCCCTTCAGAATCGACCTGGACGACCGTGCGCGCCTGCGCGAGCGCTTTTTCGGCGCCACGCATACGGTGCTGGCACGGCTATAAACGCGCCTGCCCGACAGACTCTGACCTTTTACACATTACGGGAGTGGACCCATGTCCCCCAAGACACTCTATGACAAAATCTGGGATGCCCACGTCGCGCACGAAGCCGACGATGGCACCTGCCTTCTCTATATCGACCGTCACCTGGTGCACGAAGTGACCAGCCCCCAGGCCTTTGAAGGCCTGCGCATGACGGGCCGCAGCGTCCGCGCGCCGGATAAAACAATCGCCGTGCCGGATCACAACGTGCCCACCACACCGGGCCGCGAGAACCCCGAGAACATGACAGAGGACAGCGCCATTCAGGTCGCAGCCCTCGACACCAACGCCAAAGAATTCGGCATCCACTATTATCCGGTCTCTGACGTGCGCCAGGGCATCGTGCATATCGTGGGCCCTGAGCAGGGCTGGACCCTGCCGGGTATGACCGTCGTCTGCGGTGACAGCCACACGGCCACCCATGGCGCCTTCGGCGCGCTGGCCCATGGCATCGGCACTTCCGAGGTCGAGCACGTGCTGGCCACCCAGACGCTGATCCAGAAGAAATCCAAAAACATGAAGGTCGAGATCACCGGCAAACTGCGCCCCGGCGTGACGGCCAAAGACATCACCCTCTCTGTGATCGGCGCGACCGGCACGGCGGGCGGCACCGGCTATGTCATCGAATACTGCGGCGAAGCGATCCGCGATCTGTCGATGGAGGGCCGCATGACGGTCTGCAACATGGCCATCGAGGGCGGCGCGCGTGCAGGCCTCATCGCACCGGATGAAAAGACCTTTGAATACTGCAAAGGCCGTCCCCACGCCCCCAAAGGGGCCCAGTGGGAAGCGGCCATGGACTGGTGGAAAACCCTCTATTCCGACGATGACGCGGCCTGGGATATGGTCATCACACTCAGGGGCGAGGATATCGCCCCCGTTGTGACCTGGGGCACCTCGCCCGAGGATGTTCTGCCGATCACCGCCAATGTGCCGTCTGCTGAAGATTTTGACGGGGGCAAGGTGGGTGCCGCCCAGCGCTCGCTCGACTATATGGGTCTCACACCCGGCACCCCGCTGAACGAGGTCGAGATTGACACCGTCTTTATCGGCTCCTGCACCAATGGCCGGATCGAGGACCTGCGGGCCGCAGCCGCAATCCTGAAAGGCAAAAAGAAAAAAGACGGGCTGCGCGCGATGGTCGTGCCAGGCTCCGGTCTTGTCCGCGCCCAGGCCGAAGAAGAAGGCCTGGCCGATATCTTCAAGGAGGCCGGTTTCGAATGGCGTCTGGCCGGGTGTTCGATGTGTCTGGCGATGAACCCCGACCAGCTGCAACCGGGCGAGCGCTGTGCCGCAACCTCGAACCGCAACTTTGAGGGCCGTCAGGGACGCGGCGGTCGCACCCATCTGATGTCACCCGCCATGGCGGCAGCAGCGGCCATCACCGGCAGGCTCACGGATGTGCGCGAACTGATGTAAGCACACAGGCCCCCTCCCGTAAGACCGGGCGGGGGCCGCGCTGCACCATCGGTTTTGCATACCGCCACTGAACAAAAAGAGACATTTGACCCCTTAACGCACCGTTCGCCGCGCACCGACGTAATACCGACGTTTTACCGACGTGATACCGATCCCGCACCGACAGCGTTTTCAAAGGGGCTAAGGAGAGACGAAATGGACAAGTTTACGACACTCACAGGGATCGCGGCACCGATGCCGCTGATCAACATCGACACCGATATGATCATCCCCAAACAGTTCCTGAAAACGATCAAACGGTCCGGTCTGGGCGTGAACCTCTTTGACGAGATGCGCTATGATGACGACGGCAACGAGATCCCGGATTTCGTGCTGAACAAGGATGCCTACCGCGACGCCGAGATCATCGTCGCGGGTGATAACTTTGGCTGCGGCTCCTCGCGGGAACACGCACCCTGGGCCATCAAAGACTTTGGTATCCGCTGCGTTATCGCGCCATCCTTTGCGGATATTTTCCACAATAACTGCTTTAAAAACGGCATCCTGCCCATCGCCCTGCCCCAGGAGCAGGTCGACGTTCTGATGAAAGACGCGGAAAAAGGCGCCAATGCCCGCATGAGCGTTGATCTCGATGCACAGACCATCACCACCTCTGACGGCGAGGTTTTCAGCTTTGAGGTGGACGCCTTTAAAAAGCACTGTCTGATGAACGGTCTGGACGACATCGGTCTGACCATGGAGAAAGCCGCCTCCATCGACAGCTTCGAGGCCACAGCGGCACAATCCCGCCCCTGGGTCTGAACTTTTCAGCGGCTTTCCGCTGAACCGGCCCGTACCGCCTGCTGCGGTGCGGGCTTTTTTGTGCCCGCGGGCCGGGTCGGGCACTCCCCGATCGTGGTTAATCCTCTTTACACGCAGAGGTTAAGGCGAGTTGTGCCCTTGTTTCCCAAAACCACACAATGTTGCGATTTGCCTGTTTTTCGCCACAGATTTGATGCAGGAACGCACCACTCCTTCCCTCAAAAGGTCTAACGGATTGCGTCTTGTTAACCACGAGACTTGCAGAACTCGGACGAATGATGGCACAAATGGGGCGAGAATGAGGCAGACCACCGCCCCGGTGGCATCAAGTTGGAACAAGAACGCGGCATTGTATCGCTTCTGGCCAGTTTGAAGGGAAAGAGACGAATGTTCGTACGTATGTCGGGCGCAGCCCTGCGTGGACTATTGGTTGCACTGTTGATTGCCACACCGGCACTGATGCTGCGGGATGTGGCATCGGATCAGTCGCAGATTGTTGTTCTTGTCGCACTGCTTGCGGCGTTCCTCACCTTTGTCGAATACAACTCCAACGCGCCCAGCATTGTCGAATTCCGCGATGCGGCACCCTTTAACCGCCTGCGTTTTGTCACCCTTTTCGCCACGCTGATTGTGCTGACCGCCATTTCGCGCGGCAAGATCGAACCGACCTCTGTCACCCAGGGCCTGACGTCGCTGGGCACGATTGTTGGCAACGCGATCGACTTTCCTTTTTCACCTGTCCGCCTGATTGTGCTGATGCTTCCCTATGATGCGCGGCCCGATCTGATCACCGATGTCCGGTCGGCTGCCGGCATGTCCTATCTGATCTCGCTCGTTGCGATGGCCTGGTTCATTGTGATGGTCCGCTGGGGCGGGTGGCCCGTGCGGCGCGGCTCCTTCAACGTGTGGGTCAACCTGCCGCTGTTTGACCCGACCGCCGGGGGCGATGTGCTCTTCCGGCTGCAACGCGACGCGCGCGTCAACATTGCGCTGGGGTTCCTGCTGCCCTTTGTTATCCCGGCGGTAGTCAAAGCAACCTCTGATCTGGTAGACCCGGTCACACTTGAGAACCCGCAAACCCTGATCTGGACAATCACCGCATGGGCCTTCCTTCCTGCAAGCATGATCATGCGTGGAATTGCTATGATGCGGATTGCCAGCATGATCCAGGAAAAGCGCCGCAGAGCCTACGCCACGGCCGCAGAAGAAAACGGATTGCAGGCTGCCTGACGGGTCTGTGCCTGCTGGCCACCCCGGTCGGAGCTCAGGACATACTGCGCATCGCCACGTTCAATACGGAACTGCAGCGCGACGGCCCCGGACTGTTGCTGCGGGATATACTGCGGGGCGAGGACGCGCAGACGGATGCCGTCATTTCCGTAATCTCCGCAACACAGCCTGACATTCTGGTACTGCAGGGTTTTGACTATGACCTGACGGGGGCTGCGCTGAACGCCTTCGCCGCCGCACTGGCAGACAGCGGTTCAGTCTACCCGCATCTTTTCGCCCGGCGCCCCAACACCGGCATGCCAACAGGGCTGGATATGGACGGCGACGGGCGGCGCGGGGACCCGCGCGATGCCCAGGGATATGGCCGTTTCTCCGGGCAGGGTGGCATGGCTGTCCTGTCGAAATACCCCGTCATCAACGATGCGGTACAGGACTATTCAGGCATGTTATGGCGGGATTTTCCGGGCGCATTGCTGCCCGAAACACCTGCGGGCCCGTTTCCTTCCGAAGAAGCACAGAACATTCAGCGTCTGTCCACGACAGCGCATTGGGTGGTGCCCGTGGATACTCCGGAGCTGGGGCGCATTGATCTGCTGACCTTTCACGCCACACCGCCTGTTTTTGACGGACCCGAAGACCGGAACGGCAGACGCAATCATGATGAGATACTGTTCTGGACCTACTATCTGGATGGCCGGTTCGGCCCGGTGCCGCCCGGCTCTTTTGTGCTGCTCGGGGATACAAACCAGGATCCCATCGGTGGATCCGGCCTGAAAGACGCCATTCGCGGGCTCCTGTCTGATCCGCGCCTGCAGGACCCGGCACCGGCCAGTACCGGCAGTGCCGCAGTCTCAGGCGATCCGATGGATACGGCAGACTGGGACGACCCGGTGCCCGGAAATCTGAGGGTCGATTATGTTCTGCCCTCCTCTGATCTGGTGGTCACGGGCAGCGGCGTGTGGTGGCCCGATCCGGACACCCAGGCAGGTCAGACAGCAGCAACCGCCAGCCGTCACAGGCTGGTCTGGGTGGACATTTCGCGCTGAACCGCCGGCCGGCGGAACCAGACTTCGAGCACCAGCAGATAGGGCATGTAGAACGCAAAATTCTGCACCAGATCAAATGCGCCGGTGAATGCCCCGTTTGAGGCAACACCGCCCGTCAGGGCGTACCAGATGCCATAGTGCACACGGTAGGCCCAGGAACCCAGCGCCAGCACAAACAGCCGCAACGCCCAGCGTCTGTGCCGGTCAATCCGCCGCCGTTGTGCATTGCGCACCGTCTGGACGGCGGCACCGATCATCAGCGTGCCATAGATGGCAAAGCCAAGGTCCATCCAAAACCCGCCGATGGTGCCCCGCAATGCAATGTAAGCAAGGCCACCAGCGCCCGCCAGCATGGCACAGGTAAACATCGCATAGCCATTGATATGGTGCAGACGCGGCCAGCGCGCGCGCAGGCTTCCCAGCAACTGCAGCGACACCAGCAGGGTGAGCAGCCCGCCCACGACCATATGGGCAAAGACGGCCATGTTGGGAACCGGCCCGTTGCGCGTGAACAGCCTGCTGCCCGTGGCGGCACCGTCGTTCAGCCCCTGCAGCCCCAGACGGATGGCATAATGCGCAAAAGGCCAGACAATCGCCATCACGAGCAGGACCGCACCGGCGGCAGCCGCTGTTCTGATCCAACTGTTTCTTCTGATACCGATGTTGCGACTCGCTCGTTCTGATACGAGGGCAGAATACGTCTGAATTCAGAAAATTGCACGTATAAGGCGAACCGATTGCACCGCAGACGCCATTCGTCCCACCGCTTCTTGACCCTGCATCCTGTGCGGGATAGGCCGCTGCCAGGTAATTCACGCAGGAGTCTTCGCATGGCCAACCCTTCTCTTCTTATCCTTCCCGGTGACGGCATCGGCCAGGAAGTTATGGAACAGGTCAAACGGGTCATCAGCTGGTTTGGCGATAAACGCGGGCTTGCCTTTGACGTCAGCGAAGATCTGGTGGGCGGTGCAGCATATGACGCGCATGGCACGCCGCTGCATGACGACACGATGGCCAAAGCGCTTGAGGTCGACGCGGTTCTGTTAGGAGCCGTCGGCGGCCCGAAATACGACGATCTGGACTTCAGCGTTAAACCGGAACGTGGTCTGCTGCGTCTGCGCAAGGAGATGGATCTGTTTTCCAACCTGCGCCCCGCCCAGTGCTTTGACGCACTGGCGGATTTTTCCTCACTGAAAAAAGATATCGTTGCCGGGCTCGACATCATGATCGTGCGCGAGCTGACTTCGGGCGTCTACTTTGGCGAACCCCGCGGTATCTTTGAGGAAGGCAACGAGCGCGTTGGCATCAACACACAGCGCTATACCGAAAGCGAAATTGCACGCGCCGCCCGTTCCGCTTTTGAGCTGGCAATGCGCCGCAACAAAAAGCTCTGTTCCATGGAAAAGGCGAATGTCATGGAAAGCGGCATTCTGTGGCGCGATGTGGTCAATGAGATCGCGGCTGAATACCCGGAAGTGGAGCTCAGCCATATGTATGCCGATAACGGTGCGATGCAGCTGGTGCGTGCACCCAAACAGTTTGATGTGATCGTTACAGACAATCTTTTCGGCGATATCCTGTCTGACTGTGCTGCAATGCTGACCGGGTCGCTGGGCATGCTGCCCTCTGCCAGCCTCGGCGCGCCGATGGCCAATGGCCGCCCCAAGGCGATGTACGAGCCCGTGCACGGCTCTGCGCCTGATATCGCAGGTCAGGGTAAGGCCAACCCCATCGCCTGTATCCTCAGCTTTGCGATGGCATTGCGCTACTCTTTCGACAAAGGTGACGAGGCCGCGCGTCTGGAAGCCGCAATCGAGAAAGTGCTCGCAGATGGCGCACGGACCGCTGATCTGATGGGAGAAGAAGGCGGCACCCCCATCAGCACATCCGAAATGGGTGACGTTATTCTGGCGGCGCTGGACGCCAGCCTCTGAAAACAACCGTCCCGGTGTCGGGGAGGCCGCAGGGCGGCGCCGGGGCGGAAAACACTGTGCCACCTGTGGGTCAGGGACGTATCCCGGCCCGGTTATGAACAGGACTCCCCGATGCCGCGAAAACCCATGAACCCGAACATCAAAGGCGCGCTGCTGGCGCTGCTGGCCTTTGCGATCTTTGCCAGCCATGACGTCATCATCAAGGTTCTGGGGGGCGGCTATTCCCCGGTCCAGATTGTCTTCTTTTCAGTTCTTTTTGGTATTCCGCTGGCCATGCTGGCTCTGTTGCGCGATGCGACCCATGGCACTCTGCTGCCCAGACACCCGTGGTGGATGGCTGCGCGCACCTTTGCCGCGATGGTGACCGGGTTCTGCGCATTCTATGCGTTTTCGGTGCTGCCACTGGCACAGGTCTATGCCATTCTTTTTGCGGCACCGCTGCTGATCACTGTTCTCGCGGTGCCGATGCTGGGCGAGCCGGTGCGTCTGCGCCGCTGGGCGGCTGTCGGCGTCGGCCTCTCGGGTGTTCTGGTGGTTCTGCGCCCGGGCGAGGCTGATCTGGAACTGGGGCACCTCGCCGCCCTGATTTCCGCGATTTGCGGCTCTTTTGCGTCGATCATCGTGCGCAAGATCGGACGCGAAGAGCGGACCATTGTGATCATGCTCTATCCGATGATGGCAAACCTTGTGGTGATGGCGGCCGTTCTGCCCTTTGTCTACAGCCCTCCGCCCATCGAGGATCTGGGCCGGCTGGCCGTGATCGCGCTCTTCGCCTGGGTGGCCGGGCGGTTCCTCATCGCAGCCTATAACAGCGCCGAGCCGATTTTCGTGGCCCCCATGCAGTATTCCCAGATCATGTGGGCCGCGCTTTATGGCCTGCTGTTTTTCGATGAAAGGCCAGACCTGAATACGGTCATCGGTTCCGCAATCATCATCGGCAGCGGTTTGTTCATTGTTCTGCGCGAAAGCCGGGCTCCGGATTCCGAACAGCCGGTTCTGCGGACACGGTCGCGCCCGGAAACCGGTACTGCGCCGCGGATCTCAGGCTTTATTGATCCCGCCCGCAGGTGGGTAAAATCCTCCGACCGCGACTTGCCAAAGTAGCCTGTTAGATGTAGGCCACGCCCATCGGTCGGGCTGTAGCGCAGCCTGGTAGCGCACCTGCTTCGGGAGCAGGGGGTCGGAGGTTCGAATCCTCTCAGCCCGACCAGTTTTCCCCACAATTCTCTGGATCAGTGGCTGTGCGCGCGGTTGTAGCTGTGCGTGTGGCCAAAGTCTCCGTGCCGGTGAAACCCGCTGTGGCGCGGTCCTTTGCCGTGCAGTCTTTTGCGGGAAATCTTTTTCTTCTGGTGGCGCTGCGGCTGGTGATAGCTGCGGTGACCATTGTGATACTGCCGGGAGACGTTTTGTTCCTGTCTGTCCGATCTGAGCCTGTCAGCAACAACGCCAACCGCAATCGCACCCAGCAGCAGCTTGCCCAGATCAGCGCTGTCACCGGCCCGTGCCTGACCGGAAAAACCGGTTCCGATAACCGTTACGACCAGTGCGGCCAGAGAAACCTTCTTTACGAATACATTCATGTTTCTGCCTTTCCAACTTGTTCACGGCGGCGCTGCCTGCGTCGTCTGTGAAAGAGGTAAACGGATTGGCTGAAACAATAAGGGGCAACTCAGTCACCTTGTGTCACGCACCTGCGACCCGGCGAGACTTATCTGTGAGGCACATGGCGATCCCGGCAGGATTCGAACCTGCAACCTGCCCCTTAGGAGGGGGCTGCTCTATCCAGTTGAGCCACGGGACCGCTGCTTTCAGCTTTAAAACAGCTGACGGGGTTTGTCATGACCTGATGTGCAGCCAAAGCAGGTGGTTGATAGCCGGGTCTGTCATGCGCTAACGTTGTTCAACAGCACAGGAAATCATTGTGACAAGACCAAAACAGCGGCCGCTTACACTCCGGGATGTCTCAGAAGCCTGCGGGGTGTCGGAAATGACGGTCAGCCGTGTTCTGCGCAACCGTGGTGACGTGTCGGCAACAACACGTGAGAAGGTGCTCGAGGCGGCGAAATCGCTGGGCTATGTGCCGAACCAGATCGCCGGGTCACTGGCATCCCAAAGGGTCAATCTGGTGGCTGTCGTCATTCCATCGCTGTCCAACATGGTTTTCCCGGAGGTGCTGACCGGGATCAACCAGGCCTTTGAGGATACACCGCTCCAGCCCGTTGTCGGCGTCACGGACTATCTGCCGGAAAAAGAAGAACAGGTCCTCTATGAGATGCTGTCGTGGCGTCCGTCCGGCGTTATTATTGCTGGCCTTGAACATTCAGACGCGACGCGGGCCATGCTGAAGAACGCCGCGATCCCGGTGGTCGAAATCATGGATACCGACGGCACGCCGATCGATGCCATGGTCGGGATCTCGCACCGGCGCGCGGGGCGCGAGATGGCGGCGGCGATCCTGAAACAGGGGTACCAGCGGATCGGCTTTCTGGGCACCAAGATGCCGCTCGATCACCGGGCCCGCAAACGCTTTGAAGGCTTTACCGAAGCGCTGGCCAAGGCAGGCGTAGAGATTGAGGACCGGGAGTTTTATTCAGGTGGTTCAGCGCTGGCAAAAGGGCGCGAGATGACGGAAATGATGCTTCAGCGGTCACCTGATCTGGATTTTCTGTATTTCTCGAATGACATGATCGGCGCGGGGGGTCTGCTGTATCTGCTGGACCAGGGGATTGATGTGCCGGGCCAGATCGGTCTGGCGGGATTCAACGGTGTTGAACTGCTGGACGGGCTGCCCCGCAGGCTGGCAACAATGGATGCCTGCCGCAAGGAAATCGGGACAAAGGCCGCGCAGATCATACTGGAACGCAGTCAGTTGCCGGAAGACGTTCTGCCCGAAGATCCTGGCCACTTTACGCTGGCGTCAAAGATTTCCTGGGGTGATACGCTTCGGCGCTACCGGCGTTGATGAACACACTCACGCTGAGCAATTCTGAGGCACGCAGGCTTTTTCTGGATCGTCATGCCCTGGCAGAAAACCCTGCCGGCGAGGCGCGCGGGCCTGCCCTGCTGGACATGATCAGGCGCCTTGGTTTCGTACAGCTGGACAGCATCAACACGGTTGCCCGGGCCCATGATCTGATCCTGTTTTCCAGGCGACCCCGATACCGGCCAAAGCATCTTAAAACGCTCTATGAGAAAGACCGTGCCCTGTTCGAACACTGGACGCATGACGCCGCTGTTATCCCCATGGAGTACTACGCCTGGTGGCAGCTGAGGCGGGAACGGGACGCAGAATACCTGCGCAGCAGATGGCGTGAAGGGCGGCGGGACGGCTACGAGACCCGGTTTCAGCCGGTTCTGGACCAGATCCGTGCGCAGGGCCCGTTGTGCTCATCAGATGTGGGCGCCGATGAAAAACGCGGCTCCGGCGGCTGGTGGGACTGGCATCCGTCAAAGACGGCCCTGGAGTATCTGTGGCGCAGCGGAGCGCTGTGCGTGGTCGGCCGCGACGGGTTCAGAAAGCGCTATGATCTGACCGAGCGGATGATCGATGAGGCGCTGTGCCGGCCGCTGCAAAGCCCGGAGGACACAGCGCGCACGATTGACTGGTGCTGTTCCGGGGCGCTGGACAGGCTGGGATTTGCCACACCGGCAGAGCTTGCAGCATTCTGGGATCACATAAAGCTGGCCGAGGCGCGAGACTGGTGCACGAACGAGCTGGCCGCAGGCCGATTGCAGCCCGTGCGGATCACCGGTGCGGATGGAGCCGTACGCGATTGCCTGGCACGGCCCGGCATCGGTGACGATCCTGCACTGAACACACCCCCAACGGCGCGACTGCGCGTTCTCAGCCCGTTTGATCCGGCGCTGCGCGACCGAAAGCGTGCCGAACGACTGTTCGGGTTCGATTACCGGATCGAAATCTTTGTGCCCGAAGCCAAGCGCCGTTACGGATATTATGTGTTTCCCGTGCTGGAGGGCGACCGGCTGGTCGGCCGGGTCGATATGAAGGCCTTTCGGGATCGCGACGAACTGGTTGTGCGGGCGATATGGCCGGAACGTGGCATTCGCTGGGGTAAAGGGCGTACTCAGGCGTTTGAAAGTGAGTTGTCGCGGCTGATCCGGCTGGCCGGGGTCAGCTCATGGCGTTTTGAGGATGGGTGGCTGCGCGCTTAGGGGGCGGGGAAACGTGCCGGCGAAAGGCTGGCGTGGAACCAGTTCAGATACGACCAGATGGAATACACCGGCAGGCCCGTTTCGCGCGCAATATCCGCGGCATAGGGGACCATATTTGTACACTCCAGCAGGACAGCGCCAACCTCGGGCGCCTCGACAATCATTGTCCGTACGGCCTGTATCAGCTCTCTCCGGGCACGCACCGTATCCAGGTCGGGTTTATTCCCCAGAATGCTGTCTGCAAAAGCCGTTTGCCCGACGCCCCGGATCACGGCATCAGGCGGCACACCTGCAACAGAAAGATGTGCCCGCGTCAGGTTGGGCGCTGAAATCGTCAGAATACCAATCCGTTTTTTCGGGCCGAGCGTCGCCTGTATCTGAGCGGCCTGCTCCAACGCTGAAGCTGCGACTGGCACACCGAGTTCCTGCACAAGGCGGGAACGGATCAGCGACAGGAAACCACATGTTGTCGCGATCCCGGTGCATCCCTGCCCGATCAGATCGCGCCCGGCCTGGATAAAGGCCTGCACGAAGGGTTCGGGATCCTCGCAGACCACTGCCTGCGGTGTCGCACCCGGAACAACCGCATATCGCACCGGAAACGCCCAGCTGGCCGGATTGCCGACGTCTCCGGGAATACGCGGAAACTGCGTATCAAGCATCAGGATGCCCAGACGCGGTGTCAGTTCTTCAGTCATGTGAGGTTAGTGCCCTGCCGCGCCTGCGCAATCAATAGGTGGTTGCCGCCCGCGCCGCCTGATCATACTGGCCGGACATCAGGCGCAACAGCGTGGCCGCCCGGCTGACCTGCTCAGGCTCCAGCCCCAGTTCGGCCACAGCCCGCAGCAAAAGGCCCTCGCGGATATCCCGGTACCTGACACAGGTTTCTGCCCCTTTCTCGGTGACAGCTACGGTCTTTTCCTTACCCTGTCTGCCGTCTTTGACCAGACCGGCCTTGATCAGTTTCTTAATGGAATAGTTGACCGTATGCGTGTCCTCGACATTCAGAACAAGGCAGATGTCGGCAAGCTTCTTGGGCCGGTCCCGATGGAAAACCGAATGCAACACCAGCACATCCAGCGAGCTGAGCTCAGGGTACCCGGCCATTGAAATGGCACGCACAGTCCAACGCTGGAACGCATGCGTGCTCAGGATCAGCCCGTATTCCAGTTCAGAAATCTCGGCAAAAGAGCCGCTGGCAAGATGGGCGGAGGAAACAACGGGTCCGAGAAAGCTGTCTGACATGGCATCAGAGTGCCCAACGCGGATAAAATGTCAACAAATTGTTGACGTATTGTGAAACATCGCCAGTATTGACCTCGGGGAATCGTTTCCCGGGGGTACTATGCCGTTTTTGAACACAACGGATCGGGTCGTGCGATGACGCAGCATGTGGTCATCGTCGGTGCCGGTATTGTCGGTGTTTGCACCGGCATCTGGCTGCGCCGTGCCGGGCTGGACGTCACAATCATCGACCGCGCCGGACCGGGCAAGGGGACCTCTCATGGAAATGCCGGTGTTCTTGCGGCGGTGTCGATGGTGCCGGTTACGGCGCCCGGGCTGATCCGCAAGGCCCCGGGCATGCTGTTATCGCCGGACTTCCCGCTGTTTCTGCGCTGGAGCTACCTGCCGAAACTGATGCCCTGGCTGGCAAAATACCTCTCGAACGCCAATGACACCGACACACGGCGCATTGCGCGCGACCTGGCACCCGTCGTGACCGACAGCGTTTCACAGCATAAATCACTGGTCGCGGGCACGGGTCTCGAGCATTGGGTTACCGAGAGCGACTATTGTTTTGCCTACAGGGACAGAGCGGCCTTTGACGGCGACGCCTATACCTGGGCGCTGCGCCGCGACGCTGGTTTCGAGCCCGAGCTGATCGAGGGCACAGATGTGTCCGACTATGAGCCTGATCTGGCGGGCGCGGGGCTGATTGCTGCGCTGAAAGAACACGGCTTTATCCGGGACCCCGGCGGCTATGTAGCCGCTCTTGCAGGACATTTTGAGGAACTGGGCGGAAAGCTGATCTTCGCGGATGTTAAGGACTTTGACCTGTCCGGTGGCAGCATCCGGGCCGTAGAAACGACGCAGGGCCGGTTTGAGTGCGACAATGCGGTTCTGGCCACTGGCGTCTGGTCCGGGCCCATGATGAAAAAGCTGGGGATCAGCGTGCCGCTGGAAAGCGAGCGCGGCTATCACATCGTCTTTGAAAACGCCGAAAAAGGCCCGAAGCGGCCGACCATGATAGCTGCGGGTAAATTTGTTGCGACGCCTATGGCACAGGGCGTGCGCTGTGCCGGGATTGTGGAACTGGGCGGGCTGGACGCCGGCCCGTCAAAAGCACCTCTTGAACTGATGCGACGGCAGGTCAGTGCGGCATATCCTGCGATGACCGCAACGGACGAGATTGAATGGCTGGGGCACAGGCCGGCTCCCAGTGACAGCCTGCCTCTGATCGGACAGATCGGGCAGAGTAAGGTGTGGACGGCTTTTGGGCATCACCACATTGGCCTGACCGGGGGCCCGAAAACAGGGCGTCTGGTGGCGGGTCTGATTGCGGGTCAGCCAACAAATCTGGACATGACCCCTTATGCACCGGAACGTTTCCGGAAATGATATAACAAACCGACCAACAAGGAGAAACTTATGAAACTGACAAACAGACTGATGGCAGGAGCTGCAACAGCGGCACTGACACTGGGCGCGGCGCTGCCGGTTGCCGCGGCAGACAAATGGGATATGCCAATGGCTTATTCTGCGTCTAATTTCCATTCGGAAAACGGTGTTGCGTTCGCAGAATGCGTTGGCGCCGGAACGAACGGCGAGATCACAATCGAGGTGCATGCGGGCGGTTCGCTTTTTGCAGGTGCTGACATCAAACGCGCCATCCAGACCGGCCAGGTCCAGATCGGCGAACGCCTGTTGTCCGGCCATCAGAACGAAAGCGCCGTATTCGGCTTTGACAGCATTCCGTTCCTGGCCCCCTCTTTCGACGACAGCGAAAAACTCTACGAGGCCGCCAAGCCCAAGATCGAGGCATTGCTGGACGAACAGAACCTGGAACTGCTCTATGCCGTGCCGTGGCCACCTCAGGGCCTGTACTTCAAAAAAGAGGTCAACTCTGTCGCCGACATGGCAGGTGTCAAATTCCGGTCCTACAACAACACCACAAGCCGTCTGGCCGAGCTGACAGGTATGCTGCCAGTGACTGTTGAGGCCGCGGAAATCTCCCAGGCCTTTGCCACAGGTGTGGCCGAGTCCATGGTGTCGTCGGGTGCGACAGGCTATGACCGCAAGGTCTGGGAAAGCCTGACACACTTCTACGAGGTCGATGCCTGGCTGCCGCGCAACTACGTCATGGTCAACCAGGACGTCTGGGCGGATGTATCTGATGCAAACAAAGCCGCCATTCAGGCCTGTGCATCCGAAGCAGAGGCGCGCGGACTGGAAGCCTCCAAGGCCTACACTCAGTTCACGATGGACGGTCTGGCCGCAGGTGGCATGACCGTACAGCCGGCTGGTGACGCTCTGATGGCAGAGCTGCGCGAAATCGGCGCGACAATGACCTCTGAGTGGCTGGAAGCTGCTGGTGAAGAGGGCGCAGCCCTCGTGGATGCCTTCAAAGCGGCACAGTAATCTCTTACGGGTGGCCTCCGGCAACGGGGGCCACCGCACGCTGAATTCATGCAGTTCTGGGAGTACCGGCATGTCTGCGATCCGCAAGATACTTGATTTTCTGTACCTCGCCGCAGGCGTTTTGGCCGCTCTGTGTCTCATTTCAATTCTGTTGCTGATTGTTGCGCAGATGGTGGCCCGCTGGACCGGCGAGATCTTTCCAGGCGCGCCGAATTACGCAGGCTATGCGATGGCTGCTGCCAGTTTCCTTGCCTTTGCCAACGCGCTGAACCACGGGGCCCATATCAGGGTCTCGATCCTGCTGAACGCGGTTCCCGCCGGGCCGAAGAAGCTTCTGGAGATATGGTGCTTTGCGCTCGGAGCCGCCGTGGCCTGGTACTTTACCTACTACGCCTACTGGTTCGTCTACTGGTCCTGGAAATTCAACGAGGTCAGCCAGGGACAGGACGCCGCCGCACTGTGGATACCGCAATCTGTCATGGTGATCGGCGGCGGGTTGCTGGCCATTGCACTGACCGACAACCTTTTCCACGTCATTTTCAAAGGTGAGCACCGGATTGTCCGGGACACCGTCGACGAAAACTTCGAGGTATAATCAGATGACTGAGATTTATGCGATTATCCTCTTTCTGGTCGTTCTTTTCCTCTTGCTCGGCACGGGTGTCTGGGTGGGTCTCGCGCTGATGGGTGTCGCCTGGGTCGGCATGGAGCTTTTCACCACCAGGCCCGTTGGTGATACGATGATCACAACGATCTGGGCCTCGTCCTCCAGCTGGACCCTGACCGCGCTGCCGCTTTTTATCTGGATGGGTGAAATCCTGTACCGGACGCGGCTGAGCGAGGACATGTTCAAAGGTCTGTCACCCTGGCTTGCCCGGATGCCCGGCGGTCTGGTGCACACCAACATCGTTTCCTGCACGATTTTTGCCGCTGTCTCGGGCTCATCAGCGGCAACACTGACAACGGTCGGCAAAATGGCTATCCCGGAGCTGCGCGCGCGGAAATACCCCGAAGAAATGGTCATCGGAACGCTCGCAGGTGCTGCCACCCTCGGCCTGATGATCCCACCCTCCATTGCGCTGATCGTCTACGGCGTCACCGTCAATGAAAGCATCACAAAACTCTTCTTTGCAGGTGTCTTTCCCGGCCTGATCCTGGCTTGCATGTTCATGGCCTATGTGGCGATCGTTTCCAAAACGTCCTCGCGCTGGAACCCGATTATGGAAACCGGCATGAGCTTTTCGGAAAAGCTGCAGAATTCGCGTTTTCTGCTGCCGGTGCTGGCGCTCATTACTGTCGTGATCGGCTCCATGTACGGCGGCTGGGCCACCGCGACAGAGGCTGCGGCCATCGGTGTCATCGGTGCGCTGTCGCTCGCGCTGGCACAAGGGTCACTGACGGTATCCTCCTTCAGGGAAAGCCTGATGGGTGCCATGCGCACCTCGGCCATGATCGCGCTGATCCTGGCGGGCGCTGCCTTTCTGAAACTGTCGATGGGTTTCACCGGCCTGCCCCGTGCACTGGCTGATGGTATTGCCGCGATGGAACTGGCGCGTTTTGAACTGCTCATGGCGCTGCTCGTGTTCTACATTATCCTTGGCATGTTCCTTGACGGGATTTCCGCGGTGGTGCTGACCATGGCCATTGTCGAGCCGATGGTACGCGAGGCCGGCATCGACCTGATCTGGTTTGGCATTTTCGTGGTGGTCGTCGTGGAAATGGCGCAGATCACCCCGCCCATCGGCTTTAACCTGTTTGTGCTCCAGGGCATGACCGATCACGAAATGGGCTACATCACCAAAGCAGCCCTGCCGATGTTCCTGATCATGGTGCTGATGGTGTTTGTTCTGATCTGGTTCCCGGAAATTGCAACCTGGCTGCCGGACAACCTCCGACAGACCCCTGGCTGACGGTGGAGCGTGTCCTTTGGCTGATATCCGACAATGCGCGCGCCTGCCTGATCATCGGGCTGCTGCTGGGCCTGGGGCTGCCAGGGCTGGCGGCAGCGATGGCCCCGTGGCTGCCTCAGATGGTCGCCGTATTGCTGGTGATTACAGCGCTGCGTATCGGCCACCGGGCTGCCATGGGGGCCCTGTCAGATCTTCGCTGGGGCATCGGGTCCGTTCTGGTTTTGCAACTGGCCCTGCCGGTTTGTCTGTGGCTTTTATGCTATGCTGGAGGGGTCGTGGCGACACCGGTGGCAATGGCCGCAGTGCTGGCCACCGCCGCTCCCGCTCTTTCCGGCTCTCCCAACCTGGCGCTTTTGCTGGGCCAGGATGCAGGGCGGATGATGCAGATCCTGGTACTGGGTACGGCCTGCTTTCCCCTGACCGTATTGCCCATACTCCTGCTGATGCCACAGCTGGGCGCAGCCGGGGACGTAACCGTCGCTGCCCTGAGGTTGCTCGCAGTTATCCTTGTGGCGGCTGGGATTGGGTTCGCTCTGCGCGCCTTTCTGTTTCCCGCACCATCGCAGGACCGGATCAAATCGCTCGACGGTCTTTCGGTTCTTGCCTTTTCCGCCATCGTCATCGGGCTGATGGCGGCTCTCAACCCGGCGCTGCGCAGCGATCCGGTGACAGTCGCTGGCTGGGCGCTTATGGCGTTCGGCCTGAGCTACGGCGTTCAGGCCGCAACGTTCCTGTTTTTGTCACGCGGGCAGCTTGCCTGGATCGCGGGCCCGCTGGCCATCGGTGCGGGAAACCGCAACATCGCACTCTTTCTGGTCGCCCTGCCGCCCGAGACAATCGCCCCCATCATGGTGTTTGTCGGCTGCTGGCAACTGCCAATGTATCTCACGCCTGTTCTGCTACGCCGTTTGTACCGGTCGGAGACCTGATATGACAGATTACCCTATCATCCGAACCGTCGGTCTGTCGGGGCTGCTCGTGACATTTGCCGGCACCATGAGCGAGGCTGCCAACAAAGCCTCGGTTGCGTTCCGCGCAGCCGTGGACGCCGAAGACTGGCCGGAAGTGTCAGAAACAGCGATGTCTCTGGTATCCGTTTTTGTCATCACCGACCTTGTGGCCCATGACGCAGATCGGATGATCAAACGGCTTGAAACGCTGCTAGCTTCGCGCGACTGGCTCGCAGCACCGCTTCCCGAAGGCCGGACACTGTGGCACATCCCAACCGTCTACGGCACCGATCTAGCGCCGCAATTGGAAGAAGCGGCAGCCGCAGCCGGGGTCGATCCGGACGAGGCGATCAGGCAGATATCCTCGACCCGGGTACGGGTGCTGACCATCGGTTTTGCACCGGGGCAGCCCTATCTGGGCGAGCTGGCAGAAAACTGGAATATCCCCCGACAAAAAGACCTGTCGCTGAACGTCCCGGCGGGCGCGCTGGTGGTGGCCATCCGGCAACTGGTGATTTTCACCAACACCACCCCCACCGGCTGGCGCCATATTGGTCAGACGGCATTTCGCACGTTTGACATGTCCGGCACCGAACCTTTTGCCCTGTCTCCGGGAGACGAGATCGTATTTCCCGCTGTCCCGCGCGCAGAACTGGAAGCCCTGCGCGGAAAATACCCCGACGGGTTTGGCGCTGCAGAGCGGGAGGCGCTGGCATGAGCGGATACCTCAAAGTGCTGACTGCCGGGCCTGCGATGAGCCTGCAGGACATGGGCAGAAGCGGTTACTTCGCCCATGGCCTCACACGTGGTGGTGCTGCTGATACGCTGGCCCTGCACGAAGGGGCGGCACTGCTGGGGCAGTCTGCGGATCTGGCGGCCATTGAGATGGTCGGCATGGGCGGTACTTTTGAGGCCAGCGCGGACACGGTTGTCGCACTGACCGGTGCCGTGATGACGGCCAGCATCGATGGCGCACCACTGGTCTGGAATGCCAGCTACGCGCTGCCTGCGGGCGCAAAACTGACAATCGGGGGGGCACAGTCCGGTGCCTGCGGCTACCTGCATGTGGCCGGCGGATTTGATGCACCGGTCAACATGGGTGCGCGCGGAAGCCACCTCAAAGCGGGTATCGGCGGCCTGCTCAAAGCCGGTGACGACCTGCCGCTCGGGGCAGCAGGAAATTGCCGGCCCGGGTACCGGCTGCCAATTGCCGACCGGCTGAGTGGCGGTACGGTCCGGGTTGTCGAATCTGCCCAGACCAATGAATTCAGCCGCGATACCATCGAGCGTTTCAGCAACACCGAATTCCGCAGAGACGCCCGGGGTAACCGGCAAGGCGTTCGAATGGACCAGGACGGCGAAGGCTTTTTTGCCAATGACGGGCTGTCCATCGTCTCGGAGGTGATCGTGACCGGCGACATTCAGGTCACCGGCGATGGCGCGCCCTATGTTCTGATGTGTGAAAGCCAGACAACCGGCGGGTACCCCCGGATCGCAACGGTGATCCCCAGCGATCTGCCCCTTGTCGCGCAGGCCCCCGTCGGCGCGCCGCTGCGGTTTGAATTCGTCAGTCACGAAGAGGCGCGCGCGCTCGAATCCCGCGCCCGTGCGGAAATACGCACCCTGCCCGGCCAGACAGAACCTCTGGTACGGGACCCCCACGACATTGCAGATCTGCTGAGCTATCAGCTGATCAGCGGCGCGGTATCGGCACTGGCCGATCCGTTCAATACCTGAAGGAGACAGCGGATGACACGGGTAGATATTAACGCCGACATGGGTGAAAGCTTTGGCCCCTGGAAAATGGGGGACGACGCCGCCCTGCTCAAAACAGTCACCTCGGCAAATGTGGCCTGCGGCGCCCATGCGGGGGATCCGGATGTGATGTCCGCAACCATGAAAATGGCGCTGGAAAATGGCGTTGGCATCGGTGCCCATCCCGGCTTTTCCGACCTGCAGGGTTTTGGACGCCGCCGCATGACCGTACCGCGTGCCAGCCTGCAGAACTCTATCCGCTGCCAGGTGGGCGCGTCGATTGGAATGGCACGCGCGCTGGGTGCCAGCGTGCGGCACGTCAAACTGCACGGCGCGCTGGGGAATATGACGTCAGAGGACGAGAGCCTGGCGCGGGACTGTTATGAGGCGGCGTTGTCCGTCGATCCGGACCTGATCGTGATGGTCCTCTGTGCCACAGCACAGGAAGCAGCGGTACGGGATCTGGGCTGTGCCTGGGCGGGCGAGATTTTTGCAGACCGGGCCTATAACGATGACGCAACTCTCGTGGATCGCAGCCTGCCCGGTGCTGTAATCCATGACGCCGGTCTTGCCGGACAGCGCATGGTCGACATGGTTCAGGCCGGTGCGATCATTACAGAGTCTGGCAAGCGTATTGAAACCAGCATCGACACGATCTGCTGTCATGGAGATACTCCCGAAGCCGTCCAGATCGCGGCTTCCGTCCGCAAGACACTGGAGAATGCGGGCATTACCGTTGAGACACTGGAGGGCCGCAGGGATTAATCGGTGGTTTCGTCGGTGTAGAAATCCACATGAATATGGTTTCCATCCGGATCCCAGACATTGAACGCGGCCGTGTTGATTTCGCTGATGTCCGTACGCCGATAGGTTTCGCCGTGCGCTTTTAGTGTGGCTTCGAACTTTGCTGCACCCCTGGCGCGAAAGGCAAAGTGCTCCATTTTCAGCGCGCCTTCTGATCCGGCACCCGCTTCATCTGAAACGCCCACCAGATGAATTACCACCGTGTCACCCGCGTAAAGCCAGGCCCCCGGAAACGGAAAAGCGGGCCGGTAGCCAGCGTTCAGCCCCAGAATTTCCGTGTACCATTTCACCATCCGATCCAGCTGCGATGTGCGCAGGTTTACGTGATCCAGTTTGTCAATCTGCATGTCTGTCCCCGGCGTAGCGAAAGATGTCTGACAGCACATATTGTCCGGGCAGGATGACAGAGACAAGACGTACCCTGCGCGCAACCGAACGCGAACAGTGCGCCCGGGGTGGTGTCGGTCACCCCAGTGCGCGCACCTTAACGGAAAGTCGTCAGATGTACGGCCAGAAGCTGGGTGTATTGCTCCAGCGCCAGGTCGGGATCAGACGGACAGGTGATTGCTCCCTCGCAACGATCAGGGTCATCGAAGAACGGAAAAATCGTCACTGTGGATTTAAAGATGAACTCTCCGTCGACGGCGAAACTGAAATAGTCGTAGGCATCGTATACATCGGGACCGCCGGTGACCCGCCGCAGGCCAGCTTTCACCACCTTGACGCCGGGATCGTCAAAGGGGATCTCAACTGCCATATGTTCGTCGCAGGTATCCTCCATGGCCTTGCAATCTTCGATCAGGCCGTCAACGACCTTGTCAAAGAACGCCGGATCGTCAACGCCATACCACTCGTATCCGGACAGAGACAAAATTCCCGATGGGATATCCCCCTCTGGCAAAACTTCGAACGTCAGCAGACTGGCCGTGAGACCCTGAGATGATGACAACAGCGCAGATATCCCCGGGTTTCCCTCCGGATCCAGTTCCTCGTAGGTCAAGGGCTGACCAGCAGGCACAGCAATGATAAGTTGCTGGTACTCGTCCTCGTAGATATCGAACTGCAGTTGCTGGATCATCTCCTCGTAGACATCGTCCTCTACCCCGGCCGCCAGTCTGTAGTCCTCAAGAAAAATCTCGACACCCTCAGGATCATCGGCCGTTACCAGAAGATCCGCCAGCGACGCCGTTTTCGACAGCACAAAGCGGAAATCCCGATTGTGCTCGGTGAATTCAACAACGGTTCCGGCGCTTTCATCAGCACTTGGAGACGAGAAAAGAATGCCCTGAATCTGTGCAACTTCCGGCGGGATGGTTGTTTCTGAAGCAGCCACTTTCTGCATCAGCTTTTCGATGTTGGACGCAGGGATAACCCAGTTGTAGTTGGACGTTCCTTTGTTAAGCCCGCCATCCACAATCCCGATCAGCCGGTTCGCAGAATCGAAAACAGGCGCGCCGGAATACCCCGGCAGCAGCCCGCCTTGCACGTAGAAAATCTCAAGATCAAGACTGGGGATATTGAACTGGGCCAGCATGTCCCGCGTTGGCCCCGAAGTCAGATAACGCAGTATTTCGGGGTCGGCGTAGCCTTTTTCCATCGACCGCGACGTCTTGGATTGCGAACTTTCGTGATGCCCCAGTGTATGGAGCCGGTCTCCTGGGCTGGGCGGGGTTGTCGATTTGATCTGTTCGCTCAGCGGCGCACAGTTTGGCATCGGGCCGGTTTGTAACGCGATCAGATCGGCTTCTTTCAGCACGCCTGCGACTGTGGCGGGAAAGCTCT
This sequence comes from uncultured Roseobacter sp., assembly GCF_947491795.1. Taxonomy (GTDB): domain Bacteria; phylum Pseudomonadota; class Alphaproteobacteria; order Rhodobacterales; family Rhodobacteraceae; genus Roseobacter. Next base: position 577,358 of record NZ_CANLKW010000002.1, on the reverse strand, counting down.
CTCCGCGGCATTTTACCAGGATGTCCAGTCCACCGGGCACCGCATGCAGTGTGGTTACGACGAAACCGTCGTCGTTCCAGACAAAGCCGCTGGCTGCCCGTGCGTTCTCGGTACCTGCACCAACCACAACGCGCACCACCGAACTTTCAACCTGTCCGGGGTTAAACTGCGCCAGGGCCAGACCCGGCATAGAGAGGAAAGTGGCGGCCATCGCCCCGATAGCCGGGCGCGAAAAACACCTGCGGACGATTTTTAAAACAGGAAAAGGCATCAAAATCTCCAATCCGGTTAATCAGTTGATGTGCAATACAATCCGGTCAGTAACGCCAGCGCCGGCGCCTGGTTTTCTTTGTTCTGTAAAGCCGCGACACGGGTAAGGACCGGCTGCATATTCTCCGCGCTGCTCAGAGCCGTTTTGTAGGCATCGACAGAGCTGAGTTTATCCGCGCCGGTGAGAGCATCGCACACTGTGGCAGACAGCGCGAATGCCTCGTCCCCCGCACACATCGTGTCGCGGGCAATAAACAGTACCTCTTTGCGATCGGCACCTTCGATATCGTCTTCGACCAGAGCGGCAAAATCGGCCCAGCCCTCTCCCCCTTCGTTCTTGAAGTTGTTAATCGCGGCTTCGGGCGCGAGTGTCTTGTCAAAGGGTGTGCGCAGCTGCTCACAGGTATTCAGCGCAACGCCACCACTGAAATGCGCTGTCGTTTTCGCCTTTTGCAGCGTTTCATTCTGCGCCAGCGCAGCAGTGGCCTTGTTCTCGGCATTTATCAGGTTCGCGAGGAGTGTCTTCACCGTCCCCTCATCCAGACCCAGCGCCTCGTACTCGGCCTTGGCCTCGGCCAGTGTCCGGACCTCCGTCTCTGGCGACAGAACCTGGTGTGTCCGCAGATAGGTGCCGCTCAGAGCGCCCAGAATGGCCGTGAAACAAAAGGTGCCGATCCGCACTCCTTTGGTGACGGTGAAGTGTTTGTCATTGAGACCAAGCAATGCCGCCAGCCCGGTTGCGAGTGCCCCGACCAGCAACCCGACGACTTCGGAGACGGCCATGCCAACCAGATAACCCAGCAGCAGCCCCGCGCCCGCGCTGCTGAAAAGCGACACCATAAGACCGGCGCGCGCCGCGTCTTTTTCGGAATTTTCAGAAGCAGAAATCGTCGAATTTCCTTTTGGATCAGTATTTTGTGTGCCCGTCACGCGTGTACTGTTTAAATCAGGATTCATTGAATGGTTGTACTGTGACATTGAGTGATCGCCGATGCCAGAGAATATTCTGCTGCTCAGAGGGCCTTTTTGTACCAACGCGGCCCAGCGGGCACGCGCCTGTAGGCTCAGCAGAGAAAGTGCTGACGGGTCGCACACCGGGGCATTCCCGCCATCCAGATAGACGGCTCTGCCAACATGACGGTAGCAAAATCGGGACATCCAGTTTGGGCGGTCTTTTCCATCAGGCCGCTCAAGGACCATACCTGCTGCTGTGTCGAGCAGCGACAAACCTTCGGGCGGCACGCGGGTGACAATATCGTTGCGGTTGACCATCCTGAAATGGCGCTCAGCCAGCGGATAGCTCCCGGCAAAATCAGCGTCACCGACGCGTGGCTGCCCGAATGTGTAGACACCGGCGATGTCATCTGCGTCCAGAGTACCATCTGCAACCAGACGCGCCGCTGCAAGCGTCGCCAGCGCGCCGCCCAGACTGTGTCCGCATATCCAGACAGGGGCAGATGGCGCAGACCGGCGGAACTGTCCGAGCACTTCACTCAGCCCCTGTGATGCTTCGCTGTCGTCCGGATCAGGCCACACCAGCATGGGCATTCCAGGATCCAGCCAGACCTCGCGCAGTGCCTGCCAGAAACCGGTGTGCAGCCGACCGGGGACATTCCAGGCCATCAGCGGCAGCGCCAGAAGATCAGCAAGAATATCCAGCAGCCTGTCGGGTTCCGTGCCGCGAAAACTGACAACCAGTATTTCGTCCGTACCGGCAATAATGCACTGCGTCCCAAAGCCAGACATAAAATGGACCCGGTCAAAACCCATCGCCCGCAGATCGCGCTCTACGCGTGCCGCCTCGACCGATGCGAGCCTGCGGCTCAGAACCGGGATGCTGTTTTCAATCGAGTTTTTTATTGTCTCGTTTCGCCGGTTCAGAAACGACCAGCCGGATATGCGCTGCAGAAAGGACTGGCGAATGGCCAGCGTCTGCGTTTTCAGATCGCGCGAGGCCTCTTTTTCCGCGTCACTGAGGGGGTACACAAGCTCAGATATCCGGCCGAGCAAACGCGCGCGTTCCGTGTCATAGTCCAGCCCGTTTTGCGGATTGAAAGCCAGTTCGAGCTTGGCCCGGCTCATTCAGCTAAGCGTACAGAGTTTGCAGGCATGGCGGCGCTCCGAAACAACCTTTCGATGAGTATAGACGACACGGCCGGTTGTTTCCACGAAACAAGTCATGGCCGCATTTTCGTGTGAATGCGCCCCCCCCGCCTGACTGATCACACAAGTCTGGTTGCCAACGCGGGCGCCTCACTGCCCGACCGGATGCAGCCAGGGAGGTTTCTTCCCGATCTCTGCAATCAGGAAGTCCATGAACAAGCGGACCTTTGGCGAGAGCACGTTTGATTTCGGGTAAATCAGCCAAAGCACGTTCTCTTCTGCGCCCTCATGATCCGGAAGAACCCGTTTCAGCCGACCTGACGCCAATTCCCCATGAACACTCCAAAGCGCATTCAGCGAAATACCCGCGCCCGCCAGTGTTGCGTTTTTCTGGCTCAGGCCGTCATCCATGATCAGCTGGCTCTGTGCTGCTCCCGGATAATAGACCCCTGAGTTGCCGTGTACGGTTTTCAGCTGCCTGGGGCGAAGATCACGAAAAGCGATCAGTTTGTGGGCGACCAGGTCCTCTGGTTTCTGCGGTTCCCCGTGGGCTTCCAGATAGTCAGGAGCAGCGCACAGAATACGCGTATCGTCCGCGAGTTTGCGGCCTTTCAGGCTGGTATCAGGGAGCGGCGCATTCCGAAGCGCCAGATCAAAGCTGCCTTCGATCAGATCAAACTGAACGTCCGAAAGGCGCAGATCAAGGATTAGACCCGGATGCTTCTCCAGGAATTTCGGCAGGATCGGAGCGATATAGGACTGCGCAAAAGTACTTGGTGCGGCAAAACGAAGTGTGCCCGAAATTTCTGCTGATCGCTGACCCAGGGCCGTGAGGGCCGCATCTTCCTGCGCGATTATCTCTCGCGCAAAAGGCAGGAAGTCCGCACCCTCTACAGACAGGGACACTTTGCGCGTTGTGCGGTGCAGCAATTCCGCGCCGACACTGTGTTCCAGTTTGGCAAGTTTTGCGCTGGCGACCGCAGGGGCCATACCCAGACTGCGCCCGGCTGCACTGATGTTCAGAAGCTCGGCGGCCAGCGCGAACAGGCGCAATCCATCTGTATCCATACTCATTATATACAATTACCGAATTGTGTATGTAATTTTAAGCCATTTATTTTGGTATACGAATAAACCAAATCAGTCTGCAGAGATAACACTTAACTGAAATGGGTTCTGCGATGACATCGAGCGCAACAGTAAACTACCATGTTCACAAGGACGAACGTCAGTGTTTTGAACTGGACGCCGGCGGCATTGCTGGCAACCTGATCTCGCCTGAGCTTGCACCAACCCGCGTATCAGTTGCTGACATGCGTGCAGAGGCCGAACCTGTCCGCTTTGAGCGGGACGCCGTTGAATTTGCACAAGCACCAGGCGCGGTCCGTGATTTTACCGGAGACAGCTGGAAAGACCTTTATGATCAGGAACTGACCGCGCTCCTCATGGACCGTCTGGGAGTGCAGGAGGTTGTCGTTTTCGACCACACGGTGCGCATCGACGACCCCAAAGCCATCCGGAAACCCGCTCGCAACGTGCACAGCGACTACAGCGAGGACGGCGCCAAACATCGTCTGATCGATCTGCTCGGAACAGAGAAAGCCGCTGAATGGAGCGGTGGGCACTTTGCGTTCATCAATGTCTGGCGGCCGGTTGAGCACCCGATCAACAGCGCTCCGCTGGGCTTTGTACGCCCTTCCAGTGTCGCCTCTGACGACTGGATCCTGCTGGACCTGATCTACCCTGATCGAAAAGGCCAGATCATGGGGCTGGTGGGAAATCCGGCGCACGCCTGGGTGTATCAGTCAAAGATGACACCGGATGAAGTTGTATTCTTCAACATTTATGACAACCAGGGTCTGCCATCAATCGCACACAGCGCTCTCGATATGGTCGAGGACCCGAACGTCACGACAATCCGCAAAAGCATCGAGAGCCGGACGCTTGTGCGGTATTGAGGGAGGCATTGTTTTGGATAGAACAGCAACCGGAAAGTTCCCGGTGATCAACAAAGCTTATAACCGGGTTTTTCGCCCCGGTCGGCTTAGTCTGGGGCTGGTACTGCCACTGGAGGCTTACGCGGTGGGTGCTGAGCCGACAATGCGCGGGCATGTAAAGATCGCTCAACTGGCGGAACAGTTGGGATTTCAGGCGTTGTGGCTGCGGGATGTTCCGTTCAACGTGCCTGGCTTTGGGGATCCCGGACAGATGTTTGATCCATTTGTCTATCTGGGCACGCTCGGCGCGATGACCGGACATATTGCCCTGGGAACCGCCAGCATTATCCTGCCACTGCGCCACCCGGCGCATGTTGCGAAGGCAGCGGCGACAGCGGACGTTTTGTCGGCGGGCCGGTTGCTTCTCGGTGTCGCTTCCGGTGACCGGCCCGAAGAATACCCGGCCATGGCGCAAAACTACCCTGAACGCGGCGCCCGGTTCCGGGATAGTATTGCGTACATTCGCAGGATGGCGGAGCCTTTTCCGCGGCATGATAACCCGCTGGGTATCCTGTCCGGCCAGACAGACATGCTTCCAAAACCGAGCGGGTCACGTCTGCCGCTTCTGATCACGGGCGGCAGCCAGCAAGCGCCTGACTGGGTCGCACGAAACGGCGACGGGTGGATGACATATCCGCGGGATCCGGGGTCGCAAAATCGCGCAGTTGCCGAATACCGCGCGCACCTCAAAGCGGCAGACCAGCCGGACAAGCCGGTCATGCAGTCGCTTTACGTTGACCTTCTGGATGATCCGCACGCCGGGGCACGGCCCATCCACCTGGGCTTTCAGTCCGGCACCGGATTTCTGCGCCGGTATTTGCGCGAAATTGAAGCCCTCGGCATCAATCACGTGGCTCTGAACCTGCGCTTTAACAGCGCTCCAATCGACACGACACTCAAACGGCTGGCAGAAGATCTGCTGCCCGACTTCACTTAAAAGGACCGATCCATGACAAAAACTATTCTGATAACGGGCGCCACTGATGGCATCGGGTTGCTGACCGCCAAAAAGCTGGCGGCTGCCGGGCACCATGTTCTGCTGCACGGTCGCAACGATACCAAACTGCAGGCAGCCGCAACTGAGATCGGCGGGAATACCGCAACCTTCAGCGCCGATCTGTCAGACATCGCTGCCGTTAAAGAACTGGCCAGTGCCATCCACTCCAGACACGAAAAGCTCGATGTGCTGATCAACAATGCGGGCGTGCTGAAAACGCCGCACCCCACACTGGCGAGCGGTCTCGACGTCCGGTTTGTGGTCAATACCCTGTCACCATACCTGCTGACGGATCGGCTGCTGCCGCTGATCCCGCAGACCGGTCGGGTGTTGAACCTGTCGTCAGCGGCGCAGGCGCGGGTAAACCTTGATGCGCTGGCGGGCAAAACACGCCTGTCGGATATGGAGGCCTATGCGCAGAGCAAACTTGCCATCACGATCTGGACGCGCGAATGGGCCAGAGAGCTTCCGGATGGGCCAGCCATGATCGCCGTGAACCCAGGCTCACTGCTGGCATCAAAAATGGTCAAAGAAGGCTTTGGCGTCGCGGGCAGTGATCTGAACATCGGCGCTGACATCCTGGTCGATGCAGCCCTGGGCCCACGTTTTGCGGATGCATCCGGATCGTACTTTGACAACGACAGTGGTGCTTTTGCGGACCCCAACGCAGCAGCGCTGGATGCGGATCACGCTACTGCGGTCATGGAGGCGATACGGGCCTTCGCGCGGGAGAACACATAAACCACGACACGCACCAGCTCTTTTACCGCATCTCAAGCCTTCGCAACACCGATGACGGGGACCCGCACAGGGGCCCCCATCAACTGATCACTGCAAAGCCAGATCGACATCGATATTGCCTCTGACAGCGGCTGAATAGGGACAGATCCTGTGCGCGCCATCGACAATTTTCTGTCCGGTTTCCTTGTCGATGCCGGGCAGAATACTGCCTGGGGCAGTGGCGCATTCGCTTGTCCGGCAATCGTCATTTACAGCCCGAACGTGGCCAATACATCTTCGAACAGACCCGGGAAACGAATGTCGCCCGGGTAATTCGTTTTCAGATCGTTTGCCAAAGCTGAAACAGGAGGCCAACGGCAAAGGCACCCGAAAGGGACAGAAGGATGTAAAGGACAAAGACACGCGGTTTTGCGAGCGCCCAGACGGCCATTGCCGCCGGGATCGAGGTGACGCCACCCGCGACAAGAAAGGCCATACCTGCCCCAGGCGCCATACCCTGTTCGATCAGCCCACCAACCAGAGGCAGGGCTGCATAACCGTTCAGATAAGCAGGAACGCCGACAAGAGTTGCCGTGACGATGGGCAACACGCCGTCACCACCAAGAGCTTGGGTCACCATTTCAGCCGGAACCCACGCCAACATCAGACTTTCGAGAATGAAGGCCAGAAACAGCCATTTGCCGAGGAAGAGAGTGTTGCTCAACGCGTTGCTGGCAAATTTTGCGCGGCGCTCACTATCAGTCCAGAATTTCCAGACCACCGGCTTTGGTGCCCGAACCTTGGCGCCCCCGCAGCCACCATTGCCAATGCCCTCTCGCAGCGGGTCATTCAGTGCTCCGCCCTTGCTCAGCATGTAGACAACAGCACCGCCGAAAACACCCAGCCCGATGGCTGCAAAGGTTTTTGCGACCGCGAACTCCGCACCCAGAACACCTGCTGTCAGAAAGAACATGGAGGGGTCCATAATAGGAGAGGCCAGCCAGAAGGCCATGACCGCCGACAGGGGCACACCCATCGCAAGCAGTGCTGCGATCAGCGGAATAACGCCGCAGGAACAGAAAGGCGAAAGACCACCTGCCACGGCGCCCAGCAGTATCATAACGACAGGAGCTCCGGTAAAGGCGCGGGCGATCAGATTGTCCGCCCCGGTCGCACCTGCAAAGGCCGCGACAGCAATTGAAAAGATCAGATATGGCGCGGTGTGCAGCAGAGCCGCCACTGCGAAATCTGTGCTGTCGACGGCCTGTGGCCGGTCAAATACAGCCAGAAGCAAGAGAATCAACGCCGAAGCCAGCCAGACGCGCTGTTCAGAAGCGAATTTCCAAAGCACAGCACCTGGCCGTACGGAAATATGGGAGGAGGCAGACATAGTTATATATCCAGTTTTGTAGTTTTTTCAGAGTGAAGAAAATACCCGCATGCCATCACGCGGCATTCTCTTTTTGATTGAGTGACACGCCTTCGCAGCACTCGGATGTTATGAAATCTGCAAGCTGCTGCGCGACGTCAAAATCTGCACGGTTTATTACATCCCGGCCAACTTTTTCCTGCACAACCAGTTCAGCAGAAACAAGCGTCGAAAGGTGATGCGCCAGTGTCGATGGTGCCATGTCGAGATGCTGCACTATCTCCCCAACCCGCAAGCCGTCGCGCCCTACCCTGACAAGCAATCGAAAAATTGCCAGCCGGGCATCGTGACCGAGGGCTGCAAGAGCGCGGGCATGTCTGGTTCGAATCGTCATGCCACAAACATAACTACTAAACTAGTTTTGTAAAGACGCATATGGATTTGCACCCGCCAGCAATTGATCAGGGGTGTCAGACATCCGCGCGCAGCGGTCCCGCCACATCGTTTTGCAAAAGAGCAACTTTGCCTGATTTTCATCATCAGCGCGTTGACCGTGAGAAACCGTTTGTGACACCTGATCGCTGACTGTCCCCGGGTATGACCGGTCACCGACCCACCGGCTGGTTTGGACATTCAGCCTCACATTGATACACCGGCACGTCCTGAAACAAAGGGGGCGACCACTGCGGTTGCATTCGGTCCCTCGCCGCATTCAGCCCCATTCGATATTTGGTGCTGCACGGCCCGCTGAAGGATGCATGCACCGCACTTACGGCAGCAGGACTTCAGAACCCCGAAGAACGTTCCCTAATTGCGGAAGCCAAAGGCCAGTTACGACCGGTCAAACGGCAAAACTCAGCGCTTAAGGCTTGCCATAAGCTGATGGAATTTTTCACCCTGGACGGCAACGTGCCCCCTCAGCGCCCTGGCGGTGTTATCCGCATCACCATCTCTGAGGAATTGCAGGATTTCGGAATGCTCGCTCATGGATTGCCTGAGCCGTCCCCGGAAACGGAGCTGAATCCTCCGGTAGGCTCTCAGGCGGTTTTGCAGCTGCTTCGCCTGTTTTTCAAGGAAACTGTTCGCGGCGCCCCTGTAGATGATCTGGTGAAACGTCTCGTTTTCCGAATAGTAGCGATCGTGATCTGACGCCTGGATAGCCTGCTGGCAGCGATCGTTTGCGTCTGCCAGCGCGTCCAGTTCCTGATCACTCATGCGCGTCGCAGCGAGGCGGCCACAGACGGCCTCGATCTCGGCCATCGTTTCAAACATTTCCAGCAACTCAACTGGTCCTGGCTGGCGGATGAAAACGCCGCGGCGCGGGATTTGCTCGGCCATGCCGGATGTGACCAGCACCTGCAGAGCTTCCCGGATCGGCGTTCGGGAAACATGGAACTGCTCAGCCAGCTTCAGCTCATCGAGGCGATCACCGTCCTGAAATTCACCCGCAAAAACAAGCTGTTCAAGCGTATCTGCAATCTGGTCTGCACGTCTGATATCCATCTGTACTATCTACCACGGCATCAGTTCAAAATGCAATATCAGAGTTATTGTATACAAGATTATTGACTTGTTATGCGAGGCGTGTGACCTTCCCGCGCAGCGTCAACATCACAAGTTGATACACACCCAGGGAGGAAATTATGAATTTCGCGAAACTGACGGCGACGGCCATCGCAGCGTGCCTGACCATTGCATCGGCGGCGAGTGCTGAAACACTGCGCCTGTCGCACCAGTGGTCCAACAAAGACATACGTCACCAGGTCGCGCAGATGGTTGCCGATGATGTGGCCGCCGCCGGCGTTGATCTGGAAATCCAGATTTTCGGTTCCAAGTCTCTTTTCAAGCCCCGTGAGCAATACCGCCCGCTGAGCCGCGGCCAGCTTGACATGACCGTTCTGCCGCTGAGCTACGCGGGTGGCCAGCAACCTGCCTATAACCTGACGCTGATGCCCGGCATGGTGAAGAACCACGATCACGCCGCCCGCCTGAGTGCATCGCCGTTCATGGCTGCACTTGAGGAGAAAATGGCCGACGATGACGTAATGGTGCTGGTACACGGCTACCTCGCCGGTGGCTTTGTCGGCAAAGACAAGTGCATCACCAAGCCAGAGGATGTCAAAGGGCTGCAGACACGCGCGGCGGGTAAGGCGTTTGAACAGATGCTGGCCGGTGCTGGTGCGTCGATCACAGGCATGGCCTCATCCGAGATCTACAACGCGATGCAAACAGGTGTTCTGAACGCGGCAAATACGTCGTCTTCGTCCTTTGTATCTTACCGGATTTACGAGCAGGTCAGCTGCTACACACCCGCGGGCGATGTTGCGCTGTGGTTCATGTATCAACCGCTTCTGATCAACAAATCGAGATTTGACGGGCTGAATGCCGACCAGCAGAAAGCATTGCTGAAAGCGTCTGCAAAAGCACAGACATTCTATCTGGAGGAAGCCAAAAAGCAGGACGCTGCATCCGAGCAGGTATTCCGCGACGCGGGTGTCGAAATTGCCCAGATGTCCGCCGAAGACTTTGAGGCATGGCGCGCGCTGGCACAGGAAACCTCTTATGCCAAGTTCGTCTCTGAAGTTGAGGGCGGCCAGGAGCTGCTCGATATGGCACTGGCTGTCGAGTAACCGACCTGATTGGGCCGTGCTCGTGCGTGGCCCAATCCCATTTACCCGTTGTTTAAGGACATCACTATGGCAGGCCAAAGCTCTGTCGCGGTGGCACAGACAGGGAACAACCCTTTTCTGCGTCTCGTGGCTGCTCTCTCTACACTTGCAGGCTGGTGCTCGGCCGCGATGATCGTTGCGGCGATCGGGATCACCTGCCAGATGATCTTTGTGCGGTTTGTGCTGAACGGGTCGACCATCTGGCAGACAGAGGCGGTGATATACCTTGCCATTGGTGCGACCCTGATAGGTCTTCCCTACGTTCAGCGCCTGCGGGGACATGTGAATGTCGATCTGATCCCACTCGCTCTGGGGCCACGTGCGCGTTTCGTTCTGGCGATGTTCACACTGTCGCTGTCCATCGTGATGGTCGCGATCATGCTATGGCATTCTTATGAATTCTGGCATCTCACTTGGGAGCGCAACTGGAAGTCTGACACTGTCTGGGGCGTGCGACTGTGGATACCTTATCTGGCTTTGCCCATCGGATTTGCCCTGTTTATGCTGCAACTCATTGCAGACATGGTCGCGATCCTCCTGAAAATTGAAAAACCATTTGGCCTGGAGGACGGGTAGTGGATCCGCTCACACTCGGCGCGATTGTCGCTGTCTGCACCATTTGCGTCCTCTTTTCCGGGGTCTCCGTGGCCCTCGGCCTTTTGATTGTCTCTACAGCCTTCATCATGATCTTCGATGGCGTGCGCTCGCTGGAACTGCTGCCCGAGATCCTTTTCGGCAAGCTTGATAACTTCGCACTTCTGTCGATCCCGATGTTCATTATTATGGGGTCGTCCATCGCATCCACGCGCGCGGGTGCCGACCTCTATGAAGCATTGGAGCGCTGGCTGACCCGTGTGCCGGGCGGTCTTGTGATTTCAAATCTTGGCGCCTGCGCGTTGTTTGCGGCGATGTCCGGCTCCAGCCCGGCGACATGCGCCGCCATCGGCAAAATGGGCATCCCGGAGATGCGCAAGCGTGGATACCCTGACGGTGTTGCCGCGGGCTCCATTGCGGCAGGCGGCACTTTGGGTATCCTTATTCCGCCTTCGGTCACGATGATCGTTTACGGCATTGCGACAGAGCAATCCATCGGGCGCCTGTTTCTTGCCGGTGTCCTCCCAGGCCTTATGCTGGTCGGCCTGTTCATGGCCTGGTCGCTCTATGCAACATGGAAATCCGGCGACCAGAAATTGCTGGCACAGGGCACCTACTCGTGGAAAGAAAAAATCGAAATTTTGCCACGGGTCCTGCCGTTCCTCTTCATCATCGTGGGTGTGCTTTATGCGATGTATGGCGGGGTCGCCACGCCGTCGGAAACAGCAGCAGTCGGCGCTCTGTTGTGTCTGATCATCGCAATGGTGATCTACAAACTGTGGAACCCTGCGGATCTGTGGGTCGTCTTGCGCGACAGCACCAAAGAAAGCGTGATGATCCTGTTCATTATCGCCGCGGCCGGTGTCTTTTCCTACATGTTATCAAGCCTGTTCATCACACAGTCCATTGCGGCATGGATTGGAACGCTGGATGTGAACCCATGGGTGCTGATGGGCGCGGTCAATATTTTCCTGCTGATCGCGGGGTTCTTCCTGCCGCCTGTCGCTGTGATCTTGATGGCAGCGCCTATCCTCCTCCCGATCATCACGACAGCGGGCTTTGATCCGATCTGGTTTGCAGTTGTTCTGACCATCAACATGGAAATCGGCCTGATTTCGCCTCCCGTTGGCCTGAACCTTTACGTGATCAACGGGATTGCGCCGGATATCTCGCTGAAAACAATCCTCAAAGGGTCTCTTCCATTTGTCGCCTGTATGGTCATTGCGATCATTCTGCTGTGCATCTTCCCGGGACTCGCCACCTGGCTGCCAAACGCTGTCATGGGGACTGCGATATGAGTTACCTCAGCGGTCTGTTCTCAACCGTGTTTGAACGTCGTTTCGCACGCGCCGTATCGACGGATGCACAGGGACGCGCGATTGCCGATCTGGCCCGCGACCTGCTGGGCACCCAGGGTGAGGTGTCCGGAACCACGCTGGCGCGTTTAATTCTGGACCAGTATGCGCGCGCTGATGCTGAGGGCAAAAAGGCGTTCTTTGACTTTCTGCTATGCGATCTGGAAATCGACCCGGTCGAGGTTGTGGAAACCCTGAAAGACTACAAAGCTTCGCCGTCAAAGCGCAGCTACCGTGCTTTTGCTGTTGCAAGTGAGCCGGGTCGCCAGGAACTGCTGCGACGGCTCAATCAGGTACGTGGCGGGACACAGCGTCTGGTATCCATGCGCCGGGATCTGTTGGATATGATGCGCCAGGACCCGGCACTCGAGCTGCTGGACGTTGATTTCCAGCACCTTTTCGCATCCTGGTTCAATCGCGGGTTTCTGGTTTTACGGCGCATCAACTGGTCGAGCCCCGCGGCAGTTCTGGAAAAGATCATCGCCTATGAGGCCGTCCATGCCATTGACAGCTGGGACGATCTGCGTCTGAGGCTGCAACCTGCTGACAGGCGTTGTTTCGGGTTTTTCCACCCGGCAATGCCGGATGAGCCGCTGATTTTTGTTGAGGTTGCTCTCACCCAGGGCATCCCGAACTCCATCCAGACACTGCTGGCCGAAGGGCGCGCGCCGATTGAGGCAGAGGAAGCCGACACGGCAGTATTCTATTCTATCTCGAACTGCCAGGCCAGCCTCTCGGGTATCTCCTTTGGCAATTCACTGATCAAACAGGTGGTCGCTGATCTGTCGCGGGACCTTGCTTCACTCGATACCTTTGTAACGCTGTCCCCGATCCCGGGCCTGGCTGACTGGCTTGATCAACGCCAAACATCAGCGCCCGATGACGCCACCCTGCAAGCACAGGCAGCCCATTATCTGCTGTCCGCAAAACGATACGATCACCTGCCAGCAGATCCGGTCGCGCGGTTTCATCTTGGCAACGGGGCGGCGGTGCACGCCGTTCATGCCAATGCTGACCTGTCTGAAAACGGGATGCGCCAGTCCAAAGGGGCGATGGTCAACTACCTCTATGACCTGTCGCAGATTACCACCAATCACGAACATTTTGTCACTGAAAAGACCGTGGCGGCCTCGGCCGCTGTAAGCAGACTGAGCGCGTCGGTCTCGTCCGGCTTCACAGGAGCACAAGAATGACAAACCCGCTCTATGACACATTGTTTGGCCAGCACGATCAAAGTAGCGCTGTTTTTTTGCATCTGCCAGGTGGCAAAACGCTGAGCTACGCGGACTTCCTGGGAATGGCGGCACAATATGCCGGATACCTTACGCAAATCGGGCTGACCCCCGGTGATCGGGTCGCTGTTCAGATCGAAAAATCGCCACAGGCGCTGGCTGTCTATGCAGCTTGCGCCCAGGCCGGGTTGGTCTTCCTGCCTCTTAATACTGCGTACACGGCGGAAGAGGTCGCTTACTTTGTAGAGAACAGCGGCGCTGGTGTTGTACTGTGTGATGACCGTAAACACAGCGATCTCGTGCCAATAGCCAGACGCTGTGGTGCACGCCTGGAAACGCTGAATGGTGACGGCTCTGGCAGTTTCGCACAGCATTCCGAACCGCTTCCACAGACGTTTGAAACTGTGACACGGAGCGAAGACGATCTTGCCGCGTTCCTTTATACCTCCGGCACGACGGGCCGTTCCAAAGGCGCGATGCTGAGCCAGGGTAATCTGCTATCCAACGCCAGGACGCTGACGAACGCATGGCAATTCACCCCGGCAGACATCTTGCTGCACGCTTTGCCGATTTTCCACACGCACGGTCTTTTTGTGGCAACCAACATCACCTTGCTGGCAGGCGGGCAGATGATCTTTTTGCCAAAGTTTGACTTGGACCAGATGATCAAAGAAATGCCCCGCGCCACCACGATGATGGGCGTGCCGACCTTTTACACCCGCCTGCTGGGGGACGCGCGTTTCACAAAAGAGCTGACTGCGCATATGCGTTTGTTTGTATCGGGCAGCGCCCCGTTACTGGCGGAAACCCACGTGCAGTTCGAGGATCGCACCGGCCACCGTATTTTGGAACGCTACGGCATGACGGAAACAAACATGAACACCTCAAACCCCTACGATGGTGAACGCCGCGCCGGCACGGTTGGGTTTCCATTGCCCGGGGTGGAGCTTAAAATCACAGACAGTCAGACCGGCGCAACGCTGCCACAAGGCGACATCGGCGAGATCGAAGTACGCGGTCCGAACGTTTTTAAGGGGTATTGGCAAATGCCTGAAAAGACTGCCGAGGAACTGCGAAGCGATGGCTTTTTCATCACCGGTGATCTTGGACAGATTGATGCGGACGGATACCTCAGCATTGTCGGGCGCAGCAAGGACCTGATCATCTCGGGCGGCTACAACATCTATCCCAAGGAAATCGAGTTGTTGCTTGATGAGCAGGAAGGCGTGCTGGAAAGTGCGGTCATTGGCGTTCCGCATGCAGACTTTGGTGAGAGTGTTCTGGGGGTTCTTGTGGCAATGCCCGGCGCGGCACCCGATCTGGATCAGATCACTGCGAAACTTTCCAAATCGCTGGCCCGGTTCAAACAGCCCAGAAAGCTGGTGATCTTGCCTGAGCTTCCCCGCAACACGATGGGCAAAGTTCAAAAGAAGGCCCTCAGAGAACAATTCGCCACTACTGGCTGGTGATGGCTTCGGAGCGGACCGTTGGTTCCAGGAGCCCTTCTGACTTCAGAAGCCATCGTGGCAAGGTGGAAGAAGAACCCGTTACCGCTGTCGGGTGCACCACGGGCTCGACCTGATAAACGAACACATCTTCGGCAGCCTGGCCGAAGCCCGGAAGATCATCTAAAAATATGGGAATAATTGTTACACACAAATGCCCCGCACATCGCTTGGCGCACCGGCCCCGGCCGTCTACGCCAATCTCAACCGCAGCACTGCGCCCCGATCAGGGGCGGGGTCACTGCGGTGTATGGTCGGTCAAACTACACAACCACGCAGGACAGCCAATACGGACCCTGGCAACAAGAGCTCGAAGTTGAATATGGAGCCGCCGCGGCATTGCGAAAACTGTCATCAAAGCAACGCGCTGCTCGCAGCCAAAGCCGGTCACTCCGGCATATGCTGCAAATTTGTACTGCAGCCCGGTTCGCAGACATTCGCCTTGTCCGCGAAGTGCATAGTTAAGCGGACTGAGTTGCCATTGTATTTAACCTGCTCAAAGACTGATTTCTGCGATCACAAGCAATCTGAAAACAAGTTTACCAGGGGTCGAATGGGCCTTAATTGAACCGCCCCGCGCGAAGGCAAAGATGTCCCTGACCTCCATCCCCAGGTCGACATATTTCGTATGTCCCGCATCAGGATCAACAACGGACACTGCAAAGTAGCCGCATACATTGTCGAGCTTACAGGGCTCATGCTCCTTATTGCTGAGGGCCGGTCAGAATACAAAATCGCTGTTTTGATCGCTCAGCTGGGTGAGATAAAAATCTTCGAAATCCACCTGGTCGACCAAGGCCAGGCCGCAAACGTCGGAATAGAAAATAATGGCATCGTCCGGAACTCGGAGCATTGATTGGATGCGCTCAGTCATTGCAGGGTTTCAGCTGGGTAAGGGACGCGCTTCCACTGCGCGCCCCGATGATGGCGTTACACGCGTCCAAGCCGCTCTTTGACGTCCGCCGCAAAGTCCTCATAGCGTCGCAGGGATTTCACGTCGACCTGAACAAAATGTCCCATCTTTTGCATGATCGGCAGATCAAACAGAATGCGGTCAAGATCATCAGGGGTTTCGACATCGACTATTGCCAGAACCTTGCGTTCACCCACCACTTTCCAAAGATCGACGACAACACCAGCTGATTTAGCACCAAGTGCCGCTTCTGCTTCTTCGGCCCAGACACCCAGCAGCCCCTGCTGTTGCATTGAGGTGTCATATTCAACTGTAAAGTCGAGTTTGTAGAGCATGGAGCTACCTCCCAGACACGCCGCCGCCCAATGCAGGGAAGCGCATGATGCTGAATTCGCCTTGTGTCGCGTCGACGCCGTCATTCAGGACGGGTGAGCGATGCAGCTCGTTGATTGTCACATAGACGTATCCATCGTGCCCCATCGAGAACCCGTCGGGCCAGGACATGTTGTCGGCCTGATAGAGGATCTCGTAGGTGCCATCCGGCCTGGTTACACCAACCGCGTCTTCGGTTATCGACGTGATGTAAACATTGCCCGCGGCATCGATTGTTGACCCATCCGAAATCGGCTTGTCGCCATAGCGTTCTACCCGCGCGGCCAACGCATCATCCGACAGGGTTTCATCCAGCAAATCTGTAGTGCGCACCCGGTACATCGCGCTTGCGGTCATCGGGGCAAAATACACCCATTCATTTGTCGGATCGATCGTGATGGGATTTGCCCCGATCTTTGCCGGTGCGCCGCCAAGACTGACTGCATTGCCATCAATCACCATCTCGGTGTCTTCGGGTACTGTGAACGGTGAGGCTTGCAGAACACGCCGTGCACGGCCGGTATCGAGATCAAGCACAATGAGCGCTGTGGTATCCGCATCAGCGGTGTCGGTGATGTAAATTGCGTTGTGCTCGCGGTCCACTGCGAGGTCATTGAGAAAACTCGTCGGCAGAGTTGCCGGCTGCCCGAGGTAGTGTATCGCATGCAGCGTTTCGGTGTTGGTATCCCAGCCAACGATACGCCCGGTCTGGCCTTCGCCCTGACCATCAAGCATCCACAAGATACCTTCACGGTCTGCACGCAGGCCGAGCACACCCTTAAGTCCGGGTCCATCACCCACCGGCGCGCTGGCCCATGCTTTATTGGGGTAAGGCCTGGTTGATCCGTCGGGCATGACCTCAACGATGCGCAGATCTTTCCCGTAGAATTCATGCACGGACATAAACATGCGTCCCTCGGGGCTGATCGCCAGATTGCCCGGAGGCATATCTGACCCGAAGGTTGCGTAGGTTTCGATTTCCGCAAAAGCCTGCGTACAAAGGCCTGCACTCAGCAGCGTAGTTTGGATAAGTGTTCTGAACATGTTTCCTCCGATTTGAATTTCCGAAGGTTTATCATTCGAACAAGCAGGCTATAATGCGGTCATTTCCGAAACCATCATTCGAAAAATCCAAATGTATAGTATCGACGACCTTCAGACATTTGTTCAGATCGCGCAGCGCGGTGGCATCACCGCTGCCGCCCAGGAACAGGGCCTGTCTCCGGCAACTGTGAGTCACAGGCTCAGCAAACTGGAAAAGTACCTCGGCGTGGTTCTGTTCCATCGCAGCAGCCGGATGATCTCGCTGAGCGTTGAGGGGTTGTCCTTTCTCGAACGGGTTCAGACCATCCTGGACGATCTCACTGATGCCGAACTGGAGATCGGGAGCAATGGCGGCAGGCTGAAAGGCCATTTACGTGTAACCATGGCGCCCTGGATCTTTTCGCGTTTCGTCCTGCCCAGACTTCACATACTCCGGGAGGCTGAGCCAGGGTTGACGTTTGACTTCCTCACTGTTGATCGCTTCGTCAATCTGGTGGAAGAACAACAAGACTGTGCGATCCGTGTCGGCGCTTTGACTGACAGCAGCAATCTGACCAGAAAACTGGCGGACAACCGGCGCATCCTGTGTGCTGCGCCTTCATATATCAAACGCCACGGTGTGCCTCAGGTCCTGTCGGATCTGGCGGAGCATCAGGCGGTTTGTTTGCCCTGGCAAAAAGACTGGGGGATTGGCGCGAGCATGCCCAGAGTTTCCGTGACAGTCTCGAATTCAGATATCCTGACGGATGCGGTCACACAGGGAGCAGGCATTGCCATCAAATCGATACTGGCTGTGGCAAGTGAACTGGAGACCGGTCAACTGGTCGAAGTCTTACCGGAATGCCTGCGATCAACAGAGGCCCCAATATCCTGCTTACGACCTCCAAAACTGAAGGGATCACGGAAGGTAGATGCGTTTGTCACTTTTGCATCGACATGTTTCCACCCCCTTCCAACTTAGCGCTGTCGCCCAAAGAGCGGTCGAACATAATCCTTATGCCCGTATCGGTATGTCAGAACAAACATCGATACATCACACAGGATTGGCGCAGAGGTATGGAATGCGCCGACGGCTCATCCAAGTCGGCATAGTCCTGCGTTGCGGCCCTTTATGGCCGCCGTTCGCTTCGATACCCATATCGAGAATTGAACAAGAGACCCGCTTACAGCCCGCATTCGCCCAAAAGCCTGTTTTATTAGGGCGCAGGCACTTCAAAACTTGCCAGAATTGTTCCGGACCTCCTTTGCGCCGGTCTTTTTTTAATGTGCCAGCGCTCAACGATCGCGCTGCCTTGGAGACGAAACAGATCAAACCACGCCCAGTCCGCGCCGCCCTGTTGAACAAGGTTGCAGATCACGACAAAGCTGCCCTGGCCAAGCAGATCGTGCACTTTGACGTATCGATCAAGCTGGCCACTCTTCATCACGTCCTTAAGGCTCTTGCCGAAACCCTTCAGACCGTCGCCGACCTCCGGGTTGTGTCCAACGCACTGTTCGGTCGAGATACAGTCGGTCATGATAAATTCCCGAAGCCCCTTCACACCGGAGAAGATCAGCATGAGCGGCCAACCGGGCTTCCTGAGCAGAGACTTGAAGCTATCGATCAGAATGTTCCGGGCCTCGGCGGACTTGTCTTTGAAGATATGTTGGCACTCACCGTGGTGAATACACACGACGCCGTGTTCCCGGGCATGTTTTGCAACCAGATTCCAGATAATGTCTTGATTTGCTTGTTGCGGAACCTTGATTGGAAAGCCAGGTTCTATCAGCGTGCTTGAGCCGAGCATTTTCCACGTCACAAGGCCGCTTAGTGGCAATTCGTATTCAACTGCTTGAGCGGGCCGTCCCGGAGCTCAACAAGTGGAAACACAGCATCCCATGGCAGTATCAAAGTCGATTCGCTGTCATGGTTCCCAACAGTCGAGTGCTTTCAAGCGCCCGGTAACTGATCGAATATCCCTTTAAGGTAGCCAGCATCCTTTGACCTTGGGCCAAAAGCGAAGTCCCCAATGATCCAGAGATCGACATCCTCGTGAACCCTCTCGCACATGTTTGCGATCAAGACGGCATCCATCTCCTCCACGGAGGAAAAGGGGCGATCACAGAACTTCATAACGTTCTCATGACCGAAATGCGTATCGGCAGTATACCAGTAAGCCATGACTGTTATCCGAGTTTTCCGGATTTGTTCTTAGGATATCTGGTCTTGCCTACGCCGCAATATCAACCGGTCCGAACACAACTCTGATTTCAGCAGCAGTGACCGAACCGACAAATCTGCACACTTACACGCAAGCCTGCGTTCTTCTGAGTAAACGACAGAAAATACAAATGGTGAGCCGTGCAGGATTCGAACCTGCGACCCGCTGATTAAAAGTCAGCTGCTCTACCAACTGAGCTAACGGCCCCACTAGGCGGTCTACTTAGAAAGGTGCCGGGACCGGGTCAAGCCCCAAATCCGCCTTTTCGCAAGGACATACTGGATAGTTTCGCCGCATCAGCTTATATGCCCGCCATGCGCAGCGCAGAAGATATCGGAATGCCCTTCATGAAGATGCACGGGCTGGGAAACGACTTTGTCGTTCTGGACGCGCGCGCGGATGGAATTGATGTCACACCCGGTCTCGCATGCGCGCTGGGTGACCGCCACCGCGGGGTCGGATTTGATCAGCTTGCTGTAATGTCCACAGGCCCGCGCGGCCTGCACCTGACTTTCTACAATGCGGATGGTTCGCTGTCAGCGGCCTGTGGAAACGCGACCCGCTGCATCGCCCGATATGTCATGCAGGAAACGGCCGCAACTTCTCTGGATCTGACAACAGATCGCGGTGTTTTACAGGCGTATGATGCCGGTGACGGGCTGACGGCTGTCAATATGGGACACCCCCAGACCGACTGGGCGGATGTCCCGCTGGCGCATGAGACGGATACCCTGTCCCTGCCGATTGATGGCGCGCCGGTCGCAACAGGCATGGGCAACCCGCACTGCACTTTCTTTGTTGCGGATGCAGAGGCTGTGGATCTTGCCGGTTTTGGCGCAGCCCACGAGCATCATCCGCTGTTCCCCGAACGCACCAACGTTCAGGTCGCCGGGCTGATCGGGCCGGACCACCTGCGTATGCGGGTCTGGGAACGGGGTGTGGGAATCACCCTGGCCTCAGGTTCCTCCAGCTGTGCGACCGCTGTTGCCGCCGCACGGCGTGGCCTCACCGGGCGCAAAGTACGTATTGATCTGGACGGTGGTACTCTGCTGATCGACTGGCGAGACGACGGTGTCTGGATGACAGGGCCGAGCATGCATGTTTTCTCGGGTCATCTCACCCGGTCGTTTATGGACGCCATCGCATGAGCGCGCCTGTTTTCTCTACCATGGGGTGCCGCCTGAACGCCTACGAAACAGAGGCAATGCGGGAGCTGGCCGGAGCGGCCGGGCTGAAAAATGCGGTTGTTGTGAATACTTGTGCGGTGACCGCAGAGGCGGTGCGCAAAGCCCGCAAGGACATCCGGCGCCTGCGTCGTGAAAATCCTGATGCGCGGCTGATTGTGACCGGCTGCGCCGCTCAGACAGAACCGGAAACCTTTACCGCAATGGCCGAGGTCGACGCAGTCATTGGCAATACCGAAAAGATGCAGGAAAGCACCTGGACCGGTCTGGCCGCTGACTTCATCGGAGAAACCGAAGCTTTGCAGGTCGACGACATCATGTCTGTCACTGAAACAGCAGGGCACCTGATTGATGGTTTTGGCACCCGCAGCCGGGCGTACGTACAGGTGCAGAACGGGTGTGACCATCGGTGCACCTTTTGCATCATCCCTTATGGCCGGGGCAACTCGCGGTCGGTACCTGCTGGTGTGGTCGTAGATCAAATCAAACGCCTGGTGGACAAGGGGTACAACGAAGTTGTCCTGACCGGTGTGGATCTGACCAGTTGGGGCGCAGATCTGCCTGCAACGCCCAAACTGGGAGATCTGGTGATGCGGATCCTGCGGCTGGTGCCGGATCTGCCGCGTTTGCGGATCAGTTCAATCGACAGCATCGAGGTCGATGAAAATCTGATGCAGGCCATCGCAACAGAACCGCGTTTGATGCCGCACCTGCATTTGTCCCTGCAACACGGCGACGATCTGATTCTCAAAAGAATGAAGCGCAGGCATCTGCGCGATGACGCGATCCGATTTACCGAAGATGCGCGAAAGCTGCGCCAAGAGATGACGTTTGGTGCAGATATCATCGCAGGATTTCCGACAGAAACGGATGCGATGTTCGCCAACAGCCTCGCCCTGATCCGGGAGTGCGATCTGACATGGCTGCATGTGTTTCCCTATTCGCCGCGCCAGGGCACGCCGGCCGCACGAATGCCCGCAGTGGACGGTGCAGCCATTCGCGAGCGTGCAGGACTACTCCGGGACGCAGGCGCGACCCAGGTCAGACGCCATCTGCAGCAACAACTGGGCCGCGGTCATAAAGTACTGATGGAAAGCCCTCATATGGGGCGTACAGAGCAGTTTGCCGAGGTGCAGACAGCCACTCCCCTGACGCCCGGACAAATCGCCTCTGTGACTGTTTCAGGTACTGATGGGACCGTCCTGACAGCCTGACAGGTCCGGTTTGTTAAGAAACCGCGTGACAAAGCTCTGCCGCCATCGCTAGTCTCGGAGTACTGGTGGGGAGTACCGGTGATTGTAACTGTGTGAGTGGTTTGCAGCGACGGACAGTCCGAGGGGTCTGTCTGTGAACTGTGCTGACTGTCCTTGTTTTGCAGGGATGGATGTCAGGGCCCTCTTGAGCACTGTTGGCGATGCCCGGCTCCCGCTGCCGAGGGAAAGTACAGAGATCGCCATGGATAATTCGACCCTTCCAAAGTCCGGCTTTCTGGCCAATGCATCGTCCGATTTGTCAAATCTGCTGAATTCTGTTTCGACGGTCGTTGACCTGGCAGAGGGGGAGGTTCTGTTTGAACACGGCGATCCCGGCGATGCGCTCTACGCGATTGTGTCCGGGTCTTTAGAATTCAGTATTATCTCACGCGAAGGCCGCAAACTGTCTCTGGATGTCATGCGGCCCGGAGCGCTGTTTGGTGAAATTGCCCTGTTTGACCCGGGCACCCGGACAGCAACGGTAACAGCGCTGGAAAAATCCCGGGTGCGCGGCGTGAAGAATGCAGACGTCATCGCTGCCATTCGTGAGAATCCGGAACTGGGCATCGATATGATCCAGCTTGCCGGGGAACGCATGCGATGGATCAGCAGCCAGCTGAACGAACAGGTCTTTCTGCCCATGCCCGCGCGTCTGGCCCGGAAAATACTGTATCTGACACTGGATGGTTCTGAACAGTTGTCGCTGCTGGCGCTCTCGCAATCAGAACTGGCGGAGTTTGTCGGCGCGACCCGGGAGGCGGTATCCAAAACGTTGTCGCTTTGGAAAAGAGCCGGTGTCATAGACGTCAGCCGAGGGGGCGTGCGGGTTCTGGACCGTGACGCTCTGCAGATTATGGCGGACCTGCACCAGATTTAATTCTCTTCGTGTGATGCGTTTCACAGACGTTGATTCGCTTTTGGTGCATCCTGGGTGCAGTCAGAAGATATTGTTTCTCCCCGGAACACAGCTCACAGAGGATCGCAAAATGCATCGCCCCGGAAAACTCCCCGCCAAACCGGAAATCCCTCCCGCCCGCAAATCGCCCGTACGCGCCATGATCAGCTGGTTGATTGAGACGGATCGTGAATTTCGCGTTGCCCAGACCATGGTCAACGACACCCGATTTCGCCGCTGAAGATGGCAGTGCGCTGGACGATACAGAGTGCAAACCGGCAACGGATGACGCTTTGGATGAACCCTGGAAACAGGAAAAATCCGACAAATCGCGCGGCAGAAATCATCGAATGTGAACTGGATCACATACAACGATGCTACCGTCAGTTAGGATTAACACATTGTTGGTGAGCTTAAGTGGTAAACGCCGGATTTAAAGGCGTCTGAGGTAAGTGGGATTTAAAGGTACGGCCAGGCAAGACAGGTGTGATTTCAGCAGAATTAGCTGCCAGATACACACCTACACGTCCCCTGGCTGATTGGTACTCTCCCCAGGGTCTGTAATTAGCCTCCGTGCTTTGGAGGTACAGACGGAAAAACCCCCCGTGCAGGTTATGCCGGGGGGTTTTTTTAATTTCAGACCTGGGTATCTGATCAGCTGGATTTCTTGCCTTTGACAGGAGCCCAGATGCGCTTGTTGGTCAGATACAGCAGAACCGACAGGATCGTCAGGAACACCACGCCCACAAAACCGGCCTGTTTCCGTGCCATCATTTTTGGCTCTGCGGTCCACATCAGAAAAGCAGAAACGTCTTCCGCCATATGATGAATATCGTTGGCGTGGCCATCGGCAAACTCCACCTGTTCATCATAAAGCGGTGGTGCCATTGCGATGTATCCACCCGGGAAGGCCGTGTTTTCATAAAGAGTAACGCCGGCTTCTTCTTTTTCCTTGCCGGTATACCCTGTGAGGAGTGAGGCGATGTATTCTGGCCCGCCGATACCCTTGAAGAACTGGTTGATGCCCAGACCATAGGGGCCGTGAAAGCCCGCGCGCGCTTTGGCCATCAGACTGAGGTCAGGTGCGTTTGCGAGGCCTGATTCCGGAAAGTGGTCAGCAGGCGTTGCCGTACGAAAGTCGTCCAGTTCTGCATCAAAGACTTCGTAGTTCTCTGCGTATGCGCGAACCTGATCCTCAGGCATATCCGGGCCGCCTTCTTCAGAAAGCGAACGGATCGGCACAAATTTCAGACCGTGGCAGGCAGAACAGACCTCGGTATAGACCTGAAGACCGCGTTGCAGCTGGTTCTGGTCATAGGTGCCGAACGGACCTTCGAAGGAAAAGTCAAAATCTTCAATGTGGGTGTCATAGGCACCGGCTGCATAGACAGCGCCTGCTGACAGACCGAGAGTTGTTGCGGCCACAAGGGCAAGTTTCTTAATCATTGTCATTGTCCTTTATTCCGCAGGTGTCGCAGCTGTGTCACCACCACCGGAGCTGGCCTTTTTCGACGCAAAGTCTTCTTCGATCGTCGCGGGCTGAGCCAGCGGTTTTTCGATCACACCGAGAAGGGGCAACAGCACGAGGAAGTATGCAAACCAGTAGGTCGAAGCAATGAGCGAGATCGTGTTGTACGGCTCTTCCGCAGGCATTGCGCCCACCCACATCAACACAAAGAAATCAACCACCAGCAGCGCAAACCACCATTTGAACATCGGGCGGTAACGACCCGAACGCACCGACGAGGTGTCCAGCCAGGGCGCCAGCGCCATTACGGCAATGGCCCCGAACATCGCGATCACACCAAAGAACTTGGCGTCGATGATGCCGCCGGTCACGAAGGATGCGATCTGAACAATCCATACCTCGTCTGTGAAGGCCCGCAGGATGGCGTAGAACGGCAGGAAATACCACTCAGGCACGATGTGCGCCGGTGTCGCAAGCGCGTTGGCTTCGATGTAGTTATCCGGGTGGCCCAGATAGTTAGGCATAAACCCGACGACTGCAAAAAACACGGCCAGGATAACGGCCAGAGCGAACAGATCCTTGATCACAAAGTAAGGCCAGAAGGGCAGCGTATCTTTCTCTGCGTCTTCCTTGGACGTGCGGCGCACCTCGACCCCGGTGGGGTTGTTGTTGCCGGTCGTGTGGAAGGCCCAGATGTGCACGACAACAAGGCCGAGGATCACGAAGGGCAGCAGATAGTGCAGCGAGAAGAAGCGGTTCAGTGTTGCGTTGTCTACCGCAGGCCCGCCAAGCAGCCATGTTTGCAGCGCTTCACCGATGAACGGAATTGCGCCGAACAGGCCGGTGATAACGGTCGCGCCCCAGAAAGACATCTGACCCCAGGGCAGAACGTAGCCCATAAAAGCTGTGCCCATCATCAGCAGGTAAATCAACATACCGATGATCCACGTGATCTCGCGCGGCGCTTTGTAGGAGCCATAGTAGAGACCGCGGAAGATATGCGCATACACGGCCACAAAGAACAACGAAGCGCCGTTCATGTGGATATAGCGTATCATCGCGCCAGAGTTCACGTTCCGCATGATGTGTTCAACGGAAGAGAACGCCAGATCGACATGAGGCGTGTAATGCATCACCAGCACAACGCCGGTTGCGATCTGCAGCACCAGTACAAAAGTCAGGACGATGCCCCAGATCCACATCCAGTTCAGGTTCTTGGGCGTGGGGATCATCAGCGTGTCGTAAAGCAGGCCGACGATCGGCAGGCGTTTTGCCAGACCTTTTTCCCAGTCGGCTTTCGGTTCGTAATGGTCGTGAGGAATTCCAGCCATCAGGTTTCTCCCTTAACCGAGTTTGATCGTTGTATCGTCGACGAATTCTGCAACCGGCACGGGCAGGTTGCGCGGCGCCGGACCTCTGCGGATGCGGCCCGATGTGTCATAGTGCGATCCGTGGCAGGGGCAGAACCAGCCGCCAAAATCACCCGCGTCACCCAGCGGCACACAGCCGAGGTGGGTGCAGACACCCATCATAACCAGCCATTCGCCGGATTCGTCGAGAGAGCGGTTCTCGTCAGACGCATCAGCGTCCGCACGGACGTTGGCATTGTCTGCCAGCGGATCCGGGAGCGCTGCAACGTCTACGTCACGCGCGGCGGCGATCTCTTCTTCGGTACGGCGGCGGATAAAGACCGGTTTGCCAAGCCATTTCACAGTCAGCTGAGTGCCGGGCTCAATCGCGCTCACGTCGACACGGATCGACGAAAGAGCGAGAACGTCTGCCGAGGGGTTCATCTGGTTGACCATAGGCCAGATTGCGGCACCGGCTGTTACGGCACCCGCCCCTGCGGTTGCGTAGTAAAGGAAATCCCTGCGGGTGCCTTCCTGATCATCTGCATGCGACACGGGTTCACTCCATTTCAAGGGCCCGGCAGGGCCAAATAACGTACCGGCCGCGCGAACGCAGCCTGTCTGATGCGGGTATGTAGCCGTGTGACGCCCGCGCGTCCAGTAATCTTAGACGCGCAAACCGTCGCAGGCGGCACCGGAATACCCGGATTTTCCGGTGATTAGCGGTCAAAACCTTATTATCTGTAAACTCACGCCTCAGGCGGACGGGTTGCCTGCATCGAAGGCCGCGAATCAAACGCGGCATGCCAGTCTGCCAGCGCTGCATTTCCACCCCGCCAGTTGCGGGCGCCGTGCCGGAAATCCACATATGACAGCGCGCAGGCAACGGACACATGGGCCATGCTCACCGGCCCGGCCAGATGTCCCATCCATCTGCTGTTCAGGACCGAAAGCGCCCTGTCAACTTTCGTCCACTGTGCCTCGACCCAGCCGTCAGACTGTTCATTTTCAGGCCGCAGTTTGCGTTCATAGGCCATAGAAACTGCGCAATCCATGATACCGTCCCCGGTCGCCTCGAGGGTGCGGTTTTCCCACTGGCCTGCGCCGGTCGGGTACATTGAACCATCGAAAAGGTCATTCAGATACCCGCAGATGACGCGGCTGTCGTAGAGAGTGACCCCGTCATCACGTTGCAGCGCCGGAATTTTGGCCAGAGGATTGGCTGCCATCAGCCCGTCGTCCGATGCAAAGGCCGTGGTTGCAATCGTTTCAAGCGCAACCGCGTCCGTTTTTTCCAGCTCATGCAAAAGCACAACGACTTTGCGCACATAGGGTGACAGCGGGGAATGAAAAAGTTTCATGGCGGATCCTTCTGAATGCCCCGCCGACCCTATCAGAGATGTCAGCCCTGTCCATCCGCGGCACGCATCAGCGCCGCGAGCAGCGCCAGATCCGTTCCCTGCCCAAAGGCCTCGACCTGGTCAGCCGCACGCAGGCGCACATCGTCAGGTTTGTTCTGGTTCAGCTTCCACGTGCCGTCGATGCCTGTCACCTGCATCCGGCAGGGTACAATTGCCCGCATCATACGGTCCATCACACCGTCGCTCATTTTGCCGGTCGTCCAGGGCGTTTTGGGCAGCAGACGGTCTTCAAACAGTTTTGACTGCCGGTCCAGCAGCGGATGCAGCTCTTCGTGCGGCAAAAGCTCAAGCATGCCAGTGAGATGCACAGCGACGTAGTTCCACGTCGGCACCTGATCAGGCACCTCATACCAGTCGGGCGAGACATAGCTGTCAGGGCCCGAAACGGCCACGCGCGCCGGTACAGGGCCGTCTTTCAACGCCCGCGCAATCGGATTGGAACGCAACAGGTGCAGCCACAGCCAGGTCCCGTCATCCTCCAGCAGAAACGGGATATGCGACATCCAGGGTCCGTCCGCACCGCTGATCGCCAGCACACCAAAGGCACGTTCCCGTGCCCAGGCCAGGTTTGTCTGCGCGTCTTTTGTGTGGAAAACCGGGTTCGGGTGCATCGCTTTGCCCTCTGCAAGTGTCGCATTTGCTCTTGCAGGGTTTTTGCCTGGCTGACAAGCTGAGCGCATTCTCAGGGCGGGGTGAAACTCCCCACCGGCGGTATGCAGGCACGACCTGCGAGCCCGCGAGCGGCCTTTCATCAGGAAGGTGTCAGCAGACCCGGTGAGACGCCGGGGCCGACGGTTACAGTCCGGATGAAAGAGAATGCGGTGTCACGGCCCCGGGAGGGCCGTGTGTAACCGTGATCGCCTTGGGTGGACGTGTCTGACCATGAAAGGAGATCCAAATGACACACACCCGTTTCGCCTTTGTCAAAGCGCAGTGGCATGCTGATATCGTCGACCGCGCATACGAGGGATTCACACAAATCATTCCGGCCACGCAGGTCGACACGGTGGACGTGCCCGGCGCATTTGAGATGCCGCTGATGGCGCGGGATCTGGCAGGAACCGGAAGATACAGCGCCATCATCTGCGCGGCATTTGTCGTGGATGGCGGCATTTACCGGCATGATTTTGTTGCACAATCCGTCGTGGACGGGCTGATGCGCGCGGGACTGGATACCGGCGTGCCGGTGTTGTCAGTGTCGCTCACGCCGCATCATTATCAGGAAACCGAGCATCACAATACGATCTACCGCGCGCATTTCGTGACCAAGGGCAAAGAGGCCGCAGAGGCGGCTCTTGTTATCCTGAAAGCGCGGGCAGTGCTTGCCGCGCAGGCGGCTTAACCCAGATAGGCGCGAAGCGCCGGCGGCGGATTGTCCATCAGTGCCGCCGCCGGTTCGGGCGCCTGCGCCTGGCCGCCCTCAACAAAGATAACGTCATCTGCAATACGCTGAACATCCTCGGGCGCATGCGTGACCATCATCAGTGTCGCGCCCGTTTCTGTGGCGAGGGCCCGGACCAGATCCAGCATTTCGCGTCGCAGTGCCGGGCCCAGAGCGGCAAAAGGTTCGTCCAGCAGAACAACAGGCCGGTTCTGCACAAGGATGCGCGCCAGCGCCGCGCGGCTTTGCTGTCCGCCTGAAAGCTCACCCGGTCTGCGGTTCTGCAACCCGGCAAGGCCGACCCGTTCCAGCGCATGCGAGAGGCGGGCCGTTTCGTCGTCGTTCAGCCTGAGCGCAGGTCTCAGGCCAAGCCCCGCATTCTGCGCAATTGTCAGGTGCGGAAAGAGATTGTTGTCCTGAAACAGCATGGATACAGGCCGTGCGCCGGGTCTGGCATCTGTAACGTCCTGCCCGTCGATGGACAGCGCGCCGGATATCAGGGGAACGAACCCGCCAACCGCCCCCAGCAGTGTCGATTTGCCGGCACCGGACGGGCCGATCACCGCCACGCGGCGGCCCTTTCGCACTGTCAGATGCGCCGCGAGCCTGAAATCGCCCTGCCCGATCTGAACATGTTTAAACGTCAGCATTCCAGCGGCCTCCACGGTCACATATCCAGAACACCGCCAGCGCCATGAACAGCAGCAACAAAGCTGCTCCGGCGGCGGCTTCCGTTCGGTAAGCGCTCATCAGTCGGTACATCTGCAGCGGCAGCGTTGTTCGGTCGGGATCGGAGAACAGCGCAATAACGCCCAGATCACCCACAGACAGTGCGCCGGTCAGCCCCGCAGCAAACCCGATCTGAGCGCGCGCGCGGGGCAGGATCAGCCAGCGCCAGGTCTGAAAACTGCTCAGCCCCAGTGTCACACAGAGCCTGCCGTATCCGGTGAGGGCGCTGCGAACACCCGGAACCATGATGCGCAGGGCAAAGGGCAGCGCCATCAGCGCGTTGACCACCGCGGTGACAGGCAGCGACAAAGCCACCGGATCAGCGATGGGGTTGATCAGGATGAACCAGCCCACACCCAGCATGAGCGGTGAGGCCGAAAGGCCAATGAGGCCCACCGCCTCGGCACCACCTTTGTCCCGGATGGCGATCCAACCTGCAAGGGGCAAAGCCAGCGCCAGCATGACAGCAACACTCAGAGCAGCGACCCACAGTGATGTAAACGCCGCCTGCCAGACAGTTGCCGGCATCTGGCCGAGACCGGCCAGGCCGGACAGTGTCACAGCCAGAAGCGGGCCCAGCAGGAAAACACCGCCCAGAAGAATGCAGAGCGCATCAATCGCACGCTGCAGACCACCGCGCGCGTCAAACCTTTTTACCCGGCGGTCCATTCCCGCACCCATCGGGATGTCCGGGATGATCCGCAGGGCGAGAACAGCGGCGGCCCCCGCCAGTATCAATTGTAATATAGAAAGAAACGCAGCACGGGAGAGATCAAAGTCAAATCGGAACGCCTGGTAGATTGCGAGTTCTATCGTCGTGGCGCGCGGCCCGCCGCCCAGTGTCAGCGCCACGGCAAAACTGGTCAGGCAAATGACGAAAATCAGAGCCGCAGCCCCGGGCAGTATCTGGCGCAACATCGGCCGCTCAAGAGTTTGGAACACCATTGCAGGCGGCAGATCCAGCTGTGCGACCAGGCGAAAATGCTCGCCCGGTATGCTTTGCCAGCCCTGCAGCAAAAGCCGTGTTGCAAGCGGCAGATTGAAAAACACATGCGCAAGCACCACGCCGTGCAGCCCGTAGATGGACACTTCCGGCAGGCCCAGAACACCGAACAGCTGGTTGACCAGGCCGTTGCGCCCAAAGATTGCCAGCAGACCCAGGACTGCGACAATGACGGGCAGAATAAAGGGCGCGCCCAGCAGCGTGACCAAAAGCCTCTTGCCCGGCATGTCCCGTCTTGCCAGTGCCCGCGCAAGCGGCACCGCGAGAATCACAGAAAAGAAGGCCGACAGCAGCGCCTGGACAACGGTAAACCGCAGCGCGGCCCAGTCCGCCGGGCCCAGGCCGGATCCAGGCTCTGCGCGCAGGCCGATCCCGACAAAGGCCAGCAGGACCGCCGCGACCACCAGGATCGCGGCGAGCATGCCGGATCGGCCGGTTACTGGCTGAGCGCTGCGCGCCACGTCTCGATGGCCTGCGTCTGAAGCTCAGTGGATTCCGCTTCGCTGTAAAAGAGAACGTTTTCCGGCAGGTTCAGCTGCGACCAGCCTTCAGGCCACTGATCCTTTGGCAACGCTGCGGGCAGCGACCAGTTCGCCGTCGGGATCATCGACTGAAAATCTCCGGACATCACATAAGCCATAAAGGCATCCGCCAGTTCCGGCTGTTCCGTTTTGGCGATTTTGCCGACGGTTTCGACCATGAAATAGTGACCCTCGGGGAAGATCGCGGCCTTTTTGGTGAAATCCTCCTCGGCGAACATGTGATAGGCGGGCGACGTGGTGTAGCTCAGCACCATATCAGCCTCGCCGTCTGTGAACATGCCATAGCTGGTGGACCAGTCTTTAGTGACCGTCAGGATTTTAGGGGCCAGCTGCGCCCAGGCCTCGTCCGCCTTATCGCCATAAACCGCCTGCACCCAGAGAACGAGGGCGAGACCGGAGATGGATGTGCGCGGATCCTGGATGACGATTTTCACATCGTCCGGCAGGGCGAGCATTTCCTCAAAACTCGCGGGCGGCGCGTCCATGGTGGTTTCATTATAGATGAAAGCCGTATGGCCATAGTTGAATGGCAGGAAAGTCTCGTCGCTCCATTCCACCGGCAGTGTCAGTGCGGCGTTGTCCTGGCCGTGCGCGCCGAAAAGCCCGGTTGCCCGCGCCTTGGCCGTCACGTCCGACGTCAGACCGATCACCACGTCTGCCTTGGTGCGCTCGCCCTCGAGCAGCAGGCGCGGCAACAAATCGCCGGTCGACCATTGCAGGTCGCATTCACAGAAGGCTTCAAAGCCCTCTTCAATCATCGGGCCGGGGCCCCATTCGGAGGTAAAGTAGTCGCCTGCGTAAACAGTGAGCACAGGTGTGTCGGCCGAGGCCTGGGCCGCACAAAGCAGGGTTGCAGCAATTACAGTAGTCTTACGCATGATCATTCCTTTTCATATGCGTCAGACGGCGAAAGAGGATGATCAGGTCAACCTTCCCTCCGCCGGTCTTAACCGGTTCAGGTTCTACGGGTCCGCGTGTTACGCATCTCAGCCGGAAAGGCCCCCCGAGGTGCGATCAGACGTAAAGTGCCACTGCGGGATTGGCAAGCGATAAGGTCTTGAGGCGCGCCGCCTGCGCCGCTAAGCACCAGGGTCAGAGGAGCAAGCGCATGTCGATGAACAGTTTTGGCCATCTTTTCCGCGTGACGACCTGGGGCGAAAGCCACGGGCCGGCGCTTGGTGCGACAGTGGATGGCTGCCCGCCGGGCGTGGAAATCGACGCGGCGATGATCCAGCAATGGCTGGACAAGCGCAAACCCGGCCAGAACAAATACACAACCCAGCGGCGCGAGGCCGATGAGGTCAGGATCCTGTCGGGCACCTTTGAGGGCGTGACCACCGGAACGCCGGTGCAGCTGATGATCGAAAACACCGATCAGCGCTCGAAAGACTACGGAGACATCAAAGAGAAGTTCCGCCCGGGTCATGCGGACATTACCTACTTCCAGAAATATGGCGTACGCGATTACCGCGGTGGCGGTCGCTCAAGCGCGCGCGAGACCGCTGCACGCGTTGCGGCAGGTGGTCTCGCGCGCGCGGCACTCCGCTCACTGGTCCCCGCGCTGGAGATCAAGGGGTATATGACCCGCATGGGCGCGCATGAAATAGACCGCGACCGGTTTGACTGGGCGCAGATTGATGAGAACCCTTTCTGGGTGCCGGACGCCAAAGCGGCAACGGACTGGGCGGCCTATCTGGACGGTCTGCGCAAATCGGGCAGCTCGGTAGGTGCCGTCATAGAGGTTGTTGCGCGTGGTGTCCCCGCCGGACTGGGCGCACCCGTTTATGGAAAGCTCGATACAGACCTGGCCGCTGCGATGATGAGCATCAATGCGGTAAAGGGTGTTGAAATCGGTGAAGGCATGTCGGCGGCGATGCTGACCGGCGAGCTGAATGCAGACGAGATTTCTATGGGGCCGGACGGGCCGGAATATTCCTCCAACCATGCAGGCGGCATACTGGGCGGCATCAGCACGGGGCAGGACGTTGTAGTACGGTTTGCGGTCAAGCCGACATCGAGCATTCTGACCACACGGCGCACCATCACCAAAACCGGTGAAGAAACGGAAATCATCACAAAGGGACGTCATGATCCCTGCGTTGGCATCCGTGCAGTACCCGTGGGTGAAGCAATGATGGCCTGCGTGATCCTGGACCATCTGCTTTTGCATCGCGGTCAGATCGGCGAAAACCAGGGCGTGATCGGCTGATACCGTTCAGCGCGCTTTCAAAAGCTCTTCGATACCGCGACTGCTCTGTTCAACGATGCCCAGCGGCAGGCATGACCGCGCCAGAACGCGCAGACCGATGTATTGTGTCAGCAGCAGGTTGGCGAGTGTCTTGCGCTCGTCCTGTTTCAGCGTGTCATGCAGTGGCGAAGCGGCCAGCGCGAGGCCCAGAGCATCGCGGATCCGTCGCAGCCCGCCGTTCACAGCAGCGGCGATTTCGGGATCAGACATCTCGCTGCCCGCAGCGGCAGTACACAACAGGCATCCGCGTCGGTCACCCTGGTTCACCGCCTGCACGACCCCTTTGAAGAAGCCCAGAATACGTCGCCGGCCATCGGGTACATTTATGTCGGTCAGACACGCAACCGCGTCGTCTACTGCGGTTGTTTCATAATAGTCCAGAACGCGCAGAAAGAGGGACTTCTTGTCTTTGAAGGCCTTATACAGGCTGCCCCGTGTCAGCCCCATACCGTCCAGCAGGTCCGGCAGGGTAGCTTCCTCATAGCTTTTTCGCCAGAAGACCTCCGCCGCTTTCCGGATCGCCTCATCTGTGTCGAATTCTCTGGGCCGTGCCATATCCACCTCATCTGTGATGCAGTGTCATATAGTTTGGAACTGATCGTTACACAATCACAGAATTGTGTATTGTACCGATTGGTTCCTAATTGTATCTGCTGTGTACCGGCAACGGCAATCACAACACCAGGAAAGAGACCGACATGAAAAACCTCCTCTCAGCAACGCTCATTCTGGGCCTGACCGCGCTCGCAACTTTTGGCGCACAGGCTGACGTTACAGGCACATTCACAGGCGCCAGTGACCACATCACAACGGGTGGCATTACCATCGTCAAAAACGCAGACGGTACGGCAACTGTCACACTTCACGAAGACTTTTCGCTTGATGGCGCACCAGATCCGCGCGTTGGGTTTGGCAAGGACGGAGCCTATGCCACTGAAACAGACCTCGGCCCGCTGAAGAACCTGACCGGCGGTCAGACTTATATCGTACCTGCATCGGTCAGTGTTGATGACTTCAATGAAATCTACATCTGGTGCCTGCAGTTTTCGGTACCGCTCGGCGTTGCTTCGCTGAACTGAGACACCTGAGATCAGGCGCTGTTCTCCCTTGCGGCGCTTGATCTTTTTCCGGCAGAGGCGCAAAGAGCCTCCATGCCCGCAGACCTTACCCAGAACCGACCCGGCCGCGCCATCGCCCTCAAGCTTGGCGCGGTCTTTCTGTTCATGGTGATGGCCGCGATCATCAAGGCGGTGTCCGAAGAAGTCCCCCCCGGGCAGGCCGTCTTTTTCAGATCGTTTTTTGCAATTCCCGTGATTACCCTGTGGCTCTGGCAACGCGGGCAATTGCGCTACGGGCTGGTGCCTTCAAACCTGATGGGGCACGTCTGGCGCGGGCTCTTTGGTACATCCGCAATGGGCCTGACATTCGCGGGGCTGGGCCTGCTGCCATTGCCCGAAGTTACAGCAATCGGCTACGCCACCCCAATATTCGCAGTGATCTTTGCGGCCATCTTTCTGGGCGAACGGATCAGACTGATCCGGCTTTCCGCTGTTGGGCTGGGTCTGATCGGTGTCCTGATCGTAATTGCTCCCCGCCTGAGCGTTGGCGCTGATGCCATGTCTGCCGCCGCGACTGCCGGTGCTCTGATGGTGCTGATCGCCTCGGTGCTCCGCGCGCTGGTGCAGATCCATGTCCGCCGTCTCGTTCAGACGGACCATACCGCGGCGATCGTCTTTTATTTTTCCGTGACGGCCAGCTGCCTCGCGCTGCTCACTCTGCCGGTTGGTGTCATATTTGATCACCCTGCGCTGGTCTGGGTGATGCCCCCTGCATGGGTTGTCTGGCTGCTGATCTCTGCCGGGCTGGTAGGCGGCGTGGCGCAGATAATGGTCACCTCTTCCTACAGGTTCGGCGGTGCGTCTATGCTGGCCCCGTTTGACTATGCATCCATGATTTTTGCCGGGCTGATCGGCTATGTCGTCTTTGACGAGCTGCCAACCGGGCCCATTGTCCTTGGCGCGGCACTGGTTACCGCGGGTGGCATTCTGATCATATGGCGGGAGCGACAACTGGGCATGGACCGGAGCAAATCAAAACCCAACCAGACGCCCACCGGCGCGCCCTGACACAGGATCAATGCGTCGGGCGAACCTCTGGCGATGGCAGACAGCGCGTATCCGCAACGGTTTTGACAGTTGTAAACGCAGAGACCCGCTGCCCCACCGTGACGTCAGTTATTCTGCGTGGCACGCGGACGCTTCGATCACCAGACCGTCCGGTCCGAAGCGGATCGTTTCCGCCGCCAGGACATCACGTTGATTTCTGTATGTGATGACCATCATGCCATGACCGCGCAGGACATCGACAATCACAAACGACAGATCGGGTTGCTGTTCAAGAGCGGCCGCCCAGTACGCCCTCAGCGCATCCCGCCCAAAGAGCTCACCACGTCCTGTCAGACGCATCGCTTTCTGGGAACGGAAAACCACATCCGGGCTGTAATGGGCCAGGATGCGGTCCAAGTTGTGGGAATTCCACGCGGCTTCCCACTCTTCGGCAAAGGCTTTGAAATCCACGGTCCTGTTCAGGCGCGGACGAGCTGTTCGTACCCTTCCGCGATGTCGCGTGTGAGGCTGCCAACCTCAAAGTTGTAGTCACCGATCTGGCCCACGGGTGTGACCTCAGCCGCGGTACCGGTCAGCCAGCACTGCTCAAAGCCTTCAAGCTCTTCGGGCATGATATGACGCTCGTGCACTTTGATCTGGCGGTCTTTGAGCATGCTGATGACAGTCTGGCGCGTGATCCCGTTGAGGAAACAGTCCGGGTCAGGCGTATGCACCTCTCCGTCTTTGACAAAGAAGATGTTGGCCCCGGTGGCCTCGGCGACATAGCCGCGATAATCGAACATCATCGCATCAGAGCAGCCTTTGGCCTCTGCGGCGTGCTTAGACATAGTGCAGATCATGTAGAGACCGGCGGCCTTCGCGTGGCTCGGGATTGTCTCGGGGCTGGGGCGCTTCCACTTTGAGATGTCCAGCTTTGCACCTTTCATCTTGGCGTCGCCGTAATAGGCACCCCATTCCCAGGCCGCGATCGCCAGACGGACGGGGTTGCGCGCAGACGCGACACCCATGTCCTCGCCTGCCCCACGCCAGGCGATCGCCCGGACATAAGCATCCTGCAGACCCGAAGCCGCGAGAACCTCGACCTTGGCCGCTTCAATCTCATCCACTGTCCAGGGGATCTCAAAGTCGATCATCTCGGCAGAACGCTTAAGACGTTCTGAATGCTCCCGGCTTTTAAAGATTTTGCCGTTATAGGCCCGCTCACCCTCGAAAACAGAGGAAGCATAGTGCATCGCATGGGTCAGAATGTGGACGTTCGCCTCGCGCCAGTCGATCATCTGGCCATCCATCCAGATCGTTCCGTCACGGTCGTTATATGCACCCGCCATTTCGTTTCCTTCCCGGGATTATCTCAAAGTTTTCGAATGTTGCGCAAAATACGACCGAAACGGACATAAAATTGCGCAAAACCTGCGATTCGATAGCCCTTCACACTTGGAATGTCAACAAGACTGACGTATGCTGTAACAAACCTGACAGGCAAAACGGGGATATCCTATGGCTGAGGGACAGGCACCGGCCAGCTATCGCAATGAAAACCTTCTGTTTCTGACGGACGAGCAGCTGCGGCAGGGGATCGAGGCAATGTTCTTTGCCTATCGCGGCTTCACGGCAGATCCGGATCGTATTCTGTCGGACATGGCCTATGGCCGCGCACATCACCGGGCCGTTCACTTCATCAACCGCGCCCCGGGCACAACTGTGAACAATCTGCTGAACATTCTGGGGGTCACGAAACAGTCGCTGAACCGTGTGTTGCGTACACTGATCGAGGATGGTCTTGTGGAGAGCAGGGTCGGAAAGGCTGATAAGCGCGAAAGGCATCTTTACCTGACAGAGGAGGGCCGCGCGCTTGAGCAAACTCTGTCGGACGCCCAGCGGGCCCGGATGCGCATGGCCTTTCGTGACGCAGGACCAGACGCAGTTGCGGGTTTCCGTCGTGTTCTTGAGGCGATGATGGATAAAGAAATGCGGTTCGCTTACACAAGACTGAAAGATAACACCCCATGAGCGATTTTGACGCCCACCTGCTGATCATCGATGACGATGAGCGCATCCGCACCCTGCTCCAGAAGTTCCTGATCCGGAACGGATTTCTGGTGACGTCTGCGCGCGATGCGGCCCATGCCCGCCGTATTTTGTCGGGTCTGGATTTTGATCTGATCGTAATGGATGTGATGATGCCGGGCGAGGACGGACTGGCCCTGACCCGCGCACTGCGCGAGACCAGTACGGTACCCATCCTTTTGCTCACAGCGCGCGGAGACACAGACAACAGGATCGATGGTCTCGAGGCCGGGGCAGACGATTATCTGCCCAAGCCCTTTGAGCCGAAAGAGCTGTTGTTGCGCATCAACGCCATTCTGCGCCGTATGCCCGAGGCACCGGCCAGCGAGGCAGCGCCCAAGGTGCTGACACTCGGCCCGATCCGCTATGACATGGAACGCGGTGAGATGTGGCGCGGCGAGGAACTGGTGCGTCTGACGGCGACGGAAATTCTGCTGATGAAAATCTTTTCCGGCAACTGCAACGAACCCATCAGCCGCGCCCGGCTGGTCGAAGAGCTGGGCCGCGATCGTGGTCAGGCCCAGGAGCGGGCGGTCGATGTTCAGATCACGCGCCTGCGCCGCAAGATTGAATCCGATCCCAAACAGCCCCGCTACCTTCAGACCGTACGCGGGGCCGGATATATGCTGGCACCCGAATAACAGCGGGTGCCGCGCCTGCTCTGGCGCGCGCGCGGGATACCCGGTATATGTGCGGCAGAAATCAGAACCGGAATATCACCATGTCAGAAACCCCCGTTGCAGAAATGAGTTTTGAGGAGGCGATGGCCGAACTGGAAAAAGTTCTGGGCCAGCTCGAACGCGGGGATGTAGCACTGGATGAGAGCATCGCACTTTATGAGCGCGGCGCGGCGCTGAAAGCCCGCTGCGAGACCAAGCTGAAAGAAGCCGAGGAAAAAGTGGCTGCGATTACGCTCGATGGCGACGGCCAGCCCACCGGGACAAAACCTGTCGAAGGCCTCTGACATGTTCGAGACGCGGCTGCGGGAGGCAGCCCGGGCAGTGCAGGCATCCTTTGACGGGGTGCTCAGTACGTTTCAGCCTCTGCCGGTGGTGGCGGCCATGGCCCATGCCACCCATGGCGGCAAAAGACTGCGCGGCTTTCTGGTGATGGAAAGCGCGCGTCTGCACGACATCCCGACCAAACAGGCAATCTGGCCTGCGACGGCAATCGAGGCTCTGCACGCCTACAGTCTGGTGCATGACGACCTTCCTTGCATGGACGATGACGACCTGCGGCGCGGGCAGCCGACCATTCACAAAAAATGGGACGAGGCCACAGCGGTCCTTGCCGGTGATGCGCTGCAGACCCTCGCCTTTGAACTGGTCAGCCGGCCAGACTGCAGCCCGGATGCCGCTGTCAGGGCAGAGCTTGCGCTGACACTGGCACGGGCGAGCGGCGCGCAGGGCATGGTACTGGGTCAGGCGCTCGATATCGCCGCAGAGACACGGGAAACATCGCTGGATCTCGACGAGATTACAGCGCTTCAACAAGGAAAGACCGGCGCGCTGATTGAATGGTCGGCCATGGCCGGGGCGCGCATGGCACAGGCTGATACGGGCCCGCTGAGCCGTTATGCCCGTGCTCTGGGCCTCGCCTTCCAGATTGCAGATGATCTGCTGGACATTACAGGCGATACCGCAACGGTCGGCAAGGCCGTGGGCAAAGATGCGGACGCCGGAAAGGCGACGTTTGTTTCGCTTCTCGGCATCGACGGCGCGCGGGCGCGGGCCGATGCGCTGGTGGAGGAAGCCTGCGACAGCCTGGCAGCTTACGCCGGGGGCGCAGAAGCCCTAAGAGAGGCTGCCCGCTTTGTTGTGACGCGGACGCACTGAGGAAAACAGATGACAGCCGAAAAACCGACAACCCCGCTGCTCGATCAGATTTCCCGCCCGGCAGACCTGAAAGGTCTCAGTGACCGCGCGCTGCGTCAGCTTGCCGACGAGTTGCGGTCGGAAACGATTTCCGCTGTTTCGGTGACTGGCGGACATCTGGGTGCGGGTCTCGGCGTTGTTGAGCTGACAGTGGCGCTGCACGCGGTTTTTGACACGCCGCGTGACAAGGTGATCTGGGACGTCGGCCACCAGTGTTATCCGCACAAGATACTGACCGAACGCCGCGACCGCATCCGCACGCTGCGCATGATGGATGGGCTGAGCGGATTTACCAAGCGCAGCGAAAGCCCCTATGATCCCTTTGGTGCTGCACACAGCTCTACCTCCATCTCCGCGGCCCTGGGCTTTGCCGTGGCGCGTGATCTGGGCGGTAACACACCCGAGGGTCTGGGCGATGCCATTGCGGTAATCGGTGACGGCTCGATGAGCGCGGGCATGGCCTATGAGGCAATGAATAACGCGGGCCATCTGAAAAAGCGCCTGATCG
The DNA here is from genome assembly GCF_947491795.1 of uncultured Roseobacter sp. Classification (GTDB taxonomy): domain Bacteria; phylum Pseudomonadota; class Alphaproteobacteria; order Rhodobacterales; family Rhodobacteraceae; genus Roseobacter. Next base: position 537,969 of record NZ_CANLKW010000002.1, on the reverse strand, counting down.
TTATTCTGAACGACAACGAGATGTCCATCGCGCCCCCTGTCGGCGCTATGTCCTCCTATCTCAGCCGCCTCTACACCGAAGAACCATTTCAGGATTTCAAAGCAGCGGCAAAGGGAGCCGTCAGCCTGTTGCCTGAACCTTTCCGTGAAGGTGCGCGACGTGCCAGGGACGTTCTCAAGGGCATGGCCATGGGCGGCACGCTTTTTGAACAGCTCGGGTTTTCCTATATCGGTCCGATTGACGGACATGACATGGACCAGCTGCTGCCGGTTTTGCGCACCGTCAAAGCGCGCGCAACAGGTCCCATTTTGATCCATGTGCTGACCAAAAAGGGCAAGGGCTACGCACCGGCAGAGACCGCCCGCGACAAAGGGCATGCGACCGCCAAATTCGATGTGGTGACCGGGGAGCAGAAAAAAGCGCCCTCAAACGCACCCAGCTATACAAAGGTTTTTGCGGAAAGCCTGCTGCAGGAAGCCGCCGCAGACGACAAAATCTGCGCTGTGACTGCCGCAATGCCGGATGGAACCGGCCTGAACCTTTTTGCCGAACGCTATCCCAGCCGGTGCTTTGACGTGGGCATCGCCGAGCAGCACGGTGTGACTTTCTCGGCCGCTCTCGCGGCGGGTGGCATGAAGCCTTTCTGTGCGATGTATTCTACATTCCTGCAACGCGGCTATGACCAGGTGGTGCATGATGTTGCGATCCAGCGCCTGCCTGTGCGCTTTGCCATCGACCGCGCCGGTCTGGTGGGCGCGGACGGCGCAACACATGCCGGGTCTTTTGATATCGGATACCTGAGCAACCTGCCTGGTTTCGTTGTAATGGCCGCTGCGGATGAGGCAGAGTTGAAACATATGGTGGCAACGGCTGCCGCTCATGGCGACGGGCCGATTGCGTTCCGCTTTCCGCGGGGAGAAGGCAACGGCGTTGAGATGCCGGAGCGTGGGGAGGTTCTGGAGATCGGCAAAGGCCGGATCATCACCAAAGGATCACGTGTGGCGCTGCTGTCTTTCGGCACGCGGCTGGCGGAAACTGAAAAGGCCGCCGAGGGTCTGCGCGCGCGCGGCATCACACCAACCATTGCGGATGCACGGTTTGCCAAACCGCTTGACCGTGCTCTGATCCTGCAGCTGGCTGCGGACCACGAAGCGCTGATTACCATTGAGGAAGGTGCCGTGGGCGGCTTCGGCAGTCACGTCGCACAGCTTCTGGCAGAGGAAGGTGTGTTTGATACCGGGCTGAAGTACCGCTCGATGGTGCTGCCCGATACGTTCATCGATCAGGCAAGTCCTGCGGATATGTATGCCGTTGCCGGCATGAATGCGGCAGATATCGAGAGTAGGGTTCTGGCAGTTCTGGGCATTGCCCAGATCGGCGAAGCCCGCGCCTGAGTTCGCTCAGGTCCCTTTCTCCTGCGCCAGCATGGCCTGCAGACCGGCCCGGTAGTCCGGATAGGCCAGCGTGACACCCAGCTCCTTCAGGATCAGGTCGTTGCGGACCTTTTTGCTTTCGGCATAAAAACTGCGCGCCATCGGCGTCATATCAGCCTCTTCAAAACGGATCGCGGGCGGCAGCGGCACACCCAGTAACTCAGCCGCATAGCTCAGAACATCCTGGGGTGGCGCCGGATCGTTGTCACAGACGTTATAAACCGCACCCGGTCTTGGCTGTTGCATCGACGCCAGCAACACCGCCGCAATATCCTTCACATGGATGCGTGAAAACACCTGGTCTTTTTTGATAATCCGCCGGGCCGTCCCGTTGCGCACTTTGGCAAATGGCCCGCGTCCGGGCCCATAGATGCCAGCCAGGCGAAAGATATGCAGCGGCAGCCCGGGGATCGCCGCCCACGCGGCTTCGGCCTCTACCCGCGCCTGGCCACGTTTTGTGGCAGGGGTCAGTGGCGCGGTTTCGTCCACCCATGCGCCCTTGTGATCCCCGTAGACGCCGGTGGTCGACAGGTACCCGACCCACTCAAAACCTGTTGCGGCGGCTTCAATCTGCGCCCGGCATTCTGCCAGAACCGGGTCACCTTCAGAGCCTGGACCTGCCGAGATCAGAAGAGCATCCGCCTCCTGCAGAAAGGGCGTCAGATCACAGCCCGGCCAGATCAGCGGTTCGACGCCTGTCCCGGCAATATCTTGTGCCTTGTCTTCTGAACGGGTTGTTCCAATGACGCGCCAGCCTTGCGGCACCAGCAGGGCGGCGAGGGCACGGGCGCTGAAGCCATGGCCAAGGGACAGGAGAGTTTTGCTCATGCGCTGAAAGTGGCCTCAGGTGCGGACGGGCGCAAGACCCTGTTCAGCGACCTTTCCAGACCGGGTCCCGTTTTTCGGCAAAGGCACGCGCGCCCTCCAACTGGTCTTCAGACGCATAAAGCCGGTCAACTGTCTCCAGCTGGCGCCCGGTGATCCGGTTCATTGCGTCCTGAAATTTGGAATCCTCGGCATCCCGCACGATCTCCTTGATCGCCGCGTAAACCAGCGGTGGCCCTGAGGCGAGCAGATCCGCCAGCGCCCGCGCCCGTGTCATCAGGTCTGCGGCCGGGACAATTTCATTGATCAGCCCCCAGTGTTTGGCCTCTGCTGCATCAAACCAGCGGCCGGTCAGCAGCAGCTCCATCGCAATGTGATATGGAATGCGCTTGGGCAGTTTGACCGAAGCCGCATCCGCGACCGTGCCAGAGCGGATTTCCGGCAGCGCAAACTGCGCATGATCGGCAGCAATGATCATATCCGCACTCAGCGCCAGCTCCAGCCCGCCGCCACAGGCGATCCCGTTCACGGCAGCGATGACCGGTTTGTTCATGCCGCGCAGTTCCTGCAACCCGCCAAACCCACCGACGCCATAGTCGCCATCCACCGCATCACCATCCGCCGCAGCTTTAAGATCCCATCCCGGGCAGAAAAACTTGTCGCCTCCACCCGTAACGATCGCAACACGCAGGTCAGGATCATCGCGGAAAGCAGCAAAGACCTCGCCCATGCGCCGGGAGGTTTGCAGATCAATTGCATTGGCTTTCGGTCTGTCGAGGGTGGCTTCGAAAACCGCCCCGCGCGTGACTGTTTTTATCGGGTCCATCGTCTTTCCTGTCATTCAGTTTCCGGCGCAAGAGACATCAGCGCATCGGCTGCGACTGCAGCGTCGGGGGTGCAGATCATCGGGTTAATCTCAACTTCGCTGATCCTGTCGGCCAGCGCAATCACACAGTCCTGCAGGGACAGCACGGCTGCGATGATGGCATCGACATCCGCCGCAGCTTTTCCGCGATACCCGGTCAGCAGTGGCCAGCAGCGCAGTTTCTGCAATGCCCCGTTGATCTGGGCAGACGACACAGGAAGCAGCAGCGATGTCCGGTCCTGCCACAGCTCTGTCAGAACCCCGCCTGCAGCAAGGGTCAACAAAAATCCATGCGCCTCATCCCGCGTGACACCGACAAGAAGCTCGGCCACGCCACCCTGCACCATTTCCTCGATCAGCAAAGAACCGTCCGGCATTTCGGATGCCGCGCACGCCAGGTCCGCATGTGCCAACCCAAGCACGACCCCGCCGGTATCGGACTTATGCGCAACACCTGTCGATTTCAGCACAAGCGGCGCGGTCAGGCCGCCCGCAACCACAGCCGGATTTTCCCCTGCATCACACCGCACGCCGCGCGGCACCTGCATCCCATAACCCGCCAGCAGCGATTTTGCCTCTGGCTCGGTCAACACGGCACTGTCACGCGCCGCGCCCGGTTGCAGGGGCGGTCGGTCCTGTGGCGCACCGCAGGCCGACGCAGCCTCGGCTGCATGCACCGCTTCGGTCAGACCGGACATCGCAATAACCCCGCCCGCCATCAGCTCTGCCGCCACATCCTCCGGCATGAGCTCGGGCAGTGTCGCAACAACAGCCACCGGACAATGTCCCGCCTTCTGCACCATCAGCGCGGCTTCTGTGGCACTGCACCAGTCTGTGGCATCTGTGTGCGGATAATCCACAATGATCATCAGCAGACCGATATGCCCGGCTGCCATCGGCAACCAGGCGCGCGCCATCCGATCAGCATCGCCCCAGATATAGGTGTGATAGTCCAGCGGATTGGACAGCGCCACCATCGGTCCCAGCGCCTCGGACAATGCCGCTTTCTGATCTGGTTGCAGCGCAGGAAAGGAAACCGCGCGCCCCTCAGCGGTATCCCCCATCAGGCTGGCTTCCCCGCCAGAGCAACTGATCGAGGACAGGCTGGATGACCGCAAAGGCCCCGCGCAATGCAATACCTTCAGCGTCTCCAGAAACGTGGGCAGGTCACGCACCCGTGGGATTCCAAGCCGCTCCAACAAAGCCGCCGCCCCCGCATCACTGCCCGCAAGCGAAGCGGTATGCGAGACAGTCGCCGCCCGGGCCTGCTCTGAAGCGCCCGCTTTCAGCGCAACCAATGGCACACCCTTCTCCTGCGCACGCAGAGCAACAGTGTGCCAGGCTTCCGTATTTCCAAATCCCTCTACATGCAGTCCTATCGCGGTGATCCGGGGATCTTCCAGCAATGCCAGCGCAATATCTGCCTGACTGGTCTGCGCCATATTTCCGCAGGTCACGATCATACCCAGTGGCAAAGCCCGTTTTTGCATCGTCAGATTGATGGCGATGTTTGAGCTTTGGGTCAGGATGGCGACACCGCGGTCACAGAGCTGGCACCCGTGCTGATCCGGCCAGAGCAGCACTCCGTCCAGAGCATTCACAAACCCATAACAGTTCGGACCCAGCAACGGCATATCGCCGGCGGCGGCAACCAGTTGCCCTTGCAGATCACCGGCACCGGCATCCTCTGCCACAGCCTCCGAAAACCCGGAGGCAAAACACACAGCACCCCCCGCACCCATACGCGACAGGGCCGCCACACTCTCAACTGTCAGGTGCCGGTTTACCCCGACAAACGCAGCATCCGGCACACCGGGCAAAGCGTCCAGATCAGCAAAGGCCGCAATACCCTCAACAGGTGCCGGGTCGGGATGCACCCGCCAGATATCTCCTGAAAACCCCATGCGCTGCAGTTGCCGCACCACCTGGCGACACCAGGCACCGCCGCCGATCACTACAACAGAAACTGGCCGCAGCAGCCGCGAAAGATCACGCGCCATCAGCAGCCCGCTTCTTTCTTCTGGCCCGAAATATCCTCGCCGAAGGCATAAAATCTAAGCTCCCAGCGCCCGCAAAAGGTCCCGGCTGATGATGTGGCGCTGTATCTCCGAGGTACCGTCCCAGATCCGCTCGACCCGTGCATCGCGCCAGAACCGCTCCAGCGGATAGTCATCCATCAGACCCATACCCCCATGCACCTGGATCGCCGCATCCGTGACCCGTGCCAGCATCTCAGAGGCATAGAGTTTCGCACTCGCAATCTCCCGGTTTGCTGGCAGTTCTTTGTCCAGCCGGTCGGCAGAGGCCAGCGTCAGCAGGTCTGCCGCATCAATCTCGGTGATCATGTCGGCCAGCTGAAAACTCACGCCCTGGAATTTCCCGATCTTCTGGCCAAACTGTTCGCGTTCAGCTGCGTAATTCAGCGCATAGTCAAACACGCGCCGTGCCCGGCCCACCGACATGGCGGCAACGGTGATGCGTGTGGCATAGAGCCATGTGTTCATCACCTCAAACCCGCCATCAACCGCGCCCAGAACCTGGGCATCCGGCAGGCGGCAGTCGTCGAAATCGAGGATCATGTTTTTATAACCGCGGTGGCTGACAGACTTGTACCCGTCCCGGATCGTGAATCCGGGCGTGCCCCGATCAACCAGAAAGGCGGTGATCCGTTTTTTGGGCCCCTTTGGTGTCTGATCCTCGCCGGTCGCAATAAACACAATGATAAAATCGGCATGCTCCGCGCCGGAAATGAAATGCTTGGTGCCATTCACGACCCAGTCGCCGCCATCACGCACGGCCGCACATCTCATACCCCGCACGTCCGATCCTGCCCCGGGCTCCGTCATCGCCAGCGCATCCATGCGCTCTCCGCGCACGGCAGGCATCAGATAGCGCTCCACCTGGTCGCCCTCGCAGGCCATCAGGATATTCTGCGGCCGGCCAAAGAAATGGTTCAGCGCCATGGAGCCACGGCCAAGCTCACGCTCAACAATGGCAAACTCAAGGTGGTTCAGGCCCGCACAGCCCACACTTTCGGGAAAATTGCAGGCATAAAAACCGAGGTCGATGGTCTTTTGCTTAATGTCCTGCGCGATCTCTGCGGGCACTTCGCCGGTCCGTTCAACCAGTTCCTCATGCGGATAGATCTCGTTTTCAACAAAGCTGCGGACGGTCTCCGCAATCATCTGATGTTCATCAGAAAGCCCGTAGTGCATTATCTTTTCCTTGCCTGCAGACGCGCCTTCATGGCCGCTTTTCCTGCGTCAGTACCGTCGTGAAAAGAGCCAAATAGCTTGTCCCAGGGCACATCCAGATTGCCGTAGTTCACCTCAAAATACCGGTGGTGCAGCTGGTGGTGAAAGTTCCCCAGATGCATGCGCTTTTTGTTCCGAAAGAGCAGCCCCTCGAACCCTGTGTGCGAGGTGATCGCGAGCAACCCGTAAAACATCAGATGAAAAATCAGATGCGCGGGGTGCGTGGGCAGCACCAGATGGATAATCACCGTGCCGAAATAGAACAGATGCTCGACCGGGTGCATCGACAGCCCCGACCAGGGTCCGATGTCCGTGTTGCGGTGGTGCAGCGCGTGAAAGCGGTAAAACAGATCCGTGTGCAGCAGCCGGTGGATCCAGTAAAAGTAAAAACTCTCCCAGATTGGGATCAGAAAGAAAAAGGCGACAAACCAGACCGGGTTTGCGGCAAAGCTGGTTGATGGCACGACCCCATTGGCCAGGCCCCACCAGATCAGCGCCTCCAGTACCGACCAGACGGTGACGCCCGAGGCCAGCGTCCAGATCATGTTGTCCTTTACCTGGTCGTTCAGCGTGAACATCCGGCCCTTGCGCGGAAAGGGGCGCGGATCGTATTTCAGCTCTTCGCCCTGCACGGCATAGCGGTGAAACCACAGATGCAGTGTTCCGGCCACGACCGAGACGATCACAAAATTCCGCACCCAGATCAGTGCGATCCACCCGGGCGCCACGCGGGCGGTCTGTTCCAGCGTCGGGCTGGCCACCTGCCAGGTTGCAAAGGCCAGGCCCAGGATTGCCATGTTGATAGTCAGGAAAAACCAGCTGTCCGTATACCATTTCAGCGCGGCCAGCGGTTTCGGCGGCCATTGCCAGAGGGGCGAGACCTCGATCGCGCCATCGGGGCGGTGGTTCCATTCCTGTCGGGTGCTCATGTGTACATCTGCTTTTTGCGCGCGCGGGTCTCGGCGGTGGCCCGTTCAGACCCATCATGAAAAGACCCGAACCACCTGTCCCAGGGCATTTCAACGGTGCCGTAGTTGCATTCAAAATAACGGTGATGCAGCTGGTGGAAAAAATCGCCCATCTTTGCCCGCTCACGATCCCGGACGACCAGCTGGTCAAAGCCCGAATGGGAAAACACAGGGTGCACCGACTGCATGTAGCCATGAAACAGTACGTGTATCGGATGGCTTGGCACCACCAGATGGATCAAAAAGTTGGTATAGAACAGCAGGTGCTCAACAGGGTGCATCGAAATCCCCGACCAGGGCCCGACATTGACGTTCCGGTGATGCAGCGCGTGCGCGATTTTGTACAGCGCTGGTACATGCAGCAGACGGTGCACCCAATAGAAATGAAAGCTCGACCAGATCACCAGAAACGGGAACATCAGCACAAACCAGACCGGGTTTTCCGGAAACAGAAAGGCCGGGGCCCAGCCGTTGGCCATGGCCCAGAACACCAGCCACTGGGCAATCGTCCACTGCGTCACGCCGCTGGCGAGCGACCAGAACATATTGTCTGCCACCTGGTTGCGGAAGGTAAAGGTGCCATTGTCCCGCGCCAGATCCCGCGGGTCATATTTTGTGCGCTTGTCTTGTGCGCGCCAGTGATAGAGCCACATATGCAGTCCGCCGGCGCAAATCAGCATCGGCAGCAGGTTGGCCAGCCAGACCCGGACCATCCAGCCCGGCGCGAATGTCTGCATCTCGCTCAGCGCGGGCAGCAGGGCAAACCAGATCGCGACAGATATGATCACGGTGACCGTCGTCGTGGATATCGCCAGCCAGTAGGCGGCATACCATTTCACAACAGCGCGCGGGTTGGGCGGCCAGGCAAAAAGCGGGTTGTTCGCGACAGCCCGGCCCGGATGGTAATGCCAGCGCGCCGCCTCGCCGCCCGCATCGAAGTCAGCTGGCATAGGGGGAGCCTTCTTCGTCCAGGATCGCCTTGAGCTCTGCCAGATGGCGGATGTCCTGTTCGGGGTACTGCTCGATCTCGCGCGCGGTTTTCTCGGCAACATCATCGGGCAGGACACGCAGGGGTTTGCCGGTCTGCAGTGCCAGGATGTATGTCTGGCAGGCGCGTTCGAAATAGAACATCCGGTTGAACGTCTCGGCCACCGTATCGCCGATGATCATGATGCCGTGGTTGCCCATGACCATGACCTTCTTTTTCGGGTCATCAAACAGCTGCGCACAGCGCGCGCCCTCTTCCTCGAACGCCAGACCGCCATAGTTCTCGTCGACGACGACACGGTCAAAAAACATCGCGCCATTCTGATCCACCGGCGGCAGGCGGCTGTCGGCCAGCGAGGCAAGTGCTGTGGCATAAGGCGAATGCACATGCATCGCACAGCGCGCATGCGGGCAATGACGGTGCAGCCCCCCGTGCAGCCCCCATGCGGTCGGGTCCGGTGCATCCGGCCCTTCCAGGGTTTCGGGATCATTGGCATCGACCACGATCAGGTCGCTGGCCTTGATCCGCGAGAAATGCATCTGATTGGGGTTCATCAAAAACTTTGTGCTGTCGTCATTAACTGCCAGACTGAAATGGTTCGCTACAGCCTCGTGCATGTTCAGCCGCACGGTCCAGCGAAAGGCCGCAGCCAGATCGACCCGTTCCTGCCAGTTTTCTATATTCGGGCGCATTTCAGTGACGGACATGCCGGTTCCTCCATTCAGACGCCTTTATCTCACCATGGGCCCGGGCTGCTTGACCAACGAAAAAAATACAGGCTATGCATTAGCTGAACTTATGTATGAGTTATGAATGTCCGACCTGCCCCCTCTGAACTGGCTGCGCGCCTTTGAGGCCTCGGCCCGCAACCTGAGCTTTACGGGCGCGGCGCGGGACCTGAACATGACGCAAAGCGCGGTCAGCCAGCAGATCAAATCGCTCGAGGCGTTTCTGGGACGGCCGCTCTTTCACCGGCGGGTCAGGGCGCTGGAACTGACACAGACCGGGCTCAGTTATCTGCCTGTTGTGCGCGATGCCTTCCGCACCCTGGCGCATGGTACCCGCGCCCTGACGCGCAACGAAAACGATGTCCTGAACATCCAGTGCAATCTGACATTCGCGATCCACTGGCTGGCCCCGCGCCTGTCTGCCTTTCGCCAGTTGCACCCCGACGTGCAGCTGAACATCACCACAGAACTCTGGGAGCCGCGCGACAGTGTCGAGGGCGCGGATGTGGAGATCAGATATTCCCTGCGCCCGTCAGACCGCGTCTATGCCGAACTGCTGGCGACGGATCACTATTTCCCGGTCTGCGCGCCTGGATATGCGGTCACCCTCGCAGATCTCGCCCGGCATCCGCTATATGACTGTTCGAACATGATGGGCACCTGGACCGTCTGGGCCGAAGAGCAGGGCCTGCCCTGGCCCGACCCGCCGGTGACCTATGCAACCACCTATTCCGTTGCGCTGTCCGTAGCGATGAGCGGCGGGGGCCTGGCCCTGGCGCATGACGCAATTGCGCGCGGGCTGATCGGCCAGGGCCATCTGGTTGCACCCTTTGCCCACCGTTCGGTGATGCAGGAGGCCTATTTTCTGATCCAGAGCCCCCGCGCGCAGGACATGCCCGCAGCCCGGGTTTTCACCGACTGGCTGCGGGCCGAGGTAACCGCGTTTTACAGGGGCCGGCTGGGCACCCAGGCGTAACCGTCGTTGCACAGGATATAGCATTCGCGCAGCCCGTGCGGCTTGTCCGTCGGCCTTTGCAGCACCATGAACCCCAGGGCCTCTGCCCGGCCTGCGGCTCTGTCCGGATCCGCGTCATAGAGCCTGATTTCGACACCCGCCCCACGCGGTGGATTCTCGGGCAGAATGCTCAGCAGGGGATTGGCTGCATATGTGCCATCACTGTGGAGCTGAAACACATCAGCGCCGATCGTGATGATCGCAAAATCATCGCTCAGCCGGTGAACACCCACGTCAAAGACCGCTTCCAGAAAAGCACTGGTGGCCCGCACGTCGCGCACCAGAAGGTTCAGCCCGATACCGCGCAGAGACTTGCCGAAATCCTCTGCTGAAACCGTTTCATAGTCCATTGCGCATGTGCTCCCGCTTGAACATTGTCAGAACCCGTGGCAATCAGGGCCATGACGCATGTTACTTTTCCTTCCTGGCCCGACAGCGCATCCCAACTCATCGACGTTGCAACAGGCAGAACCCCGGCTGACACGATCATCAAAGGGGGCGTCTGGGTCAATGTCCACACGCGCGAAATTCTCGAAAACCACGATATTGCCATCGCTGCAGGCCGTATTGCCTGTGTCGTGCCGGATGCCGGGTACTGCACCGGCCCGCAGACAAGGATCATCGAGGCCCTTGGCCGCTATATGATCCCCGGGCTCTGCGACGGGCATATGCACATCGAAAGCGGTATGCTGACCCCTGCGGAGTTTGCACGCGCCGTCATCCCGCATGGCACCACCAGCATGTTCACCGATCCGCATGAGATCGCGAATGTGCTGGGCCTTGAAGGCGTGCGCATGATGCATGACGAAGCCCTTCTGCAGCCGGTCAATATCTTTACGCAAATGCCCTCCTGCGCGCCCTCGGCTCCGGGTATGGAAACCACCGGCTATGAGATCACGCCCGAAGATGTCGCCGAGGCGATGACATGGCCAGGCATCATCGGGCTGGGCGAGATGATGAATTTTCCGGGCGTCTCGAACGCGGACCCGAAAATGCTGGCAGAAATGGCCGCCACCCGGAACGCGGGCAAAACAGTTGGCGGGCACTATGCCTCGCCGGATCTTGGCCCTGCCTTTGCGGGCTATGTGGCGGGGGGGCCGGCGGATGATCACGAAGGCACCTGCGAGGCGGATGCCGTCGCCCGGATGCGCCAGGGCATGCGGTCCATGATCCGGCTGGGCTCTGCCTGGTATGACGTGGAGAGCCAGATCACAGCGATCACTGAAAAAGGGCTGGACCCCCGGAACATGATCCTGTGCACAGATGACTGCCATTCCGGTACGCTGGTGAACGACGGCCATATGAACCGTGTCCTGCGGCACGCCATCGACTGCGGGTGCGATCCGCTGGTGGCGCTGCAGATGGCGACGATCAACACCGCCACCCATTTCGGACTGGAGCGGGAAGTCGGCTCGCTGACGCCGGGGCGCCGGGCTGATGTGATCCTGACCTCTGATCTGAAATCCCTGCCCATTGACCTGGTGATGGCACGGGGTCAGGTCGTCGCGGAAAACGGGGAATGTCTGGTGGACTGCCCGCATTACGACTGGCCCGCACATGCGCGCCAGACGGTACGGATGGGCAAAAAGCTGGCCGCCGATGACTTCGCCATTCCGGCAGCCCCCGGTGCCAATGCCGTCACCGCCAATGTGATCGGCGTGGTGGAAAACCAGGCCCCGACCCGCGCACTGAAATTTGAGCTGCCGGTGACAGAGGGGCGCGTCCAGGCCACGGGCGAGGTCTGCCAGATCGCGCTGGTCGAGCGTCACCGCGCCACCGGACAGGTCACCAACGCTTTCGTCTCGGGCTTCGGCTACGAGGGGCCCATGGCGATGGCTTCGACTGTGGCCCATGACAGCCACCATATGATCGTCGTCGGCACAGACGCGGATAATATGGCACTGGCGGCAAACCGGCTGGGCGAGGTCGGTGGCGGTATCGTCATTTTCAAAGACGGCGCGGAACTGGCCCTGGTTGACCTGCCCATCGCCGGTCTGATGTCTGACAGCCCCGCGGCCGAGGTTGCCGAAAAGGCCGAGGCCATGATGCAGGCCATGCGCGATTGTGGCTGCACCCTGAACAACGCCTACATGCAGCACTCGCTGCTGGCCCTCGTGGTCATTCCTGAACTGCGCATTTCTGACCTTGGACTGGTCGATGTGCGCACCTTTGAATTTATTCCAGTAACAGAGCCCGTATCATGACAGAACTCCTCACCCCGGCAGCACCGGCTGCCGAAGAATTCCTCGACGCAAAGGCCGCTGTGGCCCGGCTGGAGGAGTTATACACCCAGGCCACAGAATTCCTTTGCAGCCATTTTGTCAGCGCCATGGAAAAGGGGGCGCCTGAAACCCGTGTGCGCGCCTATTACCCCCAGGTTGCCTTCAGCACTTCCAGCTATGCTCAGGTGGACACCCGCCTGAGCTTTGGCCATGTCTCGACCCCCGGCAGCTATGCAGCAACGATCACCCGCCCGGATCTCTTCCGGGCCTACCTGACCCAGCAGATTGACCTTCTGATCTGTAATCACGGACAGCCGGTGATCATCGGCCCCTCCCACACACCGATCCCGGTGCATTTCGCCGTGGCCAGTGACCCGTCCATTACGGTGCCCCAGGAAGGTGCCGCAGATTTCACTCTGCGCGATATCTTTGACGTGCCCGATCTTGCGACAACCAATGATGACATTGTGAACGGCACATACCAATCCGCCGACGGCATCAGCCCGCTCGCCCCCTTTACGGCGCAGCGGGTGGATTATTCGCTGGCACGGCTGTCACACTATACGGCGACGGATGCGGATCATTTCCAGAATCACATACTGTTCACGAACTACCAGTTCTATGTCTCGGAGTTTGAGGCCTATGCCCGTACGCAGCTGGATGATCCCGCCTCCGGCTATACGGCCTTTGTCTCGACCGGCAATGCCATCATCACCAGTGGGGACGAAACACTGGCAGCCGCCGACAAGGTGCCGCAGATGCCCACCTATCACCTGAAACGCGCGGATGGTTCCGGCATCACGCTCGTCAACATCGGTGTGGGCCCGTCGAATGCCAAAACCGCCACGGACCACATTGCCGTGCTGCGTCCCCATGCCTGGCTGATGGTCGGGCACTGTGCCGGGCTGCGCAACAGCCAGGCGCTGGGGGATTTTGTCCTGGCGCATGCCTACCTGCGCGAGGATCACGTGCTGGATGACGATCTGCCGGTCTGGGTGCCGATCCCCGCGCTGGCCGAAATCCAGATCGCCCTGGAACAGGCGGTGGCCCAGGTAACCGCCCTCGAAGGGTATGAGCTGAAACGCATCATGCGCACCGGCACCGTGGCCACAATCGACAACCGCAACTGGGAGTTGCGCGATCAGTCAGGTCCGGTGCAGCGCCTCAGCCAGTCGCGCGCCGTGGCGCTCGATATGGAAAGTGCGACCATCGCCGCCAACGGCTACCGGTTCCGGGTGCCATACGGCACGCTGCTCTGTGTCTCGGACAAGCCTTTGCACGGTGAACTGAAGCTGCCGGGAATGGCTTCAGACTTCTATAAAACACAGGTTGCGCGCCATCTGATGATCGGAATCCGGGCCATGGAAAGGTTGCGCACCATGCCGCTGGAGCGTATCCACAGCCGGAAATTGCGCTCGTTTGAGGAAACAGCCTTCCTCTGACACCGGATTTCCCCGGAAAACGGCGAAAATCATGATGTTTTTCGTTAATTTTCTCTACTAATCGTTGTGTTCGCACACAACATGCGGCTAGGTTTCCCGCATGAGGCCCAACTGTTCGGGCAGCGAAGGAGAAAAACAAAATGGCTACGAAACCAATGACGAAAACCCAACTCGTCGCCGCACTGGCCGAGGAAATGGGCACAGACAAGAAATCCGCAGGCGCAGCACTTGATTCTGTCTGCAACCTGATCACCCGTGAAGTGTCCGGCGGCGGTGCCGTGACCCTGCCCGGCGTTGGCAAAATCTACTGCCGCGAACGCCCCGAGCGTATGGTCCGCAACCCTGCCACAGGTGAGCAGTTCAAGAAAGAAGCCGACAAGGTGGTCAAGATGACCATTGCCAAAGCGCTGAAAGACAGCGTGAACGGCTGAGGCTCGCGCCTTACAGGTTCCAAAGGGTCGCCCGCGGGCGGCCCTTTTTTGTGGGTCCGGGCCACCGGGTGCATTTCTCAGGTCCCGGGCCAGCGCGCGGTAATCCGATGCGCGCTCAATCCGCAGTCACACTTTCAGGGACGGGAACAGCCATACAACAGGTCCGCGCGACCTACCGCTCCGCCATCAGCAGACGCAGTGCCAGGCCCGCAAACACCGCGCCCGCCACCCTGTTCAGCACAATCTGCGCACGCGGGCTGGACCGCAGCCATCCGCCCAGAAAGCCCGCCGTCCAGGCCACCGCCCCAAAGATGACCAGTGCGCAGAGGCCAAAGACCGCGCCAAAGACAAAGATCTGCGCCGTGACCGGGCCGCGCCCGGGGTCTGCAAACTGCGGAAGAAAGGCGAGGAAAAAAATTGCCACCTTGGGATTGGTCAGGTTCATGATCACCCCACGGGCGTAAAGCCGCCCCGCCGGCAACTGTGCCGGTGAGCCGTCCTGTAAATCCGCGGCACCTGCCCGCAGGGACTTCCATGCCAGCCACAGAAGATACCCCGCACCGGCAAGTTTGAGCAGCGTAAACGCTGCCTGCGAGGTCTGGAAAATCACCGCAACCCCAAGCGCAACAAGAACCGTATGAACCAGAACCCCGGTGACCAGCCCCAGGGTGACCATCAGCCCCGCAAAGCGGCCGCCCAGGGCCGCCTGTGTCAGCACAAATATATTGTCCGGCCCCGGCGCCAGGGCCAGAGCCGTCGAGGCCGCAATAAATACAAACAGAACATCAGCTGGGATCATGGGTTTCTCCGTCTTGTTCCCGGATGAACGCCCGTCCGGCACCGATGTCAAGCAGCCAGCGCACCTTGCAGCCCTGCGCGATTTCCCCGATGGTCGCGGCAGACAACCGCAGGGCAAGACAACAGGCATATGGACATCCGCGCAATTCTCATGGGGCTGGCCTTTGCTGTTATGTGGTCCTCGGCCTTCACCTCGGCGCGGATCATTGTGGCTGATGCCTCGCCGATGGCGGCGCTGACCCTGCGCTATGCCATTTCGGGTCTGCTGGGCGTGGGAAGCGCGCTGGCACTGGGACAGTCCTGGCGGCTGACGCGCGCGCAGTGGCGGGCGACCATCGTATTCGGCATCCTCCAGAACGCAGTCTATCTGGGCCTGAATTTCGTGGCGATGCAGACGATCCAGGCCTCTGTCGCCGCCATTATTGCCTCGACCATGCCGCTGCTGGTGGCGCTGGCGGGCTGGATGTTTCTGGGCGAACGCCTGCGCCTGCTGGGCATTGCAGGGCTTGTTGCCGGTGTGGCGGGCGTCAGCCTGATCATGGGCGCACGGATCGACGGCGGGGTTGATATCACCGGGCTTGTGCTGTGCGGGATCGCCGTCGTTGCCCTGACCATTGCCACCCTGTCGGTGCGCGGCGCGACATCGGGGGGCAACTTTCTGATGATCGTGGGGCTGCAGATGCTGGTTGGCTGTCTCGCCTGCGGGCTGGCCACCCTGCTCTTCGAGACACCGCGGCTCAATCCCAGCTGGCTGCTGGCTGCGGCCTTTGCCTACACCACGCTGGTGCCCGGCCTTGCAGCGACCTTCGTCTGGTTCTGGCTGGTGAACCGCATCGGGGCGACCCGCGCGGCCACTTTCCACTTTCTCAACCCGTTTTTCGGGGTCGCCATTGCCGCCGTTCTGCTGTCTGAACCGCTGGGCGGGCGGGACGTGCTGGGGGTAGTAATCATTGCTCTGGGCATTCTGGCCGTGCAGATTTCGCGACAGCGGGTGTCGTAAACGCGGTTTTGAGCAGCGGGCAAAGGCGCTAACCTGTCACGAACCAGTTCCGGATCCGGCCCGATGACAGACGCGCCCCCAGTCAGACCCTATGCCTTCCTGCTGATCCCCGGGTTTTCGCAGCTTGGCTTTTCCTGTGCACTCGAAGCACTCAGTCTGGCGAACAGATATCCGTCCGGCGGTCCATTCTACAGCTGGCGCGTTCTGTCGGAAACGGGTGCGCCGGTGCTGGCCTATAACGGGGTGTCTGTGGGGGTCGATGGCGCTCTGACAGAACTGAACCGCGACGAGACCATCGTTGTATGCGCAGGCGAGGACGTGGGCCGGCACACCACAAAAAAGATGCTCAGCTGGCTGCGGCGCGAGGTCCGGCGCGGCATGGATTTCGGCGCGCTGTCTTCGGGCACCTATGTTCTGGCGCTGGCCGGACTGGTGGCGGGTAAACGGGTGACAACCCACTGGGAGTACCGCTCTGCCCTCACCGAGGTTCTTCCCGATGTCATCATGGAAGACAGCATCTTTTCGGTAGACGGGCGTGTGTTTACCAGTGCGGGCGGTGCGGCCTCGATGGACATGATGCTCGACCGGATCCGCCGGGATCACGGCTCTGATCTGGCGACCTGGGTGGCTGATCAGATGGTCTATACCGATCCGCGGCTGCCGGATCACGCCCAGCGGATGGCGCTCCAGCCCCGCACCCGCGTGCGCAACGCCAAACTGGCGCTGGCCCTGCAGATCATGGAAAACAACATCGAAGACCCGATGACGCCCGAGGAGATATCAACACTCGTCGGGCTCTCCACCCGCCAGCTGGAGCGTCTCTTTGCCCGCTACGTGGGCAATTCTCCCAAACGCTATTACCTGCGGCTGCGGCTGGAAAAAGCGCGCGATCTGCTGCGCCAGACGGACTTTTCCGTGACGGATGTCTGTGTGGCCTGCGGGTTCCGCTCGCTGTCGCATTTTTCAAAAAGCTACCGGGCGGCCTATGGCATCAGCCCCGGCCTCGAAGGGGGCAGCGCCCCGCTGATGTGGCGCGACGACGGCTGAAGGTTACGTTTTGCGGAACACCACGAGCAACCCCTCATCGTCCTTATGCGCCCCCTCTGCACCGGGCCCGTAAATCGGCAGGCTGACGGTGGAAAACCCGGCAATCCGGTCTCCAAAACTCTTGAACTTTGCGGCAAACCCCCGCGCCTCGAAATGCTCCGTTTTCACCGTCAGCACAAAGAGCGCGCCCGGGGCCGCCACCCGCATCAACTCGTCCAGCGCTTCGGGGCCCACATGGCCGTGGGTAAATGTGCCCGAACTGACGACCCCGTTGTATTCGCCATCGGGCAGCGGCAGCTTTTGCGTCAGATCGGCAACGATATGGTTCCGGTAAAGCTTTTTGGAGGCGGCCACCGCCAGCATCTCCTGTGACAGATCCAGCGCGTCCATCTCAATCGCGCCGCCTGCCTGCATGGCTTCGGCCACCAGCCCTGTGCCCGCGCCGGCATCCAGCACCGGTCCCTGCCCTCCCTGCGCGCTGAACAGGCGCGCCACATGCCCGGGCATCAGGAACTCCATCGCTCTCGCAAAGCTCTGGTCATAGGTTTCCGCCCACCGCGCATACAGCGCCAGGTTGTCGCCGGGCGTCTCCAGCGCATAGGCGGTTTCCAGATCGGGGTCGTCTGCTGTCATCACGCTCTCCTGTGTGACGGCAGTCTGACAGTCAGGAGCCGTCCAGCAAAGCCTCAATCGCACCGGTGATTTCGCGCGACTGTGGCCTGACGGGCGCGCCCCAGGTGCCCGCAACCGCACCATCAGGGCCGATCAGCACCTTGTTGAAATTCCAGCGCGGCACAAAGCCGGTCTCCTCGCGGACCTCGCGGTAAAACGGATGCGCCTGGCGGCCCCGCACGCGGGTGATATCAGCCATCGGCAGATCAATGGCGAAATTCAGCTCGCAGAATTCTTTGACCTCTTCGGCGCTGTCCAGCTCCTGGCTGAAATCATCGGACGGCACTGCAATCACCACCAGACCCTCCTCGCGGAACCGATCATAAAGGGCCTGCAAACCGTCATACTGGCCGGTATAGCCGCATTGCGAGGCGGTGTTCACCACCAGCACCGGCTGTCCGGCCCAGTCGGCGGTGTCCAGCGTGCCCCCATCGATAGAGGCAAAGGTATGTGTGCCGATCCCTGCACAGGCGGATCCGGCAGACAACAGCGCGGCAAGGGCAATACCAGGGGTTTTCACAGGTCTCTCCTCCGGGGTTGGAACACTATATAGGGCGGGTTCACACGCAGACACGTGATCAGAGGTCGCAGAGTTTCCTCTTTTCATCGGCGCGCGCGACCTTATCTTTCAGATCAAAGGAAAAGGAGCATCTCATGCCCAGTTATGAAAAAACCGAAGAGGCCATCCGAAAGCTGTCTGTGGAAGAGTTCCGCGTGACCCAGCAGAACGGGACCGAGCGTCCCGGCACCGGCAAACTTCTGAAAAACAAAGAGCCTGGCATCTATGTGGACATCGTCTCCGGCGAGCCGCTGTTTGCCTCTGCGGACAAATATGAAAGCGGCTGCGGCTGGCCCAGCTTTACCAAACCGATCGAGCCTGCCCATGTGCAGGAGCTGAGCGACACAACGCTCGGCATGGTACGCACAGAGGTCCGCTCCACCCACGGCGACAGCCATCTTGGGCATGTCTTCCCCGATGGTCCGCGCGACAGGGGCGGTCTGCGCTATTGCATCAACTCGGCCAGCCTGCGGTTTGTGCACCGCGACGACATGGTTGCCGAAGGCTACGGCGATTACATTGATCAGGTGGAGGATGTGGCATGAGCCATGAACGCGCAGTACTGGCGGGCGGTTGTTTCTGGGGCATGCAGGATCTGATCCGCAAACGCCCCGGCGTCATTGCAACCCGCGTGGGCTATACCGGCGGTGACGTGCCCAATGCCACCTACCGCAATCACGGCACCCACGCCGAAGGGATCGAGGTCATCTTTGATCCCGCGATCCTGTCCTTTCGCGATCTGCTGGCGCTGTTTTTTCAGATCCACGATCCCACAACACTGAACCGCCAGGGCAACGACATCGGGCTCAGCTATCGCTCGGCCATCTACTATGTCGATGACACCCAGAAGGAGGTGGCGCTGGAGACGGTTGCGGATGTAGAGGCCTCGGGCCTCTGGCCCGGCAAAGTTGTGACCGAAGTTGAGGCTGCAGGCCCTTTCTGGGAGGCAGAACCCGAGCATCAGGACTATCTGGAACGCATCCCCAACGGCTACACCTGTCACTTTCCCCGCGCCGACTGGGTGCTGCCGAAACGCACGGCAGAAGTGGGCTGATACGATCCTGTTACGGACCGGGAAACTGGTCCGTAATAAAGAAGATTTTAAGTTCCTGTCCGGTAAACAGCCTGAAACCATCAGGAGATGTTCATGAGACTGTTCGGACGCAGGAATACCCATGAAGACACTTCCGCACCGGTGGCAGATGCCATTCTGGATGCGCTCAGTACCAATCACGGCTTGGTCTGGTTTGACCGTGACGGCAACATCACGCGGGCAAATGAAAAATTTTGCGAAATTATGGAATACAAAATCGAGGATGTGATCGGGATCAGTCACGATCAGCTGGTCGACCTCTCCAAACCCGAAGCGCAGGACGACACAGCCTTTGAGGACGCGTTGCAGCGCGGCACCTCTGCGACGAGTATTCTGGCGCGGAAAACGGGCTCGGGCAAATCGCTCTGGATCTCGGCGACATATCTGCCGCTGCGCGAAAAGGATCATAACGGCAGCTGCATGGTCAAAATCTGCCGCGACGTAACAGAGCGCGAATGCGCTGCGCGCCACTACCGCAGCCAGTACGATGCCATCTCGCGCGAGCAGTCCAAGATCCTCTTTGATACAGAAGGCAATATTCTGGAAGCAAATGATCGTTTCCTCGAAATGACCGGATACTCCCGCGAAGAGGTGGTGGGCAAAACGCAGAAAATGTTCCTGCACGAGGATTTTTCCGGAACAGAAAAACACGAGGAATACTGGCAGAATGTCCTGTCAGGCAAGTTGAAGTCGGGCGTATTCAAGCGGTTCGGCCGGGATAACCGGCCGATGTGGCTGCAAGCTGTCTATTCCCCGGTTCTGGATGTAAACGGCGTGCAAACAGGTGTTCTGAAAATTGCGACCGACGTCACCGAGCGCGAAGAGGCCTCTGATCAGGTCAAAGCCATTGCGCGCGTGCAGGCAGTTATCGAATTCACCATGGATGGTGTTATCCGCGGCGCCAATGATCTCTTTCTCAATGCCATGGGCTATACCGCCGAAGAGATTGTCGGCAAACACCACAGCATCTTTATGCCCGATGGAGAGGCCGACGATCCCGAGTACAAAAAACACTGGGAAGTTTTGCGCTCAGGCAATTTTCACACCGGACAATACCGGCGCAAACACAAGGACGGCTCTGACGTCTGGATTGATGCAACCTATAACCCGGTGTTCGGACCAATGGGCGAACCGGTCAAGGTCGTGAAGTTCGCCTCTGATATCACCCCGCGCATTCACGCGGTGGCAGAGCTGCGCAAGGGGCTGGAAGAACTGGCCGCAGGTAACCTGAGCGTCACACTCGACGAGCCACTGGCGCCGGAATATGAACAGCTGCGTCTGGACTTCAACACCACTCAACAGCGCCTGAGGCAGCTCGTCAGCAGCGTTGTGGCCGCCACCGAGGAAATCGGAACCGGCGTGACCGAAATGTCCAATGCGTCCGACAGCCTGAGCAAACGCACCGAAAGTCAGGCGGCCGCGCTGGAGGAAACTGCGGCCGCAATCGCCCAGATGTCGGCTTCTGTCAAATCTACCTCTGACACTGCGCAGAACACCGCCTCTGTGGTCCAGAAGGCGAAAACCCGCGCCGGCAGCGGCACAAGCATCATGGCGGAGGCACGCTCTGCGATGGATGCAATTTCCGAAAGCTCCTCGGAAATCTCAAGCATCACCTCGGTTATCGATGATATCGCGTTCCAGACAAATCTGCTGGCGCTCAACGCCGGGGTCGAGGCCGCACGCGCGGGCGAAGCAGGGCGCGGTTTCGCGGTTGTCGCCTCTGAGGTCAGAGCCCTGGCACAGCGCTCGTCCGAGGCCGCAACGCAGATTGCCGGGTTGATTTCTACCTCGTCCGGTCAGGTCAGCCAGGGCGTCGATCTGGTGTCCAAAACCGGCGAAGCGCTGTCCGAAATCGAAAAATACGTGGCCGAAGTCTCGGATATGGTCGGCAATATGGCCTCTGCCGCTGCCGAACAGTCCGGCGGTCTGTCAGAGATCACAACCGCCATCAGCGACCTGGACAGTGTGACCCAGAAAAACGCGGCCATGTTCGAGGAAACAAATGCCGCCACGCAGCTGCTGGTCGGCGAGGTCTCTTCGCTGGGGCAACTGACGTCATCGTTCCAGACTGGCGATGACAGCGCAGACAGGGCTCAGCCCCCGACGCGGCTCGCCTCCTGACGGGCCGCCGGTGACGCCACGCCAGGCCGGCCGGTCGCCTCCACGGTGACCGTGGCCTCGACAAAAACGCTGCGGCCCTCGACCGACGCGGTTTTCACGTCCTGAAACACCTGAGTATGGGTGTCTGCGGCACCGGCGCGCTGCGCCTTTTCAACGGCGCGCGCGCTCAGGGTGGCCTCCAGCGCGGCAAGCGCTGCGGTCTGATCGGTAAAATCGCGTGGCCCGCCTGCATCATGCACCCGGAAAAGCCCCTCGCCCGCCGCACTCACCGTCCCGGTCTCGCGCATCCTGATCCGCCCAACGACCGCGCCGATGGCATTGGCCACGTCACCGTGCCGGGGCAACACCATTTCGGTTCCAACCAACGTACCCACCGCCGGATAATATGCTGCCGCCGACGCGCCCAGCCCAATAACCGGCAGGTTCAGCCCCGTATCCAGCCGGACCATATTCCGGTGGCCCCGCAACCCCTTCTGCATCAGAACATGCCGCGCCATGGCTTCCGGCTCTGCCGCCAGCGCACCGCCCTCTTCTGCAAAACCCGCCTCCAACAGCGCAATACCCGTCTGTGCGGTCAGCTGCCCGATGACCATCTGCGCCATGTCCTGCGCGGATGCCGCAAAAACAGAGCCCGAACCGGCCCGCCGCCGTGCCAGCAGCTGCATCGCCTTTTCCGCCGCAGACCCGTCCCAGGCGTCCAGCCCCCCCACCACATGGCTCGCATCCGACGGCGTTGGCCCGGCCAGCTGCACCAGCCCGCGCCCCACCAGCCGCCGCAGCACCTCATGCTCAATGCGCATCCGGATCACCGACCCCAGCGGTTGAATCTCCGGCCCGATCCGCTCCAGCAAATCCGTCTCGCGGCTGCCCAGCCCTTCGGTGTTCTGGCCTTCGACCGCGCGAATAAACCGGGCATCAAACTCTCCGGGCACCGCGCTGCGCAGCTGCTGGTCCAGGCTGGAATGCACAACCTCCGGCGCGATCCGGGCCGCCAGCGAGACCGGCAAAACGCGCCGCGGCCCCAAAAAGACACCCCCCTGCAACCCCTCGCTCTGCAGCGTAATCTCACTGTCGCCGCCAAGGCCAGTGGTGCGCATGGCCACAGCCTCGACCATCGTGCGGTAGCTGCCGACCCGGGCCCCCGCCGGATCAATGGCGGGCTGGCCCTGCCGCAACAATGCGATATCGGTGGTCGTCCCGCCAATGTCGCTGACCATCGCATCCGTCGCGCCGGTCAGCCAGCGCGCGCCTACAATCGATGCCGCCGGACCGCTCAGAATGGTCTCAATCGGTTTTTCCCGGGCCTGGGCGGCCGAGATCAGCGCCCCGTCCCCCCGCACGACCATCATCGGCGCGGTGATGCCAATCTCGGACAGCACTGTTTCCGCCCGCCCGATCAGCCCCTCGATCATCCCGATGAGCCGCGCGTTCAGCAAGGCCGTCAGCGCCCGTTTCGGCCCGTTCAGCTTTGCAGACAGCTGGTGCGACGCTGAAACAGGCCGCCCGGTCCGCTCCCGGATCAGAGCCACAGCACGCTGCTCATGCGCCGGATTGCGGGTCGCAAACCGGGACGCCACGGCAAACCCGCTGACATGCGGGCCCTGCGCCTTCACAAACGCCCCAAGTGCATCCTCATCCAGCGCCACGGTTTCAGATCCGGCGTGATCGTGACCCCCTGCACAGATCAGCACCGGATCGCCCCGCAGCGCGTCCCGCAGACCATGGGCGTCCAGATCCTGTTTGGCAAAACCGATAAACACCAGGGCCGCGCGTCCGCCCTGGCCTTCAACCAATGCGTTCGTGGCCAATGTCGTCGACAGCGACGCCATCGCAATGTCACCCGGCGCAACGCTGGCTGCCGCAAGAACCTCACGCACGGCGCCACCAACTCCGATGGCCAGATCCCCGCGGGTTGTCAGTGCCTTGGCCGAGGCCAGCACACTCTGATCCTCTCCGATCAGAACCGCATCGGTATAGGTGCCACCGGTATCAACCCCGAGCAAAACCGCCATATCGTTACTCCTGTTTCCGGCGAAGCTTTAACGTCCCGCGACCCGTTTTCCCGTCAGAACACGTCAGCCGTCGTTCAATTGCGTCACCGCCCAGCGCGCCGCATCCGCGACCGCCCGATCGGGATCATCACAAAGACCCTGCGCTGCAGGCAACAGGGCTTTCTCGCCCGAATTTCCAATGGCATACAGAACATTGCGCACAAACCTGTCCCGGCCAATGCGCTTGACCGCCGAGCCGGAAAACCGCTGCCGGAACGCCGCATCCGACAGAGCCGCCAGGTCTGACAGTTCCGGCGCGCGCAACCCGCCATCTCCCAGCAGACGCATGTCACGGGCGGCAACCGCAAATTTGTTCCAGGGACAGACCGCCAGACAATCGTCACAGCCGTAAATACGGTTGCCCATGGCCGCGCGCAGATCCTCAGGCACCGGCCCTTTGTGCTCGATGGTCAGATAGGAAATGCACCGCCGCGCATCCAGCCTGTAAGGCGCAGGAAAAGCATCCGTCGGACAGATGTCCAGACAGGCACGACAGCTCCCGCAGTGATCTTCTTCCGCAGGGTCCGGCACCAGCTCCAGCGTCGTGAAAACAGCGCCCAGAAACGCCCAGTTGCCCCAGTCACGGCTGACAAGGTTGGTGTGTTTGCCCTGCCACCCCAGACCCGCTGCCGCTGCCAGCGCCTTTTCCGGAACAGGGGCCGTATCCACAAAAACCTTAACCTCACAGCCGGTTTCCGCAACCATCCAGCGCGCCAGACGTTTCAGCCTCTTTTTGACAACGTCGTGATAATCACGCCCCTGGGCATAGACGGAAACCGCCCCCCGATCGGGCATATCGAGCACCGCCAGCGGGTCATGTTCCGGCGTGTAACTCTCTGCAAGCATCACAACGCTTCGCGCATCAGGCCAGAGCACCGCGGGACTGCCCCGCCAGTGCACGCGCTCGGCCATCCAGGACATCTGACCATGATACCCCGCCTCCAGAAAAGCAGCCAGCCGTTCAGGTACCTGCGGCACAGCGTCAGGCTGGCAGACACCGGCAGAGGTAAACCCTTCGGCCACCGCCTGCGCCAGGATCCGTTCTTTCAACCCGGACATGGCATCGTCTGGCCGTAAGTATCCCCGGGGGTCCGGGGGCAGGCAGCCCCCGGCGCGATGATCTCAGAAATCCAGATCATTATAGTGACGCGGTGGCGGAAACCCGGGCACCTGGTCTGCAAGAATGGATCGGAACGCGGGGCGGGACTTGATCTTGGCGTACCAGTCCCGCACCACCTCCGAGCGGTTCCAGTCCACATCCGAGATATAATCCAGCGCACTCATATGGGCCGCCGCCGCGAAATCCGCCAGGGTCATCACATCACCCGCCAGCCAGCGGCGGTGGTCCAGCAGCCAGGTCATATAGTCGAGGTGATACTTGATCGCTCTGGCACCCGCCTTGACGTTGCCGCTGTCAGGGTACCCCTGCCCCATGACCTTTTTATTGACCCGCTCATAGAGCAGCTTTGACGTGACCTCATGGTGGAACTTGTCGTCAAACCAGCCCACCAGACGGCGTACTTCCTGCCGCGCAACAGGGTCTTTGGGCATCAGGGCAGGATCAGGACGCGTCTCTTCGACGTACTCACAGATCGCAGCGCTTTCGGCCATCATGATGCCGTCGATGCGCAGCACGGGCACTTTACCGGCAGGATTGCGGCGCATGAAATCCGCATCCTGCTCCCAGTATTTTTCCTCAACCAGCTCCACCTCGATCTTTTTCTCGGCAAGGCTGAGCCGGACCTTGCGGCAGAACGGAGAAAGGGGGACGTGAAACAGTCGCGCCATGCGGATATCCCGGAGTTCAGAAGTTCCCTCCTCAATGCCCGGTTGATCGCCTGGTTTCAACTCTCGAAACAGTCTGAACGCCCGTCTTTGCCAATTGTCGCCGCCCCGGACAGGATGGCGCGGGTGCGTTTACGCACAAAATCCGACGGGCGCGACGCCGAACGCCCCTTGGGGTCGGGCAGGATGGCTGCCAGCCGTGCGGCCTGCAGATCCGTCAACTGCGCCGGGCTCACGCCAAAATAATGCTGTGCAGCAGCTTTCACGCCAAAAACGCCCGTGTCGAACTCTGCCACGTTCAGATAAACCTCGATGATCCGCCGCTTGGACCACATCAGTTCCAGCAGCGGCGTCATCAGCGCCTCCAGCGCCTTGCGGGTGTAATTGCGGCCATGCCACAGGTAGACGTTCTTCACGGTCTGCTGGCTGATGGTCGAGGCACCCCGGGTGCCGCCCTCCTCGATCGCAGTGCGGATCGCCGCGACGTCGAACCCCCAGTGCAGGCAGAAATTCGCATCCTCTGCCGCGACAACGGCCCGGGCCATCACCGGGGCGACCGCATCAACCGGCACCCAGTCGTATTCCACACCACCCAGCCGGCGGCTTTCTGCAAACATATAAGGCGTGCTCCAGGGGTTGATCACCACCCCAAGGCCGACGCCCGCCAGAACCAGCACCACAAGGGCCAGAACCCCGCGCAGGACCCAACGGCGCAGCGTGCGCAGAAAAAGCTGCGGCGCCGATACCTGTTTCTTTTTGCGTGAACGCGTCGTCTTACGTTTTGCCATGGCCCGGGTATAGGCGGGCCATGGCAGCTTGTGAACCGCGCTGTTACTCGGCGGGCACAGCCGTTTTCTCAATGCCCAGCGGAGCGGGCAGATGCTCCAGCATCTCTTTCGGACAGATCTGCAGGAAATGGTGCTTTTCGCTGTCCCAGTGCTGCAGAATATCGGCCACACGACGGCTGCCGGTTTCCTCCAGATGCATCTCCAGCAGCTCTTCCAGCTCGCTCAGCCAGTGATCGACCGTCACGGGACAGGTCACCAGCGTTTCCATGTTCATCAGCAGCGGTGCCTTGCCTTCGGGATCATAAAGATAGGCCATGCCACCGGTCATCCCCGCGCCGAAATTGGCACCGATATCGCCCAGGATCACCGCGACACCGCCGGTCATATATTCACACCCGTTGGAGCCACAGCCTTCGATCACGACCTTTGCGCCCGAATTCCGCACGGCAAAACGTTCGCCCGCGCGACCGGCGGCAAAAAGATACCCGTCCGTCGCCCCATAAAGCACCGTATTGCCGATGATGGTGTTTTCGGCAGCCACAATGGGCGATGCCATCGGCGGGCGCACAACGATCATGCCCCCCGACAGGCCCTTGCCCACATAGTCGTTGGCGTCACCGGACACTTCCAGTTTCAGACCCGGGGCGGCAAAGGCCCCCAGCGACTGACCGGCAGAGCCCGACAGCTTCACCGTCAGGTGATCCGGCTGCAGCGTGTTGCGCATGCCGAACCGTTTGACGATATGGCTCGACGTGCGCGTGCCCACCGTCCGGTGCGTGTTCTGCACCGCATAGCTGAGCTGCATCTTTTCGCCCTCTTCCAGGAACCGTCTGCCGTCGCGCACAATCTGGCTGTCCAGCGTATCGGGCACTGCGTTGCGGTCCTTGTCGCGGTTATACACAATGTCTGCCGCGCCATCGACGGTGATCAGCAGCGGATTGAGATCCAGATCATCCAGATGCGCCGATCCCCGGCTGACCTGGGTCAGCAGATCCGCACGCCCGATCACGTCATCCAGGCTGCGCGCCCCGATCCCGGCCAGAATTTCGCGGACTTCGGTGGCGTAAAAGGTGATCAGGTTTACGACCTTGTCCGCATTGCCGGTGAACTTTTCGCGTAAGGATTCGTCCTGGGTACAGACCCCAACCGGGCAGGTGTTCGACTGGCACTGGCGCACCATGATACAGCCCATCGCGATCAGGGCGGCAGTGCCGATACCGTATTCCTCGGCCCCCAGCATCGCGGCCATGACAATGTCCCGGCCTGTACGCAGACCACCGTCCGTACGCAGGGTGACCCGTTCACGCAGGTTGTTCATCGACAGAACCTGGTGCGCTTCGGTCAGCCCCATTTCCCAGGGCAGGCCCGCGTATTTGATCGATGTGGCGGGCGATGCACCCGTGCCGCCGTTGTGGCCGGAAATCAGGATGATATCCGCCTTGGCCTTGGCCACACCTGCCGCAATCGTGCCAACACCGGAGGAGGCCACGAGTTTCACCGTCACCTTACAGCGCGGGTTGATCTGCTTGAGGTCATAGATCAGCTGCGCCAGGTCCTCGATGGAATAGATATCGTGGTGCGGCGGCGGCGAGATCAGCGTCACCCCCTTGGTCGAATGGCGCAGCCGGGCGATCAGGTCGGTGACCTTCATGCCAGGCAGCTGGCCGCCCTCACCGGGTTTCGCCCCCTGGGCCACTTTGATCTCCAGCTCTTCGCACTGGTTGAGGTATTCCGCCGTGACGCCAAAGCGGCCCGAGGCAACCTGTTTGATCTTGGCCGACGGGTTGTCGCCGTTTGCTTCCGGGACAAAATGTGCCGGGTCCTCGCCGCCCTCGCCGCTGTCCGATTTTGCGCCGATGCGGTTCATGGCCACGTTCAGGGTTTTGTGGGCCTCAGGGCTCAGCGCGCCCAGGCTCATGCCCGGCGTGACAAAACGCTTCCGTATGGACGTGATGCTTTCCACTTCCTCAATCGGGACCGGGTTGCCCATGGGTTTGATGTCCAGCAGATCACGCAGATGGATCGGCGGATTGCTCTGCATCTTGGCCGAATACTGCTTCCACATCTCGTAAGAGGCGCGGTTACAGGCCATCTGCATCATATGCATCGACGTGGCTTCCCAGGCGTGGGTCTCGCCGGATTTGCGCGCTTTATAGAACCCGCCGATGGGCAGCACGCTGGATACTTCGGCCCAGCCTTTGGCATGTACTTCCTCGGCCTTGCGCTGAATACCGCTGACGCCAATGCCGGAAATACGGCTGGTCATGCCGGGGAAATATTCCGCACACATCGCCCGGGAGAGGCCCACGGCCTCAAAGTTCAGACCACCCCGATAGGAGGAAATGACCGAAATGCCCATCTTGGCCATGATCTTGAGCAGACCCTGGTCAATTGCATTGCGATAGCGCGCCACAGCAGTGGTCAGGTTCACATCCAGCAGGCCGCGCTCGATGCGGTCCGCCAGGCTGTCCTCGGCCAGATAGGCGTTGACGGTCGTCGCCCCGCAACCGATCAGCACGGCAAAGTAATGCGGGTCCACACATTCCGCCGACCGCACGTTGAGCGAGGTAAAGGTCCGCAGCCCCTTGCGCGTCAGATGGCTGTGCACCGCGCTGGTGGCCAGGATCATCGGCATGGCCACCAGGCCCTCGCCGCTCTGCTGGTCGGTCAGCACCAGATGTCCCGCGCCTGAGCGCACCGCATCCTCTGCCTCGCGGCGGATGCGCTCCAGACCCTTGCTCAGGTTTCCGGTGCCCGGCTCAAAGCTGCAGTCGATCTGCACCAGGTCTGCGTTGAAATGCTCGGTCAGCGCCTGGAACTGGGCATTGCCGACAAAGGGGCTGTCCAGCGTCAGAATCTCGGTCTGGCTGCTGTCCTCGTCGAGCACGTTTTTCAGGTTGCCGAACCGGGTCTTGAGGCTCATCACGCGGAATTCACGCAGGGAATCGATCGGCGGGTTGGTCACCTGGCTGAAATTCTGGCGAAAGAAGTGGCTCAGCGGGCGGTATTTACCCGACAGAACGGCCGAGGGCGTGTCATCGCCCATCGAGGCCAGCGCCTCCTTGGCGTCTTCGGCCATGGGGGCCAGGATCTGCTCCAGCTCTTCGATGGAATAGCCCGCCGCAACCTGACGGCGGCGCAGCGCATCCCCGGTAAAAATCGCCTTTTCGGTGATCCCGCCCAGCTGGCTGTCCAGGTCCTTGATCTTGCCCACCCAGTCGCCAAAAGGCTGGCTGGCCGCAAGCCTGTTCTTGATGGCCGTGTCGTGGAACAGACCGCCCTCTTTCATATCCACCGCCAGCAGCTGACCCGGGCCCAGCGCGCCCTTTTCGACCACGCGGGCCTCGTCCAGCGGCACCATGCCGGTCTCGGACCCGGCGATCAGCATATTGTCGTTGGTCACCACATAGCGCATCGGGCGCAGACCGTTGCGGTCCAGCCCCGCGCAGACCCAGCGCCCGTCCGTCATGGCCAGCGCCGCCGGACCGTCCCAGGGCTCCATCACCGAGTTGCAGTAGGAATACATGTCCCGCCAGGTCTGCGGCAGTTCGACGGCCTGTTTCGACCAGCTTTCCGGCACCAGCATGGTCTTGGCCATCGGCGCATTACGCCCTGCGCGCACCAGCACCTCGAACACCGCATCCAGCGCCGCACTGTCGGAGGATCCCGCAGGGACAATCGGTTTGATGTCCTCTGCCATCTCGCCAAAGGCACCCGACGCCATGCGGATCTCGTGGCTCTTCATCCAGTTCAGGTTGCCGCGCAGCGTGTTGATCTCGCCGTTATGGGCCAGCATCCGGAACGGCTGCGCCAGCCACCACTGGGGGAACGTGTTGGTGGAATAGCGCTGGTGATAAATCGCAAAGGCACTCTCGAACCGTTCGTCCATCAGATCAGGGTAGAACTCGGCGACCTGTTCGGCCAGCATCATCCCCTTGTAGATGATCGACCGGCAGGACATCGACGCAATATAGAGCGTCGGCACCTGGGCTGCCAAAGCCGCCTTTTCGATGCGGCGGCGGATCACATAAAGCTCGCGCTCAAAGGTGTCTTCGTCCACGCCCTTGGTGTTGGAAATCAGGATCTGCTCGATCTCGGGCCGCGTCGCATTGGCCTTTTCGCCCAGACAGGAGATATCCACGGGCACGTGCCGCCAGCCATAGATATAGTAGCCCATGCGCAGCACTTCGGTCTCGACGATGGTCCGGCAGGTTTCCTGCGCGCCGAAATCCGTGCGCGGCAGAAACACCTGACCCACCGCGATCAGCTCGTCCTCGCGCGGGGAGTGACCGGTGCGGCGCACCTGATCGTAAAAGAATTCCACCGGGATCTGCACGTGAATGCCCGCACCGTCGCCGGTCTTGCCATCCGCATCCACAGCGCCACGGTGCCAGATCGCCTTCAGCGCTTTGATGCCGTTCTCGACCACGCTGCGGCTCTTTTTGCCGTCGATGGAAACCACCAGACCCACCCCGCAGGAAGAATGCTCCTCACCTTCGGAATAAAGGCCGTGCTCTGCCATAAAGGCCCGTTTTGTCTCTTCCTGCGCGACCCAGGCTTCATCATATACGGTCATGTGGCATCTCCCTGCACAGATTTGTTCTTTGATTCATAGACGGCGCGCGTGGCGGTCGGGTGATCACCCGACAACTGAACCGACGCCATCGCCTGGTCGACATAGACTTCCGAGCGCAGCGGCGCGCTCAGAACAGCATCAAAAAGCCCCGGCATCAGCTCGTAGCTGTCAGCGTCGCCATCGGTGTTGCGCATCCACAGATGCGACCCGCAACGGGGGCAAAAGGCGCGCTCCGAAAAGGCCGAGGAGGTATATTGCGCAACCTCACCCGTGACGGTCACGCCCTCTGCCGCCGCCTCGAAACACAAAAACAGCCCGCCGGACCAGCGCTGGCACATACGGCAGTGGCAGGCCCCCGGGCGCGGGTCGTGAAACCCCTCGACCGTGATGCGCACGGCACCACACAGGCATTGCCCTTCCAGACGGTCGGTCATGCACCGTCCTCCCCGTCTGAAAACAGCGCGATGGTCTCTGCGGTGCTCAGGCGGCGGTGCGCGCCCTCAAACCGGTAGCCACCCGGGCACTGATCAGCGAAATATTCCAGCTTGAGCGTTGCCCCCGCCGCATTGTCAAACAGCCCTGCCGCCGGGTGGCGCATGCCGTCATGCACCGTGCCGTACCACAGGGTCGATCCGCAGGTGCCGCAAAATCCGCGCTCCGCCCAGTCAGACGAGGCAAAGCTCTGCGCCGGACCCGCGACCTCCAGCGTGCCGGGCACAGTGTCCACCGAAATAAAAACGCTGCTGGTGTGGCGGCGGCACATGTCACAGTGACAGGCCTGCAGGCGCGGGTTTTCGGACTGAACCGTCACCGTGACAGCGCCGCACAGGCACTGGCCTTTCAGGGTTTGCGTCTGAACCATTTTGGCCCCCTCGCGTTCTCAGGTCAGCATTGCTGTCCTTAACAGTTTCTCACCGTACGCTGCGCACCGACGTAATACCGACGTTTTACCGACGTGATACCGATGCCGCACCGATGGCGTTTTATTCAGCGGCGATGGCGCTGCCTGCGCCCATCTTTTCCAGGATCGCTTCGGCACAATCGCGCCCGTCGCGGATGGCCCAGACCACCAGGCTGGCGCCCCGTACGATGTCGCCCACGGCATAGACACCGTCCAGGTCCGTGGCACCTGTGGTAAAGGCCGCCTTGATCGTGCCCCAGCGCGTGACCGGCAGTTCCGGCTGGTCCCAGAGCGTGGGCAGCGCCTCGGGCTCAAAGCCCAGCGCCATGATGACGATATCCGCCTCTTCGATGTAATCCGCGCCCTCGATCACCTCTGGTGTCTGGCGGCCCGTGGCATCCGGTGCGCCCAGGCGCATCTTTTGCACCATCACGCCCGTGACCGGATCGCCGGTGAACCCTTTGGGGGCCGACAGCCATTCAAAGATCACGCCCTCTTCTTCGGCGTTCTGCACTTCGCGCTGCGAGCCGGGCATGTTCGCGCGGTCACGGCGATAGAGGCATTTCACTGAGGTGGCCCCCTGCCGGACAGAGGTCCGCACACAGTCCATCGCCGTGTCGCCACCACCGATGACAACAACGCGTTTGCCTTCTGCGTTCAGCGCACCGGACTCAAATTCCGGCACCGTGTCGCCAAAGCTTTTGCGGTTGGAGGCCGTGAGGAAATCAATCGCGCGCACAACGCCCGCAGCACCCACGCCCGGGGCCTCAAGCCCCCGTGATTTATAGACGCCCGTGGCAATGATGACCGCGTCATGCTGTGCGCGGATGTCTGCAAAGCTGATGTCCTCGCCCACATTCATGTTCAGCCGGAAGGTCACACCGCCCTGTGCGAGCTGTTCGTTGCGGCGCACAACGATGTCTTTTTCCAGCTTGAAACCGGGGATGCCATAGGTCAGCAGACCGCCCGCGCGGTCATAGCGGTCATAGACCGTGACCTGCACACCGGCGCGGCGCAGCACGTCCGCCGCGGCCAGCCCACCCGGGCCTGCCCCGATGATGCCCACGGATTCCGCGCGTTCCTGCCGGGGAGAGATGGGCAGCACCCAGCCTTCTTCCCAGGCCGTATCTGTGATGTATTTCTCGACCGCACCGATAGTGACCGTGCCGTGACCCGACTGCTCAATCACGCAGTTGCCCTCGCACAGGCGGTCCTGCGGGCAGATCCGGCCACAGATTTCCGGGAAGGTGTTCGTGGCCTGGCTGACCTCATAGGCCTCCTGCAGGCGGCCCTCGGCAGTCAGACGCAGCCAGTCGGGGATATTGTTGTGCAGCGGGCAGTGGCTCTGGCAATAGGGCACACCGCACTGCGAGCAGCGGCTGGACTGTTCCTGCGCCTTTGCCTCGGCATATTCGGCATAGATCTCGCGGAAATCCTCGCGGCGCGCGGCAGCTTCACGCTTTTCTGGCATGTCACGTTCTACAGTAACGAATTTCAGCATCGGCTGTTCTGCCATGGTCCCGCTCCTCCGCAAACTTCAGTCCATACCGCTTACGGGATAGTTCAGGATAAATAAAGTCAGTATTGCTGACCTATAAACAGGAATTTTTCAAGTAAAATCAAGTCACGGGCAAAAATCTGCATGAAATTAGGTCCGTTTCGGTTTTATTTTGCCACTTTTCATTTGATTCCCTGCCCTTATACCACTCTGAAACCATCTCCTGTCAGGGCTTTGCACGTGACACTGTTTCATCTCATCCTCGTCGCTGTCATCCAGGGCCTGACAGAATTCCTGCCCGTCAGCTCATCGGGCCATCTGGCACTGCTGCCTGCACTGACGGGCAGCCCCGATCAGGGTCTCGCAATTGATGTGGCTGTTCACGTGGGCACGCTCTTTGCGGTGGTCATCTATTTCTGGCCCGATGTGCGTCTGGCCCTGTCCGGAACGCTGCGCCTGATACGCGGCAGGGTCGACACCCAGGGCGCCTTTCTGGCGCTCTGCCTTGGGATATCTACGGTGCCGGTGATCATCGTGGGTTTCATCATCAAAGTGACCGGCCTGGACGAGGCGATGCGGTCGGTTACTGTCATCGGCTGGACAATGCTGGGTTTCGGGCTGGTGCTCTGGTGGGCAGACAAAACCGGCAGCACCGACAAAAAAGCCGCCAGCTGGTCCATCCGGGATGCCGCCCTGATGGGCCTTGCACAGGTTCTGGCGCTGATCCCGGGCACGTCCCGCTCTGGTATCACGATCACCGCCGCGCGCCGCCTGGGCTATGACCGCGAAGGGGCCGCACGTATTGCCATGCTGATGTCTGTGCCCACAATCATCGCCTCTGGTGCGCTGCTCAGCCTTGATGTCATTGGCCAGGCCGACCGGGCTCTGGCGCGCGATGCCGCTCTGGCCGCTGCCTTTGCTTTCGTCGCCGCTCTCGGCGCACTTGCCCTGATGATGCGTCTGCTGAAAACCGTCAGCTTCACGCCCTATGTCGTCTACAGGGTGTTTCTGGGGATTGTTCTGCTGGTCTGGGCCTACGCCTAGGTCCGCAGGTTTTTCGCCGACTGTTTGATCGCGTCATACTGACCCGACGGGCGGAACCTCCACAGATATTCCGGCAGCACAGAGGTCATGGACACGGGCTCAATGCCCAGTTCCGCAAATCCACGGGCATCCTCAGACACCACATTATCCCGCGCCAGGTTGCGCACCTGATCCCGCGTGATCATGCTGTTTGTGAACAGTCCGCCCGAAAGCGTCTGCAAAAGATCAAACCCGAACGCCATGATCCGCGCGGCAAAAAACGGCACATTCACAATCAGGCGGCGACGGTGGATCGTGGCCAGCATCCGCTCCATCAGACCCCGGAACGTCGCCGCATCAGGCCCGCCCAGCTCATAGACACCCGCAGCGATCTTGCCGGTCAGCGCCAGTTCGGCAGCCTTTGCAACATCATCCACATAGACAGGCTGGAACCTTGTGTCCGCACCGACAACCGGCAGAACAGGCCCAAGCCGGGTCATGGAGGCAAAGCGGTTAAAAAACTGATCCTCCGGTCCGAAAATGATCGAAGGGCGCAGGATCACCGCATCCGGCATATGCCCGGTAACGCCCGCTTCACCCGCCGCTTTGGAACTGGCGTATTCGCTGTCTGATCCCGCATCTGCACCGATTGCCGAGACATGGACCATCGAGGCGATGCCCTGTTCGGCAGCAATGCGGGCAATACGGGCAGCACCTTCTGCCTGAACCGCCTCAAAGCTGTTCTTGCCGGTTTCGCCCAGAATACCGACGCAGTTCACAACCGCATCGGCACCCTGCATGACCTGCGCCACAGACGCATCATTGCGGATATTGCACAGGACCGGCTCGACCTGGCCCACGACGCCGTAGGGTTTGACAAAAATCGCTTCATTCGGACGGCGAACCGCGACCCGCACGCGCCATCCCGCTTTTGCCATCCGGCGCGCGATGTACCGCCCGACGAACCCGGAACCGCCGTAGATTGTGACCAGTTTTGACATCGCTTGCCTCTTTCTGTCGTGCACACCCACGGATGTACATTTGCACCGCTCCTGAGACAAGGCGCAAATCCGCGCGGGTCCCCGGACGGCTGACGCGGCAGGGCCATGACGCATGGCCGAGAAATGCTGAAGAATCCGTTTGACACCCTCGGGGCAACCCCTTAAACGCCGGTCTCACGACACCTGCCCAGGTGGCGGAATGGTAGACGCGCTAGCTTCAGGTGCTAGTGTCTGTATGGACGTGGAGGTTCGAGTCCTCTCCTGGGCACCAAGTCCCCCAAAAAATTCAGATACGCATCGTGCCCTGAGTAAGGGCGCTGAGTGTTGCTATTTCATCGCAAAGAACTGTGTGACCACGCCGGACCACGACCGTCGCACGACATCTTTTCGTCACATTTTGAGCAGGCAAACAGACGGACACTCCCGGGATTCTCTGTGCGCAACCCCCTCTGACATACGATTCGTGGCAGGTTGGCCCGCCCGAACAGGTGCATTCGGTTTGATGTCCCAAGAACTTTCCAAAGTTCTGATTTATTTCATCTTTTCAGTACATCATCCAGACATTCAACATATGCGGGAAGAATCTTTACCATATTCACATGGTCAATTCCGTCGGTATCGCGCGCACTGTTTCCAAAGACGTTCCGAATTTCAGTAAAATTTGAAATGGGACGAAAATGTGGCATAACAGTGGCCAGCCGGAGTCAGATTTTTGACGACGAGGTCCGGCTGACAAACCTGGGTGGGGCACACGCAGGAGTTTGTTGAATGAACCTCAGAACCGGAACCATCCTGTCATGCGTTTGCGCGGTGGCCATTCTTATGGCCGGATGCGCTGCGTTCAGTGGCAACGTGGTCAGCCGTGGCTTTTCCAGCACGTCTGAAACCGGCAAAGGGCTCATCTCTCCTTGTAACCCCGGCTTATCGTCCGGGCTTTTCTCAGGTTTGGCAGCGTCCTCGGGGCCTGCCACGGACTGTGCGGCCCCGTCCATGGCGCTGCTCAGGCAGCCCGAACACGTCGTCTATACGACCCGCGCGCCCGTCATTGCCGATGACGTTCCGCACGCTTCAGAAACAGAAAAAAGTGCCCAAGCGCTGGAAAACAGGTCCCAGGGCGCAGCATCCGTACCGGCAAAACCCTTTGATTAACCAGGTCAGGAAGTAACGATGAACGCAGAACTTGCACGCAACCGCCGTCTCGAAGCTCTCAGCTACCGCAAGGCAGACAGGGTACTGGTGAAACCCCGCCGTCACGCGAGCGAATTGAATCCACCCGCCGAAGGCACCACTGCCGCCTGGCTGATCGGCGCTCTGATCCACGGTGTAACCGTTGATGAGATCGAAAAGCGCACCAGCTGGTCCCGGTCATCCGTTTTTGTGAACCTGTATCAGGTGGCAAAACGGGCAGGCATTGGAATCAGACGGGAAGACAACGCGCTGCACATCATCCTGCCAGAAGGCGCCGGGCGCAATTCCTCTGCTGCCCGTGTGGTGAACCCCCCGCGCAACCAGGGCAACGTGCGGATGCTGCGCGAAAGCGAACGGATCATGGTTCACTGAAACAGGGACGTAACAGCCGTCACGCCGTGGTGGCAGCCACCAGGTCTTTGTAAAGCGCCCGGATCCGCGCAGTTACCGGGCGCTGCCCGTCTCCGATGGGCTTTCCATCGATTGAGGCGACCGGTGTCTGTGCCCCGAAAGTGCCTGTGAGAAACGCCTCGTTTGCGCCGTAAGCCTCGTAAAGGGAATAGTTTTTTTCAAAAACCGGGATATCGTTTGCACGGCACAGGTCGATCACTTTTTGCCGGGTGACCCCTTTCATGCAGTAATCCCCCGACGAGGTCCAAACCTCTCCGCCGCGCACGATAAAGAAGTTGCACGCGTTGGTCGTGTTCACAAACCCATGCGGGTCCAGCATCAGGCCTTCGTCCGCACCGGCTTCCTCGGCTTGCAGACAAGCGATGACACAGTTTAGTTTGGAATGACTGTTCAGCTTCGGGTCCTGCGACATTGGCAGCCCGCGCACCTGCGGCACCGTCGCAAGCCGGATGCCCTTTGACTGCAGGCCGTCCACGGGTCTGGAATGTTCCATGATAATCACAAGGGTCGGGCCCGTGCGGCTGAGCGAGGGGTGCTGAAAGGGTTTCACCTTGACCCCGCGGGTCAGCATCAGACGGCAATGCACATCCGTATGCATCTCATTGGCTTCAGCGGTGCGCGTCAGTGCCTCCAGAATGCCGGCACGGTCCATGCCGACGTCAAGCGACACTGTTTTGCACGACGCAAAGAACCGGTCCATGTGCTCATCAAAAAAGGCCCATTTACCGTTGTAGAGGCGCATGCCCTCCCACATACCGTCTCCCAGCAGAAAACCGCTGTCATAGACAGAAACCTTTGCATCATTCCGGTGCACCAGATCGCCGTTCACATAAATCTGAATGTCGCGGTTGCGGATATCCTCATCCGCGTCATGGGTCGTCTGACTGTCTGTCTGCACCGGAATTCCTTTCAGACAATAACGTCCTGAAGCGCCTGCCGGCCGACATTGAATACCCGTTTGTACCGGTCAATCTGATCCGCCGGGCCCATGGCTTTGTTGGGGTTGTCCGACAGTTTCACTGTGGGGCGCCCATTGGCGCTGATAGCTTTGCAAACCAGTGAGAACGGCGCCAGACGGTCATCGGGCACCAGGCCGCGGAAATCATTGGTCAGCAAGGTTCCCCAGCCGAAAGACACATTGGTGCGCCCGGCAAACTGCCCATGCAGCTC
The DNA here is from genome assembly GCF_947491795.1 of uncultured Roseobacter sp. GTDB lineage: Bacteria > Pseudomonadota > Alphaproteobacteria > Rhodobacterales > Rhodobacteraceae > Roseobacter. The sequence goes on along the minus strand of NZ_CANLKW010000002.1, from coordinate 500,116 downwards.
CCTGATTTTCGCAACATCGAGCCCGTCGCTGAAGATCACCCGTTTTTCAGACGGATCTTCTCCGCGGTCTTTCCACCATTTGATAGCCTGTTCTGCGGCCTGTGCCGGATCGCCGCTGTCGACGCGGATGCCTGTCCAGCCGGCCAGCCAGTCGGGGGCCTTCTCAAGAAAGCCCGCTGTGCCAAACGTGTCCGGCAGAATGATGCGCAGGTTACCTTCGTGCTCTTCGTGCCAGTCTGACAAAACGTCGTAGGGGGCCTGTGCCAGGGCGGCATCGTCCTCGGCCAGGGCCGCATAAACCATCGGCAGTTCATGTGCATTTGTGCCGATAGCTTCCAGTTCGCGCCGCATGGCGATGGCGCAGTTAGAGGTGCCGGTGAAGGCACTCCCCAGCCCTTCCTGCATGGCCTGGACGCACCAGTCCTGCCACAGATAGCTGTGGCGGCGGCGTGTGCCGAAATCGGCAATGGACAGATCCGGAATATCCCGCATCGCCTCGATCTTTTCCCAGACGCGCGTCATGGCGCGGGCATAAAGCACCTGCAGTTCGAATTTGCCCATGCGGTTGAGCACAGCACGCCCGCGCAGTTCCATCAGCACGGCGAGGGCGGGAATTTCCCAGAGCATGACCTCGGGCCAGCTGCCCTCGAATGTCAGCTCATACTGATCGCCTTTGCGCTCCAGATGGTAGGGCGGCAGACGCAGCTGCTCGAACCATTCCATGAAATCCGGGCGAAACATCTGGCGTTTGCCGTAAAAGGTGTTGCCCCTGAGCCAGGTACTTTCACCGCGCGACAGGGACAGGGACCGGATATGATCCAGCTGTTCGCGCAGCTCTCCCTCGTCGATCAGGTCGGCGAGCGGTACGGTTTTTGATCGGTTGATCAGGCTGAAGGTGACGCGCGTGTCCGGCTTGTTACGGAAAACAGACTGACACATCAGCAGCTTGTAGAAATCCGTATCAATCAGGGATCTGACGATCGGGTCGATCTTCCATTTATGGTTCCAGACGCGTGTTGCGATGTCCAAGGGTCAGACTCCGATGATTGTCCGGGCGTTTAAAGCAAACTGGCCTGGGCCTGGCAAGCACAGGCCGCAGCAGGTTCCGGCCATGCTGGCGTTATACCAGACTCACGCCAGCAGCCCGCATGCCGTCCCGCGCGGCATCCAGCGACCCGTCAAGGTCAATCGCCCGGCACAGCGCCTCGCGGACTGTGACGGAAAACCCCAGTTTCGCAGCATCCACAGCCGAAAAGTTGACACAAAAATCCAGCGCCAGCCCGACCATGACCAGATCGGTGATGCCACGCGTGTGCAAATAGCCTTCAAGCCCCGTCGGTGTTGTGTGATCATTTTCGAAAAAGGCCGAATAGCTGTCGATTGCGGGATTATACCCTTTGCGGATGATCAGATCAGCACGGTCTGTTGTCAGGTCGGGGTGGAACTGCGCGCCGGTGCTGCCCTGGATGCAGTGATCGGGCCAGAGCACCTGGGGGCCATAGGGCATCTGTTTCACATCATATGGTGCACGTCCCTCATGCGACGACGCAAAGGAGGAATGGCCCGCGGGATGCCAGTCCTGCGTCAGGATCACTGCCCCGAATTCTGCCATGAGCAAATTCACCCCGTCGACAATTTCATCTCCGCCGGGCACGGCAAGGGCGCCCCCCGGGCAGAAGTCTTTCTGAACATCGATAACAATCAGAGCGGTGGTCATTGGCGGGCCTCCTCGGTCTCCTTGCTGGGTATGCGTGGCAGCGCGCGGCGTCAATGCCAGGCCCGGGGACATGCGGTTTTCTGCCCGCTTGAAAGGCCGCAGACATCGGCGTATCCAGCCGCTCATGTACACGATTGCCGCCCTTTATCACTTTACCCGGTTCCATGATCCGGCCGCGCTGAAACCAGCGCTGCTGGATCTGTGCCTGGCACAGGACATCACGGGAACGCTGCTGCTGGCGGGCGAAGGTGTGAATGGCACCATCGCCGGACCGCGGGCAGGCATTGACCGGGTGATCGCCCATCTGCGCGCTCTGCCGGGTTGTAGCGATCTGGAATGGAAAGAAGCGACGAGTGATCAGCCGCCGTTTGGCCGTATGAAAGTCAGGCTCAAGCCAGAGATTGTCACCATGGGTCAGCCGGATGTCGATCCGCGTGCGCGCGTTGGACACTATGTCGAACCCGGAGACTGGAACGACCTGATCCGCTCGCCGGATGTGGCTGTGATTGATACGCGTAACGACTATGAGGTTGCCATCGGCACCTTTGAAGGCGCGGTGGATCCGGAAACCGCGAGCTTTGGTGATTTTCCCGCCTGGTGGGAGGCGAACAGGGAGCGCTTTCACAACAAACGGATCGCTATGTTCTGTACCGGCGGCATCCGCTGTGAAAAATCAACCAATTACCTGCTGGGTCAGGGTGTAGAGGACGTCTATCACCTGAAAGGCGGCATTCTGAAGTACCTGGAAGAGGTTCCCGAAGAACAGAGCGCCTGGGAAGGCGATTGCTTTGTTTTCGACAACCGCGTCAGTGTCGGACATGGACTGCGTGAGGGCCCGCATATGCTCTGTCATGGTTGCCGCCGGCCGATACTGCCCGAGGATACAGACCGCCCGGAATACGAGGCCGGTGTCAGCTGTCACAACTGCGCGCATGAAACATCCGAAGACGACAAAAACCGATTTCGGGAACGGCAGAGACAGATCGCGCTGGCGCGATTGCGCGCGGAGTGATCAGGCAGGCACGGCAGGAATACTACGTGGTTTGCTGCGCACCCAGAGCCAGAGAATGATCGCAATATTCAGACCGTTCCAGGCGATACCGTTCAGGAACGCGAGCCTGTACGACCCGGTCACGTCGTAGATCCACCCCGACATCCAACCGCCCAGGGCCATGCCCATGATCGTGGCCATCATGACAAAACCGACACGGGCACCTGCTTCGCGGGCAGGCATGTATTCGCGCACAATCAGCGCATAGCTGGGCACGATGCCACCCTGGCTGAGGCCAAAGATCATGCTGACCAGATAGAGCGAGACCAGCCCCCCGGATGGCAGATACAGAAACAACGCGAGGCACTGCAATGCAGAACCGATCAGCAGTGTCGGCACGCCCCCCAGTCTGTCGGCAACGAGGCCGGACACAACGCGCGAGGCAACACCACCCATGAGCATCAGGGCCAGCATCTCTGCCCCGACCGCCGGGCCATATCCCAGATCAACACAGTAGGAAACGATATGTACCTGCGGCATCGACATGGCGACGCAGCAGCCGATACCCGCAAGGCCCAGCAGATACTGCAGTGCCCGCGGCGAAAGCCCCGAACTGCGCGCATTCAGACCAGAGGCGATCTCGGCAGTGGCCCGCACAGAGTCCGGCACAGTTCTGCGCAGCAAGAACGCAAGCGGGATAACACCGATCAGCGTGACAGCACCCAGTAAAAGGTACACATCGCGCCAGCCCCCATCATTCAGCATGCCCGCAAGTACAAGCGGCCAGAACGCGCCTGAGAGGTAATTTCCGCTCGCAACCAGGGCCACTGCAATGCCCCGTCTGCGCACGAACCAGTGCGAGATGTCTGCAATCAGCGGACCAAATCCGACAGCCGACCCAAAACCAACCAGCAGCTGCGCAGCAGAAAGAAGTGCGATCGATGTACTGAGCGTCGCCAGACCAAAGCCTGCCGCAATCCCCAGAGAGGCAATGATGAGCGACAGCGTGACACCGAACCGGTCTACCGCCCGGCCGATCACAAAATTGCCAAGCGCAAATCCCACCATTGTAAGGGTATAGGGCATCGAGGCTTCGGCGCGGCCTGCACCGAACTCCGCCTCGACGGCCGGCATGATCACGATGATGGCCCACATACCGACATTGGCGATTACACCGGCAGCCAGGGTGATGCAGAGCCTGAGCCAGGAATATCTGCTGTCGGTGATCCCGGCCGTTGTCATGCGTTATCCCCCGCATCCATCTGGACCGCTTTGCCGCGAACTGGCAAGCGCTGAAAAACCCGGGCGGCATTAAGCTCGCTTAAACTTCTTCTGGGTACATCTATCCCTGGGTGAATTAATGAGTGGTGGAGATATGGGCGCGCAGAGCAATCTGGCACCAATCATCATCAAGAGGAAAAAAGTTATCGCAGGTGGCCACCATGGTGGTGCCTGGAAGGTCGCTTACGCGGACTTCGTAACGGCGATGATGGCCTTCTTCATGATGATGTGGTTGCTGAACGCAACAACAGAACAACAGCGGTCGGGGCTGGCGGATTACTTCTCGCCAACCATTCCGATCAACCGCGTCTCCGGAGGCGGCGACGGGAACTTTGGTGGCGACAGTATGATGTCCGAGGACACGCTTCCTCAGGAAGGGCGTGGCGCGACCGAAGAACATGCCGCCGAGCAGGATAAGTCGCGCGGAGATACCGGTTCAGCGCCTGAAGGTGGCGAAGAGCAGTCGGACACAGACTTTGAGGCGCTGATTGCCGAACTGATCGGACGCGGTGGCGAAACCGAGGTCATGGACAATCTGCTCAAACACATTGTCACACGCATCACTGACGAAGGCCTCGTGATCGAGCTTTTCTCGCGGGAAAACGCGCCTCTGTTTGTCAGCGGCACGGCTGAGCCCACAAAACTTCTCGATGATCTGGTCTCTCTTGTCGCTGGCGTAAGCGTTGCCGTGACCAATCAGGTTGCTATCGGTGGCCATGTCAGAGCCTTTCCTGTGGTTGCGACGGAAAACCCTGTGTGGGACACGTCGTCCAGCAGAGCCGATCTGACGCGCAACATCCTGGAGCGTGAAGGTGTCACTCCTGAACGTATCGAACGTGTCACAGGTCATGCAGACCGGGAGCTTGTGGTGGACAATCCGATGGCCGCCCGGAACGAGCGGGTGGAAATCGTGCTGCTGCGGTGAGCACGGGCATAAATACAGCGCATTTTATATGTTAGCGCGCTGTTAAGCGGGCATGTCTATCTGGTGTGGGACTTGGATCTCACATCAGAAAGGCGTGCTTATGTCCATTTCATCATCGCTCAACGCAGGTGTTGCAGGATTGCAGACGAATGCTCAGCGGTTGGCTTCTATTTCAGACAACATCGCGAACTCCTCGACCTATGGCTACAAGCGGGTTGAAACCGACTTTGAATCAATGGTTCTCTCCGGTGGCGGCGGATCTTACGCAGCCGGCGGTGTCCGGGCCAATACTCAGCGCCTTATCGACGAACGCGGCACGCTGATTTCCACATCCAATTCGACAGATCTTGCGGTGCGTGGGGGCGGTATGCTGCCGGTGGCACAGGCGGCCCAGGTCCAGACGGCCGGAACCGATGCGCCCATGTATCTGACGACCACCGGATCGTTCAGAACCGATGCAGAAGGCTATCTGACCTCCCAGTCGGGGCTGGTCCTTATGGGATGGCCGGCCGCTGCTGACGGCTCCATTCCGGCATTCCCCCGGGACACGGCAGACGGGCTTGAACCTGTCCGTATCAATACCGGACAACTTGCCGGTAACCCGACAACCGCCATGTCCCTCGGGATCAACCTGCCCGCAACGTCCACCGAAGCAGATTCGGCCGGTAACGTGGAACAGATCTCCGTTGAATACTTTGACAACCTTGGCACCTCACAGAGCGTGAACATCACGTTCACACCAGATGTTCCGGCACTGCCAACGGACCCTGCGACCAACCGCTGGACCATGCGTATGTATGACTCCACGGACCCGGGCACGATCATCGGTGAGTATGAAATGACCTTTACCGATGCCCGTGTAGGCGGCGGGTCGCTTGCGACAGTGACACCCTCTCCGACTGTACCTGCCGGCGGCAGTGCGCCTTATGATGGCACGACCGGATTGCTGACAATCAACGTGGCTGCCGGCCCGATCGAAATCGACATCGGTGCGCTCGGTGATACCGAAGGCCTGTCTCAGCTTTCTTATAACTTCGCACCGATCTCGGTGACCAAAGACGGCTCGGCCATTGGTAACTTTGTCGGGGTCGATGTTGATCCAAACGGATTTGTCCGCGCCTCGTTTGATACCGGCGAAATTCGGACGATCTACCAGATCCCGCTGATCAACGTTCCAAACTTCAACGGGCTCCAGTCATTTGACAGTCAGACCTACCTGCCGACGCGCCAAAGTGGGTCCTTCTTTCTCTGGGACGCCGGCGACGGACCCACGGGTGATATCGTTTCCTTTGCCCGCGAGGAATCAACGACCGACGTCGCCGGGGAACTGACGGATATGATCAAGACCCAGCGCGCATATTCCTCCAGCGCGAAAGTCATTCAGACTGTGGATGAGATGCTGCAGGAAACAACAAACATCAAACGCTGATACCCGGCGTTTGACTAAAGCAGTTACCGGGAGAACATGAATGTCCATTTCATCGGCACTTTCAAACGCCATGTCAGGTCTGAGCGCATCGGGGCGCTCATCTGAAGTCATTTCCGCGAACATCGCAAACGCCATGACGCCGGGCTACGGGGTCAGAGGTTTGTCGCTGTCCTCATCGGAGCTTGGCGGCGTCAGTGTCGATGGGGTGGTTCGCAATGTGAACCCGGGGCTGCTGCAGGATCTGCGCCTGTCCAGTGCCTCATTCTCAAATTCAGCGGACCGGACTGGTTTTCTGTCCCGCTATGAGAATTTTCTGGGCACGCCTGATGAGCCAAATTCACTTTCTGCCCGGGTTGCGGAGTTTGAGAGTGCCCTGATTACAGCGTCCAGCCGGCCGGACGCGCCCGAACGCCTGACCGGCACAGTAAATGCCGCACGAGATCTGGCATCGCTCATCTCAGGAGCTTCTGTCGAACTTAAGGAAGCCCGGAGCGATGCCGACAGCACCATCAACGCACAGGTTGACCGGCTCAACAGCTCTCTGGCGAGTGTCAAAGAACTCAATGACCGTATCACCAGGACGATAACCCTTGGGGGGGACCCTTCAGCCCTTGAAGATTCCCGTCAGGCGCTCGTGGATGAAATCAGCGCTTTGGTTCCCGTCCGGCAGGTGCCGCGTGAGAATGGCCAGATTGCCCTGTATTCTACCGGAGGGGTCATCCTCCTTGATGGCAGTGCAGCAGAGATAGAGTTCACACCCGTCAACCAGGTCACGGCCTATATGAGCATTGGCGCCGGAACGTTGTCGGGTCTGACAATGAACGGGATCAGTCTGAATACCACAAGCGAACGCGGCTCTCTTGGCGGTGGCTCTCTGGGCGCGCAATTCGAAATCCGGGACGAGCTTGCTGTTGAGGCTCAGTCGCAACTCGACGCAATCGCCCGGGACCTTATTGAAAGGTTCCAGGACCCGGCAGTCGACACCACACTGGCGGTCGGAGATCCGGGGCTCTTTACAGATGAAGGCATCGCATTTGACCCCCTGAATGAACTCGGGATTTCCAGCAGGCTGGAAATTAACGCGGCTGTGGACGAACGTCAGGGCGGAGAGGCGTGGCGGATCCGCGACGGTATGAATGCAGTTGTGCCGGGCGAGGTCGGGGATGCGAGGTTGCTGCAGTCCCTCAGCGACGCTCTGACGGAAAAACGCACACCGGCCTCCGGAGATTTCGGCGCCGGGTCGTTTTCAGTAATCAACCTCGTCTCTGCGCTGACGTCGCAGCTGGGTTCGGACAGATTCCAATCCGAGCAGAGACAGAGTTTTGCCTCGACGCAATATGACGAACTTACACAGCTTATGCTCAACGAAGGCGTTGATACCGACAAAGAACTCCAGCGCCTGCTGGTGGTCGAGCAAAGCTACGCCGCAAATGTCCGAATGATCGAAGCGGCGGACGAAATGATGCAAACAATTCTGAGGCTGTAAGACATGAGCTCTGTTTCAATTGGCGATCTTTCAAATTCTTTCATGACGCAACGCCGCAGCGTGGCACTCAGGAATGATCTGTTCCGGCTGACCGACGAGCTCTCGAGTGGCCGGGTTGCGGATATCAAGCAGGTTCTGGCAGGAAACCACAGCTACCTCACCGGTCTGGAAAGGTCATTGGAGGTGTTGGAAGGCTATTCTGTAGCAAACAGTGAAGCTGCCTTTGTGACCGATGCCATGCAACTTGCTCTTGAACGGGCACAGGACCTGGGGGCGGATCTTGGCCTTGATCTGCTTATTGCAGGTGGCGGTCCGATTGGCGTTGTCGCTGGCAATCCTTCCGAGAATGCCACCGTACAACTGGACGGAATGATAAAGTCCATTAATGACGACGTCGCCGGCAGAAGTCTGTTTGGCGGCATTGCCACTGACCGGACGCCGTTGCCTGAGGCCCAGGTGCTTATTGATGCGGTACGCACAGTCATTACCGGCTTCACTACGCCAGATGATATCCTGAACGCGGCGCAGACGTGGTTCGACGATCCAGCCGGCTTCGATACTGTCATCTATGCGGGATCGGATACTGCGCTCGCACCCTTCGTGTTATCAGAAACAGAGCGTGTTACCCTTGACGTGCGGGCGGATAATGACGCCATCAAAAATCTGCTGATGCACACCACGCTTGCTGCACTGGGAGGTGATCCGACGATTGGACTGGACGTGCCAACTCAATCCGATCTGTATCTGCGCCTCGGGGAAGGGTTGCGGTCTAATCAGGATGAGCTGACCGGACTGAGATCAAGAATTGGTTTTACGGAAGAGCGCATCGAAATGATTTCGGCCCGCAATATTGCTCAGGAAACCAGTTTAGAATTCGCTCGCAACAATCTGTTGGCTGCTGATCCTTTTGAAACGGCTACCGAACTTGAAAACGTGCAGTTCTATCTGCAGAGCCTTTACTCCGTCACTGCCCGTAACGCACAGCTTTCACTGGTGAATTTCCTATGAGATTTTTTCTTTCGCTGATCCTCGTCGCTCTTACCTTTTCAACGTCGGTATCGGGCAGTCCGGTACGCATTAAGGATCTCGTGGAGTTTGACGGCGTCCGAGGGAATGACCTCGTCGGTTATGGATTGGTCGTCGGCCTGAACGGAACAGGTGACGGATTGCGAAACTCTCCCTTCACGGAAGAGATCATGGCCAATATTCTGGAAAGGCTGGGTGTCAACGTAACAGGTGAGCAGTTCAGGCCAAAAAATGTTGCCGCTGTTTTTGTGACTGCGTCGTTACCGCCGTTCGCACGCGGTGGAGGTCAGATTGATGTAACCGTGTCAGCAATTGGTGACGCAAGCAGCCTTCTTGGGGGCACCCTTGTGATGACGCCTTTGAATGCGGCCGACGGACAGATCTATGCCGTGGCACAAGGAACCATTATCGCAGGCGGAGCTACTGCGGAAGGAGATGGTGCGACTGTGACGCAAGGGGTGCCAACCGCCGGTGTCATTCCTTCCGGCGCTCGGGTGGAGCGGGAAATCGAGTTTGACCTGGCCAGTCTTTCAGAAGTACGCCTCGCGCTTCGTGACGCGGATTTTACGACTGCAGGACGGATCGAGCGGGCCATCAACAATGATTTTGGACGACCTGTCGCCATAATGCTCGACTCTGGGACGGTCCGGTTGAATATCGCGCAGACCGAGATGATATCCGTGGCACACGCGCTTGGCCGAATTGAAAATATCGCTGTTGAACCCGAGCGAAAAGCCCGCGTGGTTGTAGATCAGCGATCCGGCACGATCGTTATGGGTGAAGACGTAAGGATCAGCCGTGTTGCCGTCTCCCAGGGGAACCTGACTCTGCGTATTCAGGAGGCGCCGATTGCGGTTCAACCAAATCCATTTGCAGAAGGTGAAACCGTTGTGGTTCCCAGAACACGGGCAGAAATCGAAGAAGAACCCGGGATTGGTCTTGCAGAAGTACCAACAGGTACTTCGTTGTCAGAGGTGATTACCGGTCTCAATGCACTGGGCGTATCACCAAGAGATATGATTGATATCCTGAAAAGCATCAAAGCCGCGGGAGCGCTGCATGCTGAGTTTATCGTCAGATAGTAAACCTGATAAGATCCGCTAAACGGGCGTTCAAAGTTTTCAGACCACCCGACGCGAACCTATGCGCCTGATCGCCATCATCTGCGGTCGGTAACCATTCGTGGCTTCATCCAGTCGCTCATCAACAACCGACGATGCGCCATTGGTTCAGGCAAATTGGCGAACTCCTGAGAACGGATCAATGTCTGCGTCAACATAGAGGCCGCTCAAAGCGATCCAGAATCAAGTAAACATTGCTACCTGTTGCCACGTTCATTGCAGAGACTTGTCTAAGGCTCAACTTATCTGCCGCGAACTCTCGCTCAGGCATGATGGCTGCTGTGACCGAATTCGCGCTATATCTAAGGGCGGTTGCCGACGCTTTAGATGAGTTGTGAAGGCCGGATGCAACATCGGGCGCTCGATATAAAGCAGATTGCAGGTATGGCCTCCTTCGAGAAGATCGTACCAGACGCTTTGCGCGCCAATGGTTCGGTCTGAATACAGAAAGCTGGAACGGATCGACGCAGATACTTCTGCGGCCCGGATCAACCGGAGGTGTCAACCAAGCCTGGAAGTCACTTTTTTGGCGCGATCTGACGCACCACACATCCAACTTACTGGCCGAAACCGGCAGAAGGTGCACTATTGATCGGCTAAAAGTAGCTTCTCACCAAACTTCCTGCAATCAGGCTCCACCCATCGGCCAGAACAAAAAACGCGAGTTTGAACGGTAGAGAAACTATGGCCGGAGGAACCATCATCATACCCATTGACATCAGCACAGCTGCGACAACGAGATCGATAATCAGAAATGGCAGGAAAATCAAAAACCCAATTTGAAATGCACGGGAAATTTCAGACAAGAGAAAACTTGGAATCAGAACAGACAGTGGTGCATCGGGTGTAGGATTTGCGTTTATTGTCTCCACCCGCAGCTCTGCCATCGAAAAGAATGTTTCCGGATCAATACGAGCTGCCATGAACACCCTGAACGGTTCGAGCGTTCGGACGAAAGCAGTTTCGACATCGATCTCCTCATTGGTCAGAGGAGCAATTCCGTTGGTCCACGCTTCAGTAAACACGGGCTCCATGATAAAATACGTAAGAAACAACGCGAGACTTACGATCAGCATATTCGGTGGTGACTGCTGCAACCCGATGGCCTGCCGCAGAATCGACAGAACCGTTATGAGAAACGGGAAACAAGTCACCATAATTGCCAGCCCAGGTGCCAGACTGAGAACTGTGATCAGAACAAAGAGCTGTATTGTCCGCGCGCTGATGGATCCATCGTCGCCGAAGGAAACTGAAAGATCCTGAGCCGAAACCGGATCGGCTCCACCGATTGCCCATAAGGCAATCAGAATGGTCAGTAAGGTTTTCATTGCTGTTTCAGGAGCCGGATCTGCGGTCGATAACCTCGGTCAGTCTCACAAGCAACTGACCGGCAGCTTCGCCTTCCTGCTCTTCCAGCATTCCACGCGCAATCAGCCGGTCGCCCACATAAAGCTCAACAGGGTCATCTACTGACTTGTCGAGTGTAAGCACCGCATTCTCGCCCAACGAGACCAGTTCGCGGATAAGCGGTCTCGCTTTGCCGACACAAACCGTCACTTCAATGGGAACAGAGGTAAAAGGACTGCTCTGATCGATCGCATCAGCACCGGAAATTCCTTGATCACTCATCTGGCTGCTCCTTTTGAGCTTCGTGGAAAAAGGCGTCTACGGCTTGTGAAACACCCGCAAGAACACCATCAATATCGACTTCGCGTTCCTCAGACCCCATTCGAACAAATGCCTGGCCTTCTCCGGCAGAGGCGTCTCCTGTAACCGAGAAGGGTTCTTTGATGTTGCCCGCTCCAATGCTCTCCACCAGTTCAACGTTCTGAGGCGCCACTACAATTTCAACAGGTTGAGACATCCCGCTTTTCAACAGCGCGTCCACCTGCTCAAGAATATGGCCCGCCAGAGACCTGGCCATAATCTCAGGCAACAGGCGGTCCACGATTTCTTTCATGACCGGCTTCAGTGAGAGCGTCAGTTTCGAAAGAGCCTCATGATAGGAAAATGACATTTCCTGCAAATTCTGCGCAAAATCACTGCTGATCTTGTCCTTCGCATCGGACTGCGCTTTGGCAGAATCGTCCCATCCGGCCTGATATCCTGCCTCGAAGGACGCGAGCTTTTCCTCTTCCACTTTTTCCTGGGAGTCCGCGGCTTTCTCCGGTTCTTTGTTCCTGGAGCCGCCAAAATTCTTGTATCTGTGCGATACAGACATCAGACGCTCTCCTCTTTATCTTCCAGCCAGTTCCTCAGGATTTCGACAGTCTCTTCCTGGCGCTCGCCAATCATGTTTCTCAACCGATCAACCGGATCATCAGACATGCCACCGGCCATGTTCAGTTCCGGCAAGCCACCATCTGCTCCGAAGTCCGAAATCACGGGCAGATCTGGCAGCTCGAAGTCCTCCGACGTGACCTCTCCGCTCAGCCCACCTGCCGGGTCGTCTTCGGACACCGGTGGCAGTGCTGCCGGTTCGTCTCCCGCAGGGGCCGCAGGCTGCGCCGTAAGAAGTGGGCGTACAACAAAGAGCCCGAGAATCAACGTCACCAGCGCCAGCACGGCCATCTGGATAGCTGACATCAGGTCCAGGTTGAGCCCTTCTACCAGAGACGTCCCGGCCGCCGTGCCCTGAGGTGATACACTTTGCAGAGCCATGGATTTGATGGTGATCACGTCACCTCTCTCCGCATCAAAACCTACCGCCGATGCCACAAGGTCTCGAAGCGCGTCCAGTTCCTGCTCATCCCGCGCCTGGAAGGTTTGCCCACCATTCGGATCCGGTTCGGCAACGTCGTTGACGAGGACAGCCACCGTCAGACGTTTGATCGCGCCCGGCACGCGCACGATTTCGCGTTCTGTTTCAGAAACCTCATAATTTACCCGCTCACGGGATTCGCTGTTTTGCGAGGAAGAGTTCTCCCCGTTACCGCCTTCTTCATCCGGCAGATTGGATGCGACTGTAACGTCACCGCCACCGGCTTCATTCGACGTGTTATTACGTTCCTCGGTATCCGTGCTGATCGCGACGCGGCTTTCCGGATCAAAGGTCCGTTCACGGATTGCTTCGCTCTCCGTCACCGTATCGACACTGACTTCGACAACAGCGTTTCCGAAACCTACGCGGGCTTCAAGCATCCGCTGAACCCGATCCCGCAAAACCTGCGCGCGGTCGTCACCCCCGACAGCCGGTGCGGCCTCATCTGCGTTTCCGACAAGGGTACCGTTAGAATCAATCACCGCGACATCGTCGGCTGCGAGGCCGGCCACCGCGGAGGACACAAGAAAACGGATCGCTTTGGCTTGCTGAGACGTAATTGGGCCGCCTGTGGAATTGACGGAAACGGACGCTTTGGGCGTCACACCCCTCTGGAACGGGTTTGAACCGGTACTGGCAATATGAACTCTCGCCATCGACACATGTGGGCTTGAAACGATGGTCCGTGCCAGTTCCCCTTCCTTGGCGCGCCAGTAGGCAGCGTCGAACATCTGAGATGTGGTTCCAAACCCGGAGAGCGTATCCAGCAACTCGTATCCGCGATTCGAATTTGCCGGCAACCCTTCACTCGCGAGAGTCATTCTGAGCTCGTCACGCTCTTTTGCATCCACAAAGATAGATCCGCCACGAACATCAAAAGTCGCGCCGCGCTGTTCCAGCGCCCGGACGACATCACCCGCCGCACCATTCTCCAATCCTGCATAGAGGAGTGTCATGGTTGGTGCCGAGGCCATGCGGGACATTCCCAGCACAGCGAAAAACATCGCCACGGTTGCCAGACCCACGATGATCTGGCGCTTAATCGATAACCCTGTCCAGACAGATAATATTTGCTGCACTTTAGCCTCCGTCATACCAGAACGTTCTGTCCGGCGTTGGCAAGGACTTTGAACGATCTGGCTTAACAATCGGTTAGTGCAATCGCGTCTATAACGGTTTTTGACATCAAAGTTGGAGGCAACATGGCTGACGCAACAGCAGACGACATACCTGTTAAAGAAAAATCGTCCAAAATGCCCCTTATTATTGGACTGGTGCTGGCCCTGGCCGGCGGTGGCGGCGGCTTTTTTGCAGCTCAGTCCGGGCTGATACCGGGCACCGAATCGGGTGGCGGCGAAAAAAATGTTGAGCCGGAAAAAGATGAAGTGGCCGAGCCGACAGTTGCGTTTATCCCCATGGATCAGCTGACAATTTCCCTGCCTTCCCACAGCACTAACCGCTACCTGCGGTTTCGCGGAGAGCTGGAGGTCAGCAAAAAATATACAGACGAAGTCGAACAGCTGATGCCGCGTGTTGTTGATGTTCTGAACACTTATCTGCGCGCGGTGGAATTGAGTGATCTGGAAGAAGCGGCGGCGCTGAACAAGCTTCGCGCCCAGATGCTGCGACGTGTGCAGATTGTTGTAGGTCCGGGGCGGGTGTCAGACCTCCTCGTTATGGAATTCGTGCTTCAGTAAGGAGACAGAAATGGAACTGATTGCAGATATTTTTCTTGGGGCAGGCGCTTTGGGAGCGGCAATCTACTGCTTTATTCTGGGTCGGCGTCTCAACCGGTTCAATGACCTTGAAAAGGGTGTCGGCGGCGCAGTTGCTGTGCTGTCGGCGCAGGTGGACGACCTTACCAAAACGCTGGATGCAGCTCAGGCAACTGCGGCAGGCTCTGCAGAAACACTGACTGATCTGACCACCCGGGCAGAGAAAATGGCTCAGCGTCTCGAGCTCCAGATGGCGTCGATGCATGACATTCCAGACGTGCCTGCACGATCAGAGCCAGCCGTTGCAGCGCAGGCTCCTGCACAGGCACAGGCTGGTGGTGAGCCAATGTTTGTGCGTCACAGGGGGGCGGTAGCGCAGTAATGAAAAAGATGTTTTCCAGAAAAAACGGCAAAGGGTCCGTTCTGCTGATTTGTTTTCTGTTTCTGGGATCGGCAGGTATCAGAATCGGGATGAGCGCGGGTCAGGCTGTCGCGATTGAGCCCAAAGTCGCCGAGACCATGCCAGAAGAAGAAGCCAGGCCCGAACAGACACCGGTAACCAGCCGTGAGAGCCTGGCGCTGATGCTTGAGGCATTCCAGAAACGGGAAGAAAAACTGAAAGAGCGCGAACGTCAGATGGCTGTGCGTGCCAAAGCTCTGGAAGTGGCGGATGCTGAGATCGAAAAACGCCTGCAGTCGCTCCAAAAAGCAGAAGAATCGCTGAGATCTCTGATGGCTGTGGCCGATACCGCTGCAGAAGACGATGTATCAAAACTGACTGCGGTTTATGAAAACATGAAACCCAAAGACGCCGCGGCATTGTTTGAGGAAATGGAGCCTGCCTTTGCAGCTGGATTCCTGGGCCGAATGCGACCCGACGCAGCAGCAGGTATCATGACAAGTCTGTCTCCCGAAAAAGCATATACGATCAGCGTCATTCTCGCCGGAAGAAATGCCAATTTGCCCAGAGGCTGAAGCAGGCGAATTCTTTTTTAACCTCATTCTGCGATGTTTACTGAATAACTGGTTCTGAGGGTAGCTATGATTGGTATAATCGGGATAATCACGATTTTCGCTATGGTTTTTGGCGGCTATCTTTTGGCCGGCGGTAAAATGGGAATTGTTCTCAAAGCCCTGCCATTCGAAATGATGATGATCGGTGGCGCCGCTTTGGGTGCCTTTCTGATCAGCAATGACTCATCTGCAATAAAACAGACAGCAAAGGATATGGGTCGCGTATTCAAGGGTCCAAAATGGCACCACTCAGACTATCGGGATCTGCTCTGTCTTTTGTTTGAACTGATCCGACTGGCCCGTCAGAACCCCGTCGCAATCGAAGAGCATATCGAGGCGCCTGACGATTCAACAATTTTTTCCAAGTATCCGAAAATCCTCGCGGACAAAGAAGCAATTGCCATGATCTGCGACACGCTGCGATCAGCTTCCATGAACTACGATGATCCGCATCAGGTAGAGGAAGTTCTCGAAAAGCGCCTGGAAGGCAATCTGCACCATGCTCTTCACTCCAGCCACGCGTTACAAAACCTGGCTGACGGTTTGCCCGCTCTGGGAATTGTTGCTGCGGTTCTGGGGATCATCAAGACGATGGGCTCGATCGATCAGCCCCCGGAAGTGTTGGGGAAACTGATTGGTGGCGCGCTGGTGGGTACCTTCCTTGGCGTTTTTCTGGCGTATTGCCTTGTCGGCCCCTTCGCGGCAAAGGTCAAAACCGTCACCGAAGAAGATGGTCATTTCTACCAGCTTATCAGAGAGGTGCTCGTGGCCAACCTGCATGCTCATGCGACAAACATCTGCATCGAAGTCGGGCGCCAGAATACACCTTCTCACTGCCGTCCCAGCTTTTCTGAGCTGGAAGAAGCCCTCAAGTCGGTAAAACAGAGCGCTGCATGAAACTTTCTCTGCTGAAGGTAACCGTGGCAGCAACTCTACTGACCAGCCCGCTTGTTGCCGAGCCCATCGTCGTTCGCGCGGGCGAGCACGCATCGTTTACCAGGCTGGTCATGCAACTGCCTGACGATGTGACATGGGAAATCGAGACGGGTGTCGGAAAACACATTCTCAAACTCTCTGGCCACGACGATGGATTTGATACCGACCGGGCGTTTGCAATTATTCCGCGGGACAGGTTAACGACTTTGTCACAGTCAGTGTCAGACCTGGAGCTGAGTCTGGCGTGCGACTGCCCTGTTCAGACTTTCGTGGAAACATCGAATTTTCTTGTAATCGACATACTGGACGGACCTCCGTTGCCTCCGTCAGTACCCGAAGAAACTCCTCTGGAAACTGTATCATCAGAACAAGCCCCCCTTTCCCTGACGAGAAACAACTTTGGATACGGAGAGTTACTGTGGAGAAATTCTGCTGAGCAGGGTCCATCGGACGCAGGAACCGAAACTGAACCTGCGTTGCCAAACGAGAATGAGGCATCTTCCCTAATCCGAGCACAGACGCAGGCATCTCTCCTGCTCGAAGTCGGGGAAGCTATTTCCGCTGGTATATTGGAAGGCGCCGCCGCTGAAATTGCTGCTCCCATCGACATCCAGTCAACTGAAGCCGAAGCACCAATATTCGATTCGTCACGTGTGCGTGCACCCGTTGAAGAAACTGAATACGGAAATCTGCGTGTGACAGATAGCCGGGATATCCCAGAAACAGAAAACCCGTTCCCAGGTATTAACGCCAGTGAAAATTGCATGGCAGCAGACAGAGTCGCGGTGGCCACCTGGGCATCGGATGCACCCTTCGGAAAGCAAGTTGGGAAGCTTCGGGAGAGTCTTTTTGATGAAACCGGAAAGCTCAACGAAGGGGTCGTGCTATCTCTTGCCAGAATGTACATCCATTTTGGTTTTGGCGCGGAAGCCAGGCAGACACTGATGCTCGCGGAGGACACGGCTGAAAACTATCCGGAGCTGTTTGATATGGCCGGAATAGTTGACGGGGTCGCGTTGCGAAACCCAAGGGTTCTTCACCGCTTTATCGAATGCCAACCCGCACTGGTTCTGTGGGCACTGCTTTCGTCAGCTGAAACAACCGACGGCTACAGGATAGACGTAGGAGCAGTGATCGAAAATCTGTTCATGCTGCCCGGACACCTCAGGCTTCAACTGGGCCCTGCGCTCAGCGAAAAGCTGATAGATTTAGGTGAAGTCGATGCTGCATCAATTGTATTACGGAATGTGGAGCAGGTAAACTCAAGGACTGCTTCAGCCGCACCGCTGCCCGAATCAAAAATTCTCAAAGCACAGGGACAAAACGAAGCAGCTAACGAAGTACTTGATGAAGCAATCAAGGAAGATGATGGAAGAAATCCTGCAGCAGTGCTCGCACTGGTGGATGCCATACTTTCTTCAGGCGAAACTGTACCTTCAGAGCTGGCAGGTATTTTGGAAAACATGGCATTTGAGTTCAGGCGCCAACCGGAAGCCACAAGTATATTGCCCGCTCATGCCAGAGTACTGGCCAGATCCGGCAGACTGCCTGAAGCTTTCGTTGCACTCGATCAGGCCTCGCAAACCGGCAGCGATATGCTGAGTTCAAGAAGCGCGGTGTTTTCTGATCTTGCAACGATCCCAGAAGCAGTAACATTTCTGGATCTCTATCTGGAAAACTACAATACCACGCCGAACTTCGTGACACCAAAAACCGCGCGTCTACTCGCCGCCCGGCTCTTGAACCTTGGCTTTCCTGATATGGCGTCTGATGCGTTGAGCGTTGTTACAGGTGGGTTCAATATTGAACAGCACCGCCTACTTTCAGCTCGTATCGAACTTGAGAGGGGCTTTCCTGAAAGGGCAATCGAGCTGGTTTCCGGAATGTCTGACCCGGATGCAAACAGGGTTTTGGCATCAGCCCAGCTGGCAATAGGCGACACTGAGGAGGCTCAGAAAACTTTCGAGGTACTGGAGGATGAGGTTGCAGCTGCTGAAGCCGGTTGGCTTTCCGAAAACTGGGAGGACCTTCTGGCAAACGATACTCCCGTATTTGGCCAGGTCAGAGAACTTTCTGTCCAGCCAACGATCGAAGCAATACAAACGGACGGTGTCATCCAGCAATCCAACTCCATACTTGAAACGACTTCCGAAGCGCGTGTTTCCCTCGAAACACTGCTTTCTGGAACCAGCCTGCAAGAGACCAACTAGAGCCAGGCCTCATCGCTTTTCACTGTGGCGCCAGATGGATGGTACTTGGCTCGAAGATTGATAGCCTATGAGCGGGAAACGGACTGTATGGTTAAAGCGCGGATAGCGCTCCGTGCACCTTACTTTTCAAGTTTCAATTGCAACTCTCGCGTTGTTTCCAGATATGAGTTCGGCGAGATTGTAACTGAATGAAACAGTGTCTTGAGCTGTCGTGATGCTCCAAGATGAACCTGGTTCACGGAAGGCGTGAAAAAAACGCCAGCAATAATGAAGCAGAGAAGATATCGTTGCCCGGATGGCGTTAATTTTGGCGGCAGAACACAGCGAGTAACGGACGGATACGATCTACGCCTGTTGAAACTTCATTTTGGCATAGAAGTGGTGGATGCAGCCTGTTTGAAGGCATACGAAAACACGAGCAGCTTGCCTATCAATAGTTGGGTGTCGGGGTCTGATCAGGCAGACCAGTGATAACCGGTGGCCCGAAAGCACTCTCTCACTCATCAGGCTCTCAGCAACCGCGAACAGTTGGTTGTGGGCCCTAATTCAGGGCAACGTTCGCCTTTTTTGCCAGCCTTTGGTTACTCAAAATAAACCATAAGAAGCTACCATTTAACAAGTTTCAGAATGAAACAGTAAAATGGATGGGCTATGTACCCTTTGACACTGGCAACTGTCGTATTGATGGTAATTTCTTTCACGTTGTGGGCGCCAAAAAAACTATCGGCTAATTCCGCGCTTCAAAACACTTCCAGTGTTTGCGACCAGGCGGCACAGCACGCATCCCACCTTATAAATGTTCCACTGCGGGTTCTGAAAGCAGTGACACGAACCGAGACAGGCAGAACCCTGCACAATGAATTCCTGCCCTGGCCATGGACAGTAAACAGTGCCGGTACCGGAGTATGGTTCCAAAACGAATTCGAAGCCCTGCAGTATATACGAAACGAAATTCAACGGGGCGAGAGAAGTCTTGATATCGGTTGTTTTCAAATAAACTTTCACTGGCACGGCGACCACTTCGATACATTGGAAGAAATGATAAACCCGGAGAAGAATGCGCAATACGCCGCGCGTTTTTTGAAAACCTTATATCAGGAATCAGGTGACTGGACGACGGCCGTTGGCAAATTTCATTCAAGAACAGCACGTCACTCTGAAAACTACCTTAGTCGCTACAGCGAAATTTTTGCGTCACTGGATTACCAGGCAAATGATCCTGCTTCCGCCACCATTCGCGTAAACTCCTTCCCCTTCTTGCAGCGGACCAGTGAAAGGCCAGCCATGGGTTCTCTTGTTCCGAGAACTGCCGGTACTGGGACCAGTTTGTTTGATCGATCCGTGAGTGGTAACTGAAAATGCAAAATCTGAGTGTAAAAGCGTTTCTCAATCCGACCATTCTGCTGGCCGTGGCATTGATGGCCGTCATTGTCATGATGATCCTGCCAATGCCCGCCTGGGTACTCGACACGGGTCTCGCTGCTTCATTCGCGCTTGCGATCCTGATTTTTACTGTAACTCTCTTTATCGAGCGGCCATTGGATTTCTCTGCGTTTCCAACAATCCTGCTTGCATCGTTGATGTTGCGCCTTTCGCTGAACGTGTCGTCAACGAAGCTTATCATCGGTGAAGGTCATACCGGAACTGACGCAGCGGGTGACGTTATTGAAAGTTTTGCGCAGTTTGTAATGGGGGGCAGCGTCTTTCTGGGGTTGGTTGTTTTCTGCGTCCTTTTGATCGTCAATTTTATGGTGATCACAAAGGGCGCGGCCAGGATGGCCGAAGTCGGAGCGCGCTTCGCATTGGATGGCATGCCTGGAAAACAGCTTGCCATCGACAGCGATATGTCTGCCGGTGCCATAACACACACCGAAGCAAAAGAACGGCGCGAACGCGAGCAACAGGAAACGACCTTCTTTGGCTCGCTCGATGGTGCATCAAAATTTGTCAAAGGCGATGCGGTTGCGGGCCTCCTGATCACCCTGCTGAACCTGGTTGCAGGATTGGTTATGGGCATTGCGGTGCACGACATGCCGATTGCCCAGGCTTTTGAAACTTACGCGATCCTGACTGTGGGCGATGGACTTGTATCGCAAATTCCCGCTGTTGTGATTTCGATTGCTTCAGCGCTGCTGCTGGCACGTGGCGGCGCAACGGGTGCAACAGATCTGGCAGTATTCAGCCAATTAGGAAAACACCCCGCTGCTCTGGCAACAGTTGCCGCTCTTATGCTGGCATTCGGGCTGTTCCCGGGCCTGCCGTTCGCACCGTTTATGGTAGGTGGTATCGCGCTCGGTGTGGCATCTTACATGTTGTACAAAAAGAAAAAAACCGAACCTCTTCTGGATGAAACCGTTCCCGAAGTCAGTGTTCCGGCCGAAAAACCTCTCGGAGATGTTCTTGAGATCGACGACGTACATGTCGAATTCGCTCCCGATCTTGTAAACATGGTGCTGGATCCAGGAACCGGCCTCGATGCAAGAATCGCAAACATGAGAACGCATGTTGCGTCGGTGTTTGGCCTGATCCTGCCGGAAATCCGGCTCACTGATAATCCTGCGCTCTCTTCCGGCACATATGTTCTGCGTATTCAGGGTGTGGAACAGGCACGTGCAATTTTGAGCGCGGATCAGGTGCTGGCCCTCGTGCCCGAGGATGTGTCCGCCCTGCCCGACGGTACGGATACAATGGAGCCGGTTTATGGCGCGCCGGCACGCTGGATCAGCAGCAAGGATCAGGAAAATGCCGCCCTGAACGGTCTGACGCTTGTAACCCCGGCCGAAATTCTGGCGACACATCTGTTGGAAACCGTCAAACGGAACTTCAGCCGTCTCCTGACACTGAAATCCCTGCGCCGGCTGCTGTCCGAGATGGTGAATATCTCGAACCCGGCGCGCGCTGAGGCAAACAGAAAACTGCTTGATGAAATGATCCCCGACAAAGTGCCGATCGATGTCCTTCATGCGGTGCTCAGACTGCTTCTGGATGAGCTGGTTTCCATCAGAAATCTGCCGTTGATCCTAGAAGCAACTGCGGAAGCACGGGCCAGAAACGCGCAGCCTGAAGCGATTTGCGAACATGTACGTCAGCGTCTGGGTTTCCAGCTTGTTGCTGAAATGCGCCGGGATGACGGAACACTGCCGCTGGTCCAGCTGGCACCGGAATGGGAAGATACGTTCAGCACCTATCAGGTAGAGGCAGATCGCGGCCTCGACATTGCTTTGCCGCCCGATCTGTTCAACCAGCTGGCTGAGAACGTGTCGAAGAAACTGCAGGACGCTACTGAAAACGGGATACATGCGGCGGTTGTTACAAGCACAAGACGCCGGCGGTTTCTCAGAACCGTCATGCGCGCCAAGGGCATTAACAATCCCGTCCTTTCGTTCGAGGAGATTGGATTGGATGCCCGCCCCTCGCTCGTTGGCGTCGTCGCCGCATGACAGCTTCTGGAGAGCTGCTCGCGCTTTTGTCTGCACAGGTCTGGCATGGCTTCGCAGTCTTTCTGCGGGTGGGTGCGCTGGTCGCGATGTTGCCTGCATTCGGAGAGCAATCAATACCGGCGCGCGTTAAACTGGCAGTAGCACTGGCGTTCACTTTTATCACTGCGCCAGCACTGGCGCAAATTTCCCCGCCGGAAAGTTTCGGCACCCTTGGGCTGATGGTCATGTCTGAATCCCTGGCCGGCCTGGCGATTGGTATCGGTGTGAGGCTTTTTGTTCTTGCATTGCAGACGGCAGGTTCGATTGCTGCTCAGTCGACTTCACTGTCTCAGGTCCTCGGCGGTGCGGCGGTCGATCCGCTTCCTGCCATGGGTTACATTCTTATCGTCGGCGGCCTTGCGCTCGCTGTCATGACTGGTCTGCACGTCAAGGCAGCGCTGCTGATCATATTATCATATGATTTCATCCCCTTCGGGCAGTTTGCCAGCGCAAGCGACCTGACTGACTGGGGCGTCGAACAGATCGCTCACGCCTTTGCGCTGGCATTTACTCTGGCAGCGCCGTTTGTGATTTTGTCGGTCGTCTACAACCTGGCGCTGGGCGCAATAAACAAAGCAATGCCTCAGCTCATGGTCGCTTTCGTTGGCGCGCCACTTATCACGGCAGGTGGCCTGGCCCTGCTCATGATTGCTGCACCTTCCATTCTTGCGGCATGGACGGATGCAATGGATCACTATCTTGCTGATCCCTTCGGCAATACCAGATGAGCGGGCAGGACGAAGATACAGAGAAGTCATTTGAGGCAACGCCTCAGAAGCTTCTCGAAGCGCGGCGCAAGGGAGAATTCGCACGATCGGCCGAAATGCTCACGGCTGCAGGCTATGCGGGGTTGTTCGCTGCGTTTCTGCTCACGGGCGGCTCTGGCATGCTGGCGCTGGGCGAAACTCTTGCCACTATGATTGACCAACCCGCGCAACTTGCTGAGTTATTTTTTAACGGGCGGGCTTCGGCCCCTGCAGGTGGGCTCATCGCCGGTGTAGCGACCTCGCTGGGGCCAATCTTCGCGATGCCGGCGATTTTTGTCATTGTCTGCCTCTTCGCGCTGAAGGGGATCGTGTTCGCCCCGGAAAAAATAAAGCCAAAACTCTCCAAGATTTCCCCTATCTCCAATGCAAAGAATAAATTCGGGCGGTCCGGGCTTTTTCAATTTCTGATCAGTACGATCAAACTTGTCATATATTCGGTCTGTCTGGGTGTTTTTATCAGGCTGAACCTGAACGATATGGTCGCCTCACTGTTTTCCAATCCCTATTCAATCGTTCTGTTACTCACAAAAATCTGTCTGAGCTTTCTGTTCGTGGTTGTCTGCGTTTCTGGTGTGATCGGCGGAGTGGACGCCATCTGGCAGCATTTCGAGCACTTAAGAAAAAACATGATGTCCAGAAAAGAGGTCATGGACGAAACCAAAAACAGCGAGGGCGATCCGCACGTAAAACAAGAACGGCGCAAACGCGCCCACGCATCGGCCAACTCGCAAATGATGGCAGATGTGCCCGAGGCCGACGTCATTATTGTCAATCCCACCCACTATGCTGTTGCGCTGAAGTGGGACCGCCAACCCGGTAAAGCACCCGTCTGCGTCGCCAAAGGCGTGGACGAGATCGCGTTGCGCATTCGTGAAATCGCATCCGAGAATGAAGTTCCCATTCACAGCGATCCGCCTACGGCACGGGCCCTGCACGCCACAACGGATCTGAATGAAGAGATTGCCCCGGAGTATTACCGGGCAGTTGCTGCGGCCATCCGCTTCTCGGAAGCCATGAGAAAACGAACGAAAGGCAGGGCATATTGAAAGATCAGGATATACAGAACCTTTCAAAAGTCGTGCGTACTCAGTACCTGGCGCGACAACAGGATCTGCAAGAGTACCTCCAGCGGGAGGCACAGCTGCGCGCAGAGCTTTCACGTTTGGATCAGCAGGCAAGATCAGCCGAAGAGGCGGTTCATCACCCCATGCAGACAATCGGTGCGGACATTATCTGGAAATCCTGGGTAGGAAGAACAAAAGTTGAGCTGAACCTTCAACTTGCTCAGACACTGGCCGAAAAAGAGCAATATGTGCAGCGTGTCAGAGACGCCTATGGAAAAGTGCTGGTGGCGGATCAGCTTGGAGAAAAGCACCGCTGTGACAAATCGAGGCAGCAAAACAGCAAGGTACTGGAGAAGACCATTGCATCACATCTGCAGATGAAACGCTGAAGGGTTGCCCAGACTGCCCGCAAGCGTGGCCAAAAGTTCAATCTCAAAGGATCAGATTGGTCAATAATCCTGACGGGCAATATCTGAAATCAGGACATCATTGATCGTGTCTGATCCCATAGTTTTCTGTGCAATCTCCCGCAGATTACGTCGCAGAACATCAAGGTTATTGTTGTCTGTAAATGCGCCGTCAAAGCCGCCGATATTGGCAAAGTCAAACAGCACCCGCAGAAAGGCATCTCTGATTTTAGGCTCCGTATCGTAGATGATCTGATCCTTGCCTGCCGGAACCTCAACATTCAAAGAGACAACAACCATCGATGCAATTTTGTTGTCTGACACCACCGGAATCACAAATTGGTTCGACAATTTGACATATTGCATCGTCGGGTCGGCTTCGTCGGAACTTTCAGGTGCTTTGATCTCTTCGGAGACAGCGGCATCTTCGCCCTCTTTCAAGGCGGCTTCTTCCTCTGCGGATTCTACCGGTTCCGGCTCAGGTTTCAGAAACAAGCCTGCTCCGATACCTGCACCAGATCCAACAAACAGCATTATCAGGGGGATCAGAAACTTCATCTCGGCTCACTTTCAAAAGGGCAGAATTGCATCAAGTACCTGCTGGCCCATCCGCGGTTGCTGTACGTCACTGATCTGGCCCCGGCCGCCATAGGAAACCCTCGCGGTCGCGATTTTGTCGTATGTGATTTCATTCTGTCGCGAGATATCTTCCGGACGGACATACCCCGTGACCAGCAGTTCGCGCATTTCAAAGTTAACGCGAAGCTCCTGACTGCCGGCAATCGACAGAACACCGTTTGGTAAGACATCGACAATTGTCGCCGCGACACGCAGCGTCAGTTTTTCGTTTCGTTTAACTGATCCGTCGCCCGAAGAACTGCTGGAGGAATTGATCGACACAGCATCAGTTGTTGATGCGCCGTCAGGCAAACGTTCGTCAATTCTCTGAGGTAAACCAAAGAGGCTAGGAATGCCGAGGCTCTCCGATCCGGATCTGGATCGATCGGTTGCATTTGAAATTTCAGCCTCTTCATCGATTTCAATCACAACTGTAAGTATATCGCCTTTTTGAATTGCCCTTCTGTCTCCCAGCAGCGATTGCCGGGCGCCCGACCAAAGCGACGCAGCTTCGGTAGGTGACGAGGCATCAGCCGTTACCGGCAAGCCAGGCGAAAGCATCGCATTGTGCTCGCTGGTTGCCATAGCGGGGCTGAAGGACGGTGCTTTGCCGAGGTGATCAAGTCGCGCGCACCCTGAAACTGCAAAGCTCATTGCGAGGGCAGATATAAAAATTTGCTTCATTTTACTTCCTGTTTACCTGACCAGAACAGAGCCATCGGGCTGCACCTGTCCAAAGAGTGTCTTTCGCGAGGCAAGGTTCATAATCCTGACCCTGTCCCCTGCCGCACCGCGCTCCAGAGACCTTCCTTCTGTCGCGATAACGAGGCCGGATGCTTCAAATCTCAGTGGGACGATCTGGTTTCGCGCGACGATTGCCGGCGGACCAACATCATCGAACCGAACTGGTCGGCCCGCATAAAGCGTCGTGCGCGCTTCCTGACCGATAACGTTGTGGATCGCATCAAAAGAGCCCGGAATCTCGCCAGAAATTACCTTAACATCCAGTTCTGTGATGATCGCTGTCGCCTTGACTGTACGCGTGGCAACAACTGCATCCGCGAAAACCAGACCTGGAAACAGGCATAGTACTGATGTTAAAAACCTGCTGATCATCGGATCTGCGTGGTCGCGCCCATCATCTGGTCGGCTGCTGAAATGACTTTGGCGTTCATCTCATAGCCACGCTGCGCCTCGATCAGCTCCGTGATTTCCCGGACAGCATCAACGGAACTGTCTTCAAGAAAACCCTGCCGAACAGTACCGAGCCCGTCTTCTCCCGGCGTCGAAACCAGCGGAGGGCCGGATGCTTCAGTCTCGGCAAACAAATTGCCTCCCAGCGCCTCAAGACCCTTGGCATTTGTAAAACCAGTCAGATTGAACTGACCAAGAAGCTGGGCATCGGGATTGTCTGCGAAATAGGCAAACACCTCGCCAGAGGCATTGATAGAGATGCTGCGCGCGTCGTCGGGAATAACGATTTCCGGCTGCACGGCGAACCCGTCAGAATTCACGATCAGGCCTTCGCCGGTACGTTTCAAACCACCATCGCGTGTATATGCAGTCAGCCCCGATGGCAGCACGACCTCAAGATAGCCCGACCCCTCGATCGCAATATCCAGATCACCGCCCGTTGCACTGAGAGACCCCTGCTGGAGCTGAACCGACACCGCCGCGGGGCGCACACCGAGACCCAGCTGAACTCCCGTCGGCAGAACGGTACCATCAGTGGCATTGATTGTTCCTGGTCTCATCATCTGCTGGTAATGCAGGTCCGCAAATTCCGCGCGACGCGCATTGTAGCCTGTGGTGCTCATGTTTGAGAGGTTGTTTGAGATGGTCTCGACACGCATTTGCTGAGCGCTCATCCCGGTGGCTGCAATTTTCAGTGCACGCATGGTTTACTCCTTCGACTGTTTACTGTGACAGCGCTTTCAGCGCCTGACGAATTCGCTCATCTTCTGCCTCGAGGAAACTTGCCCCGAGCTCATAGGCCCGCTGAACCTCAATCATTCTGGTGATCTGCAGGATTGAATCGACGTTTGAGCTTTCAACAAATCTCTGCAGCACATTAGACCCTTCGGCAGGTTCATAACCTGCGTCCGCACGAAACATGACACCGTCTTCGCGCACCATCTGCTGCGGCTCAAGCGGGCGGACAACGCCAATCTGCCCGATAGGATTACCTTCGGCCGATATCGTACCGTCAGCGGCTACAGCGATGTCGCCTACACCTGCGGGCACAAAGACCGGCGCTCCACCCGGATCCAGCACCTGATATCCGTCTGCGGTAACCAGATCACCAGCGGCGTTGGGCGAAAATGCACCGGCTCGTGTCAGCCGCTCTCCGGACGGTGTTGCAATGAGGAAAAAGCCGTCGCCTTCGATTGCAAAATCAAATGTTCCGCCGGTTTGCGTCAGAGTGCCCTGTTCCAGAGATGTGTGCCGGGAATTACCCTGACCCATCGACAGGCTGCTGGCGCCATCAATGGACTGAACGTATTCAGAGAAGACCATCCCCTCCTGGCGATATCCTGATGTTGCGGCGTTGGCGATATTGTTGGCCACGATCCGCATTTCACGCATCAGACCGGACTGTCTTGTAAGAGTTGTATAACCAGTGTTTTCCATACTCAGCCTCCGACGATCAGCGGGATGATCATGTCTTTGAAAAACGCGACGAGTGTTTGCGTCATGAAGCCCATCGACAACCAGAAGACGAGCACGATGGCCGCCAGTTTCGGAACGAACGTCAGCGTCATTTCCTGAATGGATGTCAGCGCCTGTACCAGGCCAATGGACACACCCGTAATCAGTGCCGCCGTCAGGATCGGAATCGAAATGATGACCGCGACCCAAAGGCCATGACGCAACGTGTCAAAAAAGATGAGCTCATCGGCCATATCAGACCGGCATCCTCAGAATTTCCTGGTATGCTTCGACGACCTTGTTGCGCACGGTGACCGCTGCTTCCACAGCAAGTTCCGTCTGCGCAAGTGCCTGCACAAGTGCATGCGGATCAGCGTCGCCTACCATCGAGGCTTTGGCAATTTCTTCGCTCTGTGCGAGGGTTTCGGCAAAGTCCACAACGATCTTGCCAGCTGTCTCTGCCATCCCAGCTTCTTCAGGCTTGGGCTCTGTCGCTGGCCTGGCCTGAACATAGCTCTGAATAGCGGAAGAAGCACGTGAGTCCGTAAACTTCTGAATTGCTGATACTGCTTTCATATCCATTCTGGATCTCCTTTTACGCACGCGGTTTCACCGCGCCGGTTAACTCGTTACTTTCTGAGCAGCTCCATAAGACTGCTCGACATTTTCCGTGTCTGTTCAAATACTTTCAGATTGGCCTCATAGCTGCGCTGCGCTTCACGCGCGTCGCCGAGTTCAATCAGAAGATCAACATTCGATCCGTCAAAGTAGCCATCTCCATCTGCCATCGGATGCGATGGGTCAAAGACACGTTCCAAGCTTGTCCGATCGAGACGGACGCGGCTTGTTTCAACCTCAGAAACATTGCTTCCGGCGTTAAAGGCTGTTTCAAACGACACCAGTTTCCGGCGGTACCCGGGGGTATCGGCATTGGAAATATTCTCGGCAAGATGACGCAGCCGGGTTGCCTGGGCTTTGAGCCCGCTTGTAGTGACAGTCAGTGCTTTTGCGAATTCACTCATTATCTTCTCCAGGGTCAGGCGCGGCTGAGGGTTGCGCGCAGGATTGTCATGGAAGACTTGTAGATTGCCAGCGCACGGTCGTGCTGCCGCTTGGCATCCAGCGATTTCAGCATTTCGCCCTCGAGCGAAACGGTATTTCCATTCGGAGCTTCTGGTGCAGTCCGGTCCAAAACCGGGTCAGGCATTTCGCCGGCGGAGGCCCCATGCATGTGCAGACCGCGGGTCGCGCGTTGCGAAAGGCCACCAACAACACTGTCATCGCGGCTGAAAGTTTCGGAAAACGGCAGGACCGTACGCGCCTTGTAATCAGGCGTATCTGCATTGGCGACATTCTGCGCCGATACAGCCTGTTTCTGGCCCGCGTGAACGGCCATTGCATGTGACATCCTGAAGACATCAAGTTTTTCAAACATCGGGGTTTCTCCCTCGTGCGGTTTCATCAAGGCTTAACTGTGATTCCTTTAGAAAGGGTTTGCGGACACAAAAGGATCATCATGTCACAGCATATTCCCTTCGAAGATCTCACCGCTCAGATCACAGAATTGAATCCGGTGCGCGCCATTGGGCGGGTCACACGGGTAGAAGCCGGCCTGATTCATATTTCCGGTCTCGCGGGCAAAGCGCGAATTGGCGATCTTGCGATGGTTTATCGTTTGGGCGAACCGCTTTCCGGCGAAATTCTGCAGCTGGAAGGGGATGAACTGGTGCTTTTGCCGGACCAGGCACCTGACGGCGTTGCCCTGAATGATCGCGCAGCGCTGCTGCAAGCCCGTGGTATTGCGCCGTCTGATTCGTGGATGGGACGCATTATCGACCCGTTCGGAAATCCTTTGGACGGCAAACCGCTATTGCGCGGATCTCTGTCCCGCAGTCTCAGAAATGCCCCCCCTGACCCGGCACAAAGGCGTGCGATGGGTGACAGGATAAACACGGGGCTTACTGTTCTGAACACACTTTTGCCTGTCGTGAAGGGCCAACGAATCGGTCTGTTTTCCGGGTCGGGCGTAGGGAAGTCGAGCTTACTCGGGCACCTCGCACAGAATATGTCTGCGGACATTGTCGTTATCGCACTGATCGGCGAACGCGGGCGGGAACTGCGGCATTTCATCGAAGATGTACTGGGGGAAGAAGGACTGCGCAGGGCCGTTGTCGTTTGTGCGACCTCCGACCAGTCACCGCTGATCAGACGCCGTTGCGCCTGGGCTGCCATGTCTGTTGCCGAGCATTTTCGGGATCGCGGATCTTCTGTTCTGCTGCTTGCCGATTCAATCACACGCTTCGCCGAAGCACACAGAGAAGTCGCAGTTGCCGCCGGTGAGGCCCCCGTCCTGCGCGGGTTTCCACCCTCAACCGCTCACCTGATCATGTCGCTGTGCGAGCGCGCAGGTCCTGGCGCGCGGATGCAGGGCGACATAACCGGTGTCTTCAGTGTACTTGTTGCCGGTTCTGATATGGATGAACCTGTAGCAGATATTCTGAGAGGTGTTCTGGATGGGCATGTCGTTCTCGACAGAAGCATAGCAGAACGAGGCCGTTACCCTGCGATCGACGTGCTTCGATCCGTGTCTCGCAGCCTGCCCGCAGCCGCGAGTGAACCAGAAAACGAGCTGCTCAGCAAAACACGCCGCCTGCTTTCAGTGTACGATGAAAACGCCATGATGATACGTGCTGGTCTTTATTCTGCCGGCAGTGATCCGGAGGTCGATGCGGCGATACAGATCTGGTCCGAACTGGACATCTTTCTTTCGAAGACCGAAAAGAAGTCCATCGAGCACAGCTTTACCCAGCTTGAACTTGTCCTTCGCCGCAACCGAAACCAATTGTCGGCTGTTCCAACTACGCGGGCGGGGCGTCCGAACTCTGCGGCCTGAGCCAGATCCTACGACTGCAGCAGTGCAAGCGCGATCGAAGCGGAGGAAGTGTTCGAAGAGAAGGCATCCAACTGGGACCTTACAATATATTTTTGTATCAGGTCCTCAGTCATTTCAGGATCAGTGAATATACTGAGTTCATCGCTGCCAAAAACCTGTCTGGAGCGTTCTTTGAACACTAAGAGTTGCTGATCTACGTCAACCTGTCCGAACTCGGAAGGAAGGTTCAGTGCTTTTTCAAAAAGAGCGCGCAAAGGTGGCTCACCCATAATCGTGAACCACTTGGCGTCATTTGACATTTCACGTGTGTCGAAATCGTCCAGTACATACTGGCCGTTTGTTATTGTCAGAGTGCCCTCAAATTCAACGCCTTCTGGTATCTCGAACTGTTGTTCAATGTACAGGTCGTTGATGATGAGACCGAATCCGAAGTCATTTGATTTAAGATCCTCGGCAAAGCCGAATCCAAATGCGCGTGAGAGGTTTCTATAGCCAGGATCTTCCAGAGTACTTCCTAACGCGATATCGGAAATACTTCCTTCGACCAGGACCTGCCGGATTTTCTCTAGTTCCGGACTTACAGGTACTTCTGTTGTCGCCTCGAATGACACGATTGCCTGATAGTCCTCGTCAAGTCCAAATGCACCGAGGGCAATTTTCAGCAATCTCGTATCTCCAAGGAGATCGTCGACAGTTTGGATCTGGCCAATGTTGCGTTCAAAGTATTCAGTATCATCACTGACAGAACCGGCGAATTCGGAAACGGCCTCGGATACAGCTTCAGCAGCAATTCTTTCTGGCGGTTTAACTGGTGGCCCTGCAAGTTCCGCGAGTTTTCTCTGCGCATACAATGCAACACGCATGGTATCATCTTGCTGTCCGGCAGCGACTTCAAAGCTGTTTGACGTGTACAGTGATGTTATACGCTCAGTTAATTCTGTAGTTCCGATATCACTTCTTTCCCCAGGACCGAGGCCAAAGGCCTCCACAAACTCCAGGTACCGGCGATCAGAAAATCTGTTTGCAAATGCGTCGTCATTAGTTGAGCCCTCTTCGAGCATTTTTTGAATGAAGAAGCGATTGTCAATGTCGTCCTGCAATCCAAACGCACCCAACGCGACTTCCAGAAGGCGGCGGTCAGAGACGAGATCCTTCGCTGTACGCACTTCGGAGATGTTCTCTGCGAAGTAAGTAATAGCTCGTGACTGCTCTGCATTCTCAGAAAAGGTCTTGATCTGAGTATCGTATGTTCTCTGAAGGTATGACCACCCGCTGAGACCGGACGTCGGAATGATTGGAGAAAACATCAGTGTGGCCTGGCTGCGAGAAGGCGATCTTCACGTGGCAACAGTGCACGCAGCGCTTTGAGTGCGCGATAGTGTTCACCCTCAACTAAACCACGCGTGGCCTCTGCCAATACATTCCGACTGTCTGCGTCGGTAAAAACCTGGCTCAACTCCTCGATCTGACGCAGCAAAGGCAAATGCGCGTCTTCCGGACTTTTATCGCCCGACAATACCAATTGCATTGCAAAACAGGCGCGCTTTACAGGTGTCTTTGCGTCTTCAGGGTGAATTGCATCGCGAAGACGAAGGATGTTCGCATTTGGCGTCATGATGGACAGCCGACTGCGTCTTTCGCCATTCTCAATAACCACCCCGTTGATAAGGACACGTTCTTTTGGGCTCAGCTTCAAAACCAGACCACTCATTGCGCGGATCCTTCTTGTTTCAGGCCACGCAATATCATGGCATTAATTTCGAGCAACGGAACCGCGCTTTCTTCCTTCATCAGCACTTTGTGCATGTGTTTCTGAACAAAGATGGAAAGAGAAATTATGCTTGCCCGCAGATCATCTGGAAGCGTGTTTCTGTCATCTGCACAATCAACAGCAAGGGCGGTCCAAAGCTTATTGTTCTCGTAGAGCGCTTCAGCCAATGACTTGAAGTCATCAGTTTTAATTGCTTTTTTTATCCTGTAGGAAATCCGCGCAATAACCTCGTACTCGGCGCTTCGCGCTGTTCGAGTGGGAGAGGATGCCGGAGCGTAAGCACTTTGAGCTTGGGCGAAGGCGTTCACTTTGAAACCCTTTAATCAGTCTTCAGGAAAAGGTTGGGAGCGCGAAATTTCGCGCTCCCATTGAGTTGTTTTGCTTACCGGAAGAGCGACAGGATTGTCTGCGGTGCCTGGTTGGCAATGGACAGAGCCTGAACACCAAGCTGCTGCTGTGTCTGCAGTGCCTGAAGGCGGGCAGAAGCAGCTTCCATGTCAGCATCAACCAGCGCGCCGATACCGGAGGTCAGACCATCGATCAGCTTACCGACAAACTCGTTTTGAGTCTCGATTTGCTTACCGCTGGAACCAAGAGAAGCAGCAGAGTCGATGGATGTCTGGATCAGACCTTCGATAGCACCCAGAGCAGCGGCTGCACCGTCTTCAGTGGTTACGTCAAAGCTGTTCAGCAGAGACAGTTTACCACCAATGGATGTGGCGCCGTCGTCTGTAGCGCCCGTGAGCTTCTGCATGTCAGCTGCTACGATCGCATTTGCAGCACCACCTGCTGCTTTGTCATTCGACGCGTTGATCTGACCCGCAGTTGTGTCATCGGCAGAGAAGGTGATCTCTTTGCCCAGGCTATCAGCCGCAAAGTTCAAAGCCGTGATGAGACGATTCTGAATATCTGTGACCGTGTCGCCGTCGTTGACACTGACAACAATGGAATCGGCCAGTGCTGTTCCTTCGAGCGAGTCGATCGAGAACATCACACCCGCTGTCGCATCAGCAGCCACAACTGTGTAGGCGGCGGCTGGTGCTGCACCAACGGCAACTGTGTTCGCTGTCATTGCGTTAGCAGCAGTACCGGTACCAGTTGCACTGAACACACCGGCAGTTGTCGAAAGATCCTGCTTCACCACGTCGATGTTAGAGGATGCGACGCCGGTGGCTGAACGGTCAAGCGACGACAAAACGCTGGAAGTACCACTGTCTGCATCATAACCAGCATTCGACAGAAGGTTCAGACCGTTGAACTGCGCCGCACCAGCGATGGACGAGATCTGATTGGTCAGTGCTTCGATGTCAGTCTGAATCTTGGCACGGTCAACGTTGTCTTCCTGTGCGTTTACAACCTTGCCTTTGATTTCCGTCAGCAGATCGGTGATGCTTTCGGCCGCATTCAACGCAACACCAACTGTGGACTGACCCAGCGCCAGCGAGTCGGAGATTGCCTCAAAGCCGGAGACGTCAGAGGACATCACTTTGGAGATGGCCCATGTCGCGGCGTTGTCTTTGGCGCTCTCGATCGTTTTACCAGTCGAGATTTCGCTCTGCACTTTGCCGAGGTTCATGTTGATGGACTTCAGCGTCTGCAGCGCGACCATTGCGCTGTTGTTTGTAAGAATACTGGACATTTATTACGTTCCTTTGATCATTCACGCTTTTGCGTGGTTTGTGGCCGGGCAGGAGACCTGACCGGTGCGAAACTGTCGTTCTGACCAGTGCAACCGCCGTGCTTCGGAGCTGCGCCACCCGTTGTCGGATGCTCGGTCAAACTGCACTCTCAAAGGCTAATGAAGTCCTAAATCCCCTTTGCTCAATAACGCGACTTTTAAACAAATGCAGCTTCAGGCGCGCTTCTCCACCTTGGATTCTGCATTCATATCAATTGTTTGCCGCTTTCCGCTTTCATCGTAGGTATCCAGCGAATTGCGAACGCGGCGCAGTTCGGCCAGTCTTTGTGCGACAGAGCGTATACCCTGCAGAGCCTGATCAAGAAGCACCTGGTTGCGTTTTACTTTCACATTCAGGAGTTCAAGCTGATCAATCTCGCCGGCTTCAAGAACGGAGAGCTGGTCAATCAGAGCTTCCTTTCGTTCAAGAAGACGTCCGACCTGTTCAAGCTCGCCGGCAAGCAGTGCCTTCTTTTCTGCCTCAAGCAGATCATCAAGTTCGCCGATCACGGTCGAAAAACTGTTATCCGTCATTCTGTTTCTCCTTCAGAGACTGAAATATCGATTCGCTGAGGCCAATGCCCCCGGCCCGCACCATCTGCATGGCCTGTTCTTCAATCAGAAAAGACGAAAACTGGTCTTCTCCGGTGCCCCCGCCAAACTGCGAGCTTGTCTGGCCAAGTCCCGCAGATTTAAGCATTTCTGCCAGAAATCCCGCCTCCAGCTTTTCCGCGGCAGCACGCAGAGCGCGATCCTGCGAAGAGACAGCCGCGACCTGTGGGCCAACGGGTGGAATAAATGTCATCTCAGGTATCTCCAATTGCATCTATTTTCCGGGATCATCCCTGTAACCGGTAAAGATGCAGTAACCAACGGGCGTCATAAGGGGGGAAATCAACGGAAGAACTCCGGGAGAAAGCAATGTTGGATATTCCCTTTCTAAAGTCGTCGCCTGGCCCGGCGCGCACAGATTCTGTGAAAACCGAACGTTCAGATCCAAATCGCCCCGGCAAGGGGTCTGATGAATTTGAAGCTGTCATGGCTGAAGAAGCCGAGACGGCGGGCGCCGAAAATGGAAAGCCTGAGGACGTGGCGGAGGCTCCGAACGCACCTTCTGAAAAAAACGAAGGTGAAAGTGATCCAGAAGCCAGAAACGGATCAGAAAATGACGATCCGGCCGACTCCGTCGACCAGCCTGAAGCGACGTTTGCGGAAGACATCGACATTCTGGAGGCTGAGGCTGAAGACAGTTCCGGTTCTGAAGAACAAATCAGCGAAAAGGCGCCGGGAAATGGGCAGGCCATCTCAGAGCTTGCCTTCCTTCAACGCGCTACCGTATCGGACGCCGTCCGGCAGGAAGACGGCCGCTCCGCTTCTCAAACGGTAAAGTCAGGCGCTCTTGCGTCAGAATTGAATAAGCAACCCAGGCAGGACACACTTGGCGTTGCCAGCGCCGCTCAGGTGATTGGCAAAAAAGCTGAACCCCCAGTGGTCGCTGGAATGGATCAGGCCAGCCAGAAAAGCATGGGCCCTGATGTAAACAGCCGGGAAAATGTGCCCGTAAACCGGATGACGGCAGGAGCGGAACTGCCTGAAACAGCTCAGAAAGCAGCAGCTTTAAACATTCAACAGTTGAGGGATCCAAGGGCGCCAGACCGGGAGGCAAAGTCAGAAGGCCCGCGTCGTACTGACCTGAGTGATTCTGAACTTCGCGCGGCCAGCGAAACAGTCCGCAAGGCAGACAACATTGCAACCAAAACATCCCCGAATATCGTGATCAAACCTGTTCCGACACCTGCGGAAAACGCTCTGTCTGTCAATGCCGCGGCCAAGGGTGAAGTTTTTGACCTGCAGCCGGTCGTTACCGGAAGTTCGGAAACTGCCCAGTGGGACCCGCGCAGCAACGGTCCGGCAAACCTGAACCAGATACTCGCGCGGGCAGAAACACCGGCGATGGTCGCGCGTCAGATGGCAGAAATCCTTCAGAAAATGCCGGATAAACCGGTTGAGTTATTGCTCAGTCCAAGAGAACTCGGGCGGGTACGCATGAGCATCTCTGCCGGCGAGGGGACAATAACCGTCAACGTGGTAGCAGAACGGCCTGAAACACTTGATCTGATGAAGCGAAACATTGATCAGCTGGCCCGGGAGTTCGAAAGCATTGGATATGACACAATCAATTTCTCTTTTTCAGAAGGCCAGCAGCAGTCTGGTGAAGGGGAGACTGCTTCAGATCAGTCTGACAGCCAGATTTATGTAAACCATGACGCTGCCGAACAAGCACTGCCAGAAGTTAACGGACCGATTCCGGCCCGGTTGGCTGAGCAGACCGGCGTAGACATCAGACTTTGAGGATACAAAATGGATATCAGTCCGGTCACAACAGCACAGAGCCAGAGCACAACTGCAGCAACAAATTCTCAGGCGTCTGCTGTTATTTCATCCGATTTCGAAACTTTTTTGCAGATGCTGACGGCGCAGGCCCGGTATCAGGATCCGCTGGAACCGATTGACTCGTCCGAATACGCGGCACAACTCGCGCAGTTCTCCATGGTCGAGCAACAGGTTCTTTCGAACGATCTGCTGACGGAACTCAGTAACCGGTTGGGCGCTGGAAACATCGCCGAAATGGCCGGCTGGATTGGCATGGAAGCCAGGACAACCGCACCAGTTCAGTTTGATGGCGGACCAATTACTGTTGTCCCCACTCCTGATCCTGGTGCCGATGAAGCTGTCCTGGTCGTATACAATCAGGAGGGCAGTGAAGTTCAGCGCCAGCAGATTGCCACCGGAACCGACCCGATTGAATGGACGGGTACAGCGCCTGACGGTTCAGAACTGCCGCCCGGTGTCTATAGTTTTGCTGTCGAAAGCCGCGCACTCGGTGAAGTGATCGGCACGACAACGGCCAGCAGCTATGGCCGGATTACTGAAGCGCGCCAGCAGGGTGGTGAGACCATGCTGATCCTGAGCGGTGGCGCTGCCGTCCGGACGTCGGATGTGGATGCGCTTCGCGATGCGGCGCCAATGCCGCTGGAAGAGCCGGTTTGATCACAGATCTTTCAGCCTGAGACCTGCGTAGAGCGGCAAGACAAGTAAACGGCGCGCCGCACCAAGTGGAAATTTTCCAGGTGGTGTGCGCATAGCCTTTGGATAGCAGGCCGGTTGCTCGCCAGACACCAGCGAGGCGAGGATACTGCCGGTAAGTGTGCCCATGGCGACGCCGTTTCCGTGATAACACAGGCCGGCCCACATGCCCGGCGACCCTGGCACCGCGCCCGCGAATGGCATACGCGAACGCGCAAGGCTGACCAGCCCGGACCAGCTGTTCTGGCTCTCTGCGTGCGCCCATGCCGGAAACATCTGCTCGAAATCGCGTCGCACCGCGCGCCGTGCTTTCTGCTCAGCCCCCGGCCCGGAAAATACGCCACCGCGCATGCCAAAAAGAAACCGCTGATCCGGCATCAGGCGAAAATAGTGTAACAGGTTTCGGGTGTCATAGCTCATCTGATCGCTGGTCCAGCCCTGATCGGATAATTCCTTGTCGGTCAGGGGCCGGGTCACGAGGACATTTGACTGGGTAGGTAAAAAACGCGCAGTGAGCCAGCCGGGAATATCCTCGGACGAATAGCCATTTGTGGCGACAACAACCTGGTTTGCCGTGACCCGAACGTCACCGACGCAAAGTCTGTAACCACCGGCAGCCTTTTCAATCGAACGTACCGGGCTGCTGTCAAAAATAAGTGCGCCGGCACGTTCTGCCGCTGCGGCCAGACCTGCAAGGTACTTTGCCGGGTTCAGTCCGAACCCGATTGGAATGGTCATCGCACCGTGGAAAGGACCCGACATACCCTGATCCGCAAGATCTGCCCTGAAGAACAGCGCCGGCTCGACGCCGTAGTTTTCCCGTACACTTGCAGCACCTGCTTCAAGAGACTTCATGTCCCTGGGCCTGTGCGCTAGCGCTGTTTCCCCCCTTGAATGGCGATCAGCGGAGATTTTTTCGGCCGTGAGTATACTGCCTACCAGGTCCACCGCCGCTTTCTCCGCTGCGCGCCATTCCAGCCTGCCGCTTTTGCCAAACTTTCGGTCCAGAAATCTGTCGTCGGCTTTGGCGCCACCGAGACAACAAAACCCCCCGTTCCGGCCAGAGGCACCCCAGCCGATACGCTTTGCCTCGAACACATGAACACGCGCACCTTTACGGGCCAGGTGGAGGGCGGCTGAAAGCCCGGTAAAACCGCCACCAATGACCACAACATCTGCACTCGCAGGTTCGCTGATTGTCGGGCGGGCCGGGATTGCGCAGGTTTCATCCCACCAGCACCCCTGACGCGGGCCTTCCCCATAGGTGAAAGCTGGAAATATCCGCTTCATTCAGCGCGGGCCGCTGCCTGTTCATCGCGTTGCTGGCGCAAACTGTTCCTTTTGGACACCAATGACGCGCTGATCACACCAAAGGTGACAATAGCAATCATGAGCGTGGACAGGGCGTTGATTTCAGGAGAGACGCCGAGACGGACAGCCGAAAAAATCTTGATCGGCAGGGTCGTTGCGGATGGACCGGCTGTGAACGAGGCGATCACGAGATCATCAAGGCTGAGCGTGAAAGCAAGCAGCCAGCCCGAAATAACAGCCGGGGCAATGATCGGCAGTGTGACCAGACGAAAGGCCTCAAACCCGGTGCAGCCCAGATCAAGTGCCGCTTCCTCAAGCGAGCGATCAAACGTCAGCAGACGTGAAGAGACGACCACCGACACGTAACACATGGCAAAAGTGGTGTGAGCCAGAACGATCGTCAGCACGCCGCGGTCCAGCCCGATGCCAATGAACAGCAACAACAGAGACAGACCTGTAATGACTTCGGGCATCACAAGCGGGGCGTAAATCATCCCGGAAAAGACCGTGCGGCCCATGAAACGCCCGCCACGGACCAGCACATATGCGGCCATCGTCCCCAGAACGGTGGCCAGGGTAGATGACAGAACTGCCACCTTCAGCGTTACCCAGGCAGCATCGAGGAAAGCCTCGTTCTGCAGAAGCTCACCATACCACTTTGTCGAGAAACCCGCCCAGACCGTGACCAGTTTGCTTTCGTTGAACGAATAGATGACCAGAATGATCATCGGCAGATAGAGAAACGCAAAGCCCAGGGTCAGGGACGTGGTGTTGAACCAGCTGAGCCTCTTCATTGCTCTGCCTCCGCCTGGCGCTGCTGGTTCCGCTGGAAAAGCACAATCGGAATGATGAGTATTAGCAGCAGGATGACAGCAACGGCACTGGCAACAGGCCAGTCGCGGTTGTTAAAGAACTCTTCCCAGAGAACCTTGCCGATCATCAGCGTGCCGGATCCGCCCAGAAGGGAAGGGATCACAAACTCTCCCAGCGCGGGAATGAAAACCAGAAAACTACCCGCGACAATGCCATTTTTGGAAAGCGGAATGGTGACCAGCCAGAACGCCTGGAACCGCGAACAGCCCAGATCCTCCGCTGCTTCGATCAGCGAGCCATCCAGCCTATCGAGAGCCGCAAAGATCGGAAGGATCATGAAGGGCAGATAGGTATAAACGATCCCGATATAGACCGCCGTTGTTGTGTTCAGGATTGTCAGCGGTTCGCTGATGAGCCCGGTCCACAACAGGAACTGATTGAGAAAGCCCTCCTGGCTGAGAATGCCCATCCAGGCGTAAACGCGGATCAGAAATGACGTCCAGAAAGGCAGAATGACCAGCATCATCAGCGTCGGACGCCACTCCTCCGGCGCACGCGCCATCGCATAGGCCATCGGGTATCCGACAAGCAGCGTCAGAAAGGTGGAAATCAGGGCGATCCGGAGCGAGCTGAGATAAGCCTTCCAGTAGAGATCATCAGAGGCGAGAAAGGCGAAATTCTCAAAGTCGAGTGCCTTGAAAAACGGCACAATCCCGTCGGACAGCGTCGGCGTATAGGGCGGAATGGCCAGCTCCACGTCCGACAAAGAGATCTTGAATACGATCAGAAACGGGACAAGAAACAGCGCGAGCAGCCAGGTGTAGGGGACCGCGATCAGAATCAGGCGCTGCATGGCCGTACCTTTCTGATGATGCCAGCCTGCCCCGTCATTGTGCGAGCAACACGCCGGCGGTGGCCGTCCAGCTCAGCCAGACGGTGTCTTCCCAGGTAAAACTGCGTCGCGAGACGCGCCGCGTGTTCGCGGTCTGCGCTTTGACAATCTGGCCGCCCGGCAATTCAACGTGGTAGGTCGAGATATTTCCCAGATAGGCAATATCGAGGATCGTGCCCTGGACTGCATTGTCTGCATCTGCCGGCCGATCAGCGTGGATGCCGACCTTTTCCGGTCTGATAGCCAGATGACAGGACTGCCCTTCTGAAAACGGGCGATCCGAAACCGCGTTGAGAGGTGCGGCTGTCTTGGACCATTTTATCTGGTAGGTCTGCTCACCCACAGGGCTGGCCGCTCCCTTGATAATGTTCACATCGCCAATGAAATCAGCGACATAGACGCTCTCGGGCACTTCATAGATATGCTCCGGCGTTGCGACCTGCATGATGCGGCCTTCATCCATCACCGCCACGCGGCTCGCGACTGTCATGGCCTCTTCCTGGTCATGTGTGACGATCACAAATGTCGTGCCGGTCTTTTCCTGAATATCCATCAGTTCGAACTGGGTTGCCTGACGCAGTTTGGCATCCAGCGCACCCAGCGGTTCGTCCAGCAGGAGCAGCTTCGGTGCTTTGGCGAGACTACGGGCCAGAGCCACGCGCTGGCGCTGTCCACCAGAGATCTGGTGCGGTTTTCGGCGGGCGAATTTTTCGAGCCGGGTGAGCTTGAGCATTTCACTAACGCGGTCATCGATATCCTGTTTTGGCATATTGCCACGGCGCAGGCCAAACGCGATGTTTTCGTACACGCTGAGATGCGGGAACAGTGCATAGGACTGGAACATCATGTTCACTGCACGCTTGTTCGGCGGCACCGGCGCGATGTCCTGGCCGGCCAGTTCAATGACCCCGCTGGTTGGTGTCTCGAACCCTGCAAGCATGCGCATCATCGTGGTTTTGCCACAGCCGGACGGCCCCAGCAGGGCAAAAAATTCCTGCTCGTAGATATCGAGGGTCAGATCATCAATTGCCGTGAAATCACCGAACGACTTGGTGACGTTTCTGAAACGGATAAGAGGTTTCTGACTGGCA
The DNA here is from genome assembly GCF_947491795.1 of uncultured Roseobacter sp. Classification (GTDB taxonomy): domain Bacteria; phylum Pseudomonadota; class Alphaproteobacteria; order Rhodobacterales; family Rhodobacteraceae; genus Roseobacter. The sequence goes on along the minus strand of NZ_CANLKW010000002.1, from coordinate 458,984 downwards.
TCATTCCAGGGCGCAAAGACGGATTCCGGCACGGTTTATCCTCGTATTTCCCCGATCAGGGGCGGATGCAAAAAGGGCGGCCCGCCTGGGAGCCGCCCCGATTGTCTCAGGCTCAGGTGCCCGATTTAATTTTGGTCCAGAGCCGTGTAACGACACGCTGCACCTTCGCAGGATAGGGCGTCGTCGTGTACAGGTTCTCCAGTGTTGCTGCATCCGGATAGATCGCCGGATCACCGATCACGTCTTCAACGAGCAGCGGCTGGGACGCGAGGTTGCCGTTGGCGTAGTACACATAGTTCGACGCATCCGCCATGTTCTGCGCATCCATGATAAAGTTCAGGAACTTGTGCGCCGCTTCCGGATTTGGGGCATCTGCGGGAATGGCCATCTGGTCAAACCACATCAGGGCACCCTCGGACGGCGCATTATATGCAATCTCGACACCGTTTTCGGCCTCGGCTGCACGGTCACGGGCCTGGAGGATATCACCGGACCAGCCGAACGCCACACAGATGTCCCCGTTTGCCAGAGCGTTGATATACTCGGAGCTGTGGAATTTCTGAATATACGGGCGCACGCCCAGCAGAACTTCTTCCGCCTTTGCGATGACATCGGGATCGTGGCTGTCAGGATCCTCTCCGATATACTTGAGTGCCGCCGGGATCATTTCAGACGGCGCATCCAGAAGATGCACGCCGCACCCGGCGAGTTTTTCCATGTTTTCCGGGTTGAACACCAGTTCAAGCGAACCCAGGGGCGCGTCTTCGCCCAGCAGTTCGGTGACCTTGCCGACATTCACGCCAAGGCCGGTAGTGCCCCACATGTAGTTGATGGAATAGGCGTTGTCCGGGTCATACTGCGCTGTCCGCTGCTCGACCGTGTCCCACATGTTTTCAAGGTTTGGCAGCTGGGATGGATCCAGTTTCTGGAACGCGCCCGCTGTGATCTGACGCTGCAGGAAGGTGCCGGAGGGCACCACAACATCATAGCCTGACCCGCCGGCCAGCATTTTGGTTTCCAGAACTTCGTTACTGTCGAACACGTCGTAGATCAGATTGATGCCGGTTTCGGCCTCGAACTTCTCCAGAAGTGCTTCGTCGATATAGTCAGACCAGTTGTATACGCGGACTTCATCGGCAAAGGATGCGGTCGCTGTAAGCGCCAGAACAGCGCTGCTCATCATGAGCTTTTTCATAGATTACTCCCGTTTGTGCGGACCGGGTTGGCCCCGGTTCCAGCGAATTTGATCAAGTTTTGCCTCATGGGGCAAGATACTTTATGCTTTCATGTGAGAGCGAGGTGTGCAAGGCGCCCGCCTGATGAGCCCGGAATGAGTGAAACAACGATGCAGATGATGCGTAAAAACGAGGCAGGCAGCCAGACAACAGGGGCCGCAAAACCACCTGCACACCAGTCTGTCTATGAGCAGCTGCGGGATCTGATCCTGTTTGGAGAGCTTGCGCCGGGCCAGGCCGTTACGATTCAGGGTCTGGCGGAAAGGCTGGGAGCGGGCATGACGCCCGTGCGCGAGGCAATCCGGCGCATGACATCAAATGGCGCTCTCAGCATGCAGGGAAACCGGCGGGTCATCGTGCCTGAACTGACAGAAAATTGCATTGAACAGCTTGATTTTATGCGGAAAATGCTGGAACCGGAACTGGCCCGGCGTGCAGCTGAGCGCATGACATCCGCTTGTATTGAAGACCTGAAATCCTGTGATGATGCGCTCAATACAGCGATCTCACAGGGTGATATCAAAGGGTACCTGACCCACAATTACAGGTTTCACGCCTGTCTCTATGCCGCAGCAGATGCGCCCGTGCTGATGGCGACGACGGACCGGCTGTGGCTGCGGTTCGGGCCCTCGCTGCGTGTGGTCTGCGGACGGTTCGGCACTGCAAACCTGCCGGATAAACACGTGGAACTGCTGGAAGCCCTTGCGAAAGGCGATCCGGAAGCAGCGTCGAGGGCACTGGGAGAGGATGTCGAACAGGGAATGCTGCAGATCCGCGCCGCCCTGACGGATACCGCCCCGGCGCAGTGATTCGATTGACTCCGCAAAATTTGATCATATTCTGCGGGTAACAAAGAACATCCTTTTCCCTACACTGCAGGAAATGTCATGCCCGCGATTACAAACCATCTGCCCACCGCCCAGTTGCAAGCGCTGGATGCAGCCCACCATATGCATCCCTTCACGACAAACGACGAACTTGAGGCTAAGGGTGCGCGGATCATCACCCGCGCAAAAGGCGTCTGGCTGACGGACAGCGAAGGCAATGAAATCCTCGACGGCATGGCCGGGCTCTGGTGTGTGAACATCGGCTACGGACGGTCCGAGATGGCCGATGTGGCCGCGCGCCAGATGCAGGAACTGCCCTACTACAACACCTTCTTTATGACGACACATGTGCCTGCCATTGCGCTCGCACAGGAGATAACAAAGCTCGCACCCGAAGGCATGAACCATGTGTTTTTTGCCGGCTCAGGGTCAGAAGCGAATGACACGAATATCCGCATGGTCCGCACCTATTGGGCTGAAAAGGGCAAGCCCTCGAAATCCCATATCATCGGCCGCAAAAATGCCTATCACGGCTCATCTGTCGGCTCGGGCAGTCTTGGTGGCATGACCTATATGCACGAACAGGGCGGTATGCCGATCCCGGGCATTCATCACATTGGCCAGCCGGACTGGTGGGCCGAGGGTGGTGACATGACGCCGGAAGAGTTCGGTCTGGCCCGCGCCCGCGAGCTTGAGCAAAAGATCGGCGAACTGGGTGAAGAGAATGTTGCCGCCTTTATTGCCGAACCGGTGCAGGGCGCTGGCGGTGTTGTGGTGGCGCCGGACACGTACTGGCCGGAAATTCAGCGGATCTGCGACAAATACGAAATTCTGCTGATCGCGGATGAGGTCATCTGCGGCTTTGGGCGCACGGGCAACTGGTTTGGCAGCCAGACGATGAACATCCGCCCGCATATCATGACAATCGCCAAGGGGCTGAGTTCCGGCTACCAGCCGATCGGTGGATCCATCGTCTGCGATGAGGTGGCCCGGGTGATCGGCGCAACCGAGTTCAACCACGGCTATACCTATTCCGGCCATCCGGTCGCCGCTGCGGTTGCCCTGGAAAATCTGCGTATTCTGCAGGAAGAAAACATTCTGGATCACGTCAGAAACGTTGCAGCACCCGCGCTGAAATCCGGCCTGGAGGGTCTTCTGGATCATCCGCTGGTCGGCGGCCTGAATATCCAGGGCATGATGGCATCGCTGCCGCTGACCCCGCACAAGGAAAGCCGCGCAAAGTTTGCGGGCGATGCTGGCACGATCGGTTTCATGTGCCGCGAACGCTGTTTTGCCAACAACCTTGTCATGCGCCACGTTGGCGACCGCATGATCATTTCTCCGCCACTGGTCATCACGCCCGAAGAGATTGCGACATTCATGCAGCGTGCACGCACGGCGCTGGACGAAACATATGCCGCAGCCCGGAAAGAAGGCCTGCTGAAAGCAGCTTCCTGAAGAAGGCTTCTGATCTGTCCACGGGCTCCCGGCCCGTGGATTCGCCGTTTTGCGCAGGCGCGGCTTCGGAGGAGATTTTCCCGATTTGGCGAACTGAGCGCATCGAATGGCCTGAAAATGGCTGAAATTCAGTGCTTTCATCGTAATTCGCACTTCAGCACCCTCTGACATGGCTAATTGCTTGCGCTCGGACGCCACACTGTTGTTAGCTAACGCGCAAATGAGTGCGGTTAACCGCCAAGGGAAAACACGGGGAGCCACAAGTGGCAGACACAAGCAATGCAGACGCGTTCGTTGAATTCGAGCGGGTTCAGAAAAGCTATGACGGTGAGAACCTCGTCGTAAAAGATCTCAACCTGTTTATGCCAAAGGGCGAGTTTCTGACCATGCTCGGGCCATCAGGGTCTGGAAAAACAACCTGCCTGATGATGCTCGCAGGCTTTGAGACCGCAACGCATGGCGACATTCGTCTCGACGGGCAGTCGATCAACAACATCCCTCCGCACAAACGCGGCATTGGCATGGTGTTTCAGAACTATGCTCTGTTCCCGCATATGACCGTTGCCGAAAACCTGTCCTTCCCGCTCGAAGTTCGCAAAATGGGCAAATCCGAGCGCGAGGAAAAGGTAAAACGCGCGCTCGATATGGTGCAGATGGGGGCCTTTGGTGGCAGGCGACCGGCGCAGATGTCCGGCGGCCAGCAGCAGCGGGTCGCCCTGGCGCGCGCCCTGGTATTTGAACCCGAGCTGGTTCTGATGGATGAACCACTGGGTGCCCTGGACAAACAACTCCGCGAAACCCTGCAGTTCGAGATTACCAATCTGGCGCATGATCTGGGCATTACCGTGGTATATGTGACGCACGACCAGACAGAGGCACTGACCATGTCCGACCGCGTTGCGGTTTTCGACGATGGGCGCATCCAGCAGCTGGCACCGCCGGACAAGCTTTATGAAGAGCCGGAAAACAGCTTTGTTGCGCAGTTCATCGGCGAGAACAACACGCTGGAAGGCGTTGTTAAAGAGATCAAAGGCGACAGCTGCCTTGTTCAGCTGGACGGCGGTGAACTGATCGACGCCAAGCCCGTAAACGTCACAGCCGCCGGCGACCGCACGCGCGTTTCAATCCGGCCTGAGCGTGTGGAATACAACAAAGATCGTCTCAGCCCTGATGCGCATACACTCAAGGCCGAAGTGCTGGAATTCATCTACATGGGCGATATTTTCCGTACCCGCCTTCGCGTGGCGGGCACAGATGAGTTTGTGATCAAAACACGAAACGCGCCTGACGTGGAACGCCTGAAACCCGGCCAGCAGATTGAAATCGGCTGGCTGCCAGAGGATTGCCGCGCGCTCGACTCCTGAGCGCTGCGCCAATGAGATGTCGTGTCTCACCAGACACGATGGAAAAGAGGCGGAGGTCAGACCCGTTGCCCCCGCCCGACAAAACACCAGACGGGATAAAAAACTGGGAGACTACAAATGAAACTCACCAAGACACTGCTTGCCACGACCGCGCTGACAGTTGCAGCCGGCATGGTGTCCGCAGACGGCCATATGGCCAGCGAAATGACAATCGTCAGCTGGGGCGGAGCCTACTCCAATTCGCAGCAGCAAGCCTATCACAACCCCTATATGGAAAAGACAGGCGTCAACATCATCAATGACGAAAGCTCGGCTGAAGCCGTAGCCAAACTGCGCGCCATGAACGAAGCGGGCAACGTCACCTGGGACGTTGTTGACGTTGTTGCGGCCGATGCGATCCGTCTGTGTGACGAAGGTCTGGCGATGGAAATCGACCCTGATGAGCACCTGGCACCCGCACCTGACGGCACATCCGCCGAGGATGACTTTGGCGACCTGATCGTCTCTGACTGCTTCATCCCGCAGATCGTGTACTCCACGACAGTCGGCTACCGCACAGATATGGTTGGCGATACTGCGCCGACATCCATCTGCGCGCTCTTCGACACCGACGCCTACCCTGGCAAACGCGCGCTGGAAAAGCGCCCGATCAACAACATGGAATGGGCGCTGCTCTGTGACGGTGTTGCCAAAGAAGAAGTCTATGACGTTCTGGAAACAGACGAAGGTCAGCAACAGGCGCTCGACAAACTGGCAACGATCAAAGACGACGTGATCTGGTGGTCGGCCGGTGCGGATACGCCCCAGCTGCTGGCAGACGGCGAGATCGTCATGGGTTCGACATATAACGGTCGTCTCTTCTCGGTCATCGAAGAGCAGAACCAGCCCGTTGGCATGCTCTGGGACGCGCAGGTGTTCGACCTTGACGGCTGGATCATTCCCGCCGGTCTGAGCGATGAGCGCAAAGCCCGTGCACTGGACTACATCTACTTTGCCACAGACACACAGCGTCTGGCAGACCAGTCCAAATACATCAGCTACGGCCCGGCACGTGCTTCTTCTGCACCGCTGGTCGGACAGCACGCGGAGCTGGGCATCGATATGGCGCCTCACATGCCAACCGATCCGAACAACGCCAAGAACACGTTCCTCTACAACTACGAGTTCTGGGCTGACTATCGCGACGACATCGACGCGAAGTTCCAGGCATGGCTGGCGCAATAAGCGCAGTCTGCTGAGCTGAAAATACGGGAGGGGCGGCACGCTGCCCCTTCTTCCCTGCAAAAGGACCTGACCATGCCCAAAGGCTACATCATCGCCCATGTCACCGTGAGAAACCCCGAGGCGTACAAAGAGTACATTGTCAGGGACACGCCGATCCTGAAAAATCTGGGTGGTGTGTTTGTGATCCGCGGCGGACAGTCCCAGGTCATGGAGGGCACAGCCCATGACCGGCATGTCGTTATGGAATTCCCGTCTTATGAGGCAGCTCTCGCCGCCTATAACGACCCCGAGTATCAGGAGGTTGCCGAAATCCGGCGCCAGAATGCGGACAGTACAATTATCGTCGTGGAGGGTGTTGAATGACCGACACTGCTGAACACAGCGGCCCTATGATGGCTGCCGATGGTACGCCGCTGAAAACCAGTCTGAACCGTGCCCTGCGCCGCCAGAAGCTGCGCGCGCTGATGCTGATCGCGCCCCTGCTGATCTTTGTTCTGGTCACCTTTATCGCGCCGATCGCGGATATGCTGTTCCGCTCGATTGAAAACCAGATCGTCTCTGACACACTTCCGCGCACCACTGCCGAACTGGCTGACTGGGACGGGGACAGTGGCGAGTTGCCCGGTCCGGCAATTTTTGAATCGCTCTACAAGGACATATTCATCGCGCAGGAACGCAAGCTGCATACGCGTCTGGGCTCCCGTCTGAACTATGAGCTGACAGGCGTTTCCTCGCTTTTCCGTAAATCCGGACGCCGTGTTGATGACATGGGCGAAGTTTATCAGGATCAGTTCGAAGACCTGAACAGCTTCTGGAAAAAGGGTGAAAACTGGAACGCCCTGCTGGGATCTGACAGCTGGATGACCGCCCAGTCCAGCTGGAACGAAGACAGTGGCAGCGCACAGCCCGCCTTTGAGATACGCGCGGAACTTTCGGCACTGCTGCCCGAAACAGCTGCCACTTACGCTATTTTCGCCGATTTCGTACAGAACGAAGACGAAGACAATCTGCTCAGCGAAGACCCCTGGGCCATTGTGTATTCCGCGCTTTACGAAGACCTGTCTGCAGGTGCCGACGTGTCCGGCTATTCAGGGCCCGGCGCCACAGAATTGCAGGAGGCTGCGGCGCTTGCAGCAGACTTTGAGGTTGTGGATTTCACCGCCGCATTTGAGGACATTGACGAGGACTGGCACAATATAGAGGTCTGGCAGACCATACAGACCTACAGCCCGGAATTCACCAGCGGCTACTTCCTGAACGCCGTGGACATGAAAAAGGGCCTCGATGGCGCAGAGATGCGTCCGGAGAACGAACAACTCTATATCAAACTGTTCATCCGGACGTTCATCATGTCCATGGCAATCACCTGCAGCTGTATCCTGCTGGGCTATCCGGTCGCGTGGATCCTTGCGAACCTGCCGGCGCGCACAGCCAATCTGCTGATGATCCTGGTGCTGCTGCCATTCTGGACGTCGCTGCTGGTGCGGACATCCGCCTGGAAGGTCATGCTGCAGCAACAGGGCGTGATCAACGACACGCTTGTGTGGCTCGGTGTCGTTGCCGACGACAGCCGTCTGGCACTGATCAACAACCAGACGGGTACGATCATCGCGATGACCCACATCCTGCTGCCTTTCATGATCCTGCCGCTCTATTCCGTGATGAAAACAATTCCGCCGACTTACCTGCGCGCAGCAAAGTCTCTGGGGGCAACCAACTGGACGGCCTTCTGGCGGGTCTATTTTCCGCAATCAGTGCCGGGCATCGGCGCGGGTTCGATCCTCGTGTTCATTCTGGCCATCGGCTACTACATCACCCCGGAACTGGTCGGCGGCACGACGGGGACATTCATCTCCAACCGGATTGCCTATCACATTTCCAGTTCTCTCAACTGGGGTCTGGCTGCGGCACTCGGGGCCATCCTGCTGGCCGTGGTGCTGGGCCTCTACTGGGCCTATGACCGTATCGTCGGCATCGATAACGTGAAGCTGGGAGGCTGAGACAATGGCTGCTCTGACACCGATTTCCCGCACACCCGTTTCTTTTTATGTGCCGGTGGTCGCCGCTGGCGGTGCTATCGCGGGCATGTTCGTGGGCACCGCCCAGGGCAGCACGCTGCTGGGTATTCTCGGCGGCGCGCTGATCATGGCCACTGCCGCCTTTCTGCTGACGCAGGTCATCAAGGCTGAAAAGCCCGGCCGCTGGGGTCTTCTGGTGCTTTGCGCTGTTGCCGGGTTTGCCGTTGGCGGCCTGCCTGCGGGCATCATCGGCGCGGCCTTTGGCTGGTTTTTCGGCTGGTTCAGCTTCTGGCTCTACGAGGGGCGGTACCGGGCCTATCTGGCACCCTATCTGACGCCGGGGCAGGTACTGTGGCATTTCTCCTTTCGGGTCATCTGCGGCGCTATCCTGGTGTTCCTGATCACGCCGATCATTGTGGTGATGCCCCTGTCGTTCAACGCACAGGACTTCTTCACTTTTACCCCGGAAATGCTGCGGTTTGACCCGGCGGGTTACTCGCTCAAGCATTACGAGGATTTCTTTACAAACTCCGACTGGCAGGGTGCACTGGCGAACTCGGTTAAAATCGCGCCCGCAGCGACGCTGCTGTCCGTCAGCTTTGGCACTCTGGCCGCCATCGGCCTCAGCCAGCCGCATGTGCCATTCCGCCGTGCGATCATGGCAATCCTGATTTCACCGATGATCGTGCCACTGATCATCTCTGCGGCGGGTATGTACTTTTTCTACAGCCGTATTGGTCTGCAGGGCACATACGTCGGCGTTGTTCTGGCACATGCCGCCCTGGGTATTCCTTTTGTGATCATCACCGTCACAGCGACACTGGTGGGTTTTGACAATTCGCTGACGCGCGCGGCGGCGAACATGGGGGCTAATCCGGTCACCACATTTTTCCGGGTACAGATGCCGCTCATTCTCCCCGGTGTGATTTCCGGTGGGCTCTTTGCCTTTATCACCTCCTTTGACGAGGTGGTGGTTGTGCTCTTTGTCGGCTCTGCCGGTCAGAAAACACTGCCCTGGCAGATGTTCACCGGTCTGCGCGAACAGATCAGCCCGACCATCCTGGCCGTCGCTACAATCCTCGTGATCATCTCAATCGCACTGCTGACAGTCGTGGAAATGCTCAGACGCCGGTCCGAGCGCCTGCGTGGAATGAGCCCGGGATGATCCGCACTCTGCTGGCATCACTGGCCATCTGCGGTGCAACCACCGCAGCACTCCATGCTGACCCGACGCTGGAATGCAGCCTGTCATCCGGTTCACAGGTTGAAACGGCTGACTGCCTGATCGCAGCTGAAAAGGCGGCAGTCGGCGCGCTGGAACTGATTGTCGGTTTCGCCACAGAGTCCGCACAGGAACTCGACGAGGTCGTGGGCAGGGAAGTTGCCGTGCCCGCGCTGCTGGCCTCCCAGGAGGCATGGGAGGACTGGCGCGACGCAGAATGCGATTACGCCGGATCGCTTTTTGGGGGTGGCTCCGGCACGGGCATCGAAATCCGTTCCTGCCGGATCATCCTGACGCGCGCGCGCACCCAGGCCCTGCTGGAACGGTTCAGATAATCCTCAGCGCAGCTTTTCCAGCAAGCTCAGCGAGGCATAACCATCCGGGGTCAGACCACGCGCGCGCTGATAAGCGCGGACCGCAGCAATGGTGTTCGGCCCGATGCGCCCATCCACACCCTGTGTGTTGAACCCGGCCCGTGTCAGACGCTCCTGCAATTCGCGCCGTTCTGCACGGGTCAGCGCGCGGCCATCTGCAGGCCAGTCTGATACGAAATCACCCCCGCCTTTGATCCGGTCACTCAGGTGGCCGACACCGATAACATAGGCATCCGCAGCATTGTAACGTTCAATCGCCCGGAAATTACGAAAGATCAGAAAAGCGACCCCACCGGCACCGGCGGGCAGCAGCAGCGAAGCCTTTCCGTGGTTCGGCACCTGCCGTCCTCTGGTGTCAACAACACCAAGGCGGGCCCATTGCGCAGGCGTTTTGGTGATTTTCCGGTTGGCCTGCGCATAGTCGAACCCGCGCGGCACCTTTACTTCGACACCCCAGGGCTGCCCTTTGGTCCAGCCCGATTTGTTCAGATAGGCCGCTGTGGACGCCAGGGCATCCACCGGATCGTCCGCCCAGATATCGCGGCGCCCGTCACCATCAAAATCGACCGCAAAGGCAAGATAGGAAGTCGGAATAAACTGAGTATGCCCCATCGCTCCGGCCCAGCTGCCGGTCATATTGCGCGGGCTGGTGTCACCGTTCTGCAGGATTTTCAGGGCCGCGATCAGCTGTTCCTCAAAAAAGGCACCGCGCCGTCCGTCAAAGGCAAGGGTCGCAAGCGATCCGATAACATCATTACTGCCGCGAAATACGCCATAGCCACTCTCCAGCCCCCAGACAGCAACGACGACTTCTTTTTCCACACCATAACGCCGCTCAATCGCCTCGAGGGTCCGCCGGTGTTTCTTCAGGGCAGCCTTACCATTGCGGATGCGTTTGTCAGAAACCGCACTGTCGAGATATTGCCAGATCGTCTTGGTGAACTCCGACTGGTTGCGGTCCCGTTTGATGACATCCGCATCATAGCGGACGTTCCGGAACGCGCTCCGCAGGGTGGCATCGCTGATCCCCTGTGCACGGGCACGTCGCTGAAAATTCTGCACCCAGCGGTCAAACCCGGCGGGTGATGCCACCTGAACAACCGCCGGGGCGGGCGCTGTGCCGCGCGTCGCCGGGCGCAGTTTGGGCCGGGCCGCAGTCGCCACAAGGGGGACGGCGTTTTTCAGAACCGGCACTTCTGCACTGGCCGGACGAACGGCCGGGCGCAGTGACTTGCCAATGTTCTGCGCCTCAGCCACACCGGTAAAGGCGAGACCGGCGGTTAAAATACCTGCACTCCAGATCTTCCACTGCATGTTGATATCCTGCTGCTCTGTTCATTTTTTATTTGCCCCATTGTAGCGCTTTCAGCGCCTCAGAGGAAGAATTCAATCGGGACGGGTGCGATCTTCTGCCGACGCATCGATGTCACAACGGATACGATCGAGATGTTCGCGCAGCATGGCCACACGTTTCGGCCGGAAACTCTGTTCTGTCCGTTCAAAGCTGCTGATCCGGTCCAGACGGAACGTCCTGAAATCGTGACGCAGATGACACCAGGCCATCAGTACATTGCTGCGATCAAGGTACACAAACCCCAGCGGGTCGACACGGCGCTCGGTCGCTGAACCCTTTGCGTCCGTATATGTCAGGATCACGCTGACCTCGTCCCAGGTTGCGGCGCGCAGTTTTGAGACATCGACCGATATCTCGGGTCGCGGCGCAAACCGGTGCGCGTCCAGAACCGCGTGCTGCAGACGGTGCGCCTGGCGCGGCGGCACGCGCGCACGGATTTTTGCAAGGGCGGATTCAGCCGCACGGGCAAGTGCGGGATCGGCAATCACCGAGACATCGCGCAGGCCCAGCACCAGTGCCTCCAACTCATCGTCCTCAAACCCAAGCGGTGGCAGTGCCGCATCCTCAATCAGGGTGTACCCGAACCCCGCCTCTCCATCGATGACCGCGCCAATGCCGCGCAGCGCATCAATATCGCGATAAATCGTGCGCAGCGACATGCCCATCTCTTCGGACAGGCGGGTTGCTGTGACGGGCGGGCTCAGACGCCGCAACGTTTGCATCATCTGAAAAAGGCGGTGGGTTCTGCTCATAAATATACCTTACCACATGTGCTGCCAGAATCTGTCAGGACGCCAGCCTATTCTGAGAGCCCCGCAAAAAAGGATCCCTCCCATGATCAACCTGCTGACCTACCCCGCTGCCTTCGGCCAATTCTCTTCCAGCCCGTTCTGTACCAAGGCGGCCTGGCTTCTGAACCTGTCCGGTCAGATGTGGCGCCGCGAGGATACCCTGGACCCACGCATGATGCCTTACAGCAAACTGCCCGTCATCCGCGTCGAAGACCGCCTGATCGCCGACAGCGATGGCATCCGCGCCCATCTGGAATCCAACGGTGCTGATTTTGATCGTGCCCTGACCGAAGAGGACAGGGCCGTCTCGCGCGCCTTTATCCGGATGTCCGAGGAACACATGTATTTCCATCTGGTGCTCGACCGGTGGGGCAACCCGGATATCTGGCCGGTCGTGCGCGAAACGTATTTTGCGGGCGTCCCTCGTCTGATCCGCCCGATGGTGACACGACAGCTGCGCGCAAAAGTGCTCGCCGGAATGAAAACCCAGGGCCTTGGACGTCTTGATGAAGTGCAGCGCCTGAACCGGATAGAGCCTGATATCGCCGCGATCACAACGCGTCTGCGTCACCGGGACTTTCTGTTCGGAGACCGGCCAAGTGCGGCAGACACGTCGGTTGCGCCGGTGCTCAGTGCAATCCGTGCGACCCCCGGCACAACGCTGCTGAAACGGTTTGTCGAAGACAACGCCATTCTGACGGGCTATCTGGACCGCTGCGCGCGCACGATGGGTTAGCGCCGGGTACGCTTTACCTTGCGCTTTGTTCTGGCTGCCTTGTTTTTGGCCTTTGCGCCGCGGCGCCGGGGAGACCGGCCCGCGGGGGACTGACGCCCCCGGGGCATCGCCGCCCCATCCAGTGACAGCAGCTCCAGCGCGATACCGCCCGTGACCGGCACAGCTTCGGCCAGACGCACGGTGACGCGCTGGCCGATGCTAATGATGATCCCGGTATCCGACCCCATCAGCGTGCCGGCATCACGGTCAAAATGAAAATACTCCCGCCCGATGGACCGCATCGGAACAAGGCCGTCCGCACCGGTTTCATCGAGCTTCACAAACACGCCGAACCGGGCAATACCGCTGATCCGCCCGGTGAACTCATTGCCGACCCGCTCGGACAGGAAGGCCGCCATATACCGGTCTGTGGTATCCCGCTCCGCAACCATCGAACGGCGTTCTGTGTCCGAAATATGCGTCCCGGTCTCTTCAAGCGTGTCAAAGTCCTCGGGCCGCAGACCGTCTTTCCCCCAGCCGTGCGCAGCGATCAGCGCGCGGTGCACAATCAGGTCAGCGTATCGCCGGATGGGCGATGTGAAATGCGCATAGTGGCGCAGTGCCAGCCCGAAATGACCGAGGTTCTGTGGCGCATAATAGGCCTGCGTCATAGACCGCAGCGTCGACAGGTTAATCAGCTCGGCTTCATCCGTGCCTGCGGCATCATTCAGCAACCGGTTCAGATGCGCTGTTTTCAGCACCTGACCTTTGGCGAGGCTGAACCCGCTGGCCTGCGCAGTCTCCCGCAGCGCTTCCAGTTTCTCGGGGCTGGGTTCTTCGTGGACCCTGAACAGCAGCGGCAAGCGTTTTTCGATCAGAGTCTCTGCGGCGGCGACATTGGCCAGAACCATGAACTCTTCAATCAGACGATGCGCATCCAGACGGTCCTTGAAGCTGACCGAGGTGACGGTGCCGTCGTCGTCCAGAACGATACGCCGTTCCGGCAGATCCAGGTCCAGCGGCTGGCGCCGTTTGCGCGCTGCGACCAGCGCGCCATAGGCAGCATAAAGCGGCTGTAAAACAGTCTCTGTTAAAGGGCCTGTGCGGTCATTCGGGGCCCCGTCGATTGCCTCCTGCACCTCTTCGTAATGCAGCGATGCAGGCGACCGCATCAGCCCGCGATGAAAGGTATGGCTCAGCTTGTTACCTTCTGCATCCAGCTGCATCCGGACAGCGATACACGCCCGGGGCACGCCTTCGTGCAGCGAACACAGATCACCCGACAGACGGTCCGGCAGCATCGGCACCACGCGGTCGGGAAAATAGGTGGAATTGCCACGCTTACGCGCTTCGAGGTCCAGCGCTGACCCGGGCGTGACATAGGCGGCGACATCCGCAATCGCGACCCAGACGATATGACCGCCGGTATTCGCCGGATCCTCGTCTGCATGCGCATAGCAGGCGTCGTCATGGTCGCGTGCATCCGACGGATCAATGGTGATCAGCGGCAGGTCGCGCAGGTCTTCGCGGCCTTTCAGACCCAGCGGCTTTGCCTTGTCAGCCTCTGCGACGACATCATCGGGGAAACTGTCCGGGATACCGTGTTCGTGGATGGCAATCAGGGACACCGCTTTGGGCGCGGACGGGTCGCCAAGACGCTCAACCACCCGCGCGCGGGGCCGGCCCATGCGCCCTGCAGGGCCCGCCAGTTCCGCCTCAACCAGTTCACCGTCTTTCGCGCCATGCGTCGCATCGACCGCGACGATCCATTCGCTGTCTGATCCCTTGTCGATCGGGACAATCCGCCCACCGTCCGATGTGGTGCGAAAAACGCCCAGAATACGCCTGGGATTAGAGCCTATTCTGCGGATCATACGCGCCTCGTAGTGGTGCGCCTCTCCTTTGATCTGCGTCAGGCGCGCCAGGATGCGGTCGCCCGCACCAAGCGCCGGGTCCGACGCACGCGGGATGATCAGAACCACCGGTTCGACACCCTCGCCCTGCCACTCCATCGGCTTTGCGAACAGATCGCCATCACCGTCCGGGCCGGTCACCTGCAGCACAGCCACCGGGGGCAGACGGTCCGGGTCCTGGTAACTGCGTTTGCGCTTTTCCAGATGCCCTTCGGCTTCCAGTTCGCGCAAAACACGTTTCAGGTCGATGCGGGCCGCACCTTTGATACCGAACGCCTTGGCGATATCGCGTTTGGCGGTCAGTGTTGGATTCGCACTGATCCAGTCGAGTATCTCAGCCTTGGAGGGGGTTTTTGTCATGTCCCTCAGGTAGCACGGGCGCCAGGGGACGTCATGCGCAAATCCCTGGCCGTATCAACATCCGCCAGCTTTTTCACAAAGCGTATCCGACGGCCTGGTAACGTCGCCAGCGTATCCTGCAGGGCATGCTCTGTTGACCACCGTACCCCGCTGAACAGTGTCGGCGGCACAGGTGCAGCACCCCGCAGTCCGATCAGCCAGTATCCGCCATCAGGTGCAGGACCAAAAACCGCGTCACAACACCCCAGCGCGCCGAAGGCGGCGGCAATATCCTGGCGGGTGATCCCCGGAATGTCCGCACCGATCACGCAGACCTCCCCCGGCATTGCAAGGGCACGTGCCATCCGCGCGCCCAGATCACCGGCCCCCTGGGGGAGCCGCCGCAGATCAGCGGGCCAGACGCGGCTTTGCATGCCTTGCGCATCGGGTGAGACGGCCAGAACCAGGTCCCATCGGGGGTCGCGGACCCGGCGCAGCAATGAACGAGTCTGATGGCGGAACCACCACGCCGCCGCCGTCATGCCGATATCGCGCCCCAGGCGTGTTTTGACCCGGCCGGGGTGCGGTTCTTTCAGCATGACGACAAGCGTCTTTCTCACGCAAAATAGTCCTGCAGAATGCGCCCA
Organism: uncultured Roseobacter sp.; assembly: GCF_947491795.1. Taxonomy (GTDB): domain Bacteria; phylum Pseudomonadota; class Alphaproteobacteria; order Rhodobacterales; family Rhodobacteraceae; genus Roseobacter. The sequence goes on along the minus strand of NZ_CANLKW010000002.1, from coordinate 443,503 downwards.
TAGATGGCCGTCAGCTGCCGGATATGTGCGACATCGACGTGCTCGTCCACCTGGTGCATGGATTGCCCGACGAGGCCGAATTCAACGACCGGACAATGGTTTTTGACAAAGCGTGCATCCGACGTTCCACCGCTTGTGGACAGCACCGGCGTTACCCCGGTTTCGGCCTCGACCGCTTTTGCGACCAGCCCGGACAACGGACCGGGCGGGGTCAGAAAGCTTTCACCGGAAATCTTGATCCGCAGGTCCGTCTGCACCCCGAATTCAGTCTCTGTCCGGGCGATTTCCTCTTTGATCCAGTCGCTGAGCGATGCGCCGCTGTGCAGATCGTTAAAACGGATATTCACCGCTGCACTGCAGGTGGCCGGGATTACATTTGTTGCGGAATTGCCGGTATCTACGGTGACGACAGCCAGCGTCGAGGGGTCAAAGTGATCTGTCCCCTGATCCAGCTCGCGGCTTGCCAGCCTGTCCATCAGACGGACCATGGCGGGCAGTGGGTTGAGCGCCCGGTGCGGATAGGCCGAATGACCCTGTTTCCCCGTCAGGGTGATCCACGCTGTCATAGATCCACGGCGGCCGATTTTGATCATTTCACCCATGGTCTGCGGGCAGGTCGGCTCCCCCACCAGACAGACATCCATCTTTTCTCCGCTGGCATCCATATGATCAAGCAGCGCTGTTGTACCGTCCAGCGCATCACCCTCCTCATCGCCGGTGATGGCCAGGATGACAGCACCGTCCGGCGGGGTCCGGATCACGAAGTCCACAGCAGCAGCCGCAAACGCCGCGACACCCGATTTCATATCCGTTGTGCCACGCCCGTACATAACACCATCGCGGGTTTCCGCGCCAAAGGGTGGAAAAGACCAGGAGGCAGCGTCCCCCACGGGCACGACATCGGTATGTCCGTTGAACCCGAATGTGCGCGCATGCCCTTTGTCGCCCCACCGCGCCAGCAGATTGACGATGCCGCCGCGATCCACCCGCGTGCAGTCAAACCCTGCCGGTTCCAGCAGGTTGACCAGCACATCCAGTGCACCATTGTCCTGGGGTGTGACAGACGCGCAGCGCACCAGTTCAGCGGTAATTGCGACAGGATCGGGCCTCGACATCTCTTTCTCCACAGAATGCATTCCGCTTCAGGGCTAAAAGCTAAGCGGCGCAAGCGCAATGGGGGTCGCAAAAGTGTTCGGAGATTCCCGGTGATTGTGCAGGGAACACAGTCTCTCTGGCTGTGGCAGACAGTACATTCTGAATGTGGTCGCGGCCATTTACATGGCGTGTCAGCGCGCAGCGTGCTGCGAGCTATCCTTTATCAGTGTCGAAAAAGGGCTCCATCTGAGCAATGATCACGGCGTTTTCGTCCAGCGCCCGCTGCATCAGCTGACGCTCGTCATCGCTGATCTCGTGGCCTTCGGCCAAACGCTCTTCCAGCGTGCCATACCCGGTGACATCCAGCGGCGCGGTTTCCGCCTGCTTCAGCACCGCGACCGTCTCGCGGACAGCCTCTGCCTCATCAATGCCGCTGGCAAATACCACCAGTCCGGCGCCTGTAGCATCCTTTGGCAAACCGTCGTTTTCCCGGCGCCCGATCTGGACGACCAGCGTGTAGATCTGTTGCTTTGAGGGTTTTTTTGCAGAAGCCATGCGGATCTAGTTAGTGCCTGGCGAAAGGCACCACAACGGCTTTTTCAACCAGCTCCTCGGGCGACCAGCCACCATAAGGTTGCCAGTCAAAAAACATCTCGTGCAGATGGCGTACGCCGGCAATGATGGGGACGCGGACCTCCGGGCGCAGTTTCAGGTAGCGGTCTGCCTGTTCCTGCCAGCGAAAGGCCATCCTGGCCTGGGCGTCGCGGGTTTCAATAGCATCCAGCAATATCAGAGCGGTACAGCCCGAATAACCGCAATGCTGCGGATCGAGCGACGCTTTCTCCACAACCTCGCATGGAAACCAGTCGCCGAATTCGGACAACACACAGCTGCCTTCAAGACAGTTTTCGAGCGCCCGGCGATGCACTCCTGCGGTTTCGGGCCCGGCAAAAGCGCATATTTCATCGCGTATCTCCGGCGACATTTCCCGGGCAATGCGGCGCAGCAGACGTTGCAGGTCGTCCCCGTCATAGGTCATCATTTTCTGGGCGGGTACGGGCTGTTCAGGTCCACTTTTGTGCAGACCCTGCAGCCGGCAAAACCCCTGCATCAGCGTAGCACGCACCGGAGACGGTCCTTCAAGATAACGATCGCGCAGGTTTTCCCAGTTGGTGGACAGGTCATCCGTCCCTGCGCCATTTTGCAAACGGTCGGCGATGAGCAGCGCGGTCGCCGTCAGAAACGGGCCAAGCGCCCGGTCGGGCGCATTTGCACATGCGACCAGGTCACGGTGAATGGCCCGAGCGTCCGAGGGCTTCATCCTGCAATTCTGATCAAAAACCACCTTGCGCAGCACCGCTTTTCCGCCCGGTGGCATGAGCTGCGACAGCTCGCCGAAACCGGTGCCTGCGACCGTTCTCAGATCTGCGAGAACCTGAAGAACCGGGAAAGACATCCGAGGCTGTGACTGGCGCATGTGATCCGACCTGATTTTGTTGTCAGGTCCGTGTAAAACAGCCATCCGGCGTTTTTCGGGAAATCCCGGGGCAATCCTGCCCCAGGTTTTAACGCCGGTTTACCATCAATCGCGCAGCAGCTCGTTGATGGATGTTTTGGAGCGCGTCTGTGCGTCCACTTTCTTAACGATCACAGCGCAGTAGAGGTTCACACCGTTTTTCGACGGCATGGAGCCTGCCACGACGACCGATCCGGCAGGAACCTCGCCATAGGTGAACTCGCCGGTTTCGCGGTCGACGATCTTGGTCGATTTGCCGATAAACACGCCCATGCCCAGCACAGAGCCTTCGCGCACGATGCAGCCCTCGACCACTTCAGAGCGAGCACCGATAAAGCAGTTATCCTCAATGATTGTCGGACCGGCCTGCATCGGCTCCAGAACGCCACCAATGCCGACACCGCCGGACAGGTGCACATTTTTGCCGATCTGTGCGCAGGAACCAACAGTGGCCCAGGTATCAACCATTGTGCCTTCGTCCACATAGGCGCCCAGGTTCACAAAAGATGGCATCAGCACCACGCCCGGCGCGATGAAAGCTGATTTGCGGACCACACAGTTCGGCACCGCGCGGAAACCGGCGGCCTTCCACTCGTCATCGCCCCAACCTGCGAATTTGCTGTCGACCTTGTCCCACCAGCCGGACCCCTGCGGGCCACCTGACTGCATTTCCATGTCCTTGATCCGGAACCCCAGCAAAACGGCCTTTTTCGCCCACTGGTTCACGTGCCAGTCGCCGCCGTCCTGCTTTTCGGCGACGCGCAGCGTGCCACTGTCCAGAGCAGCGAGCGTGTCTTCGATCGCGTCGCGGGTCTCGCCCGTTGTTGCCGGCGTGATGGTGTCGCGGGCCTCCCAGGCAGATTCGATCGCGGCTTCAAGCTGTGCGTTGGACATGGGCGGTCTCCGTTTTATGAAAATTTCAGGTTGTCGGGCCTATACAAGGCCGGAACCCGCTGTGCAATCGTTCGCGAAAAGCACAGGACTGTGAAGAATGATCCCGGCCCATTGCATAAGACGGCCTGACATGCGCCTCTGCAGGCAACCGGAATTTCGGAGAATACGATGACGAAACGACGCCACAAACACCCGCTGCGCGATGCGCATACCGACCGTGATGCAGCGCTCACGGTGCCCGATACGCCGCAGACCCGCGCCTCTGCATACAGGCTCGCCTTTACCGACCAGGACTTTATGTGCCGCGAGGAGTTACGGCCCGTCCGGCTGCAGCTGGAACTGCTGAAACCCGAGATGCTGCTGGACGCCCATAAAATCGCCAGCACGATTGTTCTTTTTGGCGGCGCACGTATCCCCCGGCCCGCGGACAAAGAAAAGGCGCGTACAAAAACACTGGCAGAACTGTCGCATTTCTATGATGAGGCCCGCGAGTTTGCGCGCCTGATGACTGTAAAAAGCCTCGAGAGCATGGGGCGCGAGAACGTTGTCGTAACCGGGGGCGGACCGGGCGTGATGGAGGCCGGCAACCGGGGCGCGATGGATGCGGGCGGTCATTCCATCGGGCTCAACATCGTGTTGCCGCATGAACAGGCGCCCAACGAATATGTCACGCCGGACCTGTGTTTTAACTTTCACTACTTTGCGATCCGCAAGATGCACTTTCTGATGCGCGCACGCGCGATCTGTGTCTTTCCGGGCGGTTTTGGCACGCTGGACGAGTTGTTCGAGACGCTGACACTGATCCAGACCGGTCGCATGCAGCGCGTGCCTGTCCTGCTCTTTGGCAAGGCGTTCTGGGACGGTATCCTGAACTGGGATGTTCTGGCAGACGCCGGGACGATTTCAGACGAAGACCTGGATCTGTTCCGCTTTGTGGAAAGCGCCGCCGAGGCGATGGATCTGATCGAAAACTGGGGAGAAGCGCCCGCCCGCGACAGCATTCCCGGTCGCGACTGAGAGAGGTCAGGCGCAGGCCAGCGGGCCTTCTTCCAGCTCTATACCGATCAGGCGTCTGAGGTCTGGCGGGCGGATCGCACCTACCACCAGGGTACGGCCCACCACGGTGCCCGGCGTGCCCGGAATTCCGAGCCGTCCGCCCAGATCGAGACCCTCCGCCAGTTTTTTCGCTACCCGGGCGCTGTCAAACTCCCGCCGCAGCATGTCGGGCAACAGCTCCAGCGCTTCTGCCATACGTCCGAGTGCTGCCGGGCCAGGCCGCAGACTGTACTGCCACAGATACCTGCGTGCGCGCTCCCCGGCACCCAGAAAACCAGCCGCAATTACCGCCTTGGCCGCCCTGTAGGATCCCGGACCGAGCAACGGCATTTCGTGCCAGATCAGCCGGACTGATGCGTCGTCAGCCGCCAGCGAGATCAGCCGCTCGTCCAGTGTTTTGCAATAAGGGCAGTTGAAATCGCTGAAAACTGCGACAGGCACTGTGCCTGGAGCCCAGACTGATGGCCCAAACAGAGCCTTGCAGGGGTTGCGCAGTGCAGGAGGGGCCGGATCAGCAGGTGCTGGCAGCCGGTCATCCAGACCCAGCAAAGCCACATTTCCAGATGACACCGCGCCGCCACTCATGCGTCGGAAGCCCGGAAAATCCGGAATCGGCGCAAAATCCAGGTCAGAGGGCAGACGGCGCAGGATCGGCGGCAAGGCAATCGCCGCAGCCATAGCCCCTCCGATCACCAGCGCGTCGCGGCGGCGCATTATTCGCCTGCCAGACCCGCGTCGGCCTCGATCTGACGGCGGGATTTCCGCGCCCGTTCGGTGGCGGATTTCAACTGTCCGCAGGCCGCCATAATGTCCTCGCCGCGCGGGGTTCGGATGGGCGAGGCATATCCTGCCTTGTAAATGATGTCTGCAAAGGCGCGGATGCGATTGTTTGAAGACCGCTTATACGGCGCGCCAGGCCATTCATTGAAAGGGATCAGATTGATCTTGGCAGGGATGCCGTCAATCAGTCTGATCAGACGCCGGGCATCCTCGTCACTGTCGTTCACCCCGTTGAGCATCACGTATTCAAAGGTGATCCGCTCGGAATTCCGTCCGCGCGGATAGGCTCGCAAGGCTGCCAGCAGCGTCTCGATGTTCCAGCGTTTGTTGATCGGCACCAGCCGGTCGCGCACCTCGTCCGTCGTTGCATGGAAACTCACGGCCAGCTGACAGCCGATCTCTTCTGCCGTGCGTTCGATCTCGGGCACCACGCCAGAGGTGGACAGCGTGATCCGGCGGCGCGAGAGCTGAATGCCCTGATCATCCATGGCGATTTTCATCGCGTCGCGCACGTTCTCAAAGTTGTAAAGCGGCTCGCCCATGCCCATCAGAACAATATTGCTCAGCAGGCGTGTTTCATCCTTTGGAGCACCGGGTTCGGGCCATTCGCCCAGATCGTCCCGCGCCACCAGAACCTGTCCGATAATCTCACCGGCGGTCAGGTTGCGCACCAGCTTCTGCGTGCCTGTATGACAGAACGAACAGGTCAGCGTGCAGCCGACCTGGCTGGAAATGCACAGGGTGCCACGCCCTTCTTCGGGGATGTACACCACCTCGACCTCATGGCCCCCGGCGATGCGCACCAGATATTTGCGCGTACCATCATCACTGACCTGACGGGTCACAACCTCCGGCACTTCGATCACGAACTTCTCTTTCAGATCAGCGCGGTAGGTTTTGGCCAGGTTGGTCATGGCATCGAAATCGCGCACGCCCCACTGGTAAATCCACTGCCAGATCTGACCTACCCGCATCTTTGCCTGCTTTTCGGGTGTGCCGGCCCCGATCAGCGCCGTGCGCATGGCATCGCGCGTCAGACCGACAAGGTTGACCGGCCCTTCCGGCAGTTTGCGCGGAATGGTGTGTACGTCCTGTGTGATCGGCGCGCTGGCAGACATCCTGAAAACCCCGGATTGCGTGGATGCGCCTCTATATAGAGGTTTCAGCGCGATTCAAAAGGAAAAGCCCGCACACAGGTAAATGTGACGCGGGCCTGTCCTGTGAAGTCTGACCAGAAAATCAGGAGCAGCGCTTCTCCGCATCCTCGACCGCAGCCGTAAACCCAAGCAGCGAGAAAGTATCTTTGGTTGTTGTGCCACGGCTTGAGACACCCGTCACAACCGCATTGGCGCCGCGCTTCATCGCGCTGACCAGTTTGGCGTCGTCGGACGGGCTCGCAGGCCAGGCCCATTCACCTTCGGTAAACATCGAGAAATCTGTACCACCGATGTTGATGCTGACCTGGCTGCCGTCCCGGAACGGATAACCGCCGGTAAAGGACACCTGTCCCGCCACATTGGACCCGGGCTGATACGACACCATCAGCAGGATCTGCCCGCGGTTGGCCGCGACAACACGACCGTCCCGTGTGTTGACCGTTTCCGTCGGCACCGAAACGCCCCAGCATTCCTTTGGATTGTCTTCGACAAAGACATTCCAGTCCGTCTTGGTTGCTACACGGTTGCTGCTCTGATCCTGAGCGGTCGCGGTCTGTGCGATCATCGCAAACGATGCAGCAAAACCTAAAATAGCAAATGAATTTCGCATGTTTACAGCCTCCAGCCGTATCTGACCTCAAGTGTTTCTGGATCTGGCGGCGTCCCTTTTTTCGGACACTCTCTTGCCAGTCCGGTTATTCTTCCCGACAAGGAGCACAATAACGCGAATTGCGCAGCCGCTGAAAGACCGATCAGCAGCTTTTCGCTGGAAAGTGAAGGAAAATATGACTCAACCTGTCGCAATGACCGAAATCTGGCGCGGGGACTTCCTCGAAAGTCTGCACACCGGCCACGCTGTGGTCTGTGATGCGAGCGGTGATATCGCCCGGGCCTGGGGCGATCCTGACCGTATTGTCCTGTCGCGCAGTTCGTCCAAAATGATCCAGGCGCTGCCGCTCATTAACTCCGGTGCGGCCGACAAGGCCGGCCTGACCACCGAGCACCTGGCGCTGGCCTGTGCCTCGCACAATGGGGCTGCAATTCACACGGACCGGGTGGCAAAATGGCTGGCGGCGCTGGAACTGGATGACGACGCCCTGCGATGCGGCCCCCAGGAGCCGGCGGATCTGCCTGCACGCGACGGGCTGATTAGTGCAGGTGACACGCCCTGCCAGAAACACAACAACTGCTCGGGAAAACACAGCGGCTTTCTGACGCTCAGCCGTCATCTGAAGGGCGGACCCGAGTACATCGAGACATCGCATCCGGTTCAAAAGGCCGTTCATGAGGCGTTTGAGCGCGTGACAGGCGAGACTTCTCCGGGATATGGCGTCGACGGGTGCTCGGCCCCGAATTTTGCGGGCTCTCTGCACGGCATGGCCCGCGCGATGGCGCACTTTGCCGCGAGCCCAGAAGGCAGCGCCGAAGCGCGCCTGCACGAGGCCATGCGCCTGCATCCGGAGCTTGTGGCCGGAGAGGGCCGCGCCTGTACCGGGCTGATGCGCGCGATGGGCGGCAGGGTCGCCATCAAAACCGGTGCCGAAGGGTTTTTCACCGCGATCATCCCGGAGAAAAAGATGGGCGTCGCGCTCAAGATCACCGATGGCACCACCCGCGCGGCGGAGTGCACGATGGCGGCCATTCTGGTGAAACTGGGCGTGTTAGAGCCTGATCATCCGGAAACCAGACGTTTCATGGATGCCCCGATCACCAACCGGGCGGACCGGCAGACAGGCTGGATCAGACCGGCAACGGCGCTGCGCTGATCACATCTCGATGACTTCGGCGACCTCGACAGACCCGGAACCATCGGCGACCATCGGGCAGCCTTTGGCCATGGAAACCGCATCCTCGACGGTGTCGGCGGACACCACGGTGTAGCCCGAAAGCGGGTTCGCTCCGCCGTGGTCCTCGACGCCATCCGCAGTGACCGTTTTTGACATGCCGACCGGATTACCCGGGATCACGACCGCTGGCCCCATGCCCTCGAACCAGGACTGCCAGGCGGCCATGGCCTTTTCGCCCGCTTCTTTTGTCTCGGGTATGGTGCCGCCGTGATAGGCGAAAATGTACTGTGGCATTTTGTTCCCTCCCTGTTTGGCTGCACCAACCATACCACAGATCGGGTGAGTCGCGGCTCAGGGGGTGATGAAATCCGCCTGGGCATAGCCCTGCAGGTACAAAAGCGCGGTCAGATCACCGTGATTGATCCGCACATCGCACTGCGCCGCGACGCTGGGTTTTGCATGCAGCGCAACCCCCGTTCCAGCGAGGCCAAGCATGCCCAGATCGTTGGCGCCATCGCCCACGGCGATCACATCTGCAGGCGTAATGCCCAGACGCGCGGTGATCTCGTTCAATGCGTCGACTTTGGCCTGTTTGCCCAGGATCGGCATGCCGACCGCGCCACTCAGAACGTCACCATCGGTCAACAGCGTGTTCGCGCGGTTCTCATCAAATCCCAGTTCGGCCGCCACAGCGCTGGTAAAGGCCGTGAACCCGCCAGAGACGAGTGCCGCGTGACCACCATGCGCCTTCATCGTGGCCAGTAATGTGGGGCCGCCCGGCATGAAGTCGATCCGCTCGGCCAGGACCTTGTCGATGATGCTGACAGGCAGACCTTTGAGCAGACCGACACGTTCGCGCAGCGCATCATTGAAATCCAGCTCTCCGTTCATTGCGCGGGCTGTGATGTCTTTGACCCGCGCGCCGACACCAGCCTCATCCGCCAGCTCGTCAATACATTCCTGCCGGATCATCGTGCTGTCCATATCCGCCAGCAGCATCCGTTTGCGGCGGGTTTCGGTTGGCTGGACGATCAGATCAACGCCCATCTGCTGCAGGTCCGTCCAGACGTCCCACCGGTTTGACGGCACCTCCGCGATGTCGAATTCCGCCGCAACATCGGGTGCGAGCCAGAGCACATCGCCCCCGCCCCAGGCATTGCGCAGGGCATCAACCGCCTGGGCGTCCAGCGCACGTGCATCAGGCGCGGACAAAAGAGTGACTGTGTACATCTGTGAAGTTTCCGATCCGCAACCAGCATGTCGCAAAAACACGACCCGGCGACGTATTAGTCCCCTTTTTGTGATTGCACCAGACAGCAGCGCCCCTTAAGTCCGAACGCGGGACACCCTTCCCCAACGAAGGGCGCTTATCTGGAAGGATAGCATCAATGGCTACTCAACAACCGGTCACGCGGCCGGCAAATCCGCGTTTTTCGTCAGGCCCCTGTGCCAAACCCCCCGCATATGATCTGAGCCGTCTGGCATCTGCCACCCTGGGCCGGTCACACCGTGCCGCCCCCGGCAAGGCAAAGCTGCTCGCCGCGATTGAGACCACACGCGAGATACTCGGCGTGCCTGCGGATTACAAAATCGGCATCGTACCGGCCTCCGACACCGGCGCCTTTGAAATGGCGATGTGGTCTCTGCTCGGTGAACGCCCGGCAGAGATGGTCGCCTGGGAAAGCTTTGGCGCGGGCTGGGTCACGGATGTGGCCAAACAGCTGAAAATTGAGCACAGCGTGCATACGGCAGACTACGGCGAGATCGTCGACATGGCCGCGCTGAACTATGACAACGACGTCTGCTTTACCTGGAACGGCACGACCTCGGGCGTGCGCCTGCCCTCGGGCGATGTGATCCCGTCGGACCGCGCGGGTCTGACCCTGTGCGACGCGACGTCTGCCGCCTTTGCGGTTGATCTGCCCTGGGACAAGCTCGATGTGACGACGTTCTCCTGGCAAAAGGTGCTGGGGGGCGAGGCCGCGCATGGCATGCTGATCCTCAGCCCGCGCGCCGTGGAACGGCTCGAAAGCTATACGCCACCCTGGCCCCTGCCCAAGATTTTCCGCCTGACCAAAGGTGGCAAACTGATCGATGGCATCTTTAGCGGGGCGACGATCAACACCCCGTCGATGCTCTGTGTCGAGGACTATCTGCTGGCGCTCGACTGGGCGAAATCGGTGGGTGGCCTGCAGGGGCTGATCGCACGGGCAGATGCCAATACGGCAGCCATTTCCGCCTTTGCAGAGACACATGACTGGATTGATTTCCTGGCTGTGGATCCGGCGACACGGTCCAATACGTCCGTCTGTCTGAAGTTCACCGATGACCGGATCACCGATGGTGCCGCCTTTGCCAAAGCTGTGGCGAAACGGCTCGCGGACGAGGACGTGGCCCTTGATATCGGTGCCTATCGTGACGCACCCGCCGGTCTGCGGATCTGGTGTGGTGGCACGGTCGAGACCGCCGATATCGAGGCGATGCTGCCCTGGCTGGCATGGGCGTTTGAGACCGAGATCGAAGCCCTCGCGGTGTCGGCGTAATCCACCGACGCGATACCGACAAAACACCGACGTAATACCGACATTCAGAAATGGAGCCCCAAATGGCCCCCAAAGTACTCATCTCCGACAAACTTTCGGAAGCCGCTGTTCAGATTTTCCGCGACCGCGGCATCGACGTGGATTTCCAGCCCGACGTGGGCAAGGACAAGGAAAAACTGGCCGCGATCATCGGCGATTATGACGGCCTGGCGATCCGCTCGGCCACCAAAGTGACCGAAAAGATCATCGCCGCCGCCACGAACCTCAAAGTCATCGGTCGCGCCGGTATCGGCACCGACAACATCGACAAGGATGCCGCCTCGCAAAAGGGTATCATTGTGATGAACACCCCCTTTGGCAACATGATCACCACTGCCGAGCACGCCATTGCGATGATGTTCGCCGTCGCCCGCCAGATCCCCGAGGCCTCCTCTTCCACCCACGCCGGCAAGTGGGAGAAATCAAAGTTCATGGGCACCGAGCTTACCGGCAAAACGCTGGGTGTTATCGGTGCTGGTAATATCGGTGGGATCGTCTGTGACCGTGCGCGTGGTCTGAACATGAAGGTTGTTGCCTATGACCCGTTCCTCGGGCAGGAGAAAGCCGACAAGATGAAGGTCGAAAAGGTCGATCTGGATGAGCTTCTCAAACGTGCTGACTTTATCACGCTGCATGTGCCCTTTACCGATCAGACGGCAAACATCCTGAGCCGTGAGGCCATCGCGAAAACCAAAAAGGGTGTGCGGATTATCAACTGTGCCCGCGGCGGTCTGGTGGACGAGGAAGCCCTGGCAGATGCGCTGAAATCGGGCCATGTCGCCGGTGCTGCATTTGATGTGTTTGCCCGGGAACCGGCAAACGAAAACCCGCTGTTCAACCTGCCCAACGTGGTCTGCACGCCGCACCTGGGTGCCGCAACGACCGAAGCGCAGGAAAACGTAGCGCTGCAGGTGGCCGAGCAGATGTCGGACTATCTGCTGACCGGTGCGGTCACAAATGCCCTGAACATGCCATCGGTCACCGCCGAAGAGGCCAAGGTCATGGGCCCCTGGGTCAGCCTGTCGGGTCATCTGGGGGCGTTCATCGGCCAGATGACGGACGAGCCGATCAAGGCCATCAACATCCTTTACGATGGCACCGTCGCCGAAATGAACCTGCAGGCGCTGAACTGCAGCGTGATTGCGGGCATCATGAAAAAGGTGAACCCGGACGTTAACATGGTGTCTGCGCCAGTCATCGCGCAGGAACGCGGCATTCAGGTCTCGACAACCAACCAGGCAAAGTCCGGTGCTTTTGATGGCTACATCAAAGTAACGGTGGTGACGTCCAAACGCGAACGCTCCGTTGCGGGCACCGTCTTTTCGGATGGCAAACCGCGCTTTATCCAGATCAAAGGCATCAACATCGACGCCGAAATCGGTGCGCATATGCTTTATACGACCAACACGGACGTACCAGGCATCATCGGGGCCCTGGGTCAGACCATGGGCGACAACGGTGTGAACATCGCGAACTTTACCCTGGGCCGTGCAGCAGCCGGTGGCGAGGCCATCGCCCTTCTTTATGTGGACGAGCCTGTCCCGGCAGAGGCGCGCGCGAAACTTGCGGAAACGGGTCTCTTTACGCAGATCAAACCGCTGCAGTTCGACGTCGCCTGACCGGGCAGCCATCTGCAGATCAGAGGCGTCCGTTTCACTGCGGGCGCCTTTTCATTTTTGCGCGTATGCGGCATGACGCCCACAAGGAGCCAGATTATGCCCAATCCTGTCTATGCCATCGGTGACATCCACGGTCAGTTCGAAGACCTGCAACGCGTTCTGGCGCTGATTGAGGCGGACGGCGGCAAAGACGCCGAGATTGTTTTTGTGGGTGATTATGTGGATCGGGGGCCGGACAGCAAAGCAGTGGTTCAACTGCTGCTGGACGCGCAGACGCAGGGCCGGCCCTGGCGCATGATCAAAGGAAACCATGACCGGTATCTGACACGGTTTCTGGATTTCCGCATCGTACATGACCCGGCCACCCGGCCCGATCTGTTCTGGTTGAACCCGCGTCTTGGGGGTGACAAAACCCTTGCCTCATACGGGGTGCAGGCCGAAGACGGTGGCCCTCTGGTCGAAATTCAGCAAGAAGCGATCGCGGCTGTGCCCCAGGCGCACCGGGATTTTCTGAACAACCTGCCGCTGACACATGCGCAGGGTGATCTGCTGTTTGTGCATGCAGGCATCCGCCCGAAAGTGCCGCTGGAGCGTCAGGTCGAGGATGATCTGCTGTGGATCCGCCAGCCGTTTCTGGAGCACCGCAAGTCATTTGGCCCGCTGATCGTGCATGGACATACGGCGCTGGATCATCCCGAACACGCGGGCAATCGGATCAACCTTGATGGGGGTGCGGGTTATTTCCGCCCGCTGCATGCCGCCGTGTTCGAGGGACGCGACTGCTGGCTGCTGTCAGACGACGGGCGGGTGCTTCTGACGCCATAAAGCGGTGAGAATCATCGCCCACCCCAGCAGCCCCTGGCTGTGCGCACTGAGGTTTGCCCGCCAGGAGAATGTCATCAGTTGTGCCAGCCTGCCGGGCCCCGGCGGATCACCAATCACGAGCTGTCGCGGCAGATCCTCAAACAGGAAACCGTAGTAGGTGTAGTAAACCTGCGGCGATAACCAGACGAACAAAACAAACAGAACAACCGCCGCACCCAGCCGCAACCACCATTTCCGTCCACGCGTCACCCGGCGCGTCGCCCACAGCATGAACAGACACAACAACGCAGACAACAACGCCAGGCCCACCTGACCCGTCTGCGTCAGCGAGAAGAAACTGTCCTCGGCGTATGTGGTCAGCGGGTCCAGTCCAGCACCACTTTCCCAGATTGTCCGGATCGCATCGTGGCAAATCCAGCCTCAAAATCATCGGCGGCAAAGCGGTGGGTGATTACCCTGCTGACGTCCAGCCCGTTTTGCAGCATCGCAATCATCTTGTACCAGGTCTCAAAGATTTCACGTCCGTAGACACCTTTGATCGTTATCGCCTTAAAGACAATATCGCTCCAGTCGACCGGGCTTTTGCCAGGCGGAATACCCAGCATGGCGATCCGCCCGCCCATCGTCATGGCCCCGACCATCTGGTCCAGCGCGCGCTGGTTGCCAGACATCTCCAAACCGACGTCAAAGCCCTGGGTCATCCTCAGATCAGAGACTGTTTGCGCCAGATCCTGTTCCGCCACGTTAACGGGCACCACGTCGGCGACCTCAGCGGCCAGCGCCAGACGATCTGCGTTGATATCTGTGATCACCACGTTGCGCGCACCGGCATGGCGCGCAACTGCTGCCGCCATGATCCCGATGGGCCCGGCACCTGTAACGAGCACATCCTCTCCGATCAGATCGAAACTCAGCGCTGTGTGCACGGCATTTCCCAACGGATCGAGGATTGCACCGATATCGTCAGAAATATCGTCGGGCAACGGCACCACGTTAAACGCAGGCAGGCACAGGTATTCCGCAAATGCCCCCTGCTCGTTCACACCGATGCCCCGCGTCGCCGGATCGAGGTGGAACTTGCCTGCACGGCTCTGGCGCGAGGTTTTCCCGATCAGATGGCCCTCGCCCGAGCACCGCTGCCCAATAGCAAGGTCGGTCACATCCCGACCCAGCTCGACGATCTCGCCGGCAAATTCATGGCCGGTGATCAGCGGCACGGGCACTGTTCCTGAGGCCCAGTCATCCCAGTTCCAGATGTGAATATCGGTGCCACAGATGCCCGTCTTTCTGATCCGTATCAGCACATCATCAGGGCCGGGTTCCGGCACGGGCGCATGGGTCATCCACAGCCCTTCGCGGGCGTGCAGTTTGCTCAGTGCTTTCATTTCATTGGTCATTTTATCACTCCACAGGCTTTGCCCGCGACCTCAAATGCAATCAGCGCCCGGTCCAGTTCCGCTCTGCTCAGGGCTGCATTCATCTGTGTGCGGATGCGTGCCTGACCACGCGGGACGACCGGGAAAAAGAACCCCGATACAAACACGCCTTCCTCGAACAGCCGTGCAGCCATATCCTGCGCCAACTGCGCTTCACCCAGCATCACCGGCACAATCGGGTGCGACCCGGGCAACAGGTCAAACCCCAGACGCTCCAGCCCGGCGCGCCAGTATGCAGTGTTCTCAACCAGACGCGCCCGCAGGTCGTCGCCCGCTTCCACCAGGTCCAGTGCTTTCAGACCCGCCGACACAATTGATGGGGGCAAAGAGTTGGAAAACAGATAAGGCCGCGCGCGCTGCCTCAGCAGGTCGATCACCGGTTGCGGGCCTGCGATGTAGCCACCGATGGCGCCGCCGAGGGCCTTGCCAAGAGTGCCCGTGACGATATCGGCCCGAATACCTGCCGCCGCCGGGGTGCCAGCCCCTTTCGGCCCGATGAAGCCTGTCGCGTGGCAGTCATCGACCATCACCATCGCGTCGTATCTGTCAGCCAGCGCCCGGATGTCCTGCAGCGGCGCCAGCGTGCCATCCATGCTGAACACGCCATCTGTCGCGATCAGGATAAACCGGGCACCTTCCTCGCGCGCGAGCTGCAACTGACCCTCCAGGTCGGTCATATCCGCATTGGCATAACGGTATCTTTTCGCTTTGCAGAGCCTGATACCATCGATGATGGAGGCATGGTTCAGCGCATCCGAGACCACGGCATCCTCTGGCCCCAGCAGCGGCTCGAACAGACCGCCATTGGCGTCGAAGCAGGCCGCAAACAGGATCGAATCGTCTTGGCCCAGGAACCCTGCAAGCCGCTGTTCAAGCTGGCGGTGAATATCCTGCGTGCCGCAGATAAACCGGACAGAGGCCATACCGAAACCGCGCGGTTCCATCGCATCACGGGCGGCAGCGATCAGATCGGGGTGATCCGCGAGACCAAGATAGTTATTGGCGCACAGGTTGATGACATCGCGATCGCCAACGGCAATCTGCCCGCCCTGCGGAGAGGTGATCATGCGTTCGCGTTTCATCATACCGTCGGCCTCGATCTGGCCGAGCGTTTCAGTGATGTGGTCGATATAGCGTTGCGTCATGACAGACTCCCTTCACAGGGACATCTAACATGACGGACAGTATTCCGAAATAGAAGAATTACACTTTAGCGGAAAAATTCCTGTTTACCGGAAATTCACGCATCCTGAACCACCAGAAATGCGCGGGCCGCGCCATGTTCGGCTGCAATGCGATGCGACACATCCGCGGCATAGCGGGCAGTGTCACCGGCACTGAGCGTGCTGGTACTTTCGCCACTGGTGACCTGCAGCTGCCCCTCAATCACTGTCAGATGCTCGCGCGCACCGCGTGTGTGTGGCTGACTGTCCAGCAAACCACCTGGTTCGAAAGACACCTCATAGACCTCGTGTTTACCGGCCTCTTCTGGCGGCGACAGAATACGAATGCGGCAGCCGGACCCCAGGTTATCAATGGTTGGTACCTCGCTGGCGCGCAGCGTTTCGATCTGAGGTTTCGCCACAGCACCATCCAGCAGACCCGCAAAATCCACCTGCAACGCGCGGGTAAGGTTCCACAGCGTGGCAATCGTGGGGCTGCTCTCTCCGCGTTCAATCTGGCTGACCATCGAGCGCGAAACGCCGGACAGTTTCGCAACCGCATCGAGGGAAAGGCCCTGATTGCGTCTGGCTTCTTTCAGGCGGGCGGGAAGGTGATTGAGTATGGCATCTGCAGAATCCGTCATATGAGCGGTTTCGCCGATATGGCGGAACCTGTCAACGCAGGCCTGACGGCACGTCGCGGCTGACATTGCCAGCGGCTTGACCCATAGTCGCTGCAAAAGCGGATGGAGAGACAGATGACCAACGATATCGTACTTCTGGACGGCGCGCGTACGGCGATCGGCACTTTTGGCGGATCTCTGGCGGGGACCACACCGATTGATCTGGGCACCGTGGTGGCGAAAGCTGCTCTGGAACGCTCGGGAGTCGACGGCGCACAGATCGGGCATGTCGCCTTTGGTCATGTCATCAATACCGAACCGCGCGACATGTACCTGAGCCGCGTTGCGGCCATGCAGGCTGGCGTGCCGGACACGACACCGGCCATGAACGTCAACCGCCTCTGTGGCTCCGGGGCCCAGGCCATTGTGTCGGTCATACAGTCCCTGATGCTGGGGGATGCTGACTTTGGTCTGGCCGGTGGTGCCGAGAACATGTCCCGCTCTCCCTTTATCATGCCGCAGCAACGCTGGGGCGCGAAGATGGGTGATGTCAAAAGTCTCGACATGATGCTGGGCGCGCTGAACTGTCCCTTTGGCACCGGTCATATGGGTGTGACGGCGGAAAACGTCGCGGCGGAACACGGCATCAGCCGTGCGGATCAGGATGCCTTTGCCCTGCAAAGCCAGGAACGCGCCGCCAGCGCCATCAGTGCCGGCCATTTCAAGAGCCAGATCGCACCGGTTGAAGTGCGTGTGAAACGCGACATGGTTGCCTTTGACACGGACGAACACCCCAAGGCCACCACGCGGGAAGCCCTGGCCGGGCTGCGCGCGGTGTTCCAGAAGGACGGGACCGTCACAGCTGGGAATGCCAGCGGTATCAACGACGGTGCCGCAGCGCTTGTGCTGGCAACAGCCGATGCGGCGGAAAAGGCCGGGCTGAAGCCGAAAGCGCGTATTCTGGGTTATGCCCACGCGGGCGTGCGCCCTGAGGTTATGGGCATCGGTCCGATCCCGGCAGTGGAAAAGCTGCTGGAAAAAACCGGGCTCAGCGCTGGTGATTTCGACGTGGTTGAAAGCAACGAAGCCTTTGCGGCCCAGGCATTGGCTGTATCGGGTGCGCTTGGCTTTGACGGGGCGCGCGTCAACCCGAATGGCGGTGCAATTGCGCTTGGTCACCCGGTCGGCGCGACCGGTGCGATCATCACGATCAAGGCGCTCTATGAGCTGGAGCGCACAGGTGGCAAACGCGGGCTGATCACCATGTGTATCGGCGGCGGACAGGGTATTGCCATCGCCATCGAGCGGCTCTGAACAGCATCTGCCCCTAGAAAAAGGCCAGATCGACCACAATCAGTGTCATGGCGCCGGAAATGCCGATCATGGTGCCCAGAACCACGGCACCGGCGACCCAGCGCAGCACGCTGCGGTCTTTGGCCGGGGGCTCCGGGTTGCCCTGGCGGATAAGGGCATTCTCGACAAGCGCGGGCAGGCGCGGACCAAACCGCCCCATGACACGTGCGGTTTTGGCAAAATCCATCAGGGCGGCTTTGGGGCCGATCGCCTTGGCGATGTAATCTGAAACGATGGGGCGCGCGACCTCCCAGATATTGATCTGTGGGTTCAGCGACCGCGCAACCCCCTCAACAACGACCATCGTACGCTGCAAAAGGATCAGCTCTGTGCGGGTCTCCATCCCAAAGCGCTCGGTCACCTCAAACAGATAGCTCAGCAGGCGACCCATAGAGATTTTGGTCGCATCCATGCCGAAAATCGGCTCGCCCACAGCGCGCAGAGCGCGGGCAAACTCATCAACATCCTTGTCAGCAGGCACATAGCCCGCTTCAAAATGAACCTCGGCTACACGTTTGTAATCGCGCCGGATAAAACCATAGAGAATCTCGGCATAGACACGGCGCGTATATTCATCGATGTGCCCCATGATCCCGAAATCATAGGCGACAATGTTTCCATTTGGCGCGACCTTGAGATTGCCCTGATGCATGTCCGCGTGGAAATAACCGTCCCGCAGCGCATGGTTGAGAAACAACTGCAGTACCCTGTCGCCCAGCACGACGCGGTCGTGACCGGCCGCATCAATCGCGTCGTTGTCGCCCATCGGCGCACCATCGGCCCAGTCCATCGTCATCACACGGCGCGCGGAATACTCCCATTTCACACCCGGCAGCTGGAAACCCTCATCACCGGCAGTGTTGGCGGCAAACTCGGCGGCAGAGGCGGATTCAAGCCGCAGGTCCAGCTCTCCCTGCACAACGCCGTCAAAGTGCTCGATCACTTCAATCGGGCGCAGACGGCGTGATCCGGGAGAGAAGAAATCAACCACCCAGGCCGCCAGGTAAAAGGCGTCGATGTCCTTGCGGAATGCCCGCTCGATTCCCGGGCGCAGCACCTTGACCGCAACAGATGTCCCGTCAGAGGCAAGCGTTGCCCTGTGCACCTGTGCGATGGAGGCTGCGGCCACCGGCTCGCTGAACTCTGAAAAGAGCTGATCAACCGGCATGCCCAGTTCGCGCGCCACCTCTGCCTTGGCCGCACCGACAGAAAAGGGCGGCAGTTTGTCCTGCAACACACGCAGCTGCAGCGCCATTTCGTCGCCAACCACGTCCGGGCGGGTCGATAGAATCTGACCAAATTTGATGTAGGCCGGGCCCAGCGCCGTCAGAGCACGGGTCACCGGCGGCATCGATACATCGCCCTTGTACCCCAGAAAGGTAAAGGGCAGCGCCAGAGTGCGGGCAACAATCCGCACAGGTGCCGGCGCGTCAAAGGCATCCAGAACGGCACGCATCGCACCCGTCCGCTGAAAGGTCGCACCGGTACGGATCAGCCGCCAGAGATTATGCGGGCCCCGCATGTCTCAGAGCTTCCAGCCAGAGTGCAGACAGGCAACGCCCATCGTCAGATTGCGGTACTTTGCATTCCCGAAACCTGCATCCCGTACCATGCCCAGAAACGTTTCCTGATCCGGGAAATTGCGGATCGATTCCACCAGATACTGATAGCTATCACGGTCTCCGGCAATCACCTGCCCCATGCGGGGAATGACGTTAAAGCTGTACAGGTCATAGGCTTTCTGCATCGCCGGGTTCGGCAGCTGGCTGAATTCCAGCACCATCAAACGCCCCCCGGGTTTCAGCACACGGAAGGCTTCGTTGAGGGCTTCCTGAGGCCGCGTCACATTCCGGATGCCAAAAGAGATGGTGTACACATCGAAGGTATTGTCAGCAAACGGCAGCGCCATCGCATCACCAGTGATCCAGTCCAGCTGATCCGCCATCTGTTCGGCTTCGGCACGTTTGCGCCCTTCGACCAGCATCGATTCTGTCAGGTCCAGAACAGTGGCATGGCCATAGCCCGCCCGCTTGAGAAACCGAAAGGAAATGTCGCCTGTGCCGCCTGCTACATCGAGCAGTTTCTGCCCGGCGCGCGGGGCCAGCCAGTCCATCATGGCGTCTTTCCAGATCCGGTGGACACCGCCGGACATCACATCATTCATGATGTCGTATTTGCTGGCCACAGAAGAAAAGACGCCCTGAACCAGACCTGCTTTGTCATCCTCTGACACAGTTTCAAATCCGAAATGTGTGGTTTTATCGTTCTGGTCAGCCATCTGGTCTTGTGATCCCTGCAATTCGCCCTTTGTTATAGAGCGCCAAAGGACAGGCACAATGCGGCCCTTTGGTCACACCACATAAACAGAGGCATATGGCAGCGTCAGACACAGAAACCTGGAACGAAACCCGGCTGGCAGGCTGGGGGAAATGGCTGCGGCTTATCCTGTCGTCCTGCCTCATTGTGCTGGCGCTGGCGGCTTTTTCCTTTGCGGATGAAGACCTGCGGGTTTCTGCCCTGGGCATTGTCATTTTCGGCGGGCTTCCGGCTGTAGCGCTCTGGCAGATACTGCGGGTTTTCCGCGGGCGCGTGATATGGAATGAAACGGGCATCCGGCAGGATGGTGTGTTTCTGCGGGGCCGCGTCTGCCAGTGGTCGGATTTGACAGCAACCGAGCGCAGCATGCACGAACGCGCGACCATTCTGGTGTTTCGTCGTCTGCGCCGCATGAGACTTTACTGGGCCTATGACGCCCACCAGGAACTGCGGGACCTGGCCGAAGGAAAGCTGAACGATGCCTGAACTGCCCGAGGTCGAAACTGTCCGCCGTGGCCTGACCCCCGCCATGCAGGGCGCGGTTATCACCCGCGCAGAGGTAAACCGCCCCGATCTGCGCTGGCCGTTTCCCGAACGGATGGCCGAGCGGCTGACCGGTGCGCAGGTTCTTGGGTTGCGCAGACGCTCCAAGTATATTCTGGCGGATCTCGACACCGCTGAGACCCTGCTCATTCATCTGGGCATGTCGGGCCGGATGCTGATTTCGGGTGATCCGCTGGGGCAGTTTGTGCATGAACACCCCGCCCCTGAAAAACACGATCACGTTGTCCTGCACATGGACAATGGCGCCCGCATTACGTTCAACGACCCCAGGCGTTTTGGCGCGATGGACCTGATGCAGACCGCAGGCGCTGAATCGCACAAGCTGCTTGCCGTGCTCGGGCCCGAGCCGCTGGGCAACGATTTTCATGAATCACATCTGATCGACGCCTTTCGCGGGCGCATGACGCCCGTCAAATCCGCCCTGCTGGACCAGAAAATCGTCAGCGGTCTGGGTAATATTTACGTTTGCGAGGCCCTGTTCCGGGCAAAAATTCATCCCAAACGAAAAGCTGGCCGCATTTCTGAACCCAGGGTTGCATCGCTGGTCCCGATCATTCGCCAGGTGCTGGCGGACGCGATTGATGCGGGGGGTTCCTCGCTGCGCGATTTCCGTCAAGCCGATGGAGAGCTTGGATATTTTCAGCACAGTTTTGATGTCTACGGGCGGGAAAATGACCCCTGCCGCGCCGCTGGCTGCCCCGGCGTCATCGGGCGAATCGTACAGTCCGGACGCTCATCTTTCTATTGTGCGCAATGCCAAAGATAGCTTGAAGTGCGCAGGCCGCATGGTATTGACTGCAATTTCCACGCAACAGAAGAGAGCTTTTCTGCATGGCCTACGAGACGATCATCGTTGATGTCGATAACCACGTCGCCCTGATCACGCTGAACCGGCCCGACGCGCTCAATGCGCTGAACGACCAGTTGCTGGGAGAGCTTGCCGACGCACTCGCAGGCGCGCAGGACAATGAAAAAGTCCGCTGCATCATCATTACCGGCTCGGAAAAAGCATTCGCCGCCGGCGCGGATATTGCGATGATGAAGGACAAGTCTTTTGTCGAAGCCTTTGCAGGCGATCTGTTCACACCAGAAACAGAGCAGATCATGCGGGTACGCAAACCGATCATTGCAGCTGTGTCCGGCTACGCCCTGGGCGGCGGATGTGAGCTGGCGATGATGTGCGATTTCATCATCTGTTCCGATACCGCGAAATTCGGCCAGCCAGAGATTAACCTGGGTGTTGTCGCGGGTCTGGGCGGCACACAGCGCCTGACACGGCTCGTCGGTAAATCCAAGGCGATGGACATGAATCTGACCGGCCGCTTCATGGATGCCGAAGAGGCCGAGCGTTCAGGCCTCGTGTCCCGTGTTGTGCCCTGCAAGAAACTGCTCGAGGAAGCGCAGAGCGCCGCTGTGAAAATTGCCGAAAAATCGACGCTTTCAGTGATGGTCGTGAAAGAGGCGGTCAACCGGTCCTATGAAACGACGCTGCGCGAAGGCCTGCTCTTTGAACGCCGCATGTTCCATTCGCTCTTTGCCACCGAGGACCAGCTCGAAGGCATGACCGCGTTCCTTGAAAAGCGCGAAGCGCAGTTCCGCGACAAGTAAACGTTCCGGATATCCGTCCGGTCAGGACAATCAGCCCAGGTTGTTCTGACGTCCATGTCTGCCACTTCACCAAAAGAGTTTTCAATGAAAACAGCCTTTCTCGCGCCGGTTTTTCTGGCACTTGCCGCCTGCACGGAGGTCAGTGAAACACCGAAGACAACTGAAACCTTCCGCCAAATTCCGGTAACAGACGACTTCACGGAGATGCGTCTGCGCTGGTCTTCCAATGTGCAGGTAAACAGAAGTGGACCGGCGGATTACTTTTATGCCTTCAAGACCATTGTCGCAGACGGGAAAATCGAGATCTGCGGCGCAGGAAGCTATTCAAAAAGCACTGGCACATCGGAATCCCGATCCGTTATGCGCGGGGCCAAAATTTTGCTCGAAGACAGGGTCATTCTGGAAGACCTCCGCTACTTTTCCAATCTCGGCACCAAAAGAAAACTGATCGGCGAGCAGGCGAATTGCCGGAGCACGGGTGTTGATGCACCCGCAGGCGGGTTCGGCGTTTCTCTGGTGACACCCGGCCGCCGGATTACCGGCTGATCCGGGGCATCCGGGGCGATTTGCCGTTTGGCCAGCCACCCGGCACGGTACGTGCAGCACAAAGAATTCGGTTTGCAAAATCTGGCGAACCCTCTATAGACCGCGCCAGACATGCGCGTGCAGCCCGCTCAGGCTAGAATCACCTCAGGGGTAACTGTGCCCTGTCCGGGTCCTGTGTTGCGCAATTGAACAGACAACGACGACCAAGGAAAAAGGTTTTTCACGCATGGCAAATTCGCCCCAGGCTAAAAAACGCGCCCGCCAGAACGAGGCACGTTTCCAGATCAACAAAGCACGCCGTTCGCGCATCCGTACGTACCTGCGCCGTGTAGAGGAAGCGATTGCTTCCGGTGACAAAGATGCCGCAACCGCGGCACTGCGCGCAGCCCAGCCCGAGCTGATGCGCGGCGTTACAAAAGGCGTCTTTCACAAAAACACAGCAGCGCGCAAAATGTCGCGCCTGTCTTCGCGGGTCAAAGCACTCGGCTGAAATCTGCTTTCAGTGAGTCTCAAAAAGCGCCGTTTTTGCGGCGCTTTTTTTTATGAAAATAAGGCTTCCGGGCATCTGACAGAGATTCTTTTCTGAAATTTCAGAGTCAAGAATGAAGTTCAGTTGCCGTGCCGCTCACGAACTTGCTACCAGTGTAGAGCGATTCATTTCGCCTTGGGGGGCGGGCCCTGAAAATCCTGCGGTGTTGCGACCGCTTTTATGGATTTCCGGGGACTGGGCACAGCAAAAGCCGTGCACTGTCTGCAAGCACCGTATGCCGGTTGTTTGCCCTGTCAAATATCAGAGGACGGTGAGTCCTGATCCGTTGAGCAGTCCGTTGTTCGGACAAAGGGTCAGACTCGCCAAATTCTAAAATGTCCGGCGGACACTCTCCTGTTCCTTTTGGAACGGGCCGGGTGAGTGTTGTCTGACGAAGGAACCGGGGAGGCAGCCAAAAATGGCGCTTTCTCTGAATGGGACAAACAAAGGAATACGGGTCGACTATGACTGACGAAATGTGGGGACAACTGAGGCAAAGACTGCGCAGGACCGTGGGGCAGAACAACTATACCACCTGGATCGAACCGATCCGGTTCCGCTCGGCTGCAGATGGCGTGGCACTTTTTGACGTGCCGACGAATTTTCTGGGGAACTATGTGAACCAGAATTTCGCAGAGGCCATTCTGCACGAAGTAAATACCGCCGCACCGGACATCCGGCGCCTGAAGTTCGCCGTCCCCGCTTCAGTTGCTGTTACCGCCGGTGCCCAGGAGGAAACCGCCATGGCGCCGGCCGAACGCCCCCGCACGACACACGGTACCGCCCTGACGACGGCTCCGCTGGACAAGCGCTTCACCTTTGAGACTTTTGTCGTCGGCAAACCGAATGAGCTGGCCCATGCAGCAGCCAAACGCGTGGCCGAAGGGGGCCCCGTAACGTTCAACCCGCTGTTTCTCTATGGTGGCGTTGGTCTGGGCAAAACGCACCTGATGCACGCCATTGCGCACGAGCTGCGCCAGAGCAAACCGGGCATGAATGTGCTTTATCTGTCGGCGGAGCAGTTCATGTACCGCTTTGTACAGGCCCTGCGTGACCGCAAGATGATGGACTTCAAAGAGATTTTCCGCTCTGTGGATGTGCTGATGGTCGATGACGTGCAGTTTATCGCGGGCAAGGGCAGCACACAGGAAGAGTTCTTCCATACCTTCAACGCTCTGGTTGACCAGAACAAGCAGATCATCATCTCCGGTGATCGCGCGCCCGGCGAGATCAAGGACATGGAAGAGCGGGTCAAATCCCGGCTGCAGTGCGGCCTGGTGGTTGATCTGCACCCGACCGACTATGAGCTGCGCCTCGGCATCCTGCAAAGCAAAGTCGAGCAGCAGCGCGCCAACTATCCTGATCTGGAGATCGATGAGGGTGTTCTGGAATTCCTGGCGCACCGCATTTCAACGAACGTGCGTGTGCTTGAAGGCGCACTGACACGGCTGTTTGCTTTTGCGTCGCTGGTGGGTCGTGAGATCAACATGGAACTGACGCAGGATTGCCTGTCCGACGTGCTGCGGGCTTCCGAGCGTAAAATCACGGTCGAGGAAATCCAGCGCCGCGTGTCGGACCATTACAACATCCGTCTCAGCGATATGATCGGCCCAAAGCGCCTGCGCAGCTATGCGCGCCCGCGCCAGGTTGCCATGTACCTGTGCAAACGCATGACCAGCCGGTCGCTGCCAGAGATCGGCCGCCGGTTTGGCGGTCGTGACCACACCACCGTGATGCATGGTGTCAAACGCATCGAAGAGCTCAAGGTTCAGGACGGACAGATCGCCGAGGATCTGGAACTGCTGCGCCGGGCGCTCGAAGAGTAGGTTTTCAAGGGCCTGGCGTGCCCCCTGCGGCGCGCCGGGCCTTGACGCCCTGCCCGTATCCTACGACAACTCGATAAAAGTCTTGTGAAGCCGGTCAAACAGGTTAATTTGCCTGTCCCGACTGTCGATAGGAAGTGGCACCATGAAGATCAGTATCGAACGCGCAGCTCTGCTCAAAGCCGTGTCTCAGGCACAGTCGGTTGTGGAGCGTCGCAACACCATTCCGATCCTCGCGAATGTGCTGGTCGAAGCTGAAGGCAGCGATGTCACCTTCCGCGCCACTGACCTCGATATCGAGGTTGTCGACAAAGCGCCGGCACAGGTGGAACGCGCCGGTGCGACCACCGTCTCTGCCACAACACTGCATGAGATCGTGCGTAAACTGCCCGACGGCGCGCTGGTCACCCTGTCCGCTGACAGCGCCACGGGCCGCCTGACAGTCGAGGCAGGACGGTCCAACTTCTCTCTGGCCACGCTGCCGAAAGAGGATTTCCCGGTGATGGCCTCCTCGGAATACGAGTCGAACTTTTCGGCCCCTGCTCCGGTGCTGCGCCGCCTGTTCGACAAATCCAAATTCGCAATCTCGACCGAGGAAACACGCTATTATCTGAACGGCGTGTATATGCATATCTCGGACGCAGAAGGCGGCCGGGTGCTGCGCTGCGTGGCCACCGATGGCCACCGCCTGGCACGGATTGATGCGGATCTGCCTGATGGCGCCTCCGAGATGCCCGGCGTGATTGTTCCGCGCAAAACCGTAGGCGAATTGCGCAAGCTGCTGGATGATGACGAGATGAAGATCGCAGTCTCTGTCTCGGAGACAAAAATCCGCTTTGCCACGCCGGATATCACTCTGACCTCGAAAGTGATTGATGGGACATTCCCCGACTATACCCGCGTGATCCCGCAGGGAAACACCCGCAAACTGGAAGTGGACGCCGCCGATTTCGCCAAAGCCGTCGACCGTGTGGCGACCGTCAGTTCGGAACGCTCGCGGGCTGTAAAGCTTCAGCTGGACGAAGACCGCCTGGTTTTGTCGGTGAATGCCCCCGATTCCGGTGCCGCCGAGGAAGAGCTGGCCGTGGCCTATGGCGACGAGCGGCTGGAGATCGGCTTTAACGCCAAATACCTTCTGGAGATCGCCAGCCAGGTGGATCGCGAGAACGCAGTGTTCCTGTTCAACTCCTCGGGTGATCCGACGCTGATGCGCGAAGGCAACGACCAGACGGCTGTCTATGTGGTCATGCCGATGCGCGTGTAAGGTTCCGCCCATTCCCCGCCCGGCGATGCAGGCATCGCCTGCCGGATCATGGACGGG
The DNA here is from genome assembly GCF_947491795.1 of uncultured Roseobacter sp. Classification (GTDB taxonomy): domain Bacteria; phylum Pseudomonadota; class Alphaproteobacteria; order Rhodobacterales; family Rhodobacteraceae; genus Roseobacter. Next base: position 416,910 of record NZ_CANLKW010000002.1, on the reverse strand, counting down.
GATATTTTCAGCCAGAAGAAGGTGGGAGCCATGGCGCTGTACCTCCCGGCCCTGACACTGTCCTATTTCCGCTCTCACAAGCTGGCGCGCCTGGTGCCAGATGGGCGGCCCGTGGCCCTTTTCGGGCCAAATGGAGCAGGCAAGACCAACATTCTGGAAGCTGTATCACTGTTTTCACCCGGGCGCGGGCTGCGCCGGTCCAGTGCCCAGGAAATGGCGCGCCGGCCCGAGGCCCTGGGATGGAAACTGTCCGGTACCCTGCAATCGATGCATCAGCTGCACGAAATCGAAATCTGGTCAGAAGAGGGCGCGGCGCGCCAGGTACGCATAGACGGAAAACCAGCAGCTCAGACGGCGCTGGGGCGGATTGCACGGGTGCTGTGGCTGGTTCCGTCCATGGACCGGTTGTGGATCGAGGGCTCTGAGGGGCGGCGCCGGTTTCTTGATCGGATGACGCTGAGTTTTGAGCCCGGCCATGCCGAGATGTCGCTGATCTGGGACAAGGCGATGCGGGAGCGCAACCGGCTTCTCAAAGACATGGTACGCGATGCCTCCTGGTACAACGCGCTGGAGGCCAGAATGGCCGGGGCGGGTGTCGTCATTGATGCAAACCGCCGGGCTGCCCTGCAACAGCTGGCAGAGGCGCAGGAAGACGCGGAAACCGCCTTTCCCCGCGCCGATCTGGAACTGGTGCAGGGCGAAGGAGGCATGCCTGTAACCCAGGAGGATCTGCGTTTGGCGCTGGCGGACAGCCGGGCACAGGATCTGGCCGCCGGGCGGACGCTGATCGGACCGCACCGCGCCGATATTCTGGGCACCTTTGCGGCCAAAGAAACCCTGGCGCGGGAGTGTTCCACCGGGGAGCAAAAAGCGCTGCTGGTCTCTCTGATCCTGGCAAATGCCCGTGCCCTGGCGCGGGATTTCGGCGCGCCACCTCTGCTGCTGCTGGACGAAGTGGCGGCGCATCTTGATCCGGAACGGCGCGCGGCTCTTTATGATGAGATTGCAGCCCTGGGCGCGCAGGCCTGGATGACCGGGACGGAAAAGTCGCTTTTTGACGCGATGGGCGCGCGCGCGCAGTATTTTGAAGTGACAGAGGCGAATGGCGCCTCTGAGACCTGTCTGGCATGACGATTTCTGCCACCGATCTGATGCTCTATGCGGGCGCGCTGATCATTCTGTTCCTGACGCCTGGGCCGGTCTGGCTGGCGTTGATGGCGCGGGCGCTGTCGGGTGGTTTTGCAGCCGCCTGGCCGCTGGCCCTGGGCGTTGCCATCGGTGACATTCTGTGGTCCCTGGTCGCGGTTCTGGGGATCTCTTGGATCCTGTCGGTATTCGATGTGTTTATGGCCGTTCTGCGGTGGGTGGCCTGCGGTGTGTTTATCATCATGGGGTTGCTCCTGATCCGTCATGCGGGCCAGAAAATCAGCACAGACAGCAGGCTGACACGGCCTGGGCTGTGGGCCGGTTTCATAGCCGGGATCATCGCCATTCTGGGCAATCCAAAGGCCGTTCTGTTCTACATGGGCGTGCTGCCCGGGTTCTTTGATCTGCGCGGGATTACCTGGGTGGATGTTGCCGCCATCATCGGGATGTCCGTCGTTGTGCCACTGGTCGGGAACCTGATCCTGGCGGCATGTGTCGGCAAAATCCATGGCGTGATCACACGCCCGGAGACGCTGCAGCGGATCAACATTCTGTCTGGCGCGGCACTCATTCTGGTCGGTGTGCTCATCCCCTTGCTCTGACACAAAATATTGTGTCTGTCGCGTGACATTGCCCCGAAAAAATCGTATAAAATCACAAAAATACGAAGGTGTGACCCGATGTCGGATACCGAGCAGACGCCACAGGAATATGGCGCCGATTCTATCAAAGTTCTCAAAGGGTTGGAGGCTGTCCGCAAGCGCCCTGGCATGTACATCGGTGATACCGATGATGGCTCTGGTCTGCACCATATGGTCTATGAGGTGGTGGATAACGGAATTGACGAAGCGCTGGCCGGTCATGCCGATGCTGTAACGGTCACAATCCATGACGATCACTCGGTTTCTGTCAGCGACAACGGTCGCGGCATTCCCGTCGGCATCCATGAGGAAGAAGGTGTCTCGGCTGCCGAGGTCATCATGACCCAGCTGCACGCTGGCGGTAAATTTGACAGCAACTCCTACAAGGTTTCAGGCGGCCTGCACGGGGTGGGTGTTTCGGTTGTGAACGCGCTGAGCGACTGGCTGGAACTGCGCATCTGGCGCGAAGGCAAAGAGCACGTCGCACGGTTCGAGGGTGGTTTTACGACAAAACATCTTGAAGTGGTCGGCGATACCGACCGTACCGGCACAGAAGTGCGGTTCATGGCCTCGACCGATACCTTTTCCAATCTCGAATACTCCTTTGAAACTCTGGAAAAACGGTTGCGCGAACTGGCGTTTCTGAACTCCGGTGTGCGGATCATCCTTGTCGATGAACGCCCGGCAGAAAACCTGAAGGCCGATCTGTTTTACGAAGGCGGTGTCAAGGAATTTGTCAAATACCTCGACCGGTCAAAAGCCTCTGTCATGCCAGAGCCGATTTTCATCACCGGCGAGCGGGACGACATCGGTGTCGAAGTCGCCATGTGGTGGAACGACAGCTACCATGAGAACGTGCTGCCCTTTACCAACAACATCCCGCAACGTGACGGCGGCACGCACATGGCGGGGTTCCGTGGCGCGCTGACCCGCACGATCAACAACTACGCCCAGTCCTCTGGTATTGCCCGCAAGGAAAAGGTGAGCTTTACCGGTGACGATGCACGCGAGGGTCTGACCTGTGTCCTGTCCGTCAAGGTGCCTGACCCCAAGTTCAGTTCGCAGACAAAAGACAAGCTGGTGAGTTCCGAGGTCCGCCCCGCTGTCGAGGGGCTGGTAAACGAAAAGCTGGCGGAATGGTTTGAGGAAAACCCGGCAGAGGCCAGGATCGTCGTTGGCAAGATCATCGAGGCCGCGCATGCCCGCGAAGCGGCACGCAAGGCCCGTGACCTGACCCGGCGCAAGACCGCGATGGATGTGAATTTCCTCGCCGGTAAACTCAAGGATTGTTCGGAAAAAGACCCCGCCAAAACCGAAGTATTCCTCGTCGAGGGGGACAGCGCCGGCGGCTCTGCCCAGACCGGGCGTGACCGGCAGACCCAGGCGATCCTGCCGCTCAAAGGTAAAATCCTCAATGTGGAGCGCGCGCGTTTTGACAGGATGCTGGGCAGCCAGGAAATCGGAAACCTGGTGATGGCTCTCGGCACGGGCATCGGCCGCGATGAATTCAACATCGACAAACTACGCTACCACAAGATCGTCATCATGACGGACGCCGACGTGGACGGTGCGCACATCCGGACGCTGTTGCTGACCTTTTTCTACCGGCAGATGCCAGAGCTCATTGAAAAGGGCCATCTCTATATTGCGCAACCGCCGCTCTATAAGGTGTCGCGCGGCAAGTCCGAGGTCTACCTCAAGGACGAATCCGCGATGGAGGAATACCTGATCCAGCAGGGTATCGACGGGGCGATCCTGAAGCAGGGCAATGGCGAGGAAATCACCGGTGCCGACCTGACCCGTGTGGTCGATCTGGCCCGCCAGATGCGCCGCGTGCTTGATGCGTTCCCGACACATTACCCGCGCCATATACTGGAGCAGGCGGCCATTGCCGGAGCCTTTGCACCGGGTGTTGTAGATGCCGATCTGCAGGGCACTGCAGACAAGGTTGCCGCCCGTCTGAACCTGATCGCCGAGGAATACGAACGCGGCTGGCAGGGACGTATCACCCAGGATCACGGCATCCGTCTGGCCCGTATTCTGCGCGGCGTCGAAGAGGTCCGCACACTGGATGGCCGTATTCTGCGCGGGGGCGAGGCGAAAAAGACCGGCAGCTTCACGCAGAGCCTTCAGGATGTGTATAACCTGCCCGCGACGCTGATCCGCAAGGACCGGACACAGATGATCTTTGGCCCGCTGGATCTGCTGGAGGCGATCCTGCAGGAAGGTGAAAAGGGTCTGTCCCTGCAGCGCTACAAGGGATTGGGCGAGATGAACCCTGACCAGCTGTGGGAAACCACGCTGGATCCCGACGCGCGCACGCTGCTGCAGGTACGGGTCGAGGATATGGCCGAAGCGGATGACCTCTTTACCAAGCTGATGGGCGATGTGGTGGAGCCGCGCCGCGAGTTTATCCAGCAGAACGCTCTGAGCGTGGAAAACCTCGATTTCTGATCATTAAGCGGCTGCTGCACCTGGAGCTTTTGTTGCGCGTTAACACAGCTTGCGGCGCGCGGCCGCCTCCCAGGTGTCTGCACCGAGGCTTTGGGGCGAGTACTCTCCGAAATTCGCACGAAACGGCAGCGCATCCGTCGTGCGCACCCCGTGATCCAGCGTGAAGCGCCAGGCCCGGTCCACGTTTTCCAGACGCGCAATTTCCGGATCATCGCTCCAGAGCAGTTCAACCGTACCAGTCAGCTGCAGTACGTCTCCGGTTTCAAAATCGGGAAACAGCAGACCCGCCCGCGGGTTCACCACGAAATTGCCGATGGTGTTAAAGAAGTTGTTGCCCGCATAGTCAGGCACGGTGATCGTGTTGCCCTCTGCCTTTACAAACCCGGGCAGGCCACCGCGGTGCGAAACATCCACACCGCGCGCCGCCGGATTTGCCGCCTGCCTGACGGCACTGGCGACAAAGAGTGTGTCCGCGCTGCGGATAAACGAGCGCATCTGATCATCCAGGTCGGTGACCAGAACAGACCCTGTTGTTTCAGCGGTCTCATCCACCGGGCGGACAAACCGTAAGTCGCGGGTCTGAATGTATTGCGGGCAGTTTCCAAAAGACTGGTCCACCCGCAGTGTGAACCAGCCTGCGTCCATCTCGGTCACATGCGCGTTCATGCGGTTACGACGCCGAGTGGATGGTTCAATGCCCAGCACCCCGACCGGCGCATCAAGCCGCAGCGCACCCGCCAGAGGATCACCTGAATGGGGCTTTGCCATGATGCCCAGATGTCTGTCGTCAGGAGACCGGATAAATCCCGTTCCACCGCTGACGACAGAGGCCCAGGGCTGGCCTTTTTCATCCACGCTGCCCATCACGACAAAGGGCAACTGCTCAAAAAATGTCCGGTGCTGATCGGGCATAAAAGGCCGGATGGCCCTGCGACCGATGACTGCCATACGATCGCGTTTGCCCGCGCGGTCCTGAGCTGCGAGTTCACCGGCATGAAAGGGTGACAGACCGATTTGATCATTGTTTTTCATGATGGACCTCGTTTGAGTTATGGGAAAAGGGCCCGTCCGAACGGCGTGTGCAGACAGGAACGGCGGTCAGTCGGCGCCGGCAGCTGCCAGCCCCACAGGCGTCACGGGCATCGGCACAAAGCCATCCAGCCTCTCGATACCAGCCAGCAGCCGGCGCACATTTGGATAAGGTTCAAGCGACACGTCGCCCTCGGGCGCGTGGGCTGTATAGCTGTAGATGGCGACATCCGCGATTGTCGGGCGCTCGCTCACCAGCCAGCTGCGACCCTCAAGATGCGCTTCCAGTTTGCCCAGGACGCGTGCTGCAACAGTCTGACAGAACTCACGGTTCAGCGGTGCGTTGAACACATTGATCAGCCGTGCCGCTGCCGGTCCAAAAGCCAGCTCACCTGCTGCAAGCGTCAGGAATTTTTGCACCTCTGCCTCGGCCTGGGGGTCGGTTGGCAGCCAGTCTTTGGCGTATCGGCGCGCGAGGTAGACCAGAATAGCATTGCTGTCGCTGATGACATTCCCGCCATCTTCAATGACCGGGACCTGGCCCATCGGATTCAGTGCCAGAAAGGCTTCTGATTTCTGGGCACCATTCGCAAGATCGACATTGATGATCTCGTGAGGGATACCTGCCAGGGCCGCAAAGAGCACCACGCGATGCGCATGGCCAGAGAGCGGAAAGCTGTGAATTCGAACGGTGTCGGACATTGTGTCATCCTTTGTCTGCGAGCGAGGGAAATTCCTGCAACACGACAGATAATAGAAACTGATAGCGGAGATAATGTTCCGGTTTATGGAATTACTATGAACGTCGTGTGGATTTTCGATGAACAGTGCGGGCCGGGTTAACGACCGGTTAAGCGACGGCGCGCCTGCCTGGCACATGCGAAACCGTTTTGCCCCAGTTTGGGCGGATCAATCCTCATGCATGGGAAATTCAATGGCCGACACTTCCAGCAGTCTCTCGCTCCCCTTTATTCTTCCCAACCAGGCTCAGAAGCATGTGACGCACAACGAAGCGCTGCGTATTCTGGATGTGGTCACCCAGCTTGCTGTGATCTCTGACGATCAGACGACGCCCCCCGGAACTCCGTCGGACGGCGCGCGCTATATCGTGGGCGATGCGGCCACCGGCGACTGGTCGGGCCGCGCCGGTGAAGTCGCGCTTTTTGAGAACAGCGCCTGGCGGTTTTTCGTGCCGCGCGCCGGATGGAGCGCCTGGGTATCGGCCCGCGAAACCCTGATCGTGCACGACGGTGCCGACTGGATCGATCTGGACAGCGACGAGCTGCAGGACATCGAAAGCTTTGGCCTTGGCATGACATCCCTGCCCACAGCCCCGTTTTCGGCCAAACTCAACGCAGCACTCTGGACCGCGCTTTATCAGGCGGATGGCGGTACGGGCAGCTGTGTCTCGACCCTGAACAAGGAGAATTCCACGGATGACCTCGGTTTCGTATTCCAGCAGAACTTTCAGACGCGCGGGCTGTTTGGCCTTTTTGGCAGCGACCGTCTTCGCCTGTCCACCTCGCCTGATGGCGCGGGTTTTTTTGACGGGCTGAGCATCGACACGGGCTCCGGCATCGTCGACCAGCCCAACCTACCGCGCTTCAAGGGTACCACCAGTTTCGACAACTACTGTGCCGCAAACAGCTGGATCACCGTGGCGATCAATACAACAGAGTTCAACGACCAGAATACCTTTGACGCAGGCACCAGCGCCTTTACCGCGCCGGTGGACGGGACGTATGTCTTTGGCGGCGGCCTGACATTCCGTGAAAACACCAGCACGCTGGTCGGTATCGCCGGACGCCTGATCCGCAACGGAACGGAAGAGATCAGCGGCTCGCGGGGCGAAATCACCGGGCCGCATATCTCGGAGCGGACAAATCTCAACATCCAGGGCATGGCCCTGCTGAACGCGGGCGACACGGTCGAGCTGCAGGGGCGTATCAGCGCGCAGGACGGATATTTCCTGGCAGGCAACACCGCATTCTGGGGGTACAAAGTGGGCTGATCCCAGCGCAGGCCGCGTGACACTGCCCGCACGTCCTGTAAAGAGGGCGTCATGCAGACGGAAACTCTCATTGTGGGCGGCGGTCTCGCCGGGCTGAGCCTGGCGGACAGGCTGGAACGCGCGGGCCATGACTGGCTTTTGGTGGAACGGGCAGCACACACAGGGGGACGTATAAGAACCAGGCGTTTTGGCGGCGTGCCTGTTGATCTTGGGCCCGCCTGGATCTGGCCCGGACAACCGCGTTCCGCAGCCCTTGCCGCACGCCTTGGCCTCGATGTGTTTGCGCAATACAGCACCGGCACCGGCCTTTTCCAGCGGTCGGGGGGCCAGGTGCAAAAGGGGTTTGGTGCAGGCTCTATGCAGGGCTCTTTACGTCTTTCAGGCGGGATGCAGGGCCTGACGGATGGCCTGACAGAGGCGCTCCCGGAGGCACGCATCCTGAAGGGTTGCCCTGTCCTGCACCTGGCGCGCGCGGCGCAGGGAATTGTCGCAGACACAGCAGACAAACAGATCACCGCACAGCGGGTGGTGATGGCCCTGCCACCCCGGATCGCAGCGCAGGACATCATCTTTGCCCCCGCCCTGCCGGAGCCTATGCAAAGGACAATGGCAGCCGTGCCCACGTGGATGGCCGGTCATGCAAAAATCGTCGCGGTCTGCGAACGCGCCTGGTGGCGCGAAGCGGGTCTCTCGGGTGATGCGATCAGCCAGCGCGGGCCGATGGTCGAAATCCATGATGCCTCGCCCGCAGATGGCAGTGGTTTTGCCCTTTTTGGCTTTGTCGGTGTCCCGGCTGCAGCGCGCGCCGAACACCAGGCAGAGATTCTTCATCTGGCGCAAGAACAACTGGTCGCGCTCTTTGGCCCGCAAATGGCAAAGGGCGTGACACTGCATATGGAAGACTGGGCGCAGAACCCTCATGTGGCGACTGCGGCAGATCACATTCCGCCGGCACAGCATCCGGCCTATGGCACCCCGCATGAACTGCGGGACGTCTGGGATGGTCGCATGATCTTTGCCTCATCCGAGATGGGCGAGGATTTCGGTGGCTTTCTCGAAGGCGCCCTGGAGGCGGCAGAACAGGCCGCCGCCCGGATACTCTGAGCTCAGTCGCCCTGCCATTCGGGCATGGGTTCCTTGGCGATAAAGGCATCGATGCCCGCGCGCGTATCGCGTGCCATCATGTTCTCTGCCATCGTCCGGCCTGCATAGTCATAGGCCTCTTCCAGCGTCATTTCCGCCTGAGCGTAAAAGGCGCGTTTACCCGTGCGCACCGCGACTGGTGCTTTGCTGACAATCTGTTCTGCCATGGCCCGGGCGGCGGTGCCCAGATCATCGGCCGGAACAACCCGGTTGATCAGACCCATGTCCGCCGCGCGCGCCGCCGGAATGAAATCCCCCAGCAACAGCATCTCCATCGCCTGTTTGCGGGTCACATTGCGCGACAGGGCCACCATCGGCGTCGAGCAGAACAATCCGATGTTCACGCCCGACGTGGCAAAGCGCGCATCCTCTGCCGCGACCGCCAGATCACAGGTGGCCACCAGCTGGCATCCCGCCGCTGTGGCAATCCCCTGCACTTCGGCAATGACGGGTTGTGGCAGCTTCACGATCGACAGCATCATCCGTGAACAGCGCGCAAACAGATCGTTGAAATAGGCCTGACCGCCATCCGCATCCTGCCGCCGCAGGGTCATTTCCTTGAGGTTGTGACCGGCACAGAAATGGTTGCCCGATCCGCGCAGGATCACAGCCTTGACCGCTGCGTTCTGCGCCAGCCCGTCCCAGGTTTCCTGCAGTGCCGCCAGGACCTCTTCCGACAGGGCGTTCATGGCCCGCGTGTTATTTATCGTGACGGTGGCGATGCCATCCGCAATGGAAAGAAGAACGGGACTGTCGATTTCGGACACGGGGGGTGCCTCCTGCCGCTGATTTTGTCCCGCGCAGGATGGCACCGCCAGCGTCAGGTTTCAAACGCTTATCCCCGGGCGCTTTGCCGGCCGTCGCGCAGGGTCGGACCGGGTGCAGTCCGGTTGCCCTGATGCCACAGAACATGCGGCACCGGATCCTTGCTCCGGAACAGAAAAAGCCGGGCAATCTGCCAGTAAGACCGGTAGGCATAACCGCCGTTCCGTTCCAGAAAAGCGGCGCGGCGCGCGCGATAAAACCCGCCCAGGCGGTACCAGGCCAGCTGCGGACAGGCATGGTGCACCGCATGCAGGTTGTTGTTGAGAAAGAGAAAAGCCAGAACGCCCCTGTCCTCGATGATCACGCTGCGGCAACGGGCGCGTTCATGGGCACGGTGCTCCAGAAAGGTGCGTATTTTCAGCACTGACAGGCTGGCCCAGGCCGCTGCCACATAGACCCACAGCGCCATGTCCGCCACCAGCACCCACCACAGGCCAACCGGCACCAGGCCGCCGAGATGAAAGAGCCAGGCCCGCAGAACAGCGCGGTCACCGCGCAGCGCAGCGCGCAGATCCGCCAGATAAAACGCGCCCGTGCTGATGGCAGGACCAATCAGCATCCGGCCCAGCAGTGTGTTGTTCGCCCGGTACACCGCCTGCCGCAGCGGCGTCCATTCCGCCCAGACGACAGGGTCCACAAAGTTGGTCTCCGGGTCGTCATAAGGGTCTGTCAGATTGGGGTCGTGATGGTGCGCCAGATGCGTGTCGCGGAACCGCAGATAGGGTATAAAAAGGCCAAGTGCGGGGAAAACCAGCGCCGTATTCAGCCGTGCATCCCGAAAGGGATGGCCATGCAGTACCTCGTGACTGAGCGAGGAATAAAGCGTCAGAACCAGCACCAGCAGAACACCGGACAGAGCAGGGCCCAAAGCCTGTGAATACATGGTGGTCAGCGCAAAACCGGCATAGCATATCGCCGCAACACCAAGTGTGGGCCATTCGGTGCGGGTGTTCTCAGGGCAGTCAGGAGCAGTCAATTTCCGGGTCTTTCGCAGGTATGGTCCGTGATCGGTCCAAAGCGATTTTCCTGCATCACGGCACCATCAGACAAGCGCATGAGTCTGCAACACAAAGATTACTTATGCGGCAAATAGGTATGTTTGTTGTATTTTCGTTTCAAAATTGCATATATGCGACATATGGATAAGCGCGATCTCTCTGTTCAGTTCCGCAAGCGGCTGCGGCAGGTTCTGGAGTCGCATGTCGAGGGCAAAGCCCATTTCATGGCGCAGACCGGGCTGGACCGCTCAGCGCTCAGCCAGTTCCTCAGCACCTCTTCTGACCGCCTGCCCCGCGCAGAGACCCTGCGGCGTATCGCGCAGACCAGCGGCGTGTCGGTGGACTGGCTGCTGTGTCTGGAGAACGCCCGCGAAGGCCGCCAGGAAGTCGCCGGCAGTGTCGAGATCGAGCGCGAAACCCTGGCCGATGGCTCCACCCCGCTGGATCAGTGGCGCAGCGAAGCCGCGGGTTTCAAACTGCGCTACGTGCCCTCGACCCTGCCGGATATGATCAGCCTGTCGCCCGAAACCATCACGGACGAGCCCGCGGATGCGCGTGGCGGAGGTGTGGAAAACGTGCTGGGGCATATCTCGCTCGATGACATGGATGTGGAAATTGCGATGCCCATCCAGACGCTGCAGGATCTTGCCGCGCGGTCCGGGCTGTGGCGGAACACCCCGGCCCGCCAGTGCCGTCACCAGCTGTTTCACATGGCGCGCATCTGCGAGCAGACGTATCCCGCGCTGCGTCTGCACCTCTATGATGGCAGCAAAACCTATTCCGCGCCCTTCACCGTCTTTGGCAAGCAGCGCGTGGCGCTCTATATCGGAGAGGCCTATCTGGTGGTCAGCAGCCCCGAGCAGGTGCGGGGCTTTGCGCGACAGTTTGACCGGCTGGTCCGATCCGCAATCGTCAGCTCGGATCAGGTCGGGCTGACGCTGGAACGTCTGGCGCAATCGGTCAAAACCTACTGACGCAACGCCTCAGGCATTGTTCAGCGTGGCACGCGCGATCACCACCTTTTGCACGTCAGAGGCCCCTTCGTAGATCCGCAGCGCCCGGATCTCGCGGTAGAGACGTTCCGGCACCGATCCGGTCTGCACCCCTTCGCCACCAAACAGCTGCACGGTTTTGTCGATGACCTGCTGCGCCTGGTCGGTGGCAAAGAGCTTGGCCATCGCCGCCTCGCGCGTGACCCGTTCCGCGCCGGTATCCCGCGTCCAGGCCGCGCGGTAGACCAGCAATGCAGCAGCATCCACATCCAGCGCCATGTCCGCAATATGGCCCTGCACCATCTGCATCTCTGACAGGGGCGCGCCGAATAATTCCCTTGTGCGCACCCGCTCCAGCGCCGCGTCCAGCGCGCAGCGCGCAAACCCCAGAGCCGCAGCCGCCACAGTAGAGCGGAAGACATCAAGCACGGACATCGCAATCCGGAACCCCTGCCCCGGCGCGCCGATCAGCGCCCCGGCATCCACCCGCACATTGTCAAACGACAGCCGCGCCAGCGGGTGCGGCGCCATCACCTCCAGCCGTTCTGCGACGTGCAGTCCGGGCGTATCCGCAGGCACCAGAAAGGCAGAGAGGCCCCTGGCACCCGGTGCCTCGCCGGTGCGGGCAAAGACGGTGTAAATATCCGCGATCCCGCCGTTGGAGATCCAGGTTTTCTCGCCGTTCAGCACAAACCCGTTGCCATCCTGCGCGGCAGACAGGGCAATATTTGCCACGTCAGAGCCTGATTTAGGCTCGCTCAGCGCAAAGGCGGACAGCGCCTCGCCCGCGCGCGTCCGGTGCAGCCAGGCGCGTTGTTCCTCACTGCCAAAGAGCGACAGTGCGCCCGTCCCCAGCCCCTGCATCGCAAAGGCAAAATCCGCGAGACCGTCGTGGCGCGCCAGCGTTTCGCGGATCAGGCACAGGCTGCGCACATCCAGCGCGCCGGGCGCGTCCGGGTCCACTGCAGAATGGGTCAGCCAGCCGCCCGCACCCAGCCGTGACACCAGATCGATACAGGCCGCATCCACGTCCCGGTGGTCAATCCCGGCCAGGTTTGTCCCGCACCAGGCGTCCAGCGCATCGGCCAGTTCCCGGTGGCGCTCCTCAAAAAACGGCCATGTCAGAAAACTGCGGTCACTCATCTGTATCTCTCCCCGCTGGCCGGTTCAGTCACCCTGAAACACCGGCTTTTCCCGCGCGACAAAGGCCTCATAGGCGCGGCGGAAATCTTCGGTCTGCATACAGATGGCCTGGGCCTGGGCCTCTGCCTCGATTGCCTGATCCAGCGTCATGTTCCATTCCTGGGCCAGCATAGTTTTTGTCATCATATGCGCAAAATTCGGACCTTCCGCGATGCGCTGCGCCAGGGCCACCGCCTCGGCCTCCAGCGCGTCAGGCCCGACCAGACGGTTGAAAAACCCCCAGCGTTCGCCTTCCTCTGCGCTCATCGAGCGCCCGGTATAAAGCAGCTCGGCGGCGCGCCCCTGCCCGATGATCCGGGGCAGCATGGCACAGGCACCCATATCACAGCCCGCCAGCCCGACCCGCGCAAAGAGAAACGCGGTCTTTGCCTGGGGCGAGCCGATCCTGAGGTCGGATGCCATGGCAATTATAGCCCCAGCACCGACACAGATTCCGTCAACGGCTGCGATCACCGGCTTGCCGCAGGCCAGCATTGCCTTGACCAGGTCACCGGTCATGCGGGTGAACTTCAACAGGTCCTTCATGTCCATGCCCACCAGCGGCCCGATGATGTCATGCACATCGCCGCCCGAGCTGAAATTGCCGCCATTAGAGCCAAAAACCACCGCGTTGATCTCCGGATCGTCGCGCAGGTCCCGGAACCAGTCGCGCAGCTCTGCATAGCTCTCAAAAGTCAGCGGGTTCTTGCGGTCGGGCCGGTCCAGCGTGACAACAGCCACCTCTCCCTGGCGCGTCAGGCGAAAATGTTCAGGCATCAGGTGTCATCCTCTGCTTTTTCTGCGATCCGGCCCAGGCGCGAATGAACGGTTGCCAGACCCTGCGCCCCGATGGGCGAGAGCAGCTCATCCACCCAGACCTCATGTACCGCCGCCATCTGATCAAACTGCGTGCGGCCCCGTTCTGTCAGAACAACCCGCATGGCGCGCCGGTCGCCCTCTACCGCGCGGCGCTCGACCAGTTCATCGGAAACCAACCGGTCCACAATACCGGTGACATTGCCATTGGAGACACGCAGCACACCGCTCAGATCACTCATCTTCATGCCCTCTTCACTGCGGCGCAGCGCGGCCATGACGTCAAACCGCGGCAGGGTAATATCCCATTCCAGGCGCATCCGCTCGCGCAGTTCCGCCTCGATCATACGGGTGACTTTGAGCATCCGCAGCCAGACACGCAGGCGGTCCTTGCTCAGATCAGAGGGGATTTGGGTCTGACCTGTCACATCACTTCTCCACCAGAGACAGACAACGCCTGGCCGGTCACAGCACTGGCACCATCCCCCGCCAGCCAGAGCACGGCATCCGCCACTTCTGCCGGATCAACAAACCGGCCCTGGGGGTTGCCTGCGGTCAGGGCGGCCTCGGCCACTGCGCGGCTGCGGCCTGTCTGCTGCATGATATTCTCCACCGTTTCCTGCAGCATCGGCGTGTCGGTGAACCCCGGGCAGACCGCGTTCACGGTCACGCCGGTCTGCGCCAGTTCCAGCGCCAGAGACCGGGTCAGCCCGACAACCGCATGTTTTGCCGCCACATAGGCACTGACATAGGCGTATCCCTTCAGCCCCGCGGTCGAGGCGACAGAAATCAGCCTGCCGCCCCCCGCCTTTTTCATCGCAGGCAGGGCCGCGGCACAGATGTTGAACACACCAAACAGGTTCACGTCCAGCATGGCCTGCAGGTCGCCACCGTTCATCCGGTGAAATGGTTTCGAAACCGCAGCACCTGCATTGGCCACCACGATCTGCGGGTGCCCGGCGGCGGCGATCATCGCTTCGCAATCGGCGGGGCGGGTCACATCCCCTGTCACGGTGCGCATGCCCGCGTGGGTTCTGGCCGTCTGCTCCAGAACATCGGCGCGCCGTCCGCTGATCCAGACCTCTGCGCCTGCTCCGGCCAGCGCCCGGGCAATCGCGGCCCCAACGCCCGTGCCGCCGCCCGTGACCAGGGCGCGCTTTCCGCTCAGGTCCGTCATACGCGCAGGTCCCCCTCGGCGGCTTCCTTGTCGGCCAGCCGCCAGGCCTGGTCGCGCCCGGCCTGATAGGGGGCAGGCCAGCTTTCTGCCCGGTCACCCAGCGCGGTTGCCGTACGCAGGAGCCAGTAGGGATCAGACAGATGCGGACGCGCCAGACACACCAGATCGGCCCGCCCGGCCATCAGAATGGAATTCACATGATCCGCCTCGAAAATATTGCCCACGGCCATGGTCGGCAGGCCGGTTTCGTTGCGGATACGGTCCGAAAACGGCGTCTGGAACATGCGGCCATAGACCGGCTGGGCCTCGGCCGAGGTCTGTCCGGCGGACACGTCACAGATATCCACGCCGTGCTCCTGGAACGCCCGCGCAATGGCCACCGCGTCCGCAGGGGTGATGCCCGTCTCGCCCATCCAGTCGTTGGCCGAGATGCGCACCGACATGGGCCGGTCTGCAGGCCAGGCCGCCCGCATGGCGTCAAACACCTCCAGCGGATAGCGCAGTCGGTTTTCCAGCGACCCGCCATATGCGTCCGTGCGCCGGTTCTGCAAGGGCGTGATAAAACCCGAGATCAGATAGCCATGTGCGGCGTGCAGCTCGATCATATCAAAACCGGCGCGCGCGGCACGTTCGGTCGCCTGGACGAACTGCGCCTTTACCCGGTCCATGTCGTCGCGGGTCATGGGCCGCGGGGTCGCATTCCGCCCGGTCCAGGGCACGTCAGAGGCGGCGATCAGCGGCCAGTTTCCATCGTGCAGCGGCGCGTCCATCTCCTCCCATCCGACCTGGGTAGAGCCCTTGGCCCCGGCGTGGCCGATCTGCAGACAGACCTTTGCGTCACTTTCGGCGTGGATGAAATCCACGATCCGTTTCCAGGCCGCTTCCTGAGCGTCGGTCGCGATACAGGGACACCCCGGCGTGATGCGCGCATCGTCACTGATACAGGTCATTTCCGTGTAAACCAGCCCCGCGCCGCCCTTGGCACGCTCGCCGTAGTGCACCAGATGCCAGTCGGTCGGCAGACCGTCCACGGCCTTGTACTGCGCCATCGGCGAGACCACGATCCGGTTTTTCAGCGTCATCTCCCGCAACCGCCAGGGCGCAAACATCGGGTGCCGCACAGGGGCGTTCTCTCCCACACCGGCCTCCGTCTGAAACCAGCGCTCTGCCGCCCTGAGCCAGTCCGGATCCCGCGCACGCAGATTCTCGTGGCTGATCCGCTGCGACCGGGTGAGCAGGGAGTAATTGAACTGCACCGGGTCCAGATGCAGATACCGTTCGACCTCCTCGAACCACTCCAGCGAATTGCGCGCCGCCGACTGCAACCGCAGCACTTCGATGCGCCGTTCATCCTCATAGCGGGCAAAGGCGGCAGCCCTGTCCGCTTCCTCCGTCAGGCAATCTGCCAGGGCCACCGCTGATTCAAGCGCCAGTTTGGTGCCGGAGCCGATGGAAAAATGCGCCGTCGCAGCAGCATCGCCCATCAGCACGATGTTGTCATGGTGCCAGCGCTCGCAGAGCACGCGCGGGAACTGAATCCAGGCAGATCCGCGCACATGGTTGGCGTTTGACATCAGAGCATGACCGTCCAGATGCTGCGCAAAAATCGCCTCGCAGGTGGCAATGCTTTCTTCTTTGGACATCTCGCCAAAGCCCCAGGCCGCCCAGGTCTCCTCGCTGCATTCCACGATGAAAGTCGCCGTGTCAGGGTCGAACTGATAGGCATGGGCCCAGACCCAGCCATGCTGTGTTTTCTCAAAGATAAAGGTAAAAGCGTCGTCAAATTTCTGGCGCGTGCCCAGCCAGGTAAACTGGCATTTCCGGATGTCTGTCTGCGGGCGGAAAGAGTCGCTGAATTCCTGCCGTGTGCGGGAGTTCAGCCCGTCGGTCGCCACCACCAGATCATAATCTGCCGCCAGGGCCGCAGCACTCTCCACCGGGCTTTCAAACTGCAGATCAACCCCCAGCTCGCGCGCACGCTCCTGCAGCAGGATCAGCAGCTGCCGCCGCCCGATGCCACAAAACCCGTGGCCGGACGACACGGTGCGCACACCCTGGTGGATCACCGCAACATCATCCCAATAGGCAAAGTGGCTGCGGATCAGCGCAGCACTTTTGGGGTCATTGTGTTCCAGGTTGCCAAGCGTTTCGTCAGACAGAACCACACCCCAGCCAAAGGTGTCATCCGGACGGTTGCGTTCGAAAACGGTGATCTCATGCGCCGGATCCCGCAGCTTCATCGAGATCGCAAAATAGAGGCCGGCCGGACCGCCTCCCAGACAGGCTATTCTCATGGGGCACCCGCGATTGATTCACGCGGTCCAGCCTATCCGACACTCAGATTGTTTCAAGCATAAAATTTTTATGTATAAAATTATTTTGCCACCAGGAAACTTTCCATCCGGGGCCGCATTTCTTCAGGCCAGGGCACCGGACGTCCGGTCTTCATATCAACCGATACCAGCACCGGGGTCGCGGTCATCCGCAGTTCGTCGCCGCAATGCGCCTCGACCATCAGATGCGCCGAGGTACGGCCCAGTTTCTGCAAGGTCAGCCGCCATGTCAGCACATCGCCCATGCGGCTCGGAGCGGAAAATTCCGCACCAATAGAGACAGTTGGCACCCCATGACCCCGTTTCAGATGCATCTGCGCAAAGGAATAACCCAGGCCTGCTTCGTGCCATTCCTCCACGGTCTGGTTCACCATCTCAAAGTAACGCGGATAGAAAACGATCCCCGCCGGGTCACAGTGCTGGAAAAGAACTTTTATGTTGTGCTGGAAAATGTTGCTCATCTCCTCCATGTGAGCCCCGGCCCGCCGGTATTCAAGGGCGGCGCTCTGCCGCAAGGTCCGCAAGGATCGGACAATCGGGCCGGTCATTCCCGGCGCAGGCATCAATCAGATGTGCCAGCGTGTCCCGCATGTCGGTCAGTTCGGCGCGTTTGCGGTCGATCTCTTCCAGATGCGCGCGGGCGATGGTTTTCACATCCGCACTGGCGCGGTCCCGGTCACTGTAGAGCTGCAGCAGGCTGCGGCAGGCCTCTATGGAGAACCCCAGCGACCGCGCGCGCCCCAGAAAGGCCAGCCTGTGGCGGTCGGTCTCGCTGAACCAGCGGTAGCCATTGCCTTTCCGGCCCGGGGTGATCAGGCCGATGTCCTCATAATACCGGATGGTTTTCACCGGCAGCCCGGTGGCTGTTGCAACGTCGCTGATGTTCATACCGGATCTCCTGACAGGCGTCTCAGACGCAGCGCATTGCTCAGCACGAAAACACTCGACAGGGCCATGGCGCCAGCGGCCAGCATGGGCGACAGCAACCAGCCCGTCAGCGCAAAAAACACACCCGCCGCCACCGGGATCAGCGCCACGTTATACCCAAAGGCCCAGAAAAGGTTCTGCCGGATGTTCCGCATGGTCTGTTCAGACACATGGATGGCGCGCAACACGCCCAGCGGATTGCCGGACATCAGCACCACATCCGCCGCCTCGATTGCCACATCTGTGCCTGTGCCGATGGCGATACCTACATCGGCAGCAGCCAGTGCCGGGGCGTCATTGATCCCGTCCCCGACAAAGGCGAGCGTGCCCGGGGTGCCGCGCAGGCGGTGCAGGGTCTCGGTCTTTTCCGCGGGCAGAACCCGGGCCGCGACCGTATCAATGCCCAGCTCTGCGGCAATAACCGATGCGGCTTCCTCGCTGTCACCGGTCACCATCGCCACCCGCACACCGCGTTTTTTCAGCCCCGCAATCAGTGCTCCGGCCCCGGGGCGGATGGCATCGGACACGGCCAGCAGCGCCAGGGGCTGCCCGTCAGACGCAGCATAAAATACCGTCTGGCCGCGGGCCTCGCAGGTGGTGCGGTCACTGTCAAAGCCGCTGACATCCACGCCCTGCTCCTGCATCATCCGCGCAGACCCGATCAGGATCCGGTGGCCTTCCACCATGCCGGTAATCCCCATGCCATCCTGAGCTGCAATCTCCGAAGCAGCGGGCAGGTCCAGCGCTGCCTCCTGCGCGGCCGCCAGGATCGCCCGGGCCAGCGGGTGCTCGGACCGTGCCTCCAGTGCTGCAATCAGGGCCAGGGCCCGGTCTTTCTCAAACGTCGGGGCCACAGACAGCGACTGCAGCACCGGGCGTCCTTCGGTCAGGGTGCCGGTTTTGTCAAAAACCACCACATCCACTGCGGCCAGCGATTGCAGGGCGTCGCCCTTGCGGAAAAGCACGCCCATTTCAGCCGCGCGGCCAATGGCCACCATCACAGAGGTCGGTGTCGCCAGCCCCATCGCACAGGGGCAGGCAATGATCAGAACCGAAACACCCGCCACCAGCGCATAGGACAGCACCGGTGCCGGCCCCAGCACCAGCCAGGCCAGCACGGTTACCAACGCGACCGCCAGAACCGCAGGCACGAACCACAGCGTGATCCGGTCCACCAGCGCCTGCACCGGCAGTTTCGAACCCTGCGCGGACTGGACCAGCCGGATGATACCCGCCAGAACCGTGGCCTCGCCCACCGCTGCGGTCTCCAGCGTGACACTGCCCGAGCCATTGACCGTCCCGCCGGTCATCGCATCGCCCGGGCGCTTTTCGACGGGCAGCGGCTCTCCCGATATCATCGCCTCGTCCGCGGTTGTTGTGCCTTCGATGATCACCCCGTCCACCGGCACACGTTCGCCCGGACGCAGCAGCACATGATCCCCGGTGCGGATCTGCTCCACCGCGATTTCGGTTGCCTGGCCATCGCGCATCACCTGGGCTGTAGGCGGGCGCAGACCAACCAGCGCGCGGATCGCAGCACCCGTCCGCCCGCGCGCGCGGGCCTCCAGCCAGCGCCCGGTCAGGATCAGCGTGACAATCACCGCTGCCGCCTCGAAATACACGCCCTGCGACATCGCGGGGAAAAGCCCCGGCGCCAGCATGACCACCACCGAATAGATCCACGCCGCCGAAGTACCCAGCGCCACAAGACTGTTCATGTCCGGTGCGCCTTTGATCAGCGCGGGAAAGCCATCGGCAAAAAAGCGACGCCCGGGCCAGGCCAGCACCAGCGTGGTCAGCACCCCCTGGATCAGATGGTTCGTGTTTCGCCCGATCATCTCGCCCAGCTGCGGGAAAATATGGCTGCCCATCGCCAGCACAAAAACCGGCAGGGTCAGCACGGCAGCAACCAGCGTCATGCGCTGCAGGTCGCGCCCCGCGGCCTCCAGCCGTGCGCCCAGTTCTGCGGCATCTGCCTCTGCGCGGCGTGCGGGATAGCCTGCGTCATTCGCAGCGCGGATCAGCGTGCCCACCGAGGCATCCCCCGTCACGGTCGCGGTATCGGTTGCCAGGTTCACGGAGACCTCTGTCACACCGGTCACCGCCGCCAGGGCACGGTCCACCCGCCCCACACAGGAGGCACAGTTCATTTTCTCGATGGAAAGCGTAACGGTCTGGGACACGGGGCGCGGCACCTTTGCAGGAGAGTTACCCTCTACATAAGGGTTCCAGTCACTGGAAGGTCAAGGACCGCGCGTCGCTTTTCAGACTTTGGCGTCTTCTTTGCCGGTGGCCTCACCGGTATCGCCTGTGCCGTCATCTGCGTCAGGTACCAGTTCCGCGTCCTCGATCCCGTCGTCAACCGTGGTTGCGGGCACCGTTCCGGCTGCTGTGCCATCCGCCAGTGCGCCAACAATCAGCGGCAGCATCTGCACACCGCCCGGCATGGCCATTTCCGCATCCGGCGGACGTTTCCAGGCCAGCGTGTCAAAGCTCTCGCAATTCTCGCAGATCGGGCCCCATTCGGCATGGATATGCTGGCAGTTGTCACAGATCCACTGCGGGCCGCGTGACACGGTCACCGCACGGGCCAGCCAGCCACGGACAATCGCATCATCCGCGCCCTCGCCCCGTTCAATCGCCGCCATCAGCGTGACAGAACGCGCGGTCGGATCGCTTTCCGCCAGATCACCCAGCGCGCGCCGGGCCTCGGGGAAATCCTCATTGGCGATATGCAGCTCCGCCAGCAGCATTTTCGTCTCCGGGTTGTCCGGCGCGGTCCGCGTGAGCGCCATAAACCGCTTAAGCCGCTGCGCCGGGGTTTCATCCGGTTCAATTTCGGCAAAGGCGGCCGCCAGATCCGGGTGCGGCTGGACAGCCCAGGCTTTTTTCAGCAGACGCATGGCCAGTTTCGGCTTTTGCTGTTCGATATAGCTGCGCGCGGCCATTGCGGCGGCGGGCACCAGATCGGGCGAGAGCTTGCTGGCCTCGATGGCCTTTTCCTGCACCTCAATCGAGCTTTCATCAGACAGGATTGTTTTGGCCTCGGACAGGGCCAGGACCGCATCGCGGCGGCGGTGCACGTCGCGCGGCAGGCTGCCATGTTTCAGCTTGGCACTCAGGGTCTGCCGCGCACCGGCCCAGTCTTCTTTCTGGGCCTGAAGCCGCAGCAGAACGTCCTGTGTTTCCTCATGCTTTGGCTTGATGGCAAAAGCCTTCTCCGCCAGTGCCAGCGCGGTATCCGTATCCCCGTCCTCCAGCTTCTGACGCATGATCCCGCGCACACCGACAAAACGTGTGGCACTGTTGGCCACCAGCTTTTTATAGGTTTCCTCCGCTTTGCGACGGTCGCCCGCCATCTCGGCGGCCTGAGCGGTCAGCAGATTGGTCAGCTCTGGTTTGTTGAGGTATTTGTCGGCCTTGGCCGCTTTGCTCATCGCAACGCGCCCCTCGCCGCTGGCCAGCGCCATCAACCCTTCGGACAGGGCGTCAAACCCTTTGCGCTCGCGGTTGCGGTCAAAATACCGCGACAGGGCGGTCTCGTCCCCGTTCAGGAACCGCCAGGTCGCCACCAGCAGCGACAACAGTTTGAGCAGGATCCAGACCGCAACCACCAGGGCGATCACGGCAATCACCGACTGCAACGGACCGAATGTATATTCGCTGCCCATCACGGTGATCTGAACACCACCTTCGCTTTCCAGCAGATACCCGGCGCCCAGCGCCATTGCAGCCACCGCGGCGACGAACAGGATTATCTTAATCAGAGACCACAACATATTCGTCTTCCTCAGTTACTTTGCAGGCTGTCAGAGAGCGTACTGGCCGCATCCCGTGCAGCACTGCGGGCTTCGGCGGCACTCAGCCAGTCCTGCATGGCGGCGCGCGCAGGTTCAGGCAGGGCCTGCATTTCGCTCAGCGCCGTGCTCAGGTCGCCCTGACGTACCGCCGCCTCTGCGCGGGACAGAACCGCATCCGGGTCATTGCCCTCGCGCGGTGTGATGGACCGGGCACTCAGCTGACGGCGCAGAAATCCGCCAATGCCCTCAACCTCGCTCTCGGGCACTTCCGACCGCGCAGCAGACAGGGCCCGGCGTGCGGCATCAGGAAAGCTTTCGCGCAGGGCGGCCATTGTCGGCACCCCTTCGGCAGCGGCTGTTTTCAGCGCCTCAGGCACCTCGACCGGCACCACTTCTTCCAGCGCGTCCAGCTCCGGCGCAAAGGCCTCGCCGGTGTCTACCGCCGTCACAACGCGGGTCAGCGCGGCCTGGGCCAGAATGCGCTGTGCTTCACTGCGCGCCGCATTGGCCGCATCATCCGCGCGGGCATTCAGGGCCGCAATCTCTGCCGTCTGTGCTTCCAGCGCCGCCTGTTGCGCATCCAGTACAGACTGCAGAGCGGCAATATCTTCCGATCCGACATCAGGCTGCGGCGCATCCACAGCGACCGGGCGCGCTTCGAGCGCATCAATACGCGCGGTGATACCCTCGATGCTGGTGTTGATGGCATCCAGCGCCTCGTTCACCGAATCCAGATCAACCGGTGTTTGTGGTTCGGGCACAGGGCGCGCTTCCAGCTCGGCCAGCCGGGCGTCCTGCGCACCGGCAGCTGCCTCCAGCCCCGCCATCTGCGTTTCAACCTCGGTCAGATCCACCGAACCACGCTGCATCGACGCGGGCAGCCAGGCGTCGAGCTGATCGCCGCGTCCGGCAATAAACCCGATCATCGCTGCGATCACACCGCCAAAAACCGCAGGCCACATGCTGCCGCGCTCAATCACTTCCTGGCGGACGGGCACGGGCTGGGTCTGCTGGGGTTCGGGCTCTGGCTCCGGTTCCGGGGCTGTCTCTTCCCGGGCGTCCTCCGCTTCGGCGGCCGCTGCTGCCTCCGCATCGGTCACATCATCTGTGGTGTCCCCGGCCTCGAGGATCTCACCGTCCAGGATCTCCTCCTCCGGCTGCACAGCATCAGGTCGCGTGTCAGCGTCCGCCTGCGCCTCCTTTGCCTGATCATCCGTGTCAGATGTATCCGCCTCTTTTGCGTCCAGTGGCTCTGGGGCATCGTCCGGGGCGGTCTCCGCCTCTGTGCCGGCGCTCTCTTCAGCGGCGTGCGCGGTTTCGGCGGTTTTCTCCGCTTCCGGCGCGTCGCCTGTGCTGTCTTCCTTTGGCTCGGTAACCTCTTCTGTCCCGGTTCCGGCACGCAGGTCTTTGTCTTCGGTCTTGTCGTCCGATTTGCGTGATTTGGCCAAACTATCCACCCCTGAATCGATTCTCCGCCCGCAGGCAGCACCCGGAAAGCATACTCCGCCGCCTGTTTACCCTCAACCCGGACGGGCGTCCGACACCAGGTTTTCTATACAGGCGATCACAGACTGCGCATCCGGCCACGCCGATATTAACTGTTGCGCAAAAGGGGCTTGTCCAGTGGCGCGCGCCACGGCGGCGCTCAGAAACACCGCCCGGACAGCCCGGGGTGCCGCACATTCAGCTGCAAAATGCGCAGCCGTCCGGGGTGAAAAAAGCGGCACGATCACCGGACCACCCCGGCCCAGCGCGGCCTGCGCAGGCGCGCTCAGCGGCAAGAGCGGCTGATCATAGACGGCAACGCGGCGGATGTTCAGACCGGCGGCAGCCAGCTTTTCCGCCACATCGCCCCGGGTGTGCACACCGCTGAAATGCACGATTCGTCCCGCCGGGGCCCCCCGCGTCAGTCTCGCGACCAGCGCACGGGAATCGGCACCGGCCCCGACCGCGTCCCAGCCCGCTGCACGCGCCTGCGCCGTTGTCGCATCACCCACACACCAGGCCCGGCGCCCTGCAGGCGGCGGCCCGTGGCGCACCCCGTTGGCGGAGGTGAAAACAGCCGCATCCGCCGGGTCGCTGCCTTCACTGAATGGTACGGGCACGATCCCCAGCAGCGGGCTGTGGATGATCTCCAGCCGGGCGCGCAGCTCTTCTGGCAGTATTTTGACAAACGCCTCTGCAGCCCCCTCCGGCCTGGTCAGAATCATCGGCACCCGCGCGTTCACCATGGCCCCCCGCCATTGTTTAACCCTGCCGCCGGTGTTACCTGCGGCCCATTGATCATGCAACGGGAACGCGATGTGACCACCCCCTGCACCCTCCTCGCCATAGAGAGCAGCTGTGATGATACAGCCGCCGCCATCCTGCGCCGGGATGACACGGGGCAGACCCGTATTCTGTCCTCGGTTGTGCGCTCGCAGACCGGGCTGCACGCGGCCTTTGGAGGTGTGGTGCCCGAGATTGCCGCCCGCGCCCACGCCGAGGCGCTGGACATCTGTGCCGAAGAGGCCCTGAGTGCGGCGGGCCTCACCATCCGTGACATCGACGCCTTTGCCGTCACCGCAGGCCCCGGGCTGATCGGCGGCGTGGTCTCTGGTGTGATGTGCGCCAAGGGGCTGGCGATGGCCACGGGCAAACCGCTTTACGGGGTCAACCACCTGGCCGGGCACGCGCTGACCCCCCGGCTGACCGATGCGGTGCCCTATCCCTATCTGATGCTGCTCGTCTCCGGCGGGCACTGCCAGTTTCTGCTGGTGACCGGGCCGGACGGGTTTCAGCGTCTGGGCGGCACCATCGACGACGCCCCGGGCGAGGCCTTTGACAAAGTCGCGCGGCTGCTTGGCCTGCCCCAGCCCGGCGGGCCATCGGTGGAGGACCAGGCCAGGGCGGGCGATCCCGCGCGTTTCTCCCTGCCCCGGCCTCTGCTCGATCGTCCCGGCTGTGATCTCTCTTTCTCCGGGCTCAAGACGGCGGTGCTGCGCACCCGCGATGCGGTGGCCGCTGAAAAAGGCGGGCTGACCCGGCAGGATGTGGCCGATCTCTGTGCCGGGTTTCAGGCCGCAGTCTCTGATGTACTGGCCGAAAAAACCCGCCGCGCGCTGGCGCTGTGCCGCGCGCAGACCGAGGCACCTCTGACGCTCTGTGTGGCAGGGGGCGTTGCCGCAAATCAGTCTCTGCGCCGCGCATTAGAGACTGTAGCAGCAGAAAGCGATGCCGCCTTTACCGCGCCGCCGCTGGCGCTCTGTACGGACAATGCCGCAATGATCGGCTATGCCGCTCTGGAGCAGATGGCGCTGGCCCCGCCTGCGGATATGACCCTCTCTGCCCGGCCCCGCTGGCCGCTGGATCAAAGCAGCCCGGCAATGCTGGGCAGCGGTAAAAAGGGCGCCAAGGCATGAGTGTTTCGGTTCTGGGATCAGGCGCATTCGGCACCGCTCTGGCGCTCTCGCTCGCCGGTCAGATGCCTGTCACCCTCTGGGCCCGCGATGCCGGCCACGCACAGCAGATGCAGACCGAGCGCTGCAACCGCCGCAGGCTGGGCGATTTTGCTTTTCCGGAAACTCTGACCGTCACTGACGATCTGCACAGCACCGCGCAGGCCGACACGCTCCTGCTCGCCCTGCCCCTGCAACAGCTGCGCGGGTTTCTGACCGGCGCGGGTGACGCTCTGAGCACACAGACCCTGGTCGCCTGCTGTAAAGGGATGGAGCTGCGCAGCGGTGCAGCCCCGCATGAAATCATCGACCAGACCCTGCCCCATGCAACACCGGCCATTCTCACCGGCCCCGGCTTTGCCCGGGACATCGCCGCCGGGCTGCCCACAGCCATGACGCTGGCCTGCGCCGACCCGGGCCAGGCCTCCCGCCTTCAGGCGCTGCTCTCTGGCGCGACCCTGCGCCTTTACCGCAGCACCGACATGACGGGGGCGGCACTGGGCGGTGCGCTGAAAAACGTGGTGGCCATTGCCTGCGGTGCGGCCATGGGCGCGGGCCTGGGCGAAAGCGCACGTGCAGCACTGATGACCCGCGGCAATGCCGAAATGGCGCGCCTTGCTGAGCGGCGCGGTGCCGATCCGGCCACCCTGTCGGGCCTGTCGGGCTTTGGCGATCTGGTGCTCACCTGCACCTCGGAACAGTCGCGGAATTATCGCTATGGCCTGGCAATCGGTGCAAGCCGGTCCTTTGACCAGAACACGACCGTCGAGGGGGCAGCAACCGCCCTTGCCATGCACAGTGTTGCACAGGAAAATGACCTCGACCTGCCGATCACATCCGCGGTAGCCGGTCTTGTGGAAAACCGTCTTGATGTGGCAGAGGCGATGTCGCGCCTGCTGTCGCGCACCCTGAAAGAGGAATAATGAGATGCTGATCGCCCTGATTGCCCGTGACAAACCCGGCGCGCTGAGCCTGCGCCAGGAAAACCGGCCCCTGCACGTCGAATACCTCAAATCCGGACCCGCCGTGCAACAGGCCGGGCCGCTGCTGGACGGTGCCGGGCAGATGTGCGGCTCGCTCATTGTGCTCGATGTGGCCGATATGGCCGAGGCCGAGGCCTGGGCGGCGAATGATCCCTATGCCAGGGCCGGGCTTTTTGAAAAGGTCGAGCTGATCCCCTGGAACCGGGTGATCGGCTGATGGCGTACTGGCTGTTTAAATCCGAACCTTCCACCTGGAGCTGGGACGACCAGGTCGCCAAAGGGGACGCCGGAGAGGAATGGGACGGCGTGCGCAACTATCAGGCACGCAATTTCATGCGCGAGATGAAAAAGGGCGATCTGGGCTTCTTCTACCACTCGCAAAAGGAAAAATCCGTGGTCGGCATTGTCGAGGTCATCGCAGAGGCGCACCCCGACAGCACCACCGACGATGACCGCTGGGAATGTGTGGACATCAAAGCGATCAGGCCGGTGAAAACGCCCGTCACCCTCGACCGGATCAAAGAAGAGCCAGCGCTTGCTGACATGATCCTGGTGCGCAATTCGCGCCTGTCGGTCCAGCCTGTCACCGCCGCCGAATGGGACGTGGTCTGCAAGCTGGCCGGAATTTCAGACTAGGCCGGGCCCGGTTTTCCGGGCACCATGCAGGCATCAAAAACTGCAGGGAGCGGGATTATGGGATTTTTGAGCGTCCTGGCGGCAGGGATCGCCGGTTTTGCCTTTGGCGCGGTCTGGTACACGGTGCTGGCCGATAAATGGATGGCGGCCTCGGGTGTGCCGCTGGATGAAAACGGTGTGCCGGCCAACCGGTCGGACCCTGTACCCTATGTCACGAGCCTGCTGGGCGCCATTCTTGTGGCCGGAATGATGCGGCATGTGTTCCAGTTGAGCGGGATCGACACTGCAGGCAAGGGGCTGATTTCCGGGCTGGGCATCGGGCTCTTTCTGGTCAGCCCCTGGATCGCGACCTTTTACAGCTTTGGCGCGCGGCCAAAATCACTGATCCTGATCGACGGGGGCTATGCCACCTTCGGCTGTGCCGTGATCGGGCTGGTACTGATGCTGCTGTAACTGGAAAAAGGGTTCCGGCACACCGCCAGAACCCCTTTTCACCCCATCGCGCTCCCATACCCACGCGTGTCTCTGAAACTGGTCCTGGCCATACTGGCCGGATGCCTCATACATACCCGCAGTGCGCGAAAAACCCAAGCAATCAATAGATTAAATACAACTCAAATGGAAAACGCCCCACTCAGAGCGGGGCGTTCCAATCAGAAAAGTCCACTGATATCAGCTGTAAACGGACTCTTTGCCGAAGTGTTTGGTCAGCATGTAATAGACAACCGCACGGTATTTGTTGCGCTCGGATTTGCCGTAGGTCTCGATCACCTTGTTGATCGCTTCCATCAGCTCCGGACCATCCGCGAGGCCAAGCTTCTTCATCAGGAAATTGTTTTTCACTGTTTCCAGCTCTGATGCCTGGCTGCCCGCAACCGTGGAGGCGTCGGCGTCATAGATCGCCGGGCCGCAGCCAATGGTCACTTTTGTCAGCAGATCCATGTCCGGCGACATGCCGCATTTGTTTTTCAGGTCATCCGCATACTGCGCAATCAAATCGTCCCGTTTACCCATAATAGGTCTCCCACCTTAAATTTCAGACCGCTCCCCGCGATCCCGGATGAGACTAATGATATATCTTCTTTCACAAAAGGGTGTTTTTCAGAAAGAAATTCCCCTGTGCGGGGAACCGCCGGTAACATTCTTCTGCCGCGTCGCAAATCACTCGGAACAGGGGACCGGTCTGCGCCGGGAAATGCGGTGCCGTCAGGTGCCGGGCGGGGCCACCAGCAGCCACAGCCAAACGCCGACCAGCGCCAGCGGCACACCAAGCCCGCCGACAAGGCCCATCCGCGGAATCATCGGGCTGTGGGGCAGTATGATATCAAATGCCTGCGGGTTCTGGTCACCGGCATAGGCGCCCTGTTCCGCCTTGGCCCGCCACTGGCGGCTGCGCCAGACGGCCGCCAGAACAGAGATCAGCACAAGCGCGCAGATCACGACGCCCAGAACCGGAATGACAGGGTAATAGACCGACGCGCCAATGCCGCCCTGCCGGGCCCCCAGCGTCAGCGGTACAAAAAGAAAGGCCTGGCTGGTGACCAGCCAGTTGACGCGCGCGTTGATCAGCGACAGCTCAAACTGGATCTCGCTGCGGATATAGCGGTAGATCGCATCGTTTTCCGCCGAGCGTTCCACGCGCGCGTCCTGCATATCAGTACCGGTAGTGTTCCGGCTTGAACGGGCCTTCGGGCTTCACACCGATATAAGCCGCCTGGTCCTTGTCCAGCTGGGTCAGCTTCACACCGATCCGGTCCAGATGCAGGCGCGCGACCTTTTCATCCAGATGCTTGGGCAGGATGTAGACGTCGTTTTTGTACTCATCGCCTTTGGTCCACAGCTCGATCTGCGCCAGAACCTGGTTGGTGAAAGAGGCGGACATCACAAACGACGGGTGGCCGGTGGCATTGCCGAGGTTCAGCAGACGGCCCTCGGACAGCAGGATCAGACGGTTGCCATTCGGCATCTCGATCATGTCCACCTGTTCCTTGATGCTGGTCCACTTGTGGTTCTTCAGCGCGGCAACCTGGATTTCATTGTCAAAGTGGCCGATGTTGCCGACAATCGCCATGTCCTTCATCTCGCGCATGTGCTCGATGCGGATCACGTCCTTGTTGCCCGTGGTGGTGATAAAGATATCCGCCGACCCGACGACATCTTCCAGCAGCACAACCTCAAAGCCGTCCATCGCGGCCTGCAGCGCACAGATCGGATCCACTTCGGTGACCTTCACGCGGGCACCGGCACCGCGCAGAGAGGCCGCCGAGCCTTTGCCCACATCGCCGTAGCCCATCACAACGGCAACCTTGCCCGCCATCATGGTGTCTGTTGCACGGCGGATGCCGTCGACCAGCGATTCCTTGCAGCCGTATTTGTTGTCGAACTTCGACTTGGTCACGGAATCATTCACGTTGATCGCGGGGAAGGGCAGCTGGCCTTCACGCACCAGTTCATACAGACGGTGCACACCGGTTGTTGTCTCTTCGGAAACACCGACGATCTGGTCGCGCATTTTCGTGAACCAGCCGGGGCTTGCTTCCATACGCTTTTTGATCTGCGCCTTGATCGCAACTTCTTCCTCGGATCCAGGGACGGGGATGATCTCTTCGCCAGCCTCAGCGCGCGCGCCCAGCAGGATATACAGCGTCGCGTCACCACCGTCGTCCAGGATCAGGTTCGGGCCTTCCTCAAACAGGAACGACTTGTCCAGATAGTCCCAGTGCTCTTCCAGGCTCTGACCCTTGATCGCAAAGACCGGCGTACCACCTGCCGCAATCGCCGCCGCAGCATGGTCCTGGGTGGAGAAGATGTTGCACGAAGCCCAGCGCACATCTGCGCCCAGCGCCACCAGTGTCTCGATCAGAACAGCGGTCTGGATCGTCATGTGCAGCGAGCCAACGATGCGCGCGCCCTTCAGCGGCTTGCTCTCACCATATTCTTCGCGCAGCGCCATCAGGCCCGGCATTTCCGTCTCGGCAATGTCGAGTTCCTTGCGGCCGTATTCTGCCAGCGCGATGTCTTTTACAATATAGTCATTGGCCATGTTCAAAGGGTCCTGTTCCTACGGGTTTTGCGGGCAGATAACACCACCGATACGGCAACACAATGCGACACCACCTACCGCAGGTAACGAATCCTGAACGCGGGCCAGGCCGGACTGTTTGAATCCCGGACAAGCCGCCGCTACACCGGGCAGGAGGGAAGGGGACGAGGTATGGCAGCAAAACCCAGAGCGTGGCAGCGGATGTTATCGGGCCGCAGGCTTGACCTGCTGGACCCGACGCCGGTGGACATCGAGATCGAGGATATCGCCCACGGGCTGGCCTTTGTTGCCCGCTGGAACGGGCAGACGGTGGGGGATTATGCCTATTCCGTCGCCGAGCATTCCCTTTTGACAGAGACGATTTTCAACCGGATCGCGCCCAGAGCACCGGCAAAATGGCGGCTGGCCGCCCTGCTGCATGACGCGCCCGAATATGTGATCGGCGACATGATCTCTCCGGTCAAGGCGGCGGTCGGCCCGGGGTATGGCGCGCTGGATGACCGGCTGATGGCGGCGGTGCATCTGCGTTTTGGCCTGCCTGCCAGCCTGCCGGTCGCCGTGAAAAAGCAGATTAAAAAGGCCGACAAGATCAGCGCCTGGATGGAGGCCGTACAGATCGCCGGTTTCTCCGAGACCGAAGCCTCAAAGTTCTTTGGCAAGCCCGACCCGGCCCTGATGCAGGGTCTGTCCATTGTGCTGCGCCCGCCGGTGGAAACCCGCCAGGCGTTCACCGCCCGTCACGCCGAATTGCTGGAGGAGATGGGATGATCAACGTTCGCCCGGCGATGGCGCTGGATACCGGGTCTATGGCGCGTCTGCTGAACGCCATCATCGAAAAGGGCGGTACAACGGCGCTGACCCGGCCCGTCACCGGCGCGGATATCGCCGAATGGATGGCGTCAGAGGCCGACCGCTCGGCCTGGCATGTGGCGCTGGACGCGCACGAAGAGGTTGTGGGCTTCCAGTGGATCGCCCCGCACGACCAGCTCCCACCCGAGGCGGTGGATATCGCCACCTTTGTGCAGGTCGGGCGCACCGGTCTGGGCATCGGCTCGGCGCTTTTTACCGCGACGGCAGCGGCGGCAAAGCGGCTGGGTTATGTCTGGATCAATGCCACCATCCGCGCCGATAACACCGGCGGGCTGACCTATTACCAGAGCCGCGGTTTCCGCGACTGGGCCTTTGACGCGGACGTTCGGCTGGACAGCGGCCAGGTGGTGGACAAGATCAGCAAACGCTACGACGTCTGAGACGATTAAAGCCCCCGGCCTTTAACCTGAGACATCCAACCGTTCTGCAAATGCGCCGCCTCCGTGGGGGCGGACCGGCGCGGCGCAACAGTGCCTGTTGCGCGGGTGTTTTGATCTGCGCGGTGTATTTCAGGTCAAAGGCCGGGGGCTTTAACTTGTATTAACGCGGCGTGGTCCCACCGTCCGCCGCGCACCGACGTTTTACCGACGTGATACCGATGCCGCACGGACGCCGGAAATCAGCGCGGCGAACGTTTGGCCAGAATGCGCTGCAGGGTGCGTCTGTGCATGTTCAGACGACGCGCCGTTTCGCTCACATTCCGGTCGCACAGTTCGAACACGCGCTGGATATGTTCCCACCGCACACGGTCCGCACTCATCGGGTTTTCCGGGGGTGGGGGCAGGTCGTCGCCCCGCGCCAGCAGGGCATTGACAATGTCCGCTGCATCCGCCGGTTTCGACAGGTAATCCACCGCACCGATCTTGACCGCCGCGACGGCCGTCGCAATGGCGCCATACCCGGTCAGAACGACCACGCGGGCATCGGGGCGTTTGTCCTGCAGCACCTCGACCACGTCGAGCCCGTTGCCATCTTCCAGCCGCAGATCAACCACGGCAAAAGCCGGGGGCCGGGCTGTCGCAATGGCACGTCCCGCCGCAACAGAGCCCGCCGTCTCGACCTCAAAGCCACGCTTTTCCATGGCCTTGGCAAGACGACGCAGAAAGGGCTCGTCATCATCCAGCAGCAGAATGCTGCGGTCCGCCCCGGGTTCAAGATCAATCATGTCTGGCATATGCGGCGCGCTCCCTGATTTTTATTATTGCGCAATTATATGAAGCGCTCCGCACCTCAGGTCAAATGCCACTGCGCAATTATGCAAAAAAATCAGGCGTTTTCGACAAAGCAGGCAACGGTATCTGCCATCTGCTCCGGCGTTGTTTCACGGCGGAAAAACTCCACAAAACCCTGCTCGGGCAGGACCAGATAGCTGAAGGTCGAATGGTCCACCAGATAGTATTCATCGCCGCTGTCGTGGGCTTTGTAATAGGTTCTGTAGGCTTCGCTGGCGGCTTTGATCTGCGCCTCCGAGCCGGTCAGACCGATCATGCGTTCATGCAGGTTAAAGGCAAAATCGCCCACCACCTCCGGCGTATCCCGGGCGGGGTCCACGGTGATAAAAACAGGCGTCGTGCTGATCCCGCGTCCGGCCAGAACATCGACGGCTTCGGCATTGCGCGCAGTGTCCAGCGGGCAGACATCCGGGCAGAAGGTATAGCCGAAATAGATGATCGAAGGTTCGGTAATCACGTCCTTGTCGGTCACCGTCTCGCCCGCCGCATTCACCAGTTCAAACGGTCCGCCGATCGAGCCCGCACCACCCGCAATCTGGCTGGCCCGGCACTGCGCAAACTGGTCCCCGTTCGGTTCAGGCTGTGATACAAACCAGAATACACCGGCGAAAACGGCGATGCCAAGAACAGCAAGCGGGGCAATCAGACGCGGGTTCATCACACTCTCCGAAACGGTTGACGGGTTGATCCTATCAGGGTGCAGTCCTAACGTCCTGCGACACTTGTGCAACTCAAGAAGAGGTGATTTCGATGCCCGCTTCCGACGTCAGACCTCTGAGCGGTCAGTTCCGCGCAAACTGGATCAGACTGCGCACAATGATCCTGCTGCGCTGGTTCGCCATTGCCGGTCAGCTGACCGCAATCACCGTGGCGCAGAATGTCTATGGGCTGCAGCTGAACCTGGGGCTGTGCTACATGGTGATCGGCACCTCGGTGATCGCAAATCTGGTCGCGATGTTCGTCTTTCCGGAAAACAAGCGCCTGACCGAAACCGAGAACATGCTAATGGTGCTCTTTGATCTGTTGCAGCTGAGCATCCTGCTGTTTCTGACGGGCGGTCTGCACAACCCCTTTGCGCTGCTGGTGCTGGGGCCGGTGACGGTATCGGCGGCTGTGCTTGGTTTCCGGTCGACTGTGCTGCTGGGGGCGACGGCCATTTTTGCGGTGTCGCTGCTCTCTGTCTTTCACTTTCCGCTGCGCACGCACCAGGGCTTTATCCTTGAGATTCCAGACGTTTTTGTCTTTGGCAACTGGACGGCGCTGATCATCGCCATTGTCTTTATCAGTGCCTATTCCATGCGGGTCACCTCGGAAATTCATTCGATGTCCGATGCTCTTTCTGCGACGCAGATGGCCCTGTCGCGCGAGCAGAAACTGACGGACCTTGGCGGCGTGGTCGCGGCAGCAGCGCATGAGCTGGGCACGCCACTGGCAACAATCAAACTGGCCAGCGGAGAGCTGCGCGATGAGCTGTCCGACAGGCCGGACCTGCAGGAAGACGCAGCCCTGATCCGCGAACAGGCGGACCGCTGCCGCGATATCCTGCGGGATATGGGCCGTGCAGGCAAAGACGATCTGCATCTGCGCCAGGCACCACTGATGGCGGTACTCGAAGAAGCCGCAGAACCGCACGCGGATCGCGGCAAACGGGTTCATTTTGAGGTGGCCGGCGTCGCCACGGAACAGCCCTCCATTCTGCGCAAGCCCGAGATTATCCACGGTGTGCGGAACCTCATTCAGAATGCTGTGGATTTTGCACATTCCGAGGTCTGGATCGAAGCGCGCTGGACCGATGATCTGATTGCCCTGCGCATCATCGACAATGGCCCCGGGTTCCCTGCCCAGCTGATCGGGCGTATCGGGGATCCGTATATGCGGCAGCGGCGGACAGGATCTGACCGCAAAGTACGGCCGGAATACGAAGGCATGGGGCTGGGTCTTTTTATCGCCAAAACGCTGCTGGAGCGGTCCGGTGCGGAACTGAGCTTTGCCAACGGGCGCGACCCGTCCTCCAGTGCGGCCCGGACCGCCGACAGTATCGGTGCTGTGGTCGAGGTGTCATGGCGCCGGAAACTGATCGACGCGCGCACGGGCGACACCCCGGTGCCGACCGGTCTGAACACCCGGATTTCGGTCTGAAAGAGCCCCG
This sequence comes from uncultured Roseobacter sp., assembly GCF_947491795.1. Lineage (GTDB taxonomy): Bacteria > Pseudomonadota > Alphaproteobacteria > Rhodobacterales > Rhodobacteraceae > Roseobacter. The sequence continues at coordinate 383,086 of NZ_CANLKW010000002.1, read as the reverse complement.
GCGTTAAGACTCTGCGCAGGCTGTGTTAACACGTCGTTAACCACGTTGTTGTTAAGTGAACAGGCGCTGATGCAACAACAGGGTTCGGACACCATGACGGTCTGGGACATTGCGGTGATCGCGAGTGCCGCAATTGTGAGCACTCTGGCCGGGCTTGCCTGGGTTATTTCTCCGCGCGCTCAAACCCTGATGAAACGCCGGAACATGACGCAAAAGCTGTCTGAGGGCGTGTCATTTCTGTTTGACGGCGACCGCCTGCACCACGCGTCAGATGCCGCATTGCAGGTCTATCATCCCGTCCCGGGAGAGGATGACTGGAGCGCCTGGCGTGCGCGTATGGCCGGACGCTTTCCCGATCTGCCGCTGAACCCGGACGATTCCAACAGCGCAAACCTGACCGTCCAGGCCCGCAACCCGGAGGACAAGGCAACGCTCTGTGTATCGCGCAAGGGGCGCTTTACCCAGGTTCAGATGATCGAAAACGGAATGCCTGCCGCCATTCAGTCGCAGCAGCTGCGCGCGCTCAGCCAGGAGCTGGAAAACCTGCGCCGCGCCAGTGACACGACCCCCCACGCAATCTGGCAGATAAACCACGAAGGGCGCGTGACGTGGTACAACGCAGCCTATGAACGGCTGTATTCGCGCCTGCACAACGAAAAACCGCGCGAGGATCAGCCGGTGTTCGAGGTCAGCGCCGTGGGTGCCACGGGAAACCCGCAACGGGTCTCCACGAAATCCTCCCAAAACGGCACGCCGGACTGGTATGACGTCAGCACCGCCCGGGTGGGCGACACCAGCATTTATCATGCCGTAAACATCAACGCTGTCGTCCGCTCCGAGGCGGCCCAGCGCAATTTTGTACAGACCCTGGCGAAAACCTTCGCACAGCTTTCCATCGGGCTGGCGATATTTGACCGGAACGGGCAGCTGGCCCTTTTCAACCCCGCGCTCATTGACCTGACCGGCTTGCCTGCCGATTTTCTCAGCGGTCGCCCGACACTGTTATCATTCTTCGACCGGATGCGCGAAAACCGCCGCATGCCGGAACCCAAGGACTATGGCACCTGGCGTCAGCAGATTGCCGAGGTGATCGCCGCTGCCACGGACGGGCGTTACCAGGAAACCTGGACGCTGGAGACCGGGCAGACCTACCGCGTGCGCGGGCGTCCCCATCCGGACGGTGCCATTGCCTTTCTGATCGAGGATATCAGCGCCGAAGTGTCCCTGACGCGGAACTTTCGTGCCGAGCTGGAACTGGGCCAGTCCCTTATGGACACCTTTGAGGAAGCGCTGGTTGTGTTCTCTTCCACCGGGGTTCTGACGTTCTGCAATGTCGCATATCGTACGCTCTGGGGTCTTGATCCCGACAGCTCATTTGCGGATGTGACCATCGCCGATTCTGTCCGCGAGTGGAAAACACTCACTGAAAGCGGTGCGCGCTGGGCGGCGCTGACCGACTTTGTCCTGGAATTCGGAGACCGCGAATCCTGGGAGATGCCCGTCACGCTGACCTCGGGCGACAGGCTCACCTGCACCGTTTCGCGTATCGCGTCGGGTGCAACGGTGATCCGTTTCATCGCCGCAGAGAAAAAAGCGCCCCGCCGCCGGTTGCCCGCCAAGACGGAAAATTTCTCCACGCCCGACCCTTAACCACTTGCAGCCCGCGCCGGTGAACGCCACCATAAGCGCATGAATCCACGGTCACTGTCAGCTGAACTCCCCACGCCCGAAGCCACCGGCGCGCTGGCCGCAAAGCTGGCCGTTTCGCTTGTGCCAGGCGATGTGCTGCTGCTGGATGGTGACGTCGGTGCCGGCAAAACGCATTTCGCCCGTCACCTGATCCAGGCGATCCTGACACATCCCGAAGACGTGCCCTCGCCCACGTTTACCCTGGTTCAGGAATATGAAACCACGCGCGGCGCGCTGTGGCACAGTGATCTTTATCGCCTGTCCTCGGTCACGGAAATCGAGGAGCTGGGGCTTACCGGGGCTTTTGACACCGCCATTTGTCTGGTCGAATGGCCCGACCGGCTGGGCGATCTCCGGCCCGGCAACGCGCTTGAGCTGAACCTCAAGCCTGGTGCCGCAGAGGAACACAGAAAACTGACGGTCACCTGGACCGATCCGCGCTGGACTGACAGGGTAACACCATGGCTGAGCTGAACCCGCGCGACGCGGCCAAACTGACCTTTCTGGAGAGCTGCGGCTGGAGGGACGCAACCATCCGCCCGCTCGCAGGCGATGCGTCCAACCGGACCTATGACCGCCTGACGGATGCGAGCGGGCACCCGGCGGTATTGATGGATGCACCACCCGACAAGGGAGAAGACGTGCGCACCTTTGTGGCCATCGCAGAGTGGCTCACAGGGGCGGGTCTGAGCGCGCCGGAAATCCTGGCCACAGACGCGGACCATGGCTTTCTGCTGCTCGAGGATCTGGGCGACGATCTCTTTGCCCGCTGCCTGTCGCGTGATCCTGAATTGTCCGGGCGGCTGTACGGCGCCGCAACTGACGTTTTGACCCATCTGCACCGTCAGGACCCGCCGCCGGACCTGGCACCCTATGATGCTGATACCACGCTGCCCCTCGCGGCACTGGCGTTTGACTGGTACCAGACCGGTATCACAGGGTCCTCAGACGAGAGCCAGCGTGAAGCATTCACAGCAACCTTTGACCCCCTTCTGCGGTCCTTTGACGACGATCTGACCGTGCTGATACAGCGCGATTATCACGCGGAAAACCTGCTCTGGCTGCCGGACCGGACCGGTGTCAGACGGGTCGGGTTACTGGATTTTCAGACCGCAATGAGAGGTCATCCGGTCTATGATCTGGTCTCAGTGCTTCAGGACGCGCGCAGGGACGTACCGCGCGCGATTGAGGCAGAGATGAAAGAGCGTTTTCTGGCCGATAACCCCATGAACAGAGACACATTTGAGCGCGCATATGCTGTTTTCGGGTTGCAGCGAAACCTGCGGATACTCGGCGTCTTTGCGCGGCTGTGCATGCGCAACGGCAAGGCGCATTATGTCGGTCTCATGCCGCGGGTCTGGGGGCACATACAGACCTGTCTCAAGCACCCCGATCTGCAGGCGACCGGCAGAATACTGAACAACGCTCTGCCCGAGCCCGACGCCAGGGCCCTTGGAACGCTCAGATCAAAGGTTGCCGCGTGACCCCGTCTGTCATGCTTTTTGCTGCCGGTTTTGGCACGCGCATGCGGCCGCTGACCGATTACATGCCTAAACCCATGATACCGGTGTCCGGCAGATGTCTGATTGACTATGCAATCGACATCGCGACCGGGGTATCGCCGGAAAATATCGTGGCAAACCTGCACTATATGCCCCGGCAGCTGGCCGCTCATCTGACCCCACGCGGCGTGCAGACGATTGTCGAAAAACCCGACATTCTGGACACTGGTGGCGGATTACGGAACGCGCTGCCGCTGCTTGGCTCCGGTCCGGTCATGACACTGAACACCGATGCGGTCTGGACCGGCCCCAATCCGCTGTCGGCCCTGTTGCGCGCCTGGGACCCGCATCAGATGGACGGCCTGCTGATGTGCGTGCCGCCCGCCCGGGCAGTCGGTCGCCTCGGCGCTGGCGATTTTGTCCCGGACAATGCGGGGCGGCTGAGCAGGGGGCCCGGCGACATCTACGGCGGCGCCCAGATCATCAAAACAGAACTGCTTCATGAAATTACGGACAGTGTCTTTTCGCTGAACCGCGTGTGGGACATGATGCTGACGCACGGCCGCCTTTTTGGTATTCACCACACCGGTCAATGGTGTGACGTGGGCCACCCCGAAGGTATTGGCCTTGCAGAAACCATGCTGAGCCGCGCGAATGTTTAGCGCCTCTGATCAGCCGCGGGTCTTTGGTGTGGCCCCCGGGATTGATTTCCCGCGCGCGCTCGTGGACGGGATATGCACCCGTCTGAACGACCAGCCGCCTGACGCCATGGCCCGCGTCACGCTGATCGTGAACACCGCGCGGATGCAACGGCGCATCCGGGAGCTCTTTCACAGAAAACAGGCTCTGTTACTGCCAAAAATCCTGCTTTTGTCTGATCTCGATCTGCTGCAGCCGGGGCTTTGTGTGCCACCGGCTGTCCCTGCACTGCGCCGCCGGCTTGAGCTGAGTTCACTGGTGTCCCGGCTGCTGGACCGCCAGCCGGAACTTGCGCCGCGCGGCTCGCTTTATGCGCTGACGGACAGTCTCGCGGCGCTGATGGACGAAATGCAGGGCGAAGGGGTGCTGCCCGAAAAACTGGCCGAACTGGATGTGACGGACCAGTCAGGGCACTGGCAGCGGGCACAGCAGTTTATCGGCATCGCGCAGACCTATCTGGAAACGATCGGAACCGCCGCCGACAAGGAAGGCCGCCAGCGCGCGCTGATCAGCGGGATTGCGGAAAGGTGGTCAGAGACCCCGCCACAGGGCCCGGTCATCGTCGCGGGGTCGACCGGATCGCGTGGTACAACCGCACTGCTGATGCATGCAGTGGCGCGCCTGCCGCAGGGCGCGCTGATCCTGCCCGGGTTTGATTTTGGCATGTCTTCCCGGGTATGGGCGCAGCTGGAAGATGCGATGCTGTCCGAGGATCATCCGCAGTATCGTTTCTACCGCCTGATGAAAGACCTTGGCCTGAACCGGGAGGGTATCGCCCCCTGGACGGATGCGCTGCCACCGTCGGCCGCGCGCAATGCGCTGGTGTCTTTGTCGTTACGGCCCGCCCCGGTGACGGACGCCTGGCTGAGCGAGGGCCCGGCGCTGGAACATATTGCCGATGCCACACGCGACATCACCCTGGTGCGCGCGCCCACGCCACGGCTCGAGGCGCTGACCATTGCGATGCGGCTGCGCAAAGCAGCAGAGGAGGGGCAGACGGCTGCCCTGATCACGCCCGACAGGATGCTGACCCGCCAGGTTACGGCAGCCCTCGACCGCTGGGATATTCTGCCTGACGATTCCGCAGGCGCGCCCTTGCATCTGTCTCCACCAGGGCGGTTTCTGCGGCACACCGCCCGGCTTTTTCACAGGCGTCCGGACACCGAAACTCTGATCACCCTGTTGCGGCATCCGCTGACGCATTCCGCCGCCGGGCGGAACCGGCACATCCTGAACACGCAGCGTCTGGAGCTGCGGATCCGCGAGCGCGGCCTGGCCTGGCCGGACACAGACGCGTTGCTCATACTGATGCAGAACAGCTTTGAAGACCGTGCACAACAGGACGCCCTCGACACCTGGGTGCGTTGGGTCGGGGACACCCTGACGGGACACAGCGAGGGACATAAAACCCTGAGCCTTTCCGAGCGTACAGAGACACATATTGCCTTGTCAGAGACGATTTCCAGGGGGCCAGAGGGCGCGGACCCGGGTGAGCTCTGGCTCAAAAAAGCGGGGCAACAGGCGCGTGACGTCATGCAGAAACTGCGCCAGAACGCGGGCTTTGGCGGGTCTCTGAATGCCGCAGATTACGCCGATCTGGTCGGCGCGCTGCTGGCCGAGGGCGAAGTGCGGGACCGCGACGCGCCGCATCCCGGGATCATGATCTGGGGCACGCTCGAGGCACGGGTCCACGGTGCTGATCTGGTCATTCTGGCCGGGCTTAATGATGGTACATGGCCCGAGGCCCCGAAACCCGACCCCTGGCTGAACCGCCGCCTGCGCCATGACGCCGGGCTGCTGCTGCCCGAGAGGCGCATCGGTCTGTCCGCGCACGACTATCAGCAGGCAATCGGCGCGCCCGAAGTCTGGCTGACGCGCTCTGTTCGGTCGGATGATGCTGAAACCGTGGCATCCCGCTGGCTGAACCGCCTGGGCAATCTGCTGGAGGGTTTGCGCACCAATGGCGGCCCCGAGGCCCTGCGGGCGATGACAGATCGCGGGGATGAATGGCTGCGGCTGGCACAGAAGTCCGAAGCGGTCACATCCGTACCCCCTGCGCCGCGCCCGTCGCCGCGCCCGCCTGCCGCCGCGCGGCCCGGCCATCTGTCGGTGACAGAGATCAAGCGCCTGATCCGCGATCCATATGCCGTTTATGCGCGGCACGTGTTGCGCCTGCGGCCTCTGGGGCCGCTGGTCCAGACGCCCGATGCACTTTTGCGCGGGATCGTTCTGCACGACATTCTGGAACGCTTTGTGCGCGACAGTCTTGATAATCCTGACCTGATATCAGCCGGGCATCTGACGCGCACAGCCGCCGGTATTCTGGAACCAAACGTCCCCTGGCCCGCCGCACGCAGTCTCTGGCAGGCGCGTATCGAACGGATCGCCGACCGGTTTGTCACAGCCGAGAAAGCGCGTCGGAAAATCGCCTCGCCCGTCGCGATGGAACGTCAGGCGCGTGCCATACTGAAATGGCCTGATATCGGGTTTGAGCTTTCTGCCCGCGCGGACAGGATCGATGAAACCGACGCGGGCGACGTGCTGCTCTATGACTACAAAACCGGCACGCCACCGACCACAAAACAGCAGGCCACCTTTGACAAGCAACTGCTGATCGAAGCCGCGATGATCGAGCAGGGTGCGTTTGAAGCCTTGGGGCCGCGCCCTGTCAGACGGGCGGTTTTCCTTGGGTTAGGCTCTGATCTCAAGGAAGAAGAAGCGCCCCTGGACAAAGAACCGCCCGCCGAGGTTCTGCAAAACCTGCGCCGGCTGATCGAAGCCTACCTGGATCCCGGCCAGGGGTTCTCTTCCCGTCGTATGATGCTGACAGAGACGTTTGCCGGTGACTATGACCTGCTGGCGCGGTTCGGCGAATGGGATGCCACGGACGAAGTCGCGCCGGAGGATCTGACATGATCGCGAGGGATGATGCGACAGAAGCTCAGGTCCGCGCCGCGCGACCCGATGCATCGACCTGGCTGGCCGCAAATGCCGGTTCGGGCAAGACACGTGTGCTCACAGACAGAGTGGCGCGGCTGTTGCTCGAAGGGGTTCAGCCGCAACACATTCTGTGTCTGACCTATACCAAAGCCGCCGCGTCAGAGATGCAGAACAGACTTTTCCGGCGTCTGGGTGAATGGGCCATGCTGGAGGACGACGCGCTGCGGGCCTCGCTCACTGACCTGGGAGCGAAAGGGGTGGTGGATGCAGATCGTCTGCGCGACGCCCGGACACTTTTTGCCCGCGCGATTGAAACCCCGGGCGGGTTGAAAATCCAGACCATCCACTCCTTTTGTGCGTCTCTGTTGCGGCGCTTTCCGCTCGAAGCACAGGTCAGCCCGCAGTTTACCGAGATCGAGGACAGGGCCGCCGAACTGCTGCGCACAGAGATTGTGGATGAAATGGCCGACGGCCCCGATGCGCCTCTGGTGGCTGGCCTGGCGCGGCACTATACGGGCGAGGATTTCGCCGGGCTGACCGGCGCAATGGTGCGGTTCCGCGACCGGCTCCGCCAGCCCTGCACACCGGCAGAGGCCCTGACGCTTTTCGGGGCAGAGCCGGGGCTGTCGCAGCAAGCGATTGAGGATGCCGTCTTTACCGGCGATGAGCAGGACCTGATTGATGCTGTTCTGCCCGTGGCGCGCGCATCGGGATCAACCGATCAGAAACTGGCGGACCGGCTGGCAGCGATCCACCCACTGGACTTCACCGCGCTGCCGCAGCTGGAACAGGTCTTTCTTTATGCATCCGGTGCATCTGCGTTTGCGGCCAAAGTTGCAGGCACATCGCGCCCGGCGCTGACCAAAGGGGCCCGTGAAAAACTCAGCGCTGTTGAGGCAGATATCGACGCCTTTATGGAGCGCGTCGCCGACGCACGGCAGGCACGGCTGGTGCTGATAGCTGCGGAAAAGACGCTGGCCCTGCACCGCTTTGCCGCGCGGTTTCTTGCCCTCTACGAAGAGCAGAAGATGCTGCGCGGCTGGCTGGACTTTGATGATCTGATCCTCAAGGCACGGCAGTTGCTCACCGATCCCGCGGTGGCGGCCTGGGTGCTTTACAGGATTGACGGCGGCATCGATCACATCCTCGTGGACGAGGCGCAGGACACCAGCCCGGCGCAATGGGATGTGATCCGCAAACTGGCAGCGGAGTTTTCCAGCGGGGAGGGCGCGCGCGCGGACACAGCGCGCACCCTGTTTGTGGTGGGAGACAAAAAACAGTCGATCTATTCCTTTCAGGGGGCGGACCCGCGTGAATTTGACCGGATGGAGCGCGAATTCCGGGACAAGCTGGAGGCCGCCGACCATGACTTTCAGAGCCTGACACTGGAATATTCGTTCCGCTCCTCAGATGCGATCCTGCGGCTCGTCGACGGAACCTTTGCGGATGAGGCGGCCGCAGGCTTTGGCACAGATGGCCGGCATCTGGCGTTCAGGAGAGAGTTGCCCGGGCGCGTGGATCTGTGGCCACTGACGGAAACACAAAAGGACGAGGACGACCGCGCATGGTTCGACCCGCTCGACCGGCGCAGCACGACGCACCATTCGGTGCTGCTGGCCGAACAGATCGCGGGCAATATCCGAGACATGATCGCGACCGGCCAGACCATCCCGGCGGATGAATCAACAGGCGGGCAGGCCGCGCGCCGCCCCGTGACACCCGGCGACTTTCTGATCCTCGTCCAGCGGCGGTCTGATCTCTTTTCCGAAATTATCCGGGCGTGCAAAAAGGCGGGTCTGCCGATTGCCGGGGCGGACCGCCTCAAGGTCGGGGCGGAACTGGCCGTGCGGGATCTGGCGGCACTGTTGTCTTTTCTGGCTGTTGCCGAGGACAGTCTGTCGCTGGCGGCAGCCCTGAAATCGCCGCTCTTTGGCTGGACGGAGCAGGACCTTTTCACGCTGGCCCACCGGCGTACGGAAAAGCATCTGTGGCAGGCGCTGCGCGACAAGGAAGACCTCTATCCCGAAACGCTCGCCATATTGCACGACCTGCGGGCGCAGACGGATTTCCTGCGGCCCTATGATCTGATCGAGCGGATTCTGACGCGGCATGGTGGCCGCCGCAAACTGCTCGCACGGCTGGGCTCTGAGGCAGAGGACGGGATCAATGCGCTGCTGTCCCAGGCGCTGGCCTATGAACGCACCAGCATCCCCGGTCTGACAGGTTTTCTGGTGTGGATGCAGACGGACGACCTGGAGATCAAACGCCAGACGGACAATGCCTCTGACCAGATCCGCGTGATGACAGTGCATGGCTCCAAAGGGCTGGAAGCACCGATTGTCATCCTGCCCGACACCGCAAAGCGCGACATTACCATCCGCGATGACATCCTGAACATCGATGGCACGCCGGTCTGGAAATCGGCCAGCGCGGATATGCCGGCAGCCATGGCTGACCGTGTTCAGGAGATGAAGGAGGCGCAGCGCGAAGAGCGCCTGCGTCTGCTGTATGTGGCTCTGACACGGGCGGAAAAGTGGCTGATCGTGGCGGCTGCAGGCGAGTTGTCGAAAAACAACGACAGCTGGTATCAGCTGGTCAGTGCGGCAATGGACGATGCCGGTGCCGGGGACGCGGATTTTCTGGGCCGGACCGTCCGGCGGCTGGCGCATGGGGACTGGGAAGCTTTGCCGGTGATCCGGCCAGAGCGGTCAGTGCCCGGGGAGGTGGCCGTACCCGCGTTCTACGACAGTCCGGCACCGCCGCCCGCTGCAGCACAAAAGGTGATCACGCCCTCTGAGCTGGGCGGGGCCAAGGCGCTGCCCGGGACCGAAGGGCGTGATGAGGACGAAGCCAAAGCATACGGCTCGCTCGTGCATGTCATGCTGGAGCATATGTCCGCAGCCCCGCAATCTGACTGGTCTGCGATCTGCGCCGGACTGGGCGGGCCGGACACACCAACCGGTGATCTGGCGGAAGCTGAAAGTGAGGCAAGACAGGTTCTCACAAACCCGGCGCTGCAGCATCTTTTTGCGCCCGATACCCTGGCAGAGGTTTCGGTGTCCGCGCCATGGGGAGAGGACAGGGTGTTTGGCGTCATTGACCGGTTGATTGTCTCGGACAGTGCCGTTCTGGCCGTTGATTTCAAAACCAACCGCGCCGTGCCCGACCGGCCAGAGGCCTGTCCGGAGGGGATTTTGCGTCAGATGGGTGCCTATGCCCGCGCGCTGGCCTCTGTGTACCCGCACAGGGATATCCAGACGGCGGTTTTGTGGACAAACCGGGCGACGCTCATGCATCTGCCGCACGAAATCGTGACGCAGTCGTTACAAAGCGCGCAATATCTTGACGAGAGCGGGCAGCGTACCTAGGTTCACGCTCCAAGCACTTGCCTGTCAGGAGAGCATCATGGCCACGGTCGCAGTAACAGACGACACATTCGACGCCGAAGTGAAAAATTCCGAAATCCCCGTTGTGGTGGATTTCTGGGCGCCCTGGTGCGGCCCCTGTAAACAGATCGGCCCCTCGCTGGAGGAGCTGTCTGCCGAAATGGACGGCAAGATCAAAATCGTCAAAGTGAACGTTGACGAGAACCCGAATGCCCCGGCCCAGATGGGTGTGCGCGGTATCCCGGCGCTGTTCATTTTCAAGGACGGTCAGGTCGTGTCCAACATGGCGGGCGCAAAACCCAAAGCCGCGCTGCAAAGCTGGATCGAAGACGCGATCTGATCCTTTCAGACACCCAGAATTCAGGGCGTTCCGGTTGGAGCGCCCTTTTTTGTTGGGCGGCGGCCTCCCGATCAGAGCCTTGTACCTGTCCTGCACCCACGCCATATAGTCGGGCAGGTGACGAGAGGAGACCATCATGGCGCGCGAAGAATTCCCCGGCTGGCACGGCACGACGATCATTGGTGTCAAAAAGGACGGTGAGGTCGTGATCGCAGGTGATGGTCAGGTCTCTCTTGGTCAGACGGTGATCAAAGGTTCCGCGCGCAAGGTGCGTCGTCTCAGCCCGGGCGGATACGACGTGGTCTGCGGCTTTGCCGGATCAACGGCGGATGCCTTTACGCTTCTGGAACGGTTAGAAACCAAGCTGGAAGCCACGCCGGGGCAGCTGGCACGCGCCAGTGTCGAGCTGGCCAAGGACTGGCGCACCGATAAATACCTGCAAAAGCTCGAAGCAATGCTCATTGTGTCCGACGGGTCGGATATTTTTGTCATTACCGGCGCTGGTGATGTGCTGGAGCCGGAACATGACGTCACCGCCATCGGGTCGGGCGGCAATTATGCGCTCGCGGCGGCGCGCGGTATGATGGACAGCGACCGGGATGCCGAGGCGGTGGCGCGCGACGCCATGGCCATCGCTGCAGACATCTGCGTCTACACGAACGGCAATCTGACGGTCGAAAAGATCACCAAATGATCGACAAGGATGATCTGCGCGCCTCTGTCGGGGCCGGTATTCTGACCGAAGCCCAGGCGGCATCGCTCAAGGCGCTGGCAGACAGCAGACGCGGAGCCCGCGAAAACCTGGAGCCGGGCGACGAACCCTTTGAGCTTTTTCGCGGGTTCAACGAGATCTTTATCGTGCTGGGCCTGGCCATTCTGACCAGTGGCTGGATCGGGGTTGTGACCTTTTACACAATCGACAGCGGCGATATCCGTAACGCGCTGATACTGTCCGGCCTGGTGGGTGGCGCAATCATCTGGCTGCTGTCAGAGTATTTTATCCGCCGCCGCCGCATGGTTGCACCCGCCATTGCCCTGTCACTGATGTTTGCAGCCAATGCAGGCTATGGGTTTGCCGGGGGTCTGGCCGAAGTATTCATGGTCGCCCAGGGCGACAACAGCAGCCTGGTGGTGCCTTTCGTCCTGGCGACAGGCGCGATGCTGATCTACTGGTTTCGCTTTCGCGTGCCCTTCGCGCTGGCGATCATCGCCGTGATGGCGTTTGCGGTGTCGATCCTGATTGCGGGCACCCGCAACGGCGCACCGGAAGACACGCGTGATCTGTTTTTGCTGTCTGCAGACGGGCCCTTTGCCCTGATTACCCTGGGCATTGGCTGCGTTGTCTTTGCGATTGCGATGATGTTCGACATGTCGGACCCCCACAGGGTGACGCGGCGCGCGGCCAACGGCTTCTGGCTGCATGTGGTCGCAGCACCGGCGCTGGTGAATACCCTGGCGCTGACACTGCTCGATTCTGAAAGCGCCTGGTCCAACTCGATGCTCATCGCGGTCATGGTACTCTTTGCGGTCATCGCCATTGTGATTGACCGGCGGTCCTTTCTGATCGCCGCGATCAGTTACATCGTTGTGTTGTCAGCTACTGTTTTTGACGGTGAGGGTGCGGTGTTCACCGTACTTCTGCTTGGCGCCTTTCTGGTGTTTCTGGGCGCCCGCTGGGAACGCATCCGCGCAGGGCTTTTGCAGATGCTGCCCGGCTTTATTCCAAAACACCGGTTGCCGCCCTCTGTTTAGGGCGACAACCGGCTCCCCGGAATCCGATCAGAACTGCGCAACCGCGAGGGGCACGTTGTACTGTTCGCACCAGATCCAGACTTCGTTGTAATCGTCCGGATTGATCCCGGCAGGCACCTCGTAGGAAGACGCGCCTTTGTTGGATTTCAGCAGACCCATCAGTGTGGATTTGTCATAGCCGTTCTTGCCCAGCGCGATTTTGGGGTCGGGCGCGCCGGCAAAGGTAAAGTCGTCGAGCAGATTGATGACATAGCCGTCACCCTTCTTTGCGATCTCGGCGCGGCCACCAACGGCATAGCTGTTTTTCTTTTTGAACGCGGCAACGCGACCATGGCCACCGGCCAGAACAGGTTGCGCGAGCGTCGCGGCCGCAGCAGCAATTGACAGGTTCAGAAAATGACGGCGGTCCATGGGGTGTTCCTTTCGGGTGTGTGTGATGGCCCCAACATACGTGCGCGGAAAAATAACAACAGTAACCTCACCGCGACGTGACAGGCCGGGATCATTTCGTGTATCAGGTTGCGTTTCCGGCCCTGATCCTTACATCCGTTGTAACAAACAGACTTCAGGACAGGCCTTTGACCGATCTTACCCCCCGCGAAATTGTTTCAGAACTCGACCGATTCATCATTGGTCAGAAGGATGCCAAACGTGCAGTGGCCGTTGCTCTGCGGAATCGCTGGCGTCGCAAACAGCTGAGCGATGACCTGCGGGACGAGGTGTACCCGAAAAACATTCTGATGATCGGCCCCACCGGTGTCGGCAAAACAGAGATCAGCCGCCGTCTGGCAAAACTGGCCCGGGCTCCCTTTCTCAAGGTCGAGGCCACCAAATTCACCGAAGTCGGTTATGTCGGCCGTGATGTGGAACAGATCATCCGCGACCTGGTCGACAGTGCCATCAGCATGGTGCGCGACCACATGCGCGATGACGTCAAAGCGAACGCACATAAGGCGGCAGAGGAGCGCGTGATCGAGGCCATTGCAGGCACCGATGCGCGCGAAAGCACGCGCGAGATGTTTCGCAAAAAGCTCAAAAACGGCGAGCTTGATGACACAGAGATCGAACTGGACCTTGCCGACACCTCAAACCCTTTTGGTGGAATGATGGATATTCCGGGCCAGCCTGCGATGGGCGGCGGGATGATGAACCTGGGCGATATCTTTGGCAAAGCCATGGGCGGACGCACGACGCGCAAGAAAATGACCGTCGCGCAGAGCTATGAGATTCTGATCGGCGAAGAAGCGGACAAGCTGCTGGACGACGAAACCGTCACCCGTGCCGCCATCGAAGCGGTGGAGCAGAACGGTATCGTTTTCCTTGATGAAATCGACAAGGTCTGTGCACGGTCTGACGCGCGCGGTGGCGATGTCAGCCGCGAAGGCGTGCAGCGTGATCTGCTGCCCCTGATCGAAGGCACGACCGTCAGCACCAAACACGGGCCGGTGAAAACAGACCACGTGCTTTTCATTGCGTCAGGCGCTTTCCACATCGCCAAACCCTCTGATCTGCTGCCGGAACTGCAGGGCCGTCTGCCCATCCGGGTCGAGCTGCGCGCCCTGACCGAAGAGGATTTTGTGCGCATCCTGACCGAAACCGACAATGCGCTGACCCTGCAATACACCGCGTTGATGGGCACGGAGCAGGTCAACGTCAGCTTTGAGCCGGACGGGATCGCCGCCCTTGCGAAAATCGCGGCAGATGTGAACCAGTCGGTCGAGAATATCGGCGCGCGGCGCCTTTATACGGTGATGGAGCGGGTGTTCGAAGAGCTGTCCTTTACCGCGCCGGACCGTGGTGGCGAGGACATTGTCGTCAACGCCGCCTTTGTCGACAAAAACCTGGGCGAGCTTACGAAATCCACGGATATCAGCCGCTACGTGCTTTAAGGCTTTTCATCGGCGCGGATGCCTGCAAAACCGGAGCGCATGGGATACCTGCGCTTTCTGATCGACAACCGGCTGTTTCTGCTGGCGGGCTTCCTGCTCTGTTTTACCTCGTCGTTCGGCCAGACATATTTCATTTCGCTCTTTGCCGGAGAGATCAAAACCGCCTTTGACCTGACAGACGGGCAATGGGGCGGCATCTACACCATTGGCACAACGCTTTCTGCCTTTACCATGATCTGGGCAGGCGCGCTGACCGACCGGTTTCGCGTGCGGCAGTTGTCGCTGGGCGTGATGATCCTGCTGGCGCTGGCCTGCGTGGCACTGGCGATGGTGCAGACGGCAGTTGTCCTGATTTTTGTTATCTTTGCCCTGCGCCTGATGGGCCAGGGGATGATGTCGCAACTGGGTGCTGTTGCCATGTCGCGGTGGTTTGTTGCCGCCAGGGGCCGTGCCATATCACTGGCGTCGATGGGGTTTGCGGCGGGCCAGGCCCTGTTGCCGATCCTTTTTGTCGGGCTGATGATCAGCATCGACTGGCGTCATCTGTGGATCATTGCCGCTCTGTGCGTTGTCGCAACCATCCCGGTGATGCAATACCTTTTGCGCCAGGAACGTACGCCGCAGTCCATGGCCGAAGACACGCAAAGCCTCGGCATGGGGGGCCGGCACTGGACACGCGCCGAACTGCTGCGCCATCCGCTCTTTTACATTCTTTTCCCGCTGATCCTCGGGCCATCCGCCTGGGGCACGGCGCTGTTTTTCCAGCAGGTGCACCTGACAGAGGTCAAAGGCTGGAGCCTTGGGTCCTATGTTGCACTGATGCCTTTTTATACGCTGTCATCAATTGCCTTCACCTTTATCACGGGCTGGGCAGTGGACCGGTTTGGTGTGAAATGGATTATGCCGTTTCAGATGGTGCCTTTTGGTTTGTCGTTCCTGATCCTTGCCGCTGCGGACACGATTTTCATGGCTGGCGTGGGGCTGGTGATTTTTGGGATCGGGCAGGGGATGCAGGGCACGGCGACCACCGCCTTCTGGGCTGTGTTTTATGGCACACGTCATCTCGGCGCGATCAAGGCGGCGGCAGCAGCACTGATGGTTTTCGGTTCTGCCATCGGTCCGGGGATAACCGGTCTGCTGATTGACTGGGGCGTGGATTTCCCCGGGCAGATGGTGCCGATTGCGTTTTTCTATTTTGGCGGGGCTGTGCTCGCCGGGCTGGGGATTCTGCGGTATCAGCGCGATCTGCCGCTCAGCGCATCCGCCTGAGATAGACATAGTAGGCGCCGCCACCGCCATGGCTGATATGCGCCTCGCTGACCTGAAGCACCATTGATGCCAGCGGCGCCGACGACAGCCATTGCGGCACCTGATGCCGCAGCACACCGAAACGCACGGGGATGGGGCCGCCGTCATCGCGGTTTTTACCCTTGCCCGTTATGACGAGCACCAGCCTTTTGCCGGACCCGTGGGACGACATGATAAACCGGCTCAGGGCTGAATGGGCCCGGTCCAGCGTCATGCCGTGCAGGTCAATCCGCCCTTCGGGCTTCAGCTTGCCGCGGGCCATGCGCGCAAAAGTCTTCTGATCCATCTGAACCGGCGTTTTGCGGATACGCTCGGGCATGGATGGCACCAGATCATAGCTGACCCGGCGCGCGGACGGTTTGGGGGGATGTCCCGGACGGCCCTGCGGCAGAGAGGTCAGCACGGGCTTTGGATCCGGGTGCGGTGCGGGCGCAAGGGCATCGGGGTCAAAAGTTTCCCGGGTATGCAAACGCTCGGTTCTGTCCGCCACCTTCTGCCAGAGTGCAACCTCGTCAGGGGCCAGTTTCCTGCGACGGCTCACAACCCGTTCTCCGGCGCCATGGCCCAGGCACGCTGGGTCGGCAACAGGACAACCATGCGACCCGGGTCTTTCAACTGGCCCGCCGCACGACCCGCCGCATCCCCGGTGCCAAAGAAGACATCGGCACGCTGCGCACCTTTGATAGCCGATCCGGTATCCTGCGCGATCATCAGACGCCGCAGCGGATCAGCGCCGTCTTTCTCGACCCAGACCGGGGCGCCGAGCGGGACAAAAGCAGGGTCCACCGCAATGGAGCGCATCGGGGTTACAGAGCGGTTCATCGCCCCAAGCGGGCCTTTGTGCGCCGGGACTTTGCTGACTTCGCGGAAAAACACATAGGACGGGTTGTGAAACAGCAGCTCTTTGCCCGCAACCGGGTTGTCCCGCACCCAGTTCCGGATCACCGTCGCGCTGACCTGATGCGGCTGAAAGGTACCGCGCCGCACAAGCTCTGCACCGATGGACCGGTAGGGATGTCCGTTTGCGCCGCCATATCCAACCCGAAGTTTACCACCATCGGGCAGACTGATCCGCCCAGAGCCCTGGATTTGCAGAAAAAACAGCTCGACCGGGTCGTCGACCCAGGCAATTTCAAGGCCGCGCCCCGCCAACTTGCCTGTCTCCAGGAGTTCGCGGCGGGAATACCACTGATCTACGGCACGCGCTTCAGGCGGCATGGCATAGACCGGATAGCGGTAAGCGCCAGACTGTTGCCGGGCACCACGCAGTTCCGGTTCAAAATAGCCGGTAAACAACGGGTCAGCACCATCTGTGATCAGCACCGGGCGGAACAGTAACTCGAAAAACTGCCTGGGGTCTGGCTCACTGGTGGCAAATGCGCAAACGGCCTGCCAGTCGGGGTCTTTCATGTCAGCGCAGGTCGAACGGAAGACATCAAAGGCCGCCGCGTGATCGTCATCCGCCCAGCCATCGAGTTCTGCAAAAGTCAGGACTTCTGTCTGCACCTCAGCAGCCACAGGCACGGCCAGCGCGCAAACGCCCAGCCAGACCCCTGCAGCTGCAGACGTCAGGCGTCTGTGGATACGAGCTGCCAATTCGGATCATCCGCGCCCATCACCCGGGCAAAAGACCATGTATCTTTCTGCCGCTTCACTTCAGAGGTGCTGCCCTCGATGATCTCACCTTCGGCATTGCGCACGGCAGATGTCAGCTCACCGGTAAAGCGGATGGTCAATTCGGCCTCGTTTGTATCCGGGTCCAGGGTGGCATCCACCAGTTTCAGTTCACGCACGCCGATAAAGTTCGCCTCGATGGTCAGACCCTGATCTTCGCGGGCGGCAACACCTTCCACAAAGGAATCGTAGATGTCCTCGGCGATAAAGGGCTGGATCGCATCCAGATCACCGTTTTCGTACCCCATGACGATCATCTCATAGGCACCGCGCGCGCCGCCCAGGAATTCTGTCACGCTGAACGACGGCTCAATACGTTTCATGTCGGCCAGTGCCTGCGCTGCCGGGCTGTCTTCCTCAACGTGGTCTGTGATGTCCAGATCCGGACCGCCCTCGATCACTTCGAAATCGCGCGACGGTTCACTGCGCCCCGAAACAGGGGACTGGGCCGGGGGTTGCTCAAATCCCTCGCGGGTTCCCAGCACGTTTTTCAGCCGTAAGATCAGAAAAACAGCGATGCCGGCAAGAACCAGAAGCTGTATCAGGGGCGAATTCATAGGTACCTCATGCGGGGAACGTGTGGAAACAACTGTGCACAGCCCTTATGTAGGTGCGGGGCACGGTCAAGTCCACCGTCGGCCCCACGAAAGGATGGGTGAAAATGTGGCTGTTTGTAGCCTTTCTGGCAGTACCGCTGATTGAAATCACGCTTTTTATCCAGATCGGGGGCGCGATCGGTCTCGGCTGGACGCTGGTGACTGTGGTCCTGACAGCTGTGCTGGGCACATTTCTGGTCAGAAACCAGGGTCTTCTAGCCATGTCACAGCTGCGGTCGTCATTTTCTGAACTGCAGGATCCCACAGAACCCCTGGTCCACGGTGCAATGATCCTGTTTTCGGGCGCTTTATTGCTGACGCCGGGGTTTTTCACGGACGCTGTCGGTTTTCTGCTGCTTGTTCCGGCTTTCCGGACATCTGTGTTTCACGCGGTGCGCAAGCGGATCAATGTGCAGACATTCCAGACCGGCGCGCATCCGGGACACCACCCTCAGAGTCCGGGCCGGAACCGCCCCGCGGCCGGTGATGTCATTGACGGCGAATATTCTGAGGTGGAACGGGACCCTGAAACCATCCGTAAACCCTCTGGGTGGACCGACCATTGAGGTCAAAGGTCCAAGCTGTTAAGCCAGCGCAGATTTTCTATTCTCTTCAGGAGTAACAAATGGCAGACGAAGAAGCACAAGCACAGCCGAACGGGCAGCAGCAGGTGCAGGCACCGCAGATGCGGGTTCTGGGACAGTTCATCCGTGACCTGTCTTTCGAGAACATCATGGCACAAAAAGGCGCGCCCGCCGATACAACCCCGGACGTTCAGGTCCAGGTCAATCTGGATGGCAAAAAGCGCTCTGCCGAGAACCAGTATGAATCAGTCATCAAGCTGAACATCACCTCTAAGGCGAAAGAGGGCGACGTCACGCTTTTTGTGCTGGAAATCGAATATTCCGGTATTTTCCACATCGAGAACGTGCCGGATGACCAGCTGCATCCTTTCCTGCTGATCGAATGCCCGCGCATGATTTTCCCGTTCCTGCGTCGTGTGGTCAGCGACATCACGCGCGACGGTGGCTTCCCGCCGCTGAACCTGGAAAACATCGATTTCCTGTCGCTTTACCGGAACGAGCTGGCGCGTCGACAGTCCGAAGAAGCGCCAAAGGCAGACGCCTGATCTCAGGCTTTTCCCCACAAAGCGTCGTCGCCCAGTTTCGCCACAAATTCGGCATGGGCGGCGGCCTCGCTCTGTGTCAGACGTGACGGCAAAGGTGTCGGGCGCGGGCGCGGCGACCAGTCCGGCGTGGTATCGCCATCCGCTTTCTGTGCAGAGGTCGACAGTCCGAAATCCGGCTGCCGCCCGCCGATAAGCTCCAGATAGACCTCGGCCAGAATTTCACTGTCCAGCAGCGCGCCGTGCAACGTGCGCGACGAATTGTCGATATTGAACCGGCGGCACAGCGCATCCAGTGAAGCGGGCGAGCCGGGAAACCGTTTGCGTGCTATGGCCAGGGTATCGATGGCCTGCTCCCATGGGATCTGGGGCAGACCCATCCACTTCAGCTCTGCGTTCAGGAATTTAATGTCGAACGCCGCGTTGTGAATGACCAGTTTCGCGTCGCCGATAAAATCCAGAAAAGCCTGACCGACCTCGGCAAACTTTGGTTTGTCGCGCAAAAAGTCATCGCCCAGACCGTGCACCTGAAAGGCTTCTTCGGGCATCGCGCGTTCAGGGTTGATGTACTGGTGATAGGTCCGGCCCGTGGCCATATGACCCTGCAGTTCCACGGCACCGATTTCCACAATCCGATCACCGGATTCCGGATCAAAGCCGGTGGTTTCTGTATCGAGAACGACTTCACGCATCGGCTGCCCGGCCCCTGATCTGTTTCACCACATTCTGCACCTGGGCGCGGGCGTGTTCAACCGTATCCGTTACGATCACAAAATCTGAACGCGCGCATTTTTCATCGTTCGGCATCTGTTTATTGCGGATCTGGTGGAACTGTTCGGCAGTCATTGTTCCCCGGTCCAAAACGCGTTTTTCCTGTATTTTGTGCGGAACAGTGACACATGCGACAGCATCCGCGATGCGCTCACCACCGGTTTCAAACAGCAGCGGGATATCCAGCACGACGATATCTGCCGTGGTGTTTTCCAGAAAGCTTTGTCTGTCCGCAGCGACCAGGGGGTGCACGATCTCTTCGATCTGTTTCAGCACTGTCGGGTCCGCGCTGATGATGTTACGCAGCCTGTCGCGTGAAACTGCGCCCGCCACAACAGCATCGGGAAAGACCGCCGCGACAGGATCAACAGCCGCACCGCCCGCAGCATAGAGCCGGTGCACGGCGGCATCCGCATCCCAGAGCGCGCAGCCTTCATCGGCAAACATCTGCGCGGTTGTGGATTTTCCCATCCCGATTGACCCGGTCAGCGCCAGCACGAAACTCATCCCAGAACGGCCCGGCGTAATGCATCATCGACAACGGGCTCTGCCCCAAACCAGCGCGCAAAACCGGGGGCGCCCTGGTGCAGCAGCATGCCAAGCCCGTCAACCGTGGTGCAGCCCCGCGCGGCGGCCTGTTGCAACAGACCCGTCTGCAATGGTGTGTACACCAGATCGGTTACAACCGCCTGGGCGTTCAGCATGTTCAGGTCCATGTCCAGCGGCGGCTTGCCCGTCATGCCCAGCGACGTGGTGTTCACCAGCAGGGCCGCCGCCGGAAAGCTGTCTGTGATCGTATCCCAGGGCTGAACCGTTATTCTGTCCCCGAATTCTGTCTGTAACTGTTCGGCCCGTGCCTGCGTTCTGTTGCTCAGCGTAATCTTTGGCACGCCGGCCTCCAGCAACGACACAAGGACCGCGCGCGCAGCACCCCCGGCACCCAGAACAACTGCCGGGCCTGATGCGGGTTCCCATTCGGGAGCACCGGCCCGCAGATTGGTCAGAAAACCATAACCATCGGTATTGTCGGCGTGGATACGACCGTCGGGCAGAAAGGTCAGCGTGTTCGCAGCACCGATCAGCCGCGCCCGTTCAGACACCTCATCGGCGATCTGCAATGCCGCCTCTTTGTGCGGGATCGTCACGTTTACTCCGACAAACCCGGCTTTGGGCAGCGCCCGCAACATGGTTTCCAGATCATCCGGCGCAATATCCATGGGCACATAGAAACCGGCCACGTTATTCGCACTCAGCCAGTGGCCATGAAGCTGCGGAGACCGTGAATGCGCAATCGGGCACCCGATCACCCCGGCCAGTGGAATTTTGTTTTGGCTCATCTTTCCAGATCCCCACGCAGTGTCAGCCAGGACAGGAGTTCCAGAAGAGGCAGTCCCAGAACGTTAAAATAGTCGCCCTCGATCCTGGTGAACAGGCGCACGCCTTCTTCCTCGAGTTTGTAGGCTCCAACGGAATGGCGGATGCTGTCCCAGTTGCGCGCGACATATCCGTCGATAAATTCATCCGACGCGTCGCGCATATAAAGCCGGACCTGGCCCACATGCCGCCAGATCGGTTTGCCATCTTCGCAGACCACAGCAGCTGACAGAAGTATGTGCCGCCCGGACCGCATCGCACGTAACTGGGCCACTGCCGCGTCGGGCGTTTGTGGTTTGCTCAGAATCCCTCCCTCGTGATCCAGGACCTGGTCACAGCCCAGCACCAGAGCACCGGGAGACTTTTCGCTGACTTTACGCGCTTTGAGTTCCGCCAGGGTATCCGCCACATCACGCGGCGATGCGTCCTCGGCCTGCAGTGACTGTCGTACCATGTCCTCGTCTACCCGGGCGGGCAGAACGGTATGACGGACACCGGCCTGAGACAGCAGCTGAGCCCTGATTTCCGATCCGGAGGCGAGGATAAGAGGCTGGGACATGTGGATAAGCCTGTGTGCAGTGTTAAGGATTTGTTAAGGGTTGTTTCGCGAAAAAACGCAGCCTGGTTGGCCCCGTTCATAAACCATCATTCGCCACGGATTTACCAGGGATTTGATACAGGTCTGACAAGGATAAATCAGCGCCTGTGCAAAAAAGAGTTTCCACTCAACTATCCACAGGTTTCACCGGATTTTGTCGAAGTCTGTTCCGCACAACATATTGCAATAATTGTGTAATTTCAGAAACACGAATTCTGTGCGTATTTTCGTAATGTTTTTTCCACCTGTTCAGAACACATCGGACAACACCATAATCCACAGAAGATCGTCCCCCTACAAAATCATCATCCTTTTCTCTTTCTTTATTAATTATTAAGAGAGGACCAGACCGGAGAAAGCCATGTCAGACCTTCTTGTTCAGGGTTATCCCTGGATCAAAGCATTTCATATCATGTCTGTCATCGCGTGGATGGCTGGTCTGTTTTATCTGCCCCGTCTGTATGTTTATCACACAGAACAGGTCGGACAAAGCGGTGAGACCCACGAGATGTTCCAGACAATGGAACGCCGACTGCTCAGGGCAATCATGAACCCCGCGATGGTCGCAACATGGGTCTTTGGTCTGTGCCTTGTCTTCACGCCGGGAATCGTCAGCTGGGAAGAGATCTGGCCCTGGACCAAAGCGGCCAGTGTGCTGGGGATGACCTGGTTTCATCACTGGCTGGGTAAACGCCGGAAGGACTTCATGCGCGCAGAAAATGAGCTGACCGGCCGCCAGTACCGCATGATGAACGAAGTACCGACCATTCTGATGGTTGTTATCGTACTCTCTGTGGTCGTGCGGTTCTGACCAGATTGACTCGGGCGCCCGGGCTGATTACACAGCGCTTACCACCCCGTCCGGGGATGGCGCAGACCTCACATTCAGAATAACGGCCGGCTCCCTTTGTTGCGGGACGCTGCCTGCGGGTATCTCATGACATCTGACACCACCGACACACCTGGCCAGGACGGACCTGTTGAAACGCTGAACCTGGCGGACCTGAAGCGCAAGAGCCCCAAGGATCTTCTGGCGATGGCCGAGGACCTGGAGATCGAAAACGCCTCCACCATGCGCAAGGGGGAGATGATGTTTCAGATCCTCCGCGAACGCGCGGATGAGGGCTGGGAGATATCCGGTGACGGTGTGCTGGAAGTGCTGCAGGACGGTTTTGGGTTTCTGCGCTCGCCCGAGGCAAACTATCTGCCGGGCCCCGATGACATCTACGTCTCGCCGGAAATGATCCGCAAATACTCTCTGCGGACCGGTGACACCATTGAGGGCGTGATCAAGGCGCCGGACGACACAGAACGCTATTTCGGTCTGGTGGATGTCACACAGATTAATTTCGAGGACCCGGAGAAAGCCCGTCACAAGGTGGCCTTTGAAAACCTTACGCCGCTCTACCCGGATGAGCGTCTGACGATGGAAACGGATGATCCCACGATCAAGGACCGTTCTTCGCGGATCATCGATCTGGTGGCACCCATCGGCAAGGGCCAGCGGTCTCTGATCGTGGCCCCGCCGCGGACCGGTAAAACAGTTCTGCTGCAGAACATCGCCAATTCAATCGAGCGCAACCATCCGGAGTGCTATCTGATCGTTCTGCTGATTGATGAGCGTCCCGAAGAGGTGACGGACATGCAGCGTTCGGTCAAAGGAGAGGTTGTGTCCTCAACTTTTGACGAACCGGCAACGCGCCACGTGGCCGTCTCTGACATGGTGATCGAAAAAGCCAAACGCCTGGTCGAACACAAGCGGGATGTTGTGATCCTGCTCGATTCCATCACCCGTCTGGGCCGTGCGTTCAACACCGTTGTGCCGTCTTCGGGCAAGGTTCTGACCGGTGGTGTTGATGCCAACGCCCTGCAGCGGCCCAAACGTTTCTTTGGCGCCGCGCGGAATATCGAAGAGGGCGGGTCGCTGACCATTATCGCCACAGCGCTGATCGATACCGGCAGCCGGATGGACGAGGTGATATTTGAAGAATTCAAAGGCACGGGTAACTCTGAGATTGTTCTGGACCGTAAGGTTGCGGACAAACGTGTCTTCCCGGCGATGGACATTCTCAAATCCGGTACCCGGAAAGAGGATCTTCTGGTCGACAAGATCGATCTGCAGAAAACCTTTGTGCTGCGCCGTATCCTCAACCCGATGGGGACGACGGATGCGATCGAGTTCCTGCTGTCGAAACTGAAGCAGACCAAGAGCAATTCAGAGTTTTTCGATTCGATGAATACATAACTTATTGTTTTAAAACAGTGGGTTAGATTGATGGATACGATATTTGCCCAGGCAACAGCGCAGGGTCGTGCGGGTGTTTCTGTCATTCGCATTTCCGGCCCGCATGCCTGGGACATTGCCCGCACAGTAGCCGGTGATTTGCCCGCCGCGCGTCAGAGTGCCCTGCGTCATCTGCGCGACGGCGACGGTGTTCTGCTGGACCAGGCGCTCGTGCTGACCTTTAAAGCGCCGAACAGCTTTACCGGGGAGGACGTTGTCGAGCTGCATGTGCATGGAAGTACTGCAGTTGTTCAGGCCGTTCTGCGCACTCTTTCCGCGTTGGATCAGGCGCGGATTGCAGAGCCCGGTGAGTTTACCCGCCGCGCGCTGGAAAACGGCAGGCTGGATCTGGCGCAGGTCGAGGGACTGGCAGACCTGATTGACGCGGAAACCGAAGCACAGCGCCGGCAGGCCTTGCGGGTTCTCAGCGGTGATCTGGGAGACAGGGTCGAGCAGTGGCGTTCATCGCTTATCCGTGCGGCGTCGCTGCTGGAAGCAACCATCGATTTCGCGGATGAGGAAGTGCCGGTTGATGTGACGCCAGAAGTTCAGGAATTGATCCACTCGGTTCAGGATGATCTGCGGACGGAGATTTCCGGCTCCTTTGTTGCAGAACGGATACGGACAGGCTTTGAGGTGGCAATCGTTGGCCCACCCAATGCAGGGAAGTCCACGCTGCTGAACCGCCTGGCGGGTCGGGATGCCGCCATTACTTCCGAAATCGCAGGGACCACGCGCGATGTGATTGAGGTCAGGATGGACCTTGGAGGGCTGCCAGTAACATTTCTGGACACAGCCGGTCTGCGCGAGAGCGATGACGTTGTCGAGTCCATCGGTGTTCAGCGCGCGATGGAGCGCGCGGAAGCTGCTGATCTGCGGGTTTTTCTGGTGGAAACGGACAGTGATCTGATGATGAGGCCGTCTGAAACGGATATCGTGCTTTCGCCAAAAGCAGATCTGACAGGTGAAACGATGGGTGCGATATCGGGCGCTACCGGCGCAGGTGTCACCGAACTCGTCAGTCAAATTCAGGAAATCCTGACAGAACGCAGCGCAGATGCCGGGCTGGCGACGCATGAACGGCATCGCAGTGCGATGGAGCGGACGTCCCTTGCTTTGGAAACGGTGCGCGGCGTTCTTGCGCAGGGGTCAGAGCGCTATGATATAGCAGCGGAAGAGCTCAGATCGGCGATTCGTGCTTTGGAAGCGCTGATCGGGCGTATTGATGTAGAAAATCTGCTGGATGAGATATTTGCCAGTTTCTGCCTCGGAAAGTAATGGAGTGTTTCACGTGAAACAATTCGATGTTCTTGTCGTTGGTGGTGGACACGCCGGTGCAGAAGCCGCCCATGCTGCGGCACGCGTTGGTGCGGATACAGCGCTTGTCACCATGAGCGAGGCAGGCATTGGTGTGATGTCCTGCAATCCCGCCATCGGAGGTTTGGGAAAAGGGCACCTGGTACGGGAAATCGATGCGCTGGATGGTGTCATGGGGCGCGTTGCGGACAAGGCGGGTATCCAGTTTCGCCTTCTGAACCGCAGAAAAGGGCCGGCTGTTCAGGGTCCGCGCGCGCAATCGGACCGACAGATCTACCAGTCGGAGATGCTCCGGGAAACAAAACAGCAGGAAAACTTGCAGATCGTTGTGGGCGAAGTTGTCGACTTTCTGATGGTCGGAGATCGTGTCTCGGGCGTTATTCTGCAGGATGGATCAGAGGTCCGTGCAACTTCGGTGGTGCTGACCACGGGCACGTTTCTGCGCGGTGTTATCCATATTGGGGATTTATCCCGCTCTGGTGGGCGGATGGGCGACAAAGCATCGGTAAAGCTCGCGGAGAGGATTGATTCATTCGGGTTACCTCTGGGGCGTCTCAAGACTGGCACGCCGCCACGCCTTGATGGCACAACAATCCGCTGGGACTTGCTGGAAGATCAGCCGGGAGATGATGAACCCACGCTTTTCTCCTTCCTTTCAAAGGGGGTATCTGCGCGCCAGGTGTCCTGTGGGATTACCCATACAAACAGCCAGACACATGACATCATTCGCGAAAACCTGGAGCGTTCAGCGATGTATGGCGGCCATATCGATGGGATTGGTCCCCGGTACTGCCCCTCTATCGAAGATAAAATCGTCCGGTTCGCAGATAAGGAATCGCACCAGATTTTCCTCGAACCTGAAGGGCTCACCACGAACACGGTGTATCCCAATGGTATTTCCACGTCTTTACCCGAGGATGTGCAAAACGATTACGTCCGATCGATTTACGGGTTAGAGGATGCCACAATCCTCCAGCCGGGCTACGCAATCGAGTACGACTATGTCGACCCGCGGGCGCTGGACGCCACTCTGGCGCTCAGAAATGTTCCTGGTCTTTATCTTGCCGGACAGATCAACGGGACCACCGGGTATGAAGAGGCGGCGGCTCAGGGGATGGTGGCGGGGCTCAACGCGGCGCAGGCTGCGCGCGAGTTGGATCCCGTCCTCTTTTCACGGTCGGAGAGCTATATCGGTGTCATGGTCGATGACCTGACAACGCGGGGTGTTTCTGAGCCCTATCGCATGTTTACATCCAGAGCGGAGTTCCGGTTGTCCCTGCGGGCCGACAATGCCGACCAGAGGTTGACAACCAAAGGGATAGAGCTGGGATGTGTTGGAGAGGAAAGAAAAGCTGCTTTCCTCGATAAGCTTGATCGTCTGGAGGGCGCGCGTTCCGTTCTGACCGATACGACTTTTACGCCGACGCAGGCGTCTCAGGTGGGCATCCGTGTCAATCAGGATGGGTCAAAGCGTACTGCGATGCAGTTATTGGCGTTTCCAGATGTGGATTATGACGTATTGGTTGGTCTGGATACGAGGTTTGAAGAGGTGGATTCGGAAACGCGTCGCCAGATGGAATGCGAAGCTCTGTACGCGAATTACATCCAGCGTCAGCAAAAAGACATTGATTTGCTGCGAAAAGACGAGGCGCTGCAAATCCCCAAAGGTTTCGATTACAGAGAACTGGAGGGGCTTTCGAACGAGTTGCAATCTAAACTGACCACAGCTCAGCCAGAAACGCTTGCGCAGGCCGGGCGTGTCGATGGGATCACGCCTGCTGCCCTGACGCTGATCCTTGCGCGTCTCCGCCAGAACAAAAAGCGCAAGTCTGCATGAGCGTGATTGGAACGCCACCCTTCGATGTTTCACGTGAAACATCTGATCGGCTGCAAGGCTTTCATGATCTGGTGCTCAAGTGGACGCCGAAGATCAATCTTATATCTAAATCCAGTATTCCTTTCCTTTGGGATCGCCATATATGGGACTCCGCCCAGGTGGTGCCCATGGTTCCTGCCGGGGATACCTGGGTCGATATTGGCAGCGGTGGTGGCTTTCCTGCTGTTGTTGTCGCCATTTTTGCGCGGGAAACGCATCCAGCCCGCCAGGTTCGGATGATCGAAAGTGACCAGCGGAAATCGGCGTTTTTGCGAACGGCCATCCGCGAGCTTGATCTGAATGCCAGCGTTAACGTGGCCCGGATTGAGGCGGTTGAACCACAGCAGGCGGATGTCGTATCGGCCCGTGCCCTTGCAGATTTGTCCCAGTTGCTGGGCTACGCGGAAAGGCATCTGAAACCGCAGGGCACCGCGCTTTTTTTCAAAGGCGAAACCTGGCAAAAAGAGGTCGAGGCCGCACAGGAATCCTGGTCATTTTCGCTGGTATCCCATACAAGTATCTCAAACCCCGCTGCTGCTGTTCTTGAGATAAAGGAAATCAAGCGTGTCTGATCTGTCGCGTCCTCAAGGCCCGAAAATCATTGCAATAGCAAACCAGAAAGGTGGCGTGGGCAAGACAACAACGACGATCAATCTGGCGGCCGCCCTGGCAGAGGCGGGGTCACGTGTTCTGGTGATAGATCTGGATCCGCAGGGCAATGCATCAACCGGTCTCGGCATTGATGTAGAAGACCGCAAATACACAACATATGACCTGTTGCTGGATGATGTACCACTGCATGATGTGGTGATGCCTACGGTGACACCCAACCTCATGATTGTTCCGGCCACGGTTGATCTGAGCTCGGCTGACATAGAGCTGATGTCGAATGAAAAGCGCAGTTTCCTGCTGCACGATTCGCTCCGGCAGACGCAGATGGATGATTTCCGGCTGGATTATATCCTGATTGACTGCCCGCCGTCGCTGAACCTGCTGACGGTGAACGCGATGATTGCGGCACATTCCGTACTGGTGCCTTTGCAAAGCGAGTTCTTCGCGCTCGAAGGTCTGTCGCAGCTTATGCTGACGATCCGGGAAGTGCGCCAGACGGGCAACAAGGATCTGCGGATCGAGGGCATTGTGCTGACCATGTTTGATCAGCGCAACAATCTGTCCGGCGCCGTTGAACAGGATGCCCGCGATAATCTGGGCGATCTGGTGTTCCAGACGCGCATTCCGCGAAACGTGCGGGTCAGCGAAGCGCCATCCTATGCGATGCCGGTTCTGACCTATGATACAACGTCCAAAGGTGCGCAGGCCTATCGCGCGCTGGCACGCGAAGTGCTGAACAAAAACCGGGTACAGGCAGCCTAGAGGGAGCGGGTCATGGCGGGTGGAACCGAACGAAAAAGAGGTCTGGGGCGTGGATTGTCAGCCCTGATGTCCGATGTGGCAGAGACAGAACAGCGCGCGGGCACCGGTCCGTCGTCCGCGGATAAAAAGGTGCCGATTGAGCGGATTACGCCCAATCCTGACCAGCCGCGGAAACGGTTTGCCGAAGGCGATCTGGACGATCTTTCGGCCTCGATCCGCGAAAAAGGCGTGATCCAGCCGCTGATCGTCCGGGCCATGGCTGACGGTCGGTATGAGATTGTTGCAGGCGAACGGCGGTGGCGGGCGGCGCAGATGGCGCAGCTGCATGAGCTGCCGGTGATTGTACGCGAGTTTTCAGATGTTGAGGTCCTTGAGGTCGCCATCATTGAAAACATTCAGCGCGCTGATCTGAATGCGATCGAGGAGGCCGCGGGCTATCGCCGCCTGATGGATCAGTTTGGCCATACGCAGGAAAAGATGGCCGAGGCGCTGGGCAAGAGCCGGAGCCATATCGCCAACCTGCTGCGCCTGCTGAACCTGCCGGAGCCGATCCTGGAGATGGTGCGCACAAACGAGATGAGCGCGGGCCATGCGCGGGCTCTGCTGGGTGCTGATGATCCGCTGAGCCTCGCCCGTCAGGTGATCAAAGGCGGGTTGTCGGTGCGTGCAACCGAAGCGCTGGTCAGGAAAGAGCAGTCCGGGGATGCCAGCGCCGCGCCAAAAGCGCCGCGCCCTGTCCAGGAAAAAGACGCAGACACCAAAGCGCTGGAGGGCGATCTGTCGGCGACGCTGGGCATGAAGGTCGAACTGAACCACAAAGCCGGTGGCGAAACGGGTCAGGTGACGCTGCATTACAAGACGCTGGAACAACTTGATGAGCTGTGCCGGATTCTCAGCGGCAACTAGTCGCTGAGAAGCCTAGAAATGACAGCATTCAGCACCATAAATCCTTGATCTGAAACGATAATCCTATCCTGCGCCATGCGCAACATGCCGATTTCGGTCAGCTCTGCTATTGCAGCCTGGGATAACTCCTGACCCGCCAGCGCCGCATAGCGGGAAAGACTGACGCCTTCCCTGAGCCGCAGCCCCATCAACAATAACTCGCTGGCCTGATCGGACCTGGTCAGAACCTGTCTGGGTTTTTCCGATGTCCCGGGTGCCACGGCATTCAGCCATTTGTCAGGATTTGACCAGCATTCGGTTGCCAGCCGGTCTGGCCCCCGGGTCAGCCTGCCATGCGCGCCGGGACCGATCCCGGCGTAATCGCCATAGCGCCAGTAGACCAGATTGTGCCGCGACTGCGCACCGTCGCGGGCGTGGTTGGACACCTCATAGGCGGGCATACCGTTTTCACCACAGATATCCCGGGTCATGGCATACAGGTCGGCGCTCAGATCATCGTCTGGCAGGCCCTTCAGTTTCCCGGCGTTGTAGCGGTCGCCAAAGGCGGTGCCCTGTTCAATGGTCAGCTGATAGAGAGACAGGTGATCGACAGCCATATCAAGCGCGCGGGTCAGTTCACTGCGCCAGTCTGCCAGGTTCTGACCCTGGCGCGCATAGATCAGATCAAAACTGACCCGTTCAAAGGTGCTGCGCGCAATGTCAAAGGCCTTCATGGCTTCGGACGCGGTGTGAATACGCCCCAGGCGCCGCAGATCATCGTCGTTCAGGGCCTGGATGCCCATCGAAATCCGGTTGACGCCGCCATCGCGGTAGGCTCTGAAACGGGCGGCCTCGACAGAGCCCGGATTTGCTTCCAGCGTGATCTCCAGATCATTGGCAGCGGGCCAGAAACGTCCGATCTCCGCAATAACCTCGGCCACGGTATCAGGGTCCATCAGGCTGGGCGTGCCGCCGCCAAAAAAAACCGAATGCAATACGCGCCCGGATGTTTCTGCTGCCAGCCGCCGGAGTTCAGACAGATAGGCCATGCGCCAGGCCTGCTGATCTATGCGGCGCGAGACATGGCTGTTGAAATCACAGTAGGGGCATTTGGCCTCGCAATAGGGCCAGTGAATATAGAGGCCAAAGCCACCGTTTTCCCAATCCTCAGCCAAAACAACCGGCGATCAGTTTTTGGAAAGCATCGGCGCGGTGGCTGACGCGGTTCTTTTCTGCTGGATCCATTTCGGCAAAAGTGATGTCATAGCCGTCGGGCATGAACATCGGATCATAGCCATGCCCGGTTTGTCCGCGGATGGGCCAGACCAGCGTGCCGTTCACCTTGCCCTCAAAGACCTCATCATGCCCATCGGGCCAGGCGAGTACAAAGGTCGCCCGGAACCGCGCCCGCCGCGGGTGTGGGGCACCGGCCTCTTCCAGCAGGGTGTGAGTTTTAGTCATGGCCATGAGGAAATCACGCCCATCCGGTGTTTCGGCCCAGTCAGCGGTGTAAACACCGGGCTGATTGTTCAGGGCCTCGACTTCGATCCCGGAATCGTCAGCCAGTGCGGGCAGGCCCGTGGCGGCCACGGCGGCGCGCGCTTTGATCCGGGCGTTGCCGATAAAGGTGTTTTCCGTTTCTTCAGGCTCTGCCAGTTTCATTTCGGCGGCACCCACAACGCTCACCCCGTGCGGCCCAAAGAGCTGTTCCATCTCTTCAAGTTTTCCGGCGTTATGCGTCGCAATCAGAATGCGGGTGCCGTCGAATTTGCGGGTCATGCAGTGGCAGCTTTCTGTGCGGCAACCAGTTCGCCCACACCTTTTTCTGCCAGATCCATCAGTGCGTTCATCTGATCACGCGAGAAAACAGAACCTTCGGCACTCATCTGCACTTCGATCAGCTGTTTGCTGCCGGTCATGATGAAATTGCCATCGACGCCGGCCTCTGAATCTTCCGGGTAGTCCAGATCCAGCACGGGCTGGCCCGCGTAGATGCCACAGCTGATGGCGGCAACCGGATCCGTCAGCGGATCACTGATCACGTCACCGGCCTTCATCAGTTTGTTGACGGCCAGTTTCAGCGCGACCCAACCGCCTGTGATCGAGGCGCAGCGCGTCCCGCCATCGGCCTGCAGAACATCACAGTCGATGGTGATCTGACGTTCGCCCAGGGCCACGCGGTCAACACCTGCGCGCAGGGACCGGCCGATCAGCCGCTGGATTTCCACGGTCCGGCCACCCTGTTTGCCCGATGCGGCCTCGCGGCGCATTCGGGTATTCGTGGCGCGGGGCAGCATGCCGTATTCCGCCGTGACCCAGCCCAGGCCTGATCCCTTGATAAAGGGCGGCACCCTGTCTTCGATCGTGGCGGTGCACAGAACATGTGTGTCGCCCATTTTGATCAGGGCGGAGCCTTCCGCATGTTTCGTAAAGCCGGTTTCAATCGAAACGGCGCGCATTTCGTTCAGTTCACGACCAGAGGGGCGCATGGCATATCCTTTTAATGTGCACCTCCCGATACAGGTCCGCATGCCCGGGATGCAACCCCGATTGAATTTCCGCTGCGTTGTGCTTTTATAGCGCTTCAGCCAGGGAAGCCGTGATGAGTGATACGCCGAATATTCTGGGAGAGATGAACGAGCGCTCGCGGGAAGTCTTCCGGCGCGTGGTCGAAGGGTATCTGGAAGATGGCTCGCCCGTCGGTTCGCGCACGCTGACACGGGATTTCAGCGAAAAGGTCAGCGCTGCAACAATCCGCAATGTGATGCAGGATCTGGAATATCTGGGCCTGCTGGACAGCCCCCATGTCAGCGCAGGTCGAATCCCCACGCAGATGGGTCTGCGCATGTTTGTTGATGGTTTGCTGGAAATCGGTGATCCCGATGCGACGGACCGTGAAAAGATTGACGCCACAGCGGCCTCGAATTCAGAGGATGTCAGCGGGCTGCTGGACCGGGTGGGATCGGCCCTGTCGGGTGTGACCCATGGGGCATCGCTGGTGATGACGCCCAAACGCGAGGCGCCGATCAAACACATCGAATTTGTTTCCCTGTCGCCGGACCGGGCGCTTGTCGTTCTGGTTTTCGCCGACGGTCATGTGGAAAACCGGCTTTTTTCCCCACCGCCGGGGCAGACGCCCAGTTCCATGCGCGAGGCTGCGAATTTTCTGAATGCGCTGATCGAGGGCAAAACGCTGAGCGAGCTGCACGGGGTCATGAAGACCGAGATTTCGACCCGCCGTCAGGAAATTGATTCGCTGGCGCAGGAGCTTGTGGAATCCGGGCTGGCCGTCTGGGAGGGCGAGGGCGATCAGATTGAACGTCTGATCGTGCGCGGCAGATCGAATCTGCTCAGCGATGATGGGGAGGGCGAGGATCTGGAGCGCATCCGGAGGCTGTTTGACGACCTGGAACGCAAGCGTGATATCGCCGAGTTCCTCGAACTTGCCGAAGAAGGCGACGGTGTGCGCATTTTTATTGGATCAGAAAACAAACTTTTTTCACTTTCGGGTTCCTCTCTGGTGGTTTCCCCATATATGAACGCTGATCGAAAGATCATTGGCGCGGTTGGTGTCATTGGTCCCACGCGACTGAACTATGGACGTATTGTGCCGATTGTGAATTACACGGCGCAGCTGGTTGGAAAACTGATCTCCGACCGGAGTTAGAGGTAAGATCATGGCAGAGCCCAAAAACGAAGATTTTCTGGATGATATCGACGACGCAGAGGCCGAAGCCTATGCGGAAGAAATGTCAGAGATTGATGAGGAAGCGCTGGAGCTGGAACAGGTCAAGGCCGAGCGTGACGAGTACAAAGACCGTTTCATGCGGGCACTGGCAGATGCAGAAAACTCGCGTAAACGGTCCGACCGGGATCGCCGGGAGGCAGAGAATTACGGCGGGTCCAAACTGTCGCGCGATATTCTGCCCGTCTATGACAACATGAAGCGCGCCATCGAGACAGTGACCGACGAACAGAAAGAGGCGAATGCCGCTCTGATCGAGGGGATCGAACTGACCATGCGCGAGTTGCTGAGTGTCTTTAAGAAGCACGGTATTGAGGTCATTGCCCCGGAAGTCGGGGACCGTTTTGATCCGAAGCTGCACCAGGCGATGTTTGAGGCACCTCTGCCCGGCACCAAAGCGGGGGATATCATTCAGGTCGCGGCAGAAGGTTTCATGCTGCACGACCGCCTGCTGCGCCCGGCACAGGTGGGCGTGTCCTCGACGCCGGCGGGCTGACACCTGCGCCCTGTCTGATCAGGCCGGGGCGGGAGTGTCGGAACACGGGATCTGGATATTTAAAGCCAGAAGAAGGGGCTGTCAGGATCTGGCGGCCTCTTTCAGTTTGTAGAGCAGATCGAGAGCCTGGCGGGGGGTCAGCTCATCGGGGTGGATATCTGCAATCGCCTCGTCGAGCTTTGAGGATTTTTGGGCTGCCGGGGGTGGCGGAGCCGGCGTCGCCGCAAACAGCGGCAGGTCATCGATCAGGGTTTTCTGGGTCGCGCCGCCTTCGCGTTCGCCCTTTTCCAGCGCTTCCAGCACCACGCGGGCGCGGGCGATTACCGCAGGTGGCAGGCCTGCCAGCTGGGCGACCTGTACGCCGTAAGATCTGTCAGCTGCACCTTTGCGCACTTCGTGCAGAAAGATCACTTCGCCTTCCCATTCTTTGACGGCCACTGTTGCATTGTCCACGCCGGGCAGTTTTGCGGCCAGGGCGGTCATTTCGTGGTAATGTGTGGCAAAGAGCGCGCGGCTTTTGTTGACATCGTGCAGGTGTTCCAGCGTGGCCCAGGCGATGGACAGCCCGTCATAGGTTGCAGTGCCGCGCCCGATCTCATCAAGAATGACAAGTGCGCGGTCATCGGCCTGGTTGAGGATCGCGGCGGTTTCTACCATTTCGACCATGAAGGTCGATCGCCCGCGCGCCAGATCATCTGATGCGCCGACGCGGCTGAACAGCTGGCTGATCGTTCCGATATGCGCGCTCCTGGCAGGGACGAAACTGCCCATCTGTGCCAGGATGGCGATAAGCGCGTTCTGGCGCAGAAACGTTGATTTACCAGCCATGTTGGGGCCGGTGAGTAACCAGACGTTTGCCGCGTCCTTGTCCGCCGTCAGGTCACAGTCATTGGCGATGAACGGAGCACCGGATTGCTGGCGCAGCGATGCCTCGACAACCGGATGGCGCCCGCCGGTAATGTCAAAGGCGCGGCTGTCGTCCACTTTGGGCCGGGTCCAGTTTTCTGATGTGGCAAGTTCTGCGAGACCGGCCGAGACGTCGATCTCTGCCAGGGCGGCGGCAGTCAGGGAAACACGCGCCGCGGTTTTGAGGGTTTCGGCACACAGGGCGTCATACAGGCGCTTTTCAATTTCCAGCGCGCGGGACCCGGCGTTGAGGATTCTGGTCTCCATCTCCGACAGGGCGACAGTGGTAAAGCGTACCTGATTTGCGGTGGTCTGCCGGTGGATAAAGGTCTCGGACAGCGGGGGTGACAGCATCTTGTCCGCGTGGGTTGATGGTGTCTCGATAAAGTAGCCCAGCACATTGTTGTGTTTGATTTTCAGGGACGAAATGCCCGTATCAGAGACGAATTCCTTTTGCATCTGCGCGATCACACCGCGGCCTTCGTCGCGCAGGGTGCGGGCTTCGTCCAGCGCGTCGTTGTGGCCCGGTGCGATGAAGCCGCCGTCGCGGGCGAGAAGCGGGGGTTCGGCCACAAGAGCGGCATCCAGCATGTCGATGAGGTCGCTGTGCCCGGTCAGTGTTTCGATGTTTTCGAGCAACAGATCGGGCAGCGGTTCGGTACCAAGCGTTTCCCTCAGCGTTTCGGAACAGGTGAGCCCGTTTCGGATTGCGGCGAGATCACGGGGGCCACCACGGTCAAGTGCGATGCGGGACATGGCCCGGTCCAGATCGGGCACACGGCGCAGATGCTCCCGCACCTTGTGCCGCAATGCGGTCCTTTCCTGCAGAAAGGCGACGGTGTCGAGCCTGCGCAAAATGGTGTCGCGGTCCCGCGACGGGCTCGACAGCCGTTGCTCCAGCAAACGCCCGCCGCCTGCGGTCTGAGTACGGTCAACGACAGACAAAAGCGAACCTGCGCGCCCGCCGGACAGCGCATGGGTCAGCTCCAGGTTTCGGCGTGTGGCCGCATCAATCTGGACGGTGCCGGAAACAGCCTCTTTCTGTGGGGGTCGCAGCAGGGGCAGCTGGCCCTTTTGCGTGATGTCCAGATACTGGATGACTGCGCCCATGGCAGAGACCTCGGCGCGGGTGAAACAGCCAAAGCCGTCGAGTGTCTCGACACCAAAGAGGGTGCAAAGCGATTTTTCGCCCCCCGTGCTGTCAAAGGCGGACCGGGCCAGACCCGTCAGGGCGATCCCGAAATCATCCGCGGTTTCGCGCAGATCATTCTCGGTGGTTTCTGACACGATCAGCTCGGAAGGTGCGAGCCTTGCCAGCTCCGGTCCAAGCCGCAGGGCGGTCAGCGGCATCACATGGAACGACCCGGTAGAGATGTCGACCCAGGCGAGCGCCTGGCTGTCGCGCACTTCTGCAAAGGCGGCCAGATAGTTGTGGCGCCGCGCCTCCAGAAGGCTTTCCTCGGTCAGAGTGCCCGGGGTGACAAGGCGCACGACATCGCGCTTAACCACCGATTTAGAGCCTCTTTTCTTTGCTTCTGCCGGGCTTTCCAGCTGTTCACAGACGGCTACGCGGAAGCCCTTGCGGATCAGTGTCAGCAGGTAGCCTTCGGCAGAATGAACGGGCACACCGCACATGGGGATATCGGCCCCGTCGTGTTTGCCGCGTTTTGTCAGCGCGATATCCAGCGCCTGCGCCGCCGCGACGGCGTCGTCAAAAAACATCTCGTAGAAATCGCCCATCCGGTAAAAGAGCAGGGCGTCCGGATACCCGGATTTGATTTCGAGATACTGCGCCATCATCGGCGTGACGGTCATAGAGCCCCCCGGCGGTTTCCCGCGACCTTACAAACGCTGATGCCCGGGTAAAACCCACAAATCGCATGCGCTTGAGGCGACCCGGCGCGTCGGGTATAGCCTGAGAGCCCCGGAACCACATCAAAGGCAGGAATACATGTCAAAAACCCGCGTCACCGCCGAAGAGGCGCTTGCCTTTCACCTCGAACCCACTCCGGGAAAATTTGAGATTACCGCCACGGTTCCGATGACGACGCAGCGCGATCTGAGCCTTGCCTATTCGCCGGGCGTTGCGGTGCCCTGCGAGGCGATCGCCGCGAACCCGGAAACGGCCTATGACTATACCAACAAGGGCAACCTTGTGGCTGTTATCTCGAATGGTACCGCTGTTCTGGGTCTGGGCAATCTCGGGGCGCTGGGCTCCAAACCGGTGATGGAAGGCAAGGCTGTTCTGTTCAAACGGTTTGCAGACGTGAACAGTATCGACATTGAGCTGGATACCGAAGACACGGACGCCTTTGTCGACGCGGTGCGCCTGATGGGGCCGACCTTTGGCGGGATCAACCTGGAAGACATCAAAGCGCCCGAGTGTTTCATCATTGAGCAGAGGCTCAAGGAAGAGATGGACATTCCGGTGTTCCACGATGACCAGCACGGCACGGCCGTGATCTGTGCTGCGGGTCTGTTGAATGCATTGCAGTTGTCGGGCAAGAAAATCGAGGACGTGCGCATCGTTCTGAACGGGGCGGGGGCTGCGGGGATCGCCTGTCTTGAACTGCTCAAAGCCATGGGCGCGCGGCATCAGAACTGTATCATGTGTGACACGAAAGGTGTGATTTATCAGGGCCGTACCGAGGGGATGAACCAGTGGAAATCTGGTCATGCGGTGGCCACGGATCTGCGCACCCTCGAAGAAGCGATGCAGGGTGCGGATGTGTTCCTGGGCGTTTCGGTCAAAGGCGCTGTTACCCAGGCGATGGTTCAGAGCATGGCGGAAAACCCGGTGATCTTTGCGATGGCCAACCCGGACCCGGAAATCACACCCGAAGAGGCGCATGAAGTTCGCCCGGACGCGATTATCGCCACGGGTCGCAGTGACTATCCCAACCAGGTGAACAACGTTCTGGGCTTTCCGTATCTCTTCCGGGGTGCGCTCGACATTCATGCGCGGGCGATCAACGATGAGATGAAAATCGCCTGTGCCCATGCGCTGGCCAACCTCGCGCGCGAAGATGTGCCGGACGAAGTGGCGCTGGCCTATGGGAAAAACCTGTCCTTTGGACGCGACTACATCATTCCGACGCCTTTTGACCCGCGTCTCATTCACCGCATACCTCCGGCCGTTGCCAAAGCCGGGATGAACACCGGTGCTGCCCGCCGCCCGATCATCGATATGGAAGCCTATGAGCTGTCGCTGAAAACGCGGATGGATCCAACGGCGAGCATTCTGCGGGGGATCAACGCCCGGGCGCGGGCCAATCAGGCGCGTATGATCTTTGCCGAAGGGGACGATCCAAGGGTGCTGCGTGCTGCGGTGATGTACCAACGGTCGGGTCTGGGTAAAGCGCTGGTTGTCGGACGTCATGAAGACGTCAAGGCCAAGCTCGACAAGGCAGGCATGGTGGATGCGGTCCGCGAGATCGAAGTGGTCAATGCGGCCAACACCACCCATCTCGATACCTATAAGGATTTTCTCTATAACAGGCTCAAACGCGGGGGTTTTGATGCCCAGGACATCCACCGTCTGGCCGCCCGCGACCGTCATGTCTTTTCTGCGCTGATGCTTGCACATGGTCACGGCGACGGGCTGGTGACGGGGGCAACGCGGAAATCAGCGCATATTCTGGACCGTATCAACCACGTCTATGACGCGTCCAAATATGACGGTGCTGTGGGGATCACGGCGCTGCTGCACAAAGGGCGGATCATTTTCATTGCCGACACGCTGGTGCATGAATGGCCTGACGAGGAGGACCTGGCGACGATTGCCGAACGTGCCGCCACCGTGGCGCAGAACATGGGGCTGGAGCCGCGCGTCGCCTTTGTCAGCTTTTCCACCTTTGGCTATCCGGTTTCAGAGCGGGCCGAGAAGATGGCCCGTGCGCCTGCGGTTCTGGATGCACGTGGCGTCAGCTTCGAGTACGAGGGCGAGATGACCGTGGACGTGGCGCTGAATGCCAAGGCGCAGTCGGCTTATCCTTTCTCGCGCCTGACCGGCCCTGCGAACATCCTGGTTGTTCCGGCGCGGCATTCGGCCAGCATTTCGGTGAAACTGATGCAGGAAATGGCGGGTGCCACGGTTATCGGGCCCATCCTCGCAGGGATCGACGGATCCATTCAGATCTGTTCCACAGTTTCCACTGCCAATGACATTCTGAATATGGCTGTTCTGGCGGCCTGCAAGGTCGGCTGATGGCGGTTTATAATCTGGGATCCATCAACGCAGACAATGTTTACCGGGTCACGCACCAGCCGGTGGCGGGTGAGACGCTGGCCGCCGAAAGCCTGACGCGCGGTCTGGGCGGCAAGGGGGCCAACATGTCTGTCGCCGCCGCGCGGGCAGCGGCCAGGGTCGTGCATATCGGTGCTGTCGGAACGGATGGCCAGTGGGCCCGCGAGCGGCTGCTCGAATACGGTGTCGATACGCGGTTCATCGCCGTTTCTGACCTGCCGACGGGCCATGCCAACATCTGCGTTGATCCGGAGGGCGAGAACACCATCGTGCTTTTGTCCGGCGCCAATGGCGGGATCACAGATGACATGATCGGTGCGGCCCTCAGCGATGCGGGCACGGGCGATATCTTTGTCACGCAGAACGAAACCAACGGTCAGCGCGAAGCGGTTGCCATGGCCGCGCGTCTGGGTCTGCGCGTGGTCTACGCCGCGGCCCCCTTTGACGCCAAAGCCGTGCGCGCGGTGATCGACAGGGTTGATCTGCTGGTTCTGAATGCGGTCGAGGCTTCGCAACTGGCGCAGGAAACAGGCTCTGAACCGGGGGATTTGCCGTGCAGCGACGTGGTGGTGACCATGGGTGGCGACGGGTGCATCTGGTACAGCAAGGGCCAGGAAGCGCAGCGGTTTCCGGCAATTCCTGTAACGCCGGTCGATACAACAGGCGCGGGGGATACGTTCACCGGCTATCTGATTGCGGGCCTTGATCGCGGGATGCCGATGGCCCAGGCGATCGGGCTGGCCACCAAAGCCGGTGCTCTGATGGTCATGCGCGAAGGGACCGCAGATGTGATCCCCGATCTGAAAGAGATCGAGGATTACACCTTTGGCTGATCAGCTCTGAACAAAGGGCGCGTCGCTGCCCCAGAGCTGCTGGATGCGCTGATCGCGTCCGCAGGCATTCCGGTAGGCCTTGTAGGCAGATGATTTGCGTTTCGGTCCGAACCGGGTGAGCACAATATCATCTGACTTGTAATAGTCCTGGTGGTAGTCCTCGGCTTCATAAAACGGGGCTTCGGCCAGGACAGGTGTGACGATTGTCTGACCCAGAGCTGCCGCCGCCGCCTTTTTGGCCGCTGCCGCATCGCGCTGGGCCTCTGGTGTATCCACAAAAACGGCTGTTCTGTAGCTCTCGCCTCTGTCGCAGAACTGGCCCCCTGCATCTGTCGGATCGACAGAGCGGAAAAACATATCCAGAAGCGAGGCCCGGGAGACAACTGACGGATCATAGGTGATCCGGACCGCTTCATAATGTCCGGTGCCGCCACGGGTGACCTGTTTGTATGTCGGGTTTTCCACAGTACCGCCGGTATATCCGGAGACCGCCTCTTTCACGCCCCGGACCCGCTCAAAGTCAGCCTCGACACACCAGAAACATCCCCCCGCAACGGTCAGGGTTTCGAGATCATCCGCCAGGGCCGTACGTGTCTGAGCAAAAAACCCAAGGGCGATCATCCCGGCAAGTGCATAAGTTTTGACAGAAGAAATGTTCAGCATTTTCGGTCTCCTTTGTGGTTAATGTGCCGGGCCCGGGCCTCACGGGCAATTCACCAGCCCGGGAGGTCACGCGCTGGTGAAGACTGTTTACGATCCGGGCTGATGACGTGCCGTAATTTGGGTTTTACTGAAACAGAATCCTGTGATCATAGAAGGCACTGAAACAATTCGGTGTAACGGAGGCGTTAAAATGCGCATCGCGATGTGGTCAGGGCCGCGCAATCTTTCAACGGCCATGATGTACAGCTTTCTGGCACGGGGCGATTTCACCGTTATGGACGAGCCGTTTTATGCGCCTTATCTGGCGACAACCGGGCGGCAGCATCCCATGGCGGCAGAGATTATCGCAGCACATGAGACGGATCCGGACACTGTGGCGCGGACATGCCTCGCGCCGGTTGCAACGCCGCATGTCTATATGAAACATATGCCGCACCACATGCTGCCGGGTTTTCCGATGGACTGGGCGCGGAACTGTGTGAACGTGCATCTGATCCGCCATCCGGCACGGGTGATCGCCAGCTATGCGGCCAAACACGATGACATCACGCTGGATGACATCGGGTTCGAGCGCCAGATGGAAGTCTTTGACCAGCTGGGCGGTATTGTGATCGATGGCACCGACGTCCGTGCCGATCCGGAGAGGATGCTGACCCGTTTGTGTAATGCGATTGGTCTGCCGTTTCATCCTGCGATGCTGCACTGGCAGGCCGGACCGCGTGCAGCAGATGGTGTCTGGGCCGCGCACTGGTATGGCGCTGTTCACCGCAGCACCGGGTTCGCCGGAGCAGAGGGGCCGCTGCCTGAACTGACCGGAGAGCTGAAAGATCTGTGTGACCAGGCCATGCCGGCCTATGAACAGCTGGCGCAGGCCGGGCAAAAATTATCGCTCTGATCCGAAACTCCAGAGGACCTGTGTGCGTGCATGGAGGCGTACACAATGAAACCGGGAGATGATTAATGATACGCACAGCACTTTTCGCCACAGGCCTTTTTCTGGCCACGACCCCTGCTTTTGCTGCCGGGCACGCGACGCCCGGGGTTGTGGCCTCGGATCAGGATGTCTCGAACGGCGTTGTCAGCGCCGAAAAGATCACAGCCGGTGAAAACGGCTGGATGGTCGTGCACCGTACGGACGCCGACATGAAACCTGGCCCGGTCGTAGGCTATGCGCCGCTGCGTGCAGGCGAAAACCTGGATGTTGCGGCCATTCTGCAGGAGCCGGTCGCGTCTGGTGACATGCTGATGCTGATGGTCCATTCCGAAGCGGGTGGCACAGCCACCGGCGTGTTTGAATACACGCTGGGCGCCAAAGAAGACGGACCGATCAAGCCGGATGGAAAACTGGTGATGCAGGTAATCTCGGCGAAGTAACCGCCGGATCACCAGAGCAGCGAAAAGGCCCGGTGTCCCCTTCCGGGCCTTTTTGTTACTTCAGCCGTTTGTCCCGCGCGGCCAGCAGCTTCAGGCGCAGCGCGTTGAGCTGGATAAACCCGGCCGCGTCTTTCTGGTCATAGGCACCGGCGTCGTCCTCAAAGGTCACATGCGCTTCGGAATACAGGCTGTGATCTGACCAGCGCCCGACCGTGCGCACATGCCCCTTATAAAGCTTGAGACGAACCGTGCCTGTCACATGGGTCTGGCTGGCGTCAATTGCGGCCTGCAGCATTGTCCGTTCAGGCGAGAACCAGAAACCGTTGTAAATCAGTTCGGCATAGCGCGGCATCAGCTCGTCCTTGAGGTGCATGGCCCCCCGGTCGAGCGTGATGGATTCGATGGCCCGGTGTGCTTCCAGCAGCAGCGTGCCGCCAGGGGTTTCGTAGATTCCGCGGGACTTCATGCCGACAAAACGGCCCTCGACCAGGTCAAGCCGGCCACAGCCGTGTTTACCGCCCAGCTCATTAAGTCTGGTGAGGATCGTCGCAGGCGACATCGGCGTGCCGTTGATGCTGACTGCGTCGCCTTTTTCGAACCCGATTTCCACATATTCCGGCGTTTCGGGCGCATCCTCGGGGTGCACGGTACGCTGATAGACGTAATCGGGCGCGTCCACGGCCGGGTCTTCCAGCACTTTGCCCTCAGAGGAGGTGTGCAGCAGATTGGCGTCCACGCTGAACGGCGCTTCGCCGCGCTTGTCTTTGGCAATCGGGATCTGGTTCTTTTCGGCGAAATCGATCAGTTTTGTCCGGCTCGACAGGTCCCACTCGCGCCAGGGCGCAATCACTTTGATATCCGGGTTCAGCGCATAGGCCGCCAGTTCAAACCGCACCTGATCGTTGCCTTTGCCGGTCGCGCCGTGAGCGACAGCATCTGCGCCTGTTTCTGCGGCAATTTCTACCAGCCGTTTGGAAATCAGCGGGCGTGCGATGGAGGTGCCCAGCAGATACAGGCCTTCGTAAACCGCATTGGCGCGGAACATCGGAAAGACAAAGTCGCGCACAAATTCTTCGCGCAGGTCCTCGATATAGATGGCGCTTGCGCCCATCATCTCGGCCTTGGCGCGCGCGGGTTCAAGCTCCTCTCCCTGACCAAGATCGGCGGTAAAGGTGACAACCTCGCAGCCGTATTCGGTCTGCAGCCATTTCAGGATGATCGAGGTATCGAGACCGCCGGAATAGGCGAGCACAACTTTTTTGGGCGCGGACATGAAATCTTCCTTTTCGGTTTAAAACGCGCCCTACCGGTTTTTGAAAGGCTGAGCAAGATATCAAGCCGCCGTTGACGCCTGCGCAGGCGGCGCTTATCGACAGGGAACGCCAGCAGAAAGGCTTTCGATGACACAGACATTCCGCGAACGGGCCGTGGCAGCAAAAGAAGCGATGCGGGATGTTTTTCCCGCGACCCCGCTGATGCGCAACGATCTGCTGAGCGCGAAATACGGTGCGGATATCTGGCTCAAGCGCGAGGATCTCAGCCCGGTCCGCTCCTATAAACTGCGCGGCGCGTTCAATGCCATGCGCAAGGTCATTCCGCAGCAGGAAATGTTTGTCTGCGCCAGCGCCGGCAATCACGCACAGGGCGTCGCCTTTATGTGCCGGCATTTTGCTGTGCGGGGCGTGGTCTTCATGCCAGTCACGACACCGGAACAGAAGGTCATGAAAACCCGGATGTTCGGTGGTGATTTCGTTGAGGTGCGTCTGGTCGGTGACTATTTCGATCAGACCCTGGCGCAGGCCCAGGAATTCTGTGCCGGGGCGGGCGCGCATTTTCTGTCCCCCTTTGACGATGAGGACGTGATCGAGGGTCAGGCCTCGGTCGCTGCGGAAATCCTGGAACAACTGGGCCGCGTGCCGGACCGGATCGTACTGCCGGTTGGCGGGGGCGGTTTGTCTGCCGGAACGCGCAGTTTCTTTGGTTCAGAGACGGAATTCACCTTTGTCGAACCCGCTGGCGCACAAAGCCTGGCGGCAGCAATCGAGGCGGGCGCACCTGTCGATGTCTCGCCCATCAACAGTTTCGTGGACGGGGCCGCTGTTGCAAAAATCGGGGAGCGTACCTTTGACCGGCTCCGCCAAACCAGCCTCGACGATATCGTGCATCTGTCCGAGGACAGGATCTGTGGCACGATTGTCGAGATGCTAAACGTGGAAGGCATCGTTCTGGAACCGGCGGGTGCGCTGGCAGTGGAGGCCTTGAGCGAAATCCGGCCCCTGACAGCGGGTAAAACTGTTGTCTGTGTCGCGTCTGGCGGAAACTTTGATTTCGAGCGTTTGCCGGAGGTCAAGGAAAGGGCCCAGCGGTATGCTGGCCTCAAAAAGTATTTCATCCTGCGCCTGCCCCAGCGGCCCGGCGCGCTCAGGGATTTTTTGCAGACGCTTGGCGCCCACGACAACATCACCCGGTTTGAATATATGAAAAAGTCGGCCCGCAACTTTGGGTCGGTTCTGATCGGTATCGAGACGGATCAGCCGAGGAATTTCGCCGAGATGTTTCAGCGGATCGATGATGCCGGATTTACCTATACCGACATCACAAACGATGAAACGCTGGCGCAGTTTGTGATCTGACGGATGGTCGGGATCGCAGGCAAATCCGTTGTGATTACCGGTGGTGCGGGTGGCATCGGTGCTGCGCTGGCGGCACGCATGTTATCGCTTGGAGCGCGGGTCACCATTGCAGATCTGGATCCGGACAGGGTCGCGGCTGCGGCGGATCAGCTTGGCTGTGATGGCCATGTCTGTGATGTGACCTCCGAACAGCAGATCCGTGCGCTCTGCGAGGTTGCTGCGCGGCGACACGGGGGCCCGGACATTTTTGTCTCTAACGCTGGGTATATGTCGCCCCAGCCCGGTCATGCAGCATCGGCGT
The DNA here is from genome assembly GCF_947491795.1 of uncultured Roseobacter sp. Classification (GTDB taxonomy): domain Bacteria; phylum Pseudomonadota; class Alphaproteobacteria; order Rhodobacterales; family Rhodobacteraceae; genus Roseobacter. The sequence continues at coordinate 338,509 of NZ_CANLKW010000002.1, read as the reverse complement.
CTGATGCCGTCTGGGAACGCAGTTTGGCGGTTCATCTGATGGCGTATGTCTATGCGGCGCGGGCGGTTCTGCCGGGAATGCTGGAGCGCGGGTCGGGGTGTCTGGTCAATATTGCCTCGGCTGCGGGACTGCTGAACCAGATCGGGGATGCCGCATATTCCGCCAGCAAACAGGCAGCCGTCAGTTTTTCGGAATCCCTGGCGATCAGCCATGGCGCAGACGGGCTGACCGTTTGTCTGGTGTGTCCGCAGTATGTCGCCACGCCGATGATCGGGCTGTCGGATGCGGATGCAGATGGCTCCCGCGGTCTGTTGTCAGCAGATGACGTCGCAGCGCTGATCTGCGAGGGCGTACTTGCAGATCGTTTCCTGATATTGCCCCATCCGGAAGTGCGGGACTATGCCATGCGGCGCGCAGAGGACCATGACAGGTGGATTTCCGGGATGCAGAAGCTGCGCACAAAAGCGGAAAAAACCCTCAGGACAGATGGGGCAGGCGGCCTTTACAAGCTGCTTTAACCGCCGGTCTCGGAGCCGAGGTTTTCCAGAAAATCGTTGCGTGAAGCCTGATAGCAGGCGTGCAATGCAGAGACATCAATCTCTGTGCCACTGCCCTGTGCCAGGCCTGATTCACCCTGTTGGCACAGGCTTGAAAACTGCCGGAAACCAAGGCTCAGAGCGCTCCCCTTGAGGAAGTGGAGTTTCTCTCCGAAGTTTGGTGCTTTGTCATCAAGTTCGCTGATTTCGGAATCCACCTCTTCGAGGAAAAGTTCGACAACTTCCTCAAAGTCCTCTGGTCCGACCTCATCGCGCAGCGCGCGTACACGGTTCCAGTCAATCACGTCAGCCTCCGACACAGGTGCGCGCAGGCTGGCAGGACTTTCCTAATCATCGGTTATCAGGCTGATTGTTTCGGGTACAATTTTAACTTTTACCAGCCGTTAACGCAGGACACCTACTCAGAGAGCTGAACACATGTGAACAGAGACTCGAATGCAGGCTTTTGCGCCACACGGTCCACATACTGCGACGTGCAGCGACGAGGCGGAAGAGCGCGTCGTTCTCGTTGTCGACGACAGCAGGCTTCAGCGTAAGATACTGACCAGCCTGCTGAAGCGCTGGGGGTTTCGCGTGATCGAAGCAGCCTCGGGCAACGAGGCGCTGGAACAATGCAAAGAGCATCAGCCGGAACTTGTTATCAGCGACTGGGTCATGCCGGGAATGTCCGGTATTGAATTCTGCAGCAAATTCAGAGAGATGACGCAGGATCACTATGGGTACTTTATCCTTCTGACCTCCAAGAGCGAGAAGAATGAAATTGCCGAGGGTCTGGATTCCGGCGCTGACGATTTCCTGACAAAGCCTGTCGACAGCAACGAGCTGCGCGCGCGCATCACTGCGGGTGAGCGTATCCTTGCGATGCAGGGCGAGCTGACCATGAAGAACCGCGTGATCAGCGAAACACTGGACGAGTTGCAGCGCCTGTACGATTCTCTCGACGGCGATCTGCTCGAAGCGAAAAAACTGCAGGAATCGCTGATCCGGGAGACCAACCGTTCCTTTGATGGCGGTGATCTGTCGTTGTTTCTGCGCTCCAGCGGCCACGTGGGCGGTGATCTGGTCGGCTTTTATCCTGCCGCGCCGGGGCACCTGGGCCTATATGCCATTGATGTGTCCGGGCATGGTATCAGCTCCGCTCTGATGACAGCGCGGCTTGCGGGGTATCTCTCGGGCAGCGCGCCCGACCAGAATGTGGCCCTGGAAAAACTGGAGGATGGCAGTTACCAGTCGCGGCCACCCGCCGAAGCTATCGAGTCGCTCAACGAGCTTGTTCTCGATGAGATGGAAACAGAGCACTATTTTACGCTGATTATTGCGGATATTGAGCTTGCCACCGGCAAGGTTGTGATGGCGCAGGCCGGGCATCCGCATCCGCTTGTCCTGCGCAGTGATGGCAGCATGGATCAGGACGGTACAGGCGGTTTTCCTGTGGGTCTGATGTCCGGGGTTACGTTCACCCAGTTTGAAATTCAGCTCAATCCGGGGGACAGGCTGCTGATCCTCTCGGACGGGGTGACGGAATGCCCTGCTCAGGATGGCAGTATGCTGGGCGAAGACGGGTTGGAAAACATTATCGCAGGTATCGCCGAAACCGGTGGCAATGCCTTTCTCGAAGCGCTTGTCTGGCGTCTGTCTGAATTCGCGGGTCTGGAAGAATTCCCGGACGACGTATCAGGTATCCTGTTCGAATTTACGGGCCAGGATCAGGCGTAGTACCGGCCGACAAACATCCTGTCGCCATCATTTCCAAGCACTTCCAGGGCGTCCTGCGGGGACAGGACCACAGTGACATGATCCGGCTCTGTCGGCTCAGCCACCTGCCGGACAGGCCGGGCGACGTAGATGTGGCAAACCTTTTCCGCCCACATGTCATATTCCGGCATAAACACAAAACGACGAAAGGCACCAACGCGCCGGGGGCCTGCAATCCGCCAGCCGGTTTCTTCCATCACTTCGCGGTGCAACGCGTGAAGAGGGCTTTCACCAGGGTCGATCCCGCCGCCCGGCAGCTGAATATCTGCCACATCCGACAGCTGACAGGTCAGCAGAATTCTGTTTTTGAGCGGCAGAATGGCATAGGCGCCGGGTCGCAGGACATAGCGCTGGTTTGCGTCTGGTGCATGGCCGACCCGTCGCATCATTCTGGCTTACCCTCTTTTCAACCGGTCACGGACCCATATATGGACGCGGGTATGCCAGGCAAATGGCGATAAGGAAACCCCAATGACACATGGACAGCAAATCGCGTGGGACGACACGGTCCTGCCATTTCAACTCGATGCAAGCGACATGCGCGGCCGCGTTGCGCGGCTGGACGGTGCGTTGAACGGTATCCTGAAACAGCATGATTACCCCCCACAGGTCGAAGCACTGGTGGCGGAGATGGCATTGCTTACGGCTCTGATCGGGCAGACGATCAAGCTGCGCTGGAAACTGCAGTTGCAGGTCCAGACCAAGGGTGCTGTGCGCATGATCGCAACAGATTACTACGGTCCGGAGAATGAGGGCGATCCTGCGCGGATCCGTGCCTATGCCAGCTATGATGCAGACCGGCTGACGGACGCACCGGCGTTCGAGCAGGTAGGTGAGGGCTATTTCGCCATCATGATTGATCAGGGCAAGGGCATGACCCCGTACCAGGGTATCACACCGCTGGACGGCAAATCGCTGTCGGACTGTGCAGAAGCCTATTTCGCGCAGTCCGAACAGCTGCCGACGCGGTTTTCGCTGAGTTTTGGCAAATCAACGGAACCTGGTGTCGATGAGCACTGGCGGGCGGGGGGTATCATGCTTCAGCACATGCCCAAAGCATCGCCTTTTGTGGCCAGCGGCGAGGGGTCGGGCACCGTTCTGACAGCCGGTGATCTGGTGCAGAATGAAGAGGCTGAGAACTGGAACCGGGTCAATGTTCTGCTCGATACCGTCGAGGACCTTGAGCTGATCGGCCCGACGCTGCCGCCCAATGACCTGTTGTTACGGCTTTTCCACGAGGAAGCGCCGCGGGTCTATGACGCGCAGACGGTCCGGTTTGGCTGTACCTGCTCTGAGGACCGCGTGCGGCAGAGCCTGTCGATCTATTCTGCGCGGGACATCGAAAAGATGACCACCGATGCGGGACGTGTAACCGCAGACTGCCAGTTTTGCGGTGCGCATTACGACCTTGATCCGGCGTCGGTGGGCTTTGAAGCAGAGCAGACCGGTAATGACACCTGATCCTGAACTGATCCGGGCGGCACTGCGTCGTCCGGGTCGGCCATCTTCTGACTTTGATCTGAACCCGGATACGGTTCTGGCTGAGGACCGCCGTTTGCGCCCTGCAGGGGTTCTGGCTGCCGTAACAGAGACGAAATCAGGTTTTGAGCTGTTGCTCACCAAGCGTTCTTCGGCGCTGAAACATCACCCGGGTCAGATCGCCTTTCCCGGCGGAAAACAGGATGAGGGCGATGCCGATGTGATCGCAGCCGCCCTGCGCGAGGCAGATGAGGAAATCGGGCTTCCGGCAGATGCGGTAGAGGTCCTGGGAACACTGCCGTCTCACGAGACGGTCACCGGGTTTCAGGTCACGCCGGTCATTGGTCTGGTGACCCGTGATTTTGATATCCGTGCCGAGCCAGGCGAGGTAGATGAGGTTTTCTCTGTCCCTCTGGCGCACGTTCTGAATCCACAGAATTTTTATGTCGAGGGACGCCGCTGGCGTGGTCAGCGCAGGCTGTATTACACCGTGCCCTACGGACCCTATTACATCTGGGGCGCGACTGCGCGTATGTTGCGGGCATGGACCGAACAGATGAAATCCTGATCCCGCCCGACACGGACTGGCTGCAGAACACTGATGCGCGCCGGGTGTGCGATGCGGTCAGCGCAGAGGGCGGCTCTGTCTTTTTTGTCGGGGGCTGTGTGCGCGATGCCTTGCTGGGCCTGCCCGGCGCCGATGTGGACCTATCAACGAACGTGTTGCCACAGGATGTTGTCCGGCTTGCCGGGGCGGCGGGTCTCAAAGCCGTTCCGACCGGTATCGACCACGGAACGGTTACGGTTGTGTCCGGCGGCAGAGGTTTTGAAATCACGACCTTTCGCAGGGATGTCCAGACGGACGGGCGCAGGGCTGTCGTCGCCTTTTCTGACGATATCACCGAGGATGCCCGCCGGCGGGATTTCACAATGAACGCGATCTATGCAACTCCGGCAGGTCAGATTGTTGATCCGCTGGGGGGCGTGCAGGATTGTCTGAACCGTCGTGTCAGGTTCATCGAGGACGCCGACCGCCGTATTCGGGAGGACTATCTGCGCATTCTGCGGTTCTTTCGCTTTCACGCCTGGTATGCACCCGCCGACCAGGGCTTTGACCCTGATGCACTGGACGCAATTGCACGCAATACGTCCGGATTAGAGACACTTTCAGGTGAGCGTACCGGCCATGAGATGATGCGCCTGCTGTCGGCGTCTGATCCTGCGCCAGCCGTGGCGGCGATGCGACAGACCGGGTGTCTGTCCCACATTCTGCCGGCAGCCGATGATCGCTTTCTGGGCCCGGTGGTGCATCTCGAAGAGACACTCGGTCTGTCCCCGGACCGGATTTTGCGACTGGCAGCGCTGGGCGGCACGGATGTCGCTGACCGCCTGCGCCTGAGCAAAAAGCAGACAGCGCGCCTGGAGCTGATCGGGACGGCGGCTTTTGGGGGCAAAACTCTGCCGGAACTGGCCTGGCGTCATGATGCGGATATTGCTTTGGCGGCTCTGATCCTGCGGGCGGCCTGTGCGGATCAGCCTGTGGATGCCGCAGAACTATCACGCCTCGAACAGGCGGCGACTGCAGTTTTCCCTGTCACGGCACAGGATCTGATGCCAGGCTTGCAGGGGAAGGCGCTGGGCGAGGCGCTGAAACAGATGGAGGCACGCTGGATTGCTTCTGATTTCACCCTCTCGCGTAAAGATCTGATGACACCGGAATGAAGTCCTCGACAGGTTGCATATTTTTTTGCTACACACGGCTCACAAGATTGGAGGAATACGAAATGTATCGCGGGATCTGGAACAGCTGAGGCTGGCATAACCTTCCCCTTCGGGCCCTGACACCAGCGCCTGAGCATTTCCGATATTCTTCCAGGACTTCCCCCATGTTCCGTTATTTTGAACGACTCGTCGACCCGTATGTCAGCTATACTGAAACGGATCACCCGCCCACAAAACTCTGGCCCTTTCTCTGGGCATATTCCCAGCCGTTTAAACGGGTGTTTTTCTGGGCGGGCGTCATGTCGATCATTGTTGCCGCGATCGAAGTTGCGCTCATTTTCTATATGGGCCGCGTCGTCGATCTTCTGGAAGGCAACCCGTCGCGGGTGTGGGAGATTTACGGCACAGAGCTTGTTCTTGTCGCGCTGGCCATCGTTTTCATTCGCCCGCTGGTGCAGTACCTGGATATCGGTCTGCTGAACAATGCGATCCTGCCGAACTTTGGCACGCTGATCCGGTGGCGCGCACATCGTCAGGTGCTGCGGCAGTCGGTAGGCTGGTTCGAGAACGATTTTGCCGGGCGGATCGCCAACCGGATCATGCAGACACCCCCCGCTGCCGGCGAAGTGGTGTTTCAGGTGTTCGATGCGATTTCCTTTTCTCTGGCCTATCTGCTGGGTGCCGCCATTTTGCTGAGCACATCCGATCCGCGGTTGTTGCTGCCGCTGCTGATCTGGTTTGGGCTATATGGCTGGCTGGTTCACTGGACGGTGAAACGGGTGGGCCCGGCCTCGCAGGAGGCATCCAATGCGCGCTCCGAAGTCACGGGCCGGGTGGTGGATGCCTATACCAATATCCACTCCGTCAAGATGTTTGCGCACCACGAGCAGGAACTGGACTATGCGAAAGAGGCGATCGAGTACTCGCGCGAGACCTTCCAGAAAGAGATGCGGATCTTCACGATCATGGATGGCACGCTGGTGGCGCTCAACGGTCTGCTGATCGTGGGTGTTGTCGGCTGGGCCATCGCGCTCTGGACCCAGGGCGAGGCCAGTGTGGGTGTTGTCGCAGCGGCCACGGCGCTGACGCTGCGGCTGAATGCGATGACCGGCTGGATCATGTGGGCGCTGACGACGTTCTTCCGGCAGCTTGGGGTCGTCGCCGAAGGTATGGAGACCATTGCCCAGCCGGTAACGCTGGTTGATGACGCGAACGCAAAACCGCTGAACCTGACCCGGGGCGAGGTTGTTCTGAAAGATGTCAGCCATCACTACGGGCGCGAAAGCGGTGGCCTGGACAGCATCAGCCTGACCATCCGGCGGGGCGAAAAGGTGGGGCTGGTGGGCCGGTCCGGGGCTGGTAAATCGACCCTCGTAAAGCTGCTTTTGCGGTTTTATGACCCTGAAAGCGGCACCATCATGGTGGATGGACAGGACATCACCAGGGTGACGCAGGACAGTCTGCGGCTGGCCATTGGCATGGTCCAGCAGGACAGTTCGCTGCTGCATCGTTCCGTGCGGGACAATATTCTCTATGGCCGCGCGGATGCGACGGAAGAGGAAGTCTGTGCCGCGGCGCGTCAGGCGCAGGCGCATGAGTTCATCCTCGATCTGACGGACCCCGAGGGGCGCACAGGTTATGACGCCCAGGTGGGCGAACGGGGTGTCAAACTGTCGGGCGGTCAGCGGCAGCGGGTGACACTGGCGCGTGTGATCCTAAAGAACGCGCCGATCCTGCTGCTGGACGAGGCGACAAGTGCGCTTGACAGTGAAGTGGAGGCCGCCATTCAGGATACGCTTTATGGGATGATGGAGGGCAAAACCGTGATCGCGATTGCCCACCGTCTGTCCACGATTGCTGAAATGGATCGCATTCTGGTGCTCGATCAGGGACGTATCGTCGAAGATGGTTCGCATGACGCGCTTTTGGCGCAGGGCGGGCTATATGCAGACTTCTGGGCCCGGCAGTCGGGCGGATTTCTGAGCACCGGGGACGACGCGTGAGAATTGAGAACTGGATCGATGCGTTCCGTCAGGCCGAGGGGCCGCCGCCGCAGACACTGGGCGCTTTCATGCGCTGGTGTCTCAGCGGTTCCTGGCCCGCGCTCTGGCTGGCGGCGTTCTTTTCCGCCGCAGCGGGCGCGATGGAGGCAGGCACCGCACTGATCCTGGGCATGGTGATCGATGCCACGTCCAGCGCAGGGCCGGAGGCGTTTTTTGATGGCGGCAACATCGCACTGATCACCGGTGCTGTTGCGTTTTTTCTGATTGCGCGGCCGTTGCTCTTTGGTCTGTCCGCCTCGACCAATGCGATCATCGTACAGCCCAATGTGAACCCCCTTGTCTTGTCGCGGCTTCACCGCTGGACACTGGGCCAGACCGTTGGGTTCTTTGACGACGATTTCGCAGGGCGTATCGCACAGAAACAGATGCAGGCGGCCCGTGCTGTCACAGATGTCGTCTCCGAGGTGATCAATGTTGTGGCCTTTGCGCTGGCATCGCTGATCGGATCGGTTCTGCTTTTACTGGCCATCGACTGGCGCGTGGCGCTGGGGTTCGGTGTCTGGCTGGTGATCTATTTCGCCATGATCAACTGGTTTTTGCCGCGTGTCCGGAAACGCTCTGCCGGGCGGGCTGGCGCGCGCGCAATGGTTTCTGGTCAGGTGGTGGACACCATCACCAACATCAAAACAGTCAAGCTGTTTGCCCACGCCGATCACGAGGATCGCGCGGCCCTGGGGGCGATGCAGACCTTTCGCACCCGCGCGATCGAGTTCGGATACCTGGCTGCGGGTTTCCGTTTTGCGCTGATGACGCTGGCCGGTCTGTTGCCGGTGCTGTTGCTGGGCGGCACAATCATTCTGTGGCAAGCCGGTCAGGCCACGCAGGGTGATATCGTGGCCGCCGGTGCCGTCGCGATCCGGATTGCACAGATGACCGGCTGGGTCAGTTTCACCCTGATGGCCATCTATTCCAACATCGGCGAGATCGAGGACGGTATCCGCACGCTGACACCGCGCAACCGGGTCGAGGATGCACCCGACGCCCCGGGGCTGGAAGTGAGCGAGGGTGCGATTACCCTGAGCGGTCTGGGTTTTGCATACGGGCGGGACAAAGGCGGCGTGCAGGGCGTGGATCTCCGGATCAGACCCGGGGAAAAACTGGGCATCGTTGGTGCTTCGGGGGCTGGCAAATCCACGCTCGTTGCCCTGCTTTTGCGTCTTTATGATGCCGAGGAAGGCTCCATTGAAATTGACGGGCAGGACGTGACAGCGGTGACCCAGGAAAGCCTGCGTCGCAATATTGGAATGGTGACCCAGGAAACGGCGATGTTTAACCGCTCGGCGCGCGACAATATTCTGTACGGACGTCCGGATGCCTCTGACGAGGAGATCATCGCAGCGGCCAGAAAGGCCGAGGCAGATGATTTCATTGCCGATCTTCAGGATCATGCGGGCCGGACGGGATATAATGCGCATCTGGGTGAGCGGGGCGTGAAACTCTCCGGCGGCCAGCGGCAGCGGATCGCACTGGCGCGCGCCATTCTCAAGGACGCCCCGATCCTGGTTCTGGACGAGGCCACAAGTGCGCTGGACAGCGAGGTCGAGGCCTCTATCCAGACGGCGCTGGAACGCGTCATGGAGGGCAAGACCGTGCTTGCCATCGCGCATCGCCTGTCCACCCTGACAGAGATGGACAGGATCGTGGTCATGGACGACGGCCATATTGTCGAGAACGGAACGCATGATGAATTGCTGGCGCGCGGAAAACTTTACGCGCAGTACTGGAACCGGCAGTCCGGTGGGTTTATCCGGACCGAAGCGGCGGAGTAACCGCCAGATATTCGGGGCAGCACCATGACAGAATTCACAGTGACGCGGTTGGGGCTGCAGGGTGACGGCATTGCCGAAGGGCCCGTCTTTTTGCCGCTGACCCTGCCTGGTGAACTGGTTGAGGCCAGCATTGTGGACGGCCGGGCCGGGGATGTGAAAATCATCCGCCCTTCCGAGCGCCGCGTGGCGGCCCCGTGCCGGCATTTCCGGTCCTGCGGGGGATGTCAGTTGCAGCATGCCGATGATGCCTTTGTCGCGGACTGGAAAGTGGAGATCGTGCACACTGCGCTGTCTGCACATGGAACAGAGACTGAATTTCGTCCGATTGTGACGTCTCCTGCCCGGTCCCGGCGACGTGCGGGGTTTGCGGCGCGGCGCACCAAAAAGGGTGCCATGTGCGGTTTTCATGGCAGGGCATCCGGCACCATCATTGATATTCCGGAGTGTCAGCTTCTTGATCCGGCGGTGCTCAAAGGCCGCCAGATCGCCGAGGCACTGGCGCTTGCAGGGGCCAGCAGAAAGACCGCATTGTCCGTGATGGTCACACGGATGGATAACGGGCTGGATGTGGCTGTTGAAAACGGTAAGCCGCTGGATGGCCCGTTGCGCCAGCAACTGGCTGCCATCTGCGAGGCACAGGGGCTTGTGCGGCTGGCCTGGGCAGATGAGGTGATCGCCATGCGCGCCCCGCCCGAACACCGCCTGGGACGGGCCGTGGTTTCGCCGCCCCCCGGCGCGTTTTTACAGGCGACCGATCACGGTGAACAGGCTCTGACACAAGGCGTTCTGGAGATAACCCAAGGTGCGGGCAGAGTGATCGACCTCTTTGCCGGATGCGGTACCTTTACGCTGCCGCTGTCGGAAACCGCCGAGGTTCACGCGGTCGAGGGCGAGGCATCCATGCTGGCCGCACTGGATGCCGGCTGGCGGCATGCCAGCGGCCTGCGCCCCGTCACAACCGAAACGCGTGACCTTTTCCGCCGTCCGCTGTTGCCGGATGAACTGGCGCGGACAGATGCCGTTGTTCTCGATCCGCCGCGCGCGGGGGCAGAGGCGCAGATCGCCGAGCTTGTTAAGACAAAAGTGCCGAAAATCGCCTATGTATCCTGCAATCCTGTGACCTTTGCCCGGGATGCCGCCACACTTGTTGCGGCGGGCTGGCATCTGGATCATGTGCAGGTTGTTGACCAGTTCCGCTGGTCAGCGCATGTGGAGCTTGTAGCCGGGTTCACGGCAGCACATATGCGGGCAGAAAGCTGAGGAGTGACAGATGGAATTTCGGCAGGCCCTGGATAAATGGCTGAACCAGACATGGGTGACCAACCTTGTCGTTGCGGTCATTTTGCTGAACGCCGTGGTGCTGGGCATGGAAACGTCGTCCGTGCTCATGGCCTCTGCCGGACCGCTCATTCTGTTGCTGGACAAGGCCTGTCTTGCATTTTTCATTGTCGAGATCGTGCTGAAACTGGTCGCGCGCGGGGGGCGGTTCTTTAAAAGCGGCTGGAATGTTTTTGACCTGATCATTGTCGGCGTGGCGCTGCTGCCGGCCTCGCAGGGTCTGTCGGTTCTGCGGGCACTGCGCATATTGCGGGTCCTGCGGGTGATTTCCGTGGCACCCAGTCTGCGCCGCGTGGTCGAGGGGTTCATTACCGCCCTGCCTGGCATGGGCAGCGTGTTTCTGCTGATGGCCATCATTTTCTATATAGGCGCCGTGATGGCGACCAAGCTTTTCGCCGGCAGTTTTCCGCAGTGGTTCGGGTCGCTGCCCCAGAGCGGGTATACTCTCTTTCAGATCATGACGCTGGAAAGCTGGTCGATGGGGATCGTGCGTCCGGTCATGGAGGTCTATCCCTATGCCTGGGCATTCTTTGTGCCCTTTATCATGGTGACAACCTTTGCCGTTGTGAACCTGCTGGTGGGTCTGATCGTGAACTCGATGCAGGATGCCCATCAGGAAGAGGCCGGGGCTGTGACCGATGCCTACCGCGATGAGGTTCTGCAGCGGCTTGCGGCGATCGAGGAAAAACTGGAGCGGAAACCGCCGTCCTGACGGTTTTGTTATATTGATTAACCAGTTTCTCATGGTACCTGTGGGAAAAGAGCAGGGCGTCGCAAAGACGCAGAGAAAACGGGACAGCAGGCAAATGCGCCGAAGAGAGTTATTGTTGGGCACCGCGACGGTTTTGTCGCTGGGGGCCTGCGCCACAGATCCGAAATTCAAACGCTATAACGGGCCCGAGGTCACATTTGTGGTCGTGAACAAAGGCGCGCGGCGGATGCATTTGTTGCACAATGACACGGTGTTGCGCAGCTATAACATACATCTGGGTTTTGCTCCCACCGGACACAAACAGTTCGAAGGTGACGGCAAAACGCCGGAAGGCACCTATCGCATCGACCGGCGCAATCCTAACAGCCAGTTCCACCTGTCGCTGGGTATTTCATATCCCAACGTCAATGATGTGGCCGCAGCCCGCGCGGCGGGGAAATCAGCCGGTGGCGATATCTTTATCCACGGGCAGAAGAACCCGTTCAGACGGGATGATCCCGACTGGACATGGGGGTGCATTGCGGTCACCAATGAAGAGATCGAAGAGATCTATGCCATGGTCGCCGATAATACGCTGGTGGTGCTGACGGCCTGAGCTTCAGAAGGCTGCAGGCTGTGGCGTCAGGGCCGTGCCATCGCGGCCCATGACCAGCGTCCACCAGATTTTGCCGTTGCTTTCCTGAAACCAGGCGAAACCCATGTCGGTGGCTTCGGGCGACAGCAATATGCGCTGGGTGTCCGGTTTCTCCATCCACGCCGCCAGGGTTTCCAGCTCTGATTCGTAGGTTTCGGAAATGGTCTCACCAACCAGAGTGCCCTGATAGCCGACACGCCGGATGCGGTCGATGGGAGAGGACCCGTCAGACCCGAAATGCCACGGGCGGTTCTGGATCGACATATCCCGCGAGTGTGTGGCCGCCGCTGCATTAAGCGCCGCGTCCATCTCAACAACGGGCTGGGCCGATGCGCCGCGCAGCGCGTTGACAGCATCCAGCATTCTGAACTGCAGTTTGGCGGTATCCCGCTCTTTGATTCTGTAGAGCGAGGGCAGCGGCTTGCCATCAGACCCAAGCGTCGGGGCCGTCTGCACGGGTGCACAGGCGGCTGCAACGAGAACAAGCGCAAAAAAAGCAGAAATCAGACGGATCATAATACACTCCAACGGCGTTAACCCCGCACATACCGCGCAATGCGTGGTAATTCAAACGCACATCCGCGCGAGACCGCGTGATGACATCTCTTTGATTTGCGGGTGCGGCTTCCACGCCATAAAGTGCCCGCGACTTATCGTTTTTTTTGTTCTGGAGGCATTTCATGTCCGACAATCGTTTTCTGCGTCCCGGCCGCCGCTCGTTTCTGGCTGGCTCGGCCGCAATGCTGGCAACGCCCGCAATTGCACAGGACCCATCGGCAGTGAACTCGGCGGCCACGACCGTGGGCGAACGGGACCTGACGGAATCCGTGCGGCGGAATATTTCCAGTTTCCGCAGACTCGACTGGCAGCCCTATTTCTCGAACCTGAAAAACGGCGCTGTTCTGGTGGATATTGACAGCCGCGCGCTGCATTTCTGGGGGGAAGAGGGAGATTTCTACAAACTTTACCCCTCGAGCGTTCCACTGACAGAAGATCTGACCCGCCGGGGCCGGACGAAAATTATCCGCAAAGTCGAAGGGCCGGACTGGCGCCCGACGCCGTCAATGCTCGAGCGGAACCCGGAATGGCCGGAATACATCGGCCCCGGACCGGATAACCCTATGGGAACACACGCTCTTTATCTGACGTGGACCTATTACCGTATTCACGGCACCCATGATACGCGCAAAATCGGGCGGCAATCGTCCAACGGCTGCATCGGGCTTTACAACGAGCATATTGCCGAACTGTTCAGCCTGACAAAAGTCGGTACGCAGGTGTTGCTTATTTGACGACATTATGCCGATTTTGGCTGGTTCGTTCCTAAACCGGTTTGCAAACAGCGCTCTATGCTGTTTAGACATAATCACGAGGTAAGTCTTGGGCGCGTGCTCTCAATAATTGGAGCACGCCTTAATGGAGGTTATTGATATGAAAAAACTCGTTCTCGCAGCTGCACTGACAGCCGCCGCGTCGACAGCATACGCAGGTTCGCTTGCAGAGCCCGTCGTTGAAGCACCTGTCGTTGTAGAAGAAGCAGAAGGTTCGTCCTCGGGCGCACTGCTGCCGATCCTGCTCCTGGTTATCGTTGCTGCTGCTCTCGCCTGAGCCAGTTACGTTCCAAACAAAAAGGCGGCACGTCAGTGCCGCCTTTTTTTGTGCCCGATCGTCAGGGGGAGGATCAGTCGATCCAGCCCCTGAGATTGTCGGCAATCACATTCCCCAGTGCGTCAATATGCGCGTCATCGTCGTTGAGGCAGGGAATGTAGGTAAAAGTCTCACCGCCTGCTTCCTCAAAGCTTTCTTTGATCTCTTCGTTGATCTCTTCAAGCGTCTCGATGCAGTCCGCTGAGAAGGCCGGCGCGCAGACAGCGATGTTCTTTTTGCCGCTTTCCGCCAGGCGCGCGACTTCTTCGACCGTATAGGGTTGCAGCCATTCCTCGGGTCCGAATTTCGATTGGAATGTCGTGGTGATTTCTGTGTCCTGCCAGCCCAGACGCTCTTTGAGCAGACGCGTGGTTTTCTGGCACTGGCAGTGGTACGGGTCGCCCTCCATCAGATAGCGGATGGGCACACCGTGATAGGAACAGACCAGGATATCGGGCTTCTTCTCCATCCCGGCGTAGGCCCGTTCGATGGATTGCGCCAGCGCGTCAATATAGTCAGAGCGGTCATAGTATGGCTCGACCGTACGCGTCACGGGCTGCCATTTTTCATAGGTCAGCGCGCGAAAGAATTCGTCGTTTGCAGTGGCCGAAGTGGCACCTGCATAGTGTGGATAAAGCGGGAAAAACAGTATCTTACGGCATCCTGCCGCCGTCATTTCCGCAACCTTTGAGCGGGTCGACGGATTGCCATAGCGCATGCAGAAATCGACCATCACCTCGTCGCCATAGCGGGCATGCATCGCCGCTTTGACCTTGGCTGTCTGTGCTTTGGTGATCGTCATCAGAGGGCTTTCGCCTTCTTCCTCGTTCCAGATCGATTTGTACGCCGCGCCGCTGGAAAACGGGCGTTTGCTGAGGATGATCAGCTGCAGCAGCGGTTGCCAGATCCAGGGGCTGTAATCGATGACCCGGCGGTCGGACAGAAATTCGTTCAGATACCGGCGCATGGACCAGTAATCGTAGTTGTCCGGTGTGCCAAGATTTGCCAGCAGGATGCCGATCCGCGGGCGCGCAACTTCCGGATGGTCGGGCTCTGCGTGGGCCGGGCGCGCCATCGGTGGTTTGGCGGAACTGCTGTCCAGCATGTGATCTTCCTTGCTCATCGGGTACTGCCGCTCAGATAGAGGCTTTTCAGGCAGCGTCAATCGGGCAGTTCCTGTTCGGGGACCTGAAGGGCATCCGCCAGCCGCTGTTTTGCTGATCCGGGTCTTAAGGGTTTTTGCTGGCTGTCATCGGGGGCCCAGCCGGTCAGAAAGACAATCTCAAAGGTTGCCCGGACACGGTCAGCCTCTGTCGGGAAGTTCGCCTGGTAAAGCTGCGCGGTCTGCCGGAAAAGAGCGCGGGGCGGGGTGTGGCGCAAGCGCTGACTGAGGGCGTTCGTTTCGCCCATGGCACGCAGATCATGCATCAGATGCCAGGCGTCGCGGTACTCTGCATTCAAGGTGACACTGTCTGCCACAGGCAGCGCCAGGCCCGCGCGTTGCAGCAAAGCGCCAAGATCGCGGATTTCGCCCATCGGCGCGACGCGTGGCGACAACCCGCCCGACACGGCAATTTCCGCCTCTCCCAGACAGGCGCGCAGTTCTTCCAGTGTGCGTCCGCCCAGCGAAGCAGCTATCAGCAGACCGTCTGACATCAGGGCGCGGCGGCACTGGATCAGCTGACCCACCGGATCATTTGCCCAGTGCAGCGACAGGGCGTGTATCACCAGATCGTACTGACCCGGCTCCAGATCCAGGGTGTCGTCATCCGGCACAATGCGGGCACCGGGCAGCCTGTCAGCCCAGACCTCTGCAAAAGGCGTGACAACCGCAATCCTGGTAAACGTCCTGTTAACCAGACTCAGTCGATCCTGCACTTCGTCCGCTGCCTGGTCCTGCAAAAACAGATCGGCCCGCGCCGCCCGTGCGCGGTGCAGAGCCAGCGCTCTGGTACTGGTCAGTTCGTTCGCTGTCGTCATGAAAAGGAGTAATAGGGTGGCCCAGTCTGGTTTACAAACAGCAGTTTCGCTGGTTTATCCGCCGCGCTGCCTGGCCTGTGGTGGCACGGTGGACGATGATTTTGGCCTGTGCGGGTCCTGCTGGCGCGACACGGCATTTATCGGCGGGTCCATCTGTGACACCTGCGGCACCCCGCTGCCGGGCGAGGAAACAGAAGACACACTGAAATGTGATGACTGTATGCGCACCCCGCGTCCCTGGGCACAGGGGCGTGCTGCGCTGATCTACCGCGATGGTGGCAAGCGTCTGGTTCTGGCGCTGAAACACGGTGACCGGCAGGAGATTGCAAAACCGGCTGCGCGCTGGATGGCCCGCGTGATCGAGGACCTGCCGCAGCAGAACATGATCATCGCGCCGATACCGCTGCACTGGACCCGCCTGCTCAAGCGGCGTTACAACCAGTCTGCCCTTTTGGCACAGGCGCTTGCGCGTCATACAGGCCTGCCGGTTTGCCAGGATCTGCTGGTCCGGCAAAAGCGCACCCAGCCGATGGAAGGCATGACGCGGGAAGTCCGCTTTACCTCTGTCAAAGGGGTCATCAGTGCCCATGCTAAACGGCGGCACCGTCTGATCGGGCGCCCGGTTCTGCTGGTTGATGATGTGATGACTTCAGGCGCAACTTTGTCCGCTGCAACAGACGCCTGTATTGCAGCAGGATCAGGGCCGGTATACGTGGTGGCACTGGCACGGGTGGCGCGGGATACCTAGATACCTGTCCGAGACCTGTCACGGAAGGGACCGGAAATGAAAAATGTAGAGATTTATACGTCACCGCTCTGCGGTTTTTGCCATGCGGCCAAGCGTCTGCTCAGCCAGAAAGGCGTCGCGTTTGCCGAAGTCGACGTGCTGGCAAACCCGGATCGCAAACCGGAGATGATCCAGCGCGCCAACGGTGGTCGCACAGTGCCCCAGATTTTTGTCGGCGATACGCATGTTGGCGGGTGCGACGAACTCTATGCACTGGAGCGTGCGGGCAAGCTTGACGGTCTGCTGGCCGCCTGATGAAAACCGCTCTGCTGCAGCTGAACGTGTCGGATCAGCCGGCGGAGAACCTTGTGGTGACCCGCCGGTATCTGGCCGAAGCTGCGGCAGAGGACGCAGCGTTTGTCCTGACGCCCGAGGTCACCAACTGCGTTTCAAACAGCCGCAGGCACCAGCAATCGGTTCTGCAGCATCAGGACGCGGATTTCACGCTGGCTGCTTTGCGCGAAGATGCAGCGAAATATGGCATCTGGCTGCTCATCGGCTCGCTGGCTTTGAAAACGAATGATACCGACGGACGTTTTGCCAACCGGTCTTTTCTGATCAGTCCCGCTGGTGAAATTGTCGCCTGGTACGACAAAATACATATGTTCGACGTGCAGGTCACGCCCGAGGAGACATACCGCGAATCGGAAGGGTACCGGCCGGGCGCACGGGCCGTGACGGCCAGAACCGCCTTTGGCACCGTTGGCATGACGGTTTGCTATGACGTGCGTTTTCCCGCGTTGCACCGGGTACTCGCAGGCGCCGGTGCTGATATCCTGACGGTGCCTGCTGCCTTTTCGCCGGTGACCGGGGCGGCGCACTGGCATACGCTGCTGCGGGCGCGTGCAATCGAGACCGGGTGTTATGTTCTGGCTCCTGCGCAAACGGGCGAACATGCCAGTGCGGCACATAAAACGCGGCGCACCTATGGCCATTCGCTGGTCGTCACCCCCTGGGGAGAGGTCCAAATGGACGCAGGTGATGCCCCGGGCGTTTACATGACAGACCTCGATATGGGACTAGTGTCAGAGGCACGGGGAAAAGTCCCCAGCCTGACCAACGCAAGGCCATTTGACGGACCCTGATGAACGATGACCGGAACTCACTCGCGATTGCGCTGTTCAGCGAGGTGCTGACAGCCGACCAGATGGTGCGCGCGCGTCTGAGCAAGGTGTTGCCCAAGGGCATGGAGATTTCCCATTTTTCGGTGCTGAACCATCTTGCTGGTAACGTTGGCGAACGCACGCCCGCTCAGCTGGCCGAAACGTTCCATGTGACCCGGGGGGCCATGACGAACACGCTGTCGAAACTGGAATGGGCGGGATACATCCACATCCGGCCCGACTGGGACGATGCGCGCCGCAAGATGGTCGCGATCAGCCCGGCAGGCCGTCAGGCGCGGGATCAGGCCGTGGGATCGATCACGCCGCTGATCAACCAGGTTGTCGAAAAACTGGGTGACGAACGGGTCCGCGAAGCACTGCCTATCCTGCGGGAACTGCGGCGTCAGCTGGGATCCTGAGCCGGTTTCAGACTGGCCGTCACGTAGTTCACGCTCAGGTCTCTGTCTGACAGCCGCCACGTCCAGGCCACCGGGTTGAACACAAACCCCTTGCGGTCCACCGGGTCCAGACCGGCCTGGGTCATCAGATCAAACAGCTCGTCAGGCGTGATGAATTTCGACCACTCATGGGTGCCTTTCGGCAGCCAGCGCATGACGTGTTCGGCCCCGATGATTGCCATCAGATAAGACTTCGGATTTCGGTTCAGGGTCGAACAGATATGCAGCCCGCCGGGTTTCAGCAGACGCTGGCACGCCGTCAGATAATCGATGGGCGAGGCAACATGCTCGACCACTTCCATGTTCAGCACGACGTCAAACTGCTCTCCGTCTTCTGCAAGCGCCTCTGCGGTGGTGTGGCGGTAATCAATGTCCAGACCTGACTGTTCGGCATGAATCTGCGCCACCGGAATGTTACGTTCGGCGGCATCGGCACCCACCACATCGGCGCCCAGACGGGCCATGGGTTCAGACAGCAACCCACCGCCGCAGCCGATGTCCAGAATGCGCAGCCCGGTGAATGGTTTGTCTGCCTTGAGGTCACGGTCGAACTCACCCGCGATCTGTGTGGTGATATAGTCCAGGCGGCACGGGTTGAGCATGTGAAGCGGTTTGAATTTGCCGTTTGCATCCCACCACTCGGCGGCCATCGCCTCGAATTTTGCCACTTCGGCAGGATCTACAGTTGTCTGAAGCGCTTGCATTCCTGTCTCCATATGATCATTTGCGGTTTCGTATTATATAGGCCTGATATGGACAAGTTCCCGGATCAAAAGCGCGCAGTTCAGTATCTGTACCCGCCGATCGACCCTTTCGATCAGCGGATGATGGACGTAGGCCAGGGCCACCGGATCTATGTCGAGCAGTGCGGCAACCCAAACGGCATACCTGTTGTGGTGCTGCACGGCGGTCCTGGTGGCGGATGCAGCCCCGCGATGCGCCGTTATTTTGACCCCGAGATTTACCGCGTCGTTCTGTTTGACCAGCGGGGATGCGGACGCTCACGCCCCCATGCCAGTGTCACAAACA
The DNA here is from genome assembly GCF_947491795.1 of uncultured Roseobacter sp. Classification (GTDB taxonomy): domain Bacteria; phylum Pseudomonadota; class Alphaproteobacteria; order Rhodobacterales; family Rhodobacteraceae; genus Roseobacter. Next base: position 319,476 of record NZ_CANLKW010000002.1, on the reverse strand, counting down.
ACACCACTTGGCACCTGGTGGATGATATCGAATTCATTCGCCGGGAACTGGAAATTGATCAGTGGATCGTTTTTGGCGGCAGCTGGGGCGCGACCCTGGCGCTGATCTATGCGGAAACACATCCGGACCGGGTGCAGAATCTGGTGCTCAGGGGTGTATTCCTGATGACGCAGCGCGAGCTCGACTGGTTTTATGGCGGCGGTGCCGGGCGTTTCTGGCCCGAGGTCTGGGAACGGTTCACGCGCCTTATTCCCAGAGACGAGCATGGTGATTTCATCGAAGCCTACCGCCGTCGTCTGTTTTCCGGTGATCTGACAATAGAGACACGCTATGCCCGCGCATGGTCTGCCTGGGAAAATGCGCTCGCGTCTATCTATTCATCCGGTTCGACCGGAGAAAGCCCCGGAGAATACGCCCGGGCCTTTGCGCGGCTCGAGAATCACTACTTTTCAAATGCCGGGTTTCTTGAATTTGATGGTCAGATTCTGGCCCAGGTGGGCCGTATCTCGCATATTCCGGGCGTGATCGTGCAGGGACGGTATGACATGATCTGCCCGCCGGACAGCGCATGGGCGCTGTCTGAAGCCTGGGACAACTGCGAGCTGAAACTGGTGCGCAATGCAGGTCATGCTTTGTCTGAACCGGGAATCAGTGCAGAACTGGTCCGCACGATGGACAGGATAGCCGGACGATGACCCACAAAGGCCATATCGACCGACGGGCGCTTTTTGCGTCCGGTGCCGCGGCTGCTTTGCTGGCCGCGACCGGTGTCAGTGCCGCCTCGCTCCCGGAACGGCGGGGTCGGTTCCGCGTGGCTCTGTCCGGGGGGCGGCGGGATGATTCTTTTGACCCGCGCCTGCTGGGCGGACACCGCCAGCCGGATCCTTCGGGTCTGTTTTTGCAGGTCGCGATGGTCGGAACGCTGTTTGAGACACTGACCGAAGTTGCAGCGGATGGCACATTGCGCGGAGAGCTCGCGACAGCCTGGCGCAGCAACCCGGATTTCACGGCCTGGGAATTTGATCTGCGCACGGATGTGGCATTTCACAATGGCGCCGCGTTTTCTGCGAACGACGTTATGCCGTTCAGCGCATATGCAACGCCCGCCGGTGTGCTGGAAACGGTTGCGCGCGTCGTACCTGTCGATCAGCACCTGGTCCGGTTCGAGCTGAACAGTCCGGACCCTGATCTGCCATTCCGGCTGGCTGATCCGGGGCTGTGCGTGCTGCCTGCGGGGCATATGGCCGAAGCAATGGAACAGGGCATCGGCACCGGCCCTTATAAACTGCGAAAATTTGATCCCGGCAGGCACCTGATCGCGGATCGTCTGGACAGGCATCATAAAGACGGTCGCGCGGCCTGGTTTGATACGGTCGAACTGGTCGGTATCGATTCTGACGGAGTTCGTGCAGAGGCCCTGTTTACGCATATGGTTGATGCAGCAGACCTGACCCACGCGGCGGATCTGGCGGATACCGGTGATCTGACGCTGCTGCCGCGCGAGGGGTTTATGTCCTGTGCCGTGGACCGTTGCATTGGCCTGCCTGCACAGATCGGTGCGCAGGGTCCGCTGGACAATCTGCGCGCACCACAGCGCTGGTGGATGGCCTGACGCGATCAGGGGTTGCAGAAGCCGGGGCTGGGGCGTATATCGTCTGCAACAGCGGCGCTTCCGGGTCCAAACCGAAAGCCCACCGAATTTCAAAACGGGCCGCGCGCCCGTTTTTTTGTGCCTGAAAGACTGATGACAAACGATCTGATCGCAAAAGCAGCTATTGACCGCCGCATGGCCGAGATCATCACACCGGTGATTGAGGATATGGGGTTTGAGCTGGTGCGTGTGCGTCTGATGTCGGGCAAAAGCACGACCCTGCAGATCATGGCCGACAAGCCGGATGGCGGTATCGAAGTGGATGACTGTGCCGAGATCAGCCAGGCGATTGGCGCGGTGCTGGATGTCGAAGACCCGATCCTCGACGAATATACGCTTGAAGTCTCCAGCCCCGGTATTGACCGCCCGCTGACCCGTCTCAAAGACTTTGAGATGTTCGAGGGCTACGAGGCCAAGATCGAGACCGGCGAGATGATCGACGGCCGCCGCCGCTTCAAGGGCGAGCTTGCGGGCGTTGAGGAAGACGAGGTTCTGATCAATGTTGCCGAGGGCACAATCGGTCTGAAATTCGACTGGCTGACAGAAGCCAAACTGGTCCTGACCGATGACCTGATCAAAGAGATGCTGCGCCAGCGCAAAGCCGCGGGCGAGATAGACGAAACAAAGTTTGACGAGATTTCCGATGAGGTATCATCGGACGATTCCGCTTAAGGGAGACCTGAGACATGGCCATTACATCTGCCAACCAGCTTGAGCTGCTGCAAACCGCCGAGGCGGTGGCCCGCGAGAAAATGATTGACCCAGGACTGGTGGTCGAGGCGATGGAAGAATCACTCGCCCGTGCAGCCAAGTCCCGTTACGGCGCAGAAATGGACATCCGCGTGTCCATCGATCGCAAGACGGGCAAGGCGACGTTCACCCGCGTGCGCACCGTGGTCGAGGACGAAGAGCTGGAGAACTACCAGGCGGAGTTCACTGTCGAGCAGGCTAAGCAGTACATGGAAAACCCCGAGGTCGGCCAGCAGCTGATCGAAGAGGTCCCTCCGGTCGAGATGGGCCGGATTGCTGCACAATCCGCCAAGCAGGTCATTCTGCAAAAGGTGCGCGAAGCCGAGCGTGACCGCCAGTTCGAGGAATTCAAAGACCGCGCAGGGACGATCATCAACGGTCTGGTCAAGCGCGAGGAATACGGCAACGTTATTGTTGATGTCGGTGCCGGCGAGGCGATCCTGCGCCGCAACGAAAAGATCGGCCGCGAGAGCTATCGCCCGAATGACCGGATCCGCGTCTATATCAAGGATGTGCGCCGCGAACAGCGTGGCCCGCAGATTTTCCTGAGCCGCACGGCGCCGGAATTCATGGCGGAGCTGTTCAAAATGGAAGTGCCGGAGATTTACGACGGCATCATCGAGATCAAGGCCGTGGCCCGGGACCCGGGCAGCCGCGCCAAGATCGCTGTGATTTCATATGACAACTCGATTGACCCGGTGGGTGCCTGTGTTGGTATGCGCGGATCGCGCGTGCAGGCCGTTGTGAACGAACTGCAGGGCGAAAAGATCGACATCATCCCGTGGAACGAAGACCAGCCGACCTTCCTGGTGAACGCGCTGCAACCTGCCGAAGTGTCCAAGGTGGTTCTGGACGAGGAAGCCGGCAAGATCGAGGTCGTCGTCCCCGAAGAGCAGCTGAGCCTTGCGATTGGCCGCCGGGGTCAGAACGTGCGTCTGGCGTCGCAGCTGACGGGTCTCGACATTGACATCATGACCGAAGAGCAGGAAAGCGCGCGCCGTCAGGCCGAGTTCGAGCTGCGCACCAAACTGTTCGTCGACAACCTGGATCTCGACGAATTCTTTGCGCAACTGCTTGTTTCCGAAGGGTTCTCGAACCTGGAAGAAGTTGCATACGTCGAGCTGGACGAACTGCTGGTTATCGACGGTGTGGACGAAGACACCGCCAACGAACTGCAGGCGCGTGCCCGCGACGTCCTGGAAGCGCAGAACAAAGCAGCGCTTGAGAACGCCCGCAGCATGGGTGTCGAGGACAGCCTGGTTGAATTTGAGGGCCTGACACCCCAGATGATTGAAGCGCTGGCCAAGGACGACGTGAAAACGCTTGAAGACTTTGCAACCTGCGCTGACTGGGAACTGGCCGGCGGCTGGACAACGGTCGATGGCGAACGGGTCAAAGACGATGGCGTGCTGGAGCCCTTTGATGTGTCGCTTGAGGAAGCACAACAGCTGATCATGACCGCCCGTGTCCTGCTGGGATGGGTGGACCCTGCGGATCTCGAAGCCAACGCAGAAGAAGCTGACGCCGAAGAAGAAGCGGAGGGATCCGAGGTCTGATCTCAGGCCTCGGGGTCACCTGATGGGTCGCGGTGGCGCTCCAAAAGACCGGTCCGACGGTCCTGATCGCAAGTGCATTGCCACGGGTGAGGTGCAGCCAAAGCACGGGCTGATCCGGTTTGTGGTGGGCCCGGACAACCAGATCGTGCCGGATATCCTGGGCAAACTGCCCGGGCGCGGTATCTGGGTTGCAGCCGATCGTGATGCGCTTGAAACGGCGGCCAGAAAGCGGCTGTTTTCGCGCGGCGCAAAAGCACAGGTCACCGTGCCGGATACGCTGGTCCAGGAAGTTGAGCGGCAGCTGGCGCACCGCGTGGTGGAGCTTATTTCGCTTCAACGCAAAGCCGGTAAGGCCGTGGCCGGATATGAAAAGGTCAAAAGCTGGCTGCAGATGGAAGAGGCCGAGGTGCTGATCCAGGCCAGTGACGGATCGGGACGCGGAAAATCGAAACTGAGTACGCCTCATTTCGGGACGTACATCGGCTGGCTGACAGCTGACGAATTGGGTTTGGCATTCGGACGCCAAACTGTGATACATGGGGCGCTCGCCTCTGGTGGACTCACGCAACGTGTTGTAGAGGAAGCCCAGCGACTAAAAGGCGTGCGCAAAAACGAGGGTGGCAACGGCCGCCCGAAAGGATAGACGAGCTTCATGAGCGATACTGACGGCAAGAAAACATTGGGTCTGCGCGGCGGTGGCGCGCGTCCGGGCAACGTAAAGCAAAGCTTTAGCCACGGACGGACCAAGAACGTCGTGGTTGAGACCAAACGCAAACGCGTTGTGGTGCCCAAAGCGGGTGCCGCGAAAACAGGTGGCGGTGCAACTGCGGCACTGGGCGATCCGTCCAGGCGCCCTGCCGGCATCAGCGATGCGGAAATGGAACGCCGTCTGAAGGCGGTGCAGGCTGCCAAAGCGCGCGAGGTCGAAGAGGCCGCTGCACGCGAAGCAGAAGAAAAAGCACGCGCCGAAGACCGTGAACGCCGCCGGGCCGAGCAGGAAGCCCGCGAGCGCGAAGAGCGTGAACGCGAGGAGAACCTCAAGGCCAAGGCCGAAGAAGACAAGCGTCGTCAGGAAGAGGCCGAAGCCGCCGCGAAAGCAGCAGCCGCACCCGCGCCCGAACCGGTTGTGCAGCGCCCGACCAGCACCAAGGCGCCCGACCCGGCACCGCGCAAGCAGGAACGCGAGCGTGACAATAAACGCGGCAACAAAGGCGGGGACGACAACCGTCGCTCTGGCAAGCTGACCCTGAACCAGGCGCTTTCGGGCGGCGAGGGTGGTCGTCAGCGCTCGATGGCCGCGATGAAGCGCAAGCAGGAACGTGCACGGCAAAAAGCCATGGGCGGTCAGGTCGAGCGTGAAAAGGTTGTGCGTGATGTTCAGGTACCCGAGGCGATTGTCGTTTCCGAACTGGCAAACCGTATGTCCGAAAAAGTTGGTGCGGTCGTCAAAGCGCTGATGAACAACGGTATGATGGTTACGCAGAACCAGACCATCGACCAGGACACGGCGGAACTGATCGTCGAGGAATTCGGCCACAAGGTGGTGCGTGTTTCTGATTCGGATGTTGAGGACGTGATCAAGGAGATCGAGGACGACGACAAAGACCTCAGCGCCCGTCCTCCGGTCATCACGATCATGGGCCACGTGGACCATGGTAAGACCTCGCTTCTGGATGCGATCCGGAATGCCAAGGTTGTTGCGGGCGAAGCGGGCGGGATCACCCAGCACATCGGCGCTTATCAGGTGAAAACCGATGGTGGTCAGCTGCTGAGCTTCCTCGACACGCCGGGCCACGCTGCCTTTACCTCGATGCGGTCCCGCGGTGCGCAGGTGACGGATATCGTTGTTCTGGTGGTTGCCGCGGATGACGCGGTCATGCCGCAGACAATCGAGGCGATCAACCACGCCAAGGCGGCAGAAGTGCCGATGATTGTGGCGATCAACAAGATCGACCGTCCCGCTGCTGATCCGGACAAAGTACGTACCGATCTTCTGCAGCACGAGGTCATCGTTGAAAAGATGTCCGGTGACGTGCAGGACGTTGAGGTTTCGGCCATCACAGGCCAGGGCCTTGATGAGCTGCTCGAGGCGATTGCGCTGCAGGCAGAAATCCTGGAGCTGAAAGCCAATGCAAACCGGGCGGCTGTCGGTGCGGTGATCGAGGCGCAGCTTGACGTGGGTCGCGGACCTGTTGCGACGGTTCTTGTTCAGAACGGTACGCTGCGTCAGGGCGATATCTTTGTTGTGGGTGAGCAGTACGGTAAGGTCCGTGCGCTGATCAACGACAAGGGCGAACGCGTCAAGGAAGCCGGTCCATCGGTTCCTGTCGAGGTTCTGGGTCTGAATGGCACACCGGAAGCGGGTGATGTGCTGAATGTCACCGAGACTGAAGCCCAGGCGCGCGAGATTGCCGAATACCGTGAGCAGGCTGCAAAAGACAAACGCGCCGCTGCCGGTGCCGCAACGACGCTTGAGCAGCTGATGGCGAATGCCAAGGCCGACGAAAACGTGTCTGAGCTGCCGATCCTGGTGAAGGCCGACGTTCAGGGCTCTGCTGAAGCGATCGTTCAGGCGATGGAGAAGATCGGAAACGACGAGGTGCGCGTGCGCGTACTGCACTCCGGCGTCGGTGCGATCACCGAGACGGACGTAGGCCTGGCGGAAGCATCGAATGCGCCGATCATGGGTTTCAACGTCCGTGCCAATGCGTCTGCCCGGAACACGGCGAACCAGAAAAGCGTGGAGATCCGTTATTACTCGGTAATCTACGACCTGGTCGACGATGTGAAGGCGGCGGCTTCTGGTCTCCTGAGTGCTGAAATCCGCGAGAACTTCATCGGTTATGCGACAATCAAGGAAGTGTTCAAGGTCACAGGTGTTGGCAAAGTTGCCGGTTGTCTTGTAACCGAAGGTGTTGCCCGCCGTTCGGCAGGTGTGCGTCTGCTGCGTGACAACGTAGTGATCCACGAAGGTACGCTGAAAACACTGAAACGCTTCAAGGACGAAGTGGCGGAAGTTCAGTCAGGCCAGGAATGCGGTATGGCGTTCGAGAACTATGACGATATCCGCGCCGATGACGTGATCGAGATTTTCGAGCGCGAGGAAGTCACGCGTACGCTGACCTGATAGCAGCCGAAAATGTGGACAAAATAAAAGGGACGGTCAAAACCGTCCCTTTTTCTTTATTGCTGGTGCGCCTTAGTGCAGTTTGTCTGCGGCTCTCGCGACCGGAGTACCGGTATAGATCTCATCGTCCACTTTCACAGCGATGCGGCCATCAGGAAAATCCCTGACGTAAATGCCCTGTACCGATACTGCGCTCCCGATAGTGATGGTGCGAAGCATAATTTTTCTCCCCAGAAAAACTTCCCCTTAAGGTAGAGAAAATTTGTTAACAATCCATGAAGAATTTTAACCATGTTAAGAAAGTGATCGGGACCAGGTGGATTTCCGCCTATCAGAGCCAGTCGCGCAGGATGGGGATCAGTGGAATATCGGCTGCCGGCATAGGATATTGCCGCATTTCGTCAGGCCGTACCCATTTCAGGGTCTGATTTTCCCGGGACACCGGGATGCCTTCCCATTTGCGGCAGGCAAACAGCGGCATCAGCAGATGGAAGTCATCATAACTGTGACTGGCAAAAGTAAGCGGTGCGAGGCACGACGCCCATGTATTGATGCCCAGTTCCTCTTCCAATTCACGGATCAGCGCCGCCTCCGGCGTTTCGCCTTGCTCGACTTTGCCGCCCGGAAACTCCCAGAGACCAGCCATTGATTTCCCCTCGGGACGCTGCGCGATAAGGACCCTGCCTTCGGGATCAATCAGCGCCACGGCCGAAACCAGTACAACTTTCATCTTGTTTCCTTTGGGCAGAAGTCAGGACCGGTAGTCAGCATTGATCGCGATGTACCCATGCGTCAGATCGCAGGTCCAGACTGTGGCCGCACCCTGACCCATGCCGATATCAACCGAAATCCTCAGATCCTGGCCTTTCATATGCGCGGCTGCCTCGGCTTCGTCATAACCGGGGCTGACCCACCCGCTCTCTGCGACGGTCACATCGCCAAAACGGATCGACAGGCGATCCCGGTCAGCAGGGGCACCGGATTTTCCGATGGCCATCACGACGCGCCCCCAGTTCGGGTCCTCACCAGCAATCGCCGTTTTCACCAGCGGAGAATTTGCAACCGACAGAGCGTGGATACGCGCGTCGGTGTCCGTTTCGGCACCTGTGACGGTGATTTCCACGAACTTTGTCGCGCCTTCACCATCCCGTACAACCTGATGCGCCAGATCCAGCATCACCCCGTGCAGCGCATCCGAAAAAGCGCTGTTACCGGTGACATCCGTACCCGATTTGCCGGTCGCTGCCACGAGCAGCGTGTCAGAGGTAGAGGTGTCGCTGTCCACAGTGATGCTGTTGAATGTCACTTCGTTGTGGGCGGATACCAGTTTTTGCAGATCAACCTGCGAAATGACGGCATCTGTAAAGATATAGACCAGCATCGTGGCCATATCAGGCGCGATCATACCTGACCCCTTGGCAATGCCCACGATCCGGACCGGTTGCCCGTCAATGTTGACCGTGGTGCCCGCACCCTTTGCAAATGTGTCCGTGGTCATGATTGCGCGGGCCGCGGCCTCTATACTGTCTGCGCTGACTGTGTCTGCCAGGGTTTCCAGATGCGCCGTGATCCGGTCAAACGGCAGCGGCTCGCCGATCACGCCCGTTGACGAGGTGAAAACGCGCTCTTCCGGCACATTGCAGGCACTGGCCGTGGCCCGGGTAATCGCGCGCACAGCCTCGGTGCCATTGCGCCCGGTGAAAGCATTGGAGTTGCCGGAATTCACAAGAATCGCTGCACCGGGACCAGACGCGCCACCCAGCTTTTCCTGACAGTCCAGCACAGGTGCTGACCGGGTGGCCGACCGGGTAAAGACCCCGGCAATAACAGCGCCGGGATCGAGCAGAGCCAGCATGACATCTGTTCTGCCGGTGTATTTCACACCCGCAGCAACGGTCGAGAACCGGACGCCTTCAATGCGGGGAAGGTCCGGGAAAGAGGCCGGTGCAAGCGGCGAAACAGGCATCTCGGTCGCCATCTGCCTCAGTTCTCCAGCAGATCCTGACGCCGGATCCACGAGCGGTCTATCGTGTCACCCGGACCTGTTGTGACGCTTGCTTCGTCCGTGATTCTATCAACATAGTCGTAGGCAATTTCCTCGCTCAGCTTAGCTTCAATATCTGGACGGGCGTCTTCAAGCGTGGGGATGTTCTTGGAGCGTGTGTCATTCAGACGGATTACATGCCAGCCAAACTGTGTTTCCACCGGGCCAGAGACCTCTTCAACGGCCAGGGCGATGGTTGCGGCCTCGAACTGAGGAACCATCATGCCGGCGCCGAACCAGCCAAGGCTGCCGCCGTTCGGACCAGAGGGGCCCGTGGAGAATTCCCGGGCGGTTTCCGCAAAATCTGCACCATTATTAATCGCTTCAATCACCTTCAGCGCCTCTTCTTCGGTTTCCACCAGGATATGAGAGGCATTGTATTCGGGCTCTGGCTGGATGTTGCCGAATGTTTCGTCATAGCGCGCCGCGATGCGTTCCTCGGTCAGCCGGCTGGAAACTGCATCGTCGACAACCTCGCGTGCAACCAGTGCGCGTTTTTCGTTTTCCAGCTGCATGACGAGCCGTGTTGGCAGCTCCTCCTCGAAGCTCTGGGCCAGAACGGACTGCTGGATCAGCTGCGCCAGCAGGCCATCATAGAGTTGCTCATCGCTGAGTTGATGATACTCGGGTGGCAGCAGCGCGAGAGCCGCGATCACATGCCCCAGGGTGATGTCCTCGTTCCCGACGGTGGCCAGGACTGTGAACGCGTCAGGATCAGGCGCTGTTTCTGTTGTCGTTGTGGTGTCCTGCGCCTGGGCGGGCAGGGCGAGCAATGCCACAAGCGCTGCTGAAGTGATAAACCTGCGATGATAAAACATGTTTTGATCCTATAAACGGGTCACGGTGGGGCGCGACATTGACACGGTTTGGCGTGACCCTTACATCGCCCTATGGGCGCCACAAGAGACCGGCGTTCACATTATCTCTATGGGCTGCGCCGCGGACGAGCAAGCAGATCAGCGCCTGACACTAAAACTTCGGCTGGAGAACGCATGCTGGGTATCGGAACGATAACAAAAAAAATCTTTGGCACGCCGAACGACCGAAAGATTAAAGCAACCCGACCGCTGATCGCGCAGATCAACGACCTGGAGCCGGAGTTCGAAAAGCTCACGGACGAGGGCATCGTTTCCAGGACAGAGGAACTGCGTCAGCGCGCAAAAGATGGCGAAAGCCTGGATGCGCTTTTGCCCGAAGCCTTTGCCAACTGCCGCGAGGCTGCACGGCGTTCGCTGGGGCTGCGGGCGTTTGACACACAGCTTATTGGTGCCGTGTTCCTGCACCGGGGTAACATTGCCGAGCAGAAGACGGGCGAAGGCAAGACACTGACCGCGACGTTTGCGGCCTACCTTAATGCGCTGACGGGCGATGGCGTGCATATCGTTACCGTGAACGAATACCTGGCCAAACGCGATGCGGCCTGGATGGGCAATGTTTTCGGCGCGCTTGGGATGACCACCGGCGTCGCCTATTCCAACATGCCCGAAGACGAAAAACGCGCCGCATATGACAGCGACATTACATATGCGACGAACAACGAGCTTGGTTTTGATTATCTGCGCGACAACATGCGCTCGGAGCTGAACCAGATTTTCCAGAAAAAGCACAACTTTGCGATTGTGGACGAAGTTGACAGCATTCTGATTGATGAGGCACGGACGCCTCTCATCATTTCCGGCCCTTCCCAGGACCGGTCGGACATGTACAAGACAATTGATGCGGTTATCCCGTCTCTGTCTGACGAGCACTTTGAGCTCGACGAAAAGACCCGCAATGTGACCTTTACGGATGAGGGGAACGAGTTCCTTGAGGACCTGCTGCGCAAGAACGAGCTGCTGGAAGAAGAGCAGTCGCTCTATGATCCGGAAAGCACGACTGTGGTGCACCACATCAACCAGGGTCTGCGCGCGCACAAGCTGTTCATGCGGGACAAAGACTATATTGTCCGCGACGGCGAAGTGGTTCTGATTGACGAATTCACCGGCCGTATGATGCCCGGACGCCGTTTGTCGGACGGGCTGCATCAGGCGATCGAGGCGAAAGAGAACGTTTCCATCAAACCCGAAAACGTCACTCTGGCCTCTGTGACCTTCCAGAATTATTTCCGCCTTTATAACAAGCTGGCGGGTATGACCGGCACTGCGCTGACCGAGGCCGAGGAGTTCATGGAGATCTACGGGCTCGGCGTGGTCGAGATTCCGACGAATAAACCCATCGCCCGTGTGGACGAGGATGATCAGGTCTACAGCACCGCGCGCGAGAAATACGAGGCGATGATCGAACAGATCAAGATAAGCCACGCCAAGGGCCAGCCGGTTCTGGTCGGCACCACGTCCATCGAAAAATCCGAGATGCTCAGCAACATGCTGACCCAGGCCGGGATCGAGCATAATGTTCTGAACGCGCGCCAGCACGAGCAGGAAGCGCAGATCGTGGCCGACGCTGGGAAACTGGCTGCTGTGACGATCGCGACCAACATGGCCGGCCGCGGTACGGACATTCAGCTGGGCGGTAATGTGGACCTGCAGGTCATGGAGGCTGTGACCGCAGATCCCGAGGCGGATCCCGAAGCACTCCGCGTCAGGATCGAAGCCTCGCATGCCGATGAAAAGAAAAAAGTGCTGGAGGCCGGTGGGCTTTATGTTCTGGCCTCTGAACGCCACGAGAGCCGCCGCATCGACAACCAGCTGCGCGGCCGGTCGGGCCGCCAGGGTGACCCGGGCCGTTCGTCGTTCTATCTGAGCCTCGAAGATGACCTGATGCGAATCTTTGGGTCAGAGCGTCTGGAAAAAGTTCTCAAAACGCTCGGCCTGAAAGAAGGCGAGGCGATTGTTCATCCCTGGGTCAACAAGTCTCTGGAACGCGCGCAGGCCAAGGTCGAAGGCCGCAACTTTGATATCCGCAAGCAGCTTCTCAAATTCGACGACGTGATGAACGAGCAGCGTAAAGTCGTGTTTGGACAGCGCCGCGAGATTATGGAGGCAGCGGATCTTTCAGAGATCACGACGGATATGCGCCATCAGGTCATTGATGATCTGATTGATACCTATCTGCCGCCCAATACATATGCGGATCAGTGGGATTCCGATGGTCTCAACCTGGCGGTCGGAGAGCAGCTGAACATTGACGTACCCGTGACAGACTGGACCGAAGAAGAGGGCGCAGATGACGATGTGATCCGCGAACGGCTGGTCGAGGCCTCAGACGCCTATATGGCGGAAAAGGCGTCGCAGTTCGGCCCCGAGAACATGCGCAACATTGAAAAGCAGCTCCTGCTCCAGGCGATTGATGCAAAATGGCGCGAACATCTGCTGACGCTGGAGCATCTGCGATCGGTTGTTGGTTTCAGGGGCTATGCGCAGCGCGACCCACTGAACGAATACAAGAATGAATCATTCCAGCTCTTTGAAAGCATGCTCGACAGTCTCCGGGAAGAAGTGACGCAGAAGCTTTCTCAGATCCGTCCGCTGTCCGAGGAAGAACAACAGCAGATGGTTGAACAGATCCGCGCGCAGCAGGCCGCTGCAACGGCTGCAGCTGCCGCTGCGGGTGCCGTGGCAGACGAAGCAGTGGCCGATCCCGGAAATGCGGCAGAGGGGTTTGTGGAAAATGACCCTTCTACCTGGGGCAATCCTGGCAGAAATGAGGCATGCCCCTGCGGATCTGGTAAGAAATTCAAGCACTGTCATGGTCGTCTGACCTGACAGGCCTGCCTTATTTTTGACAAAATGAAAGCCAATACACGTCATACGTGAGCCCCGTTTACGATTTATTAACCTTTATTAAGAAGTGAAGAAGGATCGTAAAATGTCTCATCGGACTGAGATCATGACAGCAGCGGGCACACTGGCCTGCGCGTTGGGTATCGGTTTCGTTATGCAAAGCGGCGATGCCGCTCAGCAGCGATACGGGGATCAGGTGCAGGTCGCACACAGTGGTATTGTCAGTGTGGGGCAACCCGCGGATCTCAGAAAAGATCAGGTACCGGAAAGTTCGGTGCTGGATGTGCACGATATCACGCTTACGTCTGCCGGTATTCCGCAGGCAGAAGCAGCGGTCGCTGCCGATCCTGAGCCTCCGGCTACGAAAACTGACACCGCCCAGTATACGATCCGATCCGCGTGCCCCACATCAGCCCGTGCCGAGACCCAGCCCGGTGCCATGGTGATGTTGCACCTGAAAGCTGCGTGCCTTGCCGGTCAGACCGTCACGATTACCCATCAGAATATCGTTTTTGACGAAATAATCGGTGCAGAAGGCACACTTTCCATCGCGGTGCCCGCACTGACCAGCGATGCTGTGTTTTCCTTCTCTTTTGAAAACGGCAAGAGCATTGAAGCTGCTGGTTCCGTTCCGACCGTCGGCCTGTATGACCGGGTGCTTGTCCAGGGCGTCGGTGACACGGGGGTGCAGATCCACGCGCGTGAATATGGTGCAGACTATGGTGACGCTGGCCATGTCTGGCAGGGCTCCCCCCGCCACGTATCTGCGCTGACAGACGGAAACGGCGGTTTTGTGACTGTGCTGGGCGACGCCCGGAACAAAGATCGCCTGATGACAGAGGTCTATACATATCCGGCCGAGACCTCGCGCGCTGTGGATGCGGTTGCACTCAGCATCGAGACCGAGGTCACCCTGTCCAACTGTGGCACCCATGTGGATGCCACGGCGGTACGCGTTTCCCGCGGCGGATTGCCAGTGGTGCGTGATCTGAGCATTGATGTGCCGTCCTGTGATGCGGTCGGTGACTTTCTGGTGTTGAAAAACCCGCTCGGAGACCTGAAACTCGCCAGCAACTGATCTGCGGCGAGGCGCTGTCTCTATGAAAATCCTGCATGCAGCGTTCAGCGCTGCATTTTTTCTGTCGGCGCTCTGCGGTCCGGTACAGGCCGGGGACGTAACGCTGATGTCGCGCGATGGGCAAGTGCAGGTTTCCGGCACACTGCTGGGCTTTGACGGCGAATTCTACCGGCTTGAGACCATCTACGGTGAGCTGACAGTCGATGGTTCCGGTGTCACCTGCGAAGGCCCGGCCTGCCCCAGCCTCGACGACTACGTGGCAGAAATCCGCATTTCGGGTGCGGCTTCGATGGGCGCTGTGATGATGCCAGCGCTGATCGACAGTTTCGCGCAGCGCAACGGATACACGGTTGCGCGTCTCAAACAGGATGCATCTCACGAAGACTACACTCTGACCGATGACCAGACCGGCAAAACGGTTGCCCGCTTTTTCTTTCGCCTGACGAACACGGATGAAGGCTTTGCGGACCTTCTGGCCAATGAGGCCGATATAGTCATGGCCCTGCGCGAAATACGCCGGGATGAACAGCAAAGGGCGGTGGAGGCCGGAATGGGTGACATTACCGGCCCGCGCCGCGCAAGGGTCATTGCGCTGGATGGATTGGTTCCGGTTGTCTCGCCCCAGAACCCGGTGCGGTCTGTCTCGGTGGAAAACCTGGCGCTGGCCTATGCCGGGCGGCTGACAAACTGGGCTGAACTTGGCGGTCCGGACGCGCCGGTCACGCTTTATGCGCCGGGGGCGGATACGGGGCTCGCGCAGGCCTTCGAAGACCGGGTTATGCGCCCGTCAGGCCTTGAAACCACCGCTGATGTGCGCCGCTATCTCTATGGCACGGACGTGGCACAGGCAGTGGCCGCAGATCCGTTTGCACTGGGGTTCGCAAGCTATGCTGAGACAGACCGGGCGCAGGTGTTGTCGTTGCGCGGTGACTGTGGCCGCAATCTCGTGGCGGCGCGTCAGACGATCAAGACAGAGGATTACCCGCTTACCGCACCGATGTTTCTCTATGTCCCGGCACGCAGGCTGCCCAGAACAGGCCGTGAATTCATTTCCTATGCGACGTCTTCAGCGGCGCAGCTGGTGATCAGACGGTCCGGATTTGTCGACCAGACGCCGGAACTGGTGGCCCTGGATGCCCAGGGGGACCGGCTGGCCAATGCGATAGAGGCCGCCGGGACAGAGATTACACTGGAAGATCTGAAGAGAATGATTTCTGTGCTGGGGCCGCGCAAACGCCTGACGACATCCTTCAGGTTCGAAGCAGGTTCGGCACGTCTGGATGCCCAGTCGCGCTCCAACGTCATCCGTCTGGCTGAAACGCTGGAACGCGGACGCTACGATTCAGCAGAGCTGACATTTGTGGGATTCAGTGACGGCGATGGGCCGGCCCTCGCAAATCAGTCCATCGCGTTGCGGCGGGCAGAGGCCGTGCGCCGTGCGGTGCTGGACGCGGCCGAGGCTTTTGACCCGGATCGCGCAATTCTGAAAACCGACGCTTTTGGCGAGGCGATGCCAGTTGCCTGTGACAGCAGCGCCTGGGGCAGGCTGACCAACCGCCGTGTCGAGGTGTGGTTGAAGTAACGCGGTCCGGTTGGCGCTTCTGGCGAAACGGTTTTGACAAAAAAGCCGGGCAGTCTGCACCGCCCGGCTTTCCGGTCTGATATGACTTTTGGACAGGTTCAGCCCTTCATGGAATCCCAGAAACTTTTGACGGACGAAAAGAATGAGGAAGATTCCGGATTGTTGTTCTCTGACAGGTCATCGAACTCCTGCAGGATTTCCTTTTGCCGGGATGTCAGATTGACCGGTGTCTCCACCGCGAGCTCGATAAACATGTCACCGGTTCCTGCGCCGCGCAGCGCTGGCATACCTTTGGACCGCAGCCGCATCTGGCGACCGGACTGGCTGCCAGCGGGGATCTGAACACGGCCGCGACCGCCATCAATGGTTGGTACTTCGATCGATCCACCCAGAGCGGCCTTGGCCATCGAGACAGGCACGCGGCAATAGAGGTTTGTGCCTTCGCGCTGGAAGAGTTCGTGCTCTGCCACATCAATAAAGATGTAGAGATCGCCCGCCGGGCCACCGCGCATCCCTGCCTCGCCTTCGCCGCCAAGACGAATGCGTGTTCCGGTTTCGACACCGGCGGGAATATTCACATTCAGCGCGCGCTCTTTTTCGATCCGACCGGCACCCTGACAGGATTTACAGGGATTTTTGATGATCTGACCCAGGCCAGAGCAGGTCGGACAGGTGCGTTCGACAGTAAAGAAGCCCTGTTGCGCGCGCACTTTACCCATTCCCGAACAGGTCGGGCAGGATGCGGGCTCGGAGCCCCCTTCGGAGCCCGAACCGCTGCAACTGGTGCAGCTTACAGAAGTGGGTACGTTGATTGTTTTCTGGCTGCCGGCAAAGGCCTCTTCCAGATCGATGCGCATGTTGTAGCGCAGGTCAGAGCCGCGTGAAGCGCGCCGCCCACCGCCGCCGCCGCCACCGCGCTGGCCGCCCATGAAATCGCCAAACAAATCATCAAAAACATCGGAAAAGGCCGAAGAAAAGTCGCCCTGGCCGCCACCAAATCCGCCGCCGGGGCGGCCACCGCCGCCCATGCCGCCTTCGAATGCAGCATGTCCGTAACGGTCATAGGCCGCCTTTTTTTCGGCGTCCTTCAGAACCTCATAGGCCTCGTTGGCTTCTTTAAACTGGGCCTCGGCTTCCGGATTGTCGGCATTCCGGTCCGGGTGCAGCTCTTTGGCTTTGCGGCGATACCCTTTTTTGATTTCGTCCGCAGAGGCACCCTTGGACAGCCCGAGCACGTCGTAATAGTCACGTTTTGCCATGGTTGTGTCCCCTTTCCGGAACGTGAGAGGCCGACCCCGTGGGTCGGCCTGTGCAGGGGTTCCGGATCACGCGCCGCTTACGCGCGCTTGTCGTCGTCAAGGTCCTCGAACTCGGCATCGACGATATCGTCGTCGCCACCGTGCGGCTCATCTGCGGCTTCAGGCGAATCTTCGCCCTCTTCCTGAGCTGCTTTGTAGATGGCCTCGCCAAGTTTCATAGCCGCCTCGGTCACGTTCTGGATGCCGGACTTGATCTTGTCGGCATTATCCGTTTCCAGCTCGTCCTTGAGTGCTGCAATCGCAAGCTCAATGGCTTCAACCGTGGTCGGGTCAACCTTGTCGGCATGCTCTTCAACCGACTTTTCAGTCGAGTGAATGAGGCTCTCCGCCTGGTTTTTCGCTTCGATCAGTTCGCGGCGTTCCTTATCGGCTTCCGCGTTCTCTTCGGCGTCCTTGACCATTTTCTCGATGTCGTCATCCGACAGACCACCAGAGGCCTGGATCGTGATCTTCTGCTCTTTGCCGGTGCCTTTGTCCATCGCGCCAACGGACACGATACCGTTTGCGTCGATGTCAAAGGTGACTTCGATCTGGGGCATACCGCGCGGTGCGGGCGGGATGTTTTCCAGGTTGAAGGCACCGAGGATTTTGTTGTCGGACGCCATTTCACGCTCACCCTGGAAGACCCGGATGGTCACGGCATTCTGGTTGTCCTCGGCTGTCGAGAAGATCTGGCTCTTTTTGGTCGGGATCGTTGTGTTGCGGTCGATCAGACGGGTGAACACGCCACCCAGCGTTTCGATGCCAAGCGACAGCGGTGTGACGTCGAGCAGAACCACGTCTTTGACGTCGCCTTGCAGAACACCGGCCTGAATGGCGGCACCCATGGCGACAACCTCGTCCGGGTTCACACCCTTGTGCGGCTCCTTGCCAAAGAATTTGGTCACTTCCTCGACCACTTTGGGCATCCGCGTCATGCCGCCGACCAGAACAACCTCGTCGATGTCAGACGGGGATAGGCCCGCGTCTTTCAGTGCAGCCTGGCATGGCTTCATCGAGGCCTTGATCAGGTCACCCACCAGGCTTTCCAGCTTGGAGCGGGTCAGTTTCATGACCATGTGCAGCGGCTGACCGTTGGCGCCCATCGAAATGAACGGCTGGTTGATCTCTGTCTGGCTGGAGCTGCTGAGTTCGATCTTGGCTTTTTCAGCGGCTTCTTTCAGACGCTGCAGGGCCATCTTGTCCTGTGTCAGGTCAACCTGGTGCTCCTTTTTGAACTCACCGGCGAGGTAGTTGACGATGCGCATGTCAAAGTCTTCACCACCCAGGAAAGTATCACCGTTGGTGGATTTCACTTCAAACAGACCGTCGTCAATTTCCAGGATGGTCACGTCGAACGTACCGCCGCCAAGGTCATAGACCGCGATTGTCTGTGTGTTTTCTTTGTCGAGGCCATAAGCCAGCGCCGCAGCTGTCGGTTCGTTGATGATCCGCAGCACTTCGAGACCGGCGATTTTGCCTGCGTCTTTGGTGGCCTGACGCTGTGCGTCGTTAAAATACGCGGGGACAGTGATAACCGCCTGCGTCACGTCTTCGCCGAGATAGCTCTCGGCGGTTTCTTTCATTTTGCCCAGGATGAACGCAGAAATCTGCGAGGGGGAGTATTTCTCGCCCTTTGCCTCAACCCATGCATCGCCGTTACCGCCGTCGATAACAGAAAAGGGGAGGTTCTTTTTGTCCTTGGCAAGATCGGCGTCGTCATTACGACGGCCAACGAGGCGCTTGACGCCGAAAATTGTATTGTCGGGGTTTGTGACCGCCTGGCGTTTCGCCGGCTGGCCTACAAGACGCTCTTCATCGGTGAAGGCGACGATCGAAGGTGTCGTGCGGGCACCCTCGGCATTTTCGATAACACGTGGCTGCGAGCCGTCCATAATGGCAATGCAGCTGTTTGTTGTTCCAAGGTCGATACCGATCACTTTGGCCATTTTCTGATCCCTCTTTAAACTAAAGGCGATGACACGGAACGCGGGCCCGTTCCGGCGCCCTGATCCCGATCTGTTTACACATGAAGCGGGTCGCCTCATGCGGTTCGCAGGGTATATAAGGAGGGGTCAGCGGCCCTGCAACCTTTCAGGGCACGGCCTGAGGGGAATCGGGAAGAAATTTTACTGATCAGCGCCAGGAGGGCCGGGATTGATGCAAATGAGCATCGCAGGGTTCGAAATTTATAAAGGTTTCCTTAACCGGAAGGCCTGCCAGACGGTGCTGACGGCGCTGCGTGGTGTGGTCCGGCAGGCGCCTCTGTTTGTGCCCGTAACGCCACGCGGGCAACAGATGTCCGTGCGCATGACGGCGGCGGGTGATTTCGGCTGGATCACCGACCGTCGGGGGTACCGCTACAGTGCGACCCATCCGGAAGGTGGGGCATGGCCCCCGATACCCGACCCTGTGCTGAAGATCTGGAATGAGGTCTCCGGTGTGACCCGCCAGCCCGAGTGCTGCCTGATCAATTATTATGGCGAGGGCGCCCGCATGGGCCTGCATCAGGACAAGGACGAAGCCGGGTTTGACTGGCCCGTTGTCTCGGTCTCGCTCGGCGATGACGGGCTGTTCCGCATGGGCGGCACAGAACGGGGTGGCAAAACGCAGTCGGTCTGGCTGGAAAGCGGCGATGTGGTGGTGATGGGGGGTGCTGCGCGTCTCGCGTATCACGGTGTGGATCGTATCCGCTTTGGTTCGTCGTCGCTGCTGGAAAACGGTGGCCGGCTGAACCTGACGCTGCGCGTCGTGACATAGTGCGGAACTTGCGGGCCGTTCACTAAGTTATGCAAATGGCTGACGTCGACTTGTGCTGTGGCATCCGGCGCGTACAAAAGAAGGCCAGGCAGGGGAAGTAAGTTCGAAATGAAGCTCAGCGCAAAGCCGCGCAGTATCACGCGTACCGGAGATGATACGGCTGCCCATTCTCTGATGGTTTATGTCTGGAGGATGAGTGAATGGCACCAGCCCGCGGTGTGTCTGCTGGCTGTTCTCGTGGCTGTCCTGAACCTGATCCCACTGGAGCTGCAGCGCCGCATCGTGAACGAAGTTGTTGAGACCCGGGATGTGTCCCGCCTGGTAACCTTTGGTGCGGCATATGCCGGTATTATACTGCTGCACCAGGCTGTAAAATACGCGCTGTGGATGTATCAGTCATGGCTGACAGAGAGTGCGACGCTGTACACCCGCCGGCACTTACTGACACTCTATGAAAAAGACAAAACAGACTCCGGGGATGGTTCCGGACGAGCGGTCTCCATTGTTGGCGCAGAGGTAGAAAAACTGGGTGGCTTCGTGGGCGAAGGTCTCTCCGGTGCCTGTGCGAATGCCGCAATGCTCATCGGTGTTGCCGCTTATATGTTCGTTGTAGAACCGAAAATCGCAATCTTTGCTCTCGCATTTCTTATCCCGCAGGTGCTTCTCACCCCGTTTCTTCAGAAGCGGCTGAACATTCTCATCGAAGAACGGGTCAGGATGCTGCGCGATCTGGGTGATACGATATCCGGGAAAGGCTCGGAAATAGAGGACACCGGCAAGGGCATTCTGGATGACATCTTTGGCAACCGCATGCGTTACTTTGTATTGAAATTCCTTCTGAAATCTTTGCTCAATCTGCTAAATGCGCTGGGACCGATCACCGTCCTGCTATTCGGCGGCTATCTTGTCATGCAGGGCGAGGTTCAGCTGGGTGTGATCGTGGCGTTTCTGTCCGGCTTTGACCGGATTTCATCGCCTTTGCGGGAACTTATCGGCTTTTATCGCGTCGCAGCCCAGGCCAACGTGCAACACGGAATGATCGCGAAATGGATGTCTGCCAGAACCGGCAGCCCCGGGTCAGCGACGCGCGCTCCAGCTGATTGATGCGTGACGCCGGGTGTAAAACTCGCCCATCAGGCCAATCATGACCAGTATGAGGCCGACGATCACGGCATATTCCCAGTTCGTATAACGCGGGACATAATTGAGAAAAATATAACCCCGCGCCTGATCGATGCAGTGAAACAGTGGGTTCCAGTCGAACATGGCCAGCATGTATCCGGGCATGACATTGGCCACGAACATCTTGCCCGAGGCGATCATATTGGCGCGCTGATAGATGGTGTTGAAGATGGTGACAAACTGCGGCATCCAGGGCTTGAGCGCGAGCAGTACCAGACCGATGGCGACACCGGTAAACCAGGCCAGCATGAACATGGCAAAGGCCGCAAACGGGTCTTCGATGCTGATGGGTGTCCAGGCCACATGATAGACAAACAGGATCACAGCCATCGACAGGACCTGGATGTAAAGCGATCCCAGTGCGGCGGATGCAATTGCGATGATTGTGTTCATCGGCGCGTGCTGCATCATCGGGCTCGCCGGGCCCTCTGAGGCCACGACCGCTCCCATCGCCTTGGTATGGGTCATGAACAAAAAGACACCGGACATAATATAAAGCAGGAAATCGCCGCGAACGGCCATGCCCTTCATCCCGAGAATGGAAAACATCGCGTAGAAGGCGACGACAAAGATCACAGCCTGCAGCAGGTTGATCCCTATGGCCAGAAACGCGTTAGTATGTGTTTTCCGCACTGACCGCACAACGGAATGATAGATCAGCGCAAGGATCGTAAATGCGGACGCAAAAGCGCCCTGGCGTTTGTCTGATGCCTGAAACATGTCTGCCGGGCCTCGTGTTGTTGGGCAGTTCTTCACGGATTTCTTGCTGTTCCGTCTGGCTGGCAGCATAAGGGGCATTATCGTTTTGATCAACAAAAGCCGGTTCGGGAACAAAGTGTATGGATTACAGCCTGTTAGCATCAGAAATGCGCAGATTGGCGCTGGTGGGTGGCGCCCGCATCATGGAGATCTACGAAGCGGACGACTTTGACGTGAAGGTCAAATCTGATGCCAGCCCCGTCACAGAGGCAGACGAGGCCGCCGATGCCATTATCTCTGCCGGGCTGAGGGCGTCTTTCCCTGATGTGCTGCTGGTCACCGAAGAACAGGCGGAAACCCACAGCAAAACCGGTAACACCTTTCTGATCGTTGACCCGCTGGATGGGACCAAAGAATTCATCAACCGGCGTGGTGATTTCACGGTGAACATCGCGCTGGTGGAACAGGGCGTGCCCACACGTGGTGTGGTTTATGCGCCCGCAAAGGGGCGTATGTTCTACACCGATCACACCGGCCGGGCGGTCGAGGAGACAGGCGCGCTGGCACTTGATCAGGTGGGCGATCTGACGCCGATATCAGTCTCTGAACCGGATAACGCGGCGCTGATGGTCGTTGCTTCGAAATCGCACCGGGATCAGGCAACAGACGATTACATCGGCAAATACAGTGTGCGGGATATGACCAGCGCGGGCAGCTCGCTCAAGTTTTGTCTGGTTGCGACGGGTGAGGCCGATCTTTACCCGCGCCTTGGCCGGACGATGGAATGGGACACCGCTGCGGGAGATGCCGTTCTGCGCGGTGCGGGCGGATCAGTTGTCCGTTTCGATGACCACACGCCGCTGACTTATGGCAAGGAAGGGTATGCCAACCCGTTCTTTATCGCCGCAGCGCCCGGTGTTGCGCTCAGGAAAGCCTGATGTCTGTCCTGATCGTCATCCCCGCACGCTATGCGTCCTCACGGTATCCCGGCAAACCACTGGCTGTCCTGCGCGGGGCCTCCGGCGAGGGGCGCAGCCTGATCGAACGCAGCTGGCTGGCGGCCACCTCCGTATCCGGTGTCGACCGGGTTGTGGTAGCAACCGATGATGACCGTATCCGAACGGCCTGCGAAAAATTCGGCGCCGACGTCGTCATGACATCAGAGAAATGTGAAAATGGCACCGAGCGATGCGCCGAAGCGCATGAAAAGCTGGGCGGTGGCTATGAGATCGTCGTCAACCTGCAGGGCGATGCCCCGCTGACGCCGCACTGGTTCGTCGAGGATCTGATCGCAGGGCTGCGTGCCGCACCGGATGCGGAAATCGCCACACCGGTTCTGCGCTGTGATGGTGCGACCCTGCGTGGATTTCTGGAGGACCGTCAGGCAGGGCGGGTCGGCGGCACAACTGCCGTCTTCGGGCAGGACAAACAGGCGCTCTATTTTTCCAAGGAAGTGATTCCCTATACGGGCCGAAACTGGACCGGCACCGAAACGGACACGCCGGTTTTCCATCATGTGGGCGTCTATGCCTACCGTCCGGACGCGCTGGCGGCCTATCCCACGTGGACCAGCGGACCGCTGGAAAAGCTCGAAGGGCTGGAACAGCTGCGATTCATGGAAAACGGGCGCCATGTGCTCTGTGTTGAAGTATCCGCGCGGGACCGTCAGTTCTGGGAGCTCAACAACCCTGAAGACGTGCCCAGACTGGAAAAAATGATGCAGGATATGGGCGTGGACTGACCCATTCAGGGGCATATTGTTCAAAACCGGCGGGAGATTGCCATAATTATGCCCAGGCCGGCGTTATAGTGCTCAGGAAAGACAATACTGCATTTGCCGGGGTGACTGTTCTCAGAGTGTCATATCTGTTCGTTAATGATGAACTGAATCAACCACAGTCGAAAGACGGGCAAACTGTGATATAGTGTCACCACATGTTGTGAGGAATAGAGTAATGAAACGTAAGGTAACGAAAGCGATCTTTCCGGTTGCAGGACTGGGAACGCGTTTTTTGCCCGCGACCAAATCCGTCCCCAAGGAGATCATGACCCTGGTGGACCGGCCCCTGATCCAATATGCGATCGACGAGGCGCGTGCGGCAGGAATCAAGGAATTCATCTTTGTGACGTCCCGGGGCAAAGGTGCGCTGGAGGACTATTTTGACCACGCGCCCCAGCTCGAGGAAGAACTGCGCCGCAAAGGGAAAAACCAGCTTCTTGAGACGCTGGAATCCACCAACATGGAAAGCGGTGCAATTGCTTATATCCGCCAGCACAAGGCGCTTGGCCTTGGTCACGCTGTATGGTGCGCGCGCCGTCTGATCGCGGACGAGCCCTTTGCGGTAATTCTGCCCGATGATGTGATCGCCGCGGACAAACCCTGTCTGCAGCAAATGGTCGAGGCCTACGCCGAAACCGGTGGCAACATGGTTGCCGCAATGGAAGTTGCGCCCGAGAAAACCTCGTCCTACGGCATGCTTGATGTGTCCGAGGATATGGGCGCCATGGTGCGTGTGCAGGGCATGGTCGAAAAACCGCCCGCGGGTCAGGCTCCCTCAAACCTTGCTGTGATCGGCCGGTATATTCTGTCGCCATCCGTTCTGACCAACCTGCAAAAGATCAAGTCGGGTGCCGGTGGTGAAATCCAGCTGACGGACGCAATTGCCCGCGAGATCGAAAATGAAAATGGCGTCTACGGATACCGTTTTGCGGGTCAGCGTTTTGACTGCGGCTCAAAATCCGGGTTCCTTCAGGCAACAGTCGCTTTTGGTCTTGCCCGCGAAGAGCTGCATGATGATCTGTCGGCTTACCTGCATGACATCGTGACGATGGGCAAAGCGGCAGAATAAGGCGACGACATTCATGACCAACGTTCTGGTGACGGGCGGCGCGGGCTATATCGGCTCGCACGCCTGCAAGGCTCTGAAAACGGCGGGCTTTACGCCGGTTACCTTTGATAACCTCGTGACCGGATGGCAGGATGCTGTCCGGTTTGGTCCGTTCGAGCAGGGCGATCTGCTGGATCCCGCGCGTCTGGAAGAAGTGTTTGCAAAGTGGCAGCCCGAGGCTGTTATGCATTTTGCCGCGCTGAGCCAGGTTGGCGAGAGCATGAAAGAACCTGGGCTCTACTGGCGCAACAACGTTCAGGGCTCCCTCAATCTGATTGAGGCTGCGACCAGCGCAGGGTGCCGCAACTTTGTATTTTCCTCGACCTGCGCGACCTATGGCGATCAGGATAACGTGGTTCTGGACGAGAACAGCGCTCAGCATCCGATCAATGCCTATGGTGCATCCAAACGCGCAATCGAGGATATTCTGCGTGATTATGAGGTGGCTTTTGGCCTCAGTCATGTGATCTTCAGATATTTCAACGTCGCCGGTGCGGACCCTGAGGGCGAGGTGGGAGAGTTCCACCAGCCAGAGACGCATCTGATCCCGCTGTTGCTGGACGCCATTGATGGCAAGCGCGACGCGCTGACGATTTTTGGGACAGACTATGATACACCGGACGGCACATGCATCCGCGACTATGTGCATGTTTGCGATCTGGTGGATGCCCATGTTCTGGGGCTGAAATGGCTGCAGGACGGCAAGGGGTCACGCGTGTTCAACCTGGGCACGGGCAGTGGTTTCTCGGTGCGCGAGGTGATGGACCACAGCCGCAGCGTCACCAACAGACCGGTGCCGTTCAAAGAGGGCGACCGTCGTCCGGGTGATTGCACCCGGCTGGTGTCAGGCTCAACCCGGGCAGAGAGCGAGTTGGGCTGGACGCCGTCGCGCTCCACACTGGACACGATGATTACAGACGCCTGGCGCTGGCATCAAAGCGGGCACTATGAAAAGTAACCTTTGCAGAGGCCCCATGCGGTCCTGATCAGAGGGGTATAGGGTGTCAGGCCGGTCGGTTCCGGCCCGATGTATACCTGGCCTGTTGCGCAATAAGCGGCAGTGGCGGGTATTTGGCTTCTGACAGGCCTACGGCGCACACAAGAACAGACAGAACAGATTCCTCCGGGTGATGAGCCTGTCTGCGCGGCGCGCAACTCAATGCTCAGATTGCCCTGATTCTCGAAGCACCACCGTGGGCCGGGTGTGGATCATTCCCTGTTTAAGGGCAGCGATGACGATGATGGTGCACTGGTCCGGTTGGCGGCACCGCCCTTTCCTGCATTGTGGAGCCTGGCCGTGCGCGGTTGTCTGTCTTGTCTTCCGGGTATCTCAGCGTGTATTCGCGCCCATCAATGCCGGCCGCTTTTCAGGAACCAACGCCGCACCCCGAACCGGCACGCGATGTTTCAGCAGCGGCACTGGTTTTCGCAGGATGTCTGACACGCAGAAATCGCGCCGGATAGCCCTGCCGCACATGCGCCAGACTGTCTGAGTCTTGATTTCCAAGCGTGCAAGCCGTCAGGCAGCCTGATCAGCCTCGTTTGACGTCAGAATTGTAAAGAGCGTTGCCGGGTTCGGATTGGCACGCAGCTTTGCACAGATCCCAGGATTACGCAGTGTGCGCGAGACCAGGGCGAGTGCCTTGAGATGTTCCACACCTGCGTCTTCGGGCGCCAGCAGGCCAAAGGCGATGTCCACAGGCTGCCGGTCGACGGAATTGAAGTCGATGGGCTTGTCCAGAAGGACGAAAACACCCACCACAGAGTCGATCCGGGATGTGCGGGCGTGCGGCAGCGCCACACCATACCCAACACCTGTTGGGCCAAGTGCCTCACGCGCCAGAAGCGCGTCCAGAATCTCTGCGGATGGCAGGCCATAAGCCTGCTCGGCAAGATCACCGAGATCCTGCATCAGACGCTTTTTACTGGAGGCCGAGGTTAAAACTTTCACGGCCTCCGGTTTAAGGAGGGTCTCAAAATCCATAAAGCTCGCACATGCTATGCCCGGGTTTCCCGCGCGGGTTTATCCTACTGAGGGTCGATCCATCCGATGTTGCCGTCCTCGCGGCGGTATACGACGTTCAATCCCTTTTTGCTCTCATTGCGGAAAACAAGGACAGGAGCACCTGCAATCTCCATCTGCATCACGGCTTCTCCGACAGAGAGAGATGGGATTTTGGTTTCCATCTCGGCCACGATCATGGGCTGCAGTGTCTCCGGCTCATTTTCTTCCGAGTCGGTTTCTGAAGCGAGGATATATGAGGAGCCACCGTAAATTTCAACCGGTTCTGACCGATCTTTATGATGATCTTTCAACCTGCGCTTGTAGCGGCGGAGTTGTTTTTCCATTTTTTCGCAACAGGCGTCAAAGGCGGCGTAGATTTCTGTCTGATGCGCCTTTGCCTGCGCCGTCAGACCGGTAGACAGATGCACTGTCGCTTCACAGACGTATTCATGCGCTGATCTGGAAAACACCACGACGGCTTCTGTCGGACGCTCTGCATATTTCTTTACGGACACGCCAAGTTCTTCTTTGACGTGGGTTTGCAGGGCCTCACCAATGTCGATTTGTTTTCCGCTGATCTGATATCGCATATTTTCTCCTTCGTGTAACGAACTCCGCCAGCATCCGGTACAGACATACCGGAACGAACTTTAACGGATATTCAGAAAATAGCCTGTGGCCAGGTTGTTGTCCTTTACTCCCTGCTGCGCGGGGCGATGATCCAAAAGACAGAGCCGGATACATGACATGTCCCCATTGAGCCCGAAAAGGCGGCAAGGAGTCAAATAAAACACCACTGATTTTACTGAAAAAATGGTTAACGCAGCTCAGTACGCGTTAAGAAATACGAAAGTTGTCACCCAGGTAAACACGTCTGACGTTTTCGTTCTGAACCACATCATCCGGGGTGCCCGACATCAGCACCTGGCCTTCGTGCAGGATATATGCGCGGTCAACAATCTCCAGCGTTTCCCGGACGTTGTGATCTGTGATCAGCACGCCGATCCCGCGTTTTTTCAGGTCTGCAACCAGATGCCGGATATCGCCCACAGAGATCGGATCGACCCCGGCAAAGGGTTCGTCCAGCAGCAGGTAACGCGGGTTAGCGGCCAGCGATCTGGCGATTTCGACGCGCCGCCGCTCCCCTCCCGACAGTGCCAGCGCCGGCGCGCGCCGCAGGTGCTCGATAGAGAACTCGCTGAGCAGTTCTTCGAGCCGCTCACGTCGTTTGTGTCTGTCTTTTTCAGCAATATCCAGAATCGCAGAGATATTGTCCTGAACAGAAAGACCGCGGAAAATGCTCATCTCCTGCGGCAGGTATCCGATACCCATCTGCGCCCGCCGGTACATCGGCAGTCTCGTGACGTCCTGACCATCGATGGTGACGGACCCGCCTTCGGGTGTCACCAGGCCGGCAATCGCGTAAAAAGTCGTTGTCTTGCCCGAACCGTTGGGGCCCAGCAGGGCCGCCACTTCGCCGCGTTCCAGATACATGGAAAAGTCGCGGATGACGGTTTTGCGGCGGTAGGATTTGCGCAGATGCTCGACCCGCAGGCCTGCGGATCCTTCTGCCACGGTGAGCTCCGGCCGGGTCATCAGTTTTCGCCGGTTTGCAGAACAGTTCTGATGTTCCCGGTCATGCGGGCGGTTCCCTCATCGAGCTGGACTGTCATCTTGTCCGCGGACAAAACAGCAGCACCCTGAACCAGCAGCACATCGCCTGTCATGACAATCGAACCGTTGTCGATGTCATAATTCGCAACCTGTGATTCTGCCGCATCCTCACCCGATACCAGAGTCACACCGCCGGTCGCCTCGAGCCGCTCAATGCCTTGTGTTTCTTCTTTGTAGACCACCAGAACACGTGGCGCGGACAGGCGCATTTCACCCTGCGAAATCACAACATTATCGGTGAAAACGGCTGATCCTGTTTCCTGATCAACGGCCAGATTGTCCGCGGTGACCTCAACAGGCAGGTCTTTGGATTGCTGCAGAGATCCAAAAGCAACCTGCGCACCCTGGGCGCTGAGCGATGTTGCAGAAACCAGAACGGTCAGGGAAATGGCAATCAGTCTTGAAACATTCACGGGGTTAATCTTTCACCTCTTTGGGCTGATATAGCAGTTTAACACCATTTGTGAAAACCATTTGGGCGTTGTTGTCCGGACCAGTGGCGCGCAGGTGCATTGCGCCCGCCACCAGATCGCCGCCGGGGGTGACCGCAGACACGGTTTCGGGTGATCTGACGTCCAGTTCGGTGACCCGTGCTGTCAGCAACTGGCTGCGCACCTGATATCCTTGCGATGTGGTCAGAACAACATTTCCGGTCAGCTCCGCCACGTCTTCGGACAGCTGCACAGAGGCACTGTTGGATTTTACGGTGACACCGGTGCCGTTGATCATATCGATCCGGACAAAGACATCCTCGGCCCGCGTCTCGCCCACCAGCGCCTGCGGGCTAGTGACCGTCTCTGCAATAAACGCGATCTGGTCACCGTCAGCTGTCGTTCCGGAATAATAGGGCCCGCTGACCTGCTGGTTGGCCAGTCTGGTCTGCACATCCTCATCCGCAAAGGGAATTGAACTGGTCGGGTTTACGGATCGCGACAGCAAAAACAGAGTGGACAGAATACCAAGCGCCATCAGTGGCAGGGCAACTTTCAGCCAGGCAACCCACTGTGAATACCGGTCCCCCTGCATCCCGCGTCACCCGAGCCCGACGCGCAGGCAGTCGTGAATGTGAATGAGACCGGCGACAGTATCGGGCGCGTCCGGGTGCACAACGAGCAGGCAGGTGATCTGGCGCGCGTTCATCACGCTGACGGCTTTTTCTGCAAGATCATTCGGGGCGATGGTGACCGGCGAGGGGGTCATGATATCGCGCGCACAGGCATCGGCCAGTTTGTCCAGGTGGCGGCCAATGTCGCCGTTGGTGATGATGCCTGTCAGTTTGCCGGCCTCGCTGGTCACAGCCACGACGCCAAAGCCTTTTTGCCCGATTACGGCGAGTGCCGCGGCAACGGGGACATCTTCGGACACCAGCGGCAGCGCATCGCCTGTGTGCATCAGGTCTTCCACGCGGCTGAGCTGGGCGCCCAGTTTACCGCCAGGGTGAAAGTCACGGAAATTTTCAGGGGTGAATTCGCGGTGCTCCATCAGCGCGATTGCCAGTGCGTCGCCAAGCGCCAGCGTCATCGTTGTGGAATTCGAGGGAACGACGCCGGTGCCGCAGGCCTCTCCCAGCGAGGGCAGAAGGAGGCAGACATCACACTGGCGCCCCAGGCTGCTCTGTTCGTTCCTGGTGATCCCCAGCAATGGGATGTCATAGCGCCGTGAATACGCCACGAGGTTGGCCAGCTCTGGCGCTTCTCCGGAATTGGAAATCGCCAGCACCACGTCAGCCGGGGTAATCATACCCAGATCGCCATGACTGGCTTCTGCCGGATGCACAAACTGTGCGGGCGTGCCGGTACTGGCCAGAGTTGCTGCAATCTTGCGCGAGATGTGACCGGATTTACCGATGCCGGTGACAATGACCCGTCCTTTGCTGTTGAGCAAAAGGTCAACCGCATCCCGGAACCGGCCATCCAGAGCGTCAGCCAGCTGAATAAGCGCGTCAGCCTCGGCGCGTATCACCCGGCGCGCGGTATCAATAAAGGGCGTTTTCATGAATGGGCAAAAATATCCGTATCCGGCCATCCGGCCAGATCCAGCCGGGCGCGCATCGGCAGAAAATCAAAACAGGCCTGCGCCATCTCCATTCTGCCCTCGCGTTCGAGCATGATGTTCAGCGCTTCCCGCAGCTGGTGCAGATACAACACGTCCGATGCCGCATACTCCACCTGGGCATCCGTCAGTGTGTCGGCACCCCAGTCGCTGGACTGCTGCTGTTTTGAGATATCGACAGACAGCAACTCCTGTAAAAGCTTTGCCAGGCCATGACGGTCGGTAAAGGTCCGCACAAGACGGCTGGCGATTTTGGTGCAATAGACCGGTGCAGCCGTTGCACCGAACGCATGGAGCATGGCCGCGATGTCGAAGCGGCCGAAATGGAAAAGCTTCAGAACGGCGGGATCTTCCAGCAAACGGCACAGGTTCGGTGCCTCTGTCTGGCCTATGCTGATCTGCACCAGATGTGCCTTACCATCGCCCCCGGACAGCTGCACGACACAGAGCCTGTCGCGGTGCGGGTTCAGCCCCATGGTTTCGCAGTCGATGGCGACAACCGGTCCAAGGTCCAGGTCATCCGGCAGGTCATTTTTGTATACTGAGTGTGTCATGGCATCCCTATAGCTAACCTTATGTAAGTGCGAAAGGCTGCGGTTTCACCGCCCTGCGCCAAGTTCTGACAGCGAGGGCCGCGAAATCCGCGTCAGCAGTTGCGTCACCAGTCGCCTGCACTCGTGCCCTTTCCAGCCCTCCGGGCACAGAGCCGGTGGCAGCTCGGGATGGCGCAGCAGCAGGCGCCGCCAGGTGTGGACAAGCAGGCAACGCAGAACAGCACGTTCAAGCGGTGGCATGTCCAGGGCGGGGTCAGCCGCCGTAGATATCGTCTCTAACTGTGTGTACAGAGCCTGATATTCCCTGATCAGACGCTCTGGCAAAATGGCGTTCTTCGCCCAGTCCGGCACAGTGTCCCCGGTGAGGATCAGGGTACCAACGGGCGCTTTCGCTGTCGCGCTCCCGGCGTATACACGCGGCGACAGCTGCACAAAACCTGCCACACGCAGGTGATCGCGCGCCTCGGTTCCGTCGGTGATAATAACCTGCCAGTCTTCGGTGAAGTCTGCCGGTTTTGCATAGATGCGCCCGCTGGCGGCGATAGTTTCTTTGCGGCCGTATGCTGTCAGGCTGTGACGGCTGATGCGTCCGGACTTGGCAGAAGTGATCCAGCCGTCCTTGCGCAGACGGTGCAGCGCGACACGTGTTGCCTCCGGGCGGACGCCCATGGCGGTCATGATGTCGGACAGAACGGGCCCGTCAACGGATGCGCCCTCGTCGCGCGCCAGGTCTCCGAAAACAGAAACCAGCAGCGACCAGACCCGTTGCCCACCAAGCTCTGCCAGCGCAGAGATCCAAAGGCTCAGGTCCTCAGAAGGCATTCATAGTAAGCAGCTCATACTCAGCCACGATTGCCGCCTCCTGATTGGTCAGAGTGACATGCCAGCGGACCTCGCCATACTCGGTGTTGCGCGGCGTTTTGGCCCTGACGGTCAGACGCACGGAAATGGCATCGCCAGGCACAACCGGGGCCTTAAAGCGCAGATTGTCCAGGCCGGTGTTGGCAAGCACCGGGCCCGGGTCTGGCTGTACAAACATCCCGGCGGCGAAACTCAGCAGCAGATAACCGTGAGCCACCCGCCCCGGAAAAAAGGGATTGGCGGCCGCGGCCTCCTCATCCATGTGGGCATAGAAGGTGTCACCGGTGAAATGCGCAAAGGTTTCGATGTCTTCCACGGTCACAGTGCGCGGGCCTGCATTCAGGGTCTCGCCAATGGCCAGGTCCCCAAAGGGTCGGGTGAACGGATGCGCTTCTTTTGTTATCTCCTGCGCGCCGGGCGTCCACCTGCCTGTGATGCCGGTCAGAATGTCAGGGCTGCCCTGAAGGGCGGTGCGCTGCATATAGTGCAATACACCGCGGACACCGCCCAACTCCTCACCGCCGCCCGCGCGTCCCGGGCCGCCGTGGATCATATGCGGCAGGGGTGCGCCATGGCCCGTCGACTCGGCCATAGAAGTGCGGTTGTTGAAATAAAGGCGACCGTGAAAGGCAGCAGCCCCCAGCGCAATATCCCGCGCAACCTCTGTGTCGCCGGTGATTACCGATGCCACCAGTGAACCCCGGCCCCTGTTCAGCAGCCGGATCGCATGATCCGTATCCGTGTATCCCATCACCGTGGCCACCGGACCAAATGCTTCGGTGTCATGCACATGCCGGGCCGCGTCGGGGTCAGAGCAGTGAAACAGCATTGGCGGCAGAAACGCGCCGTTCTGTACCGTTTCCCCGATAATGGTAAAGGCTTCAGGGTCGCCCGTGACACGTTCCGCTTCGCTGGCAATGCATGCTGCTTTTTCCAGTACATCGCGTTTCTGGGCGGCAGAGACCAGCGCGCCCATCCGTACGTCATCCAGACGGGGATCGCCGATGGTGGTTTTTTGCAGTCTTTCGGACAGGGCGCTGATCACAGCATCCTCAAGAGCCCTGGGGACGAGGATCCGCCGGACTGCCGTGCATTTCTGCCCGGCCTTCACGGTCATCTCACGGCTCACTTCTTTGACAAAGAGGTCAAATTCAGGCGTGCCCGGTATCGCATCATGTCCCATAACCGACGCATTCAGGCTGTCCTGTTCGGCCATGAACCGGGTGGACTGCGCCATAAGATGCGGGTTGGCGCGCAGTTTCAGCGCGGTATCCGCCGAGCCGGTAAAGCTGACCACATCCTGGCAGTCCAGGTGATCGAGCATATTGCCCAGACCGCCCGTGACCAGCTGCAGCGCGCCGTCGGGCAGCAGTCCGCTCTGCAGGATCAGACGGACACAGGCCTCTGTCACATAGCAGGTCGCTGTCGCCGGTTTCACGATCGAAGGCACCCCCGCGAGCAGGGCAGGCGCAAGTTTTTCCAGCATGCCCCAGACCGGGAAGTTAAAGGCGTTGATCTGTACGGCGACACCCCTGAGCGGTACTGCGATATGCTGCCCCATGAACTGCCCGGAGCGGCTGAGCTGTTCTGTGGCGCCGTCGATATAGACATGACCGTCGGGCATTTCGCGCCGGGCTTTGGAGGCAAAGACCAGCATGGTCCCGATGCCGCCGTCGATGTCGATCAGGTGATCTTTTTGTGTAGCCCCGGTGTCAAAGCTCAGGTCATAGAGGATCTGCCGGTGCTCCCTGAGAAACAGAGCCAGCGCTTTGACCATGCGCGCGCGGTCGTGAAAGGTCATCGTCCTGAGGGCAGGACCACCGGACGCACGTGCCCAGTCCAGCATAGCGTCCGTGTCCAGCGCGTCATTTCCGGCGGTGCAGATCGGCATGCCGGTGATGGCACTGGCGATGGTCCGCGCGCCTGCGCCCGGTGCGATCCATTGCCCAGCGGCAAAGCTGTGAACCTCGGTCAGCGCGCTGTCTTTGGGCATGATGCCTCCCTAATGCGTGTCGTATTCCACGGTGATGCTGTCGCCCAGGGGATAACACTGGCAGGTCAGCACCATACCCTGTTCTACCTCATAGTCTTCGAGCGCATGATTGCTGAGCATTTCGTATTCCCCTTCCAGAACCCGCGCCTTGCAGGTAGAGCAGACGCCCGCCTTGCAGGCAAACGGAGCATCCAGCGCATTGTACAGTGCGGCCTCCAGAACGGACTGATCTTTGGGCATGGTGAAAGACCGGGTGACCCCCTCGACGGTGATACGGGCCTGGGTGCCGGGCTGGTCAGCGGTGCGGGCGGCCAGCTCCTGTCGTGCCAGCCGGCCCTGCTGGCTTTCCGAAAAGAGCTCCATTCTGATCTGATCAGGCGCTAACCCGTGCAGTTTCAGACTGTCGGCAATGGCCAGCATCATCGGCTCCGGCCCGCAGATAAAGGCGGTGTCCACGCCTGATACGTCGATCCAGTGCTCAAAAAGGGCTGTGCATTTGTCCTGATCCACGCGCCCGGTGAAAAGCTCTATGTCTTGCCCGGATTCCAGAATGTGGATAATCGTCAGCCGCCCCATAAAACGGTTTTTCAGGTCCTCCAGCTCCTCGCGGAACATGATCGTGTTCACGGCCCGGTTGGCATAGACCAGCGTAAAGGTTGAATGAGGCTCGCGGACCAATACGGTTTTCAGGATCGACAACACTGGCGTGATGCCCGAGCCACCGGCAAAACCAAGATAGTTTTTCGCCTTTTCCGGCTCTAACGCGGTGAAAAACGCGCCCTGTGGCGGCATCGCCTCCAGTGTGTCACCGACCCTGAGAGCGGTATTGGCAAAGGTGGAAAAGGCGCCGTCCTCAACCCGTTTGATGCCCACCTGCAGAACGCCGTCATCCAGGCCCGAACAGACCGAGTAGTTGCGCCGCAGTTCTGTGCCGTCGAAATCGCGGCGAAACGTCAGGTACTGGCCCTGCGTGAACCGGAAAGCGTCGGGCGCATCAGGCTGCAGTGTCAGCACAACGGCGTCACGGATGGTGTGATGGATGTTGGTCACTGTCAGTGTATGAAATCTGGCCATGTCAGATGCACTTGAAATAATCAAAGGGTTCAAGACAGTCGCAGCAGCGCCACTGGGCCTTGCAGGGGGTAGAACCATACTGGCTGATCCGTTCCACGTTGCCGGATTTGCACTGCGGGCAGTGCGCGGGGCCTCCTGCAGGCTGGGGCGGGGCAATGCCATAGGATTCGAGCCGTTCGCGACCCCGTGCGGTCAGCCAGTCGGTCGTCCAGGCCGGGGACAGCTGTGTTTTCAGACGCAGTTTTTCGATCCCCTGATCGCGCAGTGCCGTTTCGATATCAAGGTTGATGATCCGCGTCGCCGGGCAGCCGGAGTAGGTCGGTGTTACGGTGACCTCCAGCGTGTCGTCCTGCCACGAGACGTCGCGGATGATCCCCAGATCGACCAGACTGATGACCGGAATTTCCGGGTCGGGCACAGCGTCGAGCCATGCCCATACAGTCTCTGTCAAAGGCTTTTCGACTACCATGTGGCATCCGGATAGGCACGTTGCAGCCACTGCATCTGAGCCAGCATGTGACCCAGATGTTCTGAATGCCGGGTGCCGGTTTTCCCGCCCTTGTGTGCGAAATCGCTGTCGGGCCGGACAAGCGTTGCCTCGGCCAGGACCTTGCCGACCTGCTCATCAAAACCTGATCGCAGCTTTGCCGGGTCGGGCGCTGTGCCCTGCCGGGCCAGGGCCGCATCGACGGCATCGCCTGCGAACATCTCGCCCACAAAGGGCCACAGGCGGTCGAGCGCTGCCTGCATCCGCGCATGGCTTTCTTCGGTCCCGTCGCCCAGACCGATGACCGTGTCGGTGGCGCGGTCCAGGTGGTAGCTCACTTCCTTGAGTGATTTTTCAGCGATGGCGCTGATCCGTGCATCGGAACTTTCTGTCAGCCCGGTCAGATACAGCCGGTGCCAGCTGTCAAAAAGAAACTGGCGCATCATGGTCTGCCCGAAATCGCCGTTCGGCTGCTCGACCAGAAAAAGGTTGCGGAAATCCCAGACGTCGCGCCGGAATGCCAAAGCGTCCGCGTCGCGGCCCCTGCCCTCAACCTCACCTGCGAGGTTCAGCCAGAGCGTCGTCTGGCCAATCAGGTCAAGTGCGGTATTGGCCAGCGCGATGTCTTCTTCGAGTACGGGCGCTGTCCCACACCATTCGGACACCCGGTGGCCCAGTACCAGCGTGTTGTCGCCCATGCGGCACAGGAATTCAAAGAGCGGATCGCTCACATCGCCCCCGCATCATCGGGAATGTCGTAAAAGGTCGGGTGGCGGTAGATCTTGTCGTTTGAGGGCTCATAAAGTGGCCCCTTCTCATCCGGAGAGGAGGCCGCAATGGCGCTGGCCTCGACCACCCAGATGCTGACGCCCTCGTTCCGGCGGGTGTATACATCGCGGGCGTTCTTGATTGCGCCTTCGGCGTCTGCGGCATGCAGGGAGCCGACGTGGCGGTGGCTCAGACCATGCTGACCACGGATGAACACTTCCCAGAGGGGCCATTCATTTTGCATCTGTCTACTCCGCCGCCAGTTTGCGGGCTTTTTTCTTTTCGGCGTGTGCCATCAGCCCGTCACGGACCCAGGCGCCGTCATCCCAGGCTTTGTTGCGTGCTTCCAGCCGTTCCTTTGAGCAGGGGCCGTTGCCATTCAGCACGTCAAAAAATTCCTCCCAGTCCGGCTCGGAAAAGTCGTAATGCCCGCGCTCTTCGTTCCATTTCAGATGCGCGTCCGGAACAGTAAGGCCCAGGTATTCGGCCTGTGGAACGGTCTGGTCGACGAATTTCTGACGCAGCTCGTCATTGGTGTTCATCTTGATTTTCCACGCCATGTTCTGCGCGGAATGCACGGAGTTTTCGTCCGACGGCCCGAACATCATGAGGGACGGATACCAGAAGCGGTTGAGGGCATCCTGCGCCATTTTTCGCTGGGCCTCTGTGCCGCTGGCCATCTTCATCATGATGTCAAAGCCCTGACGCTGGTGAAAGGATTCCTCCTTGCAGATGCGGACCATGGCGCGGGCATAGGGCCCGTATGACGTGCGCTGTAATGGCACCTGGTTCATGATCGCGGCGCCATCGACCAGCCAGCCGACGGCCCCCATATCCGCCCATGTCAGGGTCGGATAATTGAAGATAGACGAGTACTTCATTTTGCCCGAAAGCAGATCGCGCGTCAGGTCATCGCGGCTGACGCCCAGGGTTTCGGCCGCGCAATAGAGGTACAGCCCGTGGCCTGCCTCGTCCTGCACTTTGGCCAGCAGGATCGCCTTGCGTTCCAGTGTCGGCGCGCGGGTGATCCAATTGCCTTCGGGCAGTTGTCCCACGATCTCGGAATGGGCGTGCTGACCGATCTGGCGGATCAGTGTTTTGCGATAGCCCTCGGGCATCCAGTCGCGTGGTTCAATCTTGCCGCCTGCATCAATCCGTTCCTGAAAGGCACGTTCCTGCGGGTCCATCTCGTCCAGGGATTTCACTGTTTTGCCAGTGGATTTGATCATCTGTGCATACATCGTTCAGGCCCTTTCCAGAATAAGCGCGACACCCTGACCAACGCCCACGCACATGGTGCACAGTGCATAGCGCCCGCCGGTGCGTTTCAGCTGGTAGGCGGCGGTCATTACCAGGCGCGCGCCGGACATGCCCAGCGGATGCCCGAGCGCAATTGCACCACCGTTAGGGTTCACGTGAGGCGCATCATCCGCCACCCCCAGCGCCCGCAGTGTGGCAAGCCCCTGGGCGGCAAAGGCCTCGTTCAGCTCTATCACATCCATCTGATCGATGCTCAGGCCTGCGCGCTCCAGTACTTTGCGGCAGGCGGGCACCGGTCCAATGCCCATGACGCGCGGTTCCACACCGGCGGCTGACATGGCGACGATACGCGCCATCGGCGTCAGACCGTTCTTTTCGGCTGCCGCCTCTGATGCGATCAGCATAGCCGCCGCGCCATCGTTTACGCCCGAGGCATTGCCTGCGGTGACAGTGAGATCCGGGCCGTTTATCCCGCGCAGCCCTGCCAGTTTGTCCGGGGTTGTGCCGGGCCGGGGATGTTCGTCTTCGCGGATTTCCAGCGGATCGCCTTTGCGCCGGGGGATGATCACGGGCACGATCTCCTCGGCGAAATGACCGGCCTTTTGAGCGGCTTCCCAGCGCGCCTGGCTGCGCGCGGCAAAGGCATCCTGATCCTCGCGCCCCACATTGTACTCAGCGGCCACGTTGTCAGCGGTCTGCGGCATGGAATCGATGCCAAAACCGGATTTCATCTTTGGGTTCACGAACCGCCAGCCAATCGTCGTATCGTACACCGCATTGGCGCGGCTGAAGGCCGTGTCCGCCTTGGGCATGACAAAGGGCGCGCGGCTCATGCTTTCGACACCGCCGGCGATGGCCATATCCATATCACCGGCACGAATGGCACGGGAGACAGCGCCAACCGCATCCATGCCGGAGGCACAGAGGCGGTTGAGTGTCATCCCCGGCACATCGACGGGCAGGCCGGCAAGAAGTGCTGCCATACGCGCGACGTTGCGGTTGTCCTCGCCCGCCTGATTTGCGCAGCCGTACACAACGTCGTCCAGTGCCGCCCAGTCCACATCCGGGTTGCGCGCGATCAGTGCTGCAATCGGGGCTGCCGCCAGATCGTCGGCGCGCACCTGGGACAGGCTGTCGCCGTAGCGACCGATGGGGGTGCGCTGCGCGTCACAGATGAATGCCTGCATTAAGTCCTCCGTTTCGTCCGGACTCTACGGCAGCGCGCGATTCGACGCAATATTTACGTTACTGTTTTTGGGAAGTTTACTTGGATACGTAACGCTTTTGTGGGAGCTGCACAGTCAGGATGCGCAGGAGTCCACCAGTGCCCGAACAGTTTCGCCCGTTTCTCCCAGTGCCGCGTCCGCACTGTCGCTTCGCGTATCGCAGGTTTTTCCGGCCTTCTTGTCCCCGGCCTGCCGGGCAATATTCTGAATATCGTTCACGGCTTTCTGAACACCCCGGCAGATACTGCCAAGCTGGGCGACACGGTCGGCACTGTTGGCGCAGAAAAGCTCGCTTTTGCGGGCGGCGTCGAACATGGAAACCAGGTTCTGCAATTGCATATCTGCCAGCGCCGAGAAAAAGCGGATATCGTCAAACACCAGGCGGCTTTCATCCTGATCGGTTTGCTGCAGCACCTGAAATGTCGTGCCAACGACCCGGCTGCCACCATTTTCCAGAGGCACATGCTGAAGGCATGTATCCCAGTGCATCACGCCCGACGGCAGCGTCAGGCTTTCGTAAAAGCGCATATCTGTATCGGCATCCGCACAGTCTGCATACAGTTGCCCGGTGCATTCAGCTTCGTCGCCGGGCAGAAATTCTCCGAGAGCAGCGCCGCGAATATGCGCCGCATCCAGACCGGATGCATCCTGGTGCGCTGCGTTGATGCAAACCATGCGAAACGGGGCACCCCGCGAGGCACGTTCTGCAGCAAACATCGGCACATGAAATTGGTTGAAAAAAGCCGCCAGCTGGTTTGCGGATTGGGTGTTTAACATTATTCCTCACAAAAAACAGGTCCTCTCAGGGTGCCTGATTTCCGTTAGCAGAGCCTTAACTATTCATTTTGGATTTTAACGAGGAAAGCCCACGGGCTTTGTGTTGAAAGACAGAAAAACAACTTTTTAGCAACGGGTTAGTACGCAATTCGGGGCATCGTTATACATCTGAGAACAGTCTGTGCACAGCCGGTGCCCCGGCGTTTGAGGTTAATCGGGCAAATCGACCCATGCCGAATTGCGCGAGGATGACCGCACGCAGGCGTCGACAAATTGCATCCCTTTCAGCCCGTCCAGTATGCCGGGATAAGTCACCTCTGCCGCAGGTTCCCGGCCCTCGCGTTTCGCCGCAATCGCCTCAGCGGCCTCGGAATAGATATTTGCGAACCCTTCCAGATAGCCTTCGGGATGTCCGGGCGGGACGCGGCTCATCCGGGCCGCTGCGTCACCGGCACCAGCGCCGTTCCGGGTGATAAGGCGTTTCGGCTCTCCCAGCGGGGTGAACCAGAGCTGGTTGGGGTTTTCCTGTGACCATTCCAGGCCACCCTTTTCGCCGTAGACTCTCAGGCGCAGCGCGTTTTCGTTGCCCGGCGCGACCTGGCTGCACCACAGCATCCCGCGCGCGCCGCCCCGGAAACGCAGCATCACATGTCCGTTGTCATCCAGCTGGCGTCCGGACACAAAGGCCTGCAGATCGGCGGCCAGGCTTTCAACGGTCAGACCGGTCACGAAACAGGCCAGATTATGCGCATGCGTGCCAATGTCGCCGGTTGATCCTCCGGCACCGGAGCGTTCGGGATCCGTACGCCAGGCGGCCTGTTTGAAATCCTGTTCCTCGCTCAGCCAGTCCTGCGGGTATTCCACCTGCACCACGCGTATTGCGCCGATATCGCCTGCGCTGATCATCTCGCGCGCCTGGCGCACCATGGGGTAGCCCGTGTAGTTGTGGGTCAGCACAAAGAGGGCATCCGAGCTCTCCACCGCTTTCACGAATTTGCGCGCGTCCGCCATTGTCGAGGTCAGCGGTTTGTCGCAGATCACGTGGATGCCGCGTTTCAGGAACTCGCGCGCGGCGGCAAAATGCACGTGATTGGGGGTGACGATGGCCACCGCCTCGATCCCGTTTTTCAGGCGCGCTTCACGGATCGCCATCTGTTTGTAGTCGTCGTAAATCCGGTCCTCTGGCAGTCCGATTGCCTGCCCGGAAGCGCGTGACTTTTCCGGCGTCGAGGACAGCGCACCTGCCACCAGCTCATAGCGGTCGTCGATGCGGGATGCGATGCGGTGGACGGCTCCGATAAAGGCGTCGTTGCCGCCCCCTACCATGCCCAGTCGAATACGGCTCATATCTTATATCCCCAGCATTTTGCGGTTTGCGGCCTCGTCCGTGCCACCATCAGCAAAGTCGTCAAAGGCCCGTTCGGTGACGCGGATGATGTGGTCAGAGACAAACTGCGCGCCTTCACGTGCGCCGTCCTCGGGGTGTTTGAGGCAGCATTCCCATTCAACCACAGCCCAGCCGTCAAAGTCATTGGCGGCCATTTTGGAAAAGACGGCGGCGAAATCCACCTGGCCGTCGCCCAGGCTGCGGAAACGACCGGCGCGATCGACCCAGGACTGATAGCCGCCGTAAACACCCTGACGCCCGGTCGGATTGAACTCGGCATCCTTGACGTGGAACATCCGGATCCGGTCTTTGTAGATGTCGATGTTGTCGAGATAATCGAGACACTGCAGAACATAGTGCGACGGATCATAAAGCATGTTGCAGCGCGCATGGTTGTCCACACGTTCCAGGAACATCTCAAAGGTCACGCCGTCGTGCAGGTCCTCGCCCGGGTGGATTTCATAGCAGACGTCAACGCCGCAGTCCTCAGCATGATCGAGGATGGGCCGCCAGCGTTTCGCCAGCTCGTCAAAGGCGGTTTCAACCAGGCCCGCCGGGCGCTGCGGCCACGGATACATATAGGGCCAGGCCAGCGCGCCGGAGAATGTCGCGTGCGCACCGATGCCCATATTGGCCGACGCCGACAGCGCCTTTTTCACCTGATCCACGGCCCATTCCTGGCGCGCCTGGGGATTGCCATGCACGGTCGGATCGGCAAAGCCGTCAAAGCCCGCGTCATAGGCCGGGTGTACCGCGACCAGCTGGCCCTGCAGGTGGGTCGACAGTTCGGTGACCTCGACGCCGTTCGCCGCAGCCTGGCCCTTGAAGTCATCGCAATATGTCTTGCTCTCTGCCGCCTGCGCCACATCGAACAGACGCCCGTCCCAGCTGGGCACCTGCACACCCTTGTAGCCGCAGTCTGCGGCCCATCTGGTGATCGCGTCCCACGAATTGAACGGCGCGTCGTCGCCCGCAAACTGCGCCAGAAACAGCGCTGGTCCCTTGATGGTTTTCATGTGTTTTCCTCCTTGTCGCGCACCCGGTCAGGGCGGCAGATTTTCCCTGAGATAAATATCGATGCGGATGCGTTCCTGTGCCGGGTTGATCGGCGTGTCGTCAATGACAGCGCGCATGATGCGCACAGCGCTGCGGACAAGGTGGCCCGCGTCCTGGCTGATGACGGCATCAAAGAGACCGTTACCGAGGGCCGCGCGCGACAGGGGTGTCAGCTCATGCGCGATGATCACCGGTGTCCGGTCCAGCCCGGCGGTCTGCAGGTGGCGGATCAGACCGGCGTTGCCTGCCGCAGATGAGTAGATGCCGACCACTTTATCCGTATGTGCCAGCGTATCCGGCAACAGCCGTTCGATAAGGTCCGGATCGTCCCGCCCCTCAAGCGACGCCAGTACGTTCAGGTGTGGAAAGTCGCGGGCCATAACCTCGTCAAATCCGAGCCGCCGTTCCAGATGGTCCCGCGCCAGCATCGAGCCGGTCAGCACCAGCACGTTGCCCGCCACCGGTGCCAGAAAGCGCCCCATCAGCTGCGCGGCGGTACGCCCGGCGGCAATGTTGTCGATCCCGACGTAGGTGTTCCGCTCTGAGCTGGGGATGTCCGACACAAGCGAAACCACGGAAACGCCGTGCGCCCGCAGGGTAGAGATACTGTCGCGCACAGACGGGGTTTCCGGGCCAAAGACAGCGACGCCGTCGGTCTGTGTGACGTCCACGGCGCTGATCGCCTCGGCCAGGGCCATCGGGTCAAACGCCGGCACTGTGATATGCGAAATCCGGGTGCGTTCGCGCAGCATGCCACCGGCCAGATCGCGGATATGGTCCTCGATCAGAGAGAGGAATTCGTTGTTGGTGGCGGGCAGGATAAACAGAAAACGATAGACCCGCCCGCGCGCAAGGTTGGCTGCCGCCGTATCGCGCACATATCCCAGATCGGCGATGGCGCGGTTGACCTTTTCAACGGTGATTTTCCGCACGCCGGGGCGTTCGTTGAGCACCCGGTCGACGGTCGCAAGACTGACCCGGGCCACACGCGCAATGTCGTTGACCGTAGGCTTCAGCGGATTGTTCTCGCGACCGGCTTTCATGCTGCCCGTGCTATCCTTGTGTTGCGGTGACCAGCCCTTCAAAGAGCCGGGCAACAGCTTCGGCGCCCGGGTCGTTGTGCCCGATCAGGTTTTCCTCGGGCACGTAGGAGGCGCGCCCGGCCTTGGCCCGTCCGATTGAGGCTGTTGCGTCTGCGCCTGTGCGTGCGGCCTGTGCCGCTGCGGGGAAGCCAGCC
This sequence comes from uncultured Roseobacter sp., assembly GCF_947491795.1. GTDB lineage: Bacteria > Pseudomonadota > Alphaproteobacteria > Rhodobacterales > Rhodobacteraceae > Roseobacter. Next base: position 276,728 of record NZ_CANLKW010000002.1, on the reverse strand, counting down.
GACAGGGCATTCAGCGCTGGCTCAAGCGCGTCAATCATCGTGCGGTCGCCCGCGCGCGCACCGCCTACTTCGCTGATCCGTTCCAGACCTTTGAGCAGTGCCTCATGCGTCGGGTGACCATTGGCACAGGCATCTCCGGCGGCCCCGAAGAATATCGCGAGGATCACACCGGACGATCCCCCCATGGTCTGGCTCAGCTCGTTGCCGACAGCACGGAAAAGCTGTGTGAGATCGGCAAGCGGCATCCGGTCCAGCGCCGTTTTCAGCGAGCGGGAGGCGGTGGCGAGAGTGCTGCCGGTGTCGCCGTCACCTGATTTCGCATCCAGCAGGTTCAGATCGCTTTCGGCTGCGATGAGCAGATCACAACAGGTCTCGATGATGCCGCGCACCCGCGGATTGTCCGACGGGATCGGTTTGATCGGGCTCAGCCCATCCGGCAGCGGCCTGACCGCCACCTGACCCAGGGGGTGCATCCCCGGCCAGGCAGCCAGGGGTACGGCCCGCGCCAGGCCTGCGCGGCCTGCGTCATCCAGCGGCAGGATCGACACGGAAAACCCATGCATGTCCAGAGAGGTCATCATCGGCGCAGGGCCGATAATGGCCTCGATGCCGCGCGCTTTGGAGGAGGTGGCCAGTGCATGGGTCAGGACCGCCATTTCAAGTGGTGTTGTGCTGCCCAGGTTGTTCAGAAGGGCGACATGCGCAGAGCCATCCAGCCGCGCGCTGAGCTTGTCCAGCACCATGTCCATCGCTGTGACGGCAGTGTCGAAGGTCACCTGTTGCACGCCGGCCTCGCCGTGAATGCCCAGACCCAGCTCGGCCATGCCTTTGGCGATGCGGTCTTCTTTTTCCGAGCCGGGTACGGTGCAGGTATCCAGCGACATGCCGATAGAGGCCATCTCGGCCGTGGCCTTTTCAGCGGCGGCTGTGACGGTTTCCAGATCCGCGCCGTCCTCTGCCAGCGCACCTGCAATCTTGTGCACAAAAAGTGTCCCGGCAACGCCGCGTGCCTGGGGCAGGTCGGGCAGGGCGATGTCATCATCAACGATCACCATCGACACCCTGAGCCCGAAGGCGCGGGCCCGTTCGGCGGCAAGCCCGAAGTTCAGCCTGTCACCGGTGTAGTTTTTCACAATGAGCAGACAGCCCGCTTCGCCCGTAACAGCAAGAATACCGGCCAGCACAGCATCGACCGACGGGGAGGCGAAAACCTCGCCGCAGACGGCGGCGGTCAGCATGCCCTCGCCCACAAAACCGGCGTGTGCGGGCTCGTGACCTGACCCGCCGCCCGAGATGAGCGCGACCTTTGACTTGTCCCAGTCAGCGCGGCACACGACCTTGATATGCGGGTAGCCATCCAGCCTGCAAAGCGCGCCGCCGGATGCGGCCAGCACCCCGTCGATTGCATCGGTGACGAGCGTGTCTTTGGTGTTGATGAACTGCGCCATTGCTCTCTCCCTTCAGTAAATCCGGTCGCCCTGCGCATCAAAGCACAAGGGGTCCCGGGGGGTGATCCGGACGTGCCCGCCGGGTGTGTAGTCCGTATGCGGGTCAGCCAGAGTTGTGATGTTATGTCCGTCCAGTTGCAGGTGCAGACGGCTGTGATCGCCGAGCCGTTCGATACGGCCGATTGTCGCTTCGCGACCTTCGCCCTGGGCGACGTGTTCGGGCCGCAGACCGATCCGGTGTGCGCCTTTTGGGGCGGTGCCGAAAAGATCGGCGGGCAGAATGTTGATGCGCGGCAGACCAAGCCGTGACGCCACATAGACCGAGTTCGGGTTTTCGTAGATGTCGCGCGGCGTGCCGTATTGCACCAGCCGTCCCTCGTTCAGCACGCCCACATGGGTGGCCATGGTCATCGCCTCGATCTGGTCATGTGTCACATAGAGGATCGTGGCACCGAGGCTGGCCTGGATGCGCTTGAGCTCGATCCGCAGATCGGTGCGCAGCTTGGCATCCAGCGAGCTGAGCGGCTCGTCCATCAGATAGACCTGCGGCTCGCGCACCAGGGCCCGCCCGATAGAGACGCGCTGCATCTCGCCGCCCGACAGTGCCGTCGCCTTGTTGTCGAGCTTGTGAGAGATCTGCAGGACAGAGGCGACCTCGTTCACCTTGCGGTCGATCTCGTCCCGCGGGGTTTTCAGGATCGGGGATTTCAGCGGAAATTCCAGGTTTTCGCGCACGGTGAGATGCGGGTAGAGCGAGTATTGCTGAAACACCATGGCCACATCGCGCTGGGCCGGTGTCTCGTCGCGCAGGGGGCGCCCGCCAATGCTGATCTCGCCCGCGTCGAGCTTTTCCAGGCCCGAGATCAGGCGCAGGGTTGTTGTCTTGCCCGCCCCTGTCGGGCCCAGCAGAACCACAAATCCACCATCGGGAATGGTCATGTCGATCTCTGCGACACCGACGGTGTCTCCGAAGGATTTGGAGACACCTTTGAGGACGACCTCAGCCATTGGAAAGCACCTCGTGGTTCAGGTCGGACACCAGGGCCTGACCGGAGTTTTTGTCAAAGAGCGTGATGGTGGCAGGATCAAATCCAAGGCCGATTGTTTCGCCCACGGTGGCCTTTTTCCCCGCGGGGACACGGGCTTTGAGATCACCGTTGGGCGTATCAAGCGTGATGATCTGGGTGGTCCCGAGGTATTCTGTTGCCAGGACCTCGCCCCGGTAGGTGCCGCTGTCAGAGAGGGCAACATGCTCGGGCCGGACCCCAAAGACCAGACTGCCCGTTGCGCCCTGCCGCTGGCGCGGTATCCCCAGCGCCTGGCCATTCATCTCGACGCTCTGAGCGCCCTCGCCGACGGTGCCCTCGAACGCCAGAAAGTTCATCGACGGCGAGCCGATGAAGTCGGCGACGAACATTGTGGCGGGTTTGTCATAGATCTCCTGGGGGGTGCCGAACTGCTCGACCACAGCGTTGTTCATCACCACGATCTTGTCGCCCATCTGCATCGCCTCGAGCTGATCGTGGGTCACGTAAACGGTGGTCGCGTTCATGCGGTCGTGCAGGGCGCGCAGCTCTTCGGACATATGTTCGCGGAATTCCGCATCGAGCGCGCCGAGCGGCTCGTCCATCATAAAAGCCTTTGGATCCCGTACGATAGCACGCCCGAGTGCCACGCGCTGACGGTCACCGCCGGAGAGACCGCCCACCGGTTTTTTCAGAATATCGCGGATGCCCAGGATGCCCGCGACCTCGTCCACCTTGTCGCGCACAGCGGCGCGTTTCATGCCCTGGCTGACCAGCGGATAGCTGAGGTTTTTGTAGACGTTCATATGCGGGTAGAGGGCGAACATCTGGAACACAAAGGCGATGTCGCGCTGGCTGGGGGGCTTCTGGCTGATCTCTTCGCCGTCGAGATAAATTTCGCCCGAGGTGGGCAGCTCCAGGCCCGCAATCATGCGCAGTGTTGTGGTCTTGCCGCAGCCCGAGGGGCCCAGCAGCATAAAGAATTCACCGTCCTCGATGGTAAAGGAGCTTTCCTTTACCGCCGTGAAATCCCCGAATTCCTTGCGGACGTTTTTGATAATTATCTGCGCCATTATATGCTCTGCCGGTCAGGGGTTTTGAGTGTAGCGGGCGGGGCGATCCGGAAAGGCCGCGGCGCTGCGTGAGGTGTCAGCCATTTCGTCATTCCGGAAAGTGGGACACGACGATGAACATCACCGTGCCGATCAGGGTTGTGATGAAGGAATAGGTGTACCCCCACATCACAAACGGCTGCATCAGCATGAAGACACCCAGTGCGATGAGGATGGTCGCGACCATCTCCCAGGGGCCGCGTCTGAAGCGCAGCAGACCGGTGAAAAAGTTGCTCATGTCAGGGCCTCCCGGAGGGTGATTTCGGGCTGTCGGTGGGCTGTCGGTTTTGCGTCGGTATTACGTCGGTAAAACGTCGGTGCGCGGCGCGCGGTGGGGCAGGGTCTGGTTAAGGTCATTTGCGTACCGCTTTGAGGCGTGAGTGCCGTCCCGAAAAGGCGCCGGGGGCGCGTTTCAGGCGCGAACGGGCGGAGCCCCGGAGGTGAACTGTGCTGTATCATTTGCGTACCGCTCCGAAGGTTATCCCGCGCAGCAGGTGCTTGCGCAGCGCCACGGTGAAGATCATCACCGGCAGCAGGAAGATGGTGGCGCCAGCGGCCACGGCGGGCCAGTCGAGACCGCCGACCCCGATGATCGTGGGGATGAAAGGCGGGGCGGTCTGGGCGGTGCCGGAGGTCAGCAGGACCGCAAAGGCGTATTCGTTCCAGGCAAAGATCAGGCAGAAGATTGCTGTCGATGCGATGCCGGTAGCAGCCTGGGGCAGCACGACTTTGTAGAAGGCCTGGAAGCGGGTGTAACCGTCGATCAGCGCGGCTTCCTCATATTCGCGGGGGATCTCGTCGATGAACCCCTTGAGCAGCCAGACCGCCAGGCTGATGTTGACCGCCGTGTAGAGCAGGATCATGCCCAGATGTGTGTCGGACAGACCGAGCTGGCGGTACATCAGGAAGATCGGGATCGCCACCGCGATGGGCGGCATCATCCGCGTGGAGAGAATGAAGAACAGCAGGTCATCGGCCAGGGGTATTCTGAACCTGGAGAAGGCATAGGCGGCAAGGGTGCCCAGAAAGATGGACAGGAAGGTGGAGCCGAAGCCGATGATCACCGAGTTGAGGAACCGCTCGCCGAATTTCGACGGACCCGCGATGACCATATCGTACTGGCGCACGATGTCTTCGTACCAGGTCTCTGGCGGGTTGGCGGCCAGGAATTCGTCCGTCTGCCGGGTGCGGGTGGTGAACAGGTTCACGTAGCCTTCAAGCGTGGGTTCAAAAAGCACCTTGGGCGGATAGCTGATGGCATCTGCGGGGGATTTGAACCCGGTCAGCATGATCCAGGCCAGCGGGATCATGGTGATCACCGCGTAGAGGATCACGAGGCTGCCGGCGAACCATTTCGACCGTTTACTGGGTTCTGTGACGGAGAAGCTGCTCATGATGGGGCGCCTGTCTGATGGGCTGTGATGAAGAGGGGGCTGCCTGCCCCCAACGCCTGCGGCGTTTCCCCCGGGGATATTTGTGGCCAGAAGATGCGGGGCGCGCTGCGGGGTGCCGGTGTCATCGTTCTTTGACCTTGTTGAGGGCTTTGACGTAGATGCTGGCGAGGCCAAAGACGGTGACGAAGAGGATGATCGCATAGGCCGAGGCGTAGCCGGTGCGCCATTTCTCGAAGGCCTCGCGCTTGAGGTTGATGGAGGTAAGTTCGGTGGTGGAGCCGGGGCCGCCGCCGGTCAGCTGGACGACGAGGTCGAACATCTTGAAGTTTTCGATGCCGCGGAAGAGCACGGCCAGCATCAGGAAGGGCAGCACCATCGGGATGGTGATGGTGAAGAACTGCCGGAGTTTGGAGGCGCGGTCGATCTCGGCTGCCTCGTAGATATAGTCGGGGATGGAACGCAGGCCCGCCAGACAGATGAGCATCACGAAGGGCGTCCACATCCAGGTATCCACGATGACGATCGACCAGGGGGCGAGATCAACAGAGCCGAGCATCTCGAAACTTGAGGGGTCTTTGCCGGTGAAGAAGGCGATGATGTAATTGAACAGGCCGATCTGCGGCTGGTAGAGGAATTTCCAGAAGTTGCCGACTACGGCCGGGCTGAGCATCATGGGCAGCACGATGATCGTGGTCCAGAGGTCGTTGCCTTTGAATTTTTTGTTGATCAGCCAGGCCAGGGTAAAGCCGATGAGCACCTGAAAGAAGATGGTCCAGAACAGGAAATGCGCTGTCGCCTGCATGTTCAGCCAGATGTCGGTGTCTGTCAGGATGCGTTCGTAGTTGCGCAACCCGACCCATTCGACCTCGCGGTTCAGGCGGTTGGCGCGGAAGTTGGTAAAGCTGAGACGGATCGTCCAGATCAGCGGGAAAATGTTGATCGCCAGCAGCAGGAAGATCGTGGGGGCCACGAAGATCCAGGCGATGGCGCGGTCGCTCAGGCCTTTGATCTTGCGGGCCACGGTGGGCGGTGTGGCCCGGGCCGCGCGGGAGACAGGAGTTTCGGACATGTGGACGCAACTTTCCCGGGGCGGGACGGGCGGGGCCGTCCTGCCGGTTGGTCAGGAGACAGGGTGGGGCCCGGTTCGGAATGGGCCCCACCCTGAGGTGAGGGTCAGAGTTTGCCTTCGTCCTCGAAGGTTTCTGTCCAGTCCTCGATCAGCTTGTCGAGCGCTTCCTGGGCTGTGCCCTGATCGGCAACCACATAGTCGTGGATGCGTTTCTGCATGGCCAGCAGCAGTTCGGCGTAGGCCGGTTCCTGCCAGAAGTCCTGTACCGCGCCCATGGCTTCGAGGAAGTCACCGGCAAAGGGGGCGCTGTCCACGAAATCGGGGCTTTCCAACACGGCCTTGTGGGCGGAATAGCCACCCAGATCCCACCATTTCTGCTGGACCTCGGGGTTGGCGAACCACTTGATGTACTCAAGCGCTGCGTCCTGCTTGTCGGAATAGGCCACCACCGAGATGCCCTGACCGCCCAGTGTGGAGCCGGCCTGGTTTTGCGGCGGGTTCACGAAGAAGTCGATCTTGTCGCCGCCGGTGTTCGGGTCTGCATAGAGGCCCGGGAAGAAGGCAAACCAGTTCATTGCCATGGCCACCTGGCCCGATTTGAAGGCGTCGAGGCTTTCCCCCATGTAGGAGTTTGTGTAGCCCGGAGGCGTCGCGGTTTTGTAGAATTCTTTATAGAATTCCAGCGCCTCGACGGCTTCTGCGGAGTTTACAGCGCCTTCCATGTCATAGGCGCCCGGGGTGTTTTCGTATTTGAAACCCCAGGGATAGAGCGCGGATGTCACGCCCATGGTGATACCTTCGGAGCCCCGTTCGGTGAAGATCGCAGCGCCATAAACGGTCTGGCCGTCGATTTCACGGCCCTGGAAGAACTGCGCAATTTCGAGCATCTCTTTCTGGGTTTTCGGCTCGCCCAGCTCGCGGCCTGTTTCGGCTTTGAAGGCGTCGCGGATGTCGTCACGTGCGAACCAGTCTTTGCGGTAGAACCAGCCGTTGGCGTCGCCCATGGCGGGCAGCGCGTAGTAGTTCGGCGTGCCTTTGGGCCACGTGGAATAGGCATAGACGGTGGCATCGGCGAAATCGCCCATGGAGATGCCTTCGGCGTCGAAGAAGTCGTTCAGTTTCACGTAGTGGCCGTTTTCCGCGCCGCCCCCGATCCACTGGCTGTCGCCGATCAGCAGGTCGCAGAGTTTACCGCCCGAGTTCAGCTCGTTGAGCATCCGGTCGGCAAAGTTGGGCCAGGGGATAAACTCGAAGCTCATGTTGTGGCCGGACTGGGCTTCGAATTCCTTGCTGAGCTCAACCAGAGCGTTTGCCGGATCCCAGGCGGCCCAGCAGAGCGTCAGATCGTCTGCCTGGGCTGTTGCGCCAAGGCTGGCGACGGCCATGCTCAGCGCGCTGACGGTGGTCAGTTTTGAAAATTTCATGTGATTCCTCCCTATGAGTCCTGTCCGACCGGTCGCTGCCGATTCGGTTGATGACTGTCTGTGACGCTAAATGAGGTGCGTACCTCATGTCGACATATTTTTGAGGGACGTACCTCAAAAAGGGCTTAACTCAATGTTTTTAAATATATTAAAGATTCCTTAACCATAATATCGATTGGCCGGGTGCCCGGGTCAGTGCCGCAGAGAGGTCAGGAAGATTGCCGTATTTTCCGCTCGCGCCAGATGATCATCAGCCCGCCGGCGATGATGAGGAGTGCGCCGGGAAAGAGCTGTTGCCAGGGCGTTTCGTCAAAGAAAATCCAGCCGAGGATAAAGGCCATGGGGATGCCGAAATAGCTGAACGGAGCGAGATCGCTCTGTTCGGCCATGCGGTAGGATACCACCAGAAAGAGCACCGCGGTGCCGCCGAAAGCACCCATGGCCATGAGCCAGCCCAGTTCTGCCGTGCTGGCAACGGGGCTGAAGCCCCCCAGCGCCAGGGTGATCAGGACGGATGCAACCAGGGCCGCGACATTCGAATAAAGACTGATCAGCGGGCTGGGCACATCATCGTCGATCATCCGGGACGTGACGCCCACCAGCGCATAGCAGACCGCAGCACCCAGCGGCAGCAGCGCGTAGGGGGTGAAAACATCCGTGCCGGGCCGGACGATCAGGATCACGCCGACAAACCCGATGACTACGGCGCCCCAGCGCAGGCGCCCCACCTTTTCCCCCAGAAGGGGCACGGCCAGGGCAGTCATGAACAGCGCGTTGGAATAGGAGATCGTCGCAGCGGTGGCAAAGGCGAGCACCGCAAGCGAGGCATAAAAACACAGCTGTGCCATGGTCACGATCAGCCCGCGCAACAGCGCCAGTTTCCACTGGCGTATCCGCAGCGGCCTGCCAGCGGTGCGCCAGCTGCGCGCCGCCATCAGCGCGATCATCGCGGGAAACAGCCCGAAGAGGTTGCGCCAGGCCGACAGTTCAACGGCGGAATAGCGATCCGACAGTAGCTTGATCACCAGCCCCATGGCATCAAAGAGCGCGAGGGCAATCAGGCTGAGGACAATGGCGAGGCCGGTCCGGTCGGTGGGGCGCATCGGGGGGAAATTCCGTTCTGGGTGCGCCCAGCTTGCCCATCGCGGCGCGGGTGTCACGCAAATTCGTCTGCGTCAGCTGTCGGGGTCGACGCGCCCGCGCAGGGATTTGACTTCTCCGCGTACCTTTTTGGCTTTGAGCCTGCGTTTTTTGGAGCCCAGGGTCGGGCGCGTGGCGATGCGTTTTTTTGGCGCGACGAGTGCTTTGCGTATGAGCTCTGCCAGGCGGTCGCGCACGATATCGCGGTTGCGGGCCTGGCTGCGGGTCTCGTCGCATTGCAGCACCAGCGCGCCTTCGGTCGTCCAGCGGCGCCCGGCGAGGCGTTTCAGCCGGGTTTTCACCGCAGGCGGCAGGTTGGGCGAGCGCGCGGCCTCGAACCGCAGCTCGACGGCGGAGGAGACCTTGTTGACGTTCTGGCCGCCGGGGCCGGAAGCGCGGATAAAGCTTTCCGTCAGCTCCCAGTCTTCGATTCTGATGTCTTTGCTGATCTCAAGCATCGGGGGGGGCGTCCCGGATGGCCAGACGACCCGAAATACTGACCGAATTGCCGGAGGGGTCTTTGGCGTTGGCAAAAACATAGCCGTCGGCCTTGTGCAGCGCGCCGAACTCCAGCCCGCGTTTGGCGCATTCCGCAACAAAGGCGGGCACATCGCGAATGGTAAAGACCAGTTTCACCGCCGCCTGGCCCTGGCGGATGCCCTTGCTTGCGGGGTGCAACAGCAAAACAGCGCCACCTGCTGCCGGGCGCAGTTCGACGATCCGGTCGCCGGGCAGATCGTGCCGGGTATAGCCGAAATGATTACAGTAAAACGCCGCCATTTCATCGGTTTTGCGGGTATAGAGGAGGATGCTGGAGAGCGTGGGTGACATCTGTACCTGGTCCTGACTGGTGCCGGACCAGTCTAACGTAAAAGGGCCACACTGTGAAAAAGGGCCACACTGTGAAAGTGTGGCCCAATCGAATGGTTTCAGGAGGGGGATCGGTTAGACCGAAATCCACTCAGGAGTTCTGCCCGTCAAGGGCTGCCTCAGCAGGCGACCTCCAAAGCTGTTCCGACACCTCGCTCCAATACCTTTCTTGACACTGGATCACCTCCTTTACCTATCTGTTGACGTTGACAGAATCGTCGCACAGGTTTTGGAAATCACCAAGCTTTTTTTCGTTAACGAAAGCCTAATGGGCGGCAGTTGCCCGCGCGGTGATCACACGGAAAGGGATCAGCGCCAGCAGTGCCAGGCTGAGCTTGACCATCCAGTCCGCGATGGCCAGCGAGACCCAGAGCGGGGCGGCAGGGCCGAACCCGAGGATGGGCAGAACCTCGCCCGCCCAGGAGACATCATTTGCGGGCTCGATGAAAACCAGGCTGGCGGAAAAGGCGATGGTGAAGAACAGCGCCGTGTCGACCGTGCTGCCGATCAGCGTCGAGGCCAGCGGCGCGCGCCACCAGCGGCCGTCCCGCAGGGCAGAGAAGATCGCCACATCCAGCAGCTGCGCCGTCAGGAACGCAAGGCCCGAGCCAAGTGCGATACGCAGAGTGACCAGCGGGCCAAACTCGCCGATGATCTGGGTGCCGATGAGCGAGCAGAGGATGCCCACGATGAAACCGGCAAAGACCACGCGGCGCGCGGCGGCGGCACCGTAAACGCGGTTCATCACGTCGGTCACCAGAAAGGCGAGCGGGTAGGTGAACGCGCCCCAGGTCAGCCAGTTGCCAAAGAGGAACTGCACAAGAATGTTGGACGCCACCACGATGGCGGCCATGGCAATAATGCCGGGAAGGTGAGCGCGTGTCATAAGATGTATCCGTTTTGACAAGGTTGCGGCACTTGGCAGGCCCGGTCGGGCCGACGGGCGGTCTTTACGGCGGATGGCCGGGGGGCGCAAGTCAGTCGGTGAGGATGTATTCCACAATTTCCGAGCGCAGGACGGGCAGGAAGTTGTCATCTGACACCATGGTCAGGCGGATTTGGCCCGTGCCGTCGCGCCAGACGGCGATGCCTTCGAGATTGCCGTGGGTAAAGAGCGGGGTTTGGAGAATCACGCGGATGTCCTCAAACCCTGTGTCGGTGACGGCCATGCTGCGGATCTGGCTGCGAAAGCCAAAGGGGTAGAGCCCGCGTTCCAGCAGATAAAGCCGCCCGTCGGGGCCGAAATCTGCGCCCGTGGGTTTGAACCCTTCGGCCAGTGGCAGGGTAAAGGGCTGCTCCCAGGGGTGGGGGTGGGTCCTGCGATAGACGAGCGCCTCCCAGGCACCGGAAGCGACCCCCTCGGGGATGGCAAAGAGGGTGCCGTCTGCGCTGATCGCCAGGGCCTCCATCCCGCCGTTTTGCGGCAGGGCGCGCCAGGACCGGGTGTAGGACGGCCAGACCGCCGGGGCGTCCCAGGTGTTATAGCGCAGCACGCGGTGAGCATGCTCAAAGGAGACATTCAGGCGGCCTGTATCATCCAGCGCCAGGCCCTCGGCATCCGTATGAGGAAAATCGCGCTCATTTCCGTACTGATCGACCAGCGGCTGAAAAGCGGCGATCGTGGCGCCGGTCAGGGTGCCGTTCTGCCGTGTGAAGGTGCCGGTGGCGACGTGCCCGCGGTCGGTCACCAGATACCAGGTGCTGCCGTCTGCTGTGACCTCGATCCCGGAAAAGCCCCCGGCCCAGTCTGCTTCTGTTTCGGTGGGTATCACGGCGCTCAGCTGCGCGGGCTGCTCCCCTGGCGGCACAGCGGGTGGTGCAGGTTTCAGCGCAAACCAGGGGGCGACCCCCATGGCAAAGATCAGCGGGACTGTAAAACGGCGGCGCATTGTGCGGGCAGATCCGCGAGCACAAGCTCGCGCCGGGGGGGGCGGGGTTTGGCGTTGGGATCGGGGGGCGGTGGGTTCAGGATGTTGTTGACCCAGGCCTGGGCATCCGCGCAGCCGTCGCCTGGGGGCGGCGGGGCCTGATCAATACAGCCGTCGGCACCCGCCGGGCATTTCAGCCGCACGTGGAAATGATAGTGGTGCCCGAACCAGGGCCGCACCTTGTTGAGCCACGATCTGTCGCCTTTTGCATCCTGGCACATGCGCACCTTGGCCCCCGGAAAGATGAAAATCCGCGCCACGCGCGGGTCAGAGGCGGCGGCTTTGATGATTTCCTGGTGCGCGGGCGTCCAGTTGTTGTTGACGAAAGCACCGCGTTCGCGGCGCAGGGAGATCGAGGAGATGTTTTCGCGCTCGGTCGCCGACAGCGCGAGGTTATCCGCAGGCCGCAGCCAGATATCTGCATCCAGCCCGATCTGGTGGCTGGCGTGTCCGGACAGCATCGGGCCGCCGCGCGGCTGGCTCAGATCGCCGACATAAAGACCGTTCCAGCCCGGCTGGCGCGCGGCCTTTCGGCTGAGGTCCTGGACGAAATCCACGGTTTCGGGATGGGCCCAGTTGCGGTTGCGCGACAGGCGCATGGCCTGCCATGTGGGTCCTGTTTCGGCCAGCTGCGCGGCCCCGGCGACGCAGCCTTTGGCGTAGCTGCCCAGCGGGCCGGGCTTTTGCGCCGAGGCGGCCTGTTTGGCCCCAAAGAGCTTTTTCGCGACGACATTGGCATTGCCCGAGGTCGCGATGACCGGCTCGGGCGTGGCCCGGGCCTGGGGGGCGGGAGCCTCGTCGCAGCTGGCCAGAAAGAGTGCGGCGAGAACGGTCAGAAGTCCCGTGGTCAGACGTGTCATGCGGCGCGGTCTCCTTTTGGGTTGACCCATATGAGCACAACCAGGGCGAGAACGAAAAGACCTATCAGCGGCGAAATGCCCAGACGTGCGTTCTGGGTCACGGTGGTGACAAGGCTGATCAGGGCGGGGGCCAGAAAGGCGGTTGCCTTGCCCGAGAGCGCGAAAAGGCCAAAGGCCTCTGTCGGGCGGTCGGGATTGGTGTGGCGCACCATCATCGAACGCGACGCGGCATAGAGCGCCCCGCCCGCACCACCGATGGCTGCACCACAGATAAAGAAAGTAATGTCGGGCAGCGACGAGCCTGGTGCCAGGGCTGCGCCGAAAAAGCTCTCGCGCGACATGCCGACGATCACGCTGCAGACCGCGATCAGGATGAAAATACAGACCCTGATAACGGGTTTTGGGCCGTATTTCTCGTCGAACAGCCCCCCGACCCAGGTGGCAATGGCCGCGGTGATCGCGCCGATGATGCCGAAGATTGCGATATTGGTCAGCGACCAGTCCAGCACCAACCGGGCATAGACGCCGCCAAAGCCGTAAAGCGCATTAAGCGCATCGCGGTAGAGCATGGAAGAACCCAGATAGGCCGCCAGGCTGGGGCGTTTCAGGACCTGCGCCAGCGACTCGCGCAGATCGGCCATGGCCGCCGAAAAACCGCCCTGTTTCACGGCGGGTTTCGGCTCCCGCACCCAGGCGAAATAGGGGATCATGAAAATGGCGAACCACCCGGCGATGAAGGGGCCGACAAAACGCGTGCCCTCGCTCTGGGCGGGGTCGAGGCCAAAGGCGGGAGCCAGACCGATGAGTGTCGTGCCGGCCTGCTGGTTGGCCTCGAAGAAGAACAGCAGCATGATAAAGAGCGACACGACCCCGCCCCAGTAGCCCAGCGATGCGCCCACGCCGCTGATCCTGCCGATCGTGTCCTCGTCGCCCAGGCCGGGCAGCTGGGCGTTGACGAAGATCAGCGCGAATTCGGCCGCGACAAACCCGATGGCAAAGGCGTAAAGGCAGAACCACAGCGCCGAGCCGTCCGGCACCATGTACCACAGCGCCGCAGAGGCCAGGACATAGACGCCGGAAAAGGCCACGATCCAGGGCATGCGCCGCCCGGTGCTGTCGGCATAGGCCCCGATCACCGGGCCCAGCGCTGCAATAAAGAGACCGGCCACCAGCTGGGCATTGGCCCAGACAGACTGCGCACGGGCGTCGGCGGCATTCCCGGCCATGCCGGATGCGGTGAAGTAATCGGTCGCGACACCGGCAAAATAGGGGCCGAAGATAAAGGTCAGACCCAGCGTATAATAGGGCTGTGCCGCCCAGTCGAAGGCGAACCATCCCCAGATCCGCTTCTTTTCTGCTGTCATGCCCGTGTGCCTCTTTAGGGTTTCTTAAGCTAAAACAGGCACAAGCGCGCGGCGCAAGCACTGCTTTGGAACCAGGTGCCGGACGGGCCGGGTCTTGCCCTTTGGCGGTCACCTGCTTAACTGAAGCGCAACGCAAAGAGAGGACCCCTGATGCAATCGCTGTTCGAAATCCTGATGCTGCTGCTCAACGTTGTGTGGTTCTTTATTATTGCCCATGTGATCATGAGCTGGCTGATCAATTTCCAGGTCCTGAACACCCAGCAGCAGCTGGTCGCCCAGATCTGGTATATGCTCAACCGGATCCTCGAGCCGATCTATGGCCCGGTGCGCCGCGTGCTGCCGCAGCTGGGTGGGATTGATCTGGCGCCGCTGGCGGTCCTGCTGATTGTGGCCATCCTGCGCATTGTACTGGTCAACAACTACGCGCTTTTCATCTGATTTTCCGCCTCCGGCGGGAGTATTTGGCCAAGGGTGAAGCATCGGGGCTTGTTCACGATTCCTTAGTGTGGGACTCTGCACAAAAGAGCAGATCAACCACAGGAAACAGGCATGACAGGCGCGGCGGAGCTGTTGCAGACGGTCTTTGGATTCGAGGCGTTCCGGCCCGGTCAGGAAGAGATCGTGCGCGCGGTCTCGGAGGGCGAGAACGTGCTGGCGATCATGCCCACGGGCGGCGGCAAATCCCTTTGTTTTCAATTGCCTGCGCTGATGCGGGAGGGGGTGACGGTGGTCATCTCGCCACTGATCGCGCTGATGCGGGATCAGGTGCGTGCCCTGCAGGAGGCGGGCGTGTCGGCGGGAGCGCTGACCTCGGGCAATACGCCTGAGGAAACGGATGCGGTTTTTGAGGCGCTGGAGGCGGGCCGGTTGCGGCTGCTGTACATGGCACCGGAGCGGCTGGCCTCGGGCGGGGCCATCGGGCTGCTGCGCCGGGCCGGTGTGTCGATGATTGCGGTGGATGAGGCGCATTGCGTGAGCCAGTGGGGGCATGATTTCCGCCCTGACTATCTGCGGATTGGGGCGCTGCGCCAGGAGCTGGGGGTGCCGCTGGCGGCCTTTACTGCGACGGCGGATGCGGAAACCCGGCAGGAAATCGTGGAAAAGCTGTTTGACGGCACAGCACCGCGCGCTTTTCTGCATGGATTTGACCGGCCCAATATTCATCTGGCTTTTCAGGCAAAAGACAACCCGCGCCGCCAGATCCTGGCCTTTGCCGGGGCGCGGCAGGGGCAGTCGGGCATCGTGTACTGTGGCACCCGGGCCAAAACCGAAGGGCTGGCTGCGGCTCTGCGCGAGGCGGGTCATGTGGCGATCCATTATCACGGCGGTATGGAGGCCGAAGACCGCCGGATTGCCGAACGCAGGTTTCAGCAGGAGGACGGTCTGATCGTTGTGGCCACGGTGGCCTTTGGCATGGGTGTGGACAAACCGGATATCCGCTGGGTGGCGCATGCGGATCTGCCCAAGTCGATCGAGGCCTATTATCAGGAGATCGGTCGTGCGGGGCGCGATGGTGCACCGGCGGAGACGCTGACGCTTTTTGGTCCGGAAGACATCCGCCTGAGACGGTCGCAGATTGACGAAGGACTGGCCCCGCCGGAGCGCCGGGCCGCGGATCACGCGCGGCTGAATGCTTTGCTGGGTCTGGCAGAGGCTCTGGCCTGCCGGCGCGAAACGCTGCTGCGCTATTTCGGTGAAACAGAAGTGACATGCGGGACATGCGATCTGTGCGACAGCCCGGCGGATGTATTTGATGGCACCACGGCGGTGCGCAAGGCCCTGTCGGCCATTCTGCGCACGGACGAGCGGTTTGGTGCAGGCCATCTGATTGATATTCTGACCGGCAATGAGACGGACAAAATCCGCCAGCATGGGCATCAGAGCCTGCCCACCTTTGCCGTCGGCAAGGAATATGACCGGCGCGCCTGGCAGGCGGTTTTCAGGCAGATGATGGGGCATGATCTGGTGCGCCCGGACCCCGAACGCCACGGGGCGCTGCGCATGACGGATGCGGCCCTGCCGGTTTTGCGCGACGAGGCGACGATTGATCTGCGCCGGGACAGTATCCGGGCGGCAGCGTCAAACCGCAGACCGGCGGTCAAAGCGATGGTGTCGGACGAGGACGCGCCGTTGCTGTCGGCCCTCAAGGCGAAACGCCGCGGCCTGGCGGAGGCCGCACGGGTGCCGGCCTATATCATTTTCACCGACCGGACGCTGATCGAGATGGCGGAAAAGCGCCCGCGCACCCTGGATGAGATGGCGGGGATCGGCGGTGTCGGTGCCAAAAAACTCGACAGCTATGGTGACGCTTTTCTGGAAGTGATCGCGGGGGAAGCACCACAGATGCACCCGACGCGGCGCAAACTGGCCGGTCGGGCGGCGGGATCGGTCTATGACCGTCTGCTGGAAGTGCAGGCCGAACTGGCGCGCGGTGCGGGCGGGCAGGACAAACCGCTGAGCTGCCCCGCCTCTTTGCTGGCACGGATCGCACAGCTGCATGCGCCGGATGCAGCGCTGCTGGAAAAACTGCTGGGGGACAGGCGGGCCGAGCGATTTGGCCCTGCCTTTCTGGACGTCCTGCGGGAGGCGGGCTAAGTCACGCGCAGGAACCGGATGAACGGGTGAGGAGACGAATATGCTGGTGGTGATTTCGCCTGCCAAACGACTGGACTGGGCCCCGCGCGATGTGGCGACCACCCAGCCCGATTTTCAGGACGATGCGCAGCGTCTGGTGCGCACGGCGCGCAACCTCACCCTGGGCAGTCTCAAAGGGCTGATGGGGCTGAGTGACGATCTGGCCAGGTTGAACCGGGACCGGTTTCAGGCCTTTGAGGAGACACCGGATGCAGAGCTGACACGGCCTGCGGCGCTGGCTTTTGCAGGCGATACCTATCAGGGGCTGGAGGCGGCAAGCCTGTCGCCGGATGATATGGCCTGGGCGCAGGAGCATCTGCGCATTCTGTCGGGTCTTTACGGGGTGCTGCGCCCGCTGGATGCGATCCAGCCGTACCGGCTGGAGATGGGCAGCCGTCTGAAAACCCGCCGGGGGGCGAGCCTCTATGACTACTGGCGCGATCAGCTTTCCAAAGCGCTGAACGCGCAGGCGGAAAATGTCGGTACAGAGGTGCTGGTGAACTGTGCAAGCCAGGAATATTTCGGCGCAGTTGCACCCAGGGCGCTGAAACTGCGGGTGATCACACCGGCGTTTATGGAAGACAAGGACGACGGCAAGGGCCCGCGGATTGTGAGCTTTTTCGCCAAAAAGGCGCGCGGTGCCATGGCACGCTTTGTCGTGGAAAACCGTCTGCGTGATCCTGCGGGGCTGGAGGATTTCGACAGCGGCGGGTACCGGTTTGAGGCCGGGCTCTCTGAACCGGACCGTCCTGTGTTTGTGCGGCCCTATCCGGCTTCCTGATCGGGCTCCGGTACGGGGCTGATGGCGCCTTCGGGGCAATGGGCCAGAATGCGGGCGATGATCTCGGGCTTGCGCAGCGGCTTGGTCATGTAGTGATCGAGCCCGGCAGCCAGGATCTCCTTTTCATCGCCGGCCATGGCGTGGGCCGTCAGCGCGACAATGGGTACGCGGGTGCCGCTGTCTTTTTCGAGCTTGCGTATCTCTTTGGCGGCACCTTTGCCGTCGAGCCGCGGCATCGAGATATCCATGAAAATCAGGTCGGGCTCAAAGCTTTGCCATTCTTCAACGGCTTCGATTCCGTCGCAGGCAAATTTCAGATCGATGTCGAGGGTTTTGACCATTTTTGAGAAGACCAGGCGGTTGGTTTTATTGTCCTCTGCGGCCAGCACGCGCATCTGGCGCGGTGTCGCTGGTTCCTCGGGCGGCGCTTCTTCGGCCGGGGCGGCCCGGGTGTCTTCTGCTGCGGCACCCTTGTGCCGGAACCCCGGCATTGCGGGGGCGGCCGCCGTGGTGGCATATTTGCCAAAGACCTCTTCGGACAGCCAGGAGTAGAGATCACTGCGCAGGAACGGGCGCTGCAGCATCTGATCAGCAGACTCCCGGTCGGGGCTTTTGCGGGCGTGGCTGATGTTGCGACAGAGCGCGTAGACCGGCCCGGTGTGTCCTGCGTCCCGCATTGCGGTGGCCAGCGTCAGACCGTCCTGATCCGGCAGATCCCGGTCCAGCATGACCAGATCAACGGATGTATCCAGCTGCTCCAGCGCAGCTCTGGCAGTGTTGCAGGCGGTGACCCGCAGCCCCAGTGTCTCCAGCTGAATGCGCAGGTGGTTCTGTTCGGCCCGGGCAGCATCCACCAGCAGCACGTGACGCAGCGCCTCTGCGGGTGCCGGTGGGGTGAGCGTTGCGGGGCCGGTGCATTTCAGGGTCAGGCTGAAGCTGAATTCCGAGCCGATGCCTTCTTCTGAGGTGACGCTGATATTGCCACCCATCATCCTGACAAGACGCTGGGTGATTGCCAGGCCCAGCCCGGTACCGTCAAACTGCCGGTTGCGTTCGTTTTCGACCTGATTGAATTCGCCGAAGACGTGGCTGATCTGATCTTCGGGGATGCCGATGCCCGTGTCGCAGACACTGACCGTCAGCTCCAGCGCGTCGTTTGCCTCTGCCGGGGTGCCGCGCACGCGCACGGTGACATGCCCCTCTGCGGTGAATTTGACCGCGTTGCCGATGAGATTCGTCAGCACCTGGCGGATGCGTCCCGGATCTCCGATCAGGTCACTGGTCAGGCCGAGGTCATAGTCCATCAGCAGGCCGACGCCTTTTTCATGGGCCGAGGACTGGAGCAGGGTCAGAATATCATAGATCGACTTTTCGAGATCGAAGGGTTCGGGATGCAACTCCAGGCGGTCGGCCTCGATCTTGGAGTAGTCCAGGACGTCGTTGATGATGACCAGCAAGGCTTCACCCGAACGTTTGATCGTATCGACGTAAAGCTGCTGTTCTTCGTCCAGCCCGCCTTCGAGCAGCAGATCGGCCATGCCGACCACACCGTTCATCGGCGTGCGCAGCTCGTGGCTCATATTGGCGAGGAAGGCGGATTTGGCACGGTTGGCACTCTCGGCCACGGTCCGCGCGGCTTTGAGCTTTTTCTCGTATTCGACCGATTCCGTGATGTTCAGACCCAGCGAGATAATGTCGCCATCAGGGCCACGCTGGTCCAGCAGGCGGATGTACTGCCCGTTCCACAGCTGGATCACCTCGGGCTGTGGGTCGGGGGATTGTACGCGGTCGATCATGTACTGGCGCCAGTCAGCAGGTGCCATATCGCCGGTATTCACAATCCCCTCGTCCGTCAGCAGTTGCAGGATGGTGACATAGTTCACCCCGGGTCTGACGTCTTCCAGCCCGTCAAACACCGCGAGATAGGACGGGTTGGCCATGATCATTTCAAGATCGGGAGAGAAAAAGGCAAAGCCGTCCTTGATGGTTTCGATCGAATGCCACAGCCGCCGTTCGACGCGCTCGATTTTCTCCTGAGCCGCACTGAGATCCGATTTGACACGTTTGTTTTCGTCGCGGACGGTCGCCACTTCTGCCCGGGTTTCGACGATCTGATCGGACAGGTTGCGCGCGTGCTGACCCAGTTTGCGATTGGCAGCAAAAAGCTCCGCCTGCTTGACCTCCAGCAGGCGTTCTGCGGCAAGCCGCCGTCGTCGTTCTTCTGCCAGTAGATTGGCAAGGGTCATAAAATCATTCGCCTGCAGCTTTGTGCTGACCGGCCTGTGATAGGCGCTGCGTGGTGAATAACGGCTTAATGCGCGGGGCCAGGGCGCCCCTGATCGCAGAATTTTTGCCCGAAAAACAGCCCAGGCGCGTCAGCGGCGTCCTTCACGTAACCATGCGGTTGTAATGAGCGCGGCAGCAAGCAACAGCACCAGCCAGCCCGGCAGAAGCGTCGTCTGACGCACGTCGCGGGTTTCATAGGCATCTCTGGGAGTCAGGCCAATCCAGCCGCGCCCGGCTGCGGGGCGCCCTTCGCGCACGTCGCGCAGACGGGGCAGGCCGTTTTCCAGCCGCAGGATTCCCCCCCGCAGGCTGGCGACAACCGGTTGCAGGATGTCGCCGGTTGCAATCGTCTGTTCAAACTCTTTGGGGGCGGAGGGCCCCAGACCGATCACGGCGATCTGCTCGCCGTTCTCAAGCCGGTAGAGGCCGATCTCCGGCCCCTCGAACACGGTCTCAAACACGCCGGGACGGGCCTCGGACAGCTCAAGTTCCGTCACATTGCCCGATGGGTCCGTCAGCCGCAGAGGCGGCACGGTTTCTTCCAGGGTGCGGCGCTGAATACGCATGGTCTGGCCGGTGGCCTGGGCAGACAGCGCCTCTTCTTCGAGCTCGGGCTCTTTCATCATCCAGTGGGCCAGACGGCGGAGCAGTTCCAGCTGCGGGCCGCCGCCTTCATAACCACGGCTCCACAGCCAGGCGTGATCAGAGGCCACCAGCGCCACGCGGCCCAGCCCGACACGGTCCAGCACCAGAAGCGGGCGTTCGCCGGTGCCGGACATGACCGTGTGGCCGGTGGTGTCGGTGATGTCCACCTGGCGCAGCCAACGCCCCCAGTCACCGCCCCCGGGCAGATCCGTTGTCACCGGGTGGCGCGTGCCAAGCTCTGTAACAGTGGGCCGGTAAGGCTGGTCTACCACCCGCGCGGTCGGCGCGCCGGGCAACACCGACCCCAGCGGAGAGCGATAAAGACTGTCCGCACCGGCAAAATCGGGCCCTGCGGCGACCAGTACGGCACCGCCCGCGCGGATGTAGTTGGCAACGTTGTCGAGATAGAGCGAGGGCAGGATACCCCGGCGTTTGTAGCGGTCGAAAATGATCAGATCAAAGTCGTCGATCTTTTCCAGAAAAAGCTCGCGGGTGGGGAAGGCGATGAGAGACAACTCGCTGACCGGCACACCGTCCTGCTTTTCGGGGGGGCGCAGGATCGTGAAGTGTACCAGATCCACAGAGCTGTCTGATTTCAGCAGGTTACGCCATGTGCGCCCGCCGGGGTGCGGCTCGCCCGAGACCAGCAGAACGCGCAGGCGGTCGCGCACACCGTTCATCTGGATCAGGGCCTTGTTGTTGCGGTCGGTAAGCTCGCCCTCGGCCAGCGGGACGGTGAATTCGATCACATTGCGCCCGCCGTGCGGCAGGGTGACAGGCAGCTCGATATCCTCGCCCAGTGGCACCTGGAACTCCTGGGGCTCGGCCCCGTCCACGGATATCTGCAAGGGTGCTATCACAGCGCCCGGGGGGGCGGCACCCATATCCTCGATGCGCAGGGTCAGGGTGACCGGCTCGCCGATGATGGCAAAGGCGGGTGCGTTGCGCACCGAAAGGCGGCGGTCCCAGTCGGTTTCTTCACCGGTGAGCATCAGGTGCATGGGAGCCGGCAGATTTACCGGCAGATCCGCGTCATGCACGCGCCCGTCACTGAGTGCGATGATCCCGGCGATGCGCGCACGGGGTTCTTCGGCCAGGGCTGCAGACAGGGCCGTCATCAGCTGCGTGCCCGCGTCGCCCTCGCCATCGGGTACGGTCACGCGGCGCACTTCGGTATTGCTGCGCGCGGCGATCCGGTCTGCCAGGGTATCAGCCGCTGTGGCGGTCTGGTCCGGCCGGTCCGAGAGGGTCTGGCTGGCGCTTTCGTCCTCGAGCATCACCACGATATCGGTCAGCGGCGCGCGGTCTTCCTGCTGGTAAGAGGGATTGCAGAGCGCGCCCAGCACCACCAGGGCAGCCAGCCCGCGCAGCGGCCAGCCGTTAAGCCCGCGCAGCCCGGCCAGCACCACGGTGGTCACGGCAATCACCGCAACAACGGTGATCATCGCCCAGGGGACGAGAGGGTCAAAGATAACGGTGCCGGTCACTGGCCAAGCCTGTCGAGAAGGGCAGGGACATGCACCTGGTCTGATTTATAGTTGCCGGTGAGAACATGCATGATGAGATTGACACCAAAGCGGTAGGCCAGTTCGCGCTGCCGCTCGCCGGTAAAGCCACGCCCGACCGGCACCATGGGGGCGCCGTTTTGTGTAATGGCCCAGGCGGCGGCCCAGTCGTTGCCGCCAATGACAACCGGGGTCACTCCGTCATTGAGGTTGCGGAAGGGCATGCCTTCGATCTGTTCGGCATCGGGTGGTGCGGCCTCGACCCAGACCTCGCGGCTGGTGTGGCGGCCCGGAAAGTCCTGCAACAGGTAAAAGGTGCGCGTCAGCACGTGGTCTGTGGGCAGTGGTTCCAGCGGCGGGATATCCAGGGCGGCGGCAAGATCCTGGAGTTTGCGCCCGTTGGGGCTGGAGCCGCCAAAGCGCGAGATATCCGCGTCGCGCGTGTCAAACAGGATCAGCCCGCCGGAGCGCAGGTAGGCGTTGAGTTTGGCATAGGCTTCGGCCGAGGGGCGCGGCTGGTCCGGTGTCACGGGCCAGTAGAGAATGGGGAAAAACGCCAGCTCGTCCATTTCCAGGTCAACGCCTACAGGTTCGGCAGGCTCTACCGACGTGCGGAAATACAGCGTCTGCGACAGACCGGTCAGCCCGGCCTGCGACAGCTCATCCACCCGTGCATCACCGGTGCGTACCCAGGCCAGCGCCAGTTCGGCCGTGGCATTCAGCGCAAAGGCATCCGCTTCGGCATCGGCATCGGCGGTCTGTGCGCTGCCTGGTCCGGTGGGCATCAGAAGCAGCGCCAGAACCACGGCAGCGGCGGTGTTCACCCGCCCCAGTAAGCGCCCGGACAGGGCAAGCGAGGCGACGACATCTGCCAGCAGCAGCAGAACCGAGAGGCTGAGCAGCCATCCGGCAACGGGTTGTTCGGGCGGCACGGCAAAACCGCGGATCGGAATGTCAGCAGGCCAGGCCGCCGGGGTCAGCGTTGTCTCTGCGCCGATCACATTGCGCGCCAGACGCCGGTCGCCGTCGGCATAAATGCCAGGCTGCATGTCCGGGCCCGCGGGCGCATTGATCAGATCGGGGCCGGGAACGCCGGGCAGATTGCCCGCGTCCGACAGGGTGCCAAAGCCGTCCATCACCTGTTCGGGTGTCCAGGTTGTGCCGTCCAGCTGTGCGGCATCCGGTGCCGAGGCAGAGGAGGAGACAGCCAGCCGTTCGAGCATCTGCACAAAGAGACCAGAGAGCGGCAGCGTGGACCAGTCTGCCGTGGCGGTAATATGAAAGAGCACAATCTGTCCCTGTTCGCGGGTTTTCCGGGTCACCAGGGGCGTGCCGTCTGTCAGCTCGGCAATCACGCGTTCTGCCAGTGTCGGATCGGGCTGGGCCATGACCTGGCTGGTGATCTGCACGTCATCGGGGATGCGCAGGCCGAAAAAGGGCGAACTTTCCCGGAATGGGGCCAGGGTTTTCGGCTGTCCCCAGCTCATGGCACCGCCGACAGTACGCCCGCCTGTGCGCAGACGGACGGGCATCATCGGATCCTCGTCGATGCGCGAGATATCACTGGCGGCCACCCGTGGCCCGGCAAAACGCACCAGCATCCCGCCTTCGTCGATCCAGGCACCAAGCCCTTCGGTTTCGGCAGGCGACAGAGTTGCGACATCGGCAAGGACGATCACATCCGGGTTGGCAGGCAGCACATCGCTGATTGCGCCGCGGATCAGATCGGCATTGGGGGCCAGCGCCTGCTCAATGTAGTGCAGCGGCGAGAGCAGCTGGAGACCCTCGCGGCTTTCCCGTCCGGCGATCAGCGCGACCTCGCGGCGGCGGAGCGCGTCATCGGCCAGCGTGGTGGCCCCGGCAGAGCGCTGCCCCTGAATGTCAAACCGCGTGATGCGCGCGCGCAGTTCGGCTGGCAGCGACAGGGCCGTTGATGCCTCTGTCTCGCCCGCTGCAAAAACAGCACCGGCGCTGGCGAGTATCGACGCGTTGCCCGCAGGGTCGCGCCCCTGGGCCTGGATGGTAATTTCGCGTTCCGGCCCGCCGGCTGCGCGCAGGGCGGTCAGCTGTACCGCGCCGTCCTCAAAACCGGCAGGTGTCAGGGCCAGAACGTTTGCCGCCGTCTGGTAAATCTCAACGGCACCTGCGTTGCGGAAAGCGCTCAGCACATCCTCGCGGCCCGGGAAATCAAGGCCGTCACTGAACCACATGGTATCAAACCCGCCAAGCGCGTCGGCAAAAGAAACGGCCATGGCGGCGCGCGCGGCATCAGGTTGCCAGGCGGCGGGGCGGAACCCGGGCAGGCGGCTGCGCCAGGCATCAGCAGCCTGGAAAACCGGGGGCTCGGGCCGGGCCATATCCAGAAAGGCAACGGTGCGCCCGGCGCGGCTGGCGCGGGTCAGCTGTGCCTCAACGGCCTCTGCCTGTTCGGACCAGCGCGTGGCACCGCCCCAGCTGCCATCAAGGACAATAAGCAGCGGCCCGTCGCCCTGTGCGGCATCCGCTTCGGGGTTCAGCACCGGACCGGCGAGGCCGATGATAATCGCCGCGACTGCCAGCATGCGCAGCAGCAAAAGCCACCAGGGCGTTCGGTCAGAGACGGTTTCGTCGTCCTTCAGCCCCAGCAACAGCGCCACGCCCGGAAAGCGACGGCGGATCGGCGCAGGCGGCACGGCACGCAGGATGAGCCAGAGGATCGGCAGCGCAAAAAGCGCCATCAGCAGCCAGGGCGCCGTGAAACCTATCCCCCCCAGAACCGTCATCTGATGCTCCCGGTGTCGAGCGCACGGTAAAGCCACAGGAGTGCGGATTGTGCGGTGCTGTCTGTGTGATGCAGGCCGTATTGCCAGCCTGTTACGGCGCAGAGCTCGGAGAGTTCGGCCTTGCGGCTAGCCAGCCGGTCGAGATACCGGTCGCGCAGGTCGCTGGCCTTGAGCGTCTCATGGCTCAGACTGCCGCCCACACTTTCGAAAATCGTGCGTCCGCGAAAGGGAAAGGCCTCCTCAGACGGGTCAAGCAGATGCAGCAGTACGCCGCGCACGCCCCGGTCTGCGGCCTTGGTCAGGGCCAGCCGGACTTCGGAGACATCGCCCATGAAATCCGAAACAAACACCGCCCTGGCAGAGGGGATCATCGCGCGGTGCTCGGGCGGGCTGTAGTCGTCCGTCGCGTCGGTTGTGAACATCTCCGCCAGACGCAGGATCTGGGTATTGCCGCGCCGCGGTGGCAGCGCGGTGCCGGTCAGCCCCACACGTTCGCCGCCACGCACCAGCAGAATGGCTGCCGCCAGCCCGAGCAGCCTGGCGCGGTCTGCTTTCTGCGGGAGGTTGTCGTTGCTGGTGAAGCGCATCGATGCGCCCTGGTCCACCCAGAACATCACTGACTGGGCAATCTGCCATTCCCGTTCGCGCACGAATTCCGTATCGCCCCGCGCGGACCGGCGGTGGTCGACCATGCGGCGGCTGTCACCGGGCTGGGCCGGGCGGTACTGCCAGAAATCATCCCCCATGCCGGAACGCCGCCTGCCGTGATCGCCCAGCAGGACAGAACCCGCCAGGTGTTCGGCACGGGCCAGCAGCGCCGGAAGCGAGGCGGCTTCGGTTTCAGCACCGGCACGGAGGGCGGTTGCTGTGCTCACGCGGCGGCCTTCGCTCCGGCAAGTCCGGCGGCGGTCTCGTCGATCAGGCCCTGCAGGCTGTCGCCCCGGGCACGCGCTGCAAAGTTCAGCGCCATCCGGTGGCTGAGCACAGGCCGCGCCATATCGAGTACATCCTCGGCCGAGGGCGCAAGACGCCCCTGCAGCAGCGCGCGGGCCCGCACTGTCAGCATCAGCGCCTGCGCGGCGCGGGGTCCAGGACCCCAGGCAACGGTCTCGCGGACCTGCTGGCTGGCGCTTTCTTCTTCGGGGCGGAAGGCGCGGACCAGATCGAGGATCATCTCGACCACGCTGTCGCCCACGGGCATCCGGCGCAGCAGCTGTTGCGCGGCCAGCAGCTCGCCGGCGGTAAAGACTTCGGTTGATTTCGCCTCGCCGTCCCCGGTGGTGGCCAGCAGGATGTCGCGTTCGGTGGTGCGGTCCGGATAGGGGACGTCAATCTGTACAAGGAAACGGTCCAGCTGCGCTTCGGGCAGGGGATAGGTGCCCTCCTGCTCAATCGGGTTCTGCGTGGCGAGCACGTGGAACGGTACACCAAGCGCGCGGTTTTCGCCCGCAACGGTAACCGTTTTTTCCTGCATCGCCTGGAGCAGCGCGGATTGTGTCCGTGGTGACGCGCGGTTGATCTCGTCGGCCATCAGAAGCTGGCAGAACACCGGCCCCTGGATAAAGCGAAAGGCGCGCGAGCCGTCCGGGGCGGTGTCCAGCACCTCGGAGCCCAGAATGTCGGCTGGCATCAGGTCGGGCGTGAACTGCACACGGTTGCCGTGCAGGCCCATGACCGTGGACAGGGTTTCGACCAGGCGGGTTTTCCCAAGGCCAGGCAGACCGATGAGCAGCCCGTGACCTCCACAGAGCAGTGCGGTCAGCGTCAGATCGACGACACGCTCCTGCCCGATGAACCGTTTGGTGATCGAATCTCTGGCCGCGTTCAGCTTCTCACCGAGCGCTTCGATCTCTGCGACCATGTCTTCTGCATCACTCATGACATTGTTCTCCGATGGGTTATATGTCTGATGTAACTCTATCGCGACGAAGGGAAATGGCAAAAGCTATGAGTGGACAAAAAACCGTGACCCCTTCGGCGGAAAGTCTCGCTGCATCGTTAACTGCCGCAAAAACACGCGGATTGCCGCCCGTTCATCTGTGGAATCCGCCGTTTTGCGGCGACCTCGACATGCGTATTGCGCGGGACGGTACATGGTTTTACCAGGGCACGCCGATCGGCAGGCCCGGACTGGTGAAGCTGTTCTCGTCAATACTTAAGAAGGAAGATGGTAAATATTTCCTTGTCACGCCGGTAGAAAAGGTTGGGATCACGGTTGATGACGCCCCTTTTGTCGCCGTCGACTTTGAGGCGACCGGCGCAGGGGCAGAGCAGACACTGCGGTTTGAAACCCAGGTCGGCGACAGGATGCGCGCAGGTCCGGACAACCCGATCCGTGTGGTGCGCGACGCGCAAACCGGTGAACCGTCGCCCTATGTTCTGGTGCGCGCTGAGCTTGAGGCGCTGATCGACCGCAAGAGTTTTTACCGGCTGGTGGATCTGGGCGTGCATCACGATGACTGGTTTGGCGTCTGGTCGGGGGGTACGTTTTTCCGGATCATCCCCAGTGCCGAGCTGCCCTGAAACCCGCTCCGACACTGTGAGCGTTGCTCTGCGGACACTCTGCTGAATTTGTCGAATCTGAGCACGCTGCAGGCCCTTGGGTCCGGCAGAAACCGTCTCTAACGTGCAGAACAGTGAATTGGAGGTGTGGTGATGCGGATCGCGGCAAACCTGGACCGGCTCTGGGCCGATCTGCCATTTCTGGACCGTATTGAAGCCGCCGCGAGAGCCGGGCTGACAGGCGTTGCAGTACCGTTCCCCTATGACATGCCCGCGCGGGAAACACAGCTGGCTTTGTTGCGCGCAGGCCTGGATCTGGTGCAGATCATGGTGCCGCCGCCAAACTACACCGGCGGGGTGCGCGGCTTTGCTGCGGTGCCGGAAAGTGCCCGGCGGTTCCGATATGATATGCGGCGCGCGCTGCGCTATGCGCATGAGCTGCGCGTCACCAGCCTGCATGTACTGGGGGGCGTGGCCGCGGGTGACGCGGCACGGGAGACACTGGTGGAGAACCTGCGCGCCGTGGCGGATGATCTGCCGGGTCATATTTCTCTGACCATCGGGTGCGAAGCGGAACCGGGGGCGTTTTTGTCCGACAGAGACACCGCGGTGGAAGTGCTGCGCGAGGTTGCCTCGGAGCGGATCGGGCTGGCGCTGGACCTGCCGGTCGATGCTGCCGCCGCCGACACGGCGCTGACAAACTGTGCGGATGTTGTGAAGGTCATCTGCCTGCCCGAGGATCCGGGTGCTGGCGGGGTTGCGCTGCGACAGTCCCTCGCCGCCAGCGGATATGACGGCCTGGTCATCGCGGCCTGGCCGCTCTCTGGTCAGTCCGCGCCAGACCTGACAGGACTTAAAGCGCTGACTGCCAGCTGAACCGGATCAGTGCGCCACAGCCCAGTTCGCCCCGGTGCCCGCATCCACCGTCAGTTTCACGTCCAGCTTTACAACCGGGTCAGCGGCATTTTCCATGATGTCCCGCGCGGCAGCGATCAGATCATCCTCTGAGCCCTGATCCACCTCGAACAACAGTTCATCGTGTACCTGCAGCAGCATCTTGGCAGGCAGGTTTTCGATAGCCGGTGGCATACGGATCATCGCCCGGCGGATCACGTCAGCCGCCGTGCCCTGTATCGGCGCGTTGATCGCGGCGCGCTGGGCAAATCCGGCGCGGGGGCCTTTGGCGGCAATCTCGGGCGTGTGGATGCGCCGGCCAAAAAGCGTCTCTACATACCCATGTTCTTTCGCAAAGGCCTTGGTGTCGTCCATATAGGTGCGGATGCCGGGAAAGCGTTCAAAGTAGCGGTCGATAAAGCCCTGCGCTTCTGAGCGTGGAATGCGCAGGTTGCGTGCAAGTCCAAAGCCGGAGATGCCGTAGATCACACCAAAGTTGATCGCCTTGGCGCGGCGGCGGACGTCAGGCGTCATCTCCTCCATCGGCACGTCGAACATCTCGGACGCCGTCATCGCATGGATGTCCTGACCATCGGCAAAGGCCTGTTTCAGCGCCGGGATATCAGCAATATGGGCGAGGATACGCAGCTCGATCTGGCTGTAATCCAGCGCGACGAGGGTCTTGCCCTCTTCGGCGACAAATGCCTCGCGGATGCGGCGGCCTTCTTCGGTTCGGATCGGGATATTCTGCAGGTTGGGGTCTGTTGAGGCCAGCCTGCCGGTCGATGCGCCCGCGATGGAGTAAGAGGTGTGTACCCGACCTGTGTCCGCGTTGATGTGATCCTGCAGCGCATCCGTATAGGTCGATTTCAGTTTGGAAAGCTGCCGCCAGTCCAGCACGCGCGCGGGCAGTTCGTGCATGGTGGCGAGGTCTTCGAGCACGTCCGCGCCGGTGGCATAGGCACCCGTCTTGCCCTTTTTGCCGCCCTCTATCCCCATCTCATCAAACAGGATTTCGCCCAGTTGCTTGGGAGAGCCGACGTTGAATTTACGGCCCGCCAGTTCATAGATCTCATCTTCCAGCCCGGCCATTTTCTGGCTGAAGGCGTTGGACATCTGCGACAGCGTGTTGCGGTCCACTTTGATGCCCGAACGTTCCATGCCAGCAAGCACCGGCACCAGCGGGCGCTCCATGGATTCGTAGACACGTGTGACCTGTGCGCGGTGCAGCATCGGCTTGAAATGCTGCCACAGACGCAGGGTGATGTCCGCGTCCTCGGCGGCGTAGGGAACCGCATCTTCCAGTGGCACCTTGTCAAAGGTGATCGCCGATTTACCAGAGCCTAACAGGGGCTTTATCGGGATCGGCGTGTGGTTGAGATGGCGTTCCGACAGCGTGTCCATCCCGTGCCCGTGCAGCCCGGCGTGCATGGCGTAGGACATGAGCATTGTGTCCTCGATCGGGGCCACATCCACGCCGTTCTGCGCGAAAATCTTGGCATCGTATTTCATGTTCTGCCCGATCTTGAGGATCGACGGGTCCTCGAGCACAGGTTTCAGCATATCCAGCGCGTCCTGGACCGCCATCTGCCCCTCTGCCAGCGCGTCCGAGCCAAAGAGATCATCGCCCCGGTGCGCTTTGTGGATCAGCGGGACGTAACAGGCGCGCCCGGGACGCACACACAGCGAGATACCCACCAGATCAGCGCGCATTTCGTCCAGACCGGTGGTTTCGGTGTCGACGGCGACATGCCCGTATTCATAGATTTCATCGATCCAGGTCTGCAGCGCTGCGGCATCGCCGACCTTTTCATAGCCCGCACGGTCAAAGGGCACGTCCTCGATCTGTGGCGCGTCGGGGGCGGCGGCGGGCGTGTCCTCGATGGCGGGCGGCTCCACGCCCAGCTGGTCCGCGATCCGCTTTGTCAGGGTCCGGAACTCCATCTCGGCCAGGAAAGGCATCAGGGCCTCGGGGTCCGGGTCGCGTACTTCGAGATCATCGAGGGTAAAGTCCAGCGGCGTGTTTTCATCCAGCAGCACCAGCGTGCGTGACAGGCGGATCTGCTCGGCATGGTCGATCAGGGTCTGACGGCGTTTGGGCTGTTTGATCTCTTCGGCGCGCTCCAGCAGCGCATCCAGATCGCCGTATTCGTTGATCAGCAGGGCGGCGGTTTTTACGCCGATGCCGGGCGCCCCCGGCACGTTGTCGACGGAATCGCCCGCCAGCGCCTGCACATCAACCACGCGGTCCGGATAGACACCGAATTTCTCGAACACCCCCTCGCGGTCGATGCGTTTGTTCTTCATCGCATCCAACATTTCCACACCGTCGCCCACCAGCTGCATCAGGTCCTTGTCGGAACTGATGATCGTGCAGCGCCCACCGGCGGCACGGGCCTGCACGGCCAGGGTCGCGATGATGTCGTCTGCCTCGAAACCCTCTTTTTCCTTGCAGGCGATGTTGAAGGCCTCGGTCGCGCGCCGGGTCAGGGGGATCTGCGGGCGCAGGTCTTCGGGCATGGCCTCGCGGTTGGCTTTGTACTGGTCATAGAGGTCGTTACGGAATGTATGGCTGCCCTTGTCAAAGATCACAGCCACATGGGTGGGGGCGTCCGGGCCGGTGTTTCCCTCCACATAGCGGTGCAGCATGTTGCAGAAGCCCGACACCGCCCCGATGGGCAGCCCGTCTGACTTGCGGGTCAGCGGGGGCAACGCGTGATAGGCGCGGAAAATAAATGCCGATCCGTCGATCAGATGAAGATGGTGCCCTTTGCCAAACGCCATGCCGGTCTCCTCAGATGCCTGTCAGCGTTCATGGCGCGACGGCGGCCCGAAGTCCAGAACCGTAAAGGCACAAGTGGGTGTCCGGAGCGGTTGAAAAATCCCTCAGGGACCATGCATCACGCGATGTGATGAGATCTGTAACTTCAGACGCCGCCACGTGATCGGGGTTTTCGCCGGGCGCTTCAGCCGCCCAGAATCGAATCAAGGTTCTGCATGAGCCCGACAAGAAGCATCGCACCGGCAATGATCAGAGCTACAATCAGTACCACCTGCACAAAAATCGCGGCGGCGCTGATCGCGATGCCGCAGGTTGCAGCGCGTTTCGGCTCGCGGCGGATATACGCGATGATGGCACTCAGAACGCCCATCACGCCCAGTGCGGGGGTCGCCGCCATCAGAATGCGGTCAATGTCCCATGCGGGCTGCACGATGGTTTCCGGCGGCTGCGGCACGCCCTGCACAGCACGCTGGGCGGCGGCTTTCATGTTCCCGGCAATGTCACCAAGTGTGGTGCCGATGTCCGGCTGCGGGCTGAACGGGCCTGCATAGAGCACCAGAAGGGCGGTCAGCATCCCAAGAGCGCCCAGCCCGATGGCTGCGCTGGAAAAGAAAATACTCTGGTTCTGATCGTCCATTTTTGTGGCTCCCCGATGTGCGCTGCGCAGGGATAGCCGACAATCATGGCAATTTCTGGCCGTGGATCAGGCTTTATCGGCAAAATCGCGATGGATGTATTTGCAGTCGCAGTACCCGCATTCGACCCAGCCCGTGTCTTTGGGGATCTGCAGCCAGACGCGCGGGTGGCCCAGTGCGCCCTCTCCGCCGTCACAGGCAATGCGGTAGCTGTCGACAATCTTGGTTTCGGGCGCTTGCAGGGTCATCAGGGCTTCCTCGGGATCGCTTGGGCCCCGTTATGACCAAAGCGCGTGTGCGGGGCAAGCCTGTCTGCGGTTTTCCGGAGTCAGGATCTGTCGATACGCAGCTGATAGCAGTTGTTGCGGGCGGACCGGACGTGGATGAAGGCCACGCGCGGGTTCGCAAAAACGCGCTGGATTTTGTCGGCGATCCGGGGTGTGGGGGTGATTTCGCCGGTGCCATAGACGATGCGTTCATCCGCTGAATACCCTTTGAGCAGATAGTCCGGCGATGTTTGCAGGATGTCGGGCACCACGTCTGCCGCGGCCCTTGTGCAGGGGGCAGCACAGACAAAGACCGGCCCGGTTTCGGCATAGGGCTGGAGCGTTGCAAAGGGGCGGTGTGCGAGAATCAGCATCGCCTCGCCTTTGGGGATGTCGCGCAGGCAGTGACGGCAGGGGTTTCCCTGTCCGTCGGAAACCGCGCGCTCGGGCGTCTGTCCGTTGTCATCGGGTGCGCCGGCCTGCCATTTCCGGACGGTTTCAGTCTCTGTTGCGGTGTATCTGTGCATATCGGGGTCCTTTCGTCTGGTGCCGGTATGGCGCTGTTCCCGCGTTCGTGCGACCCGGATTTTGCGCAATCACAAAAGGACTCCAAATAAGAACAAAAGGTGAATATAAGAGAAGCCTGCCATGTTTACCGAGCTCAGCATCACCTCGAATTTCTCGTTCCTCAAAGGGGCTTCCCACCCGGAGGAATATGTCTCCCGTGCCGCCGCACTGGGGATGGAGGCGCTGGCGATTGCGGACGAGAATTCCGTGGCGGGGATCGTGCGGGCGCACGCCCGGGCCCGCGAGATTGCCCGCCAGGTGCAGGAGCGCCAGAACTGGGATGCGCAACATGGTCTGACTGGTCCGCCGGCACCATCAGGTGCATCCGTCCGCCCGCCGCTTTACGTCCGCCCGCGGCTGATTCCTGCAGCACGCCTGGTGTTCACCGACGCCTGCCCCGTGACGGTGCTGCCTGAAAACCGCGCGGGCTGGGGTGCGCTCTGCCGGATTCTGTCGGCAGGTCGTCTGCGCGCCGTGAAAGGGTCCTGCGATCTGCAGCTGAGTGATCTGCTGGAGCGGGGCGGGGGGGTGCAGCTTATCCTCTGGCCACAGGCGCAAAGGGCAGAGCGCGGCGCGGGCGGGTGGGTGCAAACGGCGCAGGCGCTGACGCGCCGCTTTGCCGGAAAGCTGCACATCGGTCTGCACCCTGTCTATGACGGGCGCGATGCAGAACGCTTTGCAGCATTGACGGCAGAGGCCAACCGTCTGGGCCTGCCAACACTCGCCAGTGCCGCGCCGCTCATGCATCACGGTGCGCGCCGCAAGCTGGCGGATGTGGTCACGGCCATCCGTCTGGGCCGCCGGGTGGATGATCTGGGCCGTGACGCCCTGCCCAATGGCGAGGCGCGCCTGCGCTCAGAGACCGAGATGCGGCGCCTCTTTAAAGGGTTCGGGGACGCGGTCGATCGCGCATATGCCCTGTCACAGAGACTGGATTTCTCGCTGGACGAGCTGCGTTATGAGTATCCGCTCGAAGGGACAGAGACAGAAACACCCACCGAACGGCTGCGCCGGCTGGCGTATGAGGGGCTGGACTGGCGGTATCCGTCCGGTGCCCCGGAAAAGGTGCACAGGTTGCTGGAGCATGAGCTTACCCTGATCGCTAAACTGAAATACGAGCCCTATTTCCTGACGGTGCGCGACATCGTGGCCTTTGCCCGCAGCCGGGATATTCTGTGCCAGGGGCGCGGGTCGGCGGCCAATTCGGTGGTCTGTTACTGCATGGGGATCACGTCGGTCAGCCCCGAGATCGGCACAATGGTGTTCGAGCGTTTCGTCTCTGAGGCGCGGGACGAGCCGCCTGACATCGATGTGGATTTTGAGCATGAGCGCCGTGAAGAGGTGATCCAGCACATTTATGAGCGTTACGGCCGTCACCGCGCGGGGCTTTGTGCGACGGTGGTGCATTATCGCGGCAAACGCGCCATTCGCGAGGTCGGGCGCGCCATGGGCCTGACAGAAGACACGATTTCGGCGCTCTCCTCGCAGCTCTGGGGGTTTTTCTCGACCAGAGGCATCGAGGCGGAACGCATGGCCGAGATCGGTCTGGATGCCGGCGACCGGCGCCTGCAGCAGACCCTGGCGCTGGTGTATGAGATCAACGGTTTCCCCCGGCACCTGTCGCAGCATGTGGGTGGCTTTGTCGTGACCGAGGGTCGTCTGGACGAGCTGGTGCCCATCGAGAACGCCACGATGGAGGGCCGCACGGTCATCTGCTGGGACAAGGATGATATCGAGACACTGGGCATTCTGAAGGTGGATGTGCTGAGCCTTGGAATGCTGACCTGTATCCGCAAGGCCTTTGATCTGCTGAAGGTGCATCACCAGACGAGCCATACCCTGGCGACGCTGCCGCCCGAGGACGAGCAGGTCTATGACATGCTCTGCCGGGCAGACAGTATCGGCGTTTTTCAGGTCGAGAGCCGGGCGCAGATGAATTTTCTGCCGCGCATGAAGCCGCGCAATTTCTACGATCTGGTGATCGAGGTGGCGATCATCCGCCCCGGCCCCATTCAGGGGGATATGGTGCATCCCTATATCCGCCGGCGGAATGGCGAGGAAGCGGTCAGCTTTCCCTCGGACGAGCTGGGCGAGGTGCTGGGCAAGACGCTGGGCGTGCCGCTTTTTCAGGAGCAGGCGATGCAGATCGCCATCGTGGGTGCGGGCTTTACCCCCGATCAGGCGGACCGGCTGCGCCGCTCTCTGGCAACGTTCAAAAAGCACGGGAATGTCAGCGAATTCCGCACGCTGTTCCTGCGGGGGATGAAACGCAAAGGCTATGAACAGGATTTCGCCGAGCGCTGCTTTTCCCAGATCGAGGGGTTCGGATCTTATGGGTTTCCCGAAAGCCATGCCGCAAGCTTTGCCCTGCTGGTCTATGCCTCGGCCTGGATCAAATGCCATCATCCGGGGATTTTTGCCTGTGCATTGCTGAATTCCCAGCCGATGGGGTTTTACGCACCGGCGCAGATCGTACGGGATGCGCGCGAGCATGGGGTCAGGGTGCGCCCCGTCTGTGTGAATGCCAGCTTCTGGGACAATACGATGGAGCCTGACGGCCAGGGCGGGCTGGCGCTGCGCCTGGGGTTCCGCCAGATCAAAGGGCTGAGCGAGGAGGATGCCAGCTGGCTGACAGCGGCCCGGGGTAATGGCTACCGCTCTGTCCGCGATGTCTGGCGGCGTGCGGGTCTTGCCCCGGCAATGATCGCGCGGCTGGCGGAGGCAGATGTTTTCGCCGGGCTGGAGATGTCCCGGCGCGACGCGCTCTGGGAGGCCAGGGCACTGGTGCCGGGCGCGCCGCTGCCGCTTTTTGCCGGAGATATCGAGGGAGAGGCGATTGATGAGCCAGCCGCCCTGCTGCCGGAAATGACCTTGGGCGAAGAGGTGGTGGAGGATTATGTGTCCATGCGGCTGACGCTCCGGGCGCATCCGCTGGCGCTGTTACGCCATATGCTAACGCCCGGGCCGTGTGGCGAGGCCGGGCAGATTCGTGCCTCCGGCGGGGATATTTAAAGCCAGAAGAAGCCGGCCGCCGGGAAACAGGTTCACCCGCGCCGGATCAGCCGTTACAAGGCCAGAAACACAAAACGTGGAGACGAGCAGATGAGCGCACCAAAACCCGTTGTTTTATGTATTCTCGATGGGTGGGGGATCAGTGACCGGCGCGAGGGAAACGCGCCTCTGCTGGCCGATACGCCGAACATAGACCGTCTGATGGCGACCTGTCCCAATGCCACGCTGGTGACCTATGGGCCGGATGTAGGCCTGCCGCGCGGTCAGATGGGCAATTCTGAGGTCGGACACACAAACATCGGTGCGGGCCGGGTGGTTGCCATGGATCTGGGACAGATCGATCTGGCGATAGAAGAGGGCAGTTTTGCAGAAAACCCCCGGCTCAGAGACTATATCGCTGCGCTGAAGGCCACAGGCGGTACCGCGCATCTGATGGGTGTTGTGTCGGATGGTGGCGTGCATGGACATATCAGCCACATGATTGCTGCGGCAAAGGCTCTGCGCGATGCGGATCTGCCAGTGGTCATTCATGCGCTGACCGACGGGCGCGATGTGGCACCAACCTCAGCGCCCGAGTTTATTGCGGACCTCATGGCGAAACTGCCGCAGGGCGTCACGGTTGGCACTGTTACGGGCCGGTATTTTGCGATGGACCGGGACAACCGCTGGGACCGGGTGGAAAAGGCATATGCCGCAATTATCCGGGGGGGTGGTGCGCAGGCGGCAACGGCATCAGAAGCTGTGCAGGCTGCACATGCGCGCGGCGAGAATGATGAATTCATCGTGCCGACAGTGATCGGGGATTATGCCGGTGCCCAGGACGGTGACGGGGTGTTCTGTCTTAATTTCCGCGCGGACCGGGCGCGCGAAATCATGGCAGCCATCGGCGCGCCGGCGTTTGACGGTTTTGATCGCGGCAGACGTGTGGACTGGGCGGCACTGATGGGAATGGCGCAGTATTCAGAGGCACATTCCGCCTATATGACGGTCATGTACCCCAAGCCGGAAATCGTAAACACACTGGGCGACTGGGTGGCGCAGAAAGGCTTGCGGCAGTACCGCCTGGCGGAAACCGAAAAGTACCCGCATGTGACGTTTTTTCTGAACGGTGGCGAGGAAGTTTCTTTCAGCGGTGAAGACCGGAAGATGCCAAAATCACCGGATGTTGCGACCTATGATCTGCAGCCGGAGATGTCAGCGGGTGAGGTAACGGATGCTTTTGTCGGCGCGATAGAGGCAGGTTACGACCTGATTGTCGTGAACTATGCCAACCCGGATATGGTCGGGCACACTGGTGATCTGGCTGCCGCGATGCGGGCCTGCGAGGCCGTGGATCAGGGTCTGGGGCGGGTGCTGGACGCACTGGAAAAGGCAGGCGGTGCGATGATTGTCTGTGCGGATCATGGCAACTGTGACGTGATGATTGACCCGGCAACCGGCGGGCCACACACCGCGCACACGCTGAACCCTGTGCCTGTTGTTGTCGTCGGTGCGCCCGGGGGGGCTGTTCTGTCAGACGGGCGTCTGGCTGATCTTGCGCCGACGGTTCTGCATCTGATGGGGCTGGAGAAACCGGTTGAGATGACAGGCAGGTGTCTGCTCTCATGAAGTTTCTGGCTGTACTGATTTTTATGCTGCCGGTGTCTCTGGCGGCCGATACAGCACAGGATGCCCGCGATGCACTTGGGCGACTGGAGGCGGCGCAGGCAGAGTTGGAGGAGGCCACCTCTGCCCGTGACAGAGTGCGGGCACTTACAGAAACAATTCATGCCTTTGAGGATGGTCTGTCGGCGGTGCGCAGTGGTCTGCGCCGCGCCGGCGCGCGTGAGGCTGATCTGGCGGCTGATCTGCAGCGCCGGGATAAAGAAATTGCCGGCCTGCTGAGCACGCTGCATGGTGTGGGGTCCGGACCCTCGCCTGTGATGATGCTGCATCCGCAGGGGCCTGCAGGCAGTGCACGGGCGGGCATGATCCTGACGGCACTGGCACCGGAGCTGAATGCACGGGCCATCGGGTTGCGGGAGGATTTGCAGGAACTGCAGCGGCTGCAGAGCCTTCAGTCTGATGCGGAACTGCGTCTGAGCGAGGGGCTGACCGATCTGCGGCAGGCCCGTGCGCTGCTCAGCGAAGCGATTGCAGACCGCAAAGAGTTGCCGCGCCGCTTTACCAACGACCCGGTGCGGGAGGCGATCCTGATTGCTTCTGCCGATACACTGGACAGTTTTGCGCGCGGTCTGGAACGCATTTCGGAAAACGAGACCGGCGAGCCATGGCTGGCGGCCGAGGTGCCGCAGGGCGATCTGCCACTGCCAGCCGTCGGCGACGTGCGACGCGCCGCCGGTGAGGCCGATGCCGCCGGTGTTGTGCGCCCGGGAATAGTGTTGGGGACGCTGCCCGGTGCATTGGTGACGGCGCCGGTGGATGCGACTGTCCGGTATGCGGGCGCGCTGCTGGATTTCGGGAACGTCGTCATCATAGAGCCGCATTCGGATGTTCTGATGATCTTTGCGGGCCTCGAAACCCTCTATGGCGCTGCCGGTGAGGTCGTCGGGGCGGGTGCGCCGCTGGGCCTGATGGGCGGTGTGCAGGCAACAGCCGAAACAGAAGTTTCAACAGATAGTGATCGGACTGGCGCACAAGCGACAGAAACGCTCTATATAGAGGTCAGAAAGAATAATGTGCCTGAGGA
The DNA here is from genome assembly GCF_947491795.1 of uncultured Roseobacter sp. Classification (GTDB taxonomy): domain Bacteria; phylum Pseudomonadota; class Alphaproteobacteria; order Rhodobacterales; family Rhodobacteraceae; genus Roseobacter. Next base: position 239,134 of record NZ_CANLKW010000002.1, on the reverse strand, counting down.
CCCGAGCCTCTGGTTCCGAACGGATAAGGATAGATAACCGGTATGAAGAAATTTGCTATGGCCGCACTGGGCGGCACGCTCGCGGGTGTGCTGGCGACCACGCAGGTTGCTGGTCCGCTGCTCGCGCAGGATCAGCAGCGATCCGGGAATGTGTATGAACAGCTTGATCTGTTTGGTGACATTTTCGAGCGTATCCGCGCCCAGTATGTAGAAGAAGTCGACGCCGGAGAGCTGATTGAGGCCGCAATCGACGGTATGCTCACCTCTCTGGACCCGCATTCCAGCTATCTCAGCCCGGACGATGCCGCGCAGATGCGCGTTCAGACGCGCGGTGAGTTTGGCGGTCTGGGGATCGAGGTCACCCAGGAAGAGGGCTTTGTTAAAGTTGTCTCGCCGATAGATGGCACACCGGCGGATGAGGCTGGCATGGAAGCGGGTGACTTTATCACCCACGTCGACGGCGAATCGGTGCTGGGTCTGAGCCTGGATGAGGCCGTCACGATGATGCGGGGCCCCGTTGGCTCGGAGATCATCATCACGGTTGTCCGCGAAGGCGAGGCAGAGCCCTTTGACGTATCGATTATCCGCGACACGATCAAACTGACCGCTGTGCGCACACGGACAGAAGGCGACACAGTTGTTCTGCGGGTCACCACATTTAATGACCAGACCTATGCCAACCTAGAATCCGGTCTGAAAGAACAGATCGAAGAGGCCGGCGGCATGGATCAGATCAATGGCATTGTCGTGGATCTGCGCAACAACCCCGGTGGCCTGCTGACCCAGGCGATCCGTGTCTCGGATGCCTTCCTCGAAAAGGGTGAGATCGTCTCGACCCGCGGACGCGAGGTTCAGGATGGTGAGCGTTTCAATGCCACGCCGGGTGATCTTGCCCAGGGCAAGCCGATTGTGGTGCTGATCAATGGCGGTTCGGCCTCTGCATCCGAAATTGTGGCTGGTGCCTTGCAGGATCACCGCAGGGCCATCGTTGTGGGCACGAAAAGCTTTGGCAAAGGGTCGGTTCAGACCGTGATGCCCCTGCGCAGCGATGGGGCGATGCGCCTGACTACAGCGCGGTACTACACGCCGTCAGGTCGTTCGATCCAGGCGCTGGGTGTTTCGCCAGACATTATTGTCGAGCAACCCCGTCGCAGCCCTGAAGAAGATACCGCAGAAGAAGAAGCGCGTACCTCCCGCTCTGAAGCGGACCTGCGCGGCAGCCTGAACAATGACAGCCTGTCGGATGATCAGATTGAGCAGATCAAAGCGGACCGGGCCAAAGCAGAAGCCGCTGCCGCCCTGCGCGAAGAAGATTATCAGCTGGCCTATGCGATCGACATTCTGAAAGGCCTGTCAGCAATCGGTTCCCAGGACTGAACGAGGGCAGAGACTCGTAATATTCAAATCCCCCGCTGAAGTGTCAGCGGGGGCTTTTTCTTTTCCCGGGCAGTCACCTGCGGTGCCGGATGATCCGGTTTCAGAATGGTGGCGCGGCGTTCGTGCCATGGCGGCTCAGAATGCCGAGAGCTGTTGCGCCCGCATCGCGCGTCAATGATGCCAATAACGGTATTTCCCGCTTGTAAGCCCGGGTTTTGAGCCCGGATCGCCAGTGTCTTCAAAAAGCATCGCCCCGCACGAAAAATGCGCGGGGCGCTTTGGTCACAGCTCCATGTACTCATGGCCCTCGTGTTTGCCGCCCGGATGGGTCACTGCACCCAGGTATGTCGGCCCGACCAGCTGCGCGTATTTCCACAGGGCACCGGCGCCATAAATCGTCTGGCGCGGGCCTTTCCAGTTTTCTTTGCGCGTTGCGAGTTCGTCGTCAGTCAGATCAACAGAAATCGTGCCTTCAAGCGCGTTGAGCGTGATCATGTCGCCATTTTCCAGCAGCGCGATAGGCCCACCGTGTGCCGCCTCTGGTCCGACGTGGCCCACACAGAACCCGCGTGTCGCGCCGGAGAAACGCCCATCGGTGATCAGCGCCACCTTTTTGCCCATGCCCTGACCGGAGAGGGCCGCTGTGGTGGCCAGCATCTCGCGCATTCCCGGGCCGCCTGCGGGGCCCTCGTTGCGGATCACGAAGACATCGCCTTCCTCATAGGTGCGGTTCTGCACCGCCTCAAAAGCGTCCTGCTCGCATTCGAACACGCGCGCCGGACCGGTGAAAAGCAGGTGCTGCGGTTCCATTCCGGCAATTTTCACAATCGCGCCTTCGGGGGCCAGGTTGCCCTTGAGGCCGACAACACCGCCGGTTTTCGACAGCGGTGTTTCCACCGGATAGATCACGCGGCCATCAGCTTCGAGGCTGACTTTGTCGATCTCTTCGCCGATGGAATAGCCCGTGGCGGTCATGCAGTCTTCGTGGATCAGGCCCGCTTTGCGCAGTTCTTTCATGACAACCGGAACACCGCCTGCCTCGTACAGGTCTTTGGCCACATAGGCCCCGCCCGGTTTGAGATCGACGAAATATGGGGTGTCGCGGAAAATCTCGCAGACGTCTTCAAGGAAGAAATCGATGCCAGCCTCATGCGCCATGGCGGGCAGGTGGAGACCCGCGTTGGTTGATCCGCCCGTGCAGGCAACAATACGCGCGGCATTTTCAAAGGCTTCGCGCGTGCAGATGTCGCGCGCGCGGATGTTTTTCTCGATCAGGTTCATCACGGCCGCACCAGAGGCTTCGGCATAGGCGTCGCGGCTTTCGTATGGTGCGGGTGCCCCGGCGGAATTGGGCAGTGCCAGGCCGATCGCCTCGGACACACAGGCCATGGTGTTGGCGGTGAACTGGCCACCGCAGGCACCGGCAGAGGGGCAGGCCACCCGCTCAAGGATTTCCAGTTCGGCCTCAGACAATGAGCCGCTCTGCTGACGTCCGACGGCCTCGAACATGTCCTGAACGGTCAGGTCACGGTTGGCGAAATCCTCGGGTACCGCGGCACCGGTTGGCGCGCGGCCCGGCAGGATGGAGCCACCATATAGGAACACCGACGGCACATTCAGACGGATCATCGCCATCATCATCCCCGGAAGCGATTTATCACAGCCCGCAAGACCGACAATCGCATCATAGCAGTGCCCGCGCATGGTCAGTTCCACCGTGTCCGCAATTGCCTCGCGGGAGGCGAGCGAGGAGCGCATGCCCTCGTGACCCATGGCGATACCGTCGGTCACCGTGATTGTGGTGAATTCGCGTGGTGTGCCGTCTTCGCGTTTCACACCCATTTTCACCGCCTGCGCCTGACGGTTCAGCGCGATGTTACAGGGCGCGGCTTCGTTCCAGCAGGTGGCGACCCCCACCAGCGGCTGGTGAATTTCCTCATCCGTCATCCCCATCGCGTAATAGTAAGAACGGTGTGGTGCGCGTGCCGGGCCTTCGGTGACGTGGCGGCTGGGCAGTCTGGATTTGTCAAAGCGCGGTGTGGACATGGAATTACCTCTTCCTCGGACAGTGCCAGACCGGAATAGCCATCCGCCTCAGGCGCTGCAAGGCTCAAGCGTTCATTCGTGCACAGGTATGCAGCGGCACTGCGCGCTTGTATTGGCAAAACTGCGCGCCTAAGTTGTCCAGCAGGGCGAAATCCGGCTGCGCTGTGTTGTGGCCGAGGGCGACCTGTCCCCGGACCATTCGGAAAGCCGGTTTATGGAACCAACACTTTTCTCCTTTATCTGGAAGTTCTCGCGCAAAGAGCAGCTGTTTTTGCTGTTCTTCACGATTTTCACCTTCCCGTTTCTCTATGCGACGCTGGAACTGCCCAAGCGGATCATCAACGACGCGATCGGGGCAGATAAGGACGTCGTCACTGTTCTGGGTACAGATTTCAGCCAGACGCAGTTTCTGCTGACGCTCTGCGCGCTTTATCTGGGGTCCGTTCTGATTCACGGGCTGCTGAAAATGCGGCTGAACACCATGAAAGGTGTGCTGGCGGAAAGACTGCTGCGCCGCTTCCGCTACAGACTGATTGGCCGGATGATGCGTTTTCCGCGCGCCTATTTCCGCTCCACCAGCCAGGGCGAGCTGGTGTCGATGGTCACTTCAGAGGCGGAACCGATGGGCGGCCTGATGGGCGATGCCGTGGCACAGCCTGTGTTCCAGGCCGGTCAGATGCTGATTATCGTGATCTTTCTTTTTGCTCAGAGCGTGTGGTTTGGCATTGCAGGGATTGCGCTTATTCCGCTGCAGGCCTGGCTGATCCCGATGCTGCAGCGGCAGATCAACCAGTTGAATAAAAAACGCATTGTCGAAGTGCGTCAGCTCGCAGCCGAGATCGGAGAAACCGCAGCCGGTATCACCGACCTTCGGACCAACGGGGGCTGGCGGTACCGTCTGGCGGGCTTCACCAGCCGTCTGGGCCGGCTGTTCGAAATCCGCTTCCAGATCTACCAGAAAAAGTTTTTTATGAAGTTTCTCAATAACTTCATTACACAGCTGACGCCGTTCTTTTTCTATTCCGTCGGCGGCATTCTGGCGATCCGGGGCGAGATCACCGTGGGGGCTCTGGTGGCCGCTCTGGCAGCGTACAAGGATCTGTCCAGCCCCTGGAAAGAGCTTTTGACCTACTACAACCAGGTCCAGGATATGTCGCTGCGCTGGGAAATCGTGACTGAGCGGTTCGCGCCGACAGGCATGATCGATGAGGCGCTTTTTGAGGGCGAACCAGAGGAAATTCCACACCTTGATGGCGCGATCTCTGTCCGGAATGCCACGGTGCGCAATGCGGACGGAAACGCGGTACTGGAAGGGATCAACCTGGAGATTCCCGCCGGAGCCCGTGTAGCGATCAAGGTGCCCAGTCAGGTCGAGCGCACAGCCTTTGCCGAGCTTCTGACCCGCGAGGTCATGCCCGCGCGCGGCAATATAACGATTGCAGGTCACGATCTGGCCGGGCTGCATCAGGCGGTCATCGCCGCGCGGATCGGATATGCACATTCGCGGCCCTATCTGTTTGACGGAACACTGGGTGACAATCTGCTGATGCCGCTCAAATCCAGCCCCAAAACGGTGCTGTGGGACCCGGATCGCAAGGATCGCACCGCTATCGAAGCACTGCGATCCGGTAACAGCCCCGACAGCCTGCAGGCCGACTGGCTTGATCCGGGGCTTGCGGGTCTCAGCTCAGCCGAGGAAATCCGTGGCTGGTGGTTCCAGCTTGTCGAGGCGATGGGCCTTGATGAATTCATGTTCCGCCGGATGCTGACCGCGCGTATGGATCCGGAAGATCACCCCGAACTGGCGTCGCGTCTGGTCCGGCTGCGCGAAGAGGTGCACGGCATTCTGAAAGAGCAGGGTCTGGATACAGTTGTGAACCGGTTTGATCCGGACGTGTTCAACCCCTCTGTCCCGCTGGGGGGCAACCTGATGTTCGCCGCTCCGAAACGCGACATCAGCCAGCAGGGTCTGGCCGCCGAGCGCGATTTTCTGTCGCTGATCATAGAGCTTGGCCTGGCCGAGCAGGGTATTGCCATTTCGCAGACACTGATCGAAACACTGCACCAGACCTTTGGCATGGATGGTACAAGCCACCCGCTGTTTACGGCTCTGGGGATCGAAGACACGCTTTATGAACGCCTGGTAGACATCGCGGCCCGGCGCCAGGACAAGGGCGATCAGGCACTGACCGAAGAGGAATTTGCGCTGCTCCTTACGGTGCCTTTTGCATTCAGCGCCGAGCAGATCGGTCCGGCTTTCCCCGAGACGTTCAAAGAAGAGATCCTGCAGATCCGCAAAGCCAAGAGCGAGGAAATGCGGGCCCGCGCGCAGGATCTCTTTGTGCCCATCTCACCGGATAATTACCTGCCACGTCTGACCGTTCTGGAAAATGTGCTCTATGGAAAACTGTCCGCAATTGCGGGCGTCAAAGGAGAACTGGTCGAGGATATCGTGTCCGAAGTTCTGTCACGGCACGACCTGAAACGGCTGGTGGCGGAAACCATTCTGGACGTGCAAACGGGCCTGGGTGGCTCCAACATGGCCTCTGTTTTCCAGGAACGTGCCGCTTTCAGCCGTGCGGGCATCAAACGCCCCGATATCCTGATTCTGGATACCGTTCTGGCCAGTCATGACACGGAAACCCGCAGCCGGACCCGCAGCCGTCTTCAGGAGCTTTTGCCCAAAACAACGCTCATCTTCCTCGAGGAGAAATTCGCCAACCCCGAAGCCTACGACATCTACGTTGAAATCCAGAACGGCCGGATCGATGGTGAGGCGTCGATGGAAACGCAGGATGAGAGCGACAGCGGATCAGACGACCTGCGGCGCAAAATCCGGGCAATCTCGCGCACTGATCTGTTTGCCAATCTCGACGCGCGCAGTCAGCGTCTTCTGGCCTTTTCCGCGACCTGGTTCACCGCAAAGCCAGGCAAGCGCATATTCTCGATGGGCGAGCGGGCGGACGCGGTTTATCTGTGCCTGTCTGGCCGCGCCATGATGAGCTATCGCGACGATGATGATGTATCGCGGGATGTGACCGCTGTGGAACCAGGCAGGCTGATCGGTGATCTGGCGATTATTCTCGATGAGCCCCGCCAGCTGGATCTGGCCGCTGTGGAGGAGACGAAGTTCCTGCGGATCGGGGCCGAGCAGTTCCGCTCGGTAATCGAAGATGATCCTGTGGTGCTGATGCGTCTGCTGCATACTGTTGCCGAACACCTGACGGGTGCGGCCGAATTGCTGCGCGAGGCGCGGGTCAATGTGCGGGACCGTGCCGTGGAACTGACCGCCGCTGCAGAGGGTGAACCGGCAGGCGAGCCGGAAAAGACCGGCGGCTGAAGGATGCTGAACCAACAGGATTACCGCGCCCATGACGCGCTGATTGAACCGGTGCGCAAAACGGCGCAGCTTTGGCGGCTGGTTATGGGGCTGATTCTGGTGGCCGGCGTTTACCTGCTGTGCAACCAGATGTTCTTTCAGTTTCTGGGAACGATTCTGGGACCGGGCGCGATTGAATTTTTTGTCGGGCTCAATGCAGGCGTGTCCCCGGTCAGCATGCTGGTTCTGCTGATGACTTTCGGCTTTATGATCTTTGGCGTTGCGATTGCTGTCCGGGTCGCGCACAGCCGTGGCATTACCAGCGTTTTCGGGGATATTCGTCAGACCCGCCGGCAGTTTACAGATGTCCTGATCGTTTTGCTCATTCTGAACGTGGCGCTGGTTATCCTGCCGCCCTGGGGCATGGGGGGAACCCTTGAACCTAACCTGAACCCTGCCACGTGGGCGCTTTTGCTGCCGTTGTCCGTGGGGGCTGTCTTGATCCAGGTCAGTGCCGAGGAGGTGCTCTTTCGCGGATATATCCAGCAGCAGCTGGCGGCGCGCTTCAGAACACGGCTTATCTGGCTTGCAGTACCGTCGCTGCTGTTTGGGCTGGGTCACTATATGCCGCTGGAGGCCGGACCAAATGCCTGGCTGATCGCGCTCTGGGCGGTGATCTTTGGCCTGCTGATGGCGGATCTGACCGCACGGTCAGGCACGCTCGGACCCGCAATTGCGGTCCATTTTGTCAACAACATCGCGGCAATCCTCTTTGTGTCTCTGCCGGACGGGCTGTCGGGGCTGTCGCTGTATGTGACGCCGTTTTCGATGGCCGATACCGATACGCTGCGCGCCTGGCTGCCGGTTGATTTTGCGTTGATGTTTGTCAGCTGGCTGGGCGCACGCCTTGCTCTGCGCCGCTGATTGCACTTTCCGCAACGCAGCCTTATTTAGGGACTGAACGTAACAGGGGTGGCGGTATGAACTGGATCACGAACTATGTCCGGCCGAGGATCAATTCGATCTTCTCGCGCCGCGAGACACCGGACAATCTGTGGACCAAGTGCCCTGAATGCGGAACGATGCTTTTTCACAGGGAAGTGTCAGACAACCTGAATGTCTGCACCAGCTGTGACCACCACATGCACATCACACCAAGAGACCGCTTTCAGGCGCTGTTCGATGGCGGGGTCTTCACAGAAGTCGCGGTTGAAGCACCGGGTGTGGACCCTCTGAACTTTCGTGACCAGAAGCGGTATCCTGACCGTCTGAAAGCCGCGCAGAAACAGACCGCTGAAAAAGAAGCGATGCTGGTCGCGCAAGGCGAGATCGGTCGGACACCGATCGTTGCGGCGGCCCAGGACTTTTCCTTTATGGCCGGGTCTATGGGCATGTATGTCGGCAATGCGATCATCGCCGCTGCGGAAGAGGCGGTGAAGCTCAAACGCCCCCTGATCCTTTTCTCTGCCGCCGGGGGCGCGCGGATGCAGGAGGGGATCCTGTCGCTGATGCAGATGCCGCGCACAACCGTCGCAGTGCAGATGCTCAAAGAAGCGGGTCTGCCGTACATCGTGGTGCTGACCCATCCGACGACCGGTGGTGTGACGGCAAGCTATGCCATGCTGGGCGACGTTCACATTGCAGAACCCAATGCGCTGATCTGCTTTGCGGGTCCGCGCGTGATCGAACAGACAATCCGCGAAAAGCTGCCCGAGGGGTTCCAGCGTGCAGAATATCTGTTGGATCATGGGATGCTTGACCGTGTGACGCCGCGCGGTCAGATGCGCGAAGAGCTTATCACCATAACCCGCATGCTGCTGGGCATGCCGCCCGCTGTTCGCGCTGACCTGCCCGCACCCGACCCCGAGCAGGAAGCCACGGCAGAAGCCGTTGATGCGATGCTCGAAGAGGCGGATCTCGCGCCACAGGACCCCGCAACGAAATGACGGTGGCCACATCTGACGTCATTCTGGAGCGGATGATGGCGCTGCATCCCAAGGTGATTGACCTGACGCTGGACCGAGTCTGGCGTCTGCTGGATGCGCTGGGAAACCCGCAAAACGACCTGCCGCCTGTCATCCATCTGGCTGGAACAAACGGCAAAGGGTCGACGCAGGCGATGATCCGTGCCGGGCTGGAGGCTGCGGGCAAAAGAGTTCATGCCTATACCAGCCCGCATCTGGCGCGCTTCCATGAACGGATCCGCGTGTCGGGAGAACTGATTTCGGAGCCGGACCTGACGGCTGTTCTGGACGAATGCTATGCCGCCAATGGCGATGCCGACATCACCTATTTCGAGATTACAACCTGTGCCGCCCTGCTGGCCTTTGCGCGGGCGCCGGCGGATTTTACTCTGCTGGAGGTCGGTCTTGGAGGGCGTCTGGACGCGACCAATGTGGTTGATGCCCCTGCACTGACAGTGATCACGCCGGTGTCGCTGGACCACCAGCAGTTTCTGGGCGACACGCTCGGACAGATTGCGGGTGAAAAGGCGGGAATTATCAAGCGGGGTGTTTCCTGTGTTGTATCGCGTCAGACCGACGAGGGAATGGATGTGATCGAGAGCGTCGCCGCCCGCCACGCCGCCCCGTTACTGGCCTGGGGGCAGCACTGGCATGCTGCGCCGGACCGGGACCGTATGGTTTACCAGGACGATACAGGCCTGCTGGACCTGCCGCTCCCCAATCTGCCCGGCGCACATCAGATCATGAACGCGGGTGCCGCGCTGGCGGCCCTGCGACATCTTGGGATCGGAAACGATGCCTGCGAGGCTGCTGTAACACGGGCGCACTGGCCGGCCCGCATGCAGCGTCTGCGGGAGGGTCCGCTCGTTGATACCGCCGGTGCGGCAGAGCTTTGGCTGGACGGGGGCCACAACCCTGCAGCAGGCGAGGCGCTGGCGGCACATCTGGCGACACTGCCGGAGCGACCGACCTGGCTGATCTGTGGTATGCTGAACACCAAGGATATCGGCGGCTACATGCGCCCGCTGGCGGACTGTGCGGATGGTCTGGTCGCGGTCTCCATACCCGGTGAACGCAACACGCTGAGCGCGGAACAGACGGCGGCTGCGGCATCGGGTGCGGGTTTCGATGCCTCCCAGGCGGAAAACACTGCCGGGGCCGTGGCACAGATCATATCGCACACCCCGCACGCCCGTATTCTGATCTGTGGGTCGCTGTATCTCGCCGGGGCTGTCCTGCGCGAAAACGGGTAAAGCGCGCCAGGATCACTGCAAAATACAGTTTCGCAAGGTGGCTGTTGGCGGTGCGCGCGGCGGGCGTCCCGATCTGGAATGCTCTGACAGACTGAAATCTGCGCCGAGCGGGAACTGCGCCTCCCGGGGGGCACATTCATGCCGGGCATCCGGCCATATGCCGGCCATCCCGTATGCTCCTGCGCCGACAGCGTGGGGCCTGCGCGCCACGGACCCGTTGTTGCGGGCGGTTGCGGTGCAGCCCGGAGACTAAAGCCCCCATCCCTCTGACTGCATCTCGCGCAGGCGGGATGCTGTACGCTCAAACTCGAAGGTGCCCTCGCCCTCCAGATAGAGCATTTCCGGCTTGGCAGCCGCAGAGCAGATCAGCCGCACACGCGCCTCATAGAGCGCGTCAATCAGGGTTACGAACCGCTTTGCCTCATTGAAATTGCTGCGCGACAGGGTCGGGATGTTGTCCAGCATCAGAACGCGGATGGTTTCGGCCAGCACCAGATAATCTGCCGGACCCAGATGCCTGCCGCAAAGGTCGTGAAACCCGGCACGGGCAACGCCATTCCGAAACGCAGGTATCTCAACCTCCCGGCCTTTGACCCGGAGCACCAGCGGGTCTGCGGGACCACCGCTCAGATCCTGCCAGACGGCATCCATTGCCGCGCGGCTGTCACTGTTGATCGGCGTAAAATACACCTGTTGCCCACCCAGGCGGTTCTGCCGGTAATCTGTCGGGCTGGTCAGTTCATGCACCACCATCTTTTCCTGGATCAGTGCGATGAACGGCAGGAAAAGATCACGGTTCTGACCGCCTTTGTAGAGATCATCAGGCACCCTGTTCGATGTCGTTACAATGACCACGCCGTCTGCCAGAAGTGCTTCGAACAGCCGGCCGACGATCATCGCATCGGTGATGTCAGTGATCTGCATTTCGTCAAAAGCCAGCAGACGCACAGAAGCGGCAACCCTGGCGGCGACAGGGGCGATGGCATCGCTGGCGCTGGTTTTGCGTACCTCGTGCAGGGCCGCATGAATTTCCTGCATAAACGCGTGAAAATGCACCCGCCGCGCCGGCACATCGCCCAGATGATCGACAAAGAAGTCCATAAGCATGGACTTGCCGCGCCCGACCCCGCCCCAGAGATAGAGGCCCCTGGGGGGCTCGGGTGCTTTGCGAAAGAAACCTTTTTTCACCGGTGTGCTGAGTGCGGTCCTGATCCGCTCAAATTCGGGCAGTACGGCGATCTGGGCAGGGTCCGGTTGCAGCGTGCCTTCGGCGGCCATCCGGTTGTAGATATCGAGCAGCAATTCCATCTTTCCGGCATAGCCTGGCCTGCGCGGTGGGGAAAGAGGCGGACACATCAGGAAAACTGATGCGAGGACAAAAACTCCTGATTTGACGGGCGCCTGCCAATCGTTACGGTCGCGGCAGGTCAGGAGTAACCACATGTCCGAACGCGCCCCACTCTTTACGCCGGTTCTGATTGTCGGGCTGGTGATCATCATGGTCAGCTTTGCCATCCGCTCGACATTTGGCCTGTTCCAGATCCCGATTGCCGAAGAGTTCGGCTGGCTGCGCGCCGAGTTTTCGCTGGCCATCGCCATCCAGAATCTGGCCTGGGGAATCGGGCAGCCACTGTTCGGCGCACTGGCCGAAAAGATCGGGGACCGCAGAGCGATTGTCCTGGGCGCAGTATTCTATGCGCTGGGTCTGGTGTTGTCAGCGAATGCGGTGTCACCCCTGGAGCATCAGCTTTACGCCTGGTTGCTGGGCTTTGGCATTGCAGGCACGGGGTTTGGGGTGATCCTCGCTGTTGTTGGCCGTGCGGCATCGGACGAAAACAGGTCTATGTCACTGGCGATTGTCTCGGCCGCGGGCAGTGGGGGGCAGATTTTCGGCCCACCCGTTGCTGAATGGCTTCTGAGCGTCATGCCCTGGCAGAGTGTCTTCATTGTTTTTGCCGTGGCGATCATGGCGGTGATGCTGACGCTGCCCATGATGCGTGCACCGGCCATGGCGAGCAGGTCAGAGCTGGATGAAAGCCTCGGCGAGATTCTGGTCAAGGCGTTCAAAGACCCTTCTTATACCTTTATCTATCTGGGTTTTTTCTCCTGTGGCTATCAGATCGCCTTCATCACCGCGCATTTCCCGGCCTTTGTGACCGAGCTGTGCGGCCCGATCCTGCCCGGTGGCATGCTCGATAACATGGGTATCAGCACGACATCAGCCCTGGGGGCGGTGGCCATCTCGCTGATCGGGATCGCCAATATCGGCGGGACGCTGATGGCGGGCTGGCTGGGCAAGCGGTATTCCAAAAAGTATCTGCTGGCAGGCATCTACACGGGCCGTACGATCGTGGCCGCGCTTTTCATCATGTTCCCGATTACACCGGAGAGCGTCATTCTGTTTTCGGTTGCGATGGGAGCTTTGTGGCTGGCGACGATACCGCTGACGTCGGGTCTGGTCGCGCATATCTACGGCCTACGCTACATGGGAACGCTGTATGGTATTGTGTTCCTCAGCCACCAGCTGGGCAGTTTTCTGGGCGTGTGGCTCGGAGGCCGGATGTACGACATCTACGGCGATTACACGGTTGTCTGGTGGATCGGCGTGGCGGTTGGTGCTTTCAGCGCCATCATCCATCTGCCCATCCGCGAACGCCGTCTGGAAGGGCTCAGAACGGCTTAACCGCTCTGATGAGTAAAGGCGTGGATATGATCAAGGACCTGCTTTACGTGAGTATGGGCCAGCCCGTGACCCGCATCTTCGAGGATGATGGTCTGAACGTCCGGGTTCCATTCCACCAGTCGGTCAGCTGCAGCAATCGGGATGACATCATCGTTCCGACCCCAGACGGCGAGAACGGGCACGCCTTCGGTGTGCAGGGTTTTATGTGCGGGTTGCAGGTCTGATTTCAGCGCACCCCGCAGGCTGGCGGCCACAGAGGGAATGTATCCGCGCCAGTTCAGCTCTTGTTCCTGCAGGCTGGCAATGCGCTGACTGGCACCGGGTTGCTTCCGCTCTGCGGCAATCCCACGGCGCAGAATGTTCGGGTAAAACTCCAGCATCAGCCATGTGCCCACAACGGGCAGCGTCATCATCCGGCGAAACAGCGTAGCGGACAGGTTGCTCATGCCTGCCGGTGCCAGCAGGACAACCTGGCGGATGGCGACGGCCTCGGCGGCGGCAAAAGCAGCAGCGATTGTGCCCCCCATCGAATAACCGATGACCGTTATGTCATCGTCAACACGCTCGTGATCCAGCAGCTCGCTCAGCTGTCGTCTGAAAAATGCAATGTCCTGAGTGCCTTTGGGCCGGTCCGAGTATCCGCGTCCATAGAGATCATAGGTCAATACCCGAAAGCCGATCTGTGCAAGACCCTGTGCAATCCCGCGCCACACAAAAGACGGCGTTGTCAGCCCGTGAATGCAGACCGCAACAGGGCCGTTTTCCGGCCCGGTCCACTGATAATGGGTGACGCCGTCAGACAGGCGGGCAAACTGACCCGGCGCGTCCACCCGCGTCTTGTCCGTCATCTTTTTACGCGTTGCCTCGATCACCAGTGGGGTGGCAATGACAGCTGCAAAAATGAGATATGCCCACATCATGCGCGCGCCCTCCAGCGATCAAGGATGTATCGGCTGGTCATCAGATCCAGATGCGCGCCGCCACCATTCTTGAACAATGTGATTTCATCTGTGGACTGCCGGGCGAATTTTTCGGGGGTATAGTAGTCACTGACAATCTGCGACGCGTCAAAGGCCCCCTGGCTGATCGGGATTTTAAGCTCTCCGATGTGGCCCACGGTCGTATCAAGACTGTCGACAAAAACGCGCGCGCGGCTCAGGGCGGTGTCATCCGCTTCACGCATGTCTGGCCGGTAAGCACCGATCAGATCGATGTGCTGACCGGGTTGCAGCCAGTCACCCCGCAGAATGGGTTCGGTGGTCATTGTGGCGCTGGTCACGATATCTGCACCGCGCACAGCGGCTTCCAGATCGTCTGCCACAGTGACCCCGCCCAGCTGCCCGGCGAGCTGTTCGGCGCTGGTGCGGGTTCTGTTCCAGAGTGTGAACCTGGCGCCCGGGAAAGCCGCCCGGTAGGCCGCAAAAAGCCCGCGCGCCTGGGTCCCCGCACCGACGATCAGAATGTTTTCGCTGTCGGGCCGCGCCAGACGCCGGGCGGCCAGCAGGCTGTCGCCGGCGGTTTTCCATTTGGTGACCAGGTGAAAGTCGATGACGGCTTCCAGCAGACCCGTGGCATCGGCATAGAGTGTCACACCACCGTTGATTGTCGAAGTGTCGCTTCCTGCGTTGCCAGGAAACACCGTGGCCGATTTGACGGCCAGACCCAGCCCGTCAATCCAGGCCGCACGGTTCAGCAGCGTGTCATCGCCACGATAAAGAAACGTGTCTGCAATTTCGGCGCGGGGCATCAGATGGCCTGTCGCCAGAGCATCCGTCAGCCCAACCCAGTCAAGCAGGGCGTCGCCTTCGTCGAACGAGATGAAAGGCGGTGTCATGCGGCCTCGGTTTCTGTCAGCAGCCCCGCAGATACCAGCCGGTCAGCCCAGCCTTGCGGCCCGTCAAAAAGATGCGTCTGCCAGCCGTGTTTCTGTGCCGCCTCAATGTTGTCCGCGCGGTCATCCGCAAAAAGCAGGGCAGCACCGGACAGACCGGAGGTTTCTTCGACCGTTGCATAGATCGCCGGGTCGGGTTTTGTCATCGCGAGGTGGCCCGAAATGAAATCGCGGTCAAAATCGCGCAGGAACGGGTAATGCGTTGCCGCGTAGTCGTAGCTTTCAATACCGAAATTGGTCAGGGAAAAGACCGGCACGCCTCTGGCCTGAAGCGCCTTCATCAGCCGTACCGAATGATCGATGACCGGGGTGGCCATTTCGATCCAGCGGTCGTGCCACATGCGGATTTCATCGCGCCACTCGGGGTTCTTGTCCGCGGCGGCATAGATGGTGTCGGTGAAATGATGGCCGAGATCCACCAGCTCGTTCATGCCGTGCAGATCCACAGTATCGAACATGGCGCGGCGGCGCTCTTCTCCAATGACCGCATCATAGAAACGTTCCGGCTGCCATTCGATCAGCACATTTCCGATGTCAAAAACAACCGCCTGTGGTGTCACACTGCTCATGCGCGCTCTCCTTTTGGCAACAGCTAACGCAGCGTCCGGGCTTTGCGCAAGCACTGCTCGAGCGCATTCAGAAACCTTGAGCGGTCCGCCTTGGTGAAACCCTTGCCGCCGCCCTGGCGAAACGGGTCCGCGGCACGCAGATCGGCCATCAGATCACGGGTTGCCAGCACATTGCCGATATTGGCCTGGGTCAGCGGCTCGCCATTGTGTTTGAGCACCTGTGCACCCGCTTCGACGCATTTCGCCGCCAGCGGGATGTCACCGGTAATGACAACATCCCCAGGGCCGCAACGCCCGGCGATCCACATGTCGGCGATGTCCGGGCCATCAGGTACGATTACTGTCTCTACGAGCGGGTTTTGTGACGGGCGCAGGCCGCCATTGGACACGACAAACATCTTTACGCCATGCCGTGTGGCGACCTTTTCGGCCTCTGCTTTGACCGGACAGGCGTCCGCGTCGATGAACAGCGATGTCATGCGTAAAGCGCGTCCGCGTGGAAAGCGACGTGCTCTTCCATAAAGGTCGAGATGAAGAAATAGCTGTGATCGTATCCCGGTTGCAGACGCAGTGTTGCCTGCTGGCGTCGGGCATTCACGGCCAGGGCGAAGGCTTCGGGTTTCAGCAGGTCGATGAACTGGTCGTTGGTGCCGGTGTCGACCAGTATCGGGCCGTCGAACCCTTTTTCCTGCATCAGCAGGGTGGCGTCGTGCGCTGCCCATGACGCCTCATCGTTGCCCAGATAGGCGGTGAACTGTTTGCGGCCCCAATCGCTTGCCGTGGGGTTGGAGATCGGTGCAAAGGCCGAGACAGAACGGAAACGCTCCGGTAGCGACATCGCCATGGTCAGTGCGCCGTGTCCGCCCATTGAATGCCCGGTGATCGCCTGACGGTCCATATCGAGCGCAAAGTTATCGTCCAGCAGTGCGGGCAACTCTTCAGTGATGTAATCCCACATGCGAAAGTGCGGGGCCCAGGGTGTCTGGGTCGCGTTCACATAGAACCCCGCACCCTGACCCAGATCATAGGCTTCGTCGTTTGCCACATCCTCACCGCGTGGAGAGGTATCTGGAAATACCAGCGCGATGCCCTGTTCAGCGGCCCAGGCCTGGGCACCTGCTTTGGTCATCGCGTTCTCATGGGTGCAGGTCAGACCGGAGAGAAACCACAAAAGGGGTACAGGCCCGTCTTTGGCCTCTGCGGGCAGAAAGAGGGCAAAGGTCATGTCGCAGGCGCAGCTGTCGGAACTGTGTGAATAGACGCCCTGCGTGCCGCCAAAGCATGCGTTTTCCGAGATGGTTTTCATGTGCGCTCTCCCAAAGATGTGTTTCGTTGTGGCTAATGCCTCGGCGACGGTGCGGCAAGCCCCGATGCTCAGGCAGCTGTAAACCAGGCGATAACGGCGCTGACAGTTACAATGCTGATGATGGTCGAGACCAGGATGGCCGTCGAGACGCGTTGCGGCGCCACACCATAGTGCTGGGCCAGGATGTAGACGTTCCCAGCGACAGGCAGGGCAGCAGCCGAGATCACAACGGTCGCGGTATAGCTGTCCACCGGAAAGAGCCAGATCACCCCGACAGCCACCATCAGCGGGTGCAGGCCCAGCTTGCAGAAGGTCAGCCAGAGTGCGGTTTGCATCCGTTCGGCAGATTTTCCTGCCAGCGACGCACCAATCGCAAAGAGCGCACCGGGCGTTGCGGCCGCACCCAGAATGGTCAGAAAGTCATTCATCGGGGCAGGAATGGGCAGCTCAAGCGCGGCCCAGGTCAGGCCCGCCACAACAGAAACAATCATCGGGTTGCTGATGAGGCCCAGGCCGACAGTCCGAAAGGCGCCAACGCTCAGTCGCCCTTCGCGCGACAGGGTGATCAGGATGACAATCAAGCCGGAGAAAACAATCAGATCAACGCTGACCGTCATCACAACCGGCCCGATCGCTGCCTCTCCCAGCAACAGAGTCAGCATCGGAATGCCCAGAAAACCGACATTTCCGATGACAGCGCATTGTGCCTCGACCGCTGAGACCTCAAGGCTCTGGCGGCGCAACAGCGCAACAGCTGTGGCAATCAGGTATACGGCTATGGTTCCGGCGAGATATCCCAGAACGAGGTTCGTATCCCAGACGTCAGACAACTCCAGATTTGATGTGAACCGGAAGATCATCGCCGACAGGGCAAAATAGAAAACGAACTTGGTCAGATAGGCGGTGGCTTCGGCTGTGAAAAACCGCGTATAGCCGGCCCAGTAGCCCAGCCCGATAAGCGCGAAAAAGGGCAGGGTTTTCAGGAAGATTTCTATCATGGGACCGGTCTGCCCGGATCAGGCGCTGATATCAACCCGACCCGATCAGAACACCGGCAGCAAAGACCAGTGCGCCCCCGACAACGACCTGAAAAGCAGCACGAAAGAACGGTGTCTGCATAAATCTGTTCTGGATCCAGGCAATAGCCCAAAGCTCGATGAAGACAACGATGATCGCGATGACCGTTGCGGTCCAGAAGTCAGTGATCAGGTAAGGCAGGGCGTGCCCCAAACCGCCGACTGTGGTCATCACGCCCGATGCCACGCCGCGTTTCACCGGCGAGCCACGCCCGGAGAGCTGACCGTCGTCAGAGGCAGCTTCGGTGAAGCCCATGGAAATCCCGGCACCTACCGAGGCTGCGAGGCCCACAAGAAACGTCGTCCATGTATCCTGGGTCGCAAAGGCTGTGGCGAAAATCGGCGCCAGTGTCGAAACAGAACCGTCCATCAGCCCGGCAAGGCCCGGCTGGATCCATGTGAGAATGAACTGCCTTTTAGCGGCGTCTTCCTCCCGGTCGCGGGCGTCACCGCTCAGATGTTTCTGCTCCAGCGCTTCGGCGGTGTTCTGGTGGCCGGCCTCGGCGGCTGCCAGGTCTCCCAGAAGTTTGCGTGTGGCCGCATCAGCGGTTCTGGCTGCCGCCTGCAGATAGAATTTCTCTGCCTCGCGCTCCATTGCCTCCGCCTCGGCACGGATACGTTCCAGCCCGAGGTTCTCGACCAGCCAGATGGGGCGGCGGTTGTAATAACCTGCGACATGTTCCCGGCGGATCAGAGGAATGACATCGCCAAAACGCTTTGTGTGCAGGTCGATCAGACGCTGACGGTGCGTGTCCTCCTCGGCGGCCATACCGTCGAATACTTTTGCACTGTCCGGAAAATCTGCGCGCAGCCTTTCCGCATATCCCCGGTAAATCCGGGCGTCATCTTCTTCTGATGATATCGCCAGAGCGAGGATTTCCTGCTCTGACAGATCACTGAAGCTCTTGCGGGACAGGGAAAATCGCATACAGGCCTCCATTGTTTAGAATGATTCTAATTGCCTCTGTCCTGGGTTTCAATCCGCTTTGAGCCTGCTGTGTGGTTTTCCCTTGGAACTGAACCGCCCGGTTTATATTGTGGAGCCAATGCCGGAGGCCAGATGACAGAAACCAAAGAGCTTATTCGCAAGGGCCGGAAATTCGATCAGGTTCTCAACGGCGCTCGCGACGTCTTTATGGCCGATGGGTTTGAAGGGGCGAGCGTGGACGAAATTGCCCGGGTCGCGAATGTCTCCAAGGCCACGCTCTATAGCTACTTTCCCGACAAACGGCTGCTTTTTATGGAAGTGGCGCGCAGTGAATGCCAGCGACAGTCCCGCGACGCGCTCGACAATATTGATATGGATGCCGAACCCCGGGATGTCCTGACGCAGACGGGTCGCCATTTTCTGACATTTATCAGTTCGGAGTTCGGACAGCAGATTTTCCGTATCTGTGTTGCGGAATCAGACCGCTTCCCAGAGCTGGGCCAGCGGTTTTACGACTCCGGTCCGGCCGTGTTCCGGGCAGAGATGGCTGCATACTTTGAACGGGCCCAGGGCCGCGGAGAGCTGGTGATCGATGATTTTGTGCTGGCAGCCGATCAGTTCGGGGAGCTGTGTAAGGCAGATGTCTGGCCGCGTCTGATCTTTGGGGTGATCCGCTCGGTCTCACCCGAAGAGATCGAGCGCGTTGTGGCAGCTGCGGTTGAAACCTTCATGGCACGCTACGGCGCCTGACGGGGGACTCGACAGCCTGGCTGTCGCGGGCTACTTCTGGATAGAACAAAACAAGAACATTAATGATTCTACTGTCTTTGCTGCCACAATGACTGACCGAAGAATTCTGTCCCTCTGGTTCCCGCGTCTCGGGGCTGACCGGCTGATGCGTCTGGAGCCGCAGCTGCAGCAGATGCCTTTTGCCGTTGTCCGGGAGGTCGCCAATATGCAGGTGCTCAGTTCCGTTAACCCGGTTGCGGCCGGGTTCGGGATACGAACCGGCCAGCCTGTGCGGGATGCGCATGCCATGTGCGAAGGGCTGGTGACCCGCGCCCGGAATACTCAGTCTGAGAGAGCATTTTTATCTGTCCTTCAACGCTGGGCCGGGAAGTTCAGCCCCTGGGTGGCGACCGAAGCAGATGACGGCCTAGTGGTTGACCTGACCGGGTGCGCGCATCTGTTCGGGGGCGAGGCCTCGCTGATGGAGGTGGTGCAGCAGGACTGTAACGACCTGGGCCTTGCCGTACGGATGGGGCTGGCAGACACCCGTGGTGCGGCATGGGCACTGGCCCGCTTTGCCGGGCAGGCCGCCGGCGCGCACCGGTCCGGCGATGCCATCGACCAGGAAGCGCGCGCCACACGCTCCCGCGCGGGCAAGCGGCGGCACTGGACACGGGGCGGGGCGGCGCCCGTCATGCAGCCGGGCCGTCATGCGGCGACGCATCGGATTGCAGCCCCGGGGCAGACCTATTCCGCGCTCAGCCCGCTGCCGGTTGCGGCGCTGCGCCTTGATGATGGGGTCGCTGAACAGCTGGCGCGGTTGGGCCTTCGACGGATCGGGGATCTGCTGGGACAGCCGCGTGCCTCACTGGCGCGCCGTTTCGGGCGTGGTCTTGTGATGCGCATGGATCAGGCGATGGGTTCCGCCCCTGAACCGGTTTCCCCTGCAAAGCCGCCGGATCATTTCGCCGTGCGGCTGACACTGCCCGAACCGATCGGCCTGGAGGCTGATATGCTGGCCGGTATCGATCGCCTGCTGCCGCGGCTTTGCGCACAGCTGCGGGACAAGGGGCGTGGAGCGCGGCGCGTCAGGCTGCAGGCCTTTCGCAGCGATCATGACATTCAGTCTGTTGATATCGGCCTTGCACGTCCCTCTCATGATCCGGATCGCATCAGGCCTCTGCTGGCGATGAAGCTTGAGACAATTGATGCGGGTTTCGGCATTGACATGCTGCGGCTGGAAGCCCTGCAGTCAGAGCCGTTGCATAACCGCCGGGCGGTTGGCCATCTGGATGCGGGGCAGGCGGTAAACAAACGTCTGGCCAGTAATACTGCGACAGATGACCTGATCGGGCGGATCGGCGCGCGGGTTGGTCTGGATGCTGTGACACGCCTGTATCCGACAGAAAGCCATATCCCGGAAAAAACCAGCAAGGTAATGGCGGCGGCCTGGTCTGCGCCCTATGGCGGAGACTGGCGGCGTTCTGCCACGCCCCGCCCGTTGCTGCTGTGGCAGCCGGAACCGGTCAACGCACCTGATACCCCAAAGGTGCCTGAAGTTTTTCGCTGGCGGGGCCGGACGCTCAGACGTCGCCGGGCTGTTGGTCCGGAACGCCTGGCACCGGAATGGTGGCTGGATGATCCTGACTGGCGCACAGGTGTGCGAGACTACTGGGTTACGGACACCGAGGATGGGCAGAAGCTGTGGCTGTTCTACGGGCACGGCGGTACCATGTCGTCCGGCTGGTTCTGTCATGGTTCTTTTGCCTGACCGGCTGCGCGCGCGCAGAAAATCAACCGGTATTTTTTCGGCGCGCGCGCCGATTTGCATTCAGTTCGCGCAGGCGATCAAAGCTCTTTTTCCCGAAAACTCTCCGCATAAGAGCCCGGAAGTCCACGATCCCGTTCAGTGACAGGTGCGACAGCTTTAAAACCTGTTTTGCCCGCACTGTTGGAAAAGCGCCGGTACCAAGACCTGCCTGGACCTGCTTCAGCAGAGCCGCGCGTCGCTCAAAGAAAGCGCTGTCCGGTTCTATCGATGGGCTGGATTTGCGAAGGTGGACAAAGAACTCATGGCCCAAGGTTTCTGAGACCTCAAGGACCTCGAGATCCAATTCACCCAGATAGATAAGGTCACGCACCATCAGTTCAAAGGTTTCTCCGAACATTGCACTGAAATGCGAGTCGACATAGTCAAACGGCCCGTTCAGTCGGTTCAGATAGGCGTCATACTGCTCCCTCAGGTTCGTGGTCGGATCGAAACGGTCTGGCTGCAGGCGGTCCATACTAAATGCAAGATGCCTGTCATCGATATCAGCGTATTCTGCGTAAACACTGGACGCCTCGAAAATACGGGATGGCGCTGGCAGCGGTAAAGGGTTGTGATACGCCTCCAGCCAGTCCGACAATCGCGTCGGGAATCTGAAATGATCAAAGCAGGTCCGAAAATCGGGAACGGCCATGCTCAGAACACCGCCTTCTTTAAGTACCTCAGAGCAATCCTTGAGGAACTTCAAGGGATTAGGAAGGTGTTCGAAATTATGCGAAGAAACGATGTAGCCAATCTGATGTTCTGCACGGAGCTTTTCTGTCAGCGCCGCCAGTTCACTGGCGTCTCCGACCAGATCAACCTCTTCAATAAGCGCCATCTTTTCCGAATCCACAAACGCATCTGACGCCGCACGTTCACGTATCGTAGTCGTATGAAAAACATCGACATTTATCGTGTTGTAGCCATCTCTTCGGGATGCAATCGGCGTACAGTATGGTGCAATTTCGATGCCAGTATCGTTCTTGTCCACGTACCGGCGTAATTCTTCCAGGCGATTGAACTTCTTTGTCATGCTGCCTCTTGAGAATGCGGATTATCCGGGCTGCCGAACAATCGGACACAGCAGGCGCAGGGTCAATATAATATGCGAAATGCCTGGAAGTGCACACTGATCAAGTATGGCCGCGCTTTCATCGAGCACAAAAAAGGGCGCCCCGGTGGAGCGCCCTTTCTGAAACTGTTGATCCCGGCGTATCAGGACTTTTTGCGACGGCGGGCAATGCCCAGACCGGCAAGACCTGACATCAGGAGCACCGCACCGGCCGGAAGCGGCACAGGTGAAATGTCGGCTTCGACGCGCAGGATAGAAGGGTTCCCGTTTGCAGATGCATAGAGCAGCGTGAAATCGCCCGCGTCAGCAGTGAAATCGGTGAGCCTTCTGGACGTAGGCGGCGCGCTGACGCCACCACCGACGTTGTTGCCTTCGAGCGTGATGCCATCGTCATGTGTGATCAGACCGTTCAGTGCATTCCCCGCAAAAGAGCCGAAGATTTCAAAGAACGTGGTGGTCACATAGCTGCCCTGGCTCAGCAGGGTGCTGGACAGATCAATGCTGGAGCTCACAACAGAATAGCTGCCGCCTGCGCTGGTCAGGAAGTTGTCGATTGTTGTTGTCGAGCTGCCGCCGCTGCCGATGCCAAAGTCCAGCGCGCCGGTGTATTCGATCACGGCGTCAATGGCCTGTGCGTCAAAGTTCGACCGCGTTGCAGCGGAGTTCGACCGCGTTACAACATCACCCGGTGCGTCGCTGTCGTCAAAGTTGCGGATATTGATTGTGTACGTGCCGCTCAGCGTGGCGGCTGTGGCTTCTGCTGCAAGCATTGTCATGGCTGCAGCGGCCGCAATAATTGTGTGTTTCATCATCGGAACACGTCTCCTTGTTAAAACCGCCCGTGCAACATGCAGGAGGGCGTTACCGTCGCTGTCGGTATACGGCCAGATGCCGTTGGGTTTAAGTAAAATTGATATAAATATGAGTATATGGTTAACGCCGCTCAGAAAAACGGACGTTATGTCTGGCGCTGAAAACAGCACCAGATTTCGCAGGGGATCAAGGCGCTTTATTCAGCCGCGGTTGTCGATAATCCGAACGGCTTTGCCCTGTGAGCGCGCCACAGAGCCCGTTGGACCCACGGTAACCGAAACGGATATCCCAACGGTCTGTTTGATGTGATCCGCCAGGGCGCGGGACAAGGCATCGCTGTCTGAAGTCTGATCGGCGGCTTCACACAGCACTGCCATCTGGTCCATCCGGTCCGGGCGCGACAGTTCGATCTGGAAATGCGGGGCCAGTCCTGCCGTGGCCATGATCGATTCCTCGATCTGCGTGGGAAATACATTCACGCCTCGCAGGATGATCATATCATCCGAACGCCCGGTCACCTTTTCCATCCGGCGCATGGACCGCGCGGTCCCCGGTAGCAGACGTGTCAGATCCCGGGTGCGGTAGCGGATAATCGGGAAGGCCTCCTTGGTCAGCGAGGTAAAGACCAGCTCCCCCCGTTCACCTTCTGCAACCGGTTCGCCAGTCGCGGGGTCAACAATTTCGGGGTAAAAGTGATCTTCCCAGACATGCAGACCGTCTTTGGTTTCCACACATTCATTTGCGACGCCGGGACCCATAACTTCGGACAGGCCGTAGATATCAACCGCATGCATGTCAAAGGCGGCCTCTATTTCCTGCCGCATGGCGTTGGTCCAGGGCTCGGCACCGAAAATCCCCACCTCCAGCGGGCTTTCGCGCGGATCGAGGCCCTGCGCTGCATATTCGTCAAGCACGGACAGCGCGTATGAAGGGGTCACCGTGATTCCCTTTGGCCGGAAATCCTCGATCAGGCGCACCTGGCGCTGGGTCATACCCCCCGACACCGGCACTGTTGTCAGCCCCAGAGCGTCCGCGCCCAGGTGGATGCCCAGCCCGCCGGTAAAAAGACCATAGCCGTAAGCATTGTGCAGCAGATCACCCGGTTTCAGGCCAGAGGCACGCAGCGAACGGGCCACTACGGCACCCCAGTTCGTCAGATCATTCTGTGTATAGCCGACCACGGTTGGCTGGCCCGTGGTGCCGGACGAGGCGTGGATACGCGCCACCTGGTCACGTGGCACGGCAAACATGCCAAAGGGGTAGTTTGCCCGAAGATCAGCTTTTTGCGTGAAAGGGAAACGCGACAGGTCGGAAAGCATCCTGAAATCCGACGGATGCACGCCCGCAGTATCAAAGCTCTGGCGGTAGTGCGGGACATTGTCGTAGGCGTGCTGCAGCGACCAGCGCATCCGTTCGGTCTGCAACGCTGTGATCTCGTCGCGGCTGGCTTTTTCGATGGGGTCGAGAGTGCCCGGATCGGGGGTGAGGTCTTTCATTCTGGCGCTCCGTCTTCCGGGTAGTGCTGGCCTTTTACCGTGCGGGACAAGCCACGGAAAACGGCAATCTTTTCGTTTTTCTGGTTGGTAACTTCTACATCATATACCCCGGACCGGCCGCTGCGCGACACTTCGGTCGCGGTGGCCGTCAGGTGATCACCGGCGGCTCCGGGCTGCAGATAGGTGATCTGGTTCTGCTGTGCGACCGTGATCCTGTTGTAGGAATTGCAGGCAAAGGCAAAAGCAGAATCGGCCAGCATGAAAATAAAGCCGCCGTGGCACATACCATGACCGTTCAGCATCTGATCTGTCACTGGCATGCTCAGGCTGGCGGCACCCGGTGCAACAGACACGATGGTCATGCCCAGGCTCTGGCTGGCAGTGTCTTTTTCCATCATGAGGTGCGCGCAGGTTTCAGCGCGCTGCTGATCCGTTGTCTGTCCGGACATTTATGTGTTTCCGATTTCACTCCTTGTGTCATGATCGGTAACATATGGAAGGCTCTGTGTATATCCTTTCATGAAGGGCTTGATTTGAGCGCTGAACAGCGCAACTCTTGATCCATGAACTACCAGGTGCCGCCTTCGGGCAATCTTCATCATCTGCCGCCTCAGCAGGTCGCATTTCACCGCACCGAACTGTCGGTGATCCTGTCACTTTATGGCCGGTTTGTTGCTGCCGGTGAATGGCGGGACTATGGCATTTCGTGCCTGCGCGAGGTCGCCGTCTTTTCTGTGTTTCGCAGAACGGCAGAAAACCCGCTCTACCGGATCGAAAAGCGCCCGCGCCTGCGGGACAAGCAGGGAATGTACGCCGTCGTTGGCATGGACGGGCAGATT
Source organism: uncultured Roseobacter sp. (assembly GCF_947491795.1). Taxonomy (GTDB): domain Bacteria; phylum Pseudomonadota; class Alphaproteobacteria; order Rhodobacterales; family Rhodobacteraceae; genus Roseobacter. The sequence goes on along the minus strand of NZ_CANLKW010000002.1, from coordinate 213,963 downwards.
ATGCGCCGGGGTCATGATCTGCGCACTGTTCTGCGGGTCCTGGAGCGCAAGCTGATCCGCGCCGTGGAGTAATCAGCCCGGCTGCACAGAAAGTCGTTTGTGCGCTGTGACAGCCCCGCCACCCTGTGTCTCGATACGGATGATAGCCTCTTCGATAGGTTCAAATGCAACGGCCATATGCCCGGCGTTTGCGTGGATCAGGGTGGTATCATCTGTCACCAGCGCCACGTGACCTTTCCAGAACAACAGGTCGTTGCGTCTGACGGCTGCGCCGGCAGGCAATGGTGTCCCGAGATCACGTTTCTGCTGATCGCTGTCGCCGGGGCAGGGTATGCCGCAGGCCAGGCATGCGGCCTGAACCAGGCCTGAACAGTCAATGCCAAAGCCCGAGTTGCCACCCCAAAGGTAGGGTGTTCCCAGAAAAAGCGCCGCAACGGCCGACGGGTCATCTGCCAGAACGTCCGCCCGGTGAACCTGCTGGCGCGGTACAAAACCAGCAGCTGTTTCTATGAAAGTCGCCGTTTCTGACAGGGCCGTAAGCCGCGCACCGAAACTCAGGCTGCAGCGTTCTGGGGATTTAATATCAGCGGCACTGTAGGCATGTGCTGTGCGCAGGGTCACTTGATGTGTCGGCTGCACAGCGGGCCCGAGTGACCTCGTCGGTACATAACCGCAGTAGCCATCGGTCTCTGATCTGACCAGCGCATGGTCTTTGATGCGGTTCAGTATGCGCACCGGTGCGCCCATCAGCAGCTGACGATCACGCAGGCCGCCGGGACTGCGCAGCAGGTCCGTCAGCGGCACTGCCACCGCGGCTGGCTCATCCAGCCTGACCAGTGCCGGATCAGGCCGGGTGCGCGGATCGGTCATTGCGTTGTCATCTGCCCGATGGTGTCGAGCAGTGCGCGCGTGGCCTGGCCGGTACCGCCTTTGGCGCGGGCGGGTGCCTCTGCCGGATTCCAGCCGAACACGTCAAAATGCATATAGGTGCTCTCGCCCACAAACCGGCGCAGGAAAAGGGCGGCGGTGATTGAGCCCGCAAAACCACCTTTGGGCGCGTTGTCCAGATCGGCGATGCCAGGCTCAATCATCGCCTCATAAGGAGCATGAAAAGGCATGCGCCAAACGGGATCATCCGTGCGCGCAGCATGATTTTCCAGCGCTTCCACCAGGGCCGGGTCATCACAGTAGTAGGGCGCCAGATCAGGCCCGACGGCCACGCGCGCCGCACCCGTCAGCGTCGCCATAGAGATAATCAGATCAGGGTTTTCTTCCTGGGCGAGGGCCAGTGCATCCGCCAGAACCAGCCTGCCCTCGGCATCGGTGTTGTTTATTTCCACGGTCAGACCCTTACGGGATGGCAGGATATCACCGGGCCGGAACGCGTTGGCTGATACTGCGTTCTCAACAGCTGGTATCAGCACGCGCAGGCGGATGCCGGTTGCCGTTGCCATAAGCATATGCGCCAGCCCCAGTACGTTCGCTGCCCCGCCCATGTCCTTTTTCATCAGTGCCATCGAACCACCGGGCTTGAGGTTCAGACCGCCGGTGTCGAAACACACGCCCTTGCCCACCAGAGTGATCTGGGGACCGGTGTCCCCCCAGCGCATGTCAATCAGCCGGGGGCTGCGGTCGGAGGCGCGCCCGACTGTGTGGATCAGCGGGAAATTCTGCGCCAGCAGGTCCTCGCCATGAATGACCGAAATTGCCGCGCCGTGCCGGACAGCCAGATCACGGGCGGCGTCCTCCAGCTCGGACGGCCCCATGTCATTCGAGGGCGTGTTAATCAGGTCACGGGTGAGAATTTCGCCCTCTGCGATGGCCTGCAGCCGCTGCACATCGATACCGTCCGGCGGAGAGAGGCGGGCACCCATGCTGCTGGCTTCTGCATAGCGGTCAAAGCGGTAGCCTGCCAAAAGCCACCCGAGTGCTTCGCGTTCCAGCCGGTCGTCCGGAATGCCAGAGGCGATTTTATATGTCCCCGCGGGCAGTTTTGCCGCAGCGGCAGCCAGATGGAACCTGGCCCGCTGGCGACTGTGATCGGTGCCATACCCTGCCAGTGCCATAGTCGGCGCGCCATCTGCATCCGGAATGACCAGTGCCTGCCCGATGGCGCCTTTGAAACCGTTCGCTGCTGCCCATCTGGCAACGCGTTCGGGTTGTGCACTGAGCCAGTCAGCGCATTCAGACTGGTCGACAACATAAAGCGGGAGCGGTGCAGTTTCCGCATCGGCAAATGCTACGGTCATGACAAAAAGGCCTTTCAGGAGGTGTCTCCTGTCAGCCTAGCCTGATCGCAGCGCTGTGCAACCTGTCAGATTGTAATGTCCTGGAGATCCCAGATTGCGGTCAGGGATTGTTCGCCGATCCGCAACAACCGCGCGAGTGTGGCTGCGATTGCGGGCTCGTCGGTGCTGTCTATCGCATTGATCACATCACCGGAGACCCGGGCCAGAACGTGCATGCCAATCTGATCCGCGATCGCAATGAGTGAACGTGCACATTTGCGCAGGTCTTCTCTGGTACCGTTCTGATGCAACCTGCCGCAGTGCGACAGGCGCAGCGCAAGCTCTTCCATTGCCCGGCAGACGACATCCTCTGCTCCGGCCTCTCCCAGTTCGGCATAAAGTGCACTGAGACGGTCCTGATCGACGTGCACTTTCTCTTTCAGCCTGATGTTCAGGACCTGATCCATTTCATTCACCCTAAGTCGCGCCCACCGCGTGGGAAAGGTATCGCACGATATTTGTATCCAAAGTGTTGAGAGCAGAGGGTGATTTCGCTCGAATTTAAGATGTATTCAGGGTAATCGGGTTCCGCAGCAGAATTTTACGGAACACAGATGAAACAGGCCAAACCACTCCCCGGATACCTTGTGCAAAGGTATCACGGTTGGAAAGCAACCGGTTATGCGGACAACGAGGCATGGTATCGAAAGCTGGCGAGTGACGGTCAGCACCCGCGTGCGATGGTTATCTCCTGCTGTGACAGCCGGGTTCACGTCACCTCCATTTTCGGGGCGGACCAGGGCGAGTTTTTTATTCACCGCAATATCGCCAACCTGGTGCCACCCTTTACGCCCGACGGGGACCATCATGGTACGTCTGCCGCTGTGGAATATGCGGTTACAGTGCTGAATGTGACGCACCTGATAGTGCTGGGACACTCGGGCTGTGGCGGTGTACGCGGCTGCATTGACATGTGTCAGGGCAACGCGCCGGAGCTGGAGGAAAGCCAGAGTTTTGTCGGCCGCTGGATGGATATTCTGCGCCCCTGGTATGACCTGGTTGCAGAAGAAAAGGATGCCGGGCAGCAGGCGCGCCAACTGGAAAAGCATGCAGTTGTGGCCAGTCTGGAAAACCTGATGACGTTTCCGTTTGTCAGCGACCGCGTGGCATCCTCGACACTGACACTGCACGGGTTGTGGACAGATATTGGTGAGGGTGGTCTGGAGTTTTACCAGCCCGCTGAGAATGTTTTCAAACCGGTCTGAGTGACGTCGCCGCTGGCCTGCAGCATCAGACAATGAAGGGAAAGTTGTGGAGCAGATACTGACACTTGCAGGAAACAACCTGCTGTCTCCGATCATTCTGTCATTTGCGCTGGGCGTTGCGGCTTCGCTGGCTCGGTCCGATCTGAGCGTGCCCGAGGCTGCGGCAAAAGCCTTGTCGATCTATCTGCTCTTTGCGATCGGTTTCAAGGGCGGGGTCAGTGTCGCCGCGCATGGCATTGACATCACACTTGGGTTGTCGCTGCTGGCCGGGATCATTCTGTCGGCGGTTTTGCCGCTGATTGCCTTTGGCCTTCTGTCGGTGATGACCGGGCTTAGCAGACTGGATGCAGCTGCTGTTGCCGCGCACTACGGATCGATCTCCATTGTTACCTTTGTAGCCGCAACTTCTGTTCTTGAGAGCAGCGGGATCGCCTCCGAAGGGTACATGGTCGCGGTGGCGGCAGCGATGGAAGCACCGGCGATTCTGTCCGCGCTCTGGCTGATATCGCGGGGCGGCGACGGGCGCCGGATGGACAGTGATCTGTGGCGCGAGATTATGCTGAACGGATCGATCGTCTTGCTGGTGGGCTCCTTTGTGATCGGCTGGGTGACCGGAGAAGAAGGGCTCGCAGAGATCTCGAGCTTTATCGTTGCGCCCTTCAAAGGGGTACTGTGCCTCTTTCTGCTGGACATGGGGCTGGTTGCAGGCCGCGGTTTGCGCGGTGGCAGTGGCGTTCTCCGACCCGGGGTGCTGGCTTTTGGTGTTCTGATGCCTGTGATCGGCAGCGCGTTCGGCCTGGGCACCGGGTTGCTTCTGGGGCTGTCACCGGGCGGTGTTGCCCTGATGATGGTCCTTTCGGCCTCTGCCTCTTATATCGCCGTGCCGGCTGCGATGCGTGTGGCCCTGCCCGAGGCGAACCCATCCATTTATCTGACGCTGTCGCTTGGCGTCACGTTCCCCTTTAATCTGACGCTGGGTATTCCGCTCTACATCGCGGTTGCTACCACATTCACGGGAGGCTGAGACATGCAGACCCACAAGGCCAAACGGGTGGAAATCACCATAGAGGCAATCATGCAGTCGCGACTGACGGATGCCCTGACCCGCGCGGGTGTGACCGGGTTCACGATCCTGCCGGTTCTGGGTGGATCGGGCCGGTCAGGTGCCTGGACTCGGTCCGGAGAAATCGGCCGTGCGGCTGGAATGGTGCAGGTCATCTGCATTATCCGGGATGACCGGTTGAGTGCATTGCTGGACGCCGCTTTCGAGGTCGTGGAACGACATATCGGCGTTGTGAGTATTGTTGACTGTGAAGTGCTGCGCGCCGAGCGATTTTAACCATTTTTAAACCAAAATTAAGCAATGCTGCTGGTATGAATAAACGTACCGTAACAGTGCAGCTTCCGGCTGATCTTGCTTTGGCCGTCCATGATCTGGCGACTGAGAAAGAAGGGACAGTTGGCAAAATTGTCGAAGACCTGTTGCAGGCGCATATTCTTAACCGCAAGTCATCGCGCAAACAGACCGAGGAAGTGAACGAACGGCTTGTTTTCGCGCTGCAAAAGCTGCTTTTCCGGGACATGGCCGAAGCCGCCAGCTGGGAAGACCTGGACAACCGTCTGCGCCGCCATGGCTACTTTCTCAAAGTTGCCTGGGGCGGTTTGTCCCTGCATACAGAGACCAGTGGTTACAAGCTGTGCAACGCACATGATCTGGGTTTTTCATACGCAACTTTCCTGCGTCGATTCGGCCCGGGAAAGCCAAAGGATCCGCGCGAAATCTGAACGCGCCCGCAAGCCATCCGGGATACGGATCCGGCTCTGAATTCAACAACACAGGCATTCGACCGAGAAAGTCCTCACCGGGCCTCGTGCGGTGCATAAAGGCCCGCTCTCTCAGGGTCGGGCATCTGCTCAGGGGCCTTGTATCTCAGGAAGGGGAAAACTGCGCGTAATCCCCGCAGGGCCCCGTGTTTTTCGACCCACAGCGCATATTCCACGTAAGTCGGATCTTCTGAGAGGTGCTTTTCCTCTGCTTTGGCACGCAGCAGGTAAACCGTATTCAGGCAAAGCATCAGGCAGATATTCTGCAGGGCTACCTCATTGCTCTCTGTAGAAAAGAACGGCACCGTCAGCAGCCACCAGGATGTGTTTTTAAAGAAATACGACGGATGCCGGAACCATCGGAACGGCCCGTTGGTCAGGATGCCGCGGTTGGTAAGGTTGGAGAACCGTATGCCAAAGGTGACATTTGCCCAGACCCAGCCGACCTTGGAAATGATGATAGCGACGCCCCAGATGTAAAACCAGATACCGGTATTTTCGGCGAACATTTCCAGCCAGCCGTTGCCGTCGGTATGGTCAAGATAGCGTTTGCCGATCAGCCCGTAAAAAGGCGCATAAACACAAAGCGTAACTGTCCAGCCCCAGAACAGATTGTTCGGGGTTCGGATGTGCGCATTCGCAAGGCGGATGGTCAGTATATATCCAATCGTCGCAATCGCCAGATCAAGCCCAACAGCGAATTTGGAAACATAGCGTACAAACATCCGGAAGTTGTTGAATGCATTCCCGATCGGTTCGTTGATCAGAAACTGCACGGAGCTTGCAAAGTACACAAACATCAAAGGCAGGAAAAAACCCTTGATGATCCAGTTCAGAAAATGCCGCCTTATCTCTTCGCCGGATGCGGTGTTCCGTTTGCCGATAAACATCTGGCCAACGACGAAATATTCGTCTTCCGGTTCCTTTTGCCATTTGTCGATCAGCCAGAAATACACCGTGCTCAGAAATACAAAGGCAAGCGCGTAGTCCCGGCAGAAGGTCCAGAAGGGGAGGTAGAGGTCGCGCGCGTATTCCGGAAAGAGCCAGTAGGCAAAGGCAATCAGCCCCAGCGTTCCCCAGAGCCCCAGCAGCTTGATGCAGATACGTTCCCAGTTGGCCGGCTCATGCCCGCGCAGCGTAAACCCCTGCAGCCCTGCGGATGGCTGGCGGTGTGCCTTGAGGAAAACCAGTTCGTGCAACAGCATTGGAAGCGCCGTGCCGATCATGGCGATGACGGTAGCGTTGACCCGGTCAAATCCTGCCTTGCTGAGAAAATAGAGCGAAAGAGAAAATCCGAGCACGCCGAGCATGCCCGTGGTCTGGCGGGTAACGCTTGGCGGTGGGCCCGGATTGTGTCGATCAGACATGTTTTGCAGCGTCCTGCGCAGGGTTTTTCCACGCGATACCAGAAGATGTGAGCAATTTGATGCAAATTTTGTGCACGGCGTCTGTCATTTTTCGGATGCGTCGTATTTCTGCATGTCCGGTGTTATTCCGCGAAACCGGTTAACAAACGCATTACCGTTTGCAAAAACGGTAGGTGGTCAGGCTGAAAAAACCCGCCGGACCGTAATCCGACGGGCATATTGTTGGTTCTGGCCGAACGCTTACCCTTTGTTCAGGACTTCGCGCCCCAGCAGCTCAGCAATCTGGACGGCGTTCAGGGCAGCACCCTTGCGCAGGTTGTCCGACACGCACCACAGGTTCAGGCCGTTGTCGATCGTGCTGTCCTGGCGGATGCGGCTGATGAATGTGGCGAAATCACCAACACATTCGACGGGCGTGACATAGCCGCCGTCTTCGCGTTTATCGATCACCATGACGCCCGGCGCCTCGCGCAGGATCTCGCGTGCCTCGTCTTCGTCGAGATGGTCCTCAAATTCGATATTCACCGCCTCGGAGTGACCGACAAAAACCGGCACGCGCACACAGGTCGCCGTGACTTTGATCTTCGGATCGACGATCTTTTTCGTCTCCGCCACCATTTTCCACTCTTCCTTGGTCTCGCCTGAGTCCATGAAGACGTCGATATGCGGGATCACGTTGAACGCGATCTGCTTGGTGAATTTTCTCGCCGGTTTGTCATCGGTCGGGTTGTAGATCGACTTTGTCTGATCCCAGAGCTCGTCGATCCCCTCTTTGCCCGCACCGGACACAGACTGGTAGGTGCTGACCACCACGCGTTTGATAGTTGCACGGTCGTGCAGCGGCTTGAGGGCCACCACCATCTGCGCGGTCGAGCAGTTCGGGTTCGCGATGATGTTCTTTTTGGCGTAGCCGTGGATCGCCTGCGGGTTCACCTCTGGTACGATCAGCGGCACGTCCGGGTCATAGCGATAAAGCGATGAGTTATCGATCACGACACAGCCCGCGGCGGCAGCTTTGGGCGCGTATTTCTTTGTCGCATCCGAGCCAACGGCAAAAAGCGCGATGTCCCAGCCGGTGAAATCAAACGTGTCCAGGTCCTTTGTCTTGAGCGTCGTATCGCCAAAGCTGACTTCCGTGCCGAGCGATTTACGGGACGCAAGTACCGTCAGCTCGTCCACCGGAAAGTGGCGTTCGGAAAGAATGTTCAGCATTTCGCGGCCCACATTGCCTGTGGCACCCGCAATAACGACGCGGTAACCCATCTGTTTGACTCCAATATATGTGTGATGGTGCGCGCGTCTTATACCCGCGCGCGGCTGGTGGAAAGGGGGCACCGACCGGAATGACGGTCGTGTGACATCAGGCCTGCCGACCGCGACAGGTCAACCCATGCCGTTTATCCATTTTGACGCCGCGGCTTTCCCGTTTTCCAGCAGCAGGGCAATGTCCATCGCAACCGCAACAAAACGCGCTCCGGCCTCCAGCGAGGACCGGATCATCCCCTCGTCGGTGGTCAGAATGCCAGGGGCCTTGCCTGCATCCGCAATCCGTTTCAGAGCACCAAGAATCGTCTGCACCATATCCGGGTGCATTGTCTGCCCAAGGTATCCCATGCTGGCCGACAGGTCGGCGGGGCCGATAAACACACCGTCTACCCCCTCCACCGCCAGGATCTCATCAAGGTTATCAAGCCCGGTTTTGTTCTCGACCTGAACCAGCAGACAAATCTGCGCGTCCGCCGTCGGACCATAGTTTTCCATCTGGCCAAAGTCTGAGACGCGGCCCACGGCATAGCCGACACCGCGTGTGCCGTTCGGCGGATACCGGCAGGCACGCACAAGTTCACGCGCCTGGTCCGCAGTTTCAACCATGGGCACCAGCACAGACTGCGCGCCGACATCCAGCACCTGTTTGATGATCCAGGTTTCGCCAACGGGCACACGCACGACCGGGTGGCTGGCACTGCCCTTGAGCGCGATCATCTGATCGCGGATCGAGCGGATGTCATTGGGAGAGTGCTCGCCGTCAATCAGCAACCAGTCAAAACCGGCACCGCTCAGAATCTCCGCGGTGTAGGGTTCGGCCATGCTCATCCAGCAGCCAAAAAGGGTCTCGCCGTCGGCCAGCGCTTGTTTGAAAGTATTTGTCGGGGCGGGCATGAGCATTCCTTGCTTTGGTATCAGAATGCCAGAGTAGTCGCAGGACCCGGGAAAATGCCAGACGGAAAGATGCATGCAGTCTGTTGCCGTACCACCTGCGTCGCTTAAACCGGCTGCAGCATCAGGCTGGTTGTAGTTCCAGACTGTACACTGCTACCCGTCTTTGCAGCTGACAAGCCGGGGAATGTGTTGCCGGGAGCTGACCCTGTGGCCTGCCCAGGCACCAGTAGAACCGGTTGTGGGAGCAGTTAATAAGAGGCCTGGCAGCCCGGACCCCGGCAGACCCTCAGATCACCCTGATCACATCCTTGTCGATGGCCAGCATATAACCGCGACGGGCAATGTTTTTGACCAGGAGTTCAGAAACGATCTGATTTCCCAGAGTATCGCGCAGGCGTTTGATGCGGGTGGCACCGGCGGCCTCCTCACAATCAGCGGGGCTGCGTCCGGAGATCACGCCTTCGATTTCCGATCCAGACAACACATCATCGTCCATCCGTGCCTCGGCCAGCACGGACATGGTTTCCATTGCAGCATCGGTCAGCTTAAAGCCGAGGTTGTTGAGATAAACCGTGTTCTCCTCGCGGCTGATCAGCAGCGAGGAGACCTGAATGCCCGCGCGTTCGATCTGGGCCATACGGCGATTGAACCCCACCAGCAGCACCAGGAAAACCAACGCCGCGATGAGCATCGCCGTGGCAAAGACAAGCAGTACGAAAATAACCAGACGGTAACTGGCCAGAGTATCGGAAAATGCGGTGCCGGACTGGGCCAGGATTTCGAGCAGTTTGATTTCGGCCTGCGCCGTCAGGTTGTCATTTTCAATGAACAGACGTTCGACGCGGGCGTTAAAGGCATTGGCGTCGGGCAGTGCCCAGAACAGCATTACGGCGGCTATGGCCAGTATCAGGACAATCCCCACGATGCCGAAAACCGCAATCCGGCCGCCAGAGCGGCGCATGTCAGAAGCGGAGGTAGTTTGGTCCTGCACTCTGTTTCCTTTCAGCAAGCCCGTCGGCATTAAACACTGACACGATGTTCAGCAAGGTCCAGCCCTGTGCGGCGAGGCGCGCAGAAAGCTCTGCTCTGGCACCCTGTTTCGAGCACTGTGAAATTTCTGCCACGCCATAGTGCAGCCGCAGCGGGTTGTCCTGTTTGGCCTTGTAATCGGCGTAGCAATCCGCGGCCTGTGCTGCATTCCCGGCGATGATTGCGACGGTCAGTACAAGAATATGAGCGATCTGTTTCATGCTTCAACTGTGCGCGGGAGCAGCGGGATATTCAATAACAAAGGGGGTTTAGCCCTGCTGTTATCCGATAACAGCCGCACGATATTGCCTGTCCGGGGGGGATGACCCCAGTTTGGATGCACAACAGGCCACCCGTCAGCGAACGGCCCGCAGACACATCGAAAGGACAACGCACATGCACAGGAAATTCATCGCCACAGTCACCGCCGCCGCGATCTGTATCACCGCAGCAGGGGTTGCACCGGCACGTGCAAATGAGGATGTGCTGCGGGCGCTGGCGGCAATTGCCGGCGTCGCAATCGTCGCCAAGGTCATCAACGACCGGAATGACCGCAAGCGCGAACAGACGGTCACACGCAACACCTATCAACCGGTCCAGCGAAACCTCGAACCGGTCTATCGGCTGGAGCCGCGTCCCCTGCCCAGGCGGGTGCAGCGCCGTCTGCTGCCGGGAGACTGTCTGCGCAGCATTCCGACGCGTGACCGGACCTACCGCATTTTTGGCAAGAAATGCATGGAGAGAAACTACAGCTACACCGATGAGCTGCCCCGGACCTGCAAGGTGAAGTTCAAAGGCCCCAACCGCAAACGCAAGGGCTGGGATGCCCGTTGCCTGCGCCAGGAGGGCTATCAGTTGGCCCGCCGCTGAGGACGGGTCATCGACGGTACCCCGGTCCGCCGGAGGTCCCGTACCTGAGGAGGTGGTGTTCGGGCATTGCCTCCTGCTTTTAACCAGTGTGACGCGCGTTCCGGGAAGGGAGCGCGCGTTTTTTCTGATCAAAATGGTTGCGCTGCAGGTGTGTTCGTCGGATCACGTCATTATGAAGCCGGACTTTGAGATGGAAAAGGCGCTGATCGCGCGCGGGGCACTGCGGGTGGCGGGCGTCGATGAAGTAGGCCGCGGGCCGCTGGCGGGGCCGGTTACGGCGGCGGCGGTTATCCTCGACCCTCAGAACATTCCGGAGGGACTGAACGATTCCAAACAGCTGAGTAAAAAACGCCGCGAACATCTCGCGGAGCTGCTGAAAGACTGTGCCGTGGTTTCCGTAGGCCATGCAAGCGTGGCCGAGATCGAGCAGGAGAACATTCTGCGCGCCAGTCATATCGCCATGCAGCGCGCCCTGGCCGGGTTGCATACAGCTCCTGATCATGTGCTGATCGACGGCTCGATGATCCCGCGGGGTCTCAACCTGGCGGCGACTCCGGTGGTCAAAGGTGACACCCGGTGTCTGTCGATTTCCGCCGCGTCGATCGTGGCGAAAATCGCCCGTGACAGGATCATGGTGGATTTGGCGCAACAGCATCCGGGGTATGGATGGGAAACCAACATGGGATACGGATCAAAAAGCCACATATCCGCGCTTCAAAATCTTGGGCCAACCCCACACCATAGACGGACATTCAAACCCGTCCACAACATGTTGTATCAAGAGAAAATCGTAAGCGATTGATTCAAAAAAGAATTTGACCGCGAATCAGGTTTGACTCATCTTGGTCTCAACCAACGAGTGCAAAAGCACCGGGACAGAGGCAGAAAGATGAACACAAAAACCAAGAGCGCGGCGGCGCTCCCCCTGAACACGATTCTGAACGGTGACTGCATCGAATTGATGAACAGTCTGCCCGAGGCGTCGGTAGATCTGATCTTTGCGGACCCACCGTACAACCTGCAACTCAAAGGCGATCTGCATCGTCCCGACAACAGTCGCGTGGATGCTGTGGATGACGCCTGGGACCAGTTCTCGAGTTTCTCGGCCTATGACGAATTCACCCGTGGCTGGCTCAGTGCAGCGCGCAGGCTGCTCAAGCCCAATGGCGCGATCTGGGTTATCGGCAGCTATCACAACATTTTTCGGGTGGGCGCTGCACTGCAGGATCAGGGGTACTGGATCCTGAACGATGTGGTCTGGCGGAAATCCAACCCCATGCCCAATTTCCGCGGTAAACGTTTCACCAATGCGCATGAGACGATGATCTGGGCGGGGCGGGATGAGACCAGCAAGTACACCTTTAACTACGAGGCTCTGAAGGCGCTGAATGAAGGCATTCAGATGCGCTCGGACTGGGTGCTGCCGATCTGTACCGGCCATGAACGGCTGAAAGATGACAGTGGTGAAAAGGCGCATCCGACGCAAAAACCGGAAAGCCTGTTGCACCGTGTTCTTGTCGGTTCAACCAATCCCGGCGATGTCATTCTTGACCCGTTCTTCGGGACTGGCACAACCGGCGCTGTGGCGAAAATGCTGGGCCGCGACTTCATCGGGATCGAACGCGAGGCAGCTTACCGTAAGGTCGCCGAGAAGCGGATCAGCAAGGTGCGCAAATTTGATCGTGAGGCGCTGCAGGTCAGCGCGTCCAAACGCTCTGAACCCCGTGTGCCCTTCGGACAGCTGGTTGAACGCGGCATGCTGCGTCCTGGCGAAGAGCTTTATTCCATGAATAAACGTCACAAGGCCAAGGTACGTGCAGATGGCACGCTGGTAGGCGACGACGTCAAGGGATCTATCCACCAGGTTGGTGCCGCACTGGAAAAAGCGCCAAGCTGCAATGGCTGGACCTACTGGTGTTTCAGACGCGACGGGAAAACTGTGCCCATCGACGTTCTGCGCCAGCAGATCCGGTCCGAAATGCAAAACTGACCACACAGATTATCGAACACCGCCGGTGCCTGTGGCCTTCTGAACGAGGCTGCCTGTAAAGGCACTCACCTCAGACCCCGCCTTTATGGCGGGGTTTTTTTCAGTTTGTGTATCTTTTGCGCGGTTTCTTTTTCTCGTTTGCGACCAGCGCATCGTGAATAAAGCGCGCACCAAAGTTAGACTTGTCAACGACGTGTTTGACGCCGGCGATCTCGGCCTTCTGGTACATAAAGGGTGTCGGGAAATCGCTGACCATGATCACGGGGATGTTCGCGTGATCCGGATCCTCGGACAGCTCGACCGCAAAATTCGCACCGATACCGTCCGGCAGGCTGTTATCGAGCAGAATGAGATCCGTGCTCATCTTGGACACACGGTCGCGTGCTTCTGCCAGTGTTGCCGCCATCACGACCTGCATGTTGCCAAAGCTGCGTGCCAGGATACGCCGGAACTTTTCCTGGTCAAAGCTGCTGTCTTCTACGACGAGGCACGTTCCGGAATTGCCCGTACCTGCTGCCACTGCCTGATTGTACATTGCTGACCCTCTCACCACTTCACCTGATCAGGACCATGTCAGAAAAGCCCTAACAAATGGTTGTCAGGCCCGGTGTGCCGCGTCCTGTGGCCAGTCGGTGACCCCGGGATAGTGTCTGGCGCGCCAGGCATGGACCCTGGGGTTCATCATCCGGCGCCACAGCGGCGGAATCATCGCGGCCATCGTCATGATGGGATACCCGAACGGCAGCTGCGGGGCATCATCTGCCGGATAGGTCTGCAGAACCGGGAACCTGCGATCCGGTTTGAAGTGATGGTCTGAATGGCGCTGCAGATTGATCAACAGCCAGTTTGACGCTTTGTGATCAGCGTTCCAGGAATGATGCGGGCGCACCGGCTCATACCGCCCGTTGTCCAGCTTCTGCCGGGTCAGACCATAATGTTCGACATAGTTGACCAGTTCCAGCTGCCAGATGGCTGTGACAGCCTGAAAGAGGAACAGTCCGATGGCGGTCCAGCCCCCCAGTACAAACGCCAGGGTCAGCATACCGGCCTGCAATGAAACGTACCTGTAGAATGGGTTGCCAGGATGGCCCCACGATGCGCCACGCCTTGCCTGCATCCCGGCCTCTGCCCGAAAGGCTGAAACCGCCGACTGAAACAGGACCCGTGGATAGTACCTGTAAAACCCCTCATTGTAGCGGGCCGTTACCGCATCCCGGGGGGTGCCGACCCAGCGGTGGTGTACCAGCAGGTGTTCAGATCTGAAGTGGGAATAGAGCACCATCGCCAGCAGAATGTCAGCCATCCAGCGCTCCAGACGGCTGCGCTGGTGCATCAGTTCGTGGCTGTAGTTGATGCCGATTGTGCCGGTGATCACACCCACGCCGAAAAAGAGCCCGATACGCTCGGCAGTGCCCAGATGCTCCGCATGCGGGACGTACCAGATCAGACTGAACAGCGTCACAAACTGCAAAGGCGCCCAGATCACTGTGATGGCTGTATGCGATTTAAGGCGGGTGTCAGGGGTTTCCGGATCAGGATTGCCGGTATTCCGCCCAACGGCCAGATCCAGCCCGGAGAACAGATACCAGGTAAAGACAGGCAGGAGCATCACGCTCCACCCGCCCTGCCATGCCCCGAAAAACGCAAGAGGCGGCAAGCCGAGGGCCACCCAGAAAGGGACCGGGCTCAGCAGGGGGGTCTCTGAGGTCGTACTGTCAGACATGGGGTGATCCTAAGGCGGTGGACTGATCAGCGCCATGGGTGGACTTGGAGGCAGTCATTCTGACAGATCCAACGCTTTGCGCATGACCGTGGGCAGGTCAGACGGCCGGAAATCACCAGGCAATACGAATCGGCCACGATCGGGTGCGGCGTCTGCCGGCAGGTCGGCCTTCAGCACATGCAAAATCAGGTGAAAATGCGTGAAGGTGTGGCGGACTTCACCCGCGCGCACCTGCCAGTCGCCCGCACAGGGGGGTGGTACTTCGGGCAGGGGGAGTGCGCTGTCCACCCAGTCGGAACCGGGCCAGCCGAGCATCCCCCCCAAAAGCCCTTTGTCTGGCCGGGTCTCCAGCAACCAGGCACCATCCGCACGCCGCCCGATAAAAACAGTGCCGTGGCGCACGGGTTTGGGCTTTTTCGGCGTTTTCTTTGGCAACTCGGGTGCTGTGCCTTCGGCGCGGGCCACACAGGGCTCGCGCCAGGGGCAGATCCCACAGGCCGGAGAGCGCGGCGTGCAGATCGTCGCCCCGAGATCCATCACCGCCTGGGCATAGTCGCCGGGACGTACCCGGGGTGTCAGCATCTGCGCTTTTTCCATCAGCGCTGGTTTTGCATCCGGCAGGGGTGTGTGGATGTTGTGCAACCGGGCCATCACCCTTTCCACGTTCCCATCAAGCACGGCAAAAGGCTGGTCAAAGGCGATAGATGCAATGGCTGCCGCCGTGTAGGGCCCGATCCCCGGCAGTTTCAGCAGGGCAGCATGATCCGCCGGGAAAAGACCATCATGATCACTGACGACAGCGCGTGCGCATTTCAGCAGGTTGCGCGCGCGGGCGTAATACCCCAGACCGGCCCATTCGCCCATAACGTCCGCATCCTCTGCCGCGGCGAGATCGCTGATTGCTGGCCACCTGTCTGTGAAACGGCGAAAATAGTCCCGAACGGTTGCCACAGTTGTCTGCTGCAGCATCACCTCGGACATCCAGACACGGTAGGGATCGGGCGCGATACCGGCCTGGCGGTCCGCGGGCGAAACGCGCCACGGCATTTCACGCGCATGCACATCATACCAGTCCAGCAACTGGTCGCTGAGGCTGTCGCTCACAGATGTGTTATAACGCAATCTTTATCTCCGACAGGGTCACACCGGGCTGGCTGGCAGGGCGTTCACGGTCTATGTTACCGCGCAGGTTCTGAGGGAAGATAGCGATGCCGCCGCGCCGCGCCAGTACAAAAGGGTTCAAACAGACGTCCAGTCTGTTGCAGGGTCGGATCCGCCGGGCCAGCGAGAGCCGCGGGTTTGCCCAAAGCCGTCTGCTGACCCAGTGGGAAGAGATTGCAGGATCCGAAACAGCGGCGATTTCCCGCCCTGTCGAGGTCAGCTATGGCCGGGGCGGTATGGGCGCAACGCTGACGTTGCTGACCACCGGGTCCAACGCACCAATGCTCGAGATGCAAAAAGAGAAGCTGCGCGCGCGGGTGAATGCGGTCTATGGTTACAACGCCATTGCGCGTGTGCGTATCACCCAGACGGCGGCCACTGGTTTTGCCGAAGGGCAGGTTGAATTTGCGCCCCGCGCACCTGAGGTCTCCGAACAGCCTGCTGACCCCAAAGTCCGCGCGCAGGCCCAACAGACGGCCAGGCCCGTCGAGGACGAAAAACTCCGGGCGGCTCTGACCCGCCTGGGCGAGAACATTCTGAACAGAACAAACCGATAAAAGGGAAATTCCATGTCGCGTATGATGATCGTTTCGGCTGCTGTAGCAGTCATCGGGCTGGGTGCCTGGTTTGTAACCAGCCCGTCCGGCACAGAAGAAGCCGCTGTCGCCCAGATTGACCCCATTGGTGCTGCCAATGCGCAGGAAGCGGATATCGATACTTCGGGCGTGGTGGAAATGAGGCTCGGTAACCCGGACGCACCTGTCACGGTTATTGAGTATGCCAGCTTTACCTGTCCGCACTGTGCAAGCTTTCATGCCGGTGCCTACAAGCAGCTCAAGGCCGATTACATCGACACCGGCAAAATCAACTTTGTCTACCGCGAGGTCTATTTTGATCGTCCCGGTATCTGGGCATCGATGATCGCGCGCTGCGCGGGCACGCCCACGGCATTTTTCGGCATAGCCGATCTGATCTATGAGGGTCAGTCCACCTGGGCCCGTGCCGGCGACATGGTGTCGATTGTTAATGAACTGCGCCGTATCGGTCGTCTGGCCGGGCTGGACGGTGACACGATGGAGGCCTGCCTGCAGGATGCAGAAAACGCACGGACGCTGGTGGCGTGGTATCAGGAGAACGCCCAGGCCGACGGTATCGAAAGCACTCCGAGCTTTATGATCAACGGCAAGAAATACACCAACATGGCGTATTCTGACATGGCGGCACTGATCGACGCAGCAGCAGAGTAATGTCCGCGCCACTGGACGGACTGAAAGTTGTCGAACTGGCGCGGGTGCTGGCGGGCCCGTGGGCTGGTCAGACGCTTTCCGATCTTGGGTGTGATGTTGTCAAAGTCGAAAGCCCCGCAGGCGATGATACGCGACAGTGGGGCCCGCCCTTTGTCACGCGGGATGAGGATGTATCGGCCGCGTATTTTCATTCCACGAACAGGGGCAAGAAATCCGTCACAGCTGATTTTCGCACAGCAGAGGGGCAGGCAAAGGTCCGCGCCCTGCTCGCGGATGCGGATATCCTGATCGAGAACTTCAAAACCGGTGGGCTGGCAAAGTACGGCCTGGACTATGAAACCCTGTCGCGCGATTTTCCGCGTCTGATCTACTGCTCCATAACCGGTTTTGGGCATTCCGGTCCCTATGCCTCGCGCGCGGGCTATGATTTCATCATTCAGGGCATGTCCGGGCTGATGTCCCTGACGGGAGAACCCGAGGGACAGCCGCAGAAGTACGGTGTGGCGATCACGGATATTCTGACCGGCATTTATGCCACCGCCGGCATTCTGGCAGCCGTGCATCAGCGCACGCAGACCGGTCGGGGCCAGCATATCGATATGTCGCTGATGGATGTTGCGGTCGCTGTGACATCGAACCAGGCCCTGAACTACCTCACCACCGGCAAGCCGCCGCAGCGCATGGGTAATGCGCATGTGAACCTGGCACCTTACCAGGTTTTTGACTGCGCAGACGGTCATGTCATTATCGCAACGGGCAACGATGGTCAGTATCAGCGCCTTTGCCGTCTGCTGGGACTGTCTGAAATGGCGACGGCGCCGGATTTCCTGAAAAATGAAAACCGGCTGGCCAACCGTGGGGAGATGATCCGCCGTCTGACCGCGGCCACGCTTGAGCGGACACGGGACGATCTGCTGGCCGCCTGCGAGGCCGAGGGCGTGCCCGCAGGACCGATCAACGATATGGCAGATGTGATGGCTGACCCGCATGTTCAGGCGCAGGGCATGGAAGTGTCACTCGACGGTGTTCCGGGCATCCGCGCGCCCTTCACGTTTTCCGACGCAACGCTTGCGCTGCACAGACCAGCGCCCAGACTGGGTGAAAACGACAGCGACTGACCCCGTCAGGGGGCTTTGAGGCCTGCAAGCGTCGCCGTCAGCGCGTTTGGTGTTTTTTCAAATTGCAGGCGCACGGGCAGGGTAATGACCTTTGTCCGGAAGGAGAGCGGCAGACGTACGGCATCTTTTTCCGTTGTGACCAGCTGTGCGCGACGGGACCTTGCGTCTGCTTCCAGCCGGTTCATCAAGGCCGTTGTCAGCGGCTGATGATCATCCAGTGGCTCTGCATGCACGAGATCGGCTCCGAGACCCCGCAGCGTTGCAAAGAATTTTTCGGGATGTCCGATGCCGGCAAAGGCGACGGCGCGCATGTCTGACCAGTCCATTCCGGTTTGCAAAGGTTCCAGAGATGCGCGCACGTGCGGAATGGTCAACGCCGCTGGCAGCGTCGCATCAAATGACGCCTGGGCTGACCTGTCTCCTATGGACAACAGTATGTCCGCGCGTCTTAGCCCTGCCTGAACAGGTTCGCGCAGCGGTCCCGCGGGCAGGCATCTGCCGTTGCCAAAACCCTTTTCCGCGTCAACCACGACAATGGAGATGTCCTTGTGCAGGGCCGGGTTCTGAAACCCGTCATCCAGGACCACCACTGTCGCCCCGGCCTCCTGCGCGGCAGCGCCTCCCGCGGCGCGGTCTTCCGCCACCCAGACTTCGGCAAAGGCCGCCAGCAAAAGTGGCTCATCACCGACATCGCGGGCTGTGTGCCGGGCGGGATCAACCCGCACGGGCCCTTTCAGCCGTCCCCCATAGCCGCGCGTGACGACATGCGGTGTGTGAAAGGCATCAGACAGCGCGGTCAGAACAGCAATCACAGTAGGTGTCTTGCCTGTGCCCCCGGCATTCAGGTTACCCACGCAGATCACCGGCACATCCAGCCGTGCATCAGCAGTGCGCGCCACGCGGCGGGCGGTCATGTGGCCGTAAATCCACCCCAGGGGCGCAAGCAGCCTCGCGCGCAGGGCAGGGCGTTCAGGCGGCGTGTCCCAGAATTCAGGCGCCTTCATGTGCCTGTTCCTCGCGTGCATCCAGTGCTGCCTCGACCATGCCGATGACCTGGTCTGTCAGCGCCGCCCCTTTACTGATCACATCCCAGCCTGCATGCGCCATGGCGGCAGCCTGATCGGGCGAAATGAGCTGCGTGACGGCGGTGCTGAGGCTGCTCGCGTCATTGACGATTCTTGCGGCACCTGCCCCGGCCAGGCGTGAATAAAACGCCAGATAGCGGCGTACGTTCGGCCCATAGAGCACAGCAGACCCAAGGGCGGCGGCCTCGAACGGATTACAACCGCCATATCCCGGAACCAGCGAACTGCCCAGGAAGGTCACCGGCGCCACCCGATAGAACAGTCCCAGGTCGGCTGCATCATCTGCAAGCAGGACCTGGGTCGCATCATCGGGCTCTTCTCCGGCGGACCAGTCGCACAGGCGCATCCCGTCAGCGCGGACCATATCGGCGAAATCACCGGCCTCTCTGGCCTGTCCGGGGTGCAGGATCAGCAGCAGCCGGTGGGACAGCCGTGAGGCATTGCGGTGTGCGGCCAGCACGGGGCCTGCTTCTTCTTTTTGCAGGCGGGCAGCGAGCCAGACCGGTCTGCCGCCCAGAAGCGTCGACAGATCGGACAAGTCTGTATCATCACAGGGCAGCGCCTGTCCGCCCGCCTGAAGCGGGGGTGCGCGCTGCACTTTCTGCCCCGAAATGCCCAGACTGGTGAGCCGTTCTGCGGCGGATGGGGAACGGGCGAAAATGGCATCGAAACCGGACAGGACCGTACGGGTGACATCGGGCAGCCAGCGTTCGTGCCTGCTGTCAAAACCGTCGCTGTCCGCATCAATCAGGATCATCGGGCACTCTGTCTGCTGGACGCGGTCGATCAGGGAGGGCCGCAGTTTGCCCCAGACCCAGATGCCAAAATCCGGGCGGTAGTTATCCAGAAACAGACTGATAGCATCCGGGTGCTCTGAGGGAAGGCAATCAAGTGTTACGTCAGCGGGTGGCGTCCACTCGGTCCGGACGGTGTTCAGCGCACCGGAATCAGGCAGAGTAACCAGAATCTGCACGCCATGCCGCACGCTGGCGATGCGCAGTGCAATGTCCTGTACCGCCAGAAAGTTTTCCGGTTCTGCGGCATGTATCCACACCAGTTCGCCGTCACTGCGGGCGGCGGTGGGGACGAAAGTGCGGTCTGCTGTATGGCGCGACAGCGCGCGCCAGGCCGCCAGCCCGATGGAGCGGCCCATGTCAGCCTACCCCAGTTCTTCCGTGGAAGAGGCAGCGGCTTCTTCGTCGCGCAGGCGATGCAGATGCGCGATGAAATAGCGCATATGGGCGTTGTCCACAGTGCGGTGAGCTTCGGATTTCCACGCATCATAGGCAGACTGATAGTCCGGGAAAATGCCCACAATGTGGATGTCGTCCACATTCTTGAAGGTGCTGCGGGTCGGGTCTGTCAACTCGCCGCCAAAAACGAGGTGGAGCCGCTGTGTCATGGGAATGTCCTCTGTGCGGGGTGATTGGGTCTTAGGTTGCGTATATGCCCGCCGGGGTCAAGTCACGCGGGACGGGTATCTCAGCCCTGGAGCGCACGCATAAGGCCCGGGTGCATGGCTGGTCCGGCTGCGACAACCCCGTCCAGCCGGGGCGCGGGGTTGTTGAAACGCAGCGGCCGGCCCTTGCGGTCGCTGCAGATGCCGCCCGCTTCGGTCACGATCAGTGCGCCTGCGGCGATGTCCCATTCCCATGCCGCGCGGAACGTCAGCATCGCATCAAAACGACCTTCTCCCACAAGGCTCAGCCGGTAGGCCAGGGACGGACGGTGCGCACGCCGGAACGCCGGTATCGCTCCGGACCAGTGCGACGCGTCCATAACCGGTTTGGTTGCCAGGATATCCGCATCCCCGGGGTCATTGCGCGGGGATGCCGCAATCGGGTTGCCGTTGAGAAACGCACCACCGCCCAGAGCAGCCGTATAGAGCCTGTCGCGCAGAGGCAGACAGACAGCGCCGGCGGTGACCTTTCCCTGATGCACCACAGCAACCGAATGCGCCCAGGTGCGCGACCCTTCGACAAAACTGCGGGTTCCGTCGATGGGATCGACGATGAAAACGGTGTCCTGTCCAAGGCGTTCTGCGTTGTCTTCTGTCTCTTCGGACAACCAGCCATAATCGGGCCGTGCAGCGCGCAGGACTGTTTCGAGATAGCTGTTCACGGCCAGATCTGCCTCGGTCACGGGACCTGCACCACCGGGTTTGTCCCAGCGGCGGGCCGACCCGCCGGTAAAGCTTGTCGCAACCCGCCCGGCAACGCGCACAGCATCCGAAATGAGCGCCAGATCAGTTCCCTGCAAGGGTCATTCCCGACACCAGCAATGACGGCACACGCCTGCTCAGGTGTTCGCGTGCGTCGTTTGCGGGCACAACGGACATCAGCATATCGCGCAGATTTCCGGCGATTGTGCACTCATTGATGGCACCCGTAATCTCGCCGTTTTCGATCCAGAGCCCTGCGGCGCCGCGAGAATAATCCCCGGTGTTGGGGTTGATGGTCGATCCGATCATAGACGTCACCAGCAGGCCCGTGCCCATGTCACGGATCAGATCGTCGCGGCTGGCCGTTCCAGGTGTCAGCGTCACATTCGAGGTGCCCGGCGACGGGGCAGAGGATGTGCCACGGCTTGCATTGCCCGTTGACGGCATACCGAGTTTGCGGCCCGTCGAAAGATCCAGTGTCCAGCCGGTCAGCGTGCCGTTGTCAACGATTGTCCGTGCCTGTGTCGGCAGGCCCTCTGCGTCAAAGGGCCGTGAGCCGGGAGTGCGCGGGCGGTGGGGCTGTTCCAGCAGGCTCAGCCCGTCCGGCAGAACCTGTTGGCCAAGCGCATCACGCAGCCAGGACGCACCGCGCGCAACAGAACTGCCGTTTACAGCAGCAAGAAGGTGGCCGATGAGCGACGACGAAATGCGTTCGTCGAACAACACAGGAAAGCTGCCTGTCGGAGGTTTGCGCGCCTCCAGACGTGCCAGTGTCCGTTCTGCGGCCTGCCTGCCGATATCTGCAGCGCCGCGCAGGTCTGCCTGAAAAATACGGCTGTCTGCATCGTAATCGCGTTCCATGCCGGACCCGGTCCCTGCAATGGCAACGCAGGACAAGCCGCGGTCGGTCCGTTTGTACCCGCCTGAAAATCCATTGCTGGCAGCCAGGAAAATCTCGCGCGCTGAGTATCCGGCAGAGGCGGACTGCACCTGCGTGATGCCGGCAACTTCCAGTGCGGCTTCCTCTGCGGCGACGGCGTCGTCCTGCAATGCTGCGGGTGAAGGTTCCGGGGTGGGATCGGCCAGTTCAAGCGCGTCAATGTCGATTCCGGGCGACAGCTGAGAGGGGTCAGCAAGACCACAGAACGGGTCTTCGGGTGCTTCACCGGCCATGGCAACCGCGCGCTGCGCCATTTCCTCGATGGTTCTGTCGCTGGTGTCAGAGGCGGATACAGTAGCACTGCGTTGTCCCAGAAAAACCCGCAGGCCCATGTCTGTGCCCTCTGAGCGTTCGGCCTGTTCCAGAACACCCGCCCGTACGTCGATGTTTACCGACGTCCCGCGGACGACAATGGCATCTGCTGACCCCGCGCCTGCGTGCCGGGCGGCTGCGAGCAGCCGGTCTGACAGATCCTGGATCGACTGGGTCAAGGGAAACCTCCGTTCGGCCTTTGGGGGACGACGTAGCGGCACAGCCCCTCTCCTGCAAGGGGAGCCGCGAAAAAGGCCTTAGTACCCGTGGTGGTATGCTTACTGAATGCGCTGGCCGTTCGCGATGATGTGGCCCTGCTCATTCATTTCAATCCGCGAATTCAGCGTGTCCGGTGCGTCGCCCGGCACGGCCAGCAGACCCAGCATCATGCGCGCGCCCATAGCCTGTTCCTCGGGCATCAGGCCGATGGCCACCAGCTTGTCCAACAGGCCATTGCCACCCTTCAGGCTCAGATCAAGACCACCTACCGGGCGCGGTACGGGCATATCGGTTTCGGGAAAGGTGAAACTGCCCTGACCTGTCAGTTCTGCACCGGCCAGATCCAGGCGCAGCTCGCGGACGTCAAGGCTCTCGATGTCAGCCGGGGCTTCACCGTTTTCTCCGGCAGCTGCAATTGAAGCAGGGTCGAGGAAGTCGAACAATACACGCGCCTTGCCTGCGAGATCGATGATCAGCGTCGCCGGATCGCGGGGCAGAGCACCGCCCCTGTCAAAAATGCTCCACAGGAAATCGTCCATCGTCAGGCCTTCCAGCTTCAGGACTGCCGAAAAATCTGCCGGCTCTTCTGATTCACGCAGAGGCATGCCCATCGAAAAGCCCGTGCTTTCGGCGGCAAACCCAAACGGAAAGGGGTACGCGCTGCCCTGGTATCGTGCAACCACGTCATTTTGTGTGCCCTCATACCGGATACCTTCAGCACTCATCGCGATGTCGAAAACAGTGCTGTCAGACGCGAGGCTCAGATCAAATTCCCCGGCAGAGCCGCTGGATACCACCTGGTGGGTTGCGGCACCCATGCGCATTTCGCCGTCCGTGGAAAAGCCCCGTTCCAGCATTTCACTCATATTCAGCGGATCCGCGACAATGGCGGGCAGATCAGAAACACCCTCAAAACTGAGCGCACCGATATCCCCGGTCAGCCGTCCCTGACCGTCGCCGACCGCATCGGAAAACCTGATCAGATAGGTCGCGCCGCCGGCCTGCATTTTCTGATCATACATCCGGCTGGCAGCCAGCTTCATCGTTGTGGTGCCGGTTATGTTGCTGGCCGTTCCCTCAGCGTTATAAAGCGATTTACCATCGACCTCAGGGCCAGACGTCAGAAAGGAAATTGTATCTGCGTCATAGTCATAAACGATTTCTGCAGGCGTTCCGGATGCACGGGCCGACAGCCCTGTCTGGCGGTATTCGACCATACTGGTCACGCTTTCGCCGTCAGGAGCCGTAAACTCCGTTACAACCGGAAAGACAGATGGCAGGCCGATGCTGACCGCGCCGTCATCGGTTTCCGTCAGTGCGATGTCGTCCAGTTCCATGCGCATGGCGCCTGCATCCTCGCCCAGCGAGCCGGTGACAGAGATATTACGGATGGTCAGCGTGCTTCCTTCGCGGGTTTCGGTGCCCGAAATCTGATATCCGATCCCAGCCATATAAGCACCGATGTCGTTCCAGATATCATCTGCGGTAATGTCTGCTGTGGCTGGCGCTGCGATGAAAAAACCTGCTGCAGCGGCAGCCAGGGAATTCTTTAAATAATACATACTGCGGTCCTTCGGAAAAGTTCGTGCACATGGTCGGCTATGCCTGGTTGATGGTCAAGAGGCAGCCGGGGGTAGACGGTGGCCAGCCGCGTTATTACCTGTACCACAAAGCCATAACCGGAGGGCGACATCATGGACATGAGCAATAAAACTGTTGTGATCACAGGCGCAAGCCGTGGGATCGGAGCTGAAACAGCGCGGGTTTTTGCTGCGGCGGGTGCGAATGTCGTGCTGTTGGCGCGCAGCCAGGGCCCGATAGCGGACCTTGCCGGAGAGATCGGAGCACAGGCCATCGCGATCCCCTGCAATGTCGCGCGCTACGGCGAAGTGGCCGCCGCGATGGAAACGGCCGCGGCGGAATTTGGCAGTATCGATGTTCTGATCAACAATGCAGGTGTGATTGAACCGATCTCTCATCTGAGTGCTGCAGACCCGGCCGGATGGTCTGATGTAATCGACATAAACGTCAAAGGCGTATTCAACTGCATCCATTCAGCACTGCCTGTGATGAAATCAGGCGGCGGTGGTTCGGTGCTCACCATCAGTTCCGGCGCAGCACACGGCCCGGTCGAGGCCTGGAGCCATTACTGCACATCCAAAGCGGCGGTGAATATGCTTAACCGGTGCCTTGATCTGGAAGAGGCAGAAAACGGGATCCGTGCCATCGGGTTGTCACCGGGCACTGTGGCCACCCGGATGCAGCGTGAAATCAAGGCATCCGGCATTAACCGTGTCAGTCAGCTTGACTGGAGTGATCATATCCCGGCCGACTGGCCGGCGCGCGCGCTGCTGTGGATGTGCGGCCCGGAGGCGGACGCATGGAAAGGTCAGGAAATATCGCTGCGGGATGAGGATATTCGCAGAGCAGTGGGACTGATCTGACGTCCTGCTACCGTTTGCGACGCCCGCCTGGCACCCTGGACAGAAAGCCGGGCGGCCGTCGCGCGACCCATTCAACGAATTTGGCCAGACGCGGATGCGACCGCAGCGCTTCGGGCGTGTTGTACTCGCGGGCAAGCTCCGCCTCGCTCAGTGTTGCGTGGATTTCACGGTGGCAGATATGGTGAAGAAGAACCGTCGGCCCGCCCTTGCCCCCTTTCAGCCTGGGAATGAGATGGTGATGGCTCTGTTTGACGTCCGGTGGGATCGGTCGCTTGCACAGGGGGCAGATGGGGTCGGACATAGGGCTTGCTCTGTCATTGCGGTGCAGGCATGAACCTGTGTGGGGACATGCACAAGTAAAGAGGGCCTGCACGTGGAATTCGACCTTTCCACCCAACCGGAGATTGTTCAGCAGGCTGCAGGCTATGCCCTGCAGGTGTGGGAGCTTGCCATGTCCTGGGCGCTCAGCCCCGCCGCATGGTCTCAGTTTGCGCTTCTGATTGTCGCCTGGCTCCTGGCTGTGGTCGCGGCCCGGCGTCTGCGCGGGTGGCTCGTTCCGGTTCTGACGCCTGCTGCTGAGTCTGAGAATATGCTGGCACAGGGGCGGCGGTTTGCGCTGACACTGTTGCCCTTGCTGCTCCCACTTCTGGCCTATGTCTTTACAGCAATCGGTGAAAGCGTTGTCCGGTCGGTTTTCGACAGCGGTGCTGTGATCGCCTTTGGCAAGCGGGTTTTCATGTTTGTCGCGGCCCGTACGCTGGCGCGCGAGATCCTGCAGGATCCGCTGCTGAAACTGTTGGGGCGGTACATCCTGATACCGGTCGCTGCGCTCTATGCGCTGGGTCTGCTGGATCTGCTGGTGGACAAGCTCAACGCCATGACGGTCAGCCTCGGCAATATCTCCTTTTCCGTGATGTCGCTGGTGCGGGGCATTATCGCCGGTGGTGTTCTTTTCTGGCTGGGTGGCTGGTCTAACCGCCAGACGTCGCAGTTCATTGAAAAGCAGGAAGAGATGCGGCCGTCTTTGCGGCAACTGCTGGCCAAAGTGGTCGAGTTCAGCATTTTCGGTGTCGCGTTCCTGCTGCTGCTGAACATCATGGGGATCAACCTGTCTGCGCTTGCTGTGATCGGCGGGGCGGTCGGTGTTGGTCTGGGTTTCGGACTGCAGAAAATCGCCTCAAACTTTATCTCCGGGGTGATCCTGCTGATCGAAGGGCAGGCGACGGTTGGGGATTATGTCGAACTGGATGGGGGCGAATCCGGCCAGATCGTCAGAATGACAGCACGCGCAGCGATTCTCGAGACTTTCGATGGCCGCTGGATCGTGGTCCCAAACGAGGATTTCATCACCACCCGGGTGACAAACTATTCAGACAGCGGCTCTGCCAACCGCTACGAGGCACCCTTTTCCGTGAGCTACGACACAGATATCAATCTGGTCCCGGACATCATCGAGGCCGCCGTGGCGACCCACCCGGATGTTCTGGATGCGCCCTATCCGCCTGACTGCGAATTGCGCGGCTTTGGGGACAGCGGGATCGATTTTGCCGTTGAATTCTGGGTCAACGGTCTGGATGACGGCCCCAACAAATACACGTCGGATGTGCTGTTTCTGATCTGGAACGCGCTGAAAGAGCACGACATCGAGATCCCCTATCCGCAACGGGTGGTCGAGATCAAAGGCGGGTTACCGCAGGCAGAGGCGTGAAACATGCGCTGATCGTCGGTGCGGGCCCTGCGGGGCTGATGGCCGCCGAAATCCTGTCAGCTGCCGGCTTGTCTGTGACACTTTGCGATGCCATGCCATCTGCCGGACGCAAGTTTCTCATGGCGGGCAAATCGGGTCTGAACCTTACAAAAGATGAACCATTCGAGCGACTGCTGCCGCATTATGGCAAGAGTGCACAATGGCTACGGCCTGCGCTGTCGGGGTTTGACGCCACCGCCGTACAGACATGGGCGCGGGGGTTGGGGCAGGAGATTTTCACAGGCACAACCGGGCGGGTGTTTCCCAGGGCGATGAAGGCCTCGCCGCTGCTGCGGGCATGGCTGGCGCGGTTGTCGGCACAGGGTGTGCTGCTGCGCACCAGAACCCGGTGGCTGGGGTGGGAAGACGGTTTGGCGGTTTTTGACACACCGCAGGGCCAGGAGCGTATCCCGGCAGATGTAACTCTTCTGGCACTGGGCGGGGCAAGCTGGTCGCGACTGGGGGCGGACGGCAAATGGTCGGCGGCTCTTGCGGCTGCCGGTGTGCCGCTGGCCCCGTTTGCGGCATCCAATGCGGCGCTGGCTCTGTCCTGGACAGGCCACATGAAACCCTGGTTCGGCACGCCGCTGAAAGCAGTCCGATGGCAGGCTGGCGATGTATCCTCGCGGGGGGAGGCGGTTCTGTCTGCGCGCGGTCTGGAAGGCGGCGGCATCTATGCGCTGTCAGCAGCGCTGCGCGAGGGGGCGCCGCTGTTTGTTGATCTGATGCCAGACATGGAACGCTCGGTTCTCCTTGGCGCTAAGGCTCCGAAAAAAGGCAGGAACCTCGCGCACTGGCTCAAAAGCACCCTGCGTCTGCCTGCCGTCAAGGCAGCTCTCGTGTTCGAAATGCTGAAGGGCGCGCCCGCCTCAAGAGATGCCTGGCCGGATGCGGTCAAAAACCTGCCGATCAGGCACATGGGTTTTTTGCCCATGGACGAAGCGATTTCGACCGTGGGCGGGGTCACCCGTGATGCTTTGGACGCCGACCTGATGCTGCACGGGCTGCCGGGCGTTTTCTGTGCGGGCGAGATGCTGGACTGGGACGCCCCAACGGGGGGGTATCTGATCACGGCCTGTCTGGCGACGGGCAGGCAGGCCGCACTCGGTGCGCTCCGTTATCTGGATGCGGCGGCCTGATAGGCCGGGCGTTCCCGCAGCCTGCGCGCGTATTCAAACAGCTTTTCATCCACGCGTGGGAATTTCGCGCCCACGGACCAGTTGATGCAGTGACAGGCCAGAATGTCCGGAATTGTCAGGCTGTCGCCCATCAGGAACGGTCCCTCCAGCATGTCCGACAACCGTGCGGCTGAGGTGCTGAACTCGGCTTTCAGCGATTCTTTGACAGCTGGCATACGGATATCTTCCGGCAGCACGAAACTGTGTTTGGCAGCAGCCCACAGAATCGCGTCAAATTCATCAATCAGCCAGAATGTCAGCGCGTCCTGTTTTGCCCGCGCAACGGTGCCGGCTGGTGCCGTCAGCTTATCGTGTTTGTCAGCCAGATAAGTCACGATGGCCATCGAATCGGTCAGAACGGCCCCGTCATCCAAAAGCGCCGGTACTTTCCCGCTCGGGTTATACCGCATGGCGTCTTCGGACCTTGGTGGTGCCGGAATATGGTCATAGGGCGCGCCTATTTCCTCGAGCATCCACAGCACGCGCATGGCGCGGGATTTTTGCGGACCGATCACAGTATACATTCACGGGCTTCCTTTTGCTGGCGGTTCGGCTGAACCTGTCATGGGGACAGGCAACTGACAACTGCTGACGAAAACTGGCAGGAATGCGGGGTAGCCTGTCTTTATCAGACAATGAAAGGAATGCGGAATGTCCCAGACCGGAAGCTGCCTTTGCGGCGCTGTAACCTACAGCATCACCAACGACATCACAGAAACAGGCGCATGCCATTGCGAGATGTGCCGCCGGTGGAGTGGCGGTGTTTTCCTTGGGATGGAAGTGCCGGGAGACGACCTCAAAGTCAACGGCTCTGAAAACCTGACTGTCTATGCATCATCTCCCTGGGCAGAGCGCGCGTTCTGCAAAAAATGCGGCAGCAGCATGTGGTACCGGGTTACAGCTCCCGGGCCGCACCACAACACCCATCATATCGGGCTGGGCACAATGGATGACGCATCCGGCGTGACCCTTACGGGCGAGATATTCATCGATAAAAAGCCGGATGGATACAGCTTTGCAGGTGACACGCACAAAATGACCGCCGCCGAGATGATGGCCCTGTTTGGCGGTGGCCCGGATTAACGCGCGGCCAGCATCGCAAGACGGATAAAGGCGCGTTCGACCAGCGCCATACCCGGTGCATGCTGTCCGGCCGAGCGCAGCTGCAGATCAGTGTCGGTGAGCAAAGTCAGCGCAGTTTCAAGCCGCTGCGCGCCCCATTTCCGTGATTGTGCAAGCATCCGGTCCCGGTTTGGACCAAAGATCGCAGGTCGCCCGGTCGTGTCGCTCGCAGCCCGGTGCAGCGCACGGAAATGGCGCATGGCGCCGATACACAGGCCAACCGGCGTCGCCCCCTGGGCGGCCAGTTTCTGCATTACGGGGCCGATTTCCCGGGCGCGGGCCTCGGCAACGACCATCAGAATGTCATCAATGGCCGCTTCCGTTGAGGTGGGCGCACAGGCTACCACGTCCTCAATTCTGACAGGCTCTGTATCGCCCAGTTTATACAGGGCCAGTTTCTCGACCGTCTGGCGAAAATCACCGGGGTCAATGGTCTGTGCCAGATCGTTCAGGGCGGCCAGCACATCACCTGGTGGGATTTCGAGGCCCGCGTCCCTGAGGGCGTGTTCAATTTCAGCGCGGGTGGGCGGGTTGTCGTATATCCCGACGGCATAGGCATTGGGGTGCGCCTCGAATGCCTTGCGCAGTTTCGACGTGGGCTTGAGATCACCGGCGGTCACCACGATCTGGGCATCGCCCGGCTGCCATTCTGCCAGCGCAGACAGGATCGCCGGGGCGGAGTTTTCATTGGCGTCCTCTGCAAACACCGCGCGTTGCCCTGGGAAAAAGCCTACAGCCTTTACCGCGTCGAGCAGCAGAGCCGGGTCCTTGCGGATATCATTGCCGTTCAGACGGGTCAGCCGCATTTCCTCTTCGGCAGCGGGGCCGAGCAGTGCTGCCAGCATCTGCTGGCGTTTGAGCGCCACGCGCATACCGTCCCGCCCGAAAATCAGCACACCGGTCCTGGCTGCTTCCGGTCTGGCGAAATAGCCGGTGGCGTCACGTGTGGACAGCTTCATGTCAGATCAGTGCTGAACAGTCTGATGATGACCTGATCGGCCAGCAAAACCATCAGCCGTTTCTGCGCGTCTTCTTCTGCTGCAATGGTTGCCACGGTTGTTCCCGTCGCCGAGTAACCGGTGAAATTATCAACAGAGCCTGATGTGACGATGCGCCCGCTGGCTGTGTCGATCAGCGTGTAATCGGCCGTGCCCAGAACGTTAAACCGGGTAATGTCGCCTTCGCGGTCCACCGCGAGGCTCTCCTGGCGCGTCGATACATCCACCGACAGCCTGTAGCCGGGATCAGCGGCGCGGCCCAGGCGTTCTTCGATTCTGCGGGTGATGAGATAGCCGTTCTCTGTGTCGGGCTCATCCACAAGTGTTCTGTTCTGCAGGCCGCTGCCGCTGCCGCCCGGACTGTACACCGGCGTGAAACCGCAGGCTGCCAGTGCGAGTGGCAGGCAGATCAGAGCGCGGCGGCTATACAACGACATTCACAATTCGTCCCGGCACAACGATTACCTTTTTCGGCGTGGCCCCGTCGAGGGTCCGGATGACAGCCTGATCTGCAAGGGCGGCTTTTTCAACCTCTTCCTTACTCATATCCGCAGGAACGCTGATTTCAGCACGGCGTTTTCCGTTCACCTGAATGGGCAGCGTGACGGTGTCAGACACCAGAAGCGCTTCATCAGCCTTCGGCCAGGTGGCTGTTGTTACCAGCCCCTCACCGCCCTGATGGGCCCAGATGTCTTCAGCAAGGTGCGGGGTCATCGGGGACATCAGCTGTGCCAGTGTCATGATCGCCTCGCGTTGGGCGGCATAGCCGGCCCTGGACTTCTGCAGGGTCGCCGTAAACGCATACAGCTTTGCAATTGCCGCATTAAACCCAAAGCTTTCGATCCCCATTGTGACATCATGGATGCAGCTGTGCAGCGCGCGGCGCAGTTCATCGTCGCCTGTTCCCCTGGCGTCTTTGTCCATTTGTCCGATGCGGTCACACAGGTTCCAGACACGACCAAGGTGTTTATAGGCGGCCTCGGCACCCGAGGCGGTCCATTCCACGTCGCGTTCCGGGGGGCTGTCGCTGAGAACAAACCACCGGGCGGTATCAGCACCATAAGCTGAAATGATGTTGATCGGGTCCACCACGTTCTTTTTGGACTTGGACATTTTCGCGGACGGAACGATTTCAACCGCTGTACCGTCTGCCAGTTTTCCCTCGGTGACATCTTCGGGCAGGTGATAAACAGGCCGGTCTTTGTCGTCACGCGTCTGATAAATCTCGTGCGTTACCATTCCCTGGGTGAACAGCGCGTCGAATGGCTCGATCGCGGTGTCCGGCAGGTGGCCGGTGATCTGCATCGCCCGGGCGAAAAAGCGCGAATAGAGCAGGTGAAGAATCGCGTGCTCGATCCCGCCAATATACTGATCCACATTCATCCAGTAGGCGGCGTCCTCTGCCACTGTGGGTGTTTCAGCGCGCGGTGCCGTGAAACGCGCGAAATACCAGGAGCTGTCAACGAAAGTGTCCATCGTGTCTGTTTCGCGCAGAGCTGGCTTGCCACAGGCCGGGCAGTCACAGTCGCGCCAGGTCGGATGCCGGTCGAGCGGGTTGCCCGGCGTGTCAAAATCGACGTCATAGGGCAGCTCAACAGGCAGATTTTCCTTTTTCTCCGGAACGACGCCACAGTCGTCACAATGCACAACCGGGATAGGGCACCCCCAGTAACGCTGGCGGGAAAGACCCCAGTCACGCAGACGGTATTTTGTCTGCCCGGTGCCCAGCCCCCTGGCCTCAAACCAGTCGATTGTTGCGTCGATACCGTGCTGCCCGGTTGTCTGATCGATTCCGGCAAAGTGATCAATATACTGAACTTTTTCGGTTTTCGCGGGCACCAGCGCTTCTGTCCCGACCTCTGTTTCATCGCCGGGCAGGTAAAAGGCATTCTGAACCGGCAAATCATATTTTCGGGCAAAATCCAGATCGCGCTGGTCATGCGCCGGGCAGCCAAAGACGGCCCCTGTCCCATAGTCCATCAGAACAAAGTTACCGATCCAGACGGGCAGTTCGACACCATCATAAATCGGATGCTTTACCCGCAGTCCGGTATCGATGCCTTTCTTTTCGGCTTTTTCCATTGCGGCTTCGGTGGTGTCCATTTTCCGGCATTCGCCAATAAAGGCTGCGAGCGCGGGGTTATCCGCCTCCAGCGCTTTGGACACCGGGTGATCAGGAGAGACCGCGATAAATGAGGCACCGCGCATCGTGTCGGGGCGTGTCGAGTAACACATGATCGTGCCGTCACCATCGGTGCGGGCAAAGGGAATATCGATGCCGCGGCTCTCGCCGATCCAGTTCTCCTGCATCAGACGTACCTTGGCGGGCCAGTTGTCCAGACCTTCCAGAGCGTCTTTCAGCTCACCTGCCATATCGCTGATCTTAAAGAACCACTGTGTCAGCTCGCGCCGCTCCACCTCTGCGCCCGAGCGCCAGCCTTTGCCGTCGATCACCTGCTCGTTGGCCAGAACGGTCATATCCACCGGGTCCCAGTTGACCTGAGCGTTTTTGCGATAGACCAGACCGGCCTGAAGGAAATCGAGAAACAGCGCCTGTTGCTGTCCGTAGTATTCCGGGTCACAGGTTGCGAACTCGCGTGACCAGTCGATGGACAGGCCCAGCGGTTTCATCTGGTCGCGCATGTCCCTGATATTGCCATAGGTCCAGTCCTTGGGGTGACCGCCTATGGCCATCGCCGCATTTTCCGCAGGCATACCAAAGGCATCCCAGCCCATCGGATGCAAAACATTGTGCCCGGTCGACATTTTGTAGCGGGCAATCACATCGCCCATTGTGTAGTTGCGAACGTGACCCATGTGGATGCGCCCGGACGGATAAGGAAACATCTCAAGTACATAGTATTTGGGTTTGTCCGCAGAGCGCACAGCCCTGAAGACTTCTTGGCTGTTCCAGACATCCTGCCAGCGTTTTTCAATCTCGGCCGGGGTGTAACGCGTCATGATTGCGTCCTTTTTAACGTATCAGCGCCGGGACCCGGTTTTGAACGGTGCCCGGCGCGGGAAAGAAAATTCAGTGTCCTGACCGTCGTGCCTGTCAGAGATTTCCCTCGGCATTCCGGATCTGGCGGGCGCGGGTCAGAATGGCATCTTCCACAGCGCGGATTGTCGAGGCGCTCGCCGGGCCATTGCGGGTCTGCAGTGACAGGTTCAGAGAGCGGGCCTCCAGCGCCGGGTCATCAATCAGCACGGTTGCGCGGTAGGCGCGGCTGCCGCCGGGTGGGGTGCCGAAGCCCGTTACAATGACCCCTGTAAACGGATCAACAGACTGAACCGGCAGAAACTCGAGCACTTCAAGCGACGCGGACCACAGGTATTTGTTCACGTTGGTCCTGGTTTCGACGGCACCTGCATTCAGGAAAGCTTCCCAGATGGTGGTGCCGGTAGATTCGTTTCGCTCCCGCGCGCTGGTATCGGCAGCTGCACCGCCTGGCGTGACAGAAGAACTCTGGGTTGCAGAGCCGCCGCAACCGGCAAGTGTCAAACAGAGGAAAGCCGCTGCAATCCTTTTCCCGGAGGTGTTCGTTATCATATAAACCTGCCTGTTTTTCGCCTTTGATCCGTTTACTTGAGAAGTCCTGACACCGCAAGCGGCAGGCGGTTCGGCAGGTGGACGGATCCCACACATCTTGGTGTGGCATCAAAGCACCACCTTGGGGGAATACGGACGGCCATTCAGGGCCAGTGCTTGAGATCGAACCAGCCTTAGGACATTACACCAACACACCCGGGGTGCACGCAGCCTGGGAAAACTTCTGAACCTTAGGGACAACGACATGAAAAAAGTTCTTCTTACATCCACGATGCTCGTTGCATCTGCCGGCATGGCAGCTGCCGAGGTCACATTCGACGGTTTCGGCCGCTTCGGCCTGTTCTATTCCGAAACAGACGTTGCTGGTCTGAGCGACACACGCATCGAACAGCGTTTCCGCCTGAACATCGTCGGCTCCGCCGAAACAGATGGCGGCGTTGAGTTTGGCGCACGTCTGCGTATCCAGTCCGACGAAGATGGCACAGCAACTGCTGGCTCCACCACATACGGCAACGGCAACGGCGGCGTTGTTTCCGCTCCGGAATTCAACGTAACAGCAGGCGGCTTCCGTCTGGACGTTGGCAGCACATCCGACGTAATCGACTCCGGCGACGTTGTTGACTACTACGGTTACGGTGTTGGTCTGACATCCTTCCTCGAGCAGTCCAGCGACTTTGGCCTTCCAGCGTCCGGCTTCGGCGGCGGCGGCAGCGTTGCTCCGACCATCAAAGCACGTTACTCTGCAGGCGACTTCACAGTTGCAGCGTCTTACACAGACAACGCAGTTGACACAAACGCCTCCGAGTACCAGGTCGGCTTCGGCTACAACTTCGGCAACTACTCTGCAGGCATCGCCTTCGGTAGCGAAGAAACAGCCGGCGACGACAATGACTTCTGGGCAGCTTCCTTCGGCGGCACAGTTGGCACAATCGGCTTCTCGCTGCTGATCGCTGACGAAGACATCAAAGACGACACAGCCTTCGGTGCGTCCGTTCTGATCCCGGTTGGCGCGGCAACAGAAGCGCGTATCGTAGTTGCTGACAACGGCATCGACGGTGACGACACAGCATACGGCGTTGGCTTCCGTCACAGCCTCGGCGGCGGCGTATCCCTGCGCGGTGGTATCGGTGAAAACAACGCTGGTAACACAACTGCTGACCTGGGTGTGATCTTCGACTTCTAAGTCGACCTCACAACCTGAATATCGGGGCGGACCTTCGGGTTCGCCCCTTTTCTTTTGTGCAGGGAAATTATCTCTGTCAGAACACGGTCAAAACACGGGAGATCGCCGGATGGCACTTGAGGATATTGCGCGGCGTATAAACGCGGCAACGGAAAATGCCGGACGTGCCGCAGGGTCGGTACATCTGATCGCAGTATCCAAGGTGCAGCCCGATGAACGGGTTCGGAGCGTTCTTGAAAAGGGTCACAGATCTTTTGGTGAGAACCGGGTGCAGGAGGCCGCTGGCAAATGGCCGGGTTTCCGTGAGGATTTTACAGACATTGACCTGCATCTGATCGGCCCCCTGCAGACGAACAAAGCCCGTCAGGCTTTTGAGCTCTTTCAGAGCATCCATTCTGTCGACCGGCCAAAGCTGGCGAAAACATGTGCGCGTCTGGCACAGGAAACCGGCGCGTGCCCGGAGTTATTTGTTCAGGTCAATACCGGCGAGGAACCACAAAAGGCGGGTGTTCTGCCCGGCGATGCGGATGCCTTTGTCAAAGACTGTCTTGGGATGGATCTGCCTGTGCGCGGTCTGATGTGTATCCCGCCGGCGGATGAGGAACCTTCTCTGCACTTTGCGCTTCTGGCAAAAATCGCAGCGCGCAACGGGTTGACCGGCCTCAGCATGGGGATGAGCGGAGACTTCGAATCCGCTATCGCTCTCGGCGCGACGCATGTGCGCGTTGGCTCTGCGATATTTGGTGAAAGAACCCCTGCCTGAGGTGCTGTGCGAAAAGTCCGTTTCACAGAACGGCCCATGAAATCATAGATTCCCGCGCGTTACGTGACGCGTTAGTTGTTTCGTCAGACGCCAGTGCCCACGATCAGACGTGTTTGCAGGGTGATCAGCGGCGCGATCCGGTGCAGGTTATTTCTGGAAAAAGCAACGCAGCCTTCGGTCGGATATCCGGGCCGCCGGTGTTGATGAATAAATATAGCTGATCCGCGCCCTTTCACGGCATAGGGCCAGTTCCAGTCTGTCAGAATGATCAGATCATACAGCGGGTCCGGGCGCCGGAGCGCCTCGTGACTGTGTGGGTAAGGGGCCCGGACCATCATGTTGTAGTCTTCGTGCGTTACGTCATCTGACCACAGATCACGCGGGCCGATGGGCAGGGCCCAGTTTGTCGGACGCGCTAATCTGTCAGGTCGGTAAAGCATTCCGACAATCCGGTGCACGCCTTGCGGTGTGGCACCGTCACCTTCTTTTTTCCGACCCGAGATGCCGCCACGTCCGATGCTGCAAGGCCAGTACCGGCCCCGGAACCGAACGCCGCGCGGTGTCAGCACCATGTCAAACGGCGTCATTTCAGGTGACCCGACTTGCGCTGTTTCGTTTCCAGATAGGCGCGGTTGTGGCGGTTCTGTCCGACATGCAGGGGCACCCGCTCTGTCACGTCCAGCCCGCAGCTTTGCATCATATTGGTCTTGGCCGGGTTGTTTGTCATGAGGCGCACAGCCTGAAACCCAAGAGAGCGCAGGATATCAGCGCCCAGCCTGAAATCCCGCTCATCATCCTCGAAACCCAGCCGGTGGTTGGCCTCGACGGTGTCGAACCCCTGATCCTGCAAAGAGTACGCGCGCATCTTGTTGGCAAGCCCGATGCCGCGTCCTTCCTGGTTCATGTAAAGAAGTACACCGCTGCCTTCTCCACCCATTTGCGCCAGGGCCGCACGCAGCTGCGGGCCACAGTCGCATTTCAGCGAGCCCATCAGATCTCCGGTAAAACAGGCCGAATGCAAACGCGCCAGGACCGGTTTGCCGCGATCCGGGCGTCCGACTTCGACCGCATAATGTTCTTCGCCGCCGTCTTCCGGGCGAAAAACATGCAACCGGCCTGCCTCGGATACCTCCAGCGGCAATCGGGCGCTGACGACACTGTGCAGCGGGCTGCGAATATCGAGCGCGCTGGCAACAGCTTCGGTCTGCAACAGCGTCAGACCGTGCATGGATGCAAATTCCGCTGCGTTGTCCACAGCAACCACCACGGCCGCGGGCAGTAAGCGTGCCGATTTCACAAGTCGGACGGCGACACGGTGCGCGCCTGCGTCCCCGGTGCGCGCACTGGCCAGAGGGCCTTTCATAGGGTTCATCAGGTCGCCGGCCGGATCTGCCACCGCCTGAATCCAGACGGTCTTGACTCCATCGGGCGTTTCGATTCGCGCGATGTCCCCATCGTATGCGCGGGCCCGCAGCGTTTCGGCCCGCCGTGCCGTAATCGCCAGAACCGGCCGGTGGCCAAGTGCGGCAAGGTCATCCAGCCGCGCCTGTTCCAGGGTTTCTGCAGCCATAATGACCACCGGCAGGGTGCCATCCAGCACAACGGGAACGCCCATGCGCAGGTCGGCACGGGCACGTGCAAGGCGTTCATTCAACGTTGGAGCGATGGTCATGATGTTACAATGCCTGACTTTTGCGGCGCTGATCTAGGGTAAACGGGCCGGAATTGAAACATTTACCCGGCGTTGTAACACGAGGCTGTGAGAGATTTCATCCTGCGCTTGTCTGAAAGGAATTAAAACCACATTTCTGTTTCAACACGAGGGAGAGACCCATGGCACAACTGAAAAAAATTCTTCTTGTCGATGATGACGACGATCTGCGTGAAGCGCTCAGCGAACAGCTGATCATGACAGAGGACTTTGATGTCTTCGAGGCAGCGAACGGAGCGGACGCAATGGTGCGTGCCAAAGAGGCGCTTTATGATCTTGTTATCCTCGATGTGGGTCTGCCCGACACGGATGGTCGCGAACTTTGCCGTCTGATGCGCAAACAGGGTGTGAAAAGCCCGATCCTGATGCTGACCGGACACGACAGTGATGCCGACACCATTCTGGGTCTCGACGCCGGTGCAAACGACTATGTCAGCAAGCCATTCAAGTTCCCGGTGCTTCTGGCGCGTATCCGGGCACAGCTGCGACAGCATGAACAGTCCGAGGATGCTGTGTTCCAGCTTGGGCATTATACGTTCAAACCTTCGATGAAGATGCTGATCACCGAGGACGACAAAAAAGTTCGTCTGACGGAAAAAGAAACCAATATTCTCAAGTTTCTTTACCGTTCCACCGACGGCGTCGTCGCACGGGACGTTCTTTTGCATGAGGTCTGGGGATACAATGCGGGTGTCACGACGCACACGCTTGAGACGCATATTTACCGTCTTCGCCAGAAAATTGAACCAGATCCGTCCAATGCGCGCCTTCTTGTGACCGAATCCGGTGGTTACAGGTTAATGGCATAGGGCACGTTCACATTTTGACGTGCGTCAATGAAACGTTAACTAAAATGCTCTAGGCTTAAGTTATCCCGCGCATGTCCGGGTTATGACATGCACCTCCCTGTTGGACTTGGCCGGGCTTTATGCCCGGTCTTTTTTTGTCCGGTCGATTCCTGTGACCCGGGAGAGGCCCGGCGCTTGCTGCTTTTTCGACGTTAACCCGCAGACGGGGCATGGTGCAGCAGAACGCGTCGGGATACTGTGCTCCAGATTCATTTGCCGGAGCCCTTCAGATGCCTTTTTCCCTCGCGACCTGGAACATCAATTCCGTAAGACTGCGCGCTGATCTGGTGCTGAAACTGCTGGCCGAGCAAGGCCCGGATGTCCTGTGCCTGCAGGAATGCAAAAGCCCGGTAGATAAGATGCCGCTCGAAGCTTTCGCCGCCGCCGGTTACGCGCATTGCGTGGCGCGTGGCCAAAAGGGATATAACGGTGTCGCAATCCTGTCCAAACTGCCCCTCCGCGAAGCAGGGTCCGAGGACTTTGCCGCGCTTGGGCATGCGCGTCACATCGCCGGGCAGCTGGACAATGGCGTGACGATCCACAATTTCTACGTGCCTGCCGGAGGCGACAAGCCTGACCGGGCAATCAATGAGAAGTTCGGCCAGAAACTCGACTACCTGACCGACATGCGTGACTGGTTTCACCGCGAAAAACCTGAAAAATCGATCCTGGTCGGCGATCTGAACATTGCGCCACGCGAAGACGATGTCTGGGATCACAAAAAACTGCTCAAGATTGTCAGCCACACGCCGATTGAGGTTGAGCATCTGGCGCAGACGCAGGATGCGGGCGGCTGGGTGGATATCACGCGCCAGGACATCCCGGAAGGGCGGCTTTACAGCTGGTGGTCTTACCGCGCCGCTGACTGGGACGGGGCCGACAAAGGCCGCAGGCTGGACCATGTCTGGGCCACGTCGGATATCGCTCAGGCCGGGCACTCCAGCCGTATTCTGCGGTCTGCGCGGGGCTGGGAAAAGCCAAGTGATCACGCACCGGTATTCGCCACTTTTGACCTTTGAATTCGACGTAACGCTCCCATATAACGCAGACGCGACAGAACAGGACGGACGACATGATGGATCTGAACCTAGGTGCGGCACCTGCTGCGGATGACCTGATCAAAGACAGCACAGAGGCCACCTTCATGGCCGATGTAGTTGAAACCTCGCAGACAATTCCGGTGATCGTGGATTTCTGGGCACCCTGGTGCGGGCCCTGCAAAACGCTGGGACCACAACTGGAGGAAGCCGTACGCGCGGCCAAAGGCGCGGTGAAAATGGTCAAGATCAACGTTGACGAGGCGCAGATGATTGCCGGTCAGCTGCAGATCCAGTCGATCCCCACGGTTTATGCATTTCACAAAGGTCAGCCTGTGGATGGCTTTCAGGGTGCAGTACCGCCGTCGGAAATCAAAGCATTCGTCGACCGCGTCATCAAGGCAGGTGGCGGCGAGGCCCCCGGTGAACAGCTGGATGAAGCCGTTGCAGCGGCAGAGGAAATGCTGGGAGAGGGAGCGGCAACAGATGCGGCCCAGACCTTTGCGGCGATTCTGGGTGAAGACCCGAACCATGCAGGTGCGTATGGTGGCCTGGTGCGCGCGCACATCGCCATGGGCGAGCTTGATCAGGCAGAGGCCATTCTGAACGGCGCGCCAGCCGAGATTTCCAAGGCCCCTGAACTGGAGGCAGCGAACGCCCAGCTGGAACTGGCCCGGCAGGCAGAGAGGGCTGGCCCGCTGGACGATCTGCGCTCGGCTGTAGAAGCTGACCCGGACGATATGCAGGCCCGTTTTGACCTTGCTCAGGCGCTGCATGCAAACGGGGATGTCGAGGCAGCAGTGGATGCTTTGCTGGAGCTGTTCCGCCGGGACCGGGAATGGAACGATGGCGCCGCAAAGGCCCAGCTTTTCACAATCTTTGAAGCCCTCAAGCCCAATGATCCGATCATGCTGAACGGACGCCGCAAGCTGAGCTCAATGATATTTGCCTGAGGGCCCGGACGGGCTACGTCGATTATCATGATCAACGCTGCAGAGCTCCCCGAGACGATTGCAATCTTCCCCCTGCCCGGGGCGCTGTTGTTGCCCCGGGCCCGGCTTCCGCTGCATATTTTCGAACCCCGATATCTGCAGATGCTGGAAGACGCGCTGAAAACGCCGACGCGGATCATCGGAATGATCCAGCCGAATGAAGTCCCCGGGCGAAACGGGAATGGTCTGCACACGATTGGCTGCGCCGGCAGAATAACGCAGTTTTCTGAAACCGAAGACGGCCGGTATCTGATCACCCTTGGTGGTGTGTCCCGGTTCCGCGTCGCAAAGGAGGTCGAAGGGTTCACACCCTACAGGCGCTGTGATGTGCAATGGGATGGCTTTGACCGTGATCTCGGTCCCGAAGAACGTGACCCGGGTTTTTCGCGCGAGACGTTTCTGTCGTTGTTGGAACGGTACTTTGATGCGCGCGAATTGTCGGCAGACTGGGATACGCTTAAAGAAGCAGATGATGAGCTGCTCATCAATTCCCTGTCGATGATGCTGGACTTTGATCCCGAAGATAAACAGGCTCTGTTAGAGGCACCATCGCTGCCCACACGGCGCGAGACCCTTGTCACTCTGATCGAATACACCCTGCGGGGCGGTACAGAAAGCGAGATGATTCAATGACCGACGGCGCAGTTTCAGTCGAGCGGCGGATGCTGGAAGCGCTGATCTGCCCGCACACTCATACTACGCTGGAGTATGACGCAGAACGCCAGGAACTGATCTCGCGTCAGGGCAAAATGGCTTATCCGATCCGGAACGGTATCCCTGTGATGCTCGCGGATGAGGCGCGCGCGCTCGACTAGAGCGGCCGGCCCTTCATGAGGCGCGGCAACTCTCCGGTCAATCCAGCTGCTTCACGAATAAAGCCGCGCCGCAGTGCCGGAAATTTCCCTACAATCCCCATGCCAATGTCGCGCGTTGCGCGTAAAATTGGGTTATCATTTGAAAACAACCGGTTGAACGTATCTGTCGCAAGCGCGAGCGTTGTGTTGTCGAACCGTCGCCATGTCTGATAGGCGGCCAGAGTTGTTTCTGATCCGATGTCCTCGCCACGCCGCCGCGCATCTGTGATGACTTCGGCAAGCGCTGCAATATCTCTGAAACCTGCATTCAGGCCCTGACCCGCGATGGGATGGACACCGTGGGCTGCATCCCCGGCCAGCGCGACACGCGGCGCTGTCATAGAGTTGGCCAGCGACAGAGACAGCGGATAGCTGTAGCGGGCACCAGCAAGCTGAATGTCACCGAGGAAGCTGCCGAAACGCGGGCGCAGAACGTCGAGATAATCTGCATCACTCATGGCGTTGATCCGGGCAGCATTGGCCGTGGTTTCGCTCCACACTATAGAGGCGCGATTGCCTGTCAGCGGTAAAATGGCAAGAGGCCCCGGTGGCATAAAGAACTGATGTGCGACGCCATTGTGGGGCAGTTCGTGCCTGATGGCACAGACCAGCGCTGTCTGATCATAGCTCCAGCCGGTTCTGCCAATTCCGGCGCGTTGCGCGGTTTGTGACCCCCTGCCGTCACAACCGACCAGCAGCCGGGCGCGGATCCGGCGTCCGTCATCAAGTGTCACGGTGATGCTCGTCGCGTCGGCAAGCTGATCAGTAACCCGGACACCATTGATCCGTGTAACAGCGGGAGCCTGGTTGATGGCTTGTTGCAACGCGGGGCGCAGATGCCTGTCCTCGACCATATAGCCCATCGGGCCCTCTTCGATCTCGGCATGATCAAAATGCATGAAGAAGGGCGAGGGCCCTTCACCCGCACGGCCATCTGTTACCTTGATGTCCAGCATCGGCTGCGCGTTGTCTTCGAGGCCGTCCCAAAGCCCGGTCGCCTGCAGCATTCTGGTGGATGACAGCGCCAGCGCATAGGACCGGCCATCAAAACCGGCATCCGCAAAGGTTTGTTCGGGCAGGGCGTCAATGATAGTGACCGATACACCGGCTTCTGCAAGCGCAATCGCCAGGGCTGGCCCGTTCAGCCCGCCGCCCACGATAACAATGTCGCTGTCCGTATCCATGCTGTGTTCCTGCACGGCTGGCGGGGGATTGTCCATGCGCGCTTGCGTCGCTACCGTTCCGCCAGAAATGAAGTACCGGGGGTTCTGACATGCAGGAATGGCTGAAAATGACCGCAACCGCGCTGGGGCGTGGTATCGGGTCGGGCGAGATCGACCCGCGGGTGCTGACCCGGACTTACCTCGATGCCATCGACGCACACCCCCAGCGTGACCGTATATATGCGCGCGTGACCGCAGACCGGGCAGAGGCCGAAGCCGCCGCAGCAGCAGAACGCGCGCGTCTGGGCCAGCGCCGGTCCATGCTGGATGGCGTTCCGATCAGTTGGAAGGACCTGTTTGATACTGCCGGAACGGGCACAGAAGCAGGCTCGCTGTTGCTGCAGGGCCGCGTCCCGGAA
This sequence comes from uncultured Roseobacter sp., assembly GCF_947491795.1. GTDB lineage: Bacteria > Pseudomonadota > Alphaproteobacteria > Rhodobacterales > Rhodobacteraceae > Roseobacter. Next base: position 171,255 of record NZ_CANLKW010000002.1, on the reverse strand, counting down.
AGGGATGCGCAGGTGCTGGCAAACGCAACCGCAGCAGGTCTGGTCTGTCTGGGAAAGACCCACATGAGCGAGCTTGCGTTTTCAGGTCTCGGGTACAATCCAAGTACGGCAACCCCGCCCTGTGTAAACGATCCTGGCGCGGTACCAGGTGGTTCTTCATCCGGCGCTGCCGCATCGGTGGCATTTGATCTGGCCGCAGCTGGCATAGGGTCGGACACCGGCGGCTCTGTACGTATCCCTTCTGCCTGGAACGATCTGGTGGGTCTCAAGACCACAGCCGGGCGCCTCAGCCTGGAGGGGGTTGTACCGCTGGCGCTCAGGTTCGACACGGTGGGGCCTCTGTGCCGTTCGGTCGAGGACAGTGCCCACCTGCTGGCAGCCCTGGAGGGCGGCAGGCCAGCCGATCTGACGGGTGCCACGCTCGCGGGCAAGCGGTTTGCAGTTCTGGAAACAGTTGCAATGGATGACGTGCGGGATGTTCCGCTCAGCGCCTTTCAGGAAACGGTTGTCAAACTGGGCAACGCGGGCGCGCAGATCAGCCGTATCCACATACCGGAAATCTCTGACGCGATGGCGCTTACGACATGTCTTTACACGTGCGAGGCTTATGGGCTCTGGCGCGATGTGATCGAAGCCAACCCGGAGGCCATGTACGCTGAGATACTGGAAAGATTCCGTCTGGGGCGTAACCATTCCGGCCCGGACTATGTCGCGGCCTGGGCTGCACTGGAGGCGGCCCGCATGGCCTATGACAAGACCACTGCTGGATTTGATGCCGTGATCCTGCCCACTGCTCCTATCCTGCCGCCAAATCTGGAGCGTCTGAATACGGATCATGACTACTATGTGACCGAAAACCTCCTGTCGCTGCGCAATACACGCATCGGGAACCTCATGGGGCTCTGCGCGCTGAGCCTTCCAACCGGCACACCGGGGTGTGGTCTGATGCTGATGGGCGCCCCGGATCAGGAGGAGGCGTTGCTGCGCACCGGGGTCGCGGCAGAGGCCGCTCTGGCCTAAAAGCCACAAATTGTGATTTAGCTGCGCGTTTTTCTGGACGCAGGCCAGTGCCTTAGGTACTTTGGGGGAAACGGGACGCGAATGATCCCGACCTGAGGCAGTTTTATAATGGTGTACCCCGAGCGGTTTTCGAACCTTCCGGCTCATGCGTGGCCGCGTCTGCGCGCTCTTTTAGACGTGCATGAAGGTGGCGGCACGCCGGTTCATATGACAATTGGTGAGCCGAAACACCCGTTTCCAGCCTGGGTGACCGACAAGATCGTCGAGAATGCCGCCGGATTTAACAGCTATCCTCCGAATGATGCGGCACCGGCACTGAAAACAGCCATCTGTGGTTTTGTGCAGCGGCGCTATGGCGTCCCGCTTGATCCTGAAAGCAACGTTATGGCGCTAAACGGGACACGGGAAGGGCTCTACAATGCGGTCATGGCGCTGTGCCCCGAGACCAAGGCAGGCGGGAAACCCGCAATCCTGATGCCAAACCCATTCTATCAGGTCTACATGATTGCGTCCCTGTCCGTGGCGGCAGATCCGATCATGGTGCCTGCGACAGCCGAAAATGGCCATCTGCCGGATTACAGGAGCCTTCCGGAAGAAGTTTTGAACCGGACTACGGCTGCGTTTATCTGCTCACCTGCAAATCCGCAGGGGGCAGTCGCCAGCGAAGCGTACTGGCGCGATCTGATCGAGCTGGCCGAGCAGTACGATTTCCGCGTTTTTGCCGATGAATGCTATTCCGAGATTTACCGTGGCCAGGCACCTGTGGGTGCGCTGCAGGTGGCGCACGAAATGGGCGCAGACCCGGAACGTGTGGTGATATTCCACTCGCTCTCGAAGCGTTCAAACCTGCCAGGTCTCCGCTCCGGATTTGTTGCAAGCGGCGGGAAGAACATAAAAGAAATCAAGCAGCTGAGAAACTATGCCGGCTCACCTTTGCCTTTGCCGGTGCAGATGGCGTCCGCAGCGGTCTGGGACGACGAGGAACACGTCGTGGAAAACCGGGCGATGTATGTCGAAAAGTACGAAGTTGCAGACCGCATTCTGGGCAATGTCCCCGGTTACACCAGCCCGGAGGCCGGGTTTTTCCTGTGGCTGCCGGTCAGAAACGATGAAGAAGCAGCGGTAAAGCTGTGGTGCGAAACAGGCGTGCGGGTTCTGCCCGGCGGGTACCTAGCGCAGGACTGGAACGGGGTGAACCCCGGACAGGGGTATATCAGGGCCGCAATGGTGGCTCCAAAAGCGGAAACGGCGCGCGGGATCGAACTGATCCGCGATTGCCTCTATCCGCAATAAAGCACGAGGGATCAGAGCTATGGCATATCAGACAAAAGGGCGCGATCCGCTTCTGGACAGCAACATGGCCCAGGCGATGGAAAAACGGGGCAGGGAGCTTTTCGGGCTTGTTCTGATTGCTCTGGGGCTGATGGCCTGCGCGATGATCGCCTCTTACACGCCGGATGATCCAAACTGGATGGTCTCCACCGATGCGCAGACTCAAAACTGGATGGGCCGGACCGGGGCGTCGATAGCGGCACCGCTGTTCATGATTGTCGGCTGGGGTTCCTGGGGTCTGGGGATCGTTCTGCTCGCCTGGGGGCTGCGTTTCGCCCTGCATACCGGCGCTGAACGGGCCGTGGGCCGTCTGATTTTTGCACCGATCGCCATCGCTGCGGGCTCGATTTATGCTGCAACCCTGACGCCTGCGGGCAACTGGCTCGACACGCACAGCTTTGGTCTGGGCGGTCTCTTTGGCGATACGGTCATGGGGGCATTGCTGACGCTGCTGCCCATCGGATCGGTTGTGACGGTCAAACTGATGTCTTTCCTAATGGCGCTGGGTATTCTGGCACTGGGCGCATTTGTTCTGGGCTTTACCCGGGATGAGCTGAAGCGGATCGGGCGCTTTCTGCTGCTGGGGCTGATTATGGTCTATGCTGGCATCAGGGCTCTGCTGGGAATGAGTGCCAGCAGCACCATCAATGCAGCCCAGCTTGTATCTGCCCGTGCGGCCGACCGTCGTGCGCGTGCACGCGAAGCTGCTGAACAGGCGACTGAAATTGCGCCTCCCCCGGCAAAACCTGCATTCCGTGAGCCGGAAATCAGCAAACCAGGTATCTTTTCCAAAATGCCGGGTCTTGTGCGGCGCTCTGATGTGATGCCCGAACAGGAACTGGTGGATGCCGGAGACTTTACCGACGACGTGGACGCCCCTGGCGAAGATCGGATCAAGGCCCGTATCGCTGATGTGATCAAATCACGTGTCAGGTCCGGAACCGCCGTGCATACGCCAACGACGGCACCGCTGACCAGAGGCCGCGGACGCGGGCCCGACCCGCTGGTTCTGGACACCACCGGTCTGCGGGCCGAGCCGCCGCTGACGAGTGGTGGAAATGCCGTGCCGCCCGCACCGGTGTTTGACGAAGACATTGCAGAATTCACCGAAGAGCCACCCCTTCAGACACCTGAAATCCCGGTTGCAGAGCCGCGCCGCGTTGTGCAGCAGCCTGCGCGCAAACCTGTCCAGCCCTCCCGCCGGGCACAGGCAGAGGCGCAGCCGGCTCTGTCGTTTGATGAAACGCACCCCGGTTTTGAGCTGCCACCACTCAACCTGCTGGAAAACCCCGTTGAAGTTCCCCGTCTGCATCTGAGCGAAGAAGCGCTGGAAGAAAATGCCCGCATGCTTGAATCTGTGCTGGATGACTATGGGGTGAAGGGCGAGATTGTTGCGGTGCGCCCCGGCCCTGTTGTCACAATGTACGAACTGGAGCCTGCACCGGGTTTGAAGGCCAGCCGTGTAATCGGTCTGGCGGATGACATCGCGCGATCAATGGCCGCCCTTTCGGCGCGCGTCTCTACTGTGCCCGGGCGGTCCGTGATCGGCATTGAGCTGCCCAATGAGAGCCGCGAGAAAGTTGTCCTGCGCGAAATCCTGTCGGCACGCGATTTCGGCGACAGCAATCAGCGGCTGCCACTGGCCCTGGGCAAGGACATTGGCGGTGACCCTGTCGTGGCCAACCTGGCCAAAATGCCCCACCTGCTGATTGCCGGTACAACGGGTTCGGGTAAATCGGTTGCGATCAACACGATGATCCTTTCGCTTCTCTACAAGCTCACGCCTGAAGAGTGCCGCATGATCATGATCGACCCCAAAATGCTGGAACTCAGCGTTTATGACGGTATTCCGCATCTGCTCAGCCCTGTTGTAACAGATCCCAAAAAAGCGGTTGTTGCGCTGAAATGGGTCGTGGGCGAAATGGAAGAGCGGTACCGCAAGATGTCCAAAATGGGCGTGCGGAACATCGAAGGTTTCAACGGTCGCGTCCGTGAAGCGCTCTCAAAGGGCGAGATGTTCAGCCGGACAGTTCAGACCGGATTTGATGAGGACACCGGCGAGCCTGTGTTCGAGACGGAAGAAAACACACCCGAAACGCTGCCCTATATCGTCGTCATTGTGGATGAGATGGCCGATCTGATGATGGTCGCGGGCAAGGAAATCGAAGCCTGCATTCAGCGTCTGGCACAGATGGCGCGTGCCTCGGGCATTCACCTGATCATGGCGACGCAGCGCCCGTCGGTGGACGTGATCACCGGTACGATCAAAGCCAACTTCCCCACGCGGATTTCTTTCCAGGTCACCTCGAAAATCGACAGCCGTACCATTCTGGGCGAGATGGGTGCCGAGCAGCTGCTGGGCATGGGCGACATGCTTTACATGGCGGGCGGGGCCAAGATCACCCGGTGTCACGGTCCTTTTGTCTCGGATGAGGAAGTTGAGGAGATCGTAAACCACCTCAAAGCCTATGGAGAGCCGGACTACATCAAAGGCGTTGTCGAAGGGCCGTCTGAAGATGCGGAAAGCAACATCGATGCCGTTCTGGGCCTTGGCGGAAACACAGACGGCGAGGATGCGCTTTATGACACGGCGGTCCAGGTCGTCATCAAGGACCGCAAGTGTTCCACAAGCTACATTCAGCGCAAACTGGCCATCGGGTATAACAAGGCCGCGCGCCTTGTAGAGCAGATGGAAGAGCAGGGTCTGGTATCGCCGGCCAATCACGTGGGCAAACGTGAGATTCTCGTACCTGAACAGGGCTGAAATCAGGGAACTTTTCCGCTTATGCCGGTGTTTGCTATCGCATAACACCGGCCTGCGCCCTAGATGATATTGCAGGCAACGACGCAGTGAGGTGCTTGTGATGAAGGTGATCAGACGAAGTGTTCTTGGGTTTGTACTGGCCTTTGCCGCGCTGGGACCTGCGCAGGCGGATCAGCTGTCGCTGAACGCGATTTCCAACTATCTGAACGCACTGAAAACGGCTCAGGGCAGTTTCACACAGATCAACGACGACGGATCGCTGAGCACGGGGCAGTTGTATATCCGACGACCGGGCCGAATGCGGTTTGAATACAACCCGCCTGAACAGGCGCTGGTGATCGCCGAGGCAAACGCAGTAGTCATTATTGATAAGAAATCGAACCTGCCGCCGGAAAGCTATCCGCTGCGCCGCACGCCGCTGTCACTGATCCTCGCGCGGAACATCAATCTTGCTCAGGCGCGCATGGTAACTGACCACAGTTTTGACGGGACAGCCACGGTGGTGACGGCCCAGGATCCGGACAATCCGGAGTATGGCAACATCCAGATGAGTTTTACCGACAATCCGGTCCAGTTGCGCCAGTGGACTGTCAACGACGCCAACGGCGGCACGACCACGGTTATTCTGGGAGAGTTCGAGACAGGAATATCCCTGTCATCCAGCCTGTTTGACGCGGGCCGCGCCCTGAAAGAGCGCGACCGCTGATCCGTCAGCGCGCAGCCCGGCAACCGGCAAGCTGTGCCTGATAGGTGTCCGCACGCGCATCAACCCTGCCGGCCACATTCAGCAGCCAGGATTTGCGGTTGTAAGACCCCCGTGCATAGCCTGTATGCCCTTCGTGATACGCCAGATACTGGTTGCGCGTGTCATAGAGCGGAATACCGTTCCGTTCACGACTGATGTTCATGTACCAGCCCATAAAGTCGCTGGCGTCTTTGATCCGGTCCCGTCGCGCAAAGCGTTTTCCCGTCGCGCGCTGGTAATCTTTCCACGTGCCGTCAAGTGCCTGGGCATATCCATAGGCGCTGGACTGGCGGCCCACCGGTATGACGCCCAGGGCATATCTGTGCGGTGTGCGCGCATTCGCGACGAACCGGCTTTCCTGGTGGATGGTGGCCATCTGGACGTGCACGGGCACACCCCATTTGCGTTCCGTTGCACGGAAAGCTTTCATGTACTGCGGGCGCTCCTGAACCAGCCGGCACGCGTTGTCCAGATTACGCGGTGCCGAGGACTGGCCACCTCCACAGGAAGCAACCAGCAATACCAGTCCTAATGCGCGAAGAGTTCTGCTCATCTGCCTCTCGCTTTTTATATATTTTTATTGAGTCGACTGTACCCGAAAACCCTGCTCAGGGAAATCCTGTTTTCTATAACAAAAAAGCCAGCAAAACAGGCAGCGATGCAACCGACATGAGCGTTGAGGCGACAACGAGACCGGCCACTTCCTCGGCTTTGGCCCCGTATTTTTCCGCCAGCATATAGGATGTCACGGCAACCGGAGTTGCCACCTGCAGCACCAGAACGCCAAAGGCTACAGGCCCGAGATCAAACCAGCTGGCGGCCGCCCACGCAACGCCCGTGCACAGGGCCAGTTTCACGGCACTCAGGGCAACGGCCCGCACCATGCCACCGGCCTTCAGCCGTGCGACTGCCACGCCGAGCGTTATCAGCATGAGCGGAATGCCAATCTGCCCGATGAGGTTCAGCGTATTGGTCAGAAAAACAGGCGTCTGCCAGCCCTGCCACATGAAAAGCAGGCCCAGAACTGTCCCACCGAACAGGGGCTCACGCAGGATTTTCAGGAGTGATCCCTGGCCCGCGACCATCCAGATACCAAAGGTGAAGTTCCAGATCAGCATGACCGCGAACACAATAATCGCATAGCTCAACCCTTCGGCGCCAAAGGCGAAAAGAGCCAGCGGCAGACCCAGATTGCCGGTGTTGCCAAAGATCAGCGGGCTTGTGTACGTCCGGTGTTCGATCCGCAAAAGGGCGACCAGTGCCAGAACAACAACAGTCAGAATGCCATAGGCAACCGCCGAGGCCAGAGAGAGCGCTGTCAGAGCGGCGACGTCAATCTTTGTTTCCATAAGCGAAACAAAGATCAGGCAGGGCAGGGAAAGGGACATTGCGAGCTGCGTTACAAACTGCAGCCTGTACTCCAGACCACACTTTACCCAGGCGTAGCCAACGGCCGCCAACAGAAAGACGGGAGCTACAATTTCGAGCACTGTCAGCGCAAGGTTCACAATCTGTTTCCCGAAATTGACGTCCTGTAAATGGACAATTAGCTATTGAACCGTTTACTAACGGACGATAGGCCCTGCAATGTTATGATCAGAACACGCGCGAAATATCACCTTGGACAGATTGTCCGGCACCGGAAGCATCCCTTCCGGGGCGTGATCTTTGACGTGGATCCTGAATTTGCCAATACCGATGAATGGTATGAAGCCATTCCCGAAGACAGCCGCCCTGCCAAAGAACAGCCGTTTTACCATCTGCTGGCCGAGAATGAGCAGAGCTATTACGTGGCTTATGTCTCGGAACAGAACCTTGTGGCGGATTATTCCGGGGAGCCTGTGGACCACCCGGATATCCCTGACCTCTTTGGTCCGTTCCAGAACGGCGCCTATCCGCTGCACTTTCAGATGAACTGACACGCGCGTTCAGTAGCCCAAGGCGCATCCGTCTTTGCGCGGGTCACTGGCACCTTCCAGTACACCATCGTCGCGGAGAAGAATGGCCTGAGCGCCACCGATTGCTGTGTCGGGGATGCTGACGTTGTGACCCATATCTGACAGTTCCTGGCGCACTGTATCGCTGTAACCACGCTCAACCTTCATATCACCCTGATCCGAGAACGACCGCGGCGCGTCGATCGCAGCCTGCGGATCCATCCCGAAATCGGCCAGATTGCTGGCAAAGCGCGCATGGCCGTTCGGCTGGTATGCACCGCCCATCACCCCAAACGGCATGATTACACGCCCGTTTTTGCGCACCATTCCGGGAATAATGGTATGAAGCGGGCGTTTGCCCCCTTTCATTTCGTTGGGGTGGCCTTCTTCAAGGGTAAAGCCGGCCCCGCGGTTTTGCAGCAGAATGCCGAATTTGTCGGACGCAATCCCGGACCCGAACCCGTTGAAAATGGAATAGATGAGGGACACAGACATGCCGTCGCGGTCGACCACGGTGATGTAAATCGTGTCTTTGTGAACGGTTTCGCTGATCGTCGTGGCCGATGCCATTGCCTGTCTGGGGTTGATCAGAGCAGCAAGGTTTTTTGCGGTGTCCATGCTGAGCATATGATCCAGCCGCGTCATGTGATCTGCATCCGCCAGAAAGCGGTTGCGGGTATCATAAGCAAGCTTTGCGGCTTCGGCCTCGATATGCGTGCGCTGCGTGCCCAGAGCGTCCATCGCCGCGATATCGAACTGCGACAGGATATTCATCATCAGGATCGCGGTTGCACCATGGCCATTCGGCGGATGCTCGACGACTTCGAGATCTCCATATGTGCCGGAGAGAGGAGTCGTCGGCGTGCAGGCGACAGCCGCAAAGTCATCCAGCGTATGTGTACCGCCAAGCGCCTGCAGCGCGGTCACCATGTCTTCTGCAACTTCGCCTGTGTAAAAAGCGTCGCGCCCGTCCTTGGCGATGGCACGCAGAACCTTTGCCTGGCCTGGGGCAGCAAAAAGCTCGCCGCCTTTGGGCACGGAGCCGTTGATCAGATAGCAGTCCCGGGCCTTGCCCTGCAGCACCCAGGCGTCGCGTGACCAGTCAAATGCAACGCGGTCGGCAACAGGAATTCCCGCTTCGGCGTAGCGGATCGCCGGTTCCAGCAGATCGGCGAGCCCCAGTTTTCCGTGGTTTTCGGCAAGATGGCAGAATGCATCAATGGCTCCGGGGATCGTCACAGCATGTGCGCTGTTTACAGGTACTTTGGACTCTCCCGCCGCTCTGAGAAGTGCAGCATCCGCACCGGCTGGTGCACGCCCTGATCCGTTGAGCGCCTGGATTTCGCTCTCCGGGCCGTCTGACCACAGAACAAAGCAGTCGCCACCTATTCCGGTCATCTGAGGTTCGCAGATGCCCAGAAGTACGGCAGCAGAAACGGCCGCGTCCATTGCATTGCCGCCGCGTTCCAGAATATTCACTGCAACTTTCGCAGCCAGAGGATGAGAAGTTGCGCACATTCCATTTGTTGCAAGAACAGGGGATCGCCCTGGAAAATGAAAGTCGCGCATGGGAAATCCTCTTTGTGTCCGGCTCACGGCACATTAGTGCGCGCTGGCGAGATGTCCACGGAACAAAGAGTTGATCTGGGGGAGAAGTCCTCGACGCCGCGCACTGGGTGGGGGCTATTAGACGCGGCGCCGAGGGAAGCTATTTGCAGCTACAAGAACAGGTATGCCCGCCGATCAAGGCCGCATTATGATGCTCGTATGTTCGTTTGGGGACTCTTTGCGAAAAAAATAAGGCCTGGTGCCACAGGACTTAATCCGCGTTTACCCTGTCATGCCGACAGGCAGGCGCATTGTCAGACGATTCTGGTGACTGTTGCGGGCATAGTGCACGTCCTTGGCGAGGTCCTGAATAAGGAACCAGCCAAATCCGCCTTCGGGCAGATCATCCAGAGCGACATCCACAGAAACGGGCTCGCCCAGAGGCAGCTTGCCATCGGGCATCGCAAGCCCGGCATCGGTAATGCTCACATGCAGACCGTCTGCCTTGTGCGCGCACCGGATATCGATCGGGCCGGGTTTTGTCGCGTCGGGATAGGCATGTTCCACAATGTTGTTGAGGACTTCTGCCATGACGAGTTCAACGGTGCCGGTTTCCTCAACCTCAAGACTGATCGGGCTGAGTGCCGCGATGAACCTGCCAAGGGCCTCCCTGACAGCCAGCTCACCGCTGGTGATCGATAGTTCAAAAGGGGGCAGGAGTGCCGGGGCCATTCGCTCCGTCCTTTTCGTAAGTCCGTCAGCCGCGCAATTCGGCCAGTGCACCGTCAAGCGTAGGGAAAACACTGAAAACGGAGTCCATCCGCGTCAGCTGGAAAACACGCTGAACAGTTGGTGTCAGACCCGCCAGAGCGAGCTTGCGATCCGCGCCCATGTTCTTCATGGCGGCAACGATGGCACCCAGCCCGCTGGAATCGATAAACTCCACATTGCTGAGGTCCAGTACAACCAGATCCGGCCCGCCGTCGGTTTCCGAACGCATCGCGTCCTTGAATTCAAGAGCCACTGATGCATCAATACGTGAATCCTGCACGGATACGATGCGCAACTGCTCTTCTGTTTTGGTCGAGAGTTCCATAAATTAGTCCTCGAAGAGGGTTAACCCGCCGGACGTTAGCCGCGAAAGTTTACGAAACCCTTTAGGTTTCTCAGGAGGATATGTGATGCGCGACGTGGTCATAGCCGGTGCTGCCCGGACGCCGATGGGTGGATTTCAGGGGGCACTATCAGTTCTTTCTGCAGCGGAGCTTGGCGGCAGTGCCATTTCGGCAGCCCTGACACAGTCGGGCGTCGAAACAGTGGACGAGGTCCTGATGGGGTGCGTTCTGCCCGCAGGCCAGGGGCAGGCGCCGGCCCGCCAGGCGGGGTTTCACGCAGGTCTGGGCGAGGACGTCCCGGCAACCACGCTGAACAAGATGTGCGGCTCGGGTATGAAAGCGGCCATGATGGCCTTTGACCAGATCGCGCTGGGGCAGGCAGAAACCATGATCGCCGGTGGCATGGAGAGCATGACCAACGCCCCGTATTTATTGCCAAAAATGCGGGAGGGCGCGCGGCTGGGCCACGGGCAGGTCGTGGATCATATGTTCCTTGACGGGTTGGAGGACGCCTATGACAAGGGCCGGTTGATGGGCACGTTTGCCGAGGACTGTGCAGAGGCCTTCCAGTTTACGCGCGCGGTCCAGGATGACTATGCGCTGGCCTCTCTCGCGCGCGCGCAGGCAGCGATTGAAACGGGTGCATTTGACGGTGAAGTTGTGCCCGTGAACGCCCCGGGTCGCAAAGGAGCCGTGACGGTTGCCGCCGATGAACAGCCGGGGACGGCCCGGCCCGAGAAAATCCCCCATCTGAAACCGGCCTTTCGCGACGGGGGCACGGTGACGGCGGCCAATGCGTCGTCCATTTCGGATGGTGCTGCGGCCCTTGTTCTGGCTTCTGCCGAAGTGGCCGGCACGCGGAACCTGAACGTCCGTGCGCGGATCTGCGGGCATGCCAGTCATGCGCAGGCGCCCGGTCTTTTTACGACGGCCCCGGTACCTGCGGCGCAAAAGCTGCTGGCGCGGATCGGCTGGGACAAAGACAGTGTGGATCTGTGGGAGGTGAACGAGGCCTTTGCTGTCGTACCGCTGGCTTTCATGCGTGAAATGCAGATCGACCACAGCATCGTCAATGTGAACGGGGGCGCCTGTGCGCTGGGCCATCCGATCGGTGCCTCGGGTGCCCGGATCATTGTCACCCTGTTGAATGCATTGGAAAAACGTGGGCTGAAACGCGGCGTCGCGGCGATCTGTATTGGTGGCGGCGAGGGCACGGCCATCGCGGTTGAGCGTGTCTGATGCGGGCCCTTTCTGCCGATTATGAAGCCCTGGCCAGAACCATCGCGTCACTGACCGAGGATGAGACAGATACCATCGCGCTGATGGCTACCATGGCCTGCGAAGTACACCATTCGGATGACCGGTTTGACTGGACGGGGTTCTACCGTGTCACTGAACCCGGGCTGCTGAAAATCGGCCCCTACCAGGGCGGTCATGGCTGTCTGGTCATCCCGTTTGACCGGGGGGTCTGCGGTGCCGCGGCGCGCACGGGCGAGGTGCAGCTGGTTGCGGATGTGGATGCTTTTCCCGGACATATTGCCTGTGCCAGTTCCACACGGTCAGAGCTGGTTTTGCCGGTGCGCAACGGTGCAGGAGAGGTCATCGCGGTCTTTGATATCGACAGCGATCAGCCGGATGCTTTCACGCCCGCCGATGCCACCGGACTGACGCGGATTCTGACGTCGGTGTTCGCCCGGCAGTGAAAACCCGCGAATCGCCCGTTAACGCCATATTTTTATGAAAAATCCGACGTCGGTTTCACGTCGGTAAAACGTCGGTATTACGTCGGTGTTCTGCACCGAAACAGGCGGGGTTAACACAGCGGACGCAGGGGCCGTCCGGGTGGTGAAAATCCCTTTGATTTTTTCACCAGAATCGTTAACGTGAAAAAAGAGCGAATTTTTTCACGGATGCCATGCGACACGATCTGCCGTCTCAACCGCATACTCTGGGTGCAGACCTTCGGGCGCTGAGAAAAGCCCGGGGGCTGACGCTGAGCGATCTTGCGGAACAGCTGGGCAGGTCTGTGGGCTGGCTGAGCCAGGTGGAGCGCGATAAATCCGAGCCGTCAATCTCTGATCTGCGCAGGCTGGCGGCAGTGCTGGGCGTGTCGGTCTCGATGCTGTTCCGGCATGGCGCTGCCCCCGCGCATGAGGTCGGGCATATTGTGCGCCGCAGCGCGCGTCGCACCATCGGGTCATCGGTTGCGGGGCTGGTGGAGGAACTGCTCTCGCCGGATCTGACGGATGACTTTGAGATGGTGCATTCCACCTTTCAGCCCGCCAGCCGGATCGAGGAAACCGTGACGCGCCCCACGCAGGAAGTCGGGTATCTGATTTCCGGACAGCTCGATCTGTGGATCGCCGGGCGCGCGCATACGGTGGGGCCGGGCGACAGTTTCCGCATCCGGGGCGAGCCCTTTCGCTGGTCAAACCCCTATGCGGAACCTGCAGAAGCGATCTGGGTGATCGCCCCGCCGGTGTACTGAGCGATGAGTTTTGAGGCCTGGAGCATTTTCGCGCTGTTCTGGATCGTCTTTGTCACGACGCCCGGACCCAACGCGGTGAACTGCATCAACAACGGTATGACGCTGGGGTTCCGGCAGTCGCTGGTGGGGGTGCTGGGCATCATGACCCAGGCCGGTTTGTTTCTGGCGCTGTCGGCCTTTGGCATCACGGCGCTGATTGCGGCCTCGCCTGCGGGGTTTTTCGTGGCCAAACTGGTCGGGGCCGGGTTTCTGATCTGGATGGGTGTGCGCGGCTGGATGAATGCGGCAAAGCCCGTCACGCTGGTGCCCCGGCCCGCGCGGTCTGTTTATATGCGGGCGCTGGCCATCGCGACGATCAACCCCAAAAGCGTGGCCGGGTATCTGGCGGCCTTTTCGCAGTTCGTGCAGCCGGACGTGCCGGTGATGCAGCAGATGCTTGTGATTGTCCCGACCGCGCTGACCCTGACCGCGCTGAGCTACACCGGTTTTACTGCCCTGGGGGCTGGTCTGGGGCGTGCCGCACTGGGGGCCGTGTTCAATGTCTGGGTGCGCCGCGTACTGGCGGCCTGTTTCGTGATCTATGGGGTGTTGCTGGGGGCTGCCTCGACCCCGGGGAGGGCGTCATGATCAAAGGAAGCTGTCTGTGCGGTGCCGTCACCTATGTGGCGCGGGGAACGCCCGGCGCGCCTGCGGCCTGCCACTGCAATCAGTGCCGCAAACAGTCGGGCCATGTCTGGGCGTCCTCTTATGTGGAAGACGGCGATCTGGAGATCACCGGGGAGGTGCGCTGGTTCCAATCGTCTGACAAGGCGCGGCGCGGCTTTTGCCCGACCTGCGGCTCGGCGCTCTTCTGGGATCATGAGGACGAGAGCTTTACCTGTTTTTCAACCGGTTCGATTGACGGACCGACCGGGCTGCACCTGCGCGGCCATATCCATACCGCCACCAAAGGCGACTACTACACAATCTCGGCCGAAGAGCCGCAAAGGGAGACCTAAACCATGGCAGATTTTCCAACAACGGCCCGCGTGGTCATCATCGGCGGCGGGGTCGTCGGCACCTCGACCCTCTATCACCTGGCCAAAGCGGGCTGGAAAGACTGTGTGCTGGTCGAAAAGAACGAACTGACCGCCGGGTCGACCTGGCATGCGGCGGGTAACGTGCCGAACTTTGCCGGATCCTGGGCGGTGATGAACATGCAGCGCTATTCGGCGTCGATGTACCGGACGCTGGGCGAGGATGTGGATTATCCGATGAACTACCACGTCACCGGTGCGGTGCGTCTGGCGCATTCCAAAGAGCGGATGCAGGAGTTCGAGAAAGTGGCTGCCATGGGCCACGCGCAGGGTCTGCAGATGGACATCTGCACACCCGAGGAACTGCTGCAGTACAACCCCTTTATGTCCACGCACGATCTGGCGGGCGGCATGTGGGACCCGCTGGATGGCGACATTGACCCCGCGCAGCTGACCCAGGCCCTGGCCAAGGGCGCGCGCGATGCCGGTGGACGGATTGAGCGGTTCTGCCCCGTCACAGGTATCGACCGTGATGGCGACGAATGGATCGTGAAAACCGAAAAAGGCGACATCCGCTGTGAAAAGGTTGTGAACTGTGCGGGGTATTATGCGCAGCGCGTGGGCGAGATGTTCAAACCCTTTGGCGGACGCACCGTGCCGATGGTTGTGATGTCGCACCAGTATTTCCTGACAGAGCCGATCGCCGAGCTGGAAGCCTGGACAAAGGAGAACGGCAAGAAGGTCGCGATGATCCGCGACGTGGATATCTCTTACTATCTGCGCCAGGAGAAAACCGGCCTGAACCTTGGCCCCTATGAGCGGAACTGCAAGGCGCACTGGGTCACACCGGATGATCCGATGCCTGAAGACTTCTCCTTCCAGCTGTATCCGGATGATCTGGAGCGGCTGGAATTCTACATCGAGGACGCGATGGAGCGGATGCCGCTGCTGGGCACCTCGGGTGTGGGGCGCAATATCAACGGGCCCATTCCCTATGCGCCCGATGGTCTGCCGATGATCGGCCCGATGCCAGGTGTGAAGAACGCGTTCGAGGGGCATTCCTTTACCTTTGGCATCGCCCAGGGCGGCGGCGCGGGCAAGGTGCTGTCGGAATGGGTCATGCATGGTGAGACCGAGCTGGATATGTGGGCCGTCGATCCGCGCCGCTACACCGACTATGCCGATCACGACTATTGCCTGTCCAAGGCGCTGGAAACCTATGGCCACGAATACGCCATGCATTTCCCGCATCACGAATGGCCCGCAGGCCGCGACAAGAAACTGTCGCCGGTGGATGCGAAAATCCGCGCGCAGGGCGGTCAGATGGGGGCCTATAACGGCTGGGAACGCGCCAACTGGTTTGCGAAACCGGGCGATGACACCTCGGAAGAGGCGACGCACACATGGGGCCGCCAGGGCCCCTGGACACAGCGCGTGAAAGAAGAGGTCGAGGCGGTGCGCGATGGTGTTGGCGTGCTGGACCTGCCCGGCTTTTCCCGGTTCAACCTGTCGGGCGCGGGGGCTGCGGAATACCTGCGCGGCATGATTGCAGGTGCACTGCCCAAAGCGGGCCGCATGAACCTCGCGTATTTCCCGGACAGCCGCGGGCGCATCCTGACCGAGATGTCTGTCATGCGTCACGGCGAGGATAAATTCACGCTGATCACCGCCGCCCCGGCGCAGTGGCATGATTTTGAAGTTCTGAGCAAAGATCTGCCTGAAGGGCTGAGCCTGACGGATCACACGACCGAAGTCAGCACGCTGATCGTCACCGGCCCCGAAGCGCGTGCGCTGTTTGAAAGCATGGGCACGGAGGCAGACCTGAGTGCCAGCTGGCTGTCCATTCAGCCCGCAAAAGTTGCCGGTCTCGACTGTATGCTGGCGCGGGTCTCTTTTGCCGGTGAGCTTGGCTGGGAAATCCATGCAACCAACGACGCCATCCCCGCCCTTTATGACGCCGTGCGTGGCGGAGGGGCTGTGCCCTTTGGGATGTTCGCGCTGAACTCCATGCGCATCGAAAAGGGCTATCGCGCCTGGAAGGGTGACCTGTCGACGGATTATTCGCTGCTGGAAGGCGGTATGGAGCGGTTCATCCGGTTCGACAAACCGCAGGACTTCCCCGGAAAACAAGCGCTGCTGAATGAAAAGCAGCAGGGCGTGAAAAAGCAGTTCGTGACGCTGGTTGTGGATGCCGGTGACCAGGACGCGCCCTATATGGCCCCGATCTATCACAATGGTGAGGTCGTGGGTGAGACCACCTCGGGCGACTGGGGTTACCGGGTGAACAAATCCATCGCCCTTGGCATGCTGCGCAAAGACCTGACGGTGGCTGGCACCGAGGTCGAGGTTGAGATCTTTGGCAAGCGCCGTACGGCGGTCGTTCAGGAAGATCAGCCGCTCTGGGATCCGGCCAACGAAAGGATCCGCGCCTGATGGATATCACGCTTCTCGATGGTGGCATGGGGCAGGAACTGGTGCACCGCGCCGGTGACCGCCCGACGCCGCTGTGGTCCACGCAGGTGATGATTGATCACCCGGGCCTTGTTGGCCGCATCCATGCGGATTTCTTTGACGCAGGGGCGAGTATTGCCACGACCAACACCTATGCCATCCACCATGACCGGCTGGACGGCACGGGTATGGAGGCGCAGTTTGTCGAATTGCATGCCGCCGCCCTGAAAGAGGCGCATGACGCGCGCGATGCCAACGGATCGGGCCGGATTGCCGGGTCCATCGGACCGCTGGGCGCGAGCTACAGACCCGATCTGCATCCGGCCCCGGAGGTCGCGGTGCCGGTTTTTACAGAAGTGGTCCGGCAGCTGGAAGGGCACTGCGATCTGATCATCCTGGAAACCGTATCCAGCGTGGCGCATGCCCGCGACGCGCTGGCCGCGGCGCGGACCACCGATCTGCCGGTGTGGCTGTCGCTGACGGTGTCAGACACGGATGGAACCCTGCTGCGGTCCGGTGAACCGGTCGCGGCAGCCCGTGAAGTGGCCGAGACTGCGGATGCCGTCCTGATCAACTGCTCGGCCCCGGAGGCTGTTACGCTGGGCCTGGGTATTGTGCAGGAATTTGGCAGGCCGTTTGGTGGCTATGCCAATGCATTCGAGAAGATCACCGATGATTTCCTGAAATCAAAACCGACGGTCGATGCGCTGCGCATGCGGCGGGACATGGGGCCGCGCGCCTATGCCGGGTACGTCATGGAATGGGTTGGCAAGGGTGCCACTATCGTCGGCGGCTGCTGTGAGGTCAGCCCCGGACATATTGCAGAAATTGCACGGCGGCTGCGGGCTGCCGGACACACAATCGTTTAAAGGAAAACGCACATGGCTTTGCCTCCCTCTCACGCGCGCGTCGTCATCATTGGCGGTGGCGTCATCGGCTGTTCGGTCGCTTACCACCTGACGAAACTGGGGTGGAAAGATGTGGTGCTGCTGGAACGCAAACAGCTGACATCCGGCACGACATGGCATGCGGCGGGTCTGATCGCGCAGCTGCGCGCGACCGCCAACATGACGAAACTGGCGAAATACAGCCAGGAGCTTTATGGCAGCCTGGAGGCTGAGACGGGCGTCGCCACAGGCTTTAAGCGCTGTGGGTCGATCACCGTGGCGCTGACCGAAGAACGTCGCGAAGAGATTTACCGCCAGGCGGCGATGGCCCGCGCCTTTGGTGTCGAGGTCGAGGAGATTTCGCCCACTGAGGTCAAGGAACGCTACGCGCATTTGAACATCGATGGTGTGACCGGTGCGGTCTATCTGGACAAGGACGGGCAGGGCGATCCGGCAAACATCGCGCTGGCACTGGCCAAGGGGGCCCGTCAGCGCGGTGCGCAGGTGATCGAGCGCACCTGCGTTACAGGTATCCGCAAAGAGGGTCGCACAGTCACTGGTGTTGACTGGGAGCAGGGCGATGAGCGCGGTTTCACCGAAGCCGATATGGTGGTGAACTGTGGTGGTATGTGGGGTCACAAGGTTGGCCGCATGGCCGGTGTGAATGTGCCGCTGCACGCCTGCGAACACTTTTACATCGTGACCGAGGCGATTGCGGGCCTGACCCAGCTGCCGGTGCTGCGGGTGCCGGATGAATGCGCCTATTACAAGGAAGACGCAGGCAAGATGTTGCTGGGCGCGTTTGAGCCCAATGCAAAGCCCTGGGCGATGAACGGTATTCCGGCGGATTTCGAATTCGACCAGCTGCCCGAGGATTTCGACCATTTCGAGCCCATCCTGGAGGCCGCTGTCGAGCGTATGCCAATGCTGGCAGAAGCGGGCATCCATACGTTTTTCAACGGTCCCGAGAGTTTCACCCCCGATGATGCCTATCATCTGGGTCTGGCACCGGAGATGGATAATTTCTGGGTCGCAGCGGGCTTTAACTCCATCGGTATCCAGTCTGCGGGGGGTGCCGGTATGGCGCTCGCACAATGGATGGAGGACGGTGACAAACCGTTTGATCTGGGCGATGTGGACATCAGCCGGATGCAGCCATTCCAGGGCAACAAGACCTATCTCTTTGAGCGCTCAAAAGAGACGCTGGGCCTGCTGTATGCCGATCACTTCCCGTTCCGCCAGAAAGAGACAGCGCGGGGCGTGCGGCGCACGCCGTTCCATCAGCACCTGCTGGATCACGGCGGGGTCATGGGGGAACTGGCGGGCTGGGAGCGGGCCAACTGGTTCGCGAAACCGGGTCAGGACGCGGCCTATGAGTATTCATGGAAGCGCCAGAACTTCTTTGACAACGTGGCCGAGGAGGTCAATGCGATCCGCACCAATGTGGGCATGTACGACATGTCGTCCTTCGGCAAAATCCGGGTCGAGGGGCGCGATGCGACCGCCTTTATGAACTATATCGGCGGCGGTCAGTATGACGTGCCGGTGGGCAAGATTGTCTACACCCAGTTTCTGAACAACACCGGCGGGATCGAGGCGGATGTTACCGTGACGCGCCTGTCGGAAACCGCCTATCTGGTTGTGACCCCGGCAGCGACGCGTCTGGCGGATCAGACCTGGATGATGCGGCATGTGGGCGATTTCAACGTTGTTATCACGGACGTCACGGCAGGCGAGGGCGTGCTGGCGATCATGGGGCCCAACGCGCGGAAACTGCTGCAGGCGGTGTCGCCCAACGATTTTACCAACGATGTGAACCCCTTTGGCACAGCGCAGGAGATCGAGCTGGGCATGGGGCTGGCGCGGGTGCACCGGGTGACCTATGTGGGCGAGCTGGGCTGGGAGGTCTATGTCAGTTCGGACATGGCGGCACACGCGTTCGAGGTGCTGCATGCGGCGGGTCAGGACATGGATCTGAAGCTGTGCGGCATGCATATGATGGACAGCGCACGGATCGAAAAAGGCTTCCGCCACTTTGGCCACGACATCACCTGCGAGGATCACGTGCTGGAGGCGGGCCTGGGCTTTGCGGTCAGGACGGACAAACCTGATTTCATCGGACGCGACGCGGTGTTGCGCAAGAAAGAAGAAGGGCTGAAGAACCGTCTGTTGCAGTTCAGACTGACCGAATCCGAGCCGCTGCTCTATCACAACGAACCGGTGATCCGGGATGGAGAGATTGTGGGCTATCTGTCGTCAGGCGCGTATGGCCACAGCCTGGGTGCGGCGATGGGTCTGGGCTATGTGCCCTGTGCGGGGGAAACCGCTGCCGAGGTGCTGGCCTCGGAGTATCACATCGACGTTGCGGGCGTCCGCGTGAAGGCCGAGGCTTCGCTGCGGCCCATGTATGACCCGAAATCTGAGCGTGTGAAGGCCTGATCACTGCTGCGCCCGGCTTGAAACCCGGGCGGGCATCTGCCACGTGGGCGCATGGATAGTGATTACTGCCCGCCCCGGGAGCCCCTGGTCATTCTGCACGAGGATGCAGAGGTCCTGCTGGTCGATAAACCGGCAGGGCTGTTGTCTGTGCCGGGCAAGGGGCCGCAACTGGCCGACTGTCTGCTGAGCCGGATACAGGCCGCGTTTCCGGATGCGTTGCTGGTGCACCGGCTGGACCGGGACACATCGGGCGTGATGATCTTTGCCCTGACCCCGCACGCCCAGCGGCACCTGGGTCTGCAGTTTGAAAAGCGCATGACGCAGAAAACCTATGTCGCGCGGGTCTGGGGCGTGCCGCCTGAAAAAACGGGTACGGTCGATCTGCCGCTGATCGTGGACTGGCCAAACCGTCCGCGCCAGATGGTGGATCACGAGAATGGCAAGCCTGCGCAGACCGACTGGCGCATGCTGAAAACGGACGGTCAGACGTCGCGCATGCGCCTGCAACCGCGCACAGGGCGCAGCCACCAGCTGCGCGTTCATATGCTGTCTCTGGGGCATCCGATCCTGGGTGATCCCTTTTATGCCACGGGTCCCGCGCGGGACTTTCCCCGCCTGATGCTGCACAGCGAAGAGCTGCGGTTTAAACATCCACAGGGCGGCCGGTCGGTCAAAGTGCGGGCCAAAGCGCCGTTCTGATGCCCTGACGGCTATGCCGTCTGACGACATACCCGCAGTGTCATACATCACGCAATGTGTTGAAATTTATGATACCCGGCAGCGTTACGTGATCCCGGGTTTCGCATGACGCTTTCAGAACCGCCGAAAACCAGAGCCGTTTTCCGGCGCGTGTCCCGTGCAGGGATGCCCCTGACGTTCTGCATTTTTTGAGCGGCATTTCGGACAGGCTTGACATGATACCATTTGGTTTTATAAAAGAGATACCAGATGGTATTATAAGGATCTGATATGCACACACCCCAATCTGCCTTCCGCGCTCTGGCCGACCCGACGCGCCGCGACATCCTTGTCATGCTGCGCGGCCGTGATCTGTCGATCGGAGAGGTGGCAGAAAATTTCGACATGACGCGGGCGGCGGTCAAAAAGCACCTGACGGTGCTGTCTGATGGCGGGTTGATCACAACCGTGACCCGTGGCCGCGAGCGGATCAGCAGCCTCAATCCCGAAGGGATCGCGCCGGTCTGTGACTGGTTCGCCTTTTTCGAAGGCTTCTGGGACACCCGCCTTGCCGCACTGAAAGACGCAATTGAAAAGGACACAGAATGACAGGACGTACTCTGAACAAAACGATTTTCCTCAAAGCACCACGGCAAAAGGTCTGGGCGTTTCTGACAGAACCCGACCGGCTGGCTGAGTGGTTTCACGCGCCGCGCGAGACGCTGGCAACCGGAAAGGACCTGAAAATGTATGGCACCACCAGCGGCGATCTTCTGATCTGGGGCGATGTTATCGAGGCACGGGCCCCGGAGTATCTGGAATATACCTTTACCGTCAAACCGATGGGGGAGGCATCAAGCCTGGTGAAATGGACGCTGAAAGAGGTGCCCGGCGGTACAGAGCTCTGTCTTGAGCACAGCGGGCTGCCCGAGGTAGCCGAGGCCTTTGATCTGGTGCTGGCGCTGGATAAGGGCTGGGACAATCACTTTATGCAGATGCGTGACGCATTGCATGATCCTGTGCCTGCGTGATCATGATCTGCCACCCGGTCTGTCCCGGGTGGCAGTGGTTTTCCCGGCATGTTATTCCGCCGCCCATCCCGAGACGGCTTTGACTTCGAGGAATTCCTCGAGACCGAAAACACCGCCCTCGCGGCCATTGCCGGACTGTTTGTACCCGCCAAAGGGGGAGCCCATGGCAAACCCCTGGCCGTTGGTTTCCACCATGCCAGAGCGCAGACGGCGGGCCACGCGGCGGCGTCTGTCGTCATCTTCGGTCTGGATATAGTTGGTCAGACCGTAAGGCGTGTCATTGGTGATCGCGATGGCTTCCTCTTCGGTGTCGAAAGGGATGATCGACAGGACCGGGCCAAAGATTTCCTCGCGCGCAATGGTCATGTCGTTGGTGACATCCGCAAAGACAGTGGGTTTGACGTAGTAGCCACGGTTCAGACCGTCCGGGCGGCCCGGACCACCGGCAACGAGGCGCGCTTCGCCCATACCGATTTCGATCAGCTTCTGGATTTTGTTGAACTGCAGCTCAGAGACGACAGGGCCGATATGTTTGCCCTCTTCTGAGGCCGGGCCAACATGAGTTGCGTTTGCGGTTTCCGCTGCCATTTCCACGGCCTCGTCATAGCGCGAGCGGTGCACGAGCATGCGGGTCGGTGCGTTGCACGACTGGCCCGAGTTGCGGAAACAGCGGATTGCGCCCGCCTTTGCGGCCTTGGGGTGCGCATCCTCGAAAATGATATTGGCGCCCTTGCCCCCAAGCTCCAGGCTCACACGCTTGAGCGTGTCTGCCGCCGCCTTGGAGATTGCGATGCCCGCGCGCGTGGAGCCGGTGAAGCTGACCATATCCACGTCCGGATGGACCGAGAGCTGGCTGCCCACGCCCGCGCCGTCGCCGTTGACCATGTTGAACACACCGGCGGGGAACCCCGCCTCGTGCACAAAATCGGCAAAGAGCAGACCGGACAGAGGTGCGATCTCGGAGGGTTTGAGTATGACCGTGCAGCCGGTGGCGAGGGCCGGAATGGCCTTGAGGATGATCTGGTTCATCGGCCAGTTCCAGGGCGTGATCAGCGCGCAGACACCAATGGGCTCCAGCAGGGTTTTTTCGGTCGCCGTAAAGTCGCGCTCAAAGGAGAAGTCTTTGAACGCCTTGAGAAACCCGTTGAGGTGCCATGTCCCCGCACCGACCTGTTGCGCGCGGCTCAGCTCGACCGGCGCGCCCATTTCCTGTGAAATCGCCTCTGCCATCTCGCCTGCGCGCGCGGTGTAGACGTCGAGCAGTTTCTCGATCAGCGCCACACGGTCTTCGCGCGGGGTCTGGGACCAGCTGTCAAAGGCGGCGCGTGCCGCAGCAACGGCTGCATCCGTGTCGGCCTGCCCGCCCAGGGAGATGACTGAGCACTCTTCTTCGCTCGAGGGGTCGATGACCGGAAAGTCGTTGGCGGCAGCGGGTCTGACCCACTGACCATTGATGTAGAAATTGCGGTGATCGGGCATGTGGTGTCTCCGTATGTATTTTTGGCGTCTGTCGCGCCGTCGCGGGCAATGTGTCATCAGCGATGGGCAGGAACAAGAGAGGGGATGTAAGCCGGGGCGTTAATCGTTAAGGTTTTATCGAATCTCAACCACGATCGCTCAGGAGTGCATTATGGGCTTGCGCATCAACGACACTGTCCCCGACTTTTCCGCCGAAACAGACGAGGGTACCATCCGTTTTCACGACTGGATCGGCGACAGCTGGGCCATTCTGTTTTCCCACCCCAAAGACTTTACGCCGGTGTGCACGACCGAATTCGGTGCTGTGGCGCAGCTGGCGGACGAATGGGAAAAACGCGGCACCAAAGTGATCGGCGTTTCAGTCGATGGCGTAGAGGATCACAAAAAGTGGAAGGGCGATATCGAGATGGTTGCCGGTGCCACCGCCGGTTTCCCGATCATCGCGGACACGGGTCTTGAGGTCTCAAAGGCCTTTGACATGCTGCCGGCCGAGGCCTATCTGCCCGACGGCCGCACACCGGCTGACAGCGCCACCGTGCGGTCCGTGTTTATCATCGGGCCCGACAAACAGCTGAAACTGTCCATGACCTATCCGATGACGGTAGGGCGTAACTTTGCAGAGGTGCTGCGCGCGCTGGACGGGCTGCAGATGTCTGTGGGCAATGGTGTTGCAACCCCGGCCAACTGGGTGCCGGGTGAGGATGTGATCATCCCGCCGACGGTGTCCAACGAAGACGCGAAAGCCAAATTCGGCGATTTCGAAACCGTCCTGCCCTATCTGCGCAAGACCAAAGCGCCAGGCTGATGTCCCCGGATGCAGTGGATGCCGCCGCGCGGTGATCCGAAGGAAAAAGCCCCGGGACAACCCGGGGCTTTTGTTCTTTTGACCTCAGGCGGCGCGTTTGCGCCGCGCGGCAAAGCCCAGAACGCCGAGACCGGCGGCCAGCAGCGGAAAGCCAGCAGGCAGTGGCACGGGGGGCAGCGGATCACCGAGCAGAGCGGCGCGTGCCTCAGCCTCGATCAGCTGATGCGTGGTGCCTGTGGGGTGCACATCATCCCAGAAGAGAAACTGCGACGGGTCGCAGCCGCCCGAGGCCAGAAGACCGATACAGGCGTCTGTGACGTTGCTCAGACCTGATGCCGCGGGGTCTGCCCGAATATCGTTGAAGGCGCCAAAGGCGTCTGTGATGCGAATGGAAAAGCCGAGGCTGGCAAGACCATCCAGGTTGTCGCGCAGTGTCCTGTTGAAGGCCAGCGACGACCCTCCGGCGAGCGCTTCTGCTGCGGTTCCCGCATATGCCGGTGTATTTGAAAGGTCGGGAATGTTGAAGACAAGGAACTCTTCGATACCAGCGGCGGCCAGGGCACGGACGGATGATGCGACGTCATTGGCGGCTGCGGTGGCAACGGAGACGGCATCTGCACCGGCGGTGATGGCCTGAAAAATGTTGTTAGCCCCTGCCCAGATGGACGCCAGATCACGCGTCCCTGCCAGAACGCCGGTAGCCGCAGCAAACCCTGCAAAGCCCGCGGCCTGCTCGTCCAGACCCGGGATCGGCCCGCTGGGGTTATCGCCCGATGTACGCGCACCACCCAGAGCAAAGTTTTCTGTCGGTTTGAATGCGTCACGGAATTCCTGCTGGATGTCTTCGTTCCAGACCAGACCATCGGTAAACCGCCCGTCATTGTAGGGCGCGGGCGGCTGAAAGGCGGGCGGCAGATTGCCGTCGTCGCTGAGGCTGTCGCCGAAAACCCAGAAGCTGGAAAATGCCTCCGCAAGTGATGCGGCCTGCGCGCCGCCGGAAAGTCCCAGGGCGAATGCTGTCGCGAGTGCGATTCTCTTTTTCATGATGGTCCTCCCAAACCAGTTAACGATGCAATCCTATGGCGCGGGAGCAGGCCGGGCGAGGGTGCCGTTACGGAAGCTTTCGGGAGTGCCGCAACGTAAAAAGCCCCCATGCAGCGCATGAGGGCTTTCTGTCAGAACTGCCGCCGGAGCGGCGTGCCGGTCAGCGGTCAGTCAGCTGCGGCTTCTTCTTTTTTGACTTCTTCGCCGGTTTCCTGATCGACAACTTTCATCGACAGACGCACCTTGCCACGATCGTCAAAGCCCAGAAGCTTCACTTTCACTTCCTGACCTTCTTTCAGAACATCCGACGGATGGTTCAGGCGGCGGTTTTCGATCTGGGAGACGTGCACCAGACCGTCGCGCTTGCCAAAGAAGTTCACGAAGGCACCAAAGTCGACGATTTTCACAACCGTACCGGTGTAGATCGCGCCTTCTTCGGGCTCGGCCACGATGGCGTGGATCATGTCATAGGCCTTCTGGATCGAATCGCCGTTCGGGGACGCGATTTTGATCGTGCCCTCGTCGTTGATGTCGACCTTGGCGCCGGACACTTCGACGATCTCACGGATGACCTTGCCGCCCGAGCCGATGACTTCGCGGATTTTATCTGTGGGGATCTGCATGGTCTCGATACGTGGCGCATGCACAGAGAAGTCTGCCGCACCTGTGATCGCTTTGCCCATTTCGCCCAGGATATGCATCCGGCCGTCTTTGGCCTGTGCCAGCGCTTTCTCCATGATCTCGGGCGTGATGCCCGCGACCTTGATGTCCATCTGCAGCGAGGTGATGCCGTTTTCGGTACCAGCCACTTTGAAGTCCATGTCGCCCAGGTGGTCTTCGTCGCCCAGAATGTCAGACAGGATCGCATAGGAGCCGTCGTCTTCGAGGATCAGACCCATGGCAACACCGGCCACCGCGTTCTTGAGCGGAACACCTGCGTCCATCATGGACAGCGACCCACCGCAGACCGATGCCATCGACGAGGAGCCGTTGGATTCGGTGATCTCGGAGACCACGCGGATGGTGTAGGGGAAATCCGTCGCTGCGGGCAGAACGGCCTGGAGCGCGCGCCATGCCAGCTTGCCGTGACCGATCTCACGACGTCCGGGAGGGCCCACACGACCAGCTTCGCCGACCGAGTAGGGCGGGAAGTTATAGTGCAGCAGGAAGTTGGATTTGAAGTTGCCGTGCAGCGCGTCGATGAACTGTTCATCGTCACCGGTGCCCAGTGTTGTGACCACGAGGCCCTGCGTTTCACCGCGGGTAAAGAGCGCCGAGCCATGTGTCCGCGGCAGCATGCCGGTTTCACAGACAATATCGCGGATCTCGTCCGTTTTGCGGCCATCGATACGCTTGCCGGTTTTCACGACATCGCCGCGCAGGATGGAGGCCTCGAGTTTTTTCAGACACGTTCCCAGAGCGCCCTCATCCAGTTTTTCATCGGCAAGTTTGGCTAAAACTTCATTTTGATCAATGATGCTGTCACGAACGGTGGAAACGGCAGCCGTACGCTCCTGTTTGTCGGAAATTGCATACGCAGCTCTCATCTCATCTTCACCAGCCGCTTTTACCGCATCGTATAGCTCGGAGTAATCCGCAGGCTGGAAGTCGAACGGCTCTTTCGCGGCATCCTCGGCCAGCGAAATGATCAGGTCGATTACCGGCTGGATCTGCTCATGCGCAAATTTCACCGCGCCCAGCATTTCCTCTTCGGTCAGCTCATAGGCTTCGGATTCGACCATCATCACGGCGTCTTTGGTGCCGGCAACAACCAGATCCAGACGCTGGTCCGGGTTCAGGCGCAGGTCCTGCATGTCGTCAACGGTCGGGTTCAGGATGTATTCGCCATCCTCAAAACCAACGCGGGCACCGGCAATCGGGCCCATGAAGGGCGCACCCGAGATGGTCAGCGCCGCAGAGGCCGCGATCATCGCAACCATATCGGGGTCGTTGACCAGGTCGTGCGACAGAACGGTACACATCACCAGCACTTCGTTTTTAAAGCCGGGGACAAACAGCGGGCGGATCGGCCGGTCAATGAGACGCGCGGTCAGCGTTTCTTTTTCGGTCGGGCGCGCCTCGCGCTTGAAGAATCCGCCGGGCACTTTACCCGCGGCATAGTATTTTTCCTGATAGTGCACGGTCAGCGGAAAGAAGTCCTGACCGGGTTTTTGTTTTTTGGCAAAGGTGACGTTTGCCATGACACTGGTTTCGCCCAGCGTTGCAATCACCGACCCATCCGCCTGACGGGCCACTTTTCCTGTTTCCAGCGTGAGCGTCTCTTCGCCCCACTGCATCGATTTTTTCGTTTCGTTAAACATCTACGTTTCCTGTTTCGGCCCATTGGCCATTGCATAGAGGGCGAATTCCCCCTGACCCCGGTATCTTCTTTTGGCGGCGCTGAGGTCCGGGCGCCGGCTTTCAGATTGCGCGTACGTACACGAGATACGGGCATTTGGAAAGGCCGCTCTGGTTGCATGCGGGGTATCGTTAACTGCCCGGCAGACCATGCGAATCCGGGCCCTGCAAAGGGCTGCGGGCACGGGTGGGCCGCCGCCGGTTCCGCGGGCGGGACAGTGCGGATTGTCAGGGTGTTTTTTCGCCCAGGATGCGCCCGAACAGACCGACCAGAAAAGCGGTTGTCATCCCGAACATGACGATGCCCGTCACAGAAATCATCGCGCCCAGAATCCTGAACTGCGGGGTGAGTACAACGTCGCCGTAGCCCAGTGTGGTGTAGGTCACGAGCGAGAAGTAAATCGGCTCCTCATATCCCTGCAGCGCGCCGACCAGCCAGAGCATAAGGGCACAGAAATAGAGCTGTATCGTGTGCGACAACAGTGTGATCAGAAACAGCACGCAGAGTGTAACCAGCTGATGACGTGCGGTTTTATGGGCCGCAAAGTGGTCATGTGACGCCAGATGACGGATCATCCGTGCAATGATCATAATGTGGATCAGCGCGCAGACGAGCAGGATAAAACTGCCGATAAGGATCTGGATAAGTACGAGCATCTGAGCACCACGGCACCTTGGTCCCTGTCAGGTTTACGGGCGCCTGCCGGGGTTGTCCAGGGGTCAGCTCTGCGCCCAGGCGGCGAGCAGAACAACCAGCATCATGGACGCGGCCATTGCCATATTTATGGCGCGCTGGATGTGGTGGGGCAGGTTCATGCGTTGCAGCGATATGCCCAGCCAGAGCCAGGCAAAGTGAATGGGTATCCAGATCGCGTTGACAATCAGGAATTTGAGAAAAATCTCCGTGGCCAGGCTGGAGGGCCAGAAACCGAAACCGGTAAACAGTGCTGTGTTTACCGCATAGGCCTTGGGGTTGATCGCCTGGAGCATGATCCCGCCGGCAATGCCCGGCGGCTTGCTGCGCTCGATAAAGGCGAGTTTGCTGCCGGCAAATGCGATGCGGAAGGCCAGCCAGGCGAGATAGGCGATGGAGGCGAAAAACAGCAGTGTCCGCAGACGCTCATCGGCAAAGAGCACAGCTGTGAGGCCGCTGACAATCGCGAGACATACCAGATTGGTTCCGATAAAGAGGCCGGTCACATACCGCGTTCCGGCAGCAGCGCCAAAGGCAGCCCCCACCCCGGCGGTGGAGAGCACACCCGGTCCGGGCGTGATGATCAGAAAGAAGACGGCGGCGGCGAACGTGAGCATGGGCGCACTCAAGCAGGTGCATGTGGGCGGGGCAAGCGGCATCCCCGCCATCCTTTCCGAAACCCAGGCGCAACGCGCGCCGGGTGTATTTCTGCATCCTGGGCAGACTCACCCGTTTCCCTATGTTTTTATGGTAAAAGCGACGTCGGTATCGCGTCGGTATAACGTCGGTATTTTGTCGGTGCCGCGTCGGTCCCGCCCGCCCTTAACACAGCGCACGGTGGGGTTCGTTGCCAGGCGGTGCATGGAGCGTCCGGTGGCGTGCCAGACCAAAACGCCTGGTTGGCGAATGGCTGTTGTGAGCCCATTGTGACTGACATGGTTGTCGAATAGATTCTCGGCATGGAACAGGATCATGCAGCATCAATCTATGAGTTAATTCCGGGTGGAAAGGAACTCTTGGATTGGTTTGGAAAAGTTCCGAGTTTTCACGATGCCGAAATCATTGATTTGTTCCTGAGACGTAATGGTGCATCAACACTTCGCATCCACGCATGGAACATGACCAACAAAGTCCAAGGGCGTTACTTTATACTTGAAAAACATGCTGTTGTGGAGTTTTCCATAGCCCGAATAGTCTATCTTGAACTTGATGGCTTCAACCATCAAAACGCAATTGAAGGGCTGAAACTTTCTCGCATGGACAGTGCCAAGTATGGAAAAGATCACGACGTTTTCGAGTTACTAATAGAGCCAGCATACGGGATGGCTGGCTTGTTTCATGCACAGGAAATATCGGTCAGTTTTAGGCCCGGAAAACCCGAATAGTCGTTGTCACTAAACGGCAGGTTTGTCCGCAATTCAGACCTTCTGCTGCTGTCAGGCCTGCGCAACGAAAAACCGCGCCGGGTGGGGCGCGGTTCTGAGTGTTTGGTTTGTGTCGCGGATCAGCGGCGCAGACCCAGACGTTTGATCAGGTCCTGATAACGGGACTCATCCTTGGCTTTGACGTAGTCCAGAAGTTTGCGGCGGTTCGCCACCATCTTCAGCAGACCACGGCGGCCGTGGTTGTCTTTTTTGTGTGTTTTGAAGTGCTCGGTCAGGGTCGCAATGCGCGAGCTGAGGATCGCAACCTGTACTTCGGGCGAGCCGGTGTCGCCTTCTTTGGTTGCAAATTCCTTCATGACACGTGCTTTTTCTTCAAGCGTAATCGACATCGGGGGCTCCTTTTCAAAAGGTTTCAGGGATGGCGCAGGCCGGGATGTCGTCCAGCTCAGGCCCGTGGAGTATGCCGCGGGAACATCAGATTCCCGTGTGTGCGATGCGGGCGTATAGTCGCCCGTGCCGCAAATGGCAAACACTGATTTCAGACTGTTGGCTTTTGGTTTTCAGGCGGGTGCCGCTGTCAGTCCGGCAATCATGGCGGAACTCAGCGGTATCACGGTCAGGTCCGCAGCGGTCAGTGCGGTATCGCCGTAAACGTCGGCGACGTTCTGCCCGTTCATCAGAACGCGCATAACCGCGGGGTCGTCCGGGTCCCGGATGACGCGCACCTGCGGTTCGTGTGCTGCGGCATCTGTATCATCCCAGATCAGCACCAGACTGTCGGCACGGCGGTCATAATCCAGTGGCTCAGCCGGTGTACCCTTTGCCACCCAGTCCGCGAGCGCCTGCGCAGGCGAAGCGCGGGTGGGTGTTGGCTTGTCGTCGAAACCGTCGTCCACAAACTGCAGGTCGCCGGGCCAGGTAGAAAAGCCTGCCCTGTCCCCCGTGAACGGCAGATCATCTGTGCTGAGGAATTCAGACGCACCGATGTTGTTCCCAGGGGGCTGCAAGGCGGTGTGCGGTGCCGCATGGCCTTTGGCAGATAACCTGCCCGGAAAACCGACAACCTGCTGATGTGATCTGTCCGGAAGCGGATGAACCACTGTGCCCTGGAGCCGGGCCGTATCGCCGGCGGGGGCATTTGTATCGTCTGAACGATCCTCTGTCCCGGCGAACGCCTTGCCCGCCTTACTCATATCTTTGTACCAGAACATACCCGCACCATTCCGCATCATCCGGCCGGAGCCGGGCGCCGCCACCCGGATGCAGGTATATCCTGTAAAGTCCTGGGCGTTCGTTAACTGCCGGAAGCGACATCCCAGAGTTCAGGCTGCGCGGTGTAGGGCAGATAGAGCGGATGCCGGGGGTGACCCTGTTTGGTCAGACCCATGTGATGCAGCCCGATACCCGCGCCCCTGAGCATTTCCACCACTGTCCTCCCCCTGTCCAGATGTGCGCCGTGCACACCCCAGGCGGCGATCACCGTGTCCGCCCACCCGGCTACCGTCAGGAGTGTTTTGTCATTGTCCGGCCCCACGGGCTCGCCGACCTTGCGCAGCTGGGCGGGATCCGTGTCGCGCCAGGCAAAGATATTGGTCACAGAAAAAGCGCCGAACCCCAGAGCGCGGGCGCGTGCCTCGCAGCGGGCCACGGTGGGATCGTTCCTGACCTCGTCAGCGACAGAGGGGTTCAGCATAATGAAATTAACCTTTTTACCCTCGGGCGACCATGTGCGCCGGAGCTGGTAGCGATAGGCTCCGCAGTCTGAATATACGGCTTCGGATTGGATTTCTTCGGTGTTGTGTATTCTGACAAACAATTGTTAAGCCGTTAATAAATATTAATTTTTTCAGGATCAGAATACAGGGAATGCCGCCCCGTGGAAAGGGCGGCATGTGTATTTTGACAGATGTGCGTCAGGCAGTGGCGATATTCCGCCGGCCCGGCATTTCAAATACCTCGCCGCGTGCCTCCAGAATGCCCGCAGCGACCAGCGCATAAAGAATATGTCCCCACAGAGCGACCCAGGTGATGCCGGTAAAGCCAAGGAACGGTTTCATGCCGGCAACCAGGTGGGCCATGCCGTAAAGCGCAAAGGCCCAGAGCGCGATGCCATAGACGGCTGCTGT
The DNA here is from genome assembly GCF_947491795.1 of uncultured Roseobacter sp. Taxonomy (GTDB): domain Bacteria; phylum Pseudomonadota; class Alphaproteobacteria; order Rhodobacterales; family Rhodobacteraceae; genus Roseobacter. The sequence continues at coordinate 139,913 of NZ_CANLKW010000002.1, read as the reverse complement.
GATGCTCCAGTGCAGTTGCGGCAGGACGGCGCGCTGTACCGGACGGGCGATGAAGTAGTATCCGACAACGTAGAAAATAAGGCCGGTCATCATGTGGAGCAGATGTGCGGCACCGGACGGGTTCGCGCCGAACACGGATTTCAGTGTCGCACCGGCAAGGCCGACAGGGGCCAGTTTGGCATATCCAAAGAGCGGGCTGAGCGATTGGCCGAATGTATCGAATGCGACGGTGGCAAAGGCGCCGGCAGTCAGCAGTGTCAGAGCAGTACGTTTCATTTGCGTGGTCTCCGTGATGGATCAGATTGTTGCGTCTGACCCCGATATGAAGACGCCCGTGCCCTGCGGCCACCCCGTTCACGGGGCTCTTATCCGCGCCGGTGTTTTCGTAACAAATGCTGTAATAAACCCCGCGTCACCCATGACATAAGCGCGAGCTTTGCAACGGGTTGTAACATTCGGAACCGGTCAGTTCTTAATATTAAGCACCCGGGAGGGGTGAAGCTCGCCGGATTTGTAGAGTCCGATGGCCACGGCGCGCCCCTCCCAGGAGGCCCAGGCCTCGTCGCCGTATTCAGCGTCGCCTGCCATCACCATGCCAGGGTTCCCGTTGCGCAGCCTTACAGCCCCCTCGGCAGTGGCGCGCAATTCCGGCAGGTCGGATAAAGCTTCCTCAAGTGGAACAATATGTTCATCCAGAGCGTCCGTTCTGGCCATTCGCTCGACGTCATCCAGTGTCAGCCCGTCTTCGGCCGCGAAAGGCCCTGACCAGACGCGCCGCAATTCGCGCACATGCCCGAAACAGCCCAGCGTCGCTCCGAGATCCCGCGCCACCGACCGCACATAGCCGCCTTTGCCGCATACCATCTCCAGAGTGACATGATCTGCATCCGGCCGGTCCAGCATCAGAAGGCTGTCCACGTAAAGCGGGCGAGCGGCGATTTCCATCTCCTCGCCGTCGCGGGCGCGTTTGTAGGCGCGTTCACCGTCAATTTTCACGGCAGAGAACTGAGGCGGCACCTGTTCGATATCACCGATAAACCCGTTCAGGGCTTCTTTGATGGTAGCGTCGTCCGGGCGGTCCGCACTCTCGGAGATGACCTCGCCCTCGGCATCATCGGTGTTTGTGGCCTGACCCAGTCTGACAGTGAACTCATAGGCTTTCAGTGCGTCGGTCACGTAGGGCACGGTTTTGGTGGCTTCCCCCAGCGCGACGGCCAGAACACCCGTTGCATCGGGATCAAGCGTCCCCGCGTGCCCGGCTTTCTTTGCATCCAGTGCCCATCTGACCTTGTTGACAACAGCTGTCGAGGTCAGGCCTGCCGGTTTATCGATCACCAGCCAGCCGGAAATATCGCGTCCCTTGCGTCTGCGTCCCATGATTACCTCTGCCAGATCATTTCGCGCGGCTTTACCTCAGGCGTTCGGCGCTGCCCAGACCCGTCGACGGATTTTTCGGCTATTCTGCGTCACCCACGACACCGACGATCGGCCCCAGGCGGAACCCAAAATCATTTCTGCCAATGCCGGGCGCATAGAGCCGCGAGATATTCCCATCCAGAAACAGAGCATTATCCGTTTCCAGCGCATCCCGAAAAAGACGCCCAAAGCTGTGAAAATTCACCGCCTCGTTTGAAATCGCGAAAACAATGCGCCTGCCGTCTGCGGAGGTTCCGACGCCGTTGCGAATGTATTTTGAGGTGCCGTCCTCCAGAAATTTCGGATGCAGCGCGCCATCGATCACCAGCATCGGGCCGGATTGCGTCGCATCCCGGCACCCGGGGTCATCGGCGACAAAACTCAGTGTTTCGATAACATCTGCACGGCCATCGCGCAGGCACAGCACGCCATTGGGCAGCAGGCCGAAATTGCCGGGGCCTGCGTTCGGGATGATGCGCATTTCCTCGACACCGTTTTCGACATAGTGCCCCACCGGTGCGCGATCTTCGTGATACATGCCGGCGTTCATGGCAAAGAGCAGCTTTTTGCCACGGGTCGCCAGATCACGGTCAATGGCAAAGAACTGGCCGTAAATGCTTCCGTCCCCGTTGCGCAGAAACAGACGCAGGTCAGCGCCGGAGGCGTCGGCCTCGCACACGGTGTATGAGGCGCCGTCAAAGTCGACACTGCGGCAGTCCACAGCGCCGGCAGACGCGGCGGTCAGCATCAAAGCGGCTGCCACAATCGCGTTTCGGATCATTCCGCGCCGCTTTCCCCGCTGTCAGTGGCAGCAGTGTCACGGCGGACATTGTCCTGGCTCAGCATACGGCGCGTTTCGTCCATCCGGTCAAAGGTCTCATCCAGCTGAAACCTCAGATCCGGCGCAAATTTCAGTGCCAGTTTCTTGGACACCAGACGCCGCAGTTCGCCTTTGTTACGGGCCAGCAGCCCGATCACATCGTCGCGCCCGGTGCCGCCCAGAGGCAGGACATAGGCCGTGGCGATGCGCAGATCGGGCGAGGTGCGCACTTCGCCGACTGTGATGGACAACCTGTTCAGGTCGGGGTCATGTACATCCCCGCGCGCCAGCACCTCAGAGAGCGACCGGCGGATCAGTTCGCCGACGCGCAGCTGCCTTTGGGACGGGCCGGGCCCGTCGTGAAACTTGTTCTTTCCCATGCCCGGTATCTACGCCCTTCGCTGACCTTTGCCAAGGCGCGCCGGGCGCGCTAAGAGAGCACGCGGACCCCCTGTCAGGAGTAAGGCATGTCAGAGCAGTTGAAGATCGCGATTACCGGTGTTTCAGGCCGGATGGGAAGCATGCTGACCGAAACCATCAGCGGGTCTGAACAGGCGGTTGTCACCGCGGCGCTGGAGCGTCCCGGTCACGACTGGGTGGGCCAGGATCTCGGTACTTGCCTGGGCGGTGCGGCCAGTGGTGTGACGGTGACGGACGATCCCGCCCAGGCCTTTGCAGATGCAGATGTCGTGATTGATTTCACCGCACCTGCCGCCACCATCGCCTTTGCGGCGACGGCTGTGCAGACCGGCACGGCGCATGTGATCGGCACCACGGGCATGACCGCGCAGGAGCTGGAAGCGCTGGCGGCCGCCGGAAAAGGTGGCCTGACGGTGCGTGCGGGCAATATGAGCCTTGGCGTTAACCTGCTGGTACAGCTGACAAAACGCGTGGCCGCAGCGCTTGACGAGGATTACGACATCGAAGTGATTGAGGCCCATCACAACAGAAAGGTTGATGCGCCGTCCGGCACAGCACTGATGCTGGGCGAAGCGGCGGCCGAGGGGCGTGGCGTAACGCTCGACGCGGTGTCAGACCGCGCGCGGGATGGCATCACCGGTGCGCGTAAACGCGGTGACATCGGTTTTTCGGCGATCCGGGGCGGGGACATCATCGGCGAACATGACGTGATGTTCGCCGCCACGGGCGAGCGGATAACCCTGCGCCATGTTGCCAGCGACCGCTCCGTTTTTGCCCGTGGTGCGCTGAAAGCGGCGCTCTGGACGCGCGGAAAATCGCCGGGTGCCTATGATATGCTCGATGTTCTGGGGTTGTCAGAAGAATAAATGCGCGCCTGCAGGAACTATTTTGAAACCAAAATGCTGTTTCACGCGTAAACTTCACAGGTTTGGTTTTCGGAGTACTCAATAATGCGCGCTCTTTTGCTTTCGGTTTTTTCAGTGTCCACGCTTCTGGCTGGGGCGGCTGCGGCTGAGTTCACCAAAATTGACGAGCAGTCAGAGTTTCTGGACATTGTATCCGGGAAAGAACTCAAGCGCCCCTTTGTGCAGCTTGAGGTGTCACCGGACGGTCAGATTTCAGGCCGGGGCGCCGCATGGCCCGTGACGGGCAACTGGACGTGGAAAGACGGTTATTTCTGCCGCGATCTGTTCTGGGGCGGTGACGCCCTGGGCTATAACTGTCAGGCCGTTGAGCGCAGCGACACACGTATCCGCTTTACATCTGATCAGGGCGAGGGCGATTCCGCAGAATTCCGCCTGCGCTGAACACCGCGTCTTCAGAAATCGACCGCGATCCCTTTTTTCTCCCAGTCGCCGTAGCGCACGGGCTCGGGGCCATCGCGACCTCCCAGCTCGGCAGGCAGCTCCAGAGCATCGGCGGCCTTGCGGCGCGCTTCGGCTTCTGCCAGTGCACGCTGCGCGGCTGGCGGCAGGTCTTTCGGGTCGGGCGTGGCTTCGTCTGTCATTCGCTCTGTATCCGTTTGTGCCCTTGATATACGTCGTCCTTTGACGCAGACAACCCGCCAGCAGCTAATCGGAACACCCAGCATATGTCAGACACCGGCCTTCCCGCACGCAGAAGCGCAGTTTACCTGCTGGATCAGATCCTGGGCGAGGGCCGTCTGATGTCCGAGCTTCTGGGTGCCGGGGCACTTGACCGGCTGGCGCCCGAAGACCGTGCCCGCGCGGCGCGTCTGGCCATGGACACCCTGCGCGGGCTGGAACGCGCGGACCGCATCCTGCAGAAACATCTGTCAAAGTATCCACCGCTGACCGTTCGCAATGCGCTGCGCGTCGGGACGGTCGAGCTGTGCCAGGGCGGTGCGGGGCACGGCGTTGTCAATGCAATGGTAGAGCTGGTGTCGCGTCACAACAGGCTGGGTCATCTCAAAGGGCTGACAAATGCCGTGCTGCGCAAAGTTGCCACCGACGGCCCTGCGGCCTGGGAAGCGCTGCGTCCGCCACGTCTGCCAAAATGGCTGCGCGGGCCGCTGGCAGAGGCCTGGGGCAATGATGCGATGGCCGCCATGGAAGCCGCACATTTTGCGGGTGCGCCGCTTGATCTGACGGCGCGATCAGATGCAGGTGCAGTTGCCAGAGCAACAGGCGGCACGGTTTTGCCCACCGGATCGGTCCGCGTTGTGGACGCAGGCCAGGTCTCCGCCATGCCTGGCTTTGAAGCCGGTGACTGGTGGGTACAGGATGCAGCAGCAGCGATGCCGGTTCAGATCCTCGCGCCGCAGCCCGGCGAAGACATTCTGGACCTTTGTGCCGCACCCGGTGGCAAGACCATGCAGATGGCGGCGGCGGGCGCAAAGGTTACAGCGGTCGACGATTCGCCTGCGCGGATGGAAAGGGTGCGCGAAAATCTGACCCGCACAAAGCTGCAGGCCAGTCTGGTGACCAGCGATGTGCGCCAGGTCACGGGCCGTTTCGACGCGATTCTGCTGGACGCGCCCTGCTCGGCAACAGGGACCATCCGCCGTCACGCAGATCTGCCACATGCCAAAGATGGCTCGGAATTCGGCGATCTGATTGCTCTGCAGGAAGAGTTTCTCGATCATGCCTGGAGCCTGTTGAAACCCGGTGGGCGCATGGTTTTCTGCACCTGCTCGCTGCTGCCGGACGAGGGTGAAGTGCAGATCGACGAAGCCCTTGCCCGCCATGCGGACATGACCGCGTCAACGCCGCACCTGCCCGGTACGGAACCTGGCTGGTATACCGAAGAAGGCGGGCTGAGACTGCGCCCGGACTACTGGGCAGAGCAGGGCGGCATGGACGGTTTTTACATAGCCCTTTTGCATAAATCTGCCTGAACGACGGCTGCCGGGACCGCCACCGGGACAAATCCGGTGACTCGCGCACCTGCCCGCGTTATCATTGCCGCAACGCGCCACGAGAGCGCCCCAAGGCAGAGTATCGCATGTCCGAAGCCCGGAGTTTCGCCGCAAAAAAGGTGCAGTTTCTGAACCGGTGGCACGCAAGACGCGCCGGTCGCATGAAGGCGCGCGCCGTTGCTTTTGTCTCGTCGCCCGAGCCGCGCACAATCGGCAGTTTCGCCAAGGGGCGGCAGCTCATCGCCGGAAACTTCCTTTTTGCGGGTCATCTGCTGGAACAGAAAGACGCGGATCTCTGGTCTCTTTCCGCGCCCAATGTGGAATTCAGTGAAGAACTGAATGGATTTGCCTGGCTGGACGATCTGGCGGCGGTGGGCGATACGGCCGCGCGTGCGGCGGCGCAGAAATGGCTCTGGGGCTGGATTGACCGCTATGAACGGGGACGCGGCCCTGGCTGGACCCCGGATCTGACCGGGCGGCGCCTGATTCGCTGGATCAACCACGCGATTTTCCTGTTGCGGGGCACCGAGCCCGAATCCAGCCATGCATTTTATGGCAGCCTTTTTCGTCAGACGCATTTTCTGTCGCGCAGATGGCAGGGCGCCGCAGCGGGTCTGCCGCGCTTTGAGGCGCTGTGCGGTCTGATCTATGCGGGTCTGGCGCTGGAAGGCATGGAAGGGACAGCCATGCCAGCTGTCCGTGCGCTGGCCCGTGAGTGCCGCGCGCGCATTGATGACCAGGGCGGATTGCCAACCCGAAACCCCGAAGAGCTGCTGGATGTTTTCACGCTGCTGAGCTGGACTGCGGCCGCTCTCGAAGAAACGGGGCACCCCGTGCCGGACGAACACAAGGCCGCGATAGAAAGAATCGCGCCAACACTGCGTACGCTGCGCCATACAGATGGTGGGCTGGCGCGGTTTCATGGAGGCGGGCGCGGTGCCGAAGGGTGGCTGGATCATGCGCTGGCCCAGGCACGTGTGCGCAACAGCCAGCCGGATGGATTATCGATGGGATACGCGCGGTTGTCTGCGGGCCGCACGAGTGTGGTGGTCGATGCCTCTGTGCCGCCCTCTGGTTCTGCATCGCTGAATGCCCACGCCTCGACCCTCGCTTTTGAACTGACATCAGGGCGCAGGCCACTGATTGTGAACTGCGGATCGGGCCGGACATTCGGCCCGGCATGGCGGCGCGCGGGGCGGGCAACGCCCTCGCATTCCACCCTGTCACTGGATGGATATTCCAGCGCCCGCCTCGGCGATCAGAACGCCGAGACAGGGCGCGAGCCGCTGATCGAAGGGCCGACACATGTGCCCATCGAAATCGGACATGCCAGCGACGGGCTGCAGTTTCAAAGCGGACACAACGGGTTTGTTCCCACCCATGGTCTGACCCATGCGCGCACTCTGGAAATGACCTTCGACGGCCGGGGTCTGGCCGGAGAAGACATGCTGCTGGCACTGGAAGACAGTGAAAAGCGGCGTTTTGACCGCACGATGGACGCAGCCGGTCTGAGCGGGATCGCCTTTGACATCCGGTTTCATCTGCATCCGGACGTGGATGTAACCGTGGATATGGGGGGCGCTGCTGTTTCTATGGCCCTTAAAAGCGGGGAAATCTGGGTTTTCCGGCATGACGGCACGCAGAAACTGTCGGTAGAACCATCGGTTTATCTGGAAACCGGGCGGCTCAAGCCACGCGGGGCAAATCAGATTGTTCTTTCCGGGCGGGCTATGTCATATGCGACGCGTATCCGCTGGTCCTTGTCCAAGGCGCAGGAAACTGCGATTGGCGTGCGGGATTTGAACCTGGATACGCCGGATCTGACCGAATAGCTGCCAATAGGGACCACACAGATGACCGACCTTGTACCGCTGCGCCGCGCGCTGCTTTCTGTTTCCGATAAGACAGGCCTTGTTGATCTGGGCAAGGCGCTCGCCGCTCGCGGGGTTGAACTTTTGTCCACGGGCGGCACAGCAAAAGCTCTGCGTGATGCCGGTCTTGAGGTGCTGGATGTGGCTGATGTGACCGGTTTTCCTGAGATGATGGATGGCCGCGTGAAAACGCTGCATCCGGTTGTCCACGGCGGCCTGCTGGCGCTGCGGGACAATGATGATCACGTCGCGGCAATGGATACGCACGGTATCGGCGCCATCGATCTGGTTGTTGTGAACCTCTATCCCTTTGAGGAAACGGTGGCCCGTGGAGCGGGCTACGACGAGGTGATTGAAAACATCGATATTGGTGGGCCGGCCATGATCCGGTCAGCCGCCAAAAACCACGGATTTGTCAGCGTGATCGTTGACGTGGAGGACTATGCGCCTCTGACGCAGGCACTGGATGCCAACGACGGGCAGACACCATACGCATTGCGTCAGCGTCTTGCACAGACGGCTTACGCCCGCACCGCAGCCTATGACACTGCCGTCAGCACCTGGATGGCAGCGCAGGTGGATGCAACGCCGCGCCGACGGACGTTCGGTGGCCAGCTGGCCCAGAACCTGCGGTATGGTGAGAACCCCCATCAGCAGGCCGCATTCTATACGGACGGCTCGGCGCGGCCAGGCGTGGCCACTGCGACCCAGCATCAGGGCAAAGAGCTGAGTTACAACAATATCAACGACACAGATGCAGCTTTTGAACTGGTCAGCGCGTTTGATCCGGATGAGGGCCCGGCCTGTGCGATCATCAAACATGCGAACCCTAGCGGTGTCGCGCGCGGTGCCACGCTCGGAGAAGCCTATGCGAGGGCGTTTGACTGCGATCGCACCTCTGCGTTTGGCGGCATTATTGCCCTGAACCAGCCACTGGATGCTGCGACAGCCGAGCAGATCACCGGTATCTTTACCGAAGTGGTCATTGCGCCCGGGGCAAGCCGGGAGGCTATGGATATTTTCAGCCAGAAGAAAAACCTGCGTCTTCTGACAACGACCGGTCTTGCTGATCCGGCGGCGGCAGCGCTTGCGGTGCGGCAGGTTTCGGGGGGCTGGCTGGTGCAGGACAAAGACGTGGGCCGGGTGTCGCCGGATGATCTGAGGGTCGTCACAAAGCGGGCGCCGTCGGATCAGGAGATGTCTGATCTGCTTTTTGCCTGGACGGTGGCCAAACACGTGAAATCCAACGCGATCATCTATGTGAAGGACGGCGCGACCGTTGGTGTTGGTGCCGGGCAGATGAGCCGTGTGGACAGCACCCGCATCGCTGCGCGCAAGGCCGTGGACATGGCAGAGGTGATGGGTCTTGCGGCGCCACTGACGCAAGGGTCGGTTGTGGCCTCCGACGCATTCTTTCCCTTTGCTGACGGGCTGATCACTGCGGCTGAGGCGGGGGCGACGGCGCTGATCCAGCCCGGCGGATCCATGCGGGATGACGAGGTGATTGCCGCCGCGGATGACGCCGGGCTGGCAATGGTCTTTACCGGTATGCGCCATTTCCGCCACTAGGAGACACCGATGCGGCTGATCGCGCTTACAGCTTTTCTGGCATTTGTGCTGGACCAGCTCAGTAAATATCTGGTGGTCCATGTCATGGAGCTGTGGCGCATCCGTGCGATTGATGTGCTGCCGCCGGTGCTGAATTTTCGCTATGGCGAAAACCGTGGCATCAACTTTGGCCTGTTTGGTGACGGTTCTGACGCCAGTCGTTGGGTGCTCATCGGTCTGGCGGTTGTGATCTGTGGCGGTGTCCTGTTCTGGGCCCGGCGTGCGCAACCGGGTGTTCTGGCGCGCATCGGCGCGGGTTTGCTGATCGGGGGCGCGCTGGCAAACGTGCTGGACCGTCTGCTCTATGGATATGTGCTGGATTTTCTCAACATGTCCTGCTGCGGGATCACAAACCCGTTTGTTTTCAATGTTGCGGATATCTTTATTTTCGCCGGAGCCATTGCGCTGGTGTTTTTCGCACCGGATGACCGGAAACCCGCTCAAAAAGGCCAGTGACATTGCCTGCCCGCCTGTCGTATCAAGGCGGCATATGAGGAGAGATAACATGCGCCGCACGGTGGCTCTTATTCTGATCGCGACACTGCTCAGTGGCTGTGCCAACCAGGGTTTGCGTGTGCTCAGGTCCAATTCCAGCGGACCTGATGAATTCCTCGTGGAGCCCAAGGCGGCGCTGGAAACACCCGATGATCTGACGGCGCTGCCGGTGCCGACACCGGGACAGGGCAACCGCACGGACATCGACCCCTTATCGGATGCGGTTGTGGCCCTGGGTGGACGCCCATCCGATCCGGCTGCGGGCATTCCGGGATCAGACGGTGCGCTGGTCACAGCGGCATCGCGGTTTGGTGTCACCCCGTCGATCCGGTCGCAGCTTGCGGCAGAGGACGAGGATTTCCGCCGTCGTCAGTCCCGGTTCACACAGATCCGCCTCTTCCCTGAGGATCGGTACAACACAGCCTACAAAAGCCAGGCGCTGGACGCCGAGGAAACAGCTGAAAGCTGGCGCCGGGCCGGTGCGAAAACACCCAGCTATCCGCCGCAGAACTGAGCGGGCTGTCTTTGGGCTGTAACATTCGTGACAGCGTGCCTTGAACAAGACGGAATGCGGCGTACCTCTTAGCGCAGCAAAGCCCCTGGACTGACCGGAGAAAACTGATGTTGCGAACATTCCTGCGTGCGGCCTGTATTGCGCTTGTGCCCGTATCACTGGCTGCTGAGGAAGAGGTCGTCACGACCTTTGAGCTCGACAACGGAATGCAGGTCGTCGTTGTGGAAGATCACCGCGCCGCTGTGGTCCAGCATATGGTCTGGTACCGTGCCGGGTCTGCTGATGAGCCGCCGGGATCCTCAGGTGTTGCGCATTTCCTTGAACACCTTCTCTTCAAAGCCACAGACACGCTGGAGGCGGGGGAGTTGTCTGCAACTGTTGCGCGCAATGGCGGGCGGGACAACGCTTTTACCTCATATGATTACACGGCCTATTTCCAGCGGGTCGCGTCAGATCGTCTGGAACTGATGATGCGCATGGAAGCGGACCGGATGCGGAATATCCGCCTGACCGAGGAAAACATCACCACCGAACGGGACGTGATCATCGAAGAGCGTAATCAGCGCACAGAAAACAATGCGGGCGCTCTGTTCGGAGAGCAGGTTGCCGCGGCACAGTTTCTGAACCATCGCTACGGCCAGCCGATCATCGGGTGGATGCACGAGATGCGCACGCTGGATATGGACGACGCGCTGGATTTCTACGAGATCTACTATTCGCCCAACAATGCCGTTCTGGTGGTATCCGGTGATGTGACGCCCGAGGAGGTGCGCCGGCTCGCGGAGAAGTATTACGGCGTCATTCCCGCAAACCCCGACCTGCCCGAGAGGGAACGCGCAGAGGAGCCGCCCCAGACAGCGGAACGGCGGCTGATCTTCCGCGACGCGCGGGTTGCTCAGCCATTTGTGCGGCGCTCTTATCTGGCCCCGGAACGCAACCCGGGTGATCAGGAAGAATCCGCCGCGATTACAATGCTGGCCGAAATTCTGGGCGGCGGGCAGACGTCCTTTTTATCCGAAGAGTTGCAGTTCAATTCTCAGCTGGCCACCTTCACCGTTGCTTTCTACCGCGGCGTCGCACTCGACGACACCACGTTTAACCTGGTTGTCGTGCCCAAAGCTGACGTGAGCCTGCAGGAGGCGGAGGACGCACTGGATGCCGCCCTTGCCAAGTTCATGCAGGAAGGCGTGGACAGCGAACAACTGGAGCGGATCAAGCGCCAGATCAGGGCGGATCAGATTTATGCGCGCGATGACGTGGACAGTATCGCCCGGCGCTATGGTCAGGCCCTGACATCGGGCCTGACGGTAGAAGATGTAAAAGCATGGCCCGATGTGCTGCAGGCCGTAACCGAAGAGGACATCCTGGAGGCGGCAGGCCGGCTGTTTGATAAACGCGCCTCTGTCACAGGCTGGCTGATGCGCGAAGAGGTGACCCAATGATCCGTTTTGCCCTGACTGTTCTGACGTCGATCCTTCTGGCACTGCCGGCTGCGGCGGCCGTGGACATCAAAGAGGTCAAATCGCCCGGCGGACTGACAGCCTGGCTGGTCGAGGATCACTCCATCCCCTTTGCGGCGCTGGAAATCCGGTTTCGGGGCGGTGCCTCGCTGGAGGCGGAAGATAAACGCGGTGCAATCGCGCTGATGACATATCTGCTGGACGAAGGTGCGGCCGATATGGACGCCCGGGCCTTCACGCGGGCCTCGGAGTCACTGGCAACGTCCATCGGATTTGACATCTCTGACGATGAGCTTTCTGTCTCTGCGAGGTTTCTGACCGAGAACCGGGAGGCCTCCGTTGCATTGCTGCGGGCGGCGCTGCTGGAGCCCAGATTCGACCAGGATGCGATCGACCGGGTCCGTGCGCAGGTGGTGGCTGGTATCAAATCAGATTCCAAGGATCCCAATGCAATTGCGCGGCGCACCATGGATCAGATTGTCTGGGGTGATCATCCCTATGCAACATCGCTGGACGGAACCGAGGAAAGCCTGGCCGCGCTGACCAGAGAGGATCTGGTGGCGGCACATGCGGCCGTTCTTGCACGGGACCGCATCTACATCGGCGCTGTTGGGGACATCACCCCCGAAGAACTGTCGGAACTGATCGATGGTCTGCTGGGGGATCTGCCTGAGACTGGCGCACCGATGCCACCGCGCGCAGAGGTGGATATCCCGGGCGGCGTCACGGTGGTGCCGTTTGAAACGCCCCAGTCAGTCGCGCTGTTTGGCCATGCTGGCATTGCACAGAGCGACCCGGATTACTTTACGGCTGCCGTTCTTAACCAGGTGCTGGGCGGTGGGTCGTTTGAGAGCAGGCTGATGACAGAAGTGCGCGAAAAGCGTGGCCTGACCTATGGCGTGTATTCCTATCTGGCACCCAGAGATCTGGGCGAAGTGTACATGGGGTCGGTAAGCTCGGCCAATGACCGCATTGCCGAAGCCATTGAAGTGATCCGGTCTGAATGGAAACGGGCCGCCGAAGAGGGTGTTTCGCAGAAGGAACTTGAAGACGCCAAAACATTCATGACGGGTGCATACCCGCTGCGGTTTGATGGCAATGGACGCATCGCGCGGATCATCGTCGGGATGCAGATGCTGGGCCTGCCGATCGACTATATCCCGACCCGCAACGACAAGGTCGAGGCCGTGACACTGGAGGATGTGAAACGGGTCGCCGGGGAGTTGCTGGATCCTGAGGGTCTGCATTTTGTGATTGTGGGCCAACCCGAAGGGATCGAAAGCACGCCCGCAAACTGAATAGGGTGCCCTGGTAACCGGAGACGCTGTCGCGTCACGACAAGTCCCCGGACCTGAACGGTCCGGGTAACGGGCGCGGTTGGATCATTCGCCGTAGGGGACCCAGACGTTTTTGACTTCTGTCGCTGCCTCCAGAAAGGCCCTGCCCTGACCGGCTGTGCCGGTCCAGTCCCTTGCCAGACCATTGTTGACCCAGGTGCGTTTGAGGTTTCCGGCGGATGCCTTTTCCACAATGGCGGACAGGTCGGCCGCGCCGAAACTCCACACCGCGTCAATATCAAGATGCCCGGCCATATGCGCCGCGACCTCCTGCTGCGCGCCGGTGAGGATGTTGACAACGCCTGCGGGCACATCGGATGTCTCGAGCACCTGAACAAAGTCCGTTGCCGCAAGAGGGAAAGGTTCGGACGCGCTCAGAATGATGCGGTTCCCCATCGCGATTGCCGGTGCCATGCAGGAGATCAGCCCCAGCAGCGGTGCCTCTGACGGGCAGAGAGCGGCAATAACACCCACGGGTTCGTGCATCGCCAGGGCCACGCCGCGAATGGGGACGCCATGAACGCGGCCGTCGAATTTGTCAGCCCATGCGGCATAGGTGAACAGACGCTTTACGCAGGCATCCACCTCTGCTGCGCCGGACTTCCCGCCCTGCAGATCATTCAGGCGGCGCGCAAAATCATCTGCGCGGGCAGAGAGGTTTTCGGCGATGTAATAGAGAATTTGCGCGCGCAGATGACCGCTGGTTTTCGACCAGCCCGCAGCGGAATGAGCGGCCTCTGCCGCGTTGCGCAGGTCTTTGCGATTGGCCAGTGACGCGTGGCCCAGCATGGCCCCGTCTGGAGCATAAACAGCGCGGGAATACCCGCTGTCCGGGCGCGCCTGTTTGCCGCCGATGTAAAGCTTTGCTGTGCGGTCCAGAGGGTCTTTGGGTGCTCCGCTGCCCGAAAAGGCGGCAATTTCCCCGAGCGGGCGTGTGCGTTCTTTGGGTTTTGTGTAGCCAGCCAGCCCTTCCCAGCCACCTTCGCGGCCAAAGCCGCTTTCGCGAACACCTCCAAAGCCTGCTGCGGCGTCCATCATGTTGGTGCCGTTGATCCAGACGATGCCAGCAGCGAGTTTTGGTGCCATATCCAGTGCCAGGTTGATGTTCTCGCTCCAGACGCTGGCCGCGAGACCATAGCGCGTGTTGTTGGCCAGCGCTGCGGCCTCTGCCGGTGTGCGGAAGGTGCAGGACACCAGAACGGGGCCGAAGATCTCTTCCTGCATCAGGGTATCCGCCGGGTTCAGACCGGTAATCAGTGTTGGGGGATAAAAGCTGCCCTCATCCGGCAGCGCGCCTGTTGCGACATGTGTTTCACCCGCCGTGTTTCCGGCCACGAGATCACTGATCGTTTTCAGCTGAACGGGATCAACGATTGCCCCCACATCGGTGCTTTTGTCGAGCGGACTGCCAATACGCAGCCGGTCCATACGTGCCCGGAGTTTCGCGTAGAATGTCTCGGCAACCGGTTCGTGAACCAGCAGCCGGGAACCGGCACAGCACACCTGGCCCTGATTGAACCAGATCGCATCAACCAGCCCCTCTGCCGCACTGTCCAGATCGGCGTCGTCAAAGACAATGTAGGGAGACTTGCCACCCAGCTCCAGTGTCAGGGCCTTGCCGCTGCCTGCGGTTGCTTCGCGGATGCGGCGGCCTACTGCGGTGGAGCCGGTAAAGGCGATCTTGTCCACATCAGCGGCGACGATCATTTCACCCACAGCGCCATCGCCGGTTACGATATTGACCACACCCTTTGGCAGGCCAGCCTGCAGGCAGATGTCCGCAAACAGCAGTGCGGTCAGCGATGTGTATTCGGCAGGCTTCAGAACGACGGTATTGCCCATGGCAAGCGCCGGCGCGATTTTCCAGGCCAGCATGAGCAGCGGGAAATTCCAGGGTATGATCTGGCCGCAGACACCCAGCGCCTGCCGGTCAGGCAACTCGTCCTCCATCAGCTGGGCCATACCCGCATGAAAATAGAAATGCCGCTGCGCCAGCGGGATATCGATGTCCCGGCTCTCGCGGATGGGCTTGCCATTGTCCAGCGTTTCCAGAACGGCAAAAAGGCGGCTGTGCTTTTGCAGCAGGCGGGCCAGCGCATAGAGGTATTTCGCGCGTCCGTGTCCGCCCAGTTTTTCCCATTTCGGCTGGGCCTTGCGCGCGGCTGCGACGGCGGCATCCACATCTGCCGGGGTGGCCTGGCTCAGCAGGGCCAGGGTCTGGCCGGTTGCCGGATTGCGGCTCTCGAACCCTGTGGCAGGTGATGTGAATGCACCGTCGATGAAATGGCCGAACCCTTCACCCTGATCCGCCAGCCAGGCCTGCGCTTCGGCAGTGCTCTCTGGTGCCTCGCCATAATCCATCGTTTCAAAAATCTCAGAGACGGTCATGCGCCGGGTCCTCTCAGCAAAAGGTTCAGCTTGTGGCGTGGCGGTAGCCAGCGGAATAGGTGCCGGTGACTTGGTGTTCCAGCTGGCGTTCGATGTCATTCAGCAGCGAGGATGCGCCAAAGCGGAAGAGATCAGGTTGCAGCCAGCGGTCGCCCAGTTCTTCTTTCATCATCGACAGATAGGTGATGGCATCCTTGGCCCTGGAAATACCGCCCGCAGGTTTGTAGCCGACACGGTATCCGGTGCGCTCATGATATTCGCGGATCGCCCGGATCATCACCAGAGAGACCGGCAATGTGGCGTTGACGCTCTCCTTGCCGGTAGAGGTTTTGATGAAGTCTGCGCCGGCCATCATGCAGATAACCGAGGCGCGGGCGACATTGCGCAGAGAACCCAGCTCGCCCGTGGCCAGGATCGCTTTGACATGGGCTTCGCCACAGGCAGCCCGAAAGGCCCGCATTTCGTCATAAAGCGCCTGCCAGTCACCGGACAGAACGTGCCTGCGGGAGATGACAATGTCGATCTCGGCAGCGCCTGCTTTGACGCTTTCCTCAATCTCGGCGATGCGCAGGTGCAGGGGCGACAGACCGGCGGGAAAACCGGTGCTGACAGCAGCGACAGGGATGCCCGACCCCTGCAGTGCCTTGACAGCAGCAGGGATCATATCGTGATACACGCAGACCGCCCCCGTTGTGATCGGACCCATTCCCAGGGTGTCCAGCGTGCGCTGCGCCACCGGCTGGCGTGCTTTGGCGCAAAGGCGCGCGACCCGCCGTTCCGTATCGTCCCCAGACAAGGTTGTCAGGTCAATGCAGGTCACCGCCCGCAACAGCCAGGCCGCCTGATGGGCCTTTTTGACAGAACGGCGGGCAGGCAGCTGTGCCGCGCGACGCTCAATGGCCGAGGTATTGGCCTGCAGGCTGTGCACCCAGTCCATGTCCAGCGCTGTGCCCGGATTGCGTGGTTCGGTGACCTGCGGCAGCTGATGTGCGCCGGCGAGAGCAGCGGTGTCTGTGGTGTGGCTCTGCATGACCCTGACCTTTGCGGGAGAATGAGCATAAATTCGCATGCGCACGGACCCTTTGCAAGCCGTGCGCCGTTGCGTCAGCTGCCGCGATAGGTGGAATACCCATAGGGCGAGAGCAGCAACGGCACGTGATAGTGCGCATCCGCGTCCGAGATACCGAAACGGATCGGGATACTGTCCAGAAAGCGCGGTTCTTCCGCCGGAACGCCTGCGGCATCCAGATAAAGGCCCGTCTCAAAGATTAGCTCGAAATTTCCTGTGGTGAATTTTCCGACGGGCAGTATCGGGCTGTCGGTACGGCCATCGGCATTTGTCACGGCCTCGGCGATCTTGCGGTGGCTGTTTCCTGACACGCGGTACAGCAGAATGCGGATGCCTTCGGCGGGGATCCCGCGGGCGGTATCCAGAACGTGTGTCGTCAGGTATCCCTCTGGCATCGGGGCTCTCCTTTTTGATGGTCGGGGTTTACCCTGCCCGTGCCGATTGCGAATTGCAACGCGGGCTGTAACCGGTATTGAATGACCGCATCTGCAAGGAGTTTCCCGCGTGAACCGCTACCCCCGTGATTTTACCGGATACGGTGCCAACCCGCCTGATGCACGCTGGCCCGGCGGGGCCCGCATCGCCGTCCAGTTTGTGGTCAACTACGAGGAAGGGGGCGAGAACTCTCTGCTGCACGGAGACGCCGCCTCAGAGGCGTTCCTGTCGGAAATTGTCGGCGCTCAGCCCTGGCCGGGCCAGCGGCACTGGAATATGGAATCGATCTATGACTATGGCGCCCGGGCCGGTTTCTGGCGCCTGCACCGTCTGTTCAAAGGCGCAGGTATTCCGGTTACCGTTTACGGGGTTGCCACTGCGCTGGCCCGTGCGCCCGAGCAGGTGGCGGCGATGCAGTCTGCCGGTTGGGAAATCGCCAGCCACGGGTTGAAATGGATAGACTACAAGGATCACACGCCCGAGGCGGAAGCGGCGGATATGGCCGAAGCCGTCCGCCTGCACACCGAGGTCACAGGGCAAATGCCCCGTGGGTGGTATACAGGTCGCTGTTCGGTCAACACGGTGGAACTGGCGGCAAATACGGGTCAGTTTGACTATATCTCTGACACCTATGACGACGATCTGCCGTACTGGACGCGCATCGGTCAGCGCGACCAGCTGATCATCCCCTATACACTCGATTGCAACGATATGCGGTTTGCCACACCGCAGGGCTTTAACTCCGGCGACCAGTTCTTTGCCTATCTGCGCGACACTTTTGACGCCCTGTACGCCGAGGGCGCGGCAGGATCGGCCAAGATGATGTCGGTCGGGCTGCATTGCCGCCTTATTGGCCGGCCTGGCCGGGTGCAGGCTCTCAAACGGTTCACAGATTATATCCAGGGGTTTGAGGGTGTCTGGTGTCCGCGTCGCATCGATATTGCGGAACACTGGGCGGCGCAACACCCCCCCGCCGGGCGACGGCGCCCGTCACAGATGGATCAGGCCGACTTTGTCGAGAGATTCGGAGGCGTTTTCGAGCATTCCGCCTGGATTGCCGAACGGGCCTTTGCACTGGAGCTTGGCCCTGCGCATGATAATGCAACGGGTCTGCATTCAGCGCTGACACGCATGTTCCGCAGTGCGACGGATGCGGAGCGGCTTGGGGTATTGCGCGCACATCCGGACCTTGCCGGAAAGCTGGCAGCGGCAAAACGCCTGACGGCTGACAGCACCAGCGAACAGGCCAGTGCCGGACTGGATGCTCTGACAGATGCAGAGCGCAGCACCTTTGAGCAGATGAACGCAGATTATGTGGCAAAGCATGGCTTTCCTTTCATCATCGCCGTGCGCGATCACGACAAGGCAGGCATTCTGCGCGCGTTCCGCCGCCGCATCGGACACGACACATCCACTGAAATGGAGGAGGCCTGCCGCCAGGTCGAGCGCATTGCCCGTCTGCGGCTGGAGGCACTGGTATGAGCTACGCATTCCCGCCCGGTGGGTTGCCGGACCAGACACAAAGCCCCGAAGGAACTGCCGCATTCACCGAGGCCTACGCCGTTCTGCCTGCCAGCACACAGCGCGACATTGTCACCAGCTTTCTGCCAGGCTGGCAGAACACGCGTGTCTGGGTGCTCGCCCGTCCGCTGTCTGGTTTTGCCGAGACCTTTTCGCAATATGCGGTCGAGATGGCCCCCGAAGGTGGCAGCGCGACACCGGAGCCGGATGTACATGCCCAGGCCGTGATCTTTGTTGCCAGTGGCACCGCACGCCTCACGCTGGGGCAGGATTTCTACGACCTGCGGCCTGGCAGCTACGCCTACATCCCGCCCAGTGCCGTCTGGACCCTGTGGAACACAGGCACAGAGCCTTGCCAGTTTCACTGGATCCGCAAGAAGTTTGACGCAGCTGCCGGCGTGAACGTACCCGAGGCGCTCGTTACGCATGATGACGATGTCGACAAAGTCCCGATGCCGGATACCGCGGGCAAATGGGCGACGCAGCGGTTTCTGGATCCGCTGGACATCAACTATGATTTTCACGTGAACATCGTCACATTCCAACCGGGCGGGCGTATCCCTTTTGCAGAAACGCACGTTATGGAGCACGGGCTTTATGTGCTGCAGGGCACGGCTGAATATCTGCTGAACAAAGACTGGGTCAGCGTGGGTCCCGGCGACTTTATGTGGCTGAGGGCCTTTTGCCCGCAGGCCTGCATCGCGACAGGTAACGAACCTTTCCGCTATCTGCTCTACAAGGACGTGAACCGTCATATGCGCCTGTGACCCGTGACATAAAATGCGAGCCGCTCTCGGCAGAGGCGTTTGCCCCCTTTGGCGATGTGCTCGACTGTTCCGGAGATCCGGACCGTATGATCAACGCCGGTCTCTGCGGCAGATATCATGATCTTGCGGCGCTGTCCTTTGGTCCGGACGGACGTGCCGGGATCAGCCTGTTTCACGCCCGGCCCCGCAGCCTGCCCTATACCTTTGACCTGCTGGAGCGGCACCCGGAAGGCAGCCAGGCGTTTCTGCCAATGTCTGCCGATCCGTTCCTGGTCATTGTCGCGCCGGATGAAAACGGGCATCCCGGCAGCCCGCGCGCCTTTCTGACGGCGCCTCATCAGGGCATCAACTTTTTTGCAGGCACATGGCACGGTGTCCTGACACCCCTCGCCGCGCCCGGAATATTTGCAGTTGTCGACCGGATCGGGGATACGCCCAACCTGGAAGAGGTTTTGCTTGATCCCCCCTGTATTGTCGTCTCATAACTGCCGGAGCCCGGGAAAACCGGGGAAAAATCGATACGACAGGGATAAAAATGACCGATTCGACACAGGGTGCATACGGCGACCCGAACCAGACACCGCCTCTCGCGCAGGCAGTGCCTCTGGGACTTCAGCACGTTCTGGCAATGTTTGCCTCGAATGTGACCCCATCAATCATCGTTGCAGGTGCTGCCGGACTGGCCTTTGGCGGGCCGGAGCAGGTCTACCTGATCCAGATGGCGATGCTCTTTGCCGGCATTGCGACGCTTTTCCAGACGGTTGGTCTCGGGCCGGTCGGCGCACGGCTGCCCATTATGCAGGGCACCAGCTTTGCATTTGTCGGTGTCCTGGCCGGCGTCGCCGCGACACAGGGCCTCAGCGTGGCACTCACCGCCTGCATCATCGGTGGGGTTGTTCATTTCATCCTGGGCGGCTTCATCCGCCATTTGCGCTGGCTCTTCCCGCCGTTGGTCACCGGGCTGGTTATTCTTGCCATCGGCCTCTACCTGATCCCGGTCGCGATCAAATACGCGGCAGGCGGGGCTGCAAAATTCCAGATGGAAGCGGAAAGCTTTGGCTCGCTGATGCACTGGTCGGTGGCCTTGTCGGTGGTCATTGTGGCGCTTGTTCTGAAGTTCTTCACCAAAGGAACACTCTCGAACGCGGCCATTCTGATCGGCCTCATCGTCGGCTATCTGCTGGCGCTGGTCATGGGAATGGTCAGTTTCGCACCGGTCGCAAACGCCAGCTGGTTCACCGCCATTACTCCGTTTCCTTATGGATTTGAGGTCTCTCCGGGTGCTGTGATCGCGGTAACGCTGGTCTCCATCGTCTCAGCGATTGAAACCGTGGGCGATACCTCCGCAACAACAAAAGCCGGTGCGGGGCGCGAAGCAACGGATGAGGAAATCTCCGGCGCGACCTATGCAGACGGCCTTGGTACAGCGCTCGCCGGCGTCTTCGGCGGGCTGCCCAATACATCCTTCAGCCAGAATGTCGGCATTGTGGGCATGACCGGCATCATGAGCCGCCATGTGGTCACAATCGGTGCCATCGTGCTGATCCTCTGCGGCCTGGTTCCGAAAATCGGCGCTGTGATCGCCTCCATGCCACTGCCGGTTCTGGGAGGTGGCGTGATCGTGATGTTCGGCATGGTGGCTGCTGCGGGCCTGAATGTGCTCAGCGAAACAGACATGAATCGCCGCAATATGGTGATCATTGCGGTCTCGCTGGCGGCAGGGCTTGGGCTGAACCTCGTGCCTGATGCGGTGCAGTACCTGCCGGGTGTGGTCAAAACGCTGGCAACCTCAGCGGTTGCCCCAACGGCGCTTGTAGCAATCGTTCTGAACCTCGCGCTGCCGGACGAGGTCTGACGGCGGCTTCTTCTGGCCGTAAATATCCCCGCCGGAGGCACCCGGAATATGCCACCGGCGGACCACCATTTAACCTGAGGACACTGCGCAATGTATGACTTCGCTGCCATGGCCGCCTGGATCGAGTTCGGCGTTCGCTGGCTGCATGTGATCACGGCAATCGCCTGGATCGGGTCGTCGTTCTACTTCATTGCGCTTGATCTCGGGCTGCACAGGGACAGAAACCTGGCAACCGGCGCCGACGGCGAGGAATGGCAGGTTCACGGCGGCGGCTTTTACCATATCCAGAAATACCTCGTTGCGCCCGAAAATATGCCCGATGGGCTGATCTGGCACAAATGGCAGAGCTACTGGACGTGGATCAGTGGCTTTGTGCTGCTGATCCTGGTCTACTATCTTGGCGCTGAATTCTATCTCATTGACCCGGCGGTTCTGGATCTGGCTGTCTGGCAGGCTGTTGCGCTGTCTGTGGGGTCGCTGGCTTTCGGGTGGATCGCCTATACCACGCTTTGCCGGGTATTCGTGGACGCCGATCAGACCGTCCTGATGCTGGCGCTTTTCGGCGTGCTTGTGGCCATGTCCTGGTTCTATACACAGGTCTTTTCCGGTCGCGCGGCCATGCTGCATCTTGGGGCCTTCACCGCAACGATCATGAGCGCCAACGTGTTCATGATCATCATTCCAAACCAGAAAATTGTGGTCGCGGATCTGATGGCGGGCCGGACACCGGATGCAAAATACGGCAAGATCGCCAAACAGCGCAGCACGCATAACAACTATCTCACACTGCCTGTCATTTTTCTGATGCTGTCAAACCACTATCCGCTGGCCTTTGCCACGCAGAACACGTGGATTATCGCCAGCCTGGTGTTTCTGATGGGTGTCACGATCCGGCATTATTTTAATTCGATGCATGCGCGGCAGGGAAACCCGCATTGGACCTGGGCTGTCACCGCTTTGATTTTTATCGCGATTATGTGGCTGTCGGTGGCCCCGATGAATGCAGAGAACCCGCAGGAAGCCACCGGAAGTGCCGTCAGATTTGCCGAAGCGGAAGGCTTTGACGAGGTGCAGGACATCGTTCTTGGCAGATGCTCGATGTGTCATGCTGCCGAGCCTGTCTGGGACGGGTTGCTCTGGGCACCAAAGAATGTCCGGCTCGAAACTGAATATGACATAACCCGGCATGCGCGCGGCATATACCTTCAGGCAGGCGTCAGCCATGCGATGCCACCGGCCAACCTGTCATGGATGGAGCCGCAGGAGCGCGTGCTGATTGCCGACTGGTACAGGGCTGCGACAGGGGGCTGAGCCGCCGGTTTGCGGTTTCAGAATCGGCGAAAAACATGCTAAGTCTTGGGGCATGTCACTGACTGACCCCAACATAGGCGAAAATCGTCCTGTTATCAGACAACTCGACGAAGGTGCCGTAAACCGCATCGCGGCAGGCGAAGTCGTTGAGCGTCCGGCTTCTGCCGTCAAGGAACTTGTCGAAAACGCAATCGACGCAGGTGCCCGCCGGATCACCGTCGAATACTCGGGCGGTGGCAAGACGCTGATCCGTGTGCACGATGACGGCTGCGGTCTGACGGCGGATGACCTGCCGCTGGCACTCTCGCGCCATGCGACATCGAAAATCGACGGCTCTGATCTTCTGAATATTCATACCTTCGGGTTTCGCGGAGAGGCCCTGCCGTCGCTGGCCGCCGTCGGCCGGCTGACGATCACCAGCCGCGCTGAAGCAGAAGACGGTGTCGAGATTTCGGTGTCAGGGGGGCGGCATTCCGACATTCGCCCTGCCGCCTGCAACACCGGTACAACAGTCACGCTGCGCGACCTCTTTTTTGCCACGCCCGCCCGCCTGAAATTTCTGCGCACAGACCGCGCAGAGGCCCAGGCGATTGGCGATGTGGTCAAACGGCTGGCGATGGCGGAACCTTTTACAGGCTTTGTGCTGCGCGATGTCTCGGGCGATGGCGCGCCGCGGGAAGTCTTTCGCGCGGATGCAGAGCAGGGGGAGCTCTTTGGCGCGCTGCACAACCGCCTCGCGCGGGTCCTGGGGCGTGAATTTGCAGAGAATTCCCTGCCGATTGACGCAGAGCGTGAGGGGCTGCATCTGACAGGATTTGCCGCTCTGCCGACCTATTCCCGGGGATCGGCCGTCGCTCAGTATCTTTTTGTGAACGGGCGTCCGGTGCGGGACAAGTTGCTGATCGGTGCATTGCGGGGCGCATATTCCGATTTCCTCAGCCGTGACCGGCACCCGGCCGCCGCGCTGTTTCTGGACTGTGATCCCAGCCTGGTTGACGTCAATGTGCACCCGGCCAAGTCAGAAGTGCGGTTCCGGGACCCGGGCATTGCGAGAGGCCTGATCGTATCCGCGCTGCGCCATGCGCTGGCTGGCGCGGGCCACCGCGCATCGACCACCGTGGCCGGTGCCACCCTGGGTGCCATGAGACCGGAACCCGCGGGTGCGCGTGTCTACCAGATGGACAGACCTTCTGCAGGTGCGCGGGCGGCATCCTGGTCTGCTCAGGCGCCGCAGTTCGCTGAAACAGCCACACCCTGGGGCCAGGTGACAGAGCCGGCCGAACCGGTTGCCCGGCCTGATGAGGAAACACCGGACTACCCGCTGGGAACAGCGCGCGGACAGGTTCATGAGAATTACATCATCGCCCAGACAGCGACGGGTATTGTGCTGGTGGATCAGCACGCGGCACACGAGCGCCTGGTGTATGAAAAGCTAAAAGCGCAGATGGCGGAGAGTGGTGTCGCCTCACAGGCTTTGCTGATCCCGGAGATTGTGGAACTGACGGCCTCGGACAGTGCGCGGCTGATGGAGCACGGGGATGATCTGGCCCGTCTTGGTCTGGTGATCGAACCGTTCGGCGGTGATGCAATCGCCGTCCGGGAAACACCGGCGGTGCTGGGAACGGTGAATGCGCGGTCAATGATCATGGATGTGCTCGACGAGCTTGCGGACCAGATGCGCTCGGACACGGTACAGGCCCGTATCGAGGCTATTCTCAGCCGTGTGGCCTGTCACGGATCTGTCCGCTCGGGCCGCAGAATGCGGGCCGAGGAAATGAACGCCCTGCTGCGCGAAATGGAGGCCACACCGCATTCCGGCCAGTGCAACCATGGGCGGCCCACATATGTTGAACTGAAGCTGAGCGATATCGAACGGCTCTTTGGGCGCACATGATCGAGATTGCTGGCAATACCTATCAGTTCGGCGACCCGGTCGTGATTGCAGCGCTTGGAGGCGCGGGAATTGTCCTGCTGGTGCTGGTTCTGCTGATCATGGCGGTCCGGGCTGCGGGCCAGTCCGCGCGGATGACAGCGCCTCTGGCACAGCAGATCGGCCTGTTGGGCCAGAACGTGCAGCAGCTGGGTGCCGGACAGGAACAGTTGCGTGGTGGATTACAGACGGTGTCTGACACCCAGGCCAACGCGCAGGCGCAGGTAATCCAGACAGTCGAGGCACGCCTGTCTTCTGTTCAGCAGCAGATGCAGGACAGGCTGGCGGAGAACGCGATGCGGTCCCAACGAGCGCTGACAGAGATGCAGGAACGGATGAAGGAAACCCTGCACGGATCCTCAAAACAGACGACGACATCTCTTACCCAGTTACAGGAACGTCTGGCTGCCATCGACAAAGCGCAGGACAATATCACTCGGTTGTCCGGCGATGTACTTTCCCTTCAGGACATTCTCAGCAACAAGCAGACGCGCGGGGCTTTCGGGGAAATTCAGCTGCTCGATATTGTATCCAAGGCCCTGCCCAAAGACAGTTATTCCCTGCAGGCGACCCTTTCCAACGGTAAACGTGCGGATTGCCTCATCCATCTGCCAAACCCGCCGGGCCCTATTGTGATCGACAGCAAGTTCCCGCTGGAGGCCTATGAGGCACTGCGCCGGGCGGAAACAGAATACGACCGGAACGAAGCGGTCAGGATGCTGCGGACGTCCGTCAAAAAACACATCTCGGACATCTCGGAAAAGTACATCCTGGAGGGTGAAACGGCAGACGGTGCATTGATGTTTCTGCCGTCAGAGGCTGTTTATGCGGAACTGCACGCGAATTTTCCCGAACTGGTGCGCGCGGGTTTTGATGCCCGTGTGTGGATCGTTTCGCCCACGACCTGCATGGCGACACTGAACACCATGCGGGCGATACTGAAAGACGCGCGGATGCGCGAGCAGACGGGTGCGATCCGCAAAACCCTCAAACAACTACATCGTGACGTGGAGATCGTTGTGGAGCGGGTCGGCAAACTGAACACGCATTTCGGGCAGGCGCGGGCCGATCTCGATGGTATCTCAACGGCAGCGGAACGGGCCGGAAAGCGTGCCGCAAGGCTGGACAACTTTGATTTTGAGGAAATCAGCCCGGATGACAACGCCCGTGTTGTGCCGCTGGCAAAACCTCACCCCTGACAGGCAGCCATGATCCCGCGCAGCTCTGCGAGGCCCCGCATACGCCCGATGAGCGGATAGCCGGGCATTGTGTCTGCCGCGAGATCGCTGAGCAGTTCCTGACCGTGATCCGGGCGCATGGGGATTTCAGCATCAGTGCGGCCCATTCGCCTGCGGTTCGCCTCTTCCTGCATCAGCGCACAGATGGTCCCGACCATGTCGGTGTCGCCCTCAAGATGAGGCGCTTCGAAAAAATCCGGCCTCTTCGGGTCGGGACCGGGCACGCGTTTTGTATTCCGCAGGTGAACGAAATGAATGCGCGGACCAAGCCTTTGCACAAACCCGACCGGATCAAACCCAGGCGCCACGCCAAGCGAACCGGTACACAGAGTTGCACCACTGGCTGGAATGTCTGCGGCTTCCAGAACGCTGGCATAGTCATCGGTCGATGACATGACCCGTGGCAACCCCAGCAGGGGAAAGGGCGGATCATCCGGATGACAGCACAGACGGATGCCAAGATCCTGAGCATGGGGCGCGACCTCTGACAAAAAGTCGATGAGGTTCTGACGCAGGCGGGCGGCATCAATGCCATCATATGTGGCAAGGCGGGTCGACACATCTGACAGTGTCCATGTGTCATTCGCACCGGGCAGGCCCGCGATGATGTTGTTCTGCAGGCTTCTTCGCTGTTGCTCAGAAAGTGCCGAATAACGCGCCCTCGCGTCTTCCAGCAGTTCGGGCGAATAGTCTTCAGCTGCCGTCGCCCGCTGCAGGATATGCAGATCGAATACTGCGAAATCCAGCAGTGAAAAATGCATTGCCGTTCCACCATGCGGCTGCGGCGCGCGCAAGATCGTGCGGGTCCAGTCGAGGATTGGCATGAAATTGTAACAGACGGTGTGAATACCAGCCTGCGCAAGGTTCGTCAGGCTGGCCCTATAGGCGTCGAGATTTGCGGCATAGCCAGGACCTTTGGTCTTTATCGTTTCTGAAACCGGCAGGCTTTCTACGACGTCCCAGGTGAACCCGGAAGCCGCAAGCAGATCAATACGCTCGCGTATGGAAGCAGGGTCCCAGACATCTCCGGGCGCAATGTGGTGCAATGCGGTTACGATCCCTTCCACACCCACCTGGTGCAGTTGGGACAGCGGGATTTTGTCTTTGGGCCCAAACCAGCGCCAGCATTGTTTCATGGGTGCCAACCTCCGTACAGCGGGTGCGTTTTGGTCAATGGCAGCTTCACAGGCTGCCCGCTGCGCGCCGCCTGATAAATTGCTGTCACCAGTTCGACAGAGGCGGCACCTTCTGCCAGTGTAACAGCCCTGTTTTTGCTGCCGGACAAGGCCAGGCCGACCTCTGAAAGAAAGCCCTCAAACCCGGTTGCCTCTGCATTGGCGTTGGAAACAATGGTGTCCAGTTCCGCCTGCCTGTCCGGCTCCCGTGCAGCGAACGTCCAGTCTGCAGCGCCGGGCGCATAGGGCGCTGTATCCGAGGTCGCGGTCATATTCTCAAACACCACTCGGATTCTCGTTTCATCCACCGCCGCGCCGAGCGTCACCGAACTGGTAACAAGAGAGCCATTCTGCATCCGAAAGCACAGCGCGGCACAGTCTTCTGTTTCAATCGGGTTGACCCGGGTTGCCGTAAAAGCGGTGACCTCAGAGACCGGGCCCATGAACTGTGTCATCAGATCATGATTGTGAATGGCATGACCCAGCACGGCACCACCCTGTTCACCGGCCCATGTACCGCGCCATGGAACGGCATAATAGTCAGCGCCGCGTGACCAGTGCGTTTCGATGGATGCAACCTGTGGCTTGCCTGCAAATCCGCATTCTGTCAGGGCGCGCAGTTTTGCAAGCGCCGGCCCCCATCTGTACTGAAAAACGGGAAAGACCTGCCGGTTCGCGTCAGAGGATGCGCGGCGCAGGGCATCCACATCCTGCATTGACGTTGCCAGAGGCTTTTCGCAGATGACATGTTTGCCCGCTGCGAGCGCGCGCAGGGCAACCGGCACATGCAGATGCGGCGGCAGACAGATATCGATCAGATCAATCTGAGGATCAGCCAGTGCAGTATCAATGTCCGGGTTGATACCGCAGGCATCGCCCCGAAGCAGTGATGCCGCCCGCCCGGTATCCTGGTCAATCAGCCAGGTCACCTGAAAATCCTCAGGTAATCTGCGATAAGCGGCGAGATGTTCCGCACCGATACCTGCGCCCAGGATTGCAACACTTATCATGTCTGGTTGGCGCGTTTCTGCGCCTGCAGGGCGAGTTCCATGACCAGAAAACAATGCGCCTGCGTCATTGCTGTTTCCGTACGCTCCCGTATGTCCCTGGACAACCTTTCAAAGTAGGGCAGCCCGGCATCCGATGCATCGATCTTTGTGCACTCTGATCCGTTCACCAGGATCAGGTGATCTGTGCCGGGCGAGCCACCAACATCTGTATACTTGCGCAATTCGATGTACCCTTGGGTGCCCAGGATAGTCAGGCGGCCATCCCCCCAGGTTGGAAGCGCGTCCGGCGTAAACCAGTCCACGCGGATGTAGCCGGTGCCGTTTTCGCTGCGTAGCGAAAGCTCGCCAAAATCCTCTAAACCCGGATCGTCCGGATTGGCGTAGTTCGCTGTAAATGAATGTGTAATTTCGGCTGTAGCTGCTCCTGTGAAATGCAGAAACTGGTCTATCTGATGGGATGCAATGTCCGTCAGAATGCCGCCATAGCGTTCACGCTGAAAAAACCACGCAGGCCGCGTGGCGCGGTTGAGCCGGTGCGGGCCCAGGCCTACCGTTTGCACCACTTTTCCAATTGCCCCCGCTGCCACAAGCTCATCCGCGCGTGTGACAGCCGGAACTTCAAAGCGTTCTGAGAAATTAACCGACCAGATGCGCCCTGTCTCAGCTACGCAGTCTTTGATCTGGTCGAGTTGTTCAAGGGTCGTGCAGCCGGGCTTGTCTGTCATGACATCCATACGGTTGCGCATGGAAGAGACGGCCAGATCAGCACGATCTGCGGGCACGGCTGCAATAAGGGCGAGATCGGCACCGCTGTTCAATGCATCATCCAGCCTGTCGAAACGGGGTAAAGTGGGAAACCGTTTCCTGAAGCCGGGCAGAGTTTCAGGGTTGCCATCGGTCCAGTAGCCCAGGCACTCCGCCCCGGTTGCCAGCATGTTTTCGGTCATGCCGTAGATGTGGCGGTGATCAAGACCAATTGCTACGAACTTCAGTGTCATACCCGTTCCACCTCTGTCCTCTGTCCTGTTTCTGAAGACGTTGCCATTGCCGTAATCACTGCCTGCGCAGCCAATGCACTGCGCCCACTGGCCAGCGGTTCGCGCCCCTGAGCAAGGGACGTGACGAAGTCTTCCAGCACCGTTTGATGCCAGGCGTGCGTAAAGGCCATTGGATCTGCGCCCCCGCCGGTTGCAGCGGTTTCACCGACCGATTCTACGCCACCGCTCATATCCGTGAGTGTCAGCACGCCGGACGCCAGGTGCGCGCAGCCCTGGGTTCCCTGAACTGAAATGCTCTCAGCACCACCCGGGAAAGCGGCCGTGGTTGCGGTCAGGACCCCGGCTGCGCCATTTTCCATCTGCAAAAGAGTTGCAGCCCAATCCTCCGCCTCCAGACTGTGCAGGGGTGTCCGGTGCATCATGGCCGTCAGCGAGCGGACAGGTCCAAGCAGCCAGAGCGCAAGATCAAGAGAATGAATGGCCTGGTTGATCATGACCCCACCGCCATCCCGGGCGTATGTGCCGCGTCCCGGCGCGTCGTAATACGCCTGGTCTCGCCACCAGGGAACCCGGATATCCACGGTTGCGATCTGGCCCAGTTCGTTATTGGCAAGAGCCTTTTGCAACGCCTGGGAGGCCTCCCTTGCGCGGTGCTGCAGGACAATACCAAGCGGAACACCAGCGCGCTCACAAAGCGTCACGACAGACACCGCAGCGGGCAGGCTGCGTTCCACAGGCTTTTCCATAAGGATTGGTATTTTTTCGGCGGCAAGCGCCGTGGTGATTTCCATGCGCGCGTCTGGCGGCGTCGCGACAATCACAAAATCCGGTCTGGCTGACAGGACTGCTGCCATGTCGCCCAGGACGGGCACCGGATACCCGAGCATGCGGGATGCTTTCTGTGCAAAGGCTTCTGCACGTTCACGATTGCGTCCCATAACCCCGGACAACATGACCTGCGGTGTCGCATCGCGGATAGCCAGCAGGTGGGTCTCTGCGACCATGCCCAGACCGATCAGAACCGTCTTCATATGGCGTCTGGCGGGATGATGGCCCCTCTGTGTGCCACAACACGCGCCGCGCAGGCATGACCGGCCATCAGCGCTTCGGCTTGTCCGGCACCCGTAAGCAGCGCGCCCAGATAGCCGCCGTTAAAACTGTCTCCGGCGGCTGTTGTGTCCAGGACTTTGCTTGCTGGTGGGTAAGACTGTTGTACGTCCTGCCCGAGGCTCAGCGGGCCATCTGCACCCTGCTTGAGGGCGCCGGCCATGCCGAGATCTTGAAACCGGCGGGCCACATCTTCAGCCGATTGCTCAAAAAGAGCCATTTCATCGTCGACCGACGGCAGGGCGATATCTGCGCGGGCCCAGAGAACGGATGTCACAGCCCGGGCCGTCGCCGCATCCTCCCACAGCGCAGGCCGGAAGTTGCTGTCATAGGCAAAGCGCACGCGGCTTTGCGCCAGCCAGTCCAGCAGTGCCAGACGTACGGGATGCGGCAGGATCGCCATCGTGATGCCGGACAGGTAAACGACATCGAAACTATCCAGAACCGAAAAGTCCGGCTCTTTGCCGCCCTGAAACATCCGCCGCGCGGCTGAGGCATTACGCCAGTAGGTAAAAGACCGTTCTCCGTCCGGCGTCGTCGTAATCGCATAAAGACCAGGCGTCGCATCGGGCAGGGATACCAGATGATCGCAGCCGATTTTCTGGGACGCGATGAATTCGTGGATTTTCTGTGAGAAAGGGTCGTCCCCGATACAGGACACATAGTCGACCTGCAGCGCCGGGGCACAGCGTTTCAGATAGATGGCGGTATTCAGGGTATCCCCGGCCACGCCGACACCCGCTGTATCGCCCATCATGGACAGTTCGATCATTGCTTCGCCGACGCAGGCGACTTTCATATTCATTTCTGTTCCCGTTTCCAGATGATCAGTCCTGACATCACAATGATCAGCGCGCCCGTGACAGTCCAGAAGTCGGGCAAATGGTCAAAGACCAGCCAGCTGAGGCCGGCGATGTATATCATGAATGAATAGGTGTAGGGCATCAGCGTATTGGCCGAGCCGAAAAGATGCGCCGTGGTCAGCAGCTGGTGGCCACTCCAGCCGAGGACACCAAGCCCGATGAGCAGGCACCAGCCGAGCAGGTCCGGCGGCATCACCCAGGCCCAGATGGCAAAGGGAAGCAGCACAGCGGTTCCCAGTGCGCCCATGTAAAACTGCATTGTCTCAGTGGCGACCAGCCCGGCCAGCCTGCGCGTCATCAGAGAATAAAGCGCCAGTGCGGTCGCGTTGTACATCGGCAGGATCATCGCCGGATGAAAGGTCTCTCCAAACGGTCGGATCACGACGAGAACGCCCGCAAACCCCAGAAGTATGGCACCCCAGCGCCAGGGGCCGATCTGTTCCTTCAGAACCGTCATCGACAAAAAGCACACGATGATCGGACTGGAGAACATAATTGCCGAAATCACCGTGAGCGGCAGAAAGTTCAGCGCATAAAAATTCCCCAGTGTCGCGGAGATCAGCAGCGATGAACGGAAGAGGACCTGCCACAGATGCCCCGTACGCAGCCTGTCGCTGTCGAACCCTTCACGGAACGTCACAACAAGAGAAATGGCGAAATGGCCGGCATAACGCATGAAGGCCAGCTGAAACGCCGGATACCCTGCAAGCACGAGCCATTTCGCAGAAGTGTCCACCAGCGCAAAGAGAAACCAGGCGGCCAGCATCATCATAATGCCAAGCTGTGGTTTGTCCTCAAGCGCGCGGGCGGCGACGGCCATTACTTACCAAACCGTGCGGCAAAGAAGTCGACCATCTGGCTGACCATTTCATCGGCCTGACCGTTGTCGCGGGCTTCGGTCAATGCTGCCAGTGCGCAGCGTGACATGATGCTGTCCACACCTGCGTCATCGGCCATTTGTTTGTAATAACCTACGTCCTTGGCCGCATTCTTGATGGCAAAGGCGAGCTGGTTCGGATCACCATCCACGCCGTATCCTTTTACAAAATCCATCATGCCCGAGTGCAGTGGGCCGGCGGCCATAACACTGTAGACTTTTTCACGGTCCACCCCGGCGACGTCCGCCATTGCAAAGGCTTCTGCCATCGCGTTTGCGACTGTCATGCCGAAAAAGTTGTTGATCAGTTTGATGGTATGGCCGGATCCCAGCGCGCCGAGGTGAAACACGT
Organism: uncultured Roseobacter sp.; assembly: GCF_947491795.1. Lineage (GTDB taxonomy): Bacteria > Pseudomonadota > Alphaproteobacteria > Rhodobacterales > Rhodobacteraceae > Roseobacter. The sequence continues at coordinate 108,198 of NZ_CANLKW010000002.1, read as the reverse complement.
TCTCGCCGAGGTCCTTCAATACAGGTTCAACCTTGTCAAAAGCCTCTTTGTCGCCGGAGGTCATGATGTTCAGCAGCCCGTCCTTGGCATGTGAGGGCGTGCGCCCCAGCGGCGCATCCAGGTACGTACCGCCCGCAGCGGAAACCTTTTCGCCCAGCATCCGGGTGCTGCCTGGCAGCGACGTGCCAAAGTCGATGACAACGGTGCCCGGTTTCATACCGGCAATCACGCCATCATCGCCCAGCATCCGGCTTTCGACGTGGTCCGACGTGCCCATGCACAGCATAATGATGTCCGATGCGACGGCGACGTCGCGGGCGCTGCCCGCCTCGCTCGCGCCACGGCTCAGGGCCTGATCGATGTAAGTGCGGTCACGGTTGCCCAGAACGGTCAGGGCATAGCCCTGGTCCTGTAGCCTGCCGACCATGGCACCGCCCATAAGTCCGAGGCCAATGAAACCGATTGCTGGCTGCGTCATGTCTGTCTCCTGTCAGATGGTGTCAAAGGCACGTTTTTTCATGCCTTTCTGAATTTCGTAAATGGAAATGGGTACATCGGGTTGTGGCTGTGGAATGCGGACCGGAATGTCCTTCAGGCGCGGGTTCTTTGTCGTCTGACCGCACAGCATCCGCGTGTCATAGTCCTCGATCCCGTCCCATTTTGTCATAGACCCCATGATCGGAAAGGCATCAGCTGCCATCATCTCATAGAAAAGAATACGACGCGCACGATCAGAGGTGTTCAGCGCTGACCCGTGCACGATCCGGCCATGATGGATGCTAACGGATCCGGCAGGCCCCGTGAGTTGCACAGCGTCGGCCGGGTTCAGGCCGTTTTCCTCTGGCAGCATGGCGCCCGCAAAAACGCCGTCTACGTGGTGATCAAAAACCGGGCCTTTGTGGCTGCCCGGATAGACCATCAACGGCCCGTTTTCCGGCGCCATATCATCAAGGATCACGCCGATCGCCAGTATGTCGTCGTTGGTATGCGGGTAAAAGGCATAGTCCTGATGCCATTCAACGGCTGCACCGTAACCGGCTGATTTCATATTCAGTTTCGTCGTGTGCAACCGCAGGTCCGGGCCGATCAGATCCCGCGCCGGTGCAAGGATATGATCCGAATACATCAGGTCGCGCACCACGTCCGATATCGTGTGCGGCAGTTTAATCCGGCGCAGACGCGGGTCTGTGGCGGTATGGCTGTCTTCCAGGTCGAGACGTTCGTTGCTGGCGGTCATGGTAGCCGCCTCTTCTTCAAAACGCGCGATTTCGGCGTAGATTTTCGCCAGCCAGTCCGCCGGGATGCGGTTTTCCAGAACGAGGTAGCCATGCTCCTCGTAGTGCGCGATCTGATCCGGTGTGAGTGTTTCAGCCATAACGCTTTTCTCCGGGTTTGGTGGCCAGCTGTGCTTCGATGTCCAGGGCCACAGACAATGTGCGCGCGGCATCCGCCACGTCGATCAGCGGTCTGGCGCGCCCTTCCATAACGTCGAGGAAATGGTCCAGCTGTCTGTCCAGTGGTACCGTTTCATCATCCGGACCGGACAAATCCCGCGAAACGGCAGGCCGCGACCAGTCAGTACCCTGCCAGAGTGTCATGGAGGGGAAACTCACAGCACCCTTTGTTCCCGTGATCCACATCATGTCCTGGCCTGTGGTGCCGATATTGGGGTTCTCGCCGGTGCCGGCCTCAAAACCCCAGGGGCTGGGCGCGGTATCCGCAAAGCTGATGGTGCCGGTCGCACCGTTTTCAAAACCCAGCGCCACTGCGCCGCTTTCAATGCGGTCCGTTCCGCGCAACGCGCGGCCGGGCAGGGCGATGGTCTGGGTGATTTCACCCACAACATGCCGCAAAATATCGATGTCATGCACCAGGTTGATCATGACCGGGCTGCCCCCGGCCGTGCGCCAGTTCCCCATGAAATAGTCATCAGGTTTGCGCATGGCCCAGATCAGAGAAACAGTGACCGCCTCTCCGATTGTGCCGCCTGCCAGCACGTCTTTGAGCCGTGCGACGCGTTTGTGATACCGACGGTGGTGGCCGACCAGTGACTGCACCCCTGCCTTTTGCACGGCCTGCTGCAACGCCAGAGCCCCGGCCATGTCGCCGGCTACGGGTTTCTCAATCAGCATATGCCAGCCACGCGATGCAGCGTAAACACCGTGGGCGCTGTGCAGGTGGGTTGGGGTCGCGATGATGACCCCGTCCACATTGTCCGGCGCGTCGGCCATATCGGCATACCGCGTGACCGAGCCATCATTCATGCAGTCCGGATCAGGATCGACCAGTCCGGTAAGCGTGCAGCCAGGGTGCGCGCGCACGGCCCCGACATGCCGCGCGCCGATCAGCCCGCCACCGACGACAAGGATGCGTTTCACATCACCGCTCCGATCTGCCACGGGACAAATTCAAAGTCCCCCAGCCCCTGGGCCTCGGACTTGCTGGCTTCGCCAGAGGCCACCCGCAGGAACATGTCATAGATCTCACGACCTTTTTCCTCGACGCTGACGCCTTCGGTCAGAATGGTTCCGGCATCCACGTCCATATCTTCGTGCATGCGTTTTGCCATAGCCGAATTGGTAGCCACTTTGATCGTGGGGCTGGGTTTGGAGCCAAAGGCCGAGCCGCGTCCGGTGGTAAAGCAAACGAGATTACAGCCCCCGGCGATCTGGCCTGTGACCGACGCCGGATCGTATCCGGGGCTGTCCATAAAGGTGAAGCCGCGCGCGGTTACCGGTTCGGCGTATTTGTAGACACCCATCAGCGGGGATGTTCCACCTTTGGCCGCGGCTCCCAGCGATTTTTCCAGGATGGTGGTCAGGCCACCCTTTTTGTTGCCGGGCGACGGGTTGTTGTCCATCGAACCCTTGTTGCGGGCTGTGTAATCTTCCCACCAGCGGATCAGCCCGATCAGCCGGTCGCCCGTTGCACGATCCGTCGCCCGCCGTGTCAGAAGATGCTCGGCGCCGTAAATCTCGGGCGTTTCGGCCAGAACACCAGTGCCGCCCTGTGCCGCGAGCAGGTCGCAGGCATACCCCAGGGCCGGGTTTGCGGTGATTCCGGACCAGGCGTCGGATCCGCCGCACTGCAAGGCGACTTTCAGCTCGGATGCCGGGCAGGGGGTTCGTGTTGCCTCATTGGCAATGGGCAGCATGGCTTCGATCTTCTGGATGCCCATCTCGACCGTGCGTCGCAGACCGGCCACGGACTGGATATTCATCACCTGAAAGGTCGGGCCCTGTTCCAGCCCGTAGGCTTCGAGCAGCCAGTCGATCTGGTTCATCTCGCAGCCCAGACCAACCATCAGCACCGCAGCATGATTGGGGTGGCGCGCATAGCCCCACATCACGCGCTGCAGGGCCTCGAACCCGTCACCGCTGTCAGCCATCCCGCAGCCGGTGCCATGCACAAAGGCCACGACGCCATCGACATTCGGATAGTCCGCCAGCCGCCCGGGCGTGAAATGGGCCGCAATCTGGCGCGCGGCGGTGGCCGAACAGTTCACCGAAGTGACAATCGCGATGTAATTGCGCGTGCCCACAGCACCGCTGGCCCGCTGGTAGCCCATAAATGTGTCGCGCGCGTTTTCTGCCACAGGCGTCACCGGGCGCAGGTCAGTAGAGAATTCGTAGTCGGCCTGCGTATTGCGGAATTCTACGTTCTGTGTGTGCACATGATCACCAGCCGCGATGTCGCCCGCAGCATAGCCGATGATCTGGGCGTATTTGCGGATGGGTTCACCGCCCGGAATATCGCGGGCGGCGATCTTGTGCCCGGAGGGGATCAGCGCCCGGGTTGTGACATCCCCGAGCGAAACGCCTGCTTCCAGCGCGCGGGTCGCAGTCACGACATTGTCGGACGGATCAAGACGAACGGTGTCCATGTGGTCTCCTTTACGCGCAGAACGGCGCGTCGCTTTGCCAGCGGTGGATAGGTATATGTTGTTGGGTTGCCAGGCGCGTGCGCGCATCTTCCCACATTATCTGCCACCGGCGCCAGTCTGTCAGCATCGTTTCTGGTGCAGCATGGCTGCGCGCCACAAAATCGGGGAAATGTGCCCGGCCCGTTGGCTGCCCGGTCACATTGTAGCGAATATCAAACGACCACCTGAAACCATTCGTGACATTCACGCGGGAAGAATGGGGCGTCAGCGGGTGGAACAACACAATGCCGCCAGCCCCAACGGGCAACGGGACCGCCTGTGCCGCGTCAACGAACCCGTCGGCTATGGCCGTCTGGGTTTTGGGGCAGTGCGGCAGCATCTCGCGGTGCTGGCCGGGGATCACCTGCAGGCATCCGTTTTCAGGCGTTGCATCCGTCATGGCAATCCAGACAGTGATCATGTCCGTGCCGTCGGCTTCTTCCAGCCCCACGCCCCGGTCCTGGTGCCAGTCAGTCGCAGTTATGTGCGCGCGGACTTCATCCCCTTTCAGCGTTTTTGCGGGCGGTTTGATGCGTACGTGCTGGATCGGGTTGGAAGTGATTTCGGGACCAATGAGTGCCTGCACTATGTCCAGAATATCCTCGCAGCGCAGCAGATCGAAAACACCCGGTCCGAAATGCATGGGCGTGTTTTCGGTGATGGTGTCGCCCGGCAGGCTGATGTCCATCGGCTGAAACCAGTCAAGCCCGGCGTCATATGCCGTTTGCAGCTTGTCCCAGAAAGTCATGCCACAGCCTGGTTTTTCGACTTTCCCGGCTTCGAACCAGCCCTGGTACAGGCGATCCATCAGCTTCGCATATTCCTCTCGCACCGCCTCCAGGGTGACTGCGGGCACGACGTCTGGCACGACCAGATATCCGTCTGTCCGAAAGCTGTTTATCTGATCTGTTGTCAGCATCCCGTGCCTCGGAAATCAGAGCAGGACAGATACGATCGGCGGCCAGATCAGCAACACAGACAGAGCGCAGAGCTGAATGCCGATAAAGGGCAGGAAGCCTTTGAAGATGTCGGTCAGGCTGATGTGCGGCGGCGCTACAGACTTGAGGTAGAAGGCCGCGGGGCCAAAGGGCGGGCTGAGAAAGCTGACCTGCATGTTCATGCAGAAGACCACGCCGAACCAGATCGCCACATGGCGCGGGTTCAACTCGCCAAAGACACCTATCTCCTCAATCGGCAGACGCTGCACAATGGGCAGAAACACCGGAATGATCAGCAGAACAATGCCGACCCAGTCCATGAAGGCACCCATAAAGAGCAGGATCAGCATCATCGCCAGGATGATCCCCATGGTTGGCAGGTCCGAGCCGACGATGAAATCGGCAACATAGGTCGGACCACCGGCAATGGTATAGGCACCCGCGAGTGCGGCCGCACCAATGGTCACCCAGATGATCGTCCCGGTGGATTTCAGGGTCCGCATCAGGCTGTCCCACACCAGATCAAATGATCCCTCGCCACGCAGGATGGCGATGACCAGAACCGCCAGCGCGCCCATGCCTGCGGCCTCGGTAATGCCCGTGATGCCGCCATAGATCGAGCCCATCACGACCCCGATCACCACGATAGGGGGCACCAGGCCTTTGCCCATTGACCAGCCGGTGGCCGTCGCGGCACGGCCCAGAACGCCGAACATGAGCACAAAGGAGATCACCAGCGCGCCGCCGAACCAGGGCAGGTAGTCGGCCGTGCCATAAGCAAAGGCCGCAGCGGTGTTCGACGCATTCTGGCCGGACAGTTCAAAGAACAGCGCGCGCAGGAAGAGCACGGTGGAAAACCCTGCCACCAGTACCGACAGAAACGCGATGAAGAGTTTGAACTTTTCAAAACCGCGCGGCTCACCTTCTACCGGTTCGGGCAGGGGTGCGTCGCTGGGGCGCAGCTGCGTCCGGATGATGATGTAGATGATGATGAAACTCGCCAGCATGAAACCTGGCAGGAAAGAGGCCGTAAACAGCGCCTTGATCGAGGTTTCCGTGATCAGGCCATAAATGATCAGAACGATGGATGGTGGGATCATCGTGCCCAGCGAACCCGAGGCACAGATCGTCCCGATGGCAAGGTTCTGATTATAGCCCAGGCGCAGCATCTGTGGCAGAGCGATCAGGCCCAGCAGAACAACCTCTCCGCCGATGATCCCGGACATCGCGGCCATGATAACGGCCATGATCGAGGTCACGATTGCAATACCGCCGCGGGTGCGGTTCAGCCAGATGTTCAGTGAGGAATACATATCCTTGGCAATGCCCGACCGTTCCAGCAGCGCTGCCATAAAGATGAACAGCGGGATGGATATGAGAACATAATCCGTCAAAAGCCCGTATATCTTCTGCGCGAGAATGTTCAGGGGCCCTGATCCGGGTCTGCCTGTCAGAATACCATCCCCGAAGCTCAGCGGGTCCATCAGGAGCGCTGGTTCGAATTTCATAACAAGCACCAGCACGGCGAGAATGGCCGAGGCAAAGCCCAGCGGCATCCCGATGGCAAGCAGCAGAACAAGGCCCAGCATGAGGACCAGTGAGATCGTTCCGATATCCATCAGTTTTTCCCCGGTGTCGTCTGTTGAATGGCGCCGCGCGTTACGTCCAGATCGCTGGTGCCATCGCTGCCAACCGCAGCTTTAAGGCGTTCCAGCTCGTCCTGGTCGATGTCATCTGCGGCCGAATGGATAACCGGTTCGGCGTTCCAGTCAGAAATCAGGTTCACCACGGCCTGAAAGGCAACAAGAACGATTACCAGTAGAACCATCGGTTTCAGTGTTGCGGGGATTGGCGGATCAAACGCCGTGCCAAAGGTTTCCCAGCGGTAGAATTTGTCAAACGCCTCGCCGTAACCGCCGTAGACCAGAAAGAAGGCAAAGGTCACGATGAGCAGCGTGGAGATGCAGTCGCAGACGCGCTGCAGCGTGCGCGGCAGCATGTCGTAGAGCAGAAAGATGCGGATGTGGCTGCGCTGTTGCATGGCATAAAGACCTGCGCACAGAAAGACGAAGCCAGCCAGCCAGAGCGACAGCTCGTTGGCCCACAGGGTCGGTGCCTCAAAGACATACCGCAGGATGACCTCGTAGATCATGACCGAGCAAAGCAGAACGATCAGCATCATTGTCAGCCGGCCGATGAACACAGCCAGCCGATCCAGCGGCTTCCAGCTTTCGAATTCCATGGGCGCGCGGCGTACCGTGCGCACACCGATCACACCGAAAACCGGCAGCAGTACAAGAGCTGCCCAGTCCACAGCATCTGCGTAGCCACCAAAAAGGCCGGCCAGACCGGGCGTGACATCAACCCGCTCGAACAGTGCACTCAGTTTGTCATATTGCGATGGGTCTGTGGGCGGCACCCAGGACAGGGTAAAGGCAGGAATGTGCCAGGTCAGCCATCCCGCACAGAGAATAAAGGCGAGTGGTACAAGCCATTCGATAAGGCTTCCGGATTTTTCCTGCATGATATCCCCCAACAGACCGGTCATATTTTTGTTGTCCTGACCGGAGACAAAAAGACCCCGCCTGGAGCAGGCGGGGTCTGGTTTCAGCTCAGCTTATTGCTTGAGGCCGAGTTGCTCGAGGTAGGCCAGGTGGCTTTCTACCAGCGCTTTGGCTTCCGGCGTATCGGCGAACTCGGGCCATGTGGCCTGGGCTGCTGCACGGAATTTTGCCAGTTCTTCAGGTGCCCACTGGGACAGTGTCACACCGTCTGCGCGCAGCTGTGCGGCCGCTTCTGCGTTTTTCTTCTCGAACGTCAGAGCAGTGCGCAGTGCCAGCGCTTCCATGGCGACTTTCATGATGGTCTGGTGGTGTGCAGGCATCGCGTCGAATACGGCCTTGTTGCACGCCAGGTGGTCAGACGGCATGGAATGGAAGCCGGGGAAGTTGGCATATTTGACGATGTCATAGAGACCCAGGCCCACGTTGTTTGCGAGACCGGATGCGTCCGCACCGTCGATGATGCCTGTTTCCAGAGCGGTGAAGATTTCGGTGAAGTCCATCACGATGGGCGAGGCACCGAGTTTCTCAAAGATCTTGGTTTCCATGCCGGGGGGCGAACGGAATTTCCAGTCTTTGAAGTCTTCAACCTTGGCGATTGGCTTGGACGAGGCAAAGCTCTCCTGGCCGTAGACCCACCAGCCGATCAGCTCCATACCGTATTTGTTGTAAAGCGGTGCAGCAGCTTCGCGGCCACCACCGAAATACAGCCAGCTCAGCTGCTGATAAGGCGTGTCATAGCCGCCCATGATGTCACCAACGAACTGGAACGCCGAGTTCTTGCCGGTCTGGTAGCCGCCGCCTGTCATGTCGCAGTCGAGAATACCTGTGGAAGCAGCATCGAACGTTTCCACCGATTTAACGACGGAGGACGAGTAGAACATCTCGACCGTGATTTCGCCGTTGGACATTGTCTGAATGTCGTCGATGTACTGCGCGGCCAGTTTGCCGGATACGGTCTCAGGCGCATAGTGCGTCTGAATGCGCAGATTGGTTGCATGGCCGTCGGCCATCGCAGTTGTTGCAGCCAGCGCTGCTATAACGGCTGCTGAAGCCGCCTTTGTGATGATTTTCATTTTGTCCTCCCAGACGTTGAGCGCACTTTTGTTTAAAGGTGCAGATGCCCCTGTTTGATTACGCTGGAGAAACGTTAGGACGTCCCGGGTGCATGGCGCAAGAAAAATTTTATTTTGCACCAATTTTGATATTTGGTTTGAATTTCGTGTTTTTGGACGTACACAAAAAGGGCATGGGAGGGTCTAAATGGGTACGCAGGACGCAGATATTTTTGACGATATGCGTCACAGGCTGATCACCGGTGAGTTCGGCTACGGTACCAAACTGCGCGCTGAAAAGCTACGCTCAGATTACAACTGCTCCGCCAGCACCGTTCGCGAGGTGCTGTTCCGGCTGTCGACGGTGGGTTTGGTCGATTTTCAGGAGCAACGTGGTTTCCGGTCACCCTATCAGTCACGCGAACGTCAGCATGACCTGACCCATATGCGTATTATGCTGGAGAGTGAGGGTGCCTGCCTGTCCATCCGGCTGGGCGGTGTCGAGTGGGAATCACGGCTCTCGGCGGCGCATCACAAACTGTCCCATATCGAAATGCGGGTCCGGTCGTCGGGGGACGTCTCACCCCTGCTCAATCTGTGGAGCCGCGCCGAGCAGGAGTTCCACGAGACACTTATTGAAGCCTGCGGGTCAGCCCTGCTGATTCGCACTCATCTGGTGATTTACGAGCAGTTCCGACAGCAACTTGTGTCGGCGGAAACCAACTATGGCTATTTCGCCGAGAACATTCCGGAGCATCAGGCGATTCTGGATGCTGCTCTGGAGCGCAATGAGGATCTGGTGCGCAAACGGATACATGACCATCTGGCGCGCAATCTGACTCATCCGCTGCCTGGCAAACATCAGACCGTGGCGTTCGGCAAATCCTCGTTGATATAAACCTGAACGATCTCGTCAAAGCTCTCTTCCGCGCGGAAGCCCAAAGCCACTGCACGTTCGGGATTGAAATCACGCGGCCAGCCTTCCACGATCTTCATCACTGCGGCGTCAGGTTGCGGCCTGATCAGATCAACCGCCCCCTGGCCTGCCGCGCGGCGCAATGCCTCAATCTGTTCGGCAACGGTACAGCTGACACCCGGCAGGCTCAGGGCACGCCGCCCGTTCAGCCGTTCAGTGTCCAGCGCTGCCGCATGTACCAGAAAACCTGCCGCAGAACGGGGTGAGGCATGCCAGTGACGCACAGTGTCAGGCACGGGCAGAATGGCCTCCATACCGTTCAGCGGCTCGCGGATAATGCCCGAAAAGAAAGAGGACGCGGCGAGATTTGCCTTGCCCGGCCGGACGCAGATCGTGGGCAGGCGCAGGGACATACCGTCGATAAAGCCCTTACGACTGAAATCTGTCACCATCAGTTCGCAGATCGCCTTCTGCGCGCCATAGCTCGTCTGCGGAGCCGACAGAAATTCATCGCCGATCTGGTCGGGGTAAGGTGCCCCGAAAACGGCAATCGAACTGGTGAAAACCATCTTTGGCACATATGCCCCGGCGCTGCGCAGGTGTTCGTGGCGCAGAGCTTCCAGCAGATGCCACATCGACATCATGTTGATGGCCCAGCCTTTTTCGAAATTGGTCTCAGACTCACCGGACACAATCGCGGCGAGATGAAAGATGATATCGGGTTTGAGGGCAGCAAGCCGCGTGGCTGTGTCAGGGTCCCCCAGATTTCCGGTCATCTGCGCAGGTCCGGCAACGCCACCGGGTGGAAAGCCCATGTCAAAAAGCGTGATGTCCGGCGTGGGGTCGTCTTTCAGACCGCTGGTCATCAGCCGTGCCGCGAGTTTCTGGCCGACCATACCGCCGCCACCAAGGATCAGAACTCTGGTCATACCGGCAATCCGTTTCGCGCTCTCAGTTCAAGATACAGCCCCGAGTGGTCACGTTCGCCGCCATCCATGGCATCGATGAAATGCTGAAACCTGTCGCGGACGTTTTCGGTAGCAGGCAGGGACAGCCCAAGTGATGCGGCCTCGTCCAGCGTGTTGTTCAGATCCTTGACCTGAAATTTGGTCAGGCCGCCGGGATCAAAGTTTCGGGTGCTCATGCGTTCGCCGTGCTGCTGCAGGATCACACTGTCGGCAAAACCGCCCTTTAGGGCTGCCCTTACAGCAGCCGGATCAGCGCCACCCTGTTCAGCCAGCAACATAGCCTCGGCCACAGCCGAAATCGTGACCGCAACAATTGTCTGATTGGCAAGTTTCGCCAGCTGTCCGCTGCCGGACGGGCCCACATGAACAGGGCGCCCCATCGCAGTAAAAACGTCTTTTGCGGCGGCAAAGGTTGCTGCATCGCCCCCGACCATAATGGCAAGACTGGCGGCTTCTGCGCCTTTTGTTCCGCCTGATACCGGCGCATCCAGGTGGCCAAATCCCAGGCCTGTCAGCAGCGCGGCCTGCTCGCGCGCATGTTCTGGTTTGGCCGACGACATATCGATCCAGATCGCTCCGGGCGCCAGCGCCGCCTGCATATCCGGATCGCCGATCAGCGCGCCGGAGGCAAAACCGTCCGACAGCATGGTGATGATGAACTCTGCTCCGGCTACGGCCCCGGATGCAGACGCGGCGACCTTCGCACCGTCCCTCGACAGTGGCTCGGCGCGGGCGATGCTGCGGTTCCAGACGGTGACGTCATGACCTGCGCGCAGGAGGTTCTGTGACATGGGAAACCCCATCAGTCCGGTGCCGATGAGTGTGACCTTGCGGGAATTCGTCATGGGTGCGGTTATCCTCTCATCGCCTCAGACAAGGCTGTAGCCAAAGTTAATACTGTGTCATACGCTAACGGAAACCAGCCGCTGAACCAGCCCGTTTGGCGGTTTTTTTTGACGATAACAGCATCGAGAATGCAGGTCAGCCAAATGCCCGCGTCACAGAGCGTCGCGCGCCAGAAAGCTGACTGCGCCGGGGGGAAAACATTGACAGGTCAACGCCTTAAAGGAAAACGCGCACTGATAACCGCTGCCGGTCAGGGGATCGGACGGGCAACCGCGATCGCAATGGCAAAAGAGGGCGCACAGGTTTTTGCGACAGACGTAAACATGGATGCGCTATCTACGATTCGCGAGGCGAATCACGAAAATATAGAAATTTTCGAACTTGATGCGCGCAGCGATGAAAGCGTGAAAGCGGGTGTTGCCCGGGCCGTTCCGGACATTCTTTTTAACTGCGCGGGCTTCGTGCATCACGGCTCTGTTCTGGAGGCAAAAGACGAGGAATGGGATTTTGCTTTTGATCTGAATGTCCGCTCAATGCTGCGGACCATCCGGGCGGCACTTCCGGGAATGCTGGAGCGTGGCAGCGGGTCAATCGTCAATATGTCCTCGGCCTGTTCGTCTGTAATAGGCGCGCCGAACCGCTTCATTTATGGGACGACCAAGGCGGCGGTGATTGGCCTGACGAAATCTGTTGCCGTGGACTATGTCGCTCGCGGCATTCGCTGCAACTGCATCTGCCCCGGGACTGTCGAAAGCCCCAGCTGGCACGAACGTGTGGATGCCCTTGGCGCACAGTTGGGCAGCAAAGAAGAAGCGCTGAAACAATTCGTATCGCGCCAGCCTATGGGCCGGGTGGCAACGGCAGAGGAAATCGCGGCGCTGGTGGTCTATCTTGGCAGCGACGAAAGCGCCTTTACCACCGGGCACCCCCACATCATTGACGGAGGATGGTCAGGACAATGACCAGAAAAATCGGAATCGAGGATCTGCGGTCGCGCAAATGGTTTATGAACCCGGACAATCCGGAAATGACCGCGCTCTATCTGGAACGATACCTGAATTACGGACTGACACGCGAAGAGTTGCAGTCCGGCAAGCCGATCATTGGTATTGCTCAGACGGGCAGCGATCTGAGCCCCTGCAACCGCCACCACCTGGAACTGACCAAGCGGGTGCGGGACGGGATCATCGCCGCTGGTGGTACCTGCATTGAGGTGCCCGTACATCCTATTCAGGAGACCGGGAAAAGACCCACCGCGATGCTGGACCGGAACCTTGCCTATCTCAGCCTCGTGGAGACACTTTTTGGCTATCCGCTGGATGGCGTGGTGCTGAACATCGGTTGTGACAAGACCACGCCTGCGCTTCTGATGGCGGCGGCGACGGTGAATATTCCGGCAGTGGCTTTGTCGGTCGGTCCGATGCTGAATGGTTACTTCCGCGGGCAGCGTACGGGCTCGGGCACAATCGTCTGGAAAGCGCGCGAGATGCTCGCCGCCGGTGAAATTGACGATGATGGTTTTATGGAGCTCGTTGCGTCTTCGGCGCCGTCTGTGGGCTATTGCAACACCATGGGCACAGCCACGACGATGAACTCGCTGGCAGAGGCACTGGGCATGCAGTTGCCGGGGTCGGCTGCGATACCGGCGCCTTACCGCGAGCGTGGCCAGATCAGCTATGAAACCGGTCGACGGATTGTCGACATGGTCTGGGAGGATCTGCGCCCCTCAGACATCATGACCCGCGAAGCCTTTGAGAATGCGATCGTGATCAATTCGGCGATTGGCGGTTCAACCAATGCGCCCATTCACCTCAACGGCATCGCGCGCCATCTGGGCGTTCCGCTCGACAATGATGACTGGCAAAAGATCGGCCACGATGTTCCGCTGCTGGTGAACCTGCAGCCAGCCGGCGAATACCTGGGCGAAGATTATCAGCACGCCGGCGGTGTCCCTGCCGTTGTGGGCGAACTGATTGCCGCAGGCCTTTTGCCCCATCCGGATGTCATTACCGCCAACGGGGAAACCATGGCCGTAAATTGCGGCCATCTGCGCACGGAGGATGCCAAAGTGATCCGCCCTGCGTCTGATCCGCTGAAAGAGCAGGCCGGTTTCATCAATCTGTCAGGCAACCTGTTTGACAGTGCGATTATGAAAACCAGTGTAATCGGTGACAGCTTTCGCGCCAAATACCTGTCGAACCCTGACGATCTGAACGCGTTCGAAGGCCGGGCCGTTGTTTTTGACGGGCCAGAGGATTTTCATCACCGGATCGACGATCCGGCGGAGAACATCGACGAGGATTGCGTGCTCTTTATGCGCGGTGCGGGGCCCAGGGGGTATCCGGGCGGCGCGGAGGTCGTGAACATGCGCCCGCCGTCGTATCTGCTGAAAAAGGGTGTCGAGGCATTGCCCTGCGTGGGTGACGGGCGACAGTCCGGAACCTCTGGCAGCCCGTCCATCCTGAATGCCTCGCCCGAGGCCGCTGCCGGTGGCGGGCTTGCACTGCTGAAAAACGGCGACCGCGTGCGCATCGATCTGAACAAATGCACGGCGGATATGCTTGTGCCGCTTGATGAACTGGCGGAACGTGGCCGCGCCTTTGAGGCCGCAGGCGGATATAATGCGCCCGAAAGCCAGTCACCCTGGCAGCAGTATTTCCGCGAGAAAGTGGGCCGGTTTGATCAGGGTATGATTCTGGAAGATGCTGATAAATATCAGGACATTTCCCGCAAAGGCATGCCGCGTGACAACCACTGATCGAAAAGGCCCTGATCACTGGCAACTGGTGGATACGGTCAAATGGATCGCCACGGTGATCCAGCTGATCGGCTATGCGCTGACAGGTATGGGCGTTTCACCCTGGAATATCTGGGCGTTTTTTGTGGGAATATTTCTATGGTTTGCAGTCGGAGCGATGTGGAAAGACAAAGCCATCATGGTCGTTCATGTGGGTGCCTTTCTGTCATTGCTCATCGGCTATCTGAACGCCACTTAAGGAGACGAAAATGAAACTTGTACGCTATGGCGCATCGGGTGCCGAAAAACCGGGGATGCTGGATGCAGACGGCGTTCTGCGTGATCTGTCTGCGCATGCAGACGATATCGCCGGTGATGTGCTGTCTGACGATGGTCTTGACCGTCTGCGCGCGATTGATCCGGCAGACCTGCCTGTCGTGGATGGCAGCCCGCGCATTGGCCCCTGTGTCGGTGGTATTGGCAAATTCATGTGCATTGGCCTGAATTATAAGGATCATGCGATCGAGACGAACAACCCGTTCCCGGATCACCCGGTCCTGTTCATGAAAGCGAATTCCGCCGTTGTTGGTCCCGATGACGATATCTTTATGCCGCGCGGCTCGACGAGCACGGACTGGGAGGTCGAACTGGGCGTTGTAATTGGCAAACCGGCCAAATACGTCAGTGCTGCTGATGCTCTGGACTATGTTGCAGGGTATTGCGTGATCAATGACGTCAGCGAGCGCCATTTCCAGAACAACCTGACCGGCACATGGACCAAGGGCAAATCCTGCGACACCTTCGGCCCGACAGGCCCCTGGCTGGTCACACGGGACGAGGTCGCGGATGTGCAGAACCTTGCCATGCATCTCGATGTGAACGGAAAACGTATGCAGACCGGCAATACCAAAACCATGATCTTTACGGTCGCCGAGATCATCGAGCACCTGTCGGGTCTGATGACCCTGCACCCGGGGGATGTGATCTCTACCGGTACGCCGCCGGGCGTCGGGATGGGCATGAAGCCGGAGCCGGTTTACCTGAAAAAAGGTGATGTTGTTGAACTGACCATCGAAGGTCTGGGCGCACAGCGCCAGAATGTAAAAGAGGACGCGTGAACATGGGTGAACTGTTTATGATAGGCGGTGCGACACCGGTGATGATGGACCGCCTGCAGGCGAAGTTCACCGTCCACAAAGCCTCTGAGATGGCCGATCCGCATGCATGGCTGGCAGAGCACGGGGCGTCCATTGGATATGTCGCGACGAACGGGCACGATGGCGTCAGGCCGGAGTACATGGCCGCCATGCCAAACCTCAAGGCCATCAGCTGTTACGGCGTGGGCTATGACGCGATTGATACGAAAGCCGCGCGTGAAAAAGGGGTGGTTGTGACCCATACGCCTAACGTTCTGAACGCAGAGGTCGCGACGACGGCTGTCATGCTGATGATGGCCTGCTACCGCGAACTGCTGCGCGATGATGCCTGGGTGCGGTCGGGTGAGTGGGAGGCCAAAGGCAACTCACCGCTCACGCGTTCGGTTGACAACCAGACGGTCGGTATCCTCGGTCTGGGTCGTATCGGCCAGGCGATTGCAGACAAACTGGCGCCCTTCGGCACCACGGTTGTCTATCATTCCCGCAGTGCCAAGGAAGTGCCCTACAAATACTACGACAACCTGGCGCGCATGGCGCGGGATGTAGACTGTATGATCTGCATCACGCCGGGGGGGCCGTCCACAAACAAGATCGTCAACCGCGAGGTTCTGGAGGCGCTGGGACCGAACGGCACGCTGATCAACGTCTCGCGCGGGTCCGTTGTGGATGAGGCAGAGATGATATCTGCCCTGCAGGACGGTCGGCTGGGCTGGGCAGGTCTGGATGTTTTTGAGGCCGAGCCTCACGTGCCAGAAGCCCTGCGCGCGTTGTCCAATGTCGTGCTGCTGCCGCATGTTGGCAGCGCCACGCACGAGACCCGCGCCGCGATGGGGGCGCTGACGGTGGATAATCTGCTGCAGCATCTGGAAGATGGTACAGTGATCAGCCCGGTGCCGGAATGCGCGGATATGTGAGGTATGGCCCGGATTGCATCAGTTGAGGCACGCCTGTTTAATGTGCCGCTGGACGAAGTGCTGGTGGACGCCAAACACGGCTCTCACAGTCACTTTCATCTGATCACTGCGACGGTCACGCTGGAGGATGGTCGCACCGGGACAGGCTATACGTACAACGGGGGGCGGGGCGGTCATGCGACCGCCGCGCTGATCACCCATGATCTGGCACCGTTTCTGGTTGATCTGAGCGCTGATGACATCGAAGCGCTTTATGATGCGATGCAGTGGCATATGCACTATGTGGGGCGCGGCGGAATTCTGAGCTTTGCAATCTCTGCGGTGGATATCGCACTTTGGGATCTGCGGGGACGGGCCACGGGCCGGCCGCTGTGGCAGATGGCCGGTGGCGCGGGCAAGACCTGCGACGCCTATGGCGGTGGGATCGATCTGGCCTTTCCGCTGCCGAAACTGCTGAGCCACGTGCAGGGCTATCTGGACGCGGGTCTCGGCGGGGTGAAAATCAAGATTGGTCAACCGGATCTGCAGGAAGACATCGACAGGATCCGTGCGGTCCGCGCGCATATCGGCCCCGAGCCTGCATTCATGATCGATGCCAACTATTCACTGACTGTGGAACAGGCGATCACCCTGGCCGAGGCTGTGCGCGATCAGAATATCCTGTGGTTTGAGGAACCGATCATCCCGGACAACTATCCCGGCTATGCAGAAATCACGCGGGCGACGGGCATTGCGGTGGCGCAGGGCGAAAATCTGCACACTATTCATGAGTTTGAAATGGCGCTGGCACAGAGCGATCTTGGATTCATCCAGCCCGATGCATCCAACTGCGGTGGTATCACCGGTTGGTTGCAGGTGGCGGCACTGTCAGCAAAGGCGGGCGTACCGGTGTGCAGCCACGGGATGCAGGAGCTGCATGTTGGCTTGGTCTCGGCGCAGAAAAACGCGGGATGGATCGAAGTTCACAGCTTTCCGATCGACAGATACACAACGCGCCCGCTCGTTGTGGACGGTGGGCGCGCAGTGGCATCAGATGAACCGGGCACCGGCGTTACATTTGACTGGTCACGCCTTGCACCGTTTGAGGTCAGTCTCTGACGGTCAGATCCGCAGGAACCGCTGGGCAATCCTGGGGATCAGGCTGTCGAAGCGCAGTGGCGCATCGGTAACCGCCAGGCAGATACAATCCTGATGAATATCTGCCACCGGTGTGTGGTGCAGGTCACTGTCCGCAATTTCCACGTCGCCGCGCGCGAAATATCCGTCGTCGTCCTGGAACGCGCCCTGCAGAACCATTGTCATTTCGGTGCCCTGGTGGCCGTGGTCCGGCATTGCGGCACCCGCGGGAATAAAGAGCAGGCGCGCAGTTGCTTCGCGGGTGGTCGGCAATATCGCCTGGCGCACGCCCATGCCAACCGGCTTCCACTTTATCGCATCCAGATCGCCACCCACATAATCCTGCAGGGGCTGCGGCAGGACACTGTCTGCCACGCGCGGCGCGCGGATCGTGTCCACCGGGCCACTTTCGATCAGTGACAGGGTCTCATCAAGGCTGTGGGTGCCAATCTCTGTCGCGTCCGACTGGTCCAGGATTTCACCGCCAAGCGCATCGAAGGTTTCGGCCTGTGCGCGGCACTGGTCACACATCGACAGATGGGATGCGACAATCAGGTTAAACGCTTCCGGCAGTGTTCCGGCAGAATAGGCCATCAGGATGGCGTCGTTCAGATGGTGGTTGATTTTGTTACTCATAGCTTTCACTTCATTACATGGCGCAGGCGTTCCAGCGCCAGCCGTATTCTCGATTTGATCGTGCCCAGGGGCAGACCGGTTTCAGCGGCGATTTCACTGTGGGTCAGGTCCCCGAAATACGCCTTTTCTATCAGTTCCCGTTGGTTCTCGGGCAGTTCGGCCAGGGCCGCGCCGAGTATCTTGCTTTCCTGTTGCAGGGTCAGCACGTCTTCCTGATCCGGCTCTGCCTCGGGGCCCCATGCAAGGTCCTCCGGCTCTGGTCTGCGCTGTCTGCGCAGCAGGTCAATCTTTCTGTTCCGGGCGATCGTGAAAATCCACGTCGCGACAGATGCACGCGCAGGGTCAAACTGATGCGACTTGTGCCAGAGGGCTGCCATCACATCCTGCGTGCATTCCTCTGCCAGCGAGGCATCTGCGCCGGACCGCATCAGGAAGCCCTTCACGCGCGGCGCGAAGTGGCCAAACAGCTCTGCAAAAGCCTGCCTGTCCTTATCGTCGCGGATCCGGGTCATATGCCTGACCCAGAGCATCCGGGCCGAACCTGGGCTGTCGTTCACCTTTGAGCGTCCTGAGTTTCCATCGTTACCCTGCAGTCTGCCGCGCTGAAAAACCGGTGACGGCGCTTCCCGCACTGGCCTTTCGATTTGTTTGCCGACATCAGATTCTGCGTACATAACAAAACTACGCTGCAGGTGCACAAACGGATCAAAAAAACATCAATGATTTTTCCGACCAATCCAAAAGCGGGACCATCCCGTAGAATGAACTACATACGCACAAAGCAAATACCCGAGCGGACTGATACCATATGCCTTTCGAAGCCCTGACCTCAGGCGACATTCCTGAAAATCCACAAAGACTGAACTCCCTCAGGATCGCTGTGATCGGGGGCGGCATTACCGGCATGGGCGCGGCTTACATGCTGGGACGTGAGCACAACGTGACTTTGTTCGAGGCAGAGCCACGGCTTGGTGGCCATGCGCGCACGGTTATGGCGGGTAAAAACGGCGACCAGCCTGTGGATACCGGTTTCATCGTTTTCAACTATGCAAACTACCCCTACATGACGGCGCTTTTTGAGCAGCTGAACGTGCCGGTAGTGAAATCCAACATGAGCTTTGGGGCATCGATCAACGGTGGCGCGCTGGAATATGCGCTGACCAGTCTGGATGCGCTGTTTGCGCAGCGCCGGAACGCGGTGACACCCGCTTTTCTGCGGATGGTTCGGGATATCCTTCACTTTAACAAACACGCGCTCCGGGTTGCTGAAAACCAGAGCCTCTCGCTGCGGGAATTTCTGGCCGAAATGGGCACCGGCGACTGGTTCCGGGACTATTATCTATTGCCGCTGTCTGGCGCGATCTGGTCAACGCCAACAGAGAAAATCATGGACTTTCCGGCCCATGCGATGATCAGGTTTTTTGAAAACCATGCATTGCTGAACACAACCGGTCAGCATCAGTGGTACACGGTAGATGGCGGTTCAACCCAGTACGTCCAGCGCCTGGGCGCAGCATTGAAGACCCGTGACGTGACCGTGCGAACGGGTGCCGCTGTTCAGTCTGTTGCCCGTCCGGGCGGTCAGGTGGCGGTACGTGCGCAGGGTGCGGAGCCTGAGTTCTTTGACCATGTGATTTTTGGCACGCATTCCGACGACACACTGCGCCTGCTCGCGGACCCTTCGGCGCAGGAGGCGAGCGCACTGGGGGCCGTGGCGTATCAGCCCAACGACATTGTGCTGCATGCGGACGAAAGTATTATGCCAAAGCGGCGCAAAACATGGGCAAGCTGGGTTTACACCGAAGACCGGGACACACCATCAGACCGGATTGACCTGACATACTGGATGAATTCGCTTCAGCCGATCCCGCAGAATGATCCGCATTTTGTGACACTGAACACCCGCCGGCAGATCCGCGAAGAGCTGATTTATGACCAGGTCACATTGCGCCACCCGGTTTATGATCTCGCAGCCCTGGCTGCTCAGGATCAGGTGCGTGCATTCAATGGTACTCAGAACACCTGGTTTTGTGGAGCCTGGATGCGCAACGGATTTCATGAGGACGGCCTTGCCAGCGCGGTTGATGTGGTCCGCGCGCTGCGCCGTGTCCCGACGCCCAGGATCGCAGCAGAGTGACAACGACCGTCGATCATATCGCGGGCCAGACCTATCACGGACGAAAAGGCGCCGTCAGCAATGCGTTTCGCTATTCGGTGGACTATGTGCTGCTTGATGCCGAGGCGGAGCTGAAAACGCCGGTACTGTTCCGCCGTAACAGCCGCGGTCTGACGTCGTTGCAGGATCGGGACCATGGCGGCCCGCCGGGCGAGGGCAGGGGAGCTGTCTGGGTGCGCGACGTTCTCGAACAGCATCAGGTCACTGGCGTGGAAAAGATCGAACTGCTCGCGCAGCCGCGCCTGCTCGGGCATGTGTTCAACCCCGTCAGTTTCTGGCTGTGCCGGCGTGCCGATGAGGCTCTGATCGCTGTGATCGCCGAGGTGAGCAATACCTTTGGTGACCGCCACAGTTACCTGTGTCATCACCCTGATCTGGCGCCCATCCTGCCATCCGATACGCTGAGCGCTGAAAAGATATTCCATGTCTCGCCGTTTCAGCCGGTCAGCGGCGGATACAGGTTCCGTTTTGACATAAACGAGAAGCGGATCGGCATCTGGATCGACTATGCCCGACCGGATGGGGGGCTGATCGCGACGCTCACGGGTAAAAGAAAGCCACTGACCAGTCGCCGCATACTGGGCGCGGCGCTGCGCCGTCCGTTTGGCGCGCGGCGCGTGCTGGCGCTCATCCACTGGCAGGCGCTTAAGCTCTGGGCGCGGGGCGCTCTTTACCGTGCGCGGCCGGCCCCCCCCGAAAAAGAGGTCTCCCGCTGATGCAGACAGCGGAGCACCTGCCTGCCTATTCGGTCTTTGCGGCCCTGCTCTCTGCGGCGGGTCTGCCGATCTATATCCATGCGCCCAAGTTTTACGTTGATGAATACGGCGTATCGCTGGCCGCACTTGGGGCGGTACTGTTTGGGCTGCGGCTGCTGGATGTCGTACAGGATCCGCTTCTGGGGCGGCTGTCTGAAAAGCTGCGGGATCAGCGCGCGGTCGCCGTCGCGGCGGGCTGTGCTGTGATCGCAGCTGCCATGACCGCGCTCTTTGCGGTGCCGCCGCCTGTGCCGGCGCTGGTATGGTTCGGGCTGTGTCTGACACTTGTGTTTTCGGCGTTCAGTTTCCTGACCATAAATTTTTACGCCCAGGGCGTGATCAAGGGTGCCGGGATGAGTGGCGCGGGCCACCTGCGTCTGGCCCGCTGGCGTGAGAGTGGCGCGCTGGTCGGGGTCTGTGTTGCATCGGTGACGCCGGTTGCACTGGGGGCGGTCATGTCCGCACCCTTTACCGGGTTCGCCGGGGGTTTTGCCGTGCTGGCCGTCACCGCCTGGTATGTCATGCGGAACGAATGGAGCACTGCGGGTCTGGGGGTTTCAACAGGATTTGCCGCGGTGTTGTCAGACCGGCTGGCCCGGCGACTGCTTTTGATCGCTCTGGTCAATGCAGCACCGGTTGCCGTCAGTTCCACGCTGTTTTTGTTTTTTGTCGAAACCCGTCTTGAGGCCCCAGGGTTCGAGGGTCCGCTGCTGCTGGTGTTTTTCCTGTCTGCTGCGCTGGCTGCACCGCTCTGGGGTGCGCTGGCAGAACGTATCGGAGCGCGTGAAGTGCTGCTGATTGCGATGGTGCTGGCGATTGTTTCTTTTGGGTCTGCGTTCACGCTCGGCCCAGGGGACTGGCTGCTCTTTGCGCTGATCTGTGTGGCGTCCGGTGCCACGCTCGGTGCTGACCTGACGCTGCTGCCTGCGATATTTGCGACACGGATGGCCAGTATTTCACCTTCGGCGTCCGAAGGGTTTGGCCTGTGGTCTTTCGTGTCCAAACTGACGCTTGCCTTTGCTGCGGTCAGCCTGCTGCCTTTGTTGGAAAACGCCGGATTTCGCAGTGGTGCGGCGGACAATCCGCCCGAGGCTCTGGCGCTGTTGTCGCTTCTTTATGCGGCTGTGCCCTGTGCATTGAAGCTGATCGCAATACTTCTGTTGTCTGTAACCAACCTGAAAGAGGCCTGAGCAATGACCGTCTGGGTTTACATCTTTGCAGGACTGCTGATCGCGCTGGGTCTGTTCTGGCTGAAAGGCATGTTTCTGGGGTTTCCGGCGCAGCGGCCGGAAGACTATGAGGATGAGCACCCGGCCTTTGACGTGCGACAGCACCTGAACGGTCCGATTGTCTGTGAAGGTGTGATCTATGGCCCGCTCGGGCGGGTCAGCAGCCGGTTCGTTGCGGATTTCGATGCCTCATGGGAGGGCAACAAAGGCGTGATGAAGGAGCGTTTCGTCTATGATGACGGCAGCATTCAGGACCGCGAATGGCATCTTGATCTGCGGCCGGATGATGCCATTGTCGCAACAGCACCGGATGTTGTGGGTGAAGGGCGCGGCCGCCAGTCGGGCTCGACGGTGGTTCTGCGTTATAACATCCGTCTGCCGGATGCATCGGGCGGTCATGTTCTCAGCACGGTTGACTGGATGTACCTGACGCCGAACGGCACAATCATGAACCGCTCCCAGTTCCGGAAATTCGGGATCAAGGTTGCCGAACTTGTCGCAACGATGCGACCCAGAGAGACCTGATGCGCGACTGGCAGGGAAAACGGTACTGGCTGGTCGGGGCCAGCGATGGTCTGGGTGCAGCGCTGGCGCGGCGTATGAGTGCGGCGGGTGCCCATGTGATCGTCTCGGCGCGTTCAGAAGACAAACTCAGGAGTGTTGTGGCCGGGCTGGAGACCGAAGGGTCGTATCAGTGCGTGGATGTCTCCGACGCGGAAAGCGTTGCGGCAGCGGCAGAAGAGATCGGCGAGATCGACGGCGTTGTCTATCTTGCCGGTGTCTACTGGCCGTTCAGTGCCCGCGACTGGAACGCAGAGCAGGCCAACGCCATGGCGGATATCAATTTCACCGGAATGATGCGGGTGATGGGGCAGGTGGTGCCAGGCATGGTGGCACGGGATGCAGGCCACATTGTCATTACCGGCAGTCTGTCGGGTTTTCGCGGGCTGCCCGGTTCCATCGGGTATACCGCGTCCAAGGCAGGAACGATGTCGCTGGCCGAGTGCATGTATGCGGATCTGCGAAAGACAGGCGTTGATGTGCAGGTGGCCAACCCGGGGTTTATCAAGACGCAGCTGACAGACAAGAATGACTTTCAGATGCCCTTTCTGATGACGCCGGAAGAGGCCGCGGACTACATGTTTCGCCATATGAACACGACCCGCTTCAAGCTGAGTTTTCCGCGCGTTTTCTCCTTGGTTTTCCGGGGCAGTCAGTTTCTGCCGGACTGGCTCTACTTTCGCATCTTTTCCTGAGGCGAGTCCCGTGCTGCGGGTGGTCAGGTTGTTTTTCCGCCTGCGGCGGGAGTATTTGGTGAAGGGTGAAAGACACAAGTGCTTTTGCCTGTGCGTAAGAGGCGCGCCAGATGGTCGTGGAATGTTTTTTCCGCGCGCGACCAGATGTCTGCGCCCGGCGTGCCGAGCGTCTGCAGGACGGGCAGCAGTTGACCGGCGAAATCCTCGCTGCTTTCAAGGGGCAGCATTGAGGGCAGGTTGTCGATGGCAGTGACATCCAGCACAGGATCGTTGGCCACCCGCAGGGCGGGGGTATCCCAGGTGGTGGTCCGGTCATAGACTTTGATGGGGGAAAAGCTGCTGTCCGGGTCGCAGGCGATATCGCCGATAACGCTTAGTCTGCGCGGGACGTGCACGGCGGAGGCGGGCACAAACACCGGTGTGCCGGGCCGGGCCAGAATGCAGTTGAAAAAGAGATCATGCGCAAGGATTTCCGGGAAGGGGCCACCGGCCGCCGTTTCGGCCACGTCCCATCTGGTGCAGTCCACACCCATCGCTGTGCACAGGTCAGCCGTGCCCCGCCCTACGCGCCCCAGCGCGCCAATGATCAGTGCCCGGGGTCTGTGTGTGCCGGTGCTGAGGAGTTCGGACTGCAGATCGGAGAGCAGGTGGGTGGCGCTCTGGCAGGCGCTGACCGGCCCTGCGATATGGCCTTTTTGCTGTGCTGCCCAGCATTTCAGGGCCACAGCTGCACCGGCATAGCCCGCCCAGTAGCCAAAGGCCGCGACGCGCGCACCGGTGTCATCGGTGAGGTATTCCAGATCCAGAAGTGTGCCGCCGCCAGCGCGGAACCGTTCCAGCAGGCGAAGCCCGTCAGGTTGCCCTTTGAACGCGTGCCCGAACATGATGTGCCGGTGCCCGAGGGGTGTGCCGTCGTCGGGCAGTTCCTTGAGCCCGAAGATCACTGCCCTGGGCGGAGCCTCAGGCCAGCTGCCTGTGGCAGCCATCGTGCATTCTGTCTGTGCAAATGCGTCATCGGGAATGACGCGGGTGGCACTGCGTTCGACCGTTACGGTCATTCCCGCCTGCATCAGCCTTGCCACGCCGGCGGGCGTGATGCCTGTGCGTGTTTCGTTGTCGCGTTGTTCTGCGCGGACCCAGAGGTGCGTCATGATCAGATCAGCCCCTGTTCCATCGCGGATTGCACCGATGGGCGTGCGCGCATCCGCGCCATAAAGGCGGCAAGCACGGGGAAATCCGCGAGCGGGACGCCGTCGCCTTCCAGCCAGCTGCAGACCACGAAGGCGTAGATGTCAGCCAGAGAAAACCCGTCGCCGAGGACCCAGTCGCCCTGCAGGCAATCATTCTGGAAACAGGCGGCACTTGCGGCCATGGTCTGCGGTACTTTGGCGGTCATATCCGCCAGGCTTTCGGGGCTGTCTGCCCAGCGGTGGCCACGCCGGTTATGGGCGTGGTTCACATGCATCGTTGAGGCCATATAGTACATCACGCTGCGCATCTGCGCGGCGGCCACAGGATCAGCGGGAACAAGCCCGGCCTCTGGCGCGCTGTCTGCAACAAATTCCAGAATGGCGCCGGTTTCCGTCAGAAGCGTGCCGTCTGCAGTTTGCAGAACTGGCACCCGGCCTTTGGGGTTCAGCTTGAGGTATGCGGCTGAATTCTGCTCTCCTGCGGCCACATCGACGGGCACCAGTTCGTGATCAAGCCCGGATTCTTTGAGGGCGAGAACCGCAGCTATGGAAATCGTGCGGGGGGCATACCAGAGGCGCATGGTCATAATCCTTTCAGACGTGGGTCTGGGCGTGGTGGCGTTCGGGGTCTTCGAGGTGGGGAATGGCGTTGAACATCACCGGTGACAGGCGTCCGCCGATGGGAAACAGACGGTGTTGTGACGTGTTGTATATTGCAAGGGCCATATGGGCCATGGCTGCGATATCGAGGCCCAGCACCTGGCGCATCACCATGGAGATCAGGCCGCCGGAGGTGACAACCAGGGCGGGGCCTTCGCCGGCGGCGATATCGGCAACTGCACTGCTGACGCGTGCCTCGAAATCAGAGAACCGTTCCGGTGCCGCGGTAATTTCATCGTTTTGCCAGGCCGCAAAAAGACGCGGCAGATGAGCGGTGAAGGCTGCCTGATCCATGGGGAAGGGCACGCCGTGCTCGTCCTCAAGTGCGCGTGCAAGCGTGAGATATTCAAGCTCGTTCAGACGGGCATCCCGTACCGGGGTCAGGCCCGTTTCCATCGAAGCGGCGGTTTCCACATGGCGTTTCAGGGTGCCGGTGTAGAGCCGGGCATGCTGCTGATTGTGGCGGCGCATATGGGCACCCAGCCAGGCGGCCTGCTGATGGCCCAGCGTGCTGAGCCTGTCATAGCTTGCCTCGTCCAATGCGCCTGAGTTTGCCTGGCCGTGCCGGATGAAAGTGATGTGGGACATGGGTGCTTTCGTCTCTGGTCCTGTCTTCTTAGGCGGTTGTGGGGAGGGTTGAAAGGGTGGGAGCCTCCGGCGGGAGTATTTCGGGAAGGGTGAAGAGACGGCTGTTCTCTATCGGAAACCTCTGTGGCGTGATTCCGGCCTGAGGTGTCGGGATTGACCCTCCCCCCGGCGTGCTGCACGCGGTATGCTGCGCGCAATGTGGCAGGAGGTGTGCGCAATGGCGGACGGTGTAAAATTTGTCCTGGACGGCGAGAAAGTGACGGCAGAGGCCGGCATGACCATCTGGGAAGTGGCCAACGGGCGGGGTCTGGTGATCCCCCATCTGTGTCACAAGCCGGCGCCTGGCTACCGGCCGGACGGCAACTGCCGTGCCTGCATGGTCGAGATCGAGGGAGAACGCACGCTTGCGGCGTCCTGTATCCGCGAGCCTGCCGAAGGCATGGTGGTTACGACCAATTCGGCACGCGCCGAAAACGCCCGCAGACTGGTGGTGGAGATGCTGGTGGCGGACCAGCCTGAAAAAGACGTGGCGCACGATAAATCCAGCCATCTCTGGGATATGGCCGAGCTGAACGGTGTATCGGAAAGCCGTTTTCCAAAGCTGGAAGAGGGGCGTATTCCGCTGCTGGATGACAGCCATGTGGCAATGTCGGTCAATCTGGATGCCTGTATCCAGTGCGGTCTTTGTGTACGCGCCTGTCGCGAGGTTCAGGTCAACGATGTGATCGGCATGTCCGGGCGCGGGCATGATGCATATCCGACGTTTGACATGGCCGACCCGATGGGGGCGTCGACCTGTGTGGCTTGCGGCGAATGTGTTCAGGCCTGCCCGACCGGCGCGCTGATGCCGAGCTCGGTTGTTGATGAAAACCAGGTCGGTGACAGTGCGGATTTCGACAGCGAGGTCGAGAGCATCTGCCCGTTCTGTGGGGTTGGCTGTCAGGTGTCGCTCAAGGCCAAAGACGGCAAGGTCAGGTATGTCGAGGGAGTAAATGGCCCGGCGAACGAAGGGCGGCTTTGTGTCAAAGGACGGTTTGGTTTTGACTATATTCACCACGACCACCGCCTGACCAAACCGCTCATCCGCCGCGACGACGCGCCTGAGAAAGGTCTGAACGTGGATCCGGCCAACTGGCAGACGCATTTCCGCGAGGCGTCCTGGGACGAAGCGCTGGATTTTGCCGCAGCCGGTATGAAGGGCCGGGGGCGTGAGATTGCGGGTTTTGGTTCCGCCAAATGCACCAACGAAGAGGCATACCTCTTTCAGAAGCTGATCCGGCAGGGTTTTGGCCACAACAACGTCGATCACTGCACCCGTTTGTGTCATGCGTCTTCTGTTGCGGCGCTGATGGAGAATGTGGGCTCGGGGGCGGTGACCGCAACCTTTAACGAGATCGAAAACGCGGATGTGGCGATTGCGATCGGCTGTAACCCGATCGAGAACCATCCTGTGGCCGCGACCTTCTTCAAGCAGTTCACCAAGCGTGGTGGCAAGCTGATTGTCATGGACCCGCGTGGCCAGGCGCTGAAACGTTTTGCCAGCCATATGCTGCAGTTCCGCCCGGGCGCGGATGTCTCCATGCTCAACGCGATCATGCATACGATCGTCGAAGAGGGTCTGTACGACCAGCAGTATATCGACGCCTGGACCGAGAACTGGGAAGCCGAAAAAGCCCATCTGGCGGATTTCCCGCCCGAGGCGATGGCCCCTATATGCGGCATCGAACCCGAGGTGCTGCGGGATGTGGCGCGGACGTTTGCCGGTGCGAAATCGGCGATGATCTTCTGGGGGATGGGGGTGTCACAGCACATCCACGGCACGGACAATTCGCGCTGCCTGATCTCTCTCGCGCTGATGACCGGCCAGGTTGGCCGCCCGGGCGCAGGTCTGCACCCGCTCAGGGGGCAGAACAACGTGCAGGGGGCTTCTGACGCGGGCCTCATCCCGATGTTCCTGCCGGATTATCAGCCTGTGACAGATGACGGTGTGCGCTCGGCCTTTACCAGGGTCTGGGGGTCTGCGGATTTCTCCAACGAACGGGGGCTGACCGTCACAGAAATCATGGATGCGGTGCACGACGGCAAGATCAAAGGCATGTATGTCCTGGGCGAAAACCCGGCCATGTCGGACCCGGATGTCGAACACGCGCGTGCGGCACTTGCCAAACTCGATCACCTGGTGGTGCAGGACATCTTTATCACCGAGACGGCGAACTATGCAGATGTGATCCTGCCTGCGAGTGCCTTTGCCGAGAAATCCGGCACGGTGACGAATACCAACCGGCAGGTTCAGATGGGCCGCCCTGCGGTGTCGCCCCCGGGTGACGCGCGCGAGGACTGGTGGATCGAGGTGGAACTGGCCAAACGCCTGGGCCTCGGCTGGAGCTACGAGAGCCCTGCGGATGTCTTTGCCGAGATGAAGCAGAACATGCGCTCTCTGGAAAACATCACCTGGGACCGGCTGGAGGCGCAGAACGCGGTGACGTACCCGTCGCTGAGCCCCGAAGACCCCGGTCAGGCAATCGTTTTCGGCGAAGGTTTCCCCCGCCCCGAGGGCCGCGCGCGTTTCACACCGGCAAGCGTGATTGCACCGGACGACGTGCCGGATGCCGACTATCCGATGATCCTGACCACCGGTCGGCAGCTGGAGCACTGGCATACCGGCTCGATGACGCGCCGGTCCTCGGTGCTCGACGGGCTGGAGCCTGAGGCGAACTGTTCGCTGCACCCTTCAACACTGCGCAAACTGGGCGTTGCACCGGGCGAGCATGTGACGCTCACCACCAAGCGCGGCAGCATTTCGATCATGGCGCGCGAGGACCGGGCGGTGGCACCTGATATGGTCTTTGTGCCCTTTGCCTATGTCGAGGCGGCGGCGAATGTTCTGACAAACCCCGCCATTGACCCCTATGGCAAGATCCCGGAGTTCAAATTCTCGGCGGTCAGGGTCGAGCGCACGGCAGATCAGGTCGCCGCCGAATAACCCGGGCATTACCGAATTCTTCAGTTTCCCGCGGATAGAGTGCCGCGGCGACACCAGGAATGAGGCCGGACATGTATCTGCGATCAGCTGTTCTGCTGGCGGTTTTCGCGACCGCCGGCCAGGCAGAGACAGAATACTGGGACTATAACGACTGGACCGTGATGGTTGAGCGTTTCGATACCGGCGAAGACTATCGGATCATATGCCGCGCCTGGACCGGTGGGGACGGTGATCCGAGCTTTGGAATTGAGCTGTCCAATGGTGATGCGCTGCCGCCCTATTATTACCCCGCGCCATCACTCCGTGAACACGCGCCGCGCGGATACGACACGATGATGCAGGACGGTGCCCGGGTTCTTTTCGAGTCTGATGCGGACTGGCGGACTGAAGGGTTCGTCTCTGCGGGATTTGATGAGGAAGGCTTTCGCCAGGCCACGGCGCAGGCGCATGATGGTGACAGCCTGGGGATGCTGCAGACAATGCGGCGTGCAGGCACGCTCTGGGTCATGCAGGATGGTGAGGTTGTCTATGCGGCGTCGCTGTCTGGCTTTACGGCGGCATACGGCAAGATGGCAGAGCAATGCGGGTTCGCCACCACAGGGGTGATCGACTGAGCTTCTCACCGGCACGTGCGCGGGGTATGCAGGGCGTATCCTGACCTGTGGCGTGTTACCATGATCCGACCTGACCGATTTCTTGCTGATCTTCACCACCTGCGTTCGTTCGGCGCAAGCGGTGTGGGCAGGGGCGTTGTGCGCCCGGCCTATTCCGACCCTGACGTGGCCGCCCGACGCTGGCTGGCTGACCGGATGCGTGAGGCCGGGCTGCAGGTCCAGGTGGATGCCATGGGCAATCTTTTTGGTCTGGCAGCAGGGCCTTCACTGCTCATGGGCTCGCATTCTGACAGCCAGCCGGAAGGCGGCTGGCTCGACGGGGCGCTGGGGGTCATCGCCGCGCTGGAGATTGCGCGCAGCTGTGCCGAAAGCGGCGGACCGCCCGTTTCTGTTGTGTCTTTTCAGGATGAGGAGGGGCGGTTCGGCGTCACAACGGGCAGTGCTGTCTGGTCCGGCCATCTGTCACAGGCCGGGGCCGACGCCCTGACTGATCATGCCGGGACCCCCCTCGCGTCTGCCCGGGCGGCCATGGCCGATATGGTCACCGGGCCCGTTGATCCCGCACAGTTCGCCGGGTTCATCGAGATGCATATCGAACAGGGCCCTGCGCTGGATGCCGCCGGAGAGCAGATCGGCGTGGTGACGGATATCGTTGGCATCCGGGATATGAAGATTACCTTTGACGGGCGCCAGAACCATGCGGGGACCACCCCCATGCATCTGCGCCAGGATGCCTTTCAGGCGGTATCAGCCTTTAACACCAGGCTGAACGACCGCTTGCGGAACGTGGTGACGCCCCGGTCGGTCTGGACCATCGGGCATATCACCCTGCATCCTAACGCGTCTTCTATCGTGCCGGGCCGGGCGGTGTTTTCGATGCAGTGGCGCGACGCGGAAAAAGAGCGCCTGGCGCGGATGGAAGAGATCATCCGCGATGTGGCAGAGGAGACCGCCGCCGGTATGGGTGTGCAGGTCTCTTTCGGGCAGATGCTGGGCCTTGAGCCGGTGGCGATGAATGCAACGCTCCGCCGCGCGCTGGAAGGGGCTGCAGAGCAGATCGCACCGGGTGCATGGCGGCTGATGCCTTCCGGTGCGTTGCATGACGCCACGAACGTATCCCGGCTGATGCCGGTGGCTATGCTCTTTGTGCCATCCATCGGGGGAATCAGTCATGCCTTTGATGAAGACACGCGTGAGGCCGACCTGGTTGCTGGTCTGCGCGTGCTGGATCATGCTGTGCGGCATGCTGCCGGGAGAAACCCGCAATAACATATTGTTTTAAAATCGCTCTCGCAGACATTGCCGCGGACCTGTTTTAATTGAACGGTTGTTAATTAAATTTCACCAGTCCTCTGGACAGAGCGCGGTTCACGCGCCACACTCGCCCCCAGGGAGACAGGTCTGCGTGTTGAAAAACGCGCGTGCCGCTTTCGAAGGTGAGATCCGAAAAAATGGGCCGCCAGGGAGGACAAAAAGTGCAGCATACATCCGGGACACCGGGCGGGACTGAATCCGTCCCCGCTCTTTTGCGCCGAAATGCGACCAGATTTGCCACGGCACCTGCGTACCGCGAGAAGGAATACGGGATCTGGCAGTCCTGGACCTGGGCGGAGACGCTGGAAGAGGTCGAGGCGCTGGCGCTGGGGATGCTGGATCTGGGAGTGGCCGAGGGTGATTTTGTCGCCATCATCGGGCGCAACCGGCCGCGTCTGTACTGGGCGATGGTGGCTGCGGAAATGGCGGGCGCGGTGCCGGTGCCGCTCTATCAGGATGCTGTGGCCGAAGAGATGGCCTATGTGCTGGGCCATTGCGGCGCGCGCTTTGTCGTTGCCGGTGATCAGGAGCAGGTCGACAAGGTTATCGAAGTGCAGGGTGAGCTGACTGACTTTGAGCAGATGATCTATCTCGATCCGCGGGGGTTGCGCAAATACGACCACTCAAAACTGCACCAGTACAGCCACGTTCAGGATGCAGGCCGGGCCAAACGCGATGAGCTGTTGCCCGAAATCGCCCGCCGTGAGGCAAAGCTGGACTACGACAGCACCTGCGTGATGCTTTATACATCCGGCACGACGGGTAAACCCAAGGGCGTTGTGCTGAGCAACCGCAACGTCATTGAAACGTCAAAGTCCTCCTCTGAGTTTGATGATCTGCGCCAGACGGATGATATCCTGGCCTATCTGCCGATGGCCTGGGTGGGTGATTTCATCTTTTCCGTGGGCCAGGCGATGTGGACAGGGTTCTGTACGAACTGCCCGGAAAGTGCCGATACGATGCACACTGACCTGCGCGAGATCGGACCCACCTATTATTTCGCCCCACCGCGCGTTTTTGAGACACAGCTGACAAATGTCATGATCCGGATGGAGGACGCGGGCAAATTCAAGCGCTGGCTCTTTGATGTCTGTATGGCGCAAGCGCGAAAGGTCGGGCCTGATATCCTGGACGGAAAGCCGGTGAGCCAGTGGGACCGGTTCAAATACAATCTTGGCGAGCTGTGCATTTACGGGCCGCTGAAAAACACACTGGGGTTCAGCCGTGTGCGGGTGGGCTATACCGCCGGGGAGGCCATCGGGCCGGAGATTTTTGATTTCTACCGGTCGCTGGGGATCAACCTGAAACAGCTTTATGGCCAGACCGAAGCCACGGTGTTCATCACCGCGCAGCCGGATGGCGAGGTGCGCAGTGATACGGTGGGCGTGACCTGCCCGGGGGTCGAGCTGAAGATCGCAGAGAACGGCGAGGTCTTTTACCGCTCGCCCGGTGTTTTTGTGGAGTACTACAAGAACGCGGAGAGCACCGCCGATACCAAGGATGCCGAAGGCTGGGTCGCGACAGGGGACGCGGGTTTCATCGAGGAAGGCACCGGCCATCTGCGGATCATCGACCGGGCCAAGGATGTGGGCCAGATGGCCTCGGGCGCGCTTTTTGCGCCGAAATACGTGGAAAACAAGCTGAAGTTTTTTCCCAACATTCTGGAGACGGTGGTCTTTGGCAGTGGCAAGGATGAGTGCACGGCCTTTATCAACATTGATCTGACAGCTGTCGGGAACTGGGCGGAACGCAACAACATCGGGTATGCATCTTACCAGGAACTGGCGCGGCACCCGCAGGTGATGGATACGATCCAGAGCCATGTGGAGGAAGTGAATGCCTCTGTCGCGCAGGATGAAATGCTGTCTGGCTGCCAGGTACACCGCTTTGTCGTGCTGCATAAAGAACTGGACGCGGATGACGGCGAGCTGACACGGACGCGCAAAGTGCGCCGCCGGATCATCGAAGAGAAATACGACGACATCATTGCCGCACTGTATGACGGATCGACCGAGGTCAGTACCGTGACCGAAGTGACCTATGAGGACGGGCGCAAGGGGTCGATTTCGGCAACGCTGGAAGTGCGGAGCGCAAAGGTTGTCCCTGTGGGGACACGGATGGCTGCGGAATGACGGAACGACGCTCTGCTGCGCATTCGCCCCGCCCGCCATCCCGTCAGCTGCGCCTGAATTTCAAAGGGTTTTCATATGCTTGACCAGTCCGAAGGATATACCACCGCTGATGGTCGCAGGATCGGTGGCGTGGTTATGGAGATGCGCAATATTACCCTGCGTTTTGGCGGGGTTGAGGCGATCAAGGATATCTCTTTTGACATCCGCGAGGGCGAGATCCGGGCGATTATCGGGCCCAACGGGGCGGGTAAATCCTCGATGCTGAATGTCATCTCGGGGTTCTATGTCCCGCAGGAGGGCGAGGTCTGGTACAAGGGTGCGCCGCGGCCCCCGATGAAGCCGTTTCAGGTGGCGCGTCAGGGGATTGCGCGGACGTTTCAGAACATTGCCCTTTTTGAGGGGATGTCGGTGCTGGACAACGTGATGACCGGGCGTCTGACCAAGATGAAAACCGGGCTGTGGCGGCAGGCGCTGTGGAAAGGTGCGGCAGAGTCCGAAGAGACGGCGAACCGTGAAGTTGCTGAAAAGATTATTGATTTTCTGGAAATCCAGGCGATCCGCAAGACACCTGTGTCGCGGCTGCCCTATGGGTTGAAAAAGCGTGTGGAGCTGGCGCGGGCGCTGGCCGCTGAGCCGTCTTTGCTGTTGCTGGATGAGCCGATGGCGGGGATGAACGTTGAGGAAAAAGAGGACATGAGCCGCTTTATCCTGGATGTGAACGACGAGTTTGGCACCACAATTGCGCTGATTGAGCATGACATGGGCGTGGTGATGGACCTGTCAGACCGGGTCGTTGTGATGGACTACGGCAAGAAGATCGGCGACGGATCACCCGATGAGGTGCGCAACAATCAGGCCGTGATCGACGCCTATCTGGGGGTCAGCCATGACTGATTTCAGGGCGTCGGTGGGGCGTCGGTATCACGTCGGTTTAACGTCGGTATTACGTCGGTGCATGGCGGTCGGTGCGGTAGGGATTGCTTTGCCTTTTGCCGGTTCTGCGGAGGCCGGTGGCGCGGCCTTTGACCGGTTTGTGGAAGTCTGCCTGGAGCCGCTGTCTGATTTTCAGCCGGCGGCAGTGGCTGGGCTGGCCGCGATTGAGACACCGGACTGGGCGGGTGCTGAAGGTGCGGCTTTTGCCGGACCCCGGCGGCATGTTTTTGTTGTTGGTGACGGGGGCGGATTGCCGTCCTGCCGGATCGTGGCAGCGGCGCAGGCCGGGACGGACCTGGCCGCGCGGTTTGAGATGTGGTCTGCCCGGCAGCTGGCGCAGGGCACGTGGGAAGAACGCGACGGCAGGCTGGAAAGTCTGACCCATGAGCCCCGCATCGCCATTGAATTTTTTCCTGCCAGTGCTGCGCGCGGTCCGATGATCGAAGTGCGCGAAACGGACAAGGAGGCCTGATATGCCTGAACAGTTTCTCTGGACCATTGAAGTGTTTCTCAACGGGCTGATGGCCGGGGTGCTTTATGCGCTCGTGGCGCTGGGCTTTGTGCTGATCTACAAGGCTTCGGGCATCTTCAATTTTGCGCAGGGGGTCATGGCGCTTTTTGCGGCGATGACGCTTTACGGGATCATGAACGGCCAGGTGCCCTTTGCGCATCTGATCAATGCGGTGTTTGGCACCGAGGTGCATTATTTCGGCTGGAACCTGCCTGCGATCCTGTCGATTGTGCTGACCATGGTTGTGATGATCCTGCTGGCCTGGCTCGTGCAGCGGTATATTTTCCGATACCTCGTGGGGCAGGAGCCGATCATCCTCTTTATGGCGACCATTGGACTGGCCTATTTCCTGGAAGGGGTGGGCGATCTGATGTGGGGGTCCGACATCAAGACGCTGGATGTCGGGCTGCCGCAGGGCATCAACCTGTGGATTGACGAGACCACCTTCAACGCCTTTGGCTATGGGTTCTTTATCGACAACCTGGATATTGTGGCCAGCATTGTGGCTGCATTGCTGGTGGCGGGGCTGGTGATTTTTGCGCAGTACACCAAGCAGGGCCGCGCGATGCGCGCGGTGGCCGATGACCATCAGGCGGCGCTGTCGGTGGGTGTGTCGCTCAACTTTATCTGGATCTTGGTGTGGTCGCTGGCGGGCTTTGTGGCCCTGGTGGCGGGCATCATGTGGGGGGCGAAGTCGGGCGTGCAGTTCTCGCTGTCGCTCATCGCGCTCAAGGCGCTGCCGGTGCTGATGCTGGGGGGCTTTACCTCGATCCCCGGAGCCATTGTCGGCGGGCTGATCATCGGGGTGGGCGAGAAGCTTTTCGAGTTCCTGATCGGGGCGCCCTATCTGGGCGGTGCGACGGAGAACTGGTTTGCCTATATGCTGGCGCTGCTCTTTCTGGTGTTCCGCCCGCAGGGGCTCTTCGGGGAGAAGATCATTGAACGTGTGTAGCGCGGATCAGTCTTCGGGGGCGACCAGCAGCGTGACGCTGAGCGCGGCCAGGATGGTCACGCCGAGCGTGAGCGCGAGATTGAAGCTGGGCAGAAAGAGCAGTGTCATGCCGATGCAGAGCGTCATCACCCCAAGGCAGACCACAAGGCTGAAGCCAAGCGCGGAAGAACCGGTGCGCTGCGGGGGGCGGTCCGCGTCCGGCGCGGGTGTGCCGGTGAATTCGGTCTGGGCGTCCTCGACGCTGTCCATGAGGGCGGCACGTTCGGTCAGGAACTGCGCGTGGGTCAGTTCCCCGCGTTCCAGCCGTGCCTCAAGGCCCCGTATTTCAGTCAGTATCGCCGTCATCTGTCCTGCTCCGTTCAGTAGGATCAGGTTTGCCCGGCGAAATGGGGCAAAATTGGGAAATCGCGTGATTTGTTGTGGAATGGTTAATGCGGCAGCGGCGGGCGCATGGGCGCCGTTATCCGCGGGGCGCTGCCGTCGCCGGTGGTTCCCGGAGCAATGGCGCACCGCCAGCGACCCCCGGGATATTTATGGCCAGAAGAAACCCCGAAGGGCGGCGCTGCACGCAGGCCGCCGGATGATGCAGTTGGGAGAGGGTGTGTAATGCTTTATCGTGAGGCCGGTGATTTCAGCACCACCTACAGTCAGGACAGTCAGACCTTTCCGATCCGTTTCGACCGGTGGCGGTATTATGTGGTGCTCTTCGTAGCGGTGTTCGTCATTCCGTTTATGATCAATGATTATTGGGTGAATTCGATCTTCATGCCGTTTCTGATCTATTCGATTGCGGCGATCGGGCTGAATATTCTGGTGGGCTATTGTGGTCAGGTAAGCCTGGGGACCGGGGGGTTCATGGCTGTGGGGGCCTATGCCTGCTACAAGCTGATGACGGCCTTTCCCGATGTCAGCATGTTCATTCACGTGCTGCTGGCCGGTGGGATCACGGCGGCGGTGGGCGTGCTTTTCGGGCTGCCCTCTCTGCGGATCAAGGGGTTTTATCTGGCGGTGGCGACGCTGGCCGCGCAGTTTTTTCTGGTGTGGCTTTTTAACCGTGTTTCCTGGTTTTACAATTATTCGGCCTCTGGTCAGATCAATGCGCCCGAGCGCGACACCTTTGGCATTCTGATCACCGGGCCCAATACCGAGGCCTGGGCCACCTATCTTTTCTGTCTGATCTTTACGGTGTTTTCGGCCGTGGTGGCGCGCAATCTGACGCGCGGTTCGGTGGGGCGCGGGTGGATGGCGATCCGGGATATGGACATTGCCGCCGAGATCATCGGGGTGAATCCGCTGCGTGCCAAGCTGACGGCCTTTGCGGTCAGTTCGTTTTTCGTGGGCATTTCGGGGGCGCTGTTTTTTGCGGTCTATCTGGGGGCTGTGGAAGTGGGCGAGGCCTTTGGCATCACCAAGTCGTTCCTGGTGCTCTTTATGATCATCATCGGGGGGCTGGGGTCGATTTTCGGCTCTTTTGCGGGGGCTGCGTTTCTGGTGCTGCTGCCGGTGGCGCTGAAGGTGGTCGGTGTGGACTGGCTGGGCTGGCCCACGGATATTGTGGCGCACCTGAACCTGGTGATCGTGGGCGGGCTGATCGTGATCTTTCTGATCGTTGAGCCGCACGGGCTGGCGCAGCTGTGGCGTCTGGCCAAGGAGAAACTGAGACTGTGGCCTTTCCCGCACTGACGGGGCAGGCTGCGTATATAAGACGGGCATGGACCTGTCAGAACAACGCCGGAAAACCGGCACTGTCGGATGTAAACCAAGGGAGGATTTACCGATGAAATACAAACTGGGAACAATGGCCGTTGCAGGCCTGATGGCGGCAAGCCCTGTGATGGCGGATCTCGTCTTTCCATCGCTGAGCTACCGGACGGGCCCCTATGCGGCGGGTGGTATCCCGTTTGCGGATGGCTATGCGGATTACTTCACGCTGCTCAATGAGCGGGACGGTGGGATCGGCGGCGTGCCTGCGCGCGTGCTGGAATGTGAGACCGGCTATAACACTGAAAAAGGTGTGGAGTGCTATGAGAGCACCAAGGGCGAAGGCGCGCTGGTCTATCAGCCGCTGAGCACAGGCATCACCTATCAGCTGATCCCCAAAGCGACGGCGGATGACATTCCGATCCACTCCATGGGCTATGGACGGACATCTGCGGCCAACGGCGATGTGTTCAGCCATGTGTTCAACTATCCGGCCAACTACTGGAACGGTGCCTCTGCCGCGATCAACCACATTCTGGAGCAGAATGGCGGGGATATTTCCGGCAAGAAAATCGCGCTGGTCTATCACAACTCTGCCTATGGCAAGGAGCCGATCCGGACGCTGGAAAAGCTGAGCGAAAAGCACGGCTTTGAGCTGAGCCTGCTGGCGGTGGATCACCCCGGTCAGGAGCAGAAATCGCAGTGGCTGCAGATCCGCCGGGAAAAGCCGGACAATGTGATCATGTACGGCTGGGGCGTGATGAACCAGGTGGCTGTTCAGGAAGCCGCGAACATCCGTTTCCCGATGGAGAATTTCATCGGTATCTGGTGGTCAGGTGCGGAGATCGACGTGACACCGGCAGGCGACAAGGCCGATGGCTACAAGGCGCTGGCGCTGACGGCTGTTGGCTCGGACTTCCCGCTCTATGATGATCTGCAGAAATATGTGGTCGACAGCGGCAAGGCGGCCGGTGCCGGTGATCAGCTGGGCACGGTGCCTTACAACCGCGGGCTTTATGCGGCGATGCTGGCGGCTGAGGCGGTGAAAAAGGCGCAGGAGATCCACGGTGTGGATGACATCACAAGCGGCATGATGCGCGACGGGATGGAAGCGCTGGAAATCACCGAAGAGGTGATGGCTGCAGCTGGTCTGCCGGACTTTGGTCCGACCTTCTCGGTCTCCTGTGCGAACCACGGCGGTGAAGGCATGGTTGCTGTGACCCAGTGGGATGCCAGTGCCGGTCAGTTCGTGCAGATCGCGGATTTTGCGCCCACGGATATGAGCGTCATTCAGCCGCTGATCGATGAGGATTCGGCCGCCTTCAAGGCCGAGAACAACATCGAGAGCAACTGCAACTGATGTGCACTTTCCCGGCGGCGGCACGGGCTGTCGCCGGGGTTTATCTGAGTATTTCCGGAAGGGTGAAGCCCATGCCGGACCTACCCGCTTTTGATCGCTGTTCACGGTTGAAAATCAGGAGTCCCCATGCTGGATGATGTGAAAACGCAGGCTGAGACCGTTCTGGAAGTCAGCAACATCGAGGTGATCTATAACCATGTGATCCTTGTGCTGAAGGGCGTGTCGCTGAATGTGCCCAAGGGGGGCATTACGGCGCTGCTGGGCGGTAACGGGGCGGGCAAGACGACAACCCTGAAGGCGATATCCGGCCTGCTGGCCAGTGAGCGCGGCGAGGTGACCAAAGGGTCGATCCGCTACCGGGGCAATGAGATCCACCACGCGGATCCGGCAGAGACCGTGAAGACCGGGGTGGTGCAGGTCATGGAAGGGCGGCATTGTTTTGAGCATCTGACGGTAGAGGAAAATCTGCTGACCGGTGCCTATACGCGCAAAGATGGCAATGCGGCGATCCAGCAGGATCTGGAGATGGTCTATACCTATTTTCCGCGCCTCAAAGAGCGGCGCAGGAGCCAGGCGGGCTATACGTCGGGCGGGGAGCAGCAGATGACGGCCATTGGCCGCGCGCTGATGTCGCGGCCCGAGACGGTGCTGCTGGATGAGCCCTCGATGGGGCTGGCGCCGCAGCTGGTGGAGCAGATTTTCGAGATCGTGAAGACGATCAACGAGGAGCAGGGGGTGACCATTCTGCTGGCCGAGCAGAACACCAATGTGGCGCTGCGGTTTGCCCATTACGGCTATATTCTGGAATCGGGGCGCGTGGTGATGGACGGGCCTGCCGCTGAGCTTCGCGAGAACCCGGATGTGAAAGAGTTTTATCTGGGCATGTCCGAGGAGGGGCGCAAATCCTTTCGCGATGTGCGCAGTTACCGCCGCCGCAAAAGGTGGCTGAGCTAGAACCGTTTTGCACGCGCCGGGGATATGCCGGGTGCCACAGTCAGAAAGACCTGAGCATGGGTGAGACACCATTTTATGACGACCTGGAAACCCGCAGTGCGGATGCACGCGAGGCGGCGCAGCTGGATATTCTGCGCGCGCAGGTCGCGGCGGTGCGGGCGGCCCAGGACAACTGCCTGCCAGAGGATGTGGTGCTGACCAGCCTTGCGGATCTGGCCGCGCTGCCGGTGCTGCGCAAATCTGATCTGGCGGCCTGGCAAAAGGACAAGCCGCCCTTTGGCGGGATACCGGTGCAGAATGTGGCCCATGTGTTTCAGTCGCCCGGGCCGATTTACGAGCCGGGCGGTGTGACGCATGACTGGTGGCGCATGGGGCGTTTTGTACATGCGCTGGGCATCGGGCCCGGTGATATCGTGCAGAACTGTTTTGGCTATCACCTGACCCCTGCGGGCATGATTTTTGAAAGCGGTGCGCGGGCAGTTGGTGCGGCGGTCCTGCCGGCAGGAACAGGCCAGACCGAGCTGCAGGTTCAGGCGGCCGTGGACATCGGGACGACGGCCTATGCCGGCACGCCGGATTACCTGAAGGTGATCCTGGACAAGGCGGATGAAATGGGGATGTCGCCGGGCATCACCCGGGCGGCGGTCAGTGGCGGGGCGCTCTTTCCGGCCATGCGGCAGGAATATGCGGACCGGGGGATCAGCTGTCTGCAATGCTACGCCACGGCGGATCTGGGCAACATCGCCTATGAAAGCCCGGCGATGGAGGGGATGATCGTGGATGAGGGTGTGATCGTCGAGATCGTGACGCCCGGAACAGGCGTGCCGGTGCCTGCGGGCGAGGTGGGCGAAGTGGTTGTGACCGCGCTGAACCCGGATTATCCGCTGATCCGTTTTGCCACGGGCGATATGAGTGCGGTTCTGCCCGGGGTTTCCCCCTGTGGACGGACCAATATGCGCATCAAAGGCTGGATGGGCCGGGCCGATCAGACCACCAAGATCAAAGGCATGTTTGTGCGCCCCGAACAGGTGGCCGCCCTGGTCGCGCGGCATGTGGAGATTGACCGCGCGCGGGTCATTGCGGACAGGGACGGTGCGCAGGATACCATGACGGTGCAGATCGAGGCCGCGGGCGGTGATCCGGCGGCCTTTGCCGAGAGTGTGGTGGCTGTGCTGAAGATGAAGGCCGGTGTCGAGGTGGTGGCGCCGGGCAGCCTGCCGCGCGACGGGCTTGTGATTGAGGACCGGCGGACCTACGACTGATCAGGAGCTTTGCCGGTTGCAAAGCCGGACAGGGCGGGCCCATGATGCGGTATCTTCTGAGTGTGATTGTGATGGCCGTGACCGCTTGTTCGCCCCCGCAGACAACGCCCCGCCCCGATGTGTCGCCGCTGCGCTTTAATGCGGCTGCAGTGGCCGCGGCGGATGAGGTTGTGGTGATGATCCCCGGAGCGCTGGCCCGGGTGGATATTTTTGAGCCCGCAGAGGCCTGGGAGAGCCCGTCGCGCGCGCTGGTCTGGTACCGGTTTCCCGGGCTGGACGGGCTGGCACCTGAGCCTGCGCTGGTCATTGAGCAGGCGGCTTCCGAAATTGCAGAGCTGATGGCGCAGCACCCGGACAAGGCCTGGCGGTTGCTGGGCTATTCCACGGGCGGGCCGATTGCCATAAGTGCCGCCGAGCAGTTTTCCGGTGATGTGCGGGTTGCGGCGATGTCCTCTGCTGTGGAGCGTGCGGGCGGTCTGGCCACCATGGTGCGCACCAGTGCCGATCTGCTGGCGGCGGCCGCGCGCGTGGGCTCGACCGATCGCAACACCGTCTGGCTGGAATATTACAAAACCCTGCTCTTTGGCCGCCGGGTGCGGGGCGATGCGGCGCTGGATGCCCGTGCCTCCCGGATCACCGACGCGCGTCTGGACGAGATGATCTACCCCGAGCCTGCGCTGCTGGCGGCGCATTCGGACAATCTGCGCAAATGGCGTCTGGCAAACCGGCCCCGGCTGGCAGCGGACCGCCTGCGGTTTTTCATCGGGGGTGAGGACCCGGTGTTCAGCGCTGCTCAGACAGAACGCTTCGCCGCAGAATTCGGTGCGCCGGAAATTGTCCGGTATCCCGGGCAGGGGCATCTGTTGTTTCTGACCGCCCCCGGGGCCTTTGACGATATCCTTGCGTTTTTCAGCGACGCGCCGGGTTGAGCCCCGGGTTTGCGCGGGGGGGTTGTCTTCTGTGGCTGCGACCATCGGGCCATGATTTTGTGATCTGGTGGCCCCTGCCACTCTGGTAATTCCGACAGAAACAGTCAAAAACAGGGTATGGCCGATCAGACCGATATCGCCCCCGGGATGCCCCTGCGTGCCCGCCGCCCCAGAGACGGGCTGCGCGCACTGGGTGGTATGGCCTTTGTGGTGGCGCTTGTCTGTGCGCTGCCCATAGTGGCGGTGGCGCTGGCGGCGCTGAGTGGCGGGACAGAGACGGTCAGCCATCTGGCTCAGACGGTGCTGGGCCGGTACAGCATGACAACGCTGCTTCTGGTGGTGCTTGTCTCTGCCGGGACCTTTGCCATCGGGGTCGGGGCGGCCTGGCTGGTCACCATGACGCGGTTTCCCGGGGTGCGGGTGTTCGAGATCGCCCTGGTGATGCCGCTGGCCTTTCCGGCCTATGTGCTGGCCTATGCCTATACCCATGTGCTGGACCATCCGGGCATCGTGCAGACGTTGCTGCGTGATCTGACAGGCTGGGGGCCGCGTGATTACTGGTTTCCGGAGATCCGTTCCGTCGGTGGCGCGGCGGTGATGCTGGTGCTGGTGCTGTATCCTTATGTCTATCTGCTGGCGCGGGCGGCCTTTCTGCAGCAGTCCGCAACCACCTTTCTGGCGGCGCGCGCGCTGGGGTCGAGCGCATGGGCTGCGTTTTTCCGCATCAGCCTGCCACTGGCCCGCCCCGCGATTGCGGGCGGTGTGTTGCTGGCGGTGATGGAGACCATCGCCGATTTCGGCACGGTGGCCTATTTCGGGGTGCAGACCTTTGCCACGGGCATTTACACCAGCTGGTTTTCCCTGGCGGACCGGGCGGGGGCGGCGCAGCTTGCGCTCTGCCTGCTGAGCTTTGCGCTGCTGCTGGCGATGTTGGAGCGCGCCCAGCGGGGCGGGGCGCAGTATTATGACCCCGCGCGCCGTCAGCAGCCGATGGAGCCTGCGGTGCTGCGCGGCCCGCAGGCCTGGATTGCCATGGTGGCCTGTGCCGTGCCGGTGCTGCTGGGGGCGGCGCTGCCGGTGATCATTCTGCTGACCATGGCCGTGGGATCGGAGCAGGATCTGCTCAGCCCGCGCTATGTCGGATTTATCCGCAACTCGCTGGTGCTGGCCTCGGTCGCGGCGGGGATTACGGTGATCGCGGCCATCTGTGTGGGCTTTTTCCTGCGGCTGCGGCCAGGGCGTGCGGCACGCGGGGCGGCCTATGTGGCGCGTCTGGGCTATGCGGTGCCGGGCGGCGTTATTGCAGTGGGTCTGCTGGTGCCCTTTGCCGCCTTTGACAATGCGCTGGATGCTTTCATGCGCGCACAGTTTGACATCAGCACCGGCCTGTTGGTGACCGGATCAATCTGGTTGCTGGTCGCGGCCTATATGGTGCGCTTTCTGGCCGCTGCCCTGGGCGCTTATGAGGGCGGGCAGGCGCTGGTGCCTGCCAATATGGATGCCGCTGCGCGGTCGCTGGGGCAGACGCCGGGCGGCACGCTGCGGCGGGTGCATCTGCCCATCCTGGCCCCCAGCCTGCTCACGGCGCTGCTGATCGTCTTTGTTGATGTGATGAAAGAACTGCCCGCGACGCTGATCATGCGCCCGTTTAATTTCGACACGCTGGCGGTTCAGGCCTACCGGCTGGCCAGTGATGAACGGCTGGAGGGCGCGGCTGTCCCCAGCCTGGTGATTGTGGCCATCGGGCTGCTGCCGGTGATCCTGATCTGCCGCCAGGTGGGGCGGCAGCGGGGGCGCTGAGGCAGGCGCGGGGCCTGCCTCCTTTGCCACACCTGTCAGGTCAGGTGTTCAGCGAAATGTTCCAGTGTGCGGTCCCAGGCCAGGGTTGCCGCGGCCTCGTCATAGCGCGGGGTGGTATCGTTGTGGAACCCGTGCTGCACGTCGGGATAGAAGTTCACCGTGAACTGCTTCTGGTGCTCTGCCAGCGCCGCGGAATAGGCGGGCCAGCCTGCGTTGATACGTTCGTCCAGCCCTGCGTACTGGATCATCAGCGGGGCTTCGATCTTGGGCACATCCTCTGCCGCGGGCTGGCGTCCGTAAAACGGGACAGAGGCCGCCAGATCCGGATAGGCCACGGCCAGCGCGTTGCACACACCGCCCCCGTAACAAAATCCCACTGCGCCGACTTTGCCGGTGGACCCGTCATGGCCGCGCAGGAATTCAAAGGCGGCAAAGAAGTCAGCCATCAGCTTTGCGCCGTCCATGCTGCGCTGCATTTCGCGGCCTTCCTCATCGGTGCCGGGATAGCCGCCGAGCGGGGACAGACCGTCGGGGCCAAGCGCCAGGTACCCGGCTTTGGCCGTGCGGCGAACGACGTCCTCAATATAGGGGTTCAGGCCACGGTTTTCGTGCACCACCAGAACGGCGGGCAGGGGGCCGGTGGCACCGGCGGGGCGGGCCATCAGCCCTTTGATCGTGCCGTGGCCTTCGGGGCTGGCATATTCGATCACCTCTGTCTCGATGGCGGGATCATCCGGGGCGACCTGCTGGGCCAGTGCGTAATTGGGTTGCAGCTGTTCCAGGATCATCGCGCCGGTGACACCGGCGGCAGCGTATTTTCCGGCACGGTTCAGGAATTCACGTTTGGTCATGGTGCCATGTACATAGCCGTCGAAAATTTCCAGGATGCGGGGGTCAAAGTCTTTGGCGGTTTTACGGGGGCCATTGGTCATCAGGTTTCTCCTGTTGGGTCACCCTGAAAAACATAGGCCGCGCCGACGGGGGGTCGACACGGCCTGCGTTTTTTCAGGTTTGGGAATGCGGCTGGTGGCTTATTCCCAGCCCACCTCGTTAAAGATTTTCTGCGCTGTGGGCACGTTGGCTGCAACCTCGGACAGGTTCACGTCATCGGCCTGGAAGAACCCCAGGGCGGCAACCGAGGGCGACAGGCCGACGCCGGGTACGGCGGGGTATTCGTCATTTCCGGCGGAGAAGTATTGCTGTGCCTGATCAGAGGCCAGGTATTCGAGGAATTTCACGGCGTTTTCCCTGTTGGGCGCATGGGCGGCGATGCCCCCGCCCGAGAGGTTCATATGCGCGCCCTCGGCCCCCTGAGCGGGAAAGACCCAGCCGATACCGGCCATGGCGTCGCTGTCCAGCCCTTTGACATCGCGGCGCAGGGCGCGGGCGAAGTAGTAGGTGTTGGAGATCGAGATA
Source organism: uncultured Roseobacter sp. (assembly GCF_947491795.1). Taxonomy (GTDB): domain Bacteria; phylum Pseudomonadota; class Alphaproteobacteria; order Rhodobacterales; family Rhodobacteraceae; genus Roseobacter. The sequence goes on along the minus strand of NZ_CANLKW010000002.1, from coordinate 63,717 downwards.
TCGCATTCGCCGGAGACAAGGCCGCGCAGCTGGTCGGTGTCACCGCCCTGTGGCGCGCGGGCAAAATTGTCGACCACGCCCTGGGCCCAGGTTCTGGCGGCGTCCTCGCCGTGGTTTTCGATCACCGCGGCCAGCAGTGTCTGCGAGTAGACGTTTGACGAAGATCGGTGACAGACCATGCCCTTGTAGGCCGGATCGGCGAGCGAGACATAGTCACGCGGCGGGTTTTCCACTTCGGTCTTGTCGTAAAAGATGATGCGCGCCCGCTGGGAAAAGCCGAACCACTGATTGTCGGCGTCCTGCAGATAAGAGGGGATGCGCTGTTCGAGAATGTCGCTGTCCGCACTCTGCAACAGGCCCATGTCCCTGGCGCGTGCCAGCCGCGAGGTATCCACCGTCAGCAGGATATCCGCCGGGCTGTTGGCGCCCTCGGCCTGCATGCGCGTCAGCAGCTCGTCTGCCTTGCCTTCGATGCGGTTGATGGTGATGCCGGTGGCTTCGGTGAAATCGGAATAGAGACGTTCGTCGGTATCATAATGGCGCGAGGAATAGAGGTTGAGCTCGCCTTCGGCCAGTGCCAGCGTCGGCGCGGCGGTTGCGGCCAGGGCGATTGTTGCGACGGTCAGTTTGCTAAGGGTCATGTCCGGTGTCCGTTTGAATTTCAGGTGCGGGGTAAATCCCGACTAAAACCATCAGAAACATATCCGGAGACGAGTCGCAAGGAATTCCTGACAAAAACAATATGAAAAGAGGGCGCCGCTGATACTCTCAGCAGGCACCCTCCTTAAAGCGGACTGGAAAATCAGGCGGGATCGCCGATTTTATCCTGGGTCTGTGTGTCAAAGTCGTCCGCGTCGTGGCGTTCGTGCAGCTGCAGTTCCGGCTCGCCAAAGGTGCGGTTGACCATGCGGCCGCGCTGCACAGCCGGTCGTGCATCGATCGCTTTGGCCCAGCGCAACACGTTTTCATAGCTTTCCACATCGAGGAATTCGGCCGCGTCATAGAGGCGGCCAAGCACAAGCTGCCCGTACCATGACCAGATCGCAATATCGGCGATTGTATAGGTGTCGCCTGCGATAAACGCATGATCTGCCAGCTGACGGTCGAGCACATCCAGCTGGCGTTTGGCCTCCATGGAAAAGCGGTTGATCGGGTATTCAAATTTCTCGGGCGCATAGGCATAGAAATGTCCGAAACCGCCGCCCAGATACGGCGCGGACCCCATCTGCCAGAAGAGCCAGGACAGGGTTTCCGCGCGCGCCGCCGGATCGGTGGACATGAATTTTCCAAAGCGTTCGGCCAGGTGCAGCAGGATCGCACCGGATTCGAACACGCGCTGGGGTTCAGCAAAGCTGTGATCGACCAGAGCGGGGATTTTGGAGTTCGGGTTTGCGCCGACAAAGCCGCTGCCAAACTGGTCGCCATCGCCGATTTTGATGAGCCAGGCGTCATATTCCGCCTCTTTGATACCCAGCGCCAGCAGCTCTTCGAGCAGGACGGTGACCTTGACGCCATTGGGTGTGGCCAGCGAGTAAAGCTGCAGCGGGTGTTTGCCCACCGGCAGGTCCTTGTCGTGGGTCGGGCCCGCGATCGGGCGGTTGATGCTGGCAAAGGTGCCGCCGCTTTCGGTCTCCCATGTCCAGACTTTGGGGGGCGTATAGGCGGAAGTATCGGTCATCGTGCGGCCTTTCAGTAAGAGTGTTCTGTGCAGCAGGTATTGTCTTTGCCCGTCTGCGCAAGGTCAGAGCCGGATTTCCTGTCCGCAGAGCCGGTGCGGCCTGTCAGCTGCCCAGAACCAGCAGCTCGGGAAAGGCGTTCATGTCAGCAAAGCTGCAAAAGGCCGGGGGCCTGAGGGGGATGACGGGTGCTGCCCGCACCAGATCGTCCTGGATCGTCTGCAGTTCTTTTTCCCACACAGGCAGCAGATCATCGGGCAGCCAGTCCCGGATATAGGCAAAGGTCATGTGAAAGCTGTAGCTGTCATGGCCGGTATTGCGATAGCCAAAGGGCACGGTCAGCGCGTCGCGCCAGGCGCGCATCGTGTCGCGGTCTGCAGCTGTGGCCCCATCGAGGTTGAGCCCGCCGGGGCGCAGCGCCGTGACAGACACCTGAAAGGGCGGGGGTGGTGCGAAATCGGCGAGGCGCGCTGTCAGGTATTCGGTGACCGCGTCCACAGGGGCCGCGCGGTCCAGTTCTGCGGGCCAGGCGTCTGGCTTCCGGCCTGTTTCGATCACCCCCTCGAAAACGGTCATGTGCAGGCTGTCTTCGGCGGTAAACAGCAGGTGGTCCGCGCCGGGCAGATCCCGGATGGCTGCGCGGGCCTGCAAAACAGCCCTGTGGGCCGGGTCGCTGCGGTCCAGGTGGCACACGACTGTGTTGCCGGCCTCGGGCAGAAACTTTTCCACGGTGTACCGCTGGCCCAGTTTGCGGGGCGGTTTGGGGTTGTTGCGCGCAGCAACGGCGGCGACCTCGTCCCTGACTGTCACTGGCTTTCCCCTTTTGCTCTGTGTCGGCGGCTGCCCACCCGGGTGATAGCCTGCCGGCCGTGCCCGGAACAGAAAAAGCCGCCCCCGGAGGTGCGGCTTTTGATAAAGTGCGTTGCGCGGTGGCTCAGCCCTGACGGGCTTTGAACCGGCGCTGCGTTTTGTTGATCACGTAAACGCGGCCTTTTCTGCGCACAACACGGCAGTCGCGGTGCCGGTTCTTGAGCGAGCGGAGCGAGTTGCGAACCTTCATGGTCTTCTCCTCATGTTGTGGCGCGGGCCAGCGCCGGGGTTGCGGGCGGCCCGGAGATCCGGGCCAGTGAAAGACGTGGTGGGCGATACTGGGATCGAACCAGTGACCCCTTCGATGTCAACGAAGTGCTCTACCGCTGAGCTAATCACCCACGTACCTGCACGCATTCCTTTGCCCCAAACAAAAATGGGGCGCGAAAAGACGCGCCTGTGCCGGGGTCTATAAAAGGAGTCGCCGGGGGGATCAAGAGCTTTTGGCTTTCATATTTTATGCGCTATGCTCTGCCAGGAAGGAATACGAATGTCGCCCAAAGCTTTTGATATCTCTTTGCCGGTTCACCCGGGCTCCTGCGTGGTCTTTGCCTCGCCGCACAGCGGGCGGGATTACCCGTGGTCGATGATGCGCCATTCGGTTCTGGACAACCATGTGATCCGCTCGTCAGAGGATGCATTTGTGGACTGTCTGTTTGAAAGTGCGACAGATTTCGGCTCGGCTTTTCTGCGGGCGGGGGCACCGCGCGCCTTTGTGGATCTCAACCGCAGCCCGGACGAGCTGGACCCTGCGCTGATCAGCGGTGTGCGCCGTCAGGGGCACAATCCGCGCGTGGCCTCGGGGCTGGGGGTGATTCCGCGCGTCGTCGCCAACGGGCGCGCGATCTACAACGGCAAGATCACCCTGAGGGAGGCTCAGGAGCGCCTGGATGCCTACTGGTATCCCTATCATGCGAAGCTGCAGGACCTGCTGGACACCGCTCACCGCCGGTTTGGCCAGACCGTGCTGGTCGATTGCCATTCGATGCCGCATGAGGCCGTGGCCGGAATTGCGCGCAGTGGCGCGACGCGGCCTGATGTGGTGCTGGGAGACCGGTTCGGCGCTGCGGCTTCGGGCGATGTGGTTGACCGGGTCGAGGCCGCTTTCGTCACAGCCGGGTTCACTGTGGCGCGCAACGCCCCCTTTGCCGGAGCCTATATCGCCCAGGCCTATGGGCGGCCCGCGCGCGCGCAACATGCCGTGCAGGTCGAGATTGACCGCTCGCTCTATATGCACGAGAGCACGATCAAGCCGAACGAGAACTTTGACGCGGTGCGGACCGCGCTGCGCGGTGTCGTGGCCGAGATTGCCCAGATCGGTCAGGGCCGCATTCCACTGGCGGCTGAATAGAGCTCAGCGCAGGGCGCGGCCTTTCAGGATTGCATCCGGACCAAATCGCGCCCGTATCCTGTCTGTTGCGCGTTCGGCTTCCGTACGGGTGCGCGCCTCCGGGTCCAGCAGATCGCCCGACCGGTCGGCATCGCTGGCGCCGGTCAGATCAGAAAGCCCGCAGCCCAGGAGCCTGTACGGCCCCTGATCACCGACCTGATCAAAGAGCCCGCGCGCGGTCCGGTAGACCGTATCGGCCATCTGGGTCGCATCCCGCAGGCTGACCCGGCGACTGAGCAGCGAATGATCCGCGCGCTTGAGTTTGAGCGTGACGACACGGCCCGCCATGTTTTTGGCCTTGGCCCGGTCGGCCACCTTTTCGGCCATGCGCCACAGGTGGCCGTCCAGCAGGTCCGGATCGCTGGTGTCCTCGTGGAATGTCGTTTCGTTTGAGATGGATTTCATCGGTGCATGGGCAGAGACACGGCGGCGGTCCTGGCCGCGCGCCAGATGCCAGAGCCTGTCCCCCATAGACCCGAAGCGGGCGACCAGATCGGTGCGTTCCCACCGCAGCAGATCGGCAAAGGTGCGGATGCCGGCCTTGTCCAGCGAGGCCTGGGCCGCCTGACCCACGCCCCAGATCAGCCGCACGGGCTTGTCGCGCAGAAAGTCATCCGTTTCAGCTTTGCCGATCACGGAAAACCCGTGCGGTTTGTTCATATCAGAGGCGACCTTGGCCAGGAATTTGTTGTGGCTGAGCCCGATGGACCCGGTCAGCCCCAGCTCGGTGCGCATCCGCCGGATCAGGCGTGCGAGCATCACCGCAGGCGGCGCGCCGTGCAGACGGGCGGTGCCCGACAGATCCATAAACGCCTCGTCCAGCGACAGGGGTTCAATGTCCGGGGTCATCTCTTCCATCATCTGACGTATGGCGCGCGACACCTCCACATAGGCCTCCATGCGCGGTTTGATGATCACCGCCTCCGGGCAGAGTTTCAGGGCCTGGAACATGGGCATGGCTGAGCGCACGCCCCGGATCCGTGCGACGTAACAGGCGGTCGAGACAACGCCCCGCCTGCCGCCACCGATGATCACCGGTTTGTCCTGCAACGACGGGTCGTCTCGTTTCTCTACCGAAGCATAGAAAGCATCGCAGTCCATATGGGCAATGGAGAGGTCCCGCAGTTCGGGGTGCGATACGATGCGCGGGCTGGCACAGGCCGGGCAGCGGCGTCCGGCGTCAAACTCTTTCAGGCAGTCACGGCAGAGGGCGGGCATGTTCAGGGCTTTGGAAACTGAGGGTGCTGGTTCAGTCTAACCGGTCTGCGCGCCGATGAACACGCCCGGCCTGCACCCTTTGACATGAAAAACCCCCCGCTGCCTGAAGCGGGGGGAGGTAACGAACCTCAGGAAGACATGGTCCGTTGGGGAGTATCACCTTACGTCAACTTACCACTCATAGGTGAATCTACCGAGAGGATTCTCCCGCATCCGAACTACATCATGTTGTCTGTTGTGCTTCAGCCACAGTTTGTTGAGTAAAAAGCTGGGTGATTCGTCACCCCTCTCCGGCCTGTGCACAACTTTAAATAATGTTGCGGATTCAGCGGTTTGGGCTGTGGGCCTGTGGGCTTTGCAGCTCTGACTGGATGGCCCGCGCGGCGGCTGCAGGGTCCCGGGCTGTCCAGACGGGACGCCCGACCACAATATGATCCGCTCCATCGGCCACGGCCTCGGCAGGTGTTGCGACTCGCTTCTGATCGCCCAGATCGGCACCCGCAGGGCGCACACCCGGCGTCACGATCAGCCTGCCTTCGGCCTCTGGCAGGGCACGGATCAGAGCCGCCTCCTGCGGTGAGGCGATCACACCGTCTGCGCCCGCCTCGAATGCACGTGCGGCCCGGGTCCGGACCAGATCGGGGATGTCGCCGGGCACAATCATTCCCGCATCAAGATCATGGCGGTCCAGCGAGGTCAGGATGGTCACGGCGAGAATTTTCGTCTGCGAGCCACCGGCCCCCTCGCGTGCGGCGCGCACCACATGCGGGTCACCATGCACGGTCAGAAAATCGAGCTCGAACTGTGCCAGACCCCTGACGGCGGCCTCGACGGTGGCGCCGATGTCAAAAAGCTTCATATCCAGGAAAATGCGTTTGCCGTGTTCCTGTTTGAGCTCATTGGCAAGGGCCAGGCCTCCGCCTGTCAGCATCCCCAGTCCGATTTTGTAAAAGCTGACCGCATCGCCGATCTGTTCGGCCAGTTTCAGCCCGGCCAGCGCATCGGGCACATCCAGTGCTACAATCAGTCTGTCATCCGTCATTTCAGATCCCCCGGCATGTCGCAGCGTGATTAGGCGCGCGGGTCGGGAATGTCTATGCGGGCACAGTAAAAACCCGGAACATGCGGTACTCCATGTTCCGGGTAAACTGTCAGTCAGTCTGAATGCATCGCAGGAAACCACTCCGGGGAAGCGGTCGGGTTTCCCCTGCGCGATGCGCCGTCTGATGTCAGGCAGGCAAAACAGGCCCACTCGTTACGCTGTTGGCGCTGGCGTTCATTGAGATGCCACCTGTTTTACGCCCCCACATCAGCTTTTTACCAGGGCCGGCCGGGCGGGTAACGGGGAATGGGCGCCGCCGTTTCCCACCGGCTGTCTGATCGGGATCAAAGCGGCCTGTCGCGCATTCCTGTAGTTTGCGGTCATGGGGATGGACGTGCGGTCTTGAAGCCGGGCGTTTTTGTCACCAGTTAACACATGAGGCCTCAGACGCTGGTATGCCGCTCAGACGGGTGCCGCGCAGGACAGGCGCTTGGACAAAGGAGAACGACCATGGACTTGAACAGGTTCACGGAGCGGTCGCGCGGTTTCATTCAGGCCGCCCAGACCATCGCAACACGGGACAGCCACCAGAGGCTGGCACCGGAGCATCTGCTCAAAGCTTTGCTGGATGATGACCAGGGATTTGCATCCAATCTGATCCAGGCAGCGGGTGGCAGACCCGCGCGGGTGAAGGATGCGCTGGAGCTGGCCCTGGGCAAGATGCCCAAAGTCACCGGCGATGCAGCGCAGGTCTATCTGGACAACACAACACAGAAGGTGCTGGCAGAGGCGGATGCGCTGGCCAAAAAAGCCGGGGACAGTTTTGTGCCTGCAGAACGTCTGCTGATGGCGCTGGCCATGGTCAAATCGGGTGCCAAGACGGCGCTGGATGCGGGCGATGTGTCTGCTCAGGCGCTGAACACGGCCATCAACGATGTGCGCAAAGGGCGCACGGCGGATACGGCCACAGCCGAGGATGGCTATGACGCGCTGAAGAAATACGCGATGGATCTGACGGAACGTGCCGAGGCGGGCAGGATTGACCCGATCATCGGGCGCGACGAGGAAATCCGCCGCACAATGCAGGTGCTGAGCCGCCGCACCAAGAACAACCCGGTGCTGATTGGCGAGCCGGGTGTCGGTAAGACCGCCATTGCAGAGGGTCTTGCCCTGCGGATCGTGAACGGCGATGTGCCGGAATCCCTGCGCAACAAAAAGCTGCTGGCGCTGGATATGGGTGCGCTGATCGCCGGGGCCAAATACCGTGGTGAGTTTGAGGAGCGTCTCAAGGCCGTTCTGACCGAAGTGACTGAGGCAGCAGGCGAGATCATCCTCTTTATCGACGAGATGCATACGCTGGTCGGTGCCGGCAAAGCCGATGGCGCGATGGATGCGGCCAACCTGATCAAGCCTGCGCTGGCGCGTGGCGAGTTGCACTGTGTCGGTGCCACGACGCTGGATGAATACCGCAAGTATGTCGAGAAGGACGCGGCCCTTGCGCGGCGCTTTCAGCCTGTGATGATCCTGGAGCCGACGGTCGAGGATACGGTCAGCATTCTGCGCGGCATCAAGGAAAAATACGAGCTGCACCACGGGGTCCGCATTTCGGACAGTGCCCTGGTGTCGGCGGCGACGCTGAGCCACCGCTATATCACTGACCGGTTCCTGCCTGACAAGGCGATTGACCTGGTGGATGAGGCCGCATCGCGTCTGCGTATGGAAGTGGACAGCAAGCCCGAAGAGCTTGATGCGCTGGACCGCCAGATCATGCAGCTGCAGATCGAGGCCGAGGCCCTCAAGAAAGAGGATGATGCGGCATCGACCGATCGTCTGGAGCGGTTGGAAAAAGAGCTGTCAGGACTGATGCAGCAGAGCACCGAGATGACGGCACGCTGGCAGGCGGAGCGGGACAAACTGGCGGGTGCGCGCGATATCAAGGCGCAGCTGGATCATGCCCGCGCCGAGCTGGAGATCGCCAAGCGCGAGGGCAATCTCGGCAAGGCGGGTGAGCTGTCTTATGGTGTGATCCCGCAGCTGGAAAAACAGCTCGAAGCGGCAGAGAACCATGACGATAATGACGTGATGGTCGAAGAGGCCGTGCGGCCTGAGCAGATCGCAAGTGTTGTCGAGCGCTGGACAGGTATCCCCGCCGGGCGGATGCTGGAAGGCGAGCGCGACAAGCTGCTGCGCATGGAAGACCAGCTGCATAACCGTGTGATCGGTCAGGACAAGGCCGTGCGGTCGGTCGCCAATGCGGTGCGCCGTGCACGCGCGGGTCTGAATGACGAAAACCGGCCCCTGGGCTCCTTCCTGTTTCTGGGGCCGACCGGCGTGGGCAAGACCGAGCTGACCAAGGCGGTGGCCGAATTCCTCTTTGATGATGACAGCGCGATGGTGCGTATTGATATGTCGGAGTTCATGGAGAAACATTCGGTGGCCCGTCTGATCGGTGCGCCTCCGGGCTATGTCGGCTATGACGAGGGCGGGGTGCTGACCGAAGCGGTGCGGCGCAGACCCTATCAGGTTGTGCTGTTCGACGAGGTCGAAAAGGCGCATCCGGACGTGTTCAACGTGCTGCTGCAGGTGCTGGATGACGGAATGCTGACCGATGGTCAGGGCCGGACGGTGGATTTCAAGCAGACGCTGATCATTCTGACGTCGAACCTCGGCGCCCAGGCGCTCAGCCACCTGCCGGACGGCGCCGACCCTGCGGACGCGCACCGGGATGTGAGGGATGCGGTCAACGCGCATTTCCGGCCCGAGTTCCTGAACCGTCTGGACGAGACGATCATTTTTGATCGCCTGAGCCGTGACAATATGGACGGTATTGTCACCATCCAGATGGCGCGTCTGCTCAAACGTCTGGCAGGCCGCAAGATCACGCTGGACCTGGACGACGGTGCCCGCAAATGGCTGGCGGACGAGGGCTATGACCCGGTTTATGGTGCCCGACCGCTCAAACGGGTGATCCAGCGCGCGCTGCAGAACCCGCTGGCAGAGATGCTGCTGGCCGGTGACGTGAAAGACGGCGACACCATCGGGGTCAGCGCGGGCAACGAGGGCCTGATCATCGGCGACCGGGTAGCGGCCAGTAACAGGCCCAAACCGGATGATGCGGTTATTCACTGATCATTTGTGAAGAACGTGGAAGGCCCGCTCTGGCGGGCCTTTAGTCATTCTCGGGGCGGTGTTGCGTTTGGCAACAGGGCCACGGTTGCTGCAAAGCACAGGCACGATTTTAAACATCTCTTGTTCAGTCAAATGAAACGGCAGGCGCGCCTTTGTGAGGCCCGCGGTTTTTCAGTGTGACATCCCATTGCTGTCAGGTCGCACGTTTCCGAAAACAACCCGATCACCTGCGGTATCACCATCTCGTGAATCCATTGTGTTCGCTATCACTGAGACGTGTATCATTTGTGTAGAGCGCCTCTGGTACCACGCAACGGTAATCGTTTTTTACACCAAAAACAGAAAACCGTACCGGGAGCGCACGATGCATAAATTACTCACTACAACCCTTTTGGCTGCCACGTCACTGGCGGCATTCAGCGCCGCGGCTAACGCCACCACGCTGCAGATCAGCGTGACACACAACGGCACGACGCCGCTGTTCATCACGCCGCTTTATACCGCTTTTCACGATGGCGGATTTGATCCGGTAACCATCGGGGAAACCGCATCCGTCGGGCTCAAAAATCTTGCGGAGACCGGACGGTTCGGACCTGCGTCCGACGCTACCTCAATCGCAAATCAACGGGCCAGAGAAGGCGGCGGTGGCGTGCCTGCGCCGGTATTTGGCGATGCAGGTCCGGGGCCGATTTTTTCTCCTGGCATCGGCCCGGGACAAGCCGGCGGTGACGCAGGTTCGACAATCGTGGAAATCGCTGATCCTGCTGATGATCGGTTCTTTACTTTTCTGTCGATGATCCTGCCATCCAATGACACATTTATTGCCAATCTTGATCCGATTGAGATTTTCGGCCTGGATGGCGCTTTTCTGGGTCCGCAAACAATCGTCGTGGACGGGAATAATGTGTTTGATGCCGGGACCGAGCTGAACGACCTGAGCGTGAGCGGAGGGGCCGCTTTTGTCCAGGGGGCTGACATCACTTCGGGTGCCCTCGAAAGTGGCACAATTCAACAGGCTCTTGGTCTGGACTTTGGCACCGGGATCGATCTGGCGCCTCCGGGCTCTGACTCTTCACTGCCGCCGCTGGCGACACTGAGCGGTTTCTTTGACTTCACATCCTCGGACTTCAATCTTCTGACGATTGAAATTACCGAATTAACCCCGGAACCCGTTCCGGTTCCGGCATCGGGACTGTTGCTGCTGGCTGGTGTCGGCGGCCTGATTACAGCGCGCCGCCGCAAAGCGTAAAGCTTCAGGACGACCTGAGAAAGGGGCTCTGCACATAGCTGCGGAGCCCTGTTTTTGTTGATGGACGGCTTAAGAGGATGCGTTGAGAACAAACTGTGGACGGCTCCCCTGTCCCAGACCGCCCTCTGAGGAGAAGCAGACTGTAGCCCTTTTGAATTCTGTCATTGGTGCAGTGCAAACAAGTGACCCTGCACTCTGGACGCACACAATCTGTCGTGGTGCGCGCCCGGGGTTAGCCGGGCGCGCCACAGGGTTTACGCTTCCGGCGGCAGGATCACGCTGTCGATCACGTGGATCACGCCGTTGGAAGTTTCGATATCAGCCGATGTCACGGTGGCATCGTTGATCATCACGCCGTTGTCCAGATCGATGGTGATCTCGGAGCCCTGCACAGTCGCCGCTGTCATATCGTCCGTCAGGTCTGTGGACATGACTTTGCCCGGCACAACGTGATAAGTCAGGATGGCGATCAGCTGGTCCTTGTTCTCGGGCTTGAGCAGTGTTTCGACGGTGCCTTCGGGCAGTGCCGCGAATGCCTCATCTGTCGGGGCAAAGACGGTGAAGGGGCCTTCGCTTTTGAGCGTGTCCACCAGATCAGCGGCGCTCACTGCGGCAACGAGCGTTTCAAAGGTGCCTGCGTTCACGGCCGTGTCGACGATGTCCTTTTTGTAGCTGCCGGCGATGGCGGCTGTACCTGCGATTGCGGCGGCGGCGGTCAGGCTGATGAATGTCTTGCGAAACATATGGTGTCTCCTGTTTGTTGCTACACTTGGTCTGCCGTGATCGGCATTGTGAGTTAGACGCAGGACACGACGTTTCGGTTCACCGGGGTTTTCCGCCAGGGTCGTTTGACAGGCAAAGGCAGCGCCCTAAGCCGGGGGCCATTTTGGTTTCCAATAACAAAAATGTCAGGAGATCACCGGATTTGCCGGTGATCCGCGTGGATTGCGATTGACGCGGAGCAGGCGGCACCCGCAAACATCCCGGACAGGGAAAAGGAACAGTGCTTTGAAGATGCCGCCCGAAATGGTGATTTTTGACTGTGACGGCGTGCTGGTGGACAGTGAGCCGCTGACCGATGTGGTGATCCGGGACAGCCTGGGCCGCCACGGGCTGCAGATCAGTCTGCATGAGATTTCCGATCTGTTTCTGGGCGGCACAATTGCCGGTGTCATGAAGACAGCACGTGATCTGGGCGCTGATCTGCCGGACGACTGGGTCGACACTATATATACAGAAATATTTGACGTGCTGGAGAAGGACGTCCAGGCGGTGCCCGGAGCGCTGGCTGTTCTGGATGCGCTGGACGCGGCGGGCATCGTCTATGCCGTCGGGTCCAACGGGCCGCATCGCAAAATGGAGATCACGCTGCGCCGCACCGGTATGGCCGATCGTCTGACAGGCCGGGTGTGGTCGCGCGAGGATGTGCCCAACCCCAAACCCGCGCCGGACGTCTATCTGGCTGCGGCCCGGGCCGAGGGGATTGCGCCCGAACGCTGCGTGGTGATCGAGGACAGCGCAAACGGTGCCCGGGCGGGGAAGGCTGCTGGCATCTGGACCTTAGGTTATGCGGCACACACCGGCCGCGCGCGGCTGGAAGACGTGTGTGATGCGGTGTTCGACAGCATGGACGAACTGCCCGGACTGCTGGGTCTCTGACGCCCTTCGTTACAGTCCGCTGTCCGGATTGTGAGACAAATTCGTTTGGACGTGACGGTGCGGGCCTCTACATCAGTGCAAAGAGTATGAACCGGAGTACCCGATGGCTTTGCGCTGGAAGAACACACTTAAGGACCACCACGTCACAGATGAGGCGGTTTATCTGAACCGTCGCCAGATCATGGGCGCGGCTGTCGCTGGCATAGGCCTTGCTGCTGCGGGTGGCCGGGCAGCCGCTGCTGAAGAGCTGGAACCCAACTCCTGGGAAGACATTACGCAGTACAACAACTTTTATGAATTTGGCACGGACAAGGGCGATCCGGCCCGCTATGCCGAAGCGCTGACCATCGACCCTTGGAGCGTGAAGATCGACGGAATGGTCGATAACCCGGGCGACTATGCCTTTGAGGATATCATGAAGGCGATGACCATCGAGGAGCGGCTTTACCGCTTCCGCTGTGTCGAGGCCTGGTCGATGGTGATCCCCTGGAATGGTTTTGAGCTGGCAGATATGCTGCAGATGGCCGGCGTACAGAGCGGCGCGAAATATGTGCGCTTTGAAACGCTTTACCGCCCTGACGAGATGCACGGCCAGAAAGCGGCCTGGATAGACTGGCCCTATGTCGAGGGGCTGCGCTTGGATGAGGCCATGCACCCCCTGACCATTATGGCCACCGGCATCTACGGGCGGGACATTCCGAAACAGAATGGTGCACCGCTGCGTCTGGTGGTGCCATGGAAGTACGGGTTCAAATCGATCAAATCGATTGTGCGGATCACACTGACGGATGAGCAGCCCGTAAACACCTGGCAGCAACTTCAGCCGCGCGAGTACGGCTTTTATTCCAACGTGAACCCCGAAGTGGATCACCCGCGCTGGACCCAGGCCACGGAACGCGTGATCGGTGGCGGGCTTTTCTCTCCGCGTGTGCCGACGCTGATGTTCAACGGCTATGAGGAAGAAGTGGCATCACTGTATGATGGCATGGACCTGAGAAAGTTTTACTGAACACTTCAGCGGTACAGGATTACAGTATGACTGTTACAGACCGCATCAATGCCCTGGCGCGCCGCGTGCCTGCCTGGGTTCTCTACATACTGATGGTCCTGCCGGTGCCCTGGTTGCTCTGGCTGGCGCAGACCGGCGGGCTGGGGCGTGAACCCATCCAGGCGCTGGAGCATGAGTTGGGCGAGATTGCCCTGCAACTGCTGATTGCCGGGCTGGCCATTACACCGCTACGCCGGCATCTGGGGATTAACCTGATCAAATTCCGGCGGGCTCTGGGTCTGATTGCCTTCTTCTATGTATCGCTGCACCTGCTGGTCTGGCTGGTGCTCGACGTGGGTATCCTCAGTCAGATCTGGACCGATATTGTCAAAAGACCCTACATCACCATCGGCATGCTGTCGTTTCTGCTGATGATCCCGCTGGCCGTGACCTCCAATAACCTGTCGGTCCGGCGTCTGGGGCCTGGATGGCGCAG
>NZ_CANLKW010000002.1:0-45000 GCF_947491795.1 uncultured Roseobacter sp. | reverse complement strand
TGTGATATAACTCCATGTGTCCTTACCGGTTTCGACCGGATTGGACACAAGGAGTTTTCTGTGAAGCCGGCGCGTGAGCGATCCGGTGGAGAGATCACTAGTGAGAATGATGACATGAGTAGCGACAAAGAGTGTGAGAGACACTCTCGCCGAAAGTCCAAGGGTTCCTGCTTAAAGCTAATCTGAGCAGGGTAAGCCGACCCCTAAGGCGAGGCCGAAAGGCGTAGTCGATGGGAACCAGGTTAATATTCCTGGGCCAGATGGAAGTGACGGATCTCGAGGGTAGTTCATCCTTATTGGATTGAATGGGCTGCTTAGAGGTTCCTGGAAATAGCTCCATCATAAGATCGTACCCTAAACCGACACAGGTGGACTGGTAGAGAATACCAAGGCGCTTGAGAGAACTATGTTGAAGGAACTCGGCAAAATACCTCCGTAAGTTCGCGAGAAGGAGGCCCAGTTTCTACGCAAGTATTGGCTGGGGGCACAAACCAGGGGGTGGCGACTGTTTATTAAAAACACAGGGCTCTGCGAAGTCGCAAGACGACGTATAGGGTCTGACGCCTGCCCGGTGCCTGAAGGTTAAAAGGAGGGGTGAGAGCTCTGAATTGAAGCCCAGGTAAACGGCGGCCGTAACTATAACGGTCCTAAGGTAGCGAAATTCCTTGTCGGGTAAGTTCCGACCTGCACGAATGGCGTAACGACTTCCCCGCTGTCTCCAACATAGACTCAGCGAAATTGAATTACCTGTCAAGATGCAGGTTTCCCGCGGTTAGACGGAAAGACCCCGTGCACCTTTACTACAACTTCACACTGGCATTAGGCCGAACATGTGCAGGATAGGTGGTGGGCTTTGAAGCGTGAACGCCAGTTTGCGTGGAGCCACCCTTGAGATACCACCCTTGTTCTGCTTGATGTCTAACCGCGGTCCGTTATCCGGATCCGGGACCCTGTGTGGTGGGTAGTTTGACTGGGGCGGTCGCCTCCTAAAGCGTAACGGAGGCGCGCGAAGGTTGGCTCAGAGCGGTCGGAAATCGCTCGTTGAGTGCAATGGCAGAAGCCAGCCTGACTGCGAGACTGACAAGTCGAGCAGAGTCGAAAGACGGCCATAGTGATCCGGTGGTCCCGAGTGGAAGGGCCATCGCTCAACGGATAAAAGGTACGCCGGGGATAACAGGCTGATACTGCCCAAGAGTCCATATCGACGGCAGTGTTTGGCACCTCGATGTCGGCTCATCTCATCCTGGGGCTGGAGCAGGTCCCAAGGGTACGGCTGTTCGCCGTTTAAAGAGGTACGTGAGCTGGGTTTAGAACGTCGTGAGACAGTTCGGTCCCTATCTTCCGTGGGTGTAGGATACTTGAGAGGAGTTGCCCCTAGTACGAGAGGACCGGGGTGAACGATCCACTGGTGGACCTGTTGTTGCGCCAGCAGCAGTGCAGGGTAGCTATGATCGGAAAGGATAACCGCTGAAGGCATCTAAGCGGGAAGCCCCCCTCAAAACAAGGTATCCCTGAGGGCCGAGGTAGACCACCTCGTCGATAGGCCAGAGATGTAAGCACAGCAATGTGTTCAGTTGACTGGTACTAATTGCCCGATAGGCTTGATTTGATCCAGTAGAAGAGAGATTTTCTAATAGGCTCAAAAGCATACACAACACAGTCGTACGTGACTTGGACAGAGGTTTTTCATGGTTTGGTGGTCATAGCGCAAGCAAAACACCCAGCCCCATCCCGAACCTGGCAGTTAAGTGCTGTAGCGCCGATGGTACTGCGTCTTAAGGCGTGGGAGAGTAGGTCACCGCCAAACCTAGTAAAACCTCTGTTCCGTATCTCTCTTTCGATGCGCCTCATATCAGATCTGACCTGAGGCAGCGCAATTGGCGCGGGATGGAGCAGCCCGGTAGCTCGTCAGGCTCATAACCTGAAGGTCGTAGGTTCAAATCCTACTCCCGCAACCAATTTAACCTCCGAAGCGCCCTCTGGGGCGCTTTGGTCGTTTTGGACAAGCCCTAACGCGGCCTTGTGTGCTTCGAGTACAGCGTTTGTTAGTTGCGACTTGGACTTCGTTTCGTCTGACAGAGCCAGTATTCCAGCCAGACTGCCGTGAAGATCAGACACAAGACGGTTTTCGCTGTCGTCAGGTGTCAGTACGATCTTCTCGATGAGGGATCGAACAGCATCAATCGCTTCGGCGCGATGCTCTTGCGAATTTAGTGTTTCTATCAGTTGCCCCACTTGGACACGATATCTGTGCGACATGTTTGGATGTAGGAGCGGAGGCGGTTCCTCAACGTCCTCCAACAAGGCTTCAAGTTCCACCCTGCGGTTTTCCAAAGCGTGCATTCTGTCCTTGATGGGCGCGACAGGCGCGCCGTCACAGATGGCGTCAACCATTTGCGACAGCTTATTCTTTGTCCGTTCGTGTTCTGCCCTGAACTGATTCAACGCGGCGTCATGTTCGCTGCGGAGCTTGTTCATGTGTTTTGTATACTCTTCACAAAATACAGCGCAGAGCTCTGGGTCCATTAAGTGCTCTTCAAGGGCGCTGAGAACGCCAGCTTCGAGTTTCTCACGGTGGATGCCCTTCCGGTTGGAGCAGATGCCTGTGTTGCGGGCGCTAGAGCAGCCCATGTGCGTTTGCGAGATCATCGAGTATACTGCTGCAATATCTTGTTGATCACGTGATACACGATTCAGTGCCTCAGAGACCACCTCATCAAATTTGCCCGCTGCCGCGTCCTGCATGAGCATCTGGATGCCAGGACGCGTAAGGGAAGCCCCTGATACCGCATAGTGTGTGACGTCAGCGCCGATCGGACAAATTTAGGTGTTTGAGCAACGGAGGATTTCTGGTTCATCGAAGCCATTATGGAGCGAAGATGAACAAGAAATCCGGAACATCGAAAGACGCCGCTGACAAGTTGGTCAGGGGCATCAAGCGCTAGACCCGCAAGCACTACTCGGCCGAGGAAAAGATCAGGATTGTCCTGGCGCGCCAGTAAGGCGTTTTCACGCAAGTGCCCCCGGACCATCCCACCAAAACAGCTAAAGGAGCCTTAGAAGATGATCTCAGCCAATTACTGCCGTTTCATGGCGCGTTATAACGCCTGGCAGAATACCTCGCTGCTCAGCGCAGCAGATGAACTTTCCGACGCGGCCCGCCAGAAAGACCGGGGCGCATTTTTCCGATCGATAGCGGCGACGCTGAACCACCTTTACTGGGCCGACGCTCTGATACTGAACCGTTTGAAGGGGAACGCGCGACCGGAGGAGACTATCAGGCACTCGCTGACCAGCCCGTCGGTCTGGAGCGACTATAAAACCCTGCGGATGGAACGTGACGCCGAAATCGAGGCGTGGGCAGACCTGCTGGTCGATGCAGATCTGGCGGGCGTGGCCGTCTGGTATCCGGGCGATGGCTCAACCCGCATTGAGAAACCAAAAAGCCTTTGTGCTGCCGAGCTTTTCAATCACCAGACACACCACCGCGGACAGGTCCATGCAATGCTGACAGCCGCCGGTGCAGAGCCCGGACCAACCAATCTGTCAGCGATGCCGCAGGTGCCCCCGAATGCCCGTAACCGGTGAGACGAATAGACGTGCAGACAGAGCTCTCCGCGGCTGTCAGCCCCGCGGGAAAGGATGGGTTTCGCCTGTGTGATCGACAAGGTTGCGCACCATCTCTGCGGCACGAGCAGTGCCATGCGCAGCGAAAGGATCGGTGGGGGGATTTGGTGGAGCCTAGCGGGATCGAACCGCTGACCTCCTGCATGCCATGCAGGCGCTCTCCCAGCTGAGCTAAGGCCCCATCGTGGACATATGTCCGGTGCGCCGCTGAATAGGCGCATCGCGGGGCGGGATCAAGCGTAAAAATGACCCGCCGCGCGACTTGTTGCAAAATCAGCTGTCGTCATCCTCGGAGGCGACGTCGGCGATTTCGTC
Source organism: uncultured Roseobacter sp. (assembly GCF_947491795.1). Classification (GTDB taxonomy): domain Bacteria; phylum Pseudomonadota; class Alphaproteobacteria; order Rhodobacterales; family Rhodobacteraceae; genus Roseobacter. The sequence goes on along the minus strand of NZ_CANLKW010000002.1, from coordinate 41,058 downwards.
GAGCGGGACGCTGTCATCATCATCCTCGTCGTCGTCCAGGATATCATCGCCCAGATCCACATCGACGTCCTCGTCGTCATCGTCCAGAACAACTTCGTCATCGGCTTTGGCCGCTTTGGCCTTCGCAGTCGCGGCATCCTCGGCGTCGGCGGCAATCATGCGCGACTTGGAGTTGTCAATCTCGACTACTTCACCAGAGTAGGGACTGATGACCGGATTTGCGTTCAGGTCATAAAACCGCTTGCCAGTAGTGGGGCAGAGGCGCTTGGTTCCCCATTCTTCCTTGGGCATGAAAAACCCCCTTTGCATTTGTGGTTCATGTATAGATGATTCCGGCCAAGTGCCATATGCAACGGGGGCTGTAAAGGCCTGCCGGACAGGGCAGGAGATCAGGAGCCCGATAATGTCCCAGATTACACTGCCGGGCGATCCGCCGATTCCCGTTGTCCTGCGCCGTTCGGCGCGGGCGCGACGCATTTCGCTGCGGGTGTCACAGCTGGACGGCCGGGTCACACTGACCCTGCCGCGGCGTGTGTCAGAGCGCGAGGCGTTGTCCTTTGCCCGGGAAAAACAGTCGTGGATTCGCAGGCACCTGGAGGCGCGGGGTGAGGATGTGCAGATCGGCCCGGGCAGTGTAATTCCCATAGCGGGCGAGCCGCATGAAATCCGCAGCGGCAGTGGACGGCGTGTCGTGTTCACAGAAGGTCAGGTGCGTGTACCCGGAGACCCGGAGCGCATCGGACGCAGGCTGGCGGGGCATCTGCGCGAACTGGCTCGCGTGCGGCTGGCAGAGGCCTCGGATTTCTATGCAGAGCGGCTGGGCAGGCCCTACAGCGCAATCACCCTGCGGGATACACGCTCGCGCTGGGGGTCGTGCACGTCGGAGGGCCGGCTGATGTATTCCTGGCGTCTGATCATGGCCCCCCCGGGGGTGCTGGAGTATGTCGCGGCCCATGAAGTGGCGCATCTGGCTCAGATGAATCACTCTGCCGCTTTCTGGGCAGGGGTGGAGCGCATCTATGGCGAGTATGACGCACCGCGCCGCTGGCTGCGCACCTCTGGCGGGGAATTGCACCGGTACCGTTTCACGGACAAGGGCCGCACTTCTTGACGGGCTTTGATTTTGTGATCACAAACGATGCATGATACTGAACCAGCGCCCACCCGATGCCGCCCCTGCCGCCCACGACCGGGTGTACCGCGTATTGCGCGCGCGTATCATGCAGGGCGAGCTGCCGCCCGGGCAGGCGCTGACCCTGCGCGGGATCGGACGGGAGTTTGGCGTATCCATGACACCCGCGCGCGAATCTGCGCGGCGTCTGGTGGCAGAGGGCGCGCTGACCATGTCGACCTCCGGGCGTATCTCGACGCCGGAGCTGAGCAACGAGCGGATCGAGGAGCTGGCAGCCCTGCGGGCCCTGATCGAGGTGGAGCTGGCCAGCCGGGCGCTGCCGCGTGCGCATATGGCGCTGATCGAGCGGTTGCAGACCATCAATACAGCGGTGGCAGAGGCCGTCGCGCACCGGGACGCCGTCAGCTATATCCGGACCAATCTGGAATTTCACCGTACACTCTATCTGCGTGCTCAGGCCCCGGCCATGCTGGCGATGGCAGAGACTGTCTGGCTGCAGCTGGGCCCGACCATGCGGGCGCTTTATGGGAAACTGCGCAAAACCGAGCCGCCTCAGTTTCACCGTCTGATCATTGCTGCGTTACGTGCGGGGGATGAGCCCGGACTGCGGCTGGCTGTCCGGTCTGATGTCACGCAGGGTCTGCGCATGCTGGCCAGCTAGAACGCGGGCCGCAGCGGGATCAGGCCGCGAGGCCCTGTTTGCCCAGATCGAGGAATTTTCTGCGGCGATCCGCAATCAGCGCCGCAGGATCCTTTTCTGACAGACCGTCCAGCATGTCGCCGATCGCGTTGCCTACGGATTTGATGGCAACCAGTGGATCGCGGTGCGCACCGCCCAGCGGTTCGGTGATGATACGGTCAATGACGGCGAGCTGTTTGAGATCCTGCGCGGTCAACCGCAAAGCCTCGGCCGCTTCGCGCATTTTCTCGGCGTCTTTCCACAGGATCGAGGCACAGCCCTCCGGGCTGATCACTGAATACACGGAATGCTCCAGCATTGCGACGCGGTTTGCCGTGGCAAAGGCCACAGCGCCGCCCGAGCCGCCTTCGCCGATGATGACAGACACCAGCGGCACGCCGATCTGAAGGCATTTCTCGGTGGCGCGGGCGATGGCTTCGGACTGGCCGCGTTCCTCGGCCCCTTTGCCAGGGTAGGCGCCCGGTGTGTCCACAAGGGTGACAACAGGCAGGCCAAAGCGGTGTGCGAGATCCATCAGGCGGATGGCTTTGCGGTATCCTTCGGGGCGGGCCATGCCGAAATTCCGTTCGATCCGCGAGCGCGTATCGTTGCCTTTCTCGTGGCCGATGACCATGACCGGTTTTCCGTCGAACCGCGCCAGACCGCCCATGACGGCGTGATCGTCGGCAAAGTTACGGTCGCCTGCAAGCGGCGTGTAATCAGAGAAAAGCGCGTCGATATAATCCTGGCAATGCGGACGCTCGGGGTGACGGGCAACCTGGCATTTGCGCCAGGGTGTCAGGGATTTATAGAGATCCTCGAGCATGGCGCGGGCTTTGACATCAAGTGCCCCGGCCTCGTCCGAGACATCCATGCTCTCGTCCGAGCGGGCCAGGGCCCTCAGTTCCTCTGCCTTGCCTTCGATTTCGGCCAGGGGTTTTTCAAAGTCCATGTACTGGGTCATTCGGGTCTCCGCATCAGACCCCTGTTATATGGCGGGCATTCACGGGCAATGCAACGGCCTCAGCCCGGACGCAGCACCGGCCAGAGAGACGCAAGCAGCAGGGCGGCCATGATGCGGTTAAAGATGCGCAGGCGTGTCGGGCTGGTGAGCAGGCGTGCCACCTGCTGGCCCAGGACTGTCCACAGAGTAATTGCAGGCAGGTTCACCAGGCAGAACACAAGGGCGACAGTGACAAAAGATGCAAGCGCAGCATCCGGCGCATAAACTGTCAGCGCCGTCAGGGCCATTGCCCAGGCCTTGGGGTTGACCCATTGAAAAGCCGCGGCCTGCAGGAATGTCATAGGGCGGCCCGTGACCGTCTGGTCGGCAACGGGAGCCGCTGTTGCAATTTTCCAGGCCAGCCAGGTCATATAGATGACTGCCAGCACCCGGAGTATCGTGAAGCTGATCGGAAAGGCATCAAAAATCTGCATCAGTCCCGCACCCACCAGGATGATCATAACGGCAAAGCCGACCGAGATGCCCAGCATATGCGGCACAGAGCGCAGAAAGCCGTAGTTGGCCCCGGAAGCCATCAGCATCAGGTTATTGGGCCCGGGGGTTGCCGAGCTGACAAAGGCAAAGGTGGCCAGGGCAAGAAGGATGTCAGTGGTCATGGCGGTGGTTCCGGATCATGTCCGGGACTTTGTCTGCCGCCGCCGCAGGATTTGCAAGCACGGTCGCGCTGTCAGATTTTATGCCTCCGGCGGGGATATTTCAGGCCAGAAGAAACCGGCTATTGTGTTGCTGTCTGGCCGATGGCTGCGAATTTTTCATCCAGTTCGGCAGCGAGAGCGCGCAGCTCTGCGCCGCCTTCGTCGAAGTAGGGTGCGAAGACGAAGCCCGGTGTTTTCCAGGACAGGGTGGCTGTGCCGTCTGTTTCCTCTGTCACGTAAAAGCGGATCGGGGCCTCGATCATCGCGGCGGTGGAGGCCGCCAGTACGCGCACGGCAAAATCATTGTTAAAGACACCCACAACACGGTTTTCGGGAATGGTGATCCCCCTTTTGCGGGCTGTGGCGGTGGGGCCGGCCTGGGTCACCACGCCCATTTTGTGTGCTTTGACGGCTGCCCGCAGGTTTTTCAGCAGGTCTGCATGAGTCTGGCCGGTTTCGATGACGACCCAGCCATCGCGTAGCGCAATGTCACCGGCCAGGGCGGTTGAGAGGCTCAGAAATATGGCAGTCAGGGCAGCGGTAAGGCGCATCGGGCAGTCCTTTTCATGGGTCTGCCCTATTGAGACACGTGATCCTGTACCTGCCAAATCAAAGTTGCGTCAGCCAGAGATCATTTCGGACTGGCGCACGATGACCTCGGCCTGTTTGATCGAGGCAATGTCAACGAGACGGCCTTTGTAGACTGTCGCACCTTCGCCGTTGGCCTTGGCCTGTTCCATTGCCGCCAGAATTTCACGGGCCTCGGTCACGGCTTCCTGTGAGGGGGTGAAGACTTCATTGGCAATCGCAACCTGTTTGGGATGGATTGCCCATTTTCCGACCATCCCCAGAGTGGCAGAGCGCCTTGCCTGGGCGCGGAAGCCGTCGTCGTCAGAGAAATCACCAAAAGGCCCGTCTACCGGCAGCACGCCATGGGTGCGGCAGGCTGCAACGATGGCGGCCTGAGCCCAGTGCCAGGGGTCTGACCAGTGTTTCTGGCCTTCGCGGATCATATAATAGTTTTCCTGGGTGCCTCCGATGCCGGTGGTTGCCATGCCCATGGAGGCCGCGAAATCTGCTGCGCCGAGGCTCATGGCTGCAAGGCGCGGGGAACTGGCAGCGATTTCCCCGACATGTGCAATGCCGGCGGCGGATTCGATAATGACCTCGAAAGTGATTTTTTTGCTGCGTCCTTTCGCGGTTTCGATTGCGGTGACCAGGGCATCAACCGCATAGACATCTGCCGCGCATCCGACCTTGGGGATCATGATCTGGTCGAGGCGGTCTCCGGCCTGTTCGAGCAGGTCCACGACGTCGCGGTACCACCACGGCGTGTCCAGGCCGTTGATCCGAACAGAAAGGGTTTTACTGCCCCAGTCGATGTCCGAAATCGCAGCGATTATGTTTTTCCGTGCGCTGTCTTTGTCGGTGGGGGCAACGCTGTCCTCCAGATCCAGGTTGATCACGTCGGCCGCTGACGCGGCCATTTTCTCAAAGATTGCCGGACGCGAGCCCGGGCCGAAAAGCTGGCAGCGGTTTGGACGGGCAGGAGGAGTCGGTTGGATGCGGAAGCTCATGCGGATCCCTTGGGTAATAAAATTGCGATTGCGTTGCTGTGGTTGGTATTAAATTGCGCAGTATGCTGCAAGTGCATTTTGCATCCGCAGCAATTCAGTCGGCGTTGCCTGAGGTATGCGGGCGCTGAAAAATTCATCAATCCGGAGAATTGTTCGAAGAAAATTGCGCATAAGCCGTTAATGTCGCTGTTTTCACGAAGTCTTTGCGGCCTGTTTGGGTGAAATTGCGGCAAATCTGACGGAGGCTAAATCATGATCCAGACACCTTACCTTTTGTTCCTTGGAGACGCGCCTGACCAGCTGGCGGCCAAGGTCGCCCAGGGCATCCGGGACTGGCGTCCGGAAAACGCTGTCGGCCAGTTCCGGCTGCCGGGCTGTGGCGCGGATATGGGCCTGACGGACATGACACTGGAAGAGGGCCTGAAGGCCGGCGCAAAAACGCTGGTGATCGGCGTGGCCAACCGGGGTGGTGTGATCTCGGACGAATGGAAAGTGGTTTTGGTTAAAGCGCTGCAGATGGGTTATGACCTGGCCGCTGGTCTGCACAACCTGCTGCGCAACGAAGACGAGCTGCAGGCGGCGGCCAAGGTCAACGGCATGACCCTGCATGATGTGCGTGTGCCGTCCGTTGCCTATCCGATTGCCAACGGACAGAAACGCACCGGCAAACGTGTGCTGGCGATCGGGACTGATTGTTCCTGCGGGAAAATGTACACCGCGATGTCGATGGACGCCGAAATGGTCAAACGCGGCCTGAAGTCCGATTTCCGCGCGACCGGCCAGACGGGTATTCTGATCACCGGCAAAGGCGTGCCGCTTGATGCTGTGATCGCGGACTTTATGGCCGGTGCGGTTGAGTATCTGACACCGGACAATGACGCGGATCACTGGGACCACATTGAGGGCCAGGGCAGCCTGTTCCACGTGTCTTATTCCGGTGTGACCATGGCGCTTATTCACGGCGGGCAGCCGGATGCGCTGGTGCTTTGCCACGAACCCACGCGGACGCACATGCGGGGCCTGCCGCAATTCAGCCTGCCGAGCCTGGAGCAGCTGCGGGACACAGCGCTGCCGATTGCCCGTGTCGCCAACCCGGCCTGTCAGGTGACCGGCGTTTCGGTAAACACCAAGGCGCTGGATGAAGCCGCGGCCAAAGCCTGTCTGCAGGAGATTGAGGACCGGATGAACCTGCCGGCGACTGACCCCTTCCGGTTTGGTGCCGGTAAGCTGGTGGATGCACTGCTGGAGATGTAAAAGCCGCTGCGCGGCGGTATGATGCCTCCGGCGGGGATATTTATGGCCAGAAGAGAGCAGCGATGCAGATTGAAGTAACACGCGACGTATTCCGGCTGGCGCAGGTTTTTACCATCAGCCGGGGATCACGGACCGAGGCAAAGGTGCTGACGGTCCGGATCAGCGACGGGGGCGTAACCGGTGTAGGCGAATGTGTTCCTTACGCGCGGTATGACGAGACGCTGGACAGTGTGACGGCCGAGATTGAAGGGCTGCCGGAGGCGTTTACGCGCTCTGATCTCTTCGATCTTCTGCCCGCAGGGGCGGCCCGCAATGCGGTTGACTGTGCCTTGTGGGATCTGGAAGCGAAACGGGCGGGAAAACGGGTCTGGGACCTTGCCGGTCTGCCCGCACCCGGCCCTGAGATCACGGCCTATACGCTGTCGCTGGATTCGCCGGAGAAAATGCGAGCGCAGGCTGCCGAGAATGCCTTTCGCCCGCTTTTGAAGATCAAGCTGGGTACACCCGATGATATGCCAAGGCTGGAGGCTGTGCGGGCCGGGGCACCTGAGGCAAAGATTATTATTGATGCCAATGAGGGCTGGAGTGCTGCCGTCTATGCGGATCTGGCGCCGCACCTTGTCCGTCTGGGCGTGAGCCTCGTGGAACAGCCGCTGCCCGCAGGCGAAGATGAAGCGCTCATTGGCATGGAGCGGCCGGTGCCGGTCTGTGCTGATGAGAGCTGTCATGACCGCGCAAGCCTGCCCGGTTTGAAGGGCAAATACGATGTGATCAACATCAAGCTCGACAAGACCGGCGGGCTGACTGAAGCACTTGCGTTGCGGGCAGAGGGACTGGCGCTGGGGTATGATGTGATGGTGGGTTGTATGGTCGGCTCCAGCCTTGCGATGGCCCCCGCGACTTTGCTGGCCCAGGGCGCTCTGGTCACAGATCTCGATGGCCCGTTGTTGCTGGCCGAGGATCGTGAAACGCCTCTTTTGTTCGATGAGGCGGGCGTGCACCCGCCTGATGCGGCGCTTTGGGGATAGGCTGATGGAAACGGTCGTTGTTTATGACTGCGAGTTTCTGACAGCGCCCGGCGCGCCGCAGCGGTTCTGGTGCGGGCCGGATGATCCCGATCCGCTGACCATTCAGATTGGTGCCGTGCGGCTGGACCTCTCTGCACCCTTTGCCGTCTCTGACCCGGTGGGCTGGTACGTACGCCCGGTGGACCGTGATGGTCAGCTGGTGCCGCTGCACCCGCTGGTCACGCAGCTGACAGGGATCAGTGCGGCAATGATTGAGGCCGAAGGGCTGGATCTGGGTGAGGCTCTTGCGCGGCTGGATGACTTTTCGGAAGGTGCGCCGCTGCTGGCCTGGGGCAAGGATGAGCTGCTTACCCTGGCCGCACATCTGTTTGTAACCGGCACGCAAAGTCCGATCCCGGCGACGCGGTTTCGCAGTGCTGTGCCATTGCTGGTGCGTGCAGGTGAGCCGGTGGAAAGGGTTCAGACCCTGCGCAGCCATACCATCTGTGCGCATTTCGGTCTGCCGCCTGCGGGGGTTGCCCATGATGCGCGCGGGGACGCGCAGTCTGTGGCTGCGGTTCTGCAACACCTGCTTGCAACCGGACGGCTGACCGCCCTAGATGTGATGGAATTCTGTGGTCAGAGCCCAGACGGGCCGACCAGTTAACCAAAGCGCCCGACAGCTGATTTACGGGCAGGACGAATGGCAGGGAGAAAACGATGCGCACGGTATATCTGAACGGCGACTACATGCCCGAGAATGAGGCGCAAGTCTCCATCTTTGACCGTGGCTTTCTGATGGCGGATGGCGTCTATGAGGTGACGTCGGTTCTGGGTGGCAAGCTCATCGATTTTGACGGTCACGCGGTGCGGCTGCAACGGTCGCTGGACGCGCTGGAGATGCAAAGCCCGATCAGTAAAGAGGACCTGCTGGAGGTGCACCGCGAGTTGGTGCGCGCGAACGGGATCGACGAAGGCATGATTTATCTGCAGATCACGCGCGGTGCGCCGGGCGACCGGGATTTCGTGTTCCCTGATCCGGAGACGACGCCACCGACAATTGTGCTCTTTACCCAGAACAAGCCCGGCCTGGCCAACAGCCCGGCGGCACAGAAGGGTATGAAGGTCATAAGCATCGAGGACATCCGCTGGGGGCGTCGCGATATCAAAACAGTGCAGCTGCTCTATCCGTCGATGGGTAAGATGATGGCCAAAAAGGCCGGTGCCGACGACGCCTGGATGATCGAGGATGGCTATGTCACCGAGGGCACCAGCAACAACGCCTATATCGTCAGGGGCAATAAGATCATCACGCGTGCCCTGAGCAACGATATCCTGCATGGGATCACCCGTGCGGCTGTCCTGCGGTTCGCGCAGGAGGCACAGATGGAAGTCGAAGAACGCAACTTTACCATCGACGAGGCAAAAGAGGCGGATGAGGCCTTTATCACTTCGGCCAGCACTTTCGTCATGCCAGTGGTACAGATCGACGATGCTGTTCTGGGCGCGGGCGTGCCTGGGCGTGTCGCGCCGCGTCTGCGGGAGATTTACCTTGAGGAAAGCATCAAAGCGGCGGTCTGAACGCTGTCTGGTCCGATCCGCAAAGGTAGCAGCCTGACGCGTCATGCGCTTGGCGCGCTGACGGGCGGCGACATCGGTTGTTCCGACTGGATCCGTGTCGGTCAGGATCGTATCAGCGGATTTGCAGAGGTCACAGAGGACAGGCAGGGCATTCACCTGGACCCGGATGCGGGGCGGGCGGCCGGGTTTGATGGCACCGTTGCACACGGATTCCTCACGCTTTCGATGCTCTCGGCCTTTGCCTATGACGCTGTGCCAGGCGTTGAGGGTCAGACCGCATCAGTGAATTACGGCTTTGACCGCATTCGTTTTACAGCGCCTGTGCCGGCAGGTGCAGAAATCCGCGGGCGCTTTGTGCTGTCAGACTTTGAGGAGCGTTCCGACGGGTCACTGATGCTGGTGCTGGGCGTCACAGTTGAGGTCCGCGGGCAGGACGCGCCGGCGCTGCGCGCGGAATGGCGCATTCTCATCCTTTTCTGATCTGCCCTTGAAGCGGGTGGCACGGGCACCATGTCCTGCGACAGACAGCAAAGGACCAGTCCATGTACAAAGCAACCCTGACCGTCCTCATACTCAGCGCGCAGACTGCAGCTGCGGATATCTCCGTGCGGTTTGTCGAAAGTGCACCGAAAGACCGGTTCGTGATCGAAAACACGGGTGCATGTGCGCTGAAATCAGCGGCGATTACGCTGGATATGGCCGGTTCAGCCGGTGGTCTGATCTTTGACGTCACCGGCAGCGGTGCAGGGGTGGAGGTGTTTCAGCCCTTTGACCTCGTTGCAGGGGCGGAAGCTCTGACGGAGCTGCCGCTGGTGCAGGACGGTGACAGCGCGCTGTCGCTGAGTGTCGGAACACTCGAGCCCGGCGGTCAGATCGCCTTTACCATCGATGTGGATGACACCTCAGAAGCGCGGGGCATCATGGTGTCCGGCGCCGAGATCACAGGTGCGGCAGTGCGTGTCACCGAAGGCGCCGACACGCGCTCAGCCGCGTTTGACGCCGGTGCCACGGCGACGGTTGCGGCAGGAGCCTGCGCATCCACCTGAGCGCGTTACAGAGCAGGTCTGAAGCCAGAATCACCTTTCCGGGCACTGCGGATGCCCCGATACTGGTATGAGATCCTGGCTATTTTCGCCTGAACAGCCCTATTGTTGACAGAATCCGGGTGTATCCGGCCGCCTGAGAACACTCAGGGGTGCCACCCATGGATACCGTTTTGGGGTACTTTCGGTACCTGCTGAATATCTTTTTCAACATGAATGAGCGGTTCGCGCTCTTTTACATCTGCTGCACGGTGTTACTGGCGTTTGCCGTCTGGTGCTGGCGTGGCCGGCCCGGGTCCTTCCTGACATGGCTGGTGCCGGCAAAGATCTATCTGCATCGCTCGAACCTTCTGGACATAAAGCTGTTTCTCGCGGTGCGCTGCATTGCGTTTTTCGGCGTACTGGGAAGCCTGTTTTTCCCCACGGCAGTAGCCTATTTTGTCTTGTCCTGGTTGTCCGAGAGCTTTTCTGGCGGGTTCAGTCAGCCGCCGGTGACCTGGGGGCGCAGTCTGATCGCGACGATCGTGATCGTTATGGCGTCGGATTTCTGCAAGTACTGGGCGCACCGGCTTCATCACGAGTGGAAAGTGCTCTGGCCCTTTCATGCGGTGCATCACTCTGCTGATGTTCTGACCCCGCTTACTGTGCAGCGGGTGCATCCCATCGAACCGATCATCCGCAATCTGTTTATTAGCGTGCTTGTTGGTATCGTGCAGGGCGTACTGCTCTACGCGCTGATCGGCAAAATTGATCTGGTCACGCTGGGCGGTGCAAACGCGATGTATGTGGTGTTCAACGCGCTTGGCGCCAATCTGCGCCACAGTCATATCTGGCTGAGCTATGGCCGTGTCATGGAACATATTTTTATCTCGCCGGCACAACATCAGGTCCACCATTCTGTCGCCCTTGAGCATCACGACAAGAATTACGGTTCGATGTTCGCCATCTGGGACTGGATGTTCGGCACATTGTATGTGCCCGAAAAAATGGAACACATCACCTATGGGGTTTCTGATGGTACGGGCAAGCCGGTACCCCAGCCCTATGTGACGCTGCGCGATGCCATGATCAAACCGTTTATCGAGGCATGGCAGGCTTTCAGGCAACAGCAGTCAGAGCGCGCAGCCCGCCGCGCAGCGATGCCGCCCGTGGTCATGTCGCAGGGGTTTTCGATCTGGCTGGATTTTCTGCGGGCCGCTGCCGCGCTGGCGGTCCTGTTTGGCCATATGGCGCATATCCGTTTCACGCGCGGGGACTATTACATTCTGCGCGAAATCAATATCGCCAGCGACTCTGTGATCGTGTTCTTCGTATTGTCAGGTGTGGTGATCTCCTATGCCGCCACCCGCGACGGCACGTTGGAGCGTTTTGCATTTAACCGGCTGACCCGCCTCTGGTCCGTCGTGCTGCCGGCACTGGTGCTGACGGTCATCTTCGATACCATTGGGACCGGCATAAGGATGGAGGCCTATCCTGCAGGTTATTATAACCCGGCACCGGTATCCGAGATGTTCCTTCGGGGTCTGACCTTTACCAATGAGTGGCAGGGACAATGGGACAGGGTTCGGCTGGGGACGAACGGACCACTCTGGTCGCTGAGCTATGAAGTTGGATTTTACATAATGTTTGGCGTGGCATTCTTCCTGCGCGGGGTGCTGCGCTGGGTGTTGCTGGCGCTGCTCGTGCTTCTTGTGGGTCTCCCGATCCTCGCGCTGCTGCCCGCGTGGCTTATGGGCGTTCTGGTCTGGCATGGATCGCGCAGACCTGCCGAGGATACGGCCCTGCCCGCACGTGACTGGGCGCGCGCGGTTCTGAGCGTTGGTGCCCTGATCCTCCTCAGGCTCAATGGTGTGCCGGAACTGCTTTCAGAATTCACCGCGCAGGCGCTGGCACCTGTCAGTCATCATAAGCTGCTGAACTATTCGGATGAAGTCCTGTGGAATTCGATTATCGCGGCCTTTGTGGCACTGCATCTGTCCGGCGTGAAAAACATTGCTGACCGGATGACGATCCGGAGCGAGGGCTGTTCTGTTCAAACCATACGCTGGATCGCCGGTGCCAGTTTCTCGCTTTATGTGATGCACTATCCCACGCTTCATCTGCTCGATGCGACCCTGCCGGAAACGCTGCCGGGGTATGACCTCTGGCTGCTGGGGCTGACACTGCTCGTCTGTTTCGTCTTCGCCGCCCTGTTCGAACGCCCGCTAAAGATATTCAGACGGCTTGCGCATCCGGTCTGGCGCCGGGCCGCAACTCCATTCGCGCGCGTTCCGGCCGCCCCGGTCTGATCAGCCTTTGCCGACGTTTTCTGCAAAAGACTTGTCAAACGCGGCTTTCTGGTCGCCGGTCGCGTCTGTCTGATAGTTCGCTTTCCATTCAGCCATCGTCATGCCGTAGAAGAGCTCTCGCGCCTCGTCCTTGGACAGAGCGATGTTCTTTTCGGCTGCAGCCTCCTGGTACCAGCGCGACAGGCAGTTGCGGCAGAAACCTGCGAGGTTCATCATGTCGATGTTCTGTACATCGGTTCGGTCTTCCATCAGGTGTTTTTGCAATCTGCGGAATGCGGCGGCCTGAAGTTCGATCTCGGTCTGCGTCGGCATGATGATTTCCTTGCTGTTGTGCTGGACAAGGTGGGGATGCTTCCGCGCATGTCAAGCAGCGGGACCTTTGTCATGATGGTGTCACCTCCTGCGGTGCAGGTTCTGCGCTGTTGCGCCCTGCGCCGCGATGCGGCATAAGGCACACAACCCGTTAGCGATAACGGCTGCACAGAACTGCGGCCGGACCGGACAGACGAAAAGGACGACCGCTGGTATGAGACGCACCCGTAATGTAAAAATCGTGGCCACTCTGGGCCCGGCTTCTGACAGCTACGAAATGATCCGCGCGCTGCACGATGCCGGCGCGGATGTATTCCGCCTGAACATGAGCCACGGCAGCCACGAGGAAATCCGCGAGCGTCATGCCATTATCCGCAAGATCGAAGAAGATACGGGCGGCAGCATCTGCATTCTGGCCGATCTTCAGGGCCCCAAACTGCGTGTTGGCGTATTCGCCAGCGACGAAGGTGAGATGCTGGAAGAGGGCGCGAAATTCAGGATGGACCTGGATGAGACGCCAGGCGACAGCACCCGTGTGAACCTGCCGCACCCGGAGATTTTCGCGGCACTTGAGCCGGGCGCCACGCTGCTGGTCAATGACGGTAAAATCCGACTGACTGTGGACGACTGTGGGCCGGATTTTGCAAATTGCACTGTCAAGGCGGGGGGTGTGATTTCCAACCGTAAGGGCGTGAATGTACCGGACGTGGTGCTGCCGCTGGCAGCGCTGTCTGACAAAGACCGCAAGGACCTGGAGTTTGTCTGCGAACTGGGTGTGGACTGGCTGGCGCTGTCTTTTGTGCAGCGGCCCGAGGACGTGCTCGAGGCCTCTGACCTGGCAAATGGCCGGGCGGCGATCCTGTCCAAGATTGAAAAGCCTGCGGCAGTCAGGAATTTTGACGATATTCTTGCCGTGAGTGACGGTATCATGGTGGCACGTGGTGACCTGGGTGTGGAACTGCCGGTGCAGAATGTGCCACCCATTCAGAAACGTCTGGTGCGCAAGTGTCGCGCCGCAGCGCGCCCGGTGATCGTCGCCACCCAGATGATGGAGAGTATGATCGAGAGCCCTGTGCCAACGCGTGCCGAGGTATCGGATGTTGCGACAGCGATTTACGAGGGTGCAGATGCGGTCATGCTGTCGGCGGAATCTGCTGCTGGTGATTACCCGATCGAAGCGGTGACGACCATGAACAACGTGGCCACCGAAGTGGAGCAGGACCCGACGTATCGTCAGATCATCGAAGCCTCGCGCGAGGCCAAGGGCCGCACAATCGCGGATGGTATCGTTTCTGCGGCGCGCGAGATTGCCGAGACGACAAATATCAAAGCCATCTGCTGTTTCTCACAAAGCGGGACAACGGCAGCGCTGGTTGCGCGCGAACGTCCGCGTGTGCCGATCATCGCCATGACTTCTATGGCGCGGACGGCCCGTCGCCTGACCCTGTCCTGGGGGACCAACTGTGTGATCGTCGATCCGCTGGACCGGTTCAAAATGGCTGTCGTACAGTCTGCCCGCGCGGCAACGCGTCAGGGTTACGCGGGCAAAGAGGACATGATCGTTGTCACCGCAGGTGTGCCGTTCAACGTCCCGGGCAGCACGAATATTCTGCGTGTCGCCCCGTGCGACGAACGTTTGATTTTCAACACTGATCCGGAATAAGCTGCCCTGGGGCAAAGGGGAGCTTTCGCACGACATGGACCCGGATCTTGCATTCGTCGCAGGGCTGGTGCTGACAGTTTTTGCAGTGCCGTCGCTGGTTTCTGCACTGTCAGAGCGGCGTCCGCCGCGCGTCGGTGCGATTGCACTTCTGGCCGGTGTCAGCCTCGCCGGCTACGCAATTGCGTCGGTCGAGGGGGGCTATACTGTACAGAGCATCCCCAAGGTTTTTTCGCGCGTGCTCAATCACTACGTTTTCTGAGGAAACGGCGCGGATTCAGGGCTTGCCTTGGCAGCCCTCCCCCCCTATAGAGCAGCCTTCCACCGCGCGACCGGCCAAAGTGGCATGCCGAGTCGTGTGCAAACCGACCCAATACCGAGGAGACGGAAATGCCCAAGATGAAGACGAAATCAAGCGCCAAGAAGCGCTTTAAGGTGACGGCCACTGGCAAGGTCATCGGCGGCCAGGCGGGTAAACGCCACGGCATGATCAAACGGACACGCAAATTCATCCGTAACGCGCGGGGGACAACCGAATTGTCCGCACCCGATGCCAAAATCATCAAGGGCTTTATGCCCTACGACCGCTAAGGAGAGCCGATATGTCCCGAGTTAAAGGTGGTACAGTCACCCACGCCCGTCACAAGAAGGTTATCAAGGCAGCGAAAGGCTATTATGGCCGCCGCAAGAGCACCTTTAAAGTCGCACGCCAGGCCGTCGACAAAGCGAACCAGTACGCGACGCGCGACCGCAAGAACCGCAAGCGCAATTTTCGCGCACTGTGGATCCAGCGGATCAACGCTGCCGTACGCAGCCATGACGAAGCGCTGACATACAGCCGCTTTATCAATGGTCTGAACCTGGCAGGCATCGAAGTGGACCGTAAGGTTCTGGCTGATCTGGCAGTACACGAGCCCGACGCTTTCGGCGCGATCGTGAAGCAGGCGCAGGACGCGCTGGCAGCCTGATCTCTGCATATGAGTATTCAAGGCCGCTCCGGAAACGGGGCGGCTTTTTTCGTTTGGAATGGTTTTTCGCGGGACCGGCAGGCATAGTGGACCCAGCACAGTGAAAAAGGATTGCCTGCATGGCTGCTCTAATCAAGTCGTCCGCCGATATGGTGTCTGATGCCCGCGCCCGTATCGAAGAGATCGAGACAAAGGACCTGATTGCGATGGTCGGGCGCGAAGATGTTCTGATCGTGGATATCCGTGATGTGCGCGAACGTCAGCGCAGCGGTTTTATCCCCGGCAGCTTTCACGCCCCGCGCGGGATGATCGAATTCTGGGTGGATCCCAAAAGCCCGTATTACAAAGACGAATTCGCAGGCGGTAAAAAATATGTGTTTCACTGTGCCTCTGGCTGGCGCTCTGCGCTGACAGTGGCAACGCTGCAGGACATGGGGTTTGAGGCCGCGCATCTGAAAGAAGGGTTTTCAACATGGGAAGAGCAGGGCGGTCCGGTGGAGCGGATGCCGCCCAAAGAAAGCTGAAGACTGCGCCAGAGATGGAGCCTGCCAGTCACGATGTCGCTTCGTGCTTGCGGTCGCGCGGTCCGGGCGCAATAAATTCAGGCAACAGATTTTATCCGGGGAGAAAAAAACATGTGGAAAACAATGGTAACCGCAGGGGTGATGTCGGCCCTTCTGGCAGGTGGCGCTTTCGCCCAGAGCTGTTCTGATGGCAAAACACTGACCGGGGGCAAACTGACCATCGCGACCGGGAACCCTGCTTATTACCCATGGGTGCTGGATGACGCACCCGAGGCGGGAAAAGGGTTCGAGGCCGCCGTTGCTTATGCGCTGGCCGCAGAAATGGGGTTTGAGGCCGCTGATGTGGTCTGGACCCGGACGTCCTTTGATCAGGCGATCCAGCCCGGCGAAAAGGATTTTGATCTGAATATGCAGCAGTTCTCGATCACCGAGGCGCGCGACAAGGTCGTGGATTTCTCTGAACCCTACTACACCGCCCCGATGGCTGTTCTCGTGCGGGGCGCGGATGGTCTGGCGGCGGACATGGGCACGCTCAAGGGTCTGAAGTGGGGCGTTGTCGCCTCGACGACGGCGCTGCCGGTGATCCTCAAGACCATCGCACCCGACAGTAACCCGCTGATCTATGATGATAATGCGAATGTGGTGGAAGCGATGAAGGCCGGCCAGATTGATGCAGCTCTGTTCGATCTGCCGACGGCTCTCTATCTGTCGGCCGTGGTCCTTGATGGCGGCCAGGTACTGGGCCAGTTTCCAGCGGACGAAACGGACAACCCGGACCATTTCGGTGCGCTGATGCCCGAGGGGTCCGCGCTCAAAGAATGCGTTGATGCGGCCCTTGGTGCAATGAAAGCTGATGGCAGTCTGGCCGCGATCGAGGCGGAGTGGCTCCAGGAAGCAACGGGTGTTCCGCTGATCCGGTGATCCGATGAACCGCAGGCAGGCATATGAAGCGGCACAGCGGCGCAGGTCGCTGACCGTTGCGGGTATCAGCACGCTCGCGGTGGTGGCTGCTGTCTTTCTGCTGGTGCCGCTGGCTCCCGGCTGGCCTGCGGTCAGGGCGAGCTTTTTCGATGGCCAGGTTTTTGCGGAGACCTTTCCGACACTGCTGCGCGCCTTTCTGATTGATGTGATGATCTTTGCCTGGTCCGTGCCGCTGATCCTGGGGCTGGGGCTGGCCATAGCCCTTGCGCGCGGAGCGCGGGCGCCGGCGCTTTTTCCGTTGCGGATATTCGGTGCGGTTTACGTGGATATTTTCCGGGGCGTTCCGGTGGTGCTGACCATCTACCTGATCGGCTTTGGTGTACCGGGACTGGGGCTGCCACGGCCCTGGAACAGCCCCTATATCTGGGGCACAGTTGCGCTGGTACTGACCTATTCTGCCTATGTGGCGGAAGTCCTGCGCTCGGGCATTGAAAGCGTGCATGCCAGCCAGCGAAATGCTGCGATCTGCCTTGGCCTGACCGAACGCGACACCATGCGCTATGTCATTCTGCCCCAGGCAATCCGCCGGGTGGTGCCCGCCAATATGAACATGCTTGTGGCACTGCAAAAGGATGTCGCACTTTTGTCCTTTATCGGCCCAGTGGAAATCCTGCGCCAGGCGGGTATCTACAAAAGCCTGCTGGCAAATTTCACACCCTATGTCGTCGCTGCCGTTATCTTCCTGCTCGTTACGGTGCCCGCGACGCGCTATGCCGATTATCTGCTGAACAGGGACCGCGATGCCAGAAGCTAAGCTCTCGCTGCGCGGTGTGAAGAAATCTTTTGACGCCAATCACGTGCTGCGCGGTATCGACCTGGAGGTTGCACCGGGCGAGATGATCTGCCTGATCGGGGCGTCCGGCTCCGGCAAATCCACCCTGTTGCGCTGTATCAACCAGCTTGAGCCGATTGACGAGGGCACTGTGTGGCTGGACGGGCAGGACATTTCAGAGCCCGGGCTGGACCTTGGCCCGGTGCGGCGGCGCATCGGGATTGTGTTCCAGTCATACAACCTGTTTCCGCATATGACGGCGCTGGAGAATGTGCTGCTGGCCCCGCGCCGGGTGCTGAACGAGCAGGGGCAGGGCCTGGAGAAGCGAGCCACAGCGCTCTTTGAGCGGTTTGGTCTGGCGCAGCATATGCGCAAATATCCCGATCAGCTGTCGGGCGGACAACAGCAGCGGGTTGCGGTGATCCGCGCGCTGGCGATGCGCCCCGAGATCATGCTGTTTGATGAGATCACCGCCGCACTTGATCCTGAGCTGGTCGGCGAGGTTCTGGCCGTGCTGCGCCAGTTGCGCGAGGAGGGCATGACAATGCTGCTGGCCACGCATGAAATGGGTTTTGCGCGGGAGCTGGCGGACCGTGTCTGTTTCATGGATGGGGGCGTGATTGTTGAAGAAGGGCCGCCGGAACAGATATTCTCGGCCCCCCGGGTCGCGAGAACACAGAGTTTTCTGCGTTCCGTGCTGCGCCCGACGCTTTAGGCGGCGGGCAGGTTCTCGGCGATAAAGATGTTCACAGCGCAGGCCTGGCTGCCAAAAATTTTGCTGTCCAGCGCGGTGTTCACCGCTTTACGGCCCAGCTCATCGACATCATGGGCTACAACCAGCCTGTAAGTGCCATTGCGCAGGGCAGCACGGCTGGCATCCGAACCTCGTGGCCGATAACCACAGGCTGCGCACCACGCGTTACCCGCAGGGCATCAATCAGATAGGGCTGTCCACCCCCCGCCAGATAGACACCGCGCAGGTTCTGGCGGTCTGACATCAGATTTCGCACGATTGCCGCGGCCTGGGCCGGATCTGCGCCATAGGGGTGGCAGGGCTCGACCGACAAATCCGGGCGGTTGATGGCCAGTGCCTGCTGAAATCCCGATTGCCGGTCCAGCAGGTGGCGAAACTGCGGATGCCCGATCAGCACGGCGACACGGCCCTTTCCCGGCGCGACAAGGCTGGCCATCAGCTGTCCGGCAGTTCTGCCCGCGACGAAGTTATCCTGGCCGACATAAGCAGAACGTCGCGACATCGGCACATCAGATACAATGGTCACAACCCGGATACCCCGGTCTGCCAGATTGTTGATAGCGAGACTGGCTTCGGCATTGTCGACGCCAACGGTGATCACGGCAGTGGTCTGGTTGCTGACAGTGCTCAGGCTTTCCACTATTGTCTCGGGCTTGTAGGGGTCAAAGCCACGAATGCGCAGATCAACCCCTCTGTCCGAGGCAGCTTCGGCGGCAGCATCGATGCCCTTGCGCAGATGCGCGAAAAAAGGGTTGGTGCCTTCGGGTAAAAACACCTCGATCCGTCCGGTCCGGGCCTTTTGATGCAGTACCAGCGAGCTTGGCGCATAGCCCAGCGATGAGATTGCCTGTTCAACCTGCTGGCGCGTATCTTCGCGCACACCGGGCCGGTCATTCAGAACGCGGTCAACGGTCGAGCGCGACAGGCCCGTCAACCGCATCACATCGCTGATACGCATACGCTTGTGGTTTTTCATGTTCCCCCGCACCGGTCTTTCGGGATGGTTGACGGGATGCGCCGCGTCGTCTCCGTTCCCCGATACCTTCTCACCAATAATACCGTGACCCTCTGAGGGGTAAAGACCAGAAAATGAAGTAATTGCATTTCTGTTTGGCGCTATTGTCCGTATTTGTGCGCAAATTGGGTCAGTTTCGCGCCGAATTAAGCTGGTGAGCAGCGCTGGTTTTCGGGCGCTGGAAATTTCTGACACAAATAGCGCATTCTGGTGTATTCATGTCAGCCAGCCTTGTGGAGGTGTCAGGCGCTCCGGGCTGCCTCGAATCCTGAGCCCGTGTCTTTGCGCATCATCCGGACCTGTGAAAATGCCATGCGCCTTGCATTCAGTGTCTATTCTGCTAGCACCGGCCCTGACTGAAGAATGAGGCAGAGATGGACGATCTCAAGCAGAAATACCTGGGTCAGATTGCGGATGCCGCAGACGAGAATGCGCTTGAGGCGATCCGCCTCGCGGCCGTGGGTAAAAAGGGAGAGGTCTCCCTGAAGATGCGCGAACTGGGCAAAATGACCCCGGAGGAACGGCAGACTGCTGGTCCTGCGCTGAATGCTCTGAAAAATGAGATCAATTCGGCTCTCGCGGCCCGCAAGGCGGGGCTTGCCGATGCCGCGCTGGATGAACGGCTCCGTACAGAATGGCTGGACGTGACACTGCCCGTTCGGGCGTCGCGCCAGGGGTCCATTCATCCGGTCAGCCAGGTGACCGAAGAAGTCACGGCAATCTTTGGTGAAATGGGGTTTTCCGTTGCCGAAGGCCCCCGTATTGATACGGACTGGTACAACTTTGACGCGCTGAATATTCCCGGCCACCATCCGGCGCGCGCCGAGATGGACACCTTTTACATGGCGCGGGCCGAGGGCGACAACCGGCCCCCGCATGTTCTCAGAACACACACCTCTCCGGTTCAGATCCGCACGATGGAGGAACGCGGCGCGCCGCTGCGTATTATCTGTCCTGGCGGTGTGTACCGCGCGGACTATGATCAGACCCACACACCGATGTTTCATCAGGTCGAGGGGCTGGCCATCGACAAAGACATCTCGATGGCGAACCTGAAATGGGTGCTGGAAGAGTTCTTTTCGGCCTTTTTCGGTATTGAGGGGATCAAAACCCGGTTTCGCGCGTCGCATTTCCCGTTCACCGAACCCTCGGCAGAAGTCGACATCCAGTGCTCGTGGATCGACGGCCAGTTGCGGATTGGTGAAGGCGACGACTGGATGGAAGTCCTTGGCTCCGGTATGGTGCACCCCAAGGTGCTCAGAGCGGGCGGGATCGACCCGGACGAATGGCAGGGCTTTGCCTTTGGTATGGGGATCGACCGCATTGCCATGCTGAAATATGGCGTTCCGGACCTGCGGGCATTCTTTGACAGTGACCTGCGCTGGCTGCGCCACTATGGGTTCTCCAGCCTGGACCAGCCGACCCTGCATGGTGGTCTGAACCGCTGATCGTTTCCGCGTAAACCAGTGTCGCAATCTGACCAGTGCCGCCTGATATGCTGTGCCAGTCTGGGCAAGCAGACGTGGGGAGCCCGGAATTGGCAAAGCGCATTCTGGTCGTGGACAACGACCCGGGAGAGATCAACGCAAGGAAACGCGCGCAATACGGTGAAACCACGGGCGAAGGCTATGCCGCAGCACTGAAGGCCGTGGACCCGGCGTGCGATGTTGCAATTGCAGCCCCCTATGACGGCGATGCTTTGCCGTTGCTCTCTGAACTCGACGGCGTTGTTTTCACGGGCTCGGCAGTAGACTGGACAACCGAAGATCCCCTTGCGGCGGCGCTGGCAGAAGCGATGCGGCGGGTGTTTGCGGCAGGTGTGCCAACGCTCGGCTCGTGCAACGGGTTTCAGCTGGCAGCGTCTGTTCTGGGCGGTGCGACCGCACCATCACCCAACGGTCGCGAGGACGGTCTGGCCCTGGGTATCCGCCTGACTGACGCGGGCCGCACCCATCCGCTGCTGGCAGGCCGCAACGATGGCTATGCCGCGCCCTGTGTACATCGTGACGAGGTCGTCAGAGTGCCGCAGGGTGCTGTTGTGCTGGCTGCGAACAGCCATTCGCCCGTGCAGGCGATGGTCTATGAGCGTGACGGTGTGCGGTTCTGGGGCATGCAGTATCACCCGGAATACAGCCTGAAATTCATCGGTGCGCGTGTGCGGGACTGGGACCTTTTTCCGGATGACAAAGCGGCGGATCTGACCGTGGCAGATGAGGACCCTGACGCCGCGGCCCGCCTGGGCGTCCGTTTTGCGGACATGCAGCCAGAGATGCGCATGACCGAAATCCGCAACTGGCTGCGCAGTCTTTAAGTCATCAGCATCTTGTGAGGTGACAGTGCCGGGTGTGGCGTTAGAGTGCGGAACATGAAGCTTTTTTCTGCTCTTTTGTCCGCCCTGTCTGTTATGCCCGCCGCAGCGTTTGCAATGGGGCCGTGGAAAGATGCCTGTACCGGCCAGACGCCGTGTGAGATCGGCGGCCGCAGTTATCACGTGCTGCCACCGGACGGCTGGGACGGCGAAACCCCGATGCCTGTGCTTTTGCATTTTCACGGCTGGCAACGCCAGGGCACGCTGATTGTGCGCCATCAGCGGATTTCCGGAGCGACCCGGCGGCGTGGTGTTCTGTTGGTGGCCCCCAACGGTCTGGGGCGCAGCTGGGATTTCTGGCGACCCGGTACTCCGGATGTCGATTTTGCCCGGGCGGTTCTGAAAGAGGTCAGGAAAACCTGGCCCGTGACAGATGATCGCATCTATGTCTCCGGCTATTCCTGGGGCAGCAACATGGCCTGGCGTTTTGTCTGCGAGGATGGCGCAGATATCGCCGCCCTGCTGGCCGTTTCAGGTACATTGTCGCAAACCGAAGACTGCCCGACAGCCCCCGCTGAGGTGCGCCAGGTTTATGGTCTGAATGATCAGGTGCTTGATTTTCCGTTCGGCCCGGGCGGTGACACAGAGTACCCGGTTTCCCTGTGGCGCGAAAAATATGGCTGTGCCGACGGTACCGATCAGGGCCCCTGGGCGGCACGCGATTTTCTGACGTTCCGGCGCACAACATGGGATTGTCCCGGGGGACACGTCAGCCTGGATATCCACCCGGGCGGGCATTTCATCCCCCATGGCTGGATCGCACGTCAACTGGATGAGATGCTCGGACTGCCTCCCTCCTATCCCTGAGGCGCAGCAATGGCTTTTCCCCCGCCCGTCTTTGGTCTATCAGAGCGCGGAACCCTAAAGACCCGGCGGATACCTCATGAAATTCACGCTCTCCTGGCTCAAAGACCATCTGGACACCTCTGCGACGCTTGAGGAAATCCTCTATGCGCTTACCGATCTCGGCCTTGAGGTTGAGGAGGTTGAGGACCGCGCCGCGCGTCTGAAGGACTTTACCCTGGGCTATGTCGCATCTGCCGAAAAGCACCCGGATGCAGATCGCCTGCGCGTCTGTCAGGTGGATACTGATGAGGGGCAGAAGCAGATCATCTGTGGTGCGCCCAATGCGCGTCAGGGGATTACGGTCGTTATCGCAAAGCCGGGCGTTTATGTGCCTGGCATAGATACAACCATCGGCGTTGGCAAAATCCGCGGTGTTGAGAGTTTTGGCATGATGGCGTCCGAGCGCGAGCTGGAACTCAGCGACGAGCATGACGGCATTATTGAACTGCCTTCTGGTGAGGTTGGGCAGTCTTTTGTGGACTGGCTGGCGGAAAACGATCCGGCCAAAGTCGACCCGGTGATCGAGATTGCCATTACACCCAACCGCCCGGATGCCCTTGGCGTGCGGGGTATTGCACGTGATCTCGCAGCCCGCGGCCTGGGCAAACTGAAACAGCGTGACGTCGATGCGACAGAGGGCGCATTCCCCTGTCCGGTGAGCGTGACCATCGAAGGGGATACTCTTGAGCAGTGCCCTGTGTTTTACGGCCGGCTGATCCGGGGCGTGGCGAACGGGCCCAGCCCGGCGTGGCTGCAGGACAAACTGCGGGCAATCGGTCTGCGGCCCATCAGCTTTCTGGTGGATGTGACCAACTTCTTTACCTACGACCGCAACCGCCCGCTGCACGTGTTTGATGCGGACAAAATTGCGGGTAACACGCTGCGGGTTCACCGGGCAAAGGGCGGCGAAACGCTGGTTGGCCTTGATGAAAAGGAATACACCTTTGAGGAAGGCATGACGCTGATTTCTGATGCAAACGGAGTTGAGAGCATTGGCGGCGTTATGGGCGGGCTGGCATCGGGCTGTACGGCGGAAACAGTCAACGTTTTTCTGGAAGCCGCTTACTTCGATCCCGTCAGAACGGCCTACACGGGCAGGGGTCTGAAAATCAATTCCGATGCACGGTATCGTTTTGAACGGGGTATTGACCCGGCCTGGACGCCCTATGGGATTGAGCACGCGACCCGCATGATCCTTGATCACGCCGGTGGAGAGGCCTCCGAAGTGATCGTTGCAGGCAAGATTCCGGATACCTCCAGGGCCTACAGTCTGGATGCCGCGCGTGTTCAGTCGCTGGTGGGGATGGAGATCCCCGAAAGCGAGCAACGCCAGACGCTGACCTCGCTGGGGTTTATTCTGGAAGGCAATATGGCCCATGTGCCCAGCTGGCGACCTGACGTTCAGGGCGAGGCGGACCTTGTTGAGGAAGTCGCCCGGGTCGCATCGCTGACCAAATTGCAGGGGCGCCCCCTGCCGCGCCTGACGGATGGCGTCCCAAAGCCGATCCTGTCGCCGATGCAGCGCCGGGAGGCGATTGCCCGCCGCACCTGTGCAGCCCTAGGGTACAATGAATGTGTCACCTACAGCTTTATTGACGGCTCTTCCGCAAAGCTCTTTGGCGGTGGTGATCAGGCGACACAGCTCGAAAACCCGATCAGTTCGGACATGAGCCACATGCGCCCTGACCTGTTGCCGGGTCTGCTGCAGGCTGCGGCCCGCAATCAGGCCCGCGGATTTGCGGATATGGCCTTGTTCGAGGTTGGCCCGGCCTTCACCGGTGGTGAGCCAGGGGAGCAGCAACTGCAGGTTTCCGGTCTTCTGGTCGGCCGCAGCGGACCCAAAGACGTGCACGGCTCATCGCGTGCTGTAGATGTCTTTGACGTCAAAGCAGACGCGGAAGCAATCCTTGCCGCCATCGGCGCGCCTGCCCGTGTCCAGATCATGCGCAACGGTGCAGGCTGGTGGCACCCTGGTCGCCATGGTGTCATCTGTCTGGGGCCCAAAAAAGCACTTGGTGTTTTCGGAGAGGTCCATCCCCGCGTTCTTGAGGCGATGGACGTCAAAGGGCCCGCGATGGCCTTTACACTGTGGCCTGCCGAAGTTCCGATGCCGCGCAAAGCCGGATCCACGCGCGCTGCACTTGAGATCAGCGACCTTCAGGCTGTGGAGCGTGATTTTGCCTTTGTGGTGGATACAGAGGTCGAGGCGCTTACATTGATCAATGCCGCTCTCGGGGCGGACAAGGCGCTGATCGCGGATGTGCGGGTTTTCGATGAGTTTGTCGGAGGCGGTCTGGGCGAGGGCAGAAAATCTCTCGCGCTGACTGTCCGGATGCAGCCAAAGGACCAGACGCTGACGGAAAAAGACATCGAGGCGGTAAGCGCAAAGGTCGTCGAAAAGGTGACCAAAGCCAGCGGTGGCAGCCTGCGCAGCTGATCGCTCCGGCCTCTGAAAGGACAGTGACATGACACTCAAAGTATACCTCTCCGGCGAAATCCACACAGACTGGCGCGAACAGATCATTGAGGGCGCGTCAGCCCTAGATGTCAGCTTTGACAGCCCTGTGACGGACCATGACGCAAGCGATGACTGCGGTGTGGCCATCCTCGGCGCCGAGGAAAACAAATACTGGCATGACCACAAGGGTGCGATGGTCAACGCCATCCGGACGCGCAAAGGCATTGCCGATGCAGATGTGGTCGTTGTGCGCTTTGGCGAGAAATATAAACAGTGGAATGCCGCGTTTGATGCAGGCTATGCCTCGGCACTTGGCAAATCCCTGATTATCCTGCACGGGCCAGAGCACGCACACCCGCTCAAAGAAGTGGATGCGGCGGCACTCGCTGTTGCAGAGGAACCGCGTCAGGTTGTCGAGATCCTGAAATACGTTCTGACGGGAAAACTGCCGGGCTGAAAAACCTCTGACAGGAAGAACAAACGGCGGGCCTGGTGCCCGCCGTTTGTTGTTTTCAGGCCGGTGTACGGGGTGGGATGTTTTTGGCCTTGTCGACGGCCGGACGGGCGTAGAAACGATCCCGGTAACCCACGACGTTTTTGTAGCTCTCGTAGCCCACAACTTCTTTGGCACCATAAAAGTCCAGGGCGTTAACCCAGGGGGCAAGCGCGATATCCGCAATAGAGAAATCGCCCGCGATCCACTCCTTGCCCTCAAGAGCGCCATCAAGAACGCTTAAGAGGCGTTTCGCTTCGTTGATATAGCGTTCCTGCGGTCGCTTATCCTCATACTGAGATCCGGCGAATTTGTAGAAAAAACCGAGCTGGCCCAGCATCGGGCCAAGGCCGCCCATCTGGAACATCACCCATTGAATGATATGCGCTTTTTCAGCAGCATTCTTCCCCAGCAGCTTGCCTGACTTCTCTGCCAGATAGATCAGGATTGCGCCGCTTTCGAAGAGTTTCAGCGGTTCTCCGCCGGGGCCATCGGGATCGATGATCGCGGGGATTTTGTTGTTGGGGTTCAGGGACAGAAACTCGGGGCTTTTGACGTCCGCATCCGACAGGGTCACCGTATGAGCCTCATAGGGAATGCCCATTTCTTCTAGTGCAATAGAGACTTTGACACCGTTTGGTGTCGGAAAAGAATAGAGCTGCAGAACGGACGGATCACTGGCCGGCCATTTGTCATTAATCGGGAAAGCGGACAGATCAGCCACAGGCGTATCTCCTTTAAAGTGTGTATGGGGTAAAACTAGGTACCTTTCCCCGCAAAAACAGTCTCGTAAGCGCGCAGTAATGTGTTAACACGCGCACAGGGGGCACTGCAGCAAACTGCGGGCCTGCAACTTGTGCGAGGGACAGTAATGCTGAACGAATTTAAAGACTTTATTGCCAAGGGCAATGTCATGGACATGGCCGTTGGTATCATCATCGGCGCGGCCTTTACCGCGATTGTCACGTCGCTGGTGGGCGACCTGATCAACCCGATCATTGCGCTGTTTACCGGCGGGATCGATTTCTCTGGCTGGTTCTACGTGATGGGAGAGGACACATTCGCGTCCATCGAGGCCGCAACAGAAGCCGGTGTGCCGGTGTTCGCTGTGGGCAAGTTTGTGATGGCGATCATTAACTTCCTCATCGTGGCCTTTGTGGTTTTCATGCTGGTGAAAATGGTCAACCGGATCAAAGACGCCGCTGAAGAAGAACAGGAAGCAGCACCGGAAGAGCCCAAGGGCCCCAGCGAGCTTGACGTTCTGCTGGAAATCCGCGACGCGCTTGCGAAAAAAGACTGATCAGCCGCCAGGTTGAACAAAAGAGGCCCGCAGTACAAAACTGCGGGCCTCTTTTGCATTTGGTATCTCGGGCATCCGGGCGCCCTGGTTCAGGCCCGCCAGTAAGCGGGGCAGAGGGCCAAAGACATTACAGCAGCGTAATCTGAGTTTTCGCGCCGGTCGTGCGCAGCGCATGTGTCTCTGTCAGATCCGGATCGTTGATCCAGGCGTAAGCAGCCTCACGGTCAGGAAAGCTCAGAACCGCGATCCCGTCGGGCAGGGCGGCATCCCCTTCGATGGTCGTCAGATCTGTTGAGGCCTGAACGATTGCTCCGCCGTGTCGTGCCAGCGCGGCCCCCGCTTTTTCGCGGTACGCGGCCATTGCTTCGGGGTCTTTGAGGTGAAGTGTTGCAACTGCATGTGTGGTCATTGGAAAGTTTCTCCCTGTTTGAGTACCCCCTGAATTTAGGAGTACCTGTGCTGTGCAAAAACCGTTCAACATTGCAAACAGGCTGTGCAATAATGATCGGCATGACGAACTGGGATGATCTGAGGTACGTTCTTGAGTGTGTGCGCCATGGCGGGCTGAGTGGTGCCGCACGCGCTCTCAGGGTGAACCATGCCACCGTGTCCCGCCGCATATCCGCAGCCGAGCAGGCTATGGGTGCGCGCCTGTTTGACCGGCTGCCCGGCGGTTACAGCCCCACCGATGCGGGACGGGAGGCGGCGCGTGCTGCCGAGCGCATGGAAACCGCCGGGCATGAGCTGAGCCGCAGCCTGAGCGCGCGGGACCAGCAGTTAAGCGGGTCGCTCACCATCACAGCGCCGCAGCTGATGGTCGAACGCGTGCTGGCACCGGTGCTGCAGGATTTTGGGAACCTGTATCCGGATATCGACCTGAACGTGATCGCAGCCAACCGCGAGCTCAATCTGACCGCGCTTGAGGCAGACGTCGCCTTTCGGATTTCTGAGACGCCCGGGGATACCCTTGTGGGCCGGCGGGTGACTGAACAGGCGGCAGCAGTCTATATAAACAGACAGCAGGCAGCGCGATTGCGCGATGACCCTTCACTGCCGCTGGACTGGATCCGGTTTGCCCATTGGCCCGGGCCCCCGGACGTGCTGAAGGAGGCCTGGCCAGAGCGGCGTGTCAGGCTGACGGTGGATGATATGTACGCCGCCCTCGCAGGTGTGAGAGCGGGTATCGGTGCCACCCGTATCCCCTGTTTTCTGGGAGATGCCGAGCCGGAGATGGAGCGGCTGGGCCGCCTGCCGCTGCTGCCGTACCGCCCGGTCTGGATACTGACGCATGCGGATCTGCGCCGCACCCGCAGGGTTGTTACGTTTACGGAATTTGCCGCGACCAGGATCAACCGGCTGCGCCCTCTCTTTGAAGGACGCAGCCCGATGTACGATACCTCAGCCCTTTATCGCCAGTGACGGCGAGACAACATCAAGGCCCAGAGCTTTGCCGACCGCGTAGTAGGTCAGCTTGCCAGCATGCACATTCAGCCCGTTCAGCAGATGCGGATCGTCCTGGCAGGCCTGTCGCCAGCCTTTGTCTGCCAGCGCCAGCATAAAGGGCATGGTCGCATTTCCCAGCGCGATCGTAGACGTGCGCGCCACGGCCCCAGGCATGTTGGCCACACAATAGTGCATGATGCCGTCTACGTCATAGACCGGGTCCTGATGGGTGGTTGCGCGCGATGTCTCAAAACACCCACCCTGATCAATTGCGACGTCAACAAGTGCAGCACCCGGTTTTAGCTCTGCAAGCTGTGCGCGGCTGATCAGTTTGGGCGCGGCGGCACCCGGTATCAGAACGGCGCCGATGATCATGTCGGCGGCCTGCGCCAGTTCAAGCGTATTGCCTGCAGATGCATAGCTGGTCTTGAATTGCGCACCGAATGTATCGTCCAGATACCGCAAACGGGCCAGCGATCGATCCAGTACAGTGACATCCGCGCCCATACCGGCTGCGATCCGGGCCGCATGGGTGCCCACGACGCCGCCGCCGATGACCACAACGCGCGCCGGGCCAACACCAGGCACGCCCCCCATCAGCACACCGCGACCGCCATTGGCCTTTTGCAGCGTCCAGGCACCGACCTGGGGCGCCAGACGACCTGCGACCTCGGACATGGGCGCCAGCAGTGGCAGACCACCCCGGTCGTCTGTCACAGTCTCATAGGCGATGCAGGTCGCACCTGAGGCCAGCAGATCTTGAGTCTGTTCAGGATCGGGCGCCAGGTGCAGGTAAGTAAAGAGCACCTGACCTTCGCGCAGCATTTTGCGCTCTGCGGCCTGAGGCTCCTTGACCTTAACGATCATATCCGCGCGGGCAAAAACCTCCTGAGCGGTGTCGGCAATTGCCGCGCCTGCATCGACATAATCTGTATCCTCAAAACCAGCTCCGGTGCCGGCCAGTGTTTCGATCAGCACCTGATGTCCGTGCGCCACAGCTTCGCGCGCCGCGTTGGGTGTCATCCCGACGCGGAATTCCTGTGGTTTGATCTCTTTCGGGCAACCAATAATCATGGGATCTCCTCCAAATCCGTACCTGTACGCTGGATACAGGCGGAAAGGTGCAATCCGGCACGATTTTTGACTCGCGTTAGCGTATAAACTCCGAATAGTCTTCGAAGAAATGTACTAATGGCGGGAGGAAATTGCGACTATGCCGCTGGATACGACCGATAAACGGATTCTCGCGGCCCTGCAGCGCGCAGGGCGGATGTCCAACTCTGATCTGAGTGAAACGGTGAATCTGTCACCGTCGGCGTGCCACCGCCGGGTACAACGGCTGGAAAAAGAAAAATACATCAAAGACTATGTGGCCCTGCTGGATGCCCGCAAAATGGGCGTTCCAACCACCGTCTTTGTGGAAATAACCCTGCAGGCGCAGGCGGATGAGGTCCTGGATGCGTTTGAAAAGGCAGTGTCGCGCATTCCCGACGTGCTGGAATGCCATCTTATGGCGGGCTCCGCTGACTATCTGCTGAAAGTTGTCGCGGAAAACACCGAAGATTTTGCGCGGATACACCGTCAGTATCTGGCGCGACTGCCAGGGGTGGCCCAGATGCAGTCCAGTTTTGCGTTGCGCACCGTTTTCAAAACGACGGCTTTGCCGGTCGACTGACATGTTCATCACGGGTGACAGAAAACGACCGCTGCGCTAGGCTGCCTGCAAGACAGGGTACGCGGAATGCACACCACAACAGCTGTGAAAACGGTCACACCCACTGGCGGTAAGCCCGGCCGCGCGTCGACTTCGCGCGCCGGGGCAGAGCGGGTGGATCCGTCGGGCAGGCTGGACGGTATGAACGACCTCGCAGATGCATCGCCCGCGCAACTGCGGTTGAGTGCGCTGTCGCGGCGTGCAGCGGAATTCTCGCCGGCGCGCGGGCAGCAGGGGCTGGTAGTACAAAGGTATCAGGATCTCGCCATAGTTTATGCGGACGCAGCGTTCGACCGGAACCCGGACAGCGGCCTCGACGACAAAGACGAAATACTGGATTTTTTCCAACGCGTGCAGGCTGTCCTGATGGACGGTGACAATCTGCGCGCGGCACTGACTGCGCTGGCGGCAGAGATGGCTGATGCGGGTGAGACATTGTCAGAAGCTCTGGCACGCAATCTGAACCCGGAAGAGCGAAAGCGCGTAATACTCACCGACTTTGTCCCGGAGCACGCATTCCGCAAACTCGTCTCCGAGGAAGGGTATCTGTTTGAAGACTACGTACAAAAAGCGCATGGCGTCTATTCGCACCAGCTTCAGCACTACATCATCCTGCAAACAATGGGTCTCGATGCTTCCATGCGGGTTCGCGAAGAGTCTCTGAAACCCAGATGGAAAGTCGATGGAAAATACCTGTGGGATAGAGTTGTTGATGGCACGAATTCGCAGATTGCGAATGCCGAGGATCTGACTGTTCCGGACAACCTGACCAGCTATGTGGTCGACACGCTGCAGGCCGAACAGGAAGACGACGACGCGGGTGTAGATGCGGCACTGGGCGAGGTTGTCCGGTCGTTTGAGGAGTTCAGAGCGGACAAACCAAAGTTCCGCCAATACTACCCGCCGCAGAAAAAGCTGCCGAAGGTTCTCAGTAAGGCAAGTAAAAAATATGCCAAACAGACTAAGAAACTGCGCGTAGCAGATCGTAAGGGCAAAGCGGCAAAGAAAGCAGCGGCCACACAGGCACAGCTGGACATTCTGAACGCTATTGCCAACGAGGTGTTCATCTGGACCGCCTCTGTGGGGGGCGTAGAAATGACCTTTGAATGGACAGGCTGGCGCGTGAACAGCTCCGAAAGTGGACCGGTTATCGAGCCATCGATCGGCAAAGTAGTGGCTTAAGGCAGCCAGCTTCTATTCGTCCTGTACAGCCGCGCTTATCTTTGCGCGGATCGTCCGGAAACAGGCCTGTGGCATTAAAAAAACCCCCGCCCGTTGAGGCGGAGGTTTCTCAGACTATTCATTGCCAGCGGCAGAGAGGCTCAGAGCATCCCTTCGCGCTGTGCTTTTTTGCGTGCCAGTTTACGGGCACGGCGGATCGCTTCAGCTTTCTCGCGTGCTTTTTTCTCGGACGGCTTCTCGAAATGCTGCTTGAGCTTCATTTCACGGAAGACACCTTCACGCTGGAGCTTTTTCTTCAGAGCCCGGAGGGCCTGATCGACGTTGTTGTCGCGAACACTAACCTGCATGTGGTTTTCACCACCTTTCTAAGTTGAGTTGCAAGGATTTGCAGGAAGTGGGCATATAGCAAGGAAGAACTATATTGTCCAGTCATACAGTGCGCATCGAAAAGGGAGCAGCCCGTGACCGTATCCAGCGAAACAGCCAGAGAGAAACTGCTTGATGCAGCGCTGATGCACGTGCCTTTCGACGGTTGGTCAGAGGCAACATTCCAGGCCGCAATCCGTGACGCGGACCTTTCGGCAGAGGTGGCACGGTCCGTTTGCCCGCGCGGCGCTGTCGACCTGGCAATGGCTTTTCACAGGCGTGGCGACCTGACCATGCGGGAACGTCTGGCAGAAACCGATCTGTCAGGCATGAAATTCCGTGAAAAGGTCACTGAGGCTGTCTGGCTGCGGCTTGAGGCAGTGGACGATAAAGAGGCCGTGCGCCGGGGGACGACGCTCTTTGCCCTGCCGATGCATGCTGCCGATGGTGCGCGTCTGATCTGGGAAACGGCGGATGCCATCTGGACCACGCTGGGTGACAGATCCGACGATGTGAACTGGTACACCAAACGGGCGACGCTCGGGGGTGTGTGGTCTGCTACGGTGCTGTACTGGCTGGGCGATGACAGCCCGGATCACATGGCAACCCGCGCCTTTCTTGAGCGCCGCATCGAAGACGTCATGCAGATCGAAAAATTCAAAGCACAGGTACGCAACAGCCCCGTGCTCAGCAAACTGATGGCTGGTCCCAACTGGCTGCTGGGGCAGATAAAAGCGCCGACTTCCGTTCGGCGTGATGACCTGCCGGGCAGCTGGACAAGCCCGCGCAACTGAACAGAACGGCATCTTGAGGTTTTCCGCGACGTGCCAGCCTGTTACCAATCAGTCAGGCTGAAGGAATAAACCCATGACCGAAAAAATGCGCGCTGTTGAGATTTCCGGACACGGAGATCCGGATGTCCTGAAACTGACCGAACGTCCGGTGCCAAAGCCCGGTTATGGCCAGGTCGTGATCCGTGTGGCCTGGGCCGGGGTGAACAGACCGGATGCGTTGCAGAGGGCTGGTCTTTACAATCCACCACCCGGCGCGAGCGATCTGCCCGGACTGGAGGCTTCGGGGGAGGTCGCTGCCGTTGGCGATGGTGTTGCAGAGCTGTCTGTCGGCGACGCCGTCTGCGCGCTGCTTCCAGGCGGTGGGTATGCCGAATATGTGGCGACGCCGGCCGCTCATTGTCTGCCAGTGCCGGTCGGGATGGCGCTCAGGGAAGCGGCGTGCCTGCCCGAGACGTTCTTTACCGTGTGGTCCAATGTCTTTGGGCGCGGTGCGCTGAAAGCGGGAGAGCGTTTTTTGGTGCACGGCGGCTCCTCCGGGATCGGGACAACGGCCATTCAACTGGCCAATGCCTTTGGCGCCCGTGTTTTCGCCACCGCAGGCACAGCAGAAAAATGCGAGGCTTGCTCGGGGCTCGGGGCGGAAATGGCGATCAACTACCGCACCGAGGACTTCGTCGAAAGAGTCCGTGCGGTGGGTGGGGCTGATGTCATCCTTGATATGGTGGGTGGCGACTATATTCCGCGCAATCTTAAAGCGCTGGCGGATGATGGCCGTCTTGTACAGATTGCCTTTTTGGGCGGAATGAAGGCTGAAGTGAATTTTGTGCAGTTGATGACCCGTCGGCTGACCATGACAGGCAGCACTCTGCGCCCGCAGAGCGACCTGGCCAAGGCGCGCATTGCCCGCGAACTGCTGGAGGCCGTCTGGCCCATGATTGAAGCTGGCAAAATCGCGCCGGTCATGGATCAGGAATTTGCCCTGGAAGACGCCGCATCTGCGCACAGGAGGATGGAAAGTTCAGGCCATATTGGCAAGATTGTTCTCAGGGTCGCCTGAACTGAATTTGTGGTTGGCTATTTTCCGGCACACCGAGAGTGAGAGACTATCTGCACAGAAGGAAGTGTGGCTTGAACTGTCAGGTTGCGTACAAGATCGTGCACTTTGGATTGATCTCCCAAGAACAGGCAATTTTCGCTCGCCAGCGCCTGAAACTATTGTCCTGCTGGACACGGCGCCAGTCATGCACTTAGCAATCAAATTCGATCACTCCGGCGAGCTGATCACCGCTTCTGAAGCTTAGGATGACGCGACCGACACTAAATGCTGAATGCTTCCGGAAAACCAGTCAGGTCAAAGAGACTGACACCAAGAAAGATTGTTGATATGGAGTTCGGGCTACTCTTCGGTATACTGTTAGCAACGGAGCCATTTCTGCTATGACCGACCAAAAATCTGTGAGTAACGGCTTTGTTCGACTAGTCGACTTGCCTGTCGTCTCAGATCCTCGCGGTGACCTTACCTTTGTTGAAGGAATGAAGCACGTTCCGTTTGATATCCGTCGTGTCTACTACCTCTATAATGTGCCAGTGGACGCAGAGCGTGGAGGTCATGCTCACCGAGAATTGGAACAAGTCGTCTTTGCGCTTTCAGGCAGTTTTCGCATGAAAATTGATGATGGTGAAACCAAGTCAGAATATTGGTTGAGAGACCCCAGAAAAGGTCTCTACATCAACAAGTTAATCTGGCGAGAAATGGATAGTTTCAGTCAGGGAGCTGTGTGCATGGTGCTTGCTTCGAGGCCATACGACGAATCTGACTATTATCGCGACTATCAGGATTTCGTTGCGGCAAGCAAAGTTGGACCTTTGTAACTCTGCGATTGAGCCTGTTGGGAACGACACCGGCTTCATCTTTGGACTCTAAGTGAACAAGGAGGTCTGCGGCGGATACTGTCCGCCTCCATGTTTAATGCAAGAAGCTTTCTGTAATTCAGTAGCGCTCCTGCACGAGCTGTTGGAAATCAGGCATTTCCGGGCAGTGCCGGTGTGTTAGACAAGAAACGCTTTTTGAACCGAACCATTGAAGCAGACAGATAAGCTGCAACAAGAAACCAGGAAAAGGAAAGATGGGCCAGAAGATAGTGCCAGCGAAACAAAGGGTTGCTTACTTTTAGCGCACCCTGTTTCAGCGAAGACCTGAACTGTTCCGTTTGCATTTCTTTCCATACCATTTTGATGCGAGGGCACTCGTTAGCAAGGCTGGGTGTTCTGATGATCAATGAACGCGCACGAATTACAGATCTGAGAGTGCGGAGTGCAAACTGGCTGTGAACGGCAGGATCAAATCCGTTTTCTACGATAAGGCGCCAAATCATGAAGTTATTGTACCCCTCGTCTAAAAGGGCTGGACCCGCCTTTTTGGTAACGGCATTGGAATTGTCTTGGCGATAAAAAAATGTGCCTGTGCAGAAAACAACTTCCTGACACGCCAGAAAAAAGGTGCGTACTGAATATTCATCGGCAAACGCCCCAAAATCGCAAAACCCCTTTTCCTTCAAAAATCTGATAGGCCACAGAGCGTTGCCGGGTATTGTCCAGTCAAGCGATGCCTTGAACGCTTCATGTCCAGTAAGTCGCGCCGTATGATCGCCATGGTACCCGGATATTCTGCGCGTGCTTTTAGCATTTTCATAGTAAAATTCGACTTCTGGCAAAACGGCGTCGGCTCCGGTTTCAACGGCGCGGGAATGCATTTTTTCGAGCCAGTCAATCGAAAACAGATCGTCCTGGGAGCTGTACACAAACCATGTGCCGGTAGCCTTCTTCGCAACAAAGTTTGCGGCTTTTGAAGCCATCCCGAGGTTCGAGCCTGTGTGAAAGTAACGAAAACGTGGATCTCGGCGCGCATGTCTGAAAACAATCTCGTCACTGCCATCGCTTGAACAATCATCGACACACAGAACCTCAAAGTTTTCAAACGTTTGCGCGCTGATTGAGGATAGTGTCTCATCCAGATGTTTCGCGCCGTTGAATACTGGCAGAATTACGGAAACTGCGACCACGCTAGGACTCCTCGTTACCGGTCTTAGGGCGACCGGATTTCCGTCGGCGCCGACTTTCAGAATGGCAGATATAAAGCGCCAGAATCGGGTTCTGCAGCAGCTTTCTGGAGAACTGCGTACGTGTGTCTGAATAGTATGACAAGCCCAGCGAAGACTTGGCTTCTTCTTTTTTGAGTATCTGCCAGATCGGTGAGTCTTGGGCCAGCCCGAAAGTCTTTGCATCCTGCATTCGCTGGCGCATTACCGCATTGCTGGCTGCAAAGCTGTTTTTCCGGCTTTCATTGAAGCCATCTTGTGAGATGTGGTACCCGCTCGAGCTGGTAATCCCACGGCCTAACCGGTATCTGACCAGTTCTTCTCTGATAACCGCCACTTTCTCTTCTAGAGCGGCTCGGAAACCAAAAACAAGGTCTTCATATGCGCACGGGTCCAGTGGCCCGTACTTGTCATAGATCCTGCGATGCCAAGCGCCCGTAGCGCCAAGATAGAGTGACTTCGATCTTGCCGCTTTTTTAAGGTCGGCAGACTGATAGAATGCAGCAGTTCGGAAGTTTCCTGCGACCTTTTCGCCATTTGGTCCTATTACATCCGCATAAGAACAGACCAGCAGCGGATCGTCAGCGATGAACGTATCCAGAATGCGGGAACTTCGATGGGGCAGTGAAACATCGTCTCCGGCCGCAGCAATTATTATGTCGCCAGAACTTATGTCATGGGCCCGCCCGATGTTGCCGGCGAGGCCAAGGTTCTTTTCGTTCCTGTTCAAAATTATTCTGTGCGGCCCATGGTAGCCTTCGACTGTTTTCCGAATCAGACTGAAAGTGTCGTCTGTCGAGCAGTCATCGGTCACTACGATTTCTAAAGGTCTGCCCGTTTGCGAAAGAGCACTTGTCAGCGCTTCTTCGACTGTGCTCGCCTGATTATAAGTCAGTAGCACATAAGAACATCTGAAGTCTTGGGTCGACATCCATTTGTGCCCTTGTTTGCTCAATACTGGTAGCTAAAGGCTTCCTTGCGTGTCAGCAAGTCTGACCGACAATGGACAGCAAAAAGACCTGACCAAACAATTTTTTGGTCCTGGTGCCAGCAATACCGTGGCTCAAGGCTCTTTGGCGTAGCGATTGACTGCATCGATGACCCGGGTCTGTTGGTTCTGCGTCATATGGGGCCCGATTGGCAGGCTGAGCATGTCGCTTGCAAAGCTCTCGGCTAATGGAAAACTGCCTGCTGTGTACCCTGACCTGGAATAAGCCTGCTGTAGATGGGGCGGAACCGGGTAGTGGATCATTGTACTGATCCCTTCCTCTGCCAGCCGTGTCATCAATCGATTCCTTTGAGCGTGACGAATGACAAAAAGATGCCAGACCGGATCGGCCCAATCTGGCACAAAAGGCACCGTCACACCGTCCAGACCGTCAATATAGTTCGATGCGATCTCGCGACGCCTCGAAGTCCAATCGTCCTGGTGCTCCAGCTTCACTGTGAGAACTGCAGCCTGCAAAGGATCAAGGCGGCTGTTCATGCCCTGCACTTCGTTAACATACTTTTCGCGGGATCCGTAGTTGCGCAGTATTCTCACACGTTCTGCTACGTCGGCCCGGCTGGTTGTAACGGCGCCACCGTCGCCCATCGCACCAAGGTTTTTTCCTGGATAGAAGCTCCAACAGACTGCATCGCTGTGCGCCCCTATTCTTGTTCCCTTGTAAGCAGCTCCGTGTGCCTGTGCAGCATCCTCAATAACTGCCAATCCATGTTCCTTCGCCGTTTCGATGATCGGGTCAAGATCAGCAGGTTGACCATACAAGTGAACCGCTATGATAGCTTTGGTTGACAATGTTATTGCCTGTTTGATTCTGTCGGGATCAATATTGTAAGTGCTTGGACTGGGTTCCACCGGTACCGGAATTGCCCCAACGGCTGAAACTGCAAGCCATGTGGCTATGAAAGTGTTGCTCGGCACG
Source organism: uncultured Roseobacter sp. (assembly GCF_947491795.1). Taxonomy (GTDB): domain Bacteria; phylum Pseudomonadota; class Alphaproteobacteria; order Rhodobacterales; family Rhodobacteraceae; genus Roseobacter. Next base: position 3,865 of record NZ_CANLKW010000002.1, on the reverse strand, counting down.
ATGATCTCGTCACCAGCGCCGATACCAAGTGCTCTGAGGCTTAGGATAAGTGCGTCAAGACCATTTGCGACGCCGATACACTCCCCGGCTTTGCAGTATGCAGCAAATGACGCTTCAAAACTGACCACCTCTGGTCCCAAAATGTACCAACCACTATCCAGAACACGCGCAACAGCAGCATCAATTTCGGGTTTCAGCGCAAGGTATCCGGCGTGAAGGTCAAGGAAAGGAACGGCAGACATATACCCTCGTAAATAGCTGTAAGTTTTTTTGATACACAGAGCTAAACTACTCCCGATCAATCCGGTCGGCCAGATCGCGGAATCAGAGACAACACCGCCATCAGGCTTATTTTTCTGGACGGCCAAGCGTGCGCCCGTCACACTACCTGCCTATAAGGTTCAGGCGTCGGGAAAAACCATTAAATGTTATCAGTGCCCCTCAAGCGTATAGATGGTATCGCGCTTTCATTGCGTCTGGTTGAAGTGCAAGACGCAAAATACATCCATCGTCTGCGACTAAATCCCCGGTACAACTCATACTTGTCAAAAGTAACTGGTACAGTGTCAGATCAGGAGGACTGGATAAGAAGCTATAAATCCAGAGAAGCCGCTGGCCACGAGCTCTACTATGTCGTGGAACGTATCACCGATTCTGTACGCTGCGGTCTTGTTCGGCTTTACGACATGACTTCGAACCGATTTACGTGGGGAAGTTGGATATTGGATGAAAATAAGCCTCCGAAAGCTGCTCTTGAAAGTGCTGTATTGAGTTTCGGCGTTGGGTTTACGCAGCTTGAGCTGTTGACCGCGGATATCGATGTGCGGAATGATAACGTGAAAGCCCGGCGGTTTTATGAGCGATTGGGAATGACCTTTCTGAGTGCGAATGGCACAGATTCCTTTTATGAATACAGCAGGTCGCGCTTCATGAGCGACCTTGAGGGTCACATGGAAATCATCCGAACTGCCCAGAATGCATGACAGCGGCAAAGATCCCGAAAGCGCTTGCCCTTTACAGGGCCGGGTAGGAAGCTTAGCTGTCCTGTGCAAACGCAGAAAGAACTGAGCAACATCCAGATGCTTGCAAAATTCAGGTCAAACTCCAACGGCAGAACTATTAAACGCCTGTTGCGCGAGAATATGCGGCTTCAGGCTGTTAACTATGGTGTTGCGATAGTTGCGATGGTTGTGATCGCCGCGACCACTGCCCTTACCGCCTGGATCATGCAGGATATTATCGACTCGATGATTGAGTCTGGAAATCGTGCAAAAGTCTTCGCCGTCGCGGCTTCTGTAGCGTTGATTTTCACGGTAAAAGGTGTAGCAACTTACGTTCAGGTCGTGTCACTCAGTCGCGCCGGAAACAGTATTGTGGCAGCGCAGCAGCGCAAGCTCTACTCCCATATTCTTCAACATGGCGTGGCGTTTTTCAGTGGTCAGAACTCGTCTAACCTGATGATGCGGGTCACCCATTCTGCCCAGGCTGCGAGACGCGTTATCGAAACACTGGTCATGGGTTTTGTGCGGGATTTGCTGACTTTGCTTGGGCTGATTGCTGTAATGATCTATCAGCAGCCTACTTTGTCTTTGTTCTCCCTGATTTTCGGGCCGATGGCGCTGTATGGCATACGAAGAATTCTTGGACGGGTCCGGGAAATCATGGAAGCTGAACTGGCTTCGATGGCGGAAATCATCAAGGTCATGCAGGAAACAACGACAGGCATCCGGGTAGTAAAGGCGTTTGCGCTCGAAGAAAGTATGACTGAACGGATGAACGGTGCGGTCGCTAATGTCGAGAAACGGGCCAATTCTCTTTCACGGCTTGAAGCGGCTACCAGCCCACTGATGGAAACACTTTCAGGTTTTGCAATCGCTTCTGTAGTCGCGCTCAGTGCTGTCAACCTTTTCGGAGAAGCTGCTACCTCTCCAGGCCAGCTTATGTCTTTTGTCACTGCGCTGCTGATGGCTTATGAGCCCGCAAAACGCCTCGCCAGAATGCGTGTTACGCTGGAAGCGGGGATGATCGGGGTCGGGATGATGTACCAGGTTATCGATACACCAATTTCGGTTGTTCAGGCAGAAGATGCGAAAGCCCTGCCCGATGGCACCAGCATCATGCGTTTCCACGATGTCAGTTTTGAGTATACAGATGGTCAAAGCATCCTGAAGAACCTTAACCTCGTGTTCGAGGCCGGTAAAACTACCGCCCTCGTTGGACCTTCCGGCGGGGGTAAGTCTACTATCATGAACCTGATAATGCGGCTTTATGATCCGACGCGGGGCTGTATCAAAATAGGAGATGTCGATCTCAAAGATGCCACCTTTGAATCGCTTAGGGACAGAATTGCATTTGTTGGACAGGAGACTTTTTTGTTCGCAGGTACAGTACGGGAAAACATTGCTTTAGGCCGCCGAAATGCCACTGACGAGGAGATCGTGGCGGCTGCCAAAGCGGCAAATGCGTACGATTTTGTTATGAATCTGGAAGAAGGCTTTGATTCCGACGTCGGAGAAAACGGTGGCAGTTTGTCAGGCGGGCAGCGTCAGAGGATCGCGATCGCGCGTGCAATACTAAGAGACAGCCCGATACTGCTGATGGATGAAGCGACCAGTGCGCTGGACGCAGAGTCGGAATACCTTGTGAAAGAAGCTCTCGATCATCTTACCAAAGGGCGAACCACAGTGGTTATTGCGCACAGACTTTCCACAGTCATCAGCGCTGACAAAATCGTTGTGATCAAAGACGGAGAAGTTGCAGAACAGGGCGAACTCGCAAGTCTTCTCGAGCAGAACGGTTTGTTCCGGAAATTGTACGATCGCCAATACACCCAGAGCAGTGAGCCTGAGTAGCATTTTTCTGATGGATTTCATGGGTCGCGTACGGAAGCAGTTTGATGACCCGCAGGTCTACTGCGGCATTCGAAACAGTTTGAGAAACGTACCAGAAAGACGAGGTTGACAAAACCAAACCGAAAATGAAGGGCTCGCAATAGGCCCGTGCTGATATTTGCTCATTCCTTGATTGAGTATTTTGCAACGAATCCTGGCGACTGCCCTGAACTTGTCGGGGGCACTCGCCGAGTGTGACCACTAGAACGCGTCTTTTCGCGGAAAATCTCCTAAAGGAGGCCAAATGCGGTTGAGCGATAACCGGCCGGTGGAAGATATCTCCATAATAACAGCCGTTTACAACCATGAAGGTACGATTTCAGATACTCTCGACAGTATTCTGATGCAGGGAACTTCCTGCAGCTTTCACATTTACTGTATGGACGACTCGTCAACTGATCGCAGCGCTGAGTTTCTCGAGGCCTATCGTGTGCGCCATCCGGACAAGATTACAGTTTTTACCAGTGCGCAAAATCAGGGGTCTGGGAAAAAATGTTTCTGCATCACCGGCCCCCGGCCAACGGGGCGTATTGGTGTTTACTTGCGGGAGACGACTATTGGACACGGAAGGACAAACTGGAAAAACAGGTGAATTTGCTCGAAGCTACACCTGATGCTGTAGGCTGTAGCACTCACACCTGCGTATTGAATGAACAAACGGGAGAAAAGGGTCTGATCAAGCCAGAAAAACAACGGTTTAATCTGGTCGATTTGTTGATGAAGAGATTCAAGCTTTACGTGCACCCGTCCGGTCTTCCTTGGCGGAACATCTATCTCGACACCGGTTTTTTCCTTCCACCGGACTATGTCAAGAATGACGTGTCAGGTGTCTTTCCCCCCTAAAACTGTGCCAAAGTTGGCTTAGTTTTGGAGGCGGTATTGATGGCACGGAAACGGTATTCGGATGAGGATATTCTGCGGCTTTTGCGCGAGATTGAGCTGAGCCTGTCATCTGGCTCGGATGTTGTGACAGC
>NZ_CANLKW010000001.1 GCF_947491795.1 uncultured Roseobacter sp. | reverse complement strand
CGGCAATTGAACCCCACAGGATGTAGTCATGTTCGGGCAATCGCGTTGGTCTTCCGAACCAGGTTTCACTGAGCGCGCCAAGGACCTCCGGGGTGAGCTGCGCTTCGATCTGCTCATTCAGAGACGACAGAAGGTCGCCTGAAGATGACGAAACAAAAAAACCAAACGGCGTTTCACCCAGAGGCGGTTCGATGGCCTCGACGAAGATGTCAGAGCCCATTTGGCGTAATCGCCTCGAAAAACTGTCCGCAGCCGCCACCGTCGCATCGATTTCTCCGGTCAGCAGAGCCATGAGGCGGGCATCGGGATTGGGAAACTCCACGATGTTTGTGAATGAGTTCTGAGCGGCCAGTGTGACAGACAATGAGCCGGTGACCACTCCGATGCGGCTTCCAAGGAAGTCTTCTGGTGACCGCCTGGCGCCGTTCTTCTTTGTAAAGAGCATTGTTCGGAAGGATCCGAATGGCTGCGTTGCAATTGCAGTTGCCAGACGATCTGGGGTCAACCCCAGTGTCGAGCTCATGTCGGCCTCTCCTGAAACCATCATATCCATTACAACACCGGGGTCGTCGGCACGCAGGAACTCCAGTTCACGCCCGTCAGCCGCTACGAGAAGTCTCGCAATATCAATGGCAAGGCCCTGGGGTTGTCCATCGACGCCGGTAAAGCTGTGAGGGTAAAACTCCGAATACGCCATCCGGACGGGAGCCGGATCAGGTTCCTGTGCGGCGGGCGGTGAAGCCTTTAGGTAACAGGCAACACCCACACCGAAAAAAACAAACATTCTCAAAGTGGTGAAACCCGACACCATAAGACTATCCATCGATCATTTTCCTCGGCGCAGGTAAATCAGACAGGTCTTAATTTTTTGACGAGATAATGAGAACGATGTTTCTGACTTTCGTAACAGGATGTTCTTGAATTCGTCCGGTGTCACGCGATCCGGGGATTCAATGCCGTACAGCATGTGTTAAATGGCTTACTGTGCTCCGGGAAGGGCGCCCACAAGGGGTTGGATTTCAGCTCTTTGGCTTCGCAAGCGGATGAGATGCATGTAGCGATAAGAATAACTCTGCAGGACGTTGTTCCCGTTCGCGCAGGATGGCCCTCTTCGTTGTGGTCAGCTGGTCGCCAAATTGACATAAAGTTGTTTTTTGTGGGGACGCTGCGTTAAGTCTTTCGTAACCTTTATTAAGCAACCTGCGTTGCAACTGATCAAAAAGCTTGAAATTTCTGGACCATCGCCATGAATATTTTGCTCATTGACGACGATGAATACGATGCGTTCGACATTACATTTCGGATAAAATCACTTCAATGCGATGCTTTGGTAATACACGCTTCGAGTTCAGATGATGCATTGGAAGAGATTTCGAGTCGCGAAAGCTCATTTTTTGACGTTATCTTCGTCGACCAACACATGCCCGGCAAACTGGGAACAGATTTGTGCCTTCAGTTAAAGCAACTCTACGTGGAAGGCTCTCCCGCTCTCGTCCTCTTGACCAGTGATGGCACTGACACAACACGAAGCAGGGCTTTGGCAAATGACTGCGACGGATTTTTGACAAAACCGGCAGACGATAGCCGCCTTCGCAAGTTTCTTGATGGCACACGCTGCCACTGGAACCCCGCTGATCTGCCGTCTGACCTGGATCTGTATCGCAGTTACTTGCAGAGCAGAGAACTCGCATCCGTTTAGTGTTTTGATCGAGACCGTCAAATTGCTTAATCTGACGCAACTGGCTTGGGAAGCTTCAAAATGAATTCTGTTCCACCACTTGGATATGGCACACAATGTAGCTCTGCGGAGTGCAGTTCGGCGATGCGTCTGCATGTGGCAAGGCCCAGTCCAGACCCGCTGTATGCTGTCTGAGTATGCAGTCTTTTGAAGGGCTCGAATATTTCTTCTCTGAATTGTTCTTCTATTCCAATACCATTATCGGACACGCTTACCCGCCAGGCCTCAGCGTCCTCGGAAAGCGATACATGAACGCTTGGCGGGTTCGACGTATTATACTTGATGCCATTTTCGACCACGTTTTGTAACAATTGTGCAAGGAGATCTGGCGCGCCCCAAATTCGATCAACTCCTATCTCGAGAGTTATTTTCGCTCCTGTCTTTTCGATTTGATACTGCAGATTACGTTGTACAGTCTCCAGAAGGCGTTTCGCATCAATTGAGCCAAACGATGTTTTGGTTTTTTCAGCATTCGAGAATGCATGTAATGAGACAACAAGCCTGTCCATATGCTCAACGCCGTCCGTAATAAATTGGTGCAATTCTTCACGCATTTCCTGAGTTACCGGAGTGTCAGTCTGGGTGAGTATTTCGATGGGACCGCGAATGGACCTGAGCGGCGCGCGGAGATCGTGAACCAGTATGTCGGCAAAATCCCTGAGGCCCTGCTGCTGGCGTGCGAGTCGTTTCGCCATATCCTTGCGCTCTATAGCGTGCGCGACCCGCCGTTTGATATCAATCTGCGAAATCGTTTTTTTGATGACGTAATCTTGTGCGCCGAGCTTAAGGGCTTTGACGGCGATGTCTTCGCTTCCCTCTCCTGTGATCATGACAACTGTCAGGTCTTCTCTATCTTTCAGAACCTTAGACAACAGCTGAAGCCCGTCACAGCCAGGCATAGAGTAGTCAAGCAGGATGCAGTCTATCGACGTGTTCTCTGACAAACACGCGAAACAGGAGGCCTCATCATGCGCTTCTAACACCTTGTAGGCGTCGTCATGATCCCGCGCGAAAGATCTGATAATTGCCTCTCGATCTTCAGGGTCATCATCAACGATAAGAAGCGTATTCATAAATCAAAGCCGGAAAGGTAGTGTCGCAGAATTCAGCCAGAATGCTTTTAACGCTTCCATTTGCGTTGCAAAAACTGACCAGTTGATTGGTTTCTTGACGAAAGTATTCGCCCCCTTGCGGTAACACTCCTGAACGTCGGCCGGATCGTCCGATGTGGTTAGGATGGCAACCGGAATGCTCTTCAGTTGGTCGTGCGACTTTATCTTTGCCAGCAATGCGCGACCATCCAATCCCGGCATATTCAAATCCATTATTATGAACAATCGGCGCGCCTCCGATCCATCCGCATCTTTTGCGGGATCGACGTTCAGAGTATTCCAGGCCTCGACCCCGTCCCGACACCGGACAACACGCTGCTCGATCGCCGCAGGCAGACTTAACGCTCTGAGTGTCGCCTCATAGTCATCATCGCTGTCTTCAACGATGAGGATGTCGACAGTATCATCTTCCATTCCACGCCCTTTCGCGTCCGGCATGCCCGTTCAAACGACAGCGCCTGGCAATGAAGCGTCGGTAGGCAAACGGGACCCTTCTGTCCGTTCACCTTCGACGGGCTCTGGTTGTTTTGCAAACGAAATGTAGAAAGTACTGCCCGCCCCGGGGGACGACGTAAAATCCACCACGCCGCCTGAAATTTCGACGACTTTCTTCACAAACGTCAGACCAGATCCGGAACCGGGTCCATAAGACTGCTCATTGTGCAGCCGCTTGAACATCTTGAATACTGAATCGTGAAACTCTTCTCTGATTCCGATCCCGTTGTCTTTGACGTAGTAGACTTCGTCAATCTGACGGCCGTTGACAAAGGCGCGGGGAAGATACCCAATCCTGATCGTTTTTCGTGCTTCGTCGTTGTAGACGACCCCATTCATAATCAGGTTACGGAAGACCGTATCGATCTGCGCCGGGTCGGAGTTCAGGTCTGGCAGATCTGTTTCAATATCCACTGTCGCGTTGCGATGACTCAGGAACTCGGACAGAGATCCGACAATTTCGCCAACAGAGTCCCCGACATTTATCGACCTGACCGAGAGCGATGCGCCGAGGCTGGAATACGTCATGAGCGTGGATATCAGGGACTCGACATGTTCGCATAGCTCAACAATGCGGCCCAGTCTCTTGCGGGCATCAGGTGCCAGCGTGTCATTGTGATCCTGATCAATAAACTGGGCCTGGTTTGAAATACCCCGCAAGGGTGCTTTCAGGTCGTGTGATGCGATATGCGCAAACTCGCTCAACCTGCTTTGCGCCTCCTGCGATTCCTGCACGATCTTCTTGCCCATCATGATTTGCGCGTCCTTGCGGATCATGTCCTCGCGACTGGGTAAAACCAGGAAACTGGGCAGCAACCGTGCCAGCTGAAATGCTGTGTAGATCGAGACACCAGCTGTAAGCAACTTGACGATCCCCTGAAGGCCGTAGGCTGGGTACCAAAGCGTCAGGAACGCGCCTGTATGGCTCAAAGCGCAGGCGGTAATAAAGGCAGCAAACATACGTGCGACGCTTGGATCAATTAAATCAGGACGACGCTTTTGTGCCTTCAGGATGAGCAAAGGGATCGTGAAATAGGCCAGAGCAATCAGCACATCTGACCCGCCATGAAGCACAATCAGATCTGGCCGCCACAAAAGACACATGCCGTGCGGCACAAACTGAGCAGAGTCAAAAATACTCCTGATAACGTCCAGCATGGATAGCCCCCTTTGCCCTTGATGCTCTTTTCGGAGCACGTTCGGATAAGACTACACAACCTGACGACGAAATGGGTTAACACATTCTTAACCAATCTGGACCGCAACGATCAGGGGAAAGTTACATGGTATCAGCGCAAACGGTGCTTGTGCGAACCACCCTTGGCATCTGGGTCGGTCGAGAGCATCAAAACTGCCGCATGCGTAGCAATCCAATATGCATAAGGTCCAAACTGTCGTTGCGTGACGGCGAAATCATCACTGCATCTGTGGCTTTCAGTTGTAACAAATAGCTCTCTTGGCTACGTTCAGGCATCAAAAGTGAAGCGGGTAAATGCGAAACACCAAAAAAGTTCTGATCGTTGAAGATGATGAGTTCACGTGGTTTATGATGCGTAGCATCATTGCGACACTGGATGTCGACGTCGACCTCGCGCAAGATGGTGCGGACGGATGCGAAAAAATATCACAGAACCCTGAAAGATACGGTCTCGTCCTGATGGACATACATATGCCTGGCGTAGGCGGCCTTGAAGCGACAAATCGGATCAGAGCACACCCTAATGATCCACCACGTGACTTGCCAATCATTGCGGTCACCAACGATACCCGTTTTCATGACGAGAATTACATAGAGCACCTCGGGATGAATGGTTACGCAACAAAGCCAATTACCGCTGGAGAACTGCTCGGGTTTGTTGAGAGTTTTTGCGTATCCGGCGCAACTTAAAAAAGTCCGTTTTGCGTGACTGGGCCAGAAAATCTGGCAGCTCATTATTACCGGCAATGTCGGATTTCATCGCTGTGTGACCATACGTGCATGTTGCAGCAATTGGGAGGTGTGAGCTCGCAACCGTCATTAGATCGAGCGTAGCATCGGGCCGAACAGTCTGAGCGGATTTATCGTGGACGGCCCATTCCAGACGTTTGACTTAGCAAACGAATGCTGCGGTCGCAGCCCGCATTGCGGACTTTCGCTGCGCATGCGAAATCCGGGCCTCATCGAACTCACACATCGCGGGAAAAGCTGACCTTCAATTTTCACCCTTCGCTAACGCAGCATCCGTTCGCAACTGCGTTGAGACGGTTGAGGCAGTGCAACAGATTTGCCGATTGCGGTCGTTCAAAGCCGCGCTTGAGGCGAGATCTCAAACTGACCCTCCGCTTCTAGGGGCTCATAAGGATGGTGTTAGCGACCGCATTCTTGACGAACCGATAGGCACTCTGGAAGTCAATTTCGTCATTTACTTTTCGCCAAATGACAGAACAATGTGAAAACGAGATCGTGGAGTTATCCTGCCAGTGCAAGATGCGAGTGTATTATTTTTCTTGGGATGGCATCCCCTATTGCAGTCAGTGACAGCGGCGTTGCTCACATACAACCTCGTAAAGAAGAACGACTGTATTTTACTATTGCGCAAGCACGATTCACTTACGAAGACGGAGCAGCGGAGAATAGAGCGCGGGCTTTGCCGTGCTATTTTTTTTTGAAGCGCTCTTCATCGTTCCGGCTAGTGCAACACCATTAGCCGGTTTGGCAGTGGCTGTGCTCCCTGCATACTTCGCTTCACAAACAACGGCATATTTTTTTGTTGTTGGCTTTGCCAGCGTTGGCTTTCCCTTGCATGCTCTAAAAAAGCTAACCGTGAACATGGCTCTCAAGGCGCTTGAGAAAACCGCAGAGGATTTGGAAGAATGAGATTGCCCCATGAGCAACGTGTCTTTGATTGGTTTTTTTGGTTGCAGACCGCTTAGGATGGCTCGAAAATCAAAACGCCAGACGTGTTAGTCGGCATCGATGGGACGTCAAAAAATCACTGCGACCGGAACTGCTTTTTGGTGCGGATGCAAGGGATGACTTCAAATGGTAGCTGGTAGTAAGTGCACTTATTACAATTATTTTTATAGCTCCAATAACCTATTTTTTGGGTGGGATTGTTGGTTTTGGTGTCTGGCTGGCGTGGGGTGGATTTCTTGTCTTTAAGAGTTCGGGTCGGGTCTTATCCGATTTCGCCACGCTTGAAGACTACGAGGAACATCTAACCCGAAAAAGAGCACAGGAGAGAGTTTGTCTACCTGGGACTGCCCGCTTTCAACTCGAGGACGGAACGTGTGTTTCACTGTCAGATTTAAGACCAGGTCAGACTATAGCGGTTTGGGATTCCCATCGAAAGCAATTCTCGACAGCTATCGTCCTCACCAAAGAGGCGAAAGGCATCGAAAGAGTTTATTCCGTTGAACACGCGTGGGGCGTTTTCTGCGCCACTGGAAGCCACGCTGTTATGACTAGACAAGGGTGGCATTTAATATCTGATATCGTTCCTGGCGATGCGGTGTTGTTCAGTTTGAACGGTGAATCCACTTGAAGCGTTTTCGCCTCCAATGTCGCATCAGCAAGTAACGATGCCGTGTTTTCTGTTCGAACATCTCCGTTGGACACGCCGGTAGTGAACGGTGTTGTTACCCATAACAGATCGGCTTGGTTGATCACACAGCGCGTTGTAAGACAAGTTGCAGAAAAGCTCGAGGCCTGATGCCCCGAGTTTCGTCCTTTGGTCACTACCGAGGCCTGTTTTGCTCGCCACCTCAGAACTGCGCGCCCAATCTTCACTGCCCTTCACAACAATGACCCCTTTTCGTACCACCGTGCGACGCAGATCATTGCGCAGGTGCGGCGTTTGTCGCAGCCAATGCGCAAAACGCAAAACCCTCAAATTCACACATTGGGCTCTCTTCCGCCATTCATGGCGACGCAGCATATCGCTCGACTGACCCGACCGCCCCTGCCACGGGCGGCCCAAAGCCGCCGTCCGACCTCCGACTGCGATGCCGCAGTTGCAGCCCACACAGCCGACATTCGCTGCGATCGCGATATTTGGATGGGTCCGAACTCACACAACGCGGACAAAGCAGCCATTCATTTCGCCAGTTTTTTGATCGTCCCACTTCAATAAAGTGGCGCATCTTAGGGCGGTTCCACAAGGCTCAGAACGCCCACAGAATCCAAGCCGCCGAGAACTGCGTCGACTGCGATAGTCGCCAAAATTATTCCCATAACGCGACTGATAACGTTAGCCCCAGTGTTCCCAAGAACTTTCTTCACCTGCGATGCCAACAGCAAAAGTACCAGCGTTAGTAGCATAACGACCAATAGCAATCCGGCAGTGATTACCTGCTCTTGCACAGGGTTGGAGTGATTATCAGTCAAAACAACGATTGCAAGCATAGCTCCTGGGGAAGCAATCGACGGCATGGCGAGTGGAAAAACAGCCCCTGACAAGTCGTTGCGCTCAGCTTCTGCAATCTCTTTATCTGACTTAGAAGCACCAAAAATCATCATCATCGCAAAGAGAAACAAAACCATGCCGCCGGCGATCTGGAATGAACCGAAACGAAGACCGAGTGCTTCCAGAAGCAATTGACCTGCAACTAAGAAGAATAAGAGGACAATAGTTGCGACCAAAACTGCTCGAATTGCGAAAGCTCTGTGCCGCGACTGCGGTACTGAAGCAGTGGCAAAGTAGAACACTGGCAAGGTTCCTATAGGATCAACAACTACAAGGATAGTGATGAACTCGCGCCCAAGGTCTGCCCAGTTCATTCCAAACACTCGACCCTACCTTTCAGTTTGTGAATGTCATTCTATCCTGTCTTCAATAGGATTGAAATCGGGCGATGCTGCATGTGCAAACCGACGAAACAATGGTTAATGTGCAGCGAAGGTCCGCTTCCCGCCTCACTCAGCCATAATGTCAGATTTGGGTGGTGTGCCGTCACAACTTCTGTTCTGCAAAGTATCCCCCGTCTGCGAGACACTCAGCCATTAATCGAGCCAAACTGAGCTCTCTCTCAACTCTGGCTTGACGCTCACATGGCTATGAAATAGTACCTCAACTGACTGAGCGGGCGTTGTGTAGTGGTAAGACCTTAGCCTTCCAAGCTAATGACGCGGGTTCGATTCCCGCCGCCCGCTCCAGAATAATTTTCATGCCGCGCCACCGTGATGTCTCTTCGTCCGTGCCAACCGTGTGCCGGCAAAAATGAGCGTTTCGTCCCACTCTTTGGTGGTGTCAAAGCTGCCTGGGCAGGGCGTGAGTTACGACGCTGAAAGTTTATTCCTCTGCGGTATATTTCAATCAGAAAACACGGAACGCAGCGGACGGTGCGCATCAGGCTGACCGGGCGCATGGGATCGCAAAATCCTGGGAACTGCATCTGTGTGGTACAGTCATGCCTGCGGTCAGACGCCGCTTATGCGTCAGGGCGGCTTGACGCCCGTGCCCGGTGCCGCCAAAAAAAGACCGACTGAACAAAGGACTTGTGATGGCCCGGCCCAATCCCCCGGCTCCTGGTGCGCCGGGGCAAAGCGACGAACGCGAGAAATCGAAAAAGCTGGGAGCTCTGGCAGCACTTACGCCGTTTCTCTGGCCCTACCGCAAACTGATGGCTGCTGCGCTGGCCGCATTGGTTGTCACCGCCATGCTGTCTCTGACGCTTCCTCTGGCCGTGCGCCGCGTTGTGGACAATTTTGATACCAAAAGCGCGCGGGATCTCGATCTTTACTTTGCTGCGGCACTTGGGATTGCCGCACTGCTGGCGGTGGGAACAGGGCTTCGCTATGCGCTGGTGACGCGGCTTGGTGAAAGGGTTGTGGCAGATATCCGCAAGGCCGTTTTCGACCGTGTTATCGGCATGAGCCCGGCATTTTATGAAAAAACCATGACGGGCGAGGTGCTGAGCCGGATTACCACGGACACCACGCTGATCCTTTCTGTCATCGGGTCGTCTGTCTCTATCGCATTGCGGAATGTCCTTATCTTTGTGGGCGGGCTCATTCTGATGCTGCTCACCTCGGCCAAGCTTACCGGGCTGGTTCTGTTGCTGGTGCCTGCGGTGATTGTACCTATTCTTGTGCTGGGCCGGCGGCTCAGAGTGCTGAGCCGCGAAAACCAGGACTGGATCGCGGCGTCTTCGGGCAACGCCTCTGAAGCGCTCGGGGCGGTGCAGACGGTTCAGGCCTATACCCATGAGGGGGCCAGCCGCGACCGGTTCGCGCAGATGACCGAGCAATCCTATGATGCCGCGCGGCGGCGTGTGACGACCAGAGCCGTCATGACTGTGATCGTGATTTTCCTGGTGTTTGCGGGCATCGTGGGCGTTTTGTGGATCGGCGCGCGGGATGTGCGCGGAGGCGAGATGACACAGGGCGCCCTGGTGCAGTTTGTCATCTATGCTGTGATGGTCGCGGGGGGCGTCGCGGCGCTGTCAGAGATCTGGGGTGAACTGCAGCGCGCAGCCGGGGCGACAGAGCGGCTCGTTGAGCTGTTACAGACAGAAGACACTGTCCGTGACAGCAAAAGCGCCGGGTCCCTCCCGGAGCCTGTCAGAGGCAGGATCGGATTTGAAAAGGTAACCTTTGCCTATCCGTCCCGCCCGGGGATCAGAGCACTGGACGCGGTCAGCCTGACCATCGAGCCCGGTGAAACGGTGGCTTTTGTCGGCCCGTCCGGCGCGGGGAAAACAACGATCATTCAGATGATACTGCGGTTTTATGATCCGGCATCGGGGCGCATTACGCTCGACGGTATCGATCTGGCCGATCTGCGCCGCGAGGCCTTTCGCAGGGCGGTTGCGCTTGTGCCCCAGGACCCGGTGATCTTTGCAGCCTCTGCACGCGAAAACATCCGGTTCGGACGGCCGGACGCAACAGATGCAGAAACCGATGCCGCGGCCCGCGCGGCGGCGGCCCATGACTTTATCACGGCACTGCCGGACGGCTATGACAGCTACCTCGGCGAACGCGGGGTGATGCTCTCGGGCGGGCAGAAGCAACGCATCGCGATTGCGCGCGCCATTCTCAGGGATGCGCCCGTGCTGCTGCTGGACGAGGCGACAAGCGCTCTGGATGCGGAAAGCGAGCGTGCAGTTCAGCTGGCTGTAGACCGGCTGAGCGAGGGGCGCACAACGCTGATTGTGGCGCACCGCCTGGCGACCGTAAAAAAAGCCGACCGGATCATTGTGATGGATCAGGGACGTATCGTGGCCACCGGGCCGCATGATCAGCTGGTGGCCGAAGGTGGGCTGTATGCGCGTCTGGCGCGTTTGCAGTTTACCGACGGGATCGCGGCGGAATAGGCCGCGTCTGATTTTTACGTGACGTCCCCGCGGGGAAAGGCGGCGTGCAATGGCTTGCAGAACACGCCCAAAACCCGCATTTTGCCTGTCAGAAAAGAAAAACCCGAAACCGGGGGCTCTGGGAGGAGACACGTATGACATTTGCCGGCCGCGCGGATTGTGAAGCAATCGAGAAAGAGATGCCCTGGAGTGACCGGGATATGCCTGTCACACTGTACGGCCAGCTGAGCCGGACGGCGGAAAAATTTCCCAACCACAACGCGGTCAGCTACCAGATTTTCTCGGGGCCCAAAGACAAAGCGGAAACCCTGTCATGGTCTGATCTGAAAGATAAAACCGCCCAGGCCGCCAACCTTTTCCGCTCGCTTGGCATTACCGAGACAGACGTCGTTGCCTACATTCTGCCAAATGCAAACGAGACTGTTCTGGCACTGCTGGGCGGGGCGGTTGCAGGTATCGTAAACCCGATCAACCCGCTCCTGGATGCCGAGCAGATTGGCTCGATCCTGCGGGAAACCGGTGCCAAAGTCGTCGTCACTCTCAAGCCTTTCCCGAAAACGGATGTTGCGGATAAAGCAGCGGAAGCGGTGGCCCTGGCGCCGGGTGTCGAAACCGTGCTGGAGGTTGATCTGCTGCGGTATCTGACGCCTCCAAAGTCCTGGATCGTGCCGCTGATCCGACCCAAACGCACGGTGCAGAACCAGGCCGCCTACAAGGATTTTCTGGGCGAACTGTCCCGGCAGCCCAAAACACTCGGCTTTGAGGATATCCAGGAAGACCGTGTGGCCTGCTATTTTCACACAGGCGGCACAACCGGCATGCCAAAGGTTGCGCAGCACCGCTATTCCGGGCTGATCTATAATGGCTGGCTGGGCGCGCGCCTGCTCTTTTCCGAAGAAGACACGATCATCTGCCCGCTGCCGATGTTCCATGTTTTTGCCTGCCACGTGATCCTGATGGCGGCCGTGACCTCCGGCGCGCATGTCGTGTTCCCGACGCCGCAGGGCTATCGCGGCGAGGGGGTCATGGATAACTTCTGGAAGCTCATTGAGCGCTGGAAGGTGACCTTTATCATCACGGTGCCTACGGCAATCTCGGCCAAGATGCAGCGTCCGATTGATGCGGACGTCAGCTCTGTCAAAACCGCCTTCTCCGGCTCGGCACCGCTGCCGCTGGAGCTGTTCCGCCGGTTTGAAAAGGCCACCGGCGTGACGCTTGTGGAGGGCTATGGCCTGACAGAAGCGACCTGCCTTGTCTCTGTCAATCCGACGGACGGCGAGAAAAAAGTCGGCAGTATCGGCGTGCCGCTGCCCTATTGCGACGTCAAAATTTACAAGGGAACGCCCGACGGCCCGATCGAGGCCGCAACAGACGAGATCGGTGAAATCTGTGTTTCGAACCCAGGCGTTTTCGTGGGCAATACCTACACAGAAGCGGACAAGAACGCTGATCTTTACTATGGGCAGCACCTGCGCACGGGCGATCTGGGACGCATCGACACGGATGGCTACGTCTGGATCACCGGACGCGCCAAGGACCTGATCATCCGGGGCGGGCACAACATTGATCCCGCCGAGATTGAGGAGGCGCTGCTGCATCACGAAGCCGTCGCTTTTGCCGGGGCTATCGGTCAGCCGGATGCCCATTCCGGCGAAGTGCCCTGTGCTTTTGTTGAGCTGGTGGGCGGCGCAAGCGTGAGCGAGGAAGAGCTTCTGGCTTTCTGCAAAGAGCGTGTTCTGGAGCGGGCCGCGCAGCCTAAGCATATGACAATTATGCCAGAATTGCCCAAAACCGCAGTTGGCAAGATCTTTAAACCTGACCTGCGCAAGCATGCGATCACCCGGATCTACAACGGCGCCCTGGAAAAGGCGGGCGTTGCCGCGCGGGTTGTCTCTGTCACCGACGACAAGAAGCGCGGACTGGTCGCTCAGATCCAGCCCAACGGCGCATCCGAGGACGCCATCGGCGCGGTTCTGGGCGACTTTATCCGCCCGTGGGAGCTGGCCGGCACGGCGGTCGCTGCGGAATAATCAGCTCAAAAACGAGCCTGCTTTCATCGTGTCGGGCACGGGTGCGCCCAGACGGTGCAGGATGGTCGGGGCCAGCTGCAGCTGGTCAATGACAGTGTCCGGGGCAGGGCCCTCGGCCGGGCCGAAGTAATAGAGCGCCGCGTCCTGTTGCAGCGGGTCGCGGCCGCCATGATGCCCGCGGTCGTCCTGACCATGATCTGCCGTCACGATGATTTCGTAGCCTGCCGCGCGCCAGCGGTGAATGAAGGGCGCGAGCATCTCGTCCATGACCGCACAGGCGTGGTCCATCTCCTGGCAGTCGTGGAAAAACCGGTGCCCCATACAGTCGAGCGTGCAGCTGTGCAGCATGCCGTAATTCAGCTCAAACCGATTGCAAAGCATTGTCAGCGTTGCAAAAAGATCGACGTCTGACGGTGTCATCTGGTTGGTCAGATTGTACCCGGTCATGCTGTGAAACCGCCCGTGACAGATGGTGTCGCTGCCCGGTTCGTCATATTCGACATCACGGACAAAGTCGAAAGGCGCGCGGTTGAAAAACTCCGACCAGAAGGAATGCGCAACCGCTCCGGTGATCCCGCCCGCCTGGCGGACCTGAGAGAACACATCGGGCTGCGAGAGCCGGAACACATTGCCGTTGCCGGTGCAGCCATGTTCAGCCGGGGTCACGCCGGTGTGGATAGAGGCATAGCAGCTGGCCGAGATCGACGGCAGGACCGAGCGGATTTTCCATACACGCGCCTCGCCGGTGTCTGCCCAGCCTTCAAGGTTGCCGAACAGGCGGCGCCAGTTGCGCCAGGGCACACCGTCGATGATGATGAGCAGCAGTTTACGATCCATGCGGGCCTCCGGTCCTGTCAGGGTTATCTGACCGTAAGGGCAGCGCGCGCGCAACACCGATCACGTCCTGGGCCGGATTTTTGTCTGAACCGCGCCAGAGGCCTGATTTTCAGGGAAAAAGCGACGTCGGTTTTACGTCGGTATAACGTCGGTATTTTGTCGGTGCATGTGTCGGTTTTCCCGCTCCGACCCCGGTTTCAGGCAGGATCGTTAACCTGTTCCTGGCCGGGCGCACGGTCCTGCGGGCCGTCAGGCGAATGCACGTTCCCGGACCTGCATGCGTGCTGCCTGCATCCGGTCATTGGTGTTGCGGATCACCAGATTGCGCACCCGGGTAAAGGTCGCATCAAAGCGCATCGCGGTCGCATCAAGGCGGAACGTGTCATGCATATTGACGCGGGTCGGCCCCACCCGGCGGCCCAGCCGCAGCTGGCGGTGAGCGTGGTCGATTGCGGCAGCGGTGCGCGCCAGTGTGCCGCAGTTCTGGGTTGGCCGGAAGGCGCTCTGGCATCCCATCAGAAGGGTGCGGCCCGGCGCGATCTGCACCGGCCCGATCGACAGCAGGTTAAAGAAAAGCGTGCCGTTGCGACGGTAGTTGATCACGCAGAAACTGTCGGAGCCGTGGTTCTGGCAAACCGATGCGATCTCGTCAGATACGGTCCGGTCAGACACCCGACCCTGGAGAAAACGGCAGTTCTGTCCGATGACTTCCTGGACCGGATAGAGTGTGAGCTCTTCGAAAGCGCGGTTCGCATAGACCAGCGGCATGTCGTCCAGCGACGGATCCGCCAGTGTCACCGATGTCGTGAGACTGTCGCAGGCTGCCCGCAGAGCGGGTGAAAGTCCTGCTGGCAGATTGATGCCGTCGAGCATGTAGAAGCGCCCCCCCTGCGCGCTGGCGCGTGGATGTTATTAACCAATTGTTAACGAATTAGCCCGGTTTTTCAATCCGGCAAGGGAAAAGGGGCCGGAACGCCCGAACACGCGAAGGTGACTTGCCGTGAATGTCCGTTGAATGGTGCCATCGGTCGCGGGGGTCCATGCTGCGCGGGCAGAGCCGGAGGGCATCACCGTGGCAAAACCCAAAAACACCCGCAAGAGCCGCCGCAAGGGGCAAAAGCACCAGACACCCCCGTCGCCCGGGCCGTCCCGGCGTGATGTGCTGAAGCTGGCCCGCATGGGGGCTGTGGGGGCGGTCGTGGCGGGCGGCGGCGGCTGGTTTGCGCTGGGCTCTTTCCGGGCCTGGGCGGCTGAGCATGATCTGAGCCGGATCGGGCAGGGTAAGCCGACAGTTGTTCAGGTGCACGATCCGCAGTGTCCGACCTGTACCGCGCTGCAAAAACAGACGCGGCAGGCGCTGCGGAATTTTGGCGAATGTGATCTGCTCTACCTGGTTGCGGACATAAAAACACAGGAAGGTCAGCGGTTTGCGGTGCAGCATGGGGTGCCGCATGTAACGCTTGTGATCTTTGACAAAGCGGGCAACCGGCAGGAAATTCTGTCGGGCATGCGCAGCAGTGAGGACCTGGTGCCTGTGTTCCGAAGATACCAGGCGGTTTCCGGCTGATCTCCGGCGCAGGCGTTAACCTTTTGTTAACGTGTGTCTTTCTGCGGCGCGGCGTCGAAAACTCTGCGCCTGCAGCATGGGGCCAGGCAAATTCCCGCATAAATAGAATTTCTGGTTCGCGGCAGTGCAGCGAGTCGTATTACCGTGGGTTGGTAATAACCTGAAGAGAGGTGGTATGATGAAGACTGTTACAACAGCGCTCGCGCTGACACTGACCTGCGGATATGCCTCGGCGGCGACACTCAGCGTGTTCACGGACCGTGCGCTGTTTGAAGCCGCGCTGAGCGGCACGGTGGAAACCGAGGATTTCGAGGGCCCCGATGCGGATATCCCGTTCGGCGCCAGTTCGGCCACAATCGGCAAGCTGACGATTTCCGCGGATGACAACGGGTCGGGCATGTACAACAAGGTGGACACACCGCCTGTCTTTCCCGAAGTGGACGGCAACGGGAGTAACGCCCTCAATATTTTTACGTTAGACGGATCCAATGCGTCGATCGCATTCGAGGATCCGGTCTTTGCCTTTGGCGCTGACTTCTTCAACTTTAATGATGACTTTCTGCGCACCCAGATCGGTGTGCTGGGGGAGGTGATCAGCCCGCCATCGACGGATGACAACACGCTGAGCTTTTTTGGAATTCTGTCGGACACAGCCTTCAGTCAGATTGATTTCCTGGCCCTGGATAATGATGTGTTCGGCGTGGACAACGTAACCACGGCTGATGCCCCGTCGATCACTGCGGTACCGGTTCCGGCCTCCTTCCCGCTGCTGCTGCTGGGGCTTGGCGGGTTGCTTCTGATCGGTCGCCGCCGGTCCTGAAACGCCCGGGTGAAGGGAACGGAAAAGCCCCCGCGCTGAGCGCGGGGGCTTTTTTTCAGCCAGGCGCAGGGCGGGCCTGTGTCAGTTGCCCGCGCTCTCCATCTTGCGGTTGGCGATGACTTCTTCCAGCCAGCCAAGCCGCATCTCGGGCACGGAGCTGAGCAGCAGGTCGGTATAGTCGTCAAAGGGCGGGCTCAGCACCTGTGATTTCGGCCCGTAGCGGACGACCTCTCCCTGGAACATCACCGCGATACTGTCCGCGATGGCGCGCACCGTTGCCAGATCGTGCGTGATAAAGAGATAGGCCACATCCTCGATTTTCTGCAGATCGAGCAGCAGTTTCAGGATGCCATCCGCCACCAGCGGATCGAGCGCTGATGTCACCTCGTCACAGATGATCAGCTTGGGTTTGGCCGCCAGCGCACGCGCGATGCACACGCGCTGTTTCTGCCCCCCCGAGAGCTCTGCCGGATAGCGGTCCTGGAACCCCTCTCCCAGTTCGATCTCGTCCAGCAGCTCCTGAATGCGCTTTTGTTTTTCTGCACCCCTGAGGCCGAAATAGAACTCCAGCGGTCTGCCGATGATGGTGCCGACGGTCTGGCGCGGGTTCATCGCCGTATCGGCCATCTGATAGATCATCTGCAGTTCGCGCAGATCATCAATAGGCCGGGAGGGCATGTCCGGTGTCAGGGCGCGCCCGTCAAAGGTGATACTGCCCGCGGAGGGGGGCAGCAGCCCGGTGATCACCCGTGCCAGCGTGGATTTACCAGAGCCGGATTCGCCCACAACCGCCAGGGTCTGACCCCGGTGCAGCTCGACATTCACGTCTTTCAGAACGTCGAAATTGGTGCCCTTGTAGCGGGCGGTGATGCCTTTGACCTTCAGCACCGGATCGGGCGAGGGCTGCTTTTCCTCATGCTCGATGGAGCGGACCGATACAAGGGCGCGGGTATAGTCTTCGCGCGGCTGGTTGATGATCTGATCCACGGTGCCGTATTCCACCATATCGCCCATGCGCAGCACCATGATGTGGTCGCTGACCTGGGCCACAACCGCGAGGTCGTGGGTGATATAGAGGGCGGCCACACCGGTGTCGCGGATGGCTTCCTTGATGGCGGCCAGCACGTCGATCTGTGTCGTCACATCCAGCGCCGTTGTCGGCTCGTCAAAGACCACCAGATCAGGTTCCGGACAAAGCGCCAGCGCGGTCATGCAGCGCTGAAGCTGCCCGCCGGAGACCTGGTGCGGGTAGCGCTGGCCGATGTTCTCCGGATCGGGCAGGCCCAGTTTCGCAAAAAGCGTCACGGCGCGCTGCTCGGCCTCGGCCCTGGTGAACTTGCCCTGGAGAATGGCGGCCTCTGTCACCTGCTCCATGATCTTTTTGGCCGGGTTGAACGAGGCAGCAGCGGACTGGGACACATAGGTCACCTCTGCCCCGCGCAGACGGCGGATGTCGCGGATGCCCGACTGCAGCACATCGCGGCCATTGACCTCGACCGAGCCGCCGGTGATTTCCACGCCGCCCCGGCCATAGGCCATTGAGGCGAGACCAATGGTGGATTTACCCGCTCCGGATTCGCCGATGAGACCCAGCACCTTGCCCGGTTCGAGATCGAAATCCACACCATGCACGATTTCGATGTCGCGAGCTTTTTCGCCGGGGGGATAGATCGTCGCGCCGATCTTGAGCCCGCGGACTTTGAGAAGTGGTTCGGTCATCCCCGGCCTCCTTTCAGCGATGTGGTCCGGTTCAGGATCCAGTCGGCCACCAGGTTGATCGAGATGCAGAGCACAGCGATGGCATAGGCAGGATAAAGCGCTGCCGAGATGCCATAGTTGATGCCTTCCTTGTTCTCTTTCACGATGCCGCCCCAGTCCGCCTGTGGCGGCTGAACGCCGAGACCCAGGAACGACAGGGTAGAGACAAAGAGCACCGCAAAGATGAACCGCAGCCCCATTTCAGCCACCAGCGGCGACAGGGCATTGGGCAGGATTTCCCGAAAGATGATCCAGGTGGTTTTCTCGCCCCGCAGGCGCGCGGCCTCGACATAGTCCATCACGGTGATATCCACCGCGACCGCGCGGGCCAGACGGTAGACGCGGGTGCTGTCCAGCAGACCCATCAGGACGATCAGGATGGTAATGGTCGTCGGCATCACCGAGAGCACCACCAGCGCAAAAATCAGCGAGGGGATCGACATGATCAGATCGACAAAGCGCGAGATGGCCTGGTCAATCCAGCCCCCGGAGACGGCTGCGAAAAAGCCCAGGACGGAGCCTGTGATAAAGCTGAGTGCTGTGGCGGCAGTGGCGATAAAGATGGTGGTCTGCCCGCCATAGATCATGCGGCTGAGCAGATCACGGCCAATGCTGTCGGTGCCGAGCCGGAACTGCTCTGACGGCGGCTCCCAGACATCGCCCACAACCTCGGCCATGCCATAAGGCGCAATGAAGGGCGCAAAGATGGCCATGGCAAAGAACAGACAGGTGAAGAAAAGGCCCACGAGGGCTGCGATGGGTATTCTCATTTCGGATGCCTCAGCCTTGGATTTGCAAGGATCGACACGATGTCCGCGACGAGATTCAGACCGATATAGACAGCCGCAAAGATCAGACCGCAGGCCTGCACCACAGGGATGTCCCGTTTGGCCACGTGGTCAACCAGGTACTGCCCCATGCCCGGATAGGCAAAGACCACCTCGACCACCACGACACCCACCACAAGGTAGGCAAGGTTGATCATGACCACATTCACAATGGGCGCGATGGCGTTCGGAAAGGCGTGTTTGCGGATGATCCTGAGCATTGGCATGCCTTTGAGCTCGGCCGTTTCGATATAGGCCGACTGCATCACATTGAGGATCGCGGCACGGGTCATGCGCATCATATGGGCGAGCACTACGAGGGTCAGCACCATGACCGGGATGGCAATGGCGTTGAGTTTCTGGCCCAGCGTCATACTGTCGTTGATGATGGCCACCGAAGAGAACCAGCCGAACTTGATGGAAATCCAGTAGATCAGAACGTAGCCGATCATAAATTCCGGGATCGAGATCGTGGTCAGCGTGACGCCGGAGATCAGTTTGTCGGGCCAGCGGTCCTTGTAGCGGACGGCGAGCAGGCCGAGGAAAATTGCCAGCGGGACAGAGATCAGAGCCGCCCAGAAAGCAAGAAAGAGTGTGTTGGCGAGGCGGGTGCCCAGGCTTTCGGCGATGTCGCGGCCATTGGTAAGCGCGGTGCCGAGATCGCCCTGGAGAATGCCTCCGAGCCAGGAGAAATATCGTGACAGGGCTGGTTCGTTCAGCCCGAGTTCGCGGCGCAGGTTTTCCAGCGCTTCGGGTGTTGCGGACTGGCCGAGGATCTGCTGAGCAACGTCGCCGGGCAGGATAGAGGTGCCGGCAAAGATGAGAACCGAGGCCGCGATGAGCAGCAGGAAGCCCAGCGCTAAGCGCTGGGCAACCAGTTTGAGGATCGGGTGCATCTGCTGGATCCGCGCCTTACGCGTCCGTCAGCCAGCACTTGATCGGGGCCTTGTTGTTCATCAGCGGGCCGTTGGGATCGTCTACCCAGCCGCCGACGTTCTGTGCAATCGCGCCCACAAAGTCGTTGAACATCGGCAGGATCAGGCCGCCTTCGTCACGCAGCATGACGGCCATTTTTGAGTAGATCTCCTTGCGCTTGACTTCGTCGATCTCGGCGCGGGCCTGGAGCAGCATGTCGTCGAATGCCGGCACCTTGAAGCGTGTGTCGTTCCAGTCTGCGGTCGACAGATAGGCTGTCGAATACATCTGGTCCTGCACAGGGCGACCGCCCCAGTAGGAGGCACAGAAGGGCTGTACGTTCCACACTTCGGACCAGTAGCCGTCATTGGGTTCACGCTTGATTTCCAGCGGAATACCGGCAGCCTGTGCCGACTGCTGGAAGAGCGCTGCGGCATCCACCGCACCGGGGAAGGCACCGTCTGCGGTGCGCAGAATGATCGGCGAGCCGTCATGGCCGGATTTCTTGTAGTGCTCTGCCGCTTTGGCCGCATCGTAGTCGCGCTGCTCGATGGTGTTGTCAAAGAGCGGGTAGCCTGCGTTGATCGGGAAGTCGTTGCCGATGGAGCCGTAGCCGCGCAGGATTTTGTCGACCATTTCCTGACGGTTGATCGCGTATTTCAGCGCCAGACGCAGTTCGTTGCTGTCAAAGGGCGCTGTGTCCACATGCATGATAAAGACATAGTGGCCGCGACCGGCTGTGGATTTCACGCTGAGGCTGGGCGCGCGGTCCAGCAGGCTGGCCACTTTGGGATCAACGCGGTTGATCATATGCACCTGGCCCGATTGCAGGGCGGCTGTCCGCGCTGTGGCGTCGTTCAGCACCAGCTGTTCGGAGAATTCGGCAAAGCCGCGGTTGTCCGCATCCCAGTAGTCATCGCGACGTTTAAAGCCGTGGCGCACGCCGGGTTCATCAAATTCGATGGTATAGGGGCCTGTGCCGATGCCTGCTGCCGGATCGTCCATGCCGCCGCCGGGCTGGATCATCAGGTGATAGTCGGCCATCAGATAGGGCAGGTCGGCGTTGCCGGTGCTGAGATCAACGATGAAGTTGTCGCCGTCAACCTTCATGCTTTCGATACCGCGCATGATGCCCAGAGCGCCGGACTGGCTGTCTTCGTTGGAGTGGCGCTGCATGGTCAGCATGACGTCTTCGGGTGTCATGTCCTTGCCGTTGGAGAAGGGGATGCCCTTGCGGATCTTAAAGACCCACTGCTTGGCATCTGACGAGCCTTCGACGCTCTCGGCCATGCGCATTTCAAGGTTGCCGTCGGCCCCGACGTCCACCAGCGTCTCACCCCAGTGGCGCAGGTTGTAGAGCGGTACCTCGGAGGCGGTCAGTGCCGGATCCTGTGTGTTCGTGCTCTCGCCGCCGGATGCGCCGAGCTTGATGGTGCCACCGCGCACGGGGCCTGCGGCTTTGGCAGCAGTGGCCAGCATCGAGTTGGCAACGGCTGCCGTCACGCCGAGTGCCGCCGCGCGGCCGACGAATTCGCGGCGTGTCATCAGACCTTTGGTCACACGTTCACTGAGGTGTTTGAGTTGATCGTTCATTGGTTTCTCCCGGTTGGAACAGCGTTTTTGACGCATTTTTTGTTGGTTTTCAGTTATGGGTACAGGCTTGCGCATTTCAGACAGTGTCGCAAGGGCTAAGAGTGATTATTCATGAGTCCACTTTCACAGGCAGACCCGGGCAATCTGGTCAGAATGGTCCCGCTCATAGACCTGTTTGTCGTTCTCCCAGGCCTCGACGCGCGCTGTGAGGAAAAAGCTGTCAGCGTCCGACCACATCTCGCAGGTGGTTTCCGTGCGCAGCCGGATATCGCCGCGCTGCATTTCCTCGGTCCAGTGGCACCGGCCCCGGGCCGAAAGCGGATCATCGGGGTGAATGCTCCAGGTCTCGCGCGCGACCGAACCCGCAATGAGCCCGTGATCCGCATCGCGTACCATGCCAAAATCGTCCTCGATGTGCAGATGCACGGTGCCTGTGACCATATCCACCTCGCGCCGGCGGCTGCTTGTGGCCTCGCGCAGGGTTTCGGTTTCCCAGGGGTCGGCGGCCGTGGGCGGCAGAAATCCGTATTCGTCCTTTTTCGCGGTCCGGCGCACCGGCAGATGCAGCGCGCCTTTGGTCAGGGTCAGCTCTGCGTCCTCCGGCGCGGGCCAGAGCAGCGGCCAGTAGGTTGTCGAGATGGCCAGCCGCAGTTTGTGCCCGGCGGGCATGCGCCAGGCGATCTGGTCCAGTTTCAGCTCCACATCGACGATCTCGCCCGGGGTCAGCGGTTCGGGGGTTTCCGCGCTGTTTCTGTGGCTGAGGTTCAGCACGCCATAGGTGATCCGCGTGCTGGCGCCGTCGGGGTGTATCTGGTTCAGACGTACCGCGATCTGTGCCTGGGGCGTGTCTGCTGCGAGCGAAAGGCGCACGACAGGCGCGCCCAGAATGTCGGTGTCCACCTCCAGCGGTGCGCTGTCGAAACAGAGTGAGCGCGCGTCATCGCCGCGCTGATCACCGGGCATTTCCGGGCCCAGCCAGATAGCGCAGTATTCCCCTGCCTCTGCGCCGCAGTCCTGGGGGGAGCGCACCGTTGCTGTCAGACGCCCGGGGCCGTCGGACAGACCCGTGCGCGTCAGATAAAGCGTGCGGTAGGGGATATGGGCCACCGCGCCGTCCTGTTCCGCGATCCAGCGGCCTGGCCGTTCGGTATACCAGCGTGCTGGCCGGACGCCGTCCATCAGATAGGCACGGTAATCCGGATCATCCGCCACACCGGTGTCAAAGTCCTTGAGCCAGTTGTCCCACCAGCGCAGTGCTTCCTGCAGAAACCCGATGCGCGGCTCGGGCACGGCGAAATGCGGGTATTTGTGCACCCAGGGGCCGACGATCCCTTTGGCACCGGGCAGGTTCTGGACAATCTGCGGGACGGCGTTCTTATACGCATCCCCCCAGCCGCCGATGGCCAGCACTTTTGCTTTGATGGCGCCGTAGTTTTCGCAGACAGAGCCATGCTGCCAGTAGGCATCCCGGTTCTGATGGCGCAGCCAGACAGAGGGCAGAAAGGGCTCATTCTCCAGCCGTTTCAGCCACAGGTCCCGCCAGTCATCGCGCAGGGCCGGATCGGGCGAGCGCGAGGAATAGGCCCACATGGTGGCGCCCCAGCCCAGATTTTCGTTCAGCAGGCAGCCGCCCTTGTAGTGGATATCGTCCGCGAACCTGTCCACTGTCGAGCACAGCGTGATCACCGCCTTGAGCGGTTCGGGTGCCAGGGCCGCGACCTGCAGCCCGTTAAAGCCGCCCCAGCTGATCCCCATCATGCCAACCGTGCCAGAGCACCAGTCCTGGGCCGCAAGCCAGTTGATCACCTCGACCGCGTCGCTGAGTTCCTGCGGGGTGTATTCATCTTCCATCAGGCCCTCGCTGTCGCCATTGCCGCGCATATCGACCCGGATGCAGGCATAGCCGCGCGCGGCAAACCAGGGGTGGGTCAGCGCGTCGCGGGCGCAGGTGCCGTCGCGTTTGCGATAGGGAAGGTATTCGAGGATGGCCGGGACCGGATCGGTGCCTGCATCCTTGGGCCGCCAGACCCTGGCAGACAACCGGCACCCGTCTGACAGCGTGATGCCCATGTCGGGCAGTTCCTCGATCTCACGCAGGATATTGGCAGAAGTCATGGGGCGACGTTTGCGCCGGGTACAGATTCTGTCAAGCGTCAGGCTTTCACAGCGATCACGAGATCCATGACATTGGTGCCTGTGGGCCCGGTTTTCAGCAGAGCGTCCCGGTCTGCAAGCCAGGGGCCGGCATCGGCGCGATCCAGCGCGTCCTGGCCACTGGCCGCCCAGGTCTGCCCGCTGACCACAGCCCCGGCGGCGTCTGTCGGTCCGTCCGTGCCATCGGTGCCTGCAACAAGAATGCCCAGACCGGCGGTGCCAGCAGTTTCACGCGCCAGCAGCAGACCCAGCGCCTGGTTGCGCCCGCCCTGGCCCGGATTTTCAGGCAGCACGACCGTCGGCTCACCGCCAAAGAGGTGCAGGCCGGGGGCGGCGTCGCGCAGGTAAGCGCCCAGTTTTGCCGCCACGGAGTTTACGTCGTCATAAAGGGTCTCGTCATTGGCGATGACAGGAATGGTCTGGCGCGCGGCCTCGGCAGCGACAGCGGCGCGCGCGATGCTGTTGCTGGCCACGATCCGGGGCACAAAGTCAAAGGGCGCGCCGGGCCGGGCATCGCCGATACCGGAGCCGATGACCGAAAGCGCGTCTCCCTCGACATCCGAGATCGCGAGCGTGGTGACACGCGCCCCGGAGAAGTCATCAAAGAGCGCGCCGCCCTTGACCCGGCTGAGCTTCCTGCGCGCGGCATTCATGGCGTGTATGTCAGCCCCCGAAGCCAGCATGTCACGCGCGCGGGCGGTCAGCCCGTCCAGGTCCATGCCATCGACCGGATCCTCGGCCAGTGCCGAGGCCCCGCCGGAGACGAGCATCAGCAGGTGGCTGCCCGTGGGCATAGCGCCGACCGTTTCGCGCAGACGGCGACCGGCCCGCAGAGAGTTCTCATCCAGCACCGGGTGCGCGGCCTCGATCACCTCAGCGTGGGGCGGTGCGCCTTCGGCATGATGATATTTGGTGACGATCAGCATCGGGACTGGTCCGAAATGCGCGGCGGCGGCGCGCGCCATGGCCGTTGCTGCTTTGCCGACGGCGATGATCTGGTCGGGGGCCGGGCAGGGGGTGCTGTCCAGGGCGTTGGCGACAGCGGTGTCGCCGCGCACGGCACGCACGCCTGCCTGAAAAAGCCTGTGAAGTAGGTCATTGGTCTGCATGGTGCAGGTTTTGTCGCCTATCGGCCCGGATGGCAATGGTGCTCAGGGATTTTCAGTGTCGAGCCACAGGGTCACAGGCCCGTCGTTCACCAGGTAAACCTGCATATCGGCCCCGAACAGGCCTGTTTCGGTTGCGATGCCCAGATCGCGCAGCGCGTCGGCAAAATGCAGATAAAGGGCCTCGGCCTCCTGCGGACCTGCGGCACCGGAAAACCCGGGCCGGTTGCCGCGCGCGGTATCTGCCGCCAGGGTGAACTGGCTGACCACAAGTGCCGCACCGCCCGTCTGTGCCAGGGACAGGTTCATCTTGCCCGCGTCATCATGGAAAATGCGCAGCTTTGAGATTTTGGCGGCAAGACGGTCTGCTGTCTCTGCAGTGTCGCCGGGCATGGCGCAGACCAGGATCAGCAGGCCAGGGCCCGTCTGTCCGACGGTCTGTCCGGCCACGTCGACGCGCGCCTCTGTGACACGCTGCAAAAGGGCTCTCATGCTTTCCACTCCACAATCTCATCGACCCCGGCGCGTTCCGTGCGAAAGCTGTTGGCCGGGTGATCTCTGTCCGCATAGCCAAACGAAATCGCACAGAGAACCAGCCTGTCGTCCGCAATCTCAAAATGGCTGCGCACAAAACCGGCGTAAAAGGCAATCGCCGCCTGGGCGATGGTGTCCACGCCGCAGGCCCGGCCCGCCAGGGTAAAGGCGGTGACAAAGCCGCCGGTGTCCATCGCGCCGTAAGGTCCAAGCACGCGCGGGCTGGTGATGATCGCCACATGCGGCGCATCAAAGAGCGCATAGTTACGCATCATCTGCTGCGCGGAGCCTGCACGGTCGCCCTTTTGCACGCCCACTGCATCATAAAGCTGCCAGCCGCAGGTGCGGCGGCGCGCGCCGTAGACATCCGGGTATCCCTCGGGCGGGTCCAGATCGGGGGCGGGCTGCCCGGTAGCCACTTCCCGGGACAGTGCCGTGCGAAACCGATCGGTTGCGGCACCTTCGGTGACGGTGACCTGCCAGGGCTGCGCGTTGCACCAGGACGGGACCTGCCTGGCGGCACCGACAATCTGCCGGATCACTTCGCGGGGCACCGGATCGGGCCGGAAGGCACGGCAGGAATAACGCTCGCGCAGCAGGGTGTTCAGTGTATCCAGCGTGTTCATTGGTTCAGTGCATAAACATAGGCCGCCACGGCTGCGATCAGCGCGCCTGCGATTACAGCGAGTGCGATCTTGATGGCCGACCAGGGCCGTTCGCCCTGGACCTTGCCGGTGCGGCCGTTGACCACAAAGCGGTAGGTTTCGCCGCGGTATTTATAAGCGGCCAGCCAGACAGGCAGCAGAATATGTTTGAACGTTACATCTTTGACGGTGGTGTCCACAGAGTGGATGCGCTGGCGGTCGCCGCCGATGTCGAACCGGATGTCCCGGGCGATGGTCTTGTCCATGACCTCGCGCGCCTCGATAAACCCTTCTTCCAGCGGAACTGCATAGCCTTCGGCGCGGAAACCGGCGAGGTACTCGGGCGTGTAGGGCTCCAGCGCTGTCAGATCCCAGGGGGCAAGACCGTCGGTGAATTTTTTTGGCAGACTGCGGGACGCCAGCACCAGAACATCGTCAAAAAACCGCGCCACGCGCCCGGATGCGGGACGCCAGCGCACCTTTGCAACCCGCACCTGAGAGGTTTTGCCATTCCGCGACACGGTGCGGGTCTCGTAATATACCGTGCCGCGCTCGCCGGTGTAGCGCGAGGCGGTATCGGCATCGAATGTCCAGTAGGGCACATAGATCCCCTGCATGCGCCGCCCTTTGCGGGCATAGGCCTGCAGCCCGCCTGGCGCGAACCACAGCCCGCCCAGCCAGTCGCTCATGGCGTCATGGGCGGTGGGTTCATCCAGAGCAAAGGGCAGTACGGCGCGCGGCTTGATATGCCGGTGCGTGCCGGTGTCGGCGACCACCGGGGTGGCACAGAACGGGCATTCTGTGGCGTGGACCGCCGGGTCAAAGGCCACTTCGGCCGCGCAATTGGGACATTTGGAGACACGCGTCTCTTCCATCTCGGCCTGGGGCAGGGCGTCGCCAACCGCCTTGCGGAAATCAAGCTCGCGGATCTTTGCGGCAGCCCAGGGCCCGTGATCCATGGTTTCCGTATTGCCGCAGTGATCACAGCTGAGATGACCTGCAGCGGGATCGTAGCGCATGTCTGCGCCACAGGTGTCGCAGGGAAAATGATGCTCTGCCGCCGGCGCAGCGTCTGCTGTTGCACTCATCTGACAGCCCCCGGCAGCATGCGCCGCAGCGCGCCATCCCCAAGGGCGGAACTGCGCCACAGATTGAAAATACCGTGCAACAGACCGGCCCCCATCAGGGTGATCAGCAGGTCACGTGGCGCAGGGCCCGGCAGGGGCGTTCCGATCTGTACAGAGACCACCGACAAGGCGCAGAGCGCCAACAACAGATACATGCCTCTGTGCAGCCAGGGATGGGCCATGCGCAGCGCCCCGGTGAGTGCGGGACCCGGACCGTTCAGCAGACCGCCGGTCAGTGCCAGCGCGCACATTGCCAGCCCGGCCAGACCAAAAAGCCAGGACAGCAGGGCGTGCTCTGATCCCGCAGCCAGCAACAGCATCAGCAGGATCAGCACGCTCCAGTGCAGGCATATGGTGGCAGTCCGGCGCATCTCAGATCAGCCCGCAGGCGGCGGAGGCGGCGGTGGCAGGACCGTGAACAGCTGTGCCAGTTCCATCACATCGCCCGCGGCCATCCAGCCGTCCTGGCCCGGTGTCCAGACCAGGGTTTCCCGCGTCAGCCCGCCATCGGTTGCCATGCGGCCCAGGGCAGCTTTGGAAAAGGGGCCCGTTGTCTGACCGTTCTCGGCGATGTGCCACACGTGTTCCACGGGCGGTGGGGGTGGCGGCACGGCGGCGGAAGCCTGGGCACGTGCGCCCCAGGGGCCCTGCTGGGCTGCGGCCTGCCCGATCTGCATGCCAAGCCCCGCACCAAGGCCTGCCTGAATGGCGGCGGCACCTGCGCCGTCGCGTCCCAGTGCCTCAGCCGCCTGAAACTGCATGTACTCATTGAGGTTGCCGATAACGCCCATCGACGAACGCTTGTCCATTACTTCTTCAACTGCGGGCGGCAGAGAGATGTTTTCAATATACAATTCCGGCATGGCAAGGCCATATTCTGCCAGTTGTGCGGCAATCTCGCGGCCCACAAGCTGTCCCAGCTCGCGGGTATTGGCCGCCATGTCCATCACCGGGATGCCCGCACGGGCCAGCGTGCGCGAAAACTCCTGCACCAGGATGTTCCGGATCTGAAAGCTGATCTCGTCCATCGTGAATTCGCCGTCTGTTCCAACGATTTCCACGAGGAACTTCGCGGGATCAGCGACCTTGATGGAGTAGGTGCCAAAGGCGCGCAGACGCACCGGCCCGAATTCCGGATCGCGGCAGATAATGGGGTTTTTGGTGCCCCATTTCAGATCATTGAACCGGGTGGTGTTGACGAAGTACACCTCGGATTTAAAGGGGCTTCTGAACCCATGATCCCAATGCTGCAGAGTTGTCATCACCGGCATGTTGTTGGTTTCAAGCATATAAAGACCGGGCGTGAACACGTCGGCCAGTTGCCCTTCGTGCACAAAAACCGCAGCCTGACCTTCGCGAACGGTCAGTTTCGCACCATACTTGATTTCGTGACCTTCGCGTTCAAACCGCCAGACCATTGTGTCCCGGGTGTTGTCGGTCCAGTGAATGACGTCGATAAACTCACCGGATAGAAAATCAAAAATTCCCATTTAAACAGTCCCTTGTTGGTTTCTTTTCATGCAATGCATGAAGGGCATTACAGCGGCCCGGTTATCAGTTCACGGGCGATGATGCGGGTCACCGGTGCGGCCATTTCGGCCGTCATGCCGGGTGTGAGCCGATCATCGTAGAGCATTTTCAACAGCAGCTCATCGTGCCCGGTCAGCAGGGCAAATTCGTCATCATCATTAAAGATCGAAGGCCGCGCATCCCGGCTGTCGTTGGCCAGCCCAAGACCCTGAGCCAGTTCTTCGTGGATACAGCTCTGACGCAGCAGCCCGGGGTTTTCGGCGCGGATCAGGGCAACAGCGGCTGTGTAGGTATTGGGGTCTGATCCGGCGGCATAGGCCGCAACGGCGCAATAAGTATCGCGGTTGAGATTGCGCAGGGCATCCAGGCTCTGGGCCGAGATGCCGGGGATCTGTGCCGCGGCCTCGTTCAGTGCCATGTCGCGGTCATCTTCTGACGCGACCACGACAACAAAATTGGGGCGCCCGAAAAAGCCGATCGGGTGGCCGGTGATCCCGGACAGACGCCGTGCATAGGCGCGGATTGCTTCCGCGTCTCCGCGTGCCTGCGAGGGTGGCAGGCCGGGGCCGGTGATGATCTTCATGCGGATCGGCGTGGTCCATTTGCGCAGGGGGCTTTCGCCGCCATTTCCCTGCAGCGCGCGGGCGTATTCGTTAAAAAATACGATCTGTTCAAAGTTACGCGCGAGCATGTCGGCGGTAAAGGGGGTGTCCGGTCCGCCGCCATCGGTCCGCAGCAGGCCCTGACCCAGCTGGGCTGTCTGGACCTGTCCGAGATAGCTGCGCAGGGCAGCGCTTTCCTGGGATGTGGGCCGGGCGACGACGGGCGCTGCCTGCGTCGGGCGGGCTTTAGGCGTGGCGCTGGTGGCGAGTGGCATATCGCATGCCGCCAGCGCAAGGAGCGCCAGCGACAGGGATATTGGTTTCCACAGGCCTGCCAGCACGACAGATCAGCCCGGAACGGCAGTGCCAGCGGTGTCGCCGGTGCCATCGCCGCGCGCTTTGGCCGAGGCCAGTGTGTCGCGCAGGCGGGTTTCCATTTCCTGCAGCTCGGTTTCGGCGGCAGCGCGGCGCGCTTTTCCTTCGTCTGCGATCTGCAGGCTTTCTTCGATGGTGCCGATCAGATCGGCATTGGCCTGTTTGACCGCTTCGATGTCAAAAACACCGCGTTCCATTTCCTCGCGGATGATTTTGTTGCTTTCGCGCAGGTTTTTGGCGTTGGCGGTCAGCAACTCGTTGGTCAGGTCATTGGCGTCCCGCACGGCAGCGGCGGCCTCGGCAGAGCGCTGGATGGTCACGGCCTGAGCCAGCTGCGTTTCCCACAGCGGCACTGTGTTCACGAGGGTAGAGTTGATCTTGGTCACCAGTGATTTGTCGTTTTCCTGAACCAGCCGGATCGAAGGCAGCGACTGCATGGTCACCTGGCGGGTCAGTTTCAGATCATGCACACGGCGTTCCAGATCGTCGCGGGCGGCGCGCAGATCACGCAACTCCTGTGCGACCATAACCTGATCACCTTCGGGTGCTGCATCTACTTCTGCGGCTTTGGCCGGGATCGTATTCTCATCCAGATCGCGCAGCTTTTCCTCGCCCGCAGCAATGTACAGCGCCAGCTCGTCATAGAACTGCAGCGTTTTGTCATAGAGGATATCGAGCGATTTGATATCTTTGAGCAATGTGTGCTCGTGTTTGAGCAGGTCGTCGGTGATGCGGTCGATCTGGTCCTGGACCTGTTCAAATTTCGCGGTGAACTGCGCAAAGGGCGCGGCCTTGCCCAGCAGTTTCTCCCAGAAACTGCGCTTGCGGCGCACGTCCAGCTCCGAGACGGAAAAACCGCGGATGGTCGAGACGATGTTGCGCAGGCTGTCACCGGCGGGGCCGACGTCCTTGTTGCGCACGCCGCCCAGCATTGCCTGGCTGATTTCCTGCAGTTCGACCTGCGCGCGGCTGCCAAAGGAGACGATGGAGTTTGTGTCTTCCATGTCGATCTCGGCCATGCGCCGGGTGATCTCGGCACTGGCGGGCGCATCGGCCTCGGCCAGGGGGACAATTGCGGTGGCCTCTGCCGGTTCGGGCAGCACAACCGCCGTTACCTGTTCCACCTCGGCCAGCGCGGCCTGTGCTTTTTCGCGTATCGTCTCAGACATTCCGGGTCCTCTCCTTTGCGGGCTGCGTCATTCTGTGCGCACCCCTTCGCGTTTCAGGCGGTCCCGCAGGACCTCAATCTCGACCGTGAGGTCGCTCTGGTCATCCAGCAGCAGCGTTTCGGTGCGTGCTGCAAAATTCTCTTCCATGTCATCCAGCAGGTCCAGATAGTCACTTTTCGCACCGGCATCGCGGGACCGGGCATAGATATCGGCAAATTTGACCGAGGCATCGCGGGCCCCCATCAGATAAACGCCCAGATATTTCCGTGCCGCTGTGAGATCCCGGGGATCATCCTCGACCGTGCCAATAAGGCGGCGGGCAGCGGCCTGGAACTGTTCCATGCGCGCGGTCACCTCGCGGTCGGACGCGCGTTTCAGGGCATCGGTCATGGCGCTCAGATGGGCTTCGGCCTCATCGACCACGCGCGCAACCCGGTCCTGCTGGAAGGTGTCGATGCCTTCCATACCCTTGTCGCTGAGCGGATCGACGCCAAAAGCGGCGATGTGCAGACCGCAGACCACAGCGCCGAAAATCACAGCCGCCAGAATGCCCCCGCCGTGGGTGAGCGCACCGAGACCTGTACCGGCCCCCGCCAGCAGGGCAGCGAGGATTTTTCGCGGCACGGCAGGGCGGCGCGCGACTTTGCGGGCCTGCCATGCGGCCTCTGCCTGCAGACCGCCGCGCAGCAACCAGGCCCCGAGACTGAGGATGCCCGCACCGGCAGCGCCTGTTGCTATCGGGATCGCACCGCCAATCAAAACCGCCGCAAAGAGCAGCACGACAGCCGGTAGAAACATCAGATTTGCGCGGGCACCGGCCGGATCTACCCGGGCGCCTGCATAAGCGCCGGGCCGCGCCGGTTTCGTTTCGGTTTTGCCGCCGGGGCTGTATTTTCCACCGTATCGCTGGGCCATAGGTTCAGAGCCCGTCCAGAAGGCCGGCAGTTACACCCAGCATGACCGCAAGCAGGGCCACAAAGGCGATTTTCTGAAATGTCGTGGGCGCCATGCCTCTCCCTCGTACCTGAACACTCTGCGAATATATGCGGACATTTACAACCGCGCCAGTTATCAATCCGGCTTTGCGCCTTTATACCGTTTTTTGCCATGTATGACAGGCACCTGCGTCAATGTGATGACACGGGGCGTTGGATGCGAGGGGGAAACGCCGCTGTCTTTTCACCAGCGCGCGCAGTTGTACGCACGGATCAGGATCTGCGACCGGGTTGCCCGGGACGTGTTCTGCGCGACGGGCTGCGCGAAACAGCGGGCTTGCTGCTGCGTTTCTGTCCCGGTCCTTTTTTGCCCGCAGAGGCCCGCCTGGCGCGTCCGCTGTCGTCTTCCGCTTCCAGCCCGAGCTGGTCGCGCACGACCTTGCGGCGCAGCTCCTCCACCATCCCCTGTTTCAGCTCGCCCAGTTGAAAGGGGCCATAGCTGATCCGGATGAGGCGGTTCACAGACAGGCCCACCTCGGCCAGCGCGCGGCGGATTTCGCGGTTGCGGCCTTCGCGCAGGCCGACGGTCAGCCAGGCATTGGCACCCTGCTGGCGGTCCAGCGTTACGGTCATCGGCTGAAAATGCTCGCCGTCAGCGGTGATGCCCCGGCGCAGGGGTTCGAGCGTATCATCCGTGGGGCGGCCGTTGACGCGCACGCGGTAGCGCCGCAGCCAGCCGGTCGATGGCAGTTCGAGACGGCGTTTTACGCCCCCGTCGTTGGTGAGCAGCAAGAGCCCCTCGGAGTTCAGGTCGAGCCGTCCGATGCTCATCACGCGGGGCATATCGTCGGGCAGATGGTCATAGATTGTCTCACGCCCTTTTTCGTCATTGTCCGTGCTGACCAGCCCGGTGGGCTTGTGATAAAGCCAGATGCGCGGCGGGTCGGGCTCGCCCACTTCTTTGCCGTCCACCGTGATCTTGTCGGCAGCGGTGACGTTCAGGGCGGGCGAGGTGATCTTTTCGCCGTTCACACTGACCCGGCCGGCTTCTATCATCCGCTCTGCCTCGCGACGGCTGGCAATGCCTGCGCGGCTGAGAACTTTGGCGATCCGGTCGCCGGGAGGAGGTGTGTCGGTGCTCATGGCGGCGGCATAGCCTGTTTGGAGGACTTGCGAAAGGGAGGGCTTTGAGGGCATCACCGGGTATGAGTTTCACATCGCATATGGAACAGGCCCTTTCAGAGGCCCGCGCCGCCGCAAAACGCGATGAGGTGCCGGTGGGTGCAGTGGTTGTCGATCCCGCTGGCCGCGTCGTTGCGGCCGCCGGAAACCGGACGCGGGAGCTGAATGACCCCACGGCGCACGCCGAGGTGCTGGCGATCCGGGCGGCCTGTGCCGCCCTGGGGAGCGAACGGCTGACCGGTCATGACCTTTATGTGACGCTGGAACCCTGTCCGATGTGTGCGGCGGCCATATCGGCAGCGCGGATCGGGCGGCTTTACTATGGGGCGGATGATCCGAAATCAGGGGGCGTCGCGCATGGGGCGCGGGTGTTTGCGCATCCGCAGTGCCACCACGCGCCCGAAGTCTTTGACGGCATTGCCGCCGAAGAGGCGGAAGTGATGCTGCGCGCGTTTTTCCGGTACCGTCGCTGAGAAACTGTCCGCAGCCTGTCAGAGGCTGATCGGTTGCAGAACCTCAGGCTCAATCACATCCACACCGGGCAGCCCGTCTTTCAGATCAGCGGCGGACTGTTCAAGAAAATCAAATGTGCGGTAGTGGCACGGGATCACGGTCTTGAAATCAAAGTACTTCTTTGCTGCCCAGGCAGCCCCCTTCATATCCATAGTAAAATGGCCGCCCGCACTGAGAATGCCGATGTCCGGCTGATAGTATTCCGCGATCCAGGCCATATCCGCCATTATGCCGGTGTCGCCCGACAGATAAACCGTGCGCCCCTCGCCCTGGATGATAAAGCCGCATTCACGGCCCACCGGTGCGCCGCTGGCCCCCGGCAGAGAGGTCGAGTGCATCGCGGGCACCATGCTGACGGCAACATCTCCCAGCATAACGGTTCCGCTCATGTTAAAGCCGATGGTGCTGAGGCCTTCGGTCTCCTCAAAGTGACCCATCATGTCGTAGATGCCGACGGCCGGTGCGGACAGCTCTTTTGACAGTGCAACAAGGTCTGCCGTGTGGTCGAAATGGCCATGTGTGATCAGGATGTGCGTGGCCCCGGCAGTCGCTGCCGCATGCTGGTCTTCGGACAGCATCGGGTTGCCCGTCAGCCATGGATCGACCAGCAAAATCTGGTCGCCGATTTCAATGCGAAAACTTCCATGTCCCATCCAGATGATATTCATTGAACCTCTCCACCGTTGCTTTAGGTGGCACAGTAACCGGGAAATCCGCGCAGAAAAGTCTCCTGGCGGATAATTTCGTACGCAAAAGGATTAAATTTGGAGCTGACACGACAGATCGATGCCTATTGCGAGCGTCTTGACCCTGGTTACTGGGCCGAACCGCTCAACGCGGTGACCAATCTGGCGTTTGTCCTGGCAGCTGTGATTATGTGGCGGCGGACAGCGGGGGATGGTCTGGCGCGGATGATGTGCGCGGTTGTGTTCTGCATCGGTGTGGGAAGCTATCTCTTTCATACGCATGCACAGGTCTGGTCGGCGCTCGCAGATGTGGTGCCCATCGGCATTTTTATCTTGTTGTACCTCTATGCCATCAACCGTCACGGCTGGGGGCTGCGCGGATGGCGGGCGGTGGGGCTGACGGCTCTGTTTATCCCCTATGCCGGTCTGACCGTGCCGATCTTTGATCAGGTGCCCGGGCTGGGATCATCCGCCGGATACGCGCCTGTGCCTTTGCTTATTCTGATTTACGCTGTCCTTCTCCGGAGACGGGCGCCGGAACTGGCGCGCGGTATGGCCATCGGTGCGGGCATCCTGATCGTGTCGCTGGTCTGTCGCACCCTGGACATGCCGCTCTGCAGTGCTGTGCCGCGCGGGACGCATTTCCTCTGGCACCTGCTCAACGGGCTGATGCTGGGCTGGATGATCGCGGTTTACCACGCGCACAGGCTTGGCAAGGCGGGACACGCGCGCTAAACGGCGGCAGGACCAAAAAGGAAGACGTAATGTCGATTGATGAGAGCACCGCTGCGCGTGTCGCGAAACTGGCCCGGATCCGGGTGGAGCCTGAGGCGCTTCCGGCGCTGGCGGGTGAGTTCAATACGATCCTGGGTTTTATCGAACAGCTGGGCGAGGTGGATGTAGAGGGTGTTGAACCCATGACATCCGTCACGCCGCAGCAGCTTAAACGGCGCGTGGATGTGGTAAGCGATGGCTCCCAGCAGGAGCGTGTGCTGTCCAATGCCCCGGATGCGCGGGAAGGCTTCTTTGCGGTGCCGAAGGTGGTGGAATAATGACCGAGCTCAACAAACTGGGACTGGCCGGGGCACGTGACGCGCTGCGCGCCGGCGAAACCACATCAAAAGAGCTGACCAGCGCCTGCCTGAGCGCCATCGAGGATGCTGCCGTGCTCAATGCCTTTGTGCACAACACGCCCGAACTGGCGATGGAACGTGCAGCCGCAGCGGATGCGCGGATTGCGAAAGGCGATGCACCGTCCATGTGTGGCCTGCCCATTGGCATCAAGGATCTCTTCTGCACCAAAGGCGTGGCAAGCCAGGCCGGATCGCGCATTCTGCAGGGTTTCCTGCCCGAGTATGAAAGCACCGTCAGCCAGAACCTCGCAGATGCAGGGGCCGTGATGCTGGGCAAGCTCAACATGGACGAGTTTGCGATGGGCTCGTCTAACGAGACCTCGGTCTATGGCAATGCGGTCAATCCCTGGCGCCGTGGAAATGAGGATACGCCCCTGACACCTGGCGGCTCTTCGGGCGGCTCTGCGGCGGCTGTCGCGGCAGACCTGTGTCTGGCGGCAACCGGTACCGATACGGGCGGCTCAATCCGCCAGCCTGCGGCCTTTACCGGGACAGTCGGCATCAAGCCCACCTACGGGCGCTGCTCGCGCTGGGGCATTGTGGCTTTTGCCTCTTCGCTCGATCAGGCCGGACCCATGACCAAATCCGTGCGCGATGCGGCGATCATGCTCGAAGCCATGTGCGGCCATGACCCCAAAGACAGCACATCCGCTGACCTTGCCGTGCCCGATTTCGAGGCCGCGCTGACAGGCGATGTGCGCAGTAAAAAGATCGGCATCCCGAAAGAGTACCGGATGGACGGTATGCCTGCAGAGATCGAGGCGCTCTGGCAGGAGGGCATCGCGATGATGAAAGACGCGGGCGCTCAGATCGTCGATATCTCGCTGCCGCACACAAAATACGCGCTGCCCGCATATTACGTAATTGCACCGGCCGAGGCATCATCGAACCTGGCACGCTATGATGGCGTGCGTTACGGACACCGGGCGACCCTGGATCAGGGCGACGGCATAACCGAGATGTATGAAAAAACCCGCGCTGAAGGCTTTGGAGCAGAGGTCCAGCGCCGGGTCATGATCGGCACATACGTGCTTTCTGCCGGGTTTTACGACGCATACTATAACCGTGCGCGCAAAGTCCGCACGCTGATCAAGCAGGATTTCGAGCAGGCCTTTGCTGCAGGGATCGATGCGATTCTGACCCCGGCAACACCCTCTTCCGCTTTTGGTCTGGGCGAAATGACGGATGCGGATCCGGTGGCCATGTACCTCAACGATGTCTTTACCGTGACGGTAAACCTCGCGGGTCTGCCGGGTATTGCGGTTCCCACAGGTCTTGATCACCAGGGTCTGCCGCTGGGTCTGCAGCTGATCGGCCAGCCCTGGGCAGAGGCAGATCTTTTGTCGGCTGCATGGCGCCTGGAACAGTCTGCCGGCTTTGTGGCAAAGCCTGCGAAATGGTGGTAATCTGAGCGCAGAGCAAAAAACGACAGGCAGGCCCATGCGTTTCCGGACTATTCTTGTACCTCTGATGGCAGCCGGTGTTGCAGCCTGTGCACCACAGATACCAGACAGCGCCCGCGGCGTGGGCTTTGGCACATCATTCGAGGCACAGCAGGCGCGGGATGCTGCCCTGCAGGGCGATGCGTTCCGTGTCCCGGACACGGTGCAGGCCCCGCTGGGCGGAACCGGCGCGCCGCCGCCTGTGACCGGTGTTACACCGGTGCCGGGTTCGGCGGAGGCAACCGCAGCAGAAACCCGGCGCATTCTGGCACAGACCGGGGCACCCGCAGCTGACAGCGCGGCGCTGAATTCAGGCGTGGCACCCGTGCAGGCAAGCCCGGCCAACCCGGCACCGCTGGCCGTCAGCAATCCTGGGATCTCCGACGAGAATGATTTCGAAGCCGTGGCAGGCCGCCAGACGATCGAGAGCGACGCCGCGCGGATCGAGCGCAACCGTGCACAATATGAGGTCGTGGCACCCCAGGCGCTGCCTGAACGCACCGGCGACAGCCAGCCCAATATCGTGGCCTTCGCGCTTCAGACATCCCATGCGCGGGGTGAGCGTGTCTATGCGCGTGCCGGATTGAACGGCGAAGCCAAAGCCCGCCGCAACTGTGCCAAATACGCCTCGCCCGACCTGGCGCAGATTGATTTTCTCGAACGTGGCGGCCCCGCGCGGGACCGGCTGGGCCTCGACCCTGATGGCGACGGATATGCCTGCGCCTGGGATCCCACACCCTTTCGCAGGGCCTCTCAGGGCTGAAACGCGTGCACCAGCACCCTTCGCCGAATTCCGGCCCGCGCAAAAACGGGCTGACGCCTGAAATCATCGTTATTCACTACACAGCCATGCAGAGCGCAGGGGCCGCGTTGCAGCGGCTCTGCGATCCGGTGGCTGAGGTTTCTGCACACTACCTGATCGACCGCCAGGGCCGCGTGACGCAGATGGTGCCCGAAGAGCAGCGCGCCTGGCACGCAGGCCAGGGCGAATGGCACGGACAGGACGATATCAACTCGCGCTCCGTCGGGATCGAACTGGACAACACCGGTGCGCACCCTTTCCCCGAGCCGCAGATGGCAGCACTCGAGCGTCTGATCCGCGCCATCATGCACCGGTGGGATATCCCACCACAGAATGTGATCGGTCATTCAGATATGGCACCGGGGCGCAAACAGGATCCGGGCCCCCGGTTCGACTGGGCACGCCTCGCAATGCAGGGGCTGGCCCAACCTGCTGCCGTGACCGCGCACCCGGCGGCACCCACCGCAGACAGGTTCCGGGCACGTGCAAAAAAGGCCGGCTTTTCAGCACCAGTTGATGACGAAACGCTGCTCCGCGCAGTGCGCCTGAGGTTCCGGCCATGGGCTACCGGCCCGCTTGCCCCCGAAGATTTGTCTGTGCTCGGATAGCCTTGCCCGGCTTTTCACCCTTCCTGAAATACTCCCGCCGGAGGCACTCCTCCGCTTCGGTTATTGACGCCGGTGCCGTTTGCGCGCATCACACGGCTGCGCGGAGGGTCGGATGGCCGCGGCGCCGGCCTGCCGGTGTCGAGGAAAGTCCGGACTCCAAAAAGCAGCGGTGCCGGGTAACGCCCGGGCGGGGCAACCCGACGGAAAGCGCCACAGAAAACAGACCGCCAGGTGTCAGGTCGGGCAACCGAAACCAACGCCGGGTAAGGGTGAAACGGTGGGGTAAGAGCCCACCGCATGTCTGGCAACAGGCGTGGCAAGGCAAGCCCCACCGGGAGCAATGCCAAATAGGGATCGCGTGCCCGGGCAACCGGGCGGGGCCGCTTTTGCCCCAGCAGATCCGGGTTGGCAGCTGGAGCTGTCCGGGCAACCGGGCGGTCAGAGGAATGGTCATCGAACCGGGGTTCGCCCCGGGGAACAGAATCCGGCTTATAGGCCGTCCGCGCGCAGATTACAGGAGTGTTACGATGCAGCTCGAAAACAAACTGGTCCTTGTCACAGGCGGCAGCGATGGCATTGGCCGGCACATCTGCCTCAGGCTGGCGGCCGCGGGGTGTCGCCTGGCCATTCTGGGGCGCAATGCCGAACGACTGGCCGCAACGAAAGCGCAAACACTTGCCGCAGGAGCACCGCAGGCGGCAGGTTTCACCTGCGATCTGACCGACCCGGCAGCGATCAGCGCGTTCGTAACTGATCTGACCGGACAGATGGGCCCACCGGATATTCTGATCAACAACGCGGGTATCTGGCACAAAACAGGGCCTCTCGATACGATTTCAGAGGAGATGGTGGCAGCCACCATTCAGACCAATCTGACCGGCACAATACAGCTGACCCGCGCGCTTTTGCCTGCCATGCGCAGGCAGGCCGAGGCGGCTGTGCTC
This sequence comes from uncultured Roseobacter sp., assembly GCF_947491795.1. Classification (GTDB taxonomy): domain Bacteria; phylum Pseudomonadota; class Alphaproteobacteria; order Rhodobacterales; family Rhodobacteraceae; genus Roseobacter. Next base: position 1,354,506 of record NZ_CANLKW010000001.1, on the reverse strand, counting down.
AATGTGATCTCTAAATCCGGTGTCGTCGCACAGGCCGGACAGTCGGTATATACGGCAACCAAATACGGCATGCGCGGCTTTACGGATGTGCTCAAGGAAGACGAGGCCGAAACAGGGGTGCGCGTGGCGGGGCTTTATCAGTCAGGCACCAACACGGACATGTTCGCCAAAGCCGGAGAAGAGGTGCCCAACCACATCTTTACAGAGCCCGAAGATCTGGCCGATGTTGTGGTTTTCATGTTGTCGCGCCCGCCCAAGCTGTGGATGCATGACGTCCGGGTGGAACTCTGAAGCCTGATCCGGTCGCTCACATGTCGCTCAAAAAATAGTCATTCAGCGCTATTTAAGCCTAAAAAATCACCTCTTTGCATACCGCTCTAAAAACAGGCGGCCTCAGGGTTCTTTGCTGTTTTATTCATCAGGGCTTTGTTTATCCCCCGTGCGGAACGGAAAGTGGGGAAGGAACAAAGACCATGAACGGAGCAGATACAGCATGGATCATCACTGCCACGGCACTGGTGCTCTTTATGACGCTGCCGGGGCTCGCGCTCTTTTACGGGGGCCTGGTACGGGCCCGTAACGTCCTGAGCGTGTTTATGCAGTGTTTTTCGGTGGCCTGCCTGATGAGCATACTGTGGCTGGCGGTGGGCTATTCCATCGCCTTTGGGGATGGAAATGCATATTGGGGCGGCCTGGGCAAGGCGTTTCTGAACGGCGTGGATGCGGACACGCTCTCCGGCACAATTCCGGAAGTGCTGTTTTTCGCCTTTCAGATGACCTTTGCCATTATCACACCTGCTCTGATCGTCGGCGCCTATGTGGAGCGTATCGGCTATGCCTTTGTGCTGGCGTTTTCAGGTCTGTGGATGCTGATCTGCTATGCGCCGGTGGCGCACTGGATATGGGGCGGTGGCCTGCTTGCAGGGGCGGAATGGTCGCTTTTTGAAGAAGGTGTGAACGATTTCGCCGGTGGCATTGTGGTCCACCAGACAGCCGGTATTGCGGCACTCGTCCTGGCGGCAATGCTGGGGCAACGGCGCAACAAAAACGTACCGCCGCACAATCCCGGTATGGTGATGGTCGGAGCTGCCATGCTCTGGGTGGGCTGGTTCGGCTTTAACGGTGGCTCACAGCTGGCCGCAGACGGGGGAGCTGCGATGGCCCTGACGGTCACGCATATCTCTGCTGCAACGGCCTCTCTGACATGGGCGGCCTGGGAAAAAATCCGCTATGGCAAAGCATCCCTTGTCGGGATGGTCACGGGCACGATTGCGGGTCTTGCCTCCATCACACCTGCGTCCGGCTCCGTCGGGCCTGTCGAGGCGCTGATCATCGGTGCTGTTGCCGGGGTGATGTGCCAGGAGCTTTGCGGTGTCGTCAAAAACGCCCTCAACATTGACGATACACTGGACGTCTTTGCCGTGCACGGTGTTGGGGGTATGTTCGGCATCACCATGCTGGCGGTCTTCGGGCACGCCTCCTGGACGGCGCAGATGGGCGGTCTGGCTGTGGTCGGTGTCTGGACGCTGGTCACCACCGTGATCATCATTCTGGTGGTGCGTGCGGTGCTGCCCCTGCGGGTGTCCGAGGAGGACGAGACCACAGGCCTCGATCTTTCGGCGCATGGAGAACGCGCTTACGATATGTCATCGTAACGCGCTTTAAATCAGGATCGTGCGGCCGGGGCAGGGGATGCTCCGGCCGTGCATCTAAATCACAGGCAAATCACCGGATGAGCCGGCTTTTGCGGTTGACTCGGGCCCGCATCCGGGTAAAAGCCGGGCTTCAGGATTTCACGCAGCCCCTCACCGGAGCCGGGCAGCAGCAGGAGACTTAACATGGCCAAGCCAACCACGATCAAGATTCGTCTGAACTCCTCGGCGGGGACAGGCCATTTCTATGTCACAAAGAAAAACGCACGCACAATGACCGAAAAAATGGTCGTGCGTAAATACGACCCTGTCGCGCGCAAGCACGTTGAATACAAAGAAGGCAAGATCAAATAAGGTCTTACCGGTCGTAACCGATTAAAAACCGCGCCCTCCGGGGCGCGTTTTTTTGTGCCGAATTACAATTTCTCTGACAGGATGGGCAGCAGGCTGGTGGCGGTATCAGTATCCAGAGTGTGGAACGCACCGTGCGTATCCGGGCTCAGCGTGATGCTCAGCCCCTGCAGCGCCGACCCGGCAAACATACGGGCAACATCTCCTGCGTTCTGAGCGTTCAGATTGATGCCCAGGACAAGCGGCACCCGCCCGGCCAGTTGCAGCAGGTCATCCGGCGTAATGACCTCTCCCGCACCGGTGTCCGCCGCCGTCTGCAGGCGTGCAAAGGCGTCCTGTTCTGACGGGAAAACCTGCAGCTCCAGCGCGTCCAGCAGGGGCAGGGCGTCGCCGGAGAGCCTGTTCAGGGCCGGTCCGTCACCGGGGGAGAGATAGCGGCCACTGTAAACCACGCGCAGCCCTGCTTCTTTCAGCATGGCCACCACATCCGGTGGGGGCAGGTTATGCCCCGACAGCTGAACGACCGTCCCACCGTTGTCCACAATGGTCTGCAGTGTTTCCGGGCTGATCTGGTCGGGTGGCAGATCGACGATGCTCTGAGCATGCGGGACAGAGGACATCAGGTCGGGAATATCGGCGGCATACACATAGCGACCGTCCGTCCACGCCGGATCAGCCTCCAGCTCAAACAGCGCGAGATCGTTGCTCTGAAAGCCAATGACATCTGCTCCGGCAGCCAGCAGCTGACGAGCTTCGACGCCGTCTTTGACACGGTTTACCCGCAGCGTCATGCGCCCTGGAGTGTCGGAACTCATATACTCACCGTCACATATTTTGCCTTTTCATTGAGCTTATCATAGGCCGGGTTGCTGTTCGAGTTGATGACTTTGATCATGCCTTTGTTGGTCGAAATGCGGATGTAGGAGGCGGTATGAATGCCGCCGCCCGGGTGCACTTCAAATTTGAAAATGGCTGGATGACCAATGACATCGAAGAGGTGCGGGGGTGTCGAACTAGAACTGGTGGTCGATATGTCTGTTGCAGAGCATTCATATCCAGCGTCTGTAAACAGTTTTTTGATGGCAGCCACACGCTCCACCGGATCAATCACGGTCGAAGACCCATAAAGCGCGCCGACCTCGGCGCTGTTGCTCAGATCGACGGGGATTTTGGCCAGCTCTTCTTTCTCAGCTTTGGCCAGTTGCACTTCGGTATATTCAACAAAGCTGAGTGTGAATCTTGCTCCGGCTTTGGATTTGATGTCCATAAAGGCTTTGTAAAAAGTATCGTCCCAGAAAATCTTGCCACTGTCTGCGGGATGACACCATTCGTCGGTCTCAAGGTCCCGGCTCCACACATGCCCGTCGCCATCTGTATACCGGAACACATCCGGGTCATCAGGTGGTTTGCGCTGCACGGTCCGCCCGGTGAGCAGGCTGTCGTCTGAAATACCGGGTTTCGCGGGCGGTCTCGCCGTCCCCGCCGCTGCCCGCTGCAGTGTCGAAAGGCGTTGAACGGCTGGGCTGGTTTCTGCCTGGAGCTGCAGTTCTGCGAGGCTGCCCGCGTCATAGGACAGCGGTGCGGCCCTGCCACCCTGATGTTGCGCCGGGGTGCGGGACACATGCCTTGAACTATCCGGTGTTTTTACGCTCATGGAGCCGGTCACAGAAATGCTTTTCAGTATTCTACTTCCGGTAGCATATGGGGCGGTGGCGATTGCGTCCAGTGTGACGTGTGAAGGGGCGTAATGTGCCAGTCAGCCAAAATGCCAAATAAAAAGGCCGGCATCCTGTCGGATACCGGCCTGTTGTACTGAATGTCAGCTGATTTATTCGCGATTGCCGAACAGTTGCAGTAGCATCATGAACATGTTGATAAAGTTCAGATACAGGCTCAGTGCGCCCATAATGCCTGACTTCTGCAGCCATTCCTGGTCGCCGTGGTGCGCGTGTGCCAGGTATGTGTTCTTGATGTTCTGCGTGTCATAAGCTGTCAGACCCGCAAAGATCAGGACGCCCAGGGCAGAGATCGCAAACATAATCGCTGGTGAGCCGAGGAAAATGTTGACGATGGACGCGACCACAAGGCCGATAACACCCATGATCAGGAAGCTGCCCCAGCCGGAAATGTCCTTTTTCGTGGTATAGCCCCACAGGGACAGACCCGCGAAAGCGATGGACGTGATCAGGAAGATCTGCGCGATCGACATGCCGGTGAAGGCAACAAAGATCCACGAGATGGACAGGCCCATGACGCCTGCAAAGGCGTAAAAGAACAACTGTGCCGCCGCGGCGGAGAACTTGTTGATCATTGCGCCGAACATGAAAACCATGCCAAGCGGTGCAAACATCACGATCCAGCCGAGGATGTTGGGTTGCAGCGTGATCGGGTCACGGAACACCGCCATCAGGGCAGGCGCTGTGCCAACGGCCCAGGCCACTGCGAATGTGATCAGCATGCCTACGGACATTGTCGCGTAGACTTTGTTCATATGGGCGCGCAGTCCCTCATCAATCTGGGCGGCGCGGGATCCGGCTGCGGACCGGATTGTATTCACGTCAGCCATTTATAGACCTCCAGTTAAAACATCTGGCGCGTCAGACCCTCTGCGCGCTCTCCCCCCGAATATCGGTGTCGAACGTGTCTATTTCAAGGCTTTTCGCTCAGGAATGGCGCGGATTGGTGCGAAATGGTAAATAAGATGTAAACCGGCCCGCTCAGGGCCGGTTTTTGTGCTATTTTTTCCAGCTTTGCGGGACATCCCAGACGGTCAGAGATGCTTCTCTGCGCGCTTCTTCGGGTGAGACGCCGATGTCTGCGAGCGCTCTTGCGTCAAGCCGGGCGAGGGCCCTGCGGGACCGCCACAGGCCGAGACGGGTTCTGAGAGTTGGCCAAAGGGACTTCCAGGTAACGTGCGTCGTACGGGTTTCGATCATCGACATGAGTTGGCTCCTTTCGGTTGCGTGATGAATTCAGGTGTATCCATCATGGTTCTTGATCTATATCGGCGAATGTGCTTCATTTTGAAAACGAATGTTTGTGACGGAACGCATCAGGAATAGTGATATGAGAAATCTGGACATCACCACGCTGAGATCTTTTGTGGCGGTCGCGGACGCCGGCGGGGTTACACGGGCGGCTGGTTTTCTGCATCTGACCCAGTCAGCGGTCTCTATGCAGCTTAAACGGCTCGAAGAGTTGCTGGGGCTGGAATTGCTGGACAGGTCCGGACGTACGATCGCCCTGACGGCCTCAGGCGAGCAGTTGCTGGTCTATGCCCGCCGAATGGTCGCCCTGAACGACGAGGTGATCGGGCGTCTGACGGATCAGGCCTATGAGGGAGAGATAGTCCTCGGCGTGCCACATGACATCGTGTATCCGGCGATACCCCAGGTGCTGAAACAGTTTCACGCAGCCTTTCCAAGGGTCAGAGTGCACCTGACCTCTTCGTATACCCGCGCGCTCAAAGACATGTTTGGCCGCGGCGAATGCGACCTCATCCTGACCACCGAGACGATTGTTGAGCCGGGCGCCGAGATACTCTGCCGCAAACCTCTGCGCTGGATCGGTGCTCCGGGCGGTGCGGCCTGGCGGCAGCGGCCGCTGCGCCTGGCGTTTGGCCGCCAGTGCACTTTCCGCCCCCGCGTTGTCGAAGCGCTGGATGCGGCGGACGTCCCCTGGGATGTGATGGTCGAAACAGAGAGTGACAGAACAATCGAGGCCACTGTCAGCGCCGATCTGGCCGTGCACACGATGATTGAGGGAACCGAGCCGCCGCACCTGGAAAGGATCGAGCACGCCGGGGCTTTACCGGCTCTGCCGATGCAGCTGATCAATCTTTACGGCGCGCAATCCGGCAAAGGGCTTGTCCACGACAGCCTCGCGGATTTTCTCCGAAGAGCCTTTCAGACCCACGAAACGGGTCGTCTGAAATCAGTTGCCGGATAATTCAGCAGGTCACTGAGATTCGGAAATGTTGTTCACTTCCATCAATTTACGTTGCGTAACCTTTAAATCTGCGGAAATCCGCGCAGTCCGTGGCGACGCTTTTTTGTGCAATTTTGCAGATGCACCCCCTAAATTCCGCACACAACGTTAAGGGTTCCCAAGGCAGCGCTGAGTCCGGGGTACAACTCATAAGTGTGCTGTGAAAAAAGGAAATTCTGAATAATTGCATGATTTTGGAGCAGAATCGCTCGGATTTTGAGACGCTCGGGTTCATAAATATTAGGAATTGTCGAAGCTGCCGGCGCGGACGTCCGCAAGTCATGACAAAGCTGTTATGTCATTTTTATTGATCTGCGGTTCAATATCCACTTTAATTTGGGTGTAACAAGTTAGTGGCGGTCGCTGAAATCGGTTTCGCAGGCTCCGTCTCGCGCCCGGTGGTATCCGGGCTAAATTAAGGAAAAACAAATGGCGCACGTAGTGGATGTCCATGTCGGGAAGCGTATTCGTCAGAGACGCTGGCTCGTCGGAATGACCCAGCAGAAACTCGCGGAATGTGTAGGAATAAAATTCCAGCAGATTCAGAAATATGAAACTGGTGCGAATCGCGTCAGTGCGTCCCGCCTCTGGGACATAGCAGACGCGCTCGAGGTTGATGTCGCGTTCTTCTTTGAAGGTCTGAAATCGGACGGTGGCGAAGCGGCCGAAGCCGATGCGATCCCTGCTGATATGATGGGCGACAAAGAGGCAATGGACCTTGTGCGGTCCTATTATGCGATCCCGGAAAACCAGCGCCGGCGTCTTTTCGAACTCGCGCGGGTTCTGAGCGACGTAGCCTGACACTGGAAGCACCTTTCCAGAGGCCTTGCGCGGGCAGGGCACAGGTGGCAGTTCTGTCGCTATGACAGAACAAAGCCGTTCCAGCTGTGATCTGGAGAAACTGAATACCACAGCCAGTAAAATGGCCGACGCGGCGCGTTCGGCCATTCTTCCATTTTTCCGCAGCAATAATCTCGCAACAGATAACAAGCTGGACGACGGATATGATCCCGTTACCGAAGCTGACCGCGCGGCAGAGCGCGCGATGCGCGGCATACTTGACGATCTGCGCCCGGACGACGCTGTGCTGGGAGAGGAATATGGCGCAAAACCCGGCATCAGCGGACTGACGTGGGTGCTTGACCCCATTGACGGTACCCGGGGATTTGTAACGGGCACTCCCACATGGGGCGTTCTGATTGCAGTCTCGGATGGTCAGGGGCCATTTTTTGGCATGATTGATCAGCCATACATTGGCGAGCGTTTCTGCGGCTTTGGCGGAAGCGCCTGGTGCGACGGCCCGCTTGGGCTGCGGCAATTGTCGACACGCCGGACGGAGCGTCTGGCAGATGCAACGGTACTGACCACCTTTCCCGAGGTGGGTAACGCCGATGAGCAGGCGGGCTTTCACGCCGTCGCAGGTCAGGCGAAACTGACGCGTTACGGTATGGACTGCTATGGATATGCTCTCGTCGCCGCCGGGCAGGCTGATCTGGTGATAGAGGCGGCGCTGCAGCCCTATGATATCCAGGCACCGATTGCTCTGATCGAAGCAGCAGGCGGAATTGTAACCAACTGGCAGGGCGGACCTGCACATGCGGGTGGACGCGCGTTGGCGGCGGGCAACCCGCATATTCACGCCGAAGCGTTGCGTATACTCAGGAACGTGCCCGCATGAGCAGTCTGCTGATACGGGGCGCAGACCATCTGCTGACAATGGACGACGTACGCCGTGAAATCGCCGGAGCGGATGTGCTGATCAGCGATGGCGTGATTGCTGAGGTTGGCAAGGGTCTGACCGCGGACGCGCCGGTGTTGGAGGCATCTGGCTCCATTGTGACGCCCGGCCTGGTCAACACGCACCATCATCTGTACCAGAGCCTGACCCGTGCTGTGCCGGGCGGCCAGGATGCGCTGCTTTTCGGCTGGCTTCAGACGCTTTATCCGATCTGGTCACGGTTCAACCCGGATCATTTCCACACATCGGCGCAGGTGGGTCTGGCAGAGCTTGCCCTGTCCGGCTGTACGCTGAGCAGTGACCATCTTTATCTCTATCCCAATGGCGCGCGGCTGGAGGATACGATCCATGCCGCGGCAGAGATCGGCCTGCGTTTTCAGCCCACACGTGGCTCCATGAGTATCGGCGTCTCTGACGGTGGTCTGCCGCCCGACAGTCTGGTGGAACAGGAAGCGGACATCCTCGAAGACTGCATCCGGGTGATCGATGCCTTTCACGATGCGGCCCCGGGTTCTATGTGCCGCGTCGGTGTGGCGCCATGTTCCCCGTTTTCCGTCAGCCGCGATCTGATGCGTGAAACAGCCGTGCTGGCTCGGGACAAAGGGGTGATGATGCATACACACCTTGCCGAAAACGATGAGGATATCGCCTATTCGCTGGAAAAATTCGGATGCCGTCCGGGACAGTATGCCGAAGATCTGGGATGGGTCGGTCCGGACGTCTGGCACGCGCACTGTGTGAAACTGGACGCCAGTGAAATTGATCTGTTTGCCCGCACCGGCACCGGCGTTGCCCATTGCCCCTGTTCCAACTGCCGGCTTGGCAGTGGTATCGCGCCGGTACGTGCCATGCGCGATGCGGGTGTGCCGGTCGGACTTGGTGTGGATGGATCCGCCAGCAACGACGCGGGAAACCTGGTGTCAGAGGCCCGTCAGGCAATGCTGTTGCAACGTGTCGCCCGCGGCGCAGACGCCATGAGCGCGCGCGAAGCGCTGGAGATAGCGACCCGCGGCGGCGCACAGGTGCTTGGACGCCCGGAATGCGGACATGTTTCGCCGGGCGCAAGGGCGGACATTGCGATCTGGGACGTATCGGGCATTGAAAGCGCCGGCAGTTGGGACCCGGCAGCGCTGTTGCTTGCAGGCCCGGTAACCGTTCGTGATCTGATCGTTGAGGGGCGCGCTGTCGTACGTGACGGTACAGTGCAGACCGTTGACATGCCTCGCCTGATTGCGCGCCAAAACCAGATGGCACGTGATCTGCGGGACAGTCTGTGAGATATGTGCTGGCAGTTGTCGCTATTTTGGGCACTCCGGCTTCGGCATCCGCGAATACGGTCGCAGCGCAGGCACTGAACAGCCTTCGGGCAGATGCCGGGCTGGATGCTGTGCGCTTCTCAGTGCAATTGGAAAGCGCGGCAGAAGCGCATGCAACCGACATGGCGCAGGGCGGCTTTTTTGAACATACCGGCAGCGACGGCTCCGATGTTGCCGCCCGGGTTTCGCGCACCGGCTATGGCTGGTGCATCGTAGCTGAGAACATCGCCAAAGGGCAGGCGGATCTGGACGAGGTCATGCGTGCCTGGGCCGGATCAGACGGGCACCGCCGGAACATGTTGTCCCGCGAGGTGTCAGAGTTTGCGTTGGTTCAGGGGCCTGATCTCATCTGGGTCATGGTGCTTGCCCGTCCGGGATGCTGATGGGGCCGTTACGTGCGCACCGGTTGCCCCGCAATCCATACATCCGCGACTGCCCTGTCATCGCCCATCATGATCGTCGGAAATACCGCTTCCCATATATCATTCGCGCGCGCGCTCCGCTGGGCGATAGCAGGTGTCGAGCTGAGGTCCAGAATGGTGAGGTCTGCGACGAGGCCCGGTTGCAGCAAACCGATTTCATGGCCCAGATGAAGACTGGCAGCTGATCCGGCTGTTGCCAGCCACAGCAACTGGCTTGCGTGCAATGCAGTACCGCGGAGCTGGGCAATTTCATAGGCTGCAGCCATTGTGCGCAGCATTGAAAAGGATGACCCGCCGCCCGTATCAGTGGCCAGACCCAGCGAAATGGAGCGCGCTGCCAGTCCGGCGACGTCCATCAGGCCCGACCCGATGAAGGTGTTCGACGTCGGGCAGTGCACGAGGGCCGCGCCGGTTTCGGCAATGCGGTCGCGTTCGCGGCCGGTCAGGTGGATGGCGTGACCGAAAACGGCGCGTGCGCCCAGCAGGCCATGCGCCTCATAGGTATCCAGATAATCGCGGGCATCCGGGAAAAGATCCGCAACCCATCTGATCTCGGGCAGCTGTTCGGACAGGTGGGTCTGCATCAGGCAGTCGGGGTATTCTGCCCAGAGCGCACCGAGCGCGCTCAGCTGTTCCGGTGTTGAGGTCGGCGAAAACCGTGGCGTGATCGCATAACGCAGCCTGTCACGCCCGTGCCAGCGTTCGAGCAGGGCTTTGCTGTCGTCATATGCGGACAGGGCTGTGTCACAAAGCCCGTCGGGTGCGTTGCGGTCCATACATGTTTTGCCTGCGACCACAGCCATCCGGCGGCTCTGAGCCGCAGCGAAAAACGCGTCGGTACTGCAGGGATGAATTGTGGTGTAGGAACAGACAGTCGTCGTGCCATGCGCACAGACCAGATCCAGGTAACTCTCTGCTGTCTCTTTGGCAAAGGATGGATCGCCGAAACGCATCTCTTCGGGAAACGTGTAGCTGTTGAGCCAGTCAATCAGCTGCTTGCCCCAGCTCGCAATCATCGCGGTCTGAGGATAGTGGGCATGGGCGTCCACAAACCCCGGGCAGATCAGCTTGCCACTGTAATCTGTAACCTTGGCCTGCGGGTATGACCGCTTCAAAACAGGGGCATCGCCCAGGGCCACAATCCGGCCGTCCCGGATTAACAGGGCTCCGTCGGTGTTGATCCGAACCACATCCTGCCAGTGAGACGTCATGGGATTGCCGGAGGCCTCAAACGTGGCACCGGTCAGAAGAATATCTGTATTCATGCCGCGATATTAGGCACATCTGTCCAGCCCCACAACGGGGCGCGCGCGGCCATTGTATCCCTCTGGCGGCGCGCTTATGGTCCGGCACAGAGAATGGAGGCGCACCTATGTCGGATCAGACGGATCAGATTGAGCCAGAGGTGGAAGAAGACGCCTATCTGCTGGGGCCAAAAGCAATTGCAGCGATCCTCTATGCCGTCGATATCGAGGACAAGGTCAAGTTGACCGAGCTGATGGAGCCGTTGCACGCGGCGGACATCGCGGACCTTCTCGAACAGATCAACGCCTTTGACCGGACACGGCTGATCCGCCTTTATGACCGGGAGTTCGACGGCGAAATCCTCTCCGAACTGGACGAGGGCCTGCGCGAGGAAGTGATCGCGGTTCTGACACCTCAGGTGCTGAACCAGGCCGTACGCGACATGGACAGCGACGATGTGGTCGATCTGGTCGAGGACCTGGAGGACGACCAGCAGGAAGCCATTCTGGACGCGCTGGAGGATGCAGACCGGGCGGCTGTCGAGCAGGCGCTGAGTTACCCCGAATACTCTGCCGGACGTCTGATGCAGCGCGAGGTTGTCATGGCGCCGGAGCACTGGACCGTTGGCGATGCCATCGACTATCTGCGCGCCACACCCGAGGATGATCTGCCGGACCAGTTTTATCATCTGGTTATCGTCGATCCACGCCTGCACCCGGTTGCGAATGTGACGCTGGGCAAGATCATGCGCTCGAAACGTGAAACAAGACTGATGGATCTGCGCGAGGAGACTTTCCAGGTCATTCCGGCGATGCAGGACGAATCCGATGTGGCCTATGCGTTCAATCAGTACCACCTGATTTCAGCCCCCGTTGTCGATGACGAGGAGAGGCTTATCGGGATCATCACGATCGACGACGCCATGGCCGTGCTGGACGAAGAGCACGAAGAAGACATTCTGCGGCTGGCCGGTGTGGGGGAAAGCTCTCTGTCCGACCGGGTGATCGAGACAACAAAACAAAGACTGCCCTGGCTGGCTGTGAACCTCGTTACGGCAATTGCTGCGTCGCTGGTCATTGCGCAGTTTGAAGTGGCGCTGGCGCAGATTGTGGCACTGGCCGTGCTGATGCCCATTGTTGCGTCAATGGGAGGCAACGCAGGCACACAGTCACTGACGGTGGCGGTGCGCGCAATTGCCACCAAGGATCTGACCGGTGCAAACGTCTGGCGGGTTATCCGCCGCGAAGTCCTTGTTGGTCTGGTAAATGGCACGATTTTCGCGGTGGTCATGGGTTTTGTCGGGTTCATCTGGTTCGGATCTCCCGCACTGGGCTATGTGCTGGCCGCGGCAATGGTGATCAATCTGGTGGTTGCGGGCCTGGCGGGCACCGTCATCCCCGTGATCCTGGAGCGTGTGGGTGTCGACCCGGCGCTTGCCTCCGGTGCCTTTGTCACAACGGTTACAGATGTGGTGGGCTTTTTCGCCTTTCTGGGCCTTGCGGTGCTTGTTTTGCTGTGAGCGCCGGGCTGGCCTCCATCAAAGCTGATGCGCGCACAGCCGGGTTTGCGCGCCGCAAGGCGGCACATGCGGCTGACACGGGGGCAGGGGCGGGGTTGTTGTCTGCGTTTCTGGCAGGATATCGTGGTGTGCCTGTTTCGGGTTACATGCCGATCCGCACAGAGATCGATCCGCTGCCTGCCATGGAAGAAGCCAGCGCGCATGGTGTGGTCGGCGTGCCGGTTATTTCAGCAGCGGGCCTGCCTCTGAAATTTGCCCGCTGGGAGCCGGGCGCTGAACTGGAGCCGCGGGCGTTTGGTGCGCGTGTTCCGGTGCGCCCGGTATTTTTCGAGCCGGAGATCGTGATTGTGCCTCTTGTGGCCTTTGACGCCAGTGGCGGGCGGCTGGGCTACGGCGGGGGGTTCTACGACCGGACACTGGAACTGTTGCGATCCCGCCGCGCCACGCTGGCTGTCGGTTTCGCCTACGAAGCACAGCAGGCCGATACGCTGCCGCTGGAGCCCACAGACCAGCCGCTGGATCTGATCGTGACCGAAAAGCGGGTCATCGACCTGCGGTGATCAGCCCTTTTCCCACGCGCTGAAAGCTTCTTTCCAATCCGGATGCCAGCGCGAGAGAGGAGGACGGTTTTCCGCAATGTCACCGGCGGACCAGAGCACACGCTTTGCATCAGTTTCCCGGGAGACGTCGTTATCGGGGCACAGGATGTAAAAATCCCCGGCTGACACCCGCTCAAAGAGATACCCGACGCATTCTTCGCTGGTCCAGGCTGCTGCCGGTTTTTCCGGCATAAAGGCGGCAATCATGCCGGTATAGGTGAACCCGGGCACGAAAAGATGCGTCTGCAACGGGGCACCGGCTTCGCGCAATTCATGGGCCAGCTGTTCTGTCAGCACACGGACAGCGGCTTTGCTGACGTTGTATGCCGGGTTGCCGGGGGGCGTGGTAATCCCCTGTTTTGAGCCGGTGTTGATCACGACGGCGGGACGGTCTGCGTCGATCATGCGGGGCACGAACGCCTGCACGCCATTCAGGACACCGTAGAAGTTCACGTCAATGATACGCCGCCACTGGTCTGCGCTGTCCAGTGTTGTCGTGGGGCGGGCCATGCCTGCGTTGTTCATCAGTACGGCGACGGGCCCTGTCTCGAATGCCTGCCGGGCGAGGTTTTCCATCGCACCGGTGTCGGACACATCGACGACAGATGTATGCACACGGGCACCACGCGACCGCAGGGCTGATGCCGCAGCTGAAAGCTGCTCCTCACCCAGATCAGCCAGCATCAGATCAAAGCCGCGGTCAGCCAGCAGATGTGCAGCGGCCAGCCCGACGCCGCTGGCTCCGCCGGTTATGACGGCAAGGCCGCCGTTCTCTTGTGTCTCTTTCCAGCTCATTGGATCCTCCCCGGAGTTTGCCTCATCCTGACACAGCAGTCCCTCGCGCGATACGTGCAGCATATATTTATTTTCACCTGGGCACTTGCCCTGCCTGGCCGCCCGCCCTACGCCTCTCAGTCATGAAAATTCTATTCCTCGGCGATGTCATGGGCCGCGCGGGACGACGCGCAGTGACGGAAAACCTGCCCCGCCTGCGGTCAGAGTGGAAGCTCGACTTTATTGTCGTGAACGCAGAAAACGCCACGTCCGGCATGGGACTTTCCGGCAGCCACGCCAAAACCCTGCTGGACGCAGGTGCTGATTGCCTGACGCTGGGCGATCATGCCTTTGATCAGAAGGACATGCTGCAGTTCATCGAGCAGGAGCCGCGGGTTATCCGTCCGCTGAACTTCTCAAAAACCGCTCCGGGCAAGGGGTCACGCCTGTTCACCACACAGAACGGGCGAAAAGTGCTGGTCGCCCAGGCGTTGGGTCAGGTGTTTATGAAACGACCCTTTGACGATCCGTTCTCTGCGCTGGAGCCGGTGCTGAAAACGCATCCGCGGGGCGGAATGGCACAGGCGGTGATTGTCGATTTCCACTGCGAGGCGACGTCAGAAAAAATGGCGATGGGGCACTTCTGCGACGGGCGTGCGAGCCTGGTGGCGGGTACCCACACCCATGTACCGACTGCGGACGCCATGGTGCTGCCAGGGGGCACTGGTTATCTGACCGATGCGGGCATGTGCGGAGATTACAATTCAGTGATCGGTATGGAGAAAACCGAACCACTGCGCCGCTTTATCACCGGCATGCCAAAAGACCGCTTTACACCGGCCAATGGCGACGCGACCCTTTCGGGCGTATACATCGAGACCGACGACAGGACCGGTGCTGCAACGCGCATCGCTATGGTCCGCAACGGTGGTCTGCTGGAAACCGCTGGCCCATGACAGCCCTGACCCGGCGCGAGATTGTGATGTTCACCGGCATTCTCGTCATCATGGGGGCCGGTTGGGGCATGACCCAGCCGCTGACAAAAATAGCGGTTTCCACAGGATACAAACACTTCGGGCTTATTTTCTGGCAACTTGCCATTGGGGCGGCTCTGATGGCGTTTATCGGTGTGTTGCGGGGCACCAGGCTGCCGGTGTCTCGGCGTCAGATCGGGATTTGCCTGATGGTGCTGGTGATTGGCACCGTGGTGCCGAATTCCACATCTTATCAGGCGGCTGTGCATCTGCCGTCAGGGGTGCTGTCACTGCTGCTGTCGATGGTGCCGATGTGGGCCTTTCCCATAGCACTGATGCTGGGGCTGGATCGTTTTTCGTGGAAACGCCTTGGCGGGCTGACCTGCGGTCTTGCAGGCGTTCTGCTGATTGCGCTGCCGGGCGCCGAAGCAATGAACCTGCCTGTGTTCTGGGTGATCATCGGGCTGGTCAGCAGCCTGTGCTACGGGCTGGAGGGCAATCTGGTTGCCCGTACCGGGACCGCAGGCATGGACCCGTTCCAGGTGCTCTATGGGGCGTCGCTTATGGGGGCAGTGATCATGCTGCCAGTTGCGGCGCTGTCCGGTCAGTGGATCCCGGCATCTGCAGCGCTCACCCCTGAGGGTCAGGCGCATATTCTGGCATCGGTCATCCATGTTTTGGTCTATGCGGGATACGTCTGGATGGTGGGCCGTGCGGGATCGGTTTTTGCGGTCCAGGTCAGCTACCTTGTCACAGGATTCGGGGTTTTCTGGGCCAAACTGATCCTCGGCGAAGCCTATGCGCCCGGTATCTGGGCAGCCATGGCCCTGATGTTTGCCGGCATGTACCTTGTTCAGCCGCGACCCAGACAGGCGCTTGCCGGGGCCTGAGCAATCAGCGACACTCATCCAGACGCCCACAACGACAGGACCTGCCTTCTGTGATCTCCCTGTTTGCGCTTTCCCAGACCACCAGTGCACTGCTGACCCTGCTCGTTGTCGGGGTCATGTTTACGCTCTTTGTGCGTGAAACCTTTCCGACCGAAGTCGTCGCGATCGCCGGTGCCGCGCTGATGCTGGCTCTTGGCGTGCTGCCGTATGACAATGCCCTGGCGGTGCTGAGCAATCCCGCGCCCTGGACCATCGCAGCAATGTTTATCGTGATGGGGGCCCTGGTGCGTACCGGCGCGCTGGATGTGCTGACCCGGCTGGCGGAAAGATATGCCAGGACACATCCCAGATCAGCCGTTGCAGGTGTTATCCTCTCGGTGATGGGGGCCTCGGCGATCATGAACAATACACCCGTTGTCGTGGTGATGATCCCGGTGGTCGTGCAACTGAGCAAAACACTGGGAACGCGGGCGTCGCGCCTGCTGATCCCGCTGTCTTATGCAGCCATCATGGGCGGGTCGCTGACACTGATCGGGACATCAACCAACCTGCTGGTGGACGGTGTCGCCCGGGCCGAAGGGCTGGCCGCCTTTACGATTTTCGAGATCATGCCCGTTGGCCTCGTGGTCTGTGTCTGGGGTCTGATCTATCTCAGCGTAATTGCGCCACGCCTCTTGCCGGACCGGGACAGTATGGCAAGCCTGCTGTCTGACAGTTCGAAAAAGAAGTTCTTTACCGAGGCCGTTATTCCACCCGACAGCAACCTGATCGGAGAAGAGGTGCTGGAGGTTCCGCTGTTCAAACGTGACGGCGTCCGGCTCGTGGATGTGGTGCGCGGAGATGCCTCGTTGCGCCGGAACCTTCAGGGGGTCGCTCTGCAGACAGGCGACCGCGTGGTTCTCAGGACGCAGATGACCGAACTGCTCAGCCTGCAGAGCAACCGCGAATTACGGCCCGTGGATCAGGTCTCTTCGGTCGAAACAACAACTGTCGAGGTGCTGATCACACCGGGGTGCCGGATGATCGGGCGGATGCTGGGCTCGCTGCGCCTGCGCCGCCGCTACGGTGTCTACACGCTGGCGGTCCATCGGCGAAATCAGAACATTGGCCGCCAGCTGGACGACCTGGTGGTCCGCGTCGGTGATACGTTGCTGCTCGAAGGCGCGCCCGCAGATATTCAGCGCCTGGCCGCAGATATGGACATGGTGGATGTAGCGCAGCCTTCTGAGCGGGCTTACCGGCGCAGTCACGCGCCAGTGGCTGTGACGGTGCTGGCGGGGATTGTTATCCTGGCGGCGTTGAATGTTGCGCCCATCCTGTTACTTGCCGTGCTGGCCGTGGCCCTGGTTCTGGTGACCGGCTGTATTGACGCGGATGAGGCGTTCTCTTTCGTCGATGGCCGCTTACTGGCGCTGATTTTCTCGATGCTCGGTGTCGGCGCGGCGTTGCAGATATCCGGTGCCGTAGCGCTCATCGTCGGGGCGGTGTCTCCGGCGCTGGCCGTGCTGCCGCCCGGTCTGGTGCTTCTGGCAGTTTTTGTAATGACCTCCACCCTGACGGAACTGGTGTCCAACAATGCGGTGGCGGTCATCATGACACCTCTGGCCATCGGTCTGGCGCTGGCTCTGGGGCTTGATCCGCGCCCGCTGGTAGTAACGGTGATGATTGCGGCATCCTGCGCCTTTGCAACGCCGATCGGGTATCAGACGAACACGCTGGTGTATGGTCCGGGCGGCTACAGATTTACAGACTTTATCCGGGTGGGGCTGCCCCTGAACCTGTCCACGGCAGCGCTCGTGTCGCTGACCATTCCGCTATTCTGGCCGCTCTGACATCGGGGTTTTCAGCGGCGGCTCTCCGAACACGGTTGTAATGCCGTCTTCATCCGGCATGGACCAGCGGGACACGACCAGATGGTAGGTGCCGGTTTCCCAGCCGCTCTCATCGCGCTGTGTGCGTCGCCTCCAGGCGCCTTCGACCAGAACCCGCCAGCGCAGATCGTCCACCCGCACGTCCCTGCCGCCTTCCTTGCGTGCAAAAGCGCGCGCATTGGTCAGCATTGACTTCAACCTGCGTTCCAGCGGCTCGGCGTTTTTGACACGACGCCCGGCAAAAAAGACGTCGATGGAGTACTTGGCATCAACGATACCACGGATAATCAGATCGCCACGCTCGGTCCGCCGGGTCTGCGGAACCAGTTCGATCACCTGATTGCAGATTTCGCCCCGGAACAGACCCGCGTCCTCGGACGCAGGTGTGATTTCCTGCAATGGTCTTCTTTTGTGGTGCATCTTCAGCCCGGGTCTGTGGTTGCGAAACGCCCGTACGGTGCCTGTGACCGGGCAGGGTTCTGATCACCGGAAGTATCACCGACCCGTTAAAGAAGTCTTTGCCGCGTGACGGTTGTGGTGCCGCAGATATGCATCTGGTGCAGGTCGGCTTTTCAAAGGTGAGTGTTGTACCAGGCGGGCGAACTGCACATCTTTGGAGGGTCAACAGAGTACAGACGCGAAAGGAATAACCAGTGTTTCCAGTATACAGAAAACTCGCCGATGCCGCACACAGACGGAAGAAATACCTCAACACATTTGACGAACTGCGCCGCATGGACCGCGCGACCGCAATCGATCTTGGAATGTTCCCTGAGGACGCAAAAAAGGTTGCGTATAACACGGTCTACGGCGACTGATCCGGTTGTCAGGTCAGAGCGGCCAGAAAACCAGGATGGCGGGAACTGAAACCGCGACGACAATGATCTCCAGCGGCAGTCCAAGACGCCAGTAGTCGCCGAAACGGTATCCACCCGGGCCAAGTATGAGTGTATTATTCTTGTGCCCGATTGGTGTCAGAAAAGCGCTGGAGGCGGCAACGGCGACGGCCATCAGGAAGGGGTCGGGCGAGACATCAAGTGTAAGCGCCATCTGGATGCCTACCGGGGCAGCAACGATGGTTGTGGCCGTGTTATTGAGCACATCTGACAGTGTCATGGTCACGATCATCAGAACGGTCAGAACCGCCCAGGCCGGCAGCCCGTCGGTCCAGGTGATCAGAGCCACTGCAATCAGCTCCGTGCCGCCAGAGGTTTCCAGCGCGGCACCCAGCGGGATCATCGAGCCCAGAAGCACCACGACGGGCCAGTTTATGTGGTCATAGAGTTCTGCCAGGGGCACTATTTTGGCCAGCACATAGGCGACAACAACGAGGCCCAGTGCAATTGGCAGGTAAATCAGCCCTGTACTGGCAGCTGCGACAGCGCCGGCAAACAGACCGATGGCAAGCCAGACCTTTCGGTTTTCGGTTACAGCCAGACCACGGTCCGCCAGCGGGAGCACACCGAGCCATTCTGAAACATCACTGCCTGTGTCGCGGGGCACCAGTAGCAGGAGAATGTCACCGGTGCGGATGGTCGTCTGGCGCAGGTTTTTCGTCAGCCTTTTGCCCTGCCGCGATATGCCAAGCAGGACAGTGCGCTGCCGCCATGCAAGACCTATGGCCTGGGCGGTTTTTCCGCGGATACGCGCATCTTCAGGGACAGCTACTTCCAGGATTTCGACACCGTCTCCGTCGGCGCGCAGCAGTTCTTCGCGCTTGGCGTCGGCAACGGCCAGATCAAGGCTGGTGCGGAATTCATCCAGTGCCCCCGCGGTCGCTTCAATCACCAGCGCGTCACCGGCCTGCAGCACGGCATTTCTGGCCTGGCCGTAGCGGCGTTTTCCGTCGCGGATCAACCCGATCACAGCGACATCAGCCTTGTCGGCGGCCTCTGTCAGCTCGGCCAGGCGTTTGCCGATCTGTTTGTTGCCTTCGGGCACCGTCAGCTCCGAAATGTATTGAGATATATCCGCCGGCCCGGCACCGGCATCCGCCGGCTGCGGGATCAGGCGCCAGCCGACAAGGGACACGAAAACCAGCCCCGCCAGCGCTGCCGCACCGCCGACGGGCGCGAAATCGAACATGGCGAAAGGTGTGCCCAGTGCGTCCCCCCGGATCGAGGCAATAATGATATTGGGGGGAGTGCCGATCAGGGTCGCCATGCCCCCCAGAATCGTTGCAAAAGACAGCGGCATCAGGCTCAGGCCCGGGGCGCGACCTGCTTTGCGCGCGGTCTGAATATCAACCGGCATCAGCAAGGCCAGTGCTGCAACGTTATTCATAAACGCAGACAGCACGCCGCCTATGGCCCCCATCAGTGCGATATGAGCACCCAGCGAGCGGGAGGCATCCACTAGCGTGCGGGTGATCAGGAAGACAGCCCCTGACCTGACCAGCCCGGCAGAGACGACCAGCACCAGCGCCACGACAATCGTCGCGGGGTGACCAAATCCGGCAAAGGCATCTTTGGTTGGAACGACGCCCAGCACGACACCGATCATCAGCGCCGAGAAGGCAACAATGTCATATCTGAACCGGCCCCAGAGCAGCAGGCCGAAGACGCCGCCAAAAAGCGCGAACAGGATGATCTGGTCGGGGGTCATATGCGGGCTTCCGGAATATCTGGGCGGCTACCGGGCCGCGGCAATCTCTGTTCCGAACATCAGCAGGCAGTTGTCCGGATCTTTGACGTGAAATTCACGCTGGCGGTAGGGCTGGTCAAAAGGGGCGCGGACACGGGTGCTGTCCAGGGTGTCCAGCTTTGGTTTGAGTGCCGCGTAAAACGCATCAACGTCATCGCAGTCAACATAAATGATCTGCGCACCGATGTCGCAGTCAGGTGCAACCTCCATCAGGCGCAGCGCGCCGTCGGGTTGTCTGATGAAAGCATAGTTCTCCATCTGGAAGCCGCAGGTAAACCCAAGGATTTCACAAAAGAACCGCAGCGATCCGTCGAGGTCATGGGTCATCACAAACGGGGTGATCTGGGTGATACCGGGCATAAAGCAAGTCTATATCATAAAGTGTGCAACACGAAACGGAATTGCGCGGCAGAGGGTGGTCTTGCTCCCTGTGCGGGTCCTGGCCTATATGGTGCTGAATTCAGTAACAGCGATGGATTGAGCAATGGCAGGCCACTCAAAATGGGCAAATATTCAGCATCGGAAAGGGCGTCAGGACGCGGTCCGGGCAAAGCTGTTTTCCAAGCTGAGCAAAGAAATCACTGTCGCCGCGAAAATGGGCGACCCGGATCCTGAAAAGAACCCGCGACTGAGGCTGGCCGTGAAGGAAGCCAAGTCGCAGTCCATGCCCAAAGATAACATCGACCGCGCCATCAAAAAGTCTCAGGCAGGCGATGGCGATGACTACGAGGAAATTCGCTATGAGGGATATGGTCCCAACGGTGTGGCGGTGATTGTCGAGGCGATGACTGACAATCGTAACAGAACCGCCTCTACTGTCCGGTCAACATTCACCAAGAACGGCGGAAATCTCGGAGAAACCGGTTCTGTTGGGTTCATGTTCGACCGTAAAGGTGAAGTGACCTATCCGGCTGAGGCCGGAGACGCTGACACCGTCATGATGGCGGCGATTGAAGCCGGGGCCGAGGATGTCGAAAGCTCTGACGAGGGGCATACGATCTGGTGTGCCGACACGGATCTGAATGATGTCGCTACTGCGCTGGAGGCAGAGCTTGGGGAAAGCGAAAGCACCAAACTGGTGTGGAAGCCGACCACAACGACCGAAATGGATCTGGATGGAATGCAAAAGCTCATGCGCCTGATTGATGCGCTTGAGGACGATGACGATGTTCAGCGTGTTACCACAAACTTCGAGGCGCCTGACGAGGTTATGGAACAGCTCTGATCACCCGGCCCGGACGGGCCCGCGCGTTCAGCGTGTATGCGGGCAGTTGTTACCGGCAGTAAAAAACGCGCGGACCATCTGAAGGAACCCTGCAGGCTGGTCGTCTTTTGATGCAGTCGCGCGGTTCAGGCGCTTCATCAGGTGCTTGAGGTCTGTCAGTTTTTTGCGCGCGCCACGGCCTCCGGCCTCGCTTTGCACCATCAGGATTTTCTTCTGCGTGTGCAGTGCAGCTTCGATAAGTTCGAAGTCGGTCTTGCTGAGATCAAGATTG
Source organism: uncultured Roseobacter sp. (assembly GCF_947491795.1). Lineage (GTDB taxonomy): Bacteria > Pseudomonadota > Alphaproteobacteria > Rhodobacterales > Rhodobacteraceae > Roseobacter. The sequence continues at coordinate 1,333,029 of NZ_CANLKW010000001.1, read as the reverse complement.
CGATGCGTTTCCAACATGGCCTGGCGTCCTTTTTACACTCCCCATCATATGGGTATTGAAAGTATATACGCCAATAAGCTCTGATCAGTTTCCCGTGATTAGTCTTTTTGTTCTGACAGTTTCGTGTAAATTTATTTCAGTTTACCTGCCGCTGCGTCACGCACGGCCCGGTTCAGGGGTGTCAGCACGTTGGTCATGAGGCGGCTGGCCTGCCAGAAAAGCGGCACGTCAAGCGGCGCTTCGGGGCGCAGTGCCACCAGCGCTCCGCTGTCCAGATGGGTCTGCACAAGGCTTTCCGGGTTCATGCACCAGCCCAGTCCCGCGAGGGCCGCATCGACAAACGCATGTGTTGAGGCGATGCGGTGGGCAGGCGGTGACAGGCGGTGGCCGGTCACCTCGGAAATCCAGCGGTGCTGTAACCGGTCCTTGCCATTGAACATCATTAACGGGGCGGCAGCGGCAGCTTCGGGCGTCAGACCGTCTGAAAACCAGCGCGCGACAAAGGCCGGGCTGGCTGTTGCAATGTAGCGCAGGGATCCAAGGCTCATGCTGTCACATCCTGGCACGGGTCCGGCGTGGCTGGAAACAGCTGCGCTCACCTCTCCGCGCCGCAGCCAGTCGGCGGCGTGATCCTGATCGTCTACCACCAGATCCCAGATCGCGCCCCTTGCACTGGCAAGCGCTGGCACCAGCCAGGTTGCAAGGCTGTCTGCATTCACGGCAAGGCGGACCATCGGCAATTCGCCTGCCTGCATGCTGTCCGGTGCCATTTGCTCAAGCACGCTGGATTCCAGGAGCCTGATGTTTTCTGCGTGGCGCGCCAGCCGGGCCCCGGCACCGGTCGCGATACAGGGCTGGCCACGCACGATAAGGGCTGTACCAGCGCGCTCTTCCAGTGCCCGGATCCGCTGTGACACGGCAGAGGGTGTGACACCCAGATGTGTCGCGGCCATATCAAAGCTGCCATGCCTCAGAATGGCGGCGAGAGCAGTCAGATGTGCGCTGTCAAAATGCATAAGAATTTCTAACTACGGTGCAGTATTATTAATTTGATTAATGCCTGCCCTGAGCGCTAGTCAACACAGAACACTGACCAGGGGCTATTCTGATGCTGACAAATTTCATTCCGGGCTATCTGCTGAGCCTGTCTCTGATCGTGGCCATCGGTGCGCAGAACGCTTTTGTGCTGCGCCACGGGTTACGGCGGTCCCACGTGTTCTGGGTCTGCCTGACCTGCGGCCTGTCAGATGCTTTGCTGATCACGGCCGGTGTGGCAGGTTTTGGTACTCTGGCGCAGAGCGTGCCGTGGTTTGAGCCCGTAATGCGTTACGGCGGCGCTGCATTCTTGATCTGGTACGGCTGGCGCAACGCGGTGTCAGCCTGGCGCGGCGGGCAGGTAATGGAACTGGAAGGTGGCGGCGACAGGCGGAGCCTGAAGAGCGTGCTGCTGACCCTGCTGGCACTCACCTGGCTCAATCCACATGTCTATCTTGATACCGTTGTGCTTCTGGGGTCTGTGTCTGCGCAATATGACAACCGTCTGCTCTTTGGATCAGGCGCCGTGCTTGGCAGTATCAGTTTCTTTTTTGCACTGGGATATGGCGCGCGGCTTCTGGGCCCACTCTTTGCCCGCCCGCGCAGCTGGCAGATCCTGGACGGTCTGATTGCACTGACAATGTGGGCAATCGCTCTGGGACTTCTGATAACGTAACCACTTGCGATTGGGGGTAAAACCCTGTCTGTCTGAGGGATGGTCACACGCACGCCCCAACGCCCGCTTGCCGGCATCTTCTGGATGCTTGTGACGGGGTTTTGTTTCATCGCCGTGACGGCACTGGTGAAATTTATCGGCCCGCGCATGCCTCCGGTCGAGATGGCTTTTCTGAGGTATCTGCTCGGGCTTGTCTTTCTGCTGCCTGCAATCGGTGCGCTGCGGCAGGCACAACTGACCGCGCGGCAATGGAAGCTGTTCACCCTGCGTGGCGTGATGCACGGGTTCGGTGTCATGCTGTGGTTTTATGCGATGGTGCGCATCCCCATCGCGGACGTGACGGCCATGAACTATCTGGCGCCGGTCTATGTCACCATCGGCGCGGCCCTCTTTCTGGGTGAGAAGCTGGCGTTTCGCCGGATTGCGGCGGTGGTGGCGGCCCTGATTGGTGCGCTGATCATTCTGCGCCCCGGGTTTCGCGAAGTCAGCAGCGGACATCTTGCAATGCTGGGGGCGGCGGTGGTTTTCGGCGGCTCTTATCTGACGGCAAAAGTCATGGCGGATGAGGTGAAACCGGCGGTCGTCGTGGCGATGCTGTCCATATTTGTAACGATCGTCCTCGCCCCGTTTGCACTGATGGAATGGGTGACACCGACGGCAATGGATCTGGTGCTGCTCTTTTGCGTGGCCTGTTTTGCAGTGGGCGGGCATTACACGATGACGCTGGCCTTCGCTGCGGCGCCGCTGACGGTTACGCAACCGGTGACCTTTACCCAACTCGTCTGGGCCGTTCTGCTTGGGTATGTCGTTTTTGATGAAGCGGTGGATATCTGGGTGGTGCTGGGGGGGCTTGTGATCCTGGGTTCCGTCATCTTTATCACCTGGCGCGAGGCCGCTGTAAAACGGCAGGGTACAACGCCGGTCGTGAACGCGACAAAGGTATGATTTTTTATTGATTGACGAGTCAATCAATAAAAAGCTAACTCCGGAGCCTGTTAACCCGGAGACTGTCACGATGCCCAAAGTTGGAATGGAACCGCTGCGAAGGTCGGCGCTGGTCGATGCGACCATTGCAGAGATCGGAGCGCGCGGATCGCTCGATGTGACCGTCAGCCAGATTGCAAAACGGGCAGGTATGTCCACGGCACTGGCGCATCATTATTTTGGTGGCAAAGATCAGATTTTCCTGGCGGCGATGCAGCAGATTCTGCGCGATTTCGGAGCTGAGGTGCGGCGCGCGCTGCATGCTGCCGACGGTCCGAAAAACCGCGCTCTGGCCCTGATCGATGCGAGTTTTGCACCTTCGTGTTTTGCACCGGCGACGATCAGCGCCTGGATGACGCTCTATGCCCAGGCACAGACCAGCCCGCACACGCGCCGTTTGCTAAGGATTTATCAGGGGCGTCTGCAATCCAATCTCATCCATGCGCTGCGTCCGCTCAGCCCGCAGCCGGAGGCTCATGCAGAGATGATCGGCGCGCTGATCGACGGGCTTTATCTGCGCGCGGCGCTGTCGCGCTCCAAGAGCGCGGATGGCGCGCGCGCATCGGCCCACGCCGCACTTGAAACACTTTTGGAGGGAAAAGCATGACGCGTCCGAACATCCTGATCCTGATGGTTGACCAGCTCAACGGAACCTTGTTCCCGGATGGTCCTGCGGACTGGCTGCACGCGCCGAACCTGAAAAATCTCGCCGCGCGGTCGACCCGTTTTCGCAATGCCTATACGGCCAGTCCGCTCTGCGCGCCGGGCCGGGCTGCCTTTATGTCGGGTCAGTTGCCATCTGCCACGGGCGTTTATGACAACGCCGCCGAGTTCTGTTCATCGATCCCGACCTATGCTCATCACCTGCGCCGCGCCGGTTATCAGACCTGTCTGAGCGGTAAAATGCACTTTGTCGGGCCTGATCAGTTGCACGGTTTTGAAGAACGCCTGACTACAGACATCTATCCGGCAGATTTTGGCTGGACGCCCGACTATCGCAAGCCCGGCGAACGGATTGACTGGTGGTACCACAACATGGGTTCAGTCACCGGCGCTGGCGTAGCTGAAATTTCAAACCAGATGGAATACGATGACGAGGTTGCGTTTAACGCGACCCGCAAGCTTTATGATCTGTCTCGCGGTGCCGATGACCGGCCGTGGTGCCTGACGGTCAGCTTCACGCACCCGCATGACCCCTATGTGGCGCGCAAAAAATACTGGGATCTGTACGAGGATTGCGCGCATCTGGAGCCCCGGGTGCCTGCCATTCCGTACGAGGAACAGGACAGTCATTCAAAACGCATTTTTGACGCCAACGACTGGCGCAGTTTCGACATAACCGGCGAAGACATCCGCCGGTCACGGCAGGCCTATTTCGCCAACATCAGCTATCTGGACGACAAGATCGGAGAGATCCTGCAAACGCTCGAAGATACACGTCAGGCGGCGATTGTCCTGTTTGTGTCTGACCACGGCGATATGCTGGGTGAGCGCGGATTGTGGTTCAAGATGTCTTTTTACGAAGGCTCGTCTCGGGTGCCGCTGATGATTGCGGCGCCGCAGATGGCGCCCGGCCTGCAGACTACCCCGGTTTCTAACATCGACGTCTGCCCGACGCTGTGTGACCTGGCGGGGGTCTCGATGGACGAGGTGATGGACTGGACGACGGGCGTGTCGCTTGTGCCCGTGGGGCAGGGTGTGGCGCGGACAGAACCTGTCGCAATGGAATATGCTGCCGAAGCCTCTTACGCGCCGATGGTATCGCTGCGCTCTGGCCAATGGAAATACAACCGGTGCGCACTGGATGCCGACCAGCTTTTCGATCTGGAAGCGGACCCGGATGAGCTGACAAACCTGGCCGAAGAGCCCGCCCATCAGGATGTGCTGCACACTCTGCAGGCGCAGGCCGATGCGCGCTGGGATCTGGAAGCTTTTGATGCGGACGTCCGCAAGAGCCAGGTCCGACGCTGGGTGGTCTATGAAGCGTTGCGGGAGGGTGGATATTATCCGTGGGATTACCAGCCGCTGCGCGATGCGTCCGAGCAATACATGCGCAACCACATGGATCTGAACGTGCTCGAAGAGGGCAAACGGTTTCCCCGCGGCGAATAACTCCAATGGGCTGGACGAAACTACACACGCCTTGCGGGCGTGACCTGATCGCGCGCTGACGCGCACACTTTTTCCCGGCGCCTCCGGCGCGGCGGACGGACAACAACGGAACGGATATGGAAGCGGATTTTGTAATTGTAGGGGCAGGCAGTGCGGGCTGTGCCATGGCCTATCGCCTGAGTGAAGCGGGCGCATCGGTGATTGTGATCGAATACGGTGGCACCGACGCAGGCCCCTTTATTCAGATGCCTGCGGCTCTGTCCTATCCGATGAACATGAAGATGTACGACTGGGGGTTTACGTCCGAGCCGGAGCCGCATCTGGGTGGACGTCGGCTGGCCTGTCCGCGTGGCAAGGTCATCGGTGGATCCTCCAGCATCAACGGAATGGTCTATGTGCGCGGGCACGCATTGGATTTCGATCACTGGCAGGAAGCCGGGGCAGATGGCTGGGCCTATGCCGATGTGCTGCCGTATTACAAACGTATGGAAAGCTGGCACGACGGCGGACACGGTGGTGATCCGTCCTGGCGCGGGGTCGATGGCCCCCTGCATGTGACGCGCGGCCCGCGGGAAAACCCGCTCTATCAGGCGTTTGTCGATGCCGGTGCCCAGGCGGGGTACAAGGTAACCGGTGATTACAACGGCCGTCAGCAAGAGGGCTTTGGCCCTATGGAGCAGACAGTCTGGAGGGGGCGGCGCTGGTCCGCCGCGAATGCCTACCTGCACCCGGCACTGAAACGGGAAAACTGTACGCTGGTACGCGGTCTTGCGGAGAAAATCGAAATTCAGGAAGGCCGGGCCACAGGTGTTCAACTGCGGCGCGGTGGCACATCCCAACTGATCCGGGCCAGGCGGGAAGTGGTGCTGGCAGCTTCGTCGATCAATTCCCCGAAACTCCTCATGCTGTCAGGCATCGGCCCGGCGCAGCATCTGGCCGGGCACGGAATTGATGTTGTGGCAGACCGGCAAGGGGTGGGACAGAACCTGCAGGACCATCTGGAGATGTATGTCCAGATGGCGGCCTCGCAGCCGATCACGCTCTACAAGCACTGGAATCTGCTGTCCAAGGCGGTCATCGGCGCGCAGTGGCTGTTTACCAAAACCGGTATGGGAGCGTCCAATCAGTTCGAAAGTGCCGCCTTTATCCGGTCGCGTGCCGGTATTCCCTATCCGGATGTGCAATATCATTTTCTGCCCATGGCCGTGCGGTATGACGGGCAGGCCGTGGCAGAAGGGCACGGGTTTCAGGCGCATACGGGGCCGATGCGGTCTCCGTCACGCGGAGAGATCACGCTGCGCTCTGCTGATCCCGCGGAGGCGCCACGCATCTTTTTCAACTACATGTCGACAGAGCAGGACTGGGTGGATTTCCGCCGCTGTATTCGTCTGACACGCGAGATCTTTGCCCAGGAGGCCTTCAAACCCTTTGTAAATCACGAAATCCAGCCAGGGGCAGCGGTGCAGACGGACGACGAACTGGACGACGCGATCCGCGAACATGCGGAAAGCGCGTATCACCCCTGTGGCACCTGCCGTATGGGCCGGGCGGACGATCCGGGGGCAGTCGTGGACCCGCAGGCCCGTGTGATCGGCGTCGACGGGCTGCGCGTCGCGGACAGCAGCATTTTTCCGCGCATCACAAACGGGAACCTGAACGCGCCGTCGATTATGGTGGGTGAAAAAGTGTCCGACCACTTGCTGGGCCGGGACCCGCTTGCGCGCGCCAATGATGCGCCGTGGGTACATCCGCAATGGGAAACGGCACAGCGCTGAGGCTGCGACCGGCGCGGCTGAGTTAACTCAGGTTAACAAAAGGTGTTGAGCGAACGGGATGGTTCGCGCATACGCCTGCTGTGGGAAGAGTGGTTTTTACATTTCTTGCGGCCATCGCTGTTGCCGTGACCGTTCCTGCATTCGCCCTGGCGGATGTGACAGGAAAAGTAACCGTCATTGACGGGGACACCTTTGACGTGGGCGGCACACGTGTGAGGCTTTTCGGGATCGACGCGCCGGAGGCGGATCAGACCTGCACGACAGAGCAGGGGCAGAAATGGCAGTGCGGTGCCTGGGTTGGTCAGATCGTTCATGAGCGCTATTCAGGCACCAGAGCTGTCTGTAAAGAGGTGGACCGGGACCTTTATGGCCGGGTAGTCGCAACCTGCGATATCGGCGGCACGGACGTGGGCGAGACCCTGGTAAGCGAAGGTCTCGCCTTTGCCTATCGCCGTTACTCCATGGCCTATGACCTGATCGAAAAAAGCGCGGCCATCAGAGACGTAGGCCTGCATGCCAGCCGTGTTCAGGACCCGTCGCAATTCCATAAAACGCGTGCGCGGGGCCGCATCCCACCTGATCGCAGCTGTCCGATCAAGGGTAATATCTCCAGCAAGGGAACCCGCATTTTCCACATGCCCGGCCAGCGCGATTATGAACGTACAGGCATCCGGACGGACCGGGGCGAACGCTGGTTCTGCTCGGAAGACGAGGCCGTTCGCGCCGGGTGGCGTGCCGCGCGTCGCTAGCTCAGACGACCTGATAGGGCAGAACGCCGCGTTCGTTGGGGTCCACCTCCAGTTTACGTTCCAGCGGCGGAACGGCGCGCTGATGACAGGCCGTTCGCTCGCAGATGCGGCAGGAAATTCCAATAGGTTCAAAGGCGGCGTCGCGCCCTGTGTCCATACCATCGGCGTAGACAAGATCACCGGCATGGCGGATCTCGCATCCCAGCGCAATGGCATAGCGTCTGACCGGTGCGCCAAACCGACCGGCCGGTTTTGAAACGTCTCGTGCAAGGCTGATGTATCGTACACCATCCGGTGTTTCGGCGAGCTGTCGCAGGAACTGGCCGGGCATTTCAAAGGCGCGGTGCACATTCCAAAGCGGGCAGGCACCGCCGAAACGGGCGAATTGCAGCCGTGTTGCAGAATGGCGCTTGGTGATCGTTCCTGCCTGATCCACCCGGACGAAAAAGAAGGGTATGCCCTTGGCACCCGGCCGTTGCAGGGTGGACAGCCTGTGTGCCACCTGCTCGACGGAGGCGCCGAAGTGTCCGGCAAGAACTTCCAGATCGTGGCGGCTCTCGCTGGCGATGCGCTGAAACACGGCATAGGGCATCAGCGCGGCACCCGCGAAATAGTTGGCGAGGCCGATTTTGGCAATCGCACGGGCTTCGCGGCTCTGGAATTTCGCAAGATCGAGCGTGGCTTCGAGAAGCGCGTCCTGTTTGACCAGTGCGACCTGCAAGAGCAACTGGAAGGTCTGGCTTTCGGGTGGTGCGCGGCGGGACAACACCAGTCTGCCGGTGTCGGGATCAAAGCGTCTGAGCTGATCTGTGTCCTCAAAAGAAACACTTACGCCGCTGTTGCCAAGGGTGGCAACGGCTGCGACGCGGATGTTCCGGTGGTGTCCTTCTTTTCCGGAAAAGTTTTCGGCGGCACGATCAACAGCGTCGATATAGTTGTCGCAATAATGAAAGAAGTCGCGCACCTCTTCCCAGGGGCTGGGGGTTGCGCGCGCGTCCTCACGTCCCAGTGCTTCATCGAGCGAGGCCAGACGTTCCTGCATCTGCCGGTAGCTGCGGTGCAGTTCCAGAAACGCATGAGCAAAAGCCGGCGCATTGGATGCCGCGAGCCTGAGATCAGCGAGGGGCGGTGGCGCGTCTGCAAAAAGCGGGTCTGCCATGGCCTCGCGCATGTCACTGACAATGCGTTCGCTGTCACCTTCGCTCAACTCTGTCACATCAAGCCCGAATTCCTGGGCTAGTGATAAAACAACAGTCGTGGACACCGGTCGATTGTTGTTTTCCATCTGGTTGAGATAGGGCAGCGAGACACCGAGCCGGGCGGCAAAGTCTTTCTGTGTCTGGCCAATACGGGTGCGGACCTCTCTCAGCTTTGCCCCGGCGTAAAGTTTCTGGTTAGCCATTGGCGCGGGCCCTATTACTGGAGTTTGCAGGTTTGCAGATTCGGCTATGCTAACTTTGCAAACCGACTCCGGCAAGGTGGCGGAATTGTGGTTAACATTCGGTTTAAACTCAGGGTCAGAACTGGAAATCGGCAGAGGATTTTTTGCCAATCCGGCGACTGGAAGTGAATGAAAAAAGTGTTTCGGGACGGTTGTCGTATGTGCTTAAAATGCTGATGGCGCAGAATGCACGCCAGTGTTCATGTCAGATTGGAAACACACCCATACTCATCGCCAACACCTCGCCGATCGCTGAACCAGTGGCGTTTCATGTAAGAGGACGTGAATTGCAAAGTGAACGCCATTGTCGGACTGGACTGTAAACAGCAGCGATGCTTGCGCCAATGCACCGTTCCGCATCCGGCGTGTTCCTCAACAGTTTGCAAATTTGCGAAACGGGTGGACCACAGTGTATGCGCTGTTTGGTTCCTGCCGTGCCGGGGTGAACCCCGCAGTTCTGACAGGATGTTCGTCTTTTGCCAATCGATGGAAAGCTTGCGCGCCTGAAGCCACCAGAAGTCTGGCTCTCAAGCGACCTTGCTGAGACGGCGTTCCCGGTGAAAAACAGCGATGATTGACGCGACAGCTGCTAAAGCCGTACCGCTCATTATCCACAGAAGAGGCAGAGCCCCGGTGCCCGGCCCTAAAAGCGCACCGGCAAGGGCGCTCAGCGCGGCCCCGCCACCGATCATGATTGCACCTCCCAGTCCGGATGCTGTGCCGGCAAGGTGCGGCCGGACGGACAGCATCCCTGCGGTCGCATTCGGGATTACGAGGCCATTTCCCAGCCCTACAAAAGTCATCAGCCCGAAAAAGCTCAGCGCAGTGCCCTGTCCGGCGAGGAAGATGCCCAGGGACAAAAATGTGCCACTTGCGTTGATCAGACAGCCCACCAGGATCAGGCGGTTTATGCCCACACGCTGTGCAAGAATACCGGTGAACATATTTCCAAAAAAATACCCGATGGCCGGCGCACCAAAAAAGAAACCCACGAGTACGGGAGACAGGCCAAAAACCACAGAGCCGACAAACGGACCACCACCGAGATAAGCAAAAAACGCGCCCGAGCAGAAACCAGCGGCCAGTGAATACCCCCAAAAGCGCGGAGACCGCAGCAATTCGGGATACTCGCCAAACTGCTCGATCAGAGATTTGCCGCTTGCTTTGAAAGTTTCGCCCTGATCAGCCCAGGCCAGCCAGAGGGTCAGGGCACCCAGAACGAACAACGCCCAGAAATTCGCTTTCCATCCAAAGTACTCGTCCAGCAGACCGCCAAGCATAGGGCTCACCATCGGAACAATCGCCATGCCCATGGTGACATAGCCAATCATCGAAGCCGCGCGGTCCTGATCGAACATGTCGCGTACGGCGGCGCGGCTGAGCACCATTGCGGTCGCAACAACGGCCTGACACATACGGAAAAACAGGAAAATCTCAACTGTGGGTGCGTAGATGCAGCCAAGCGTGGCTACCAGAAACAGCGCAAGGCCCCCCAGAATGACCGGCCTGCGCCCGAACTTGTCTGACACCGGACCAATGAAAACCTGCAGTGCCCCGCTGATCCCCAGGTAGAGTGCAACAGACAATTGCATGATCCCGTATTCCGTCTGGAAATGCTCTGTCATTTTTGGCAGGCTGGGCAGGAACATGTTCATCACAATTGCGGACATGCCTGCGAGCAGGATCAGTGTCGCGATATGTGGAGGAGTCGTCCGGTCCAGAAACCGGACCACGGGTACTTTCGTCATGCGACGAAGGTAGAGAGATGCAGCGCGATGTCCACGCATACCTGCTATGCGTCTGACGCATATTCGCAGTTTTGCAATTTGCAAACATGTATCTGGAAATACTTTGCAAATTTGCGAGATTCCCCTTCGAATGGCGCTTTGTCTTGTCTATGCTGCGCGCAGTCACAGCAGGGGACAGGCTATGAAAGACATTCTGGTTGAACTCGAAGAGCGCCGCGGCACTGCCCGGCTCGGTGGGGGGCAAAAGCGCATCGACGCTCAGCATGGCCGGGGCAAGCTGACTGCGCGCGAGCGGGTCGACCTGCTGCTGGATGAAGGCAGCTTTGAAGAGTTCGACATGTTCGTCACGCACCGGTGCACAGAATTCGGTATGCAAAGCCAGAAACCTGCCGGCGACGGCGTCGTGGCCGGCTGGGGGACAATCAATGGCCGGCTGGTGTATGTTTTCAGTCAGGATTTTACAGTCCTGGGTGGGTCTGTGTCAGAAACCCACGCGAAAAAGATCTGTAAGATCATGGATATGGCAGTCCAGAACGGCGCGCCGATTATTGGAATAAACGATTCCGGTGGTGCACGTATCCAGGAAGGTGTCGATTCCCTGGCCGGTTATGGAGAGATCTTCCAGCGCAATATTACGGCTTCCGGTGTGGTTCCCCAGATCAGCGTGATCATGGGCCCCTGTGCAGGTGGGGCGGTCTATTCGCCTGCCATGACAGACTTCATCTTTATGGTGAAAGACAGCTCTTACATGTTCGTGACAGGCCCGGATGTGGTGAAAACCGTCACAAACGAACAGGTTACCGCCGAGGAGCTTGGTGGCGCGGGCACCCACACCAAAAAGTCCTCGGTCGCTGATGCGGCTTTTGAAAATGATGTGGAGGCCCTGGCAGAGGTGCGCCGGCTGGTTGATTTCCTGCCTTCCAACAACCGCGAAAAGCCGCCGGTTCGCCCGTTCTTTGATCAGCCGGACCGGATTGAGCCCTCGCTGGACACGCTTGTGCCGGAAAATCCGAATACGCCCTACGACATGAAAGAACTCATTCTCAAGCTTGCGGATGAGGGAGACTTTTACGAAATCCAGGAAGAGTTCGCCAAGAACATCGTCACGGGTTTTGTGCGCCTTGAAGGCCGGACTGTCGGCGTTGTTGCAAACCAACCGATGGTGCTTGCAGGCTGCCTGGATATCGACAGTTCCAGAAAAGCCGCCCGCTTTGTTCGGTTCTGCGATGCTTTCGAAATTCCGATCCTGACGCTGATTGATGTCCCTGGCTTTCTGCCTGGTACCAGTCAGGAATACGGCGGCGTGATCAAACACGGTGCCAAATTGCTGTACGCTTATGGCGAGGCGACTGTGCCGATGGTGACGGTGATTACCCGCAAAGCCTATGGCGGTGCCTATGTTGTGATGTCATCCAAACATCTGCGGTCCGATTTCAACTATGCCTGGCCAACCGCAGAGATTGCTGTGATGGGCGCAAAAGGGGCGACGGAAATCATTCATCGCTCTGATCTTGGTGATGCGGAAAAAACCGCAAAACACACTGCGGACTATGAAGAGCGTTTCGCCAACCCGTTTGTCGCTGCGGAACGTGGTTTTGTGGATGAGGTGATCATGCCGCGTACCACAAGGAAACGGATCGCCCGGGCTTTTGCATCTTTGCGCAACAAGCAGACGCATCTGCCCTGGAAAAAGCACGACAACATCCCGCTGTGACGGAATTTCACAACATATCTGATGCACCGGAGCATGTCGCGCCGTTTTCACACGCGGTTGAGGCAGATGGCTGGGTCTTTCTGACTGGCCAGATGCCGACCGTGCCCGGATCCCCCGATGCGCCGCTGGCAGATGGCGTGGCAGCCCAGACGCGGCAGGTCATGCACAATCTGGAAACGGTTCTGAAGGGGCTTGGGCTGGACCTGAGCGACGTTGTGCAATGCCGTTGCTACCTGACCGCATTCGAGCGTGACTATGCCGCGTTCAATGAGGCCTATAAAAGCTTTTTCCCGGCTGACAGGCTTCCGGCACGCACAACCGTGGGGGTAACAGCGCTGGCCGTCGGTGCGCTGGTAGAGATCGACTGCGTCGCCCGGAGACGGCTGGTATGATACGGCTGTGGAAAAACCAGGCGTTCACTATTGCCCACGCCGATGATGGTCGGTTTGAAGGTGCCGGACTGCGCCCGTTTTTCGAGTATCGCAGGCTGGGTATCAGTGAGGCAACAAAAGGTGCCTACGGCGCGCATGTCATCCGCGCTGTTCCGGGCATGGAAAGCCCCGCGTCCTGGCACAGTCACGATCTGGACTTCCAGATGGTTTATGTCACCCGTGGCTGGGTTGTTTTTGAATATGAGGACACAGGCGAACACCTGCTGCGGGAAGGTTCCTGTGTGTTGCAGCCGCCCGGGATCCGGCATCGCGAAGTCCGCCATTCGGATGACCTCGAACTGCTGGAAGTGGTTTCGCCTGCCGTGTTTGAAACGCATGACGAGGCAGCACCATGAGCCTTGTGCGTCCGATACAGGCCGTGGGTGCTGTCGGCGGACTGGAGACCGCCAGCGATGCCCCTTCCGGCCAGCCCGTAGAACTCTTTGAAGTGCTGATTGATGACGTGGGTGGAGAAGCCTGGCTGCGCTTTCGGTTTCACGCCCCTCAGATCGCCCGCAACGGCGGTTCTGTGTCCTTTGCGGCCGCCGAGGGGGATTTTGAGTATCTTTGCACACATGTGGCTCTGCCATATGCCACAGAGCACAGTCTGGTTGCGGATGTCGTTTCGATCTCGCTGCTCGATCAGCGGGTGGCCTTTGGTGCGGCAGACGAAAGTGTAACCCAGTTTGTTGATGCGTTCCGGGTGACGTCCGGCGCCTGTATCTGGGAGGAACCGTGGTGATTTTGCGTAATTTTCTGATGAATGCGCGGTCTTTCGCCGGATTTGAGTCTTTCAGGCCACAAACCGGCCTGGATATCCGGCCTGCGTATCAATTGTCTCCGGGTTGCGCTAACCTTTTGAGCGGACACACTCTGGAGGTGTCTTTATCAGAATGCTGTTCACGCCGGGGCACACCGGTGGTGCGGCAGAGCAAAAACGACAGGAGACAGAGATGTCGAAGAGCATCAGAATACTGGCAGTACTCTGTGCCGCTGCATTCGTCGCAGCATGCGCGCAGGAAGAAGAAGAATTCGTTGTGGTGGACCCTGAGCCCATCTCGACCGAGCCTGAGTACACCGGCAAATACAAGTAATCTGTGTCCAGGGCAGGCGTTCGCGCCTGTCCTGACCACGCGGCAGCGGGGCGGAGTGCCGTCATGCTGAAACACCGTGGGTTTCCCGGCCGCCTTGCAGGTACGGACTATCAGTTCACTCTGAGACGCTTTAACCCGCGCGGTGTCACGCCGCTCGTGTCAAGGGAACGGTTCCGCGATCGCAAACCAGCAGACCGGCGTGCTGATGCGGCATTTTTCCAGGCCTTATGGGAATATTTTGGTGATCAGCCCTTTGAGCGGGGAAACCTGGACGCGGGACGGCTGTCATGGTTTTTCGGGCGCGAGGTCGTTCCTGCAGAAGACCCGTTTGATCCGGAAAGCTACGAAGCCCTGCTGGTCATCAACGTGCCTCTCGCTCGGGCCTCTTTTCCGGAAGTTTTCGGGGAGGGATCGGCATGATTTTGCCACCCGGAGGACCCGATGGGCGGGACATGGCTTATTGCGGGGGGCAATTGCCAAACCGCTTGAGTGATTCAACTTACACGCGTATTGCTGAATTATCGGCTGCACGCGCGTATCCCCGCAGCGCGGTCGTGTACAAACTTCGTACCCCTTCCCCTGGCGGGCAGTACAGCGCTAAGCGCTGCGTACTGCCCGCCTTTTTCTTGAACGGGGCGGGGGATCACGATCCCGTGTTGCGGGAACCCGATGAGCGCTCCGGCGTTTCTCTGTCGGAGCCAGAGAGAAAAGGAGCACCATCATGCCCATCAGAGCATTCATTCTATCCATTGCTGCCTGTGCCTCACTTGCGGCCTGCGGTCAGACAGTCGGTGACCAGGCCATCGGTGGCGGTGCCATCGGGGCTGGTACGGCGATCATCACCGGCCACAGCGCCCTGCAGGGCGCCGCAATCGGTGCGGCGGGCAACATCGCATACTGCCAGCTTAACCCGGGCAAGTGTAACTGAGTTTCCAGCACCGCTGACGACGTTCTTGTTCAGACCGCGCATGCATCCCGTGCGCGGTCTTTCTGTGTCCCCTGTCCGGACACCTCTGAAACCATCTGCTCAATCGAAAAGGGACATCTGATGTTCAAAAAGATCCTGATTGCCAACCGGGGCGAAATCGCCTGCCGTGTTATCAAAACCGCCCGCAAGATGGGCATCACAACGGTTGCAGTCTACTCCGACGCCGACAAGCAGGCGCTGCACGTGCAGATGGCGGATGAGGCGGTGCACATCGGACCGCCGCAGGCGAACCAGTCCTATATCGTGATCGACAGGGTCATGCAGGCTGTCAGGGACAGTGGTGCCGAGGCTGTGCATCCGGGCTATGGTTTCCTGTCAGAGAATGCGAAATTTGCGGAAGCACTGGATGCGGCAGGCGTCGCATTTGTCGGGCCACCCAAGGGCGCCATCGAAAAGATGGGGGACAAGATCACCTCCAAGAAAATCGCGCAGGAAGCGGGTGTGTCGACGGTGCCGGGATACATGGGTCTGATCGGAGATGCAGACGAAGCTGTAAAGATCTCGACCGAGATCGGGTACCCTGTGATGCTCAAGGCCTCTGCCGGTGGTGGCGGCAAGGGGATGCGGATCGCATGGAATGACGAAGAGGCGCGCGAAGGGTTCCAGTCATCCAAAAACGAAGCGGCGAACTCCTTTGGCGATGACCGGATCTTTATTGAAAAATTTGTGACCCAGCCGCGCCACATCGAAATCCAGGTACTTTGCGACGCGCATGGCAACGGGATTTATCTGGGTGAGCGGGAGTGTTCGATCCAGCGGCGCAACCAGAAAGTCGTCGAAGAGGCCCCGAGCCCGTTCCTGGATGAGGCGACCCGCAAAGCAATGGGTGAGCAGGCCGTGGCGCTGGCCCAGGCCGTTGGCTATACGTCTGCCGGTACGGTCGAGTTTATCGTAGATGGTGACAAGAACTTCTATTTCCTGGAAATGAACACGCGTCTTCAGGTCGAACACCCCGTCACCGAACTGATCACCGGTGTGGATCTGGTTGAACAGATGATCCGTGTGGCCAATGGTGAAAAACTCTCGATCAGCCAGAAGGACGTTACGCTGACCGGCTGGGCCATCGAAAACCGTCTCTATGCCGAGGACCCGTATCGCGGTTTTCTGCCATCAATTGGCCGTCTGACACGCTACCGCCCGCCGTCCGAGGTTGCAGCAGGCCCGCTGCTGGAGCAGGGCACGTGGCAGGGGGATGCGCCTGCCGGTGATATGGCCGTGCGCAACGATACCGGCGTCTATGAGGGCGGTGAGATCAGCATGTATTACGACCCGATGATCGCCAAGCTTTGCACCTGGGCTCCGACCCGTGCCGAAGCCATCGAAAAGATGCGTGTGGCACTCGACAGTTTCGAGGTTGAGGGGATCGGACATAACCTGCCGTTCCTGTCGGCCGTTATGGACCACCCGAAATTCGTTTCGGGCGATATGACAACGGCCTTTATCGCCGAGGAATATCCCGACGGATTTGACGGGGTCGAACTGCCGGAGGGTGAGCTGCGCCGCATTGCGGCTGCCTGTGCTGCGATGCACCGCGTGGCCGAAGTGCGCCGTGCGCGGGTGTCTGGCCGCATGGACAACCACGAGCGCAAAGTGGGGGATGACTGGAACGTGCGCATCAGCGGGCAATCCTTTGACGTGGTCATTGATGCACAGGCGGACGGGTCGTCTGTATCGTTTGATGATGGCACAAAACAGCACGTTTCCGGGGCCTGGACCCCTGGCGATCAGCTGGCAGAGATGACAGTTGATGGTAGTCCGCTGGTGCTCAAAGTGGGTAAGATCAGTGGCGGTTTCCGGATCCGGACCCGTGGCGCGGATCTGAAAGTACATGTCCGCACACCGCGTCAGGCGGAACTGGCGCGCAAGATGCCGGAAAAACTGCCCCCCGATACGTCAAAAATGCTGCTGTGCCCGATGCCCGGTCTGGTGGTTTCCGTCAGTGTGGCCGTCGGTGATGAAGTGCAGGAAGGCCAGGCGCTCTGCACGATTGAGGCTATGAAAATGGAAAACATCCTGCGCGCGGAACGCAAAGGCGTGGTGTCCAAAATCAATGCCGGTGCCGGCGACAGCCTTGCAGTCGACGACGTGATCATGGAGTTCGAATAAGCCGGCCATGGCAGGTGCCCGCGTCATAAACCGGCCCTGGCATGCGGGTGCCGGATACTGCGCCGGTCGCTACCGGATGTCTTCTTTGTGCGCGCGTATTTCGCGCTGGCGCATCGGCATCTTGTCTATGCTGCGTGAGATTTCACGAACGTCCCAGGGAAAAGGTTTGCGCAGCTTTACGCCACCGTCTTTGCCGATAATGGCCAGCATAAACCCCCGGGGCCGCAGTTTGATGCGAATATCTGACCGTGCCGCAGGGTCGGTGTCTGTGATCACAACGACGTCACGCTCCCTCAGCGCCGACTCTCTGGCGCGCAGCAGGTCCATCTGTTCGATGAAGGCAGGGTCGTTTTCGGTCTCGGCAAATACAACCACAGGTCGGTTTTTCCACTTGAATTGGTTCAAATTGACCTCATCCATGGAAAAAAACAGCGGATTCTCTTCACTCTCACCATTGGCCACAGCGGGCTGGGTCAGTGCGAAAATACCTGTCAGAACAAGGGGTAATAGTGTTTTCATCAGTCCTCCTGCTGAACAGTATATAATCCTGCCCGTGCCGGATGCGATGGGCAAAACAAGCAAATTTCCCATTAAATCTGCTGCAAGGGTTTATCGGGTATGAATATTGCGATTCCGAATTACGCGCCGGTTCGGACGGCGATTGCAAAGCTGGCAAAATCGATCATGGACGTAATACTGCATCTGGGTGCACACCGCACCGCTGTAACAGGTTTTCAGGACTACCTGGTCCGCAACCGTGCGGCCCTTGGGCGGTCAGGCGTGGCGTTCTGGGTCGCGGGCCACCACGAATGCGAACTGCCAGCGGGTCTGGTGCCGCGCGACGGCGCCAAAAACATGACCCGACCGGGGAAACGTACGGCGGAAGTGGTCAGAAAGCGCCTGAGAGAAGCACAGGACACGGGCGCGGATAAACTGATCATCAGCGACGCGAACATGATGGGTCCTCTGGGCGAGAGCATTCGTGCAGAAGCACTGTACCCAAATGCAGGTACCCGTCTGTCACGCATTGCAGAATTACTGGACGGGAAGTTGACGGGGTTAATGATGTCCGTGCGGTGCCTTGATCCGTGGTGGTGTTCCGTGCTGGCAGCCGGTGTATCCCAGGGCAATGCGTTGCCCGGTCCGGACAGTTTGCGGCGTATCGCCGGTTCGGGACGCGGATGGCGGGATGTGATCCGCGAGATCGGTACCGCATTGCCCGGCGTGCCTCTCCGCGTGATGCCAATGGAGCAGTTCGCCGGACGATCCGATGCTGTCTTAAAAAAAGGCGCGGATATCGCATCACCGCCAGAATCGCAGCACCAATGGCTGAACCGTGCACCCACACTGCCAGAGTTGCGCCGTGCGATGCAGGACCGTGGAGAGAATACGGCGGGACTGCCGTTTGGTATGGGGCGCTGGAACCCCTTTGACAATGAACAGCACTCAGCACTGAGAGAACTGTATTCGGATGATAAAATGTGGCTGGCCGCGGGCGCAGACGGCCTGGCCACACTGACAGAGGACGACACCCGGACAAGAGCTGCAAAGACACAGCCGGTCGGGATGAGGATGGAAGGACACAGACATGAGCCCGAAAAAAGACCAGTGGCGGGGCCTCGCTGAAGCGGAGCTGCGCGGACGCCCCCTGCAGGATCTGACGTGGAAAACCCTCGAGGGGATCGACGTACAGCCTGTCTATACAGAGGAAGATATTGCGGACCTTGATCATCTGGGCGGGGTGCCAGGTGCGGCTCCCTATACCCGCGGCGTCAAGGCCACCATGTATGCCGGGCGTCCCTGGACGATCCGCCAGTATGCCGGTTTCTCAACCGCCGAGGAAAGCAACGCCTTTTACCGCCAGGCGCTGGCCAACGGTCAGCAGGGCGTTTCCGTAGCCTTTGATCTGGCCACGCACCGTGGCTATGACAGCGATCACGAACGTGTCGAGGGCGACGTGGGCAAGGCCGGCGTCGCGATTGACAGTATTGAGGACATGAAAATCCTCTTTGATGGCATCCCGCTGGACCGCGTGTCAGTTTCGATGACCATGAATGGTGCCGTGATCCCGATCCTCGCGAATTTCATTGTTGCGGGTGAGGAGCAGGGGCATGACCGCGCCGTTTTGTCGGGCACGATCCAGAACGATATTCTCAAGGAATTCATGGTGCGCAACACCTATGTTTATCCGCCGGAACCGTCGATGCGGATCATTGCTGATATCATCGAATATACCTCCAGCGAGATGCCGAAATTCAATTCCATCTCGATTTCCGGCTACCACATGCAGGAGGCTGGCGCGAACCTGGTGCAGGAGCTCGCCTTTACTCTGGCGGATGGGCGCGAGTACGTGCGCGCAGCCATTGAGCGCGGCATGGATGTGGACAAATTTGCAGGCCGGCTGAGCTTTTTCTTTGCCATCGGCATGAACTTTTTTATGGAAGCCGCCAAGCTGCGGGCTGCGCGGCTTCTGTGGAGCCGGATCATGTCAGAATTCAATCCGAAAAACCCCAAATCCTCGATGCTGCGGACGCACTGCCAGACCTCTGGCGTGTCGCTTCAGGAACAGGACCCCTATAACAACGTCGTCCGGACGGCCTATGAGGCGATGAGCGCGGTGCTGGGGGGAACGCAGTCACTGCATACAAATGCGCTGGATGAGGCAATCGCCCTGCCAACTGAGTTTTCGAGCCGGATTGCACGCAATACCCAGTTGATTTTGCAGGAGGAAACAGGGGTAACCAATGTTGTGGACCCGCTTGCCGGGTCTTACTACGTCGAGAAACTCACCGCCGATCTGGCCGAAGCTGCCTGGAAGCTTATCGAAGAGGTCGAGGAAATGGGAGGCATGACCAAAGCCGTTGCGTCCGGCATGCCAAAGCTGCGCATCGAAGAAGCCGCAGCGACCCGTCAGGCCAATATTGACAGGGGAACGGAAGTGATCGTCGGCGTGAACAAGTACCGCCGTGACAAGGAAGACCCGATCGATATCCTTGATATTGACAACGCCGCGGTCCGGCAAAGCCAGATCGCCCGGCTGGAACGGGTGCGTAGCGAGCGCGATGCGGATGCCTGTTCGGCTGCTTTGCAGGAACTGGAGCGCCGCGCAGCAAAAGGCGGGAACCTTCTGGAAGCCGCCGTCGCGGCAGCACGCGCACGCGCCACCGTGGGAGAAATCAGCATGGCTATGGAAAAAGTGTTCGGACGTCACCGGGCGGAAGTCAAAACGCTCGCCGGGGTATATGGTGCTGCCTATGAGGGCGACGCCGGTTTTGCGGCCATTCAGAAATCGGTTGAGGATTTTGCCGAAGAAGAGGGTCGTCGTCCGCGTATGCTGGTGGTGAAAATGGGGCAGGACGGGCACGACCGTGGTGCCAAGGTTATTGCAACCGCCTTTGCGGACATTGGATTTGATGTGGATGTGGGCCCGCTCTTTCAGACGCCGGATGAGGCGGCACAGGATGCCGTGGACAATGATGTGCATGTCATCGGCATCAGCAGCCAGGCGGCGGGTCACAAAACGCTGGCGCCTCAGCTGGTCAAAGCGCTCGATGCTGCAGGTGCGGGTGATATTCTTGTCATCTGCGGCGGCGTGATCCCGCAACAGGACTATCAGTTTCTCTATGACGCGGGGGTCAAAGCGATTTTCGGGCCAGGAACAAACATCCCCGAGGCGGCGCAGGACATTCTGAAGCTGATCCGCGAAACACGCACCTGAGGAGAACTGCAATGGTGCCTGACCATCTCGCGGTCTCTGGCGAGACACTGGAGGAGGCAACCGCTTTTGCTGAGGATGCCCTGGGTATCAGGATGCAGCCCGGCGGCGAACATGATGTGTTTTTCACGCACAATACGTTGCTGGGCCTGTGTGACGGGCTCTATCTTGAGGCAATTGCCATCAATCCGGCGGCTCCGTCGCCCGGACGGCCTCGGTGGTTCGATCTGGACACATTCAGCGGGCCTGCGCGTCTGACAAACTGGATATGCCGCACAGACGACATGGTGGCGGAACTGAAGGATCTGCCTGCCGGAATGGGCGATATCGTCCACCTCAGCCGCGGCGATCTGCGCTGGATGATGGCAGTTCCGGAAAGCGGACGACTGCCCTTTGACAATTGCGCACCGGCGCTGATCCAGTGGCAGACGGCCCGGCACCCGGCGCAAAGGCTGACCCCGTCCGGTGTCCGGCTGCGGCGGCTGACGGTGATGCATCCACAGGCCGATGACCTGCGCCTGATGCTGCAAAACTCCCTGGCAGATGACCGCATCGCGATAGAAACAGGCGCACAGGGGCTGTTGGCTGAATTTGACACGCCTGCCGGTGCGCGGGTGCTCGGCCAGTGATCCGGGCTGCGCGGCCTGAGGATGCAGAGGACATTGCCCGGCTGTGGAATACGATGATCCGGGACACGCTGAGCACCTTTACCACCGTGCAGAAGACAACTGCTGACATAAAAGAGCTGATTGCTGACCGGCCGGACGCTTTTCTGGTCGCAGAAAGTGGCGGTGCTTTTGCCGGTTTCATAACCTTTGGGCCGTTCCGCGCAGGCCCCGGTTATGCGGCGACAGCGGAGCACACCGTTCTGGTTACACCAGAGGCAGCAGGCTCGGGAGCGGCTGCCGGTTTGCTGCACGTGGCCGAAAAGGCCGCAGCCGCGCAGGGTGTGCATGTGATGGTCGCGGGCATCAGCGGCACAAACCGGCGTGCCATCGCCTTTCACCGTCGGCAAGGTTACACGGAACTTGGCAGAATGCCGCAGGTCGGGCGCAAATCAGAGCGCTGGCTGGATCTTGTGCTTATGCAGAAAATTCTCGGCGCGTCACGTTGACGGACTGACATACCTTTGCGCAGCAGATAAGATACTGTTATGTCGATCTGGTCCCGCATCACAGACGCGCTTTCCGCACTGACGGCCGGAGAAGGCCTGTCTGCCGTTTTTGATCGTCTGCGCAGCCCGCCCGAACGATCGGTCGCTTTTGCAATTGCTGTGATCGCCCTGGGCGCCAAGATGGCCAAGGCGGACGGGCATGTCACCCGGGATGAGGTAACCGCGTTTCGTGAAGTCTTTCACATCGCCGCGCGGGACGAGCAGGGGGCTGCAAAAGTGTTCAACCTGGCGCGGCAGGACGTTGCCGGGTACGAGGAATATGCCGCCCGGATCAGGGCCATGTTCAGCGCGGAACCCGATACCCTGCGCGACCTGTTGGAAGGTCTTTTTCACATTGCGATGGCTGATGGGTTTTATCATCCGAACGAGAATGCCTTTCTGGAACGGGTCACGGAGATTTTTGGCCTGCCAGACACCGAATTCAACGCGCTGCGTATGCGTTTTGTGCCGGACGCACCTTTGGACCCCTACACTGTTCTGGGCGTCAGCCCGGATATGCCTGTTGCCGGGATACGCAAAGCCTGGCGGCGTCTGGTCCGCGAGAACCACCCGGATGCCATGATCGCCCGCGGCGTGCCGGAAGAGGCCGTGCAACTGGCGCAGAAACGGATGGCAGACATCAATCTGGCATGGGAAGAAATCGCAGGTCGCAGCTGATGCGGTTTGCGACCTGGAACATCGAATGGTTCAACAACCTGTTTGATGAGGAAAACCGGCTTGTACGGGATGGTGCGTGGTCAGCACGGTACAAGGTGACGCGCGCAGATCAGGCAGATGCCCTGGCTCATGTTTTTCGAGCAATGAACGCCGATGCCGTGATGATCGTTGAAGCGCCGGACAGTGGACCGCGCCGGAGCACGGTTGCCGCGCTGGAAAATTTTGCCGCCCATTATGGCCTGCGTACGACACAAGCGGTGACCGGTTTCTCCAATGACACCCGTCAGGAGATCGCTCTGCTTTTTGACCCTGCGCAGCTGAACGCGCGGCATGTACCGCGCGCGGAAACTGACGAGGTGCCTCGCTTTGACGGGGTTTTCGGCATTGATCTCGATGTTGATGCAACGCGGGACAGCGTGCGCTTTTCGAAACCACCGCTGGAGCTGGATATCGAGACGCGTGGGGGAACAAAGCTGCATATGATCGGCGCGCATCTGAAGTCGAAGGCGCCCCATGGCGCGACCAGCGATGCAGACGTCATGCGTATTGCCATCGCGAACCGGCGCAAGCAGCTCGCACAGGCCATCTGGCTGCGCGCCCGGATCGATCAGGTGCTGGCCGATGCGCGACCGCTGATGGTGATGGGTGATCTGAACGATGGTCCGGGGCTGGATGAGTTTGAGGGGTTGTTTGGTCGTTCGTCGGTGGAGATTGTCCTTGGCGATACCGGGCCTGATGTCCTGTTCGACCCACATGCGTCACTGGCACTGTCCCGCAGACTGGGCGCGCGGCCAACAACATCAAGGTTCTGGATTCAAAAAGAAAAACGGTTTCTCCAGGCACTGCTTGACTACATTATGGTGTCAGAGGATCTGCGCAGCCGGGGTGCGGCCTGGCGCATCTGGCACCCACTGGATGATCCGGAATGCTGGACGGACACTGAACTTAGCGAGGCGCTGGTAACAGCTTCGGATCATTTTCCGGTAACTCTGGATATCGACATCTGAGATCGCGGAATCGTCTGTGATGCTGTATGATCGTGCCATGAGCCGCGTGATTTTCATAACCCTTGCCAGTGCACTCTGGGTGTCGCCTGCGCTGTCGCAGCAAGAAGACGCCCCGTCCCTTATGGAGCGCGGTATCCAGCAGTTTCTGGAAGGCCTGCTGCTGGAGGCAGAACCCGCTCTGGAAGGGTTCAGTGCCTTTATTCAGCAGATGGGGCCTGCGCTTGCCGACCTGATGGGTGAAATTGAGGACTGGTCTGCCTATGAAGCTCCGGAAGTTCTGGAAAATGGCGACATTATCATCCGTCGGAAACCGCGTGAGGCAGATGAACCGCAACCCGGAGCCGAGGGCGGCACGACAGCTCCGATTGATCTTTAGCGCTTGCGCCTGATCTCGACGCTGGCCTGGAGAGAGCCCGCCAGAGACATAAGCCGTGCCTCGGCAACCTCACCAAAGAGCGGGATCATATCGTTGGTAAGGCGCAGTTCAAGAACGCGTTTCT
Organism: uncultured Roseobacter sp.; assembly: GCF_947491795.1. GTDB lineage: Bacteria > Pseudomonadota > Alphaproteobacteria > Rhodobacterales > Rhodobacteraceae > Roseobacter. Next base: position 1,309,123 of record NZ_CANLKW010000001.1, on the reverse strand, counting down.
TGGGGTACCATTTCAGTGTTCCGCGTTCGGCGTCCTGCGTCATCCACAGCATCGCGCCAAAGCGCATTGCCTTGCCCAGGATCTCAGCCTCCAACTGGGTTTTTTCGTCGATCAGCTCGTAGAGTTCCTCAAAACGGGTGCCTTCCCGCTTGTTCGAATAGCGATGGAGCAGTGCGAGCCCCAGAAAAACCCGCTCAGAGTGTTTCAGCCCACCGAGGTTGGCACGCGTGGCGTTGTCAAAACAGGTCTCTGCGCGATAGTCCGGATGCGCACGCCAGCTGACGTCATGCAGCAGGCAGGCCGCTTTGATCAGGCGCCTGCGGGCATCGGGCACGTTCTTGAACAGCGGATGAATAAAAGCGTAGAGCGATTTGCCAAACCCGGGCATCCGTGCGTCTTTGGCCTCGGCAAACCGGCAGGCCTCTACCAGCGGGTCGCGGTCGCGCAGGCGCTGGGGCATCTGTTCATACAGCATCCCCTCGCGGATACCGTAGCTGGAAATCGCAATGTCTTTGGGCCGGAATGTCTGTACCAGGCGTTTGAGCACCTCGGCGGCCAGTGGCACGAGGTTCATCCGCGCAGAGGAAATGCCACAGGCCGAGCGCAGTTCAGACAGGTCAGCGTCGCGGATGAATTGCACCGTGTCCGAAACGCTCCGTGCTGTCATTCTGTATTCATGCAGCACGTGCAGCGGATATCCGCGCCGGTGCATGTCGATCCGGGCAATTGCACGCCATGATCCGCCTACCAGAAACAGCCGGTCGCGCTGGTCGCCCATCACGTCGCGCATATGCTCAAGGGTCGCACGGATGTGTTTATCACGGCCTTTTTTGCCGCCGGCGATGTCCTGCAGTTTCAGTGGGCCCAGATGCGATGTCATGCGGCGCCCGACGCGCCCGCCGGAAATCTCTGCAAGCTCCATTGAGGAGCCACCGATGTCACAGACCAGACCGTATGAGCCCGGCCAGCCCAGCAAAACACCCTGAGCAGAGAGCCTCGCTTCTTCCTCGCCATCGATTACCCAGATGCGCAGTCCCGTTTCGCGCAGAACATCCGCGCAGAAATCCGGTCCGTCCCGGGCGTCACGCACCGCTGCAGTGGCCACGACCGTCAGCGCCGGCAGGCCCATACCCTGCGCCAGATGCTGAAAACGGCGCAGTGCATTCAGCGCGCGCACCCGGCCTTCGGGGTTCAGCACCCCGGAATCGGACAAACCCGCCCCAAGGGCGCACATAATTTTTTCGTTGTAGAAATAAGCCGGTGAGCGTGCAGCGCCGTCAAACACCACCAGACGAACGGAGTTTGACCCCACGTCCACCACCCCGACGCGCGACAGCGCCCGGGCACCGGGATCCAGAAACAGCGGCCGTCCGAAAAGCCCTGCGTCCGGTTCCGTGCCATCCGTGAGGTCTGGCGCGCGTGTGTCTGGATCTTGAGTCATAAGGCTCCGCAGGTTCGGCTGTACCCTGGAAAAATTATCGCGCCGGGTCAATGCGGCGTTGGCGTCAGTCCCGGTAAAGCGGCTCAGTCCTCTGTGTGGGTCAGCTTGGGCACGTCAGAGGCACCGGCAGAGCCACGCCCGGAAAGAGAGGGGTTTTCCATGAAGAAACGGTGGCAGTTAAAGGCGAACGTGCCTTCTGGCAGCGGCGGACGGATAAATGTGCCGTCCGGGTTCATCACCCAGCTTTGCGCGACATCTGCCAGATTGGCCGCCATGATCTGCCCGACAATCTGCGCCTTGACCGTCGGGTTGTCGATTTCGACCAGTGTTTCAACGCGGCGGTTCAGGTTGCGCCCCATCCAGTCTGCCGAGGACATGAAGACACGCGCTTTTTTGTGGGGCAGACCGGAGCCATTCCCAAAACACACGATCCTGGAATGCTCAAGAAACCGCCCGACGATGGATTTGATCCGGATGTTTTCGCTGAGCCCTCGGATACCCGGCCGAAGACCGCAGATGCCACGGATCACAAGACTGATTTTCACGCCTGCCTGGGACGCTGCATAAAGCGCATCGATCACTTCGCTGTCGATAACGGAATTCATCTTGGCCCAGATCACTGCGGGTTTCCCCGCACGCGCATAATCAGCCTCCGCCGCAATCAGTTCCAGCAATTTTGTTTTCAGCGTAATCGGAGAGATCGCAAGGTTATCAAGCTGTTCCGGCTGGGCGTATCCGGACAGATAGTTGAACACTTTGGTTGCGTCCCGTCCCAGCCGGGTATCGCAGGTAAACAGCGAAAGATCCGTGTAAACCCGGGCCGTAATCGGATGATAGTTGCCCGTCCCGTAATGCGTATAAGTGACGAGCTGATTGCCCTCGCGCCGGACCACGGTTGAGATTTTCGCGTGGGTTTTCAGGTCGAGAAATCCATAGACCACATGGGCGCCAGCCCGCTCCAGGCGGCGCGACTGGCGGATGTTCGCGGCCTCGTCAAAGCGGGCTTTGAGCTCTACCAGGGCAGTGACAGATTTGCCGTCCTCTGCCGCCTCACAGAGCGCTTCCACGATCGGACTGTCCCGGGATGTGCGGTACAGCGTTTGCTTGATCGCCACCACCTTTGGATCGCGGGCGGCCTGCTGCAGAAAGCGCACGACCATGTCAAAGGTCTCGTAGGGGTGGTGCAGCAGCATGTCCTTGTTGCGGATCGCTGACAGCATATCCCCATCAAAATCGGTGACCCGCTCTGGCACACGCGGGGTGAAACTTGGCCACAGCAGGTCGGGGCGGCTGTCCAGAACCAGTTCGCTCAGGTCCGCAGAGCCAATCATCCCGTCAATTTCGATCACTTCCTCGGCGTCTACGCCCAGCTCCTCCATGATCACGGCTTTGAGCTTTTCCGGGGCTCCGGCGGAATGCGTCAGGCGGACCACTTCGCCGCGCCGGCGACGTTTGAGCGCAACCTCAAACTCGCGCACCAGGTCTTCGGCTTCCTCCTCAACTTCCAGATCGCTGTCGCGCAGGACGCGGAATTCGAAATGCGCCTTGAGCTGGTAGCCGGGGAAAAGCCCCTGAACATTCATCACAAGCAGCTCTTCCAGAGGCAGAAAGCGGTGATGTCCGTCCGGTGCGGGCAGGGAGACAAACCGGTCGATCTGCGCTGGAATTGGCAGCAGCGCCTGCAAAGGGCGTTTGTCCGATTTCCGTTCCAGTTGCAGGGCCAGAGCATATCCGGTGTTGGGTATGAACGGGAACGGATGCGCCGGATCAATCGCCAGGGGCGACAGAACCGCAAAGACCTGGGTCAGAAAAACATCTTCCAGATAAGTGCGGTCCTCGTCGGTCAGGTCGCCGCTGCGCAGAACAGAGATGTTCTGCTCTTCCATCTCAGTCAGCAGGGTCAGCAGAACCTTTTGCTGGGTCTCCATCAGGCTGCGGGCGTTCTGGTCAATCAGAACCAGTTGCTCGGCAGGTGTCAGACCGTCCGCGCCTGGCGTGGTATTGCCCGCGTGGGCCAGTTCGCGCAGGCCCGCCACGCGTACAGTGTAAAACTCATCAAGATTGTTGGCCGAGATCGACAGAAACCGCAGCCTCTCCAGCAACGGAACGCGGGTGTTCTCGGCCTCTTCGACCACGCGCCAGTTGAACCCCAGCCAGCTGAGTTCACGATTGAAAAACCGTGAGGGACCCGTGGGATCGACATCCTTGTCTTCTGCTGGATCAGGAAAGTCGGCTGTGAGAAAATCGGCGTGTGTCATGAGGGCCTTGTGGGTGCGAAATGTAACGGCACAGTGACAGATTTCAGCCCGAGGGACCACCTTTGTCCAGTATCGTGGCGGCGAGGCTGCGCGAGACGCCGCGCTTTTGAGCGAGCGACGCGGCATCGAGGGCAGCAACGATGTCGCGCGCGCTGGCAAATGACCGGTCAATGCGGCGCAAAAGGTATGTGATCAGCTCAGGCCTGGGTGTCAGCTGCCTGTCTGCAAAGAGTTTTGCCAGAACAGCGGCCAGCAGCGCATCATCGGGCGCATCAAGCTGGGCCGTTGGCGTGCCGGTCAGGCGGCTTGCCAGATCAGGCAGATCGATACCCCAGTGCGCAGGTGCGCCCTGGCCTGTCAGAAGCAGGCTGTTACCTTCTGCCAGAACAAGGTTGTGCAGGTGAAAGAGCGCGGTCTGGGCATCAGATTTCCCGGTGATGCTGTGCACGTCCTCCACGGCCACATGACCGCGGGCCAGCTCGGGCACCGGTGCGCTTTCCAGGTCTGCCGCGCTGATGACCCGCGCGCCGGACAGTCCCGCCCAGACCTGTGTAAGGTGGGTTTTGCCCGCGCCTTCAGGGCCTGAAAGCAAAAGCTTTCGGCCCGTCCAGTCGCGCCAGCCCTCGATCATGGCAATCGCGACCGCATTGGAGGGCGCCACGAGAAAGTCCGCGCGCCCCAGTGCGGGCACACCGGGCAGGTCAAATCCGAGCTGTTCGGCCATTTCAGGTGTCGTCCTGTCCGGATCTGCCGCGATAGAGCAATGAATTCTGATACTGTTCGACGCCGAACCGGGTGATAACACCCATTGAGGCCGCCACGGGGACTGCCACCAGCATGCCGACAAAACCAAACAGCGCACCAAAGACGGAAAGTGCAAAGATGAGCCAGACAGGGTGCAGACCCACAGAGCTGCCCACGAGCTTGGGGGTCAGTACATTGCCCTCGATCACCTGCCCGATCACAAATATTCCGGCCACCATGCCGATGCTGACCCAGTCACCCCAGAACTGGAAGAGCGCCAGCCCGATGGCCAGTGCGCCACCGATCAGCGCGCCGAGGTAGGGAATAAAGGTCACAAGTCCGGCGACAAAGCCCACGACAAGGCCAAACTGCAGACCGACAAGCATCAGCGCCACAGCGTAATACGTCCCAAGCACAAGACAGACTGTGCCCATGCCGCGGATAAATGCGGCGAGGGTCTGATCAATGTCGGATGCCAGACGTCGGATCACAGGCGCATGATCGCGGGGCAGCAGCTGATCGATGCGCGCAACCATACGGTCCCAGTCAAGGAGCAGGTACACAGATACAACCGGAACCACTACAATCAGGACCACAACATTCAGCAATGATGCAGCTGATGTGAGCGCAGTTTCCAGAAGCTGTGCGCCCCTGCTTTCAATCGTGGCACCAAGGCTGTTGATGGATTGCCGCAGCGTTGATCCGTCATCAAGCAGCGTAGGGAACCGTTCTGTCAGCCAGGCGGTAAAGGTTCTGGCAAACTCCGGCGCGACTTCAAACAGCTGCAGCGCCTGGCTCACCAGGGTTGGGATAATCAGCAGCGCCATCACGACAAATGCCAGTACCCCGATAACGGTGATCAGGGCGGTGGCCGCTACCCGGCTCAACCCCATCCGTTCCAGCCGGTCAGCCACCGGATCGAGGAAGTAGGCAATTGCGCCACCCAGTACAAACGGCAACAGGACATGCCCCAGAAACCACAGCACAATGAGAAACACTGCGCTGGCAACACTCCAGTAGATTACCTGATCGCGTGCAGGCAGGGCCATGTTCGTCTCCGGGTTGATGATCTGTTTCACATTGCGCAACCAGCGCTGTCTTTCAAGGGCCAGCGTCGAAAAAGCCTGAGCACGGGCAGGGAATGTCCGATTGCGGGGCCGGGCGGATTGGCATAGTCAGGAGCGGAGTTTTAAGATCAGAGGATCCTCCGAAATGCGCCTGACCCGCTACTTCCTGCCCGTGCTGCGCGAAAACCCCGCCGAGGCACAGATCGTCAGTCACCGGCTGATGCTGCGTGCTGGTATGATCAAACAAAGCTCTGCAGGGATTTATTCGTGGCTCCCACTGGGCTTTCGGGTTCTGCGCAGGATCGAGAATATCGTTCACGAGGAACAGCAGCGCGCAGGGCACATTCCGATGCTGATGCCCACGCTGCAACCTGCGGATCTGTGGCGCGAAAGCGGACGGTACGACGCCTACGGCCCCGAGATGCTGCGCATCCGCGACCGGCAGGAGCGGGATATGCTCTATGGCCCCACGAATGAGGAGATGATCACCGACATCTTCCGCGCGCACGTTGGCAGCTACAAAGATCTGCCGCTGACGCTCTATCATATCCAGTGGAAATTCCGCGACGAGATGCGCCCGCGTTTCGGTGTTATGCGGGGCCGCGAATTTTACATGAAGGACGGGTACAATTTCGACCTGACCAAAGAGGATGCGCTGCATGCCTATAACCGCCATCTGGTAAGCTACCTGCGCACCTACGAGCGGATGGGTCTGCAGGCCATTCCGATGCGCGCCGACAGTGGCCCCATCGGCGGGGATGATACGCATGAATTCCTTGTCCTGGCGGAAACGGGCGAGTCGGAGGTTTTCTATGACAGCGCGGTGACCGATCTGACCTTTGGCGACCGCGAAATCAATTTTGACGATGTGGATCAGTGCCAGTCGATCATGCAGGAGTTCACCAACCTCTATGCGCGCACCGATGAAACCCACGACGAGGCCCTGTTCAATGCTATCCCCGAAGAGCGTCGCCGCACGGCGCGCGGCATCGAGGTTGGTCAGATTTTCTACTTCGGTACCAAATACTCCGAGGCGATGGGCGCGACGGTTCAGGGCCCTGATGGAAAGCCGACGCCTGTGCACATGGGCAGCCACGGCATCGGTGTCAGCCGTCTGCTGGGCGCAATCATCGAGGCCAGCCATGACGACAAGGGCATTATCTGGCCCGAAGGTGTGACGCCCTTCCATTGCGGTATCGTCAACCTCAGGCAAGGTGATGCGGAGGCGGACGGTGCCTGTGACGCGCTTTATGCCGCGCTCCGGGCGCTCGGGCTCGACCCGCTTTATGATGACCGGGATGAACGGGCAGGCGGCAAATTTGCGACCATGGACCTGATCGGCCTGCCCTGGCGGATCACGGTGGGTCCGCGCGGTCTGAAAAACGGTGTGGTCGAGCTGACCAGCCGACGCACCGGTGAAAGCGAAGAACTGCCGCCGGAAGATGCCGTGAAAAAGATCGCGGCCATTTACAGCGGGCACTGAACGTCTGGCGGGGATGCCGGGATTTTGGCCGCCGTTCGTGCCGTAGCTGCATCTGATGCTTTGCGCAGCCAGCGGTATCTGGTAGGATACCGCCGATGCCTCCTGGGGGAGAGCAGGAGCAGGATATGATCCTTCGCGCAGCCATTTTCGCGGTCAGCCTCAGCGGTGCACTGGGGGCGGCCCAGTTTCCCGCGTTTTCACAGCAGTATTTGCAGCGGCTCGGTGGCGCGGTTGACGCGCTGGATCAGGTCGTGGCCGATTTTGACGCCTCCGCTGCGGCTCTGGGGCTGACGCGGGATGCCGCACTGGCTCAGATGACCGGCTCTGCATTCCTTGACGCCAGGCGCGCGGACATGCAGCGCACTTTTGAGCGACACGCGGCGCTGAGCGCGGATCTTGTCGTGCTCAGCGGTCACGGCCCCTTCATGCGCGCCTATCACGCCGCCCGTCTGACGGATGCCGATGTGGCGCGCGGAGCCTGGTCTGCTTTCCGGCCGTCCCTGCCGCTGACGCCTGCGACGGCGCTCTTTGCCCTGGCGGGGTTTCTTGCCAGCTGGGCGGGCTTGCGCCTTGCGCTGATGCTGTTGCCAGGATGGTCGCGGCGTCCGGTGCAAACCTCTGCTTGACCCTGCCGGGTCAAAGCCCCACGTTGCGCGACAACACGCCCTGCAGGACACTCTATGGCACGCACCACTGCCCCTTTTGCCGCCTTTGAATGGATGATCGCCTGGCGTTACCTGCGCGCGCGCCGTGCCGAGGGCGGGGTCAGCACCATGACCTGGATCAGCCTGATCGGTATCACGCTCGCCGTTTTTGCCCTGATCGCGACGCTGGCGGTGCGCTCCGGTTTTCGTGCCGAGTTCGTCGGTACGATCCTCGGGGCCAACGCCCATGCGACCGTTTATTCTCTGGGCGAGGTGACGTCCGCAGGCAGGATCGACAGAACCATCAGCGATTACGAAGCCTTGGCGGATCGGCTGCGTGCTGTGCCGGGCGTGACACGGGCCGCGCCTTTGATCCGGGCGCAGGTGATGGGAGCGGGACAGGGCAGTAACGCGGGCATCGATCTGTACGGGATCAGTGCTGAAAACCTCAACACATTGCCGGGGATTGCAGATCCGGCGGTTGCCGTGGGCAGCCTGGCTGATTTTGAAAGCGGCATCGCGCTGGGGTCCGGTCTGGCCCGGCAACTGGGCGTCAGTGTCGGAGACCGTATCCGCCTGATTTCCCCTGACGGGGTCAAAACCGCCTTTGGAACATCGCCGCGGATCAATGCCTATGACGTGGTCTATGTCTTTTCGGCAGGGCGCTACGATATTGACAGGGTGCGCGCCTATCTGCCCTTCGCCGAAGCGCAGATTTTCTTTAATCGAGAAGGTCTGGCAGACGAAATTGAAGTGATGGTTGAAGATGCCGAGGCGATCGACACCTATTCCCCCGCGCTTCTTGAGGCCGCCGGTGTGCGCGCTCAGGTCTGGACGTGGCGCGATGCCTCGGGCGGTTTTCTGCGCGCGCTGGAGGTCGAGGACAATGTGATGTTCATCATCCTGTCGATCCTTGTGCTGATTGCGGCGATGAACATCGTCTCGGGGCTGATTATGCTGGTTAAAAATAAGGGACGCGACATCGGCATCCTGCGGACCATGGGCCTGACAGAGGGCTCGGTTCTGCGCATATTCTTTATCTGCGGTGCCTCTACCGGTGTGCTGGGCACGCTGATGGGGGTCATCCTGGGGTCACTCTTTGCCATCTGGATTGATCCGATTTTTTCGTTCGTGAATGTCCTGATGGGCGGCGGCGTCTGGGATCCGTCGATCCGCGGCATCTATGCGCTGCCCGCCGAGCTTCACCTGAGCGATGTGTTGTCTGCGGTTGTATTGTCTCTGGGGCTCTCTTTTGTGGTGACGATTTTCCCGGCGCGCAGAGCTGCGCGGATGAACCCGGTCGAGGCGCTGCGCTATGAGTGATCCGGTGCTGGAGCTTGAGGGGATTGCGCGCTCCTACAACAGCGGCAAACCGAATGAAGTCACCGTTCTGCGCGCCGTCGATCTGTCCGTTGCGGCGGGAGAGGTCGTGGCCCTCGTGGCCCCTTCGGGTGCGGGGAAATCGACGTTGCTGCACATTGCCGGCCTGCTCGACACAGCAGACAGCGGGACCGTACGGATTGGTGGCGCGACCATGACGGGCCTGGGCGATGCGGGCCGTACGGCTGTCCGGCGCGCGGATGTCGGGTTTATCTACCAGTTTCACCACCTGTTGCCGGAATTCACGGCGCTGGAAAACATCGTTCTGCCACAGCTCGCCAATGCGACGCCGCGCGCCGACGCGGAGGCGCGGGCCATGTCCTTGCTGGAAACTGTTGGAATCTCCGGGCGGGCTGCTCACCGGCCTGCAGCTTTGTCGGGGGGCGAACAGCAGAGGGTCGCCTTTTGCCGCGCTCTGGCCAACGAGCCCGCGCTTTTACTCGCGGATGAGCCGACGGGAAACCTGGACCCGGCCACCTCTGACCAGGTGTTCGAAGCGCTGATGATTCTGGTGCGCAGCACGGGTCTCGCGGCCGTGATTGCCACGCATAACCTGGAGCTTGCCGCCCGCATGGACCGGCAGATCAGGCTGGAAAACGGGCATCTTGTCCCAATGGCCTCCGGGTGATCCGGATACTTGACGCAAGCACCCCTTACGATCAACCTGCGCCCCGGGAAAGGGAGTGAATTATGCCTGTAGTCGATGTTGCGACAATTGAATCCGTTACCGCCGAGGCGCTGCGCAGCCATGGGGCTGAGCCCTTTGTCGCCTCCGAGGTGGCACGGGCCGTGGCCGAGGCCGAGGCCCATGGGAACCGCATCTGCGGGCTTTATTATGTGGAAAGCTATTGCGAGCAACTGCAGAGCGGCAGGGTGCGGGGCAAGGCTGTGCCGGTTGTCACGACGCCGCGTCCGGCGACCATTCATGTGGATGCCGGTTTTGGATTTGCGCAGCCTGCTTTTTCCCACGGTATCGTGCCGGCGCTGGACGCCGCGCGTCAGTTTGGCACCGCGACACTGGCCGTCGGACATGCACACACCTGCACATCGCTTGGTTTTTTCACCGGGCAGATCGCTCGGGCCGGCATGATCGGGATCGGTTTTACCAATGCCTCTCCGATTGTGGCCCCGCCCGGGGGGCGTTCCCGTGTGATCGGAACGAACCCGATTGCCTTTTCCGTCCCGGACGGAGAGGGCGGTCTGGCAATGCATTTTGACCAGTCGACAACAACTGTCGCCCTGGGGAAGATCACTATGGCGAAGGCAACAGGGAAATCCATTCCCGAAGGCTGGGCGCTCAATGCCCGGGGCGAACCGACAACAGACCCGGAGGAGGCGCTGCAGGGCTCGCTGGTGTCTGTCGGCGGCTACAAAGGCTGGGGTTTCGGCCTCATGGCAGAGATCCTTGCCGCGGGCATGACGGGCTCGGTTCTGTCGCGTAACGTCAAACCGCTCAAGGCGCGGGACGGATCACCACACGATCTGGGTCAGTTCTACATCCTGATGGATCCGGAGACCTCGCCTGACTTCGGTGCCCGCCTGTCAGTCCTGGCCGATGCCGTCAGCGCCGATGAGGGTGCGAGAATGCCGGGTCAGCATCGCAAGGGTCTGACCCGGGTTGATGTGGTCGACAAGGTTTGGGATCAGATCCGGGACCTTGCCCGGGGCCCTAAACCTTCTGAGTAACGAAAACCCCCGCTGCCATCAGGGCAATGCCGAGTGCCCGCGTCGGACCCAGCGGGGAGATACGCGCGCCGAAAAGGCCAAAGTGGTCGATGGCGGCGGCGCTGATCAACTGGCCCAGAAGCACGAAAAACACAGCGTTTCCAACGCCGAAAACCGGCGCAATCCAGGTAATGCTGAGCACATAGAAAGCAATCAGGACGCCTGCGAGCAGCAGGTGTTTCGGGGCCTGGGCGACTTTGGACAGCGCCTGGGGGCCCGTTGCGAGGGTCACGAGCGCGCAGGAGACAAGGGCCACCGTGAAAAGCACCGCCCCCGCCGCTGCGGGTGAGCCGATGCGCTGGCCCAGTGCGGCATTCAGTGCGGCCAGCATCGGAATTCCGATCCCCGCCAGTGTCATGATGATCGCAAATTGGGCCATGGCGGGTTCCTTTTAACCTGACTTTAATCTCAGCATGGCCTCCTGCCCGGGATGCAGCAAGACCGATTTCAGACGAACCGGCCCCTGAGGGGCATTCCGGTGGCATTGTCCGCTGCGCTGAGCCTTATGCTGGCTGCCTGCGGTCCCGGTGATCGTACCCTTGAGCGTCAGGGTGCAGCGCTTTATGCCGCCAATTGTGCGCTCTGCCATGGCGGCGATGCGCGCGGCGGCGGCGGTGCAGGCGTGCGCGGGCTTAGCAAAACGCCCGCGGATCTGACGGTGCTGGCGCGCAACGCGGGTGGAGCGTTCCCGGCCGAAGATGTTGTGATGCTGCTCGACAGCTATGCCACGGGCACACAGACCGGGCGGCGGATGACTCCGCTGACAGCGCTTGACGACACGCGGCGGCTCCGCGTCCCGGGCGTCAGCCGCGCGCCCCGTCCGCAGGCGGCGATTGTGGCCTGGCTGAAAACGGTGCAGCGCCCCTGATCAGCTGCAGATACCTTCGATTTCAACACCGTCCCAGGGCAGACCCACAGCCGTGACGCGGGACTGCTGAAGCGGCGCCACAGGCATCGCACCGGCGATCAGGGCATGCAGACGTGCGGTGCGGGGCGCGCCGGGATCCAGAGTGCGGCAACAGACAAACTCCTCGACAATCGCGCCCTGTTGCTCAAAACCAAAATCGCCAAAGCTGGTTTTGTTTTCCAGATCAAAGAGATAGGGGTCGCGCGCGCCATCATGTTCAAAGGCAGCGCGCAGAGGGGTATAGCCGGTCTCGCGTCTGTTCTGCCACTGCCAGACATGGGTCAGTTCGTGGGCCAGCAGCATCGCGGCGACGAGGCCCAGCCGGTCGGGATAGTCGGGCAGATAGTCATCCAGATACCAGTCACGGTCGAAAAAGATGCGGTTGTAAAAGGCAACGGCCGCGGGTTTCGACGTGACGACGGCCTCGGTCGGGGGCGGCAGGAGCCGCTCGCGGCAGGTGGTGCGGGGCCGCGGCACGCGCCGGAAGGTCACCGCGCGGGTGGGCGCGCCATGCACCAGGCGGACGCGGTCGGTGTCCAGCGCATCGCCGTGGATCGTGCGGGCAAAGGCGGTCTCCGTCTCGGTCAGCGGGCGGCCGCAGGCGGTCAGAACGATCAGACAGGCAATCACAAAACAACGCATGATCCATCTGTGCCGAAACAGTCGCTCGCGATCAAGCGGCCTGTGCCGCTGTCGTGCATTTTCCCGGAAGCCTGTCCGGATTGATCCGGATCAAGGCGGCGGCACAGCGGTTGTGCCAGACTGACACCATATCCATAAGGAGCTGATTATGAAGGGATTTACTTCATTTATCTGCGGCGCTCTCCTGCTTTGCGGGGCGGTCGCAGCGCAGGAGCCGGTGATCGGCGCAGAGATCTATGCGCGCCACTGTGCGACCTGCCACGGGGCTGAGGCGCGCGGCAATGGGCCGATGGCCCCCGCGCTGGTGCTGCAGCCGCCGGACCTGACGGGTCTCGCGGCGCGCCATGGCGGTGTGTTTCCGGCAGAGCGTGTGGTGATGCGCATCGACGGGCGCGACCCGCTGGTCAGTCACGGCTCGCCCATGCCGGTTTACGGCGCATTTTTTGAGGGCACGGATGTGATCCTCAAGGTGGAGACGGGCCAGCCGGTACTGACCTCGCAGCCGGTGGCGGACCTGCTGGAATATCTGCGCGCGCTGCAGGAGTAGCCCTGGCGATCTGTGACCGGAGCGTACGCGCAACGGGGCGGTCCCGGTCCGGGGCCCCGTCACAGAACTGAGCGTCTTTTGTTGGTTTTCAGCGGGTTGGGCACGTCAGTATCACGTCGGTATAACGTCGGTATTTTGTCGGTGCGCGCGTCGGTTCTGCGGGCTTTGGCGGTGTTTTTTAACCGCGTGGTGATACGTATTGCAGTGCGTGTGAAGCCATCGCGCGGTGTCAAAACCTGCCGGCAACCGAGCCGGGCGGTGTCGGACGTTAACTGTTTTTAATAAAAATGCCGGTTTGTGTTGTGCTTCTGCCGGGGCTGCTCTAGCACCGCTCCTAAAGGCATTTTCGCCAAAAAATTTATGTGGAGTAATGAGTTATGACTGGTAAATCCGGTGTGGTGATCTGTTTTGCGGCGGCGTTTGGGCTGTCGGCCTGTGTGTCGCCCGAAGTTGTCGCGTCAAAATCCGTGACCGATCAGGATCTGACATGCGGGCAAATCAGGGAGCAGTTGTCCGACCTCGACAAAATCCGCGCCGAGGCCGAGAAAGGGCGCACCTTTTCCGGTGAGAACGTGGCGGCGGGCATCCTGTTCTGGCCTGCGGTGATCGGCAACATGTCGAACGCCAACAAGGCGCTGGAGGCCGCGAACGAACGGCAGTCGGTTCTGGTGGATCTGTCGACCCAGAAGCGCTGCGGCTGAGGCGGCTTTCGGGCGGGCTCTGCTTTTGGCGGTGTGGCGTATGCTGTGGGTGTCGTCTTCAGCAGGTGTTGGGGGCTGAACGGGCAGAGCCCCGGACGAGTGCGGCCCAATGTACAACGGCTGGACAGGGCAGCGCCCGAGCCTGGGGCGGAGGCCGTCTTGCAATCGTTCCAGTGGAACGATTGAGGCCGGAGCGATGCGGCAGCATCAGGGCAAACGCAGTGCGCCCTCCCGGGGGGAGGGTCGGGCGCTGCCCAAGGCGGGGCCTCGGGCGATTCATTTGAGGTTAAGCAATGGCATTGCGAAAGTGAATGGAATGAATTGAACAATCCTCTTTCCGGCTGTTGCAACGATCCCTGCTAATTCAACTCTGAATTGCTCGTGCTTGCACAGGATAAAAAAGACTGGAGCTCCACTAAGCCCATTTGGATCTACATCTAAGTCTTCGTCTACCGTAGCTTTTAGATAGTCCGAGTCACCCTTACCCGCGAAATTTGCAACCAAAGAAAATGGTCTCAATTTGACGTGCGCGGCGTCAACGTCCCAACTCTGAATTGATGCCGGGTATCCGACAATGATGACGCTGCAAATCTCGTCCACTGAGAAGTCGCCATACGCCGGAGACACTTTGAACCAAACATGTTGAGTGAGTCTTCCAGATCGCGTCGCACCCGAAAATCCAAAGATTTCAATATCTTTTGTTTCGAGCGTCCCTTGCATCTGGTCGAACTCGTACGACTTGTGCTCAGAGCAAGTGCAGATGCTGGCCGCGTCTGGGTCATAGAGTCCGACGTCACCGGGCGAACGTCCGTCTATCTGGTGGGTAGTTGCGACGACAAAACGCCTTGTTCGGTAGTCTATGTGCGCACAGGAACCGCCAAAAGACAGGGCGTAATCACCCAATTCATCGCGAAGGTCGTAGTCATAGAAAAGCAGGGGTGAAGCGTATCTGCTCAAAACATCTTCCAATTCGCTGAAGCGAACGAGAAGATCACCACATTTGACAAACTCGCGCGACATTTGGTCGAGGATCAGCGGCGTGTTACTCAAACATCTAACTCCACAACAATCTTCACAACAATCTTCCCAATCATTCCCCCTATTTCATCGACCAACCCCAAACCTCCCGCCTGACAGGCACTGTCAGGCCGCGCCGACCCGCCCCCATGGGGCGGCGCGTTTGCGCCACCCCTCGGTCCGGCGCGTGCTCAGATGTTGGGACCGACTGTCAAGAACGGCGCCCGGCTAAACATCCAGCTCCTCCACAAACTTCGCATTTTCCTGGATGTACTGATAGCGCAGCTCTGGCTTTTTCCCCATCAGGCGTTCGACCAGATCGCCGGTCTCGCCGGGCAGGTCTTCGTCAATCGACACACGGATCAGCTTGCGGGTCGTCGGGTCCATCGTGGTTTCCTTGAGGTCCTTGGCGTCCATTTCCCCCAGACCCTTGAAGCGGGAGACGTCGATTTTGCCCTTGCCGCCCAGACCTTTTTCCAGCCAGGCGTCCTTTTCGGCCTCATCGAGGCAATAGACACGGCGCGCGCCCTGCGTCAGGCGAAAGAGCGGCGGGCAGGCCAGATAGAGGTGGCCCGCGTCGATTAGCGGGCGCATCTGGGTAAAGAAAAACGTCATGAGCAGCGCGGCGATATGTGCACCGTCCACATCGGCGTCGGTCATGATGATGATCTTGTCATAGCGCAGATCATCCAGGTTGAATTTGGTGCCCATGCCACAGCCGAGCGCCTCGCAGAGGTCGGAGATTTCGGCGTTTGAGCCCAGTTTCGACGAGGCCGCGCCCAGCACATTCAAAATCTTGCCTTTGAGCGGCAGCAGGGCCTGGGTTTTACGGTCGCGCGCGCCCTTGCCGGAGCCGCCCGCACTGTCGCCCTCGACGATGAAAAGCTCCGTGCCCTCGCGGGATTTGGAGGTGCAGTCGGTCAGCTTGCCGGGCAGGCGCAGTTTCTTGGTGGCCGATTTGCGGGCCGTTTCCTTTTCCTGGCGGCGGCGCAGGCGTTCTTCGGCGCGCAGGACCAGAAAATCGAGGATGGCGCCCGCGGATTTGGTGTCATTGGCCAGCCAGTTGTCGAAGTGGTCGCGCACGGCCCCTTCGGTCATTTTCGCGGCTGATTCCGTCGACAGGCGGTCCTTGGTCTGACCGACGAAGGCGGGGTCGGCGATAAAGCAGGAGACCAGCGCGCAGCCGCCCGACATCAGATCGTCGCGGGTGATCTGGGCGGCCTTTTTGTTGCCCGCCAGTTCGCCGTAGGCCTTAATGCCCTTGAGGATCGCGGCCCAGAAACCGGCCACATGGGTGCCGCCCTCGGGCGTGGGCACGGTGTTACAGTAAGACTGCAGGTAACCGTCGCGGCTGGGCGTCCAGTTGATCGCCCATTCTACCTTGCCTGCCTCGCCGAATTTCTCTTTGAAATCAACAGTTCCGGCAAAGGGCTGATCGGCGTAGGTGGTGGCAGGCCCGAGCGTTTCGCGCAGGTAATCCGACAGGCCCCCGGGAAAGTGAAACGTGGCCTCGGTCGGGGTGTCGCCGTCGGCAATCGCGGATTTCCAGCGGATTTCGACGCCGGAAAAGAGATAGGCCTTGGAGCGGATGGAGTTAAAAAGCCGCGCAGGTTTGAAGCGGTGCGAGCCGAAGATCTGCTCATCGGCGTGGAAGGTCACGGTGGTGCCCCGGCGGTTGGGGGCTGCGCCCACTTTTTCCACCGGCCCGAGCGGGAGGCCGCGCGAAAACCGCTGCTCGTAGAGCTCTTTGTTGCGGGCGACCTGGACGACCATGCTGTCGGACAGCGCATTGACCACGGAGGCGCCGACGCCGTGCAGACCGCCGGAGGTTTCATAGGCCTTGCCCGAGAATTTGCCGCCTGCGTGCAGCGTGCAGAGGATCACTTCCAAAGCGGATTTGTCGGGGAATTTGGGGTGCGGGTCGATCGGGATGCCGCGGCCGTTGTCGCGGATGGTGACGGCGTAGTCCTCGTGCAGCTCGACCTCGATGCGGTTGGCGTGGCCCGCGACGGCCTCGTCCATGGAGTTGTCGAGCACCTCGGCCACCAGGTGGTGCAGCGCGCGCTCGTCCGTGCCGCCGATATACATGCCGGGGCGTTTGCGCACGGGCTCCAGCCCCTCGAGAACCTCGATGGAGGAGGCGTCATAGTCCGTCGCCTCTGTTCCTGACAGCAGATCGTTGGGCATAAGCTCGGGCCTCTTTTTTGTGGTTGCGCAGAGTATGGCAGAGGGGCCGGGGCGGGGGAAGGGCCAGCGCGCCCGCCTGTGCCTTTGTGCCTGCGTTTTTGCGGGGCCGCCGGGCGCATTGTCACCGGGCGGGACCGGCTGCGCAACGGGCCGTGCCCTTTGCGCCGCAGCCCGGAGCATCAGAGCCGAATCGCCCTGATCAAGGCAAAATTCGGAACAGGCGGGTTCCCGCGCAGCGTGAAATACCCCGTGTGGGCAAGGCATTGTTTCCCGTTATTTAAGATTTTCCCTTAGAAAGTGCAGAATAAGGCAGAAATATGGATTTTATGACATTTTTATATGGTTTTTCACGATGCGATGGGCGAGACAGAGGTCAGCGGAATTACGCTTGTAAAGTAATGGTGTGTCGGGAGGGGTATCCGTAGTGACCCGTGCGCACCTTCAGTGAGAACGGGTGAGGACACTTCCTATGAATATGAATATCTTTAAAGCCGGTGCGGTCGCGGTTGCGGTCTCGGCAATGTCCCTGTTTGCGACAGACGCAGACGCGGCAACGGCGGACGGTTTTGCCGCAACAAGCGTAACAACGGGCGGCAATGACCACACTGTCTGGCTGCCTGGCCTGATCGGTGGCGTGGACGCCTACTGGCAGTTCGAAGGCGGCGCGGGCAGCTTTGTGACACGCGATGACAAGGCCTCGGCAACGCTCGACGGTCGTATCATCAACAACAAAGACAGCATGCTGCAGCTTGACGTGGCCGTTGAATTTAACCGCCTTGACCCGGATCAGCCCGGTGGTGGTGGCACCAAGAACGGTGGCCTGGATTCTTCTCTGAGCGCTGCGGAAAAGCAGGCGATCAAGGACACATGGTCGTTTTATGACATGACGTCAGCCACGCTGACAGGTGTTGCCGGCACGCTGCTGGACGGTCTGACACTGACGCTGACCAGCTATCCGCTGGCACCCAAGGACATTCCGTTCCAGCTGGGTGAAAGCGCAAACGACAAAAACCAGGGCTATGGTGGTGCCGGTTGGTTCACATGGGTTGCCACAACAACCAGCGACTATGCCGGACCGGCTGTCCGCAGCACCGGTGATACAGGCGCAGGCCGTCATGGCGACTTTAACCTGAACCTGACCGCGGTTCCGCTGCCAGCGGCAGGCTGGATGCTGATTGCTGCATTCGGCGGCCTGGGTGTCATGCGTGCGCGTAAAAAAGCCGCATGATCTGACAGGTTTCGCAAGGACCAGATAGAAGGGCCCGCCGGTTTCGGCGGGCCTTTTTCGTTCCGGCCGCATTCCCGGGGTATTCGTCTGTTTGTGCGCAAATCCCGTTTCCTGGCAGTTCAAGGAGCAGTAGGCTGCCCGAAAACCGCAGGAGAACCATCCCATGACATGGATCACAACCGTCCCTTTTGAAGCGGCGACAGGACGGCTGAAACAGCTTTACACGCGCATCGCCGGTCCCGGGAACAATGTGGACAACATCATGATGGCCCATTCGCTGCGTCCGCATACGATGGAAGGGCACATGGCGCTCTACAAATATGTGCTGCATCATTCGGGCAATACGGTGCCGAAGTGGTTTCTGGAAGCGCTGGGCGTCTGGGTGTCGCATGTGAACCGGTGTGAATATTGCGAAAAGCACCACTTTGCCGGCATGAAACGGCTGCTGGCGGATGACGCGCGTGCGGATGCCCTGCAGACGGCCATCCGGCTGGGCGTGGAAGAGGCGATGCCGCTGACGGCCGGGGAAAAGGCCGCGATGCGCTATGCGCGCAAGCTGACGGAAACTCCGGGCGGTTTACGGCAGGCAGATGTGCGGGCGCTGGCGGCTTCAGGCTGGGATGACGGGCAGATCCTGGAGATCAACCAGGTGGTCAGCTATTTCGCCTATGCCAACCGCACGGTTCTGGGGCTGGGCTGTTCCACCGAGGGGGACATTATCGGGCTGAGCCCGGGAAATTCGGATGATCCGGAGGACTGGGCCCACCGCTAAAGCCCCCGGCCTTAAACCTGAAATACACCGCGCAGATCAAAACACCCTCGCAACAGGCACTGTTGCGCCGCGCCGTTCCGCCCCCACGGGGCGGCGCGACTGCGCCCCCCCCGGATCGGCGCATTTGCACGACGGTTGGATGTCTCAGGTTAAACCGGGGGCTTCAGGGTCAGTCCTGGTCAGGCCAGCGCCAGGCGATGGCACCGAGGTAATTGCCGCTGCCGCTGGCCACAACGGTGGTGCGTTCCGGGCCCCAGCCATCGGCGCGGCGGATGCGCGGGCTGTCACTGCGGGTGCGGGCACGGGCGACAAGGCCCGTCAGGGTGAGCACCAGAAAATCGCCCTGGCCCGCGCGGGGGATGGTGTCTACGGTCTGCCAACCTTCCTCCAGAGCTTCCTCAAGAAGCTCAAAGGGGTTCACCCGCCGTCTGGTTACCGTGTCTCTCAAAATACCCGTCCCGGGATTGGCTCAGGCAGCGTCCGGCCCGGCATTATCGTGCCAGAGACCGTGGTCCAATCCGGCGGGATTGTCCAGAGCGGGGCGGTGTCTCCCGCATGGCGGGAAGGGCTGCAGGCGTGGGGTTTCACGGCAGATCGCGGGCGCGCAGGTGCTGCCGCGCCGGAGGCCCGGGAGTGGCTTCAGTTGCCCTCGGTCAGCGTCTCAAACCGCAGTCCGCGCGCGGTGCGCGGGGGGAAGCCGGTCCAGTAGGTGTGATCGTCCGTTGGCAGCGCTTCTTCGTCCAGCGCCAGCACACCGGCGTCCGCCTCGGGGATCAGATCAAAATAGGGCCGTCTGGAGACGTCGCCGCGCAGGTGCAGATCAAAAAAGGCTGTCGCGAAATGCTGTGCGATATTGTTCATCCGCACCGTGTCCCAGACCGGATCGGCGTAATGTTCAAAGGGCACAAAATCGAGCGTTTCCACAGGCTCCCAGCTTTCGGCGGGTGCAGGCATAGGCGCGGCGGCGTTGTGATTGGCGTGGTTGAAGGTCAGCAGATGCCGGTCGGTGCCGCGTGCCTCCTCAAAGATCGAGCGGATGGCGCCATAGACTGAGACGTCATCCGACCCGCCCGCCATGATCAGCGTGGGTTTGCTCAGCCCGGCCAATGTGTTGGCGTCCCAGAACCCGGCGTTACGCCCCCAGGGGCCGATGGCAATAAGGGCCTTGACCCGGTCATCCATCAGCGCGGCATGGCTTTCCGAACCCGACAGATGCTGCGACAGCAGACCGTTCGGGGTGCCCCAGCTGTATTCCGTCGAGGCCTCTGTCACGCCCGCGCCGCCAAAGACAAGCGCGCCGTATCCCCCCATGGAATAGCCGATAACCCCCACGGCAGAGGTGTCGGTGATCGCCCCCAGTGCACTTTCCAGCGCTTCCATCTGGTCGATCACAAAGCGCTGATCCAGCGGGCGGTACAGCAAGGTAGAGCCAAAGGCGGCCTGGTCGGAATAAGTGCTGTCGCGGTGATCGATGGCCAGGGTGACGTAGCCCTTGGAGGCCAGGTTCTCGCCCAGATGGGACATCAGAAAACGGTTGCCGGGATAGCCGTGGCTGATGACGATCAGCGGATAGGAGCCATCTGTTGCCGGTTCCGCATCACGCGCAGCACGGCCCGTCAGGGTCACCGGTGTCTGCCCGTCGCGCAGGACGGTATCGTATGTTCCGCCCGGCACGGTGCCCTCGGCTGCAGGGTACCAGACCTCGACCGTCAGGGCACGGTCATAGCGCGGCACCGCATCATCCGTGACAGAGAGCACATCAATCTGGTCGGGGTTCGTGAACTCCAGTGTCCTGACGCCGATGGGCAGGGTCCCAAACTGCGCCAGTTCGGGCGCATCGGGACGGACCTGATCGATGGGATTGGCCTGAGCGGTGCCGGACGCCAGCACGGCAAGTGCGGCAAGAAAGCGGTATCGGCTCATGGCTAAGTCCTTGTTTGTGCAAAAATACAGCACGTGGTTTCTACCATAGATTGACAGGTTCTGACGGCAGATCAAGAAAATATCCCGCAAAACCGGGAAATCCTTCCCAGGGCGGGATATTTTGCAGTTTCTGCCCCTCCCGCCGGGCCGGATTGACCGGCGGGAAACTCTGAACCAGGTGCGCAGGCTCTTTCCCTTGTGCGTGCACAGGCGTATGGCAGGGCATGGCCATCGCAATGTCATATCCTGATCACTGCCGCGCGGTATTGCGCCTTGGGCTGCCGCTCATTGGCGGGCATATGGCGCAGATGGCCATTGGTGTGACCGATACTGTGATGCTGGGCTGGTACGGCGTCGAGGCGCTGGCCGCAGTGACCATCGGCTCCACGCTCTTTTTCACGCTTTTCATATTCGGGTCGGGGTTTGCCTGGGCGGTGATGCCGCTTGTGGCCTCCTTTGCGGCCGAAGAAGACGAGATCGGTCTGCGCCGTGCCACCCGCATGGGGCTTTGGCTGAGCATTGGTTTTGCATTACTGGCGCTGCCGCTGATGATCCGGTCAGAGCCGCTGCTGCTTCTGCTGGGCCAGGAGGCGGGGGTGGCCAGAGACGGTGGCGCTTACCTCAGCATTGCGGCCTGGGGGATCTTTCCGGCGCTGCTGGTCATGGTGCTGAAATCCTATCTGGCAGCCCTGGAACGCACCCAGGTCGTGCTGTGGATCACAGTGATCAGTGCGGTGTCCAACGGGCTGGCGAATTATGCGCTGATTTTCGGCAACTGGGGTGCGCCGGAACTGGGGATCGCGGGGGCGGCCATTGCCTCTGTCATCAGCCATCTGGTGTCGCTGGTGGGTGTGGTTGCATACGTCTGCCTTGTGCTGCCACAACACGCGCTGTTTCAGCGCCTGTGGAAGCCGGACCCGCAGATGCTGGTGCGGGTTTTCCGGCTGGGCATGCCGATCGGCCTGACCAGCCTGTCGGAAACAGGGCTTTTTGCGGCATCGGCCACGATGATGGGCTGGCTGGGCACGGTGCCGCTGGCCGCACATGGCATCGCAGTTCAGCTTTCGGCTGTCACCTTTATGCTGCATGTGGGGCTGAGCAATGTGGCCACCATCCGGGCGGGCAACGCGCTGGGGCGCCGCGACCCCTGGCATATGGAGCGCGGGGCAATCACCGTGACGCTCCTGTCACTGGTCATGGCGGCAATGACAATCGCCCTTTTTGTGCTCTTTCCTGAACCCCTTGTGTCGCTTTTCATGCAGCGCGACGAGCCGCAGCGCGATGCCATTCTGCTCATCGGTACCGGCCTTTTGATCATGGCGGCGCTCTTTCAACTGGTCGATGGTGCACAGGTCATTGCACTGGGGCTGCTGCGCGGGGTGCAGGACACGCGCGTCCCCATGATCTATGCGGCTGTCAGCTACTGGGTTCTGGGCATTCCCTGTTCGTACCTCTTTGGGTTCGTGCTCGGGATGGAAGGCATCGGCGTCTGGCTGGGCCTTGTTGTGGGGCTGGGCATGGCAGCCGTATTGCTGTCTGTCCGGTTCTGGCGCGTCACGCTGCGCGGGCTGAAAGAGGCCGCGGATACCGCACAATCTGCTTGACCCGATGGCAGCGCGCCCGCAGGCTGCGGCCCCGGGACAGGAGGGCGCATCCATGCTGAAAGACAGATATGACAATGGGATAACCACCGCCTCGCAGGCGGCAGCAGATGCCTATTCCGCGGCCATGGATGTGATGCTGGCCGGTCAGTCGGGTATGGCGGCGGCCTTTGAGCGTGTGACGCAGGCAGATCCGGGGTTTGCGCTGGGCTGGGTGGGTCTGGCGCGGGCGCACCATTTTTTCGGCCAGGGGGACGAGGCACTGGCCGCTGTTACCCGGGCAGGCACGCTGACGGCGGGCGTCTCTGCGCGCGAGGCCAGCCATATCAATGCCTTTACCCTGCTGATCACCGGCCAGGGCCCTGCGGCCTATGCGGCAATCCGGGCGCATGTGGATCAGTGGCCGCGCGACGCGCTGGTGGCCCAGACCTGTTCGTCGGTCTTTGGACTGATCGGGTTTTCCGGCAAACCGGGGCGCGAGGCGGAAATCCTGGCCTTCAACGCAGCGCTCCTGCCGCACTACGGCGACGACTGGTGGCTGCAGAGCCAGTACGCCTTTGCCCTGTGTGAAACGGGCAACGTGGAAAAGGCGGATCAGGTGATCGACCGTGCACTGGCGGCCAATCCCGCGAATGCGCACGGGGTCCATGTGCGCAGTCATATCTGGTATGAGGCCGGGGCGTCAGAGGCGGGGCTGTCCTGTCTCAGCACATGGCTGGAGGATTACCCGCGTGACGGGCTGATGTATGCGCATCTCTACTGGCATGCCGCGCTCTGGTATCTGGAGCAGGGCGACACCGAGGCCATGTGGGCGCGGGTCGATGCCGCCGTATCGCCTGACAGTGGCACCATCAGCCCGGCGATCAATGTGCTGACCGATACGGCCTCGATCCTGCACCGCGCCACTATGGCCGGTGTGCCGGTTGATCAGGCGCGGTGGCAAAGTGTGAGTGCCTTTGCCAAACGCGCCTTTCCTGCAACGGGCAATGCCTTTGTTGATGTGCATGCAGCCCTGTCCCATGCCATGGCCGGTGACAGTGAGGCGCTGGAGCAGATCATCGACCACCCGGCGGGCCCGGCGGCAGATCTGGTGCCGGATCTGGCAAAGGGCTTCCGCGCGATTGCCGCGCGCGACTGGGCGGCTGCTTCTGCGGCGCTGACCCGAGCGATGGGGGATCTGGCGCGCATCGGTGGCAGCCGTGCACAGCGCGATATGGTGGAGCAGAGCCTGCTGAACACGCTGGTCCATGAGGGCCGCGCACGCGAAGCGCGCGACATCGCAGCCCTGCGTCGCCCGATCCTGGCGGCGCACGTTCCGACTTAAGGTGATACTTCAACTATTGCGTGTAAAATGCTGTTTTCAGTATTTATCCGGATACCAGTCCGACATCTCATTCAGCACGGAGCGCAGCACTTCCCGCAGAGGCTCGGCCTTTACCTCGTCGTACTCCCAGGGCTCGGCCTCCTCTGCCAGATAGTTATCCTGTGCGATTTCGATCTGGATCAGATGTACGCCGCGCGCAGGCCTGCCGTAGCGCCGAGTGACCCACTCACCCTGGAAACGGCCATCAAAGGCGGTGGTGTATTGTGACGTCGTTTGGCAGATCGCAGCGACCCGCGCAGACAGGCGCTGATCGCAGGCGGTGCCCCCCCTGGTGCCTATGTTCAGATCGGGCATCTGCCCGTCAGAGCGGTGGGGAATTCTGGACCGGACCGAGTGGCAGTCGCAGATCACTGCATGTCCGAAACGGGACTGGACCCGCGCGATCTGTCCCTGCAATGCCGCGTGGTAAGGAACGAAAAAGGCCGCCCGCAATGCGCTGATTTCGCGCAGCATGGGCGGTGTGTCCCAGATCGGAACGCCGTCCTGATCCGCGTAGGGTATCAGGTTACTGTTGAGCTTATCAGGATACGGCGGCTGACCGTCCGGATCGCGGTTGACGTCCGACAGATACCGGCTGAACCGCGCACGCACGACAGTGGCCTGGGGCGCCAGCCCTTTGCAGAGCCGGTCCAGATGCCAGTCGGTATCACGCAGCATCTGCCCGTTGTCGTTCAGCCGCTTCCAGTAGAGAGGCGGAATATCCGTGCCGGTATGTGGCAGGCACATAATCAGCGGGCTGTCTCCTGATATCATCTCGACCGGCATGGCGGTGTCCTTTGTTCCGGCGCGGTGTCAGAGGGCGGCGGCTCAGCCCTCTTTTTTGGTGGTGTCTATATTCATCACAGCCAGGGCGCTCTGGCCAAGGTCAAATTTTGCAAAAGGCCCGCCATGGCACATCTGGCCGGGGTCCGTGGTATCGACGGGCGGCTCTTTGGCGAGGATCTCGGCGGCGAACTGTTCTGCGTTGTCCTTTGGCCTGTACCCCAGAAAGGCGGCCTTTGCATTGTCTACGGGCCGTCTGTCGTTGTCGGAGACCCCGTAGATGATGGCAAACCCCGTGCTGGGCGTGTCTATGGCCCGGGTGACAAGCTGTATCAGGTCATCATAGCTCAGCCAGGACCCCAGCGCGCGGGCATTGCCCACGGCAGTACAGCTGAGAATGCGCAGATGCACTGATTCCAGCCCGCGTTTGTCCCAGTACATGCGGCCCAGATCCTCGGTAAAGCATTTGGCCAGCCCATAGAAAGTATCCGGGCGGTGCGGGACCTCTGTATCGACGCATTCCGCCTTGGGATACATGCCCACCGCATGGATCGAGGAGGCATAGACGATGCGGCGTACCCCGGTTTTGTACCCGGCCTCCCAGATATTGTAGGAACCTACAAAGTTCGGGCCCAGCAGCTCCTCAAAGGGTTTTTCGTCCACGATCGCGCCGAAATGCACGATCATATCCGCACCTTCTACAACGGCGGCGACCTGATCATAGGAGGCCAGATCCGCCTTTACATAGGTCTCGCCCGGGTTCAGCGCGCCGATGTCGTCCGCGATATCCGTGCTGACCAGACTGTCGCACATTTGCGATAATGGTCCGCGCAGATAGGACCCGAGCCGGCCTGCGGCACCTGTAAGAACGATTTTCATGACCAACTCCTGTTGTATTCTGTGTCTCAGATAACGGCTTTTTCGGGGAACTTCTCCCCCTGCAACACACGGTTGACGCTGAAAGCGCTCAGATCGATTGATCTGTATTCCCCTGTTGTGATGATCTCTGCCAGCCCGCGTCCGAGTGCGGGCGACTGCTGCAGCCCGTGACCGGAAAAACCGTTCAGGAACATAAAGTTATCGACCTCCGGGTGCGGGCCGACAATGGCGTTCTGGTCAAAGGTGTTGTAGTCATAGTGGCCTACCCACATGTTAATCACGCGCACGCGTTCAAAGGCGGGAACACGGGTGGCAATGATGGGCCAGAACTTCTCTTCCCACAGGCTGTGATCTGCGTCGAAATCATCGGGATCAACGGCGGGGTCCTCATCTGCGTGACCGCCCGCCATATAGTACCGACCGTCCGTGCGGAAATGCACACCCGAAGGGTCAATCGTCAGCGGCAGATCCTGGCCCAGCGGCTCGGCCGCATCAAAGATATAGGTGTAGCGTCTGCGCGCCTCCACGGGGATGTCCAGCCCGGCCATCCGGGCTGAAGCTGCCCCGCGTGTGCCAGTGGCATTGACGAGCGTACCGCAGGAAATCTCGCCCCCGGATTTCAGCACCACACTGCGGACACGGCTGCCCTGGCGGTTCATCGCGACGACCTCGTCCTGGATGTATTCCACACCGTTCCTGCGGGCCATGCGGCGGAACCAGTCAAACATGGTGCCGCCGTCGAAATAGCCCTCGTTGACCAGATTGTGGTTGGCGCCTGTGATGCCTTCCAGATTGTAGAAGGGATAGGCCGCCGCAATCTCGTCGCGTGTCATAAACCTGGTGGCCGCGCCGAGCGATTGCTGGATCTGCTGGCTGTCCTGCAGGGTTTTTGCGAATTCCTCTGTGTCGGCCAGATAAAGATAGCCAAAACAGTGCATTGCAAGTTTCGGCACGTCCGGGTCATTGCCCATGAAATCCTGAAAGCCGCGGATAAATTCCGCGCCGAACTGCGAAATGGCGATATTGACGGGATTGGAAAACTGCTGGCGGATGCAGCTGTTGGTGTGGCTGGTGGCGGCAAATTCATAGGTCGGATCGCGCTCGACCACGAGGATACGCCCGTCGAAACCGGACATCTGACTGAGCCACCAGGCAACCGAGGAGCCATAGATTGCGCCCCCGACGATCACCACGTCATAGGATGTGTGCTGTGCTGACATCTACTGGCTCCCCCGCGCATCCGCGTTTCAGGAACACCCGATTTGCGGGCAGGTCAAGCCTTGTGCGCTGTCACCTGGCAAAAGGGGTGTCGAGGGCACGCGCCACAAGCTCAAGCCGGTCCTGACCATAGAACATGTCACCCTCCACAAAATACGTCGGAGACCCGAAAACCCCGGCGGCGGCAGCGGCGGCGGTGTTCTCATGGTGCTCGGCCTGAACGCTGTCCGACAGGGCGCGCGCCATCAGGGCGGCACCATCCATGCCCAGCCCGTCCGCGAGCGCGGTCAGCGTGGCCGGGTCGGCCATATCCGCATCATCGCGCCAGTGCGCCTGAAGGATGGCGCGCGACAGCGCCCCGGCATCGAGCCCGTCCTGCTGGGCGGCGATGATGATCCCGTTGCCCGGGGCCAGCGGATTATCATGATGTGTCGGCCTGCGCCCGGTGATCGGCAGATCGCGGTATTCGGCCCAGCGGGCAATCTCGCGGCCAAAAAAGTAAGCGCGGTGGGCTTTGCTGCGCGCGGCGAAAGGCGGGCTGCCCGCGGCCTGCATCACCGGATCGAGATCAAAGGGACGGTGGACGACACGGGCCTGTTTTTCGGCGGCGATCTCTTCGAGCCGCCAGGCACCGAAATAGGCAAAAACCGAATGGCAGCTGTAGAAATAATCAATCGTTTTCATGGTGCTAAACCTTTTGGGCCAGCGCGCGTGCGTCGCGGGCCATCATTGCAATGATCGGGCGCCAGCGGGTGCTGTCGCCGGGGTTGGAGGCATTCCCGTCCAGTCCGCGCCGGTACACCCCCTGGAGGATTGCGAGCAGGCGGAAGTAGGAAAAGACCACGTAGAATTCCCAGTTATCCGGCCGGTCGATACCGCGCCTGTCGCAGTAGCGTTCGACATATTCGTCCTCGTCCGGCAGGCCGGCGGCGTGCCGGTCCACCCCGCCCAGTCCGCGAAAATCGCCCTCGTATGGCAGGCGCCAGTGCATACACTGATAGGCCAGATCGGCCAGCGGATGCCCCAGGGTGCTGAGCTCCCAGTCGAGCACGGCGGCGATCTCTTCGCGGTCGGGATGAAAGATGATGTTATCGATCCGGTAGTCACCGTGCACGATGCTGCTCTCGCCGTCATCCGCAACCATATGGGCCTGCAGCCAGTCCATCAGCCAGTCAGCATCCGCCAGCGGATCGGTGGCGCTGTCGCGGTACTGCCGGGACCAGCGGGCGACCTGGCGTTCGAAATAGTTGCCTGGTCTGCCATAGTCTTCCAGCCCGATGGCGCCGGGATCGACCCGGTGCAGGCGGGCGAGCGTGCTGTTCATCGCGTCATAGATGCGACGGCGCGCGCCGCGTTCCTGATCGGGCAGGGCCGGATCCCAGAAAATCCGTCCCTCGACCAGCTCCATCACCATGAATTGGGTGCCCATCGGGGTGTCGTCCCCGGACAGATAAAACACCTGCGGCACCGGCACACCGGTCGTCGTCAGCGCCTGCATCACGCGGTATTCGCGATCCACTGCATGGGCCGATTTCAGCAGGGTGCCGGGGGGTTTTGCGCGCAGCACATAGGCCTCGCCGCCGCTGAGGATGCGGTATGTCGGGTTGGACTGCCCGTCGGAAAACTTCGTGATGTCATCCAGCGTGGAAAAGCCTGCAACATGCCGCTGCAGGCTGCGTTCCAGATCGGACCGGTCAAAACTGTGCATCGTGTTTTCCTGTGTGGCCCATGGACAAGTCCCCGTGATCTAAGCAAGTCTGGCGGCGCGGGGAAAGCCCCCATCACGCGCGTGAAAGGATTTGCAGTGGATATGAATTTTGGAATGCGGCCGGAAAACCGTGCCTTGCTGGCGCGTGTGGCAGAGATGATCCGCGACGAGGTGATGCCGATGGAGGTGGAATACCACGCGGAAGTCGGCAAGGGCGACCGCTGGGCCTATACCGACCGTCAGGCCGAGATCCTGGAAGGGCTGAAGGCCAGGGCAAAGGCTGCGGGCCTGTGGAATTTCTGGCTCACGGATTCGGAGCGTGGGTTCGGGCTGAGCACGGTGGAATACGCCTATTTTGCCGAAGAGATGGGCAAAACGCCCCTGGCCGCAGAGGTGTTCAACTGTTCAGCACCGGATACCGGCAATATGGAAGTTTTTGAGCGCTATGGCACGCCTGCGATGAAAGAACGCTGGCTCGCGCGGCTGCTGGAGGGGGAGATCCGGTCGGCCTATCTGATGACGGAGCCGGAGGTGGCCTCTTCGGATGCGACGAATATCTCGATGTCCTGCGTTCGGCAGGAAGATGAGTATTTATTGAAGGGTGAAAAGTACTGGGCCAGCGGAGCGGGAGATCCGCGCTGTGCGGTCTATATCGTCATGGTGCGCACAGGCGATGATGACGCGCCAAAGCATCAGCGGCATTCGATGATCGTTGTGGATGCAAACACGCCCGGGATCGAGATTTTGCGCCCGATGATGGTGTTTGGCCATGATGATGCGCCCCACGGGCATATGCATATCCGGTTTGCAGATGTGCGGGTGCCGGCGGAAAACATGTTGCTGGGCGAGGGGCGCGGGTTTGAGATCGCGCAGGGCCGGCTGGGGCCGGGGCGTATTCACCACTGTATGCGCTCGGTCGGGCAGGCCGAGGCGGCGCTGGAGCTGATGTGCAGACGCTCGCTTCAGAAAGAGGCCTTTGGCAAGCCGCTGGTGCATCTGGGGGCAAATTTCGACATCATCGCCGAAGCGCGCATGGAGATAGAGATGGCGCGGATGCTCTGCCTGAAAGCGGCGTGGATGATGGATCAGGGGGACGCGCGGGCGGCAGCGCCCTGGATCAGCCAGATCAAAGTTGTGGCGCCGCGAATGGCGCTGAAGGTCATTGATGAGGCCATGCAGATGCACGGCGGGCAGGGGATCAGCCAGGACACCCCGCTGGCCATGGCCTGGACCTGGCAGCGTGCGCTGCGTTTTGCCGATGGTCCGGATGCGGTGCACCGGCGGCAGGTCGCGCGGGCAGAGTTGCGCAAATACACGCAGGAAAAGATTTAGCCCGCAGCGATGTTTGACTTCACCGCACGGGCTCCTCTAAATGCGCTCTGTCCGGAGAGCACTGAATGACGCGCAAAAAGATCGAAAAGCTGATCGCCAGGACCGCTTTGCGGGACCGTACTGCATTTAATGCCCTGTATGACGCCACGTCGGGGAAACTTTTTGCCGTCTGTCTGCGTGTCCTGAATGACAGGGGGGCGGCAGAGGACGCCATGCAGGACGCTTTCGTGAAGATCTGGAACAACGCCGACCGCTACAAGGTAAATGGTCTCAGCCCGATGACCTGGCTGATCACGATCGCCCGGAATACGGCGATTGACCGTCTGCGCGCGCGCCGGTCAGGCCATGTTGACGTGGACGCGGTGGAAACCGTTCTGATCGCGCCGGGCCCGTCGCCCGAGCAGGCGGCGATTGCGGCCTCTGAGGCGAAGAAACTGGTGAAATGCCTGGACGGGCTGGACGAGAACAAGGGCGAGGCCGTGCGCGGCGCCTATATCGACGGGCAAAGCTATGCCGAGCTGGCCGACCGCTTTGACGTGCCGCTGAACACCATGCGCACCTGGCTGCGCCGGGGTCTGATGGCGCTGCGGGAGTGTATGTCCGCATGACACAGACACCCCTGAGCCCCGAAGACGGCACGCCCCCCGAGGACGACATGCAGTCACTGGCGGCGGAATATGCGCTGGGCCTGACCCCGGTGGAGGAAACCGGCGCTGTGCTGGAACGTCTGCGCCGCGAGCCCGAATTTGCCACGGCGGTTACCATGTGGCAGGAGCGCCTGGGGGTTCTGGCCGAGGACATCAGGCCGGCCAAACCGCCCCGGCGGGCCAAGAAAAAGCTGAACAAACGCCTCTTTGGTGTGGAACGCCGGCCCCTGTTGCAGCGGGCCGGGACCTGGCAGCTGATCAGCTTTGCTGCCCTGGCCGGCGCGGTCTGGATCAGCCTGAATGACCTGACGGTCGATGTGGGCCCGACGGTGCCGTCCTTTGCGGCACAGCTGGACAATGCCGATGAGGGGCTGACCGTTCTGGCGGTTTATGACCCGTCGCGTGGCGGCATCATGATCAGCCGCACAGCCGGTGGCGCGCGTGACGGCCGTGTGCTGGAGCTCTGGGCCATTCCGGAAGGCGAGGCACCTGTGTCGCTGGGTGTCTTGCCCGACAGCCTGCAGGTCTGGGTGCAGATCCCCGATGCGCTGGCGCTGCAGGCCCCTGCGCTGACGCTGGCGCTGTCTGACGAGCCGCCCGGCGGGTCGCCCACGGGTGCCCCGACAGGCGACGTGCTGGCCGCGATGGCGGTGTCTGCGCTCTGAGCGTGAAAAAAATTCTGACAGTCTGAAACTCTTTCGCACGGGTCGCCGTGGCTTGGACATACCGGGCACAGCAGGGGAGTCTGCGGCCCGGAGTAACGAGTAAGTACCGTGTAAGTCACCGGGCGGGTCAGAGAGTGGGTTCTGGTCCGTCCGGCCCCTTTTTTCGCGCAAAAGATCGCGAATATGTAATTCATTCAGAACATCTGTGAACGTCAGGGCCGTAATTGTCCGATCTGTACATGGCGCAGGGCGTATAATGCCTGGCGCACAGCGTAAAAAGCGCCTGATTTTTTATTGATGTGACGTTTTGTCAATTGAGCCTGCACGATATTGGCCGCACTCTCCTGCGCATGCGCGCCGTTTCGGAAAAACCCCTGTACCACGCCCGTTGTTCGCCGGAGTTCTTCGTCCGGATGCAGGCGGATGGTCTGTGCGGCACGCGTGCCGGCACCACCTGTCAGGGTAGCCGTTGCGCCATGGCAGCAGAGGCCGCCGAAAGCGCTGGTGCGGCATGAAGGATATGGCTGATATCCCCCAGGTCCCGCTGCGTCCGCCATCCGAGGTGATGCGGCTCAGGCGTATGGGGTCGATGTTTCCCACGCGGCTTTCCTTTCTGCGCACGCTGATCCGGCGGCTCGCCTCCGAGCAGGCCCGACTGACGCGGCCCGTCTGGAATATCTGCGCGCAGGGCTTTGGCCATGCGGTCTATTCCATTGATCTGGGGGGCCACAGCTATTCGCTGGTGGCCGTTTCCAGCGATCTGCCACCCGATGCGCGCACAGACCGCGTGATCGCCACCGCATGGGACACGGCCTATGTGCTCTATGACGGGGTGCCGGATGCAGCCGAAATCGCCCGGATCTGCGCCAGTGCGCCCAAACAGGAGGCGGCGCGCTTTTGTGAACGCGACCTGGTGCTGAGCCGGGCCAACAAATCCGTTCGTTTGTTTGCGCATGTGGTCGACAGCCTGCGCGCAGGCCGCCAGCCGGACGAGGATATGGTGCGCCAGACCGGGTATCTGATGCGCACGACGGCTGTCTATGGCAACGGTAAATTCGGCATCGCGGACCGCGCGCTCTATGATGGGCGGCCCGGGCTTGATGGCCCCTTTATGGCGGAAATGCTGACGGTCTGGATGATCCGGCAGTTCACCCATGATCTGGTTGAACATCTGGGCGGTGCACCTTTGGACAGGCACCTGCGACGGTATCTGGGGATCGGCAATTCCACAGGTCTGGGGATGGCCCCCTTTCTGGTGACGCATCCGGTGCTGCTGAACAACTGGATGCTGGTACGTGAAACCGCGCTGGCGCGGGTCCGCGCTGTGGCGGACCCAGAGGCGGCGATACGCGACAGGCTCTGCGCACTGGCGGGCCGCGCGGCCCGGCATCTGGCGCAGTGGCAGGTCCCTGACCCGGATCACCAGGCGCGCATTGATGCGCTGCGGGCCGACTGGGCGCGTCTGGAACCCGCCATTCAGAGCACAGCGCAGCAGGCGGAAGGCCCTGCCGATGCGCTGATGGACCTGTGCCAGGAGGGCTCCGCGGATCTGCAGGAGCTGATGGTGGCACTGGTGATCGAACCCTTTGGCGCGCTGGTGGATGGGCTGACCGATTGCATGAGCGATCCCTTCGGTTCCCTGGCGCTGCCACCTGCCGGAACGGCACAGCTGCGCGATGTGATCCAGGCCTCCTGTGGCTGGGCGCTGGACGTGGATTACGACGCGCGCGATCACTGTGGCCAGTTCTGGTATGTGAGTGCGGCCAAGCAGGAACCCCGCCTTGGTCTGCGGTTTGACGAGCCGGGGTCTGACCTGGAGAGCCCGCTGGATATAGCCCGCCGTATCAATGCATTGTGGTGCGATATTGATGCAGTGGATGAACCCGTTTCAAAGTTTCTGGCGCGTTTTCCGGAACATGCGCTGGCGGTTGAGCGTGTGGCGCTCTGCGCACGTTATCCCTATGCCGAGATCCGCGACAATCTGATTGCGCAAAGCTGCCTGCCCATCGATATGCTGCGCTGCAAACTGTCGTTTTTCGGGGCCTCCAAGTTCGACCCCAAGTCCGACCGGTGGACCCGTATCACGCTCTGTCAGGGCGCGCCGCTGGCGGATGAACTGGGCCCCGGGGCGGACGACTGGTGGCTGCCGGTCTATGACCGGTGAGCCCGGGGTGAGCTGGTCAGCGGCGGAGATCCTGGCGCTGGCGGGCAAGGCCGCGCGCGGCGCCGGCGCGCCTGCGGGCCAGGCCGCCCGGTTCGGTCGGGCCGCAGCGCATCATCTGATGGCCGGACACCGCCCTGATGATCTGGACCGGGCCCTTGATGCTCTGCCTGGGGGGCCGGTGATCCATCTGCCTGCCGCTCTTGATGAGGTGATGGCCGGTGACAGTACCGTGATCACCAGCGATGCACCCGGGAACCTGGTGCACAGCTATGTCGCGGTCTTGCCCTTTGCCTCGCGCGCCAGGGCGCAGGGCCCGGATACCTGGCAGATTGACGTGGACCTGTCGCAGCCGTCACCGCGCATCCCGCCGCGGCGCATCGCGGGTGCTCAGGCACTGGTGGAGAAAATGACAGAGCTTGCCGCGCGCACCTTTGTGCCCGAAACCGAAGCCTCCCGCGCGGCGGGCGCGGGCGCGGGCCTGACGGATAACGACTGATCAGCCCGCGAAAGGATCCTGCGGGTATGTCACGTGCCGCAGATAAAGCCCCTGCGGCGGGCAGACCGGCCCACAGGCGGCCCGGTCCCGGGCTGCCAGGGCCTCTGCCATATCCCCGGGCGTCCATGATCCGCTGCCGACACGCTCCAGCGAGCCCACGAAACTGCGCACCTGATTGTGCAGGAAAGACCGCGCCCGCACGTCGAAATGCACCTCTGTGCCCTGCGGGGTCTGCACTTGTGTAACTTCCAGCCGGTCCAGGGTCTTTACCGGGCTCTCTGCCTGGCAGATGGTCGAGCGGAATGTGGTAAAGTCGTGTTTGCCCAGCAAATGGGCCGCCGCTGCGCGCATCGCATCAATGTCGAGCCCCTGTTTCACCTGCCAGACCAGCCCCTCCTGGTGGGTTGCGGGTGCGCGCCGGGTCAGAATGCGGAAAAGATACTGCCGTTCCAGCGCGGAAAACCGTGCGTGCCAGTCCTCTGCCACCAGCGCACAGTTCACAATGGCCACAGGCGCGGGCTTGAGGTGATAATTCAGCGCCTCTGACAGGCGGAACGGCTCCCAGGTGCCTGCCATATCGCAATGCGCAACCTGTCCCAGCGCATGAACACCCGCATCCGTGCGTCCTGCGGCTGCGATGGTAAAGGGGCCGGGCTCCAGCCGCGCCAGCGCGGTTTCCACCGCTTCCTGAACGGTTGCGGGGCCTTTCTGCCGCTGCCACCCGGCAAAGGGCGCGCCGTGATATTCGATTTTCAGTGCATAGCGGGGCATAGGCTGGCCCTAGCGCGCCGCGTGCGCGTCGTCAAATGGCTTTGCGGGCTGGCATGCGCGCGGTCACGGTCCTATGTAGGGGGCAGTAAAAAAGCAGGGGCAGTCAGACTTTGGTCATTTCCACAATCGCCGATACGGTGCTGCGTCAGGTGGAAACGGTGCAGGACACGGTCAGCGAAACGCTGTTCGAGCCGGTGATCCGCATTGGCGTGACAGGCCTTGCCCGGGCGGGCAAGACGGTGTTCATCACCTCGCTGGTCGCCAACCTGCTGGACCGCGGGCGCATGCCGCATCTGGTGGCCGAAAGCGAAGGGCGCATCGAGGCCGCCTTTCTGCAGCCGCAGCCCGACGATACCGTCCCGCGCTTTGAATACGAAAGCCATCTGGGCAATCTGACAGCACAGACGCCGCGCTGGCCGGACAGCACCCGCGCTGTGTCAGAGTTGCGCCTGTCACTGCGCGTGCGCCGGGGGGGGCTGCTGTCGGGGTTGCAGGGGCCAAAGACCATTCACCTTGATATTGTGGACTATCCCGGCGAATGGCTGCTGGATCTGGCCCTGCTGGACAAAACCTATGCACAGTGGTCGGCAGAGGTGCTGGCGCGCACAGCCGACCGCGCGGAGGCCCGCGCCTGGCACGGGCTGGTGGCGGCCACCGATCCCAGCGCCCCGCTGGAAGAGACGCAGGCCCAGGCGCTGGCCGCCGGGTTCACCGCCTATCTGACGGCTGCGCGCGACGCCGGGTATTATGACTGCACGCCCGGGCGGTTTTTGCTGCCGGGGGATCTGGCGGGCTCGCCGGTGCTGACATTTGCGCCGCTGCCGGGCGAGGGTGCAGGCCCGCGCGGCTCGCTTCTGCGGGAAATGACCCGGCGCTTTGAGGCCTATAAAAAATCTGTTGTGCGCCCGTTTTTCCAGGACCATTTCGCGCGCATCGACCGCCAGGTGGTGCTGGTGGACGCGCTGGGGGCCATTCATCGCGGGCCGCGCGCGGTGGAGGATATGCGCGGTGCGATGGCCGATATCCTGGCGGCGTTCCGGCCCGGGCAGAACGCGTTTCTGACGCGGCTGTTTCAGGGCCGCCGGGTCGAGAAAATCCTCTTTGCCGCGACCAAGGCGGACCATCTGCACCACAGCCAGCATGCGCGGCTGACCGCGATCATGGAAGCACTGGTGCGCGGTGCCTCTGACCGCGCCGCCTTTGCCGGTGCAAAAACGTCAGCCCTGGCCATCGCCGCCCTGCGCGCCACCACCGAAGAGACGCTGACCCACCAGGGCGAAACCATGGACGTGGTGCGCGGACGGTTGCTGGAGAGCGGCAAACAGGCCGCTTTCTACCCCGGCGCGCTGCCAGAAGATCCTGGCCAATTGTTAACGCCTGCCCGGGAAGGTGCGGAAAAGTGGCTCGATCAGGACTATCGTGTGATGAATTTCGCACCCCAGCCACTAACTTTGCGCTCTGCCGGTGGTCCGCCGCATATCCGGCTTGATCACGCCGCCCAATTCCTTTTAGGGGATAGGCTATGACTGAGCTGACGATCACAGACGCACGGCTGCTCGACGCAGGCGCCATCGGCAATATCCTGTCGAAGACCAACGACCAGATGCCCTGGCTGCCGCGCGTGCATTCCGCAGCCGAGGAAATCCGCTATGCCGGTGATATGATCGAGGCGGGCTGGGTGCGTGTGGCCAAACGCGATGGCCGCGTTGTCGGCTTTATCGCGCGCTGGGAAGCGGATGTGCATGCGCTTTACGTGCTGCCCGACGCCCAGGATGCCGGTGTGGGCACCGCGCTGATCGAAAATGCCAAGGCGGAATGCGACGCGCTCAGCCTGTGGAGCTATGAGGCCAATTCATCGGCCACACGGTTTTACGGGCTGCGCGGATTTATCCAGACAGACCGCACAGATGGCAGCACAAACGACGCCGGCCTGCCGGACATCCGGTTTGAATGGACGCGGGACGGGCGCTGATGGCGCGCGGACCGGTTCTCATTGATCTCGAAGAAGACGCTGGCCCCTCGGTCGCCGATGCGCCGCCGGTTCCTGACCTCGGCGGCACGCTGCCCCGTGGCCAGGCCATGCAGACCGCCACCCGGATCGCGGCCCGCCCGCCCTCGCGTCTGGGGCGCTGGTTTCTGGGGCTTGCCGCAGCGCTGACCGGGGCCTTTGCCTCGCTGGCTGCATGGGAGGTCGTGACCGCGCTGATCGCGCGCAACGCGGTGCTGGGCTGGGGGCTCGCCGGTCTGACGGGCGCCTTTCTGGCTGTGCTGTTGCTTGTCATCCTGCGCGAGATCGCCGCCATCGGACGTCTGCGCAAAATCGACGGGATCAGGCAGGCGGCGGATACCGCGCTGGCCGATCAGGATCTCAAAGCCGCGCGGGCTGTCGCGGCGCAGCTCACGGCACTTTACAAAGGGCGCGAGGACACCCGCTGGGGCCGCGAGCGTTTTGCCGGTCTGCAGGGGGACCAGATGGATGCGCCCGCACTGCTGTCCCTTGCCGGGACAGAACTGCTTGGCCCGCTGGATGCCCTGGCCACCCGCCAGGTCGAGGCCGCCGCGCGCCAGGTCGCAACGGTTACAGCACTTGTCCCGCTGGCGCTGGCGGATGTGGTGGCCGCACTGGCAGCCAATCTGCGCATGATCCGGCAGATTTCGCAGATCTATGGCGGCCGGGCGGGTCTGCTGGGCAACCTGCGTCTGGCGCGTGCGGTGACGGCGCATCTGGTGGCCACCGGCGCGGTAGCCGTGGGCGACGACATGCTCGAAAGTGTTCTGGGTGGGTCTTTGCTGGGGCGGCTCTCGCGCCGCTTTGGCGAGGGCGTGGTCAACGGTGCGCTGACGGCGCGTGTGGGTGTCGCCGCGATGGAGGTCTGCCGCCCATTGCCTTTTGCCACTGGAAAACGGCCAAAAGTGCGCGATATCATCAGAAGCAGCCTGAGCGGACTGTTTGGCGGAACGAAAAGCTGACCAGATGCTCCGGCCCACCGGGCAGGGAGTGACCCCATGGAGAGTTTTGCCGCCGATCTGGCGACGATGGTGCGGACGCCACTGGACAAAAGCCACGTGGCATTAATGCGCCGGGCCGGGCGCGAGGTGGATTTCGCGGCAGGCGAGATGGTGCAGGAACCGGGTCAGCCGACGGATCTTTTCCACTATGTGCTGGCCGGAGAGGTCGAGGCCGTTGACCCGCGCACGATGGAACGCATGGGCAACGCGACCCTGGGCCCCGAGCAGTTTTTCGGTGATCTGCAGTTTTTGTCCGGCGGGGTGTCACTGGCCGGTGCGCGGGCCGTTGTGGACAGTCAGCTCCTTTGTGTGCCGCGCGATGCGATGCTGCGGCTGATGTCTGACGTGCCTGAGATGAGCGATATCATCGTCACGGTCCTGGCCGCCCGCAGGCAGCGTGCACTGCGCGAGTCCGACGGCGCGCTGACCCTGATCGGACCGGAGATCAGCCGCGACATCCGCCAGGTCGCGGGTTTTGCCGCCCGTAACCGTATCCCCTACCGCGAGATCGCCGCCGATTCCGATGAAGCGCGGGCACTGGCGGCGCAATGCGGCATCGACCGCGCCCATCCCGGCGTGATTTTTGGCAAAGAGCGCAAGATCGACCCGCCCACCCCCCGCGCGGTGGCAGAGGCGCTGGGTCTGGACCTTAAGCTGGGGGATGCCGGCACCTTTGATGTGCTGATTGTCGGGGGCGGCCCGGCAGGTGTCGCCGCCGCCGTCTATGCGGGTGCCGAGGGGCTGAGCGCCCTGGTGCTGGAAGATCTGGCCATCGGCGGGCAGGCGGGGACCTCCAGCCGGATCGAGAACTATATGGGCTTTCCCACCGGCATTTCGGGGGGCGATCTGGTCGGGCGGGGCGAGGTCCAGGCCATGAAATTCGGCACCCGTTTTTCCGTGCCGCGCCGGGTTGAGGCCCTGCGCCAGTGCGCAGAGAAGTATTTTCACGTCACGCTGGATGACGGTCAGGACGTTACTGCCAAGGCACTGGTGGTGGCCACAGGCGTTCAGTACCGCCGCATGCCGCTGGACGGGCTGGAGCAGCTGGAGAACGCAGGCGTCTATTATGCGGCCACCGAAACAGAGGCGCGCTGGTGCCGCGACAGCGAGGTAGCGGTGATCGGCGGGGGCAACTCTGCAGGCCAGGCGGCAATGTTTCTGGCGCGTACCACACGGCATGTGCATGTGCTGGTGCGCGGCACCGGGCTGGCGAGCTCGATGTCGGACTATCTGCTGCAGCGGCTTGAGACACACCCGCGCATCACGATCCACACCCGCACGGAGGTCACAAAGCTGCACGGGGAGGCGCGGCTGGAGTGTGTGACCATCCGCGACCGCGCCTCGGGGCAGGACTGGGACCTGCCCACATCCTCGCTTTTCGTGATGGTGGGGGCGGCCCCCAACACGGACTGGCTGTCGGGGCTGATCACGCTGGATGCCCAGGGCTTTGTCTGCACCGGTGCGGCCTGTGGCGGCCGCTCGCAGTATGAAACCTCCTGTCACGGCGTCTTTGCGGTGGGTGACGTGCGCGCGGGATCGGTCAAACGTGTCGCCTCCGCGGTGGGAGAGGGCTCGGTTGTGATGTCATCTGTCTGGTCTCATGTGAACGGGTGAGGGGGCTCTGCCCCCGGTGCCTGCGCACCTCCCCCGGGATATTTTAAGCCGGAGAAGAGGGCCTTGCCCGCGCGGGGGGGGCTGCGTATAAGGCGCTCATGATGCAGGCCTGCGTGATCACGATACGAATTATATCCCCGGCGCTCTGACCTGATGAGACGCCGGGCAAGGGTGCTGAGATGCTCGCACCGACCTGCATCATTTCCGTGAACTCCCCCCATCCGAAGGACGCCCGCAATGTGCGCCGACAAAGCCGAAGCCCCAGACTATAAATCCACCCTCAATCTGCCAAAGACCGATTTCCCCATGCGGGCAGGTCTGCCCAAACGCGAGCCGTCCTGGCTGGCGCGCTGGGCAGAGATCGGTGTCTATGATCGGCTGCGTGAAAAAGAGGGGCGTGCGCCCTTTACGCTGCACGACGGGCCGCCCTATGCCAACGGGCATCTGCACATCGGGCATGCGCTGAACAAAACGATCAAGGACATCATTGTGCGCAGTCATCAGATGATGGGGTTTGATGCGCGCTATATTCCGGGCTGGGACTGTCACGGCCTGCCCATCGAATGGAAGATCGAGGAACAGTACCGCCAGAAGGGCAAAAACAAGGACGAGGTGCCGATCAATGATTTCCGCGCCGAGTGCCGGAAGTTTGCGGCCGGCTGGGTCGATATCCAGCGCGACGAGTTCAAACGTCTGGGGATCACTGGCAACTGGGCCGATCCTTACCTGACGATGGATTTTCATGCCGAGCGGGTGATTGCCGAGGAATTCATGAAATTCCTGATGAACGGCACGCTCTATCAGGGTTCCAAGCCTGTGATGTGGTCGCCAGTGGAGAAAACCGCCCTGGCCGAGGCGGAGGTCGAATACCACGACCGCAAGACCGATGCGATCTGGGTCCGCTTTCCGGTGGTGCGCTTTGAGGGCACCGTGTCCGCAGACGGAGAGGACGCGCAAAAGGCGCAGAAGACCGCCGCTGAGCGCCTGCTGGGCTTTCGCAATACCAGCGTGCTGATCTGGACCACCACGCCCTGGACCATCCCGCAGAACCGGGCGATCTGTTACGGGCCGGGCATTTCCTATGGGCTGTACGAAGTCATTGGCCGCCCCGAAGAGTGCTGGGCGACGATCGGCGAGAAAGTCATCGTCGCTGATGCGCTGGCAGAAGAGATCTTTGCCCAGGCCCGTCTGGGCGGGGAAGGCATGGTGCGCCGTCTGGCGGATGTCTCTGTGGAGGAGTTGTCCGGCATGATCTGTGCCCATCCGCTGCGCGGGCTGGACGGTGCGGCGGCAGAGTGGGATTTTGACGTGCCCCTGCTGGCGGGTGACCATGTAACCCAGGATGCGGGCACCGGCTTTGTGCATACGGCCCCCAGCCACGGGGATGACGACTATGCCATCGGGGTCAGGCACGGGCTGCCGATGACCTATAACATCACCGACGACAGCGCGTTTCGCGCAGATCTGCCGTTTTTCGCAGGCGAGCAGGTCATCCGCCCCAATGGCAAACCGGGCGGCGCCAGCAAGGCGGTGATCGACAAGCTCAAAGAGCCCGGTGCGCTGATTGCGATGAAACGGATCACCATTTCGGACGCCCATTCCTGGCGCTCCAAGGCCCCGATCATCCGTCTGAACCGGCCCCAGTGGTTTGCCGCCATCGACAAACCGGTGGGCGACGGCCAGGACACCTTTGGCAAAACGATCCGCGAACGCGCGCTGACCGAGATTGACAACGTCAGCTGGACGCCCCGCTCCGGGCGCAACCGCCTGCATTCGATGATGGAGGCGCGGCCCGACTGGGTGCTCAGCCGTCAGCGCGCCTGGGGTGTGCCGCTCACCTGCTTTACCAGAAACGGCGCGGGCTATGATGACCCGGACTATCTGCTGCGCAATGACGCGGTGAATGCGCGTATCACAGAGGCCTTTGAGGCCGAGGGCGCGGATGCCTGGTATGAAGAGGGCGCCAAAGAGCGTTTTCTGGGCGGTATCGTGAACCCGGAGGAGTATACCCAGGTCACGGATATTCTGGATGTGTGGTTCGATTCAGGCTCCACCCACGCCTTTACCCTGCGCGACCGCGCCGACGGCAGCGCCGACGGTATCGCCGATGTTTACATGGAAGGCACCGACCAGCACCGCGGCTGGTTCCATTCCTCTTTGTTGCAGTCGGTGGGCACCACCGGCCGGGCGCCGTATCGCAATGTGATCACGCATGGCATGACGCTGGACGAAAAGGGCTTTAAAATGTCCAAGTCCATCGGCAACACCATCGTGCCGGAAAAGGTCGTGCAGCAGTATGGCGCGGATATTCTGCGGCTCTGGGTGGCCCAGACGGATTATACGCTGGACCAGCGCATCGGGCCGGAAATCCTGAAAGGTGTGGCGGACAGCTATCGCCGTCTGCGCAACACCATGCGCTATATGCTGGGCTCGCTCACGGATTTCTCTGAAGCGGACCGGGTTGAGCCTGCTGACATGCCGGAGCTGGAACAATGGGTGCTGCACCGTGTGGCCGAGCTGGATACATCTGTGCGCGAAGGCTATGCGCGTTTTGATTTCCAGGGGGTCTGGCAGGCGGTCTTTACCTTTGCCACGGTGGATCTGTCGGCTTTCTACTTTGATATCCGCAAGGACGCGCTCTATTGCGACGGGGATACCGAACAGCGGCGCGCGGCGCGTACTGTGCTCGATATTCTCTATCAGCGGCTGACGACCTGGCTGGCACCGATTCTGGTCTTTACCATGGAAGAGGTCTGGCTGGAGCGTTTCCCGGGTGCCGACAGCTCGGTCCACCTGGTGGATTTCCCGGAGACGCCCGACAGCTGGCTGAACGCGGATCTGGCGCAGAAATGGGCGGGCATCCGTGCCGCGCGCCGTGTTGTGACCGCAGCGCTTGAGATCGAGCGTACCAACAAGGTGATCGGCGCATCGCTGGAGGCAGCACCGGTTGTGCATGTCGCGGACAAGGCGTTGCGCGCGGCCCTGAAAAAGCTGCCCTTTGAGGATATCTGCATCACCTCGCAGATCAAAATCAGCGCCCGCAAGGCCCCGGAGGATGCCTTTACCCTGCCGGAAGTGGCCGGCATCGGCGTGAAATTCGCCAAAGCCAAGGGCAAAAAATGCGAACGCTGCTGGAAAGTGCTGCCGGAAGTGGGCCGTCAGAAGCACAAGGGTGTGTGTAAACGCTGCAATGCGGCCGTGACGGCGGCAGGCTGATCGCGGTCAGACGGCACTGCGGGTGCGGTGCCGTCTGTGCATCTCTTCAGGTGGTTTTGCGCCGCCGTGCTGCGACCAGCGCACCGGCCCCTGTGAGCAGCAGCAGCCCGCCTGCGGGCAGCGGCACAACCGCTGGCGCGAACTGATTGCCGACACGCAGGGAGTAGGTCTGCGATGCGGTCAGCATGACATCCGCACTGACAGACGCAAAAATCCCGAGACTGCCGAATGTCTGGTTCTCGAACACCAGCGTTTCGCTCACGCTGCCGCCACTGGTGAAACCGGCGGCGACGGCCACATCGACCAGGTCATCGACGCCGAGGTCGGTCAGGGCGAAAATACCCGCGCTGCCTGTCCCTGGCCCGATGATACCGGCCGTGCCGATGGCGGGCAGAGGAATGGACGCGGTGGACCGCCAGACATCCGCCGTGCCACCGCCGCCCAGGGCAAAACGGCCTTCTGCCACATCAACACCAGTGCCGAACGATGCGCCGGACACCATGGTGAAATCGCTCAGATCCAGAATGCCTGCGGCGGAAAAGACGACATCGTCGCCCCGCTCATAGACGGTGAGTGTCACAGTACCCGCAGCGGCGGGCAGGGCCGCCAGGGCCGCAAATATGGAGAAAATGAAAGTAATGGGTTTCACGAACGGGTCCTTCTGAAAACGTCGTACGGAAAAGTTAACGCCGTCCCGTGATCCGCCGCAACAAAAATGTACCCGCGCCCGGGCGCGTAGGATCCATATGCTTTCGACGCGTGCAGCTGCGAAAAACCGGCACCAGCTGCCGCAGCGCCACCTGCCAGCAGCCCGGCGCGTATCACCCCGGGCCCGTTACCTCCTGATCCATCCGGTCAGACTTTGATCCCATAGGTGCTGCACTCGGTGAACGCTATGTTCGTCGCACCGCGGGGGATGTATTTCTGCCTGATCAGATAGGTCTGGGCCAGCGCCTCTTTGT
This sequence comes from uncultured Roseobacter sp., assembly GCF_947491795.1. Taxonomy (GTDB): domain Bacteria; phylum Pseudomonadota; class Alphaproteobacteria; order Rhodobacterales; family Rhodobacteraceae; genus Roseobacter. Next base: position 1,266,029 of record NZ_CANLKW010000001.1, on the reverse strand, counting down.
CCTGCTGACTTTTGGGGTGGCTTTTGGTCCGCACCATCACATCCGACCCTTTTGACCCCTGCTGAAACGCAAACGTCCCCGCGACGCCGTTCAGCGTATAGGTGCCCGAAGCGCTGCTCAGACAAACCTTGGTCTGCTGAAACTGCACCACGGCACGCTGCAGCACCGCAGCGGCAGCGCTTTTTTGCAGCGCACCGGCGCGCAGGGCTGCCGGGCTTTGCGCCGCGCGCTGTGACAGTGCGCTCAGGCTGCGGTCCGGGGATGCCCGTCCGGGGGCGGGGCCGGTGGCGCGCTTTTGCGCGGGGGCAGAATGGGCCTGTCTGGAATGGCGCATAAGAAGGCTCCGTCAGGTGGGGTCACCCCAGCATGACACGGATCGTGCAGCACGGATACGTCCTTGACCGCTCCCGCTCAGTCAGCACCAGGCATGGCGACGGCCTCCAGCTGCTCCATGTCGCGCCGGGGCAGCGCCGCTGCCGCGGACGCATCCAGCGCCACATCTGCAAAGGCGCGCGCCGCACGGGCCATATCGGGCGCATCAGCAGCGGCCAGGGCCGCCAGCGACTGGCGCAGTGCAAGTGCCACCTCCACCGTGCCCGCCCCATCGCGCGCGATGGCGGCAAACCCCGCTTCCAGCAGGTCGGCGGGGTCGGGAAAGGCTGCAAATACACGCGGCGCGGCGGGGGCGTCCGGGTCCGGTGTCTGCAGCGTATAGTCCCACAGCACCGATTTCAGCGCCAGAACGGCCTCGATGGCGGTGCCCGGATCGTTGATGCCCGGCGACAGCGCGCGCGAGGCAATCTCGGACAGCACCGCCAGACTGAACCTGGCGTCCTGCTCATGCGTACGGATACGCCCAAAGGTAAAGGTCTTGCCCAGACGCTCCAGGGTCCCGGCGTCCACCGTCCCGGAGACCTGCGCGATGACCTGGCGTTCCAGCACGTGCGAACCGGGCCGCATATCCAGATAGATCGCCGCCCCCTGTGGCAGGCAGTCTTCCAGCTTTGCCATATCGATCAGCTGCAAAAAGCCCGATTGCGGTGCGGGCAGGGGGGTCGTTTCCTGGGGCAGCACGGTCTCGCCCGTCAGGGGGGAGGCCCCGTAGCGCGGATGCCGTGCCAGAGACAGCAGTGCCTCGCGCGCGCGGCCCCGGGCGGCATCCAGGCTCGCCTCGACACTGCCCAGTGTTGTCAGATGCTGGATCCACCGCAGCAGCGAGACCACCACCCAGATCACCACAAGCGTCGTGATCATCATCATCACAAAGGCGGCGTCTTCCGGGTAAAACCCCAGCCGGTAAAGCACGATAGAGCCCAGCGAATAGACAAAGGCGCCGATGAACGCCGCCAGCACCGACTGGGTTGTCGTGTCCTCCAGCAGAATGCGGTGCACGCGTGGCGTGGCCGCATCGGCGGCGGCCCTGTGGGCAGAGACCATGATGTTCAGCGAAAAGGTCGAGACCGCCAGCATCGACGAGGCAAGGATCGTCAGAACCGCCATCACTGCAGAGAAATCGATTTTCGCCTTCAGGCTTTCGTCCAGCAGCGCATTCGCAAAGGGGCTGATCAGCGTCGCCGCCAGTGACAGCAGCGCATAGAGCAGCACGCGCAGTCCCATGTCGCGGTAATATCGCAGAAGAACAAGTTTGAGCCATCTCAGCCGGGACATCATGTCCCGACCGTACCCGGGCCCTGCGGATCATCCAACCGGAAAGCGGCGCGCAGCCGGGCAAAATGCAGCCGCCGCCCCGGGCCGTGCTTTTTGGCGCAGGTTCCGGGTTGCGCTGTGGCACGGGTGCGGGCACCCTGGCGGCATGCTTACAGCCTCTGTTCCCACCCGCTTTGGCGATCTGACCGTTACCGAGGACGCGGGCGCGATTACCCGTCTTGGCTGGGGCGCGGCCCCGCGCCAGGACCGCTCGGACCTGTTGAGCGCCGCGACAGAGCAACTGCTGGCCTATGAAGCGGGCCGGCTGGAGGTCTTTGATCTGCCGCTGCGTGTGGCGGGCACGGATTTCCAGCGCGCGGTCTGTGCGCAGATGCGCGCCATCCCCTTTGGTGAAACGGTGACCTATGGCGACATTGCCCGGGTGCTGGGTGCGATGCCCCAGGCGGTGGGGCAGGCCTGTGGCGGCAATCCGATCCCTGTAATCATCCCCTGTCACCGCGTCATGGGGGCCAAAGGGCTGACCGGGTTTTCGGGTGCGGGTGGGGTCGAGACCAAAGTGGCACTGCTGCGCCATGAAAAGGCGGGCGGTTTTCTGATCTGACCGGGAACGTGGTACCGTGCGCACCGGTCACGCAAGGCCAGGGTTTACAGGCCGTGCGCGCTCTTAACCCCGCAAACCGGCCGGTTTCGGTGCGATGCACCGACGCAATACCGACAAAATACCGACGTTATACCGACGTTGGGTTTGCCATATTTTACTGGGGTTCGGGTAGATTTTGGGGTGATGTCCGTGTCCGGGGCACCGGGCGTTGCGTTTACCCGTTTCGCGCGGGCAGCACCTGTTGGGCGATCCCGGCAAAGGTCAGGTAAACGCTCGTGACAACCAGCCCCCAGTGCGCCCAGCTTTCGGGGTGGAAATCCACCCAGGCCGCCCAGCCCGCAAAGAAAGTCCAGGCAACAGCCATCGGCAGTGTTATCGCACGCCAGCGTTCGGTCCGCACCGGATGCACGAATTTCAGCGGCAGGAACATGGCCAGCGCCAGCGCGCTCACCAGCGCAAGGCTGACCCAGAAATTCGGCTCCAGCGCAAAGATGACCAGCACCAGCATATTCCAGCAGCCCGGAAAGCCGGAAAAGGAATTATCCTTGGTTTTCATGCGGGTATCGGCGAAATACATCGCACTGGCAAAGGTGATGACGATGATCGCGAACCAGCCCGTCCACCCGTCCATAAGCCCTGATTTAAAGAGCGCAAAGGCCGGGATAAAGACATAGGTCAGGTAGTCGATGATCAGGTCGAGCAGCACCCCGTCGAACTCGGGCGCATTGTGTTTGACGTGGTATTTGCGCGCCAGCGGGCCGTCGATCCCGTCCACGAAAAAGGCAACGACGAGCCACAGGAACATCAGGTCCCACTTCTCGTCGACGGCGGCCAGCATGGCCAGCATCGCAAAAACAGCGCCTGTCGCGGTCAGCAGATGTACGCACAGAGCGCGGAACCTTACAGTCATGGTGCGCTTGGTGCCGCAAGCGCAGGCCGGATGCAAACAAAAAAGGCCCGCAGCAGGGGACTGCGGGCCTCTGTCAGAGGGTCCGTTATCGGGGTCAGTTCCCGATGCGGACCTCCTCGACCGGATAGGCCAGATAGTCCTGATCTTCCCAGGCTGTGTGGCAGTCATGGCAGAAGGCCTGTTTGAATTTCATCGGCTTGCCGTTGGGCTGCAGGCCGCCGTACACCCAGTCGTTGGTTTCAGGGGCTTCGCCGGCGGCGACCTTGGTCATGATAAACAGCGGGCCCGGACGGGCGGTTTTCTTTTTCTTTGAAAAGGATACGCTTTCCTTGGCGAGCACGGATCCGACCGGCATCACCACGCCTTCTTCCTCGAACTTCAGGTATTGTTCAGCGGCGATGTCGTTGGCAAATGTCAGCAGTGCGCGCTTGCTGTGCGCACCCTGCACCGCGGCTGCAGTCGCCGTCACGGTCCAGGTGCGGTACTCTGATCCGACAGCATCACCCTGTTTTGCATAGCCTTCTGCCATGGCGTCTTTGACACAGTCATAAAGCGCTTCGACTTCGGACTGCTCCAGATCAAACGGGCTTTCGGCGTTATAGGCGCAGTCTTCGGCAAAGGCCGTGCCTGCAGCCATTGAGAGGCCGGCCGCGGCCAGCAGGAGTGTCAGTTTCTTCATGTAAGTGTCCCCGTCTGTGTTCATTGTATGCGACTGTATGCACATCGCAGACACTTGCACGGTTCGCGGTCAGAGCCGCATCACCTTTACACACAAACCTGTGAGGGTTTCACGCTTTGGGATGGGCGCGTTCGTAGACTTCCATCAGGCGCGCTGTATCCACTGCGGTATAGGCCTGGGTGGTGGACAGCGACGCATGGCCCAGAAGCTCCTGAATAGCCCTGAGATCACCGCCCGCGTTCAGCAGATGGGTCGCAAAACTGTGCCGCATTGCGTGTGGTGTGGCACTGGACGGCAGGCCAAGCTGCATCCGCGCACGTGCCATGACCTTCTGTATGGTGCCGGGCCCCAGCGCCCCACCGCGCACACCGCGAAAGAGCGCTTCGTTGGGTGTCTGTGTCCAGGGGCAGAGCCGCACATAGGTCTCAACGGCATTCTGTGCGGCGGGCAGAACCGGCACAACCCGCTCCTTGCCGCCCTTACCGGTGATGCGCAATGTGCCGGGCAGGGGGGTATCAGCACCGGTCAGGGACAGGGCCTCGGATATCCGCAGACCGCACCCCCACAGGAGCGTTACCACCGCAACATCCCGCGCGGCCACCCAGGGCGTCTGTGATTGCATCTCGATGGCATCAATCAGCCCGCGTGCTGCATCTTCTGCCAGCGGACGCGGCAGCTTCTTTTGGAATTTCGGTGCTCTGACGGACAAAACGGCGGTGGGCTCAAACCCCTCGCGTTCCGCCAGCCAGCGGTAAAAGGCTTTGACGGCAGACAGTTTGCGCGCCAGCGACCGCGCACCCACACCGCCGGATCTGGTGCGCGCCATCCAGGCCCGCATGTCCGTGACCGAAATCGCACTCAGCGCGCGCAGGCCCTGCGGCTCTGCTTTGTGTTCGGTGATAAAGGCGAGAAACTCGGCCACATCGCCGTTATAGGCCGTCAGCGTATTCTCGGCCGCGTCCTTCAGCGCCCGCTGGTGGGTCAGCCAGGTTTGCAGGGCATCCCGGGCGGCGGGGCTGATCAGGCTCATGACAACCAGCGGCGCATGATCCGTTCGAATACACCCGCAAAAAAGATAAGCAGATCAGAGCCCTGTTGCGGTCCGAACATATGCGGATCCTCGGCCGCCAGCACCAGCATGCCCGGCAGGCGACCGGGGCCGAAATCCAGCTTCAGACAGGCCTCGGAGCGGATCCAGTCGGCCTTGTCTCCGTAAATGCCGCCGGGATCGCCCTGGACCTGGCGCAGTGTGACCTGCCGCGTGCCGCCCCCGCGTCCCTGTGCAATATATCCGGCAATAAAACCGGGCTCTGCCAGCGACAGCACATCACCCAGACGTTCAAGCCCGGGAACGGTATCTGCCTGGTCTGTTTCCAGCACCAGACGCACCATATCGACACGCAGGATCTCGGCAACTTCGCCGCCCAGGTCCTGAACAAAGCTCTCAAATTCCACCGGGTCCAGCATCCGCAGAATGGCGCGGTGAACCTGGTTGGTGCCCGCCAGGTTTTCGTAGGCGGCGGCTATAACCGAACGGTGGGTGTCCTCAAGCCGGTCAAGGCGCGCTTCGAGCCGTTCCATCGCAATGCCGCGCATGTCGACGATATTCGCGCCCATCGCCTTTTCATTGGCGGCCACCAGGGCATTCATTACGTCCTTGTCGTCCAGGATCACATCCGGACGTGACAGGATCGCCTCGCGCAGGGCGTCCTCGATTTTCGGTTTTGTGGTCATCTGCTGCCCGCTCATTTTTTTCAGGTTGTGTATCACGCGGCACAAAAAAAATCTGCCATGAAATGGAAATTTCCCGTCATGGCAGATTTTATGTGGCCGATGCGCGCCACCCCGGGCGCATCATCGGATATTTGCGGTCAGCTCAGAGGATCTTCTGACCCGTCTTGGCCCAGTCGGCCATAAACTGCTCCAGACCCTTGTCTGTCAGCGGGTGTGTCGCCAGCTTGCGGATCACTTCCGGGGGGGCCGTCATCACGTCGGCGCCGATCAGGGCCGCGTCCTGGACGTGATTGACCGAACGGATCGAGGCCGCGAGAATCTGGGTTTCAAACCCGTAGTTGTCATAGACAGTGCGGATGTCCTGGATCAGGTCCATGCCGTCCAGGTTGATATCGTCCAGCCGCCCGATAAAGGGGCTGATAAACGTAGCACCGGCCTTGGCCGCCAGCAGCGCCTGGTTTGCCGAGAAGCAAAGCGTGACATTGACCATTTTACCCTCGCCCGACAGGACCTTACAGGCTTTGAGCCCGTCCCATGTCAGTGGCAGTTTCACGGTGATGTTTTCCGCGATTTCGGCCAGTTTGCGGCCTTCGGCGATCATTGCGTCGGCTTCAAGTGCGACAACTTCTGCACTGACCGGGCCTGTGACGATTCCGCAGATCTCTTTGGTCACCTCAAGAATATCGCGACCGGATTTCAGGATCAGGGACGGGTTCGTGGTGACGCCGTCAACCATTCCAAGGTCATTGAGTTCGCTGATGGCCTGTGTGTCGGCGGTGTCGACAAAGAATTTCATCGTTTGCTCCCTTTGGTATCAGATGTGAACGCTAACAGGTTTCCCTCTTGCGCTTGGCTTTACCGCATGATCTGCCATGCTTAAACCCAAAAGTTGCAACAGAGCCGGAGCCCGCACGGTGAGCCTGCCTGAATATTTTGAACAGGGCGCACTTGTCGGCGTCCTGACAACGCAGCCGCTGGGCCGTGCGCTGGATTACCGCGCTCCGGAGGGTGGATGCCGCCCTGGTGCCTTTGTTGAGGTGCCTTTGGGGCCGCGCAGGGTTCTGGGTGTGGTCTGGGGCCCGGGACAGGGCGACTATGATATCTCAAAAGTGCGCCAGGTTATCCGGGTGCTGGACACCGCACCCATGCGTGAAGAGATGCGCGCCTTTCTGGAACGCGCGGCGGAATACACGCTGACGCCGATGCCAGCGATGCTGCGGCTGGCGACGCGTGCGCCGGGTCTTGGCGATCCGCCCTCTATGCGCCGGGTGTACAGGCGTGGCGCTGCAGAGCCTGACAAAATGACAGCGGCCCGGCGCCGGGTGCTGGAGGCGCTGGCAGAATACGGTGATCTGTCCTTCACCCTGAAAGAACTGGCAGAGATGGCGGGCACCGGCACGTCGGCCGTCAAAGGGCTGGTGGCGCAGGGCGCCGTGCTGGAAGAGGACAGCCCCCGGGACCTGCCCTTTGCGCGGCTGAACCCGGATTTACCCGGAAAAGACCTGACCAAAGATCAGAAGGCCGGTGCGTCCCGTCTGGCCGAAGCTGTCCGGTGCGGTCGGTATGGCACGACGCTGCTGCGCGGTGTCACGGGCTCCGGCAAAACGGAAGTGTATCTCGAAGCGGTGGCGGCCGCTCTGCGGGCGGGCAGACAGGCGCTGGTGCTTTTGCCGGAAATCGCGCTGACAGCCGAGTTTCTGACACGGGTAGAGGCCCGCTTTGGCGCAAAACCCGCCGAATGGCATTCGGGCGCGACAATGACAGAGCGCCGCCGGATCTGGAGGATGGTTGCCTGCGGGGATGCACAGCTGGTGATCGGCGCGCGCTCGGCGCTGTTTCTGCCCTATCAGAACCTCGGCCTGGTGGTCGTGGACGAGGAGCATGACACCTCCTACAAGCAGGAGGAGGGCGTGCTCTACAATGCGCGCGATATGGCCGTTCTGCGGGCATCGATCTGCGGGGCGCATGTGGTGCTGGCCTCCGCGACGCCGTCGCTGGAAACCTGGGCAAATGCCCAGGCGGGAAAATACGACCGTCTTGATCTGCCTTCGCGTTTTGGTCCTTCTGTCATGCCCGATATGCGCGCGATTGATATGCGCGGCGAGAGCCTGCCGTCAGACCGCTGGGTTTCTGATACGCTGAAACAGGCTGTGGATCAGCGCCTCGACAAGGGCGAACAGGCGATGCTTTTTATCAACCGCCGGGGGTATGCGCCGATCACGCTCTGCCGGGCCTGCGGGCACCAGATCGGATGCGACGACTGCGATGCGCGCATGGTCGAGCACCGGTTTCTGAAGCGCCTGGTGTGCCATCAGTGCGGCGAGACAAAACCGATGCCGGAAAAATGCCCCGCCTGTGAGGTCGAGGGGCGACTGGCGCCTGTCGGACCTGGTGTGGAGCGTCTGGGGGAGGAGGCTGCCCTGCTTTTCCCGCAGGCCCGGATCGCAACGCTCAGCTCGGATATGTATGGCACCGCACGGGCGCTAAAGGAAGAGATCGTGCGCATTGCAGACGGAGGTGCGGATATCATCATCGGCACCCAGCTGGTGGCCAAGGGACACAACTTTCCCAAACTGACACTGGTCGGTGTGATTGACGCTGATCTCGGCTTGCAAGGCTCGGATCTGCGGGCAGCCGAGCGCACTTTTCAGCTGATGCGCCAGGTGTCGGGGCGTGCAGGCCGGGCCGAAGCGCCGGGGGCTGCGATGCTGCAGACCTTTCAGCCGGAGCATCCGGTGATACGCGCCATTCTGGCGGGCGAGGAGGAGCAGTTCTGGCAGGCCGAGGCGCGCGAACGGCAGGCCGCTGGTGTGCCGCCCTATGGCCGGATGGCGGGGATCATTCTGAGTGGAACGGACGTGGCGAAAGTTTTTGACGCGGGCAATCAGCTTGCACGCCAGGACCAGCCGCTGCGGTCCATAGGTGCGCAGGTCTTTGGCCCGGCCCCCGCACCCATCGCCCGTGTCCGGGGGCGGCACCGTGTCAGGCTCCTGGTCAAGGCGGAAAAGACCGCGCCATTGCAATCCGCGCTGAGCACCTGGGTGGCGCAGCTGCGCCTGCGCGGTGATCTGCGGGTTGCCGTCGATATTGATCCGCAGAGCTTTTACTGAAAGTTCCGGGCGCATTGAGGGGCAGGGTTTGCCTCCGGCGGGGATATTTACGGCCAGAAGAAACCGCCCGTTGGTCTGCGGCAGATCTGTGCATTATTGCGCCTCGTCAAAGCCGTGCAAAAGGCATATGGGTGGCACATGGCCCGTTACGTTCGTCTTGAGGATGCGCATGAGCTGCCGCGCTGGCGCCAGCCTGTGGCGCTGTTGTTTCTGATGGCGCTGGCGATGCCCATTGCCTTTAACACCTGGTCGGCGTTGCTCAATAACTTTGTGATTGAGGCGGCAGGTTTTGACGGTGGTGACATCGGATTATTGCATACGGTGCGGGAAATTCCGGGATTTTTTGCGGTCGGTGTGATTGCGATCATCATTTTTATGCGCGAACAGGTTCTGGGGCTTGTGTCGCTGGTGCTGCTGGGGGTTGCGACGGCTGTGACAGCCTGGTTTCCGTCGATGGGCGGTATTCTGACCATCACCATGCTGAGTTCTATCGGGTTTCATTACTATGAGACGGTGAACCAGTCGCTGCAGTTGCAGTGGCTGAGCAAAGAGGACGCGCCGCGCATTCTGGGCTGGCTGCTTTCCGCGGGATCTCTTGCAACGCTGGTTGCCTATCTGGCGATCATGTCGCTCTGGGAGACGCTGGGGCTGACCTATAATACTGTCTATCTGATCGGGGGCGGCATCACCGTGCTGATCGCGGCCTTTGCCATGCTGGCCTATCCGCAGTTCGAGGCACCGAACCCTCAGCTCAAGAAGATGATCCTGCGCAGGCGCTACTGGCTCTATTATGCGCTGCAATTCATGTCGGGCGCGCGACGGCAGATTTTCGTTGTTTTTGCCGGGTTCATGATGGTCGAGAAATTCGGCTATGAGGTGCATGAGATCACGACGCTCTATCTGATCAATCTGGTCGTCAACATTGCGGTTGCACCGCTGCTGGGGCGCGCTGTCGGATACTTTGGGGAACGACGCACGCTGGGGTTTGAATATATCGGACTGGTGATCGTCTTTCTGTGCTACGGCGGTGTTTATTACCTTGGTTGGGGGGTGATTGTGGCTGCGACCCTTTATGTAGTGGATCACATCTTTTTCGGGCTTGCTCTGGCCCTGAAAACCTATTTTCAGAAGATTGCGGATCCGGGCGATATCGCACCGACGGCAGCCGTGGCCTTTACGATCAACCATATTGCAGCTGTGTTTCTGCCGGTCTTGCTGGGTCTGCTCTGGCTCATTTCTCCGGCGGCTGTATTTTTTCTGGCGGCGGGCATGGCGGCGATCTCCTTTGTTCTGGCGATGATGATCCCCCGCCACCCTGAAAAGGGCAATGAGACGATTTTTGCCGGTGCACTGGCTGCACCTGCGGAATGAGCGAAGGCCGTTTTCTGAGCGGATCAACCATGGGCCATGTGGTGCGGATGACGGCCACGGGGGCTTTTGGCATTACGTTTGTGTTCCTTGTGGACGCAGCCAACCTTTTCTGGATTGCAAAGCTGGGGGACGCGACGCTGGTCGCCGCCATTGGTTTCGCCTTTGCCATTCAGTTTTTTTCGGTGTCGTCCGGGGTGGGGCTGATGATTGCGTCCACGGCGATGGTCTCGCGCAGCATCGGCGCAGGCCAGCGGGCTGAGGCACGCACACAGGCCGGGGCAGCCCTGGTGACGGCATTGCTGATCCAGGGGCTGGTTGCTGCGCTGATCGTTGTTTTCCGGCACGATCTGGTGGCCATGGCCGGTGCGACCGGCCAGACGGCTGATCTGGCGGCGCGCTATCTGGCGATCACGATCCCATCGCTAGTGCCGATGGCCGTCGGACTGATCTGCTCGGGTGTTCTGCGTGCTGAGGGTTTCGGCGCAAAGGCCATGTATATCACACTCATTTCCGGCGCGCTGCTGATGAGCACGGACCCGGTACTGATCTACTGGATGGGCTGGGGGCTGGATGGTGCGGCGATCGGACTGGTCGCTTTTCGTGCCGCGCTGATGATGCTGGGGCTTTGGTTTGCGGCCGTGCAAAAGGACCTGATTGCAAAACCGGATCTTGCAGCGATACGCAGGGTGCTGCCTGTGTATCTGGCGATTGCCCTGCCTGCTGTGGCCACGCAACTGGCGACGCCTGTCGGAAACTACCTGCTGACGATCGTCATCGCGCCCTTTGGCGATGATGCGGTTGCGGCATGGGCGGTGGTCGGGCGACTGACGGTTGTGGCATTCGGCGGCATTTTTGCGCTTGCAGGTGCGATTGGCGGCATATTCGGCCAGAACTATGGCGCGGGGCAGTATGACCGGTTGCGCAGCACATATCGCGACGCGCTGATTTTCTGCGTGGTGTATACCCTGTCTGCCTGGGCAGTGCTGGTTTTGGCAACCCCGCAGATTATCGGCTGGTTCGGGCTGAGCGGGCAGGCTGCGGAAGTCCTGCGTGCCTTCACATTCGTGGGTGTGGGTGCGTTCCTATTTCTGGGTGCGCTGTTTGTGTCCAATGCGGCCTTTAACGCATTGGGTCGCCCGTTGCGGTCCACGATGCTCAACTGGGTGAAGGATGGTGCTGTGAGCCTCCCCGCCGCGCTCTTTCTGGCGGGAATCTGGGGCGCGCCAGGGGTGATCTATGGTCAGGCACTGGCGGGTGCCGTGATTGGTGCCATTGCCGGTGTCTGGGGGTGGAAGTTTGTAGCAGGCCTGCAGGGAGCCCCCGGTCCGGTGCTTGACGCCGCGCCCTTACGGCCCTACGCGAACCCGGAAAGATACCGGAGAAGATAATGCCGACATTTACCGCGCTCACCACGCTGCCAGGCAAGGCCGCCGCCGAGAAACTGGGCGAAGCGATGGAAAACCTGATGCCCGAACCCACGGGTGTGGGCGTTTTCGAGATGGAGGACGGATCGGGTCTCTGGGAGGTGGGTGGTTATTTTACCGAAGCACCCGATGACACCGCGCTGACACTTCTGGCGACGGCTCTCGGGGCCAGCCCCTTTGTGGTATCTGAGCTGCCCGAGACAGATTGGGTTGCGCATGTGCGCCGCGAGCTTGCCCCTGTCGAGGCCGGCCGGTTTTTCGTCTATGGCAGCCATGACGCGGACAAGGTGCCCGACGGCGTGGAGCCGCTGCTGATTGAGGCGGCAATGGCTTTTGGTACCGGGCACCACGGCACGACGCTGGGCTGCTTGCGGGCGCTGGACCGCCTGAGCAGCGGCGGGTTCACCGGCCAGAAGGTCGCGGATATCGGCTGCGGCACTGCTGTGCTTGCTATGGCCGCGGCACGGATATGGCCCAACCCTGTGCTGGCCAGCGATATCGATGAGGTGGCCGTCGAGGTCGCCCGCAGCAATGCCCGGGCAAATGACCTCGCAGACCGCATCCGGTGTGTTGAGGCAGCAGGATTTGATCACCCGGAACTGAAAGCTGCAGCTCCGTTTGATCTTGTGTTTGCCAACATCCTCAAAGGGCCGCTGGTTGCGCTGGCGCCCGACATGGCGGCGCACCTGGCACCCGGCGGATTTGCGATTCTGTCGGGAATTCTGAACGAACAGGCAGATGAGGTGATCCGCGTTTATGCACAGGCCGGGATCAATCTGGTGCACCGCGAAGAGATTGTTGACTGGACAACGCTTACCTTGGGTAGAAACGCGCCATAATTGCCCGAATTTGGCCACATTTGGCTGTTTTGCCTTGAATGGAACACAATCTGTTAGCACTTTTTAACCATCAGGTGGGGGCCTGGTTGTCGGGAGAGTGCTGTGTCGGACTCATACGCTCAGTTTGAAAAACGGATCAGCCTTGTGGCTGAAAAGCACGCACGTCTGGCGGGGGGCTACACTGCCCGGGTCGGCGCTGATGGTCTGATTTCGCTCGTGCCACGGCCGCGTCGCAGCTACATGCGCCTGCGGGTGTTTGCGGCGCTGATCATCGGGTTTTTTCTGTTCAAGTCCCTGACAATCGTGCTGACCGGTCCGCTGGCTTATGCCGAACGTGTCGAGGTGATGGCCGCCGGAACTGCGTTTGAAAAGGTCGGAGCATGGGTAATGCAGATCGGCCCGGTTTCAGAATTTATCTCACTGATGATGATCCGCTTGTTTTCCTGAAACAGGCGGATGGCAGTTTTTGTACGGAAGCGGGTATGTCGCTTTCGGTTGTGTGCCCGGGCGCCAGTACCTGGCGTGCCAATTGTAAAAAAGCCGCTCCCTCCATCAGGAAGGGGCGGCTTTTGTTTTGTAGCGCGGCTGCTCTTTTCAGAGTGCCGGAACCGGTTCAGCGGATCAGGTTGTTTTCTGCCACTGCGTCGATGTCAGAGCGGCTCAGACCGATATCGTCCAGTTCACGGTCTGTCAGACCGGAGAGCGCGTTGCGTGTGACGCGGGCGTCATTCCAGGCAACGACCGACGCGACTGCGCCGCTGAGTGTATTGAGGATACGGCTTGCCAGTGCTGTGGAGCCATAGTGAGTGCGGGTTGTGTCAAAAGCAGCCATGTGAGCCGTCCTTTTATCTGGATGTGAACCGGTCATGCCGGTGTGTTGTGAGGGGCAGATAGGCCCTGCCTGTTTTTTCAGCAAGATGTGAAAACGCATGTTTGATATGCAATCTGTGCATAGGTCGAATTTTGGTTAACCGCACGTAAACAAAAGAAAAATACAGGTTGTGGAATTGGTCGCAAACAGACGCTTTGGCGGCGCATTCAGGCAGATAACGCGGTGCGGGAGGGGTCTTTTGGTGAATGCGGTCCCGATTGGGCACAGTTCAGTAACCACTTTGCGGATGTTCGCCTTTCGTGCTAATGCATAAAAAACGAATTAATCAGGCTGGGCAGCGAATATGACACGGGTGATCGGTATCGATCCCGGGCTCCGGAACCTCGGGTGGGGCGTAATTGACGTGTCAGGCAGCCGACTCACCCATGTGGCTAATGGCGTTTGTCAGTCTGCGGGCACTGAACTGGCAAAGAGACTGCTGTCTCTTCATATCCAGCTTACACAGGTGTTTGAATGCTGGTCGCCCGATGCCGCGGCGGTAGAGCAGACTTTCGTCAACAAAGACGGTGCTGGAACCCTGAAGCTGGGCCAGGCCCGTGGCATCGCCATGCTGGTGCCGGCGCAGGCCGGTCTGAGCGTTGGCGAATATGCCCCGAACCGTGTCAAAAAGACGGTTGTCGGGGTTGGGCATGCCGACAAGGCGCAGGTGCTGCATATGGTGCGCCTGCAACTGCCTGGCGCAGAGATCGCTGGACCGGACGCGGCCGATGCCCTGGCCATTGCCATCTGTCATGCCCATCACGCGCGCAGCCCGGCACTGGAAGCTGCTGTCCGGCAGGTGCGGGCATGATTGGCAGAATTGCAGGGCGCATTGAGTACCGGGCTGCGGATCATGTGCTGATCGACGTGCGCGGCGTGGGTTATCTTGTTTACTGCTCAGACAGAACGCTGTCTGCGCTGCCCGGCGCGGGAGAGCATACGGCTCTTTTCACAGACCTTCAGGTGCGAGAGGATCTTTTGCAGCTCTTTGGCTTTACGACCCTGGTTGAAAAAGAGTGGCACCGGCTGCTGACCTCGGTGCAGGGTGTCGGGGCCAGGGCATCGCTGGCTATTCTGGGGACACTGGGACCTGACGGCGTCAGCCGAGCCATTGCGCTGGGAGACTGGAATGCCGTGAAAGCAGCAAAAGGTGTCGGCCCCAAAATCGCACAGCGCGTGGTGCTTGATCTCAAGGACAAGGCCCCGGCGGTTATGGCCATGGGCGGGACGGCTGCGTCGGTCACCGCGGCCGATAGGTCTGAGGTTATTGAGGCGGCAACACCGGCATCGGTGTCGCCTGCACCGGCGCAGAACCCATCTGCCCAGGCCGAAGCGCTGTCTGCTCTGGGCAATCTCGGGTATGCGCCAGGCGATGCCGCCGGAGCGGTGGCAGAGGCGGCGGGGGCCGAGCCGGGCGTTGAAACCCCTGATCTGATCCGTGCGGCGTTGAAACTGCTGGCACCCAAAGGGTAGGGTTTCGTGACACACCCCAGGACATCTGATGACAGATATTGATCCCACCGTCCGGCCGGAGCCGATGCCCGAGGACCACGACCGTGCGCTGCGCCCGCAGATGCTGGAAGAGTTTGTGGGCCAGGCAGAGGCGCGCGCCAATCTCAGGGTGTTCATCCAGTCTGCCCGGCAGCGCGAAGAGGCGATGGACCACACGCTGTTTCACGGACCACCGGGCCTCGGCAAAACGACCCTTGCGCAGATCATGGCGCGGGAACTGGGTGTGAATTTCCGCATGACATCCGGTCCGGTTCTGGCCAAGGCCGGTGATCTGGCCGCGATCCTGACCAATCTTGAAGCCCGGGATGTGCTGTTCATTGACGAGATCCACCGGCTGAACCCGGCCGTGGAAGAGGTCCTCTACCCCGCGCTTGAGGATTTTGAGCTTGATCTGGTGATCGGCGAGGGACCTGCCGCGCGCACAGTTCGGATTGAACTGCAGCCCTTTACGCTTGTCGGGGCCACGACGCGGATGGGTCTGCTGACAACCCCGCTGCGGGATCGTTTTGGCATTCCGACCCGTCTGCAGTTTTACACAGAAGACGAGCTGTTTGTGATCGTCGAACGTAATGCACGCAAACTGGGTGCGCCTGCGGATGAGGCGGGTGCACGCGAAATTGCGCGGCGCGCGCGCGGCACGCCGCGGATTGCCGGACGTCTGCTGCGGCGGGTGGTGGATTTTGCTGTTGTTGAGGGCGATGGCAGGGTGACGCGGGCCCTGGCCGACATGGCCCTGACGCGGCTGGGGGTGGACCATATCGGCCTTGATGGCGCCGACCGGCGGTACCTGCAGCTGATCGCGGAGAATTATGCAGGCGGGCCGGTCGGCATCGAGACGCTGAGTGCAGCACTGAGCGAAAGCCGCGATGCGCTGGAAGAAGTGATTGAACCCTTTTTGCTGCAGCAGGGGCTGATCCAGCGGACGCCGCGCGGGCGGATGCTGGCGCAGAAAGGCTGGAGCCATCTGGGTCTTGTACCCCCGAAACCACAATCTGATCTGTTTGGGAGCTAGTGGCAGATTTTGGGTGCCTCCGGCGGGGATATTTTTGGCCAGAAGAAACGGATGATGACAGAAAAAGAGATCGAAGCGCTGTTTACGCGCAGTGATGGCAGCTATGCTTTTGCCCGCTGGGGGCGGCCGGTTGCGCCAGTTGTATTTGGCGTAACGGACGACACGCTGGAGGTTGTCAAAGGCGCGCTGGAGGCTGTGATGGTTCTGTCCGGTCATCAGATGGCCGAGACGGACCCGGAGCTTGGCAGCAACATGATGATCTTTTTCTTCCGCGACTGGGATGAACTGCCTGATGTGCCGGGACTGGACCGGCTGATCAACGATCTTGTGCCTCTGGTTGCGCGGCTCAGGGAAGCGAATGCCAATCAGTACAGGGTTTTTCATTTTGATGCCGCGGGCGCGATCAAGGCCTGTTTTGTTTTCCTGCGCATGGATGAAGTTCTCTGTGATGTCCCCGCTGAGACCCTGGCGCTGAGCCAGATTGTCCAGTCTGTGCTGTTATGGTCGGATACCGCTTTCCGGGATGCGTCGCCACTGGCCCGGACCGGTGACAAAACCATCCTGCGGCCCGACATCGCCTCTGTGATCCGGGCGGCCTATGATCCTGTGATGCCTGCGGCTGCCTCGGATGCGTCCCATGCGCTGCGCCTGAGTGCGCGTCTTCAGGCACCGCAGTAGGAGCACCTCATGCACAGATTTCCCGTTAGGGTATTTTACGAAGACACCGATATGGCGGGTATCGTCTATTACGCCAATTATCTGCGGTATATTGAACGCGCGCGCAGCGACTGGGTGCGCGAGATCGGTATAGACCAGCTGGCGATGAAGGCGGAGGGTATCGTGTTCGCTGTGCGACGGGTCGAAGCGGACTATGTGACACCTGCTCGTTTTGATGACCGTCTTGAGGTTGTGACCACGATGACCCAGCTGACCGCCGCGCGAATGGTTATGTCGCAAAAGGTATTGCGCGGGGAGGAGCTGATCTTTGTCGCCAGGGTCACGATTGTCTGCATTGCGGCCACAGGAAAACCAGCCCGTTTGCCAGCAAAACTCCGCCAGTTGCCCCTGACAGGTGCCTCATGACGGCATAGTGATAGCAATCCGCGTTGCGCTGCGCTAGAATCGTGCTCAATCAAGACCGGGACAACCCGGAAACGCACCGGAACGGGCAAAGAGCAGGCATATGGAAGCAGAGACGCTGGCACTGGCGCATGAGATTGATTTCTCTTTTATCGGGCTGTTCGCCCGCGCCACCTTAATCGTAAAAATCGTGATGATCATGCTGATCGTGGCCTCATTCTGGTCGTGGTCAATCATCGTGATGAAGCTCATGGTCTATCGCAGGGCCCGCGCAGAGGCGGCGGCTTTCGACCGGGCCTTCTGGTCCGGAGAGCCGCTGGACGGGCTTTTTGAACAGATCGGCCCGGCGCCTTCTGGCAGCTCGGAAAAGATTTTTGCTGCCGGAATGACCGAATGGCAGCGGTCGCACCGCGAGGATGGCGGCCTGATCGCAGGGGCCACCGCCCGGATTGACCGGTCGATGGATGTGGCGATCAACAAAGAGGCGGATTATCTGCGCAACGGCCTCACCGTGCTGGCCACTGTCGGGTCATCGACGCCCTTTATCGGCCTTTTCGGGACTGTGATTGGTATCATGAACGCCTTTATCGAGATCGCAGAACAGCAGAACACCAACCTCGCCGTCGTCGCACCCGGGATCGCAGAGGCTTTGCTGGCAACGGGCCTGGGGCTTCTGGCGGCGATCCCTGCTGTGATCTTTTACAATAAGCTGAGTGCAGACGCCGACCGTATCCTGCACGGCTACGAGTCCTTTGCGGACGAGTTCGCGACCATTCTCAGCCGGCAACTGGACGGGTAAACTATGGGCGCGGGTATGGTTCAGAAAGCAGATGGCGGCGGCGGCAAGCGTCGGCGACGTACCACGCGCGCCCAGCCGATGGCCGAGATCAACGTCACGCCCTTTGTTGATGTGATGCTGGTGCTGCTGATCATCTTTATGGTTGCGGCCCCGCTGCTGACTGTCGGTGTGCCGGTGGAGCTGCCAAAAACGGCGGCTGGTGCTTTGCCCACAGACCAGGAAGAGCCGCTGACTGTGACAGTCACCGCCGAAGGCTCCATCCAGATCCAGACGACAGAGACGGCACCCGGCGAGCTGGTCCCGAAACTGCGCGCGATCTTTGCCGAGCGCAGTTCTGACCGGGTATTTCTGCGCGCAGACGGTGCTGTTCCCTACAGCCGGGTGATGGAAGTCATGGGCGCGCTCAACGCAGGTGGGTTTTCCAATATCGGCCTCGTGACAGATATCGGCGGCCCGACGCTGGACGGACGTGACGCGCCCGGCGGAGCGGATCAGTAGGCGGCCCGTGCATACCGGTCATTATATCTCAGGTTCCGGGCATCTTCTTCTGCTTGCCTGGCTCGCCTTTGGGGATGTGTTCGCCGCGGAACCGCTGCCTTTTGAAATGACGGAGGTCTCTGTCATTTCAGGCGCGGAATACGCAGCCCTGGTTGCTGCCGGCCAGTCGCCGGAATCTGTCACAGAGATTGCCCAGCCTTCCAGCCCTGAGATCACACAGGACGCACCGGAGGTTGACGTGGCCCCGGATACCGAAACCGAGACCACACCTCCTGAAGCAGCTCAGACACCGGACGTGGAAACACCTCCCGATGTCTCGCAGATCACGCCTTTGCCCCCGCGCGCGGAGGTGAGTGACGCGGCCCCCGTTTTGCCACAACCCCCCGCCGACGTAGCAGTGGACGTGCCTGATGTCGCTGATCAGGCTGTGCCGCAGGCCGTGGACCGTGTCGCCCCCGAAGCTGTCGCGCAACCGGACCCGGAGGCTTTGCCTGATCCTGTCGAGCAGGACGCCGTATCCCAGGAAGAAACCGGCACTCAGGAGCAGGACCCGGCGCTGGCCACTGCGCCGGAAGCGGCGGCAACGGAAATCGTGACCGAAGCCGACGAGCCGGCACGCACGCTGAATTCCTCGCCGCGCCCGCCCACACGGCCGACGCCACCGCAGACCGCCGCAGCCACCGCGCCCGAGGCTCCCGCCGCACCGCCCGAGGCACCGACGACGCAGGATACACCCAGAGATGCACTGGCAGATGCACTGGCGGAGGCCTCCAGCGCGCCCGCTGTGCCCAGTGGGCCGCCGCTCTCTGCTGGCGAGAAAGAAGCCCTGCGGGTTGCAGTGTCGAGTTGCTGGAACGTCGGGTCGCTGTCCACCGACGCGCTGGGTACAACCGTAGTCGTCACCGTATCCATGGCGCAGGACGGCAAACCGGTGACCGGTTCTATTCGGATGGCCTCCAGCTCCGGCGGAAACGACACAGCGGCCCGCCAGGCCTTTGAGGCCGCGCGGCGCGCAATCATACGCTGCGGTGCCCGTGGATTTGACCTGCCTGCTGAAAAGTATGGACAGTGGCAGGAAATTGAGATGACGTTCAATCCCGAAAGGATGCGTGTCAAATGAGATTTCAGATATTTATTCTGTGCTTGCTGATGATGGTTGTGGTTTTGCCGGTTGGCCGTGTCACAGCCCAGGATGGCGGGCCGCTCCGGATCGAGATTACAGAAGGTGTGATTGAGCCATTGCCGTTCGCTCTGCCGGTGTTCGAAGCCGAGACGGCTGATGCCGGAAACCTTGCCGCACAGATCAGCCAGGTTGTCGCTGCCGATCTCTTAGGGACAGGGCTTTTTCGTGAAATCCCGGCAAACGCATTTATCGGTGGCGTCAGCAGCTTTGCCGCACCTGTCCAGTATGCGGACTGGAAAGCCATCAATGCACAGGCTCTGATTACGGGTGCCGCCTCTGTCCAGGGCGGGCAGCTGAACGTCAAATTCCGCCTCTATGATGTGTTTTCGGGCGCGGAAATGGGATCCGGACTGCAGTTCACCGGCACACCGGACGGATGGCGGCGCATGGCCCATAAGGTCGCGGATGCAGTCTATAGCCGGATCACAGGCGAAGGCGCTTACTTTGACAGCCGGGTCGTCTATGTGGCGGAGACAGGACCCAAGGATGCGCGCCAGAAACGTCTGGCAGTCATGGATTATGACGGTGCGAATGTGCAGTACCTGACGGGCAGCGACTCCATTGTGCTGGCGCCGCGTTTCTCACCTGATGGCCGAAGGGTGCTCTATACAAGTTACGAGACTGGCTTCCCCCGCATCTATGTGCTGGACATTGCATCCGTACAGCGCCGCGCTCTGGAAAGTCAGGAAGGCACCATGAGTTTCGCGCCCCGCTTTGCACCGGACGGCGAGCGGATCGTATTTTCGCTCAGCCAGGGCGGGAATACAGACATCTATGCCATGAACGTCGCCGGCGGGCAGGCCGTGCGCCTGACCTCTGCTCCTTCGATTGAAACAGCTCCCAGCTTCTCGCCCGATGGCACGCAGATCGTGTTTGAAAGCGACCGATCGGGATCGCAGCAGCTCTACATCATGCCCGCAACCGGCGGCGAGGCGCGGCGCATCTCCTTTGGGCCCGGTCGCTATGGCACACCGGTCTGGTCGCCCCGGGGAGATCTGGTGGCCTTTACCAAACAGAACAGCGGGCGTTTTCATATTGGCGTGATGCGCACAGACGGCGCCGAGGAACGGTTGCTGACGGCATCTTTCCTTGACGAAGGGCCGACATGGGCACCGAACGGCCGTGTCATCATGTTTACACGTGAAACCCAGGGTGCGGGCGGGCGCTCTTCGCTCTATTCCGTTGACATTACAGGGCGGAACCTGCGGCCTGTCAGAACACCCGAGGGCGGATCCGACCCGTCCTGGTCGCCGTTACAGGAATAGCACCAGAGCGCCGTTCCCAACGGGTGCGGGCTGTGGTAAAGATTAACAAAACAAAAAGACCCTTTTGAACACATGAGGCAGAGAGCATGAGACTTACAGGAAAAATCGTTCTTCTGGTTGCGGGCCTTGCCCTGGCGGCCTGTACGAACCCGGGCCGGTTTGACGAAAGTGCTGGCGGCGCAGGTGGTGCGGGCGGCGCACTGGGCGGTGGCCCGATTGTGCCGGGCAGCGCCAATGACCCGACATCAACGGCCTATTTCAACCAGACCGTCGGAGATCGCGTTCTTTTCGCGGTAGATCGGTCCGATGTGACAGCCGAGGGCCAGTCCGTGCTCAACGGGCAGGCAACCTGGCTGCTGAACAATACTGGGTTTACAGCTGTGATCGAAGGCCACGCGGACGAGCAAGGTACACGCGAGTATAACGTGGCTCTGGGTGCACGGCGCGCCAATTCGGTGCGCGAGTATCTCATCTCCCGCGGGGTCGCAGGCAACCGTCTGCGCACAGTAAGCTACGGCAAAGAACGCCCGATTGAAATTTGCAGCAACGAGGCCTGCTATGCCAAGAACCGGCGTGCAGTGACCGTGCTGGCAGGCGGACTGTCGGGATAAGAGCATGCGCCTGATCGCCGTTATTGCCCTTTCTGTTTGCCTGGTGCCCGGTTTTGTGCAGGCCCAGGACAATTCCCAGACCCTGGCAGACATCCGTCAGGAGCTGACTGTCCTCTATGTCGAGATGCAAAAGCTGCGACGCGAGCTGTCGACCACAGGCGCACCAGCGGTTCAGACTGGTGGCTCTACCGTTCTTGAGCGTGTGGCCGTTATCGAAAGCGAAATGCAGCGGCTGACGTCAAAAACCGAAGAGCTTGAGTTCCGCATCAACCGGATTGTCGAGGACGGCACAAACCGTATCGGAGATCTGGAATTCCGGCTGGTGGAGCTGGAGGGGGGCGACATCGCTGCTCTGGGCGAGACAACCACCCTTGGCGGTGACACAGGCACTGCAGCTCCCGTGACTGGTGGAGGCACAGCGTCTGCCACCGACACAGAAACAGGCACGCAGCTGGCCGTGGGCGAGGAGGATGATTTCAAACGCGCCCAGCAGGCCCTCGCCGACGGAAATTACGCAGCGGCAGCGCAGCAGTTCGAGGCGTTCAGCCAGAATTATCCCGGCGGTCCGCTGGCCGCAGGCGCTGATCTGGGACGTGGTGAAGCGCTGGATGAGTTGGGCAACACCCGCGAAGCTGCACGGGCCTATCTGTCCAGCTTCAGCGCGGCACCTCAGGGGCCGCTGGCTCCTCAGGCTCTGTTTCGTCTGGGCCGGTCGCTGGGTCAGCTTGATCAGACCTCCGAAGCCTGTGTGACCCTGGGCGAGGTTCCGATCCGGTTCGCCGGTGATCCGGCTGCAGCCGAAGCGCAGGCCGAAATGCAGAGACTTGGGTGCGGATAAGCGCGTGAGCGCGGTCCTTTCACGGAAAATCGTCGATGGGCTGCCTGCTGGTTACACCGGCAGGCTGGGCGTTGCCGTATCGGGGGGCAGTGACTCTCTGGCCCTGTTGTACCTCTTGCGCGACCTGGTCTCTGAACGTGCTTACGAACTGGACGTGGTGACGGTGGATCATGGCCTGCGTCCGGAAGCGGCAGAGGAGGCAGCTTTTGTGGCTGAAACCTGCGCTGCGCTGAACCTGCCCCATACCACGCTCAGATGGACCGGCTGGGACGGTCAGGGCAATACTCAGAACGCAGCGCGACTGGCCCGCTACCAACTGATCGGCGACTGGGCCGCGGCGCGCGGTATCCCGGCTGTGGCCATGGGGCACACACAGGACGATCAGGCGGAAACGGTTCTGATGCGGCTGGCGCGGGGTGCCGGGGTCGACGGGTTGTCCGCGATGCTGCCCGTCAGGTCCGGCGGCGCGGTTCAATGGGTGCGCCCGATGCTGGATATCTCCCGGGCCGATCTTCGTGCCATGCTGACGGCGCGGGGGGTGACCTGGAAAGACGATCCGACCAACGAAGACACAGACTACGAGCGGATCCGCATGCGTCAGGCATTACGCCATCTCCGCCCTCTGGGGATCGACGCCGAACGGCTCGCGCTGGTGGCCGGACACATGGCCGAAGCGCGTGACGCGCTGCAACACCAGCTTTATGAGGTGGTCCGCGAAAAGGTTACCGTGCGGGGCGGGGCAGTCTGCATGGGCTGGCCGGATTTTTGCGCTTTGCCAAAAGAAACCGCCCGGCGGTTTTTGTCCGCTGTGCTGAAGTGGATCGGGGGGGACGGGTATCCGCCCCGTCATACATCTGTCACGTCGCTGATGGCAGGGTTGACCGACGACGGTGCTGCGACAGCCGCCGGAGGCCAGGGTCTGGTGCGGCATGACGTCCTGTGGCTCTTTCGGGAATATGAGCGGGTCCGCGATGTGCAATCCGCCCCTGACGCCTTGTGGGATGGCCGCTGGTCGCTGCTGGGCCCGTCCTGCGCGCCGGGCGCATATGTTGCCGCATTGGGTCCAGAGGGCCTCGGAGCTGTTGAGAACTGGCGTGATTGCGGGATGCCACGGGCCGCGTTGCTGGCAACCCCTGCGCTCTGGTCCGGTGGGTCTGTGCTTGCTGCACCTGTGCTGCAGCCCGATTGTGACTGGTCTCTCGGGCCCAAAAGCGCCAAAGACGCCTTACTTGCGGCACTATTATCGCATTGAACATGGCGGATGAGTATCTATCTTAAGCTCAACTGACTATCATACGAGATGCGCAATCCGCGCAGCATTAGGAGATTTTCCTTGGGAAACGCACGCAACTTCGCGTTCTGGATCGTTCTTTTCTTACTGATCCTTGCACTGTTCAATCTGTTCAGCGGGCCAGGCAGCACGCTGCAGAGCCGCGAGATCAGCTATTCCGAATTCGTGAATGCGGTCGAATCGGGCCAGGTCAGCAACGTCACGCTGGACGGCGAGCAGGTGCGCTTTCGCCAGTCTGATGGCGCGGACTATGTCGCGATCAAACCCGCAGATGCAGAAATCACGCAGCTGCTGATCGACAACGAAGTTGCCGTTCGTGCAGAGCAGCAGCAGCAGTCTGGTTTTCAGACCTTTCTGATGTCGCTTTTACCGTTCCTTCTGCTGATCGGCGTCTGGGTTTACTTCATGAACCGGATGCAGGGCGGCGGCAAAGGCGGTGCAATGGGTTTTGGCAAATCCAAGGCCAAGATGCTCACGGAAAAACATGGCCGGGTCACCTTTGACGATGTTGCCGGCATTGATGAGGCCAAAGAAGAGCTTGAGGAAATCGTCGAATTCCTGCGCAATCCGCAGAAATTCAGCCGTCTGGGCGGCAAAATTCCGAAAGGCGCGTTGCTCGAAGGACCGCCCGGAACCGGTAAAACGCTGCTTGCCCGCGCAATTGCCGGTGAAGCTGGCGTGCCGTTCTTTACGATCTCCGGTTCTGATTTTGTTGAGATGTTTGTCGGTGTCGGTGCCAGCCGTGTCCGCGATATGTTTGAACAGGCAAAAAAAAATGCACCCTGTATCGTTTTCATTGACGAGATCGATGCCGTGGGTCGTCACCGGGGTGCCGGTTATGGCGGCGGTAATGATGAGCGCGAACAGACGCTGAACCAGTTGCTGGTTGAGATGGACGGTTTTGAGGCCAATGAGGGCGTGATCATCATCGCCGCGACCAACCGTAAGGACGTTCTTGATCCGGCGCTTCTGCGCCCGGGCCGTTTCGACCGTCAGGTGACCGTGGGCAACCCGGACATCAAGGGCCGCGAGAAAATTCTGGGCGTACATGCGCGTAAGACGCCTCTGGGCCCCGATGTTGATCTGCGGATCATCGCGCGCGGCACACCGGGCTTTTCCGGTGCGGATCTGGCAAACTTGGTCAACGAGGCTGCCCTTGGTGCGGCCCGTGTCGGACGCCGGTTTGTGACCATGATCGATTTCGAAAGCGCCAAGGACAAAATCATGATGGGCGCCGAGCGGCGGTCTATGGTGATGACGCCCGAGCAAAAAGAGATGACAGCCTATCATGAGGCCGGCCACGCGCTGGTGGGGATGATGCTGCCAAAATGTGATCCGGTCTATAAGGCTACGATCATTCCACGTGGTGGCGCACTTGGCATGGTGATGAGCCTGCCGGAAATGGACCGTCTGAACATGTTCAAGGATGAATGCCACCAGCGTCTGGCGATGACGATGGCGGGCAAGGCGGCGGAAATCTTCAAGTATGGCCCGGAATCTGTTTCCAACGGGCCTGCCGGAGACATCATGCAGGCCTCGGGCCTGGCGCGTGCCATGGTGCTGCAATGGGGCATGTCGGACAAGGTCGGCAACATCGACTATTCCGAGGCCGCGCAGGGATACCAGGGCAACACGGCTGGTTTCTCGGTCTCCGCCAACACCAAGGAACTGATCGAGGAAGAGGTCCAGAAGTTCATTCAGGATGGTTATGAGTGGGCGAAAAAGATCATCTCTGAAAACGAAGAGAAGTTCGAACGCCTGGCGCAGGGCCTTCTGGAATACGAAACGCTGACCGGAGATGAGATCCAGCGCGTCATGGACGGCGAGCCACCGGTTCCGCCTGCAGATGAGCAGGACAAACCTGATGATGGGTCCGCCCCGAGTGTGACCGGTATCCCCAAGGCAAAGTCCAAGGGACGCAAATCGCCGCCTTCGGATGATGGTCTTGAACCGGAACCCTCGACCTGATCACAAAGAACGAAGGTTTCTTCACAAAAATTCATGAGGCCCTGCATCTGCGGGGCCTTTTCTTTGGATCAGGTTTTCCGACACACTGCCCTGACCAAGTCAGGGGAACACAGACATGCCAGCGCTCAAACCAACTCAGTTCAGCGGAACAGTCATATGGCTGGGCCGTGTCACAGATCAGGAAACAGATCTGCGCTCTGAGGTGTTGCAGAAAGCCCGCCTGAGCTTTGACGGCATAGAGGGCGAGATGCACGGCGGGCCGACGCGGAAATCATGCTCGCGTGTCCTGGCGCAGCACCCGCGGGGGACCGAAATCCGCAATGTGCGCCAGTTGTCCGTTCTGTCGCAGGAAGAGCTCAAACTGATCGCCGCAGAAATGGAGACCGAAAGCCTCGACCCCGCACTGCTGGGGGCTTCGCTGGTGATCGAAGGCATCCCGGACTTTACACATGTGCCACCGTCGTCCCGGCTGCAACTGCCGGACGGTGCCTGTCTGACAATTGATATGGAAAACCGGCCCTGTACCTATCTGGGTCGGGACATCTCAAAAGATCACCCGGACCTCGGGCCGCGCTTTAAGCCGGCAGCGCAGAACCGCCGCGGTGTAACCGCCTGGGTGGAGCGGGAAGGGCAGATTGCGGTTGGTGATACGATCACCCTGCACGTGCCCGACCAGCCGGTCTGGGCGCATCTGAACGCTGCGCGTCAGTAGCATTCGTTTCCGAAAAGAAACGATCTGAGCCTTTGCCGACGCAACCGGCAGCGGAAATGTCGGAATTACCCCCTGTCCGGAGGCGCTGGCCTGTGTATGCAGAGAGCAGCAACTCAGCCCGAGCGGGCGTCCTCAGGGGGAATCTTCCATGGTCTATAAATCTGACATTGAAATCGCGCGTGCGGCGTCCAAGCAACCGATCCAGGAGATTGGTGCGAAGCTGGGTATCAGCAGCGATGATCTGCTGCCCTATGGCCATGACAAGGCCAAGGTCAGCCAGTCGTTTATCAACTCGGTTCAGGGCAATGACACTGGCAGGCTGATCCTGGTGACGGCCATCAACCCGACACCGGCGGGTGAGGGCAAGACC
Source organism: uncultured Roseobacter sp. (assembly GCF_947491795.1). GTDB lineage: Bacteria > Pseudomonadota > Alphaproteobacteria > Rhodobacterales > Rhodobacteraceae > Roseobacter. The sequence goes on along the minus strand of NZ_CANLKW010000001.1, from coordinate 1,239,683 downwards.
ACCACGACGGTCGGTCTGGGCGATGGTCTGAATCGAATTGGCAAAAAGGCAGCGGTCTGCATTCGCGAAGCCTCGCTCGGCCCCAACTTTGGCATGAAGGGCGGTGCCGCTGGCGGCGGCTATGCCCAGATCGTCCCGATGGAAGAAATGAACCTGCACTTTACTGGTGACTTTCATGCGATCACCTCGGCGCACTCGCTGCTGAGCGCGATGATCGACAATCACATCTACTGGGGCAATGCGCTGGACATCGACACCCGCCGCGTTGTGTGGCGCCGCGTCGTTGACATGAACGACCGGGCGCTGCGCCAGATCACAGCATCCCTGGGCGGAGTGGCCAACGGTTTCCCCCGCGAGGCTGGTTTTGACATTACCGTGGCGTCCGAGGTGATGGCGATCCTGTGCCTGTCCAGAGACCTCAGCGATCTGCAGAAGCGTCTGGGCGATATGATCGTGGCCTATCGCCGTGACCGCACGCCTGTTTTTGCGCGCGACATCAAGGCGGATGGTGCCATGACCGTGCTGCTGAAAGACGCGATGCAGCCGAACCTGGTGCAGACGCTGGAGAACAATCCGGCCTTTGTGCACGGCGGCCCGTTCGCGAATATCGCGCACGGCTGTAACTCGGTCATCGCCACCACCACCGCGCTGAAACTGGCGGATTACGTGGTGACAGAAGCGGGTTTTGGGGCCGATCTGGGTGCCGAGAAGTTCCTAAACATCAAATGCCGCAAGGCGGGTCTGGCGCCCTCCTGTGTGGTTGTTGTGGCGACCGTGCGTGCGATGAAGATGAACGGCGGTGTCGCCAAGGCGGACCTTGGTGCGGAAAACGTCGGAGCCGTGCAGGCGGGCTGTCCGAACCTGGGCCGCCACATCGAGAACGTGAAATCCTTTGGGGTGCCTGTGGTTGTTGCGATCAACCATTTTGTCACCGATACGGATGCCGAAGTTCAGGCGGTCAAAGATTATGTTGCCAGCCAGGGCGCAGAGGCGGTGCTGTCGCGTCACTGGGAGCTGGGCTCTGAGGGGTCTGCGGATCTGGCCACCAAAGTTGTCGAAACCATCGAGAAGGGCGAGGCGGATTTTGCGCCGATCTACCCCGATGACATGAGCCTTGCGGATAAGATCAACACCATTGCCACCAAAATCTACCGCGCGGACAGCGCACAGATGGATCAGAAAATCCTCAACCAGCTGAAAGACTGGGAGGATCAGGGCTATGGCAATCTGCCGGTCTGCATGGCGAAAACGCAATACAGCTTTACCACCGATCCGAACGAGCGCGGCGCGCCCACAGGGTTTGATATCCCCGTACGCGAAGTGCGTCTGAGTGCCGGCGCGGGCTTTGTGGTGGCAATCTGCGGTGAGATCATGACCATGCCCGGTCTACCGCGCGTGCCGTCGGCGGAAAGCATCTGCCTGAATGCGGATGGCGAGGTCGAGGGGCTCTTCTGATCGCGACATGTCACGACACAGTGTTCAGAGGGCAGCAGGCTTGCCCTCCGGGCAAAGCAGCCGCAAGCTGATCGCATGATTTGAAAAGGACATCATCATGACCAGACTGATTGCTGCACTCTTTGCCCTGGTTTTTGCCGGGGCTGTCGCCGCCGAAGACCGCTATGTCGGGTACTACTATCCGGAAGTCACCTCGGAGGAGACATTTGACCGGGTCATCCGCGCCACCCAGGGTGCCGGAAAAGCCGTGCGGGTGGATTTTGTCAACGTTCTGACCACTGCACAGCTCGAGGCGCCGGAAAGCCCGCGTTTTGTGTTCTTTGCCAAAGGGTCGGACGCAGACACGCTTATCCTCACGGCTCTGGATGACGACGTGTTCTCGACCATTTACCGCGCAAGGGCGCTGATGGCCCAGCTGACGGTTTCCGTGCGCAAGGGCGGTTTTTTCCGGCAGGAAGACCTGCAGTACGTTGCCACATTCTATGACCTTCTGCAGCTGATGCAGTTCAACGAACTTTTGATCACAGATGGTGAGACCTGGACCCACAGGGTCACCTTTTCACGATAACAGGAAGACAAAATGACAGCCACGATCATTGATGGAAAAGCCTTTGCCGCCCGTGTCCGCGGACAGGTTGCTGAACACGTGACCCGCCTCAGGGCCGAGCACGGGATCACTCCGGGTCTGGCTGTCGTTCTGGTGGGGGAGGACCCCGCAAGCGAGGTCTATGTGCGCTCCAAAGGCAAAATGACCGTCGAGGCGGGCATGAAGTCGGTGGAGCTCAGGCTGGATGCGGACACGTCCGAAGCGGACCTGCTGGCGGTTATTGACCAGCTGAACACCGATCCGGAAATCCACGGCATCCTGGTGCAGCTGCCTCTGCCCGGGCACCTCAACGAGGACCTGGTGATCAACTCGATCAGCCCCGCAAAGGACGTGGACGGGTTCCACATCTCGAATGTCGGACTGCTGGGAACGGGTCAGAAAAGCATGGTGCCCTGCACCCCGCTGGGGTGTCTGATGATGCTGCGCGACCACCATGGGTCGATTTCGGGCATGGACGCGGTCGTCGTCGGGCGCAGCAACATCGTCGGCAAGCCTATGGCACAGCTGTTGCTGGGCGACAGCTGCACAGTGACGATCGCGCACAGCCGCACCAAAGACCTGGCAGATGTGGTGCGCCGCGCGGATATCGTTGTGGCCGCCGTGGGCCGCCCTGAAATGGTGCCGGGCGACTGGATCAAACCCGGCGCTACGGTCATCGACGTGGGCATTAACCGCCTGGATGCGCCTGAACGCGGCGCGGGCAAGACCCGCCTCGTCGGTGATGTGCACTATGAAAGCTGCGCTGCGGTGGCCGGTGCGATCACCCCTGTGCCCGGTGGCGTTGGCCCCATGACCATCGCCTGTCTGCTCGCCAACACCGTTACCGCCTGCTGCAGAGCCAACGGCCTCGTAGAACCCGAGGGGCTGACTGCATAATTTTCAGATTGGCACTGGTACCATGGTGCCCTGCAGGACCGCGATCAGAACCTCCTCCGGACCGGTGATGGCATGCACTTCTGAGGACACAACAACAAGGCGGCGCCCGGGTTTGATCACCCGGCCCGTCGCACGCAGATAGTCACCGCGCGCCGGTGCAAGCAGATTGATCTTGATTTCTGCCGTCACAACTTCGTTTTCCGGCGGCATCCTGGTCAGAGCTGCGTAGCCTGCTGCGCTGTCCCCGATCGAGAAAGTCAGACCGGCGTGCCCAAAGCCCTGCTGCTGGCGGGCGGCGGGCAGGATTGGCGCGTGGATCACAGCGTGCCCTTGGTCGATTTCTTCCAGAGTTGCCCCCAGTGTTTTCATCATCGCCTGAGCATCGAAGCTGTGTCGGATGCGTGCAAAACCGGTGTCGCTCATGGCGCGGTCTCCTTACGGGGCATGGGAATGCAAACGGGGGTTGGCCCCGTCAGTATGGCAAGCGCATCGGGCTTCATCAGGTTGCACAGCGTTTGCTCATCTGTGCGCAGGCCACCTGTATAGGTGCCATAGGCGGGCAGGATCAGGCGGGTGCTGTCGTACAGAAATGCGGGTCGTGACACCAGCCGCCCCCGCGCGTGCAGATGCGCCTTGGGATGATAGTGCCCCGATACTTCCGCCCGGGCCTCCGCTTCGGCAATATGTCGGAACACGAGGGGACCTGTCCGGGCGGTCTGTTGATGCGTCCCGCCAAACTCCAGCGGACCGGGATCATGATTGCCTTCAATCCAGATCCATTGGCGACCGGCCTGTAGCCGCGTGATCCAGAGGCGTTCTTCTTCTGGCAGGGCGGCAGCGGCGATCCGGTCATCAAAACTGTCGCCGAGGCAGATCACCGTGCGCGCGCCCGTACGGGCGAGATCCTCGCCAAGCCGTGTCAGCGTATCGCGCGTTTCATAGGGTGGCAGCGTCTGGCCCGCACGCCGCGCGACACGCTCGGACTTGCCCAGATGCAGGTCGGATACGCAAAGCAATGCCTGTTCCGGCCACCAGAGCCCACCGGACCCCAGGGCGCGGAGTTCAGCGCCAGCGAAAGAAAAAGCATGACAGTTCATGCTTTGTTCATGCCGCAACAATCGTGCCGGCGCAAGCGTTCAATACCCCATGCGCCAGCGGGGCTTGTCCGCAGGCTGTGGGGTGATCTGCGCGAGGCCAGAGCTTTCCATCAGCCGGGCGGCTTCTTCTGCCACCAGGCGCTCTTCAGCCGCACCTTTGACGGGCACGCGGCCCATTTCCAGAAACAGAGGTGCGGCAAGGGGGCTGACCCGGTCCAGGATCAGATGGTCAATACGGCCTTCCACGCGGTTTGCCATCTCTTCGATCCGGCCAAAATCCACAAAACCGCGCAAGGCCTCCTCGCGGGTGATATCGAGGAGCAGATGGTCCGGATCGTACTTTTGCAGCGTGTCATAGAGAATGTCTGAACTGAACGTCGCCTGTCGCCCGGATTTGCGTGCCGAAGGCGTGTTGCGCTGGATCAGCCCTGCTATCGTTGCACTGGCGCGAAACGTGCGCTTCATCACGGCGTTTCCGGCCAGCCAGGTGTCCAGACCATTTTGCAGCGCTGCCAGATCAAAGAGCGGGGCAGGATTCGTCACACGGTCCAGCCCCCAGATCAGGGTTGCATAATCCGTGGCGACAAAACCCAGCGGATTCAGCCCCAGCTCTTCCATACGTTTCGTCAGCAACAGCCCCAGCGTCTGCTGGCCATTGCGCCCGGCAAAGCCATAGACCACGGTCTGCTCCCGGCCATCATGGGCAAAGCTTTCGATCATGAGCCGACCGGGTTCTGGCAGACGACTGACACGACGCTGCAGAGCCAGCCAGTCGGCGGTATGTGCGGGCAGATCAGGCCAGGTTTCCTGTTGGAACATTTCCATGACCCGGGCGCTCAGCTGTGTAGAGGTGGCGAATTTAGTGCCTGCAAAGGTTGCGACTTTGGGCTTTTTCGCCGCATTGCGGCTGACCTCTACCGTCATTTCACGCAGCCCCTCGTAGCGGACGATCTGACCACCGATCAGAAAAGTGTCACCGGGGGTCAGCGAGGCGGCAAACCCCTCTTCGATCTCGCCCAGAGGTTTTCCGCCACGACTTCGCTTCAGTCTGACTTTGAGCGTATCGGTGTCCTGGATGGTGCCGGTATTCATGCGGATTTTCTGGGCGGCACGCGGGTCGCGCAACTGCCAGAGCCCATCGGCATTCTGCACAAGACGCTGCCACTGATCATAGACGCGCAGGGCGTATCCGCCCGTCGCGCAGAAATCGAGACATTCGTCAAACTGAGCGCGGCTGAGACCGGCGTAGGCGCCGACTGTTCTGACCTCATCAAAGAGAGCACCGGCGTCAAACGGGCCTGCACAGGCTGTGATCAGGATGTGCTGACACAGGACATCGCGCGGGCCCGGCCCGCGGGGATCACCGTCCAGCGTTCCGGCGCGAACTGCATCCAGTGCTGCCACGCATTCCACCACTTCAAAGCGGTTTGCCGGGACCAGCAGCGCCCTGGACGGCGCATTGTAACGGTGATTGGCGCGTCCGATACGCTGTACCAGGCGTTTGACGTTTTTCGGGGCGCCGATCTGGATGACCAGGTCGACATTCCCCCAGTCGATCCCAAGATCCAGGCTGCCGGTGCAGACAATGGCCCGCAGATCTCCGCGCACCATGGCGGCTTCGACCTTTTCGCGCTGCTGTCGGTCGAGAGAGCCATGGTGGATACCAATGGGCAGAGCGTCTTCGTTTGCGAGCCAGAGATTGTGAAAGAAAATCTCGGCCTGAGCACGGGTGTTGTGGAAAATAAGCGTCGTGTTATGCGCCCGTACCTGATCGAGCACAGCCGGGATAGCGTAGGCTGCATTTCCACCCGCCCAGGGTGGGGCCTCTTTCGTGCGCAGCATCGCAATATCGGGCGCGGGGCCAGGGTCGGCCAGCAAAATTGCACAGGGATCGGGGTGGCAGGCGAGCAGGTGGGCTATGGCCTTTGGATCGTCTACCGTTGCCGACAGCCCCACCCGGCGCAGATCAGGGCACAGCGTCTGCAACCGCCCCAGCGCCAGCATTAACTGGTCACCGCGCTTGCTTTCTGCCAGCGCGTGGATTTCGTCCACGATCACGCGTTTCAATCCGCGAAACATCTTTGGCGCGTCTTCGTAGCTGGTGAGCAGCGCCAGACTTTCCGGTGTAGTGAGCAGAATGTGCGGCGGATCTGCGCGCTGGCGTTTTTTGCGGCTGGCGGGGGTGTCCCCGGTGCGATCTTCGATGCGGATGGGCAGATCCATTTCCGTCACCGGCGTTGTCAGGTTGCGTTTGATGTCCGCGGCGAGGGCCTTGAGGGGTGAAACATAAAGGGTGTGCAACCCGTCGCGTGGGCTTTCTGCCAGGTCGGCCAGTGTGGGCAGAAAACCCGCAAGCGTTTTGCCGCCTCCGGTTGGTGCGATGAGCAAAAGCGCGGGGTCTGCCGCACGTTCGAGCATTGCCTGCTGATGCGGATGGACAGTCCAGCCGCGTTTTTCGAACCAGTCTGTGAAGGTTTTGGGCAGATCATGCATATCGATCAGAATAGCGCCTGACCGATTGGGGGCCAGCCCCCAAACCCCCGGGATATTTTCTGCCAGAAGAAGTCAGCCGCGGGGTTTCAGGGACCTGATAGCATCCCTGACCGATCGGGGCAGGGAGGTATCTGCGCCTGGTGGTGCGGCATCAAGAGCGCTGTCGATGTCCTTGATCAGGATGCCGATGGTGTTTTCCGGATCCATGCCGTCGTTGAAAAACTCGATGTCCTCCCCGCCGCTGGCAAACCAGTTCTGACCGGATGAGCTGTGGATCAGATTGAGAAGCTTTTTGTCGTCAAGCCCGGACGCCTGCGCCCAGTCGAGCACCAGGCGCGTCATGGCCGTGGAGGAGGCCGCGAGCAGGTTGTTGAGGACCTTGGCCTGCATACCCGCGCCGAATTCGCCCATAGGATGCAGCGTCGTGCCCATGGCCTGCAGCAATGGACGCACCGGTGCGATGTCATCCTCGGTGCCGCCCAGCATGAAGGTCAGCCGGGCTTCCCGGGCGGCGATCTGAGCGCCTGACATGGGCGCATCTGTCAGTGTGACGCCCTCCGGGACCAGATCGCGCAAGCCCGTCACGTAGACGGGGCTGAGGGTGGAGCAGATAAGAATGTGCTTCAGGCCGGGTATCGCGGCAAAACCCTGTGCGCCGAAGAGGACTTCGTGCGTCTGTGCGATGTCGCGAACCACCGTGATCAGGGTTGTCAGCCCCTCTGCGAAAGCCTGGGGGTCGGTTGTGATATGCGGATCATCCGTCTGCCGGACGTCAAATCCGCGGGCTTCAAATCCTGCGGAACGCAGGGCGGCGAGCATCGGAGCGCCCATTCTGCCACATCCGGCGAGGCCAATCATTTCACGATATGCTCGTCCCTGACGAACATGTTGGCCCAGGCCCGGTCAATCAGTTCAGGTGACATCTGATAGGGGATCCCTTCAAACTCGCAGATGGATATCATCTGATCGATCAGGAAGATCGGCTGGTAGTTCGCGTAGACATTGTCGATTTCCGGGTAACGAACCTTGAGCAGGTGAACGAGTGTTGCCTCATCCAGCGGCATTTTCCGCTTCTTGGCGACCATGGCAAAAATCTTGAGGAAGTTTTCCTGGTTTGGTCCGTCGATTTTGATCTTGAAGAAAATCCGGCGCAGGGCGGCTTGGTCAAAGATTTCATTTGGGTGAAAGTTGGTCGAAAAAATCACCAGTGTGTCAAAGGGGACCTCGAACTTTTCGCCCGATTGAAGGGCCAGAATATCCTTGCTTTCTTCCAGGGGAACAATCCAGCGGTTCACGATGCTTTGCGGGGGTTCTTTCTGGCGGCCAAGGTCGTCCACAATAAAGATACCGCCCGTGGATTTCAGCTGCAGTGGCGCCTGATAGGTGCGGGCGGTCGGATTGTAGACCAGATCAAGCATGTCGAGAGACAGCTCGCCACCGGTGATCACAGTCGGGCGTTCACACTTTACGTAGCGCTGGTCAAACGGGGTCGACCGGCGCAGTGAATTCGGGTTGTCTTCAACCTCTTCGGCGGCGGAATGCACGATAGGGTCATAAACCGTGATTACCTGACCGGCGTATTCAATCGCACGCGGCACAAAAACCTTATCCCCCAACGCATCGCGAATACCGTTGGAGATAGAGGATTTGCCGTTGCCCGGGGGGCCATACATCAGAATGGAACGTCCCGCTGAAACCGCCGGGCCCAGATGGCCAAGCAGGCTGTCGGGCAGTACCAGATGGCCCATTGCACCCGTCAGCTGGTCGCGCGTCACCTGCAGATTGCGGACCGACTGGCGTTTGACCTGTTCGCGGTACACGTCCAGGGGCACAGGCATGGCGCCGAAATATTCGGATTGCGCCAGAGCGTCGAGGGCACGGGCCTTGCCCTGGTCTGTCAGCTGATACCCCATCTCGTTGCCATTGTTGGCGTTCAGGGTGCCGGTGGCCTCGAGCAGACGCTGCGTTCTGGCCATATCGACCAGTTCCTGTGTAACCGATATCGGCAGACAGATGGCTTTGCTCAGATCGCTGACCATGTCCACGTTCTTGCGGAACATGGTTTTAAGCACGATATCGCGCATCATCACGAGGGGCAGACGCATGTCATCCAGCGTTCTGGGCGGCGGCGGAGACATCACGTTGGCGGTCTGCATGTTCATGGGCGGTTTCCCTTGCAATAGACTGGAGCCGGGCCGAGGCCCGCGCACAGTCTCGTCGGTAAAGGGAAAAAATGGCTTAATTCAGGCGCCATTGAGAGCAGCAAGGATCAGATAAAGGGCAAGCGTGGGGCCAAGAGCCAGCCCCATCGGAAACCGTTTGCCGGTCTCCCAGCTTTCCCAGTGTGGCGCCAGTCTGCGCAGGGGCGTTGCACGGGCCAGACGATGAGTACACCAGGCCGCAAGCAGCATCGCGGCAAAAAGCGCCAGCACGAGGCGCAGATCACCCAGGGCGACGTAAGGTGCTGATGCCGCGATGAATTTCGCGTCGCCGGCACCCATTGCGCCTCCTGCGTTCAGCACAATTCCAAGCACCAGCATGATGGCCAGCTGTGCCAGCTGCCAAAGATAAAGTTGCATGTCGGCCAGCAGAAACGGCCCCATGACCACGAAGACGCCGGTCAGAACCAGCACCGCCTTATTGGTAATCTTCATGCGCGCCAGATCTGTCCAGGCCACATAAAGACACAGCGGCAGGACAAATGGTAAAAACCACAGCGCTGCAAAGGACGACAAAGCCATAAGGATCAGCCGGAAGCAGTCTTGTTGTCGAGTGCCTCGAGGGCACGGACGGCGGGCTCAAAATACTGCGGGTGCGTTTCAATGGCGTCGCGCAGCAGTCCTTTGCCGGTGGAAACATCGCCGCGTTTGATGGCAGACAGACCCATCGTGTGCAGGAGCTGTGCGCGTTCAATCTGCGTCATCGGAATGACAGGCAGAGAATAGTCGCCCCGCGCACCGCGTGCGAGCACCAGATTGTTTTTAGCCGTGAAGAGCGTATCATCCTGGCGGATCGCTTCACCAAAAAGGCGCTCTGCGCCGCGGAAATCCCCGCGCGTCAGTTTGGAATACCCCCAGTTATTCATAACGTTGGCCGGGGTCGTCGTCAGGCCGGTCGCAATTTCATAAAAGCTGTCCGCACGGTCCCATTCCTTGTTGCTGTCAGCGACCATCGCTTCAAGCCGGTAGCGGCCGAATGTTTCATGAGTTGGCGGGATTGTATCGAGAACCGTCTCGGCCGTTGCCCAGTCCCCGGACCGGATCAGAGTATCTGCGCGGCTGACACTGTCTTCGGGCAGGCTGTCGGGGTGATCGGTGACCAGTTCCCATGCAGCCGCTGCCTCAGTGTACCGTTTTGCCCGGACATAAGACACAGCAAGACCCCGGCGGATATCGATGCGGTCCGGGCTTTCCTTGAGTGTACGGGAAAAATACGCCACGGCCTCGTTCGGGTCGGCCACGGTGAGCATAACGTCTGAGAGGTCAGTTTCGTCGATAACGTTGACGTCCTGGAAGGCCCGTTCAACTGTTTCGTCACCGCTGGGTGCACATGCTGCCATGGCAACGGTTCCCGCCAGAACGGCGGTCAAAGATAGGGGTCGGCGCATTTTTGCGTCCTTTTTCTGCTCTTGCCTCAGTCACGGTGCCGGTCGGATCGTGAATTCGCTTCTGCCCCGCCGCACCAATGCGTAGTCATTGTTGTTTGCCTGTGGATAATTTGTAGCAGAATTTTCGGAATTTGCGAGTGCTAAGCGCAGATTGTCCCGGATTGCGGCACTTTCGCCATTGTCCAGCGCAAAGGCCCTGCGGAAAAACTGTTCCGCCTCGGCGCCTTTTCCCGCCTCCATCAGGACCACACCCAGGTTGTTGAGGTCGGAGGGTTGCGCATCATCGCGACCTGCTGCGCGGCGCAGCAGCGTTTCCGCCTGTGACAGGCGGCCAAGTCCAAGGTTTGCAGTGCCGAGGCCAGACAGGATTTCGGTATCGATTTCGCCGCGATCCAGTGCAGCGCGGTTAAAGGATCTGATGGCGAGTTCGTATTCACCGGCGGCCAGCAAACGGTGACCCACCTCAACGCCGTCAACAGCATCGGCGCTGTAATCGACGCCGGGTGCGAAAACCGGATCGTCGGGTGTGGAAAAGCCGCCCGGAGTACAGGCGGCAAGACCGAGACTTGCGGTGACAATGGCGGCGGGCAGAACAGCCCGCCGGAACCGTTGAAACATCAGTTGACGCCCATATTCCCCAGTTGCGTGATACCATGCACCGACGGACCGACCAGAATGATCAGCAGTGGCGGAACGGTCAGCATCATTGTGGCGAGCGTCATCTTGGTTGGCAACTTGTTTGCGGCTTCCTCTGCGCGCATCACACGTTTATCGCGCATTTCCCCGGCATAGACCCGCAGGGCCTCGGCAATCGACGTGCCGAATGTCGCCGACTGAATGAGAACAGTCACAAATGAGGAGACGTCCTGCACGCCGCAGCGTTCACCCATGTCGTTCAGAACGGTGGTTTTGTCTTTACCTGCCTTCATTTCGTAGGCAACCACGTCGAATTCCTGCGCCAGTGCGGGGTATGAGGCATGCAGTTCACGTGCCACCCGAACAATACACTGGTCAAGCGACTGACCGGCTTCGACGCAGACAAGCATCATATCCAGGCTGTCGGGGAAACCGCGTGTGATTTCCTCTTTGCGAATCTCGACACGCCGGGTGACCCAATAGGTTGGGATGTAGTACCCGATAGCGCCGGGAATTATCGTATAGATCATCATCTTCTGGGTGCTGAAACCTTCGCCGCCACCCAGCAGGTTGAGGTACACAAACGCGAGGATCAGGCCCAGGATACCCAGCGCAAACTGTGCAAAATGGAAAAACCGGACTGCGTCCTTGCTCTGATACCCCGCCTGTCGCAGCTGCAACTGTTTCTTGCTCAGCTCCGCGACGTCCTTGGGTTCAAGGAAAGATGCGAACTTCTGAAGCTGTTCGTTGCGTTCCCCCTGGCGCAGACGCTTTTCGGGCGTCTTCTCCGCATTGGGGTTCTGGACAGAGCGCTTGAGCTTCTCCATCGGGTCTTCGGGTTGCGACAGCATCATTGCGACGGTCACAACCACCATGATCAGACCGACGGTGCCGAGCAGGATCATCGGGCCAAGTGGCCCAAGGATGTTCACGATTGTCTCGTTGAGGTTTGCAAAAATCTCCATCGTACCGGCTCCTTACACCTTGATGTCGGTCAGCACGCGCATGACCAGCAGGTTGAGGGCGAGGAAAATCCCCACAAAGAAACACGCCGGAATGAACATCGCATGATCCCGGACTTCGTCATAGTAATGCGGATCGGTCACGTTGATCACAATCAGCGCAACGATCGGAAAAGCGGACAGAAATTTGCCGGACCACTTCGCCTCGGCCGTAATGGCTTTGACGCGGCGGAACAGACGGAAGCGCGCGCGGATCACCTTGGCCAGACCTGCAAGAATTTCCGCCAGGTTACCACCGGACGTCTGCTGGATAGTCACCGCAACAGCGAGAAAGCGCAGATCCTGCATGTCCAGCCGTTCAGCCATTTCCTTGAGCGCATCGCCTACGTCGCGGCCATAAGCCGCCTCATCGGCGATCATGCCGAACTCGGAGGCCAGCGGGTCCTGAACTTCGCGCGCGACGATCTGGATGGCCGAGGAAAACGGATGTCCGACACGCAGCGAGCGCACCATCAGTTCAACCGCATCCGGCAACTGCTCCTCAATCATCGCAAGGCGCTTGTTGGCCTTGCTGGAAACCCAGAAATAGACGGCTCCGACTCCGATGCCGATGGCCATGACGACCCGGACGGGCAGGGAGGTCGCCGTGCCGACAGTCAGACCCAGAAAGGCGACGCCGGCCAGCCCGGCCATGATGACAATCAGCTGTTGAGGGGTGAAAGCAATCGCAGCTTTCTGCGCCTTTTCGCCCAGCATGGAGTAGAGTGGAATGGTCCGGCTCTTCATATGCTGCTGCATCTCTTTGCGCAGTTTCTCGAGCACTTCCTCGCGGCCGGCACCCTTGTCCAGCATTTCCAGACGGCGGTTTACGCGACTGTTGAGCGAGATCGATTTCCCAAAGGTGACAAGGTACAGACCTTCGACGATCACAAGAACGCCAATAAAGATCAATCCATAAATAATTGGTTCTGCAGACATTTTTCCTGATCCTTATTCGGCAGCGACAGGTTCATAGATGGTCGGCGGCAGATCATAGCCCCACATGCGGAAGCGTTCGGCATAAGCAGAACGCACACCCGTGGCGGTGAAATGGCCAATGATTTTGTTCTCAGGTGTGAGGCCCACACGCTGATAGCGGAAGATCTCCTGCATAGAGATCACCTCGCCTTCCATGCCCGTCACTTCTGTGATCGAGGTCATGCGACGTGAACCGTCCTGCAGGCGCGAGGCCTGCACAATGAGGTTCACAGCAGATGAGATCTGCGAACGCACCGCTTTCAGCGGCATTTCAATCCCGGCCATCGCGATCATGTTCTCCAGACGGGAGACGCCATCGCGGGCAGAGTTCGCGTGAATTGTGGTCATCGAACCGTCGTGGCCGGTGTTCATGGCCTGAAGCATATCGATGACTTCCTCACCACGCGTCTCACCCACGATGATGCGGTCAGGCCGCATCCGCAGGGCGTTTTTCAGACAGTCGCGGGGAGAGACCTCGCCTTTGCCCTCAACGTTTGGCGGGCGGCTTTCCATCCGGCCCACATGTGTCTGCTGAAGCTGAAGTTCCGCTGTATCCTCGATTGTCAGGATCCGCTCGGCGTTGTCGATAAAAGAGCTGAGCGCATTCAGCGTTGTTGTTTTACCGGAACCGGTACCGCCGGAGACAATAATGTTCAGCCGCGTGGCCACGGCCGCCTGCAGGTACGCGGCCATTTCTTCGGTGAAGGCACCGAAATTCACAAGATCATCAATGCCCAGCTTGTCTTTTTTGAACTTCCGGATCGATACCAGTGATCCGTCAACCGCGACAGGTGGCACCATCGCGTTGAAACGTGAGCCATCTTTGAGACGGGCGTCGACGTAAGGATTGGATTCGTCGACGCGGCGGCCCACGGCAGACACGATCTTGTCGATGATGCGCAACAGGTGACGTTCGTCTTTAAATGTTACGTCCGTGAGTTCGAGTTTGCCTTCGCGCTCGACAAATATCTGTTGCGGGCCGTTGACCAGAATGTCGTTGACTGTTTCATCCTGAAGAAGCGTTTCCAGAGGGCCGAGACCTGTCACCTCGTCATAGAGTTCTGACGTCAGCGTCTGACGGTCTTCGCGGTTCAGAACGATGCTGCGTTCTTCCAGGAATTCACTGGCAATAGCACTGATTTCCTGGCGCAGATCCTGTTCGCTGGCATGTTCCAGTGCCGACAGGTTCAGATTTTCAAGAAGAACGCGGTGCAGATCAAGCTTGATCTCTCCCATGCGTTCTTTGCGTTTGCGCTCTTTGTCCGCCGGTGCCACCTGGGCCGGTGCTGCCTGAGGCGCTTTGCGGGTTACGGTTGGCTGTGCCGCAGCGGGCTGTGCTGCGGGTGCGATACTGGTTACCTTGTCGTCTGGTCTGGCTGCAGGTGCAGCTGTCGCGGCAGACGGCTTTTTATACTTAGAAAACATGCACGTATTCCTTCAAAGGATCAGGCTGCCTGGACATCGGTTGATCCCAGTTCAAGAATTGAGATGGCCAGTTTCGAAATTTCCTTGCGCAGTGGGTTTTTGGGGGCAGAGACAGCCAGTGGCAGACCGTGATCTGCTCCCTGCGCGATCGGTTTTCCGCCATCGGGCATCAACAGATCGATGGAGATGCCCAGAGACTCAGCCATACGTTTGACCCGGCTTTTCCCAGAAAGGTCAGTGAACTTGGGCGCGCGGTTCATCACATACCGCAGCTTTTCAATAGGAAGCTCTTCGGATTGAAGCGCGCGCTTGAACCGCAACGTGTTCTGAGCCGAGCGCATGTCCATTTCAACGGTCGCAAAATAGATATGTGCGGCGTTCAGAACGGCCTCGGTCCATTGAACAAGCGTCGAGGGCATGTCGATCACCACATAGTCAAAGTGGCGTCGGGCCATTGTCAGAATGCGGTTCACGTCCTCCGATGACATCAGATCAAGCGGCAGCATGTCCGTCGGCGCGGTCAGAACCTGTAGTTTGTCCTCAAACGTCAGCAGCGACTGGCCGAAAATCTCGTCATCCATGCCTTCGGTATCTGAAAGCATGTCATAGACAACCTCGCGGCGCGGCAGATCGAGAAAGGTCGCAACAGCGCCGTACTGCAGATCAAGATCCAGCAGACAAACGCTCGGGCCGCCCTCTTTCTGTGCCGTCGCCAGTTCCCAGGCGAGATTTACGCCAAGAGTTGTGGCCCCTGTGCCGCCCGCAAGTCCGTGTACGACGATCACGGCGCCTTCCTTGTGACTGTCGGCCTGCAAAGCTGTTGCGGCGCTCGCGGCGGCAAGCTCGTCCGCAGCGCGGACGCGTTCGATGGCTTCTGCCAGTTCATTTTCGGGGAGCGGGTAGGGGACAAACTCATCCGCTCCCTGACGCAGAAGAGAATGGAGCGACGCGGGGGTCACATCCTCTGCGATCAGAATCACCTTTATTTTCTGGGCTTTGGCCTGGGTGATGATTTCACCCATCAGCGCAAGATCATCCTCGTCCGTTTCGTCCATGGCAAGGGCAATGAACTCAAGTGCCTGTGCTTCGGGCTGACCAAAAAATGCCAGTGCCTCTGCAAATCCCAGATCTCCCCAGTTTTCACCAAGGGCCTGTTCCATGTCCTCGATCAGCAGATCGAAGTTCTGTACATCCCGGCTGACCGTGCAGGCCACGATCAGTGATGTGTCGGGTTGTGGCATTGTGCTGCTCATTGCCTGGTCGTCCTTTTCGTTCAGGGGCAGTCAGAGAAAAGAACGGAAAAGAAAAGCCCGCTCCAGTGTATCTGCGACAGCCCCACCCGGCGGTTTCGCCGGGCATACGTGTCCCACTGGATGTAAAGTCGCAGCCAATCTGGGCGAGATTAGGGCTTAATCGGCCCAATTGTTGGGTATTGGGATACAATGTCCTGTCAGAATTGGGTTTGGTTACGGCTGCGCCAGGGCAGAAACGGTGATCGTTTCCACATAGAAAAAGGGCGAAACTCCGAGAGTTCCGCCCTGGTTCGAGGTATCGCGTGGCGTCTTGTTATTGTGCCACAGCGTCTTCGGTCGTTGCTTTTTGCGTCGCACTTTCCAGGTACTCGCTGTAGGTGACGAGGGCGTATTTGCCGTCAAGCTGACCCGAGCAGTGCACACGGTAGACCGGGCTGGACGCCGTGCTTGCCGGGTCAAGCACGACAATCGGATCCGCAGCAACACGGCCGTACTTGCCATAGCCCGAGCCTTTACATGTCTGTGCCAGCTGGTTGTGCAGGGTGGCGTTTCCAAAAACGCCGCCATTCAGTTCGCTGCCCGCCGGTGCGTCCGAGCAGGCCGCGAGCGCTGTCAGGCTCAGACCCAGGAAGATGGTGCGTGTTGTTGAAAAGTTCAGTTTCATCTGATCACTCCATCACGTAGCCGTAGGAACCGCTGAAGTCCTGTCTGGCGATTTCGCCTGCAGCGCCTCTTGTCGGTGCGTTAGCGTTCTGAACAACATTACCGTTCAGAAACAGATCCCGTTCGCTGGGTGGGCGGATGCGGTCCGTTGGCAGGGCCAGGGCCTCTCCGCGGGTCGGGGTTACGAGATGTGCGGTTATGATGATGACCAGTTCGGTCTGGCTGCGCTGGTATTCCGAAGACCGGAAAAGTGCTCCGAGAACAGGCACATCACCGAGCCATGGTACCTGGCTGTTCGCATCCGTAAAGTCATCCTGAAGCAGACCCGCGATTGCAAAGCTCTCGCCGTCGCGCATTTCAACCGTTGTGGCCGTTTCGCGGCGGGTAAAGGCATCGATCTCGATCCCGCCACCCAGCGAAACACCGTTGGCAGTGTCGAGCGAGGAAACAGCTGCGGAAAGCTGCAGGTTGATCAGGTCACCGTCAACAACGCGCGGCACAAAGTTCAGCTCAATACCGAAGGGTTTGAAGTCAACGCTTATTGTGTCGCTGTCCTGTGCCACGGGCACCGGATATTCACCGCCAGCTAGGAAGTTCGCTTCCTGACCGGAAAGAGCGACCAGGTTAGGCTCGGCAAGAAACCGTACCGCGCCTTTGCGCTCAAGTGCTTCCAGAAGCAGGCCAACCTGTGTTGAGCCAAGGTTAAAGCCGAAGGTGACGGCGCCCTGGCTGTCGCCACCTGTTGGAACCAGGCCGCCTGTTATGCCCGCGACGCCACCGGCCAGAAGCCCGGCACCGGTCGCAGCCTGGCTCGCATTACTTCCGCCGTTGTTGACGGCCAGAGAAGCGCTGAGTGATTTGGAAACGCTGCGGTTCATTTCGGCAAAGCGGACTTTCAGCATGACCTGCTGAACACCGCCGACCGACATCAGGTTTGACACGCGGTCAGGCGCATAGCGTGCGGCCAGTTCGATGGCGCGCGAAAGCTTTTGCGCACTGGAGACCGTCCCGGACAGTACGATGCCGTCGTTGGCCGTGCGGACTTCGATGCGTTCACCCGGAAGGATCTGCTGAAGCCGTTCTTTGAATTCCGTGATGTCCGGCGCGACCCGGACCTCGACATTTGTGATCAGCTGACCAGCTGCATCGAGCAGGGTCAGTGTTGTCATGCCAGGTGATTTACCCAGCACGTAGATGCTGCGATCCGACAGAGACGAGATATCTGCAATGCCGGGATTGGCGATGCTGAGCTCGGCAAAGGGGATTTCACTTTCGACAACGACTGCGCGGTTCATCGACACGTTCAGCGTCGAGTTCGTTTCCTTAGCAACCACGCGGAGTGTTTCAGCGCTGGCCGCAGTTGGCGCAATCAAGGCCATTGGACTCGCGCTGATCGTCAGCCCGAGAAGGGCCGCTTTCACTATTTCATAAATTTTCATGTGACCTGCCCTTTATGATCACGCCTCAGTTCCGGGTCTTTTTCGCCCGCGTGGGATAACTGTGCCCGCATTTTGATTTTTTTTCAATAATCAATGGGTTCTACAGGTCTCTTTATGTGGGTAATTTACAACACGCCAATAAAAAACGGGCACCGTGCGAAAGCGCGATGCCCGTTTAAGCTATTGGATTTGCTTTAGTTTGTGCAGGGGATCTGGATGGAAACCACTTCAGCGCCGCGACGGGTTCGGATGGAGCAGACCTTGGCCTGAGGTGCTGCAACTTTGGGAGCCGCAACCGTCAGACCGAGCAGGGAGACCTGATCAACCTCAATTTCAGCAACCTCTGTGTCATCGCCCGCACCGACCAGCGACAGCGAGAGATTTCCGGTTGATTGCGCCTGCGCAAGGGCCGCGACCTGCTCAGGCGTGGCCTGAACCGTCACTGTGCGCGCGATACGTGCACCGCCGCGCAACTCATCATCAATCTGGTCAACCGCGATCAGGCGGACTTTGGTTTCAATCAGACGCGTGATTTCTTCGCGTCCGCCACCCTGATCAACAGATCCTGTCCAGTAAACGTCAACTTTGTCGCCTGGGCGCAGGAAGCCTGACACGCCGCTGGCCACATCAACGCGGATGGCAAAGGCACGTGTACCTTTCTCCAGCCGTGTGGTCAGGCCGATGTCCTCGCCAGGCTCTGTGATCTTGACCGCCATCAGCGCTTCGCCGGGCTCCATGGCGCGAATGATCAGACGTGGTTCCTCGACGTCCTCTGGAAACAGTACGTCGATATCAGTGAAGGTGCCTTTGGGAATTGCACTGGTTGGCCAGCGTACGCTGCGTACGTCGGACTTTTCCAGAACATCTCCGTATTTCAACGGGTTCTTAGCCACATAGACCAGTTTGGTCGGCACGATCTGCCGTTGCTTGTCTTTGGCGGCGGCCAGTTCGGCCTGATACTGACCGATATAGCCTTTCGCCATATATACAGCTCCGCCCGCAAGCCCAACGCCGGCAAGAAGCACTAAACCGAAAATCATTCGCATTGTGTTACCTCGTAATTCCCATGTGCCTCACCGACTGGCAGGACAGAAGATTCCTAAGCTGTTTCTGGCTGTGGATTGTGGCAATTTCAGGATCAGCGCATGTCTCAAGAGGGGCGTTTTATCCAATCCAGCAACAATCCGATCCTATGGTTAAGCCTTTCCTGGCGGGGCTTATGCCCAAAAACAATAAAAGCGGCACATCGCTGTGCCGCTTTGGAAACTCCGCTGATGTGCTCCGGCTCAGCCGGGCTCGTAGTCAGAGAGATATCCCTCAGTTTGTTCGGTCAGGTTCGAAGACCCGCCTCTCAGTTCGACAACAAGCAGAGTGGAAAGGCCCACAACCGCCGCCGTCAGAACAACCCAGTCAACAGTTACAGCCCCGGCCTCGTCTTTCTTGAATTTTTTCAATGCTCTGAACATTGGATGACGCTTTCTGATTAATGATTGGTCGGGTAAAAAAGGGCCGCCTTCTGCTTGCAGAACGCGGCCCCGATATCGCAGGTCAGACCGTAAACCTTATGCTCAGGTCAGACCCTGATAGGATCAGGTACCACCAGTTTAGTCGGTGGTGCCGGTTGTTCCTGTTGTGCCGGTTGTTCCTGTTGTGCCGGTTGTGCCAGTCGTACCACCTGCAGCAGGCGCATCCTGGTTGGGGTCCTGCGTGTCAAGGAACGCGCCGGTGTTGTCTGTAAGGCGTGTCGCGCCGTCTTCGATGGACTGGTATGCGGCAACCGCCAGACCAACAACCGCGGCTGTCAGAACAACCCAGTCAACTGTTACGGCACCGTCTTCGTCTTTGCGGAAGTTTTTGATAAATTTCATCATGGCATGTCCCTCCAAAGGATCATTGAGATTTTACTGTTTAAACCGCGCCGTCCTCGTGACCGTTCTCTCTCATGTGGTCTGTCCGACTTGGTATGCAGCTATATAGCCGGGGGATTGGGGCATGAATTTGACCGCAAATGTGACTTTTGCAGTGGGTCGGGAAAAAACGGCCTGAAAATCTTTAAGCCGTTCATAAACAACATTTTTTATTTTCAGGTATCGTAAGAAGTGGTTCCAAAACCCCCTGAATGTGGCAGAATCGCCGTGATACCGGCAAGGATTCACTGGTTTGACCGCCGGTTCTCTGCGAGAGTGCTGCGCAATAATGCGGTAAAACAATCGCCGGGCGGTATATATGAAAAATCTGATGATCTGCGGGTGTACCGCGGTGTTTCTGGCGGCTGTGCCGGTCGCGGCCGAGGGGCCAGCACCTTTTCCTGAGTTTGAAGCAAAGAGGGTCGGTGTACCAAAAGTGGGTGCCAAACGCATTACGGTACAGATTGATCCTGCCGAGCAGTTCTTTGCGCCGCCACCATTTCCGACACCGGCGGGTGATGCTCCGGAAGCCAGCGCAGCCTCTGTCGGTGCCTATGGATGGTTCTGGGACAGAGTATCGCCAGAGATATTCGCCGCAGGTCCGGGGCGTCTGGAACAGGCAATGAACGTTATCGAGGGCACGGGTGGTATTCCGCAACCGCGGTTACAGCACCTGCAGGCCATTGCGCGCAGTAACGGCATCGACATTCTCAAATCGACGGTGGGCACGCAGGTATCGCCAGCGCTTGTACTTGCTCTGATCTCGGTGGAGTCTTCAGGAAAAACGGATGCGGTCAGTCATGCGGGCGCTCAGGGCCTCATGCAGCTTATGCCAGCAACAGCAGAGCGGTTTGGTGTGCGGGACCGGTCGGTGCCGTCGCAGAATATTTCGGGCGGTGTGAAGTATCTGGACTGGCTGATGTCAGAATTCGGAGGTGATCCGATCCTTGTCCTGGCCGGATACAATGCGGGCGAGGGGGCAGTGCGCAGGCATGCGGGCGTGCCACCCTATGAAGAAACCCGCAACTACGTGCCCAAAGTGCTTGCGGCTTTTCAGGTCGCGCGCGGGCTGTGCCTGACGCCGCCCGAGCTGGTGTCCGATGGCTGCGTCTTTGCGGGGCTCAACTGACGGTCGATCGCGCGCAGACCTGCATTACACGTTAAATACGTCGCTCCATTCCGGATGCCTGCGCCGTTGCGCGTTTACAAAGGGACACAGCGGTACGATTCTGAACCCTTCCGCACGCGCATCAGCAACGAGCTGTTTCACCAGGGCCAGACCAGCGCCCGTTCCACGCAGGGCAACGGGAACCCCGGTGTGATCGGCAATGACGGTTTGCGCGGACAGTACAGAGTAAGTCAGATCGGCTTCATGCCCGTCAGAGACAAGAACATAGCGGCCCTTGCTGCCTTCGGTTTCCCGCGTGATGTCGAATTCAGACAATCGTGGCCTGTGTGGCGGCGCGCAGTTCTTCCTCTGTTACGCCGTCGGCCGTCTCAACAATCGACAGCCCGCCCTCGACAACATCGAGCACACCCAGATTTGTAATAATCCGGTCCACAACGCCTTTGCCGGTCAGGGGCAGGGTGCATTCGCGCAGAACCTTGCTGTCACCGTGTTTGTTCGTGTGGTCCATCACAACAACCACGCGACCCACACCAGCAACAAGATCCATCGCCCCGCCCATGCCTTTGACCAGCTTGCCAGGGATCATCCAGTTCGCGAGATCTCCGTTCTCGGCCACTTCCATGGCGCCCAGGATGGCCATGGCGATTTTGCCACCACGGATCATGCCAAAGCTCTGGGCGGAATCAAAATAGGCTGTCTGGGGCAATTCGGTGATCGTCTGCTTGCCCGCATTGATCAGGTCCGGGTCCTCGGTGCCTTCGATCGGGAAAGGGCCCATGCCCAGCATACCGTTTTCCGACTGAAGCGTCACTTCGATGCCTTCAGGGATGTAGTTGCTGACCAGGGTCGGGATGCCGATACCCAGGTTTACATACCAGCCGTCTTCAAGTTCTTTGGCGGCACGTGCCGCCATCTGATTGCGATCCCAGGGCATTGTAGTCCTATTCTGTAAGTGAAGCGCCTGCCGGCACGTCTATTGTCACGAAACTGCCGGCGGCACCGCGCCCGAGCTGGAGCGTTCCCTCCAGCCCTTCAATCAGGCCGTTGATGATACGACCGCCAACTGTTGTATCAGACGGCCACTGCATTTCTTTGGGGATCCCGATGCCGTCGTCAGAGATAATCACCCGCAGACCGCCTGCACTCAGCTGCGACATTCTGATTTCGACCAGTCCCATGTCCAGCCGGTCAAAGGCGTGCTGGAAGGCATTGGTCAGCAGTTCCGAAACCACCAGACCCACGCGGGTTGCAACTTCGATCGGCACTTCTGCGGGTTCGATCTGAATGTTCATGCGCACGCCTGACCGGCCCATCGTATGAGAGATCGCACAGGCCAGGCGCGAGACAAAGCTCCCCATCTGAATCGAGCCCCGGTTAGACTGCGTGTCCGCCAGCTTCATTTCTTCATAGAGAAGTTGCAGCGTTTCGATCCGCCGGCTCAAAGCGGCAAAGTCATCCGGAACAGAGGTCGCGCCGGACTGCTGCCGGATCATGCTGATGATCATGGACAGGTCGGACTGCACCCGGTTCTGCACTTCCATCAGTTGTTCGTTGATCGCATCCGCATCCGGGCTGCGCTCGCCTTTGCGCAACTCTTTCTGGATACCCATGAAGTACTGTGTGTTGCCCTCAGTGTCGCTGATCGGCGAGACGACCAGACGATTGATAAACGGCGCGCCATTGGCACGGTAGTTCACGATATCAACGGCAACGGTTTCTTCGGCCTCGATCCCGGCGCGCAGCAAATCGACCGAAGTCTTGTCCGTGTCTTCGCCCTGCAGAAACCGGCAGTTGCGACCAATAATGGCGCTGCGCGCATAGCCCGAGACCCGTGTGAAGGCCTGGTTCACATAGACAATGGGGTTGTCCTTGAGATGCGGGTTGGTGATGACAATTGACACCTGAGCCCGGCTGAACCCGTCGAATCCGCTGTCATCAAACGGCAGCGAAGTGTCTGCGCTTTCTGATCTTTGAATTGTGTCTGCCATAACTCTTGCCAGCCTCAGGCCGCCCGCGTCGTGCGCTGTTCAATGCGCTTTTCATGTTCGCCCTGGATCAGGCGGTGCACGTAGATACCGGGCAGGTGGATACTGTCCGGATCCAGCGACCCAGTCGGGACAATCTCTTCAACTTCTGCAACGCAGACCTTGCCACACATCGCCGCGGGCGGGTTGAAATTGCGGGCTGTCTTTCGGAACACGAGGTTACCGGTTGCATCCGCTTTCCACGCTTTCACGATGCTCAGGTCCGCAAAGATGCCACGCTCAAGGATATAGGTCTCACCGTCGAAATCCTTGTGCTCTTTGCCCTCGGCGATCACGGTGCCAACGCCGGTTTTGGTGTAAAAACCCGGGATGCCACATCCTGCGGCGCGCATACGCTCTGCCAGAGTGCCCTGCGGGTTGAACTCAAGTTCCAGTTCGCCCGACAGATACTGGCGCATGAATTCCGCGTTCTCGCCCACATATGAGCTGATCATTTTTTTGACCTGACGCGTCTGCAGCAATATCCCGATGCCAAAGTCATCAACGCCTGCGTTGTTTGATGCAAAAGTCAGGTCTTTGGTGCCCGCATCGCGTATCGCCGAAAGCAGCAGTTCCGGAATGCCGCAGAGCCCGAAACCGCCCGCTGCAATGGTCATGCCATCATGCAATACCCCATCCAGCGCCTCTGACGCTGATCCGTATACTTTCTTCATCTTGCTTCCTTAAACTCGGGTGGCTGGCCCGATTTGTGCAGTGATGTTTGTCCGCTGTCAATTATATCTGACAGGACGTTCACCGAGTATACCGCAGGTTGAGGGGCGGCGCAAAGGACTTTCCCCTGCGCTCCCTGTGGCCGACTCGTATGGTGGGATCAGCCAGCCTTTTTGGCGGCGGTCTTTTTCGCGGCGGTCTTTTTCTTTGGCGCGGCTTTGTTGCGACCCTTGCCCTTCTTGGCGGCTTTCGCTTCGATCAGCTCAAGAGCAAATTCCATCGTGACGCCGTCCGGTTCCGTTTCCTTTGGCAGGGTTGCGTTGACCTTTTCCCATTTCACGTAGGGTCCGTACTTACCTTCCATGATGGCTACGACGCCGCCATGGTCGGGATGTTCACCCAGCTCGCGCAGGATTTTCGCTGCTGCACCACGGCCACCACGGCTGGCAACTTTCTCAGCCAGCAGCTGAACGGCGCGGTTCATGCCGACGGTCCAGACCTCGTCAATGCTTTCCAGGTTCGCATTGGTGCCGCCGCGTTCCGACGTGGAGGCCGCGTGTTTGAGATAGGGGCCATACCGGCCGATATTCGCCCATACCGGGACGCTGTCTTCGGGGTGCAGCCCGATCTCGCGGGGCAGAGACAAAAGTTTCAGCGCCTGTTCGAGATCGACATTCTCGGGCGGCCAGTCTTTGGGGATCGATTGCCGTGGGGGTTTCTTGTTGTCATCCGTCACTTCGCCGCGCTGGACGTAGGGCCCGAACCGGCCCTTAAAGGCATAGATCTTGTCATCCGCGTCCTCACCCAGAAGCTTGCCCTCGGGCGGGATACCGCTGTCGTCCTCTTCGCCGGGCGGGCCGAAAGCGCGCGTATAACGGCATTCAGGATAGTTGGAGCAGCCGATAAAGGCACCGCCCGAACGGGCTGTCCGCATTGACAGACGTCCCGCCCCGCAGTTGGGGCAAAGGCGTGGATCGGTGCCGTCCTCGTTGGCTGGGAAAAGGTGCGGTTCCAGCACCTCGTTGATCTTTTCCAGAACTTCGGTAATCCGCAGATCGGATGTCTCGGCGATCGCGGCCGAGAAATCGCGCCAGAAACGCCGCAGTACTTCTTTGTAGTCGGCGTCCCCCGCGCTGACATTGTCGAGCTGGTCCTCCAGATCGGCAGTAAAATCATAGCCGACGTACTTGCGGAAATAATTCTCCAGAAAGGCGGTAACCAGCCTTCCTTTGTCCTCCGGGATCAGACGGTTTTTGTCTTTGCGAACGTATTCGCGATCCTGAATTGTCGTGACAATGCTGGCATAGGTGGACGGCCTGCCGATGCCCAGCTCTTCCATACGTTTTACCAGCGTGGCCTCGGTATAGCGGGGGGGCGGCTGGGTGAAATGCTGCTCGGGCGTAACGGACCGTTTGTCCATCGGATCGCCCTGGTCGATCTGGGGAAGACGCTTGTCATCCTCGTCTACCACGTCATCGCGGCCTTCTTCGTAGACACGCAGAAAACCGTCAAAGAGCACGACCTGGCCGGTGGCACGCATCACGACCTGTCCGTCGTCACTGCCGACGTCAACTGTCGTGCGTTCCATTCTGGCGGCTTCCATCTGGCAGGCCAGCGTGCGCTTCCAGATCAGATCGTAGAGCTTGCGCTGATCCGCGTCGGATGTTTTCAGATCGTCGGCTTTGACCATCATGTCGGTGGGCCGCACGCATTCATGGGCCTCCTGGGCATTTTTGGCTTTGTTTTTGTAAATGCGCGGGGTGGAGGGCACGTATTCGCCGCCGTAGAGGGTTTTGATGGCCTCACGCGCCGCTGTTACGGCCTCGGGCGCCATGTCGATACCATCGGTACGCATGTAGGTGATGTAGCCTGCCTCATAAAGGCGCTGTGCGGTACTCATCGTCTGGCGCGCGCCCATCCCGAATTTGCGGCTTGCTTCCTGCTGCAGCGTCGAGGTCATAAAGGGTGCGGCCGGGTTGCGGTTAGCTGGCTTTGCCTCGACCGACTTTACCGTCAGATCGCGGCTGGTGATGGCCTGTACCGCCATTTCGGCCTGCGTTTCATTGGTGATGTCGAAGCGGTCGAGCTTTTTGCCGGCCAGAACGGTCAGCCGGGCCTCGAATTCCTGACCGCGGGGGGTCGCAAGCATCGCCCTGACCGACCAGTATTCCCGGGCGCGGAACGCCTCAATCTCCATTTCACGCTCGACAATCAGGCGCAGTGTTACGGATTGGACGCGCCCGGCAGATTTAGCGCCCGGCAGCTTGCGCCACAACACCGGGCTCAGATTGAACCCAACGAGATAGTCCAGTGCGCGCCGCGCCAGATATGCCTCGACAAGTGGCATATCGACCTGGCGCGGGTTCTGCATCGCTTCGGTGACAGCAGATTTTGTGATGGCATTGAACACAACCCGGCTTACAGGCGTGTCTTTTTTAATCGACTTGCGCTTGGTCAGGGCCTCCTGAAGGTGCCAGCTGATCGCTTCGCCTTCTCTGTCGGGGTCCGTCGCGAGAATCAGAGCGTTGTCGTCCTTGAGCGCATCCGCGATAGCCTTGACGTGTTTTTTGCTGTCGGAGCCCACTTCCCAGAGCATCTCGAACTCCTGGTCCGGGTCGACAGAACCGTCTTTGGGAGGCAGGTCGCGCACGTGCCCGTAAGAGGCCAGAACAGTGTAGTTATCCCCCAGATAGGTGTTGATGGTCTTGGCTTTTGCTGGGGATTCGACGACGACAACCGGCATGTAACGGAGTACCTCTGAGCGAAAATTTCATGGTTCTATGGCCACCCCAGAGGTGGTGTGCAAGTAAATTATGTCAATCGGTGATATTTAGACCTGCAGGACTGGGGCGCTGTTTTCTGCCGCCGGGCCTGTATGCTGCCGATTGAGAAGGCACTCCTTAACATTCTGATATTGAATTGGAATTTTGTTTTCCAGCAAGCGCATCGGAAAAAACGACCTGTACAATGAGTAGCTACACCCGCGAGATCCAGGCGAGATCCGCGTCCGAAACTTTCATTTGGTCCGCACCAGCAAGCCGCCGGACTGCCGCGCAATGCGTCCTTCAAGCTCAAGCTCCAGCAGCACCGGGGCGGCATCATGTGTGCCCACAGCAAGGTCCCGGATCAGCTGGTCCTCGGCAATGGGAGAGGGGCTGAGCCGGTCCAGAATCTGCTGGTGCAGCGCTGCAACCCGGAGCAGCGGTGTATCAGGTTTCTGTATTTCGGTCACTTTTTTTCTGGGGGTGGGTTTTTGGGATCGGTTGCGCGAGGGCGGCGGTGCGATCGGCGACATGGCTTCGATTACGTCAGCGGCAGAGCGCACGAGCACGGCGCCATCCCGTATCAGTTGATTGCAGCCCGCCGCGCGCGCATCAAAAGGGTTTCCGGGCACGGCAAGCACATCCCGTCCCTGGTCCAGCGCGTCGCGCGCTGTAATGAGGCTGCCGGATTTGGCGGCCGCCTCGACCACGATGGTCGCCCGGCTGAGGCCGGAGATGATGCGGTTGCGGCTGGGGAAATGGCGGGCGATGGGCCGCAGACCCATGGGCTGTTCGGAGATCAGCAATCCCTCGCCGGCAATATCGCCGGCGAGCGTCTTGTTTTCGGAGGGGTATATGACGTCGACGCCGCCGGCGAGAACGGCAATCGTACCGGTTTCCAATGCGGCACGATGTGCAGCAGTATCAATGCCCCGGGCAAGACCGGAAACCACTGTATTGCCAGCCTGTCCGAGCTCGCGTGCCAGTGCGGTTGCCATACGAACGCCAAGCGAGGATGCGTTGCGCGCGCCCACAAGCGAGATCATCGGACTGTGCAGCAGTTCTGCTTCGCCGATGATCCAGAGGAAGGGCGGTGCGTCTTCGATCTGGGCAAGCGTGTCAGGGTAAGAGGGTGTGCCCAGCATCACCAGGCGCGCGCCGGCTTTTCGTGCGGCATTCAGTTCTGATTGGATAACAGCCTCTGGACAGACTTCGTACTCATGAACGCCGGCGGCACGCGCTACCTCAGGCAGCGCGGCCAGCGCGTTCTGCGCAGTGCCGTGTTCAGTCAGCAGTCGTTTATACGTCGTTACGCCAACCCGGCGGGAGCGCAAAAGACGGAGCCGGGAAAACTGTTCATCTTCCGAGGTGGGTGGGAGTGGGGGGTGAATGGAAGAAGGAAACAAGTCCTTGTCAGTCATCCTCAGCTCCGTCCGTTGCAGAATCAGAATTAAACTGAGTTGGTTAACAACGTATGAATATTGAGGGTGCCACGTCCTCGCTATTTATGGGGAAGTACCGCCGACAGGCCTCTGTTCAGGAGGCCGATCCACCAACCGTAAGCCCTCCGATCATCAGGGTTGGCTGGCCCACGCCGACTGGAACCCACTGGCCTGCTTTGCCGCAATTACCCATCCCAGGATCCAGCGCCATGTCGTTGCCAATGCCCCGGATGTGTTTCAGTGCAGTAGCCCCGTCACCGATCAGTGTGGCGCCTTTTACGGGCGCTCCTACTTTACCGTCCTGCACGCGATAAGCCTCTGTGCAGGAGAAAACGAATTTGCCGTTGGTGATATCAACCTGCCCGCCGCCGAAGCCCACGGCGTATATCCCGTCTTTGAGGTCGCTCACGATATCCTGCGGGTCGCTGTTTCCGCCCAGCATATAGGTGTTGGTCATCCGCGGCATGGGGGCATGCGCATAGCTCTCGCGACGTCCGTTGCCGGTGGCCGGAACGCCCATAAGGCGCGCATTCTGGCGGTCCTGCATGTACCCGACCAGAACGCCGTCCTCGATCAGCGTGTTGCGTGCGGACGGTGTGCCTTCATCGTCGATGGTGATTGATCCCCGCCGGTCCGGAATGGTGCCATCATCCAGCACCGTGACCCCCTTGCTTGCGATCTGCTGCCCCATCAGGCCCGCAAACGCAGAGGAGCCTTTGCGGTTAAAGTCACCTTCCAGCCCGTGCCCTATCGCCTCATGCAACAGAATGCCGGGCCAACCCGGACCAAGGACAACATCCATGACACCGGCAGGCGCCGGAACCGCGTCCAGATTGACCACCGCCACGCGCAGCGCTTCGCGGGCTTTGGCCTGCCAGTCTGCAGGATCAAGCAACCCGTCCAGCCCGACCCGTCCACCACCGCCTGCTGATCCGGATTCGCGACGGCCGTTCTGTTCGACGATGACCGAGACATTGACCCGCGTCATCGGGCGCACGTCGCGCAAAGACTGCCCGTCGGGGCGCAGAATTTCGATCTCCTGAATGCTGGCGGCGATGTTTGCAGACACCTGGACGACGCGCGGATCAAGTTCCCGCACAAAGCTGTCGATCTCGCGCAGCGTCTCGACCTTGACCGGAAAGGCGGCTCCGGCAATCGGGTCTGCGTCCGTGTAAAGCCGCCTGTTTGTGGGATTGGGTGCGTCAGCCCAGGTGCCACCACCATCGCCAACGGCCAGACGCGCGGTTTCGGATGCACGCCTGAGCGCAGCTTCGGTGATTTCTGTGGAATGGGCGTATCCGGCCACTTCTCCGCGCACGGCCCGAAGGCCAAAGCCCTGGCCCGCATCGTAGTTGGCGTTTTTCAGTCGCCCATCGTCAAAAACCAGTGATTCCGACCGGCGGCGTTCCAGAAACAATTCCCCGTCATCTGCGCCCGCGGTGGCTTCGCGCAGAACGGCAAGTGCCGCGTGGCGGTCCACAGAGTCCTCGAATGGGGAAAACGGGGTATCGGTCATCAGGTGAATCCTCTGCGCTGGCGGCATAAATCTTGGGTCAGCGTCTGTTTGACGCAAGCATGACACTTTATCTCAGCTAAAGAATATGATTGTAAGGGCGACGAAAACAACGGGAGGAATGGCCACGGCGTCTGATCCTCCCGACAATGCGCAACAATGATCCAGCGATCAGCCAAAGATCAGGACGAAAAATGAAAAACCTCCTAAGTTTGACCGGCCTTGTTGCCGGGTTTGCAGCCACTGCCGCGCAGGCGCAGGATAATCTTGAGATTATCGGCCGTCCGGTAGACGGAGAGACCGGCTTCCAGCCCGCAGTAACAGAGCTTGCGCGCGATATTCACACGCTTGACTGGATGATCTTGGTTATCATCACGCTGATCACCCTCTTCGTGACTGGCCTGATCGCCTCGGTGGCCATCCGCTACAACGCGAAAAAGAACCCTGAACCTGCGAAATTCACGCATCACACACCTGTAGAGGTGGCCTGGACAGTCGTGCCGATCGTCATTCTGGTGTTTATCGGTGCGTTCTCGCTGCCGATTCTGTTCAAGCAGCAGGAAATCCCCGAGGCCGACCTGACCATCAAGGTGACAGGGTATCAGTGGTACTGGGATTACGAATATGTGGATGAAGGGTTTGAATTCTCGTCCTACATGATCGGCTCGCCCGCAACCGGGGGCGATAACTCCAAATCACCCGAAACCATCGCGATGCTGGAAGAGGCGGGCTATTCGGAAGAGGAATTCCTGCTGGCAACCGACACATCCGTAGTGGTGCCCGTCAACAAAACCGTTGTAATGCAGGTGACTGCGGGTGACGTAATTCACTCCTGGACCATCCCTGCCTTTGGCGTGAAGCAGGATGCTGTTCCCGGGCGCCTCGCAGAGCTGTGGTTCAAGGCGGAGCAGGAAGGCATCTATTTCGGTCAGTGCTCGGAGCTTTGCGGCCTGAACCACGCTTATATGCCAATCACCGTGAAAGTCGTCTCCGAGGAGGCCTATGCCGCCTGGCTGGCAGAAGCGCGTGAGGAATACGCCGGCATCCCGCAACCACGGGTCCTGGCATCCAGGTAATGCGATGGGGCAGCCCCGCGCGCTGCCCCATCGGTTTTTCAGGCTGAGGCAATGACATGTCTGACGTAAGCTACAATACGCCAACGGGTGAATACGACACGCAGCTGGGTGACTATTTTGCGCTGCTCAAGCCGCGTGTGATGTCGCTTGTGGTCTTCACGGCGCTGGTCGGTCTGCTGGCGGCGCCCGTGGCTGTTCACCCGGTCATTGCTTTTGCCTCTATTCTGTTTGTTGCCATCGGGGCCGGGGCCTCCGGTGCCCTGAACATGTGGTGGGACGCCGACATCGACGCGGTGATGCGCCGCACTGCCAAACGTCCGATCCCTTCTGGCCGTGTTCCGGCAGGCGAAGCACTGTCGCTGGGTCTGGCGCTGTCGGGGCTGTCGGTGATGATGCTGGCGCTGTCGGCGAACCTGCTGGCCGCGGGACTGCTGGCCTTTACGATCTTCTTTTACGCCGTGGTCTATTCCATGTGGCTCAAACGCTCGACGCCGCAGAACATTGTTATCGGTGGCGCCGCAGGGGCCTTTCCGCCGGTGATCGGCTGGGTCATTGCGACGGGGAGTTTTTCCATCGAAGCATGGCTGATGTTCGCGCTGATTTTCATGTGGACACCGCCGCACTTCTGGGCGCTCGCGCTCTTTATGAAGTCGGACTACGATGATGCAGATGTGCCGATGCTGACCGTAACGCACGGCCGTAGATCCACCCGTCTGC
The DNA here is from genome assembly GCF_947491795.1 of uncultured Roseobacter sp. Taxonomy (GTDB): domain Bacteria; phylum Pseudomonadota; class Alphaproteobacteria; order Rhodobacterales; family Rhodobacteraceae; genus Roseobacter. Next base: position 1,208,911 of record NZ_CANLKW010000001.1, on the reverse strand, counting down.
ACATCATCGCCTACACCGTGCTGCTGGCCGTGCTGGCCGTTGGAACAGGGTTTACGGCCATTGGTGGCCCACTTTATCTGGCGGTGGCGGTGGTGCTGAATGTGCTGTTCCTCAAGGGTGCCGTCGAAATCTGGCGCAGGCCTGAAGAAACCGCACTTGCGGATGATTACCGGACGGAGAAGAAATTCTTCCGCCTCTCTTTGTGGTATCTCTTTGCTCATTTCGGTGCGATCCTGATCGAAGCAGCGCTGAGACCTTTCGGGCTGGGGGGCTGGTAACCGATGGCACTGCGTCCCGAACATGAAATACACACACGCCGCAAGGGCCGTAACATTGGTGTCGGACTGATGCTTGCGGGGTTTGTTGTGCTTGTGCTGGCGCTGACTTTTACCAAAGTCACCAGCGGTGATTTTGAAATGCCACGTGCCGAGGATCTGCGCTGATGGCTTTGACCGGTCCTTCAAAAACTGTTGCCCAGACCGTCGGTGTTGTGGTTCTGATGGGCGGCCTGGCATGGGCTTCTGTACCGTTTTATGACTGGTTCTGCCGCGTCACCGGTTTTGGCGGTGTCACAGGCGTTTCCGACGTGGCGCCTGAAGATGTGCTGGATCAGACGATTACCGTGCGGTTTGACGGGTCTCTCAACAATTACATGGCCTGGGAGTTCAAACCGGTCGTGCGCGAGATGGAAGTGCGCATCGGCGAGACAGGCCTTGCCTTTTACGAGGCATACAACCCCACGGATCGTCCGATTGCGGGTTCGGCGAGCTACAACGTGACGCCCTATCAGGCGGGTGGCTTCTTCAACAAAATCCAGTGTTTCTGCTTTGAGGAGCAGGTGCTGCAACCTGGTGAACGGGTTCAGATGCCGGTAACCTTTTATGTAGACCCTGAAATCGTCGACGATCGCGAGGGAAAGTATATACACACGATCACGCTGTCATATACCTTCTACGAAATTGACCTGCCCGAGGGATATGCCTCGGTGGAGGATGAGAATACCAACGCAGACACAAGTCTGAACTGACCAACATAAGGCAAGGGACGCAACCATGGCCCATGAAAAGAACCACGACTATCACATTCTGAACCCCTCAATCTGGCCGTTTCTGGGCGCGCTGGCCGGTTTTTCGATGCTCTTCGGCGCTGTGCTGTGGATGCAGGACATCACGCCGTTCCTGTTCTGGGGCGGCTTTGTTGCCGTGCTCTACGTCATGTTCGGCTGGTGGTCAGAAGTGGTTGCGGAAAGCAAAATCGGCGATCACACGCCGGTCGTGCGCATCGGTCTGCGCTATGGCTTCATCCTCTTTATCATGTCCGAAGTGATGTTCTTTGCGGCCTGGTTCTGGAGCTTTTTCAAGAACGCCATCTACCCGATGAGCGAATACATCGGCACAGAATACGTGCAGCCGGAAATCTATCATGTGGATGCGTTCCACCTGCCGCTGATCAACACGCTGGTTCTTTTGCTTTCAGGTTGTGCGGTGACCTGGGCGCACCACGCTCTGGTGCACGGTGGCCCGCGCAAAGACCTGATCAACGGTCTCGGCATCGCGGTTGCTCTGGGTGTTCTGTTCACCTTCCTGCAGGGCTATGAGTACTCCTACCTGCTCTATCAGGGCTGGGAGTTCGGCGGCGACAAGTTCTTCTCCAACTTCTTTATGGCCACGGGCTTCCATGGTGCGCACGTTATCATCGGTACCATCTTCCTCGCGGTCTGCTGGATCCGGGCGATGCGCGGAGATTTCACAGAAGAAAAGCACGTGGGCTTTGAGGCCGCTGCCTGGTACTGGCACTTTGTGGACGTTGTCTGGCTGTTCCTTTTCTTTGCCGTGTACATCTGGGGCGTAGCGCAGATGCCCGGAACGCACTGAACGCGACCACAGTTTTAAGTCAAAAGCGCGCGGGTTCCGCGCGTTTTTCTTTCGTACGGAGCGGTCATGCGACGACTGGCGTTTTTCATTGTTTTTGGTCTTGGCGGGGCGGGGATCCTGATCAGTCTGGGTGTCTGGCAGGTACAGCGTCTTGCCGGGAAAGAAGCGATGATCGAAGACATTGATACCCGTATCGCCGCAGCACCGGTGCCCTTGCCCGCGGCACCGGACCGGCAGGCCGATGCTTACCTGCCGGTTGATGTAACCGGCACGCTGCGCGCGGACTACCTGCGGGTACTGGTCTCGCAAAAGACAATCGGTGCCGGCTACCGGATCATACGGCCGATGCTGCATGCCGACGGTCCGGTACTGGTCGATCTGGGGTTTGTCCGGGCTGCGGATGCGGATGCGCTGAAGTTCGAAGAGGGACCGCCCGTCTCTGTGACCGGCAATCTGCAATGGCCGCAGGAGACGGACAGCTACACACCCGCGCCTGATCTGGAAAACAACATCTGGTTTGCCCGTGATGTTGACGCGATGGCGCGCGCGCTTGGCACAAGGCCAGTGCTGATCGTGCGCCGCGACCCGCCTGCGGTGCCGGGCCCGATTACACCTTTTCCGGTGGACACTGCGGCCATTCCAAACGACCACTTGCAATATGCGATCACCTGGTTCTCTCTGGCGGCCATCTGGTCTGTCATGACTGTCTTCTTCCTGCGCCGCGGTGCCGCGGCCAACAAAAGCTGAAAGCAATGCGCTATATCTCTACCCGCGGAACGGCCCCTGTCCTGAACTTTGAAGAGGCGATGCTGACCGGTCTGGCCCGCGACGGCGGTCTTTATGTGCCCGAGACCATTCCGCAGATGACTGCGGCGGAAATCTCAGCCCTGGAGGGGTTGAGCTATGAGGAAACGGCGTACCGTGTGATGCGCCCGTTCGTCGGAGACGTTTTCAGCGACGACGCCTTCCGCGAGATCATCGGGCGCGCTTATGCAGGCTTTGGACATGCCGCGCGGGCGCCGCTGAAGCAGCTTGATCAGGGGCACTTTCTGCTGGAGCTTTTTCACGGACCAACGCTGGCCTTTAAAGATTTTGCTATGCAGCTGATCGGCCAGATGTTTCAGACCGCTCTGAGCCGAAAAGGCGAGCGTGTGACCATCGTAGGTGCCACAAGCGGCGATACCGGATCGGCGGCTATCGAGGCTTTTCGCGGTCTTGAGAACGTCGATGTCTTTATCATGTACCCACATGGCCGCATCTCCGAGGTGCAGCGGAGGCAGATGACCACACCACAGGAAAGCAATGTGCATGCACTGGCGGTGGATGGGGATTTCGACGATTGCCAGGCGCGGCTGAAAGACATGTTCAATGATTTTGAATTCCGTGATGGCGTCCGCCTCGCGGGCGTGAACTCCATCAACTGGGGCCGGGTACTGGCGCAGGTGGTTTACTATTTTTCCTCTGCCGTTTCGCTGGGCGCACCGCACCGCGGGGTCAGCTTTACGGTGCCGACGGGCAATTTTGGTGATATCTTTGCAGGCTACATCGCCAAAAGCATGGGTCTGCCGATTGATGAACTGGTGGTGGCGACCAACCAGAATGACATTCTGCACCGCTGTCTGAGCGGGCAGGGGTATCACAAGGGCGAGACCGTACCGTCGATCAGCCCGTCGATGGATATCCAGGTCAGCTCGAATTTTGAGCGTGCGCTCTTTGACGCTTACGACCGTGAAGCGCCGGCGATTGTGCAATTGATGGACGAGCTGAAGGCCGGTGGCTTTGAGGTCAGCCAGGGGGCGCTGCAGGTGCTGCAGTCGCATTACCGGTCAGGCCGCGCATCCGAGGCGGAAACCTCGGCGAAAATCGCCGCGACGCTGGCGGCCAGCGGTGAGCTGCTGTGCCCGCATTCAGCTATTGGTGTAAAGGTCGCGGATGAGCAGCTGACAGCCGGGACGCCGATGATCACGCTGGCGACGGCACATCCGGCCAAGTTTCCCGCTGCTGTCGAGAAAGCGTCGGGCATTCACCCGCCCTTGCCTGCACGTATGGCAGACCTGTATGAACGCCCGGAACGGATGAGCCGGGTGCCCAACGACCTTGGCGCACTGAAAGACCACATCAGGGAGAACCTGTCCGCGTGACACTGCAACAACACGAACTGGCGAACGGCTTTCGCATTGTGACCGAAGAAATGCCGGGGCTGGAATCGGCCTCTGTTGGCGTGTGGGTAACAGCCGGCGCGCGAAATGAAACGCCAGAGCAGAATGGCATTGCGCACTTTCTGGAGCATATGGCGTTTAAGGGCACCAAACGGCGTTCCGCGCTTCAGATTGCCGAAAGCATCGAGGATGCCGGCGGGTACATCAATGCGTACACCAGCCGCGAAGTCACGGCCTACTACGCGCGTGTGCTGCGCAACGATGTCGGGCTGGCGCTGGATGTGATCGCGGACATTCTGCTCAATCCGACGCTGGATGAGGCAGAGATCGAGGTTGAACGGGGCGTTATCCTGCAGGAAATCGGCCAGACACTGGACACACCGGACGATGTGATTTTCGACTGGCTTCAGGAAGAAGCCTATCCCGATCACCCGATGGGCCGCAGTATTCTGGGTCCGGCAGAGCGGGTGTCCGCCTTTTCCCGCGACGATCTGCGTGCTTTCATCGACCGCCATTATGGGCCCGGACAGATGATCCTTTCGGCTGCAGGTGCGGTCGACCACGATGAGATTGTCAGACTGGCGGAGACACTGTTCGGGGGCATGGTTCCGAAAGAAACGGCCGAGCCTTCGCATGCGCGCTTTATGGGCGGTGAGCGTCGCACCAGCAAAGCGCTGGAGCAGGCGCATTTTGCGCTCGCGTTTGAAAGCCCTGGCTACCGCGAGGACAGCATCTACACGGCCCAGATCTATGCCTCTGCTCTGGGCGGCGGCATGTCGAGCCGCCTGTTCCAGGAAATCCGGGAGAACCGGGGCCTGTGCTATTCCATTTTTGCCCAGGCGGGTGCCTATGCGGATACGGGCATGACCACCATTTACGCGGGCACCAGCGCATCACAGCTGCCCGAACTGGCGCGGATCACCATCGATGAGATGAAACGTGCCGCCGATGATATGTCCCCGGCCGAGGTTGCACGCGCACGCGCCCAGATGAAAGCCGGGCTGCTGATGGGGCTGGAAAGCCCGTCAAACCGGGCAGAACGGCTCGCACGGCTTGTGCAGATCTGGGGCCGTGTGCCGCCGCTGGAGGAAACCGTGGCGATGATTGACGCCGTAACAACAGGCGATGTGCGTGAGTTCGCAGCCCGTATGGCCACCGGCGCGCTGGCTGCACTGGCCCTGTACGGTCCGGTGGATCAGGCGCCGTCGCTGGCAGAACTGCAGGCGCGTCGGGCGGCCTGATGCTGCGCGGATTTCGCAAACTGAGGATTGAGACCGAACGGATGACTCTGCGTCCTCCGATCCATTCCGATTTCCGGCCCTGGTCAAAACTCCGGGCGCAGAGCGTCGATTACCTGACCCCCTGGGAACCGGCCTGGGCCGAGGATCATCTGACGCGCAAGGCATTCACAAACCGGGTGTACTGGGCGCAAAGATCCGTGTCAGGTGGAACAGCTTTGCCGTTGTTCCTGATCAGGCGGTCGGATGAGGCCCTGCTGGGCGCGATAACGCTGGACAACATCCGGCGCGGACCGGCCCAGTCCGGCACGCTGGGCTACTGGACGGGCGAACCTTTTGCCCGCAATGGCTATATGCGCGAAGCGATCACAGCAGTCGTGCATCATGCATTTACCCGGCTGGATCTCAGCCGCATCGAAGCTGCCTGCCTGCCGGAGAATGCGGCGTCCCGAGGGCTGCTGGAAACATCCGGCTTCAAATACGAGGGTGTTGCTCAGAGCTATCTGCAGATCAATGACCGCTGGAGAACCCATGTGCTCTATGCGGCATTGCGGGGCGACCGCCGCGGTAAGGTTCCCACAGCCGAGCGCGCCTGATCCGAAGGCGCGGCTGCGCCGCATTCCATCCTTTGGATTTTCCGGCGGAAAATCGCCACAGCGGCAAGCGGCCGCCCGGAAATGCGCGGTAAATGTGCATCCTGCCGGGTGTGGCCTGCCTGGCTGCAGCCTTTTGCTGAAATATCTGCTGGCTTTGGTATGATCGGTGAAACAGGGAGGTGAACCATGATCACGCGCAGTCTGATGATACTGGCCTTTGCAGCGACCAGCGCCGGCGCGCAGGAACGCACGCCCAGCCATTGCGTTGCACTGGCCGAAAACGTGCCCGGTATCGAATACGTTGTTCCTGCCTCGCTCGGTCCCGTCGATGAGGAGACCGTTCGCATCCACTATATCAACCATGCCAGTTTTCTGATCCGCAGCCATGGCGGGCTGAACATGGTCACAGATTTTACCGGATACACAGGCACCGAACCTCTGATCCCTGATGTGGTCACAATGAACCATGCCCATGACACGCACTGGACGGCCTTTCCGGACCCGGCCATTCCACATGTTCTGCCGGGCTGGGGTGATTTCGGGCAGGGCATCGACCATCATCTGGACCTGGGCGAGGTGCTGATCCGGAATGTTTCCACAGACATCCGCTCACAGTTTTCAGGGATCGAAACAGAAGGGAATTCAATATTCATCTTTGAGCTGGCAGGTTTGTGCGTCGGTCATCTGGGACATCTGCATCATGAGCCGGACGCGGCACAATACGCGGCAATCGGAAGGCTGGATATTGTAATGGCGCCGGTCGACGGGGGTTTCACGCTGGATCTGGCAACCATGACACGGGTTCTCAAAAGACTGCGCTCTTCTGTTGTTATCCCGATGCACTGGTTTTCGGTCTACGCGCTGGGAGATTTTCTGAAAGGAATGTCGGATGAATTCGTGATTGTGGAAGTGGACGGGTCGTCTCTGGAAATGTCACTGGCGAGACTACCGTCGCGTCCGACGATCATCGTTCTGCAACCCTCATATCTCAGCGGTCAGTAGAGCCTGCTTGCATCCCGAGCGTCGTCGGGGGATCAAGTGATATGACACTGAATTCCGCCGATACCGCATTTGAGAAACTGTTGGCAGAGCATCTGCCCGGTCACATTCTGAAGCCTTCTGAGCCCAGATATCTGGAAGAACCGCGTGGCACGTTCACCGGACGGCCCACGCTGGTTGCCCGGCCCGAGACCACCGAGCAGGTGGCAACGGTGATCCGTCTCGCAGCCCGGCAGCAGGTGCCGGTGATGCCCTATGGCGGCGGTACGGGTCTGGTTGGAGGGCAGATTTCACCGGAAGGCCCTTTGCCGCTCATTCTCTCGCTGGAAAAAATGGACCGTATCCGCGCCGTGCATGCGGAGGAAAACGTGATGATCTGCGAGTCAGGTGTGATCCTGGCGGATGTGCAGAAAGCAGCCACCGAGGCCAGACGCCTTTTTCCGCTGTCGCTGGCGGCAGAAGGAACCGCGCGCATCGGCGGCAATCTGGCGACTAATGCGGGCGGAACGGCTGTGCTGCGTTACGGCAATACGCGGGATCTGTGTCTCGGACTTGAAGCTGTTCTGCCGGATGGACAAGTCTGGCACGGTCTGCGCCGGCTGCGCAAAGACAACACAGGGTATGACCTGCGCCACCTTCTGATCGGTTCAGAGGGAACGTTGGGGGTAATTACGGCGGCAGCCCTTAAACTCTTTCCGCAACCAGAGCAGACGGGGACGGCGATCTTTGTTGTGAAGTCGCCTGCTGCAGCGCTGAGCCTTCTGGCGCTGGCGCGTGACAGGCTGGGTGATCTTGTGACGGCGTTTGAGCTTATCTCGGGGCGTTCGTTTGAGTTTCTGGCGGCCGAACTGCCCCAGGTGCGTCTGCCCTTTGAGGAGGCACCGGCGTGGTCGGTCCTGATCGAGGTGGGCATGGTCGCGGGCATGTCGGCAGATGACGCGCTGACGGGGCTTTTTGAGCAGGGCATGGATGCGGATCTGGTCAGTGACGGAGTGATCGCGCAAAGCGCCCAGCAGAGTGATGCGTTCTGGTCTGTGCGGGAAAATATCCCGATCGCCAACAAGAAAGTAGGCGCGATTGTTTCGAGCGATGTGTCGCTTCCTCTGGGGGCGATTGCCCCGTTTATCGAGGCCGGAAAAGAGCGGATTGCGCGGATTGGCGCGTTCCGGATTAACTGTTTTGGCCATCTCGGCGATGGCAATCTGCACTACAATGTGTTCCCCATGCCAGGCCGGACCAAGAGCGAGCATCTGAACCAGCGTGCCGATTTGCAGCGTGCGATCCATGATCTGGTGCACGAATACGAAGGCTCCTTCAGTGCGGAACACGGGGTGGGCCGGTTGAAGGTAGAGGATCTGGAACGCTATGGAGATCCCGCGAAGCTGAGCGCAATGCGGGCAATCAAAGCCGCGCTGGACCCTCTGGGCATTATGAACCCTGGTGCCGTGCTGCGCGGCTGATCCGGCTGCTGTGTGCAAAGCGAAATCTGTTCTGTTGCAGCACATAGCCTGGCGGACGGTTGTGACCGTCCTGCAGCAAACTGCGAGACCGGATGCTGGTCGTTGAAGCCGGGCAGTGTTGTCTGTCAGCCTGTATGTCGTCTGACAGGGATGCCTGATCAGGTTGCCAGTGGCAGCGACGAAGGCCTCAAAGACCCTCGAATGCGCAGAGAGCGTGAACTTCGACGCCCATGGCCTCCAGTTTTTTGCGTCCGCCGAGCTCGGGCAGATCAATGATGAAAGCTGTCGAAATAATCTCGCCACCCAGCCGTTCGATCAGCCTGATCCCGGCTTCTGCCGTACCGCCGGTGGCAAGCAGGTCATCCACCACCAGAATTTTTTCACCGGCCTCGATGGCGTCATCGTGGACTTCGACAATCGCCTCACCGTATTCCAGTTTGTAGTCCTGACTGATGGTCGTTCCGGGCAGTTTGCCTTTTTTGCGTATCGGAACGAAACCGACAGATAACTGGTGTGCGATTGCACCGCCCAGAATAAAGCCGCGGGCCTCCAGACCGACAACCTTGTCGATCTCCATGCCTGCATAAGGGTGCAGCATCTGATCGATTGCGATCCGAAAGCCGCGCGGGTCCGCAAAGAGTGTGGTGACATCGCGAAACATGATCCCCTCGTGGGGGAAATCGACGATGGTACGGATATAGTCCTCAACTTTTTTCATGGTCTCTCTTTCATGACGTGCGGCGCAGGGCCGCTGTCATCAGCCCCATTCCAATCAGGGCGGACCCTCCGGCCCGGGTTATCCATGTCAGGACGGACGGCCGGGCGATCACGCGGCGCAGCCGATCGGCCATCAGAGCATAGGCCAGGGCATTCATCGCCGCGAGACCCACGAAGGTTGTGATCAGGATCGCAAACTGGGGCAGCAGATCAGCATCTGTCCGAATGAACTGCGGGACAAAGGCGATAAAGAACGCAATGGACTTTGGGTTCAGGGCGGTCACAGCAGCAGTATGCCCGAACACACCGCGTGCGCTGATCTCGCCGGTTGGATACAACCCTTTGGCCGGGGCAGACCGGATCAGCCGGACCCCGAGCCAGATCAGGTAGACAGCACCGGCCCATTTCAGAACCGTAAAGGCTGTGGCAGAGGCCAGCACCAGAGCGCCAAGGCCAAGCAGCGAAGCGGTCATGGCGACAAAATCACCAAAGGCGACACCAGCGGCAGAGGCGACAGCGACGGTGCGGCCTTTGGACAGAGCATAGCTCAGGACCAGCAATACCGTCGGACCGGGAATGAGCAGCAGCGCCACCGACGCGGCCACGAAAGTCAGCCAGAGATCAAAAGGCATCACAACAGCCGACCGGCGACCGCGTCGAGTTTTGCCATCAGTGCGGGGTCACGCGCATCGGGTTGTGTGAGAATGGCGAATTCCAGAGCGCGGTCGCATCCATGCGTGCAGGGCGTGCGTTCAGCGCCCAGAAGCGCGGGCAGGCGGCGCACCAGGTCACGCCCTTTGTCCGCATTCCCCATGAGCGTTCTGATGATCTCTGTGACATCGACCTCACCATGATCCGGATGCCAGCTGTCATAGTCGGTTATCATTGCAACAGAGGCGTAACAGAGCTCTGCCTCGCGGGCGAGTTTCGCTTCCGGCATATTTGTCATGCCGATCACGTCGGCGCCCCAGCTTTCACGGTACATCGTGGATTCAGCCAGTGTCGAGAATTGCGGCCCCTCCATCGCCAGGTACGTGCCGCCGTCGTGAACGGTGATCCCGGCATCCCTGGCTGCGGTCAGGCAGGCCGCACCAAGCCGGGGGCAGGCGGGGTGCGCGACCGATACATGAGCCACACACCCGGTTCCGAAAAAGCTTTTTTCGCGCGCAAAGGTCCGGTCGATGAACTGATCGACAACCACGAAGTCACCCGGTGCCATCTCCTCCCGAAAGGAGCCGCAGGCCGAAACAGAGATAACATCCGTCACCCCCAGACGCTTCAGGGCGTCGATGTTGGCGCGGTAGGGCACTGTGGTCGGGCTGTGCACATGGCCACGTCCGTGTCGCGGCAGAAATACCATTTCTACGCCGTCCAGTGACCCGGTCAGTACCGCGTCGGATGGTGTGCCCCAGGGGCTGCTGACGGCCTGCCAGGTTGGGCTCTCCAGGCCGTCGATATCGTAAATGCCCGAGCCGCCGATCACGGCGATTTTCGTCTGTGTCATCTGTACTTCCCAGAAGTCTTTGCCCGCTCAGATTAACCAAGAAGCGGGGATTGAAAAGCAAAGACTTCAATTTAACCTGTCGGATTTTGGAAATCGCAAAGGCTGCGTTCGCTGCTTACTCGCGCCTTATGATGCCGGTAATTGCAGCTGCCCCCAATGCGGTGACAATCCACCCGGCTGCCGCAAGAAAAAACGACGCACGCCACAGCCAGAGCCCCCAGAAGCCCCGTTGTGTTGACGGCCCCCAGTGCGCCGTTTGCCCGAATTCTATGATGGGGATAACGAGGTCCGCGCCCCATGCAATGGCGTTAAAACGCGGATAGTCCAGGCCGGGTGCGGGTCCGTTCAGCTGTCGGTCTCCCAGGATCATGCGCCCGGACCAGACAGCGGCAGGATTATCAACACCGCTGAGCGTTAGCGCGCGCCAGGTCTCGGAGCTGTTCGCGGCTTCTGCACTTGGCACAAAGGACCCTTCCTCCCAGGTGAGATGTGCGAGGGCAACAGCCACAACGACCAGGGTGGCCAGCATCCACATGCTCCGAAAGGGCCGGTATCCGTATCCGACCGTCCGGCGCAGGAGCACGTCGATTGCATAGCGTCGGATATTGCTGCCGTCCCGGAACAGGCTGCGAAAGGCCGTGCGCCAGGTGCCATCGAATTCCGTAATCCGGGCGCGGTCGCGGATGTTTTTCATGATCAGGCGATCGCGCTCCGCAAGGATCAGGCGCGAATCCCGGTCATGGCCGCGTTCGCGCAGAACCCTTGCCAGCTGTGTGAAAGGCTGTGGGAGAAAATTCTCTTTTTCCACGCTTCCCTTTTTCAGCCACTCGATAAAAACCCGCGGTGAAATCGAGGGACCGGTGATGCGGTCATAGGTAAATCCGTCCAGATCAAACCGGTCTGAAGATGGCCAGCTTTCCATGTCATTTTTCAGGTCATGCACCAGATCTCCAACGTGGGCTGCGGTCAGGCTGACGCGACCACGCCCCAGTCGGATTGCCTTCCAGTGAAGACCTTCGGCGACGCGCATACGCACAAGTTTAACGGCTGTCGCCTCTGGCGCAGCGCTGCCGGAATCGAGTGCAGCACCGTCAAAAACCAGCCGTCCGCCAACCTCGACACCGGCCAGATTGACCTCCCCCTCGGCCTGTGCCCCGGAGAATGACATATCCGCGCGGACGGAAGCATCCTGCGCCTTGAAAGCATAAGCCGCGCCCCAGGCCCTGAAGCGGGCGTTTTCGCAGTTCATCTGTCCGTTGATGCCCGCGCTGTTAAAGGACACCCGACCGTGGGCAACCAGACCGGCCAGCGTGACACCCCCGGTTATCGCCGCATTTTTTGCGTTCAGCGCCAGATGTTTGTCGGGCGAGATGTCCGCGTCGCTGCAGTCGAGGCGCCCGCCGATCCTTGCGGCAAAGAGATTAATACCACCGGTGTCCGTGATCCCGCGCAGCATCACATCATTGGCCACGCTGAGCCCGTGTCCGTTGAGCCCTTTGAGGCGGCTGCCATCGAGGCGCAGATTGGAGAACTGTGCCCGGAACACCGTCAGCGTCCGGTCAAAACAGCAATTCTGCAGGCCCACGGATCCATGGGTTTCCACAGCGGCAAGGTTGAGCGTTCCGGACACAAAAGCGCCATGCAGATCGATGCCCATCGTTGCGACGGGATTAACCGGGCAACCGCCCAGGATCAGATACCTCAGCACATCCGCCCGGACGAACTGTTCGCGCCTTGGTGCGCTGGCAGATGGAAGGGCGCCGTCACCCAGCCGGCACGTCTCACCGGCGCGACTGGCAGCGAGTAACTGCACTTCTCCCGGGGTCAGCGGTCGGAGCGCATCAAGGTCTGCATCTGTACGGATAAGTGCCATTGCTTCTTTCTTTTCGCCGCAGCTTAGCCGAATGTTGCGGTATGAAAAGGCAATTTGGTTCGGGGGTATTTCTGTGAGGATTACCCTGGGTGGCACCCAGCGGACCCGCGTTCCTATTGTGCGAACGTATCATCCGACGATAGCGGCTCCTGCGCGGAAACAGCCGCGCGGTCGGGGCTGTTTTGTGGCTGCCGTTGTGGGATTGGCGGATTGTGCTCTACGGTGGGCGACCAGCAGCCTCTGCGTTTCATCAGAAATTAACCCTGATGTATGACAGGTGAGACAGGCGGCGGGGTTTTCATTTCGGCCCAAACCGTCTAGGGACCGCGCAACAGCAGGCCGTTTGGGCTGTGCCCCCCCGATACCTGACAGACCAGGAGCCTTCCATGGCGAAGACGACATTCCGTGAATTCACCAAAAATCTTGATGTAACCGATCTGCGCTGGACCCCGCGCGAAGGTCTGACATTTGCACGCATGCGTATAGAGCTTTTGTCTGGTCTCACTGTTGCCCTGGCGCTGGTGCCGGAGGCGGTGGCCTTTGCTTTTGTCGCCGGGGTGCATCCGCTGGTCGGCCTTTATGCGGCCTTTCTGGTCGGTCTGATCACGGCGCTGATCGGCGGGCGCCCGGGCATGATTTCCGGTGCCACAGGAGCGCTGGCCGTTGTTATGGTTTCGCTGGTCGCGGAACACGGGGTTGAATATCTCTTTGCGACCGTCGTGCTGATGGGGCTTTTGCAGATTTTCGCCGGTGTGATGCAGTGGGGCAAGTTTATCCGGCTGGTGCCTCACCCCGTTATGCTGGGGTTTGTGAACGGTCTGGCTATTGTGATTTTCCTGGCACAGATGAGCCAGTTCAAAGTGCCCGGTACCATGGAAAACACGGGCCACGGCATGAGCGGCGGGGAATGGCTCTCGGGAGCGCCGCTCTTTCTGATGCTGACGCTGGTAGCCGCGACAATGGCTATTATCTGGTTAACCCCGAGAATTACGAAAGTTATTCCGGCGCCGCTGGCGGGTATCGGCATCGTCGCCGCCGTGGTGATCGGGTTCAGCCTTGATGTCCCCAGGGTGGGCGATCTGGCGTCCATCCAGGGTGGATTGCCGTCGTTGCACATTCCGATGGTGCCGCTGAACTGGGAAACCTTTGAAATTATTCTGCCCTATGCGATTATCCTTGCGGCGATCGGGCTGATCGAAAGCCTGCTGACGCTGAACCTCGTGGGCGATATGACCAATGAACGCGGCGGCGCGAGCCAGGAATGCATTGCGCAGGGTGTGGCCAATACAGTGACCGGATTTTTCGGTGGTATGGGGGGCTGTGCGATGATCGGCCAGTCTATGATCAACGTAAAATCGGGCGGGCGCACACGGGTGGCTGGTATTGCAGCGGCCGTGTTCCTGCTCTTGTTCATTCTGGTCGGCTCCCCGATCATTGAGCTTATCCCACTGGCCGCACTTGTTGGCGTGATGTTCATGGTAGTGATCGGCACCTTTGCCTGGAACAGTCTTACAATCCTGCGCAAAGTGCCGTTGACAGATGCCTTTGTTATTTTGCTGGTAACCGTTGTGACAGTTTACGAAGACCTTGCGGTTGCTGTCGTTGTCGGTGTGATTGTGAGTGCGCTGGCCTATGCCTGGAACAACGCCCGGCGCATCTATGCCAAAACCTATACGACACCCGAAGGGGCCCGCGTCTACCAGGTGCAGGGGCCGCTCTTTTTCGGCTCAAGCGAAGGGTTTGCCGAACTCTTCGATGTGCAGGGCGATCCGGCTGAGGTGATTGTGGATTTTGCCGACAGCCGTGTCGTGGATCAGTCCGCTCTGCAGGCCATCGAAACCGTCGCCGGTAAGTATGAGGACGTCGGCAAGCGTCTTCAGCTGCGTCACCTGAGCAGAGATTGTCACCGGCTGCTGACCAAAGCCGGGCACCTGATGGTCGACAGCGACGACGACCCTGACTATGCGCTGGCGGTGAACTATCAGGTGCGTACCGGCATCCTCGGCGGTCACTGACGGCATCCAGCGCTCCTGCCCAAGGGGCAGGTCGCCCCGCCCGCCGTCCCGCAACCGGGCTTCAGTAGATGCGGAAACTGGCGACGAAGGGCAGATGGTCTGACACGTTTTTGCGGAATTTCTCGCGTCCCATGTCCATCGTCCAGTGCATAGGAAAGAGACGCAGACTGCCTTTGATGTAGTCTGTCGAATAATTCCGACTGATTGCGAACCCGTCCAGCAGGTTTGCGCGGCCTTTTTCCAGAATATGCGAAAACCGGTCCTGCAGGTCCCAGCTCGAGACGAAATCCATCACATCGTCTCCGCCGAGGTGGTGGAAGTTGGACACATCCTGACCAGGGATCATGTTAAAGTCGCCCATCATGAAAATGGCCCGCCTTTTAGTGCCCGGCGTTTGTTGGATCTGAGTTACATAGTCCCCGATCACACGGCACTGGCTGTCGCGAACCTTTTGTTCATCGCGGCCGCGACCGGATTTCAGATGCACCCCGATGACAATGGCTTTGAACTTACCGGCCTGCACGTCAACGGCAATCGCCTGGCGGCCGTTTGTGTAGTCACCCTCGGACCCGGGAATGAACCGCGGGTTGGTCACTTCGATGCCGGGCTTGTGCAAAAAGCCGATGTGGATATTGCCACTTTGCTGCGGCAGGATCGTTTGATTGTATTCGACACCATACTCGGCCAGTTTTTTGACCAGTGTGTCGATATAGCTGATCGGTGAAACTTCGACGAGGGTCACAAATTCAGCGTCGAGCAACGCGAGGCCCTCGGCCTGATTTGCCGCCTTTTGTGATCTGCCTGAGATGCCAACCGGCCGGCCCGGCAGCGAGAATCCCGCCAGGTTCCACACAGCGGCCCGGATAATTGAGTGATTGAATGCGACCATTTCTGCCCCCTGATTTGTATCCCTGGGAACAGCCTAGCACAGCCTGAGGTGGAAGTCGTATATTCTGCGTTCGGTGTCAGTCGTCCGGGCGGGCAAGCTCAAAAACCTCCCGCACCACAGTATAATCGCGATACCCCAGGCGGGACAGCGGCTGGTACGTCGTGACGTCGAACCGGCCGTTCACCAGCGTATCCTCGCGGATATGAACACCTGTGACCTCGCCGAAAACAACATAGTTGTTTTCGCCTTCAATTTTCACGATCCGGGTCATGCGGCATTCAAGCGAGGCCGGCGCTGCAGCAACACGCCCGCAGTCAATTTCTGAGCAGGCTGCCATTTCGATCCCGGCGTCGTCAAATTCGCTGACCTCGCGGGCCAGCGCTGCGGAGGAGGCATTCATGACGTCGCGCATGGCATATTCAACGACGTTCACGCAGAACACACCGGTTTCGCGTATATTTGCCACGGAATCCTTGGTGTCGCCGCGGTCGGCCTTGGCGGCGGTGGAAGCGAACATGACCTGTGGGGGCACATAGGCCACGGCATTGAAAAACGAATAGGGTGCCAGGTTGTTGGCACCATCGGCATCGCGCGTCGAAATCCAGCCGATGGGGCGGGGTGAGACGATCGCGTTGAAAGGATTGTGTGGCAGACCGTGACCATCGGCCGGGCGGTAGAACATGGGGCACTCCTCTTGGTTTGCAGCTCCCTTAACGCATGTGCTACGTCCGGGCCAGTTGAAACCCCTGGGGCCGGGATCCGGGACGCTTTGCGTGTATGAACTGACTGTTGAGACCGCGCAGGACACCCACGAGGTAGAAGCGCTCTATGATCTGTGCTTTGCGCCAGGACGCGAGGCACTGTCGTCCTATCGGCTGCGCGATGACGTAGAGCCTGTCGCACAGCTTTCGCAGGTGGCACGCGATCCGGATGGCATTCTGGCCGGTGCAATCCGGTACTGGCCGGTGCGCGTTTCCGGGCACGCGGCATTGCTGCTGGGGCCGGTTGCCGTTCACCCGACGCGTCAGGGAGAGGGTCTGGCGGGCACGCTCATCCGCGAATCTCTGGATGCCGCCGCTGCAATCGGCTGGGAAAGGGTGATGCTGGTGGGGGATGCACCTTATTATTCGCGGTTCGGGTTCCGGCTGCTCGAAAATGTGCAGATGCCACCGCCGACGAACCCGGCCCGCGTGCTGGGTCAGGAGCTTCGGCCCGGTGCGTGGTGTGGGATAGAAGGCCCGGTTACTCGTTGGTGCCAGGATTGAAAAATGGCACCGGCTCCCCATTTTGGAAGGTGAAAGGGGCTCTATGGATCTGATCGCCGGCACGACGTCACCACCTGACACCGAAGCAGAGCTGGACGCTCTGGCCACCCGATACCGCGCTGCGGGCGGCGCTGGAATTGAACTGCTGAACCTTGTGGGCGGGCAGGCAGAAGGCATGTTGGACCGGTTACCGCAGCCCGTGCGCGCAGGTCTGGACGGGGCGACCACCCGGGCGCTGCAGGAGGCAATGAAGGCGGCACACTACAGCCGCGGGGTGGTGAAGGATCAGAAAAGCTGGCTGAACACAGCCGCCGGTGCTGCCATGGGCGCTGTTGGCGGGATGGGCGGCCTGCCCACTGCACTGGCAGAACTGCCGGTCACAACCACCCTTTTGTTGCGCGTGATCGAAGGCGTGGCCGCAGAGTATGGGTTCGACACGAATGAGGAAAACGTTCGCTTTGACTGCATAACAGTGTTTTCTGCGGCCGGTCCGCTGAGCGATGATGACGGGGCGGATCTGGCCTTTATCTCTGCGCGCGTGGCACTCACCGGTCCCGCCGTCAAAGGTATCATTGCGCGCATCGCGCCGCGGCTGGCAACCGTGCTGGGCCAGAAACTTGCTGCGCAGGCGATCCCTGTTCTGGGTGCGGTCGCGGGTGCAGCGACGAACTATGCCTACACCGGATACTATCAGGAAATGGCCCATGTACATTTTGGGCTGCGTCGTCTGGCCATCGAGGCGGACGTCCCGCTCGAAGATCTGACCGACCGGCTGAGGCAGCGTGTTTCCGGCCGTGAAGTTGTCTGACACACTCCCCCAACCCGTCTGAGTTGTTGTTTTTGCCGCAGTTCTTGGCATTTTGCGCGTTTTGAGGCATTATAGCCCCGGGAGCAGACAACCGGGTTCAGGCCTGGAGCAATGAAAACGCATAAGCGATAATGATAAAGCAACTTCCCATAACGATCACAGGTGCGCGGAAAGATGAAATCCGTACGCAGTTCGCGGCGCTGTGCTATCGCATCCACAAAAAGAAAATCCGTATCCTGCTGATCACGTCGCGGGGGACCAGACGCTGGATTGTTCCAAAGGGCTGGCCTGTAGATGGTCAGACACCTGCGGAAACAGCTGCCCAGGAGGCCTGGGAAGAGGCGGGTGTGCGGGGACGTTCAGACGGGCGCTGTCTTGGCATCTACTCCTACAGCAAGGAAACAGAGAACAACGGCGACCTGCCATGTCTGGGTATGATATTCCCTGTAGAGGTGACAGCCATCGCAGATGACTTCCCGGAAGCAGGTCAGCGTGAGCGTGTCTGGATGTCACGAAAAAAGGCTGCCAAACTGGTGGACGAGCCTGAATTATCCCGCATTTTACTGGATTTTGATCCGCGTCAGGACAGCTGACAGGCTTGACGGCTGCTGTCTGCTGCACCATCTCAGCAGTGGACAATGTAAAAAGGTGCCTGAATGATCAGTTACACCCTGAAGTGCGACAACGGGCATCGTTTTGACAGCTGGTTTCAGTCAGCGGATGCATTTGAGAAGCTCGTGTCTTCCGGTCATCTGAGCTGTGCTGAATGTGGCAGTGCCGCGGTGTCCAAAGCGATCATGGCCCCGCGTGTTGCCACGTCCGATGTGGCAGAACCCCGGTCTTTACAGACCCCGCAGACCGAAGCAGAGCAGAAACTGGCCGAACTGCGCCGCCATGTTGAGGAAAACGCCGATTATGTCGGTGGAAAATTCGCCGAGGAAGCGCGCTCTATGTACCTCGGTGCGACGCCCGAGCGCGCAATTTATGGTGAGGCCAATGGCGAAGACGCCAGGAAACTCATTGAGGACGGCATACCCGTGGCACCCTTGCCGTTTTTGCCGGGAAGAAAGGCAAACTGATCAGATGACAGTTGTGATTACAGGTGCCAGCCGTGGCATCGGCGCAGGCCTTTGTGCCGCATATACCGCGCGCGGTGCGCAGGTCATCGGAACCACGCGGAACGGAGAGTGGCCGCTGGAAGTGACTGACCCGGGTTCGCAGGCTGCTTTCGCTGAAAGTCTGCGGAACAGGCCTGTTGAGCTTCTGGTGTGCAACGCAGGCGTATATCTGGACAAGGGGCACAGCCTTGAGGCGGGATATCAGCCGGAACTCTGGGCGCAGAGTTTTGCGGCCAACGTCACTGGCGTGTTTCTGACCATTCAGGGTCTGTTGCCGAACCTCAGGGCGGCAAAGAACGCGAAGATTGCGGTGATTTCCTCGCAGATGGCGTCCAGCGACAGGGCTCCCGGGGGCAGCTACATCTATCGTGCTTCCAAGGCTGCGGTCCTGAATCTGGGGCGAAACCTTGCCCAGGATCTGAGAGATGACGGTATCGCCGTCGGCATTTATCACCCCGGTTGGGTGCGCACGGACATGGGCAGCAGTGCTGCGGACATTTCTGTTGAGGACGCTGTGGCCGGGCTGACAGCGCGGTTTGCGGACCTGAACATCGACAAAACCGGCTGTTTTGAGACTTGGGACGGGCGATCGCACCCGTTCTGAAGACGCCAGATCGCGCGCATCCCGCTGCGGTATGCGCAAATTTCATCGGAGCCGGCTTTGCATCTCTTGTGATCCGCAGCCCTTGCGCGTAAACCCGCGTCGGACGAGATAAGGGGCACGGGGAAATGCCTGTTCTGGTAATGAAATTCGGTGGCACATCCGTTGCCACACTGGACCGGATCCGGCGGGCGGCCAAGCGTGTCGGCGTCGAGGTGGCCAAAGGCTATGACGTGATCGTCATTGTCTCGGCCATGTCCGGTAAAACCAACGAGCTTGTGGGCTGGGTGGGCGAGACATCTCCGCTCTATGATGCGCGGGAATACGACGCGGTTGTTTCCAGTGGAGAGAATGTCACCGCTGGGCTGATGGCGCTGACACTCCAGGAGATGGACGTCCCGGCGCGCAGCTGGCAGGGCTGGCAGGTGCCGGTCAAAACAACGTCGGCGCACAGTCAGGCCCGGATTGAAGAGATCCCGACAGATAACATCACCGCCAAATTCGCCGAAGGCATGAAAGTCGCCGTCGTTGCCGGTTTTCAGGGCGTGAGCCCCGAAGGGCGTATTACCACGCTGGGTCGCGGTGGTTCGGACACGACTGCCGTGGCCTTTGCTGCGGCCTTTGGTGCGGAACGCTGCGATATCTACACGGATGTGGACGGGGTTTATACCACTGACCCACGAGTAGAAGCCAAGGCCCGCAAACTGGACCGGATCGCGTTTGAGGAAATGCTTGAGCTTGCCTCGCTGGGAGCCAAGGTTCTGCAAACCCGTTCCGTCGAGCTTGCGATGCGCTACAAGGTCAAACTGCGGGTTCTGAGCAGTTTCGAGGAACAGTCTGATGAGGCCGGCACCCTGGTGTGCGACGAGGAGGAAATCATGGAAAGCAATGTAGTTGCAGGTGTCGCGTTCAGCCGCGATGAAGCCAAGATGACACTGATCAGCGTCGCGGACCGGCCCGGTATTGCGGCCAGTATTTTCACGGCGCTCAGCGATGGCGGGGTCAATGTGGATATGATTGTCCAGAACATCTCGGAGGAGGGGCGCACTGATATGACCTGGTCGTGCCCGACCGATCAGGTGATGCGCGCGCAGAAAGCTGTGGAAACAGCAAAAGCGGATGGCACAATCAATTATCAGGAAGTGATTGCCGACACAGATGTGGCCAAAGTCAGCGTCGTGGGCATCGGAATGCGCAGCCATACAGGTGTTGCCGCAAAGATGTTTCAGGTGATGAGTGCCGAGGGTATCAACATCAAGGTCATCACGACATCAGAGATCAAGATTTCTGTTCTGATCGACAGGAAATACATGGAACTTGCCGTGCAGGCGCTGCATGATGCGTTCGATCTGGATAAAGCGGCCTGATCCATTCGTAAGGCAGGCCGCACCTCGCTGACCTGGGAGGGGTGCGACAGTGGCAGAACGTCCTGAAACCGGGTCCCGCAGGCTGCTGGGCCGACTGCGCGACGCGATGGCGGGTGATCTTGAGGGTCAGGCGCGCCTGAACCGGATCACACAACTTATTGCGGACAGTATGGGCTGTGAAGTCTGCTCCATCTATCTGTTCCGTGATGAAAATACGCTTGAGCTTTGTGCGACCGAAGGCCTGAAACAGGACGCGGTTCACCAGACACGCATGAAAGTGGGCGAAGGCCTGGTGGGACTGGTTGCGCGCAGGCGGGCGGTGGTCAACGAGCCCGACGCGCCGCAGGCGCGGGGCTTTCGGTATATGCCCGAGACGGGCGAAGAGATTTACTCAAGCTTTCTGGGTGTGCCCGTGCAGCGTCTTGGCGAGGCACTGGGGGTTCTGGTCGTTCAGTCACGCGCGGCGCGGGTCTATTCGGCCGACGAGGTCTACGCGCTCGAAGTGGTGGCCATGGTCCTGGCGGAAATGACCGAACTGGGTGTTTTCGTGGGCGAGGGGGCGGCAATGTCTGCGCGGCATTCCCAGCCTGCGATGTTCCGTGGCACAGTGGGGCAGGAAGGTGCCGCCGAAGGGCATGTCTGGCTGCACGAGCCGCGGGTTGTGGTCACCAACCCGATCGCTGATGATCCTGTGCGGGAAACGGAGCGCCTGAAAGAAGCGGTTGAGCAGCTGCGGGTCGGTGTCGACAAGATGCTGGAAATCGCAGGGACCCAGGACAAGGACCAGGCACAGGTACTTGAGACCTACAGGATGTTTGCGAACTCCAAAGGCTGGATGCGCCGGATGGAGGAGGACATATCCAATGGTCTGTCCGCAGAGGCAGCCGTTGAAAAAGAGCAGTCCGTGGCGCGGGCGCGGATGGGGCAGGCGACGGACAATTATCTGCGCGAACGCCTGAGCGATCTGGATGATCTGAGCAACCGGCTGTTGCGTATTCTGACAGGGCAGGGCGCGGATACCGGGGCGGAAATGCCGGCCGATCCGATCCTGATTGCACGCAACATCGGCCCTGCCGAGTTGCTGGAATACGGGCGCAGTCTGCGCGGCATCGTGCTGGAGCAGGGCTCTGTTGGCAGCCATGCGGCTATCGTCGCCCGTGCGCTGGCCATTCCGCTGGTGGTCCATGCATCGCGGGTCACCACAGAGGCGCTGAACGGCGATCACATCATGGTCGACGGCGAGCAGGGGATTGTACATCTGCGTCCGGATGAAACCGTTGTCACGGCCTTTCGCGACAAGATCGCCATGCTGGCAGAGGCGCAGGAACGCTATGCATCGATCCGCGACAAACCGGCGAGGACACTGTGCGGCAATGTCGTCAGCCTGCAGATGAACGCGGGCCTGATGGCCGATCTGCCCTCTTTGCCCAATTCCGGTGCCGAGGGGGTTGGGCTGTTCCGCACCGAGCTGCAGTTTCTGGTGCGCAACCAGATGCCGCGGCGCGCAGAACTGGTGGCGCTTTATGCCCGGGTTCTGGATGCTGCCGGGGGCAAACGCGTCGTGTTCCGCACGCTGGATATCGGCTCTGACAAAGTGCTGCCTTACATGAAGCCCAACGACGAGCCGAACCCCGCGCTCGGGTGGCGCGCGATCCGCGTGGGCCTGGACAAACCCGGCATCATGCGCATGCAGTTGCAGGCTCTTATCCGTGCTGCAAATGGCAGACCACTGACGGTGATGTTCCCTTTTGTAGCGCAGCTGGAAGAGTACCGCGAAGCGCGCCGCCTTATGGACAAAACGCTCGCGGCAGAAGAACGTCTGGGACACAGGCTGCCAGAGGCCATCAGCATTGGTGCGATGCTGGAAACGCCCAGTCTGGGATTTGCGCCGATGAAGTTCTTTGAGGAAGTTGATTTCCTGTCGATCGGCGGGAACGACCTCAAACAGTTTTTCTTTGCTGCGGACCGGGAAAACGAACGTGTGCGACGGCGCTATGACACTCTGAACGTTTCATTCCTGAGTTTTCTCGAAAAAATCGTTGAGCGGTGTGAGGTGAGTGGCACCCCGCTGTCTTTCTGTGGCGAGGATGCCGGGCGGCCGGTCGAAGCGCTCTGTCTTGCGGCGATTGGCCTGCGGGCTCTGTCGATGCGTCCTGCCTCTGTCGGGCCGGTAAAAAGCCTGTTGCGCCGTTCAGATCTCAGCGAAGTGCGCAAAGTCATCACCGACGCGCGTCACAGAGGCGAGATGTCGGTACGCCCGGCAATCATGGAATGGCTGAGCCGTCAGGGCTGAGAGGAACCGGGCCTAGCGCCCGTTCAACGTGCCCGCCGATAGGGTTTCGTGACAGAAACCTGGTGGCCTCCTGAGCGAGCGTATTCATCAGAGAGCTGATCGGACTGCCCGACACGAAAGAGGCAGTGAAAGCGATGGGCGGCAACCTGACCTCTGTGTCAAGTTCCACCAGCCCGCCCGATGCCAGCTCGCTTTCGATCACGGCACGTGGCACGGCACAGATCCCAAAACCGGTTCCCGCCAGGCGGATCAGGGCCCCCAGAGAGGAAGACGTTGTCATTGCCGGTGCGCGGCGGCTTTGCGGCGCAAGCATCTCGCGGATCTGGCGGCTGGGCTTGGTGTTCTGTGCGAAGGTCAGAACCGTCTGAGCACCAATGTCCCGCAGGCTCCAGCTTTTGTGCAGGGATGCGACCTGTGGCGCTGCGGCGAATATCATCTCGAAGGCACAAAGATCAGTGTTCGTGACGCTGACTTCCGCGACCGGCCCCATGAGAAAGGCAAGGTCGAGTTCCCTTGCAACCAATGCATTGCGCAGATTGTCGGTCGAATCCACCATCAGATCAAAGGAGAGGCCGGGATGTGACTGGCTGAGCTGGCTGAGAAAAACAGGCAACCAGCTTGCAACAATCGTCTCAGAGGCGCCCAGTCTTATGGTCTGTTCTATCCGCGCATGTCCGCTGAAGGCTGCAAGAATATCCTGTTCGAGACGCATGTATTTTTCTGCAAACGGCAGCAACTGTCGCCCTGCGGGTGTCAGCTCGGCGTTGCGTGTCTGGCGCAGAAATACCGGCGTTCCCAGATCCTGCTCCAGCATCTGAATTCGCGCGGAGATGGCTGGCTGTGTCAGGTTGAGTTTTTCTGCAGCACCACGAAAACTGCGCAACGTTGCAATCCAATAAAAGGTGTCGAGGTTTCGGATCTGCATAGCCTGTGGTTATCATAAAAAATTTCTATTATAAACGCCAAAAAATATCAATTTGACTGTTGAGGTCTTACACTCGAGACTGCGCTGAAGCGACGGGGCCCATTCGGCCCCATCAGGGGGTGTTTGAAATGCCGGAACACAAAGATCTTGCGGGCCTCGATGTCCGGGACCTGCGCCGTCTGATCCGCGCGGGTGGATATACGCGCCATACCGCCGGACTTGCTGCAGGCAGGTTGCAGTGCAACCTTGCTATCCTGCCGGAAGAGTATGCGACAGACTTTATCCGGTTTTGCGAACTGAACCCGAAACCCTGCCCGATTGTCGCAATCGGCAACCCCGGTGACCCGTCGCTGCCCGAACTTGGACAGGACATTGATATCCGCACCGACGTCCCGCGTTACCGGCTTTTCCGGGACGGGGTGTTTGACGAAGAGGTGACAGACATCACAGATCACTGGCGGTCTGATTTCGTCACTGTTGCACTCGGGTGCTCGTTTACTTTTGAAAATGCGCTGATGGCCCATGGCATTGCCGTAAAACACATAGACCTTGATCAGACGGTGCCGATGTATCGCAGCAACATCGGGCTGAGCAGCGCCGGACCCTTTGGCGGTGAAATGGTTGTGACGATGCGACCCATCCCAGCGTCGCGTGTCGGGCAGGCCTGGGAAATCAGCAGCCGTTACCCGCAGGCGCACGGCGCGCCCATTGCGAAAGGCGCACCGCAGGACATTGGCATCGCAGACCTTCAACAGCCGGACTGGGGCGACCCGGTTGACGTCGAAGAGGGCGAGGTTCCGGTCTACTGGGCCTGTGGCGTCACCCCGCAAAACGTTCTGATGAAAGCAAAAATACCATTCTGCATTACCCATGCACCCGGCCACATGCTGGTGGCTGACGTGGCAGAAGATGCAGACATTCCCGCATTCAACGCACACCAAAACTGAAAAAAATCCAACGAGGAGACATCACATGCGTAAGACACTCACGCTTCTGGCGGCCACTACCGCTCTTGCTACACCGGCAATTGCAGAAAACCTTTCGGTTGTCGGCAGCTGGTCCAGCCTTCCGCTGCACAAGGAATATGAAGCACCGTTCTGGAATGAAAAACTGCCCGCGGCTTCGGACGGCAAACTGACCGTTGAGCTGACAACCCACAACCAGATGGGCCTTGGCCTTGGGGACATCTACCCGCTGCTGGGGCAGGGCGTCTACGATGTGGCGATGACAGTCGCAGACTACGCCGTGGCCGATGCCCCGGAACTGGAAGGTCTGGACGTGCCGTTGCTGGCGCTGACCGCTGACGAGGCGCGCGCCATGGTCGATGCCGCCCGCCCGATGGTGGCCGACATTTACCGTGACCGGTTTAACTCTCATGTGCTGGCCATTGCGCCCTATCCGCCGCAGGTCGTTTTCTGCAATCACGACATCGCCGGTCTGGATGATCTGCAAGGCCTTAAGGTGCGCGCATCCGGCCGCATGACCGCAAAGCTGCTTGAGGCCCTGGGCGCGGAAGGCGTCAACGTGTCTTTCTCTGAGGTTCCCGGTGCGCTGCAGAACGGCGTCGTTGACTGCGCCGTAACAGGTGCGGGTTCGGGCTACAGTGCGGGATGGTGGGAGGTTTCCACACACCTGATGCCGCTCCCGCTGGGTGGCTGGGACTCCGTTGTGACAGCTGTGAACCTGGACAAGTGGAACGGGATGGATGCAGATACACAGACTCTGATTACTGCTGAGGCCAAAGCAGGCTTTGAGGACCCGGCGTGGGCCTCTGCGCAGGACGCGCTGGTCAATGATATCGCTTGCCTGACGGGGAATGGTGACTGCCCGGCCGGTGAAAGCCGCTCGATGGTTCTGGTCGAGGCATCGGATGCCGACTTTACCAGAGCACGCGATATCCTGACAAGCGAAGTGCTGCCCGACTGGGCCGAGCGCGCGGGCGGAGACTGGGCCGAGCGGTGGAATGCCTCTGTCGGCAAGGTCGTCGGCGTCGAAATCAAGTAACCCTGAACACCGGGAACCCCTGAGATGGAACAGAATATCATTGCGCAGCTGCGCCGCATTAACCGGGGCATCGCGATGCTGGTCGGGCTGATGCTCTTTGCCTGTGCCGGCGTTGTGCTGCTAGATATTATTCTGCGTCGTTTCGGGGGCTCTCTGGGTGGTACCGACGAGATCAGTGGCTATGTTATGGCCATTGCCACCTCGTGGGGCATGGCATTCACGCTTCTGGAACTCGGACATGTCCGGATTGATCTGCTGCGCAGCCGGGCAGGCGACACTGTACGCTCGCTGTTTGATGTATTCTCTATGACGGTCATGAGTGGCGTTATCGTGATGATCGCGATCAAAGCCTGGCCGGTTCTGGAACGATCCCTGAGTAACGGGTCGCGGGCAAATACCCCTTTGGAAACACCGCTTGCCTGGGTGCAGACACCGTGGTTCGCCGGGTGGGTCTGGTTTGCTGTGGTTTCCTGCATCATGACGCTGGCCGCTTTGTCACTGACACTGAAAGGCCGGCATGACGAGGTCGAAGCGTCCGTTGGCGCATTCGCGGAACAGGATATGTTGCAATGATCGGATCTGTTGCTGCCGGGCTGCTGGGCCTGCTGACACTTTCAATTCCAGTTGGGATCGTTCTGTTCCTGCTGGGTTTTGGGGTTGATACATTCTTCTCTTCGTTCCCGCTGACGCGGGGTCTGGGGAATATGGTCTGGTCGGCGTCGAATTCCGCGACCCTGATCGCGATCCCGTTCTTTGTGCTGCTGGGTGAAATCCTGGTCCGCAGCGGGGTCGCGACACGCACGTATGCCGCCCTTGATCGCTGGGTCAGCTGGCTGCCGGGCGGCCTTGTTCATGCAAACATTGCCACTGCAACAATGTTTTCTGCGACCTCCGGTTCTTCAGTCGCTACCGCTGCGACCGTTGCCACGGTGGCTATGCCACAGGCAGAGAAACTGGGCTACGACCCCAAGCTTTTTTCCGGAGCCATTGCCGCGGGTGGCACGCTGGGTATCATGATCCCGCCGTCTATCAACCTGATTGTTTACGGTTTCCTGACGCAGTCTTCTATTCCGCAGCTTTTCCTTGCGGGTCTGTTGCCGGGACTTGGTCTGGCGCTCGCCTTTATGGTCATCACTGTGCTCTTGTGCCTGCTGCGCCCGGGCCTTGGCGGCGTCCGTCGTACCTTTCCCCTGGCGCAGATGCTGCGTGCGCTGATTGATCTGGTGCCGATCCTGCTGCTCTTCGGGCTGATTGTCGGGTCCATTTACAAAGGCTGGGCGACACCTACTGAGGCCGCGTCTGTCGGTGTGGCGGGGGCGTTGCTGATCGCCCTGTTCTTTGGCGGCGTATCGCTGGATATGCTCAGGCAAAGCGCCCTGGGCACGGTCAAGATCACCTCCATGATCATGCTGATTGTTATTGGCGCGTCGTTTTTGAATTTCACCCTGGCCTCCGCTGGTCTCGGACGGGAGCTCACAGCCTTTATGAATGGCCTTGGCCTGACACCGCTGGGAACCATTATGGTGGTCGTGGTGCTCTATATCGTCCTGGGATTTTTCATCGAAACGCTTTCGCTGATGGTCGTAACGATCCCGATCATTGTTCCGCTGGTGGTTGCGCAGGGATTTGATCCGATCTGGTTCGGCATCCTGATGATCGTGCTGATCGAAATGGCGCTGATTACGCCGCCCGTTGGCCTCAACCTCTATGTGGTGCAGGGCGCGCGAAAGTCCGGAACACTGTCTGAGGTTATGCTGGGATCGATACCTTATGTGATTGCAATGCTGCTGATGGTTGTGGCGCTGATTGCGTTTCCATCCATCGCGCTATTCCTGCCGCAGGCCCTGCAATAACCCAATCCCGACACGGTTGAGGACACCCGATCAGGTCTGAATCTGCGTCAAGTTCTGGCCTTGCAGAGGAGGCGTCGCCACAAATCCTGTATTCAGGACAACCTGTTATGCGACCCGCGCGATGTCCAAGCTTCACAAACGATGATATTTCGGCCATTGATACGTACGGTGCCGGAAACTGTTGTTAATCACACCTCCATAGTCTGAGGGGTGCGGGCAGCCGGAGTTTTGGGCAGAAAGCGTCCGCGTTTTCCGAAACCTGGCTCGTGGGAAGTTTGATATGGCTGAACAGAACGCAGAAGTGATTACGTGGCGCCCGATGGCGCTGGACGATATCCCCCGCATCGCTGGCTGGTTCTGGAATTTTGATGACGCGGCGCTTTTTGACCGTGCCTTGCCTGTCCCCGTGAGCGTGGACGGCATGCGCGAGAGCTGGAGGCGCTCGCTGGAGCAGACCTCGCCCCCGGCAGGTTACTGGTTTTTAGCAGAAGCATCAGACGGCACACCTCTTGGCATCTGCGGTCTGGAAAAGATCAGCTATATCCAGGGCGACGGTGTGCTGCCTTTTTTTGTGGCCGGGCATTTCCGGAACAGGGGCCTTGCTACCGCGATGTCAGTGTCGATGCTGGATCTGGCATTCAACAGGCTGCGCCTGCACCGGCTGACAACATTCTATCGCGCTGACAACGTGGCGTCTGCAAAGGCTCTCGGAAAACTGGGGTTTCGCGACGAGGGCTGTTTCCGTGAAGCGTGGTTTGCAAACGGCGAACGCAAAGATATTGTCATCTCCGGCATTCTTGGTTCCGATTGGCTGGCGGAACGGGAACGCGTTATTGACTCTGTGAAAGCGACCTGCCACCTGAAGTTTACCCCTACATGCTGGAAAGCGGAACGTGGCGCATAGCACTGAAGTAACACCCGGATCCAAAGACAACCTGCGTCGCAGGCTGGTTGCGATCGTGTTTGCTGACGTGGCCAATTTCAGTTCTATGATGAGCCAGGACGAAGTCGGAACCACCTTGTCGGTTGCCAGCCGTCTGGAAAAATTCCGCGAGAAGATCAGTGCATATTCCGGTGAATTCAAAGGCTCTGCGGGCGACAGCGCCTTCATGGTTTTTGAAAGCGCTGTGGCCGCAGTAACCTTTGCCGTTGAAATGCAAAAAGCGCTGGCCGAAGAAAACGAAGGCCTGCCAGAGACGGAACAGATCTGGTTCCGCTTTGGGATCAATCTCGGCGAAGTTCTGGTGAGCGGTGACGAGATCACCGGCGAGAGCATCAATATTGCAGCCAGGATCGAGGCTTTTGCCGCGCCGGGTCAGGTGTGTATTTCCGGTGCTGCGTACGACCACGTCTGTAACAAACTGAAATTCGGTTACGAATATCTTGGCGGGCAGGATTTCAAGAACATCGGACGCACCATCGATGTGTTTCAGGTACACGAAAATCCGACATCAGCAGCCATGACACCAGGGTTGCGTCGCAATCTGGAAAACTCGGCAGAGTTCAAAGAGCGCCCTATCGCCAGCCAGTCGATAGTTGTCCTTCCCTTTGGGTTTCAGGGCAGTGATCAGGATGACCGCTGGTTTGCCGACGGTCTGACGGAGGACGTGACGACAAACCTCTCGCGGTTCCAGGAGTTTTTCGTGATCGCCCGCGGGTCTGCCAACATGTATGCGGACCGTGTCAAAGGGCCGGCCCAGGCCGCGCGGGAGCTAGGTGTGCGGTACGCGGTGGACGGGTCAGTGCGCAAGGCAGGATCGCGTATCCGGATCACACTGCAGCTGCTGGATGCGCTGCAGGACAGAACAATCTGGGGCGAGCAGTATAACCGTGACGTCGAAGACATTTTCGACCTGCAGGATGAGATCACGCAGATCATTGTGTCGGCAACCGCCGCCCGTATCGAGGCAACAGAACGTGACCGCATGCGCCTGTTGCCGCCGGCCAATCTGATGGCTTACGGGTTTGTGCTGAAAGGTCACCGGCACGTTCTTAAATACACCCAGCCGGAGGTTCGCCAGGCCCGTACATTGTATGAAAGCGCGATAGGCAGCGATGCCCGGTATGCGCGTGCCTATGCCGCCAAGTCACGGACGTTCAACCTCGACTGGCGCTACGACTGGGCGGAAAAGCCGGATATTGCACTGGATGACGCGCTGAATTTCGCGCGCGAGGCCATTGATCTGGACGAATCTGACGCGCGCGGATTTGGCGAGCTGGGCTTTGCGCATCTGTACCGGAAAGAGCATGAACCTGCGATCAACGCCTACGACAGGGCGTTGAAACTGAATCCGAATGATGCAGACCTGATGTCTGACATGGCAGATGCGCTTGCACACACAGGTCGGTCAGAAGAGGCTATTGAGCTTTTGCACAAAGCGATGCGTCTTAACCCGTTTTATCCAGACCAGTATATCTGGCATCTGGGGGGCGCTTTTTTCAATCTCAAGCGCTACGAAGAAGCGATTGAAGCCATTCAGAAGATGCAGAACCCCACAGAGGGCCGCCGTATTCTTGCCGCCAGTTATGGCCATCTGGGACGTCTGGACGAAGCGCGCGCGCAGGCGCGGCTTGTGCGCGAGGCCCATCCGAATTTCTCAGTGGACAGATGGGCCGCCGTTCAGCCGGACAAATTCGAGGACGACGTGCAGCATTTTCTCGATGGAATGAAGCGCGCCGGTCTCTGACCGCCTCAGTCGGATGCGTCGCCGCGTGCACCGCTGATGCGTGCACCGGACACACGTGCGCCGGAGACGCGCGCGCCGGAGACCCGTGCGCCGGAAACCCGGGCACCTGATACGCGTGCACCCGAGACCCGCGCGCCGGAAATACCCGCCAGATCCTCACCGCCGAGCTCGAGCAGCAGATCTTCAAACTTGCCCTCGTCTACGTCGAGACGCACGGTTTTGTCCGTACGCTGAACGACCCAGGCAGACAGATCATTGTAGAATGCGTGGTTCTTTGTGCTGGGTCCCGGAACCGGAACGGTTTTCGGGTCATAGGCTTTTTCAGCATCGACCATGAACAGAACCGGTGTCATCATTTCGACGAACACGCCATCGTATGTAGCGCCATAAATACGTGCGGGCTGGTTCTGATCCGTGTCTTCCTCGCGCTTGTCATTGTGCGTTTTGACAACCGAAAGATCGTCCACCAGACGGCCGAAGAGCACAATCGACGCGGAACTCGCAAGCGTTTCCCGCCCCAGTTTTTCCGGGAACGCTTTGTTGTCTTTTGACTTATGTGCGGAAACTGTTTTGTTCGTCATAGTGTTTGTGTCCTTCTGAGGAGACGGGTATCCCGAAAACGTCTTTCTGAAATGGTTAACTTATAATGCGGTGTCAGTCCATCGGAAGCATGGTCCGGACAGAGTTTGCGTGGCTGTCCTTGTCCAGCGGGGCCAGCTGCGGTCCCACTTCGACAAAGCCAATGTCGCGCAGGCGAAAGTTCCCGCGGATGATACTGGCAAACCGACCGTTGGTGTGATCCTGATCCACTTCCAGAAAAACGTCCGCCACATCGACAAAGTTCAGGTCCTGCCGGCTGATCCTGTCCCAGGTGTCCGCCAGATAGGTCCCGAGAATGTCGCGCGCATCCAGCAGTGCCTGTTTGAATTTTTCCGGGTGATCCGCATAGGCCTCGTCAAACATCTCCTGCATCACCGGAGCATAGTCAGCGGTTGCCAGAAGCTGGTCTGACAGGTCCTCCATTTCGGCGCTGATTGCACCGTAGTCCAGCAGCATTTCGTGGAAAATATCGACAAGAATATCAAAAAAAGCGCCTGTCAGCGGTTGCGACAGATGGTGTTCCTTGACCCAGCCCGTCGCAAATTCGCCGAGCCGCCTGTCATTTGCGGCAATGCGGATCTGTTTGTTGTCTGACAGTTCAGCAATCCGGTTCACCGCGTTGAGCATGTAAAGATTGCCGCGTGTATTCTCCAGCAGCAGATCCACAAGCGAATTGAAATGCAGCGACGAAATCAACGCGACCAGGTCGGCCGCGCTTTCATGAAACCCAAAGTATTCGCCAGTGACGTTCTCAGGGTCTGGCACGCCCACTTCCGAGTAGATGATCGCATGGCCGACTTCATGCGCAATGACATCAAAGTTCAGGCTGAACGGGCGATACTTTCCGGTCGACTTGTCGCCACCCATTTCGAGAAACCCGTAACCGGAGTAAGCATTTTCAAGAGACGGCAGAATCGTAAGTTCCAGCCGGTCATAGGTTTTCTCGCTGTGAAACGGAATGCGTCGCCCAAAGTAGTCTTCCCAGATATCGAGAACAAATCGCGTTGACCCGAAAAGATGTGCAGTCTCGAACTGTGGCGTGCCCGGTTCAAGATAGTCAAAATTCCCGTTTTCATCGGGCATAGCAGGTTCTTCGATCTCACCTTTCCAGGGCGGCGCTGCTGCGGCCTGACCATCCGGCGCAATGCCGTACGGATCCTGCTTGCCGACAGGAAAAATCGTGTACATCCGGTCGTCTGACGGACCGGGACCGACAGTTCCGGGAGGGGAGGAAACCATAACCGTTTCTGGTTCCGCAAAACTGTCGAGAAAACCCGGTTGCGGAAACAGGCGGAACCGCGTTCCGTCGAAAACCTCACTGTCAGACACGCGTCAGGCCCCCCATTGGCATCTGTCTCCGGCTGATCTTATCCGGACGGAAAGCTCTTGTCTTTAAACATGTTATATCCACCACCGGATCCGCTTTCGGCTCTTTCCCGTGCCTGCCAGGTGGCCGTCGCCTGAACCCACAGATCAGTCTGTTCAAAATGAAAGTCAGGTGTGGGCTGATCAAAATCGCCTCTGGCCAGCAGTTCCAATAACTCATTCGCATCCAGGCTTTTCTGATCGGTCTCATTTGTGCGCACCCAGTGCTGTAATCTGTCCAGCACTGCCTGAGGCAGGTCGCCTCGCAGTGCTGCCAGTACGCTGTCCCAGGTGCGGGATTTGTAGTGCAGGCCTTTGGCGATGGATGCAGCCTGTTCTGCCTGTTTGTCTGTGATCACTCCATTCTCACGGGCGGCTTCAAAGGTCGCGCGTGCATTGACCATTGCCAGACTGAGAACCGGGTAGCCCAGCTCAGCAGGGCCGTGCAGAAGAGCCACCTCGTCATCGTCCGTGTATTCGCCGCTGCTGTAAGCCGCGTAAATCCTGCCGACCCCCTGCATGCCAAACTGATCCAGTTCCGCGGCGCGCAGTGCTCCCATGCTCGCGGCACCCAGAACAGCGATACCCTGACCGATCGCCCAGAGGATTTCCTTGTGCCAGACAGCGGGTACACCGTCGAAGTATCCGTCAATGACCGCAATGGCCCTGGGCCCTGTGCGCGCCGCAAGATAAAGATCACCCTGCCGGACCGGGGGCTTGAATTCCAGATCCGGCCACTTGTCAGTGTCCAATCTGGCTACAGATGGCCCGGCAAACACGATCATGCGGCACCTCGGGCAGACAGCGCGCGCTCGCCCGGAACATACAGATCGTCATCATGCGGCGCTTCAAGCCCCGGTATGATCACCCGGACCACCGGAATTCCATATTCCTTGCGTGACAGGTCAACCACGGCAATTTCGCGGATGCCTGCAACACCCAATTGCTGTTTCAGCCAGTTTACTGTCGCCTCCAAGGCGTCTGCACGAAACCCCATGGCGGCATCGAAGATACGCATTGCCCCGGTGCTTGCAGGCAACCCTTTGAAAGCCATCCAACGTGCGGCACGGCCATTGTCTGAAAACTCATCTTCGGTGAGATCTTCGCGGGCACCTGATATGTAGTTCAGCCGTGTCTGCGCCGCTTCGTTCAGCGCGCGGTGCAGCGCTGTGATGGGATCACAGTGCGTTCCGGAGCCCAGACCGGGATGCGCGCCGGGATCATTTCGGTCAAGGATCAGGCACATCCATGAGGGTACCCGGATGTCCGAGGTGATGTCCCACAGACGAACCTCCATTCCCGCCTGTTCAAACCTGGCAATTGATCCCCTTATTCCGGTGTCCGCTATAGTGTCCGGATCCGTTTGTGTCGCGGCCTTTAACTGATCCGGCTGGTGGTGCCAGACCGAAAGTGCATCGCGTTCAATAACCTCACAAATCGCATGCGCGATGGCTTCGAGGATGTGATTGCCGGACGCCAGACCATTTGTGGACGCGGGAAACAGACCAGCATCGCTTGCGACCGGATGGGTATAGTCTGCATGGACCATTTCGAAGGGTACAAGTTTTTCCTGGCCGTCCATCAGATCCTTTGCCATTATCCAGTGCAGCCGCATGTTCGCTGGCACCTGACCCGCCGGCGTCGCGGGCAGGCGATCAAGCTCTGCAAAACTAAAACCTGATGATTTCAGATCGGCGACACTGGCATAGAGAACCGGTTTCGTGACGTTTTCAGCGTGCCAGATTTCTATGGCTTCCATAAGCGCAGAAGCACTTGCATGTTCCTGAGTGATCCCCTTTCCCTGGGAGACAGAAATCGATCTGGCATTGGGTCTGACGGCAAGCATGACCGGCAGCCCAATCCTGTCCAGTCCGGTGATGTCAGCCAGACGGGTGATGCCAAAAGTTTTCATCAATGGCCGGATGCGGTCGAGCGTTTCTTTCGCCGGACATATCCTGGATTGATCCGGGATTGCAGTTCTGTCTGGTATTGTCTCGCCGGACATGGCGGGCCTCTCAGTTCAATTTCTCCAATGAGGAGAAATTACTGCCGAAAAGCAAGCCTTTGTACGCCGCGGAAGATGTTCCTACAACCGACGGGATGCCTTGCGAAAAAGGATAGGTCCTTTCCGCACAGGGGCCGGGCTTCCACCGCCGCGGTCTGTCGATCGCTGAAACGCGGTATTTGGCCCGCAGCGACTGTTCCTGCCGCCCGCAGCCGCAGTCCGAGGGAATAGAAAGGACAGCGCAGTTTGCGCACACATTTTTCATGTCAGCACGCTGTGTCCTAAAAAAAACCGCTGGGGCAGGGGCGCCCTGGTCAGACTTCAGACAGAGACTGGTCCTGAATGCGGCGGACAGGATGCAGCAGGTAGCTCAGAATTGTGCGAACGTCTGTCAGTATGTCAGCGGTAACGGTCATGCCCGGTCTGATGGACATGTCTTCACCGCCTCCGGATATGTCTTCGGGCAGGTTCACGGTTACGCGGTAAACGACCTCGCCCGTTTCATTGACAAAGCTTGTTGGTGATACCTCGCTTACCTGGGCATTGATGAATCCAAACCTTGTGAAATCATAACTTTCAATCTTGAGCTTTACGTCCATGCCCTCTTCGACCGATCCGATACGACCGGCAGATATATTCACCACCGCGCGAAAAGAGGTGCCAGGCGGCACAATTTCAGCAATGACATCACCCGGGGCGACGACTTCATTTGCGTGTCTCACGTCCAGACGGTGAACCTGGCCGCCGTTTGCGGTCCGCACGCTTGCGCGTTCAATGCGCGCTGCCGCGTCGGCAAGCGCCTGTCGCAGAGTGGTCAGTTCATCCTCTATTTTTGTCAGACGGACCGCGGCATCCCTGCGTCTTTTGGCCAGCAACTCATCTCTCTGTCTTAGGTTTTCCTGCTGTGCAGTTTCCAGCTCAGTCCTGCGACCAATAATCTCTTCCAGGGTGCGGTTCAGCTGCAGGGCTTCGCGTTCAAGTCTTTCGCGGTCGATCAGCCGCACTGTGCCGCTTTCTGTAAACCGGGCATATCGGGCAAGCTGTTCCTCGACGATGCTTTGCTCGTCCATGATGATACCGGACAGGGCACGTGCGTTTTGCACCTGCGAGACGAGTGTTGTGTTCTCTGCGGCGATCCGCTCGAGCTGGGCAATCAGAAACATCTGTTCGCTCCAGAAAGCGACAGAGGCGGCATCACCTGAATTGCTTTCGACACGCATTGCGCTTCCATCAGCCTGAATGAGAAAGCGGACCCGGAGGGCTTCATTTTCCAGTGTACTGATCCTGGAAGCGAGGGTTCGCGCCTCGCGTTCAACCTGATCTGTGTCGAGTTGGAGAATGATCCCGCCTGCTGGCAGCACGGCGTTGTCCTGAGCCATGAGATCACGGACAACGCCGCCGTCCGGATGCTCTATGCGCTCCATTCGCCCGGTCGGTTCAATGGTGCCTGCGCCGGTTACTTTTTCCTCAACCTCAACATGAGCCGCCCAGAAGAGCGTAAAGACGACGATGGCAGAACAGACTGCAACAGTCAGGCGGGCGGCATGGCTGTCCCTGATTTCTTCCAAAGACGCGTGTACCATATGCGCCGGAATACCAACGGGCTCTGTACTCACCTCGGAGCCGGCGTTTTGTTTGCCGGTGTCCGGTGTCCTGGATTTTTTGGAAGGTCTGCGGCGGATCATACGGCCACCTCCTTTTTATCATTCAGCGACCTGAAACCCACCTTGGCTGAATCGACATGGATCAGAGCATCACAGGCCCTGACGATGCTGGGCCGGTGGGTGACTATCAGGCTGGTCATGCTGCCTCTGCGCCGCTCCAGTGCGGCAAAAATGGCGGCATCGATTGCGGGATCGACATTTTCGGAAGCTTCATCGAGGAGGAGAACAGACGGTTTGATGAGAAGTGCCTGCGCCACTGCCAGTGCCGTGCGCACACCTCCGGAAAGCAGCGTCCCGTCCAGACTGGGGTCAATGCGGCTGTGGATGCCCTGTGGCAACCGTTCGATAAGTCTGTCCAGACCCACGGCGTGCAGCACAGTTTCGATCTGGTCATCCGATATCAGCGGGTCCACAAAGCGCAGGTTCTGCGCAAGCGTCCCATAAAGCAGGTGCGGGCGCTGGGGAACGAGGACAATCTGTCGGCCGAGCGCCGAGCCGGAGAGCTCACTGAGGCTGACACCTCCAAGGCGCACGCTTCCGGCCTGCGGGCGGATCTGGCCGGCCAGAACGCCGAGGAGAACAGATTTTCCGGAACCGGAAGCGCCCGTTACCGATACAAGCTGTCCATGGGGAATGTCCAGCGAAACGCCTGCGAGGGTTGGAAGATGGGCGTTGGGCCCGCGCAGGTAGACGTTAGAAGCGCTCAATTGGGTGAGTACCGGGGCTGATTTTTCCATGTCCTGCAGTTCGGCTTCTTCCGGGAATTGCATCATCGCGTTCACCTGACGAAAAAGCCGCAGCAGATCACCGGTTTTTGGCAGGATGAGCAACCCTTGCTGGGCGGGTGCTACAGCGCGCCAGGTCAGCATGGTCGCTGCCACCAGTTCGCCACCGCTCAGATCGCCCGCAATAACCAGCGCGGCTCCGGAAAAGATAATGCTCGCGGCTGCTGTCGGCAGACAAAGGTAGGAGAGCGCTTCCAGTGCCGCTGATGCGCGCGCAAGTTTGAAGCGTGCTGCGACGGCCGTATCAATTGTGCGTTCGGCTTTTTCGGCCCAGGGCCATGCGAGGCCGTTCTGAGCAATCAGATCTCGTTTTTCGATGGCCTCCATCTGAAGACGCGACAGCGCGGAACGCGCGCGGGCGAGAACACTGGCACGTCTGACAATCATTGGAACGATAAAGGCAGCCGCGAGGAGAAATCCGAAAATCACGGCTGCAATCGTTATTGCCAGTGTCGGAGAAAACACAGCAATCGCGGCGAACAGAATAAGGGTTACCGGCAATTCGAGAGCCAGAATGGCAAAGGGACCTGCAAACAGATCCCGCAGGCCTTCAAGATCTCTCAGCCGGACTGCCTGATCCGCTATAGGGGCCCGTTCAATCATTTTTCCGGGCAATTTCAGAAGCTTGTCGAACAGGGCTGTGCCCAGAAGATATTCGAACCGGCCGGAAATCCTGCCCAAAACCCGGGCCCTTATAAAGCGGAACATCAAGTCGAAAAGAAAAAGGGCTCCTGCCGCCACAAGTACGGCAACAATAACGCCGGGTTCTTGTCCGCTGACAACGAGATCAAACAGAAAAATCACAGCAAGGGAGAATACCACCGTCAGCAGCCCGCTGAAGATCGTGAGAAGAAATGCCAGCCGCAGGCCTGGTGCAAAGCGGGCAAATGTATCGGCCGTATAATTCTCCCCGGTCTGGTTCGGGGTCGTGCCTCCTATTGGGGCGGCGGGGCTGAAATCGACAACGGTGTATGCCCGGTTTCCGGACAGGGGCAGCTGTTGATCTGGTATTCCGTGGCCTGCCGGACGGACAAGAGCGGCGGGCGCCTCGTCCGGCGACACGACCGCCCAGAGGCGTTGACCGCCTCCCGTTACAACGAGTGCGTTTTTTTGCTTTGCCAGTGCGTGGCCTGGTAACTGCCGGAGCCGGCAGGTGAAACCAAGGTTTCGCATCAGGGCACGCAGGGTATTTGTGTCCAGTTTCGACGCCAGGTAGGGCATGGCACCTGCAAGGTGGCTTGCGTCCGGCATCCAGCCGATACCTTCAAGCAGCATCAGCAAAAGCCGGGCATCCTGCGGTTCCATCGGAACACCTGAGATTTTGCCGGATACCAGACCCTCCAGAATTGCGTCATAAGCCCATTCAGAGGGCCCGGTGGACACGGGCGGATCTGCTTTTATGGTCTGGGACTGCGTCATGCCTTCAGACCTCTTGCGGTGTCGTGCAGTGAAGCGACAGGTCCAGCGTCTGTGTCGCAAGTGCTGCATAAGAAGGTCGGTTGGTCGCGAGGATCAGAATGTGTTCAGCTGCGTGGCGCTTCAGCCAGTTCAGCAACTGCTGATCGGTTTCCTGATCCAGACCAGAGTTCGCCGCCAGAAAAACGATTACATCCGGCTTCGTGGCGAGGCCGGCGATATTTGCGGTAATGCGTTTGGCGGATTGTGGCAGCCCGTCGTCCTCCGGACCAACACGCGCCTGCAATCCCATCGGGTTCTGACGCATGACCTTTTGAAGGCCCAATTCGCGCGCAAGTGTCAATGCCGTCTGACCGTTACGCTCGGGTCGGAGCGCGCAGGCATTGTCGAAAAGCGTACCTTCGAGAAGCTGCGCATCTTTGGGCAGAAGCCTTATTCGGGTCTGACGGTCTTCGAGGCTGAAAGCCGACAAGGCACGGCCATTTGCCGTGATCCAGCCTTTGGCAAGAGCGATCCGCCCGGTAAAGAGCTGTGCGGCAACGTCCAGCCCGACCGGATCGTCGCTTTGAAGAAGCAGGCAGTCTCCTTTCCTGAGTGTCAGGTTGATGTTCTTCAGAGCGATGCCAAATTCCGGATCAGGATCGGTTGTGACCTGGCAGATTTCCAGCGTGTCGATACATTCAAGCGTCTGTTCGCCGGTCTGCTGCAATGGCACATCCGTCAGTGCTCTGAAATCGGCTTCGGCCTCACGCGTGCTTTCCAGGCTGGACAGAAAGCCTTCCATACGCAGGACAGGCTGTACGATGCGTCCGCTGAGGACGACGACGGCGGCGAGCACACCGATACTGGCCTCGCCGGTCAGCACCAGCCAGCCCGCAGTTGAAGCGGTCAGCAGGGGGGTCAGATTGCTGATCGCGGCAGTGATACCCTGTGCCTGCTGGACGCGGCGTGTCATTTCCGTTGTGTGCACGGCAGACTGTCCCAGCAGTCTCTCCTGGCGGCGACTCATCAGTGAGCCGATCTGGATTGCGCGAATGGACCGGATACCGCCCAGAACTTCGCGCACGAAGCTGTAGCGCCGGGCTTCGATCCCGAAACGTTCTCGGCGCGCGGCATCAATGCGTCTGCGCAAACCGCGCAGGACGAAAAATGTCACCGTCAGCATCAGGGCGACTGCGATCGCCACAGTCGGGGATAAAAATGCGATAACCACCAGAAAAAGCACTGCAAATGGCAGGTCGAGCAGGGCGCCTGCAGCACCATCTGCGCGCTGGCTGCGCAGCCGGTCGACAGAGGAGAGCCGCGTCACCAGAGTGCCGCCGTCGACGCGTTTTCGCTGTGTGGGGTCCTGCATGATGACGGACCAGAGGGCGCGCGAGTAGGCCTGGCTCTCAAACCGGGCAGCAAAGAATGCCAGCAATCTGGAACGGGATAATCGCAGAGCACAGTCAGTCAGAAGCGCGAAGGCTACCATGGCCGTCAGGACAATAAGAGTTTCGTGCGCCGCGTTGGGAATTACGCGGTCGTAAATCTGCAGCATTGCGAGGGGAACAGCGAGAGCGAGCAGGTTCGCAACCAGCGATGCAGCAAGCACCGCCGGGTCACGCGTTACTGATCTGAGCGCTCTCAGTTCATGCATCAAACCACTCCATTGAGCGGTCTTTGTAGTCAGTAACGTTTAATATTGAGATAATTCAGCAAGTTCACCATGTAACCCGCTCAATATCGGCAAAGTTGATCGTGCCGCCATCGTCGAAAGTGACCACGCCCGAGGCATCACTGGAAAGTTCCAGAATGCCGCTGTTGAGTGATGTGACTGAGTGTCCGCCGTCAAGAACCAGTGTCCATCCGTCACCGTCAACGGTGTCGCCCGACTGAACCGCCGCGCCGGCGCCCATACCGGACAAAGCGATCTCGTCGGTCCATGCACCTGCACCGCCCTCGACCGTATCATCACCCTGCAGTGCCGCGATCATAAAGACATCGTCACCGTCCCCGCCTGCAAGCGAGTCGTTGCCGCCGCCGCCAAAGATTCTGTCGTCCTGCGCAGAACCGATGATCGTGTCGTCGTTGCCTGTCCCGTTAATCTGGTCCACGCCGATCATCGTAATGTCGGTAAAGTCAAAATCGGCGAATGCGTCGTCTGTCTGCAACGTATCGCCGGTCGCTCCCGAACCATCGATGATCTCGATCCCGCTTGTAGCAGCCGAGAAATCGCCCTGCACGTCATAGGTACCCGAACCGGTGCCGAAATAAAGCGTATCAGTGCCGGTGACGCCGGTGTCGGTTATTACATTGGACCCGCCTGATCCGCTGAAATCGCCCAGATCAATGAAATCCGATCCTTCGCCACCATCCACTGTATCGGCGCCGCTTTGCGCTTCGATTGTATCGTCCCCGGCACCGCCAAAGAGATAGTCGTCTCCCTGATTGCCATCGACGTTGTCATTGCCGTCGCCGCCGATCAGCGTATCGTCGACGTCGCTGCCTTCAATTGTGTCGTCACCACCGCGCCCGTCGACGTAAGCGCTGCCCGATGTAAGCTTAGCATCAAACAAATCCGCCTGGTCCGTGAGGGTGAACCGTTCAATCCCGGAGAAAGTGATCGTGTCGGTCCCATCGGTAACGGTGCCACTTTCACTGCCTGAGTAGTCCACGGTGACAGGGCCGGACAGGCGCGACAAGTCGATCTCGTCACTGTCTGTGCCACCTTCACCTCCGACAACGGTGTCATTGCCAAAGGCATCCTCCATGCTGAAGGTATCAGCGCCGTCGCCACCCTCCAGACTGTCATCTCCGTCATCGCCCTCGATCCAGTCATCGCCCGCACCACCGGTGATTGTGTCGTTGTCCTGACGTCCTTCGAGCGTATCGTTACCGTCGCCGCCGTCCAGGTAATCGTCGCCTGAATTGCCCCGCAGAGAGTCGTTTCCAAGGCCGCCGGAGATAGAATCGTTGCCGTCTTTGCCGTCGACACTGTCGTTACCGTCGCCCGCGACAACGGTATCGTTACCCAGACCGGCATTGATCCAGTCATCGCCACTTCCGCCGGTGATACTGTCGTTACCATCGCCGGCTTCGATGTCGAGACCAACGCTGTCGGCGGCCCCGTTCACCACATCATCGTGGTCCGTCAGGATCAGCCGCTCGACTTCCGAGAAGGTGATCGTATCCGTGCCATCTGTGATCGTGCCGGCCTCGTCGCCGGTATAGGTAACGGTGACAGGGCCGGTAAGGGCGGACAGGTCGATCACGTCGTCATCTGTTCCTGCATCGACCCACTCGCCGCCGATGATCACGTCGTTGCCAAAGCCGTCCTCGAGAACAATAGTGTCGGCGTCGCCGCTGCCGACCAGGGTGTCATTGCCGATGCCACCGTAAATCAGATCATCGCCACCGCTGCCGTCGATGTAATCATCACCTGCGCCGCCAAGAATGGTTTCGTTGTCCATCCAGGCATAGGCGCTGTCATCGCCGCCGCCCAGATCCCAGTAGCTGCCGACGCCATTGGGGGAGTACTGCCAGACATCATCTGCGAAATCCGACCCGTAGACCGTCGTGTTGCCGTAGTCATAGACGGTGACACCACTTCCGGAGAGGCGCGCGTCAAAGACCGCAACCGCGTCGTCGGTGTGATCATTGAACTGGAACCCGTCAAAATTGGTGAAGGTCGCTGTGCCGGATCCGTTGGTGATTGTGCCACCTGTTGCACTTGTAAAGGTGACATTGGCAGTTGATCCGATGTCATGCACGTTAAGCCAGTCCAGCGATCCGTCTGTGCCGCCATCATAGCTGTCGCCGACAAAACTATCTGTCCCATCCAGCAGATGAACCCAGTCCGCGCCGTCACCGCCGGTAAAGGTGTCCGACCCGGCGCTGGCGTAGTAGTCGTCTGATCCTGTGCCACCGTCTACCGTATCATCGCCGGACCCGCCGGTGATCCTGTCGTCTCCGCCCGCGGCGCTGATGTTCATACCCGTCGAGTCAGCGCTTGCATCCACCGTGTCAGCGCTTTCCGTCAGTTCGAAAGCTTCAATGTCGGAGAAGGTACCCGTGGCCAGGCCTCCGCCACTGTAGGTGTAAGTGCCAGCTTCGTCGCCGGTCATCGTGACGTCGACACCCGATGGACCGAAGAGTTCAAGCGTATCCTCGCCAGCGCCGCCGGTGACAACGTCATTGTCGGAGTTGTCCGTCGCTTCAATACGATCCGCGCCATCGCCGGCGTCTATGGTGTCGTCGCCCTGCTGACCCTGGATGAGGTCATCCCCGTCGCCGCCAAGAATGGAGTCGGCCCCGGCATTGCCAAACAGTGTGTCGTTGCCAGCGCCGCCGTCCAGAGTGTCATTTCCACTGTCCCCATAAATGGTGTCCTGGCCAGCCCCACCGACGAGGCTGTCATTGCCCTGGCCACCGTCGAGATAGTCGTCGCCGTCTCCGCCGTCAAAGTAATCGTCTCCGGTCGCGCCACTGGTCCATTCGTCAATGACGTCGTTGCCATCGCCGCCGAACACGGTGTCATTTCCGTCGCCACCGTCAACTTCATCATCGCCTGCACCTGCTTCAATACTGTCTGCGCCAGAGCCACCCGTGATTGTGTCAGCTCCACCGCCTGCATCCAGACCAACGCCCGCGCTGTCGGCTGTCGCGTCAAATACATCTGCCTGGTCTGTCAGGATCAGCCGCTCGACTTCCGAGAAGGTGATCGTATCAGTGCCATCGGTGATCGTCCCGGCCTCGTCGCCGGTATAGGTCACCGTGACCGGGCCGGTGAGAGCAGACAGATCGATTACGTCGTCATCAGTACCGGTTTCGCCGCCGCTGATGGTATCTGCACCGAAACCGTCCCGGACAACGAATGTGTCCGCGTCCGCACCACCCTGCATCTGATCGTCGCCCTGGCCACCGACCAGCGTATCCGCACCACTCCCGCCGACGAGTTCGTCGTGGCCGCGCCCGCCGTACAGAATGTCATCGCCACTGCCACCAGTGAGCGTGTCGTTCCCGCTGAGCCCGTAGATAACGGACTGGGTCGCGCCTGCGCTCAGGCTTTCGCCGGCATCCATGGTGCCGATCTGTATGTCGACCGTTTCGCTGTAGGTGTTGCCCTGAGGGTCCGTCACTTCGATAGTGATGCTGTCACTGAAAGGCGTGCTTACGTCGAGATTGCTGACCGGCGAGACGTCGCCGGTTGCCGGGTCGATCTGAAACAGACCGCCCGCGTCGTCGGTCAGCGCAAAGGTGTGGCCGCTCAGGTCGTCGGCATCGACCACGTTCTGGATCTGTACGAGGGTGGTGCCTGCCGCGACATAGTCCACACCGGCATGGTGTTCGGTAACTTCGGCATCTGACAGAGCGCGGTCGTAGATTTCTACCGTGTCAATGCTGCCGCCGAAGAAACGGTCGGGATCAAGGTTCTCTCGCGCGCCGAGGAACACATCGCCCGACGGATTGAAGGCGTCTCCGCCCCGTGTGTCGCTGTTCTGCAGGACCCCGTCCAGATAGACGCGCGAGCCAACGCCGTCCTGAACCGTCAGTGTATAGGTGTGCCATTGCCCGTCACCAATGATGCCGCTGACGTCGAATTGCAGCGCGAAATTGTCCAGCGTGTCGTCAGTATCCCGAATAACGGTCCGAAGCATGTTCGGGTCGGAGCCGTGGCTGGCCTCGTTGATAAAAATGTTCAGGCTGTTGGCGAAATCCGGATTTCCGTGGCTGTAGAGATACTGGAACATCGAGCCCGAGTTGTCATCGACCTTGAACTGGATCGTAACAGTGAATTCCGGGTTCATCGTAACATCGGGGATGCGTACGTAATCGTCAACTTCGTCGAATTGCAGGGCGTTGCCGTCGCGACCCGCGACCTCGGTGGCACCATGCACGGTACCGTTGTTGCCCGCGATACTGTCCGTTGCGTTGCCCTCAAGGTCATAGCGATGCGATACACCGCTCAGCGAATTGTCGGGTTCGGCGCTGACGGCTTCAAAGACGATGCCGGAAGGAGCATCCCCGGTAAGGTCCGATATCGAATAGTCGCCATCGTCGAAGCGGAAGGTTTCTATATTGGTCGCGGTATCAGTGCCGCTGGGCGACCCGGATCTGTTGTCCGTGATCGTCAGTGTGCCGTCGCTGTCGGTTATGGTGTAATCGCTGCGGTCGCCGGTCAGAATCAGAGTGTCATTGTCCGCGCCGCCATCGATTGTATCGTTGCCGCTGCCACCGTACACGATGTCATTGCCGTCGCCACCATCAATGTTGTCTGCGCCCGTTCCGCCGTCGATGGTGTCAGCACCGGCACCACCGTCAATGCTGTCATTGCCAATGTTTCCAGAGATCGTGTCGTTTCCATCACCTCCAAAAATCGTGTCGTCGCCGTTAGCGGCGATAATCGTGTCATCGCCGCCCCGGGCATCAATC
Organism: uncultured Roseobacter sp.; assembly: GCF_947491795.1. Classification (GTDB taxonomy): domain Bacteria; phylum Pseudomonadota; class Alphaproteobacteria; order Rhodobacterales; family Rhodobacteraceae; genus Roseobacter. The sequence continues at coordinate 1,164,417 of NZ_CANLKW010000001.1, read as the reverse complement.
CACTGCGGTGCGCTTGTTGCGGCGAGTGGAAAGGCCGAATCGTCCTGATCGGTCAGGATCAGCCGTTCGATTTGCGAGAAGGTTATCGCGTCGGTGCCGTCGGTGATCGTGCCGGCCTCGTCGCCGGTATAGGTGACGGTGACCGGGCCGCTCAGCCCGGAAAGATCGATCACGTCGGCGTCGGTGCCGCCTTCGCCGCCGATGATGGTGTCGTTGCCGAATCCATCGGCCATCACGAAAGTGTCCGCATCATCGCCGCCGTCCAGGCTGTCGCTGCCGGTACCGCCAAGAACGGTGTCGTCACCGGTCCCACCGGAGATGGTGTCCGCCTGCGTGCCTCCGTCAAGGCTGTCGTTTCCAGAGCCTCCGCCGATGGTGTCATTTCCATTATCGGTCGCAACGATGGTGTCGTTACCGGCTCCGCCACTGAGTGAATCGTCCCCGTATCCGCCATCGATACTGTCATCGCCGGATCCGCCGTCGATCGTATCGGCACCTCTGCCGCCCACGACCGTATCATTGCCGTTCCCGCCGTCGATGATCACACCCGGCGCGTCTCCGTTAAGGCCGCTGTGTGTTGCCGAGGCATCAACACTGTCATCCTGGTCGGTCAGGATCAGCCGCTCGACTTCTGAGAAGGTGATCGTATCGGTACCGTCGGTGATCGTGCCCGCTTCGTCGCCGGTATAGGTGACGGTGACCGGGCCCGTCAGCGCCGAGAGATCGATCACGTCGTCGTCGGTTCCGCCCTCGCCACCAACAAGAGTGTCGTTCCCAAAACCGTCTTCGACAATGAATGTGTCCGCGTCATCACCGCCAACGATGTTGTCGTTGCCGGTGCCGCCTGTCAGCGTGTCATTGCCGTCTTCCCCGAACAGCGAGTCGTTGCCAGCGCCACCAGAAATGGCGTCGTTGCCCTCTGCGCCCGTGATGCTGTCCGCGCCCGCGGAACCGACAATGGTGTCATTGCCTGACGTACCACCTATTTCATCGACGCCGGTAAGCGTTATGCCCGTGAAGTCGAAATTGACCGCCGCTGCATTCGATGTGAGCGTGTCGCCGCTTTGCGCGGATCCGTCGATGACCTCGATGCCGCTGTTTGCGTAGGAGAAGTTCGACTGAACCTCGTAGCTTCCACTGCCATCGTCGAGATGCAGCGTGTCCGTGCCCGTGGTGCCGGTATCCTGAATGACGTTGTCGACGCCATCCGAGACATCGTCGATATGGATATTGTCCGACCCTTCGCCGCCATCAATCGTGTCGCCACCGCTTTCCGCCTCGATGCGGTCATCCCCGCCACCGCCATCAATTGAATCGTGCCCGCTGCCTGCATCAATCGTATCGTTGCCTGAGCCACCCAGGATCGTGTCATTGCCGCCGTCGGAATAGATTTCCTGGCCGTCGGTATCGAGCCGTGCATCTATGAGGTCGGCGTTACTGGTTCCTTCCACGCGTTCGAAGCCATCAAAAGTACCGGATGATATACCGTCGGTCGAGACTATTCCCGCGTCGTCACCTGTGAAAGTGACGGTAGCGCCATCGGCACCACGGCCGACCATGTCCAGTGTGTCGACCCCGTCACCACCGGAGATGACGTTACCTGCGCCGTCGTTCGTATCGAATTCGATGCTGTCATTGCCGTCGCCGCCCTCGACCGTATCCGAACCACCTCCAAGGTCGATCGTATCGTTGCCCGTGCCTGCATCCACGGAATTGTCGCCACCCTCAAGATCGACAAAGTCGTCGCCATCGCCACCGAGGATCGTGTCGTCGCCCGTACCGCTGATAATCGTGTCGTTCCCCGCACCCGCTTCCAGAACCATGGGTGCTGCGCTCGCGCTGCCATCGACGCTGTCCGCGTGATCGGTCAGGATCAGCCGCTCGACCTCCGAGAAGGTGATTGTGTCGGTACCGTCTGTGATCGTGCCCGCCTCGTCGCCGGTATAGGTAACGGTGACCGGGCCGGTAAGGGCGGAGAGATCGATGACGTCGTCGTTCCCGCCGGGAGATGTCGTGTCTTCTCCCCCGATAATCGTATCTGCGCCAAAACCATCCTCAATTATGAACGTGTCCGCGCCCGCGCCGCCTTCCATTGAATCAGCATCCGCACCGCCTGCGAGCGTATCGTCGCCCACCCCGCCAATAAGGGTGTCAAAGCCCGCGCCGCCGATCATGCTGTCGCCGTTGGCCTGCCAGGTCGCATTCTGCGGTGTGGTTGTCGCGCCAGAGACGATGCTGTCGTCCCCCGCGCCGCCGTCCAGTGTGTCGCTGTCGGTGGTGTCGAGCTCGTTGCCGCCGGTGATCGTGTCGTTGCCCTCACCGCCGTAGATTTCCTGACGCTGGTTTCCGCCTTCGATCAGGTCATTGCCGCCCTCGCCGTAAATCAGGACGTTATCCTCGGATCCGTCAAAGTACGTGATACTGTCGTCGTCCGCACCGCCATAGACAGTATCATTGTCGCGATAAATAAGCGTGTCGTTCCCACCACCACCTTCGAGCAGATCCGCGCCGCCGGCACCGCCATAGAGGTAGTTTGCCTGGCCGTCGCCCGTGAGAGTATCAGCGCCGCTTCCGCCGATGACCGTCTCGAACCCGGAATAGGTGTTTCCATACTGATCCGTTCCAGCCGCAAGATCTATATCGAAACTGGCAAAGCTGACGTTCGACCCTTCGATCGAGAAGGTGTCCAAACCGTCTCCTCCGATGAACACATCGCCCGTGCCATCGTCAAAACCAGCCAGGATCGTATCGTTACCATCGCCGCCATCAAGGGTGTCCTTGCCGTCCCCGCCTTCGATGAAGTCGTTGCCACCGCCGCCTTGAATGTGGGCGCCTGCGCTGTCTGCCGTTGCATCTACGGAATCCGCCTGGTCTGTCAGGATCAGCCGTTCGACTTCGGAGAATGTGATCGTATCGGTACCATCGGTGATCGTGCCCGCTTCGTCGCCTGTGTACGTGACGGTGACCGGGCCGGTCAGGGCAGAGAGATCGATGACGTCGGTATCGGTGCCGTCTTCGCCACCGGTAATGGTATCGTTCCCAAAGCCGTCTTCGACAATGAATGTATCAGCGTCGCCGCCGCCGGAAAGCACATCGTCGCCCGCGCCGCCGTACATCACATGATCGCCAAATTCGCCGGCCAGCGTGTCATTGCCACTGCCGCCATAGACCGTATCGTCGCCCCCAAGGGCATCTATGTCCACGCCGTCGGTATCAAGACGCGCGTCATAAAGCTCACTCCACCCGGAACCACGCAGGACGTCTATCCCGGTGAATGTGGCCCTTGCCGGATCACTGCCAAAGTCCATCGTGCCAGCATTGTCACCGGTGAATGTCACCGTGACGGTACCGCTGTCGGCATCCAGCGTGTCGGTGCCGTCACCTCCGATAATCGCGGCGGTTCCGTCGGTTGCATCCACGTCGAAGTAATCATCGCCCAGCCCGCCGTTGAGCGTATCATTTCCACCCGTCGCGTCGAGGCTGTCGTTGCCGTCGCCCCCGTCGATTGAGTCGTCCCCGGACCCGCCGATGATCGTGTCATCGCCGTCCCGCCCGTCGATTGTGATCCCGGCACTGTCGGCCGTCCCATCCACCACATCTGCCTGATCGGTCAGGATCAGCCGCTCGACTTCTGAGAAGGTAATCGTATCTGTGCCATCGGTGATCGAGCCTGCCTCGTCGCCGGTGTAGGTGACGGTGACCGGGCCCGTAAGCGCGGAAAGGTCGATCACGTCGTCGTCCGTGCCACCTTCGCCACCGATGATGGTATCGGCACCAAACCCGTCCTCAACGACAAAGGTGTCGGCGTCGTCGCCGCCATCGAGGCTGTCAGCGCCTGTACCACCATGGATTTCGTCAGAACCGCCGTGGCCAAGAATAGTATCACTGCCCGCGCCGCCAAGAATGGTTTCATCATCTGCGCCGCCTCTGGCGATATCGTCGCCCGAGCCCAGGTCCCAGTAACTGCCGACGCCATTTGCGTCATAGTGGCGAACGTCATCGTCAAATTCGGACCCGTAGACAGTCGTGTTCCCATAGTCTTCGACCGTCACACCATAAGATGACAAACGCGCATCAAAAGTTCCAACCGCAGAGTCCGAAGCGTCATTGAATTGGAAGCCTTCAAAATTATCAAACGTGGCGGTCACTACGCCGTCACTGATTGTGCCCCCGGTGCCGGACGTAAAGATGACATCCACAGTTGTGGCAACGTTGTTTACAAGCAGGAAATCGTTGGACCCATCGGTGCCGCCATCATAGCTGTCACCGTCAAAACCATCGGTTCCGTCATAGAGGAAAACCCAGTCAGCACCGTCGCCGCCAATGAAGGTATCGCTACCGGCACCATCGTAGTAGTCATCGCTGCCGCTTCCTCCGACGATGCTGTCATCCCCGGCGCCATTGAAAAAGTCGTCAGCGCCATCGCCACCGATGATTGTGTCATCTCCCTGACCGTCAAAGATGCGATCATTGCCGGCGCCGGCGTCAATGCTTACGCCCACGCTGTCGGCCCTTGCATCGACGCTGTCCGCCTGATCGGTCAGGATCAGTTGCTCGACTTCCGAGAAGGTGATCGTATCGGTACCATCGGTGATCGTGCCCGCTTCGTCGCCCGTGTACGTGACAGTGACCGGACCGGTAAGGGCAGAGAGATCGATCACATCGTCGTCGGTGCCGTCTTCGCCACCGGTAATGGTATCGTTTCCAAAGCCGTCTTCAAAAACGAACGTGTCCGCGTCCGCGCCACCGGACAACGCATCGTCTCCGGTTTCGCCAGACAGAGTGTCGTTGCCGGCGCCGCCTGAAATGATGTCATTGCCAGCGCCACCGTCGAGGCTGTCTGCGTCTGCAAGTCCCTCGACGCCGAGCGGAGCAAGAACAGCGATCTCTGCAGCGCTGAGCTGAGAGTCGAAAACAGCAAACTCGTCCAGCTGACCATCAAAGAAGTCGCGCAGATCATTTGCAACACCGTCGTCGGATGTCTGTTGATCCGCACCAAGTGTCCACGGATTGGCCGCGCCGCTGATGCCGCCTGTATAACTGTCACTTGCAACTTCGGCGCCATCAACATAGAGACGTACGCCGTCGGCGCCGAAAGACAGCGCAATATGGTGCCATACCCCGTCGCCAACGACGCCGGGTCCTGAACTGATCCAGTAGCTTTCGCTGTCACTCTGAATGCGCACCGAAATGGAGCCGTCGCCCGAAGCATGTGCGAGAATGTGTCCGCCAGCATCAAAGCCGGTACTGTCGCGCGAAAACAGTGCGTCGTCGCCGGACGCACCGAGATCATTGGCGTTCATTCGTATGGAAATCGTACCCTCTGTCAGGTCAAAGCCTGTGGAATCAGGTATCTCTACATAGTCGCCATTGCCGTCCAGTTGCACGGCTGTGCCGCCACCATCCCAGCCGGAACCGCCCGCTGCAGCGTTGCCCTGATAGATGCCATCACGGTTGTTACCGCTGGTGTCCGCCGCTGTTCCGGAGGCACCATCCTCGAAGTTCATCAGAATAACCGGCTCTGCGCTTCCCGAGGCACCATCGCCAAGGATCGTGTCATCACCGGAGCCGCCCGTTATCGTATCGGAGCCTCCTCCGCCCGCCACGTCGATACCGTTCGTGGTGGCGCTGCCGTCCACAACATCCGAGTGATCAGAAAGGATCAATCCTTCAGTCTCTGAGAATTCGATCGTATCTGTGCCGTCGGTGATCGTGCCCGCCTCGTCAGCGGTATAGGAGACGGTAACGGGGCCACTCAGGCCGGACAGGTCGATCACGTCGTCGTCGGTGCCACCCTCGCCGCCTTCAATCGTGTCATTTCCAAAACCGTCCTCTGCGATGAAAGTATCGCTGCCGTCGCCGCCGTAAATCGTGTCGTTACCGGCGCCGCCGGCGAGCGTGTCGTCACCTTCGTCGCCGCCGATCAGGTCGTCGCCATCACCACCGTTCGCACTGTCATTTCCAGCCCCGGACCACACCGTGTCATTCCCGCCGTCGCCCGACAGGGTGTCGTTTCCATCGTCGCCGTAAAGGGTGTCCTGGCCATCACCGCCCGACACACTGTCGTTTCCGTTTTCGCCTGTGAGATAGTCGGAACCTGTGCCTCCGGTTACCGTATCGTCACCGTCCCCGGCGTAGATACTGTCGTCCCCGGCGCCACCGTCAAACACGTCATTTCCCTGGCCCGCGCCGGCCCCGGCTTCGTCGTCGATGACATCGTTGCCGTCGCCGCCTTCGATTGTATCGTTACCAGCGCCGCCTTCGAATGTGTCATTGCCGGATCCGCCAGCGATTGAATCGTCGCCCGCGCCGGCCATGACATTCGTTCCCACGCTGTCGGCTGTCGCATCCACGACATCCGCCTGGTCTGTCAGGATCAGCCGCTCGACTTCTGAGAAAGTGATCGTGTCGGTGCCATCTGTAATCGTGCCGGCTTCATCGCCAGTGTAGGTGACAGTGACCGGACCGGTAACGGCCGTCAGGTCGATGACGTCATCATCGGTTCCACCTTCACCACCTATAATGGTGTCGTCGTCAAACCCGTCCTCGACCAGGAACGTGTCCGCATCGTCGCCGCCGTCCAGACGGTCATTGCCTGTACCGCCGCGCAGAGTATCGTCACCAGCTCCGGCAGTGATGCTGTCCCAGCCGGTGCCGGCAATGATGGAGTCGTCGCCCTGGCCCGCGCTGATAGTATTGTCGCCGTTGCCTGCGTGGATGGTATCCTGGCCATCTCCGGTAGTTATCTGATCATTGCCATCGCCCGAAGACACCGTGTTGTCGCCGTTGCCTGCATTGATGTTATCCCAGCCGCTGCCTGTGACGACACTGTCGCTGCCATCGCCCGCACTGACAGTGTTGTCGCCATTGCCAGCGTCAATCGTATCCGCGCCTGTACCTGTGATGATCTGGTCGTTGCCATCGCCGGAGGACACAGTGTTGTCGCCGTTGCCTGCGTTGATCTGGTCCCAGCCGCTTCCAGAAAGAACTGTATCGTTTCCGTCTCCGGAAGACACGGTGTTGCTGCCTTCGCCGGCATCGATGCTGTCGTTGCCGATGCCGGAGGAGATTGAGTCATTGCCTGCGCCGGAGGATATGGTGTTCTGGCCATTGCCAGCGTGGATTGTGTCCCATCCGCCATCTGCCGTAATTGAATCATCACCTGCGCCCGAGGAGACAAAATTGTCGTCAGCGCCTGCATCTATTACGTTTCCACCGTCCCCGGCGGCAATGGAATCGTTACCGGCACCAGACGAAACCGTGTTCTGACCTCCGCCCGCGTCGATTGTATCCCAACCGCTGCCGCCATCGATGCTGTCATTCCCGGCATAGGTCGTGATCTGGTCGTCACCGTCACCAGCAACGACGGTGTTGTCCCCTGCTGTCAGTTCATCGCCATCGGTATCAGTGTATCCCAATGAGATGGTATCCGCAGAAGCTGTCCCATCGATAACGCCGTCGGGTATGGGAATACCAGCGCCCAAGGTTTCGACTTCAGTGAAATTGACGGTGATTGTGTCACCCGCGGTGTTCTCAAAGGTGAAAGAGCCGCTGAAACTGCCACTGCCGTCATCTGTCGGGCCGGAAACCCAGTTGATACTTGTCAGCCCGTTTCCATCAAGGGTATCTGCTCCGGTTTCGCTGCCACCGTTGATCGTGATGGTGCCGGGCCCTTCGACATCACCTGCATCGATCACAAAGGTATCGTCTCCGGAGCCGCCGCTCAGCGTATCATTCCCGCTGCCGGCGGCCAGAGTGTCATCGCCCGCGCCTGCATCGACGTTCATCGGTGCCGCACCTGTGCCCGCGTTGACCACGTCTGCCTGGTCGGTCAGGATCAGGCGCTCGACTTCTGAGAAGGTGATGGTGTCTGCACCGTCGGTAATCGTGCCCGCTTCGTCGCCGGTGTAGGTCACACTAACGGGCCCGGTCAGAGCTGACAGGTCGATCACGTCGTCGTCCGTGCCATCTTCGCCGCCGGTGATAGTGTCGACGCCAAAGCCGTCTTCTACGATGAAGGTGTCCGCATCGCTTTCACCGAAAATATTGTCATCGCCGGTACCGCCGCGCAGCGTATCGTCACCGGTGCCGCCGCGCAGATCGTCGCTCCCCGCGCCGCCGGACAGCGAGTCGTTGCCGGCACCACCGCGGAGCGCTTCCCAACCGTCGCCGCCAAGCAAGGTGTCATCACCGTCGCCGCCGAAAAGTCGGGTGTTCCCGCTGCTTGCCGAGGCATCCAGAAGATCGTCATTCGATGTGCCTTCGACATCTTCGAACCCGGTGATCGTGCCCGAGGAAGCGGTGCCGTCAAAACTGTAGGTTCCCGTGCCTGAGTTGACACCGGTGAGTGTGACCGTCACACCATTGCCGGTGGCGTCATCTTCGAAAATCACGCGGTCGGCGGAGCCCGCCCCGCCGTCCAGCGTGTCCGTGCCGCCATCTTCACCCACGGTAATCTGGTCCGTGCCATCGCCGCCGTCGATAGAATCGTCCCCGGTGCCACCATCAATGATATCGCCGCCAACCCCGCCAAGGATCGTGTCGTTGCCGCTGCCGCCGTCAATCGTGTCATCGCCGTCACCCGCAGCGATATCGACGCCCACGCTGTCGGCCGTGGCATCCACCACATCGGCCTGGTCTGTCAGGATCAGCCGCTCGACCTCTGAGAAGGTGATCGTGTCCGTGCCATCGGTAATCGTGCCGGCCTCGTCGCCGGTATAGGTGACGGTGACCGGGCCCGTCAGCGCGGAAAGGTCGATCACGTCGTCGTCCGTGCCGCCTTCGCCGCCGGTGATCGTATCGTTGCCAAAGCCATCTTCGATCTCGATACTGTCGGCATCGTCGCCACCGATGATGATGTCGTCGCCAATTCCACCCCGCAGAGTGTCGCTGCCGGATCCGCCTGACAGGCTGTCAGCGCCATCTTCACCGATCAGCAGGTCGTCGCCCGAGCCGCCCTGCAGCGTATCATCGCCGCTGTTGCCGGTCAGCTCGTCGTTGCCGTCACCGCCGAGAAGGCTGTCATTGTCGTTGTTACCGCTGATGGTGTCGTTGCCGGCGCCACCAATCAGCGTGTCGTCTCGGCTGCCCCCGCTGATGATATCATCACCATCCCCGCCATCGATCTGGTCGGCCCCGGCGCTGCCGTCGAGGCTGTCATTGCCGGCGCCGCCGTCAAGGGTGTCATCGCCACCCCCGCCATCGAGAGTGTCATCGCCGCTCCCGCCCGCTAACTGGTCGGTACCTGCACCTCCATCGATGCTGTCATTGCCCGCGCCGCCATCAATGGTGTCGCTTGCATTGCCACCATCGATGCTGTCGTCGCCATCGCCACCTTCGATGTAGTCAGAGTTCACACCGCCCAGGATCGTATCGTTCCCGGTGCCGCCGAAGAGATCGTTCAGACCATCGCCTGCAACAATACTGTCATTGCCGCTGCCACCAAAGATCGTGTCCTGTCCCGTTCCCCCGAGGATCGTGTCATCCCCTCCGCCAAGGGAGAATTCGGTCCCGCGGCTGTTGGCCGTCCCATCGACACTGTCGGCCTGATCAGTCAGGATCAGGCGCTCAATTTCGGAGAAGGTGATTGTGTCGGTGCCATCGGTGATCGTACCAGCCTCATCGCCGGTATATGTGACGGTAACCGGACCGGTCAGCGCGGACAGGTCGATCACGTCGTCGTCGGTGCCCGTCGATGTCAGCTCGCCGCCTGTAATCGTGTCGTTGCCGAAACCGTCCTCTATAACAAAGGTATCGGCATCATGCGCACCGTTCAGTATGTCATCGCCGGCACCGCCCCGGATGGTTTCGCTGCCCCACCAGCCGTCGATGGAATCGTTTCCGTCACCACCATCGATCTGATCGTCGCCGCGGCTGGAAATTATCGTGTCGTTGCCATCGCCGCCGGAAAGGGTGTCATCGCCGTATCCGCCTTCGATCCAGTCGTTGCCGAGACCGCCCCGGAAGTCGACCGTGCCGGATGTCCCGAGGTTGTAAAGAAAATCGTCAAAATCGGATCCTGTGACAGTGTTCTGGCCACCCCATGTATTGTACTGGATGAACTCACCCGCATTGGACGCATCAAGCACATTGTTCGAGCCGTAACCATCAAACTGGTAGAAGCGGTCGAGCGTCAGAGTGTACGTGCCGTCGCTGGAAACCGCACGTTCCCCATCGACAAAGCTCAGGTCCCAGTTTTCATCGAGGCCGACATACCCCCTGCCAGTCGTCATCGAGAGGCTGTCGTTGCCGGCATCCCCTGCAACATACACAACGTCTACATCCACCAGGACGTCGTCGCCGTAACCGCCCTGGAGCGTCGCCCGATCATAGCCGTCGCCACCGTTAAACGTGTCGTCTCCCTGACCGTCAACGATACGATCATCGCCAGCGCCTGCGTCAATACTTACCCCTGCGCTGTCAGCCGTTGCATCAACGCTGTCTGCCTGATCGGTCAGGATAAGCCGTTCGACCTCTGAGAAGGTGATCGTGTCGGTACCATCGGTGATCGTCCCGGCCTCGTCACCGGTGTAGGTCACGGTGACCGGGCCTGTCAGCGCGGAAAGGTCGATCACGTCGTCGTCGGTCCCGCCTTCGCCGCCGGTAATCGTGTCGTTGCCGAAGCCGTCCGTTATGCCGAATACGTCCGCGTCGTCGCCACCCGACAGGCTGTCGGCACCGCCGCCGCCCATGATCGTGTCGTCACCGGCACCGCCGTCGATGGTGTCGCTGGCGCCGTCATCGCCCGTATCTACTGCACTTGCATTTCCTGCAGCGGCATTGGTACCCAGGCCGCTTACATCAAAGCCTGCGAGATAATCATCCCCGTCGCCACCGGAAATTGAATCCGCGTCTTCCGACCCTTCAATTGCATCATTGCCAGAGCCGCCGTAAATTGTGTCCTCTCCGACGTCGCCCGAAATTGTGTCGGATCCGGCTCCCCCGTCGATCAGGTCGCCGCCGTCACTGCCACTGCCGCCGTTTTGCCCTTCGATTTCATCATCACCATCACCGCCATAGATGGTATCTGCGCCGCGTCCGCCCTGGATGGTGTCATTGCCAGAGCCACCGTCGACCAGATCATTGCCGTCATCGCCCGAAAGCGTGTCTGCACCATCGCCGCCATAGAGCTCATCATCGTCATCGCCGCCCTGCAGCGTATCTGAACCGGCACCACCATCCAGTGTGTCATTTCCAACACCGCCCGACATGCTGTCATTGCCATCATCATCGAGCAGCTCGTCGTTGCCCGTGCCGCCTTCCAGTGTGTCGTTGCCGTCTTCGCCGAGGAGAGTATCGTTGCCGTCACCACCCAAAAGACTGTCATCACCGTCCCAGCCGCTCAGCTGGTCGTCGCCGCTTCCGCCGGAGAGCGTATCATTGCCGGTGCCGCCGCTCAGCGTGTCGAGGCCGCTGCCGCCATCAATGTAATCATCGCCGTCACCGCCTTCTGCGAGGTCATTGCCTGCACCGCCTGAGATGCTGTCCGCGCCGGTTTCGCCATAAAGTTCGTCCGCGCCATCGCCGCCGTCCAGAGTATCCGCACCGTCGCCACCCTCCAGCGTATCATCGCCCGCGTCGCCTGCGACACTGTCGTTGCCCGCGTCGCCGAAAAGAACATCGTTGTCATCGCCACCGGACAGGGTGTCGTTGCCATCATCACCCTGCAGCGAGTCCTCCCCGCTGCCCCCGCTCAGGTTGTCATCACCTTCCCAGCCGGTCAGTGTGTCGTTGCCCGCATTGCCATACAAAACGTCATCACCGGCGTTGCCAAAGACTGCATCATTACCGCTGCCGCCGATCACAGTATCGTTGCCATCGCCTGCGTCCACGTCGATCCCGGCACTGTCGGCGGTCGCATCAACAACGTCGGCCTGATCGGTCAGGACAAGATGCTCGATTTCAGAGAAGGTGATCGTATCGGTGCCATCGGTGATCGTGCCGGCCTCGTCGCCGGTGTAGGTCACCGTTACCGGCCCGGAGAGGCCTGTAAGATCAATGACATCGTCGTCGCTTCCGGTCTCGCCACCGATGATCGTGTCATTGCCGAAACCATCTTCGGCGATGAAGGTGTCTGCACCGCTGCCGCCGAGCAGACTGTCGTCGCCCGCACCGCCCGACAGTTCATCATCCCCGCTGCTGCCCATGAGGGTGTCATTTCCGGCACCGCCCTCAAGCGTGTCGTTGTCGTTGCCGCCGTCGATGGAATCGTTGCCCGCGCCGCCGCTCAGGAGATCATCGTTGTTGCCACCGTGAATGCTGTCGTCGCCGTCGCCGCCATCAACTGTGTCGTTGCCCGCGCTGGAGAAAATCGTGTCGTTGCCACTGCCACCGGAGATGCTGTCAGAGCCAAATGTATCTGAGATGTAGTCGTCGCCGTCCCCGCCGTCGATCGTGTCATCGCCGTTAAAGTCGGTGATACGGTCGTCTCCGTCGCCTCCGAGGAGGGAGTCGTTGCCCGAACCGCCGTCGATGGTATCTGCGCCCGCGCCGCCGTCGATGCTGTCGTCGCCTGTGCCACCATCAAGCGTGTCATCCCCCTCGCCACCTTGCAGCGTATCGGCACCGCTGTCACCAACAAGGCTGTCGGCGCCCGACCCACCTGTCAGGCTGTCTGCACCGTCACCGGCCTGCAGTGTGTCATTGCCGCTCCCGCCGTGCAGGGTATCACTGCCAGAACCCGCCGTCAGACTGTCAGCACCGTCCCCGCCCGAAACGCTGTTGTCACCGGAGCCTGCATCGATCGTATCATCACCACTGCCACCTGTTGCGGTGTCATCGCCCGCACCGGCATCAACACTGACACCGACACTGTCAGCCGTCGCGTCCACAACGTCGGCCTGGTCCGTCAGGGTCTGCTGTTCGATCTCCGAGAAGGTGACCGTATCGGTGCCATCGGTGATGGTACCGGCCTCGTCGCCGGTATAGGTGACGGTCACTGCGTTATCCGTTTCGGACAAGTCGATGACGTCGGTATCGGTGCCGCCTTCGCCGCCGGTGATCGTGTCATTGCCAAGGGCTGCATTGTTGTATTGGATGGTGTCTGCGCCATCGCCGCCGGAAATCAGGTCATCGCCTGCCCATTCCTCGATCAGGTCGTCGCCGTCGCCGCCGGATACAGTATCATCACCGCCACCGCCTGCGACAGTATCATCGCCTGCGCCACCCTCGACGCTGTCTCTGCCGCTCCAGCCGTCGAGTACATCCGCACCGTCACCACCGAGCAGAACGTCGTCTCCGTCACCGCCGTTGAAACTGTCGTTGCCATCGGCACCTGTCAGCGTGTCGTTGCCGCTGCCGCCCTGGGCCGTATCGTCGCCGGCACCGGTCTGGATGTCCACGCCCGCGCTGTCTGCGGTCGCATCGACCACATCCGCCTGATCCGTCAGGATCAGCCGTTCGATCTGCGAAAAGGTGATCGTATCGGTGCCGTCGGTGATCGTCCCCTCTTTGTCGCCGGTGTACGTGACGGTAACCGGGCCGGTAACCCCGGAGAGGTCGATCACATCGTCATCTGTGCCGCCGTTCCCGCCGACAATCGTATCGTTGCCAAAGCCGTCTTCAATCAGGAAAGTGTCTGCGTCGTTGCCGCCGACAAGACTGTCATCGCCTGCACCACCGGACAGGGTGTCATCTCCCCTGTCACCGAAAAGCCGGTCACCACCGCTGCCGCCGGTGATGTCATCGTTACCGTCCACGCCATAAACAACTGCGCCGTTCGTATCAGCCGAAGCGTTGATGGTGTCGTCAAAGGATGATCCCCAGACTTCCTCTATGTCCGTGAAAGTACCGCTGACCGCGCCCGTATCGGAGGCAAAGGTGCCGCTGTCGTCGCCGGTAAAGGTCGCTGTATATCCGCTGGTTGAACCGTTCAGTTCGAGATCGTCGGTGCCCGAACCGCCATCAATGGTCACAGGGCCATCATCTTCGTAGATCAGGAAGTTGTCGTTGCCGTCGCCCCCCGAAAGCGTGTCCGCGCCCTCGCTGCTGAAAAAGACATCATTCCCGCTGCCGCCGGTGATGTTGTCTTCCTCAGAGGTACCTTCCATGGTCTCACCACCGTTGCCGGCGGTGTAGCTTCCTTCGTAGTCCGTTACGTTGATCGTGATGACTTCGTCATAGGTGTTGCCGCTGATGTCTGTGACACGCACCGTGATGTCAAAGCTGGGGTCGGTTTCGTAATCGATGCTCTGCCCGGAGCGCACGCGGATCTCGTCCCCGACGAGCTCGAATTTGCCTGACGGATCGGAAATCAGTGCATAACTGTGGGTGTCGCCCGAACCGCTGGGATCTGCCGTTTGCAGTGTTCCTACGGTGTCGCCTGACGGGTCATAGGCGGACCCGATTGAACCACCGTCGACAACCGTTTCGTTGACGCTGCCGCCCGACGCAAAGCTGATGCCTGTGGGCGCCGAGCCGTCGGCGTAGGCCTGGATCTGGTCCGCGGAGTAGGTAACGCCGTTAAACTCAAAGGTCTCAACGCGGATCACTTCGTCGGTGCCTTCGTCAAGCCCGTCCCCCGCGTTATTGTCCGTGATGGTAAAGGTTTCGGTGCCGCTGTCGTAGCTGATGGTGAAATCGCTCAGATCGCCGTCATAGACCACGGTATCATCAGAGCCGGGTTCGATGTTGAACTGATTGTCGCCGTCGATGGTATCGTTTCCAGCACCACCGATGATCCGGTCGTCGCCGCCGGTGCCTTCCAACTCGTCATTTCCCGCGCCGCCGATAACGGTGTCGGCACCAAAGCCACCAAAGACGCGATCATCGCCATCGCCGCCGTCGATGTAATTCGCGGTTGTCCCATAGCTGAATATCTGGTCGTTGCCCGAACCGCCCAGCAGAGTGTCGCCGCCAACCTGGCTTCCGTCGACATAATCGTCCCCGCCGCCGCCGTCGAAGTAAGACCCGCCGACGGTGGAATTGTAAAACCAGACCTCGTCGCCCGCCGCTCCACCAAGAAATGTGTCTGTGCCGCCCCCCATATGGAAATATGGTTCATCGGTGAAACCCGTTGCATCGACGAAGTCGTCGTGATTGGTGAACTGGATGTATTCTATGTCGGAAAAACTGATGGTATCCGCACCGTCGGTCAGCGTGCCGCCGTCACTACCCGTCATAGTAAGGGATACACCCGAAGTCATATCTTCGAACGATAGCCAGTCATAGCCATCACCACCGTCGATGGTGTCATTGCCAAAGCTGTCTTCGATGTAAATCCGGTCAGCGTCGTCGCCGCCGTCGATTAAATCTGCGCCTTCGCCACCCCGGATACTGTCCAGGCCACTGCCACCGGCGATCGTATCGGCACCAGTCCCGCCGTCTATAGAATCGCGGCCAATCCCGCCCCAGAGAATGTCGTCGCCGCTGTCGCCCGAGATGCTGTCGTCACCGGCTTCGCCCAGAATGGTGTCGCTTGCCGTGCCGCCCTCAACAGTGTCATTTCCTGCACCTGCATCAATCTGGATGCCTGCGCCGTCGAGAGCGCCGAATACAACATCGTCGAAATCCGTCAGGATGAGCTTTTCAATCTCAGAGAAAGCGACCGTACGGGTGCCGTCTGTAATCGTTCCCGCCTCATCACCTGTGTAGGTCACGGTGACAGGGCCGGACAGAGCGGATGTATCTATGATGTCCAGATCACCGGGCCGTTCGCCGCCCAGAATGGGATCCTCGTCGAAGCCATCCTCCAGTACAAAAATGTTGTCGCCAGGATCGCCGCCGTCTGGTGCTGAAGGTTCCGTTTCATCAGCCGGTTCTTCGTCCGTAACACCTGAAGGCTGGGTGGTCGCCGTCTCAACGGTTCTGTCCGTCGGTGCCTGTTCCGCCCTGGGGACACCGGCATCTGGTGCTGCGCCCTGAGGGGCAGGGGGCGGCTGTGTCCCGCTATTGTCTTCCCGCGTCGCTTCAGAAGGGGCCTGCTGCAAAGGCACGGGGCTTTCGGGGCTGGAAACGCTTAAGGGCTCAAACCCGGCAGACGCGCCGGGTTCGGTGTCGTCTGTGTCCTGGGTGTTCGGCGTGCCGGCGTTCTGGGGGGCAGGCGAAAAAGAGCGCTCTGCCTCGCCGCCCGGGGCAGGGGCTGCGTCAGGTGCCGTCGTGCCAAAGGCATTGCCGGTTTCAGACTGTTCTTTGGTTGCGTCCGTACCGCCGGCAAGTGTCGGGAGCGTGCCGAGAAAACCGGCGAGGCCCACGCCGACCTGCGCGTCTGCGCCACCGGTCGCACGCGTGTCGCGGAACTTACCCTCTTCGGAATTGCTCCCGGATTTAAACTGATCGCGTGCGCCACCCTTTCGGCCCGCGCCGCGGTTCTCCGACTCGTTACTCATTACCAAACACCATTCACCCCTGGCCCCGGCAATCGGAACCAGGGTGCTATTAAAGGCGAAAAATCCTAACAGGTGGTAAAATCCGCAATTTCAGCGGCGGCGCGCCTGGCGCTCTTGCGTTTCCGAAGTGTCCGCTCGCGTGGTTTGCCGCTCTGTTCTGGTGTGCTGCATCACCATGGGGGCGGCCGATAACGTGCAGGTAAGACTTCTGGGCTAGACAAAGGCTCAGCATCTCGACGGAGCGCAGGTAGCAGTGAAGATACTCTTTATCCACAAGAATTATCCGGCCCAGTTCGGACGGGTTGCAATCTGGCTGGCAGAGCATGGCTGGGATGTGACCTTTGCAACAACGCGACATGACGTGCGCTCGGACAAACTGCGCATTGTCCGTTTCAAAGAGCACCGTGAACCATCGCCCGCAACGCATCACTATCTGACCGGAACAGAACGTGCAGTGATTGCCGGGCAGGGGCTGGCCCGCACAGCGCTGGCCCTCAGGAAAGAGGGCTATGAGCCGGACGTGGTTGTGGCGCACTCGGGATGGGGTGTTGGCTTTTTTGTGCGCGATATCTGGCCCGACACAAAATACGTGCAGTACGCGGAATGGTACTACAACTTTCCTTACGCAGATCAGACGCCTTACTCCAAGGTCGGCAACGAAACAGAGGAAAGTGCCAGAACGCGCATCAGAAACGCGCCGTTCTGGCTCGATTTCAGTGCTGCTGACGCGACGGTTTGTCCGACACAGTATCAGGCGTCCCGATTTCCGGAAAAGATTTCAGAACATATCTCCGTATTGAATGATGGGTTTGACACAGAATTGCACTGTCCTGGCCCACGCGACAGAGAGTTTCTCAGCGCGCAGGGCATTCCGCCGGACGCTCCGCTTGTCACCCATGTCGCCAGAGGGATGGAGCCGACGCGTGGCTTTCCGGAAGTCATGAAAGCCATCGAACAGCTGCAAAGACGACGCAGCGATGTACATGCCGTCATAATCGCAGAAGACCGGGTCGCTTACGGCCCTAAATCACCGGGTCAGTCATGGAAAGAGCGCATGCTCAACGCGCTTGATCTGGACACCGACCGGTTACACTTCACCGGCCTCGTGCCGCGCGCGACAATGATCAGATATCTTCAGGCTTCAGATGCGCATCTTTACTTGTCGGCACCCTTTGTCCTGTCCTGGTCATTCGTCGATACAATGGCCTGTGCCGCACCGATTGTTGCCAGCCGGTCCGCACCGGTGGAAGAGTTTGTCTCAGACCGGAAAAGCGCGCTGCTGGTCGATCCCTGCAACACGGGTGAGGTAACGGACGCAATTGAAAAACTGCTGGATGACAGCGGTCTGGGACGACGACTTGGGCGCGCTGCCAGGGAACATGTTGTGTCACATTACGATGCAGAGAGCATTGTCTACCCGCAACAGGCCAGGTTTTTCGCGACACTGGCCGGAAAAGACCTGCCGCGGGTCAGCGAGATTGCCCAAAACCGTGCGGATGAGGATGCTGCGTAGCAGGTTTAACTGAACTGAACCGAAACCGGCCATCGGTTCGGGTACTTTCCGACGCGGCTCATCGTGATGGAAATTGCCCTGTCGGAACCTTAGGATGGCATACATTTCGAGCGGGTTTGTCCATGATACCTGCGGCTGAACCACACACGCGATTTTTGCAGAAAAGTGGAGGCGAGTACCGGAATCGAACCGGTGTACACGGATTTGCAATCCGCTGCGTCACCACTCCGCCAACTCGCCGCCAATGGTGTGCGGGCAGAGCTAACCGATTACGCGGGCGGTCGCAAGTGCCACAGATTGTCAAAAACCGAACTGACGGGCGTTGCCGCAGCGCCGCAACTGTGCCACATCTGGTTGAAACAATTCTGAACGTATGAGTTTAGACATATGACTGACTTTGCAACGCGGCGTACGATGATGGTGGATACTCAGGTCCGCCCTTCCGACGTCACCAAATTCCCGATCATTGACGCAATGCTGACCGTACAGCGCGAGAACTTTGTGCCCGCCAGCCACCGGGAAGCCGCCTATATGGGCGAAAACCTGACGGTTGCACGCGACCGGGTAATGCTGGAACCGCGAACCCTGGCCAAGATGCTGGATGCGCTGGATATCACCAATTCAGAACTTGTGCTCGATGTGGGTGCCGGGCTTGGCTATTCATCGGCCGTCATTGCGCATATGGCCGAAGCAGTTGTCGCGGTTGAAGAAGATTCGGATATGGTCCGTGACGGACAGGATGCCCTTTCTGAGGCCGGCGCGGACAATGTCATCATGCACGAAGGACCGCTGATTGGCGGTGCGCCGGAACATGGCCCCTATGACGTTGTGATCGTGCAGGGCGGGGTGCGCCATTTGCCCGAGGCGCTGGTGGCACAGGTTAAGGACGGCGGGCGGATTGCCTGTCTGTTTATGGAAGGCGCGCTTGGTGAAGTGCGTATCGGACGGAAAAGCGACGGAACGGTATCCTGGCGTATGGCTTTCAATGCCGGCGCGCCGGTTCTGCCGGGCTTTGAGCGTGAGGCAGCTTTTGAATTCTGAATAATCAGGTGGGCAACGACCCGAAAAAACCGCAGAGGTAAAAAAATGGCAGGCAATATCGTAGCAGAAACATATCGAAAAGGGCTGCAGATCGCGGCCATTGGTCTTTGTCTGAGCGCGCCTGCCGGCGTTGCACAGTCGGAGACACTGGCCGACGCGCTGGTTGGCGCCTATAACACCAGCGGGCTTCTTGACCAGAACCGGGCATTGCTCCGCGCCGCTGACGAGGATGTCGCCGGTGCAGCAGCGGCCCTTAAACCTGTGCTCAATTACACGGCGAACCTGACCCGGAATTTCGGCGATACGCGCAGTATTTCCACTTTCAGTGGTCTGGCGAGCACAAACAACCTTGAATCGACGAATGCATCTGCCGGGCTGATTGCCGAGCTTTTGCTCTATGATTTTGGCGCAACGCAGCTGGGCGTTGAAGCCGCCAAGGAAACGGTACTGGCCACCAGACAACAGCTGATCAGCCTTGAACAGCAGGTGCTGTTGCGGGCCGTTACCGCCTTTCTCAACGTGCGCTCACTGACAGAATTTGTTGCGCTGCGGCGCAACAACCTCAACCTGCTGGAACAGGAACTGAGAGCGGCGCAGGACCGTTTCGAAGTGGGCGAGGTGACCCGAACAGATGTGGCCCAGGCAGAAAGCCAGCTTGCCGAAGCCCGCAGTGGACTTGCGACCGCACAGGGCGATCTGCAGCAGGCGATCGAGGAATACCGCAACGTGGTCGGGCGGACGCCGGGCGCGCTGGTGACACCGCCATCGCTGCCCTCCTTCGGCAGCAACGTCGAGGCCGCACGCTCCCAGGCGCTGCGTGTGCATCCGGATCTGCGCGCGGCACAACATGCGGTCGCTGCTGCAGAGCTGAATATCCTGCGTGCCGAGGCGGCGATCAAGCCGACACTGAGTGCAAATGGCTCCCTGAATGTGCAGGAAAACCTCGGAAGCAGTTCGTATACCAACTCCGGCAGTGTGGGTCTGACGCTGTCGGGCCCGATCTACCAGGGCGGCCTGATTGATTCATCTATCCGCCGTGCCATTGCGTCGCGTGATGCGCAGCGCGGCAACCTTTTCGAGGTGCAGAAGACCATATCCCAGAATGTCGGCTCGACCTATGCACAGCTTTCGGCACAACGCGCCAGTCTGGCCGCGTCAGAGGAACGCATCCGGGCCGCGCGTATCGCATTTAACGGTGTGCGCGAGGAAGCGCAGCTCGGAGCCCGGACCACACTCGATGTTCTCGATGCCGAACAGGAACTGCTGGATGCGGAAACATCCCGTATTTCCGCTCAGGCAAATGTCTATGTTGCCGCATATTCTGTTTTGCAGGCAACCGGCCGGCTGACGGCGAAAGACCTGGGACTGGGTGTTCAGCAATATGATCCTGCAGCCTATTACAACCTTGTGAAGGACGCGCCGGTGGCCCGGTCTGCGCAGGGTGCCAAGCTCGACCGGGTTCTCAAGTCGCTGCAAAAAAACTGACGGTTTGACCGGGGCCATTGTACCACTGTGAACGCCGGGTTAAGCTTGACGGCGGTAAGAGTGGTGTGAAATGTCGAATCCAGTGACCAATTCTCAGGTAGAGGACGTGTTGTCCTCCATCCGTCGTCTCGTAAGCGACAACAAGCGCGCGGGTACGCCTGATCGGGATGCCGATGAGGCTGACCGGCTTGTTCTGTCGCCGCAACAGCGCGTCGCCAGTCAAACCGGTGAGACGTCTGACGCCCCAGCCGCCCCGGCCTCGAGAGCGGTTCTGACCCTGATGCCAGAGGATGCTGTCCGCCAGGACGGGCCTGTTGATGATGGCGTATCTGAAACGATGCCTGCCCGCAGCGGTGACCACTCTGCAACAAACGGGGACGCCGCCCGTGGCGGCAGCCTTGCAGACAAGGTAGCGGCCCTGGAAACGGCTATTGCAGCCCGCTCTGACCAGTGGGAACCGGATGGTGACGGCCGGGATGCCTATTCGGGAACGCGTGCGCCTGCGATTTCGCTGCAGAATACGGTTGACCTGGATGGCACCGGCGCCCCGATCGGCGAAGATGGTGAGCCGCTTGAGCCCGTCGCGACGGTGCGTGCTGAGGCCGGAGCCGGCGTTCAGCCGGACGCGGATGCTGATCCGGTGCCACGGCCCGAAGAACACATCCTCGATGAGGCTGCGTTGACCGAGCTTGTTGCGAACATTGTCCGGCGGGAACTGCAGGGCGATCTGGGTGAGCGCATTACCCGGAATGTGCGCAAACTGGTGCGACGTGAAGTCATGCGCGCACTTGCGACCCGGGATCTCGACCAGAGCTGAGGGTCAGCGCGCCAGACGCCAGAGAAGATCCAGATCCATGCATTGCTCCAGATGCGTTGCAAGCGCGTCCAGTGTCTCTTCGACACCGGCTGCGTAACTGGCCTGCGACTGCTGACCAAACCCTTTCATCCAGGACGCCCGGAAAGCATCGGATGAGAAAATTCCATGCTGGTAACAGCCCCTGACCAGGCCGTCCGCGGAAACAGCGCCTTCAGGCCCTTTGCCAAAATCCAGCCAGCCCCGGGCGCAATCCGGACCAGTTGTCCGGCCCATGTGAATTTCGTAGCCCGTCAGCGGGATGTTGTCGCCTGTGCTGACACCCTCGCGCAACGCGAGTTCCTTGACAGGCACCAGAACAGTTTCCACATCCAGAAGCCCAAGTCCAGGTGCAGAGGCAGGGGGGCCTTCTATCCCCCCGGGGTCGGAAATCTGACGGCCCAGGATCTGATAACCGCCGCACAGACCGAGTACCTGACCGCCGTAGCGCACATGCGACAGGATATCCTGATCCCAGCCTTCGGCACGCAGGGCCGCCAGATCTGCGAGGGTTGCCTTGCTGCCGGTCAGCAGAATGACGTCAGCGTCGAGAGGCAAAGGATTGCCAGGCCCGGCGATACAAAGCTCAATGCCCGGTTCCGCTGCCAGCGGGTCCAGATCGTCAAAATTTGAGATGCGGGGCAGGCGGGGCACCACAACTTTCAGACCACGCCCCCCTGAGGCCGCACGTGCAGGCAGGTCCATCACATCTTCGGCGGGCAGTTTACCGGCTCCGTCAAACCAGGGAACCACCCCGAGACAGGGCCAGCCGGTACGCGCGGCAATATCATCGCGCCCCTCATCGAACAGTGTGACATCACCCCGGAATTTGTTTACGGCAAACCCTGCAATCATCGCGTTGTCGGCAGGTTCAAGAACTGTTTTGGTGCCGACAATCTGCGCAATAACGCCACCCCTGTCGATGTCCCCCGCCAGGATCACAGGCACATCAGCGGCGCGCGCAAACCCCATGTTTGCGATGTCCCGCGCACGCAGATTGGTCTCTGCCGGGCTGCCAGCGCCTTCCACCAGCACCAGATCGGCTTCTGCGCGCATGCGCTCAAAGCTTTCGAGAACGCGGGGCATCAGAGCGTCTCGGTTGCGGCCAAACTCCCGCGCCTCTTGTGTGCCTGCCACCTGGCCCTGAATGATCACCTGCGCGCCGGTGCTGGTCTGCGGCTTGAGCAGGATGGGGTTCATATCAACATGCGGAGGAACCCGCGCGGCGAGCGCCTGCAGCGCCTGGGCCCGCCCGATCTCCCCGCCGTCCGGTGTCACGGCAGCATTGTTGGACATGTTCTGTGGCTTGAACGGGCGTACCTGCAGGCCACGATTTGCAAAAGCACGGGCCAGTCCGGCAACGAGCATGGACTTGCCGGTATTCGTACCGGTGCCCTGTATCATGATTGCTTTACCGCGCATGCAATGCCCCTTCTTTCCGCGCGCAAACTGAAGCATGATCACTCCAAAGAAAAGGAGCAAAGATGAATACACCGGCACATCTGTTGCTTGGGGCGGCAGCAATGGCCCGCAGCGGAGACCGATGGATTGTTGCGGCTGCTTTCATTGGCGCGCTCCTGCCGGATCTGTCGCTTTATCTGCTGGCGGGTGGAGCGATGTATGTCTTTGCTATTCCATCGCAGCGCGTCTTTAACGAGCTGTATTTTTCGGATGCCTGGCAGACAGTTTTCGCGGTCGACAACTCATTTGTCGTCTGGGGCCTTTTGCTCGCCCTTGCACTGTGGCGCAGAACGCCCTGGGCTGTTGCGCTGACCGGGGCGGCGTTGCTGCATCTGTGTCTGGATTTTCCGTTGCACCACGATGATGGCCGCGCGCATTTCTGGCCACTGACAGGCTGGATATTTGAGAGCCCGCTGAGTTACTGGGACCGGGCGCAGGGCGCTGCTCTTGTGGCCCCCATTGAGGCCTTCGCCGCTGTCACGGCTGCGTTCGTGCTGTGGCGCCGGGGGATCGGACGCGGATTGTCAGTGTTTGTGCTGGTTTTGCTCGCTGCCGAACTTTGGGTCGTGCGGCAATGGCTCTTTGTCTTTAACATTGCATAAGGGCAAAAAAAAACGCGCCTGCAATGCAGGCGCGTTTCTCTTGATAAAATTCAGAAGGATATCAGGCGGCTTCTGCCTGCTGTGCCGCGTTGCGGCGCTCTGATTCTTCCCGGGACAGGGCGACGGACGTCCGAACACCTTTGCCCACAAATTCCATAAGGCCCATAACGACGCGTTCGTTTGGGTCGATCCCGGCACAGCTCAGGACCTCGCGGCCATCGCGCGAGCGTGCCCAGCGGGCAATCTGCTCGGGGCCATTGCCATATTTCTTGTCGTCCGCGATTGCGTCGTCAAGCGCAGCCAGTACCACAGCTGCAAAAAGTTTACGTGCACGGTTGCCTTGCTCGTTGTTAAAGGCCGTGCCGTCAACGAAGTCTTTCATCCGTCGTCCTTTCCATTATTCTTGCTCTTGTCTTTTCGGCGTGACGCCCGTTATGACGGGTTTTGGCCGATTCGGATACCCCATAACTGCATGCCTTATATGCACAATTTGCATAGCTTTCTGCACGTGCAGCACGAGATATCGTTGTCTTGTCACCCATTCTCCTCCCAGATATAGGGTTCATCAACTTTTCATCAACCTTTTGACACGGATAGGTCACATGGCAAAAATCAATGGCAACGAGATCCGCCCCGGAAATGTTCTGGAGCATAACGGTGGTCTCTGGGCGGCTGTGAAAGTCGATCATGTCAAACCCGGTAAAGGTGGTGCTTTTGCACAGGTGGAACTCCGTAACCTGCGCAATGGTTCCAAACTGAACGAACGTTTTCGCAGCGCCGACAAAGTCGAGCGCGTCCGCCTTGAGCAGAAAGATCAGCAATTCCTGTATGAGGATGACGGAATGCTGATCGTGATGGACACCGAAACCTATGAGCAGGTGCAACTGTCCGCGGATCTGCTG
Source organism: uncultured Roseobacter sp. (assembly GCF_947491795.1). GTDB lineage: Bacteria > Pseudomonadota > Alphaproteobacteria > Rhodobacterales > Rhodobacteraceae > Roseobacter. The sequence goes on along the minus strand of NZ_CANLKW010000001.1, from coordinate 1,140,235 downwards.
GGCGAGCGCCGCCCGTTTCTGCAGGACGGCATGACCATCGTGGTGGAGTTTTATGAAGAGGAAGCGCTGAACGCGACGCTGCCGCAAAAGGTAACCTGCAAGATTGTCGAGACCGAGCCGGTCGTCAAAGGCCAGACTGCGGCCAATTCCTTCAAGCCCGCGATCCTGGACAATGGCGTCAAGGTCATGGTGCCGCCATTCATCGGGCAGGACGAGGATATCGTCGTGAACACTGAAACGATGGAATACTCCGAAAGGGCCTGATCGCTGCAGTTTTTTGATGAAACGCCCCGGCAGAAATGCGCGGGGCGTTTTTGTCAGCCATCAAGTCTGCGTACCACGGCCTCGCCCGCCTGCATGTCCCCTTGCGCGCGATCATAGCGCAGATAGGCAATCGCACGGTCCCCGCTGCGGCTGAGCAGTGTACCGGCCGTTTTGCCACTGGCTGTAATTTCGCAGCCAGTCTCTGCCGGACCTTCGACGCTGACCCGGGCCAGACCTTTGCGCAGTTCTGTTTTATGCTTCATCCGGGCGGTCACCTCCTGGCCCACATAGCATCCTTTACGGAAATCGACGCCGGACAGACGCTCAAACCCCACTTCCAGAATGAATGTATCCTGTGTCAGTTCGACACCGCTCTGGGGTATCATGTGCGCAACCCGCAAAGCTGTCCAATCGGTCGTGTCGTCCGTCTGTGGCGCAGGCCTGTAGGCGCGCCAGCCAAGGGCGGTGTGACGCGGGTCGGCAAAGCCGTCCTGCGGTGCCTCACCGGTTCCCCTGTGCAGATGCAGCGGTGCCTCCGCGATGCTGACATCGGCACGCAGCCGGTACATGTTGAGGCGCTGCGTCAGCATATCGCCCTGGGCGGAATCAACGTCGATCAGAACCCCGTCAGCATGCGGGACCACAAAGAAATCAGACAGATATTTGCCCTGCGGGGTCAGCATGGCTGCATAGACCAGCCCGGTTTTCAACCCAGAGATGTCGTTGGTGATCAGCCCCTGCAGAAAATCCAGAACATCTTCGCCTGTGAGTTGAAGGATGCGACGATTGGACATGGGGGGCTCCTATTTGCCTGTTGTCTGTCATATAAACCGGGCAGCGCCAAACGGAAGGGGCGGGATCGCATGCGTGCACCGATATCGGTAATTGTGCCGACTCTGAATGCTGAGCCGCATCTGGGCAATTGCCTTGCTGCGCTGATGCCCGGGTTGGAAGCTGGTCTGATCCGCGAACTGATCATCAGTGACGGTGGATCGTCTGATGCCACTGTCGCGGTTGCGCGCGCCTGGGGGGCCGAGATTGTAACCGGCCCGCCGTCGCGCGGCGGTCAGATGGCGCGCGGCTGTGCGGCCGCTGACGGTTCATGGCTGCTGGTGCTGCATGCGGACACTGTTCTGGAGGCCGGATGGGTCGGTCCGGCGATACGACATCTCGAAACGGACAACGCCGGCTGGTTCCGGCTGGCCTTTGCCAATGGTGGCATGGCCGGGCGAATTGTGGCTGGCTGGGCCAATCTGCGCAGCCATATGGGGTTGCCTTATGGCGATCAGGGTCTGCTGATCCCGCAACCGCTTTATCAGTCGGTGGGCGGATACCCTGATCAGCCGCTGATGGAGGATGTTGCCCTCGCGCGGGCGCTCCGGGGACGTCTCACCCCGATCGATGCCGTCGCACAAACCTCGGCAGAACGGTATGCGTCTCAGGGCTGGGTGCATCGTGGCGCGCGAAATCTGTGGACACTGGTCCGCTATTTTACCGGCGCGGATATCTCTGCTCTGGCCCGGCGCTACCGGCGCTGATGCCCTTTGGACATATGACTCCGTACGCACCGTCCGGACACCCGCGGATTTTGACCATCGCTGCCTGAAACCGGTGATTGACGCTGCCCGCTCCAGGGCTAGTGTAAGCGCAGGTGAAAAAGGACAGCAACTATGCCACAAATACCGGCTTCAGCATCGGGACGCGGATACCTGGCCATACCAGGCCCGTCGGTCATTCCGGAGGCCGTTTTACAGGCGATGCACCGGCCATCACCCAACATCTACGCAGGTCAGTTGCCGGAAATGCTGCCTGGTATTGTCACAGATCTTAAAAACGTGGCCCGCACAAAGGGGAACGTTGCACTGTATATTGGCAACGGACATGCCGCTTGGGAGGCAGCGCTGTCCAATGTCATCGCACCGGGTGAGCTTGTCCTCGTGCCCGGGACCGGCCATTTCTCGGAGGGCTGGGCCGACATGGCCGAAGGGTTGGGCGCGCAGGCGCAGACCATCAGCGCTCCGAACCGGTCACCGCTGCCACCGGAAAAAATTGCTGAAGCGCTTCGGGCAGATACCGAACACCGCATCAGAGCCGTCCTGGCCGTGCATGTGGACACGTCAACGTCTCTGCGGTGCGATATCGCGCAGATCCGCGCAGCTCTGGACGACTGCAATCACCCGGCGCTCCTGATGGTGGATTGTATCGCCTCGCTCGCCTGCGATAAGTTTGAGATGGACGCCTGGGGCGCTGATGTGATGGTGGCCGGCTGCCAGAAAGGACTGATGGTGCCCCCTGGCATGGCCTTTGTCTTTTTCAACGAACGTGCGGCCGCCGTTCGAGCGAAAATGCCCAGGGTCAGCCGCTACTGGGACTGGACACCGCGCGCTGACCCGGATGGGTTCTGGCAATACTGGAATGGTACCGCACCGACACACCATCTCTATGGCCTGCGCGTGGCACTCGACATGCTGATGCAGGAAGGGATGGAGGCGGTCTGGCATCGCCACACGGTCCTGGCCCGTGCGATCTGGGCGGCGTGCGATGCCTGGGGGCAGGGCGGGCTGCTTGAGATGAACGTGCCGGACCCCGCACACAGGAGCCATGCGGTCACCTCTTTGAGGCTGGAAAGCCCGCAGGCCACGGCGCTTCGAGACTGGACCGAGCAGAACCTGGGCCTGACCCTTGGCATCGGCCTTGGCATGGCACCTCCGGGCGATCCGGCCTGGCACGGGTTCTTCCGGCTGGGCCATATGGGGCATGTCAACGGTCAGATGATCATGGGGATGCTGGGGGGCATGGATGCAGGTTTCAAGGCACTGGGCATTCCGCACGGCGCGGGCGCACCGGAAGCCGCCTCAACAGTGATTGCCGCCGGATGATCCTGTGTCTGGTCTGATGGTATCGTACCGGCGCTCCGCAAGGCGCCGACGTGTCTCCAGCCAGTTCATCCAGTGATTGACGGCCAGACAGATGAATACGGCAGCAGCGAGCCCGTAGAGCGCAAAGAAGAGCAGCAATATCCAGCCAAGGTTCACGCCAAACATCACGATGCATGCACCTGTGAAATTCGGAGCCCGTCCGGGGGTCTGGTCGCGCATCGACGCCTCGTCACCTGTTTACCCCGGCGAGTATAATCGGTTCCGCGCCTGCGTCAGCTACTTTCTGCAAACCGCAGCGCGCGCGGCAGGGCGTCGGCGAGGATGTCGATCTGCGCAGGCGTCGCACAGCTGACACGGATGCACCGGTTCTGCGGCGCGACAAAAGGCATGCGTACGAAAACGCCATCTGTGACCATGTGTTCCAGCACTTTTGCGGCAAACGCGCCGTCATGACCGCAGTCGATGCAGACAAAATTGGCGGCCGATGGGAGCGGTTTAAGACCGCAGTTTCGGGCGGTCTCCATAATACGAAAGCGGGACGCCACGATCCGGGCCAGCACGGACCGGAGCCAGGTCTGATCCTGCAGGGCGGCCAGCGCGCCTTCCTGGGAAGCACGGTTCATACCAAAATGATTGCGCACACGGTTGAAGGCGGCGATCAGTTCCGGGGCGCCGATTGCATAACCAACGCGGGCACCCGCCAGACCATAAGCCTTTGAAAAAGTGCGCAGTCTCACGACGCGAGGGTCGTCCCACGGCAGGGCGAGCTCTGCGGTATCCGGCGCACATTCAATATAGGCCTCGTCCAGAACCAGAAGCGTGCCTTCGGGCAGATGCTCCATCGCTGCAAGCAGGTCATCGCCTTTCAGAAAGCTGCCCATCGGGTTGTCCGGATTGGAAATGTAGACCAGCTTTGCTTTGGTTTCCTGCGCCTTTTTGAACAGCGCCACCGGATCTTCGTGATCTTTTCTATAGGGCACTTTGTGCAGCGTCCCGCCAAAGCCCGCGACATGATAGTTGAACGTCGGATATGCACCGTCCGAGGTGACGACCGAGTCGCCTGGTCCGACCATAAGGCGCACCAGATACCCCAGCAGACCGTCTATGCCCTCGCCAACCATGATCGTATCGGCTGGAATCGTATAGTGCTGGGCCAGTGCGTGGCGCAGATCGTGGTTTTCCGGATCGCCGTACATCCACAGCGGGGTCTCGGCCATCGCGCGGATCGCGGCGGGAGAGGGGCCAAAGACGTTTTCATTCGCCCCGAGCCGCGCATCGAAAAGGTTGCCCCGGGCGCGCTCCTGCGTTTCAGGGCCGACAAAAGGCACGGTATCAGGCAAGGCATCGGCAAGCGGGGTAAGGCGAAAGTAGGTCATTGGTTCTATTAAAACGAGCAACCGGGTTTGGGCAAGCCTCTCTTGTGCCCCGACGTTTTGCTGGCAAAAAGCGACAGGCTTCTGTCAACTGCTCTCAAAGCGAGGGAGACAGAGATGGCACGCGTCCGGGTAAGCATAAGTGATCACATTGCGCAGGTTGTTCTGACACGGTCAGACAAGAAAAATGCAATGGATCAGGAGATGATAGACGGCATTATAGCTGCCGCTGCAAAGGTTGCCGCATCTGACGCCCGCGTCGTGGTTCTGAGCGGGGAAGGCGGATCCTTCTGTGCCGGGCTTGATCTGAGCAGCCTGGGCGGCATGATCGGGCAGGATATCAAAGGGCTGATTGTCCCTCGCACGCACGGCAATGGCACAACCAATCAATGGCAGGAAGTTGTGATGGCCTGGCACCGGCTGGACATTCCAGTCATTGCCGCGCTCGAAGGCGTGGTTTTCGGAGCGGGTATGCAGCTGGCACTTGGGGCCGACATTCGCATTGCAGCCCCTGACACAAGGCTGGCGGTTATGGAAATGAAATGGGGTATCGTGCCGGACATGGGCGGGATGGTTCTGTTGCCAAAGCTCGTGCGGGACGATGTGATGCGCCGCCTGGTTTACACCGCCGAAGAAATCGACGCAGTTCAGGCCGAGGAATGGGGGCTGGTCACCAGTCTGGCCGATGATCCACTGGCTGATGCCAGCGCTTTGGCGGAACGCATTGCGGGGCAGAGCCCGGCAGCCGTCCGCACGGCGAAAAAGCTGATGGCCTTTGCTGCTGACAATCCACCCCAAGCGGTTCTTGTCGCCGAGGCTGAAGCACAGGCAGGTTTGCTGGGGACGCCTGAGCAGATGGAGGTGATTTCAGCCCGGTTTGCCAAGCGGGCGCCAGTATTCAAATAAGGAAAACGTCATTTGCAAATGTTGGGCGGACTGTTTGCAAATCTACTAAAGCCTTTCAGGACATAAATTTTTGCCGGGCTTCGCGGGCTATCCCGTACCTGAGTTCAAGGTCGGCAATCTGACGCATCAGTTTGCTGCGTTCTGCGTCCTGTGTGCATGATGCATAAGATTTGCGGGCCGCATCCAATTGCTTTTTCAGTGCGAATTCTTCCGGCAGCACGCCGGCTTCCGCCATTATGCGCATGCCTGTCGACAGCGCTGCCTGCTCGCCCGTCTCAACGGGACGGTCAGGCAGGGGCGCTCCTTCTCCTTGCAGGCCGCTCAGACCGCCAGCCGCGCGAGTCCTGGCGATCTGCTTTTCAACAAGTGATCGAAAGCTGCGCATGCAGGCAGTTTATCCCAGTTCGGCCAGGCGCGCGAGTGCTTCGTTGAGCTGCGCTTCTTCTTCCTCGCGCAACGCCAGATTGGCGCGAGTCTCTTCTACAACTTCCGCCGGGGCTGATGCTGCAAACTTCGGGTTGTTCAGGCGCCCGCGCAGGCCACCCAACTCCTTGGCCAGCTTGCCCAGAGACTTCTCAAGCCGCGCCTTTTCCTCTGCAATATCAATGATATCTGCAAGCGGCAGGCCAAAGGAGGCACCGGGAACGGCCAGCGATACTGTGCCTTTCGGGAAGTCAGACGCGGTCTCCAATGCCTCAACGCGCGCCAGACGTTTGATCATCACCTCGTTCCGGTCCCATGCGGCCTGACCAGCTGCGTCAATTTCTGTAACAATCAGAGGGACATAAAGACCCGCCGGCACATGCATCTGAGCGCGCGCAGAGCGGATCGCCTCGATGAGAGAGACAACCCAGTTCATTTCGCGGTCTGCCTCCGCATCAACAAGATCTGCCGCCGTATAGTCAGGCCATTCGGCGTGAACCAGCATGCCGTCGCGCGCGCCCGTCGCCGACCAGAGCTCTTCTGTAATGAATGGCATCACAGGGTGAAGCAGGATCATGCACTGATCCAGCACCCAGGCCATGGTTTCGCGGGTTTCTTCAGCGAAATCAGTATTTTCCGCGTCCTGCAGCAAAGGTTTGGATAGTTCCAGATACCAGTCGCAGACCTTGCCCCAGACAAAGGCATAGGCGGCGTTTGCCGCGTCGTTAAAGCGATAATTTTCCAGCGCCGCGTCGATCTCTTCACGCACTTTTGCCGTTTCACCGATGATCCATTTGTTCACCGTCTGTGTCACGTCGGTTTCGGGTCGGTATGACGTCGGTATTACGTCGGTGCGCGCCGCGCGGTGGGCAAAGACATCGTTCATCTCTGCAAAGCGGCAGGCGTTCCACAGTTTGGTGCCGAAATTCCGATATCCTGCAATGCGTTGCGTGCTGAGCTTAAGGTCGCGCCCCATGGCGGCCATAGCCGTGAGCGTAAAGCGCACCGCATCCGCGCCATATTCATCAATCATGTCCAGCGGGTCGAGCACATTGCCCAGCGATTTGGACATCTTCTTACCCTTCTCGTCGCGCACCAGCGCATGCACATAGACCGTGTCGAAAGGTTTCTGGCCGACCACGGCGTATTGCATCATCATCATCCGGGCGACCCAGAAAAAGATGATGTCGAAGCCGGTTATAAGTGTGGACGTCGGGAAATACTTCTGCAGCGCGTCGTTCTTTGCGTCCTGGTCTGCATCGCCCGTCCAGCCCAGCGTGCCGATAGGCCAGAGACCGGAGGAGAACCAGGTGTCGAGCACGTCGGGGTCCCGTCGTAAAGAAACCGCCGTCAAAGCGTCGCCTTCCTTCGAATAGCAATATTGCATCGTGCCTTCGTCCTGGGGATGCTCTGTGAGTTCGGTTCGGTCGCCATAGTATTGCCGAGCTTGTTCGCATGCCTCTGCGAAAGAAGCTGCGCAAAATGCTTTCGGCAAACCGTTGTAGATCGCCGGATGAGTCGCGATTTCTTCTTTTGAAGGCCCATACCAAACCGGTATCTGATGCCCCCACCACAGCTGTCGCGAAATACACCAGGGCTCGATATTCTCCAGCCAGTTGAAATAGACCTTCTTGTCCTGCTCGGGGTGGATCGTCACGTCGCCACTCCGCACCGCATCAATCGCCGGCTGCACAATCTGTGCTGTATCCACAAACCACTGATCCGTCAGCATCGGCTCGATCACAACTTTCGACCGGTCCCCAAAGGGTTGCATGATCTTCTTCGACTCGACCAGTGGCACAAGCTCACTGCTCTCCTGGCCATCCTCAGGGTCGATCACAGGCACCGAATGCATCACCGCCAGACCTTCTTCTGTGATCTGCTGCACCACCTGCCTGCGCGCCTCAAACCGGTCCAGCCCGCGCAATGCGTCCGGCACCAGGTTCACCGCATCCGCTTCCGCCTCTGACAGGGTCTGCTCCCCCTGTGCCACGGCCATCGCAATGCCCGCAGCCTCGGCATAGGGCGCACCATCGGCGCGCATCGCCCCTTTGGTATCCATCAGCCGGTACATCGGGATGCCGCCGCGCTTTGCGACCTCATAGTCGTTAAAGTCATGTGCGCCCGTAATCTTAACCGCACCCGAGCCGAAATCCTTATCCGGGTATTCATCGGTGATGATCGGGATCAGGCGACGGTGTTCTTTTGGCCCAACCGGAATTTCACATAGCTTTCCGATAATTGGCGCATAACGTTCATCTGATGGATGAACGGCTACAGCCCCGTCCCCCAGCATGGTTTCGGGCCGCGTGGTGGCAATGGAAATATAATCGCGCTCCTCGCGAAAGAGCACCTCCCCATCTTCACCCTTCTCCAAATACTCATATGTCTCACCGCCGGCCAGGGGGTACTTAAAATGCCACATATGCCCGTCGACTTCGATATTCTCGACCTCAAGATCCGAGATCGCCGTCTCGAAATGAGGGTCCCAGTTGACCAGACGCTTGCCACGATAGATCAGCCCCTTGTTGTACATATCAACAAAGACCCTGATCACCGCATCGTGGAAATTGGGTGCGCCGCTGCCTGCCTCCGGATCACCAGGGGCGCCGCCCATGGTAAAGGCCTCGCGCGACCAGTCACAGGACGCGCCAAGGCGTTTGAGCTGGCCGATGATCGTCCCGCGGGATTTTACCTTTTGCTCCCAGACCCTTGTAAGGAACTTCTCACGTCCCATTTCGCGGCGTGTGGGCTCCTGATTGGCGGCCATTTCGCGCTCGGTCACCATCTGCGTGGCGATCCCTGCGTGGTCCGTGCCGGGCTGCCAGAGCGTGTCAAAGCCGCGCATGCGGTGCCAGCGGATCAGAATGTCCTGCAGCGTGTTGTTGAACGCATGGCCCATGTGCAGCGAGCCCGTCACATTGGGCGGCGGGATCATGATGGAGAAGGTCTCATCGCGCGAGGCATTGGCCCCGGCTCTGAAAGCCCCGGCCTTTTCCCAGGCGGCATAGAGCCGTGCTTCGGCTTGCTGTGCATCAAATGTCTTGTCGAGCGCCATGACGGTATCCTTTGTCCGCGTTGCGCGATCATCTAGCGGAAGGCGGGGCGAAGGAAAAGGTCCGGCGCCCGGTTTGCGCCGTCTTTTGGTATCGTGCGCGCCTGGCGCAGCCGGGCAGCGGCCGGCCGGCCTCGACGGGCGGTCGGCCGCTTTGTCCCGCTCTGCCGGTGTTCAGCCTGCGACCAGAGGCTCCCGCGCGCCCGCGCGGATCACGTCCGGGTCGTAAGGCGTCCGGTCAAAAACCGCGCGCACCATGGGTGCAAAATGCGCCAGTGGCAGCGTCTCATAGTCCGGGTCGAAACTCGCCTGGTCCCAGCGCTCGCAAAAGGCCGCACAGTCATCGAAATAGGCATGCCCTTTATACCTGTCGCGTTTTTGCGGGTCAGCGCCCACGTGATGGCCGTAATAGACCATCTGAAAGTCGCCGTGTTTTTCCACCACCCAGGTGCATTGTTCGCGCACAAAGGGACGCAGGATCGTGGCCGCATATTCGTCGTGATTATAGGGCGCATAGATGTCACCGATGTCGTGCAGCAGGGCGGAAACGATCCAGTCGATGTCCGCACCATCCCGTTCCGCACGGGTGGCGGATTGCAGCGAGTGGCCCAGCCGTGTGACCTGATAGCCCGAGAGGCTTTCATCCAGGCTCACCATCGCCTGCAGCAGCCGGTCGGCGGTGCCACGGGTGTATTCGGTCTCGTGCTCAGTGAGGAAGGCATAATCCTCGGCGGTGCCGTCCTTCATCTGAGTAAAGCTGACCTTGTCCATCACGCGTAAAGCCCTCCTTCTTTTTCCGCGCCCTTCATCATTGTCGCGGCCTGGGCACGCCGGATCTCATCGTAGGTGGCAAGGGCGGCGGGCGTAAAGGGGGCCTGAGGCGCCTCAAACCCCTCAAAGTGCCCGAAACGGTCCTGGCCCCGCGCCAGAACCGCATAATCGCGCGCACCCACCTGTTGTTTAATGGCCGGGGTGCAATAGCGCACAACGGCAGCGATACGGCGGTCATCAGTGGTATTCGGCCCCGACCCATGGATCATCAGCCCGTGATGCAGGGAGATCTGACCGGGGTGGATTTCGATGGGCACCCTGTCGGCTTCCGCCACATCCACGCGCACTTCCTGGCCGCGCGACAGCAGATTATTTTCGGAAAAGGTATCGTGGTGGGGCAGGATCGGGTTTTTGTGGCTGCCCCGCACGAAATCCATACAGCCCGAGGCGGGCGTGGCGGGCGACAGCGCGAGCCAGGCCGTCACGAGCCCGTCAATCTCGCCCAGACCCCAGTAGGTCAGGTCCTGGTGCATGGACACGATGTGCCGTGTGTTGGGCTCTTTGATGAAAAACTCCACGGAATAGACCATGATGTCGGGCCCCAGCACGCCCTCGACCACATTCAGGATGCGCGGGTCGTGACCGATGCGCCAGGCCAGCGGCATCACACAATGCGCGTTGACCCGTTTGTAGGTGCCAAAGGGCAGGGGCAGATCGCTGTCGAGCCATTCGGCCTCAAGCGCTTCGAGTTCGGTCCGCAGGGCCTGCGCGTCGCCTGCGGGCATGACAGGCAGGGGAAAGAGGAACCCGTCCGCGCGGTATTGTTCGGACTGGGCCGCACTCAGGCGACCGTTTTCAAGCGGGAGGGGCTGGGGCATTTCGGGTCTCCTTTGTGACGTTGCCGCAGCATCGCATCGGTTTGCGGGAATGCAGCACGGTGGCTCTTGCCTCTGAGGCTAAGTTTTACTTAGTCTCGGCGCATGTCCCGTGTTCCCTCCCTCAACTGGCTGCGCGTTTTCGAGGCGGCTGCACGCACCGAGAGCTTTGCCCGGGCGGCCAGCCAGCTGAACCTGTCAGCGGCGGCCGTCAGCCAGCAGATCAGAGCGCTGGAGGACAAGCTGGGCGCGCCGCTGTTCGAGCGGGGCGCACAGTCGGTCACGCTGACGGATCTGGGGCGGTCCTATCTGCCGACGGTCCAGCAATCTCTGGGCCTGCTGGAAGAGGCGACTGAAGGGATATTCGGCAGCGGTGCGGAACAGCCGCTTTTTGTGCGCTCTGTCCTGCTCTTTGCCCACGGGGTACTGGCGGGCGGGGTGCGGGATTTTCAGACGGCCCACCCGGGGGTGCGGCTGACGCTGAACACGGGCAATGCGGCTTCTGATTTTGACGGCGGATACAGCGATCTGCAGATTGTCTTTGGCACGCCGGGGCAGTTCGGGCGCGACTATGATCCGCTGATGGGTGAAACACTGTACCCTGCGGCAACCCCGGCACTGGCCGCGCAGATCAATGCACCGGCAGACCTCAGCCGGCATCCCCTGATCGAAGTGGCGACGCACCGGTCTGGCTGGCGCCATGTGATGCACGCGCTGGGCCAGCCTCTGGCGCCGCTGCGGATCGTGCATGCAGACAGCACTGTAATGGCGGCGGCCATGGCCGCGCAGGGGGTGGGTGTCATGCTCGCCCGCGCCTCGGCCAGTGATCTGGTGGTGGCGCAGTCCGGGCTGGTGCGCTGTGCCGGACATGTCGAAATTCCGGGCACTGACCAGTATTTTCTGGTCTGTGCGGACCGCAGTGCCCTGAGACCGGCCGCCAGGGCTTTCCGTGGCTGGCTTCTTGACTATATGAAGCGTGACGGCGGGACACCCCCCGCCACCTGAACACCGGCGACCCCCTGCGGTGTCCGCAACCGCACCCCAGCGCCATAAAGGAGCTTCCCATGGATAAATTCGGCAAATCGCAGCCCGTCGCACGGGTTGAGGACATACGTTTCCTGACCGGCCAGGGCCGCTATGTGGGCGATATCGCACCGGAAGGTTCGCTGGTGGGCTTTGTCTTCCGCGCGCCTGTGGCGCATGGGATCATTACCGGGCTCGATGTCTCGGAGGCCCGTGCGGCTGAGGGAGTGCATCTGGTTCTGACGGTTGAGGACCTGGAGGCGGCGGGGCTGGACATTGCGATGCAGTCCACGGTTGTGAAAAACCGCGACGGGTCCGATGGGGCAAAACCCCTGCGTCCGATCTTGGCCAAAGAGCGGATGCGCTTTGTGGGCGAGCCTGTGGCCTTTGTGGTGGCAGAGACCCTGGAGCAGGCGCGCGATGCCGCCGAGCTTATTGAGCTCGACTATGACGATCTGGACGCCCAGATGACGGTAGGGCCGGGGGATCAGGCCATTCACCCCGAGGCGCCGGAAAACCGCGCCTTTGACTGGGGCATGGGCGATCAGGCGGCGACAGAGGCTGCGTTTCAGGCCGCGGCTCATACCGTATCACTGGAGGTCGGGGACAACCGCGTGATCTGCAACGCGATGGAGCCGCGCGGCTGTTATGCCGAATGGGACGGTGCGCGGCTGCATGTGTCGCTGGGCGCGCAGGGTGTCTGGGCGCACAAGGCGCAGCTGGCCAAAGCGCTGAACCTGGACCCGGAGGCCGTGCGGGTGACAATCCCGGATGTGGGCGGCGGGTTCGGGATGAAGGCCTTTGCCTATCCGGAATATTTTCTCTGTGCGCAGTCCGCGCGGGCGCTGGGCCGTCCGGTCGCCTGGGCGTCTGACCGGACAGAGGCAATGCTGAGCGACAACGGCGGGCGCGATCTGACATCGCTGGCGGAATTTGCCTTTGACGAGAACCATAAAATCACCGCCTACCGGGTGCACACAAAATGCAATCTGGGCGCTTATAACTCGCAGTTCGGTCAGCCCATTCAGACCCAGCTGTTCAGCCGTGTGCTGGCGGGCTGCTATGATGTGCAGACCACCTGGCTGCAGGTCGAGGGGTTTTACACCAACACCGTGCAGGTCGACGCCTATCGCGGGGCGGGACGGCCCGAGGCGATCTATGTGCTGGAGCGTCTGATGGACCGCGCCGCGCGCGAGCTGGGCGTGGACCCCTTTGAGCTGCGGCGGATCAATTTTATCCGGCCTGATCAGTTCCCGTATAAGGCTGCCACGGGTGAAACTTATGACGTGGGCGATTTCGGCAAAGTACTGGCGCGTACGGAAAAAGAGGCGGACACAGCGGGCTTTGCGGCCCGCCGTGCGGCAGATGCGGCGCGGGGTCTGCTGCGGGGGATCGGCATCTGTTACTATATTGAAAGCATTTTGGGTGATCCTGCTGAGGGCGCACGCGTCGCATTTAACGAGGATGGTACGGTGACGATTTTTGTCGGCACACAGAGCACCGGGCAGGGCCACGAGACGGTCTATGCCACTTTCCTGTCCGATCAGACGGGTATTCCGGCTGACCGGATCACGGTGGTGCAGGGCGACAGCGATCTGATTGCCCAGGGTGGCGGCACCGGCGGGTCACGGTCTGTGACGGTGCAGAACAATGCCACCCTTGCGGCGGTTTCGGTCATGACAGAGACCTTTACCGCCTTTCTGGCCGATGAAATGGGGGTGCCGGCAGCCGAGATCAGCTTTGACGATGAGCGGTTCCGGGCGGAAGGGTCCAACCTGACACCCACCATGCTGGAGGTCGCGGAGATGGCCCGCGCGCAGGGCCGCGACGATCTGCTGATGCACGAGGCGCGTGCAAAACTGGATGCCCGCAGCTTTCCCAACGGTTGCCATATTTCAGAGGTAACGGTGGACCCCGAGACAGGAGTGACCAACGTGGACCGCTATACCGTCGTTGACGATTTTGGCAATCTTATCAATCCGATGCTGGCCATCGGGCAGGTGCATGGCGGTGTGGTTCAGGGCATCGGACAGGCGATCACAGAGCATGTGGTCTATGATGAGGACGGGCAACTGCTCACGGCATCGTTCATGGACTATGCCTTGCCGCGTGCGGATGACGTCCCCACTATTGAGTTCACCTCGGAGCCGGTGCCGTCGACGGCGAATATCATGGGCATGAAGGGCTGCGGGGAGGCGGGCACGGTTGGCGCGCTGGCGGCAGTGGCCAATGCTGTACAGGACGCATTGTGGTCGCGGGGGGTGCGTCAGGCAGATATGCCATTTACCCCGCACAAGGTCTGGGAGCTGTTGAAGCGTGAGGATATCGCTGCGGCATAACATCGTTTCTGACTGGCTGGGCGCGCGTCTGTGGCGTCGTCCTGCCAGCGATTTCGGCCCGCGCCGCGGCCCTGTGACCCATGTGGTTATCCTGGACGGCACGCTGTCGTCGCTGGAGCCGGGATGCGAGACCAACGCCGGTACCACTTATAAACTGCTGCGCGAGACCGGGCACAGCGTATCGCTGTTTTATGAACCGGGCGTGCAGTGGCACACCTGGCGGTCGGCGATTGATGTGATGCAGGGGCGGGGCATCAACCGGCAGATCCGGCGCGCTTACGGCTATCTCGCGTCGCGCTACCGGCCCGGCGACCGGATTTTCCTCTTTGGTTATTCGCGCGGGGCCTATGCGGTGCGCAGCCTGGCGGGGGTGATTGATCTGGTGGGTCTGCTGCGTGCCGAGGATGCGACCGAACGCAATATCCGCGAAGTTTACCGCCACTACCAGAATGATCCCACAAGCAGCTGTGCGCAGACATTCTCGCGCGCGCATTGTCATGCGGAGACGGGCATCGAGATGATCGGTGTCTGGGACACGGTGAAATCGCTGGGGCTGAACATGCCCTGGCTGTGGCGTCTGTCTGCCAGGAAACACGCATTCCACAGCCACCACCTGAGCCATAACGTGCGCGCAGGCTTTCAGGCCCTGGCCCTGGACGAGACGCGCGTGGCCTATTCCCCGGTGCTCTGGACCACGCCCGAGGGCTATCCGGGCCGGGTGGAGCAGATGTGGTTTCCCGGCACCCACGGCGATGTGGGCGGCCAGGTCGGCACTTTTCCGGCCGCGCGCCCGCTGTCGAATATCCCGCTGGTCTGGATTCTGGAAAAAGCACAGAAACGCGGGCTGCCGCTGCCCCAGGGCTGGTCACAGCGTTTTGCGCGCGATGCCACCGTGCCGATGCTGGGCACCTTTCGGGGGCATGGCCGCTGGCTGGTCTCCCGCCGGCCACGCGTGCCGCTGCAGGACAACTCCGAGCGGCTGCATGACAGCGTTGCGATCCGCGCCGCTGGTCTGCCGACCCCCGAGCGGCGTATGATGCGGCATCTGCCGCGCTGGCAAAGCTGATCCGGCCACAGGCAGGTGTCACGCCATCTTGTGGCCATGATCCTGCACCAGACTGCCCTGCGCGGGGCAGGGAGGATCCTGACATGATACGACAAACAGCTGCCGCACTGCTGTTGGCAGGCTCTGTCGCACCGGCAAAGGCGGGCCAGCCCATCGGCGAGAGCATGGTGGCATGCGGAGCGTTGTATTCGGTTGCCGCAGAATGGGTGTCGCCGGGGTCTGCTGCGGAACGCCTGACGCAGGCCGCAGAGGTCTGGGCAGCGGCAGCCTATACGCGGGCAGAAAGGGAAGGGCGCAGCGATCCACGCGTCTGGGTCTCGGATCTGTGGCGCAGCAAATGCAACGACTGGTCGGAAAAGGGCACCGCTTATGTCTTCAGTCAGGACTTCCGGGACTGGACCGCCTATTGCCGCGCGCTGGCCCGGCACGAAGGGCTGGAGACAGGCTCCCGGTAACGCGCAGCGCGCGCACTCCTGAGGCCGTGCGAAACCTCAGGCGACCTTCATGATGATGCAGGTGGTGGAGCCGGTGGCATAGACCTTGCCATCCTCGCGCCCGCGGATGTCGGCATGGGCCACACCCGTCGAGCGACCTACATGATCGACCACTGCGACACAGTCCACCACCGTGCCGGGACGGATCGCGCGGGTGATATTCACTTTGTATTCCAGCGTGGTATAGACCGACCCCTTTGGCACCATCGTCATCACGGCACATCCCAGGGCACTGTCGAGCAGCGCACCGTACCAGCCGCCGTGCACCGCGCCGCTGGGGTTCATCGCGGCGAAGGTGGGCACGCCGCTGAACCGGACACGGCCTTCCTCCACCTCATGGAGGTCGAAATTCAGGGTTTCGGCAATCGGGGCGCCCGCGATCTCGCCCCTGAGGATGCCCTGCATGAACGCGAGACCGGACATGCTGATGATCTTTTCAGGGGGCAGCAGGTCAGCGGGGGATTGTGCGGCATACGGCATGGCGGGCTCCGGCGGTTTGGGGTCAGCCGGAAGGTAGCAGTCTGCTGTCCGCACTCAAGGGGTTACGCGACGTCCCGCACCCCTGTGACCGCCTGGGTGACGCCCAGTGCGTGGCAGATCTCGCGGGTCAGTTCGGGGCGGTTAAGCGTGTAGAAATGCAGCGCGTCCACGCCCTCGTCCACCAGCTCCGAGCACATTTCGGTGCAGACCGCGCGGGCCAGCAGGTCGTGCCGGTCATCGCGCATTGCGGTTTCAAACGCCTGATCGAGCCAGGCGGGAACGGTTGCCCCGCAGCGTGCGGCAAAGGCGCGGGCGTTTTTCCAGTTGGTCACCGGCAGGATGCCGGGGGTGATCGGCGCGTCGATTCCCGCTTTGACGCAGGCATCGCGGAACCGCAGAAAAGTCTCAGCCTCGAAAAAGAACTGGGTGATCGCCTCTGCAGCGCCCGCGTCGATCTTGGCCTTGAGCCAGTCGATATCGGCCTGGCGGCTGGCGGCTTCGGGATGTTTTTCGGGATAGGCACCAACGCGCAGGGTAAACTGGCCGGTGTCCGCCAGCGCGCTGATCAGATCAACCGAACTGGCAAAGCCGTCTGCATGCGAGGTAAAACCGTCGCTGCCCTCGGGCGGGTCGCCGCGCAGCGCGACCAGATCGGTCACGCCTGCCTTTGCAAAGCGCTGCGCTGTGGCGAGCGTTTCCGCACGTGTGGCACCCACACAGGTCAGATGTGCTGCGACGGGCAGACCAGAGGTTTTGCGCAGCGTATAGGCCGCGTCATGGGTCAGATCACGGGTGGAGCCGCCCGCGCCATAGGTCACCGAGAAAAAGCGCGGCTCCAGCGGGGCCAGGGCCTGGGCAGTATCCCACAGACGAAACGATGCGTCGATGGATCTGGGGGGAAAAACCTCGAATGAAACGGCGGGGGCGGACATAAGTGAAGGCTCCTTTGATTTCGTCTCTTGTGCCATATCCAGAAAAATGAAACAAACTCATAACTTTCATCTTTAACATGAGTTCGGTATGCATATTGAGTTCCGCCATCTGCGCACGATCCAGGCGATCCATCAGGCAGGCGGGCTGGCGCGGGCCGCTGATCTGCTGCACATCACCCAGTCGGCGCTGAGCCATCAGATCAAGGGGCTGGAGGATCAGGCGGGGGTTGAGCTGTTTGTGCGCCGTTCCAAGCCGCTGAAGCTGTCACCGGCCGGTCACCGGCTGCTGAAACTGGCCGAACAGGTGCTGCCGCAGGTCCAGGCGCTGCAGGACGAGTTCAGCGGTCTGCGGGCGGGCAGTACGGGGCGCATGCATATCGCCATCGAATGCCACGCCTGTTTCGAGTGGCTCTTTCCGGTGCTGGAGCAGTTCCGCCGTCACTGGGGCGAGGTGGATGTGGACATTCGCCCGGGCCTTGCCTTTGACGCGCTGCCCGCGCTTCTGAAAGAGGAAGTGGACCTTGTGGTCTCTTCTGATCCGGAAGATCTGCCAGGCGTCGAGTTCGTCGAACTCTTTGATTATGCGCCGGTTTTTGTGGCCTCGAGCGCGCATCCGCTGGCGCAGAAACCCTTTGTCGAGGCGGCTGATTTTCGCGGCGAGACACTGATCACCTATCCGGTGGAACGCACCCGGCTGGATGTCTTCAGCCAGTTGCTGATCCCCGCCAAGGTTGAGCCTGCGGCCATCCGCCAGGTGGAACTGACGGCGGTTATTCTGCTGCTGGTGGCGTCTAACCGGGGCGTGTCTGTCCTGCCGGACTGGGTCGTGCGGGAGGTGAAATACTCGTCAGATTATGTGACGCGGCCCCTGACGGCGCAGGGGATCACACGCCGTCTTTATGCTGCCGTGCGCCGCGATGATCTGGACAAGCCGTTTATGCAGCAGCTGCTGAAACTGGCCGGTGAAGAGGCGCGCAAACTGCAGGCGGTCTGAGCGGGCGGCCCCCCCCATTTTATCCTGACCGCATGATATGATACCCTTTTTTCCAGGGGTGTCAGCGGGGATGCCAGTGGGTGGCAGGTGAGTATGGGGACAGGTAAAGAGTTTTACGCCGGGCTGCCGCGTACCGCTGCCTTTGACAATCTGTGCAATCCGGCCTGCTTTACACCTGTTCCCGAAGACTGGCTTGTCGGGGTCTCTGATGTGGTCAATTCCACGATCGAAGTGGCGAACGGGCGCTACAAGACAGTCAACATGGTGGGTGCTGCGGTCATTTCGGCGCAGATCAACGCGTCGGACGGTGTGCCCTTTCCTTTTGTTTTTGGAGGTGATGGCGCGACATTTGCCATCTGGCCCGGGCAGGCAGGCGTGGCCGAAGAGGCGCTGCGCGCGGTGCAGCGCTGGGCTGCGGACGAGTTCGGGATCGGTTTGCGGGCAGGTCTTGTGCCTGTGCGCGACATACTTGCGGCAGGTCTGAGCATTGGTGTAGCACGCTATCAGGCGTCTGAAACCGCAGATTATGCGATGTTCAACGGCGGCGGTGTTTCCTGGGCGGAAAATGCCCTGAAATCATCAGACTATGGGTTTGAACCGGCACCCGAAGGCACCGTGCCCGACCTGACCGGTCTGTCGTGCCGCTGGTCGCCGACCACCGCGAGAAACGGGACAATTCTGTCGCTGGTGCTGCAGCCCGTGGGCGGGGTGGATGGTGCGGAGTTTACCGCCATTGCGCGTCAGGTTATCGAGCTGGCGCAGGGTCTGGAGCGGGGCGGGCATCCGGTCCCTGTTGAAGGTCCCGGATCCCGGTGGCCGCCGCCCGGGGTCAGCCTGGAGGCGCATGCCTCAAAGGGCACGGGCGCGTTCTGGGCCGCGCGTCTCAGAGTGCTGTCGGAGACCATGGTGGCCTGGTTGCTGATGCGCACCGGGATCACACTGGGCGGTTTCAGCGCGGGACACTATGCGCGCACGGTGTCGCGCAATTCGGATTTTCGTAAATACGACGACGGGCTGAAAATGACGCTGGATTGCGACAGGGAAACTCTGCGTCAGATCAGGGAGTTACTTGCAAAGGCAGAAGCTGATCGGCTGGTCAGCTATGGTGTGTTTGAACAGGATCAGGCGATGATGACCTGTATCGTTCCGTCGGTGATGACCGATGACCATATCCATTTCATCGACGGCGCTTCCGGCGGCTACACGCAGGCTGCGACCATGATGAAAAAGAAAAAGAAATCCTGACGCGGGGTCGATGGTCTGGTTTCAAAGCGGCGCGCCCGATGAACCTGCGAACGCCCTGAGTTGCCGGGTACTGAACGGGTGGTCGCTGATCCGGATCAGGATGCGCGGTTTTTCGCCCTGCGACCCGCGAGCGCGCCGAGACCTGCCAGCAACAGCCATCCGCTGGCTGGCAGCGGCACGGCGCTCAGATCGTCGTCATCATCGTCATCGGGGATTTCGGCGTATTCGTACTCAATCCAGAAATCGATGTCCCAGAACAGTCTCGTCTTCACGTCGGCAACACATTCTCTGACAAAGCTGCCGATGGAGGCGTCGCAATCGATCCAGCCGCCTGAATCAAAGAGCTTTGCTGTCAGCGTCAGGTCAATTCTGGAATTGCGGGTCAGACTGTCGAGATCAGTGAGAACCTGGCTGCCGGGATTCGACCAGGTGGTGAAATCACCCCACATGAACGAGGGATGTTGCACGGCGCCGACATCCGGGTTTTCGGGATTGAAGTCATATTCACCGTCGCGCACCACCTGGGGTGTGCCAAGGGTGCGCTTGCTGTCTGTGCCCAGGACGGAGAGCTGCAACTGGCCTTTGGCGACGTCCTTGTCCCCTTTGCCTGCGTTGTTGCGCAGATCGATATTCCGGCAATCGCGACCGTCGCTCCGCAGGCTGGCGTCCAGGCAACGCACGTTTCGAAACTCCGTAAACGCGGAGACTGCCCGGGTATAGGACCAGTGCAGGCTGGCGCCGGTCAGAGTGCCCCGGCTGTTGTCAAAGCCCTGCAGGTTGTACCGTCTGGAAACGGTGTAGTCCCTGTATTCAGCGTCGGTGTGAGGTACGGCACCGCCGTCCAGGCTCAGGGTCTGGGTAATGGTATCCGCGCTGCGCAATACATCAGTCGTATACGTCGCGGCCGACGCCTGCGTTGTGCTCAGCGTGCCGGCGAGAAGGGCCAGTGTTGCCGCGGCAGACATGAGCAAAGGCACGCGCGCTGCGCGGTTGGTTGAAACATTCATCAGTGCCTATCCTATGGGACGTTCTGTCGTCCGGTTATTCCGCGAAAAACCCGCGATCATTGAAAAATCCTTTTGCTAAAACCAAACCTTTTCAGGTGGTGCAGGATGACTATTGAGCGGTTACCTGCACAAAGCAAGCATTTCGAAGGTTTTCAGCGCGGAATGATTTTTGAGCGCGGGGCAGGGCGGCCCGGGTGTGAATTCAGCCGAATGCAGGTTCGGGTTCAGTCCGCCCGAAGCGCGCGTTTCACGCAGTATGTTCGCCCGGGTGCGTCGTTGTCTGCCCGCCTGCAGTGTCGCAGCGCGGTTCAGCGCGCAAGCCGCGCGGCCCGACCGCCCCGGCGTTTTGTCAGCTTTCCCGCACGGGCGGGCAGCTCTGCGATCACGGCGCGGCGGTCTTCCCTGGACATACGCGACCACTGTGTGATCTCGTCGATGGATCGCAGACAGCCGGTGCACAGACGTGCCTCGGGGTGGACAACGCAGATTTTCACACAGGGGCTTTCGATTTCGTCACGCTGCCAGATGTCGTCTGTCATGTCGTTCCCTTTTCTGCACGCAGCACGCGGATGCGGTCCAATGCCCCCTGCAGGATATATCCGGCGGCCACGTGGTCGATGACCTCTGCGCGACGTTTCCGTGACGTATCCGCCTCCAGCAGCGCGCGCTCGGCGGCGACGGTCGAAAGACGCTCATCCCAGAAAGTCACCGCAAGGTCAAACCCCTCCAGCCGGTCGAGATTACGTGCAAAGGCGCGGGTCGACTGGCAGCGCGGCCCCTCTGAGCCGTCCATGTTGCGCGGCAGCCCCAGAACGACGCCGCCGATCCGCCGGTCTGAGAGTATTTTCATCAGCGCCGCAGCGTCTGTGCCGAATTTTTTACGCCGGATCGTTTCCAGTGGTGTCGCGACCGACATAAAGGTGTCAGAGACCGCAACGCCGATCGTGGCGGTGCCCAGATCCAGCCCGGCGAGCCCCTGAGCCGGGGGCAGGGCCTCCAGAAACCCGCTCATGTCTTCAAAGATCATTCGACAACCTGCGCCCGCTGGCCTGCCCGCAGCAGCAGATCCAGCGCACGGGTATCATCGCCAAAGACCTGAACGGCGTTGTCATAGACCGCGCGGGCCTGGCCCTGCTGGCCCAGCACACCAAGGGCGGTGATCAGCTGCGCCCAGTCCTCGACCGGGCCGCCTTCGGTTGCAAGGCGACTGGAGAGGCCGGAGACCATATTGCCGATCATTTCCATGCGCTCAGCAGGACTCATGTCCTGCGCGGCTTCGATGTCGGCCTGCGACGGGCCCCGCCCGCCGCCGATTTCTGGGATCTGGTAGTTGACGCCCGCGCGGATCGCCATGTCGTCAATCTGCGCCAGCACCGGCTGGATCCAGGGCGCGTCAGGCGGGCCTTCGCGCAGCAGCCTGTCCCACACGCGGAACGCCTGGTCGGGGCGTCCGGTCTGGGCCAGCATCAGACCGATGTAATAGCGCGCCGTGCCATTGGTCTCGTCCATTGCCAGCGCGGTTGTCAGGGCCTCTTCGGCCTCGGGGGAGACATAGCCGCCCGCTGCCAGCACCAGCATATCCGCATGATTGGTGAAATCCGTCACATCCGCGTCCGGCCCCTTGATGCGGATGATTTCGGCCAGCGCTTTAGCCGCTGCGGGGAAGTTGTTGAGATTGGCCTCGTTCTGGGCCAGCAGCGTCAGACCCTGAAGATCATCCGGACGCTGTGCGACGGTCGCGCGCAGTTGCTCGACCAGGGCGACGTAATCCGGGCCTGCATCCGCCGGGGTGCGGATCGGGGGCAGGCCGGCCTCTGCCGTTGCCTGCGAGGGGCGGTCCGCGCGCAGTGCCTCCGCCATCTCGATGCGGTCTTTGAGGCCCAGATCACCGTATCCCGGCGCGCCAAGCCGGGTATAGAGCCCGACACTGCCGCCGATGAGCAGTACGGCGAGCAGGGCGGCCACAAGCCCGGGCGCCCCTTTTTTGTCGTCCTCGCCTGCTTCTTCGACCTGCAGGGCGGCATCGGCGGCAAGGATGCGGCGCGACACCTCGGCGCGCACGCGTTCGGCATCCGCCGGGCTGACCACACCGCGCGCCAGGTCCTTTTCCACTTCGCGCAGCTGGTCGCGGTAGACGCGCAGATCATAGGCCGCCGCAGGCTCAGCGCCCGCAGCACGCGGGGCGCGCATCGCGAGCGCGATGAGCACTGAAATAACGACTGCCAGTCCGGCAGTGATGATCCAGAAAGCCATGGTGTTCCCTTCCAACGCGCGCTCAGATGTAGCCGCTGTGCGCCCGGGTAAAAAGGGGCAAAAGGCCACGCCCCCGTCACAGCTGCGTCAATTGCACGCCGTGTCGCAAACATGTCAGGATGTGACGCGCTCAGTATCCTCTTTTCCACAGGGAACGGCAGAAGAGAGTGAACCTTAGCACCGGTGCGATTCCGGTGCGCAGCCATGTTCGGGGACCGGTGCCATGAAACGCTATTCTGTCTTTGCTGTTGCGCGCGAGGCCGCACGTTACCACACGGGCTGGGAACGGGCCTGGCGCAAGGCGGAACCAAAGAAGAAATACGATGTGATCATCATCGGCGGCGGCGGGCACGGGCTGGCCACGGCCTATCATCTGGGCAAACGGTTCGGCATCAAAAACGTCGCCATTCTGGAAAAGGGCTGGCTGGGCGGTGGCAACACCGGACGCAACACAACGATCATCCGCTCGAACTACCTGCAGGACCCGTCGGCAGCGCTCTATGAAAAGTCGCGGTCTCTCTACGAGACGATGAGCCAGGATCTGAACTATAACGTCATGTTCAGCCCGCGCGGCGTGATCATGCTGGCCCAGACGCATCACGAGGTGCGGGGCTATCAGCGTACGGCGCATGCCAATGCGCTCCAGGGCGTGACAACCGAATGGATCACCCCAACCCGTGTGAAAGAGCTGGTGCCGATCATGAATATCGCCGGGCCGCGTTATCCGGTGCTGGGCGGGCTGTGGCAGGCGCGCGGCGGCACGGCGCGCCATGATGCGGTCGCCTGGGGCTATGCGCGGGCGTGCTCGGACATGGGCATGGACGTCATCCAGCAGTGCGAGGTCACGGCCGTCCGCCGCGAGGGGGGCAAAGTCGTCGGTGTGGACACGAACCGCGGTGCGATTGACTGCGACAAGCTGGGCATCGTGGTGGCGGGCAATTCAGGCCATGTTGCCGGGCTGGCAGGCTTCCGGTTGCCGATTGAGAGTGTGGCGCTGCAGGCGCTGGTCAGCGAGCCGATCAAACCCTGCATGGATGTGGTTGTGATGGCCAACACGGTTCACGGCTATCTGTCGCAGTCCGACAAGGGCGAGATGGTCATCGGTGGCGGCACCGACGGGTATAACAACTACACGCAGCGCGGATCGTTCCACCATATCGAGGAAACCGTGCGCGCGCTGATCGAGACCTTTCCGATGCTGAGCCGTCTGAAAATGCTGCGCCAGTGGGGCGGGATCGTGGATGTGACGGGTGACCGCTCGCCCATCCTGTCGAAAACGCCGGTGGAGAATGTGTTTATCAACTGCGGCTGGGGCACCGGCGGGTTCAAGGCCACACCCGGGTCCGGCTGGGCCATGGCCGAGCTGATCGCCAAAGGGCACGGGCCGCTGACGGATGAGTTTGGCCTCGACCGGTTCCGTGAGGGCAGGTTTATCGACGAATCCGTGGCTGCGGGGGTGGCGCACTGATGTCAGATGCTGTCGCCACCGCCGCCGGCCCTCTGATCCCGGCTGCTATCACCCAGCTTAGCCAGGCCGCTGTCGGAGTGGTGACGGGCGTTTCGCGCCGACATCACGTTTGCCACGATTGCGAGGATGGCGAGACCTCCGAAGATCAGCAGTGCGTCATGCATTCAGTTGAGGCTCCGTTTGCTTCGGATCCACGTTGGATCTTAAAAGCTTCAGGTTCAGTCCGGCGGACGGGACGTTTCGCGACCGGTCATTTCATGCACCGTGCGGATGGCCTGGCGGTCGGCCTCGGTCTGCGGGCCCGCTGCATTGAGGTCATGGGCCAGCAGGGTACGCTTTTTGCGGCGCTCCCAGATTGCAATGGAAACACCGGCGACGAAAATCACTACCGAGAGCCAGAACAGCCACTTCACAGGTCAGTCGTGCCTGCCACGGGTGCTGTTGCCTTCGCCCGCCGCGCTGCCGAAAGCGATCAGATCGCTGACGTCGATTTCGCGTCCGCCGCGGGCCGCTTTACGGGCGGCAATGCCGCGCCGTTCGATGACCAGCATCACAATGGCAACGGCGGCAATACAGCCGAACACCACAACAGCCATCATTTCCTTGCTCATCGCGATTCTCCTGCTGATCTGCGTGCCACCTTTATAACCGATCCGGGCCTGTCGTCCAAACCGGCAACAGACAGCCGACGCAGAACCACCCGTTTGGCCGGGTGCCGCCCAAACCGGCCGGGGATTTCCGCCTGGATTGCAGCGCATGCGCCAGGTGCCACACTGGCCTCCCGTAACAAGGAGACAGACCAATGGCTGACTATACAACACACAGTGACGGCATCAGCGGCAAAGGCATCCTTATCGCGCTCGGCGTTATCGGCGCCTTCGTGGTGCTGCTGGCGGTTCTCGGCACGGGTACAGTGCCCGTCGACCCTGATGCAGCAGACGCACCGGCTGCCATCCAGACTGCGCCCGCCGCAGCGGATGATCCCGCACCGGCCGTCTTCGAATAACCTGGAAAACATAATGCAGACCGTCCTGGGCGGGTGTCTTTCGGCGCCCGCCCTTTTTGCGGCCTGTGACCAGCACGGTGGAGGCACATTATGCTGATCCTGACCTGTCCTGTCTGCGGTGTCACCGCAGAGGAAACCGAGTTTCACGCAGGTGGCGAGGCGCATCTGAAGCGGTTCGGCCCGGGCAGTTCGGAGCAGGACTTTGAGGAATACCTCTTTATGCGGGAAAACCCGCGCGGGGTGCATTTTGAGCGCTGGCGCCACGTCTATGGCTGCGGCAAGTGGTTTCATGCTGCGCGCTGCACAACCACGCTGGAGGTCTTTGGCACCTATCCCGCCCAGACCCTGGAGCCGCCTGCGGATCTGTGCAAATCCATATCGAAAAAACGCCCCGGCTGGTCCTGGAGGGAATTCTCATGAGCGCACGTATCGGGACGAACGGCCGGTTGCTGAACCGGGACCGCGCGGTGACCTTTTCGTTTAACGGGCGCGAGATGCGCGGCTTTGAGGGGGACACACTTGCCTCGGCCCTGCTGGCCAATGACCAGATGCTGGTGGGCCGGTCGTTCAAATACCACCGTCCGCGCGGGATTGTGGCCTCGGGCGCGGAAGAGCCCAACGGCCTGGTCAATATGGGCGAAGGCAACCGGTTCGAGCCGAACCAGCGCGTCACAACGACCGAGCTTTTTGACGGGCTGACCGCGCGCAGCCAGAACCACTGGCCGAGCCTGGAATTTGACGTGGGCGCGATCAATACCAAACTGGCGCGCTTTCTGCCCGCGGGTTTCTATTACAAGATGTTCATCCACCCCAGGCCGCTGTGGAAACACGTTTATGAGCCGTTCATCCGCCAGTCTGCGGGTCTGGGCCAGGCCCCCAAAGAGGCCGACGCAGATACCTACGAGCATTTCTATGCCTTTTGCGATGTGCTGGTTGTCGGCGGGGGGATTGCGGGGCTTCTGGCCGCACGCGCCGCGGCGCAATCCGGCGCCAAAGTCATCGTGATGGAGCAGACACCGCACTGGGGCGGACGGGCCCCGGTCGACGGCGGCACGGTCAGTGGCAGCCCTGTGGATGAATTTGTGGAGCAAATCGTGTCAGAACTGGACGCGATGCCCAATGTGACGATGCGCACCCGCACAATGGGCGCGGGTGTTTACGACCACGGATATGTTCTGGGCTATGAGCAACTGCGTGATAACGCGCCGGAAAAACCGGGCCCACGACACCGTTTGTGGCGTATCCGTGCGGCTCAGATTGTTACCGCTACAGGTGCGATTGAGCGGCCATTGTCCTTTGCCGGCAATGATATTCCGGGGGTGATGCTGGCCTCGGCTGTGCGGGATTATCTGGTCAATTTCGGGGTTTCTGCAGGTGACCGGACGGTTGTCGTCACCAACAACGATGACGCTTACCTTACGGCATTCGCCTTGAATCATGCAGGTCTGCAGGTCAGCGCGATCCTCGATGCCCGGTCGATAGACAGCGACAGCCCCGCCATGCAGCAGGCGCGCGGTCTGGGCATCCGGGTGCTGACCGGGCACGGGATTTCGACGGTCAAAGGCGGCAAGCGTGTCAGCGCGGTTGAGGTCTGCCGCCAGGACGGCAACGGGTCTGTAACAGAAGAGATCGCCTGTGACGCTGTCGCCATGTCGGGGGGCTGGTCACCGGTCGTGCATCTGTGGTCACACTGTGGCGGCAAACTGACCTGGGACAGCGATCAGGCGATGTTCCGCCCGGATGTGGATAAAGCGCCGACGGGTGCCACAGGAGCGCCCTTTGTGAAGGCAGCTGGCAGCGCTAACGGGCTGATGTCACTGGCTGAAACAGTTTCGGACGCGGATGCTGCGGGCAAGGCTGCGGCCAGGGCTGCGGGCTTTACACCAAAGCGGACCAAAGCACCGGTTGGCGAGAGCGCGGATGAGGCGCCGATGCAGCCTGTCTGGCTGATGCCCGCACAGGCCGATTACCATCACCGGGCCAAGGCGTGGCTGGACTATCAGAACGATGTGAAGGTCAGCGATGTGCAGCTTGCAGCCCAGGAGGGCTTTGAGAGTGTGGAGCATACCAAGCGCTATACCACGCTGGGCATGGCCACGGATCAGGGCAAGCTGAGCAACATCAACGGGCTGGCCACGCTGGCCGGCGCACTGGATGCGGACATTCCACAGGTGGGCACGACGACCTTCCGCCCGCCCTATACGCCGATTTCGATGGCATCTGTCGCAGGCGAGGCGCGCGGCGATGTGTTCCAGCCCATCCGCCGCACACCGATGCACCAGTGGCACGAGGCCAATGGCGCGCACTGGGAGCCGGTGGGGCAATGGCGTCGACCCTATGCCTATCTGCGGGAGGGCGAGACCGTTTCGGCAGCGGTGAACCGCGAGGTGCTGAACACGCGGCGGAACCTCGGCCTGCTGGATGCCTCGACGCTGGGCAAGATCATTGTCAAAGGCCCCGACGCGGCGAAGTTCATGGACATGATGTACACCAACATGATGTCCACGCTGAAACCGGGCAAATGCCGCTATGGTCTGATGTGTTCGGAAAACGGTTTCCTGATTGATGACGGCGTTGTGGCGCGTATCGATGAGGACACCTTCCTGTGCCATACAACAACGGGCGGCGCTGACAGCATCCACCAGCATATGGAAGAATGGCTGCAGACCGAATGGTGGGACTGGAACGTCTGGGTGGCCAATGTGACCGAACAATACGGTCAGGTGGCTGTGGTCGGTCCCAATGCGCGCAAAGTGCTGGAAACGCTGGGCGGTATGGATGTGTCGCGCGACGCTCTCGGGTTCATGGAATGGAAAGACGGCCAGATCGGCGGGTTTGCCTGCCGGGTGTACCGGATCTCCTTTTCCGGTGAGCTGAGCTATGAAATCGCGGTGGATGCCGGGCAGGCGCGCGCCTTCTGGGATGCGCTGATGACGGCGGGTGAAGCCTTTGGTGCGATGCCTTACGGCACGGAATGTCTGCACGTGCTGCGCGCCGAAAAGGGTTTTATCATGATCGGGGACGAGACAGACGGCACGGTCATTCCGCAGGACCTTGGCCTGAACTGGGCGATTTCAAAAAAGAAAGAGGACTTTCTGGGCAAACGCGCGCAGGAACGCAGCCATATGACTGATCCGAAACGCTGGAAGCTGGTGGGGCTGGAAACACTGTCGGGTGGTGTACTGCCGGACGGGGCCTATGCCACGGGCGAGGGCGTGAATGCCAACGGCCAGCGCAATGTGATCGGGCGGGTTACCTCGACATACTATTCGGCCACGCTGGAGCGCGGCATTGCCATGGGGCTGGTGCTGGACGGGCCGGACCGGATGGGCGAGGTGATCGAATTCCCCGGCACACAGGGGGCAACCTTCAAAGCCCGTATCGTGGGCCCGGTCTTTTACGACAAGGAAGGGGAGAAGCAGAATGTCTGAACCCATTACAGCCCTGGGCGGCGCAGTGTCACAGAATGGTATCGCAAAAGTGGCAGAGGCCGCGCGCGAGGGGATGATCACCCTGCGCGGCGATGTGACGTCGGCTGCTGTAAAAAAAGCGCTGAAGTCCGTTACTGGCGCAGCGATGCCCGGCGCGGGGCAGATGGCCACATCGGGGTCTTACACCCTGTGCTGGATGTCGCCGGATGAGGTTCTGGTGCTCTGTCCTGCCGATACTGTGGGCGACACGCTGACGGCGCTGCAAAACGCCGCCGGTACAGCGCATGTGCTGGTGGTCAACGTCACGGATGCGCGGGCGTCCTTTACCGTCGCGGGGCCGCTTGCCCGCGAGGTGATGGCAAAGCTCTGCCCCGTGGACCTGGCGCCGGGTGCCTTTGAGCCGGGGATGTTCCGGCGGACCCGTCTGGCCCAGGTGGCGGCTGCGGTCTGGATGCCGGAGGCTGAGCGTTTCCGCATCGTCTGTTTCCGGTCCCAGGCGCGATACGTGTTTGACGTGCTCTGTGTCGCCGCACAGGAAGGCAGCGCTGTGGGTGCGTTCAACTAATCATGGTTAATCAAAGCTTTACGCCTTGAAAGCAGCAAATCTCACCTTTATCAACCTGTCCTGTTGTTAACAAATAGTTGAGAGATGAGTTTATGAAGAAGCTTTTACTGGCCGCCACTGCCGCCGTCGTTTTTGCCAGCCCTGCCGCGGCTTTCAGACTGTCCTGCGAGATGCACGATCTGGGATATGGTTTTATCTCTGATTTCATGGGCTTTGAGCTCAGCGAGGACAAGAAATCAGTGATGGTCTACGGTGCTGTCATCCACCACGTTCACGGTCAGCCGATCAAGATCGCTGTGAAAGACCGGGGCAATGGGAAGTACCGTTTTTCCTACCGTCTGAATAACATTGCAGCGCGGCCCAGACCCGCAGATGTGAATTACACCGTTAATCTCAACACCAGGGCCAATACGGTGACCGTGCGCGGTCTTATGCCCGCCGTGACCAATTCGATTGCCGGCAAAGGCAAGTGCGAGGATGGCTGGGTTTCCGTGAGATAACCCGCGGTTTTTTCGATTGGCGGTTGACCTTGTCTTGATCAGCACAATCTGTAATGCACAAACTGGCAATACAAACCGAGGGGGCCCACATGGCTTTTGAACTTCCTGACCTTCCTTATGCGCATGACGCGCTGGCTGCACATGGCATGTCAGCGGAAACGCTGGAGTATCACCACGACCTGCACCACAATGCCTATGTGACCAATGGCAACAAGGCGATTGAGGGCACTGAGTGGGCCGGCAAATCGATGGAAGAGATCATCACCGGCACCTACGACGCGAACGCCGTGGCGCAGAATGGTATCTTCAACAACATCAGCCAGCTGTGGAACCACAACCAGTTCTGGGAAATGATGTCGCCGAAACCGACCGGTGTTCCGGGCGAGTTGGCAAAGGCAATCGACGAGAGCTTTGGCTCCATGGATGCTTTCAAAGAGCAGTTTTCTGCGGCGGGTGCTGGGCAGTTCGGCTCCGGCTGGTGCTGGCTGGTCAAGAATGCAGACGGCTCGCTGGCTGTGACCAAGACAGAGAATGGCGTGAACCCGCTGTGCTTTGGTCAGACGGCCCTGCTGGGCTGTGATGTCTGGGAGCATTCCTACTACATCGACTTCCGCAACAAGCGGCCGGCCTATCTGTCGAACTTCCTCGACAACCTGGTCAACTGGGAAAACGTCGCATCACGGATGTGATTTTCAACCGACAGTGAGACAATGGGCCCTGCCATCCGGCGGGGCTCTTTTTTGTGGGCCCTTATTTGTGGCGGAATGGCGGTCTGCAGCAGGTAAATGCGGTCTGGTCTGCAAAACCTGTGACATTCCGGGCACAGGCCAGCGGCAGGCTACGGACCGCGCGGCGGCTCATTGCTGTACAGTGCAGATCGGTCCCGAGCGTTTCGTTTGCGCTGACCCAAAGGGTTTTTCCAGCCCGGATGTCTGCCTGTGCGGGTGTCTGTCCGTCTCCAGAAATGGCTTGCCAGCCTGTCAGCGGCCATCGGGGCTGACCTGCCGGGCAGAGGAGACGGAAACAGCACCGGCCAGTCGTCTGATACCGCTGAGCCGGGCCCTGGGCGCCGGAGCTCTTCAGGTCAGCGCGATGCGCAGCGCGTCCCGCACGGCTGCGGCGTCCGGCACTGCGGTGTAGTAGCCATGAAGGCTTTCATCCGCAAATCCATGCCCTGTCACATGGTTCAGAAGGGCCAGAAGAGGATCCCAGTAGCCGTTTGTATTCACTAGAAAAACCGGCATTTCGTGTAACCCGAGCTGGCGCCATGTCAGTACTTCGAAGAGCTCATCCAGTGATCCCGCGCCGCCGGGCAGAACAACTACCGCATCGCAGTTCATGAACATCACTTTTTTGCGCTCGTGCATGGTTTCGGTGACCACATAAGACGTCAGATCGGTCTTTCCGACTTCCCAGTCGACCAGGTGCTGCGGAATAACACCAAAGGTTTCACCGCCTGCCTGCTGGGCCGAGCGTGCAACCGCGCCCATCAGCCCCACATCGCCTGCGCCGTACACCAGCCGCCAGCCTTCGGCTGCGATGGCATGTCCTGTGTCTGTTGCCGCCTGCATATAGGCAGGGTCATCGCCGGTGCGGGAGCCGCAGTAAACGCAGACTGATCTGGGGCGCATGGAGGGACCTTTCACTGGAAGATGTTCCGAAATTGACCGGCAGGGTTTTGACCCCTGATAGAGCAGTTGCTATGTAGGCTCAATGTCTGCGCGTCTGCTCGCGTAAGGCTGCTGATCAGAAAGAGAAAAAGACTATGAGCGACAAGGGGGGAGCCGTCGTGCAGGGCGGCTCAGGGCTGCTGACGGCCGGGATCGTGATCGCGGTTGTGATTGCTGCTGGAACGTATCTTGGCCTGCGGGACGACGCAGAGCCAACACAGGAAGACCTTGCTGCTCTGGTCGCCCCGGGCACGGCACCGGAAGGTGTCGCGCAAACGCCGCCGGCCGACGCGTCGCAGGCACCGGACGATGCCGGTGCGCAGGCAGAGCCGGAGGCACCTGTTGCCGTTGCGCCAGAGCCAGAGCCGGAAACAGCCGCAGACTCCGCGCCGGCCATTGTGCCAACCGTGGATGAGGTGCGCGTGGATGCGGATGGTCTGATGGTTGTCGCGGGCAGGGCCGCACCCGGCGCCCGGATCCGGGTTCTGGTCGGAGGCGATGAAGTAGCACAGGCAACCGCTGATGCCGGTGGCGCATTTGCGGCTGTGGCCAGTCTGGCGCCCAGTGACACTGCGCGCCTTCTGACGCTGGAGAGCATTCTGGACGGTGTTGTGACTGCCTCGGCGGACGACATCATTCTGGCACCAATCGCAGCGCCGGTTGTGACGGCCGAGGCCCCGGTGCCGCAGGATGACCCCGCTCCGGCAACAGGCACTGGTGCAGCTGCAGACACAGAAGCTGTGGCAGAAGAAGAAACGACTGAGGTTGCGGAAGCCGTGACAGAGGCAGCGACCGATCTGGCCGATGAGGGGCTGGCCCTTGCAGAGGAGGCCGCGGAGGCTGTTACTGAGAGTGTCGAAGAGGCTGCTGACGCAGCAACCGCCGCCGTCGCAGGACTGACGGAACCAGCGGCAGAAAGTTCTGTGACAGCGCCAGAAGAAGCTGCCGGTGACGCCGTTGCAGCGGCCTCTGTGCAGGTAGTTGACGCACCGGTGGAAAGCGCACCGTCAGTGCCAGAGGCACCTGAGGTGATCGCTGAGGCACCGCAGTCCGGGGCACCGGCGGAGACCCCCGTGGAAAGTGCTGAAAGCGCGCCCGAGGCCGCACCGGTCGTGGAAGAAACCGTTGCCGCAGGTACCACCGTCACCCGCGAAGATGTCGCCGAGGCCCCCGCCGCGGTGACAGAAATACCCGCTGAGGCGGTTGCCACAGGAACACAAGAACCTGAAACAGCAGCTGCCGCTGAGACTGCCGGGGCCGCGGACGCAGAAGCGGTTGAAGACGCCCCTGCAGATCAGCAGATTGCCGTGCTGCGCTCCACTCAGGAGGGGGTCGCACTGGTCCAGCCGGCGCCTCAGGCGCCCCGCCGCGTGGTGCTGGACACCATCGGGTATTCCGAGAGCGGTGTGGTACAGCTGGCCGGGCGCGCCAGTGCCGAGGCTGCCTCTGTGCGCGTCTACCTCGATAACACTCCCGTTCTGACGCTGCCTGTTGCCGGGAACGGGACATGGCGTGGTGACGTGCCGGGCGTGGCGCCAGGCGTCTATACACTGCGTATCGATGCGCTGGACGAAGGCGGCGACGTGACCAGCCGACTGGAGACACCTTTCAAGCGCGAGGCACCGGCGGTGCTGGCAGAGGCGAGCCAGGGGGAGAGTGGCCCGGTGCGTGCCGTGACCGTCCAGACCGGCGATACCCTCTGGGCCATTGCGCGCGAGCGCTATGGCGAGGGTCTGCTTTATGTGCGGGTATTTGAGGCGAACCGGACAGCGATCCGCGACCCGGATCTGATATACCCCGGTCAGATTTTCGATCTGCCGGATGACGGCTGATCCTGCACGGCCCAGGAAATCCGCGCCTGCGACTGGCAAACCGCCGGCATGTGGATTAGGTACAGCCTTCTGAGGCCGCGCAGGAAACTAAATGCCATCTGACACCACAGCCGGGCCCGGGACACCGGGCGCTGAAAACTCCATTGAACAGGACGAGCGTCTTTCGGGTCTGCGGACCATTCGCAGAGTTGCGCCCTATCTGTGGCCAAAGGATCCCGCATGGGTGCGCCAGCGGGTGATCGGCGCGATGGCGCTGCTCATCTTTTCCAAGCTGATCTCTGTCGCGACGCCGTTTTTCTACAAAGGTGCGGTTGATGCGCTGGCAGAAGAAGGCGTGCCGATGCTGGCGCTGGGGGCCGTCGGGCTGACGGTCGCGTACGGTATGGCGCGTCTGATGACGGTGGGGTTCCAGCAGTTGCGTGATGCGGTTTTTGCCCGGGTGGGCCAGCGCGCGCTGCGGATGCTGGCTTTGGAGACCTTTAACCACATCCACGCGCTCAGCATGCGCTATCACATTACCCGCAAAACCGGTGGGTTGTCGCGCATCATTGAGCGCGGGGTGAAAGGCGTCGATTTTCTGCTGCGGTTTTTGCTGTTTTCCATCGGGCCGCTGGTGCTTGAGCTGCTGATGGTCGGTGTTATCCTGGCCGTGGTTTTTGATTTTTACTATCTGCTGGTCGTGGCGGTCACGATTGGCCTCTATGTCTGGTTTACCTTTGCTGTGACCGAGTGGCGGGTGAAGCTGCGCCGCGAGATGAACGATCAGGATACTGATGCCAATCAAAAGGCCATCGACAGCCTGCTGAACTTTGAAACCGTCAAGTATTTCGGGGCCGAAAAACGCGAGGCCGAACGCTATGACAGCGCCATGGCGAAATACGAAGTGGCAGCGATCAAGACCAGTTACAGTCTGTCTTTTCTGAATTTCGGGCAGTCGTTGCTGATCACCTGCGGTCTGGTCGGGGTGATGATCATGGCCGCCCTGGGCGTACAGAACGGCACCCTGACGGTCGGTGACTTCGTGATGGTTAACGCCTATATGGTGCAGATCACCGTACCGCTGAATTTTCTTGGCACGGTGTACCGGGAAATCCGCCAGGCCCTGGTGGACATGGGCGAGATGTTCAACCTGCTGGAGCAGCCGGCAGAGGTCGTTGACGCACCGGATGCCAATGAGCTGCAGGTAGACGGCGGCAGGGTAGAGCTGGACGGCGTGCACTTTGGCTACAACGCGGACCGCGCGATCCTGCGCGGGGTGTCGATCACGGCGGAGCCGGGTGAGATGGTGGCAATCGTCGGCTCCACCGGATCCGGCAAATCCACTATCGGACGGCTTTTGTTCCGCTTTTACGATGTGGGCCGCGGCGCGCTGCGCATTGACGGTCAGGACGTACGCGAGGTCACACAGGAAAGCCTGCACAGGGCCATTGGCGTGGTGCCCCAGGATACCGTGCTGTTCAACGATACGATCCGCTACAATATCGCCTATGGACGCGATGGGGCCACCCAGCAGGAGATTGAGGAGGCAGCCAGATCCGCGCAGATCCATGATTTCATTCTGTCCCTGCCCGACGGCTACGAGACCACGGTGGGTGAACGCGGGCTGAAGCTGTCGGGCGGCGAGAAGCAGCGCGTCGGCATTGCCCGCACATTGCTGAAAGACCCACCCATTCTGTTGCTGGACGAGGCAACTTCTGCCCTCGATTCTGAGACCGAGGCCGAGATACAGGATGCGCTGATGCATGCGGGCCGGGGTCGGACGGTGCTGACCATTGCGCACCGTCTGAGCACGATTTCAGAGGCAGACAGGATCATTGTTCTGGAAAAGGGTGAGATCGTCGAACAGGGCACGCACGAAGCGCTTCTGGAGCGGGATGGGCGGTATGCGCAGCTCTGGCGGCGTCAGCAGTCCGAGGAAGAAGTCTGACCGCTGCATCTGCCACTGGTATCGAGCTCGGGATTCAGTCTGGTTTGCGGACCACCAGGGTGTAACTCATCGGCAGGCCGATGTCCGATGCCTCCACATTCCACCAGGTGTTGGAGATATGGTCTGGCAGTTCCTCAAACCATTCCAGAGACAAGCCCGCGTTGACCGTCGCCATGAGGATATCGGAAAGCCTGTGGCAAAAGGATGTGGCGGGTTTGGCGTCATAGGTTTCACCGCCGTAGTAGTCGAGGCCTTCAGTCTCGACAAAAGGCTCCTTGCGGAAATACGACAGCTCCCATTCCACAGGTTTGCCCGCCTGTGCCGGTTTGACCATCACGACCACCGGGTGGTGCTCATAGACAAAGATGGCGCCGCCCGGTTTCAGTAATCTGGCCACCGCGGCAAAGAATGCGTCGATATCGGGCATCCAGCCCAGCACACCGATTGTGATGGTGACGAGGTCAAATGCGCCCGCATACTCTGCCGGTATATCATAGGCGTCGCAGCAGACGAATTCCATCCGGTGCCCTGCCGCTTCTGCCAGCTCGCGCGCCTGATCCAGAAAGCCCTGTGCGCCGTCAAAACCCACGCATCTGGCGGCCCCGAGCGATTTGACCGAAATCAGTTCCTGCCCGTTGTTACAGCAAACCTGGGCCACATCTTTACCTGCGATGCCGAGGTTTTTCAGAATGCGTGTTTCGGTTTCATCCAGACAGGAAAAGCCCGGCTGACTGAAGGCTTTCAGCAAGCGCGCCTGATTGTGCCGCCAGTGGATGGGGGCGGCTTCTTCCCAGGCTTCCAGATTGGCGCTGGTGTAATCGGGGGGCGGTGCCGTGTTGCTCATGCTTTTGCTCCGCTTGCGTGCGCAGGAATGGTACCTTCACAGAAAAACAGAAAGCGTCGCAAAAAAACAAGGGGCGGGCAGAGCAGCAGTCAGGCCGGTCTAAGCCCGTACCCGGGGTCTTTCGAAGCATTTGCGCGGATGTGCCGGGCGGTCAGGTATCTGCGCCCGGCATGGGGTCTTGCCTGGTTATTCTGCCGCGACGGCTTTGCCCGTCAGCTTGTCGAGCGCGCCGGTCATCATCTGGATGTATTTTGCATCACCGGGCAGACCGTGGGCTTCGGCGAGGCCGGACGGGGCGTGATAGGCAACCTGTACCATTCCTTCGGCATCTGCATAGACGAGGACACGCAGGGGCAGGTCGAGCCCGGCAGTCTGGCCATCCAGCATCGCCGGTGTGCCCAGTTTGGGATTGCCGAACATCAGCATCTGTGTCGGTCGCAGGTCCATGTCGACTTTGGCGGCACCTGCGGCGTGGTCGACACGGGCAAAGACGGTCGCACCTGCGCCGGTCACTGCAGCTTCCAGACGATCCATGGTCTCTGTCACAGAATGCGGGCTGGTTTTTGTGACCAGATCAGCGGCCAGAGCGCCCGTTGCGGTGACGGTCGAAAGGGCGGCTGCGGCAAGTGTTTTCAGATACATGAATGATCTCCCTGTGAAAATATGTCCCACAGGTAGCGCAGCGGCCCGGTTCTGTCCCGTCACGAGGGTGTGAGCGGCGCTATTCCGCCGCTCGCAGGGCTTCCGGCACAGCCGTGTCGTCTTCCCAGATCAGCTCCTGGAAAGCCGCCCGCCCGGCATCGCGCTGCAGCGCCCAGTCACGGGCGGCGCGGCTGGCACGGCCCATAGACATCTTGGCAAGCAGCGTGGCGATCCAGCGTACATAGGTGGTTGCCCAGACGCGTATGGCGAGCATGGACGGCGTGACCATAAGGGTCAGAACAGTCGCGATGCCGAGGCCGAACACCACCGCGGTTGCCAGCTGTTTCCACCAGAGCGCTGTGGGGCTGTCGATGGTGTATCCGCCATCGGCAAAGTTCAGTGACAGACCGAACATCATGGGGGCAAGCCCTGCCATTGTGGTGATCGTTGTCAGCAGCACAGGCCGGATCCGCGCCTGTGCGGTGCGAATGATCGCCTCGATCCGGGGCATATAGCGTTCGTATTCCTGGTAGGTGTCGATGAGAATAATGTTGTTGTTCACGACAATGCCAGCCAGGGCGACGATGCCCGTACCGGTCATGATGATCGAGAATGTCTGATCCATCATGATCATCCCGATCAGCACACCTGTAGTGGACAGGACCACGGCCAGCAGTACCAGCAGCGCGTTGTAGAAGCTGTTGAACTGCGCCAGCAGAATGATGAACATCAGGCCAAGGGCCGCCATAAACGCCTTTTGCAGGAAGGCGCCGCTTTCGGCCTGTTCTTCCTGATCGCCGGTCCATTCCCAGCTGATACTGTCGGGCAGCGGTTTCGTGTCGAGCCATTCCGTCAGAACAGCGATACGTTCGTTCGGATTGACAGGTATGAGCCGCAGCGTGCCATCCCGCACCCCGGTCTGCAGATCTCTGTCCGTGCCTTCGGCGGTACGGTCCTTGATTTTGTATGTCGTCTGATCCGGCGCTGTCAGGTCCGCGTCCTCTCCCGCCGGACGCAGAAAGGCCAGCGTTGTGCTGATGTCCTCGCCCTGCGTGGTCACGGTTTCGACGACCTTCATCAGACCGGGTGCGACGTCAGCTTTGACGTCATAGTACCGTTTCTGATCGATCCGGTTGATCTCGGCCAGTTTCGGTACCGGTGTCCGGGAGATGAAATTGGACAGCGGCACCAGGCCGTCAGCGGTGCGTACCCGCAGCGTATCCAGTGTGGACAACACACGGTCTTCCGCGGGCAGGCGCACGCGGATATCGATTTCCTCGTCCGAGGTGTCAACGCGCATGGTGTCCAGGGTGATCCCGCGTGTGACCAGCTGAACCATCGCTCCGACCGTTGCCACATCGGCACCGTAACGCCCGGCTTTTTCAACATCCACGTCAATCTGCCAGTCGATGCCGGGCAGGGGCCGTGTGTCCTCGATCAGGGTCAGCCCGGGCGTCGCCTCGAATACATTCCGCGCAGCACCTGCAGCGGTTGCCAGATCAACAAAGCTGTCGGATTTCAGGCGCAGATGCACCGGTTTGCCCGATGCCGGACCCTGGGCAAGTTCGCTGATTTCGATGCGGACGCCGGGCAGTGCCTCAAGCCGTTCGGTCAGTTCGGCAATGACAATGTTGCCGTCCAGCTCAGGCCGGTCGGCACGGTTTTCCCAGGGGATCGTTTCGAACTGGACCTGTCCGATCGTATCCTTGGGGATGGCGGCACCGCTGGAATCTGTGTTGAGCCCGCCCTGACCGGCAAAGGAAAAGGCGTTGATCACCCCGGGGTGGGCCAGAACGATGTCTTCAGCCTGGCGCACAAGCGTGTCTTTTTCATCCAGGCTGAGGTTGCCGCGTGCCAGAACATAGACGATGCCCTGTTCGGGTTCAGATTCTACAAAAAATTCGACGCCGTTATTGTTGTTGGTAAAAAAGATCAGCACCGTTCCCACAAAGACAAAGACGGTCCCTGCCATTACCAGCGGCATAACCGGGTTGCCTGCAATGGCGGCGATGACATGGCCAAAGCCCGAACGCCGGTACCCCGCACTGATGCGCTGCGGCTCATCACGGAACATTTTGGAGGCCAGCCATCTGCCCCAGTTACCCAGCCGTGTCAGCAGGGCGAAAAGGGCCACGAGAAGCACGAGAAACCCGCCCACTGCGACAGCGAGAAGTGCGGCCGCGACAACAATGTGCAGGAATACAAACAGGAATGTCGGGACAACGGAACCGATCAGGTTCAGCCCGTCCATCTGTGCAAACTGCGCGCCGATTCCGCCAAAAACCGGCCCCATCAGTGCTGCGGCAGCGATCATCAGAGCCGCGATCGGGAAGAGCGCTGCGTGCAGGTACCAGCGCAGTCCGGCCACCGCCTGCATGTAGTCAGCCATCCAGCGCTCCAGGCGGCCTGTGACGCCTCCCATAACAGGCAGATAGATCAGTGCTACCACGAGGGAGGCGGACAGAACAAAGATCAGGGTCACCGGCAGCATACCCATAAACTCACCCGGCACACCGGGCCAGAACAGCATGGGCAGAAATGCGCAAAGCGTCGTGGCTGTGGAGGAGATAATGGGCCAGAACATGCGTTTGGCGGCCTCGACATAGGCCTTCATCGGACCCACGCCCTCCTGCTGGCGTTTGTCGGCATATTCGACCACGACGATTGCACCATCGACCAGCATGCCCACTGCCAGGATCAGACCGAACATCACAATGTTCGAGATCGAAATGCCCATGACTGCCAGAAAGGCAAAGCAGAGCAGAAAGGAGGTTGGAATAGCAAAACCAACCAGCAGGGCTGCCCGGATACCCAGGGCTGCCAGCACAACGATCATCACCAGCGCAATCGCGGTAAAGACCGAGCCGAGCAGCTGCTGGACCATGGCATTTACAATCCGCGACTGGTCGTTCGAGGTGCCGACAGTCACCGCAGCCTGCAGCCCCTCGGGCCACCCCTCGCTTTTTTCGTCGACCAGGTCTTTAACCAGAGCGGCGGTATCAATGAGATTGAACCCTTTGCGTTTGACCACCTGAAGCGCCAGCGAGTTCTCGCCGTTAAAGCGCGCGGTGCCGGAGCGATCCTCGAACGTCAGGTTGATGGTGGTTAGATCACCCAGCGTGACCACACGGTCGCCGTTTGTCTTGACCGGCAGATTGTAAACATCGCGCGCCTCGTCAAAAGACGAAGGGATTTTGACCGAAAATGTGCCCTGAGCGGTGTCGACCTCGCCTGCGGCGATCAGCTGGTTGTTGTTCTGGACCGTATTGATCAGCTCGCCCGCGGTGACGTTGTAGGCTTCAAGGCGCAGGGGGTCGATCAGCACTTCCAGCATCTCGTCCCGGCTGCCTGCAATGCCTGCTTCCAGCACGGCATCCATCGCCTCCAGATCATCCTGCAAGTCGCGCGCCACGCGGTTCATCGTCCGCTCAGGCACGGGGCCGGTCAGGTTCACAATGATGATCGGGAATTCGGAGAAGTTAATTTCGTTAATCGAATACTGTTCAGCGCCCGCTGGAAACTCTGCTTCGGCCTTGCTCATGGCGTCACGCACATCAGCAAGGATTTTGGTTTTGTCCCATCCGAACTCGAACTCGAGCGCAACGCCTGCATAGTTCTCTGCTGCCGTGCCGGACATGGATTTCAGCCCGTCCAGATCCGCGAGCTCAGTCTCCATCGGTTTGACCAGCAGGGTCTCGCTGTCAGCCGCCGAGATGCCAGGAAAAGGCACAGAGACAAAGAGTGCCGGGATCTCGATGTCCGGCTCGCCCTCTTTTGGCAGGGTTGAATAGGAATATCCGCCGACCACAAGGCTCAGCAGGATAAAGGCAAGCACCATCCGCGCACGGCCCGCTGCCCAGTCTACGATACCCGTCACTGGCTCAGCTCCTGCCAGGTTGGTGCGACGCGTACCCCTGCGATGACATATTCCTGGCCCAGGACGATCACATCCGCCCGCTCGCCCAGACCCGTCAGCCAGACACCCTCTGGCGTGTCACGCATCAGGCGGACCTTGTGAAACTCCACAACGGCATCCCCGTCGATGGTCCTGACACCCAGAGCCCCCTCGTCGTTCAGGGTCAGCGCGGATTGCGGCAGCAGATGCGCAGTGGCGCCCGCAGCGGAAATCAGGATTTCCGCCGTCTGACCGTCACGGATCGCCAGATCGGGATTTGCCACCTCGATCTCGACGCGGAAGGTGCGTGTCATCTCGTCGGCTGAACGCGACAGGAAAGTAACGCGTCCCTGCACCGTTGCGCCTCCGTCGGCTTCGGTTGTGCTGTCACTGCCGACCAGCTGTGCGCCTGCGAGTGCACCGACTTTTACCCGGCCCACTTCTGTTTCAGGGACAAAAGCCACAAGCTTGATCGGGTCCAGCTGTATCACAGTGGCGCAGAGTGCGCCGGGTTGCAGCAGAGTGCCCAACTCGGCGGTGTCGCTTTCCAGCAGTCCGCTGAAGGGTGCTTTGATCGTCAGGCGGTCGATTTCTTTTTCGGCAGAGGCAACCGCGGCTTCGGCGGAACGGATGCCGGACTGTGCTGCCTGCAGACCTGCGCGGGCTGATTCTATCCCTGCCAGCGCCGAGGCCACTGCAGCGTCTGCATTGGCAACCCGTGTTGTGGAGGCAAATCCACCCTGGCTCAGTTTGCTGGAGGCGTTCTGATTGATCCGGGCCTCGTCAAGTTGTGCCAGCGCCTGGTCCAGACGGGCGGCTGATTCCGGCACACGCGCGCGCGCCTCGTCCAGTTGCGCGCGCATCTGCTCCAGCGCAACACCGCGCGTTCCCTCGTCAAGGCGACACAGGGGCTGTCCGGCCTCAACCTGTGCGCCCTTGCGCAGTGGTTCAGAAATGACCGTGGCAGAGGTTTCTGACTGTACGTTCACTTCGCGGGCGGCTTGCGTCTGACCCCGCAGGACAACTGCCGTGTCAATCTGCTGGGCCTCGGACCGGCGCACAACTACCTTTACCAGACCAGCGGTTTCCGCAGCGGGCGTTTCACCGGCCTTATCCGGCACTTCAGCGGCTTCCGCGTCTGCCCAACCGAGGCGCGCATAAAGCGCCGGTCGTTCAAAAATGAATGCGTAAAGGATGGATGCGACGATAACAGCCGCAAGTATTGAAAAAAGTCGCATCAGTAATCGCCTCGAATAAACCGGCGGCCCCCGCCACCTGATCCTGTCAGTCCGGTTGCGTTGTCTTTACGACAGTTTTGCTGAACCGACCAGTTCAGATTTAAGGTGAAACCGCCGCCAGTTCAATGCTGTCTCTTGCGGTCTTGGCTTGCCTGCCTGCGCAGGGTAAGAGGGGCGCGAAGGTATCCGGCAGGGCATTATGAGCGACTCAGACAGTTTTATCAGTGAAGTCAACGACGAGGTCCGCAAGGACCGGTTCTACGCGGCGCTTCGCCGTTATGGATGGCTCGGTGCGATTGCCGTGCTCGTTATTGTGGGTGGCGCTGCCCTGAATGAATACAACAAGGCGCAGGAACGCGCGAAAGCCGAAGCGCTCGGGGATGGAATGCTTGCGGCACTGTCACTGGAAGCCGGTGAGGCACGCGCCCGGGCGCTGGCAGATGTTCCCGCTGAAACTCCGGCCGCCGAGGCCGTTGCTGCGATGATGGCCGCCGCCGAACAGCATAATACCGGTCAGACCGGACTGGCTGTTGAAGCTCTGAACCGTGTCGCCACAAACGGGGATATTGCACCGATCTATCAGCAGATTGCCGCGTTCAAAGCGCTGACCCTGCAGGCTGACCGCGTGAGTGCAGATACACTGCGCCCTCAGTTTGAAGCGCTGGCAGCCCCCGGCCAACCGCTGAGCCTGCTGGCACAGGAGCAACTGGCACTGCTCGATATCAAAGAGGGCGACACCGCATCAGCGATCACCCGCTATCAGGCGGTTCTGCAGGACGCCGGGGTTACCGCGGACTTGCAACAGCGCGCCTTACAGGTGATTGTGTCTCTGGGGGGAACGCCGGATCTGGACAACCTGCCGAACGCCGGAAACTGATGTTCCGAGCAGCGCAGGGGCCGGTGAAAAGCACAACGCAGGGTGGGTACAACAGGCCATGACAGTGAATGATTTTGGTGCAGGGCAGCATCGCGGTATCCGCGTGATCTTTGCGGTACTGGCCGCTGCTGTGTTGCTGAGCGGCTGTGCGGAAGAAGAAATTATTCTGCCCGGCAAGCGCGAACCGATCCGCGAGGACGCAAAGACCGTCGCAACCCTGCCGTTTGAAGGCAGCCGCGCCATCTCGCTGCCAGCAGCCACCGCGAATACAGAATGGACGCAGGCCATCGGCACGCCGTCCACCCGGACTGCACATCCCAGCCTTGGGACATCGCTGCAACGGGTCTGGAGCGCCCGGATTGGCGAAGGCGACAGCCGCAAGCAACGCATTACGGCAACACCTGTTGTGGCACAGGGACTGATTTTTACGCTCGACGCGGATTCGCGCGTGTCGGCCACTTCTCTGTCCGGGCAGCCGGTCTGGCAGACAGATATCAGGCCGTCGCGTGATGGCAGTGGCCAGGCAACCGGGGGCGGGCTCGCCTACAACGACGGACGGGTTTTTGTCTCCAGCGGATATGGTGCGCTGGTTTCTCTGGACGCTGTCACCGGCGATCTGCAATGGAGCCAGCGGCTTGAAGGAACAGGATCCGGCACACCGACCGTGGTGGGCAATCTTGTATATCTGACCGCCGGGGACGATACCGGCTGGGCCGTGACTGCAGACGAAGGCCGTATCGCCTGGCAGCTCACAGCGTCGCCAGACAGCAACAACGTTCTGGGAGCCCCTGCACCTGCCGTTTCGGGCGATCTGGCGATATTTGGATTTGGATCCGGGGAAATCCAGGCGGTGTTCCGCCGGGGCGGCCTGCGCCGCTGGGATGCCTCGGTCGTGGGCGAGCGTTTTGGCCGGGCGTTGTCCAATGTGGGCGATGTGACCGGGGCGCCGGTCGTGTCAGGCAACAGTGTCTACGTGGGCAACCAGTCCGGGCGGATCGTCGCGCTGAACCTGGGGTCGGGCAAACGCCTCTGGACTGCCCAGGATGGGGCAACGGGGCCGGTGCAACCCGCAGGTGACAGTATTTTTGCGCTGTCCGATCTTGGCCAGCTTGTCCGCCTTGATGCGGGCACCGGCGAGCGCATCTGGGCGGTAAACCTGCCCGGCTTTATCAAAGACCGCCCGAACAAGCGCGCAGAAATCGTCGCGCATCATGGTCCTGTCCTCGCCGGAGGACGTATTCTGGTGGCGTCAAACGACGGTCTGCTGCGGTCGTTTGATCCGGTGGATGGCAGCCAGATAAGCTCGGTGGAAATACCGGGTGGCGCGACCTCGGCACCCGTGATTGCGGGCAATGTACTCTACGTCGTTTCGACAAAAGGTGATCTGCACGCTTTCCGTTGACGTCAAGGTGCGCTAAAGCGCGCATCTGAACCCGTATCCGGAGCGATCCATGTCTTTCACCCTCGCCATCGTGGGGCGGCCCAATGTGGGTAAATCCAC
Organism: uncultured Roseobacter sp.; assembly: GCF_947491795.1. Lineage (GTDB taxonomy): Bacteria > Pseudomonadota > Alphaproteobacteria > Rhodobacterales > Rhodobacteraceae > Roseobacter. Next base: position 1,096,460 of record NZ_CANLKW010000001.1, on the reverse strand, counting down.
GCTGTTCAACCGCCTTGTGGGCAAACGTCTGGCTCTGGTCGATGACCAGCCGGGTGTGACACGTGATCTGCGTGAAGGTGCCGCGCGTCTTGCTGACCTGCGTTTCACGGTGATCGACACGGCAGGTCTCGAAGAGGTTACCGACGACAGCCTGCAGGGTCGGATGCGCCGTCTGACCGAACGGGCGGTGGATATGGCTGATATCTGCCTCTTTATGGTCGACGCCCGCGTCGGGATAACGCCGTCTGATCTGGTGTTTGCGGATATTCTGCGCAAACGGTCGGCGCATGTAATCCTGGCGGCCAACAAAGCCGAGGGCTCTGCCGCGGACGCAGGTATTCTGGAGGCCTATTCACTGGGTCTGGGCGAGCCTGTCCGCCTGTCGGCAGAACATGGAGAAGGCCTCAACGATCTTTACACGCTTCTGATGCCGCTGGCCGATCAGTTTGCCGAGCGCGCTGCAGAAGATGCTCCCGACACAGATGTTATTCTGGACGAGGATGACGGCGATATGGAAGCCGAAATCCAGATGCCAACAGCCAGAAAGCCGCTGCAGGTGGCGGTTGTTGGCAGGCCGAATGCGGGTAAATCGACGCTGATCAATCAGATCCTTGGCGAGGACCGCCTGCTGACCGGGCCGGAGGCTGGCATTACCCGGGATGCGATTTCACTGCGGATGGACTGGGCCGGTCCGGATGATGTTGTGCTGCCGATGCGGATTTTCGACACGGCAGGGATGCGCAAAAAGGCCAAGGTTCAGGAAAAGCTGGAAAAGCTTTCAGTGGGCGATGGCCTGCGCGCGGTCAAATTTGCCGAAGTGGTGATCGTGCTGCTGGATGCGGCGATCCCGTTTGAGCAGCAGGACCTGCGTATTGCTGATCTGGCAGAACGCGAGGGCCGCGCTGTGGTTCTGGCGGTCAACAAATGGGACGTCGAAGAGGATCGTCAAGCGAAGCTGAAGGAGCTCAAGGAGAGCTTTGAACGACTGCTGCCACAACTGCGGGGCGCGCCACTGGTCACGGTTTCTGCGAAAACCGGCAGAGGGCTCGACCGTCTGCACCAGGCAGTGGTCCGCGCCTATCAGACCTGGAACCGCCGGGTGACAACAGCACAGCTGAACCGCTGGCTCACCGGTATGGTAGAGGCACATCCACCGCCTGCACCCCAGGGCAAGCGCATCAAACTGCGGTATATGACCCAGGCCAAGACGCGCCCGCCGGGTTTTGTGGTGATGTGCAGCCACCCCGACAAGGTGCCGGAGAGCTACAGCCGCTATCTGGTCAACGGGCTGCGGCTCGATTTCGATATGCCCGGCACACCTATCCGTTTGTGGATGCGCGGACAGAATGACGCGAACCCCTACAAGGGCCGTAAAAAAGCACCGCCGTCAAAGCTGCGCAAACACACCGAGGGACGCCGCCGGGACTGAGAGCTCAGCCCGTGCGAAAGGCCCGCCAGGCAGGCACGATCAGGGCTGCGGCACCGCCTGCGGCAAGGGCCGCGACGGTGGTATCAGAGCCTGCATTCTGCACGACAATTGCGATGAGCGCCCAGATCACAGCGATGCTGTAAGTGGGCGCGCGCCGCAGCTGGTTCTGGACGGCTGACGCAATGACCAGGGCCATGAACACAAAGACAAATGCGGCCGTTTGCTCACTCATGAAGCCGTAACCCGCAGCAACCAGACCCAGCGACACGCAGCTCGCAGCTGACAGCCAGCCGGTGTAAAGCCCCACTGGCAAAAGTGCCCATCCCCTGTCTGTGGCCGGCGCACGAAAGAGTGCTACAAGAGCGGGCAACAGCATCGCCCAGATCAGAATGCTCGCCCAGACCGGGCTGAGCACAGCCACAGGCAGCCAGACGGATCCGATGGCCAGTGACACGCAAAGCGGAACCCGCATGGCGTGCCAGTCTGCGTCGTCGGGCCTGCGCAGCAGCCCGTACCCCATGCCGATCAGAAGCCAGAGATAGATCAGACCCCAGATCGCAAAGGCATAGCCAGCCGGTTGTACGGGCGGGTCATTCTGCGGCACCGGGAATTGATCAGCATCAAACCCGCCAAAGTCAGGCACCCAGAGTGTGGAGCCAGCAAAGGTTACACAGAGCACAAAGCTCAGAAGAGAAGTCAGTCTGGTCATCGTATTTCCGCCTGCCGCGTTGCCGTCAAAAGCACCGTACGCCCCGGTAACGGGGCCTGCGTCTTTCCCGCCTAACCTGGTGCGCGGCAAAGGGGAAGCAAATGGCAGTTATCGCGATTTTCTGTGACGGCACCTGGAACAGTCCGGGCGCAGAGACACACACGCATGTATTGCGCGAGGCGGACTGCTGTCTGCCGGAACCGGGGCAGATCGCGCTGTATTTCCCGGGCGTTGGCACCGGCACGGGCATGGTCAGCGACATCGGTCGCCGGATCAGCCGCATTGGCGGCGGCCTCTTCGGTTGGGGGTTGAACCGCAACATCCGTGCGGCCTATCTGGAGCTGTGCCGGATCTATCAGCCGGGCGATAAAATCATGATCTTCGGGTTCTCGCGTGGTGCCTATACGGCACGCTCGCTGGTCGGAATGATCCGCAAATGCGGCATTCTTGAACGCCCCACACGGCTGAACGCCCTGCGCGCTTTCCGGCTGTATCGTCGCCGGGGGGCAAAAAATGCCCCCGATATGCCGTCCGTCATGGCGGCCAGGCGCAGGTTGTCGCCCGGGTTTGCGACCAGTCAGGCGGATGTGGAGATGCGCGGCGATGGCAGCAACCTCGTGCGGATTACCTACCTGGGTGTCTGGGATACGGTGGGGGCCCTGGGCATTCCGCAGGCAGTTCTGGGGGGTATCGCGCGGGCCTGGAACAAGCGCTATCAGTTTCATGATACGTCTTTGTCCGGACTGGTCGAGCAGGCACGGCATGCCGTGGCGCTGGACGAAAAACGCGTGCTTTATGCGCCATCGCTGTGGGACAACCTGGACACGCGCGGCGGTGATCCGGGCCTGAACCAGGGGGATCAGAGCCCGCAGCGCCCCTATCAGCAGGTCTGGTTTGCGGGCAATCACAGCGTTCTGGGCGGATCGTCAGAGATACCAGCATTGGGAGCACTGCCGGCGGCGTTCATAATGGAAGAGGCGATCCGGCTGGGGCTGCGCACAGACCGGAGCGTGTTGACGCCGCCGGATGCCAGGGCACCTGCGCCGGATTTATACAAAGTCGCGGGTCTGTACAGATTTTTTCCGGCACTTTTGCGCTGGCGGTCCGGGCCGCAGACCCCGCGTGGCCTTCATGCTTCGGTGCTGACCCGCATGGCACAGCGCGCAGAGTATCGTCCGCACAGCCTGAAATGGCTCTTTCCAGAGCTGTTTGACGATCACTGACGCTGTCGTGTCCGGCAATTCGGCTTGTGACCCGGGCGCATGGCGGCTAGGACGCAGCATCCGAGATTTGCCGAGGCAGCTATGCAGAACACCGCAGACACCGAAATTCTGGCAACCGTGGCCGCTTCAACCGGCAGGCGTGTGCTGGGCATCGGTATGCTGGCATTTCTGGCCGTAATGGTGATCTACGTGGCGCTGGCATCGCCGCCAACGCTGGGGTGGCAGATTTTCCTGCTGGCGCTAGGAACCGGCTCGCTGATGATTGCAGATGCCATGCGCCGGTCGACCTCCTATGTTCTGGAACTCACAAAAACCGAGCTGCGGGAAAGCGGTGGCACGGTCATCGCACGGACGGCCGATATGACCGGCATAGACCGCGGCGCATTTGCGTTCAAACCCTCCAACGGCTTTCTTATTCACACAACTGCATCGGGTTCCCGCCACTGGCGTCCGGGCCTCTGGTGGCGCATGGGCCGGCGTGTCGGTGTTGGCGGGATGACGCCGAAAAACCAGACCAAAATGATGGCGGAAATCATCGCGATGATGATTGAAGAACGCAAAAACGCGGAGTCTGCCTCCTGAAAAGGGCGACACTGGTGTTTTGTGGCTCTGTCACGGTCCCCGTTAACTGTTTGTCAACCTTATGCCCGCCAGCCTGGCGCAGGCCTTTCCTGTGCTGTGTGTAAAAATTTTCAAACCGCCTAAAAAACTGGCGCTTTACAACTTCTCCGCGTAGGGTCAGAGGGTCATTCCGGGGCAATCAGGCCTGACCAGAAAGGGAGAGAGAACTTGACACAGAACGCGCGCGAACCGAGCTTCCGTGAGAGTGTAGATCAGATGTTCAACAGGGCCGTGGGCCTGATGGACCTGTCCCCCGGACTGGAAGAGAAAATCAGGGTCTGCAACGCAACCTATACTGTGCGCTTTGGTGTGCGCCTGCGCGGCGAGATCAAGACTTTTACCGGCTACCGGTCCGTGCATTCCGAACATATGGAACCGGTCAAAGGCGGCATCCGCTATGCCACCGGCGTGAACCAGGATGAGGTCGAGGCGCTCGCGGCGCTGATGACATATAAATGCGCACTGGTCGAAGCACCCTTTGGCGGCTCCAAAGGTGGCCTGTGTATCGACCCGCGCGAATATGAGACCCATGAGCTGGAGCTGATCACACGGCGGTTTGCCTATGAGCTGATCAAGCGCGATCTGATCAACCCTTCGCAAAACGTACCTGCACCGGACATGGGAACAGGTGAGCGCGAAATGGCCTGGATGGCCGACCAGTATAAACGGATGAACACAACGGATATCAACGGAAACGCCTGTGTCACGGGCAAGCCGCCCAATGCGGGCGGTATCGCCGGTCGTGTGGAGGCCACAGGCCGGGGTGTGCAATACGCGCTGCACGCGTTCTTTCGCGACGAGAAGGGCATGCAAAAAGCGGGTATGACGGGGGATCTGTCTGGCAAACGGGTGATTGTGCAGGGCCTGGGTAACGTGGGATATCACGCGGCCAAGTTCCTGTCAGAGGAGGATGGTTGCATCATCACAGGGATCATCGAAAGGGATGGCGCGCTGTATAACCCGGATGGTCTGGACGTGGAGAGCATCCGGGCCTGGATCGCCAAACATGGCGGGGTTTCTGGATTTTCGGACATGCATCATGTGGGGGATGGCGCATCCGTACTGGAAGAACCCTGCGATATTCTGATCCCGGCGGCGCTCGAAGGCGTAATCAATCTCAGCAATGCGGCTGACATCCAGGCGCCGCTGATCATCGAGGCGGCGAACGGACCCGTAACCGCGGGTGCAGACCAGATCCTGCGTGAAAAAGGGACGGTGATTATCCCGGACATGTACGCAAACGCCGGTGGTGTGACCGTGAGCTATTTTGAGTGGGTGAAAAACCTCAGCCACATCCGCTTTGGCCGTATGCAGCGCCGTCAGGAGGAATCGCGCCACCAGCTGATTATCAACGAACTGGAGCGTCTGTCGAAAGACGCAGGCGTCGGCTGGGAGCTGAGCCCGGATTTCAAGCAGAAGTATCTGCGCGGTGCGGGCGAGCTGGAACTGGTCCGTTCTGGTCTCGATGACACAATGCGTATTGCCTACCAGTCCATGGCCGACGTCTGGCACGCACGCGAAGACGTAGACGATCTGCGCACCGCGGCGTATCTTGTCGCCATCGGCAAGGTTGCGGCGAGTTATCAGGCCAAAGGGCTCTGATCCTTTCCGGACAACGGTACAAGGATCCGCGATGACAGATGCGCCATTTTCGTGCAGCTGCGGCACGCTGAAAGGCGTGCTGCACGATGCAGCGCCACAGCACGTTTGCCATCTGGTGTGTTACTGCCGGGACTGTCGTGCCTTTGCGCGGCACATGGGCTGCGCGGATCAGCTTGAACCGGGCGGGGGCAGCGCGCTGGTGCAGGTGTTGCCAGCCCGTATCGACATCACGCAGGGCGCGGACAGCATCGCCTGTCTGCGCCTTTCGCCCAAAGGGCTGCATCGCTGGTACGCGTCCTGTTGCAACACACCCCTTGCCAATACAGTAAGCACCCCGCGTGTGCCGATGGCGGGCATGTGGCGCGGACTTTTTGACCAGACGGACGTCTTTGGCCCGGTTCGCACGCTGGGCTTTACCAAACACGCACTCAAAGAGCGCGGCGCGCCGCGCAGAGACAAGGGCCTCTTTGCCATGCTCTCTGGTCTCATCGGGCGCGCTGTGCCCGCCTGGATCTCAGGGGATGCGCGTCGCACACCCTTTTTTGATGAGGCCGGTGCGCCGGTAACCGCTCCGGTTGTGCTCGACCTGAAGCAGCGGAATACACTCTACAAAAACTGAACCGGGCACGGTGTCACGTCGTTCATTCTGCGACATTTCACGTCGGTTTCTGTCGTAGATCATGTCAGGCTGTGTTGTTAGGGTGCCCCAACAGCATGGAGTCGCTCACGTGAAATTCTCTGGCCTGCGCGTTCTCAGGGAAGGCCTGACCGGCAACACCGGCTGGGAGCCACACTGGCGTGATCCCGCGCCGAAAGATGCTTATGACGCGGTCATCATCGGGGGCGGGGGGCACGGTCTTTCGACCGCTTACTACCTGGCTAAAAACCACGGGATGACCAATATCGCCGTTCTGGAGAAAGGGTATCTGGGCAGTGGTAACATCGGTCGGAATACGACCATTGTTCGCGCCAATTACTTCCTGCCGGGCAATTCCGAGTTCTACAGCCATTCGCTGAAGCTCTGGGAAGGGCTGGAAGAAGAGCTGAACTACAACGTGATGCATTCGCAGCGTGGCCTGATCAATCTGTTCCACTCAGACGGGCAGCGGGACGCCTTTGTACGCCGGGGCAATGCGATGCTGGCGCAGGGTGACGATGCTGTACTGCTTGACCGCGAAGGCGTGCGTAAGCATCTGCCCTATCTCGACTTCGACAATATCCGGTTCCCGATTTATGGCGGTCTGCTGCATCCGCGCGGCGGCTCTGCGCGGCATGATGCCGTGGCCTGGGGATATGCGCGCGGCGCGGACCAGCGCGGTGTTGATCTGATCCAGAACTGCGAAGTGACAGGCATTGATATCGAAAACGGTCGGGTGACAGGTGTTCAGACAGCACGCGGGCCGATCAAAGCCGGGAAAGTTGCAATCGTGACGGCCGGCCGGTCCGGACAGGTGGCAGCTATGGCTGGCATGCGTCTGCCGATTGAAAGCCATGTCCTGCAGGCCTTTGTGACCGAGGGGCTGAAGCCGGTTATCGATCATGTGGTGAGCTTTGGTATGGGGCATTTCTATATCAGCCAGTCGGACAAAGGCGGGCTGGTGTTCGGCGGGGATCTGGATTTTTACGCCTCTTATGCCAGTCGCGGAAATCTGCCGATGAAAGAGCACGTCATGGAGGCGGGCATGACGCTGATGCCGATGATCGGCAAGGCAAAGGTCCTGCGGTCCTGGGGGGGGATCATGGATATGACGCCCGATGGCTCGCCGATTATCGACCGCACGGACACCGACGGTCTGTTTATTGACTGTGGCTGGTGTTACGGCGGGTTCAAAGCCGTGCCGGGCTCCGGTGTGGCGCTGGCGCATCTGATGGCGACGGGCAACCCGCATGAGACTGCCACGGGTTTCCGGCTGGACCGCTTTCGCACCGGACGCGGACTCATGGACGAAGAGGGCACCGGCTCTCAGCACAACCTGCATTGAGGGGGCGGCAGATGATGGGTGCCTCCGGCGGGGATATTTATGGCCAGAAGAAACAGGAGGGCGGCCAGTGCGGTTGACCTGTCCGATCTGCGGTGAAAGGGATCGCCGCGAATTTTATTACATGGGTGATGCCGTGGCGCTGCGGCGACCGGCGCCGGATGCGGGTGCTGAAGCCTGGGATGATTACGTACATCTGCGCGACAACCCGGCAGGACAGACGCGCGATCTGTGGCAGCACGAGGGGGGATGCGGTGCCTGGGTGGTCGTGACGCGCAATACGGTAACGCATGAGATTCAGTCCATCGCGCTGGCTTTGGAGCTTGCGGAGGGTCGTGATGAGAGTTGACGGCAAAGGGCTGATCAACCGGGACCGGAAGGTCCGGTTTCAGTTCAATTCGGTTGGATACAGCGGATTTGAAGGCGATACGGTCGCCTCTGCGCTGCTTGCCTGCGGTGAGCGGCTGATGGCGCGGTCCTTCAAATACCATCGTCCGCGCGGTGTGATGACCGCTGGCAGTGAGGAACCGAATGCGCTGGTTACGACAGGCCGCGGTGCCGCTGCCGAGCCCAATGTCAGGGCAACGGTTCAGGAGGTGTTTGACGGGCTTGACGTGCGCAGCCAGAATGCCTGGCCTTCGCTGAAGCTGGACCTGATGGAGATCAATGATCTGGCCGCACCGTTTCTGGGGGCCGGGTTTTACTACAAGACATTTATGTGGCCCCGGGGCTTCTGGGAGCGTGTTTATGAGCCGGTGATCCGCCGGGCGGCAGGTCTGGGCGGTCTCAGCGGCGCGCATAATCCGGACCGTTATGAGAAGGCCTGGGCCTTTTGCGATCTGCTGGTGATCGGAGCGGGCCCTGCCGGGCTGATGGCGGCGCTGACCGCTGGCCGCGCGGGCGCGGATGTCATTCTGGCGGATGAGGACAGTCTGCCGGGGGGGCGTCTGAATGCAGAAACCCACAGGATTGACGGGATAGCAGGCTGTGACTGGGCAGCCTCCGTTAGCGCGGAACTGCGCGATATGGACAATGTGCGTGTGATGACCCGCACGACCGTAACCGGTGCTTATGATCAGGGGACTTACGGGGCGCTGGAACGTGTGAGCAGCCACCTTGCGGCACCAGCTGCAGGTGCGCCGCGCGAGACATTCTGGAGGATTGTGGCGCGGCGGTCTGTGCTGGCGTCTGGTGCGCTTGAGCGGCCTGTGGCCTTTGAGAACAACGACAGGCCCGGCATAATGACAGCCGGTGCCGTGCGCGCCTATCTGAACCGCTGGGGTGTTCTTGCCGGTCAGAGATTTGTCGTGTTCGGGAACAACGATGACGCACACCGGACGGCGCAGGATCTGACAGCGGCTGGAGCAGAGGTGGCAGCACTGGTCGACAGCAGGACGGATGCGCGTGTTGCCAGTGCGGATTACCCAGTTTACACAGGTGCTGTTGTCACAGGTGCCGCAGGACGCATGGGTCTGAAGTCCGTAACGATCAGCGGCAACGGTTTGAGCCGGACCATTGATGCGGACTGCCTGGCGATGTCCGGAGGATGGAACCCGACGCTGCATCTGACCTGCCACATGAACGGCCGGCCAAAGTGGTCCGAGGAGATCGCTGCATTTGTTCCCACCTCCGGATCCGTTCCGGGACTGCTGACAGCTGGTGCGTGCCACGGGGATTTTTCAACATCCGAATGTCTGCGTGGCGGGGCCCGGGCGGCCAGGACCGCACTTGCTGAGCTGGGTTTGAAAACGTCGGCGCCGGATGTACCGGTTGCTGATGACACGCCTTATGCGATCAGTCCGCTCTGGGCTGTGCCGTCAAAAGGACGGGCCTGGCTCGACTTTCAGAACGATGTCACCGTCAAGGATGTCAGGCAGGCCGCTGCCGAGAACTTCCGTTCTGTTGAACACATGAAGCGCTACACGACGCAGGGTATGGCGCCGGATCAGGGCAAGAACTCCAACGTGGGAGCGCTGGCGGTTCTGGCGGACGCAACAGGACGCGGCATTCCGGAAACGGGAACGACGACATTCCGGCCGCCCTATGTGCCGGTATCGATTGCCGCCCTGGGGGCAGGGGCGCAGGGCGAGGGTTTTGCGCCGCGGCGGTTTACAACGTCACATGATGCAAGCGTCGGCATGGGCGCACCGATGATCGAGGCCGGCCTGTGGTATCGGCCCAGCTACTTTCCGTGTGCAGGCGAAACGACATGGCGGCAGTCCTGCGACCGCGAGGTTGGGTTTGTGCGCGGGGCAGTCGGAGTCTGTGATGTCTCTACTCTGGGAAAAATTGATCTGCAGGGCTCCGGCGCTGCCGAATTGCTTGATTTTGTGTACACCAATACCTTTTCGACACTGAAAGAAGGCCGGGTGCGCTATGGTCTGATGCTGCGCGAGGATGGCCACGTCATGGACGATGGCACCACGGCGCGGCTTGGCCCCGATCACTATGTGATGACGACAACCACGGCTGCTGCGGGAAATGTCATGCGGCACCTTGAGTTTGTGCACCAGGTGCTGCGGCCTGATCTGGATGTCCGCTTTACGTCCGTAACAGAGCAGTGGGCACAGTTTGCGGTGGCAGGTCCTCGCTCGCGCGACCTGCTGAATGGTGTGCTGGACACAGCCATCGACAATGAAAACTGGCCCTTTATGTCCTGCGGTGGCGTGTCTGTCTGCGGTGTGCCGGGGCGGCTCTTCCGAATCTCTTTCTCGGGTGAGCACGCCTATGAAGTGGCGGTACCATCGCGCTGGGGCGAGAGCCTGTTCAGGCTGCTCACAGAACGGGCGGAGGCCATTGGCGGCGGCGCATACGGGATGGAAGCGCTGAATGTTCTGCGGATCGAGAAGGGGCATATCACACATGCGGAAATTCATGGGCGGACAACGGCCTTTGACATCGGGTTTGCGCGGATGGTCAGCAACAAAAAAGACTGTATCGGTCAGACGATGGCGGCGCGCGAGGGGTTGATCGACCCGCAACGTCAGCGGTTGGTTGGCCTCAGGCCGGTCAACCCGACGGGCGAGCTATCGGCCGGGGCGCATCTGTTCAGCATCGGCACGGAAAGCACGCGTGTAAACGATCAGGGCTATGTCACCTCAGTCGCTTTCTCGCCAACACTTGGTCACATGATCGGGCTTGGTTTCATAGAAGGGGGACCGGAACGTCTCGGCGAAACCGTCCGTCTGGTGGATGGCCTGCGGGGGATCGAGACCGAGGTGGAAATCTGCAACCCTGTTTTTGTTGATCCTGAAGGAGGACGGGTCCGTGGCTGATCTGACTGCCAGAACCCCGTGTTCCGGAGTACTGCCCTTTTCCGTGGGGTCAGTCACTCTTGAGGAGACCGACCCGGGCGCTCTCACATCGATTGCGGCTTATAACGGCCAGCAAGGCGCGCTCTCGGATGCCTTGGACCAGGCCCACGGCGTGAAGTTGCCTGCGGCCAACCGCACCACGGGCAGGGCAGAATGCCGCGCGATCTGGTTTGGACGCGACATGGCGCTGCTGGCCGGACCACCACCTGATCCCCGGCTGGCGCAACATGCCGCGCTGACGGATCAGTCCGATGCCTGGGCCGTCGTCACACTGAGCGGCGACGGTGCTGCGGACGTTCTGGCACGCCTGGTTCCCGCTGATCTGCGGTCTGCTGTTTTCAAACGGGGCCATACGCTGCGCACGCAGGTCATGCACATGAACGCCTCGATCACCCGAACCGGTGCCGACAGCTTTATGATCATGGTGTTTCGTTCAATGGCGCATACCCTGGTGGATGAGCTGAAAACAGCTATGGAAGGTGTGGCCGCGCGCGGGTAAACTGTCGCAAATCACCGGAGGTTTTCCATGTTGCGTATCGTTTTGCCCGTTGCCCTGACACTTGGCGCTTTGCCCGCGCTGGCGCAGTCAGAAAAAGAAATCAGCTGCGGACATCAGGCTGATGTGGTGGAAGCAATCAAAGAAGCCCGTCTGGATGGTGTGAAAGAACGCAGACTGTCATCGGTCTTGTCCGAGAACGCGACATGGCCGGAGAAATACAATAATATCATACCACTGCTCGCACCGGCGGTTTACGAAAAGAAACGCAAAGACCTCAAAGCGGAAGACCTCAAAGGCTGGTGGTATGCGGAGTGTCTGAAACTGGGGCAGTGAAACAGCCTGCCTGGTACGGTCGCAGTCGGGATATCCGCCCGGATCGGTGCTGGCGACTATGCTGTTCGGCTGGACTCTCTGCGGCCCTGACCCGATAATCGCCGCATGAGCCTGCCCCCCGGATTCCTGGATGAACTGCGCACCCGGTCCAGCCTGTCACAGGTTGTAGGCCGCAAGGTTATCTGGGACGCGCGCAAATCCAATCAGGGCAAAGGTGATATGTGGGCGCCGTGCCCCTTTCACCAGGAAAAATCTGCCTCTTTTCATGTCGATGACCGCAAGGGGTTTTACTACTGTTTTGGCTGTCACGCGAAAGGCGACGCCATTTCCTTTGTGCGTGAGACGGAGAACGTGGGCTTTATGGAGGCCGTGGAAATCCTTGCGCGCGAGGCGGGTATGCCGATGCCCGAGCGGGACCCCCAGGCGCAGCAGAAAGCAGACAGGCGGACACAGCTGGCAGAGGTGATGGAGCTGGCGGTCAGGTTTTTCCGCCTGCAGCTGAACACCGGTGCGGCTTCTGACGCGCGGGCCTACCTGGAAAAGCGCGGCCTGACCAGTAACGCCCTGGAGCGGTGGGAGATCGGTTTTGCACCGGATCAGTGGCAGGGTCTGTGGGATCATCTCAAAGAAAAAAACGTTGAGGATGATCTGATCCTGGGTGCAGGTCTTGCCAAGCCCTCCAGCAAAGGCGGCAAACCCTATGATACCTTCCGGGGTCGGATTATTTTTCCGATCCGGGATGCCCGGGGCCGGGCGATTGCCTTTGGCGGACGGGCAATGGACCCCAATGACAACGCCAAATATCTGAATTCGCCCGAGACAGAGCTTTTCGACAAGGGCCGCAGTCTGTTTAACCAGGGGCCCGCAAGGACGGCGGCGGGTAAGGGGCAGCAACTGATCGTGGCCGAAGGATACATGGACGTGATCGCGCTGGCTTCGGCCGGTTTCGAGGCGGCGGTGGCGCCCCTGGGCACGGCGATCACCGAAAACCAGCTGCAGATGCTGTGGCGCATTGCGCCGGAGCCGGTCATCGCGCTCGACGGGGATACCGCCGGTTTGCGCGCGGCGATGCGCCTGATCGACCTCGCACTGCCTTTGCTGGAGGCCGGAAAATCACTGCGTTTCGCTCTGATGCCGGACGGGCAGGACCCGGACGATCTTTTGCGCGCACAGGGAGCGCCGGCGCTTCAGAAGCTTCTTGATGGTGCCGTTCCTATGGTGCAGCTGCTCTGGCAACGTGAAACTGAAGGGCGCGTTTTCGACAGCCCGGAGCGCAAGGCCGGACTGGACAAAGCACTGCGCGAGCGGATCATGCTGATCAAAGACCCGTCCATCCGCAGCCATTACGGGCAGGAAATCAAGGACCTGCGCTGGCAGTTGTTCCGCCCGCACCGGGGTCATGCGAAAAGCGGCTCAAAGGCGCGTGGGAACTGGCAGCAGCCAGCACATGCCCTGCCCACAACGCGGGCTTCTGTTCTTGCAACGGCGCAGGGAGAAGCTGCAACAGAACAGTTACGCGAGGCGATCATCCTCGCGGTTCTGACGACCTGCCCGGATATTGTCGTTGAGTTTGAAGGCGGTATTGAGCAGATGCGCTGTTCCGATCCGTTTCACGGCGCACTGCGGGACGTCCTGTTGCGTATGGCGGGGCAACCGCCCGAGGCCTGCAGGGCCGCGCTGGAAGACACTGTCGGCGCCGCCGCCCTTGAAAACCTGTTGTCACAGCGCCATGTGTCCGTGGTGCCATCGATCCGAACGCCGGGGGATGCTGACAAAGCGCGGATGACAGTCGCCGAAGAGCTGGCCAAGCTTCACAGTGCCCGTGGTCTGGATGCGGAAATCAGCGAAGCCGCTGAGGATCTGACGGGAGAGGCGGACGAAGGCCTGACCTGGCGCTTGTCGGAGGCCGCCCGTGCGGCGGATGTTGCCAGACGCAGCGGTCAGGAAGACAGAGCGGAATACGAAGTGGGTGACAACGGAATGCGAATCAGTCGGGATGAACGCAGCGCATTCGACGCCCTGTTGCGTACAATACAGAAGCAAAAAACGCACGATTAACCATATTTGAACCCGGAAAAGGCACAAATTCCGGGGTATCGGGTGGAAGATTCCCCCAAAACACGAGATGATTCTCGAGTGATTCGGCACAACGAATCGATTCGGATGCAGGAGCTTTGAATGGCCGCTAAAGACACCAGTGAAGACGCTAAACCCGATGATCAGGAGTCGGGCCATTCTCTGGATATGAGCCAGGCCGCCGTCAAAAAGATGATCGGCGAAGCCCGCGAAAAAGGCTATATCACATACGACCAGCTGAACACGGTGCTGCCACCGGATCAGGTGAGTTCCGAGCAGATTGAAGACGTGATGTCTATGCTGTCTGAGATGGGCATCAATATCATCGAGGACGAAGACGCCGAGGAAGAGGAAGCCAAGGGCTCCACCGAGCTGACCACGACCGAAGGCGCGCGCGAAGTCGCTGTATCTTCGGGCACTTCAGAGAAACTGGACCGCACGGATGATCCCGTCCGCATGTATCTGCGCGAAATGGGTTCGGTTGAGCTTCTGAGCCGCGAGGGCGAGATTGCCATCGCCAAGCGGATCGAGGCCGGCCGGAATACCATGATTGCCGGGCTCTGCGAGAGCCCGCTGACTTTCCAGGCGATCACGATCTGGCGCGACGAACTTCTTTCCGAGGAAATCCTGCTGCGTGACGTGATCGATCTTGAGGCCACCTTTGGCAACCAGATGGACGAAGAGGGCGAAGTTGATGAGCCTGTCGTCGCCGCAGACGGCAGCTCGGCCAAGAAAGAGGACGAGGGGCCGGAGCTTGACGCAGATGGCAACCCCATAGCCCAGGACGACGATGACGATGAGGACGAACAGGCCAACATGAGCCTGGCGGCCATGGAGGCGGCACTCAAACCTCAGGTGCTGGAAGCGCTGGACATCATCGCGGATGACTACGTCAAACTCAGCGAGATGCAGGACAGCCGGATTTCGGCAACTCTGAACGAGGATGGCACCTTCTCCACCACAGACGAGGAGCTTTACCAGAAACTCCGCTCCGAGATTGTTCTGCTGGTCAACGAACTGCACCTGCACAACAACCGTATCGAGGCACTGATCGACCAGCTTTACGGGATCAACCGCCGGATCATGCAGATCGATTCCGCGATCGTGAAACTTGCGGATCAGGCGCGGATCAACCGCCGTGAATTCATAGATGAATATCGCGGCTATGAGCTTGATCCGAACTGGATGGAGCGGATGGCCGAAAAGTCCGGCCGCGGCTGGCAGATGTTCATCGAACGCTCCACCGACAAGGTCGAGGAGTTGCGCGCGGATATGGCGCAGGTCGGCCAGTATGTTGGTCTTGATATCTCGGAATTCCGTCGCATCGTTCAACAGGTGCAAAAGGGCGAGAAAGAAGCACGTCAGGCCAAGAAAGAAATGGTCGAGGCGAACCTGCGTCTGGTGATTTCAATCGCCAAGAAATATACGAACCGCGGCCTGCAGTTCCTTGATCTCATTCAGGAAGGCAACATCGGCCTGATGAAGGCGGTGGACAAATTTGAGTACCGTCGCGGGTACAAATTCTCGACCTATGCCACATGGTGGATACGTCAGGCGATCACGCGCTCCATCGCGGATCAGGCGCGTACGATCCGTATCCCGGTGCACATGATCGAAACGATCAACAAACTCGTCCGGACCGGTCGCCAGATGCTGCACGAAATCGGCCGCGAGCCGACGCCCGAAGAGCTGGCCGAAAAGCTGCAGATGCCGCTTGAGAAGGTCCGCAAGGTGATGAAAATCGCCAAGGAGCCGATCTCGCTCGAGACGCCGATTGGTGACGAGGAAGACAGCCAGCTGGGCGATTTCATCGAGGACAAGAATGCAGTGCTGCCGCTGGACAGCGCCATTCAGGAAAACCTCAAGGAAACCACGACCCGCGTTCTGGCATCACTCACGCCGCGCGAAGAACGTGTGCTGCGCATGCGTTTCGGTATCGGCATGAACACCGACCACACGCTCGAAGAGGTGGGTCAGCAGTTCAGCGTGACGCGCGAACGTATCCGTCAGATCGAAGCGAAAGCATTGCGCAAGCTAAAGCATCCCAGCCGGTCGCGTAAATTGCGGAGTTTCCTGGACCAGTAGCCAGGCACCAACACGCCGCCCTGTTCCGGGCGTATGGTTCAAACTGTCAGCGCTGTTTCCGTTGACAGCAGTCCCCATATCACTCGCGTCCTTCGTACTTGTGCATCACTTTCCGGTGGTTCGCTACATTGCGAGCTCAGAATGGTTTGAGGCGACCCGTATCCTTTTCGGCTTTGTGTTGTTGGCGGTAACTTACGCCGAGGTCTGGGTTGTTTGGTGGGACACCAAACGCCTGGATGCCATTGTGCACGCGCAAAGGGCGCGACGTGGCAAAAAAGGTGCTTTGCTGACTTTTCAGATAAGCCGTTCAAGCGGCTCGCAATGCTTCTGTTTGCGCCGGAGACGTTGTGGTGGTTCTATGCTTCCATAGCTTTTACCTGGCTGCCAATGGTATCTCTGGTTATAACGAGCGAACCTGTAGAGTATAAATTCGTGGTCAGAGAACTGAGGACGCCGTCACGCGGCCCGGACAAATTGATGTTTGAAGATCATCACCGGACATATGGTGGTATTCCACGTCCCGATGAATTTCTTGTCCCGAGCCCACAACGAGGCGACATGGTTCGCCTGATCGGAAAAGGTAACCGCTGGGGTATGTTCTACACAGACATGGAGTTGGTCAGATAGGAGTGACGGCGCTCTGCGCGATCCTGCTTTTCCCGGCATTCGGCGCGCGCTAGGGTATCAGAAACGGGAACAGGGG
Source organism: uncultured Roseobacter sp. (assembly GCF_947491795.1). Classification (GTDB taxonomy): domain Bacteria; phylum Pseudomonadota; class Alphaproteobacteria; order Rhodobacterales; family Rhodobacteraceae; genus Roseobacter. Next base: position 1,079,887 of record NZ_CANLKW010000001.1, on the reverse strand, counting down.
AGCACCTATGTCATTTCTCAAGAAACTCTTCGGCGGCGGCGGGGGCGGGGGCGACAAAGCACCTGATGCAGAAGTCGTAACCTACAAAGATTTCCGCATCACGCCAACGCCGATTGCCGAAGGGAACACCTTTCGTATCTCGGCCACCATCGAGAAAGATACTGACGGCGAGACGCGCAGCCACAGCCTGATCCGCGCGGACACGCTGCAGGGTCGTGAGGCGGCGGAGGAAGCGTCGGTCAGCAAAGCGAAACAGGTCATCGACGAACAGGGCGACCGGATTTTCCGGTGACCCGGTTGCGCAGACACAATTGATCAGCAAATCGTCACCCGGCGCGATTTTGCTCTCTGACGGACCGGCGCTAGTATTTCCACCAGAACGCAATTCTGACAGGAGCCGTTATGCGTAGTATCTTTTTCACCTGTGCCCTGGCGGTTGCGGCAGGCCCGCTCGCCGCTCAGCCTTACCTTGCCAAAAACCGGCTTGTCGTAAATCCGCTCTCTGGCCAGACGTTCGAAGTTATTGAAAGCCGCGGCGCGGGGGCGACGGATATCTGGTGTGCGGCGGCAGACTATACCCGACGGGCTGGCCTCGATGGCGCGCGCAAGCGCCTTTTTGTGCTCAGCCCGCTCGGTCCGTCCAAAACACAAGCCGGCGCGAAGGCTGTCGCCTACACCCTGGCGCCGGATGAGCGCCTGTTGAACACCGCGCCGTCTTATTCGGTTTCGGTGCGCCGCGAGGGCGAGAACCTGTCGGTTGGTCATGCCTATAAATTCTGCGATGTCTTTATTGATGATCTGCTGGACAGGTTCTGACCTGCAGCCGTACCGGGACGCAAAAAACCGATGCATGTGATCACCATTCGTACAGACGGCCCCGGGCTTTACGAATTCACAGATCAGCTGCATGGCCTTGTTGCAGGTCGTGGCGACGGTGTCGCGGTTATCATGGTGCGCCACACATCGGCTTCTCTGCTGATACAGGAGAACGCCGATCCGGATGTGGTGCTGGACCTGCGCGCCTTTTTTGACCGCCTGGTGCCACCGTCGGATGATCCCTCCATGGGGTATCTGCGCCATACTCTTGAAGGGCCGGACGACATGCCCGCGCATATCAAAGCCGCGATGATGCCTGTCAGCCTGTCAGTTCCTGTTGCGGGCGGGCGTCTGACACTGGGCACATGGCAGGGGGTGTACCTCTTCGAGCACCGTAAGGCCCCGCACCGCCGTGAGGTCGTCGTTCAGTTTCTGAGCGCCGGCGGCGGCTGATGATTGCCACCAGATAGGGCGGCTGCATTTCTCCTCTACCCAAAACCTAGCCGGTGGCCTATAAGTATCCGCAAGTGGGGCGGCGATCCCACAAAAGAGGCAGAGAACTGGAGAAGGGGGACGGCCCATGCGCTGCCCGTTTTGCGGAAACATTGACACCCAGGTAAAAGACAGCCGACCGGCGGAGGACCATGTGTCCATCCGCAGACGCCGTTTTTGCCCGGCCTGCGGCGGCCGGTTTACCACTTACGAGCGGGTACAGTTGCGCGATCTTGTCGTGATAAAATCCAATGGCAAGCGCGAGGATTTCGACCGCGACAAGCTGGAACGGTCGATCCGGATATCCATGCAGAAACGCCCCATTGATCCCGAACGCATCGACCAGATGATTTCCGGCATCGTGCGGCGGCTCGAAAGCATGGGCGAGACGGACATCAACTCCAAACAGATCGGCGAGATTGTGATGGAGGCTCTGGCACGGATCGACACCGTTGCCTATGTGCGGTTTGCTAGTGTTTATAAGAACTTCCAGGCCGCTGATGACTTTGACAAATTTGTAAGTGAGCTGCGGCCCGACGTGCCGCCTGAGGAGTGAGCGCAGACCGCCGCTTTATGGCGCTGGCGCTCAGTCTTGGCCGGCGCGGGCTTGGACGGGTCTGGCCCAATCCGGCTGTGGGCTGTGTGATTGTCCGCGAAGGTCGGATTGTCGGACGCGGGTGGACGCAGCCCGGTGGTCGCCCGCACGCAGAAACGACAGCCCTTGAACAGGCCGGTTCTGCTGTGCGTGGTGCAGATGTCTATGTGACGCTGGAGCCCTGCGCGCATCACGGTAAAACGCCCCCCTGTGCTCAGGCTTTAATCGATGCCGGGGTCCGCCGCGTCGTCTGTGCCACCGGTGATCCCGACCCCCGGGTTGCCGGGCGGGGCCTTGCCATGCTGCGCGAGGCCGGCGTGACCGTTGAAACAGGTATGATGGAGGCGCAGGCGCGCGAAGCCAACGCCGGTTTCTTTTCCCGTATCGAACTGGACCGACCGTTTCTGACGCTGAAGCTGGCCAGCAGCTTTGACGGACGCATTGCGACCGGAACGGGCGAAAGTAAGTGGATTACCGGGGTGCCCGCGCGCCGCCTGGTGCACGCGATGCGCGCGCGCCATGATGCGGTCATGGTTGGCGGCGGAACCGCGCGCAAAGATGATCCGTCACTCACCGTTCGGGATCTGGGCACGACCTGGCAACCGGTCCGTGTGGTGATCAGCAGACGGCTGGATCTGCCGCTGATGAGTACGCTTGCGCGAACAGCGAAAGATGTTCCTGTACTGCTCTGCCATGGCCGGGATGCGGATGCAGGCCTCCAGCAGACGTGGCACGATCTGGGCGCAACTCTGCTTCCTTGCGCCGCCATTGGTGCCCAGCTGGACCCTGTGGATGTTCTCAGGCAACTGGCCGGTCACGGGCTGACACGTGTGTTCTGCGAGGGTGGCAGCGCGCTCGCCGCCTCGCTCACTGAAGCGGACCTGGTGGACGAGCTCGCCGTGTTCACGGCGGGTCTTGGTATCGGTGCCGAGGGGCTGCCTTCTGTCGGCGCGCTCGGTCTGGGCAGGCTCGATCAGGCCAACCGGTACAGGCTGAAGTCATGCCGGCAGGTGGGCGGTGACGTTCTGAATATCTGGCGCAGGCCACGGACATAACCGCGTCGTTGATCAGCGCCCGCGATTGGCCCGGATTGCAAACAGCCCCTGCAGTTTCGCGAGCAGTCGGTTCAGTCTGCTGCGTGGCAGGCCGGATGCCTCACTCAGACGCATGATTGCGGTTTCGACCGGGCAGGGCAAGCCCGTCACCGGGTCCGTGTACCGCGGGTAGTCGATCAGTGCGGCATGTACCAGCCCGGTCAGCGACGGGGTTGCGCGGCGGCGCGGCGGCACATCACCTGTGTCTGTCGTCAGCCCCCAGCCTGCGTAAAAGGGCGCTCCCGTCGTGGTGACCGGCATGCCGTGGATCAGTGCCTCAAATCCGGTCAGCGAGGTCATCGCCCAGACCTCGTCGACCTTTTCCAGCAGGTCCGAGACCTCGGTATCCGGCAGAACAACATCTGCCAGACCTTCAGGGATACCGCCGTGAAGCAGCCCGGCGCTCACATCAGAATGGGGTTGGTAAATCACGATGGCATCCGGGCGCGCGGCACGCGCCCGCTCCAGCAGTGCGATGTCGTCTGCCACAAAACCGCCCGCAGCCTGTAACGAGACGTCTTCCCGGACCTGGCCTGGCACGAGTATCAGATGACCCTCTGGCAATTCGGGTGTTCGACCAGTTGTAGTGTGTTTTGTCAGACCCTCTTGCCGGATCGTCCGGATCAGGGCCTGTGCGCGTTTTTCCTGATCAGGGCGCAGATCTGCCCGGGCTGCAATAAGCTGTTCGAGGCGGCCGGGCGTGCCGGGGTCATTGTAATCGCCCGTCTGGTCCACAACGAGCGAGAGCGCAGGCACCTGCTCGGCTCCCGGACCACTTGATCGCAGAAAACCGTCCGTGACCCGTGCGGCGTCCCGGTGTCCCAGCGTTGCTTTGCCCGACCAGACCATCCAGGGCCGTCCGGTTGCCCGGGCGCGCCCGGGATCATCCTCGAATAAAACAGGCGCGCAGGCCCCGAACGCCTGCTGCAGGTGTGCGCGTTTCGACATCGGTATCTCTGATGCGACCCAGCCAAGGTGATCCTCGCGCCAGGCGCGCGCCTGAGCGGCCATAATCTCAATCGCCTCTGATCCGCTGCACAGGCTGTCTGTGAACGGGCTGTACCATTTGGGATAGATCAGCACAGCGCCCGCGAAAAGCTGTGCACGGGTCAGTCTGCGCTGACGGCGCTGAACGGGAAACTCGTCATCCGTCAGGCCCCACCCGGCATAAAAGGGCTGTCCGAACACACGCGGCCTGTGACCCGAAAAAATGGCCTCGAAACCAGCCTGAGAGGACACCGTGTAGACGCCAATAGCGCCTTCAAACAGGCTCTGGTTGCTGATGCGGTCGGTCAGGAACCGGACATTCTCAGAGGCGTCCTGTGGCTCAAAGTAGCCGTCCCGAAACCCCTGAACTGTTTCGGGGTGGCTTTTGATCAGGATCGGTGCCGCGGGATGCTCTTCGCGGGCGATAAAAAGCATTTCCAGAAAACGGTTCCGGTCAGCGCCGCAGGCAGTAACTGATGCGTCGTCCCGGGGCTGATCGATGACCAGTACATAGCCGGGAGCAGGGGCCGGTACATCAGTCAGAGTAGCGCTGTATTTCCCCAAACGCGCCTCGTTCAGACGCGCAATGCCGCCACGCGCCTCATCCAGCAGAGCGGTATCGTCCAATGGATGCCCGGACAGGATCGCTTCAAGGTCCGACGGAACAGACGGGTCGTAATGCACGCCTCCGGTATCGAGTGTCAGCCCCAGCGGAGGCTCGCCCGCAGGGGCGGGATGCAAAGAGCGCAGGAAAGCGTCCTCGACCCGGATCACTGATGCATCGTGGCGATTTGCAAGTCCTTCGTCGCGATGTGTTGCCGGGCTGTTACCCCACACAGCTACCGCGTCGTCATCACCGGGTGGGCCTATGCTTACGTCGTAGCCCGAGAGCTCCAGAATGCGTTTTACGCGCGGCTGGTTCGGAAAACCGCCGCTGGAAACGCAAAGCCGCCGGGCGCTTCCGTGCCCGGCGGCTGTTTCTGAAGAAGGCGTTTCGCCCATAGCTGCGATCAGTTGGCCAGCTGATCAACACTGGCCAGCGGGCTGACCAGAGAGCCGAAGATCCCGGAGATGGTTTTATTCCATTGTGCCAGCGGAGCTTCGGTCACGTAGAGCGTATCTCCGTCACGGATCACAAAGTCCCGCGCCCGGAACAGCCCGTTGGGCTGCGTCAGATCCAGAACGTAGATCATCCGCTGTGCGCCGATCAGGTCATCACGGCCAAGTACTTCTGCGGCGATCACATCTGGCTCATTGCGGAACACAAACACACCGGTTGCATCCGACGAGCTGGCAACCAGGCCACCGACCTGCGCAATCGCCTCAAGCGCTGAAAGGTTCTGGGATTCAAAAGAAACACGCGCCTGTGTTCCTGTCGCACCAAGCGACGTAAAGGACCGGGTGTCTTCCTCGACAAGAATTCTGTCCCCGCTGCGCAATGCGATGTCGAGCTCGGGGAAACTGTACAGGTCCTGGAACCAGATGCGGCCCGTTTCATGTCCGCGCAAGACGGTGATCTGTGCAATCTCAGGTTCGATCGTCACGCCGCCGGCGCGGGCCAGCATGGTCGACAATGTACGGGTGGGACGTTCAATCGCATAGACCCCCTGACCACCGACAGCACCGACAAGCGAAACAGTCGAGCCGTCACCTGCCATTCTGCGCACTTCGACCTGCGGATCAGGCGTCTGCTCTTCGAGGCGCTCAGTGATGATGCGTCGGATAGCTTCGGGCGAATTGCCAGCGGCTCGGATGCGCCCCGCATAGGGAACAAAGATGAAGCCCGCGCCGTCGACCTGAACGGTTTCGAGCAGTGTCGCGTTTTGTGTTTCACCGGCCAGCAGGCCGTCGTCTACATTTTCCCAGATTGTCAGACCCAGAACGTCACCGGGCCGGATCGTGTCTGACCCCATCACACCCGCGTTCTGAAAACCGTCTGAAAATCCAAGGGCCGGAACCACTGCTGTGGCGCGTGTCACCCGGTCATTCACCTCGACGACGAATGCATCGCCTTCCTGCTGAACAGATCCGCTGAAGATCTGGCGTTTGTTTGGTCCGGTTTTGGGAAGTCCGCACGACGAAATGACGGCCAATGCCGCAATTACAGCGATGGGGCGCGCCCATCGGTTGCCGAAAGGTATCACTGCTCGGTCTCCTCGACCTGTTTTATTCTGCCTCGTACCACCGGTATTTTCCGGCGTTATTGCTGTAGGAGTAGCCCCTAAACCCGGGAAAAAGCAAGAGTTTCGGGCGCTGGGTGTTTGTGCACGCGCCGCGACTGTTGCGAATGGGCCGCGGTTTGTGCAGGTTTCTGAGCGCGGGGGCTGTCTTTTGCCTGCAGTTTTTCGGGTATGTCCGGGCCGCCTGTGGCTATGGCATGTATCCGGGTGGTTGTGATCAGAAAATGCAATCGACGTCGTTTTTTCCCTCCCACAAGAGTGGGGCACATGTCTGCCCCGCTTGCGTCGCTGTTGTCAGAAAATGGCCATGTGGGCGCTGTGTCAGGTGAAAAACAGCGCGGTTCAGGCCAATCGCCGGGCACGCAGAAACGGTTTGCCGGTGGGATCAGTGTGGGCGACCCTGCGCCTTGCCCGCGGTGTCTGACGGCCGTGGGGCTTGTCAGTGACACAGCGCACCGCTAGGTCAGACGGGGATAAACCAGAGGTCCGCTATGTTTACCGGAATCATCACCGATATCGGCACAGTCACGCAAACCCGCCAGGAAGGCGATCTGCGCGCCCGCATTCAAACCGCCTATGACACGGCAGGTATCGATATGGGTGCTTCCATTGCATCGGACGGCGTCTGCCTGACCGTTGTCGCCCTGGGGCCTGACTGGTACGAAGTGCAGATCAGTGCCGAAACTGTCAGCAAGACAAACCTCAGCACCTGGTCTGCGGGCAAGCGGGTGAACCTGGAGCGCGCACTGCGTGTTGGCGATGAGCTTGGCGGCCATATCGTGTCCGGCCATGTTGACGGTGTGGCAGAGGTCGTCTCCGTCAGTGAAGAAGGTGACAGTACCCGTGTTGTCCTGCGTGCCCCCGCTGATCTGGCAAAATTCATCGCTCCAAAGGGATCAGTTGCCCTGAATGGCACGTCGCTGACGGTCAATGCGGTGGACGGGTGTGATTTTGGTATCAATTTTATCCCGCACACAAAGGTGGCGACGACCTGGGGCGATGTGAAGGTTGGCGATCAGGTCAATCTGGAGATCGATACGCTGGCCCGTTACGTTGCGCGCCTTTCGGAAATGCACAGCAGCTGAGCGCGCGGGCGTCTGGTCAACCAGCAATGGCTGGTCTAAAGCCATGATCAGGACATCAGAGGCCAGAGATACATGAGTTTTGAAACCCCGGGACCCGTAGAGCAGACACTGCGCGACAGTATCTCTCCGATCCAGGAGATCATTAAGGATGCGCGTCAGGGACGGATGTTCATTCTGGTTGACCACGAAGACCGTGAAAATGAAGGCGATCTTGTGATCCCCGCGCAATTCGCCGATGCCGCAGCCATCAACTTTATGGCGCTTCACGGGCGGGGGCTGATCTGTCTGCCAATGGAGGCTGCGCGCATCGATACGCTCGGTCTGCCGATGATGGCCGTCAATAACTCCTCGCGGCACGAGACTGCTTTCACTGTGTCTATCGAAGCCCGGGAAGGCGTAAGCACAGGTATTTCCGCCCCCGATCGCGCGCTGACTGTTGCGACAGCCATAGATGAAACCAAAGGCCAGGCGGATATTGCAACGCCTGGTCATGTGTTTCCGCTGCGCGCACGCGATGGTGGCGTTCTCATGCGCGCGGGCCACACAGAGGCTGCCGTGGACATCAGCCGCCTTGCGGGTTTGCACCCCTCCGGCGTCATCTGCGAGATCATGAAGGCCGATGGCGAAATGGCGCGTTTGCCGGATCTGGTTGAGTTTGCACAGCAGCATGGCATGAAAATCGGGACGATCAGCGATCTGATTGCCTATCGTCTCAAACACGACAACCTGCTGCAGCAGCGGGACAGCCGCATGGTGACATCTGCCTTTGGTGGCGAATGGCACATGCGGGTTTTCGCCGACAAGATCACCGGTACGGACCACGTCATGCTGTCCAAAGGCGATATCACGACGGACGAGCCGGTTCTGGTCCGAACCCATGCTCTGAACGCGCTGGAAGATATCTTGGGTCTGGGCCCGGGTCCGGCTGATGAATTGCCACGGGCCATGAAGATTATCGCCAGGGAGGGCAGGGGGGCAGTGCTGCTGTTCCGCGAGCCGCACCCGCGGCTGCGTCTGGATGAGGATGATGACGATGCTCCGCGTACCATCAAGCGAACGGGCGTCGGAGCACAGATCATGTCGACCATGGGTCTGACCGATCTGGTTCTGCTGACAGACAGCCCGCAAACGAAATATACAGGTCTTGAGGCCTATAACCTGCGCATTGTGGGCACCCGCCCCATCTCCGAGGACTGATCCATGGCTGCCAGTGAACAACACTACTCGCCCGATGTGCCGTCGTTCGACAAGCCGGTGAAACTGCTTATCGTGGTGGCACCCTACTACAAGGACATTGCCGACAATCTCGTGACTGGCGCAAAGGCCGAGATCGAGGCCGCAGGCGGAACCTGGGAAATCGTCGAGATGCCCGGCGCGCTGGAAGTGCCAACAGCCATCGGCATTTCGGACCGGCGCAGCAATTTTGACGGTTATGTCGCTTTGGGCTGTGTGATCCGCGGGGAAACAACGCACTATGAAACGGTGTGCAATGACAGCTCGCGTGCGATCCAGTTGCTGGGCCTGCAGGGGTTGTGCATCGGCAACGGTATTCTGACCGTAGAGAACCGCGCGCAGGCCGAGGTACGCGCAGATCCGGGCGGTCAGAACAAAGGCGGTGGGGCGGCAGCAGCGGCCTTGCATCTTATTGCCCTCAGCCGTAAGTGGGGCGCCCAGACCAAAGGCATCGGTTTCAGACCCGGGAGTGAAAGCTACCGCGTTGCCGGTGATACAGACGGATCACAAACGACATGACAGCTGCCCACGGCAATCTCTCCGGCAATCAGCGCCGAAAAATGAAATCGGCTGCGCGCCTTTACGCGGTACAGGCCCTTTTTCAGATGGAGCAGACCAGTCAGACCGTTGACGCGGTACGCCGGGAGTTTCTAGACCACCGTTTCGGCGCTGTTTACGAAGGCGAAGAGATGCTGGATGGCGATATGGAACTCTTTGCCGACGTTCTGGAAGGCGCGGTCAACTATCAGGCGCCGATTGACCAGATGACGGACCGTGCCCTGGTGGTAAAATGGCCGATCGCGCGTATTGACCCGACCATCCGTGCCCTGTTCCGGGCCGCGGGAGCAGAGCTGCGCGAGGCGTCCGCACCGCCAAAGGTTGTGATCACCGAATACGTCGATGTGGCAAAGGCGTTCTTTCCGGACGGCAAAGAACCTCGCTTTGTAAATGCTGTCCTGGATCATATGGCCCGCGAGGCCCGGCCAGAGGCGTTCTGAAGTCAGGCAGTCTGGATGAGAGCTGAGGCGCTGTGAACGCCATCTTATGGGGAGAGACCATGCCGCGTGTTGTAAAACTCTACCTGACAAGCGCATTGACCGGCTTCGGTGTTGCCGGTGTCTTTGTGGGCCTCGTTTTGTGGTCCAACGTTGGCAATCTGTGGCATCTGGTGGCCGGCTCCGACGTGGCGCTCATGGCCGTTCTGGTGTTCTGGATCCTGAATGGAATCGTTTTTTCGGGTGTTCAGTTCGCCTGGGCAATCACGGCTGCGGCCGGAAAAAACGACAGCGCCTGAGCGAAGGCAGCCGGCCCGGTACAACCAGCAGTATAAAGACAGGGCTGCTTTGCGCAAAGTGTCGCGGAATTCACCATTTCGAAAGGTATGGTCTGGACAATCGGCTCGCAGATGCCATCTTAACAGCGAAGGAGATGGGTATGTTGGATATCATTGTGCGCTTGATCAACCGGCTCTTTGCCACGCCACAGCAGGAAGAACTGCTGATACCTGTGCGTGTCGAAGCGAAAAAACACCCGCTCGACCGTCGCCGCTGAGCTCGGCGTATAGTCTGAAACAAGTGCGGTGGGCGACGGGCCCGCTGTAACCGTTTGGTTCTTTATTCCCGAGGACCTGTATGTACAGGTGGGCGCCAGGTAACCAGGCCAGGGCCAGGACAGAGCCAGCTCCCTCGGATTTGCTTAAGGCCACTGGAACGTAACCAGTCACGAGAGAAGCAGCACCCGTCTGCATTTGTATCTAAGCCCACGTACCCGACGCGACAAGGTGCAAAGCCCGCGCCCTGCAAGATAATTCTTGCGCGATGTTCATGATATGTTCATATTTGCAATATGGCGCATGATGATCTCCGCACATTGCAACCCGGACAGTTGCTGGCACGTGGTGCCGCACGAATGCTCGCAGGGTATGGTTTTGTCAGTGTCGAAGAGCTGGTACCTGCCCGCGGGCTGCGCGTGGACATCATAGGGCTGGGCCCGTCAGGAGATATCTGGATTGTCGAATGCAAATCCTCGCGCGCGGATTTTACATCAGACAACAAATGGCACGGCTACCTTGAGTGGTGTGACCGATTTTTCTGGGCGGTTGATGAGCACTTTCCGACAGATCTGCTGCCGCAGGATACAGGCCTTGTGATCGGCGATGCTTACGGCGCGGAGATAATCCGTATGGGCCCTGAGGAACGCCTCAAAGCGCCCCGGCGCAAAGCTGTCGTCCAGAAAATTGCCACGACTGCTGCGCGCAGGCTGCACAACCTGCGTGATCCGGAAATGGGCCTGGAAGTGGGTTAGCGCCGTGCGCCGCCCATCCGGCGGACCCGGGCCGCTGCTGCCATGATTTCCTCGGCGATTTCTTCTGCATCATCGGGTGCAAAATCCATAGGTATTTCAACACCATCAGCCTCAACATAAATGCGCACCATACCCTTGTCGGTAGGTCCGATCTGAAGGTTGGCCTCAATGTCGCGTTCCGTGTCGATGCCCATCAGCGATCTCCTGCTCAGCGTGGCAGCATCGCTACCCTGCAGGTGCTTGAATGGCAAGCCAGATTGCTGTTCTCTGCGCTGATGGGATCGCCTCTGATACGTAAATTTTCTGCAGAAGACCGTGACTGGCTCGTTGCCCAGCACGGTCAGATTTATGCCCGCGATGAAGGGTTCGACGAAACCTTCGGTGTGCTGGTAGCGGAAATCATTGACGGGTTTCTTGCAGATCACGATGCGGAGCGGGAGAGAGGCTGGATTGCGCAGGATGGCGACACAAGGCTCGGGTCGATCTTCTGTGTGAAACTGTCCGACACAACAGCCAAACTCAGGCTTTTTCTTCTGACGCCTGACGCGCGGGGAAAAGGGCTCGGATACCGGTTGCTCGAAACCTGCATGGGTTTTGCGAAGGCCAGCGGCTATACCGACATGCAGCTGTGGACGCACGAAAGCCACAAGGCGGCCTGCGCGCTCTATCAGCGCTCCGGCTGGGAGCTGATCAGCTCTCATCCGGTGCAGTCATTTGGCCAGAACCTGATCGAACAGAGCTGGACTTATCGGTTCTAATCCTCTTGCAATCCGGTAAGCCCGACGATAAATCCGGGTCAGTGCCGCCTTAGCTCAGTAGGTTAGAGCGCCTGATTGTGGATCAGGAGGTCCCCCGTTCGAGCCGGGGAGGTGGTACCACCTCAACTTTGAAACTGCTCTGACCCGGACCCATGCGGCTTTTGTTCTGACGTGCGTGTGTTTTCAGGGTGCAGGCTGCGCGGTTGCGCCGGCAAACAGAACTTCAGGCAAAACAAAAGACCCGCTGCCGGAGCAGCGGGCCCTTTCCCTGTCAGACCTTGCATGGTCGGCAGGCTGTTGATCAGCCTGCAAAGTTACCGGAAGTGCCGTTGCCGCCGGAGCCGGAGCCGCTTCCTGTATCGTCTTCGCCGCCGTTGTTGCCGCCGCCAAAAGAGCCACCGTTGCCGCCACCAAAGGAACCGCCGTTACCGTTGTCCGGGCCTTCGTTTTCGCCGCCGTCATCGCCCGGACCATCGGTGTCACCGCCCGGGGTCTCGCCCGTGCCAGAGGGCTGACCTCCGCCAGAAGGTGTGCCGGCATCTGCCGTACGTGTACCCGTATCCGGTCCACCGGTACGGGCCACCCGACGGGCCCGTGGCGTGTCTTCTTCAGGTGCGTTGAAACCTTCCGTCGAGATTGCGCCCCCTGTCAGGAAACTGACCTCAAGCTCAGGACAGTTCTCAATCAGCCGCCGCAGCAGTTCGTCGCCATCATCGCGGTTCAGAATGTCTGCGGTGAAACGATAGTCGATCGGGTCAAACCGGCACTCTTCTCTTTCGATCAGTGTGAGGACATTTTGTAGCTGTGCGTCCTGCGACGTGACAGAAGGACCGGTTTGTGCACAGGCCGACAGCAGCACAGTGGCTGCAATTACGGACGGTACAACATGAAACTTTTTACCAAACATTACTTTACTCCCAGAGTGTGCCCCCACCCCGGAAACCCGTCACCGCGACATCCCATAAACACGGGGTCAAACAGCGCCGGTGCCCTATTTGTGCCATATTGCTGCCCTGGTTTCATTCCATTTCTGCCATTGTTCCCACCTTCGCTCCAATGATGCACAGCGGGCTGAACTGTCGACGGGAAACTGGTTAAGTATAGGCTGGGAATGCACAAAGCGGGGCAGAGTGCGCATTTGTGCCCGATTGGAAACGGGTGATTTCGCCCGATTTCAGCCCGATCAGGGCGAAAAAGTGGCGCTGGCCGGTCTTAAATCAAATTTGATTCGTTTTCGCGAAAGCTGCCGGGGGCAGTCTGTCAGTCGGTGATCTCAATGCTCTGACGCAGGCTGCCGGTCACACGGTCATAGATCAGGATCCGGTTGTCCGTTGTGACCACCGCTAACCAGCCATCGCCCTGGGTGAACGCAGATGCCGTGGCGCCGTCAGGCAATTCAACCGTTTCGGGCAGCGCGGGCGGGCTGTCATAGAAGCGGATGACAATCAGTGCGATGATCAGTAGAACACCCCCGATCATCGTGGCAGTCAGTACCGTCACCAACCGTCTCAGAAACCGCAGGTTTGCAGGCTCTGCAATATCGCTGTCTGGTTTCATCTCAGGATTGTCCATGCCGCACCGCCAGATATGTTTCACCATCGGCGACACGCCGCCACCGCGTCTTGATAAAGCGCTTGCCCGGGATGTGCCAGAGGAGGCGCGTTTGTCCCGCACGCGGCTTGCACGGCTGCTGAGTGAAGGGGCCGTACGCGTAGACGGAGAGGTTGTGCAGGACGCAAAGGCGCGCATTGCGGCGGGCGCAAGGGTGGAAATCAGCGTCGAGGAGGCCCGTGACAGCCATATCCTACCGCAGGATATTCCACTGGATATTGTGCACGAGGATGCTGATCTGATCGTGATCAACAAACCAGCAGGTATGGTGGTCCATCCGGCACCGGGCTCGCCTGACGGGACCTTGGTCAATGCGCTGCTCGCGCATTGCGGGGATGCGCTCTCCGGTGTGGGTGGGATGAAACGCCCGGGCATTGTGCACAGGATCGACAAGGATACCTCGGGTTTGCTCGTTGTGGCCAAAACCGACCTTGCGCACCAGGGTCTGGCAGCGCAGTTTGAGGCGCACACAGTCGAACGGTATTATAATGCACTGGTCTACGGGGTGCCGGATGCAAATGATCCGCGATTGCGCGGGGTCAAAGGCGCCAGTTTCGAGCAGGGCAATATTCTGAAGCTCACCACGCAACTGGCACGGCACAAAACCGACCGACAACGCCAGGCGGTACTCTTTCATGGCGGTCGCCATGCCGTCACTCGTGCGCGGACCGTTGAACACTTTGGCGCGCCGCCCTGTCTGGCGCTGATGGAATGCTGGCTGGAGACAGGCCGGACGCATCAGATCCGCGTACATATGGCCCATGCAGGTCATTCACTGGTGGGCGACCCGACGTATGGCGGACGGCGTAAACTGCCGGCAAAGGCTCTGCCCGAGGCGTCCGCTGCAGCAATACGCGCTTTTGACCGCCAGGCCCTGCATGCCGCCGTTCTGGGGTTCGACCATCCGGCGACAGGCGAACGGGTGCGTTTCGAGGCAGGATTGCCAGAAGATCTGGCTGCATTGCTTGATGCCGCCCGCGCGCCGTTGCAACAATAAGCAAGCCTTCGTGAGGCCACGTCGTCGTGAGGTGTTAACGGGGGCGCTTTGTGGCAGTATTTTTTTAACAGGTTCGTCATACTGTTCGCGTTAACATTTTGTTGGCGTCTGTTCTTGAACTGATCAGTTCAGTCACCATATAGATGTTAAGCTGTTAAACATTGGGAGGCTCCCCATGGCAAATTATGCAAATCTGCCCGCACCGACACCCGAAGGGGGTCTGAACCGCTACATGCAGGAAATCCGCAAGTTTCCCCTGCTGGAGCCCGAAGAAGAATACATGCTGGCCAAACGCTGGGTCGAAGAACAGGACACTGAGGCGGCGCATCAGATGGTCACGTCTCACCTCCGGCTGGCCGCGAAAATCGCGATGGGATACCGCGGCTACGGACTTCCCCAGGCCGAGGTTATTTCTGAGGCCAACGTTGGTCTGATGCAGGCCGTCAAGCGGTTTGACCCCGAGAAAGGGTTTCGCCTGGCGACCTACGCGATGTGGTGGATCCGGGCGTCCATTCAGGAATACATCCTGCGCAGCTGGTCGCTGGTCAAACTCGGCACAACCTCCGGTCAGAAAAAGCTGTTTTTCAACCTGCGCAAAGCCAAGAACAAAATCGGCGCACTCGAAGAGGGCGATCTGCACCCGGACAATGTCAAAAGAATTGCGACCGATCTGGGCGTGACCGAGGCCGAAGTCATTTCGATGAACCGCCGCATGTCGGGCGGCGACGCTTCGCTTAACGCCACTGTCGGGTCCGAGGGCGAGGGGTCTATGCAATGGCAGGACTGGCTTGAAGACGAGGATGCTGACCAGGCCACGGACTATGAGGAACGCGATGAGCTGACAGCTCGCCGCGAGCTGCTGGCCGAGGCCATGGGCGTACTGAATGATCGTGAAAAGGACATTCTGACCCAGCGCCGTTTGTCAGATGAAACCATCACGCTGGAGGATCTGAGCACCGAATACGGCGTCAGCCGGGAACGGATCCGCCAGATCGAAGTGCGCGCTTTTGAAAAACTGCAAAAGAAAATGCGCGAACTGGCCCGCGACAAGGGGATGATGGCCACGGCCTGATCCCGGCGACTTGACGACACAGAGACCCTGCCTGCATTCTGCATGGCAGGGTTTTCTTTTTTCAAGGGATCACACAGATGGCAGGTGGCTGGACGCGGGACGGGGCAGTAAGCGAGCAGATTGAGGCGTCTGTTTCGGATGAGCTTGCACGCATGAAAGCACGCCGGACGCCTGTTGGCGAAAGCCTGACCCATTGTGCCGAGTGCGAGGAACCGATCCCGCAGGCGCGGCGGGATGCATTGCCTGGTGTGAAACTGTGCATCGACTGCATGCAGGAACGGGACAAGGCCTATCAGGCCCGGGGCGGGATTAACCGGCGTGGCTCCAAAGACAGTCAGCTGAAGTAAGCGCCCCCCGGCGGGCCCCGGCCATGCAGGTATTTCCAACGGCATAAAAAGCAGTCTAGTGTTCCGCTGAGAACAGGGGAGGCAGACATGACACATCTCAGATGGGGTATCCTCGGCGCGGCCAATTTCGCAGCCGAACACATGGGGCCGGCCATCCATGCAGCAAAGGGGGCGGAACTGGCGGCCCTCGCCACATCCGATCCGGCAAAGGCTGCGCGTTTTCAGGCATATGCCCCGGGTCTCAAGGTGCACAGCTCATATGATGATCTGCTTTCAGACCCGGATGTGGATGCTGTCTATATACCGCTGCCCAACCATCTGCACGTCGAATGGTCACTGCGCGCCCTGGAGGCCGGCAAACATGTTCTGTGTGAAAAGCCGATGACGATGAAAGCGGTGGAATTTGACACACTGATCGCGGCACGTGACAGGGCCGGGAAACTGGCGGCCGAGGCCTTTATGATTGTGCATCATCCACAGTTTGTCCGCGCGCGCGAACTGCTTGCCAGCGGCGCAATCGGCACTCTGCGCCACGTCGATGCTGTCTTTTCCTATTTCAACAACGATCAGGGCAATATCCGCAACCAGGCCGGTGCCGGTGGCGGCGGATTGCCGGATATCGGGGTCTATACATTCGGGTCCGCCCGTTTTGTGACCGGGCAAGAGCCAGAGGCGGTTCCGTTTGCGCATATTGACTGGGAAAACGGTGTCGACACCTTTGTGCAGATGGCGGCGCGTTTTCCCGATTTCACCTATTCGGCGGTCATTTCCATGCGTCTTTTCAACCGGCAGGAGGTTGTTTTTCATGGTGACGAAGGCGTTCTGCGCATGACCTGCCCCTTTAATGCCGCTGTGCATGACCAGGCTGAGCTGAGCCTGGAAACAGCGGGCCAGGTGCGCCGGATCGAGCGTTTTCCCGGCGTGAACCACTATGTCAGACAGGTCGAGGCCTTTTGCGAGGCGGCGCTTTCAGGGGCGGATTATGCGTGCCCGCTTGAATTTTCAAAGGGCACGCAACGTATGATGGATATGACCTTTGCAGCAGCGAAAGCGGGCGCTTAGCCCTCCATCGCCTCCAGCTCGTCGATAAAGCCCGATATCATGCTCAGACCCTTGTCCCAGAACGCAGGGTCTGAGGCATCCAGTCCGAACGGCGCCAGCAGTTCCTTGTGGTGCTTGGAGCCACCGGCTTTGAGCATCTCAAAATACTTGTCCTCGAAACCCTCGCCCCCTTCTGCATAGACCGCGTAGAGCGCATTCACCAGGCCATCGCCAAAGGCATAGGCATAGACATAAAAGGGCGAGTGCACAAAGTGCGGGATATAGGCCCAGAAGGTCTCATACCCGTCCATGAACTCAAAGGCCGGGCCAAGGCTCTCGGCCTGAACGCTCATCCACAGCGCATTGATATCATCGGGTGTCAGCTCTCCGCCGCGGCGCGCTTCGTGCAGTTTGCATTCAAAGTCATAGAACGCGATCTGACGGACGACAGTGTTGATCATGTCTTCGACTTTGCCCGCCAGCATGACTTTTCGCTGTGCGTCGTCTTTTGCGCCGTCGAGCATTTTGCGGAACGTGAGCATTTCACCAAACACACTCGCCGTTTCGGCAAGGGTCAGCGGGGTTGAAGACAGCATTTCGCCCTGACCCGCCGCCAGCACCTGGTGCACGCCGTGACCAAGCTCATGTGCGAGCGTCATGACATCGCGCGGTTTACCAAGGTAGTTCAGCATCACATAGGGATGCACGTTTGTAACTGTCGGGTGGGCGAACGCGCCTGGTGCTTTTCCCGGTTTGACGCCTGCATCAATCCATCCTTTGGAAAAGAACGGCGCCGCGATTTCGCCCATGCGCGGATCAAAGGCGTTGTAGGCATCCATTACAGTTTTTTCGGCCTGAGCCCAGCCGACCACAGAGTTATCCTCCATCGGGAGGGGGGCATTGCGGTCCCAGACCTGCATCACATCCAGCCCGAGCCATTTCCGCTTGAGTTCATAGTAGCGATGGCTCAGGCGAGGGTATGCATCCACAACCGCATTGCGCAGGGCTTCTACCACTTCCGGCTCGACCTGGTTGCTCAGATGACGTCCGGTCTGCGCGGTCTCCATGCCGCGCCAGCGGTCCATGATTTCCTTTTCCTTGGCCTGCGTGTTGTGCACGCGGGCGAAGGTTTTGATATTGCTGCCGAAGACATCCGCCAGCTCACGCGCTGCGGCTTCCCGCCTTGCACGGTCAGTGTCTGTCAGCAGGTTCAGCGTGCCTTCGATGTTCAGCGGTTCGCCGTCTACCTCAAACTCCAGCCCGGCGATGGTCTCGTCAAAAAGCCGCTCCCAGGCGTCACCAACAACGCCCAGATCGTGCAGGAATTTTTCCATCTCGTCGCTGAGCTGATAGGGTTTCATCGCGCGGATGCGGTCAAACACCGGTTTGTAGCGGGCAAGATCAGCATTCTGAGCGTAAAGCCCATCCAGATGGTCGTCGTCCAGCCGGTTGATCTCCAGCGTAAAGAACACCAGCGGGGTCGTGAAGTTGGTGATTTTTTCCTGATGGTCGGACATGAACTTGGCCCGTCCGGCATCTGTCGTCAGCTGATAGTACCGCAGGCCCGCATAGGACATGATACGCCCGGCGATCTGGTTGATCTTTTCCTGACGCAGAACACAGTCCAGAAATCCGGACGCGTCCAGCTCCGCCAGTTTGCCTTCGTAGTCAGCGGCAAAGCTGCTGCAGGCCTGCTCCAGCCAGTCCAGATCGCGCTTGAGTTCCGGTGCATCCTCTCCGGCGTAAAGATCGTCGAGGTTCCATTCCGGCAGGTCGCCAAGCGGTGAGGCGGCCCCGGATGAATTTGCGTCGCGAACAGGAAAGGGCAGTTGAAACATGTGCGGTCCTCATCAGTGTTTCGTCTTAGGTAAGGTGCAGCCCCGCCGGGGGCAAGCAGGCAGCGTGTGTTCAGTCGTCAAAGCCGAAAAGCTGCGCAGGGTTGTCCACCAGAATGCGCGTGCGCGTGGCATCATCCGGCACCACCCGGTCAAAGGCGTCCAGCAGCTCTGCACCCTGTGGCATTGCAGCATCTGCCAGCATCAGATGCGGCCAGTCTGAAGCCCACAGACACCGTTCGGGATTGGCCGCGATCAGAGTGGCAACAAGGGCATCGGTCGCCTGATAGGGTGCGTTGCACATGCGGTAAACGGCAGAGAGTTTGACCCAGGCGTGCCCGTCCGCCAGCAGCGCGCAGAGCGCCTGAAACCCCGGAGAATTCACTGTCAGCCCGTCTGCGGGCCAGCCAATGTGGTCAAATACAACATCTGTCGGCAACTGCCTGACATCTTCCGCGATATTTACAAGATGGCGGTCTGCATGTGCGAGCATCTGGATATGCAGACCGCGTTCTGCCAGTGTCGGTGCCATCGCGCGTGCGCCGTCCCATGTCAGCACGCCGCCATGTACGTAATTGAGCCGGACAGCGGACATATTGCGCTGTGCAAAATCGTCCAACTGCGCCTCTGTCGCGCCATCAGGCAGCAGGCCCACGCCGCGAAAGCCGGACCCCAGCCGGCGCACGGCCTCAAATGTAACGCCGTTGTCGGTTCCGTGCAGGATGGAATGCACGATCACACCGCGCGAGAAACCAAGGGTATTCAGATGCCGGCGATAGATGCCGAGCCATTCGTCAAAACGGATGCCATGCACCGGGTCCTCGACCCGGCCGTCCCACAGCGGAAACTCTCCGGCGGCTGTTACAACGTGCGCATGTGTGTCGCAGGCCCCGGCGGGTGCGGGCTTTTTCGGCGCGTTTGGGGCAGGGGGCATCTGCGCGGTTGGTTTGTCGGGTTCAGCCATAAATCCTCAGCATGTCTTTCAGATCGTCCAGTGTGTTCGCCTCCTGCAGAGGCTTGTCCTGCCGCCAGCGCGACATCCGGGGAAACCGCAGGGCGACACCGGATTTATGCCTGGGGCTTTCCTGAATGCCTTCAAAGGCAATTTCGAACACGTGGTGCGGGGTTACCTGACGCACCGGGCCAAAGCGTTGCAAGGTGTTTTTGCGCACCCAGGCGGTGATTTCGCGGAATTCCGCGTCGGTCAGCCCGGAATAGGCCTTGGTAAAGGGCACAAGGTCGTTGCCGTTCCAGACGGCAAAGGTGAAATCTGTGAACAGGTTTGCGCGGCGGCCATGGCCGGACTGGGCATAAATCATAACCGCATCAATGGTCAGCGGATCCAGTTTCCACTTCCACCAGTCGCCTTTTTTTCGCCCGACCAGATAAGCGCTGTCACCACGCTTCAGCATGACACCCTCGGCCTGCTCGGCGCGGGCTTCTGCGCGCAGGTCGGCCAGCTCTTCCCATGTATCAAAAGACAGCTGCGGCGATAACCGGACCGGTGCCTCGGGCGGCAGGCCCGCACAGGCGGTTTCCAGCAGCCGACGACGTTCGGCAAACGGGGTGTCACGCAGGTCTTCGCCCTGCCATTCCAGCAGGTCGTAGGCGTGCAGGACAACCGGTGCCTCGGTCAGCAGTTTTTTGGGGACGGTTTTGCGACCGATCCTTTTTTGCAAAGCATTAAAGCTCGCCGGGCTGTCTGAGGCAGGTTTCCAGACAAGCAGCTCGCCGTCCATTACGGTACCATCGGGCAGAAAATCGCGGGCCCGCGCCAGTTCGGGAAACCGGTCCGTCATCAGTTCTTCACCGCGCGACCAGACAAAATGCTGGCCGTCCCGCACAATCAGCTGCCCGCGTATCCCGTCCCATTTCCACTCTGCGCGCCAGTCGGATGTTTCCCCCAGGTCCTCTGGCGTGCCTTCCAGCGCGTAGGCCAGGTAAAACGGATAGGGGCGCGAGGCATCAGCACCGGGGTCATCGATCTCAATCAGGGTTTCCCAGGAGGTCGTGTCCGGTTGCCAGCCCCCCATCAGGCGATGTGCCAGTTCCGCCTCCGACCGGCCAGTGGCGCGCGCCAGAGCGCGGGTCATCAGCTTTTGGCTGACCCCCATCCGAAAACCACCGGTGATCAGCTTGTTAAATACGAACCGTTCTGTGCCGCCCAGCGTCGACCACGCGTTCAGGACGAATTCCCGGCGCGCTGTTTCGTCAGCCTCAGACAATCCGCGCAGGTCCGTGATCCAGGTGCTCAGCGAACGGTCGTCCGTTGTTGTGACCGGGGGCAGAACCAGTGCGATGGTTTCGGCAAGATCGCCAACGATGGGGTAGCACTCTTCAAACAGCCAGAGCGGAATACCGGCCATTTCCGCACCCCATTCCCGCAGACGCGTCGTGGTCACAGCACGTTTCGGGCGGCGGCCAGAAAAGAGCGCAATAGTCCAAAGGCGGTCGTCTTTCGGTGCCTGTTCAAAGTACCGCACCAGCGCATCCACTTTGACAGTTGTCTTTGTGCTCTGGTCAATAGCGCTGAAGAGGGCTGCAAACTCTTTCATGCGCCGGGTTCCTGATCGAGGGTTTCGCCCTCGAACTCTGTCGGCACCACCTGCGCGTTCCAGCCGTTTTCGTTCATATAGCGGGTGAAAATGTCCGTGTACCCATGCGTGACGTAAATGTTCTCTGCCCCCGTTTGCGTAATGGTGTCGATCAGCCCCGCCCAGTCTGCATGGTCTGAAATGACAAAACCCCTGTCTCCGGCACGGCGTCGCCGCACGCCGCGCAGCTGCATCCAGCCGCTGGCAAAAGCACTCTCCTGTGCGCCAAATTTCCGTGCCCAGGCGCTGCCGAGAGCCGAGGGCGGCGCCAGCACAATGGCTCCGGGGTAGTCTTTGGGTTTCACATCTGCCGTGGCCTGAACCGTTTGTGGCAGGTTCAGGCCCTGTTCCCGCAGAATGCGGTTGGTGGCCTCGACCGCACCATGGGTCAGGATCGGGCCGGTCTCCGGGTCCAGCATACTGAGCAGGCGTTGTGCTTTGCCCAGGGCGTAGGCGCCCAGAAAAGCCGTTTTGCCGTTTGCTGCACAGCGTGCCCACCAGGCATTGATCTCTGAGGCTACGGTCGCCTGCGGCTGCCAGCGGAACACTGGCAGCCCGAATGTGGATTCGGTGATAAAATGATGACAGCGCAGGGGTTCAAAGGTTTCCGACAGCCCGTCACCTTCGGTTTTGTAGTCACCTGACGCGACCCAGATTTCGCCATCGACCTCAATTCTGATCTGCGCTGATCCGGGCACGTGACCGGCGGGGTGAAAGGACACCTTTGCATCCCCGATCATGCGTGTTTCGCCGAACCCGATGCCTTCGGCACTGATGTCACCCAGACGGTGGCGCATCACAGGTAATGCGGTATGCGTGGCCAGATAGCTGGCATGGCCCGGGCGCGCATGGTCTGCATGCCCGTGGGTGATCAGCGCACGCTGAACAGGCCGCCAGGGGTCGATGTAGAAATCCCCTGCGGCACAATAGATGCCTTTTTCGGTAAATGTCAGAATCGGAGTGTGTGCCATGCCGGACAACCTAGCCATCCCGGCGCGAAAGCCCAGGGATCAGCGGCCGGTGCTCTTGTCAAAATGCGTCAGGATCCGGTCAAACAGCGGTTCTGTCACGGCAGGGCCCTCCATCAGGACTTCATGCTCGCCGGGATCAACGATCTCCAGTTGCCCGCCCGGCCAGGCTTCCATGCGTCTGTGAATGGCGGGCACGTCGACAATGCGCTCGTTGCTGCCCAGCAGCGTGAGGCAGGGCAGACCGGGAGACGGGCGGCCGGCCAGATGCCGCGTCTCTGCCAGAGATTCGCGCAGCCAGACATAACTGGGACCCCCAAGCGCCATTTCCGGACATTCGATCAGCTGCTGGCGCATAATTTCGAACTGTTCAGGGTCACGTGTCAGCAGATTGTCGTCAAACCCGTCTGTCAGCACATGGTGATCAATCTTTGTGCCGGGCGGCAAACGGTGACCCTGGCCAATCCCGGGCATCACATGGCCCAGCAACCAGGCTGCGGGTCTGAGATGCGGGGCCATCCTGATACCCCACATCGGCCCCGAGAAGACAGCCGCGCGCACCGACAGGCCCTCCATCACAGCGCGCAGCCCGATGGCGCCACCCATAGAATGCGCCAGCAGGTGACTGGGCCGGGGCAGGTTCAGATGCCGCAGCGCGCGCATCAGGGCGGCAACGTCTTTCTGATAATCTGTGAAATGTTCGACATGACCCACCAGCGGATTGTCCAGCAGTCTGTCGGACAGGCCCTGGCCCCGCCAGTCAATTGCGACAGAAGCCAGTCCGCGCTGCGCGAACGCAGCGGCGACCTGGCCGTATTTCTCTATGAATTCAGTGCGCCCGGGGAAAATCAGCACTGTGCCACGCGCGCCGTCCAGCGGCCAGTGGCCTACGCGAAGACGCGGCCCGTCAGCCGCTGATATCCAGTGCGCAGCCCCGCCCGGCGGACCATGACTGATATGAGCATGGAAGGGGGCGGGGATGAGATCCATCAGGCGAGGGCCGATGCCAGTTGCATTGCCATGCCCATATCGCCGTCCACGGACAGTTTGCCGGACATAAAGGCAGAAGTTGGATTGGTGTCGCCCTCCAGAATGGACCGGAAGGTATCTGCGTCCGCACTCAGCGTGACATCGGCAGCTTCATCTCCCGCACGCGCGCCGGAGGCATCCATCATGATGGCGCCTTCGCCCTCGATGTCGAACTTTGCTGTGCCGCCAAAATCAGCGCCACTCAGCTTTTCGTTCAGCGCTGTGACTGCTTCGGTAATGATATCGCTCATTTGTGAGACCCTTTTGCCCTGTGGCGCGCTCCGGGGTCTGGATTTGCCGGTCGCGCCTGTTACATTCATTTCTGTTATGCGCATCAAACTTCACAACCTCAAATCTGTCGTTACGGCATTTTTCCTTTTGGCCGTGTTTTCCGGGCCGCTTCACGCACAGGCGAATGAGGCGGATCTGCTAAAACAGCTGTCAGAAGCACCCGAATCAGAAGCCTCGCGGCTGGACCGTGAACTGGGTCTGGTCTGGGACCGGTCCGGCTCGGCGGCGATGGACCTGCTGCTCAGCAGGGGGCGGGCGGCGATGCAGGCGGAAAATTATGGTCTTGCGATTGAACACTTTACAGCGCTGACCGATCACGCGCCCGATTTTGCTGAAGGGTGGCATGCGCGCGCCACAGCCTATTTCCAT
The DNA here is from genome assembly GCF_947491795.1 of uncultured Roseobacter sp. Lineage (GTDB taxonomy): Bacteria > Pseudomonadota > Alphaproteobacteria > Rhodobacterales > Rhodobacteraceae > Roseobacter. Next base: position 1,056,189 of record NZ_CANLKW010000001.1, on the reverse strand, counting down.
GCCGATCTCTATGGTCCTGCTCTGGACGATCTGCAAAGAGCGCTGATACTTAATCCGAACAACTATAACGCGATGTTCGGACTGGGGGTTCTGTTCCGGGAATTCGGCGACTATGAGCGTGCCGCCCAGGCCTTTGCACAGGTGCTGGACTTGCATCCCTATCACGAGAACGCCACAACGGCGCTGGAGCAGCTCAGAAGTGAAGGCATCGGCCTGACGCTCTGATCATCCCTGACCGAGGAAACTGCCGTGGCGGGTGAAAATCGGGTCGTTGCCGTTCTGGGCCCGACCAATACAGGCAAGACCACCTATGCCATCGAGCGAATGCTGGGTCACCGCACCGGTGTCATTGGTCTGCCGCTGCGTCTGCTGGCCCGGGAAGTCTTTGACCGTATCGTCGCGTTGCGCGGCCCGTCAGTCGTCGCACTCGTCACCGGCGAAGAGCGGATTGTGCCGCCAAGGACGCAGTACTGGGTCTGCACCGTTGAGGCGATGCCCGAAGGCATGGGCTGCGATTTCCTGGCCGTCGATGAAATTCAGTTATGTGCCGATCCCGAACGCGGTCATGTCTTTACAGACCGGCTCCTGCGCGCCCGCGGCCTGCACGAGACGCTTTTTCTGGGGTCGGATACGATGCGCGGCGCGATCCGCGAGCTCGTGCCCGGGGCGCAGTTTGTTCAGCGCGAGCGAATGTCGGAACTGACCTATATTGGTCCGAAAAAGATAAGCAGAATGAAACCACGCAGTGCGATTGTGGGGTTTTCGGTTGAAAATGTCTATGCCATCGCCGAGCTGATCCGCCGTCAGAAGGGCGGTGCAGCTGTGGTCATGGGCGCGCTGAGCCCGAGGACGCGCAACGCGCAGGTTGAGATGTACCAGAATGGCGAGGTGGACTATCTGGTGGCCACAGATGCCATCGGCATGGGGCTCAATCTCGATGTGGATCACGTCGCGTTTTCCAGTCTGAGCAAATTTGACGGCCGTCGGATGCGGCCGCTGGCGCCAAATGAGCTGGCGCAGATCGCAGGCCGGGCCGGGCGCGGCATGAAGCATGGCACATTCGGCGTCACCGGAGAGGCGAGGCCGCTCGACGATGAAGTTGCGCGGGCCATTATGGATCACCGGTTCACACCGCAGAAAAAGCTCAACTGGCGAAATCATGCCCTGCAGTTCGGGACAATTGATCGTCTGATCGCCTCGCTGGAGATGCCGCCGCAGGAAGAAATTCTCGTCAAGGCAAGGGAATCGGACGACCTGGGTGCGCTCAAAGCTCTGGGCCAGGTGACAGAGGTCTTTGCACGCTGTTCTGACGGCCCCTCTGTGCGTTTATTGTGGGATGTCTGCCGCATTCCGGATTTCCGGGGGATCAGTCACGCCGAGCACGCGGCCCTGCTGGAGCAGATTTTCTGCTATCTGCATGAGCGTGGAGAGATTCCACAGGACTGGCTTGCGCGTCAGATCCGGCGCATTGACCGCACGGACGGCGATATTGATGCGCTGTCCAAACGGCTCGCCTTTATCCGCACCTGGACCTATGTCGCCCAACGTAAAGGCTGGACCGGTGATGAAAGCCATTGGCGTAACGAAGCGCGTTCTGTAGAAGACCGATTGTCGGATGCGCTGCACGAGCGTCTGACCCAGAGATTCGTAGACCGGCGCACATCCGTGCTTTTGCGCCGGCTCGGCCAGAAGGAAGCCATTGTGGCAGAAGTATCGAATACCGGCGAAGTGACCGTCGAAGGTGAGTTTGTAGGACGGCTGGAGGGATTCCGGTTCAGCCAGGACAAGGGCGCCGGCGGTGCCGAGGCAAAAACGATCAAGACGGTGGCGCTTCAGGCGCTGGCACCGCAGTTCCATCTGCGCGCAGACCGTTTTTACAACGCGCCGGACACAGAGATCGACTTCACAGAACAGGGCGGCCTGATGTGGGGCAAGGACGCGGTGGGCAAACTTGTCGCCGGTTCTGATCCGCTGCGTCCTCAGGTCGAGGTTTTTGTGGACGATGTCGCAGGGCCCGAGGTGGCGCAAAAAGTCCAGCGCCGCCTGCAGCATTTTATTGACCGCAAGGTTGCCGCCCTCTTTGAGCCACTGATGAACCTCAGCCGGGACGAAGCTCTGACAGGGCTGGCCCGTGGTTTTGCCTTCCGCATGGTTGAAGCGCTTGGCGTTCTGCCCCGCGCTGAGGTCGCCGACGAGGTCAAGGCGCTGGATCAGGAAGCGCGCGGTGCGCTGCGCAAACATGGTATCCGTTTCGGCCAGTTTACGATCTTTTTGCCTCTGCTGCTCAAACCCGCGCCGACGCGCTTGCGGCTGGTGCTCTGGTCACTGTCCAAGGGGCTGAGCGAATTTCCGGAATCGCCGCCGCCCGGTCTGGTGACGATACCTGCAGATGCGAGTGCGCCGGCTGGTGCCGACACGATGTCCGGCTACCGTATTGCCGGTGAGCGGGCGATCCGCATTGATATGCTTGAGCGCCTCGCAGACATGCTGCGCGCAGAGAATACGCGGGCCGGTTTTGAGGCCAAAGCCGATATGCTGTCCATCACCGGCATGACACTGGAACAGTTTGCCGATCTGATGCAGGGTCTCGGGTACCGTGCTGAAAAGGGCGAACGCCCCAAAGTCAAAGCCGTGGCAGAGCCGGAAGCTGACAAAACTGACGCGCCACAGGCGAATGCAGCGGAAACAGCGACTACTGAAACAGCCCAAGCCGTGGGCACCGTCGAAGAAGAAACACCGCAGGCCGAAGAGCCAGCTGTTTCGGAAACAATGCCAGAGCCGGTCGAAGGCGAGGATGCATCGAAGGCCGACGCGCCGGAAACCGAGGTATTCTATACCTTTACCTGGGGTCGCCAGAACCGGGCCGCCCCGCAGGGCAAACGCCGCGGTGGCGACCGCCCGCAGGGCAAGGGAAAGCCAGGCGGCAAAGGCAAACGCGGCGGGCCGCGCGACGGCGGCAAGGGCCAGGGCGCACAGAAGTTCAGTGCCCGCCCGCCGAAGCCGGAAAAAAAGATCGATCCCGACAATCCCTTTGCAGCGGCGCTGATGGGGCTGAAGGACGACAAATAGTGGCTGAAAAGCTGCGACTGGATAAATGGCTGTGGCACGGCCGGTTTTTCAAAACACGCTCTTTGGCGGCGGCAAGGGTGGCCGCCGGAGACGTGCGTGTGAACGGCACGCGGGTTGAAAAACGCAGCACAATGGTGGCGCCGGGTGACGTTCTGACCTTTTCCCAGGGAGAGATTGTGCGTGTCATCTCGATCGAGGCGCTTGGCCAGCGCCGGGGACCCGCACCCGAGGCGCAGATGCTCTACAAAGATTTGTCCCCACCGGTGCCGAAATCACGGAAAAGTGCACCGGAAAACCCCGCCTTTGAGGGAAAGGGTCGCCCGACAAAGCGTGATCGCCGCATTCTTGATCTTTCCCGGTCCCGGTCCCTTGAATGATCCCGACGGCTGATTTAGCTAAACCTGACACAGTATCCGGAACAACGCCACATGACCTACATCGTCAATGACAGCTGCATCGCCTGCAAATATACAGACTGCGTAGAAGTCTGTCCGGTGGATTGCTTTTATGAGGGCGAGAACATGCTCGTCATCCACCCCGACGAGTGTATTGACTGTGGTGTCTGTGAGCCCGAGTGCCCGGCGGATGCGATCCGGCCAGACACTGAACCGGACATGGAAAAGTGGGTGGAGTTCAACCGCAAATATTCCGAAATGTGGCCGGTGATTATCACTAAAAAAGATCCGCTGCCTGACGCCGAAGAGCGTGACGGCGAAAGCGGTAAGCTGGACAAGTATTTCTCGGAAGCGCCGGGTGAAGGCGGCTGAGCGCTTCAAAGCGCTTTGATTCGCGCGATCCTGCCAGGCAGACACCACAGTTAAACTTCCGGTTTTATGTAACTTTCCGGAGGCTTACGCAGCGGCAGCTTTCGTTTGGGCTGATTCTGTGTTATACAAATGATACAAACAAAATAACGGACGCTGAAATTCCGCGCATTCACCAGATTGCGGACACTTTAAATTCTGTCTTTTTAACACGCGCGTGCATGGGCGTCTCTGCCCTGCCTTGTGTGTTTTTGACTGTGTAATGTGTCAGTTGAGCGCCGGTTGCCGAGGAAAACTGAATGACAAAATCGAAGAAACTTGATTTCCGCCCGAATGAATTCGTCGTCTATCCGGCCCATGGCGTAGGCCAGATCCTGTCTATCGAGGAGCAGGAAGTCGCTGGCATCACGCTGGAGCTTTTTGTTATTTCCTTTGAGAAAGACAAAATGACACTGCGGGTGCCGACGCATAAGGCAACGGAAATCGGGATGCGCGCGCTGAGCTCTCCGGACGTGATCGGTCACGCCATGAAGACGCTCAAAGGCAAGGCCAAGGTTAAACGCGCCATGTGGTCGCGTCGCGCGCAGGAATACGAACAGAAAATCAATTCCGGTGACCTGATTGCCATTGCCGAGGTGGTACGGGACCTGCACCGCACGGATGATCAGCGCGAACAGAGCTATTCTGAGCGTCAGCTTTACGAGGCTGCGTTGGAGCGGCTCACCCGCGAAGTGGCGGCTGTGAGTGGCGGAGATGACCTGGCTGCCGCAAAACAGGTCGGCGATGTTTTGGAAAGCCGCGTCGCAGCCTGACTAAAACTTCAGAAGAAAACGCACAGATTGGCCGCTCCGTCGCATCGGGGCGGCTTTTTCTATTGCACGGCGGCAGCAAGCACACAGAGGGCGAAAACCTCGCCAACCTGCTGGCTCGCGCCCAGGACGTCACCGGTCTGCCCGCCGATTTTCCGCCGGGCCAGCCACGCGATACCCCAGGCTGCGACACCCACGGCGGCAGCGGCTGCAAGGGCCGGCACGCCTGCCAGAGCCAGGCAGATCACCAGTGCAACGACCACGCCTGCCGCGACACGGGGGCCGGACGGGCGGCCCACACTGTGCGACAGGCCGTTGCTGCGCGCAGAGGGCAGGGCACGCATCAGAACCGGCATCGCGGCTCTCGACAGAACCGCTGCAGCAATGATCCAGGCGGGCCCGCTGGCCAGGAGTGTGGCCCAGGCCATCCACCGCAGACCTGTTGAAAACACCAGCACCAGCGTTCCGTAGGAACCGATCTGGCTGTCTTTCATAATCTCCAGACGCCGCGCGGGCGTATGCGCGCCCCAGAACCCATCTGCAAGATCGGCGAGACCGTCCTCGTGCAATGCGCCGGTAAGAAAGGTCGCAAGCGCCAGACCCAGACCGGCACTGAGCGCAACAGGCAGCCCGGCGGCAAAAAGCGCACTGGCCAAACCGCACCCCGCCGACGCCGTGACAAGGCCCGTCAGCGGGTAAGCCCAGACCGCGCGCGCGCTGTTTTCAAAGGCTTTTTCCGGCAAATGGGGCAGCGGAAGCCGTGTGAGCAGAGTGAAGGCAACAAGCAGCTCTGTCAAGGCCGTGGGGAAATTGTCGGTTTTCATCCGTTTGGGGCCTCATCCTGCCTTGCTGGCGGTTTTGCAATGGTTAAAGAGGGGACAGAAACCATGCAACCCGGAGGACCCCGTATGTCATCAGCTTTTTCAGATCCGGACGGTTTCCGTGCGCTCCTGAATGCCCAGCCCGCAGCCGAAACAGAGGCTGTCGCGGCGGCCACCGCGCGAAACGGGCAGCTGACAAAACCGCCTGGTGCTCTGGGACGGCTTGAAGATCTGGCAATCTGGTATGCTGGCTGGCGCGGGACAGACAAGCCGACCGTAACGGCGCCACAGGTGATCGTGTTTGCGGGCAACCACGGCGTAGCAGCTCAAGGTGTTTCGGCTTTCCCGCCGGAAGTCACAGCACAGATGGTGCAGAATTTCGAGCATGGTGGGGCTGCGATCAATCAGCTTGCCAGTACCTTCGGCGCGCGCCTTGATGTAATTGCCCTGTCCCTGGACACTCCAACGGCGGATTTCACGAAAACGGCTGCCATGACCACAGATGAGGTGACTGAAGCCCTGCTGGCAGGCTGGGAAGCGGTCAGTCCGGATGCTGACGTGCTTGTCGTGGGTGAAATGGGGATCGGCAATACGACTTCTGCCGCTGCAGTGGCCGCGCTGTTGCTGGGCGGGGAAGCTGCCGATTGGACAGGGCGTGGCACGGGCGTCGATGACGCCGGTCTGGCGACCAAAACTCGTGTCGTGTCCGAGGCCATGGCCCTGCACTGTGAGAGCGCTGACGGTCTGGAGGTACTGCGCTGTGTCGGCGGGCGCGAACTGGCCGCGATGGCCGGGGCAATCGCCCGTGCGCGGTCTTTGCGCATTCCGGTGATGCTGGACGGTTTCATCTGTTCTGCTGCGGCGCTGACCCTGGAGAAAACCGTTGCAGGTGCGCTGGATCACTGTGTCGCCGGACATCTGAGCGCTGAGGGCGCACACAGCAGAATTCTGTCTGCCATGGGCAAGGAGCCGCTGTTGTCGCTGGGACTGCGCCTTGGTGAGGCATCGGGCGGCGCGCTTTCGCTGGGCGTTCTGAAAGCCGCTGTTGCCTGCCTGAGCGGCATGGCCACTTTTGCCGAAGCGGGCGTCTCGGACGGCTAAGTCTGACTGCCTGCGGTGGCCGCCTTTTTCTCCTCGCTTTCACGGGTGAGAAAGGCGGTTTCCAGCTCTTTCTGCAGCTCGCGCGCTTTGTCGATATAGGCCTGGTTCTGGCTTGCCGGTATCTCCGGCTTCCACAGCTCGGCCAGCTGGCGCACAGAATCCCTGTCGTGGTGATAGAAAATCCGCTCTGCCTCGCTCGCCTCAAAATCGCTCAGACCCATGTTTTCGAGCACATAACGACCTGCGCGCAGTGAGCTGTCAAAGAGTTCGCGCACAATATCGTCCGCACCCGCCTGATAAAGCCTGTAGACATGTGTACGATCCCGCGCGCGGGCAACAATGTGAAGGCTGGGATAGTTCTTGCGGGCGTAGCTCACCAGTTTGATCGCAGCATCAGGATCATCGAGCGCCACGACGAGAACCCGTGCCTCTGCGATACCGGCGGCACGCAGAATGTCGGGCCGTGTCGGGTCTCCCAGAAACCCTTTGAAGCCAAAGCGCCGCATGACTGCAATGGTTTCCATATCGTGGTCCAGGACAACCGTCTGAAACCCGCTGGCCTGCACCAGGCGGTTCACAATCTGTCCAAAGCGACCGATGCCGGCAATGATCACCGGGCCTTCCGCGTCGATTTCCTCCTCAGGATGTTCGGCTGCGTTTTCTTCCATCCGGCGTGACATAAAGTCGTACAGGATGAACAGCAGGGGCGTGATGAGCATGGACAAAGCAATAACCAGCAGAAGCGTTTCGGCAACGTCGACCGGAATGACATTTTGCTGCACGGAAAAAGAAACCAGCACAAAGCCAAATTCGCCCGCCTGTGCGAGGCCAAGCGCAAAAAGCCACTGATGCCGGCCCCGCAGGCCAAAGGCGCGGCCCAGAACAAACAGGATCAGACCTTTTACGATGATCACCAGCAATGCCATCGAGATAATTGCGGGCATATTCCCGAACAGCAGCGTGAAATTGATCCCCGCGCCGACGGTTATGAAGAACAGGCCCAGCAAGAGCCCTTTGAAAGGTTCAAGGTCGGTTTCCAACTCGTGCCGGAATTCGGAGTTTGCCAGGACGACACCCGCAAGAAAGGCCCCCAGTGCGGGTGAGAGCCCGACAAGCGTCATCAGAAAGGAGATCCCGACCACGATCAGCAGTGCCAGTGCGGTGTACATTTCCCGCAGACGCGAGGCGTGGATGTAGCGAAACACCGGACGTGTCAGGTAAACGCCGGCAAATATGATCCCGGCGATAGCACCGATTGTGACGAGCGTGACCCCCCATGCCGGCAGGCCCTCCACCAGTGACAGCGAATGGTGACCGTCGCCATGATGGGCCGTCTCCGGGCTGGTCAGGTGGATAGACCCGTCCTCGGCCAGCTTCTGCACCGGCAGTGTCACAATCAAAAGCGGCAGGAACGCAAGGATCGGGATGACCGCGATATCCTGGGTCAGCAGAACAGAGAAGATGTTCCGCCCCCCGCTGGTCTGCATCAGCCCCTTTTCAGACAGAGTCTGCAGCACGATCGCCGTTGAGCTGAGCGACAATGCCAGCCCGATCGCCAGAGCAACCCCCCAGGGCTGGCCATAGGCCATGGCGATAACCATCAGGGCAAGGGCGCTGATGGACACCTGCAACCCCCCCAGACCCAGCAACCGGTGCCGCATATCCCAGAGCGCGCGGGGTTCCAGCTCGAGACCGATCAGAAACAGCATCATGACCACGCCGAATTCGGCGAAATGCTGCAGATCCTGCGTTTCTGATCCCACAAGGCCGAGAACGGGCCCGATGATGATACCCGCGGCAAGGTACCCCAGCACCGACCCAAGCCCGAGCCGTGCGGCAAAAGGCACCGCAATGACCGCTGCGGCCAGGTAGATCGAAGCCTGATAGAGGAAGCCATCCATGTTGTGTTCTCTCCCGGCGGGGTCAGTTTCAGGTGGGCAGAGGGCCGTCTTGCTTGAGCTGGTCCATGACAATCTGGCTGTGAACCCGCGCAACAGACGGATGTGCCAGAAGGACTTCATGGATCAGTGCATTCAGGGCGGGAAGGTCCGTGCAGTACACCCGTAAAAGATAGTCCGCATCTCCGGTCATTGTCCATGCGCCGGTTATCTCCGGGCGGGTATTGACCAGGCGGGCAAAGCCGCGCGCCTGTTCGGCCCCATGTGTGCCCAGATGTACCTGCACAAAACCCTGCACATGCAGGCCCATGTGCTCGGGGTTCAGACGGGCAACATAGGACAGGATGTATCCGTCGCTTTCCAGCCGTTGCCTGCGGCGACCGGCCTGACTCGGTGACAGGTTCAGTTTTTCGGCGAGCTGCTGCGCCGTCAGCTGGGCGTTTTTCTGAAGTTCAGCGAGAATCCTGGTATCGGTGCTGTCCAGCATGATGCGGACTCCTTGCGAATTACGCGTTCAGTATGCGTGTGATTAACGAATATTTCTATAATCTCTGCAAAGATTGCGCAAACGCCGCGCTCTTTTTGCAGGATGATGCCTGATAAATGCGCACCAGCGCTGCAACTCATTCAGGGAGCTACACCATGGGACCCTTTCCACACGACGCACCGCGGTCTGTCATTTCTGACGAGAACCCGGCCGGTACAGACGGTTTTGAGTTTGTCGAGTTTGCGCACCCGGACCCGCAATCGCTGCGGGATCTCTTCTCCCGGATGGGCTACACTCATGTTGCGGTGCACAAAACCCGTGCGATTGAGCTGTGGCAGCAGGGCGATATCACATACATCCTGAATGCCGACCCGGACAGTTTTGCAGCGGGGTTTGTGGCAGAGCACGGCCCCTGCGCGCCCTCCATGGGCTGGCGGGTTGCAGATGCTGGTCAGGCATTCCGTCAGGCCGTTGAAAAAGGGGCGGTGCCCTATGAGGGCACGGGCAAGGCGCTGGATGTGCCAGCAATCTACGGCATCGGCGGCTCGCTGCTGTATTTCGTGGATCAGTACTATGACACCAGCCCCTACAACACGGAATTTGACTGGATCGCGCAGTCCAAGCCTGCGGGCGTCGGGTTTTACTATCTCGATCATCTGACCCACAATGTGCACCGCGGGAACATGGACAAATGGTTCCGGTTCTATGGCGATCTTTTCAACTTTCGCGAAATCCGGTTTTTTGACATCGAGGGCAAGTTCACCGGCCTGCTGAGCCGCGCGCTGACCTCACCCTGTGGCCGTATCCGCATTCCGATCAACGAAGATCGCGGGGAAACCGGCCAGATCGTTTCCTATCTGAAAAAATACAATGGCGAGGGTATCCAGCATATCGCTGTCGGCGCGCGTGATATCTACGACAGCACGGATGAGATCGCGGCACGTGGCCTGAAATTCATGCCCGGCCCGCCAGAGACATACTATGATCTCAGCTATGACCGTGTGACAGGGCACAGCGAACCGCTGGAGCGCATGAAAAAGCATGGCATCCTGATCGACGGCGAGGGCGTAGTAGACGGCGGGGAGACCAAAATCCTGCTGCAGATATTCTCAAAGACGGTAATCGGTCCGATCTTTTTTGAGTTCATCCAGCGCAAAGGCGATGATGGTTTCGGAGAGGGCAATTTCAAAGCGCTGTTCGAGAGTATCGAGCAGGAGCAGATCCGAAATGGTGAGCTTGCCGCTGAATAGCGCCTGGGCCGGTCATCAGCCGCTGGGCATTTTCAGAACGATGTTGCGGCCGCTTTTCTGATACCGCAGTTCCGCATCACCGATGGCGGACACCTGGCCGCCATCAAGGCGGTCACCGACCTTTACTTTCTGATAGCGGCCATTGCCGAGGCGGATCAGCGCACGTCTGTCGGATGGCTTGCCGTATACACCGATCAGGTTGACGCGGCGCAGGTTGATCGCATTTTTCTGTGTGGCCTCCCGAGCGGCTGACGTGCTGGACGGAATGCGCGGTGCGACAGCAGTCGGTGCGACGCTCGCTGTTGTGACCGTGGCCGGAGCAGGGGTCGCAGCGGGTTTCGGAGCGTTCTGCAGGACGCGGGCGACGGTTATGCTGAAATCAGAAGGGCGCGTTTCCGGACGCAGGGAGCGGGCAACTGCATTGGCCGGTGCAGCACCGTTTTCGGTGAAGAGCGAACCGGCTGTGCCGCTTCTGGGGGCCTGTTGGACTGTTTCGGTCTCAGCCAGTGCTGCGGCCTGCTCCTGAAGCGAGCGGGGTCTCAGAGCCGGGCGGATACCTGCGAGTTCGCTGCGGGTAAGGCCAGAGAAAGCCGCGCGTTCTGACTGCTCCACGAGATCACCGGGGCGCAGACGGGGCCGGAAACCAGCCAGTAGTGCTTGTAAAACCGGGTCAGCCACCGAAGCTTCGCCAATAACCTGCACTCTGCCATCCGGCGGGCGCGCCGGAGGAGCCCCCGCAAAAACGCGTATCCCATCGGGATTGAGCGCACCCTGCGCGGTCGGAATAACAAAGCCACGGTCATTCAGAACAAAGACCGTCCCCGCGGGCGCAGGTGACGCGGGGCTCAGCAGGACAGCATCACCGGACGTCGTCGCAGTGTCTGGCAGTGCTACAGCGTCGAAAGCGGCCTGCACCGGGTCAACACTGGTGACGTAGAGGTTTTCCAGATCAATGAGCGGCGGCGGCGAAGGTACATCCGGGGCAACAGACCAGATCCCGGAGGCCGCATAGCGCGCCAGATCATCCAGCGGTTCCTGCGGCGTTTCCGGTGGCAGAGCGGGTTCGACCGGCACACTCAGGGCTTCGCGGATCGCCGCGTCGGTGCCGGTTCCCACGGGCTGCAGAGGTTCGGCAGGCGCGGCAGTTGTGCTGGCAGACTGAGGCACCTCCGGCTGCAAGGGTGCTGCAAACTGCGCGTCCGGTGCCGGACCCGTGGGTTCATTCAGCAGCGATTGCAGTCCACCGGTGCCCAGCAGACCCGATGCCCACACGCCGACTCCAACGGCGAAAACCGCAGCCAGAGCACCAATCGTTCCGGCGCTGAGCAGCCAGCTGCGCGTTTGACCGCTGTTGTGACGGTCCCCAAAGGCCTCCAGCTTGCTTGCCTGATGTGCCGCAACCGATGCGACGGGCACGGCAGGGCGGGGGCGCTCTTCGCGCGGCTGCCATGTCAGAAACGGTGCAGGATCGTCTGCAAACCCAGCATGCCTGGGCGCAGGGCGTTCATAAGTTGGGGGCGAAAACACAGGCGTTTCTTCGACCGGTTCAGGCTGTATGCCAGGGCCGGTTTGCAGTTCTCCGGCCGGCACCGGCGTTGCAGCTGCGCCGGTTGTGAAAACAGGCGCGCCGGGAAAGACCGCCCGGTCAGGCGCGGCGGTAAAACTGACAGGGTTGAACCCGTGCGCACGTGCAAAGGCATCCGCTTCGTCCAGCGTCTCGCGCGCGACCGCTGCAATGTACAGGGCCGGTCCGGATGTCTCTGTCGCGACAACCAGATCGGAGGTGTCATAGGGGGTCTGGCCTTCCAGAGCGCTGCGGGCCTGGCCTGCATCGTCTTCGCCCTGCGCATTTACAGGCACATCCATATAGCGGATCTGATTGTCGGGCAGAATGATGGTACAGTCCTGACCGGCGGGCAGGATGTCCTGTGCCAGCCCCAGCAGCCCGTTGAGCTGTTCGTCAAGGTCCGCCGCTTCCGGGTCCACCTCGCGCAGCACGTCCCAGCCGGCCGCGTTTTTTTGCAGCAGGCGAATGCCTTCATGGGACAAAGAGAGCGCGAGTTCCGGCGTCATGACCTTCCTTTATCAGCACACAGGGTGGATCAACAGGCAGCAGAGCCCCGATGCGACGATACAGCAGGTCTTTGCCGAGGGAAAGAAAAAGGGTTCCGGCCCGGTTGCGCTGATCCGGACCGCGGTGTCAGATCAAAAGCAGCAAAAGGAGAGAGTTCATGCGGTTTTTCAGAACAGTTGCAATGGTGGTTGGGATAGGCGCGGCGGCCTCTGCAGCAGCCGACACGGGGCGCATGATCGTGACATCTGGTACGAGCACTGTTGAGCAGGCCCCCGATATGGCGGTGATCGAAATGGGCGTAACCCAGCAGGCCCCCGATGCCGGTGACGCGCTGGATGCCACGTCTGCGGCGCTGCGCGCCGTCCTGGACAGCCTGTCCGGGGTAGGCATAGAAGCGCGTGACATCGCCACCAGCCACATTTCACTGCAACCGGTCTGGAGCAACCGCATACCGGGCGAAGAGGACGCCCCGCGGATCACAGGCTTTCAGGCTTCAAACACACTTTCTGTCCGCATTCGAAACCTGGCTCTTCTGGGCGATGTGATGGGCGTGGCGGTGGGAGACGGGGCGAACCGGTTCAACGGTGTGCGTTTTGCATTCCAGGACCCCGAACCCCTGAACGACAGGGCCCGGGCCGCCGCCGTCAGGGATGCAATGCGCCGCGCGGCACAGCTGGCAGAAGCATCCGGTGTTGCGCTTGGCCCCGTGCAGTCCATCACCGAGCGGAGCGGCGGAAGGCCTGCCCCGATGATGGAAATGGCGGCCGCCTCACGCGCGTCCGGCGTGCCGGTCGCAGCGGGTGAAATGAGTGTCAGCGTCACCGTCGATATGGTTTTTCAGATCGCTGAATGACGCCCGGGCGGACTGTCGGAGAAGGCACGTCAGCGCCTTCTCCGGAGCATTGGGTATGCATTCAGCTCGTGGCTTTTGACAACGCCTGATCCAGATCAGCCATCAGGTCGTCGGCATTTTCGGTACCGATGGAGATACGGACGACACCCGGTCCGGCCCCTGCGGCTTCCTGTTGCTCTGCTGTCAGCTGCCTGTGCGTGGTCGAGGCGGAGTGGATCACCAGCGAGCGCGTGTCACCAAGGTTCGCCACATGGCTGAAGATCTCCAGCGCATTCACGAATTTCACACAGGCGTCATAGCCGCCCCTGATCGCAAAGGTGAACAGACCACCAGCCCCTTTCGGGCAGATTTTCCTGACCCGTTTATAGTAGGGCGACGACTTGAGCCCGGCGTAGGTGACATATTCCACCCTGTCGTCTTTCTCGAGCCAGGCGGCGACCTTTTCGGCGTTTTCAACATGCCGGTCCATCCGCAGCGAAAGTGTCTCTGTGCCCATCAGCGTATAATGCGCGGCCTGCGGGTTCATGGTCATACCCAGATCGCGCAGCCCGATTGCGATGCCGTGGAACGTGAACGCCAGAGGGCCGAATGTCTCGTGGAACTTCAGCCCGTGATAGGCGGGTTCCGGCTGGCTCAGCGAGGGGAATTTGTCATTTGCCGACCAGTCAAATTTGCCTGAATCCACGACGCAGCCACCAGTGACGGTGCCGTTGCCGGTCAGATATTTGGTCGTGGAATGCACTACCAGCGTCGCGCCGTGGTCAATCGGGCGGCAGAGATAGGGGGTGGCAGATGTGTTGTCGACGATCAGGGGTATGCCTGCGTCGTCGGAGATGGCAGAGATCGCATCAAGATCTGTGATATAGCCGCCGGGGTTTGCGATGGCTTCACAGAAAACGGCGCGCGTATCTTCATTTATTGCGGCCTTTACGGCGTCGAGGTCGTCAAAGTCGACGAAGGTGCACTCCCAGCCGAAGCGTTTGATTGTATGGGAAAACTGCGTGACTGTACCGCCATAGAGACGGGTTGAGGCGACGATGTTTTTACCCGGGCCCATGATGGGAAAAAGCGCCATGATCTGGGCGGCATGCCCGGACGAACAGCAAACTGCGCCGACACCGCCTTCGAGCGTTGCGATCCGTTCCTGCAGAACGGCAACGGTCGGGTTGGTCAGGCGCGAATAGATGTAGCCGACTTCCTGCAGGTTAAAGAGTGCTGCGGCGTGTTCGGCGTCTCTGAACACATAGGCTGTGGTCTGATAAATCGGCGTCTGGCGCGCGCCGGTGGCCGGATCGGGCCGGGCGCCTGCGTGAATCTGCAGTGTATCAAATCCATAGTCGGGGCCGTCTTGCATCTGAAAATCTCCCAAAGTTGTCTGCGCGTATGGTTAGGCCAAGGCCCGCGTGACCACAAGAGCGGGCAGATCAGCGCATCCGAAACCTGGCTTTGTGCATCCTGTTGCGGAGGATCGTTTGGCGTACGGACCTTTGCGTGGCACCCTAGAGAAGCCACCCATCTCACTGGCACGTATCCTTGCAGAACGTTTGGCATGCGGTCTGGGGTAACAGTTCTCAAACCTGTGCGGCATTGTCGGATGCGTGCAGAACATCGAAAAACCCGGCAGCAGTAGCAGACATGGCCGCAGGTTTGCCGGGCGCAGCGGTCTAAGGATCCACAGGCAACTGCCTGGTCGCCATATAGCGACTAAGCATCTCCGTGTCCGTGACACAGCCTGCATTCTGCCTGAAAGGTCCAGGCTGAGTCTCTGCCACAATCATTCTGCGCGTGATGCCGAAACTGCAACCCAGAAAAGACATCGCAAAAAGCAGAGCTTCAAAGCAAAAGCGCCAACGCTGGCCGGTGAACACGATGTTGAAAGTCGGCGTCCGGGCGTATTCTGAAACGGTCTGCAGTCTTTTGTGGGAACTCCACGTGCGCACAAAGCGTACAGAAACGCTGAAAAGGCGATTTCCTCAACCGGTCAGGACGATATCCGCGGGCAGCGCATTTTCGGCAACACTTCGGGCATTGGCGAGATCATTGCCCGCAGCGCGTTCTGCGGCCTGCTCGGCCGAGAGCCCGTGATCCAGCCAGCGTTGTACCAGCCGCTCTTCCAGCGTTTTCAGCGAGATATCAAGGCGCACCGACATGTCCCAGTGCGCTGAGAGATCGCGCCACACAGGCGCATCATAGAGCAGATAGTTTCCTTCGATCACGACGGTATCGCATTCCGGACCGACACGTCCGGCACAGGCCACTGATATATCGCGGGACCGGTCAAAAAGCGGGTAAAACACTTCTTCCTCGTCGTGCAGCCGGCTGATCAGATGCACGAATCCCGCGGCATCAAAGGTATGCGGCGCGCCTTTGCGGTTCAGGATATCGCGGTCCAGCAGGATCTGGTTGTGCAGATGAAACCCGTCCATGGGTACCACCCGGGCGTTGCACCCTTCTTCGCAGAGCTTTGCGGCCAGGCTTTCGGCGAGCGTGGTTTTGCCGCTTGCGGGCTGACCGGCCAGGGCGACCAGCCGGCGGCGACCCCTGCGGGGCGCACCGAGAACTCTGGGCGCAAGCTCTGCCGCTGTTTCGCCCGGCGGTTTCATGCGGCCTGCGCAGGGGCTTCTTTAGCTCCGGTCATAAAGGCCACCGCATCGGACATCGTGTAATCCTTTGGGTCGATGACGCACAGGCGCTTGCCCAGCCGGTGAACGTGAATGCGGTCGGCAACTTCAAACACGTGAGGCATGTTGTGACTGATCAGAATGATCGGGATGCCGCGAGATTTCACATCCTGGATGAGCTCCAGCACCTTGCGGCTTTCCTTGACACCAAGTGCAGCTGTCGGTTCATCCAGGATCACTACCCGGGAGCCGAAGGCCGCCGCACGGGCCACGGCAACGCCCTGACGCTGACCGCCAGACAGGCTCTCGACCGCCTGGTTGATGTTCTGGATCGTGGCCAGGCCCAGCTCACTCAGTTTGTCCCGCGCGAATTTTTCCATCGCCTGTTTGTCCAGTTTCCGGAAAACCTTGCCCATGATACCGGGTTTGCGAAGCTCGCGGCCCATAAACATATTGTCGGCAATCGACAGGGCAGGGGACATTGCGAGCGTCTGGTAGACGGTTTCGATCCCATGTGCGCGGGCCTCGATCGGAGAGCGGAACTTCACCTCCGCGCCATCCAGCCAAACCTGGCCTTCGTCGGGCACCACAGCGCCCGACACTGCCTTGATCATCGAGGATTTTCCGGCCCCGTTGTCGCCGATGACGGCGAGGATCTCGCCGGGCATCAGGTCAAAGTCGGCATGGTCGAGTGCTGTGACTTTGCCGTAGCGCTTCACAAGGTTGCGTGCTTTGAGGATTGGCTCGGTCATGCTGCCACCTTTCTGATCCATTGGTCCACTGCAACGGCTGCGATGATGAGCATACCGATCAGCATGAATGTCCACTGCGGGTCAGCACCAGCCATTCGCAGGCCCAGTTCGAAAACACCCACGATGAGCGCGCCAAAGAGGGCCCCGGCGACGGACCCGCGTCCGCCAAAGAGCGATATGCCCCCGATCACCACAGCGGTAATCGACTGGATGTTGCCGATGACGCCGGTTGTTGCAGAGGGCGAGATGGAGCCGAAACGTCCCACCATCACCCAGCCTGCGAGAGCACAGATGAACCCGGCGGCCATGTAGACCGACATATAGGTCCGGTGCACATTGACGCCCGAGAGCTCAGCCGCCTCGGGGTCATCACCCACGGCATAGACATGCCGCCCCCATGCGGTGGAGCGCAGGGCATAGGCCAAACCGGCAAAGAGCCCGATCATCCCGATGACCCCCAGCGTCAGGGTTGCGCCGCCAAACTGTATTTTTGTGCCGAGGAACTGGAGGAATGCGGCCTCCGCTTCGATATCCTGCGAGCGGATGGTCTCATTGGCCGAATAAAGATAGTTCGCGGCCAGTACGATCTGCCACATACCAAGTGTCACAATAAAGGGCGGTAGCTTCATGCGGCTGACCAGCCAGCCACTGATTGCACCGAGCGCAGTACCTACGGTCAGGCCGATTGCCACTGAAACCGCAGGCGGGATGCCATAGCTGAACGTCGCCTTGCCCATCACAACGGTGCACAGGACAGCGATGGCGCCGACGCTCAGATCGATGCCCGCTGTCAGGATGATCAGGGTCTGGGCCGCCGCAAGCACGCCAACGATCTGGACCTGCTGCAGGATCAGCGTCAGCGCGAAAGGCGAGAAAAACCGCGACCCGAGCAGAATGCCAAAGAGCGCGATCGAAAAGATCAGAACGATCAGGGGCACCAGCGAGGGTGTCTGGTGCAGGGTGTGCTGGATGCTGCCGACGAGCCCGCGGCGGTGGTCTTCAAACTCTGCGATTTTGGCATCAGCAGAGGAGACAGCAGATTCGTAGTTGTCCGATTGAGTCATGGGATCCCATCCTCAGGGCAGGGAAACAAACGGGCTGCGCGCCCGTCGCGGTTTCACTGCAAATGTACTTGAAAGTGGGAGGGCGGGAAAACACCGCCCTCCGCAATTTGCACTGCGTCAGCAGATCAACCCCAGCAGAGGTCCGTGCCTTCGGCAACCGAAATGCTTTCCACACCGTCAGCCGGTTTGTCTGTTACCAGGGCCACGCCGGTATCAAAGAACGCCTTGCCGTCTGTGGCCGCCGGCTTGGTGCCGTCCTTGGCCCACTGTGCAATTGCCTCGATGCCGAGCGACGCCATCAGCAGCGGGTATTGCTGCGACGTTGCACCGATCACACCTTCTGCGACGTTCTGAACACCGGGGCAGCCGCCGTCGACTGATACGATCAGCACATCGTTTTCACGCCCAATGGCTTTGAGTGCTTCATAAGCCCCCGCCGCTGCAGGCTCGTTGATGGTGTAAACGACGTTGATGAACGGGTCTTTGGCCAGCAGGTTTTCCATCGCGCGACGGCCACCTTCTTCGTTGCCGGCAGTGACGTCGTTACCAACGATACGCGGATCGTCTTCGTCACCCCATTTGTTCGGGTCTTTTACGTCGATGCCAAAGCCGGTCAGGAAGCCCTGGTCGCGCAGAACGCCGACGGTGGGCTGGCTGATCGCCAGATCCAGCATGCCGATTTTGGCATCAGCTGCCGCGTCGCCCAGCGTCGCGGCGGCCCAGGCGCCAATCAGTTCACCCGCAAGGAAGTTGTCTGTCGCAAAGGTCATGTCCGCGGCGTCGATGGGTTCAAGGGGCGTGTCCAGCGCAATCACCAGAAGGCCCGCGTCACGCGCCTGCTGGACGACCGGAACAATGCTCGCCGTGTCAGACGCTGTCAGCAGAATGCCCTTTGCGCCGTTTGCGATACACGTCTCGATGGCCTGCACCTGCGTTTCATGGTCACCATCGACCTTACCAGCAAACGAGCTGAGCTCGATGCCCAGTTCTTCTGCTTTGGCAGATGCACCTTCACGCATTTTGACAAAGAAGGGGTTCGTGTCTGTCTTTGTGATCAGGCATGCAGATACGCTGTGACCGTCGGCCATCGCCGCACCAGTTGTTGCAATGAGAGCCATCGCGGTTCCGGCAATAATCTTTTTCATCGTTTCCTCCCAGGGAACTGTTTTTGTTCGTCTGATGCGCATTCTTAACGCAGGCCCGGCAGCACTCGCCGCCAGGTTGACGCCTAGGGAAACTGATTCACGTCCTGGTGTCAATAAATAAATAAACTTGATTTATTAATTGCGATGACGTTTTCTTTTCCGCAGTATTCCAGAGGTATCAGACCTTTTATGGACGGCAGCGAGATTTCTGAACGCCTCGGCGGCGTCAACCAGAGCGGTGTGCGCAATCACAACGAGCGTCTGCTGATGTCCATGCTGCAGCGTTCCGGCGGGATGGCAGGCAGCGATATGGCGCGACGTGCCGGTCTGTCGCCGCAGACCGTGTCGGTGATCCTGCGCAAGCTGGAAAAGGACGGTCTGTTGCAGCGGGGTGACCCGGTGCGGGGTAAGGTGGGCAAGCCTTCCATTCCGATGCAGCTCCGTCCGGACGGCATTTTTGCATTCGGGCTGAAGATCGGCCGCCGCAGTGCCGACCTGCTCATTCTGGATTTTGTAGGCCAGGTACGGGCACAGACCCGGAAAACATACGAGTACCCGGTGCCGGATGATATCTTTGAATTCCTGCGCAGAGGAATGCCCGCCCTTGCCCGAAAGCTGACGCCGGATCAGCGCGACAGACTCTGTGGCATCGGCATCGCAACGCCCCTGGAGCTGTGGAAGTGGCACAAACTGGCAGGGGCCCCGACGGAAAGCTTCAGGTCGTGGAAAGATGTGGATTTCCGCAAGTCTGTTGCGGAGTTTTCGCCGCTGCCCGTTTATGTCGGGAACGACGCCACAGCCGCATGCCGTGCCGAGCATCTTTACGGCGCGGACAAAGGCCTGCGCGACTATGCCTACTTTTTTGTGGGCTCTTTCGTCGGTGGCGGGGTCGTGCTGAACGATACGGTTTTTCAGGGCAATCAGGGAAATGCCGGTGCATTCGGGGCCATGCGCAGCACCGGCGCGCTTGGCGAAAGCCGCCAGCTGGTTGATGTGGCCTCCATCCATTTGCTGGAGTCGCGGCTGAGAGATGCGGGTGTGGACCCCGTTGCACTCTGGAAGGCGCCGCATAACTGGGAACCGCTGTCACGCTACGTAGATCCCTGGCTCGGCCAGACAGCTCAGGAGTTGTCAAAGGCCGCTCTTTCTGTGTGTGCTGTGATC
Source organism: uncultured Roseobacter sp. (assembly GCF_947491795.1). Lineage (GTDB taxonomy): Bacteria > Pseudomonadota > Alphaproteobacteria > Rhodobacterales > Rhodobacteraceae > Roseobacter. The sequence continues at coordinate 1,036,317 of NZ_CANLKW010000001.1, read as the reverse complement.
GATTTTCAGGGCGTCGTTATAGATGGCGCTTTCCCCGAGGGGGTCCGGGAGGAACTGGTCGAGCGGGTAAACCGATATCTGGCCAGCCAGGATATGCGCGGCCTGATCGCCCCTGTGGTTGTCGCTGGCAGTGTCGGTGCAAATGCGCGCGGCATCGGGGCGGCCTGCGGTCCCATATCCTCTCAGCTTTTGCTGGATAAAAACGCCGGTTTGTCCGTCTTTTGAAACAGCTGCGCTTACGTCCGGCCAGAAGCCGGGGCGGTTGGAGTGCTATACTGGGAAAAGTGGTGGGCGACCCTGGAATCGAACCAGGCGTGCGTCTCCGCGAGGGAGTTACAGTCCCCTGCCACACCTTGCGGCCTGTCGCCCACGCTGCCCGTGCATTGCATCGGCAGTGGCGCGTGATTACAAGCGGACCTTGCAGGCGTCAAGACGAAAACCACAGGTTTTGAAATCCCCACCAAGACAGGAACCGACTATGAAAAAACCCAAATGGGTCGTCCAGAAAGAACAGGACAAAAAGGCCAGCGCGCGGGAAACTGTCTGGCTCTTTGGTCTGCATGCAGTGCGCGATGCGCTCCTCAATCCTGCGAGGGTAAAAGAACGCCTGATCCTGACGCCGAACGCAGAGATCAAACTGGCCGACGCCATCAGCCAGAGCGGGATGACCCCGGAGGTGTTGGAGCCGAGGAAGTTTAATGCGCCGCTGGACCCGGGGTCTGTTCACCAGGGCGCGGCACTGGAAGTAAAACCGCTGGACTGGGGGCGTCTTGAGGATGTCTGCATCGGCGATGCTGCGCCCCGTGTCATTTTGCTGGACCGGGTCACAGACCCGCATAATGTTGGCGCGATCCTGCGTTCTGCAGAAGTGTTGGGGGCCTCTGCCGTGATCGGCACGCGACATCATTCAGCGCCTGAAACGGGTGCGCTTGCCAAAACGGCCAGCGGTGCGCTGGAACGTCAGCCCTATCTGCGGGTGCGCAACCTGGCGGACGCCATCAGGGCCCTGCAGGATATGGGATACATCACGCTCGGTCTCGATGGAGAGGCGGAGGCCACAATCGAGCAGGCCGTCGCCGGCCGTGAGGACCGCCCCGTGGCGTTGGTGCTCGGGGCCGAAGGGCCCGGACTGCGTGAAAAAACCCGGGAGACGGTGGATCAGCTTGTCCGGATCGACGCGGCGGGTGGATTTGGTTCGCTCAACGTCTCGAATGCGGCGGCAATCGCCTTATATGCAAGCCGTGGCCCGCGCGGGACGGCCTGAAGGAGAGGCGGATGCACCCAAAGATCGCAACCTGCTGCTATTGCGGTGCTCGTGCAGCCCTGCGCCTGGACAAGGGTCGCCATGAGCTGACCTGTTCGGGGTGCGGCGCGCCCCTGCATGATCTGAAACGCATGCCTTCTGACACGACCGACAGCGGATCGGGGTACCAGAAGCCCCGGCAGAAGAAGAAAAAATCGCGCCCCGCTCCGGCGTACCGGCCCGAGTATGTGCGCGAAAAACCCCGGCGGCGCCGCAAGAGTTTTCTGCGGGACGCGCTGGAAGAAATAATCGACGTGGTCGAGGACATTTTTGACTGATTTCAACCGGTTCCTTTAACGCTTCATTCACAGATTTGAGAGACCCTCTGGTCAGGTGCTGAAGAGCTCCTAAGTGTTATGTGTATCGGTCGGCCCGGAACGCTGATTGATTGCGTTACTGTCCCTCGTTCCGTACCTTGCAGCGCCCGTCGTCTTTTGACCTCGGGCGCTCTTTTTATCCGGCGCACAGCGGTTTAAACAGCCCCCATGAGCTGGTCCCACGCAGAACTGAAAAACATCCTCAATCGCACGACCCGCATTGCGGCGGTTGGCGTTTCTATGAACCCTGTACGGCCCAGCTATTATGTCGTGCGTTACCTCGGTCTGAAAGGCTATACGGTGGTGCCTGTGAACCCGATGCATGCGGGCGAAACCCTGTTCGGACAGACCGTGTACGCGAGCCTGTCAGAGGTTCCCGAACCCGTTGATATGGTCGATATCTTTCGGCGGTCGGACGCTGTTCCTCGCATTGTTGATGAGGCGCTGGACGTTTTCCCCGCGCTTCAGACCATCTGGATGCAGATCGGTGTCGAGCATGCGCAGGCGGCGGCAAAGGCCACGGCGCGGGGCGTTGATGTGGTCCAGAACCGGTGCCCCAAGATCGAATACCAGCGGCTTTTCGGAGAGTTGCGCATGGGCGGTTTCAACACCGGCGTGATTTCATCGCGCCTGTGAACTCAGCTGCGTGAGGCTTTTTCCTGCAGACCTGACTGTTCCTGGCGGTGGGACAGTTCGGCCATCACCGCATCCAGCGTCACATCCCGGGCAGCCAGCATCACCAGCAGATGATAGAGCACGTCTGCGGCTTCAGAGGTCAGCGCAGCCCTGTCACCCTTAACCGCCTCGATGATCGCTTCTACGGCCTCTTCCCCGAACTTTTCCGCACATTTCTCGGCGCCCTTTGCCAGCAGTTGTGCTGTCCAGGAACTGTCCGGATCTGCCGTTTTGCGGGCTTCTATCGTGTCGAAAAGATCCTGCAGTGTCATGTGAGCCTCATGGGAATGCCGGCGGCGGCCATATGTGCCTTGGCCTCGGCGATGGTGAAGTCACCGAAGTGAAAAATCGACGCGGCCAGCACAGCAGAAGCGCCGCCCTCTGTCACGCCTTCAACCAGGTGATCCAGTGTACCGACCCCACCCGAGGCGATGACCGGTACAGTGACCGCATCCGATATCGCGCGGGTCAGCGGCAGGTTGAACCCGGCGCGCGTACCGTCGCGGTCCATGCTGGTCAGCAGGATTTCCCCTGCGCCCTTTGCCTCGACCGTGCGGGCAAATTCCACCGCGTCTATCCCTGTCGGTTTGCGCCCGCCATGGGTGAAAATCTCCCATTTTCCGGGGCTTACTGTCTTTGCGTCGATGGCCACCACGATACACTGGCTGCCGAACTGATCCGCCGACTGTGCGACCACATCCGGATTGGCGACAGCGGCTGAATTGAAAGACACCTTGTCGGCACCGGCCAGCAGCAGGGCGCGGACATCGGCGGGGGTGCGCACGCCACCACCGACGGTGAGCGGGATATAGCAGTGTTCGGCCGTGCGGGTGACCACGTCAAACATGGTGCCGCGGTTCTCATGGGTGGCGGTGATGTCCAGAAAACACAGCTCATCCGCGCCGGCTGCGTCATAGGCGATGGCCGCATCAACCGGGTCGCCCGCATCGCGCAGATCGACAAAGTTCACGCCTTTGACGACGCGGCCCTCGGCGACGTCGAGGCAGGGGATGATACGTGTTTTGAGCATAGGCGTTACTTCTGTGCGGGGACGCGCGGGCCCGGTGCTGCCTGCTTTGCAACACGGGTCAGGGCGTTTCTGACGATCATAATATGGAACGGCAGGATGGCCGCAAGGTAGAGCCTGCCACCGTTGTGATGCGGACGCACCCAGGTCGACAGAAACACGTGGCTGCCGGTGCTCAGAACGCCGACCCGGAAGTTCAGGTGACGGTCGTCAAAACCTGCGATCACCTCGTCCTCTGTCTCCCCGGTGACGGGGAAGGGGCCCAGCTTGTCAGGGCTTTCGGGACCATCCGGGCGCAGCCCGAAAGGGGCGGTCAGCACGTTGCGCAAAACCACCAGCACACGGGCCCAGGCGGGGAAGGCGACGATCACCCCGGCAGCCGCGCGCGGGGGCAGATCTGATGCCACCCGGTAGCAGTCCAGAAAGTCCCCGGCGTGTCGGAACGCATGCAGGGCACTGTGATCCGGCAGATCAGTTTTTTCTACCTGGATCAGGGGCATAGCCTCAGCCTTTCAGGGCGGCAAGTGCGGCGGGAAGATCAATGGCACCGTCGTAAAGGGCCCGTCCGGAGATGGCCCCGTTGAGTGTGGCACCACAGTCGCGCAGGGCAATCAGATCCCCCAGCGAGGACACCCCGCCAGAGGCGATCACCGGGATGGAGACCGCCTGTGCGAGTGCGGCTGTCGCGGCGATATTGGGCCCGCCCATCGCCCCGTCGCGCAGGATGTCGGTGTAGATGATTGCGGCCACCCCTGCGTCCTCGAACGAGCGGGCAAGATCAGTGACGCGGACGTCGGTTTCCTCGGCCCAGCCTTTGGTGGCAACCAGGCCGTTGCGCGCGTCGATGCCCACGGCGACCTGCCCCGGAAAAGCGCGCGCGGCATCGCGCACGAGGTCCGGATTTTCAACGGCCACGGTCCCGAGGATCACGCGCGCGAGCCCCTTGTCCAGCCAGGTTTCAATCGTGGCCATATCGCGGATGCCGCCGCCTAACTGTGTGGGAACGCTGCAGGATTTCAGGATCGCCTCGACCGGGGCCGCGTTGACGGGCGTGCCTGCAAATGCACCGTTGAGATCCACCAGGTGCAGCCATTCACAGCCTGCTGCAACAAAGCTCCGGGCCTGGGCTGCGGGGTCGTCATTAAAGACCGTGGAGCGGTCCATATCGCCATGCACGAGGCGCACGGCCTGGCCGTCCTTGAGGTCAATGGCGGGGTAGAGAATCATCGGTTTTTTCCTGTCGGTATCGCGTCGGTAAAACGTCGGTATTACGTCGGTGCGTATCGCGCGGTACATGCACCAGCGGGTAAGGAAATGCAACGCGACGCAGGGTCAGACCCGAAGGCTACGTAACGGCAGGCTTGTCCGGCGGGCAGAGGGCCTGGCAGGGTGCGCGCAGATCAACGGGAGGACACAGCATGAAGAGACTGACGATGACACTGGCGGCCCTGGCCGCGACAGCCGGGATGGCCGCAGCTGACCCGCTGGAAGGCACCTGGCAGACCGAAGTGGACGAGGGCGCCTATGCCCATGTGCAGATCACGCCCTGTGGTGCGAATTTCTGCGGCACGATTGCGCGCACCTTTAAGGACGGCGGCGAATACAAATCCCCCAACCTGGGCAAGACCCTGGTGATCGACATGGCCCCTGCCGGGGCGGGCAAATACGAAGGCCAGGTCTGGCGGCCCAGCAATGACAAGATCTATCTGGGCAAGATCGCCCTGAACGGCGACAGCATCAGACTGCGCGGCTGTGTGGCCGGTGGTCTGATCTGCTCCAAACAGACCTGGTTGCGGGTGAAGTAACCGCTTGCCTTCGGGCGGGAAGAAAAGACCCGGCGCGGCATGACCTGCTGCGCCGGTTTGCGTTCAGCATGGCATGCATGGCTGAACGGGGCGGCGTGTCCGCTGTGCGGGGCATTTCTGACTTTCGCCGCGACCGCACTAATGGCCGCTTTAAGTCCGGCAAGTATGCGACCGTTGCTCGCCAACAGGCGGCTAAAGCGATCAGGTATCCGGTTAGAGTGGCGTTTCAATCTCGGCTTACCCGTTGAAGAGCATCATCGAGCCGCTGACGACGATCTTCGAATGCAAAAGGCTCCGAGGCTACAAACTGGTCAACTGGGAAGCCAGGCTGTTGAGCGCGTAAAGCTGCGAGCACGGATTCCGCCCGTTGATACTCTCCCAGTTCCGAATAGGCAGCTGCGAGCAAGACGAAAGCCGCGGCAAAACCGGGCGCTTCCTCAACCGTTATCTCCAGTAACGCGCGCGCCGTTTCCGGATCACCAAGCTGCAGATGGACATGTGCCTCAATCCAGTCAAATCGCGCCGGATGATGTGGGTGCAATCGTTTGGCGTGCTGGATCGCTTCGCGGCCCTCTTCAAGATTCCCGCCGTAAACAGCCGCCTCGGCCAGGATAGCGTAGCCGTCGGCAAAATTCCGGTTGAGTTGAATGGAATGTCGCGCTGCCGCAAGGGCCTTGTCATTTTCCCCGATGGCAAGGTTCAGGATGGCCAGCGCGAAATAGGCATTCGGGATGTCGGGATCGAGCCTTATCGCTGCGATGGCCGCCTGCAGCCCCGGTTGGACAGACTGAAGTGGGGAAGAACGGGCATAGTCGAACATCATGTCGCGTCCGTATGCGACAGCTATGTAGGCATGAGCGCGCGCATAATCTGGTTCAAGCGCGAGCGCTTTTTCAAAGTATTCGCGTGCCCGTTGATTGCCTTCAAGAGATCCTTCCCGCAACGGCTCCAAACCGCGCAGCAACATGAAATAGGCATCTGTCGCAACCCGCGGCGGCACCACGCTGGCGTTGAGCGAAAGCGACAGGGCGTCGACAATCGCCCGCGTCACATCTTCCTGGACATCGAAGGGGTCCTGCCGGACCCGGTCAAATCGTTCAGCCCAGACATTCACGCCTTCGAAGGGGTCGATGAGCGACACATTGATGCGCACACGGTCGTTGGAGTGCCGCACCGTTCCGCGCACAAGATAGCGCACACCAAGATTATCAGCGATCTCCCTGAAACCTGCCTCCGCCTGGGGGAAGTCGCCGCTGGACGCGAAGGCGATCACTGTCAGATCCGGTATCTTGGCCAGGTCTGTGGTCAAATCCTCGCTCAGGCCGTCCCCGAAGAATTGCAGCTCCTCGCCGCCGCCAAGATTGACGAAGGGCAGAACCGCGAGTGTCTTGTCCGGCACAATGCGCGGCGGCACAATGGCCGCGCTGTCAGCATCAAATCCGCCGGAACCGGAACTGAGCCAAAGGCCCAGACCCGAGGCAAAGAGCACAAAAGCCCCGACGGCTGCCATCAGGCGAAGGCTGATGCGGGGCATGCCTGTCGGGCGATCCGCCGACGCCGCCTCAGCGACCAGCCGATAGCCGATTTTTGGATAGGTTTCGATCACCTCTTTTCCGAGCGCACGACGAATATCGCCGATGCACTGGATCAATGAATCGTCGGTCGTTGCGATGTCCTTCCAGACCGCCTGAACCAGCGCTTCGCGATCAACCACCTCTCCTGCCCGGGAGGAAAGCACCGCAAGGACTTCGACAGATTGTTTTCGCAGATGTATCGGCGCGCCGTCCGCTGCGGTAAGTGCACCGGTTTCAAGGTTGTACCGACCCTGACCAATCATCAAAACGCGTGATTTCGGAGCGATTTCGGAAGTCATTCAGGACATTTCAGCTTGGATTTCGCCACCAATATAGTCGGTTTCGGGCAGTATAGCCACGAAAGCCATAAAGCTCTAAATTCCAACTATGGAGGACCATATGTTTAAATTCGCCTCTTTCTGCGCCGTGCTGGTTGCGGCTCTCTTCACGCCCGTTGCCGGATTTGCCGGCCAGTTCGTCGTCGAACTGGATGCCCCCTTTGAGGCCCCCCCTGCGGCGCTGATGCAACAGGCTGGTGTGAGCGTCGATGAAACTCTGTCCGCTGGCCCTGACAGCTATGTCGTATTGACGGCTAATAACGAGGACGCTGTGCGTGACCTGTTTCAGGCCGCCGCCATCACGCCAGAGAAAATTTCGGAAGTGCTCTTCATCAACTCGCCCACCGTTGGCGGCGGTCAGGCTGCCGGCGCAGAGCCGCGCGACGGACATCAGGTTTTTGTCATCGAGCGACCCATTCCCGGTGTCGGCTTCTTCGGGCTGGACAAGAAGGAAAAGATTTCGAAAGGCTCGAATGCGGCGGTTGCCAAGCTTGGCGATGTGATCGAATGGGACCATTCCTATCTGACCGGTGAAGGAACATATTGCATCTACCGGGCCGACAATCCTGATACTTTGCGCGAGCATGGCGCATTGGCTGGAGCGCCGATCGGAAAAATCACACCCGTGAGCCAAGTAGCGAACTGAATAACCTGTCAAAGACTTCACGTTGGTAGCTGCCCCGGACACGCTTCGGGGCAGTTTCAATTGGGGTCACAGCACGCGAGCAGCCCAACTTCAAAAGCGAGCCATTGAACCGAAAGCCGTCATCGGTTCGAAGCGCAGCATCCGACAAAAGGGCTCGAAACTGACATTGGCATCGCGCCGGATCAGGGCCGCCAGCTGAGGAAATTCCCGATCATCCGCAGACCGGCGGACTGGCTCTTTTCGGGGTGAAACTGCAGGCCGATCATGTTGTCACGGCCGATGACGGCGGTGACAGCGCCGCCGTATTCCACATACGCCAGGCGCTGGGCCGGGTCGGTGACCTGCATGTGATAGCTGTGCACGAAATAGGAGTGATCGCCCGTTGAGATGCCTTCGAAGACCGGGTGGGGCGCGTCGAGCACCAGATCGTTCCAGCCCATGTGCGGCACTTTCAGCGCGGTGTCTGATGGTGTGATGCGGGTCACGTCGCCGCCGATCCAGCCAAGGCCTGCGGTTTCCTGGTATTCCAGCCCGCGCGTGGCCATCAGCTGCATGCCCACACAGATGCCCATAAAGGGGCGGCCGCGTGTGGTCACCGCTTCGAGCATGGCAGCATAAAGGCCTGAGTGGCCGCTCAGCGCTTGCATGCAGGCCGGAAACGCCCCGTCGCCGGGCAGCACGACTCGGTCGGCACGGGCCACCACCTCGGCGTCACCAGTGACGACAACCGTGCCCGCGCCGGTCTCGGCGGCCATGCGCTCAAAAGCTTTGTGCGCCGAATGCAGGTTGCCGCTCTCATAGTCGATGATGGCTGTCAGCACGTCAGAGCGCACCCTTGGTCGAGGGGATGGCATCGGCCTTGCGCGGGTCGGTTTCCAGCGCATCACGCAGGGCGCGGGCCACGGCCTTGAACGCGGCCTCGGCGATGTGGTGGCTGTTCAGCCCGTGCAGCATGTCCACGTGCAGGGTGATCCCGCCGTGGGTGGCAAAGGCCTGGAAAAACTCGCGCACCAGTTCAGTGTCGAAGCTGCCGATCCTGGCAGTGGGGAAGTCGACGTTCCACACCAGAAAGGGCCGGGCGGACAGATCGAGGGCGCAGCGCACCAGCGCGTCATCCATCGGCAGCAGGCAGGCGCCATAGCGGATGATCCCGCGCTTGTCGCCCATGGCCGCCGTCAGGGCCTGGCCCAGGGCGATGCCGGTGTCCTCGACCGTGTGGTGGTCGTCGATGTGCAGGTCCCCGGTGGCGCGGATGGTCATGTCAATCAGCGCATGCCGCGACAGCTGGTCGAGCATATGATCAAAAAAGCCCACACCGGTCTGGTTGTCGTAAACGCCGGTGCCGTCCAGGTCGATGGTCACCTGAATATCGGTTTCCGCTGTGGTGCGGGTGATGGTGTGGCTGCGCATCTGGGGCCTCCGGGCGGGTCTTTGGTCCGCGTCCTTATAGCAGCCTGCGGTTCCGCGCCAAGATGCTGTTTTGGGGATTGCGGGGGGCGTGTCCGATGTGCCAGCCTGCAGGCGGGCGACGCACCGCCCCCGACGGAGAGTTTTCATGGCCACCTGTGTGTTTATCCAGATCCGCTGCAAGCCGGGAACGACCTATGTCGTGGCCGAGGAGATCGCACTGCGCGAAATCCACTCGGAGCTCTATTCCACCAGCGGGGAATATGACCTGCTGATGAAGCTTTATATCCCTGCGGATGCTGATGTGGGCAAATACATCAACGATCATCTGCTGGATATCAGCGGGATTGAACGGTCCCTGACGACCATGACGTTCAAAGTGTTTTGACCGGCCGCGCGCTGATTGCGGCGGTCTTTCTGCTGAGCACTGCCGGGGCCTCCGGGGCAGGGGAAAAGGTGTACAGCGGCAGCGAGGCGGCCGCCCTGCGCTGCGCCAATACGCTGGCCTTTACCGCCATGGCCCTGTCGGACACCGGGCGCATGCCGGAGGCGGAAAAACAGGTCATGCTGGGGATCACCGTTCTGATCCTGGAGCGCCATGTCTCCGGCACCTGGGCGCAGAAAAAATCGGCTCTTGCCCAGGTGCGTGACCGGCGCGACGTGGAACAGACACTGCAGGATTTCGAACGCTATGCCGAGCGCTGTCTGCTGCAGTTTCCGATTAATTGAACGGCAGCCCGGTCGCGCAGGGGCTTTCAGGCGTTGCCTTGCAGGCATGTGATCGCGTTTTTACCCTTTTCTAACATTCCGCTGATACCGCGAAAGCCGGTATGGGACGGTGTTGCCGGCGGGAAGGGATCCTGCCTTTGATGACACGTTCCGCGTTTGTGGTTTTGCGGAGGTTAAGGCATGCGGAAGTTTTTCAGGGATATCACACTGGCAAAACGGCTGCCGGTGATCATGGCGCTGCTGGTCGCCGTGACCATCTGTGGCATGGCCGTTTCCGGCTACATGACGTCCCAGACCATCATCCGCGCCAATGCGTCCGAAAAGATGGAAGCCATCGGCAGGCTCAAGGACAAGCGCATCACTGGTCTGCTGGAACAGGTGGACCGGGACATTCGCCTGCGGGCGACGGAACCGGCCACAAGCCAGGCGCTGATCGCGCTGGCGGATGGATATAACTCGCTGGAAGCCCCAGAAGAGGTGCTGCGCCGCGTCTACATCACTGAAAACGAGTTCCCTGCGGGAGAAAAAGACCAGCTGGTCAAGGCCGATACAGGCTCCAGCTATGGGTTTATCCACGCGATCTATCACAAGCCGTTTGATACGCTGCAGAACGAGATGGGATATTACGATATTTTCCTGATCGATCCCGAAGGCAACCTCGTCTACAGCGTTTTCAAAGAGAATGATTTTGCCACCAACCTGCAGACCGGCCCGTGGAAAGACTCCGGCCTTGCGGACGCGTTCCGCGGCGCGCTTGAGATCGGCGCGGATGATCCGACGGTATTCTCTGATTTTGCGCCTTATGAACCGAGCAGTTTCGCGCCTGCCGCCTTTATGTCCCGCCCTGTTTTCAATGATCGGGGGGTTCTGCTGGGGGTGCTGGCTTACCAGTTGCCGGTTGAAGCTCTGAATGCGGCCGCGGGCGAGCTGGAGGGGCTGGGGTCCACCGCGGATGGGTTTCTCGTCGGAGAAGACCGGTTGATGCGCACGGATTCGCCGCTCACCGAGGCAGACGAAATGCTGACCGCGACGGTGGACAATGTGGGCGTTACCCAGGGGTTGGACGGAGGTTCCGGCGTTTTTGAGGCGATCGGGCGCGACGGCCAGGCTGTGCTGGGATATTATTCCAATGTCGAGTTTAACGGCACAAACTGGGTGATGATCGTACAACAGGATCAGGCAGAGCTGTATTCCTGGGCATATTGGGCGCTGCAGCGCGGGGCCATGATTGCTGTGGTGATCTTTGGCCTGTCGCTGGTTGTCTCTGTATTCTTTTCGCGGTCTGTGGCCCGCCCTGTGCAGCGTCTGACCGGCTCGGTCAAAGAAGTGGCAGAGGGCAATCTGCAGATGGAAGTGCCCGAAACAGACCGTGGCGACGAAATCGGCGATCTTGCCCGCGCCACGGAAGTGTTCCGGCAGAATTCGCTGCGCATCGAAAAGATGAACGAGGAACAGAAAGAAGCCGCTGAGCGCATGGCGCAGATGAACGCAGAGCGGGAGGAGGCCGCCAAACGCGAGGCCCAGGCCGCACAGGAACGCGAACTGGCCGAGAAAGCCTCGGCGCTGGAGCGCGAAGAGATGATGCGCCAGCTGGGCGAGTCCTTTGGCGATGTTGTGGCACAGGCGCTCTCGGGTCGTTTTTCAGCCCGTGTCACAGCGGAATTCAACGACGAGATCCTTATTGAGCTGGCGCGCAATATCAACAGTCTGATGGAGGTTGTCGATACGGGGCTCTCCAGCACTGGCAGTGTTCTGGAGAAAGTGGCGCACGGAGACCTGACCCAGCGACTGGAAGGCGCGTTCAGTGGTTCGTTTGCCGAATTGCAGACCAGCGTGAACAACATGATCGGATCGCTGACCGGTCTGATCGGGGATATCTCTGCCAGCGGTGCGACGCTGACCGGGTCCTCGGGCGAGTTGCAGCAGACCGCGGATATCCTGTCCCGTCAGGCCGAACAGAACGCCGCCTCTGTCGAGCAGACATCGGCGGCCCTGGAAGAGCTTTCCGCGAGCATCAAACACGTCAGCGGCAATATCTCCGAGGTCAGCAGCAACGCCCGCGAAGCCCGCGACACAGCCGTCACCAGCGAGAAAATCGCGGGCGATGCGGCGGCGTCAATGGACCGGATCGCGGACGGGTCCAAAGAGATTTCGCGGGTGACGGCGGTGATCAACGACATCGCGTTCCAGATCAACCTGCTGGCCCTGAACGCCGGGGTCGAGGCGGCGCGCGCGGGCGAGGCCGGTCGCGGCTTTTCCGTGGTGGCCTCCGAAGTCCGGCAGCTGGCACAGCGTGCGAGCGATGCGGCCAAAGAAATCGCAGAGGTGATTACGCAAAGCGATGCTGCGGTGTCGGAAGGTGTGGAGAATGTCGCAAGTGCCAAGGCATCGCTTGAGGATATCTCGGGCCGGGTGATCCGTATCTCGGAGAGTGTCGATGACGTGACCACGGCGATCAATGAACAGTCTTCCGGCATTAATGAGATCAATTCGGCGATTTCGCAGATTGATGCAAATACCCAGAAGCAGGCAGCCGCTTTCGAGGAAGTGACGGCTTCCAGCCATGTTCTGGCGCAGGAGGCGAAAGAACTCGGGCAGTCTACCGCCCGGTTCACGATCCCCGGCGGGCAGAGCGTCGGCCAGCCCGCGCCGAAAGCGGAAAAGGTCCGGCCGTTGGTCGAGGCGCGCCCGGAACCAAAGGTGGCAGCGGCGCCTGAGCCTGCGGACGGCACCTATGGCGGCACCGGCTGGGAAGAGTTCTGAGGCTGGACTGATACAGCGGGCGGCTCCCGGTGCACAGTGCCGGAGGGCGCGGACAGGCTGAATCGTCCGTGGAAAGATGCCGCAGTTTCGTCTCAGAAAGGGTCGCTCATCAGGTGTTTGGACCTTTTCAGTGATGTAATGCTGTCCCGCAGGCCGGGCAACTGCGGTGCAGCCGGAAGACCCATTCCGCGCTGATCCGGGCTGAATATCCCGGACTGAATATTGCGCCGTGCGCTGTGTGATTATGCGAGATTCGGGCGGAGAATTTTTCAGTCGGGCCCCAACAGGTCCTGACCCGACAACAAAGCAGTGCCGCCTGAATCCTGTCCAGGCAAAGGTCAGGGATGACAGGACGGATTGTTTTCCGGCCTTGTTCCGGCCCTGCGGGTGATGTGCGAGGTGATCTCCGGCCCGCCGAAACGGTCCTGAAAACCCGCGGCTACGCAACTCTACCAGACCCACGCTGAACCATCGCGGCTTTCACCGCGGTGATCTTTGCATTTGATTTCGCGATCCAAACAGGGACAGTCTGCACGCATGATCAACGAACCGGGACCGGAGCATTCCGTCTGGCTGCTGCCGGAAGCGCAGGTGCTGGCGGCATTGCAGGAAGAAATCCGCGCCTTGTCCGCCGGCGGAGACCAGCCGGTGTTCTGCCCGCATGTGACGGTCGCCGGCGATCTGGCGGGGAGGCCGGAAAATACCGCCAGGATCTGCAGAGCCTTGTTTGCCGATACCGGGCCTGTGGCGGTGAGGGTCACAGATGCAGAGGTGGGCGAGACGTTTTTCATGTCACTGTTCCTCAGGCTGGAGGTCCCCGGGCTCCTTCGGGCCAGACACTCTGATCTGTACGCAGAGCTGAAAAAACCATCTGTGGACCCCTGGCAGCCACATATCAGCCTGGCCTATGGAATGGCTGCAGATGACAGGCGTGCGCAGACACGTGCGCGGCTTGCCGGCGCATTTAAGGGCGCGCGGTTTCACCTGACTGATTTGGTAGTTGCACGGTCACCCTCGACACTGCCGATTGCGTCCTGGTCCGGGCTGAACCGCATCCGCCTGTGATCGCCCCGTGGACACGACGGGGGTGAGACCGCTGAAGCGGATGGTTGACACTCGCCTCTCTCCTATTGATTGTGCTGTTCAGGCGCGCAGAAATCCGGTCGCTGTCATCTCGGTGTTACCGGGCCGCTGATAAAAACAAAAACACAGTTAAGCTGTTCCATGAAAGGGAGACCCAATGAAATTTACAACCTTGCTTGCGACGGGTATTGCCACGTTTGCAACATCTGCCGTTGCCCAGACTGAGATCCAGTTCTGGCACGCGATGGGCGGACGTCTCGGCGAAGTCGTCGAGGAAATCGCTGAAAAGTACAACGCCAGCCAGAGCGACTATGTGCTCGTGCCGACCTATAAGGGTGGCTATGAGGACACGATGACGGCCGGTATCGCGGCATTCCGCGCCAAACAGCAGCCCAACCTGATCCAGATTTTTGACGCGGGTGCGGCGACCATCATCAACGCAAAAGGCGCCACTGTGCCGGTTGCTGACCTGATGACAGAGCACGCAGGCGGCTTTGACAGCGCAGATTATATCGAAGGCGTGCGCTATTTCTATGCCGACAGCGACGGCAAGATGATCGGCATGCCGTTCAACTCCTCCACACCGCTGCTCTATTACAACAAAGAGATCTTTGCCGAGGCGGGCATCAACGCACCGCCCAGCACCTGGGAAGAGTTCGAGGCGATGGCGCCCAAGCTGAAGGATGCCGGATACCAGGCGCTGGCACAGAGCCACAGCCCCTGGATTTTCTCGGAGAATTTCCACAGCCGTCACAACCTGCAGATGGCCACAGGCAACAACGGGTATGACAGCACGGATGTGAAAATCCTCTACAACAACCCGGAAATGAAAATGCACTGGAGCAAAGTCAAAGACTGGCTCGATGCAGGCTACTATGGCTTTTACGGCCGTGGCTGGGGCGACAACCAGGACGCCTTTGTACAAAAGAAAACAGCCATGTGGTTGGGTTCCTCGGGCTCTTTCGGCGGTCTGAAAGCGAGCGCCGACTTTGAGTTTGGCACAGCCTATCTGCCTTACTGGTCATCGATCATTGAAGAGCCCAAAGGCACCTTCATCGGTGGCGCGGCCCTCTTTGCCATGGCCGGTAAGAGCGACGAGGAGAACGCAGCAACCGCGGACTTCCTGAAGTTCCTGTCCAGCCCGGACGTCCAGTACTTCTGGCACAAAGAAACCGGCTATGTGCCGATCACAAACGCGGCCTATGATGTGGCCAAGGCAGACGGCTACTATGACAGCACGCCGGACGCCGAAGTGGGCATCCTGCAGCTGACACAGCCCGGTGGCGAGTGGACAAAAGGCTATCGCCTGGGGTTCTACGTGCAGATCCGCGACGTGATGTACAAGCACTACGAGGATATCTTCTCGGGTGAGGCGACGGTTGACGAGGCCTTCTCGAAAATCGAGTCAGAAGCCAACGATCTTCTGGCGCGCTTCAACGACACCTACAAATAAAAAACAAAAACACCGGCGGGGCATATGTCCCGCCGGTTGTCTGAAGTCCGGCCGGGGGGTCCACCATAATGAAGCGCGTCCAGTTCGAGCACAGCGCTGTTCCTTATCTGTTTATTGCGCCACAGATCATCATCATCGTGATTTTCTTTCTGTGGCCCGCTGCACAGGCAATCTACCAGTCTTTCCTGCTTGAGGATGCCTTTGGCCTGTCTTCGCAGTTCGTCTGGTTCCGCAATTACACCGACACTATTGTCAGCGCCTCCTGGTTGCAGGCGGCAGGTTTCACGATCGTCTTTTCGACGCTTGTGACCTTTCTGTCGCTGGCCATTGCGCTGCTGCTGGCGGTAAAGGCCAATGAGGTGATCCGCGGGGCGAGCACCTATAAAACCCTGCTGATGTGGGCCTATGCCATCGCCCCGCCGGTTGCGGGCCTGATGGGCAATCTGATGTTCAACCCGCTGATCGGGGATCTGTACCAGGGGATGAACGCCCTGGGGTTCGATTTTGATCACAAGCTTGACCCCTATGATG
Organism: uncultured Roseobacter sp.; assembly: GCF_947491795.1. Lineage (GTDB taxonomy): Bacteria > Pseudomonadota > Alphaproteobacteria > Rhodobacterales > Rhodobacteraceae > Roseobacter. The sequence continues at coordinate 1,020,666 of NZ_CANLKW010000001.1, read as the reverse complement.
CGGGCTTTGTCGTTGTGCTGATCTCGGTCTGGAAGCAGGTCAGCGTGAACTTCATCTTCTTCCTGTCCGGGTTGCAGGGCATTCCAAAGGGCGTGCAGGAAGCGGCCCTGATGGATTGCAAAAGCTCATTCCGCCGGTTCTGGACCATCACCTTCCCGCTGCTGGCTCCGACGACGTTCTTCCTGATGGTGATCAACATCACCTACGCCTTTTTCGAAACCTTTGGCATCATTGACACCACAACGCAGGGCGCGCCCGGCGGGGCGACCACGACCCTGGTGTTCAAGGTGTTCCAGGATGGTTTCCGGGGCGCGGATATCGGCGGGTCCTCGGCCCAGTCGGTGGTTCTGATGCTGATGGTGCTGGGTCTCACGGTGATCCAGTTCCGCTTTATCGAGAAGAAGGTGCATTACTGATGGACCGTACACCGATCTCAACCCATATCATTCTGATCATCGGCGCCGTCTTTATGACGCTGCCGGTGTGGGTCGCCTTTGCGACGTCCACCCATGCGCCGGAAACCATCCTGCGCGAAGGTCTGCAGTTCTGGCCGGGCGGGCATTTTTTCGAGACCTATAACGAGGTGCTCTTTGTCGAGGGCGGGGTGATGAAAAAGGTCACCGCCATGACGATGCTCAAGAACTCCATGATCCTCGGGATCGGATTTGCCATCGGCAAGGTGATCATTTCCATGCTGGCGGCCTATGCCATTGTGTATTTCCGTTTTCGTCTGGGGGTGCCGCTGTTCTGGATCATCTTTATGACGCTGCTGCTGCCGCTGGAGGTGAGGATTATCCCCTCGTATGAGGTGGTGGCCAATATGGGGCTGCTGGATACGCATACCGGTCTGATCATCCCGCTGATTGCCTCGGCGACGGGCACATTCTTCTTCCGGCAGTTCTTTAAATCGGTGCCCGATGAGCTGCTGGAGGCTGCTCGGCTGGACGGGGCTACGGCCTGGGGGTTCTTTATCGATATCCTGGTGCCGCTGAGCAAAACGATGATTGCAGCGATCCTGATCATCATGTTCGTGGTGGGCTGGAACCAGTATCTCTGGCCGCTGATCATGACCACACAGGAAGACAACTATACCCTGGTGATCGGCATCAAGCAGATCTACCAGGTGCTGAACGAGGGCGGCGAGCTGCCCCAGTTCCAGAAAGCTTTTGCACTGACCATTCTGGCGACGCTGCCGCCGGTGCTGGTCGTGCTGATATTTCAGAAATGGTTCGTGAAGGGCCTCGTGGAGAGTGAGAAGTAATGGCTCAGGTTGAACTGAAACAGGTCCGCAAAACATACCCCAACGGGGCGGAAGCGATCTTCGGCGTGGACATGAAAATTGATGACGGTGAGCTGATCGTCTTTGTCGGCCCGTCCGGCTGCGGGAAATCCACGCTGCTGCGCATGGTGGCGGGGCTGGAATCCGTTACATCGGGCGAAATCCTGATCGGCGACCGGCTGATCAATGATGTCTCGCCGTCCGAGCGGGATGTGGCGATGGTGTTCCAGAACTACGCGCTTTATCCGCATATGTCGGTGCGCGGAAACATGTCCTACGGCCTGAAAAACCGCAAAATGCCCGCAGACGAGATCGAACGGCGTATCGTTGACGCGGCTAAAATGCTTAAGATTGACCAGTTCCTGGACCGTCAGCCCAATCAGCTCTCTGGCGGACAGCGTCAGCGGGTGGCAATGGGGCGCGCGATTGTGCGCAACCCGCAGGTTTTCCTGTTTGACGAGCCGCTGTCGAACCTGGATGCCAAGCTGCGCGTTCAGATGCGTATCGAGATCAAACGGCTGCAGCGCCGCATGAACGTCACCTCGATCTATGTGACGCACGACCAGACAGAGGCGATGACCCTGGCGGACCGGCTGGCGGTGATCAACGAGGGCCAGGTGGAGCAGATGGGCGCGCCGATGGAGCTTTACTCCAATCCGCGCACGCTCTTTGTGGCCTCCTTTATCGGTGCGCCGCAGATCAACCTGATCCCGGTGAGCTTTGACGGGACGCATCTGGTCAACGGCGATCTGAAGCTGGCAGGTTTCAGCGATCTGCCCCAGGGCACAGAGCTGGTCCTGGGCGTACGGCCTGATGTGCTGCGCGTGGATGCCGGTGGTCAGTTCGGGATGAACGTTGATCTGGTCGAGCAGCATGGTGGCGAAAATCTGATCTATGGCTCGCTGGGCGGGACAACGACAGACGCAGGCGAACCGCTGGAAATCTGCCTGAAGGCAGCTCAGGCGATGCTGCCCGCGATTGATGACCAGCTGACCCTGGGGTTTGATCCCGACACGGCGTTCATTTTCCGCAAGGACACCGGCGAGCGTCTGAAATGACGATGCAGGCCCGGGCGCGTTCGGAGCGGGCCGGGGCAGGCCATTCATGCACAGGTCCCTGACGCAGCGTCTTTTTGCCCATGCCGTGCTGCTTGCCGGGGTGCTGTTTCTGATTGTGCCGGTGCTGCTGGTTTTTGCCGCCTCGACACAGCCAACGTCTGTGCTGGTGGCAGAGGGGCTGAGCCTGGTGCCGGGCCGCCATGGTCTGGAGAATTTCCGCACCATTCTGACCCTGCAGGCCGGATTTACCGACCAGATCATAGCCACGGATATGCTGCGCAACTCGATGATCGTGGCGACAGGGATCGGCGTTGCGACCACCGGCTTGTCGCTGCTGGCAGCCTATGGGCTGGTGATGTTTCGTCTGCCGCCGGCGGGTGCGTTTTTCTGGATCACGCTTGCCACGCTGCTGCTGCCGCTGGAGAGCCGGTTTATCACCACCTTTCAGATCACCTCCTATCTGGGGCTGATCAACACCCATACGGGCATGATCCTGCCCGCTGTCATGGTGGCGCTGGGGACGCTGTTTTTCCGCCAGCTTTTCCTGAGTTTTCCGGGGGAATACATCGAGGCGGCGCGTCTGGATGGGGCGGGTCCGGTGCGGTTTTTTGTCGATTTCATCCTGCCGTTGTCGCGCGAGCGCGGCGGTGCTGTTTTTGTGGTGTCTTTTATGATCGGTTGGAACCAGTACCTCTGGCCGTTGATGATCAGCACCGACGAGCGGCACTATACGCTTGTCCGGGGCATTCGGCTGATCGGGCAGGAAAGCGGGCCGGGCATGGCGCTGGTGGTGCTGACAATTCTGCCACCGCTGCTGCTGGTCATCCTGTTCCAGCGCTGGTTTCTGCGCGCGCTTGAGGAAACCAGAGACGCATTCTGAGCGCACGAGCGCGTGCGTTGTTGCCGCGGCAGAGCACCCCGGCCGCGGAAAAGCAGTTCAGTTTTGATGTGCTTTTTAACTGAAAACACCGCGTGCAGACCGACACCTGCGCAGCGCGGTAAACGCTTCCTAAAACCTTACAAGAGAGGATTGTCGCGGGTAAAGGAGACCTGAATGACCGGTGCGCGCGGGTACCTGAACAGGCAGATGAGCGCCGCCTTGGTGCGAGGCAGTGGACCTCTGGGTGCACCGGATGCCTGTGGGCGGGTGGTTGCTGTGATGCGTATCCCGGCTGTTTTGCCCGACGTGACCACTAAAACCAGCGCGGACATGCCGCCTGCCGGACTCGGATAGCCGCCATGCAGCGTGTCAATTTCATGCGCCGCTTTCTGAAGCTGACGCTGTTCGGATACATTCTGTCCATTCTCTGCGTGGCCGGTGCTGTCTGGTTTGCCTCGGCGCCGACGCTGAAACAGATGCAGCTGGAGGCAAAACAGTCCCATCTGCAGACCAAGGCCAATGTCATCGCCCCCATACTGGATGGGCTGGTGGATGAAGGCGAGTTTCTGGCGCGCTCCTCCGACATCGCGGATTTTGTAACCGGGCACGAAACCCGCAGCGCGCGCGCGGTCAGTGCGATGCTGACGCTGCAGAATACACAGAACATCCGGCTGCTTGATTTCCGGGGCCGGGTTTTGCTGTCGGCGCTGACGGAAAGCGGCAATTCGCCGTTTTTACCGGTCGAGGCCGCTGAGGGGATTGCCGACATGGTCAGTGGCCGTCTGCCACCGTCGCCGCGCGTATCCTACCGGCCCGGGCGCGGCGAGCATACGGCGCATTTCATGATTGCCATTCCGATCCTGTCGCTGGGACAGGTGGAAGGGCTGCTGGTGTTTGAGCGCACGGTGGACCTGGCGCATATCCTGACCGCAGCAGAAGGCCAGCCGGCGACAGTGATCGCGACCACTTTTCAAAAAGAACGCTGGGCTGAGTGGTTCGGGCTTGAGGGGGAAATGATATCGACACAGATGCCGGGTGGTGATTTTCATCTGATCGTCGATACTGACCAGAAAACCCTTGCCAGTCTTGGGTTTAACCTTGTGATGACGGCCATTGGTGTTGCCATGCTGGCGCTGATTGTGCCGTTCAGCATGATGGCCGCGTCCGGTATGCGGGCCATTGTGCGACCGCATGCAGAGCTGGAAAAATCCCGCGAGACTCTGGCGCAACAGCAGAGCGAGCTGGCCGAACTGGCCCAGATTGCCGAAATGGCGCATGAGTGCATCTTTGTCACCGATGCAGAGGCCCGGATCATCTGGGCCAATAACGCGTTCAAAACCGTGACGGGTCATGACCCGGCAGAAATTGTGGGGCTCAGGCCTGCCGAGTTTCTGCATGGGCCCGAAACAGATCTCGCCACAGTGAAAAGGATATCAGAGGCTGCCAGACGTCACCAGCCGGTGCAGGCGGAACTGTTGAATTACCGCAAGGACGGCACGCCCCACTGGATCAGCCTGGGGATTTCCCCGCTTGAGGCGACGGATGCAACAGGCCAGCGGTTTGTCAGTATCTCAACCGACATCACCGCGGCCAAGGAAGCGCAGGAAAAACTTGCCCAGGCCAAGGCCGCGACCGAAAAACAGTCGCTGCATGATGTGCTCACCGGGTTGCCCAACCGCCGCTGTCTTGATGGCATTCTGGAAACCGAAGTGACGGACGTGCATCCCCCGCGCACGCTGATCCGCGTGGATCTCGATCACTTTAAAAACGTCAACGATACGCTGGGCCATGCGGCGGGTGATTTTGTCCTGCGCAGTGTTGCCGATATTCTGCGGGCGGGCGTACAGCCCGGTGACATCGCGGCGCGCATCGGCGGTGACGAATTCGTCATCCTGCTGGAGATCGGGCGGGGGGCCGAGGTTGCGAAGACAATGACCCGCAAACTGTTGCGCGAGATCCGAAAAGAAACCCAGTTTGAGGGAAAAACCTGCCGGGTTGGGGCCAGTTTTGGCATTGCGACTGCTATGGATGGTCTGCTCAGGAACACTGACCTGCTGAAAAGTGCGGACTCGGCACTCTATGCGGCCAAGGAACACGGTCGCAACACAGCAACTCTCTATACCCCGCAGCTGCACAGTATCGTGAATGAAAAACGTATGCTTTCTGCAGAGATCGAACTGGGCATCAAAAAGTCGGAGTTTGAGGCATTTTTTCAGCCACAGTTTGATGCCCGTACCGGCGTTCTGGTCGGTGTCGAGGCGCTCGTGCGCTGGCTTCATCCGACGCGCGGCCTGTTGCCGCCATCGCAGTTCCTGCGCGTGGCTGAGCAGCTGCGCCTGACGCCGGACATCGACCGCCAGGTGCTCGAGTTCGGGCTGAGCAGGATCGCACAGCTGAACCGGCAGGGGTACTGCGTGCCCAAGATATCCTTCAACATGGATGTGCATCAGCTGGTGAATATGCCGATCGAGGATATCGTGGGGTGCCACGACATTGGTGATACGGTTGTGGCGCTGGAGATCCTGGAAAGTGTTCTGGTCGAGGAGCAGGACCAGAATTTTGCCCGCCGGATCAATCATCTGCGCGACAGCGGTTTTCAGATCGAGGTGGATGATTTCGGGTCCGGGCATGCTTCGGTGATTGGCCTGAAGCATCTGCAACCCCATGTCATGAAGCTGGACCGCATGCTGGTTCAGCCCGTCGACAAGGACATGACGGGCAGGGCGCTGGCACGCAATATGATCGAAATGGGCAAGGCGCTTGGGATTTCGGTCACTGCCGAAGGTGTGGAAACGGCCGAGCATGCAGCCATTATGACCGACCTGGGGTGTGATACGCTGCAGGGGTTTTATTTTGCCAGACCGATGCCGTTTGAGAAACTGGAGGCCTATGTCGCCGCAGGCTTTGATGCCAAGCTGGGACAGGTCACATCCTTTGCCGTGCAAAAGGACGCACGGGTGGAGAAAGACTGACACCTGAGGATATTATGCGGGAGCAGGGTCCATGCTGACCCTGGGTTTGCGCCGACGGTCCGGCGCTTTGCTTTTGCATTTTTCCTGGAATCCGGTGACCTCAGTGGGTCGGCGAGCGCCTTGTGCCGCTGGCAACAATTCCAGTGTCGCGGTATGTCGGAAGGACTTCTTGATTTGCAATGTCGCGGGTCGGCAGAGTTACATCTGAACAATGGTCAGCGTGCGAGCGGAGGGGCGGTTGGCTGTGTCCGATTGCTGCCCCGAAATCCCGCCCCTCTGAAGGCAGAGTTCGGGGCGGGGGGCTGTTTCTGGTCAATAAGACAATTGAGATAGCTAACCCAGGAACTGCAACACCAGACCGGGCCAAAGAGTTTCCCATGAAGAGGCGTGTTTCGGACCAGCAGATGTCAGATCTCGTGGAAAAGCTGTCTTACACCATCGCGCTTATAAGGCGCGGGCCACAGCGGACATGACCGTATTCCCCGACCGGCCTCAGCCGGTTTTTTCGCGCCGTGATCACACAGCTTCAGTACCTTGCTGCCATCGCGGCTGTGCAAAGAGACATGTCAGACACTGGCGGCGCATCGTGTCCCTGGGAACATTCAGAACAAATGCCGGGAGTGATTGCAGAGAAAGGGCCGTTGCAGGCTCCGAAGGCCAGAAGCGGCGGGTCAGATGCCTGAGCGTGGGCAATGACACCTTGCGTTCCTGTTCGTCCGGGTCCCGGTGCAGCAGGTGGGTCAGAAAGACCTGCAGGGGATCGGCCCGACGAACCATGATGATTTCACCGATGACGTGGTGGTTTGGGGGATCAACACACCGCAGAGCACCCTGTGCAAGGGTGGTCATGTTACCCGGTCGCAACGCAGCTGTTTTGTAAGATCAGCTGGAAAAATGATGCTCAAAATTGCACGCCGGGCTTCCGAAAGCCAGACAACGCGATGCGGCGGGGTTTTCGCAATTCAGGTCAGCGATGCCTCGGTTTGGAGTAACAGGGTGTTTGAACGGAAGGCTTTTGGCTAAAGGCTGCGCCGCCAAAGGAACCAGGCTGCCGCGCCAGAGTCGTATGACGTCGAGACCGGTCATAGCCTGGGATGAAACGTCCCGACACGAGGCCGGACCAGCTGAATATGCGCCATGTGGCTTCAGGCTGTGAAATCTGAAGCCTGACTGGACAGGATGCGGGTAAGGTGGACTGCGGCTCACAGATCAGAAATGGCCGTATGCGGTGGATTGCAACTTGGCAATTGGTGAAACCCCCGCGAAACGGACCACCGCATGCTCCGAGCATCATGTTTTGAACAAAGATCCGTTTGCCGTTTCTCTCACAACATCCACGAACCTTGTCAGGGTGTCGGAGTTTCCGGATTTCCGAAACGCGACGTAGAGTTCAATTTGATTTTTGCAGGGTTCAAAGGGGACGAAAGTGACGCCGGGTGGCGCGATGTTCTTTACCCAGGCCGGCACCAGCGCAATCCCAAGACCATGGGCAACGCACTGCAGCAGAGTGGATTTGTCGGTGATCTCGCAGATGATATTCGGTTGGGCACCGATCTGCCGGAAACTGCTCCACAGTGTTTCATGCAGAATAGGCCGCGCGTGCTTTGGATAGCCCACGATCGGTTGACCGACGACGTCGGATGCACAAAGCGACGCCGCGCCTGAGAGTGGATTGGTATCGGCAAGAACCACCACGACCGGCTGGCGGCTGAGCAGCTCGCTGGTAATGAAATCGTCTTTGGGTGGCGTCCGGACAAAAGCCACATCAGTTCTGCGCCCGATCAATTCCTGTGTGTGCTTTTCGGAGGACGAGATTTCGAGGATCTGGACATGGACCGTCGGATCGCTCTGACGAAAAGCCAGGAGCGCCCCTGGCAGCAACATCGAGATGGCTTCATCGACCCCGCTCACCCGGATGTGGCGCAGGTCAGAGGCGGCGGTGTGACGCACGCTGGAAACGGTTCGTTCGATGTCGGCGAGTATTTTCCGGGCATCCTGGAGAAATTCCGATCCGGCCTGGGTCAGGCTGACCTGTCTTGTTGTCCGGAAAAACAACTGTGCGCCCAGTTCTTGTTCCAGTGCCGAGATGCGCTCAGAGAGGGCGGACTGGCTGAGCCTCAGGCGCTCACCCGCCTTTCGGAAGTGGAGCTCTTCTGCGACGGCGACAAAGCATTCCAGTTGCCTGATGTCCAATCCGAATTTCCCTTTCCGTCATTTGATGACGCTGACCCGCATGCCATCTGCCAGCCCGTCTTCGTAAGCCTGGATCGCGTCAGCATAGGCCAGGGTATCGCGCGTGTCATCGGCGCCGTGGATCAGCGCGTATCGCGTGGCATCGTCCATGGAAAAGGGGATGGTCATCTCCCCGGCTCTGATTGTGCGGTCCCGGATGTCGACAGAAAACCCGACGCCGTTCTCAGAACCTGCCAGCTGCAGGAACGCGTCACGTGCCTCGGCGGACACGACGGGCAGGGCCAGCCCGTTTTTGCGGGCATTGTCGTAGAAAATCCCCGCAAAACCTGTGCCGATGCAGGCATCGATGCCTAATTGGCGCATGCCCCAGACCGCATGTTCACGGCTTGATCCGCAGCCGAAATTGTCTCCGACGACCAGGATCGTGGCATCCGACCAGGGTGCCCTGTTCAAAATGAAGTCTGGGCGGATGTTGCCGGTGTCGTCAAACCGCAGATCGGCAAATGCACCATCGGCGAGACCTTCGCGCGAGATGGTGATCAGGAACCGCTTGGGCATGATCACATCGGTATCGACATTTGTCAGCGCAAGAGGGGCGGCAAGGCCGGTCACTGTCCCGGGCATTCAGGAAATCTCCTGTTGAAACGCGCGCACATCGGCAAGATGCCCGGCGATGGCAGCAGCGGCCACCATGGCCGGGCTCATCAGATGGGTGCGCGCACCGCGGCCCTGGCGGCCTTCAAAGTTGCGGTTGGTGGAGGAGGCGACACGTTCGCCGTCCCGGGCGATATCGTCATTCATGGCCAGGCACATCGAACAGCCGCTTTCCGGGCGCCAGTCGAACCCGGCCTCGATAAATACACGATCAAGGCCTTCGGCCTCGGCCTGCATCCGCGTCAAAGCCGAGCCCGGCACAACGATGGCCCCGACGCCTTGAGCGACTTTGCGCCCCCGAAGGATGTCTGCTGCCGCACGAAGGTCTTCAATCCGGCTGTTGGTGCAGGAGCCGATAAAGGCACTGTCAATGTGGATGGACTGCGCCGGTTGCCCCTGTTCCAGACCCATATATTCCAGTGCGCGTGTCAGGGCTGCTTTGGCCCCGGGGGGCATATCCGGGGTGGCAAAAGGGACCGCGCCGTCAATGGGTACGGACTGATCCGGGCTGGTGCCCCAGCTGACCAGCGGTGCGATGTCACCGGCGTCAATGCGGAATACCTGGTCGAATTCTGCATCCGGCTCGGACACCCAGGCCTCAGTGTCAAAATGCAGCATGTCGCTGTGGGCCCGACCGGCGGCGGCGCGGTATGCTTTGGCATCAGCGGCGATCAGGGCGGCGCGCGCGCCAAGCTCTACCGCCATGTTGCAGATGGTCATCCGTCCTGGCATGTTCTGTTCCCGGATCGCTGATCCTGCAAATTCCACCGCAAACCCGTTGGCACCTCCCGCGCCGACAACGTTGATCACCTTCATGATGATGTCCTTGGCCGTGGCCCCGGGCGGCAGATGGCCGTCGACCTCAACCAGCATGGTTTTCAGCCGTTTGTAACGAAGTGTCTGGGAAGCAAGCACATGTTCGACCTCGGACGTGCCAATCCCGAACCCAAGCGCGCCAAAAGCGCCGTAGGTGGTGGTGTGGCTGTCTCCGCAGGCAATCAGCATGCCGGGTGCCACCAGACCCTGTTCAGGCACCACCACATGTTCGATGCCCTGACGCCGGTCGCCCAGGCCATAAAAGGCGATGCCATGTCGGGTGCAATTGGCCTCAAGATTGTCGATCAGCAGTTTCGAGGCCGCGTCATGGGGCTCCTGGCTCCTGGTCGCGTTCACATGATCAATGACGGCGAGATGCGCTTCGGGACGCCGGACCGCGAGGGCTTTGCTGTCGAGACCGGAAAACGCCTGCGGGCTGGTGTATTCATTCATGATGTGGAAATCGACATAAACCAGCATGCCGCCGTCGGGCAGGTCGCAGACCCTGTGGGCGTCGACCAGTTTGTCGTAGAGCGTACGGGTCATCTGGCAGTCTCCGCAAGGATCGGATTTCGGGCGAAGAATTCTGACATTCGCGCTGCGATTTCTTCTGGAATTTCTTCGGCGATATAGTGGGTTGCGTCGAGTGCTTCGCCTTCGACGCGTTCGGCGCGTCTGCGCCAGAGGCTGAGGGCATCGAAACAGGTCTCGATCACGCCCTGTTTCGCCCAGAGCGCAAGGACCGGCATGTCGAGCTTCCGGTCTACGTCTTCATTGTCATGTTCCGTGTCGATGCCGGCGGCCGCCCGGTAATCCTCGCAGCTGGCGTGAATGGCGTCCGGACTTGCGAAGGCCGTCAGATATTCTGACAGGGCTTCGGGCGAAAACGGTGCCTTGCCCCGGGCCTGATTGAAACACTTCAGCTTCCAGAACGCCTCTGGATCCGCACCGATCATCTGCTCCGGCAGTGGCTCTGGCTGTGTCAGAAAGAACCAGTGCCAGTAAGCCTGCGCGAACCGGGCGTTTGTGCCGGCATACATCTCGCGGGTCGGAGCAATATCGAGCAACACCATGGCCGCGACGCGGTCGGGATGATCAAGACCCAGGCGATGCGCCACGCGCGCGCCGCGGTCATGTGCCCCCACCAAAAAGCGCTTGTGCCCCAGACGCTGCATGACTGTGACAATATCACTGGCCATGGCGCGTTTCGAGTAAGGTTGATGCGGCGGACCCGATGCCGGTTTGCCCGAACGGCCATATCCGCGTAAATCCGGGCATATGACCTGAAAGGAGCGGGCCAGTAACGGCGCCACGCCGTGCCACATCGCGGATGTCTGCGGATAGCCGTGCAACAATACAACCGGCGGCGCGCTCTCCGGGCCGGCGCGGCGGACGAACAGGGTTGCACCGTCTCCTTCGATCCACTCCTCCACGAATTCCTGAAACATTTTTCGACTCCCGGGCGACATTGGCTTTTCTTCAGTATCGCAGATCAGATCGGAATAACTATTCGGCAAAAATGATCAATGATACCGACCAATACTGCAGGAAAACCCGGCGATCTTTCATCGTGCGACACACAGTCGGGGAAAGACCAAAGGCGCAAAGCCAAACAAGCCGGGCAATATCGTGAACATTCTGCGTGGCACAGCTTTGTCTATGGTGTTTTTCGGGCGCAGCTCGGGGGTAGAGCCACGGTGCCAAAGCCATGCTTTGCGCACCTTGCCCGGACAGAGGTTCACATTCGCAACTGTGAACGCCAATCAAAATTGTTCATTTTCCAAGGCAAAGCCGCGCTACTTATGCGCAGCAGGTGCTTGTTTTATCTGAGGTCCCCATTGGAGCGGGCGAGGCGATTCGAACGCCCGACCCTAACCTTGGCAAGGTTATGCTCTACCCCTGAGCTACGCCCGCATCCTTGGGTGCCGGTGAGATAGCCCCGCTGGTTATGATCTGCAAGAGAAAAATCCCGGAATTCTGCAAATAGTTTGAAGCAGGACAGTGATGCAGGTGAACAGCCCCGCTGCGGTCGCTCATGTGCGGCGGATCAGATCCCAGCGGTTGCCAAAGGGATCGGCAAAAAATCGGCGACCCGGCCATAGGGTTCATCGCGGGGTTCTTCGTCAAACCGGATTCCTTCGCGTATCAGTCGCGCATGGTCACGTTCAAAATCGTCGGTTTCCGGAAAGAGCCAGACACGCCCGCCGACCTGACGGCCGGTTGCCGCTCTCTGCTCTGGCGTGTCTGCGCGGGCCAGCACGATCTGCACGCCGCCGCCCGGTGCACAAACGGTTACCCAGCGTTTTCTGCCCTGGTTCAGGTCTTCGCAAAGCTCAAAACCAAGTATACCGCAGAAAAAACGAATGCCAGCGTCATAGTCGGGAACAAGAACGGTGAATGCAGAAAGTTTCATGGTGCGGGTCTGCCAGAAAACCCAAGGCGTAACCAGATGTTCCCGCGACCTGGTGGGGAACCTTTCGCATAACAGGAATGGAGAAAGAATCTCACCGGCGGTGAAACTTTCGCTGACCCGGTGCGTAAATTCTCATGACAACACCGCGAAAGGGCAGCTGAATTGCGGCCCTGTGTGTCCGTTGAGGCGCGTGCTGACAGGATCGCGCGGTCAACGCATCAGGATGTGTGCAGAAAAGCCGCGAACCGGGCCGCAGAAAAGACCCGGACAGACCTGATGGAAAGAATGGGATCTCATCGGAGAACAAAGGAAAGTGGGAGTAACGAAGTGAAGAATTTAAGAGCAATGACCGTGGCCCTGGCGACGACGCTTTTCGTGGCCGGTACATCGGTGGCATCCGCTGCAACACTGACAACAGCGGCCTGTGGCTCTGCGCGTGAACTGAGCGCGGTAACGCTGACGCAGGTGGATGCCACCGGTGGTCTCAGCCTCTCGGCGGACCGGTGCATCTATGTCGACGGCAATGATATCAACAGCGGCAAAAAGGCGACGCTGTTGCCGGGGCTGCAAAGTGGCGCGCTTTTCGACCTGAGTGATGCAGGATGGTCTGTGCTGGGCAAATCCGATGATGCGGGCTCGGGCGTCACAGCGGATAACAGAGCGCGCTACGGCGACTGGTCAATTGATGCAGGCGCTGTGATCGACCTGTTCGTGGTGACGCTCAAAGCGGGTTCAAATTATGCGGCCTTTCTGTTTGAGGGTGTGGGGCAGGGCACAGCGTTTTCGGGCACATTCGATTTCAGTCTGCTGACGGACAATCCGGGCTTTAAAATCGAAGGCAAGAAGCTGTCACACCTCGGCGCTGCGACTGCTGCGCCTGTACAGATCGTGCCAACGCCTTTGCCTGCCGCAGGCTGGATGCTGATCGCCAGCGTGGCTGGTCTGGGTGCCTTGAGACGGTTTCGCGGGCAGCGCGCCGTCAGTTGACAACGCCGCCCGGTCACCTGCACCACCGGACAACAAAAGCCCGTGGATTAATACCGCGGGCTTATTGTTTTGGGTCAGATGCTAGGTTTATTCCAGTTCTACCAGCAGATCCTTGGCGTCAATCTGACCGCCAGGCTGGACATGTACCGCTTTGACCACGGCGGCGCGTTCGGCGTGGATGCCGGTTTCCATCTTCATCGCCTCGATGGTCAGCAGCAGATCGCCCGCGTTAACCTTTGCGCCGGTGGTCGCCGCAACAGATGCGACAACGCCTGGCATAGGCGCGCCGATATGGTTGGCATTGCCGGTTTCCGCCTTGGGCCGCTGGGCCGTGCTGGCTTTGACCAGACGGTTGGGCACACGGATCACGCGCGGCTGGCCGTTCAGTTCAAAGAAGACTTTGACCTCGCCGTCCTCGTTGGTGTCACCCACCGCCTGCAGCCGGATTTCCAGGGTCTTGCCAGGGTCGATTTCTGCGGTGATCTCCTCGCCCGGTTCCATCCCGTAAAAGAAGGTGCGTGTGGGCAGCGTACGGACAGGCCCATAGGTCCGATGCCGCCCCATGTAATCGAGGAACACCTTAGGATACATGAGGTATCCGCTCAGGTCCTCATCATCGATCTCTTTGCCTTCAAGGGCTTTGGTGACTTCCTGACGGACCTTCTCCAGATCCGTTGCAGGCAGATGTTTGCCCGGGCGCTCCAGATTGGGTTTTTCGTCCTTGAGCACCTTTTTCACGATGGTGTCGGGGAAACCGCCCGGAGGCTGGCCAAGATTGCCGCGCATCATATCGACCACACTGTCGGGGAAGGACACGTCAGTGCCGGGGTCCTCGACCTCGGCGCGGGTCAGACCCTGTGCCACCATCATCAGCGCCATATCACCAACAACCTTGGAAGACGGCGTGACCTTGACGATATCGCCGAACATCTGGTTCACATCCGCATAGGTGCGGGCGACCTCGGGCCAGCGGTCATCCAGCCCCAGAGAGGCCGCCTGGGCCTTGAGGTTGGTGAACTGCCCGCCAGGCATTTCGTGCAGGTAAACCTCGGAGGAGGGGGCCTGCATGCCGGTCTCGAATGCGGCGTAATGTCCGCGTACTTCTTCCCAGTAGTCGGAGATTTCGCGCACGGCTGCCATGTCCAGCCCGGTGTCCCGGTCAGTATGGTGCAAAGCAGAGACGACAGAGCCCAGAGTCGCCTGGCTGGTATTGCCGGACAGCGCGTCCATGGCGCAGTCCACCGCGTCCACACCGGCCTCTGAGGCGGCGAGGATCGTGGCACAGGCCACGCCCGCCGTGTCATGTGTATGGAAGTGGATCGGCAGCCCCACTTCGGTTTTCAGCGCTTTGATCAGCTGGCGCGCGGCGGCGGGTTTCAGCAGACCGGCCATATCCTTGAGGCCCAGCACATGAGCCCCGGCATCACGCAGCTCTTTGCCCATATCGACATAGTATTTAAGGTTGTACTTGGCGCGGTCCGGGTCGTTGATGTCGCCGGTATAACAGATCGTGCCTTCGCAGACCTTGTCTGCCTCGATCACTGCGTCCATGGCAACGCGCATGTTCTCGACCCAGTTCAGGCTGTCAAACACGCGGAAAACGTCGACGCCGGTGTTGGCGGCGACCCGCACAAATTCCTGCACCACGTTGTCGGGATAGTTGGTGTAGCCCACGCCGTTGGAGGCGCGCAGCAGCATCTGCGTCATCAGGTTGGGCATGGCTGCGCGCAGATCGCGCAGGCGCTGCCAGGGGCATTCCTGCAGGAACCGGTAAGCCACGTCAAAGGTCGCCCCGCCCCAGCATTCAACGCTGAAAAGCTGTGGCAGATTGGCGGAATAGGCCGGTGCCACTTTGATCATATCGTGGCTGCGCATCCGTGTGGCCAGCAGGGACTGGTGACCGTCACGCATGGTGGTGTCGGTGATCAGCAATTGCCTTTGCTGTTTCATCCAGTCGGCCACGGCCTGCGGGCCTTTCTGCTCCAGCAGGTTGCGCGTGCCCATCATCGGCTCGGCGCGCAGGGCAGGCGGGCGCGGGTCTTTGACGTGGGCTGCCGGGCGCGGGTGGTTCTTGGTTTCCGGGTGCCCGTTCACGGTGATATCCGCGATGTAGGTCAGAACCTTGGTGCCCCGGTCACGGCGTTTGGAGAACTGGAAAAGCTCCGGCGTCTCGTCGATGAATTTGGTGTGGTAGGTGTTGTCGAGGAATGTTTCGTGCTTCAGCAGGTTCTCGACAAAGGCGATGTTCGTGCTGACCCCGCGGATACGGAATTCACGCAGCGCTCTATCCATGCGCGCAATCGCGGCTTCGGGCGTCTGGGCCCTGGCGGTCACTTTCACCAGCAGACTGTCGTAGTAGCGCGTGATCACCCCGCCCGAATAGGCGGTACCGCCATCAAGGCGAATGCCCATGCCGGTCGCCTCGCGGAATGCGGTGATGCGGCCATAGTCCGGGATGAAGTTGTTTTGCGGGTCTTCGGTGGTGATCCGGGTCTGCAGGGCGTGGCCGTTCAGGTGCACGTCGCCTTGTGTGGGTTTGTTGGTGGCCTCGGCAATGGTTTTGCCCTCGGCGATCAGGATCTGGGCCTGGACAATGTCGATGCCGGTGACTTCTTCGGTCACGGTGTGTTCGACCTGCACACGCGGGTTCACCTCGATGAAGTAAAACTTGCCATCCGCCATATCCATCAGGAATTCGACTGTACCGGCGCATTCGTAATTCACGTGTTTGCAGATTTTATAGCCCAGCTCGCAGACCTCGGCGCGCTGCGCTTCGGTCAGATAGGGGGCAGGCGCGCGTTCAACGACCTTCTGGTTGCGGCGCTGGACCGAACAGTCGCGCTCATAGAGGTGATACATGCCGCCATGTTTGTCACCCAGTATCTGAACCTCGACGTGGCGGGCCTTCATGATCATCTTTTCCAGATAGCCTTCGCCATTACCAAAGGCCGCTTCGGCCTCGCGCCGGCCTTCGCGGACTTTTTCCTCAAGCTCGGTTTCCTCAAGGATCGGGCGCATGCCCCGGCCGCCGCCACCCCAGGAGGCTTTGAGCATCAAGGGATAGCCGATCTCTCTGGCCTCGGACTTGATGGCTTTCATGTCATCGCCCAGCACCTCGGTGGCGGGGATGACCGGCACACCTGCCTCAACCGCGACACGGCGGGCCGAGGCCTTGTCGCCAAGCGCACGCATCGTGTCTGCACGCGGGCCGATAAAGGTGATGCCGTTCTGGTCGCAGGCATCCACAAATGCAGGGTTTTCAGACAGCAGCCCATAGCCCGGGTGGATCGCATCCGCACCTGAGGCCTTGGCCACGCGGATCATCTCATCAATGCTCAGATAGGCCGCCACCGGCCCCAGGCCCTCGCCGATGCGGTAGGCCTCATCTGCCTTGAACCGGTGCAGGCCCAGTTTGTCCTCTTCGGCATAGACGGCGACCGTTTTCTTTCCCATCTCGTTGGCGGCCCGCATGATGCGGATGGCGATTTCACCGCGATTGGCGATCAGGATTTTCTTGAAGTCTGGCATTTGGGCCCCTTGCGTTCTGGCAGTGGCGTTTGTTTAGGCGCTTTCGTGCTGCGCGTAAACGCGTAGTACTGGGTAGATGCGCGCACTATGCCGCGCTGCGGCAAGAAAGGCAATTTCTTCGCGCACATGCAACCGGAGCTGCGGAACTCAGGCCTCCGGCGGGGATATTTTTCGCCAGAAGAAGGCGATGTCAGTCGAGGACAAAGGGCGCGGGCAGGTCGTTGAGCGTGGCAGCCCCCAGTTGTCCCATGTTCGCTTCAAGGTCCCTGCGCAGAATGTCGGTCAGGTGGTCGATGCCCGCCGGACCCAGGGCTGCCAGCGCATAGTGAAACGCCCGGCCAAGCATCACAAAATCCGCCCCCAGCGCCCGTGCGCGCAGAATATCTAGCCCGCCTTCGACACCGGAATCGAAAATCAGCGGCAGCTTTGTCGCGGCCCGGATCTGCGGCAGGGCCTCGATGCTGGCGGGGGCGGCATCAAACTGTCGGCCTGCGTGGTTCGAGACCCAGAGCGCATCAACACCGCGTTTTTCCAGGGGTTCGGCGTCTTCGGCGCGCAGCACGCCTTTGATCACCAGCGGTCCCTCCCAGGCGTCCCGCAGCCAGCTGACATAGTCCCGGTCCGGTGAGGTGCGCAGCAGGTAGCCTGCGTGCTGCGTCGAGGAGAGCGCAGTGGTGGTTTTGGGCGTGTATTTCTCCAGCCCGCGCATCCGGGGCATGCCGCGCTGTGCCATGCCAATAGCCCAGGCCGGGCGGGTGGCGACCTGCGCCAGCAGGCGCGGGGTCAGGCGGGGCGGCTGCGTCAGGCCCGAACGCGTCTGGCGTTCGCGGCGCGAGGCCACGGGCACGTCAACGGTCAGCACCAGCGTCGAAAACCCGGCGGCTTTGGCGCGCGACAGCATATCGCGGCGGATTTCCTCGTCGCGGGGCGGGTACATCTGAAACCAGGCCTCTGTTCCAAGGTGTGGGGCGACGTCCTCGGGCGACTGGCTGGCCACCGTCGAGAGGGTATAGGGGATGCCCGCGCGGGCCGCCGCGCGCGCCAGATGGCCCTCTGCGTCCGGCCACATCAGACCGGACATCCCCACGGGCGCGATGCCAAAGGGCAGGGGCAGGTCACGGCCCAGCAGGGTGCAGCTGAGATCGGGTGTGAATTCACCGTGCAGGATCGATGGCATCAGCCCCACACGATCCAGGCCTGCGCGGTTGCGGTGTTTTGTGGCCTCGGAGCCGGTGGCCGAGTCGAGATATTCCCAGACAAACTTCGGGATGCGCCGCCTTGCTCTGGCGCGCAGATCGGCGATTGCCGGGTAAGTGCTGTGCAGGTCCATGCGCGTATTTGTCCGTCAGATCAGGCAATTGTCCAGCCCGGTTATCCGGGTGGAACATTGTGTGAACGTCTCTTTTACTTTTTGATGTGGCAGAGTACTGTTGCGCCATGAGCAGTTTTGACGAAATGGACGCCTTTGAAGGCGCATCGCTGAGCGCGCGGGCCATGGCGGCACGCCCGCAACCCTACCTTGACGGGCTGAATCCGGCGCAGCGTGCGGCGGTTGAGCAGCTGGAGGGGCCGGTGCTGATGCTGGCCGGGGCCGGTACGGGCAAAACCCGGGCGCTGACGGCGCGGATCGTGCATCTGCTGAACCGGGGCGTGGCGCGCCCCAATGAGATCCTGGCGGTGACCTTTACCAACAAGGCCGCACGCGAGATGAAAATCCGCGTGTCGAAAATGCTGGGCCAGCCGGTCGAGGGGATGCCCTGGCTGGGCACGTTTCACGCGATCTGTGTCAAACTGCTGCGCCGGCACGCCGAACTTGCCGGGTTGAAATCGACTTTCACCATTCTGGATACAGATGATCAGTTGCGGCTGCTGAAACAGCTGGTGGCGGCGGATGGCATCGACGACAAACGCTGGCCTGCGCGCCAGCTGGCCAGTATCATCGACGGCTGGAAAAACCGCGCACTGACACCGGATAAGGTGCCAGCGGCGGATGCGGGGGCCTATAATCACCGCGGAGTTGCGCTTTACGGGCAATACCAGAAACGCCTGATCGAACTGAACGCGACAGACTTTGGTGACCTGCTGCTGCACATGGTCACGATTTTCCAGAACCATCCGGATGTGCTGGAGCAGTACCAGCGCTGGTTCCGCTATATCCTGGTGGACGAATATCAGGATACCAATGTAGCCCAGTATCTGTGGCTGCGGCTGCTGGCGGGCGGGCATAAAAACATCTGCTGCGTGGGCGATGATGACCAGTCGATCTATGGCTGGCGCGGGGCCGAGGTGGGCAACATCCTGCGGTTTGAAAAGGATTTTCCGGGCGCGCATGTGGTGCGGCTGGAGCAGAACTACCGCTCGACGCCGCATATTCTCAAGGCGGCCTCCGGCGTGATCCGGGGCAATCAGGGGCGTCTGGGCAAAGAGCTCTGGACCGACAGGGAAGATGGCGAAAAGGTCCGGCTGATCGGTCACTGGGACGGTGACGAGGAAGCCCGCTGGATCGGGGACGAGATAGAAGCGGCACAGCGTGGGACACGGGGGCGCGCCCCTGAAAGCCCGAACAACATGGCGATCCTGGTGCGCGCGTCTCATCAGATGCGCGCCTTTGAAGACCGGTTTCTGACCATCGGGCTGCCGTATCGCGTCATTGGCGGCCCGCGGTTTTACGAGCGGATGGAGATCCGCGATGCCATGGCCTATTTTCGCGTGGTGGTCAGCCCGGATGATGATCTGGCCTTTGAGCGGATCGTCAATACGCCCAAACGGGGGCTCGGCGACAAGGCGCAGCAGACGATCCAGCGCCTGGCGCGGGACAACGGTGTCAGCCTGTTTGAAGGTGCACGCATCGTGGTGCAGACCAAAGCCATCGGCGGCAAGGGCGGTAATGCACTTGCGAAGCTTGTCGAAGGGATCGACCGCTGGCGGGGCCAGATGCAGGCGCGCATTCTGCTGGACGATGACGCGGTGCTGGATGCAGGTGGGCAGGGACGGCCTGAGATCAGCCATGTGGAACTGGCAGGGATTATCCTGGATGAGAGCGGTTATACCGCCCACTGGCAGAATGAAAAAACCCCCGAAGCGCCCGGGAGGCTGGAAAACCTCAAGGAACTGGTCAAGGCGCTGGAGGGGTTTGAGAACCTGCAGGGGTTCCTCGAACACGTCAGTCTGATCATGGACAACGAAAGTGAGAATGCCGAGGAAAATGTGTCCATCATGACGCTGCACGCAGCCAAGGGGTTGGAATTTCCTGTTGTTTTCCTGCCGGGCTGGGAGGACGGGCTGTTCCCGTCGCAGCGCTCGATGGATGAAAGCGGTGTGAAGGGCCTCGAGGAAGAACGGCGGCTTGCCTATGTCGGCATCACGCGCGCCGAAGAGGTCTGTACGATTTCCTTTGCGGCCAATCGCCGGATCTTTGGCCAGTGGCAGAACTCGATGCCGTCGCGCTTTATCGACGAGCTGCCCGAAGAACATGTGGATGTGCTGACCCCGCCGGGGCTTTACGGCGGCGGCTATGGGGCCGCGGCGCCCACATCGACGCTGCATGAGGCGGCGGCCGAGGCAAATGTCTATAACTCGCCGGGCTGGCGACGCCTGCAGGCCCGCGCGCAGGAACGGCCCATGAGCCAGCCGCGAGAGACCCGCAATACCGTGATCGATATGAACGCCGTGTCTGGTTTCACGGTCGGCGAACGGGTGTTTCACCAGAAATTCGGTTATGGCGCGGTGCAGGGGATCGAAGGCGACAAGCTGGAAATCGCCTTTGAAAAGGCGGGCACGAAGAAGGTCGTCGCCAGGTTTGTCAGCGCATCGGACGATATACCGTTCTGATGTTCCGGCCCTGACCCTGCGGGAGCGTATGGGTTGCAACAGCATTGACCGGATGCGCGCAAATGTTGTTTTCAGAACGAGACAGGACACTGCGCGACTGACACACTGACGACCCGTCGGTGTCAGCCAGAGGTATCGGGTACTGCGGAAACGGCGACCTGCCGCTGGCCGCTGCGCACTTCTTTTCTGCCCTGCAGCGCCCGCCCCATCGGCCCGCGACATAATGAGAATTCCCGCATCAGAACAATCCCCCATCGTATGGCGCAGGGTCAAAAGGCGCATGCAAAGGCTTGCCGGCCGGCGCGGATTTTCTCCTTCTGAGCGAGCCTGTTCGCGGACAGGTTGATTTTTTCCAGGAAGCTGCCAGAGTGTTAACAGGTTGCTGCGCATCGGTTTCTCAACTGTTGCGCGAAGTGCGGCAGCGACGCCGGACAGGCAGAAAGGAAAAGAATGCCGATATCTCTGAGGTTGCCGCTGGCGCTGACAGTTTCGATGGTTCTTGCGCAGGGCGTTTATGCAGCCGATGACGATAGCCAGAGCAGCGCGCAAAGTCTGACAGGCGATGTCGACGCAGGTGCCGTGCTTTACAAAAAAGACTGCCGGGGGTGCCATGGCCCCACGGCCAAGGGCCTGGCCAGCTATCCGAAGCTGCGGGGCCAGACGGTGGAATATCTGGCGGACAAACTGACCAGATACCGCAAGGGCGAAAAATTCGGACCGAACACACCCCTTATGGCGCCGCGTGCCAAAAAACTTTCGGATGAAGACATTATCAACATCTCAGCATTCGTCGCATCGCTCGAATAGCGCGACCGCGACCGGCTGCCGGGGGTGCCGCAGAGCGCCGGGCCGCCTTCACAGTTTCGACCGTTTACGATCTGAGGCAGTGCGTTAGCCAGTATCCACATCCTTCGGGCAGGATGAACCAGAATACTTTTGGGAGGAAAATATGTTACCAATGCAACGCTCTTGGGCGCTGGCTTTTGCCGTCGGTGCCGTCGTCTGTGCCGCTCCGGCACTGGCGCAGAACACGACAAGTCTGACGCACACGCTGGTGCTGGATGACCTGGAAAACCCGTGGGACATGGCGTTCCTGGATGACGGGACGATGTTTTACACCGAAAAATGCAAAGGCCTGTCTGTGCTGATGCCATCCGGCGAAACAAAGGCCGTCCTCGGCATGGGCGGTGTTGATGGCTATGGCTCCAGTGCGGATGACCTCTTTTGCGAGGGGCAGGCGGGGATGATGGGCGTTGCCGTCGATCCGGACTTTGCCGACAACCGCCGCATCTACGTCTACTCCACCTCCAATATGGTGACGCCGCACACGAACCGGCTGATGCGGTTCGAGGTCAGCGATGATTTCTCCAGCCTGTCAGAGCGCACCGATATTGTTGAGGATGTGCCCTACAAGATGAAGGCATCAGACCACCCATTTGGTGGTCCGGGCGCGCATAACGGCGGGCGCGTGCGGTTCAATCCGGTGGATGGATATCTGTATCTGACGACCGGTGACACGCACAACGGTCAGGTGCCGCAAAGCCCGACGATGATGGGGTCAAAGGTGATCCGCATTGACACCGACGGCACACCCGCGGCAGAGAACACGCCGCCCGTGGGCTTTGACAAGCGCACCTACACCTACGGTCACCGGAATGTTCAGGGGATTGCGTTCCACCCGGAAACCGGTGCCGCCATTGCCGCCGAGCACGGCCCCTGGCATTCGGATGAGATCACGGTTCTGCGTAACGGCGGCAACGCCGGCTGGGATCCGCGCCCGAATATGGCCGGACGCGGTGACTGCCCGGACAACTACTGTGGCTACAGTCCGAACCAGATGGTGGGGGAAAACCGGTTTGCGCGGGCATCCTGGATGCCGATGACGGATTTCGGAACCTATCCGGACGCCATGCCACCGATCTGGAACAACAACGGTTGGTCACAGGGCACATCCTCGGCGGCGTTCCTCGAGGGCGACGCCTGGGGTGACTGGAACGGTGCCATGGTTGTTGGTCTGATGGGCATCGGCTTTGGGGGCACGCCTCTGGGACAGCGGATTGATGTGATCCAGCTGACAGAGGACGGCACCGAGGTCGAGGACGTCACAGAGATGACCCTGCCGATGGAATCGGGGCGTTTCCGCTCGCTGGTTCTGGGGCCGGACGGCAGCCTCTATGCGGCCGTGGACGAAGGGATGATCCACAAGATTACGCCCTGATCTTCTGAAAACCGGCTGCGCGGCCTTTCGGGGCGGCGCAGCCGACCTGTGCGCAACGCATCAGTTGCCCAGTACAAAGGCCTGCGAAATTTCAAACCGCTGGTCGTCGACGCGGATCATGTAAATCCCCTCGCGCAGTTCCCAGTCCATATCTGTGCCCACACCGGACATCGTGGCGCTCGCCCGCATAAACGCACCGTGGGTAAACCAGAGCTGTCGCGCAAAACCGTTTGCAAAAGTCACAACCACTGTCGCGTCCCCGCCGCCGCTGCGGGCAACGGCAGCTTGGCATGTGCCAAACGACTGGCCCTGTTCCTGCGCGCAGGGCAGGGTGTCCGCAGCATCAAAATCCTTTTTGCGGGCGCGTGTCCTGCTGGTGTCGGGGCCATGGGGCACCACGCCGTCCGGCCCCCGCGCGGGCGCAAGCTGATCCGCAGGCAGGTATCCGCCCGGGCCTTTGCGCAGTGGGGCGACATGGCACCAGGTCTCCGGCAACTCCTGTGTGCAGCCGAGGTTTTTCAGCACAGCGCCCTGTGATACGTCATGCGCCGTTTCGGACCCGGCCTGTGGTTTCAAATGCAGTTTCGACGCACCCGCGGTGACGACAAGACGTCTGGGGCCGCCATCCTCCGGCGCGCTGTACACGGTTGCCGGACCGCTCTGTGCGATAGCTGACCCGGACGGCACCGATATGCCCGTGCAGAGCATGAAGAGTAGAAGAAAGCGGCTGGGACCGGCTGTCACGGGGGGTATCTCACTGTTGCCTGGCGGCATATGCGCAGGTCACAGATGCTATTTTCGCAGGCGGCCCTGGTCAAGCGCGCCCTCTGGCCCGGGTCAGACCTGCAAGGCACAAAAAAAGCGGCCCCCGGGAGGAGTGGGGACCGCTTTCTTATGTCCGGCAGTGTTTTTCTGGGAGGAAAAGATACAGCGCCGGTCGTTTGTGGCCGTTCTGGCCGTCGTAAGGAGCGGTGGCATCCGGGAGGAGGATGAATGCCACCGCCTGAATTCAGTCGCACCCGGGAGGAGGTGGGTACTTCCGAAACGCGTTCCGGGGCGTTTGCGCCGCCGGTGCCCGTCAAAGCGGGCTGTGTTCACAAGCGACGGCATCCGGGAGGAGGATAGATGCCGCCGCCTTTGGTCAGATTTCCCGGGAGGAGGTGGGAAACCCGATCTCGTGCTGCTCAGAGAGCAACTTTTTCGCAGGCCGTCTGCCACGCCAGGTGGCGGAAACCGGAGCGGTGCAGACCGAGGTCAGATGCTTCCCGGTCACTCAGCGTGCTGAGCTCGTTCAGGGTGTGGCGGTACAGGCTGTACCGCGCATACCGTTTTGCTGCGGATGCGAAGAATTCAGAAGCTGCTGCCAGAGCGCGGACGCCCAGGCTGTCTGTTGTCGCGAGTGTCTGTTCCATGTAAGCCATTGTTCAAGCTTTCTTGTCTGTGTGTTGTGAACCATATTTAGGGAAATGCTGCGGGTGCACAATGCACAGATATACAATGCTGCTATGCAGCATATGCATGGGCGACGCAGGGTAAATTTTTGCATGTTGCTAAAGGTTTAGGCATTTTTGACCGGATGCTGGTGTTCGCTGGAACATGTGCTATCTGAACGGGCGCATTTGAGGAGAAATTGAGCATGTCTGTGACAAAGGCCCAGATTGAGGCGGCACTGGAAAAGGTGTCATTGCCCGACGGGCGCAGCCTGATCGCGCATGATTTGATTCGTGCGCTGACTGTTGACGGCGGCACCGTGCGCTTTGTCATTGAAGCACCGACCCCGGAGGTCGCCCGCCAGATGGGGCCGCTGCGTGATGCCGCCGAACAGACCGTCGCCGCACTGCCTGGTGTGACCCAGGCGACGGTGGCACTGACCGCCCATGGCCCGGCTGAAAAGAAACCGGCACCGCCCAGCCTCAAAATCGGGGGCCACCCCAAACCCCAGGAGGGGCCCACAAAACCAACCGGCGTCCAGCGCATTCTCGCCATCGGTTCCGGCAAGGGCGGTGTTGGCAAATCGACGGTGTCGTCCAATCTCGCCGTGGCGCTGGCGCGGGCGGGGCGCAAAGTCGGCCTGCTGGACGCTGATATATATGGTCCCAGTCAGCCGCGCATGATGGGTATTAACAAACGCCCGGCTTCTCCCGACGGCAAAACGATCATCCCGCTGCACGCCCACGGTGTCACCCTGATGTCGATCGGCTTTATGCTCGAGGACGGCAAGGCGGTGGTCTGGCGCGGGCCAATGCTGATGGGTGCGCTGCAGCAGATGCTGGGACAGGTGGAATGGGGCGAGCTTGACGTCCTGCTCGTGGACCTGCCCCCGGGCACCGGTGATGTGCAGCTGACACTGTGTACCAAATCCGAACTGACGGGCGCCATTGTGGTCTCAACACCGCAGGATGTGGCCCTTATAGATGCACGCAAAGCGCTGGACATGTTTGATACACTTAAAACGCCGGTGCTGGGTCTGATCGAGAATATGTCGATGTTCGTCTGTCCGGACTGCGGGTCCGAGCATCAGATCTTCGGGCAGGGCGGGGTCGCGGCAGAGGCGGAAAGGCTGGGCATACCGCTGCTGGGCGCGCTGCCGATTGATCTGGACACGCGGCTTGCAGGCGATGGCGGGACACCCATTGCAGCGGGTGACGGCCCGATGGCCCAGGCTTATGCCCGCATCGCCGAAGGCCTGATCAAAGGCGGCATGGCCTAGAGCAGGCGGCTTTCCCCGACGGGTCTGCCTCCCTGCGCTGCCCGTGTCTACCCTGTCGTGGGAATTCATGGGCAGTGATGCGGGAGTCCACAGCCGTTGACGCCGCATGGCTCTCAGAAATCCGAATCAAACCGATGATTTCTGCTGTTTTCAGCTGATTCTGGCTTTTGCGGGCTGGAACAAAATGGAAACACTTGACTTTAAAATTTGTAACCGGCGGAAATCCGGGAAAATATGGGAAAATATCTGTTAACCATCTTGATCTACATATAGTAGGCACGATGGCCATATGCGCAATTTATGCTCAAATTTGAGGTATATCCTCTCAATATCTTGTTTGTGGTAATGCTGGAAAACAAGATTTAGCAATTCGGTAACCAAAAATCCCTTGCCGTACCATGTTTTCCCACAGTATACCTTTCTACATCAGATGAGAACGAGCCCGGGGCACCAAACGACCCCACGCACATAAAAACTCTAGCAGGTTTCATACAGGCACCTCGCTTTCATCAGACCAAGAGATCCGGCGCGCGAGCGAGCAGACATCCCCCCAGGTGGCGCGCGCGACTGGACTTCCCCGCAAAGTCGGGACGAGGGCGGCGGGTTGATCAGTGGCAGCAGATCAACCCGCCGTTTCCATTTTACGGCAGGGGGATACGCGCGCTACTTAATGCAGCGCTTTAAGTTGGGAAAAGGCAGTGAGCCGCAGGTTCAGAGGCGAAAGCCATCACAAGGTCGATACAAAGGGGCGGGTCTCGATTCCAGCCTCTTTTCGCCGTGTGATCGAGGCCGCCGATCCCAACTGGACCCCGGGCGATGCGCCCGAGCTGGTCATTGTCTATGGCGACCACCGCCGCAATTACCTTGAATGCTACACCATGCAGGCCATCGACGAGGTGGACGATAAGATTGACGCCCTGCCGCGCGGCTCGATCGAGCGTAAAATGCTCCAGCGCCTTTTTCACGGCCAGTCCTTCCCCACCTCGGTGGATGAAACCGGCCGCCTGGTGCTGCCGGCTAAGCTGCGCCAGAAGATCGGCCTCGACAAAGAGGCGTTCTTTATCGCGGCGGGCGACACTTTCCAGATCTGGCGGCCCGAAACCTACGAGGCCGAGGAAGCCGCCAAAACCGACGCATGGCTGGATGAGCTGCCGGAGGATTTTGATCCGCTGGTATTCCTCGATGGGAAACAAGGGGAGTAGGTCATGGCTGCTGCGGCCAAATCTGACAGGTCTGCCCCGCATATTCCCGTACTGCTGCCCGCAATCCTGAATGCCGTTTCACCCGTTACCGGCACATGGCTCGATGGCACCTTTGGGGCTGGCGGGTATACCCGTGGCCTGCTGGATGCAGGTGCTGCGCGCGTTATTGCGGTGGACCGCGACCCGCTGGCTTTTGAGATGGCCGCTGACTGGGCGGCAGCCTACGGTGACCGCCTGGTGCAGCAGCGCGGCGTTTTCTCTGCGATGGACAGCTATGCTGCGGATCTGGACGGGGTCGTGCTCGATCTCGGCGTCTCCTCCATGCAGCTTGATCTGGCAGAACGGGGCTTTTCGTTCATGCGCGACGGCCCGCTTGACATGCGGATGAGCCAGGAAGGTCTTTCGGCCGCCGATATCGTCAACGAGGCCTCAGAGGAGGTCATCGCCAACATCCTGTTCCAGTACGGCGAAGAGCGCGCCAGCCGCCGAATTGCAAAGGCAATCGCCCGCGAACGCGCGCTGGAGCCCATCTCCACCACCCTGCGACTGGCGGGCATTATCGAAGGCTGCCTGCCCCGGGCAAAACCCGGACAGTCGCATCCCGCAACACGCAGTTTCCAGGCGCTTCGGATCGCGGTGAATGACGAATATGGGGAGCTTTTTCAGGGCCTTATGGCGGCGGAACGTGCGCTGAAACCAGGGGGCTGGCTGGCCGTTGTGACCTTTCATTCGGTCGAGGACCGGATGGTGAAACGTTTTCTGACAGCGCGGAGCGGGGCGGGGGGCAATGCCAACCGCTTTGCGCCGGAAACCCACCGGGATGCGCCGCAGTTCACGCAACCGTCGCGCAAGGCCATTTCGGCAGACGAAGCCGAGACCGCCGCTAATCCGCGCGCCCGTTCTGCCCGTTTGCGGGTCGCCGTGCGCACCGATGCTCCGGCGGGCGACATTGATGCAAAATCCATCGGCATGCCGGTGGTCAGAGAGGTGATCTGATGCGTACGTTCCTCTATATCCTCACCACGCTCAGTGTGATTGGTCTGGCGTTCTGGGCCTACCGTGAAAACTATGCCACGCAGGGAGCGCTGGCCGAAACGCGCGATCTGCGCCAGGACATCCTCGAGGCGCATGAACGTCTGGCGGTCCTGCGCGCCGAATGGGCCTATCTGAACCGTCCCGACCGTCTGCGCGATCTGGCGGATATCAACTTTGACAGGCTGGGTTTGTTGCCGCTGCGCCCTGACCAGTTTGGCAATGTGGATCAGGTCGCTTATCCCCCTGATCCGATTATCGAAATTGAAAATGCGGTCGATGTTTCCAGCCTTGGCGCGGAACAGGCCGGAGAGGTGCTGCAATGATCCGTACCCCCCTGCGTCCGCTTGCCCGTATTCTTGATGCGCGCGCCAAAGGCGAAAACCCCGATGCGATCGAGCGCGAGAACATCCATATCCGTCACGAACAGATGCGCGATCACGCCCGTCAGCGGGCCGAAGGGCGTCTGCTGATCCTCGGGTTCTTCTTTCTGTGCGCCTTTATGGTCGTCGGGGCCCGCATGGGCATGATGGCCACGTCCGAGCCGCGCGAGCCGCGCGCCGAGGCCCCCGGTTCCGTGATCCACGCGGCACGTGCCGATATCATCGACAGGCACGGCAACCTGCTGGCCACGAACTTTGAGACCCACGCGCTTTATGCCCAGCCGCCCCAGATGGTGGACCCGGCGCATGCCGCCCGTGAACTGGTGGCAATCTTTCCGGATCTCGACGAAAAGGAGTTGCTGGAAAACTTCACCGGCACCCGCAAGTTCCTGTGGATAAAGCGGAAAATAAGCCCCGAGCAGATGCAGGCCGTGCACGAGATCGGCGATCCGGGTCTGCTCTTTGGTGCCCGTGACATGCGCCTTTACCCCAATGGGGCGCTGGCGGCGCACGTGCTGGGCGGGGCGAGCTATGGCAAAGAAGGTGTGAACGCAGCCGAGGTGATCGGCGTTGCGGGGGTCGAGAAATACTTTGATGACTACCTGCGGGACCCGGCCAACGGCCAGTTACAGCTGTCTCTGGATCTGACCGTCCAGGCGGCCGCCGAACGTGTGCTCTATGGCGGAATGAAGCTGATGAATGCCAAGGGGGCCACCTCTGTTCTGATGGATGTGCACACCGGCGAAGTGGTCAGCGTCGTCTCGCTCCCCAGCTTCGATCCCAACCGCCGTCCGCGCCCGGAGGCCACCGGCGACGCCTCTGACAGCCCGCTGTTCAACCGGTCGGTGCAGGGCGTCTATGAGCTGGGCTCGACCTTCAAGATTTTCACAGCGGCCCAGGCGATGGACCTTGGTCTGGTGAATGCTGACACAGTGATCGATACCCGGGGCCCGCTGCGCTGGGGCAAATTCCGCATCCGGGATTTCCGCAACTACGGCAACGAGATGTCGGTCTCCAAGATCATCGTGAAAAGCTCCAACATCGGCACGGCACGTCTGGCCCAGCAGATCGGCGTGGAGCGGCAGCGCGCCTTTCTCAAAAAGCTGGGCATGCTGGAGGCCACCGGTTTCGAGATTGTCGAGGCCGCAGGGGGCAAGCCGCTCCTGCCCAAAAACTGGTCCGAGCTGAGCGCCATGACCATTTCCTATGGCCACGGTCTGTCCACCTCGCCCATGCATCTGGCCGCCGGTTATGCAGCCATTGCCAACGGCGGCTACAAGGTGCAGCCCACCATCCTCAAACAGAACGGCCCGCGTCTGGGCGAGCGTGTTTTCACCGAACGCTCGGCTGCCGAGGCGCGCCGCATGCTGCGCCGTGTGGTCACCGAAGGCACTGCCAGCTTTGGCGAGGTCGAAGGCTATGCGGTGGGCGGCAAGACCGGCACTGCCGACAAACCGCGCCCGCAGGGCGGCTATTACGAGGACAAGGTGATCGCCACTTTTGCCTCCGTCTTTCCCGCCCACGATCCGCGCTATGTGCTGATTGTCACGCTCGATGAACCGGTCGATACCACCGGCGACGAGCCGCGCCGCACCGCCGGATGGACAGCCGTGCCCGTCGCCGCCGAGATGATCCGTCGCGTCGCGCCGCTGCTGGGTCTCAGACCAGGCGTTGAACCCGCGCCCGTGACCGATATAAAGCTGACCTCAAACTGATCGCAAAAGGCGGGGGCCATGCGCGAAGACCAGACACTGCTTTCGACGCTCGGGCTCACTGCCGCGAAAGGGCGCAACCCGCGGATCACGGGGCTCGCCTCGGACAGCCGCGAGGTGCGCGAGGGCTATCTCTTTGCCGCCCTGCCAGGGGTAAAGGCCCACGGTGCCGCCTATGTAGATGCGGTGCTGGAGGCCGGGGCAAGCGCCGTTCTGACAGATGCTGAGGGCGCCGCACTGGCCCGCGACGCACTGGAGAGCAGCGACGCGGCACTTGTGGTCACCACCGCGCCGCGCGAAACCCTGGCCCGCACCGCAGCACTCTGGTTCGGCGCGCAGCCAGAAACCCTGGTCGCGGTGACCGGCACCAACGGCAAAACCTCTGTCACCAGCTTTGTGCGCCAGATCTGGACGCTGCTGGGTCATTCGGCGGTCAATCTGGGCACCACAGGCGTTGAAGGGGCCTGGGCCGCGCCTCTGGTTCACACAACGCCCGATCCCATTACGCTGCACCGCGCGCTGGCGGATGCGGCCTCCAACGGGGTGACCCATGCCGCGATGGAGGCCTCTTCTCACGGGCTCGACCAGCGCCGGCTGGATGGCGTGACGCTGCGCGCTGCGGGCTTTACCAATTTCACCCAGGACCACCTGGACTATCACGAAACCTTCGAGGGTTACTTTGACGCCAAGGCGGGTCTTTTCGCGCGGGTCCTGCCCGAAGACGCCAAAGCCGTGATCAACATCGAAGCGGACCGGGGCACAGACATGGCGGCCATCGCAACAGCGCGCAACTGCCCGGTGGTCAGTGTCGGACGGCGGATCGGCGACTTTCATCTGGGCAACATCCTTGTCGATGCGACCGGGCAGACGGTTGCCTTTCGCCATCTGGACAAAACCTATGTCAAACGCCTGGGCCTGATCGGGGAATTCCAGGCCGAAAACGTGATGATGGCCGCCGCACTGGTCATCGCCTGCGGCGAGGACCCGGGCCATGTCTTTGATACCTTCGAAGATCTCGAAACGGTCCGTGGCCGGATGCAGCTTGCCGCAACCCGAGAAAACGGGGCGGCTGTCTTTGTTGATTATGCCCATACGCCTGATGCGGTAGAGACGGCCCTGCGCGCCCTGCGCCCGCATGTTCTGGGGCGGCTGGTGGCGATTGTCGGCGCGGGCGGGGACCGGGACGCGACCAAACGGCCGCTGATGGGGCAGGCGGCGGCGGATCACGCTGATCTGGTCATCGTCACCGACGACAACCCGCGCAGCGAGGACCCGGCGAGCATCCGCGCGTCGGTGCTTCTGGGCGCCCCAGACGCGCTGGAAGTGGGCGACCGGGCCGAGGCCATTCTGCGCGGTGTCGACGCTCTGGGGCCGGGCGACGCGCTGCTCATCGCGGGCAAGGGGCACGAGACGGGCCAGATCGTCGGTGATGATGTGCTGCCCTTTGATGACGCGGAACAGGCCAGCGTGGCCGTCTCTGCACTGGACGGGAGGTTCGCATGACACTCTGGACCGCAGCAGAGGCCGCCGCTGCCACCGGCGGGCGCGCCACAACGGACTGGGCCGCCACGGGTGTGTCCATTGATACCCGTACTCTGGAGGCTGGCGATCTTTTTGTAGCGCTGAAGGACGTGCGCGACGGGCACGATTTTGTGGCTCAGGCGCTGGAGAAAGGGGCCGCCGCTGCCCTGGTGTCCCATGTGCCCGATGATGTCCCCGCCGACGCACCGCTGCTGATTATGGACGATGTTCTGGCAGGCCTTGAAGATCTGGGCCGGGCAGGGCGCGCGCGTATGCAGGGCCAGGTTGTAGGCATTACCGGCAGTGTCGGCAAGACCTCGACCAAAGAGATGCTGCTGGCCATGCTGTCCTATCAAGGCCGCGCCCATGCATCTGTCGCCAGCTATAACAACCACTGGGGCGTGCCGCTGACGCTGGCGCGCATGCCCGCGGACACCGAATTTGCTGTCATCGAGATCGGCATGAACCACCCCGGCGAAATCGCCCCCCTGTCGAAAATGGCCCAACCCCATGTGGCGCTGGTGACCACCGTGGCCGCCGCCCATCTGGAGGCCTTTGACGATATCACCGGGATCGCCGTGGAAAAGGCCTCGATCTTTGAGGGTGTGGTGCCCGGCGGTATTGCCGTGCTCAACAGCGATGTCGAGACCTCCGCGATCCTGATGGCCAGGGCCCTGGACTGCAAGCTGCGGGACATCGGCTTTGGCGAGCACGGGCATGATTTCCGGCTGGTGCGGGCGACACTTCAGGGCAACAGCACCGTGGTCCAGGCCACCATGGGCCAGGAGCCGCTGCTCTATAAACTCAGCACGCCGGGACGGCATTTTGCCCTCAACGCGCTGGGGGCGCTGGCGGTGATGGCGGCACTGCGGCTCGACATGGCGCTGGCCGTCGCCGCACTGGGGCGCTGGACCCCCTACAAGGGGCGCGGCGTGCGCGAGACGATCCTGCTCGATGCGGTCGAGACCGGGATGACCCTCGATCTGATTGATGACAGCTATAACGCCAATCCGACCTCCATGGCAGCCGCGCTCGAAGTGCTGGCCGCAGCAGAGGTAAAACACGACATCGGCCGCGTCTCCAAGGGCCGGCGCATCGCCTTTCTGGGCGACATGAAAGAGCTGGGACCGGACGCGCAGGCCCTGCACGCAGGTCTTGCCCATCTGCCCGCCACGCAGCAGATCGACGTGATCCACTGCATCGGCCCGCTGATGAAATCGCTCTATCACCTGCTGCCCGAGGCACAGCGCGGCGAGTGGTTCGCCACCGCTGCCGAGGCCGTGCCCCGGCTCAAACGACATCTGGACAGCGGCGACGTGGTTCTGGCCAAAGGATCGCTCAGCATGAAACTGGCGCTGATCGTTGACGCCATCCGCAAAATGGGACATGCCCCGCTGGACGTGGAATAGGGATTAACCATGCTTTACTGGCTCACGCTGCTGTCGGACGGGGGGGATTTTTTCAACCTCTTTCGCTATATCACTTTCCGCGCGGGCGGGGCCTTTCTGACGGCGCTGGTGTTTGGCTTTCTCTTTGGCAAACCGCTCATCGCCGTGCTGCGCCGCCGCCAGGGCAAGGGCCAGCCCATCCGCGATGACGGCCCCGAGGGGCATTTTGCCAAGGCGGGCACGCCAACCATGGGCGGGCTGCTGATCGTCGGCGCGCTGCTGACCTCCACGCTGTTGTGGGCGCGGCTCGACAACCCCTTTGTCTGGATCATTCTGGGCGTCACGCTCGCCTTTGCGGCCATCGGTTTTGCGGATGATTTCGCCAAAGTGTCAAAGGGCAACCACAAGGGTGTGCCCGGCCGCGTGCGCCTGCTGGCGGGCTTTGTCATTGCTGGCGTGGCCACCTCTGCCGCCATGTATGTGCACGGTCTGGCGGATGCCGAACTGGCCGCCCGCGTGGCGGATTACGAGCCCCTCTCTGCGCGCCTGGCCCTGCCTGTGTTCAAGGATGTGCTGCTCAACCTCGGGCTTTTCTTTATCCCCTTCGGCATGATCGTCATCGTGGGCTCGGCCAATGCAGTCAACCTCACAGACGGGCTCGACGGGCTGGCCATCATGCCGGTGATGATCGCCGCAGGCACCCTGGGTGTGATCGCCTATGCGGTGGGCCGCGTCGATTTTACCGAATATCTGGATGTGCATTACGTGCCCGGCACGGGCGAGATTCTGATCTTTACCGCCGGGCTTTTTGGCGGGGGGCTGGGCTTTTTGTGGTACAACGCGCCCCCCGCCGCCGTCTTCATGGGCGACACCGGATCGCTGGCGCTGGGGGGCGCTCTGGGGGCGATTGCCGTCTCCACCAAACACGAGATCGTGCTGGCCATCGTCGGGGGTCTTTTTGTGGTCGAGGCGCTCAGCGTCATCATCCAGGTCGCCTATTTCAAAGCCACCGGCAAACGTGTTTTTCTGATGGCGCCGATCCACCACCACTACGAAAAAAAGGGCTGGTCCGAGAGCACCATCGTGATCCGCTTCTGGATCATCTCCCTGATCCTCGCAATGATCGGACTGGCGACGCTCAAGGTGCGGTAAACCCACATCCGCCTTTCACCCGGCGGCTACGCCGGGCAGCCCCCGACCCTCCCCCCGGGAGGGGGCTTTACCCCCACCCAGGGCCGGGGGATGCCCTTGGTGCAACGAACACTATGCAGATGCAGCGGCTTGTGTATTCTGACCTCAGTCGCAGTTCGGAAGAAGTATTTTTTCGCCTTCAACGAGAATCTGATCCCCGGATTGGATTTCAATCTTTAAAACAGAGTGTCCGTTTTCGAGAACTTCCGGTCCAACTGTGCCGTTCACGTACTCACTCGGACCCCAATCAAACCGCCGCGGAACAATGAGAGAGCACAAGCCCTTTACCCGGATTTCTTTCGGCTGACCAAACGCCGACAAAAGGATTCGTACATCTCCGCTTTCCCAATCGACTTTAATGGTTTCTATTAACCAATCATGCACTGATTTTATCCTTTATGACTTCTGCTGGATACCAACCGGGTAAAGACAAGCAAAGATCTTTACAGATCGAATTCTTTGATCTCTGGCTCCTAACACTTGCACCGCTCAGTGTCGGCTGAGCGGGACTTTGCTGCCGTTGTGAACTTGAAGGGGGATGTCTGCTGTTCGGGATTCGACTCAGGCTGTAAGTGAGATTTTGAATTCCAACGTCTCATGCCCACCAAGTGCCATTTCGGCAACGTAAGTTCTTATCAATGCGCCGCCTGCCTTTTCGATGACCCGCACAGATGCGGGATTGTCTGGGCTGGTCGTGATTTCGACGTACTTCAAGCCAACAGCTTTAGCCTCTGGAAGAATTGCTACAAGTGCGGCAGACGCCAATCCCTCTCCCCGCCGCCAAGGTACAACAGCGTACCCGATGTGACCCGAACAGGTGGGCGGGAGCTCTTCTGTACCCGGTTTCCAGCGTAAACCTATGTGGCCGCAAAATTCACCATCCCATATCCATCTACGAATACTTGGCAAGCGGGGCACTTTCGACCCATCTGGAAGTGTAACCGGTCCGGCCTTTGCTGATGGGTCATCAAGATTTGAAACAAATGATGCGGCATCACTTTCGATGCTTTCAATTTGCTCTTGCGCGGCTTCAGACCGCAAATTGTCTGGCGACCAGCCCTTTCGCAGAGCGGAGACATAAGCGGGAATGTGTTCGATGCTCGGTCTAAGCAACCTCATCTTGTTGGCCTCAGAAAGCCTCTGTATAACCTGACATTCGTTCAACGCGCAGCATTGGTCAAGTTGGCCTCGTAGCCGTCTTTCGCCGCAATCAGCATGAAGGTCCGTTGTCGGGATCTAGCTCGAACTTTGCAAAACCCGTTTCCTGCGCATCGGTGTCGTAGGCTTCACCTGCTGGGGCTTTCAGGCAGGAGCCCTGTCGAACAATGGCGACCGGGCCCCGCGCTCTTAGAAAGAACCAAAAACGCCTGCCTGCCGAACGCGTAAGTCCTCATCAATCCCATCCCACCCCAAAATCCTTAACAAACCCCACCGCGCGCGCTGTTAACCCACCCCCGCACCGACCCGTGCACCGACGTAATACCGACAAAATACCGACGTTATACCGACGTTGAAAATCCGCCCCGGCCCCCTGTTAACTATGACAAACCGGGTGAGTCGCGCGCGCAGGCCCCCTGCGCGCCCGCACGGCCCATTAACCACCTTGCTCCTGCCCGCGCAGCACGGCACTGTCCGCCCAGCAATCAACAGGGGGGCCAGGCGTGATTCCGGTCGCAGGGGTAACAGGACAAACCATCGCCGTGCTGGGTCTGGGCCGCAGCGGGCTCAGCGCCGCGCGCGCGCTCGCGGCAGGGGGCGCCATGCCGCTTTGCTGGGACGACAACGTTGAGGCCCGCGCCCGGGCCGAAGCCGAAGGGTTCACCTGTAAGCATCTGAAAACCCATCAGCATTTTGAGGGCATCGACCGGCTGATCGTCAGTCCGGGCATCCCGCATCTCTATCCCGCGCCCAACCCGGTTGTCGCCGCCGCACAGCAGGCCGGTGTCCCGGTGGACAACGACATCGGGCTCTTTTTCCAGTCTTTTGCCACGGGCGACTGGGACAGCTTTGATACCGCGCCCCGGGTGGTGGCCGTTACAGGTTCTAACGGAAAATCAACGACTTCCGCGCTGATCCACCATATTCTGACCGCAACGGGCCGCCCCTGCCAGCTGGCCGGAAACATCGGGCGCGGGGTGCTCGACATCGATCCGCCCCATGACGCAGAGGTGGTCGTGCTTGAACTCTCCAGCTACCAGAGCGACCTCGCGCGCAGTCTCACGCCGGATATCGCCGTGTTCACAAATCTGTCGCCGGATCATCTGGACCGGCACGGCGGCATGGGCGGGTATTTCGCGGCCAAGCGCCGTCTGTTTGCCGAAGGCGGCCCGGACCGTGCCGTGATCGGCATCGACGAGGACGAGGGCCTGTTTCTCGCCGGTCAGCTGTCCGAGGGGGGCGGAGACGAGCGCGTGATCCGCATATCTGTGAACCGGAAACTCACAGGCCCCGGCTGGCATGTCTTTGTGCGCAAAGGGTTTTTGTCAGAGTACCGCAAAGGCCGTCAGGTCGCGTCGGTAGACCTGCGCGCCATTCCCGGGCTGCCCGGGGCGCACAATCACCAGAACGCCTGTGCGGCCTGGAGTGTCTGCCGCGCCCTTGGGCTGGCCCCCAAAGTGATCGAGGCGGCGTTGCACAGTTTTGGCGGTCTGCCGCACCGCAGCCAGCTCATCGCAGAGCGGGAGGGCGTGCGTTTTGTCAATGACAGCAAGGCCACCAACGCCGATGCAGCGATCAAGGCGCTGTCCGCCTTTCAGAATATCCGCTGGATCTGCGGCGGTCTGGCCAAAGAGGGCGGCCTGCCAGGGATCGACGTCGCTGCACAGACGGTGCGCAAAGCCTATGTGATCGGGCGCGAGGCCGCCGGATTTGCGCTGCGGCTGCCCATAGAGGCGGAGGTCTGCACAACCATGGCGCAGGCTGTAGCGCGCGCGGTCGCCGAGGCCGAGGTGGGGGATGTGGTTCTTCTCGCACCGGCGGCAGCCAGCTTTGATCAGTATGACAACTTTGAGCAGCGCGGGGACGATTTCGCGGCAGAAGTGGCAAAACACCTCTGATCAGCCGGGCGCACCCAGGGCACGCGCTGCCGCCATGCCGGAGGCCCATGCCCACTGGAAGTTGTAGCCGCCCAGCCACCCTGTCACATCCACGGCTTCGCCTGTAAAATAAAGGCCTGGGACGGTCCTGGCTTCCATGGTGCGTGATGAAAGCGCGTCGGTGTCGATGCCGCCCAGGGTCACTTCTGCCGTGCGGTATCCTTCGGTGCCTGACGGGTGCAGCGACCAGTTTTCCAGCCTCTGCCCGATCTCTGACAGGCGCTGATCGGACTGGTCCGCGAGGTTCCCGCTCAGATCCATTTCACCCGCCAGATGATCCACAAGCCGCCCAGGCAGCAGTGCGGCCAGTTCGGTGGTCAGATTGCGGCGTCCGGCGTGGTGGCGTCTGTCGCGCAGAGCTTTGGCCAGGGACCCGCCAGGCGACAGATTGACTGTGACCGCTTCGCCTTCCCGCCAGTAACTGGAGGCCTGCAAAACCGCCGGCCCCGACAGGCCACGGTGCGTAAACAGCAGCGCTTCTTCAAAGCCTGTTGTTCCTGCAGTGACGCGTGCTGGAGTGGAAACGCCTGAAATTGCTGCAAAACGTCTGTCTGAGAAAGTGAAAGGCACAAGGGCGGGACGCGTGTCTGTCACCGGCAGGTTAAACTGTTCGGCCAGCGTGTAGGCAAATCCGGTTGCACCCATTTTGGGGATGGATTTCCCACCGGTTGCAACAACGACGTTGGCCGCCGTTACCGTTTTGCCGGATCCGTTCTGTTCCAGCGTGGCTGAGAACCCTTCCGGCGTTTTTGCAAATGCTGAAACCGAAGTTTGCAAACTTAGCTCTGCGCCGTTGGCCTGAATCATCCTGCGCAGCATCGCGATGATATCTTTGGCAGAAGTATCGCAGAAAAGCTGTCCCAGTGTTTTTTCGTGCCAGGCAATCCCGTGCCGGTCGACAAGTTCAATAAAATCCCACTGCGTATAACGCGCCAGCGCCGATTTCGCGAAATGTGGGTTTTGCGACAGAAACGCCCCGGGGTCACAGTAGAAGTTGGTAAAATTGCAGCGCCCCCCGCCGGAGATGCGGATTTTCTCCCCGGGAGCCTTTGCATGATCAACAATCAGAACGCGACCCGGTGCATGTGCGGCGCACATCATGCCGGCGGCTCCGGCGCCGATGATCAGGGTATCACAGTCCATACCCCGCGAACTGGCGCGAATTAACCATAAAGACAAGGGTTCAGGCTGGTGTGAAACGTCTTTTCAGGTTACTATTGCCAAATCAGACCCCGCAAAGGGGCGTATCGGCAGTGTAAACAATCAAGGCAGGCTTCCATGACAGAAATGGTCTATGGTGCAGTCCCGGTTCGCGATGGCGAGCCGATCCTCCCGAAATGGTGGCGGACGATCGACAAATGGGCGATGTCGTGCATCCTCATTCTCTTTGCTGTGGGGCTGTTGCTGGGTCTGGCGGCCTCGCCGCCCCTGGCTGCGAAAAACGGGTTCGAGCCCTTTCATTATGTGCAGCGTCAGGCGTTTTTCGGGGCAATCGCTCTGGTGGCGATGCTGATCACGTCGATGATGTCGCCGGTTCTGGTGCGCAGGCTTGCGGTGCTGGGGTTTCTGGTGGCCTTTGTCGCGCTGGCGCTGCTGCCCTTTTTCGGCACGGATTTTGGCAAAGGGGCGGTGCGCTGGTACGGCCTCGGGTTTGCTGCCGTTCAGCCATCTGAATTCCTCAAGCCCGGGTTTGTCGTGGCAGCCGCCTGGATGATGGCGGCCTCGGCTGATCTGAACGGCCCACCCGGCAAAACGTGGTCTTTCGCGCTGTGTATCTCGATTGTGCTGATGCTGGCGCTCCAGCCCGATTTCGGACAGGCCTGTCTGGTTCTCTTTGCCTGGGGCGTGATGTATTTTGTGGCCGGTGCGCCGATGGTCCTGCTGGTGGGAATGGCGCTTCTGGCCGTGGCCGGGGGCACGCTGGCCTATGCCAATTCCGAGCACTTTGCCCGACGGATTGACGGTTTTCTTTCTACAGATATCGACCCGACCACGCAGCTTGGCTATGCCGCCAATGCGATCCGCGAGGGGGGGCTTTTCGGCGTCGGCGTGGGCGAGGGGCAGGTCAAATGGTCTTTGCCTGACGCGCATACGGATTTCATCATCGCCGTTGCCGCAGAAGAGTATGGTCTGATCCTGGTGCTGGTGATCATTGCGCTTTATGCCACTGTGGTCATCCGCTCGCTGATGCGTCTGGTGCGCGAGCGGGATACCTTTATCCGGCTGGCGGGTACGGGTCTGGCCTGCACCCTTGGTGTCCAGGCCATGATCAACATGGGCGTTGCTGTCCGGCTTTTACCGGCCAAAGGGATGACGCTGCCTTTTGTCAGCTATGGCGGTTCTTCGGTCATAGCGTCGGGCATTGCAGTGGGCATGCTGCTGGCATTTACCCGCACCCGGCCGCAGGGCGAAATCAGTGACCTTCTGACACGCGGGCGTTCCAGATGACAGGCAAACCGCTTTTGCTGATTGCTGCCGGTGGCACCGGCGGGCATATGTTTCCCGCTCAGGCTCTGGCAGAGGCGATGCTGGCCAAAGGCTGGCGCGTCAGGCTGTCAACAGATGCGCGGGGCGCCCGCTATACCGGTGCTTTTCCGGACGGGACAGAGATTGAAGAGATCAGCAGCGCAACCTTTGCCCGCGGCGGGATTGTGGCCAAAGCGGCCGCACCGTTCCGGATTGGTGCGGGCGTCCTTGGGGCTCTGGTCAGGATGCGCCGTGACCGGCCCGCGGTTGTGGTCGGGTTTGGCGGATATCCGACAATCCCGGCAATGTCCGCGGCCTTTGTGCTGAAACTGCCGCGGATGATCCATGAGCAGAACGGCGTGCTGGGGCGCGTCAACAGAGCCTTTGCCACCCGTGTGGAGGCGATCGCCTGCGGCACCTGGCCCACGGACCTGCCCGAGGGCGTGATCGGCGAGCATACGGGCAATCCGGTGCGCGGTGCTGTGCTGGACAGGGTCGAGGCGGGCTATATTTCTCCGGGTGACTACCCGATGGAGCTGCTGGTGATCGGTGGCAGCCAGGGCGCCCGCATTCTGAGCGATGTGGTGCCGCCGGCCGTCGCCGGGCTGCCCATGCGTATTCTGGACAACATCCGCGTCAGCCATCAGGCCCGCGAAGAAGACCTGGAACGGGTTGAGGGCTTTTACCGCGAACACAACATCCGCGCCGAAGTCAGACCATTCTTTGAGGATGTCCCCCGGCGTATGTCCGAGGCACAGCTGGTCATCAGCCGCTCGGGCGCGTCGTCGGTGGCGGATATCTCTGTGATCGGGCGACCCTCTGTGCTGATCCCCTTTGCTGCTGCTACGGGTGATCACCAGACAGCCAATGCGCGCGGGCTGGTCGAGGCGGGGGGCGCCATCATGGTGCCGGAATCCAAGGCCAGCGTCGAGGCCCTGACCGAGATGATCATGTCGGTGCTGGACAATCCGGACGGCGCGATGCAAATGGCGCGCTCGGCGGCCAGATTCGGCAAGCCGGAAGCGACAGAGCTGCTGGCTGCAATGGTCGAGCGGCTGGCCGCAAGAGGATATGAAACATGAGTGCCGCAACCAAACTGCCCGGAGATGTGGGCCCGATCCATTTCGTCGGCATCGGCGGGATCGGGATGTCAGGGATCGCAGAAGTGCTGCTGAACCACGGATATACCGTGCAGGGGTCCGATCTGAAATCCACGCCGATCACACGGCGGCTTCAAGACCTGGGTGCGACCGTTTTTGAGGGCCAGCAGGCAGACAACATCGACAACGCAGAGGTCGTGGTGATTTCTAGCGCGATCAAATCCGGTAATACGGAGCTTGATGCCGCGCGTGCGCGGGGGCTGCCGATTGTCCGGCGGGCCGAGATGCTGGCAGAGCTGATGCGGCTCAAGTCCAATATTGCGGTGGCCGGGACACACGGCAAAACGACCACCACGACCATGGTGGCCACGTTGCTCGATGCAGGAGATTTTGACCCGACCGTTGTGAACGGCGGGATCATTCATGCCTACGGCTCGAACGCGCGGGCGGGCGAGGGCGAATGGATGGTGGTAGAGGCCGACGAAAGCGACGGCACCTTTAACCGCCTGCCTGCGACCATCGCCATCGTGACCAATATCGACCCCGAGCATATGGAGCACTGGGGCACCGAAGAGGCGCTGCATCAGGGGTTTTATGACTTTGTGTCGAACATTCCATTTTATGGTCTGGCGGTCTGCTGCACAGATGACCCGGATGTCCAGGCACTGGTCGGGCGCATCAGCGACCGCAGGGTGATGACCTATGGCTTTAACGCTCAGGCGGACGTCCGGGCGGTAAATCTGACCTACAAAGGCGGGATCGCGCATTTCGACGTTGCGCTGCAGGCCGAGGATATCGTGATCAAAGGGTGCAGTCTGCCGATGCCGGGCGATCACAACGTATCCAATGCTCTGTCGGCAGTGGCCGTCGCGCGCCATCTCGGCATGAAGGGCGAAGAGATTAAGAAAGCATTAGCCGCGTTTGGTGGCGTTAACCGCCGCTTTACCCGTGTGGGCGAAGTTGACGGGGTGACGATCATCGACGACTACGGCCATCACCCGGTTGAAATTACCGCGGTGCTGAAAGCTGCGCGCCAGGCCACTGAGGGGCGCGTGATTGCCGTGCATCAGCCGCACCGGTACAGTCGGCTGAGCCATCATTTCGAAGAATTCTGCGCCTGTTTCAATGATGCCGATGTCGTTGGGATTGCCGAGGTTTTTGCGGCCGGCGAAGAGCCGATAGAAGGGGCTTCGCGCGATGATCTGGTCGCGGGTCTGATCCGCCACGGCCATCGCCACGCACGCGCCGTCGTGGGCGAGGAGGATCTGGAACGTCTGGTGCGCGAACAGGCGCGACCCGGCGACATGGTGGTCTGTCTTGGGGCCGGGACGATCAGCGCCTGGGCAAACGAACTGCCCGCACGGCTGCACAAAGGCGCTGCATGATGCTGTTCTGGGCCTGTATTTTCTGGGTGCTCGCGTCGGCAGCGGTCGCCATGTTGCCGATGCGACTGCAATACGTGCCTGGCGTGGCTCTGCTGGCCATGGCGCCTGTGCTGATTATCCTGGCCGGTCTGACGTGGAGCTGGTGGATCGCCGCTTTTGCACTTTTTGCCTTTGTGTCCATGTTCCGCAATCCGCTGCGGTATTTTCTGGCCCGTGCCCGGGGCGAGCGTCCGGAGATCCCACGATGAGCCTTCCTCTGATCCTTGCCGCCCTCTGGGCTCTGATAGCCAATGTGCTGGCCATGACGCCCAGCCGTGATCACCACTGGCGCAACGCCTATCTGCTCATTGCTCTGGGCATTCCGATTGTCGGGCTGGTGACCTGGTCGCATGGCCCCTGGATCGGTATGCTTGTGCTGGCTGCCGGCATGTCGGTTCTGCGCTGGCCAGTGATCTACCTGGGCCGCTGGATCAGACGCCTCACTCTGCGCTAAGAGAGACAGCATGACAGAAATGCCCGATGTCCGTGGCAGGCTGACCGCTTCCCGCCTGCTCAGTGATCTGACCTGGCTGCGCGTGGGCGGGCCGGCGGACTGGCTCTTTCAGCCCGCTGACACAGAGGACCTGTGTGCTTTTCTGTCTGCTCTGCCAGCACAAGTGCGGGTGTTTCCCATGGGCGTAGGGTCAAATCTGATCGTGCGCGACGGTGGGTTGCATGCGGTCGTCATCCGCCTGGGCCGTGGTTTTAACAACATCTCCTGCGATGGTACCAGGGTGACAGCGGGCGCGGCAGCGCTGGATGCCCATGTGGCGCGCAAGGCGGCAGATGCCGGTCTGGATCTGACCTTCCTGCGGACTATTCCCGGCAGTATCGGCGGGGCGGTGCGCATGAACGCAGGATGCTACGGCAGCTACACGGCGGATGTTCTGGTCGAGGTTCAGGCGGTCACGCGGGATGGCGCGCAGGTCACCATTCCGGCCGCTGATCTTGGTCTGGAATACCGCAGCAGTGCGCTGCCGGAAGGTGCCGTGCTGACAACTGCCGTGTTTGAGGCACCCCGGGGTGATCCGGACAGCCTCCATGCCCGGATGGCAGACCAGCTGGCAAAACGCGACGCAACCCAGCCCACCAAAGACCGCAGTGCGGGCTCTACGTTTCGCAACCCGGCGGGGTTTTCGTCAACCGGGCGCGCAGATGATGTGCACGATCTCAAGGCTTGGAAAGTGATCGATGACGCAGGAATGCGCGGCGCGCGGCGTGGCGGGGCACAGATGAGCGAAAAGCATTCGAACTTCCTGATCAACACCGGTGACGCAACGGCGGCGGATCTGGAGGGATTGGGCGAAGACGTGCGAAAAAAGGTTTACGCCCAAAGCGGGATCACGCTAGAATGGGAAATCATGCGGGTCGGCGAAAAGTAGGGGGAATTAACCCCCGGTTAACCATAAACCGCCACGCTCGGATGAACAAAAAACAGACGGTGAACCGGCAATAAGCCGGAGATTAACGCAAACACATGGGGCCAGAGGGCCCTGACAGAGGCACCAAGGTGGGTAAGTCGGGCAGGACACCCTCCAAAGTGGCAGTATTAATGGGCGGACCTTCGGCTGAGCGCGAAGTGTCTCTGTCCAGCGGGCAGGCCTGCGCTGACGCTTTGCGGGAAGAAGGGTACAACGTGGTCACGGTAGATGCCGGGCCCGATCTTTGTGCTGTTCTCACAGATGTTTCGCCCGGCGCTGTTCTCAACTGTCTGCACGGACGCTGGGGCGAAGACGGCTGCGTACAGGGGTTGCTGGAATGGATGAAAGTCCCGTATTCGCATTCCGGTGTGCTGGCCTCGGCCCTGGCGATGGACAAGCAGCGCAGCAAAGATGCCTTTGACACGGCAGGGCTGCCAACCGTCCCCAGTATCATTGCGAAGGCCGGCGATGTGCGTGCGGGCCACGTGATGGCGCCGCCCTATGTGGTCAAACCCAACAACGAAGGCTCCTCTGTCGGCATCTATCTGGTGCACGAGGACAGCAATGGCCCACCCGCTCTCGCACACGACATGCCGGATGAGGTGATGGTTGAAGCCTTTGCGCCAGGACGTGAGCTGACAACTACGGTGATGGGCGACCGCGCGCTGACGGTCACCGATATCCTGACCGACGGCTGGTATGATTATGACGCCAAATACAAACCCGGTGGCTCGCGCCATGTTGTGCCTGCCGACCTGCCCGGCGGGATTTTTGAGCTCTGCCTCGACTATGCCCTGCGCGCGCACCGGGTGCTGGGCTGTCGTGGTGTGAGCCGTACTGATTTTCGCTGGGACGAAAGCCGTGGCACCGACGGCCTCATTTTGCTCGAAACAAATACGCAGCCCGGCATGACCGCCACGTCGCTGACGCCTGAACAGGCGCAGGTGTGTGGGATGAGTTTTGGTCAGCTCTGTTCCTGGATGGTGGAGGACGCCTCATGCGATCGCTGATAGCCCGACGCAGACAATCGGCCTGTGATCCTGCACCGTCTCGCTGGTCCTGGCGGATGCAGCGGCTGATGCTCACACCGGCATTCCGGCTGATGTTGCGGGCGGGTCTGCCGCTGGCTATTGGCTTTGGGGCCGGTACGATGTGGCTGGCGGACGAAAGCAACAGGCAAATGGTCCGCGACACGGTGTTCGAAGCACGTGCCAGTTTCGAAGCCCGGCCTGAATTCATGGTGCAACTGATGACTGTTGATGGTGCCGGTGACACGCTGGCGGCCGAAATCCGCGAAGTGATCCCGCAGAATTTCCCGGTCAGTTCGTTTGATCTGGACCTGCCGGCGATACGGGCGGCCATTTCAGAGCTGAGTCCGGTGAAATCGGCAACGGTGCGGATCCGCCCGGGCGGTGTGCTGCAGGTGGAGGTTGAGCCGCGCAGGCCGGTGGTGATCTGGCGCACAGCGGAAGGTCTGTCGCTGATCGATGTGACCGGCGCGCATGT
The DNA here is from genome assembly GCF_947491795.1 of uncultured Roseobacter sp. Classification (GTDB taxonomy): domain Bacteria; phylum Pseudomonadota; class Alphaproteobacteria; order Rhodobacterales; family Rhodobacteraceae; genus Roseobacter. Next base: position 975,686 of record NZ_CANLKW010000001.1, on the reverse strand, counting down.
GGAAACAATCCCGCGTCGCATGGTGCGGCCAGACCTGCCGCTGATTGCCGGGCAGGGGGCGGACAAGCGCGTTAAGGAGGCGCTTTCGCTCTACCTGGCGGCGGCGCCGCTGGGCAGCAGGCTGCGCGGGATTGTCCGTATCGGCGATCGCCGATGGGATATCGTGCTCGACCGCAACCAGCGCATTCTGCTGCCCGAAGAGGGTGCGGATGAAGCGCTGGATCGCGTCATTGCGATGGATGGAGCACAGGATGTTCTGGCGCGTGACATCCGACGTATTGATCTGCGGCTGGGGCAGCGCCCGGTCGTACAGATGACAGAGTATGCCACCGGAGAATGGTGGGAAATTCGACAGGTATCAGGGCAGTAACCGATGAACGATGTGTATGAGAACCAGCGCCAGATGCGTCAGATGCGCAAGGCAGCCATGCAACGCGGTGTTGTGGCAATTCTGGACGTTGGCAGCTCCAAAATCTCCTGCCTTGTTCTGCGCTTTGACGGCGCGGGACCCGTTGGTGAAGAGGGCGAGATCGGTTCTCTGGCGGGGCAGTCTGCATTCCGGGTCATTGGTGCCGCCACGACCCGGTCGCGCGGTGTCCGGTTTGGCGAAATCTGTGCGATGCAGGAAACCGAACGTGCCATCCGCACGGCGTTGCAGGGTGCGCAGAAAATGGCCGGCATCCGTGTGGATCATGTCATCGCCTGTTTCGCCGGGGCAGAGCCGCGGTCTTATGGGCTGGACGCGCAGGTGCCTCTGGACGGACGCGAGGTAACCGAGGAAGACGTCGCCCGTGTCATGGCGGCCTGTGATGTGCCTGACTATGGCGCTGGTCGCGAAGTCCTGCATGCCCAGCCGGTGAACTTTGCAATCGATCACCGTTCGGGGCTGGTAGATCCCCGGGGCCAGATGGGCAATGCGCTGTCTGTGGACATGCATATGCTGACGGTTGATGGCCAGGCGGTTCAGCATCTGGCGCATTGCATCAAACGCTGTGATCTCGAACTCGCAGGTATTGCGTCCTCTGCTTATGTCAGCGGGTATTCTTCGCTGGTTGAGGACGAGCAGGAGCTTGGTGCGGCCTGTATTGATCTGGGCGGTGGCAGCACCGGCGTGTCGATCTTTATCAAGAAGCACATGATTTTTGCTGACACCGTGCGCATGGGCGGGGATCACGTCACATCGGACATATCAATGGGGCTGCAGATTCCGACGGCCAATGCAGAACGGATCAAGACATTCTACGGCGGCGTACATGCTACCGGAGTCGATGACCGTGAGATGATCGAAATTGGTGGAGATACCGGCGACTTTGAGCATGACCGGCGCACCGCCAGCCGTGCCGAGGTGATTGGCATCATGCGCCCGCGCGTTGAAGAGATCCTGGAAGAGGTGCGCGCCCGTCTGGACGCCGCCGGGTTTGATCATCTGCCCAGCCAGCAGATTGTTCTGACAGGCGGTGGCAGTCAGATCCCCGGGCTGGACGGTCTGGCCAGCAAGATACTGGGCCAGCAGGTGCGGCTGGGACGACCGCTGCGGGTGCATGGTCTGCCGCAGGCCGCAACAGGTCCGGCATTCTCGTCTGTGGTGGGGCTGTCTCTCTTTGCGGCGCATCCGCAGGACGAATGGTGGGATTTTGACATCCCCGCTGACAGCTATCCCAACCGGTCGCTGAAGCGGGCCGTCAAATGGTTCCGCGACAACTGGTAAGGGCGCAGCCCTGGAGCCGTTTGAGAGGTCATTTGTGCGGTGATGATCTGTTTTAAGCTGTTTTGAGGAGACAGGTCAGCTTTTGTTACTTTTTACAAGTGGCTATGAGCCTCTGTTAAAGTGATCGCCAATTTGTCCGAATTCCCTGCCGTTCCGCCCGCAGAAAAAGAAACCATAATCCTCTCTCGCAATCGTTCGGACACAACGAATCGCGTGACCGGATATGCGCCGCGTGATATACTTTTGGTAAGGTCCGTCAGAGGCCCCCGGCGATCGAGCAGGCGTCACACATCGGTGAATCACTAACAGCCCGCGCGCACTGGATGCGACGCGCTCGGCAGAAGTTTGCGTGCTGCCAGGTGTCGGATTGTTGAAATGCGCAACATCTTGCTGTGAACACCCGTCTGAAGCGGCTGATGTGCGCCAAATCGCTACATTTTGTGGCAAATTTGCGTTTTTTACGTGACCCTGTGTGCGCCAGCAGGTAAAGTCAGCGCGGAACAGTACGACAAAAACACCCGCGAATGCGGGCATTCAGCACAGGCGGATTACACAATGGCTCTTACTCTCGCGATGCCCGGGCAGGGCGATCTGAAACCCCGTATCACCGTGTTCGGCGTGGGTGGTGCTGGCGGCAATGCCGTCAACAATATGATCGAGAAAGAGCTCGACGGTGTTGAATTTGTCGTTGCAAACACCGATGCGCAGGCGCTGCAGCAGGCAAAATCTGAAAACCGCGTACAACTCGGCGTAAAAGTCACCGAAGGCCTGGGCGCCGGGGCGCGCGCTTCTGTGGGTGCCGCTGCCGCCGAAGAAAGTATCGAAGAGATCGTTGATCATCTGGCCGGCGCGCATATGTGCTTTATCACGGCCGGGATGGGCGGTGGCACGGGCACGGGGGCTGCACCGATCATTGCTCAGGCCGCGCGCGAACTGGGTGTGCTGACCGTCGGTGTTGTCACCAAACCCTTCCAGTTTGAGGGTGCCAAGCGCATGCGTCAGGCCGAGGACGGTGTTGAGGCGCTGCAAAAAGTTGTGGACACCCTGATCATCATTCCCAACCAGAACCTGTTCCGTCTGGCCAATGAGAAAACCACTTTCACCGAAGCCTTTTCGATGGCGGACGACGTTCTTTACCAGGGCGTAAAGGGCGTGACCGACCTTATGGTGCGTCCGGGTCTGATCAACCTCGACTTTGCAGATGTCCGCGCCGTGATGGACGAGATGGGCAAGGCGATGATGGGCACCGGAGAATCCGATGGTGAAGATCGCGCCGTTCAGGCAGCTGAAAAAGCGATTGCCAACCCGCTGCTGGACGAAATCAGTCTGCGCGGTGCCAAGGGTGTGCTTATTAACATCACCGGTGGCCATGACCTGACCCTGTTCGAACTGGATGAAGCGGCCAACCGCATCCGCGAAGAAGTTGATCCGGAAGCCAACATTATCGTCGGCTCCACGCTGGATACCGACATGGGTGGTCTGATGCGTGTGAGTGTCGTGGCCACAGGCATAGATGCATCTGAGGTAAATACGGAAATGCCGGTTCCGCGCCGTTCCATGTCGCAGCCCCTGCGCACAGCGGCAGAAGCGGTTGAAGAAGTCGCACCCGCCGCGGTTGCCGCCTCTGCAACGCAATACCCAGAAAGCCCGGAGACCCGTGTCGCCGAAGCTGCAGAAGAGCCGTCGCTTTTCCGTGAGCTGGATGCCGAGGCGCAGGATACGTCGGGCATGTCAGAGGACATCTTTGGCGAAGAACACAGCGCGCAGGCGGCAGAGGATGATCTGCCCGCACCCGCATATCAGCCACAGGTTGCTGCGTTCGAACCTGCCCGCGAAGAAGAGCCGGCACCTGAAAGCTTTGTTGCGCCCCGCGCGCCTGCGCCCGGCACGCCATCACCCGAAGCAATGGCCCGTCTGCGGGCGGCGGCGGAAAAAGCAGCACCGCATCCGGCAGCACGCCCGGCGGAGACCGGTCCTGCCGGAAGCCAGGAGGATCGCCCGCGCTTTGGCATCAATTCGCTGATCAACCGGATGACCGGCCATGGCGAGGGGGCAGCTCCTGCTGCACCGCGGCAACAGCCTCAGGTACAGCAGCGCACAGCAGCCCCGGCACCGATGCCACAGGATCAGGCTGACCCTGACCAGGAACGTATCGAAATCCCGGCATTTCTGCGCCGCCAGGCCAACTGAATCCTTCACAAATACACTCAAACGGGTCGCTGTCTGGCGGCCCGTTTTTGTTTGAAATCAATGGGGTAAAAGAGGTGCAGCGCCTTTATGCCGAAATGTAACAGGAGTGTTTCAGTCCGTTGCAAAGATTGAGTTGAGACCCGGGCGCAGGACCCGTATCTACGGCTCAAGCGGGAAAAGACCCGCGTGAATTCTGAGGGCAGCGTGCAAACAACGATCAAATCTCCAGTCAGCTTTTCCGGTCCGGGACTCCACTCCGGCCAAAAGGCTGTGCTGACGATCCGGCCCGCTGGCGCTGAACACGGCATCTGGTTTTCGCGGACGGATGTGTCCGTTGGTGACCGGCTCGTGCCGGCCCGCTGGGACGCGGTTCTGCGTTCGCCGCTGTGCACCCGCATCGAAAACAGCTCTGGCCTGCAGGTCTCGACCGTCGAGCATGTGATGGCCGCCCTCGCAGGTTGCGGCGTGCACAACGCTCTGGTCGAAATCGATGGCCCCGAGGTTCCGATCCTTGACGGCTCGGCCGCTCCTTTCGTGCGCGGTATCATGCAGCGCGGATTGCGGACGCTTCCTGCACCTGTGCGTGCCTTTGAAGTGCTCAAAGAGGTCACCGTGCGTGATGGTGACGCTTCGGCGACGCTGGCGCCTTCCGATACGCTGCGCATCGATTTCGAGATCGATTTTGCCGATCGTGCAATCGGTCATCAGCGCAAATCGCTTGTTATGAACAACGGCAGCTTTGCCCGCGAGTTGTGCGACAGCCGCACGTTCTGCCGTCAGGCTGATGTGGATGCGATGCGCGCAAATGGTCTGGCGCTTGGCGGGAACTCCGGTGAGAACGCCGTTGTCTTTGACGGTGACAGGGTCCTGAGCCCCGGCGGTCTGCGCCATACTGATGAACCTGTCCGCCACAAGATGCTCGACGCGCTGGGTGATCTGGCCCTGGCCGGTGCGCCGCTGATCGGTCACTACACCGGCGTGCGTGCCGGACATTCGCTGACCAACACTCTGCTGCGTGAGCTTTTTGCGACACCGGGCGCGTTCCGTATGCTGGTCTGCTCCAAAGATCAGGTCGCGCGCCTGCCCGGTTACGGCCTTGTCTGGGATGAAATCCCCGCGGTCGCCTGAACCGGAACCGGCTTTGATACCTCACAAACAGAAGATGTTATGCAAAGGGCGTTTTGCATGGAAATTTTCTGTGTTAGGACCATCTGGAAGCGTCGGACTTTGGTGGACGCGGGGTAGCGGAAGAAGGTGTCTGGCATGAGTTTGTTCAGCGCGCATCAGCGGAAGATCGGCGCGGTGCTTCTGGGTGTACTGCTGGCAGGTTGCGGCGATTCTGCTGGCCGGACAAACGGCAGTTTCTTCAACCCGCAGGACGTGCCGCTTGAAACCTATGCGCCTGAGCAGATTTTCGAGCGGGGCGAGTTTGAGCTGAACCGGTCGCAACCCGAGGAAGCGGCCTTTTACTTTGCCGAGATAGAACGTCTGTACCCCTATTCAGACTGGGCGCGCCGCGCTCTGATCATGCAGGCTTTTGCCTATCATACAGACGAAGACTATCCCAACAGCCGTTCCGCAGCACAGCGGTTTATTGATTTCTATCCGGACGATGATGATGCGGCCTATGCCCAGTATCTGCTGGCGCTCAGCTATTATGACCAGATCGATGAGGTCGGTCGCGATCAGGGTCTGACATTCCAGGCGCTTCAGGCGCTGCGCGAAGTGATCGAGCGGTATCCGGACAGCGAATATTCAAGGTCGGCTATTCTGAAATTCGATTTGGCTTTTGATCACCTGGCGGCCAAAGAAATGGAAATCGGACGCTATTATCTGCGCCGGAATCACTATTCGGCGGCCATCAACAGGTTCCGGGTTGTGGTTGAGGATTTCCAGACGACGAGCCAGACCCCCGAGGCGCTGCACCGCCTGGTAGAAGCCTATCTGTCTCTGGGACTGACGAACGAAGCGCGTACGGCCGGAGCGATCCTTGGATACAACTACCGGTCAACCGATTGGTACGAAGACAGCTTTGCGCTGCTGAATGGTCAGGGCCTGACCCTCGAGGCGGCAGGCGATGGCTGGCTCAGGCAGGTTTATCGTCAGACGCTGAAGGGCGACTGGCTCTGACGGGGCTTCGGCCTGACACGGGATAACGCGGATGCTGCGCGGGCTTGATATTTCGAACATGCTCATCATCGACCGGCTGGAGCTTGCGTTTCAACCGGGGCTGAATGTGCTGACCGGTGAGACCGGCGCGGGCAAGTCCATCCTGTTGGATTCGCTGGGTTTTGTTCTGGGCTGGCGGGGGCGTGCGGACCTCGTCCGCCAGGGAGCTGCACAGGGTGAGGTGACAGCCTGGTTCGATCTGGGGCCGGATCATCGCGCACGTGGCGTGCTCCAGGAAGCCGGACTGCCGGTTTCAGACGAGCTCATTCTACGTCGGATCAATACACAGGACGGTCGCAAAACGGCCTGGGTCAACGACCGGCGGTGCTCAGGTGAAGTGCTGCGGCAGTTGTCAGAGACGCTGGTCGAACTGCATGGTCAGCACGATGACAGGGGATTGCTCGATCCAAAAGGGCATCGCGCGATCCTTGATGAATTCGCTGATGTGGAACAGCAAAAAACCGAGACGCGCAGAACCTGGACCGAAAAGAACCGTGCGGCGAGGGCGCTGGCGTCGGCTGAACAGGCAATTGCTGATATCCGTGAAGAAGAAGAATACCTGCGCCATGCAGTGGCAGAGCTGGATGCTTTGTCGCCTGAGGCGGGTGAGGAAGCAACACTCGACGCGCGGCGCCGTCTGATGCAGGGCGCAGAGAAAATCCGGAATGATGTTGTCCGCGCCCACGAGATACTGGGCAACCAGGGGGCTGAGGCCGCAATGGGAGAGGCGTTGCGCTGGCTTGACGGTGCGGCCACCCACGCCGAAGGGCGCCTGGAGGCACCAATGGCTGCGCTGTCGCGGGCGATGGTTGAACTGGACGAGGCGATCAGTGGTATCAACGGCGCCATTGACGATCTGTCGTTCAATCCCGCAGAGCTGGAAGACACGGAAGAGCGCCTGTTTGCCATTCGTGGTCTGGCAAGGAAACACGATATCCAGGCGGATGAACTGGCTGATTTCGCTGAGAAACTGCGCGGCAGGCTTGCGGCACTTGATGCGGGTGATGCCGAGCTGAAAACCCTGCGTACCGCGCTGGCAGATGCCGAAGCGGCCTATGACCAGGCCGCCAGCAATCTGACACAGGCCAGACGCAAAGCGGCGCGCGCGCTGGACAAGGCAGTCAGTGCGGAGCTGGCACCGCTCAAGATGGAGCGTGCGGTTTTTGAAACCGCGCTGAGCGCCGAGGCGCCCGGGCCGGAAGGGCGTGACGCTGTGGCGTTTTGTGTCGCCACAAATCCCGGCGCGCCGGCTGGCCCGCTGAACCGGATCGCATCCGGGGGCGAGCTCAGCCGTTTTCTTCTGGCGCTCAAGGTCTGCCTGACCCGCGGGCAAAGCGGTCTGACGATCATCTTTGACGAGATTGACCGCGGCGTCGGGGGGGCCACAGCCGATGCTGTGGGGCGTCGTTTGTCCGATCTGGCGCAGGGCGGTCAGGTTCTGGTCGTCACGCATTCGCCGCAGGTCGCGGCCCTTGGTGCGCACCACTGGCGTGTCGAAAAGCGGGTAAAGGCGGGCATGACCACCTCTACGGTAACGCCATTACCCGGTGCGGACCGTGTGGATGAGATTGCGCGGATGCTTTCAGGCGATACAATCACAGAAGAGGCGCGGGGTGCGGCTCGGGCGCTTCTTGCCAGCTGACCGCTTTCAGGCGGCAGTTCCCAGCTAACCGATCGGAAACAAAACCAGCATGTCACTGCCAGAACGCTCCCTGATTGCCCGGCAGTTCGACAGCGCGCGGAGCTCGGTCCGACAGGGCATGGAGGTGCTGCGTCAGCAGGGGCCTGGTCAGATCCAGTTCTGGTTTATTGCCCTGGCCGTCGGCACCGCCGCTGGTTTCGCGGCATTGTTCTTTCGCAAGGGCATCAACGCGCTGCAGACGTCCCTGTATGGGACAGACGATGTGCGGTTGCTTCACAGTTTCGCCGAGTCTCTGCCCTGGTACATGATCCTGATCATTCCGATCTGTGGTGGTCTTGTTGTCGGCATCATACTGAATACATTTACAAAAGATGGCCGGGCGCGGTCGGTCGCGGATGTGATCCACGGTGCGGCCATGCACGACGGACGCGTGGAAACGCGCGCCGGTCTGGCTTCTGCACTTGCGTCCATGATCACACTCGGCACAGGCGGATCAAGTGGCAGAGAAGGGCCCGTTGTGCACCTGGCTGCGGTGATCTCGACCTGGGTCAACCGCCGTATGCATGCCGACGGCATAACGGGCCGGGATCTCCTGGGGTGCGCCGTCGCCGCCGCAGTATCAGCGAGCTTTAACGCGCCCATCGCAGGGGCGCTTTTTGCGCTGGAGGTTGTTCTGCGCCATTTCGCCGTGCACGCTTTTGCGCCGATTGTGATCGCCAGTGCCGCTGGAACCGTGATCAACCGCCTTGAATTCGGTGGGGTGACGGAATTCACTCTGGCTACGACGGGTGAGGTGCAGTTTTACCAGGAGATGCCAGCTTTCCTGCTGCTCGGGCTGATGTCCGGCCTTGTCGCAGTTGCCCTGATGAAGGCAATCTTCTGGTCGGATGATTTCGGTACAGTCCTGCAAAACCGCCTGCATATTCCTGCCTGGCTGCGGCCTGCGGTGGCGGGCGCGATGCTGGGGGGGCTGGCGATCTGGTTTCCGCATATCATCGGCGTCGGCTACGAGACGACGTCGCTGGCACTGACCGGCCAGCTGGGTCTGTGGGACGCGATTGTGTTTGCCGTGCTGAAAACAGTGGCGGTGGCGATTACGATGGCGGGCCGGATGGGAGGCGGTGTGTTTTCGCCTTCGCTGATGGTCGGGGCGCTGACCGGGCTGAGTTTCGGGCTGATCGCTACGGGTATTTTCCCCGATGTTTCAGGCTCCTACACGCTCTATGCGCTTGCCGGCATGGGGGCTGTGGCCGCGGCGGTTCTGGGTGCGCCGATCTCTACGACGCTTATCGTTTTTGAACTGACAGGGGACTGGCAGACCGGTCTTGCCGTGATGGTCGCCGTATCCATGTCTACGGCGCTTGCGTCCCGCCTTGTGGACCGAAGTTTCTTTCTCACGCAGCTGGAGCGGCGCGGCATCCATCTTGCGGCGGGTCCGCAGGCCTATCTTCTGGCCATGTTTCGTGTCGGAAGTGTGATGCGCAGCCCGGAGGATCCGCGTGCCGCGAGCGAGGACGCGTGCTGGGAAATGATCGGCGAGGGCATCTACATCGACGCGAATGCGACCCTCGAGGCGGCGATGCCCATCTTCGAGACAGGCCAGAACTACATTCCTGTCGTGACGCTCAGCGCAGATGCCACGCCGCCTAAACTGCTGGGCGCGCTGTTTTATGTTGATGCGCTCAAGGTGTACAACCGGGCGCTCGCCGCGACCGCGGCCGAAGAACACTCATAGGAGCGGTTCAGATCTCTTCGACCGTTACATCACCGTTGGTGTAAAAGGCCAGATGGCCCCTGATGCGATCCACAGCCTCCAGCGGCGCTTCATAGGACCAGGCAACATCGCCCAGCGTCGTGCTTTTTGTCACAACCGAAAAATAGCTGGCGTCCCCTTTATAGGGGCAGTGCGTGGTCTTAACTGACGTGTCCAGAAAGGCCATGGCGATGTCATCACGCGGAAAATAGATCACCGGCGGGTAGTCGCCCTCGACCAGTTCCAGCGCATTGCTGCTTTCGCCCAGAACAGCGCCGCCCGCGCGAACAGACCAGGTCCCTTCAGCTTTCCGTATCGTGATATGTGCAGCCATTTCTGATGTCTCTCCGTTGCCGTCTGACGATATGCGCGGCGCTTTCCGGATCAGGTTGGTCGCATGTTCCGGATCAAAGCGGTGCGGTTGCTGCATCCAACCATGTTTTTGCCTCCGGCGATAGGCGCGGGCCGATCTTTTCTGCAACTTCAGCGTGGTAGGCGTTCAGCCAGTCCCGTTCTGCGGGCGTCAGCAGGGCGGTCACCACCAGCCGCCGGTCAATCGGCGCAAAGGTCAGCGTGCGCCAGGTCAGCATCGCGCGGTGTTCATCGCCCCCCGGCAAGTGCGGCGCTTCCTGTGCCACGATCAGGTTCTCGATCCGGATGCCAAAAGCACCCTCGCGGTAATATCCGGGCTCATTGGACAGGATCATGCCAGGCTCGATCGGGACATGGCTCACGCGGCTCAGACGTTGCGGTCCTTCGTGTACACTCAGATAGGCACCGACACCGTGCCCGAGGCCGTGATCAAAGTCCTGTCCGGCCAGCCAGATGGGCATGCGTCCGACCGCCTCAATATCACGCCCGGCAAGACCCGCAGGCCAGCGCAGGCGGCTCATGGCGATCATCCCCTGCAAAACCCGCGTAAAGGCTTCGGCGGCCTCCTGTGGCGGCTGACCAATGGCAATGGTGCGGGTGATATCCGTGGTCCCGTCAAGATACTGACCGCCGCTGTCCAGGACGATCAGATGGCCATCTTCCAGTTGTGCATCGGTATCTTCGGTCACCCTGTAATGCATGATCGCGCCATGCGGCCCGGTGCCTGCGATGGTTTCAAAGCTGATGTCCTGCAGCGCGTTGTCGTTCCTGCGCAGTGTTTCCAGCTGCGTGACGACCTGTGTTTCGGTCAGCGTGCCTGGCGCCTGGGCATCCAGCCAGAACAGCAATTCGGCAACAGCAGCCCCATCGCGCAGGTGGGCTGCGGCAGCGCCCTCAATTTCTGCTGTGTTCTTTCGGGCTTTGGGCAGTGCGCAGGGCTCGTCGCCCCAGACCGCTTTGTCACCAGCAGCCTCTGCCACTGCCACCGGCACAGAGCTTTTGTCGAGCCTTACCGGCCCTTCCAGCGCACTGACAAACTGTAAAAGCTGGTCCGGGTCATGAACGCTCACCCCGGACCCAAGGTGATCTTGCAGATCATCCAGTTTGTCTGCCGCCATAAACAGATGCACATGACCGCTGTCTTTCAGGACGGCAAACCCCTGGGCAATCGGATTGCGCGGAATGTCTGCACCACGGATGTTCAGCAGCCAGCAGATTGAATCCGGCAGCGTGATCACGGCAGAGCTGTGCCCGGCGTCTGCCAGCGCGCCTGCCAGACGCGCGCGCTTGTCTGCGTGGCTTTCACCTGCAAATTCCAGCGGATGGATCCGCGCTTTTTCCATCGGGGGCGGTGGCTGATCCTCCCAGATGGTGTCGACAAGGTTGTCCACAGCACGCAGCTCAATACCGCTGCCGCTGAGCTCTTTTTCGAGGGCTTCGATCTGACCAGGGGTATGCAGCCAGGCGTCAAAGCCCACCACGCCGCCCTGGGGCAGCTGGTCTTTCAGCCATACACCGGGCTTGATATCGGGCCAGGGCACCGGTGTGTAATCGCCTGCTACCTGCGATTTGACCTGGGTTCTGTAGCGCCCGTCAATAAAAACGCCTGCAACATCGCGCAGCGCAATGCAAAAGCCGGCAGAGCCGGTGAAGCCTGTCAACCAGGCCAGTCGTTCATCATGTGCCGCAACATATTCCCCCTGATGGGCGTCGGCCCGGGGCACGAAAAACCCGTCCAGATCTTCGGCCAACAGAACCCGGCGCAGCGCGGCCAGCCGGGGCGGTCCCTGTTCCGGACGTGCAGTGACTTTGAAACTCTGAAACATTGCCCAGCCCCCGTTTCTTCTGGCGTTAAATATCCCCCGCGGAGCGTCCCACAGGATCAGCCCGCGCGCCTGGTACCCATAATGCGGGCCCGGGCCCGTGGATTGCTGTCAAACAGTGCTGCCAGCTGTTCTGTCATGGCACCGGCGAGCTGATCGACATCCGTGATCGTTACCGCGCGGTCATAGTACCGGGTCACATCATGGCCGATGCCAATGGCGAGCAATTCCACGGCGCGGCGTTTTTCCACCATAGCGATCACATCGCGCAGGTGTTTTTCCAGATAGTTCGCCGGGTTTACCGACAGCGTGCTGTCATCCACAGGTGCGCCGTCGGAAATGACCATAAGGATTTTCCGCGCCTCTGCGCGCATCAGCATCCGGCGGTGTGCCCATTCCAGAGCCTCGCCATCGATGTTTTCCTTCAGCAGACCTTCCTTCATCATCAGACCCAGATTGGGTCGGGTGCGCCGCCAGGGCGCATCTGCGGATTTATAGATGATATGGCGCAGATCGTTCAGACGTCCGGGCTGCTGCGGGCGGCCTTCATTCAGCCAGGCCTCGCGTGCCTGTCCGCCTTTCCAGGCCCGTGTGGTAAAGCCCAGAATCTCCACCTTGACGTTGCAGCGCTCCAGCGTCCGCGCCAGAACATCCGCGCAGATTGCTGCGATAGAAATCGGCCTTCCTCGCATGGAGCCGGAGTTGTCCAGCAGCAGCGTAACCACTGTATCCCGGAACTCTGTGTCCTTTTCGACCTTAAAGCTCAGCGGGGTGGTCGGATTTGCAACCACACGGGCCAGACGGCCTGCGTCCAGCATGCCTTCTTCCAGATCAAACTCCCAGGACCGGTTCTGTTGTGCTTGCAGGCGGCGCTGCAGCTTGTTGGCCAGACGGCTTACGGCACCTTTCAGCGGCTCCAGCTGCTGGTCGAGATAGGCGCGCAGACGTTCCAGCTCGACAGGTTCGGCCAGCTCTTCGGCACCGATTTCCTCATCGTGGTCAGACATATAGACAAGGTAGTCGGGATCAGCTTCCGAGGCAGGCTGCGGAGCAGGAGGCTCCATCGGGGCCTCGCCGTCGGGCATCTCCGCCTCGTCGCCCATCTCCTGGTCGGCCATGTCATCCATGGACACCTGGGCCTGGGCTGCATCCTGTTGTTCCTCCTGGCTTTGCTCGGGCGAGCCTTCGGCTTCTTCCTCGTCCTGATCATCTTGTCCGGTGCTGTCAGGCTCGGAATCGTCATCCGTGCCTTCTTCCGCTTCGTCTTCCTGGTCTTCATCAATCTGGTCGGGGTCGTCCCCCAGCTGGTCGCCATATCCCAGATCAGAAATCATCTGGCGGGCAAACTTTGCAAAGGCTGACTGATCGCTCAGCGTCTCGTCAAGGTTCTCCAGTGTGCCACCACACTGATCCTCGATAAACCCGCGCCACAGCTCCATGACGTTTTGCGCATCGGCGGGCAGATCGCGTCCCGTGGCCAGATGCCGGATCAGATAGCCTGCAGCCACCGCGAGCGGCACGTCAGCAGCCTGCGTGACCTGGCCGTACCCCTTGCGCATCGCCTCATGTCCGATTTTGGCGTCGATGTTGCCGGCCGTGCCGGGCATATCCCGTGCGCCCATCGCCTCGCACCGGGCCGTTTCCATCGCCTCGTAGAGGTCGCGCGCCATATCGCCCTGAGGCGCGTATTTCGAATGGGTCTGGCCATTGTGGTAGCGGCGGTTCAGCGCCAGGGCATCCGCGGTCCCACGCGCCAGCATGACCTCCTCGCGGGTCATGCGGCGGCTCACCTGCGGCAGACGCATCGCATCACCGGACAGACCCGCCGGATCCACTGAATAGGACACGGTGAGCTCCGGATCGTGCGCCATCACCCTGGTCGCTTCGCCGAGCGCCTTTTTGAACGCATCGGCCGGATTGTCAGACGGTTTACTCATATGTCCGTTCCTATCAGGTCAGAGACCGTTCTCCGGATGCCAGATCGGCCAGCAGGGCCACATGCACATCCAGTGCATCTATCACTTTATACCCCGGGTCGTGGTCGTCAAACGCCAGTCCCAGATCGGTGCCTGCCAGAACGATCGCGTCCGCGCCGTTCTCTACAGTCATAGCCCGGCCTGCGTCAAAAAACAGCGCGCGGTTCTCGTCAGTACATCTGCCGCTCAACGCCATCTGCAGGTATGTCTCCGCGACACTCTCAAGATCGTCACCAGGCGCGACAGCCCGCGTTTTCTGCAGCTGTCCATAGAGTTTCGTACGCATCACAACTCCTGTGCCCAGCAGACCGACGGTATTGATCCCCTGACTGGCAAAGTGTTCATCCAGCGGTGTTACACCGCTGACCAGGGGCAGGGCGCTGATTGCTTCTGTTTCAGAATAACAGAAGTGCCCACCCAATGAGGTAATCGCTGCAAGATCCGCGCCCGCGGCCTTCAGCCGGTCGATCAAACGGGCATAAATGTCGGCCTGTTCTGCCCGGTTGTCTGCCAGGTTGTTCGCTACCAGCTCATCCGCGCTGGCCTGAACAATTGTCAGTTCCAGCTTTTTCCCGCGTTCGCGCATCAGGGCCGTCAGCCGCTGATAGTACACCACCGTGGCTGCCGGGCCGATGCCTCCGATCAACCCGATGTGCATAGACTACCCCAGGCTCACGCTGGCGGCGCTTTCGGGCAGCTCTTCGTCAAACAGACGCTGGTAGAATTCAGCCACTGTCTGGCGCTCGAGCTCGTCGCATTTGTTCAGGAACGACAGGCGGAACGCATAGCCCACATTGCGGAAAATTTCGGCGTTCTGTGCCCAGGCGATTACAGTACGCGGGCTCATCACGGTGGACAGGTCGCCGTTCATAAAGGCTGTGCGCGTCAGGTCCGCGACGGTGACCATCTGTTTGACGATCTTGCGGCCTTTTTCCGTGTTGTAGTGCGGGTTTTTGGACAAAACGATTGCGGTTTCCGCATCAATGCTGAGATAGTTGAGCGTCGCCACCAGTGACCAGCGGTCCATCTGGCCCTGGTTGATCTGCTGTGTGCCGTGATAAAGGCCGGTGGTGTCGCCCAGGCCCACGGTGTTCGCGGTCGCAAAAATACGGAAATAGGGGTGGGGCGTGATCACCTGGTTCTGGTCCAGCAGCGTCAGCTTGCCGTCCACTTCCAGAACCCGCTGGATCACAAACATCACGTCTGCGCGGCCCGCGTCATATTCATCAAACACAATTGCGGTCGGGTTGCGCAGCGCCCAGGGCAGGATGCCTTCCTGGAAATCAGTGACCTGTTTGCCATCTTTAAGCTTGATCGCGTCTTTACCAATCAGGTCGATCCGGCTGATGTGGCTGTCGAGGTTTACCCGCACAGCCGGCCAGTTCAGGCGCGATGCAACCTGTTCGATATGCGTCGATTTGCCCGTACCGTGATAGCCCTGGATCATCACGCGGCGGTTATGCGAAAAGCCTGCGAGGATGGCGAGCGTCGTGTCGGGGTCAAATTTGTAGGTGCTGTCAAGCTCGGGCACCCGGTCGCTGCCGTCGGCAAAACCCTTCACGATCATATCCGTGTCGATCCCGAAAACCTCGCGTACGCTGATTTCCTCGGTGGGTTTTGTATTGATGTCCAGTGCGCCGTCGGCCATGGGGTTCATCCTTCAGATAGAGCGTCTTGACGGGTGCCTTTCGCCCGCGACACCTCGTGCAACATATTGCGCCGGGGTGCAAGGTAAAGGGCCGGTCCAGTTACCGGTGACCGTTAGGCCATCAGTCCTTGAAATTGCGGCTGCCTTTGATCTGATCCCAGGCCCAGACGACTTCCTGCAGCTGTTCTTCCTGGCTGCGGTCGCCGCCGTTCATGTCCGGGTGCAGAACTTTGATCAGCGCTTTGTACGCCTTGCGCACCTCGGGTTTGGTCCAGGTGTCCCGGGCTTCGAGGATTTCCAGTGCACGGCGTTCGGTCGGGGGCAGGCGCCGCCCGGCCTGGGGCCCGCGTCCAGGGTTCTGTGTGGCGTTCGCGCCAAGTACCTGATGGGGGTCTTCGATGCCAAGCCGCGCCCAGGCGCGGGCCTCGGGATCGCCCATCGGTTTGGTGTTGCGTTCCCAGACCTTGTCCTTGGACATCTGCGCGTTCAGCTCAGCTTCCGTGGTGCCGTCAAAGAAGTTCCACTTCAAATTGTATTCCCGAACGTGCGCCTGGCAGAACCAGAAAAAGTCATCCAGCACATCCGGCGCTTTCGGCGCGCGGTATTTGCCGGGCTCTTCGCACCCATCATGATCGCAGATGCGTGTGGACGTCTCGGACGCCCCGGACATACCGCGTCTGCCACGCGGATTTTTCTTTTTT
The DNA here is from genome assembly GCF_947491795.1 of uncultured Roseobacter sp. Classification (GTDB taxonomy): domain Bacteria; phylum Pseudomonadota; class Alphaproteobacteria; order Rhodobacterales; family Rhodobacteraceae; genus Roseobacter. The sequence continues at coordinate 959,704 of NZ_CANLKW010000001.1, read as the reverse complement.
GAAGAAGAAACGGACATGTCGAATCCGAAGGGATCGGGTTTACGCATCTTGGCACCTATACGAGTCGAGGCCGCTTAGTTTAGACTGTGCACGGAAAGATTGAAGGGGGCTGAGCTAAAAAAATGTCGAAACGACAGGAGATTGAGGAAAGACTGAACAAAGCGTTCAGTCCGGACAGGCTGGAAGTGGTGGATGACACGGAAAGTCACCGCGGACACGCTGGTTTTACTGAAGGTGTCGAGAGCCATTTTAACGTTCTGATACGGGCCGGGTCCTTTCAGGGAATGTCACGGATCGCGCGTCACCGCGCCATTCATGCAGCGCTCGGGCCAGATCTGATCGGCCAGATTCATGCGCTTGCAATTGATGCAGACGTTTAAGAGCAGGCTTTACCCCGCTGAATTTGATGATTTTCTTGCCGCTGCCAGTTGCAGCAGCGAGTTGGTGAGGCCGGAGACCTCACTGAAGTCCTCGACACCGTTGTCCTGCAACATGCGCGCGGCGCCTTCGCTGCCCGAGGCATCGTCCTGTGGGCCTGCCGGTCGTGTCCATGCAGGGCGTGGCCTGCCGGGTATTGCTTTTGCAACGACATCCGGCACTTTGTCATCAGCTGGCGTCGTTTTGGCCAGGCCGGGTTTGCGAGGCGGCGGCGTCGACAGACGTTCGGCGGCCTGAAGCACAAGAGGTGATTTTGCTGCGACCGGACGACGGAAAATCAGAAGGGTCTGTTTGGTTTCAGGTTCGCTGCCCGTGTCGCCACCCGGCAGCGTCTCCGCGCGCTGATATTCCCAGCCGCGCATACCCATATCGTTCATCAGTGTCTGGAGCGCGTTGGCAACGCGTGTCGCAGTTGATGTGATGCCACGCGGTTTTTGCGCACCAGCCGGCGCTGGGATGACCCGGTATTCGTACTGTGGCATCGGTGTCGTCTCCGGCAATTTTTGTGAGATTATAGCACCGGACGGCTGGTCCGGAAAGAGAGGTCAACCCCAGGTATAAGGTGCCGGAGAGGTTCACTTTTTCCGGGGGATTCCGATGCTGCGACCTGCGCCTTGTGGCCTGGGAAATCTGCTGTGTTCGGCGTGCATCTTTTTCAGCCGTTCCAGGATTTCAGGCGGCATCGGGGAAACGCGCGGTCCTGACTGATCAATGTGCAGGCCCATGGCTTCACCGGTCGCAGCGCACCAGCCGTCCTCGTGCCAGATTTCCTGCCAGGTGTGAAAGCGTTTTTCATCATAATCAACCAGTTGCAGTGTGACGTTCACTTTGTCGCCTTCGTGCAGTTCACGCAGATAGCAGATGTGAAACTCGGCAGTATAGGTCGTGAAACCCGTTTTCTGATAGTCGGGCCCAAAGCCGATGTCGGGATAAATCTGATCCGCGGCCTCATCAAAGAGCACCGAATAATAGGCCATGTTCATATGACCGTTATAGTCCGTCCATTCGGGTCGGACGGGCATCAGGGAGGATCTGAAAGGAGCGGCCTGCATTAATCTGCCTTGTGCAAAGGGGGTCAACAGATTGATCCCTACCATTTTCGTGGCGGACGGGTAAAAGGAAAAGAAACCGGATGTGCGGCGCCCGCACGAGCAGGCCGGTATGCACAATAGTACATATATACTTGACAACATATGCATCCAGATATATACAAACAGTACCTGAACAGAGACATCCGCTTTCCGCCTGATCACCAGGCCGAACTGGTGGATAGCATGCGGCATCTGTCCATACCTTGCCGCGAAAACATTCTGATGCTCGAAAAGGAGCTGAGATCGAATGACCCCGATACTTCGGAACGCTGTGGCAGGCTGTCGGGCGGGTGTGTGGTCTTTGCCGTGGTGATCCCCGAGTGCAAAGGTCACCGGCTGGCCGTATCGCTCGAACTGGCGGTGTCGGGTCCGCCGCCACTGATGCTGCATGGGGTTGTTGCGGCGCGAAATGCCTGTGATGCCGCGCGGGATCTGGTTGTGCGTCATCGAAACCTTGTTGAAAAAGAATGGGAGTGATCCTGTGAACCAACTGAAAAACATGCTTTTTGCAGAGGATCCGGAGCTTGCGGAATCCTACGACCGGAACAAGGCAAAGCGGGACATGGCGTTGCTGTTCCGGTCTTTACGTAAAAAGGCGGGTCTGACGCAGGTGGAGCTTGCAGAACGCAGTGGGTTATCGCAGTCACATATTTCCAAGATGGAAGCCGCAACGGGCGCTTTGCCGGAAATTCAGTCCTGTTCCAGATATTTCCACGCCTGCGGTGCGCGGCTCAAGATCGTGCCGTTTCAGGATGACGCCGAAGAAGTGTCCGGGAATGAAATGTGTGCGGTGATCTGAGCGGCTGTATCATCGCATTTCTGACCGATCAGACTGTCCTCAACGCGGCGAGTGCGCTTGGCATCGGTTTGCTGGCGGTTCCTGCTTTCTCCCTGAATTTCAACAAAAAGACACTGGCCCGGATAGAAGGGCTGGTACAGTCACGCGCGCAACAGGGCGATACCAGTGCGCTGGACGTGATTGCTCACGAACTGGAAAAAGACGCAGCAGGCCGTGTCGCGCAGTGGCGCCGCATGGACGAATTATGTCTGCGGGTTGGCTACGGGTTGCTGCTCGGATCCGCTGTTCTGCGGGTGTTCAGCTGAAACTCGTGCCTCGGCCTCAGCCTTTGAGTTTTTGGGCCACCAGCTGGTTCACAGCTTTGGGGTTGGCCTTGCCACCGGTCGCTTTCATCACCTGGCCCACGAACCAGCCTGCCAGCTTTGGATTTTCCTGGGCTTTGGCAACCTGTTCGGGATTGGCCGCGATGATCTCGTCGACGGCAGCTTCGATGGCACCGGTGTCGGTAACCTGTTTCATGCCGCGCTCTTCGACGATTTTTGCCGGGTCACCGCCCTCAGAATAGACGATCTCAAAGAGATCTTTGGCGATTTTGCCGGAAATGGCATCCGATGCGATGAGATCAATGATACCGCCCAGCTGAGCGGGGGAGACAGGGCTGTCCGTGATGTCGCGATCGTCCTTTTTCAGACGGCCGAACAGTTCATTGATCACCCAGTTCGCAGCCGATTTTCCGTCGCGCCCCTGTGCTACCGCCTCAAAGTAGCCAGAGGAGTCCAGATCAGCCGTCAGCACTGAGGCGTCATAGTCGCTCAGGCCGAATTCGCTGATAAATCGTGCTTTTTTAGCGTCGGGCAGTTCCGGCAGGTTCGCGCCGATGTCGTCAACCCACGCCTGCTCAATCACGAGAGGCAGCAGATCGGGGTCCGGAAAATAGCGGTAGTCATGCGCTTCCTCCTTGGACCGCATGGAGCGGGTTTCATTGCGGTCCGGATCATAGAGCCGGGTTTCCTGTTCGATCTCACCACCGGCTTCCACAATCGCGATCTGGCGGCGGGCCTCGACATCAATCGCCTGCTGGATAAAGCGCATCGAGTTCATGTTTTTGATCTCGCAGCGCGTGCCCAGATGGCTGAAATCCTGCGTGGCCTGGTATTTTTCATACTGGCCCGGGCGACAGACGGACACGTTCACATCCGCACGCATCGAGCCGGACTGCATATTCCCGTCGCATGTTCCCAGATACCGCAGGATCTGCCGCAGCTTTCCAAGGTACGCGGCCGCTTCTTCAGGGCCGCGGATGTCAGGGCGCGAGACGATCTCCATCAGTGCCACGCCCGTGCGGTTCAGATCGACAAAGGACATGTTCGGATCCATGTCGTGGATGGATTTGCCGGCGTCCTGCTCGAGGTGAATGCGTTCAACGCGCACGAGACGGGCCGTGCCGTCGCCCATTTCAACCAGCACTTCACCTTCGCCCACGATCGGGTGGTAAAGCTGGGAAATCTGATAGCCCTGCGGCAGGTCGGGATAAAAGTAATTTTTGCGGTCGAATGCGCTTTCGAGATTGATTTTCGCCTTGAGGCCAAGGCCCGTGCGCACGGCCTGTTCCACGCAGTATTCGTTGATCGTCGGCAGCATGCCAGGCATCGCCGCGTCGACAAAAGAGACGTTGTTGTTGGGCTCTGCGCCAAATTTGGTCGAGGCCGCGGAAAAGAGTTTGGCGTTGGATGTGACCTGCGCGTGCACCTCCATCCCGATCACCAGTTCCCAGTCATGTTTCGCGCCGGCGATCACTTTGGGTTTTGGAGTGTCGTATGTAAGGTCGAGCATAGCGCGGTGTCCCTGATGTCCTGAACAAAGGTGACGTCGTCTTAGGCCAGCAGGTGTATGTCTGCAAGACCTGCCGTATCAGGAACGATCCGGCAGAGACGCCCAGCTGACACGGGCTGATTTTGTGCTGCCGCCTGTGCGCAGCTCAGCGCGCGGACACATCCGGGATTCGGTTGTAAAGTTGTCGCGGATACGAACAACCAGCAGCGACCTGAAGGCGTGAGACAGATCAACCGTCACGGTATTACCCGGGCCCATGGGGGGCAGAACCAGCGTCAGCACATCCTGGGCGCGGCTGCGGTCAAGCGGCACATCGTAGTGCAGAGCCGCATGGACCCTGGCGATGGCCTCGTAGACGGGCAGGTGGTCACCGGTCAGGTGAAAATGCACGCGGGCGCTGCGCAGAAGGCTGACTTCGAGTGCCATCAGCCGGGCACCTGTATCGCTCGCGGCGGAACATGGTGCCTGAACAACTGAATCCGGTGTTCTGTGCCACTCAATCCAGTCCCCGGTATCCCAGTGTGCGGCATCTGCGGGAATAGTCGTCATGGTATCCTCCTTCTTGCCTTCGTCACCTTCTAAGCCTGTTTTGTGACAGGCCCGTCATCGGTGAAAACAATCTTCATCCCCTCGTCAATCTCTCGTCTGAAAATATGTCTCAGCAATCTGACAGCGTCTTCCTGTCCGGCTGCTGCAAACCTGCGCGCAGATCCCACGCGAAGGTTGTTGTCAAACCCGCGGGCCGCATGGGCCCAAATCAGCGGGTGCAGCTCTGTCATGTGCCTGCGCACAATCCAGTCCGAGCAGGCCGCAATCCTGCGGCGCACGGCATTTGCCTCACTATCCGCGCCGTCCTGCCAGCCAATTGTATTCATGCACCAGGACGCCATCAGATTGACAGTATGCTGATCGGGGCGCCTCTCCAGGATGTCGGCAAGGCCCTCGATCAGGAACTCGGTATCCACACGTGCGCAGGCCTCATCATCCCCGGCCAGCGCATCCATCATGACCCAAGTATAACCGCCGGCCCCCCATTCAGGCAAGAGCCGGGCTGCGGTGCGACGCGCCTCCAGTTCCAGTTTTTCGTAGGAACCAAACCATCTGGGCGACATATAGTTCCCCAGCGCACGCATCGGCGCGGGGTTGAGCGGGTTCAGATCAATCAGCGTTTCAAAGTCCCTGCTGATCCGGTCAGGATGATGACCTCCAGCACCGTGCAGTGCGCACCATGCCGCATTCAGAAAGGGGGATGCCGCCCGCTGGGTCTGGAAACGTTCAAGAATGTCCCGGGCGCGGTCAAAGTGGGCCGCGAATGCTTCAAGGTTGCTGTCGGGTACCTGCGTCTGCCAGCCTGTTCCACGCCACAGCCATCCGGTGTCGATATGGGCCATTGCAACGGTCGCCGCGCGCCAGGGGCAGTCCGGTGTTTCAGCCAGCAGCTCCTCCAACGCCCCGATGCCGTCCAGCAGGGCGGGGCTGTCAGCTGTCCGGGCATCTGCGAGCGCGTGTTCGACGGCCATGATGACATCCGAGCGCGCGCCGAAACTCAGCAGGTCAGCAACCGGCATGCCGGCGGGTGTCATCAGCCGGTCCTGGTCGGCAAGTTCCAGCGCCTGTGCAAGATCGGCCCAGCGGTCCTGGCGGGCCAGAAACTGGCCCTGATCCTGATGTATTCCGCGACATCTGTCTTCTTCCGACAGGGGCGGGCAGGGAATCTGCAAAGGCTCATCTGTGCTGGCTGGCTGCGAGTCCGGGCGGTCAGCCGCTGCTGGCTGCGGCAAGGCAGAAGACAACTGTTCATGCGCTGGCTCAGAGCGGCGCGAGCGCGCCGTACTATCCGCCAAACGGGACCGGATTCCCGAAAACAGGGACAAGAAAGACATTTAAACATTCCGATTACTGGGTACGGTGTAATCATGCTCCGGTATTCAGGCTGAAACAAGGCGTTGACGCGGTGATATGCCGATGATTGCGCGTCCTTATTGGAACTCCAGGCACGATTGTTGCCGCCCTGTAAACGGTGTCAGCGCCGTCGTTTTATTGTTTCGGCAGAATTGCGCCAACCGTCTGCTGCCGCTTGCCCAGCCCGTAAATTTCGGCGCAGAGTGCACAGATGAAATGGATCCTTATTCCCCTGCTGTCGCTTTTTCTGACAGCGCCTGTCGTGCCCACGCAGGCACAGGCATCAGACGACAACGCGCTGCCCGCGATGCGCTGGAGCCACAAACCGCAGCGGGCGCAATGGAATGCCGCCGCACTGCAGGCGCTGCGCAGTCATGGTCAGGCGCTGCCTCAGACCGTCCCGGCCGATGTTGGCAGCTGGTGCCCACACTACCCGGACGCAGACACCGAAGCGCGTGAGGCTTTCTGGGTTGGCTTTCTGTCGGCGCTGGCACGTTATGAAAGCACCTGGAAACCCCGGGCCGTCGGTGGCGGCGGCAGGTGGTTTGGTCTGTTGCAGATTTCGCCCGGAACAGCACGCGGATACGGCTGTCGGGCACGGTCTGGCGAAGCGCTGAAAGCCGGTGGGGACAACCTCAGTTGCGCGATCCGAATTATGGCCGTCACTGTGCCGCGCGACGGCGTGATCTATGGGCGTGGGGGCAAGGGCGTGGCAGCCGACTGGGGTCCGATGCGGAGTGCGCCCAAGCGCGAAGAAATGGCCGCCTGGCTGCGCACCCAGCCTTATTGCACCATTCCTGCCAAAACGAGCCGCCGCCCGAAAAAGCGAGAAGAACGCTGAAAGCGGGCTCTTCAGCCGATGAGGGAAAAGTGATGGCGTTCGGTTTTGATGCCGCGAGCATGCAGGGCGGTTTCAAAAGCCTGATGCGGCGGCGTGGCCTCGTAGGGCAGGCGCAGGCGCTGACCGCCCGTCAGGATGAGCGTGACACGGACCGAAAAGTCGAGCCGTGTGTCGAGCCGCACTTTTTCGATCTCCTCCAGCGTTACAGAGGCGGATCGCCTGCCAGTGTGCCAGCGGATACCTGAGGCGTCCATGACAAGCCCGGCTGCGGGGTTACGCACAAATTCCAGCAGCGCAGGAAACGTAAAGAGCGCCAATAGCCCGACCAGCCAGAGCGCCGCATCGAGCAAAAGGGTGATCACAACAAGTACGCTCCAGATCGACACAAGGGTGATCAGTGCGGTATAGCTGCGTCCCTGACGGTGATAGGTGAACGGCTCAGCGTCCACCCGTCACATCCAGCGTGGAGCCGGTGACATAGCTTGCCTCATCAGACAGCAGCCACATGATTGCCAGCGCGACCTCTTCTGCCGACCCTTTTCGCTTCATCGGAACCATATGGGCCAGGCGGTCCGCGCGGCCCGGCTCACCGCCCTTGGCATGCAGTTCGGTTTCGATCAGCCCCGGCCGGACTGCCATAACGCGGATATTTTCGCCTGAAACCTCGTCGGACAACCCTTTGGTAAAGCAATCGATCGCCGCCTTGGACGCGGCATAGTCAACATACTGGTTCCCGGATCCCAGCCGTGCGGCGGCAGAGGAGATGTTCACGATACTGCCGCCGTTACCGGCTGCCTGCATCCGCAAAACGGCCTCTTTGGCAACCAGCATCGCGCCGACAACGTTCACACTGAACATTCGGTGCAGGCGGGCATGATCCATATCAACCAGGCGCGCTGTCTGATCCACGATGCCTGCATTGTTGATCAGCGCATCCAGCCTGCCGAAATGCGCATCCAGCTGACCGTAAACAGCGGTGACTGCAGCGGGGTCTGAAACGTCCCCCTGACACAGCAGAACATCGGCACCGGCAGCACGGCAGCTTTCTGCAACCGTTTCCGCATCCGCAGTGCTGCTGCGATAGTTCAGCGCGATGTTCCAGCCGCGCTCTGCCGCGATCTGTGCGCAGGCCGCGCCGATGCCGCTGGAGCCGCCGGTGATCAGTACAACAGGTTTCATCAGGTGTTTCCTCTTATGCGTGTCAGCATCTCACGTGTATCGCGGGACAGGTCCGGACCAGACAATATGCGATCCAGCTGCTCTGCGATCAGCGCCCGGCGGTCCGCATCATAGCGCCGCCATGTCTGAAAGGCAGAGCACATGCGTGCCGTTGTCTGGGGGTTCACAGGGTCCAGGCGGATCAGCCAGTCTGCCAGCAGCCGGTAGCCCGAACCGTCGGCAGCGTGAAAACCAGCGTGATGCATGGCAAGTGATCCGAAAACGGCGCGGAACCGGTTTGGGTTCTTCCAGTTGAAATCGGGGTGGTCCGTCAGGGCCTGCGCCGTTGCAGCAGTATCACCTGGGTCTGACTGAATGACCTGCAGTCCGAACCATTTGTCCATGACGAGGCGGTCAGACGTCCACTGGGTTTCAAATGCTTTCAGGGCCTCGGCGCCGTTGCCCGCCCGCAGCATGACGGAAAGCGCTGCCAGTTGCTGTGTCATGTTGTCTGCTGCGGCAAACTGTTCCGCGGCCCGCGCGCCGCCGTCCAGCCGCGAGAGCAGGCTGAGCATCCCGTTTGCCAGCGCGCGGCGTCCGGTCTGCGCGGCATCCGGGCGGTAGGCTTCAGTCACCTGATGCGCTTCGAGCACAACGGGCAGCAGATCGGCCATGTGCAGTGCCTGTGCCCCCCGCAGTGCTTCTGTCGCAGCCCAGATTGCATCCGGATCGGGCACGTCGCCATCATTGTGCAGCGCAGTGGCCAGATCATTCTGACCCGGCAGGCCGAGCATCAGGGCACGGTATGCGGGATCAAGCCTGTCATCGCTCAGGACTGTCCGAATGCCATTGAGGTAGTCCGGATCAGGGGCCGCGCCCGTGCGGATCGTGTTCAGCAGACTGTCGCGCGCGATGTTGCGCCCGGCTTCCCAGCGGTTGAAGGGGTCAGTGTCATGGGCCAGCAGAAAGGCGCGCTGACTGTCCGGCAGGCTGCTTTTGAGGACAACCGGCGCGGAAAATCCGCGCAGTACCGAAGGCACAGGCCTGTCAGCAAGCCCTTCAAACGTAAAGCTTTGCGTTTCTTCGGTCAGCTCAAGGATGCGCGTCGGAACCACTTCCGAGCCATCCGGCGCGAGCAGACCGGTGGCGATCGGAATGACCTGTGGCTTTGGATCAGGCGTCGTGGCCGAAGGTTTAAGAGACTGGGTAAATGTAAGCGTATAGGTGCCCGCATTCCAGGCGTCTTCCATCGACAGCTCGGGCGTGCCTGCCTGGCTGTACCAGCGTTTGAACCGGGTCAGATCACGTCCGGTGACATCCTCAAAGGCCCTCAGCCAGTCTTCGATTGTGCAGGCCTGACCGTCGTGCCGGTCGAAATAGAGCGAGACCGCCTTGCTGTAGGCCTCAGCCCCGACCAGACTGCGCAGCATGCCGATGACCTCGGCACCTTTTTCATAGACGGTCGCTGTGTAAAAGTTGTTGATTTCCTGAAAGCTTTCCGGCCGGACAGGGTGCGACAGGGGCCCCTGGTCTTCGGCAAACTGACGGCCCCGCAGATCGATGACGTCACTGATCCTTTTGACAGAAGCTGAGCGCATGTCAGAGGTGAACTGGCTGTCACGATATACCGTCAGGCCCTCTTTCAGGCAAAGCTGGAACCAGTCGCGGCAGGTGATCCGGTTACCTGTCCAGTTGTGAAAGTACTCATGTGCGATGATGGCTTCTATGCGTTCAAAATTATTATCGGTCGATGTTTCGGGTGAGGCCAGAACAGCAGAAGAGTTGAAGACATTAAGGCCTTTATTCTCCATCGCGCCCATGTTGAAGTCGTCCACCGCCACGATATTGAAGATATCGAGGTCGTATTCGCGCCCGTAGACGTCCTCATCCCACTTCATGCTGTCTTTCAGGGCCTGCATGCCAAAGGCGCATTTGCCCTCGTCGCCGGGACGCACCCAGAGGTTCAGTTCAACCTCGCGGCCGGACATCGTTGTGAACGCACCGGGGTGGTTCACCAGCTCACCGGCAACCAGCGCAAAAAGATAGGCAGGCTTGGGCCAGGGATCGTGCCATTCGGCAAAGTTTTCCGACCGGCTGACCGGGTTGCCATTGGACAGCAGCACAGGGTGGGGGCCATTGATACGCACGGTAAAGGTGCTCATGACATCCGGGCGGTCCGGGTAGTAGGTTATTTTGCGAAAACCCTCGGCCTCACACTGGGTGCAATACATTCCGTTGGACATGTAAAGCCCTTCAAGCGCCGTGTTATTGGCGGGGTCGATGATCACTTCTGCTTCCCAGACAAACGGGGCGTCCGGGACATCGCAGGTCAGTCCTTCCGGGGTTACATCCGGCGAGACCGGGGCGCCGTCGATCCGCGCAGAGACCAGCTGCAGGTTTTCGCCATGCAGAAAAAAGGTTGGATCCTCGCCCGGGCGCGGCTCAAAGGTGATCCTGCTCTGGACGCTCGTGCGGTTGGGATGCAGGGTAAAAGTCAGCTCGACTGTTTTTACATTGTATCCGAAAGGTTTGTAATCCTTGAGGTAAATAGTATCTGGTGCTGCGTCTCGCATAGGGTTCTGTCCGGTTTTGTGGGAACAAATATCGACAGGCGGACGTTAGGGTGGTGACAGGTCCGCTGCAAGGTGCAGCAGGACGATTGACACATTACGGAGGCACCATGTCCGCACCCGACACAAATATCGAACGCCAGAAAACCCGCCATATCACTATGCTGCGGGGCATCTGGATCGGCCTGCTGATCGCAGCAGGCGTCGCATTTGTCCTTATTGTCAGTGACGACGACGACCAGGCCACAGCGCCGGCATCAGCGGTTGAGCAGACCGGCTGATGGCAATGCGCCGCAATTCTGACCTGCCGGTCAAAACCTGTGCAGTCTGTCTGCGACCGTTTTCCTGGCGGAAAAAGTGGGCTAGGGTCTGGGATGAAGTGCGATACTGCTCGGAAAGCTGTCGCCGCAACAAAAACTCTGCGCCAGAACCGGAAGCCGGTGACGCGTCCTGAAAACGATCTGAACAGCTTGCTCAACGCAGCGCGCGCCCGGTACAATCTGACATAGAAATTCTGCGCCAGCGTCCCAGGACCTGAAAATTAAAGCCCTGCGCAGGTTGCCTGACAGCCGCTGCTGGCCTAAGTCGCTGGATACGATTGTATACAACACCGGCGGAGGCACAATGACGGATCGAGTGGAGCGCAGCGGACTGCAGGTCAGCGGGGCGCTGGCGGAATTCATTGAAACGGCGGCACTGCCGGGAACCGACGTCGGGGCAGAGACTTTCTGGTCAGGGTTTTCGACACTGGTTCATGACTTTGGACCCGAAAATCAGGCTTTGCTGGACAAGCGCGGCGAAATCCAGGCGCAGATTGATGCCTGGCACTCGGAGCGCAAGGGCGAGGCGCACGACCATCCCGCCTACTGCGCGTTCCTGCGCGAGATCGGGTATCTGCTGCCTGAGGGTGATGACTTTGAAATCGACACAGCCAACGTGGATGACGAGATTGCCTCCGTTCCGGGCCCGCAGCTGGTCGTCCCGATCACCAACGCACGTTATGCACTGAACGCGGCGAACGCGCGCTGGGGCAGCCTTTATGACGGATTCTACGGAACCGATGCCATGGGCACGCTGCCGCCCAAAGGCGGGTACGATCACGGGCATGGCGCCCGGGTCGTCGCCCGTGCGCGCGTGTTTCTGGACGAGGCTTTTCCTATTAGCACGCTCAGCCATGCGGATGCGCGGCGGTACTATGTTTCGGGTGGTGCGCTGCTGGTAGACGACCAGCCGCTGCAACAGCCCGAAAAATTTGTTGGCTACACCGGGCACCCGAAAGCGCCTGATAAAATTGTTCTGCGTAACAACGGCCTGCACGTCGAGCTTGTGTTTGACCGTACGCATATGATCGGCAGCAGGGATCAGGCGGGTCTGGCGGATGTCAGGCTGGAAAGTGCCGTATCCGCAATCATGGACTGCGAGGATTCTGTTGCCTGCGTTGATGCAGAGGACAAGGTGCTCGCCTATACCAACTGGCTCGGTCTGATGCGCGGTGATCTTGAAGAGACTTTTCAGAAGGGCGACCGGACGCTGACCCGCCGCCTGAACGAAGACATGGTGCTGACAGGCCCCACGGGAGAGGACGTCACGCTGAAAGGCCGCGCGCTGATGCTGGTGCGGAACGTCGGGCATCTGATGACCAATCCGGCCATTCTGGACAGACAGGGCGGCGAGGTCTTTGAAGGTCTTATGGACGCCATGGTCACGACCCTGATCGCGATACACGATCTGAAACGCGACGGGGGTAATTCGCTCACCGGTTCGGTCTATGTGGTGAAGCCCAAGATGCACGGTCCCGAAGAGGTGGCCTTTGCCGACCGGATTTTCACCCATGTGGAGCAGGTGCTGGGCTTGCCGCAAAATACGGTCAAGCTGGGGATTATGGACGAGGAACGCCGCACCAGTGTGAACCTCAAAGAGTGCATCCGTGCTGCGAAATCGCGCGTTGCATTTATCAACACCGGATTTCTCGACCGGACCGGGGATGAAATTCATACATCGATGGAAGCCGGCCCTTTCAGCCGCAAGGACTTTATCAAGCGCAAAGCCTGGATCGGTGCCTATGAAAACCAGAACGTCGACATCGGTCTGGAGTGCGGCCTGAGCGGCAGGGCTCAGATCGGCAAAGGGATGTGGGCGATGCCTGACCTGATGGCGGCGATGCTGGAGCAAAAGATCGAGCATCCGAAATCGGGTGCAAACTGTGCCTGGGTGCCAAGCCCGACGGCGGCGACCCTGCATGCGCTGCATTATCACCGCGTCAGTGTTTTCGATGTTCAGCAGAAACTGCGGGCAGGCGGGCGCAGGGCCTATGTGGATACGGTGCTGAACATCCCGCTGGCCGAGTATCAGAAGTGGACAGACGAGCAGAGAATCCGTGAAGTCGAGAACAATGCCCAGGGCATTCTGGGATATGTTGTCCGCTGGGTAGATCAGGGCGTGGGCTGCTCCAAGGTGCCGGACATGAACAACGTCGGTCTGATGGAAGACCGTGCGACCTGCCGGATATCGGCACAGCATATTGCCAACTGGCTGCATCACGGCGTGGTCGATGCGCAGCAGGTGATGGCCGCCATGCGGAAAATGGCTGCGGTTGTCGATGAACAGAATGCGGGCGATCCGTCCTATGCGCCGATGGCGCCCGGCTTTGACGGCATTGCGTTTCAGGCAGCCTGTGACCTGGTGTTCAAGGGACGCGCGCAGCCATCCGGCTATACAGAGCCGGTGCTGCATGCCCGGAGGCTGGAACTGAAAGCCGGGACCTGACGGATACATCCCGGGGGCTGCCTGCCCCCGGACCCCCAGGGGATATTTTGGGCCAGAAGAAAAGGAAACGGACGATGGCAGTTTCACTGAGGAAAGCGCGGACAATCATCCGCAAGACGCTGGAAAAAGGCCGGGAGATGGATTTCAAACCTTTGTCGGTTGTGGTGCTGGACGCGGGCGGGCATGTCCAGGCCTTTGAGCGCGAGGATGGCGCATCACCGGGGCGCTTTGGCATTGCGCACGGAAAAGCCTATGGATCGCTGATGCTGGGCATTCCGGGGTCTGCACAGATGGCGCGCGCGGAGGCGCAGGCCTATTTTCTGGCAGCGGTGAACGGCGTGTTCGGCGGCAGCGTCGTGCCTGTCCCCGGTGGTATTCTGCTGCGCGATAAAAAGGGCGCGGTCATTGGTGCTGTGGGCGTGACAGGCGACACCTCCGACAATGATGTGATCGCAGGGCTTGCGGGCATCGAGGCCGCGGGGCTTATCGCCGAAGCCTGAGCCTGCTGCACATTTATGCGGCTTTTGCATCGCTGCACAGGCGCCTGCGCGCATGCGTTACTGTTTTCCCAGGGAATTCTGCCCTATATCGTGGGGCGGACGAAGAAGGGGACTACGGATGGCGAAACCTGTTGTTGGCATAATCGGCAATCATTATCTGCTGCATGACCAGTATCCGGTACACGCGGGCGGCACGATGAATTCGGAGGCCGTCGCGGAGGTTGCCAGATGCGTTCCTTTGCTTATTCCGTCCGATCCGCGCTTTGTGACCGTAGAAGATCTGTTGTCCTCCTGTGACGGGTTTCTGTTTACCGGCGGACGCCCGAATGTGCACCCAGAGGAATACGGCGAGGACCCCACCGAGGCGCATGGCGAATTTGACCGGGGCCGCGACGCAATAGCCCTGCCGCTCATCCGCGCCTGTGTTGAGCGCGGTCAGCCGTTTCTGGGGATCTGCCGTGGGTTCCAGGAGGTCAATGTGGCGATGGGGGGCTCGCTATACCCTGAAATCCGCGATCTTCCGGGCCGTATGAACCACCGCATGCCACCGGACGGAACACTGGAAGAAAAATTTGAGCACCGGCATAAGGTGTCCTTTACCACCGGGGGTGTGTTTGACCGCCTGATGGGCTCGACCGAGGTGATGACGAATACGCTGCATGGCCAGGGCATCAAAGTACCAGGGCCGCGCGTTGTGGTCGACGGAACCGCGCCTGACGGCACACCTGAAGCCATCTATATCGACGGCGCGCCCGGGTTTACCCTGTCCGTGCAGTGGCACCCCGAATACCGGGCTGCAGAGGATCCGGTATCGCGCCCGCTCTTTGCGGCTTTTGGAGAAGCGACGCATGCCTGGGCGGAAAGTGGCACACCACGCGCGGCCCAGGTTGCCTGAGGCCCCTCAGATCTGACCACCGGCAATTTCGATCGCCTGACCATTCACACTCTCGGAGCCTTCGGAGACCAGCCAGTGCGCGGCCGCGGCGACCTCTTCGGGGGCAATCAGCCGGTTGTGCCGGTTCATCGAGACCATCATGGCAAGCGCCTTGTCGTCGCTGACGCCTGCGCGCTCTGCAATAGATGCAGTGTTCCGTGTGACGATAGGGGTATCAACATAGGCAGGGCAGAGCGCGTTGAATGTCCAGGGTTTGCCCGCATAATCCTCGCTCAGCGCACGGATCAGACCGATGAGCCCGTGTTTGCCCGCCGTATAACATGATGCACCCTGAAGCCCGCGCACTCCGGCGATGGACGAAATTGCAATAACCCGGCCCCAGTTGGTTTCGCGCATCGACTTCATGCTTTCGCGAATGGTCAGAAAAGCGCCATCGAGATTGGTGGCCATCATGTTGCGCCAGAAATCGAGATCGGTTTTGTGCAGGGCGCGTCCTTCGGCAATCCCGGCATTTGCCACACAGATCTGTATCGGACCCTGTGCGGCGACGGCAGCGTCGAGGGTCCGGATCACATCCTCTTCCTCGCGTACGTCCATGGCCATGCCGGTGATGCCTGCGCCTGAAACACTGTCCAGAACCTCCTGCCGGCGCCCGGTTATCGTGACACGGCATCCGTTTTCTGCCAGCCTGCGCGCGATGGCCAGCCCGATGCCGGTACCGCCCCCGGTCACCAGTGCATGTTTACCCGTCTGATCCATTTTTCTCTCTCCTGCCTTTGTGTCTGACTATGGCGCGCTGTATCATGCGCAGGCAAGGGGAGACGTGCTGCCGGACGCGGCAGCATTTCGATGCAATGCCGGGAGGGCATCAGATGGCAAAGGTGACGGGAATTGGCGGTGTGTTTTTCCGGGCCCGGGACCCCGAAGGGCTGGCCGCCTGGTACGACACGCACCTTGGGGTGATGCCAGTGCCGACAGACTACGACCAGCCCGTATGGACACAGGATGCAGGCCCTACAGTCTTTGCGCCGTTTGCGCAGGACACGACGTATTTTGGCCGCGAGGATCAGGCGTTCATGTTCAACTTCCGCGTTGATGACCTGGACGGTATGGTCGAGAGCCTTCGGGCCTCCGGGATTGCCGTGGACGTGGACGCGCAGGTTTATCCAAACGGCCGGTTTGCCCGCCTGCATGATCCCGAAGGCAACCCCATTGAGCTTTGGCAGCCCGAAGGGCCGGGCACATGAAATGGTTTGATCTGCCACCGGTCTGGCTTGTTGCTTTTGCCGCAGTTGCCTGGTGTCAGGCACAGTTTCTGCCGCTTGGGCTCAGCCTTGCCCATCCGGTGACTCTGCTGGTTTCCGGTCTGTTTGTGGGCGGCGGTCTGGTGTTGACCCTGCTTGCCGTTTTGGAGTTCCGACGCCACAAAACAACGATTATTCCGCATCTTGAACCGGATGCTCTGATACAGAGTGGCATTTTCCGCCGGTCCCGCAATCCGATCTATCTGGCGGATGTGCTGATCCTGGCCGGGTTGTGCCTCTACTGGGATGCGGTGCCGTCCCTTGCGCTTGTCCCGGTTCTCGTCTGGGTCCTGGAGCGGCGGTTCATTGTACCCGAAGAAAAACGGCTGAGGCGACGATTTCGGGCTGATTTTGCGCGATATGCACAAAAAACGCGCAGATGGGTCTGATTTTCGGGCAACTGTGAGCGTTCACAGTTTTTCGCCCGCTTGTACCTTGCGCCCTGAGACGGTAGTGGACAACGCACTTCTGTGCACCATTTTTGCTCAAAACGTAAACAAACGGGGGAGCTTCCATTGAAGATCGGGACACCAAAAGAAACCTTTGAAGGTGAGGCCCGCGTCGCGATGACGCCGGACAGCGCCGCGCAACTGCTCAAGCTCGGCCACGAGTGTGTGATCGAAACCGGGGCCGGAGCGATGGCCGGGTTCGCCGATGCCGACTACAAAGCAGCCGGCGTTGAGGTGGCGAAAACAGCCGCAGCACTCTGGAAAGCGGCTGATGTTGTCGCCAAGGTCCGCGTGCCGTCAGATGCCGAAATGAAACGGCTGCGCGATGGTCAGACGCTGATTTCTTTCTTCAGCCCGGTCGCCGATGAAAGCAAAATGCAGGCGGCAGCCAAAAAAGGCGCGACCGTCGTTGCAATGGAAATGATCCCTAGGATCAGCCGCGCTCAGAAAATGGATGCGTTGTCTTCCATGGCCAATATCGCGGGCTACCGTGCGGTCATTGAGGCAGGGAACAACTTTGGCCGGTTTTTCACCGGTCAGATCACAGCCGCCGGTAAGGTGCCGCCTGCCAAGGTTCTGGTTGTCGGCGCTGGCGTTGCCGGTCTGGCCGCTATTGGCACGTCAACGTCGCTCGGTGCGATCACCTATGCTTTTGATGTGCGTCCCGAGGTGGCCGAACAGGTCGAATCGATGGGGGCCGAATTCGTTTATCTCGATTTTGAGGAAGAGCAGCAGGATGGTGCTAGCACAGGCGGCTATGCCTCTGTTTCGTCACCGGAATTCCGCGAGGCACAGCTGGCAAAATTCCGTGAGCTTGCGCCCGAAGTGGACATCGTGATCACCACTGCGCTGATCCCGAACCGCGAAGCGCCGGAGCTGTGGACCGAGGACATGGTGAAATCCATGAAACCCGGGTCCGTCATCGTCGACCTTGCTGCGGAAAAGGGCGGTAACTGTAAACTGACGGTTGCCGATGAAAAGATCGTGACTGACAACGGTGTCACAATCATCGGCTACACAGATTTCCCAAGCCGCATGGCCACGCAGGCCTCCAGCCTTTACGCCACAAACATCCGCCATCTGATGACCGATCTGACGCCTGAAAAAGACGGTGTGATCAACCATGATATGGAAGATGACGTGATCCGCGGCGCAACGATTGCACATGCCAAAGAAGTTACTTTCCCGCCGCCACCGCCAAAGGTCGCAGCCATCGCTGCGGCCCCGAAAAAGGAAGCGCCCAAAGAGCTGACAGCAGAGGAAAAGCGGGAAAAAGAGCTTGTCGAGTTCAAAAACCAGACCCGCAATCAGGTTGGTCTGCTTGCCATTGGCGGCGGTCTGCTGCTGGCGGTCGGACTTGTTGCACCGGCGAGCTTTATGCAGCACTTCATTGTGTTTATCCTGTCAGTCTTTATCGGCTTCCAGGTCATCTGGAATGTCGCACACTCGCTGCATACGCCTCTCATGGCGGTCACGAACGCGATCTCCTCGATCATCATTCTGGGGGCGATCATCCAGATCGGCTCCAGCTCGTTGCTGATAACGCTGCTTGCAGCACTCGCGGTCTTTATGGCTGCGGTCAATATTTTCGGCGGCTTCCTTGTGACACGGCGCATGCTCGCCATGTTCCAGAAATCGTAAGGGGACGGGAACAATGGAATACGGATTTACTATTGCAGCCTACGCGGTTGCGGCTGTTCTCTTCATCCTCAGCCTCGGCGGCCTGAGCAACCAGGAAAGCGCCAAGCGCGCGGTCTGGTACGGTATTGCAGGTATGGCGATTGCCGTACTGGCAACGCTCATCGGGCCCGGCCAGGGCCTTGGTGTCGTTTCAATCGTCCTGATCGCGATGGGTGCTGCTGTCGGTTATCAGCTGGCCACCAAGGTTCAGATGACCCAGATGCCCGAGCTGGTTGCAATCATGCACAGCCTTGTTGGTCTGGCGGCGGTTTTCGTCGGCTTTAACGCTGACATCATGATCAACAATATGGAAAGCCTGTTTGCGGCAAACGCCCTGGCGCTGGGTGCTGTTGCAGCGGACGGTTATTCAGCCGTCGGTCTGCCTAAGGAGATATACGACGGACTGTCCTCCTTTGGTCAGCTGATCGCCAAGAAAACCTCTGTCGAGATCAACATCCTCAAGGTCGAACTGGTGCTGGGCATCTGGATCGGTGCGGTTACTTTCACCGGCTCCGTCATTGCTTATGGCAAACTGGCGGGCCGTGTGGACAGTTCGGCTACCAAACTGCCGGGCGGGCATCTGCTGAACGCGGGCGCGGCGGGTCTGTCGCTGCTCTTTGCGATCATGTATCTGGGCGGCTCGGGCAGCTGGACGCTTGTGCTGCTGACGCTGCTGGCACTCTTTATCGGCTATCACCTGATCATGGGGATCGGTGGTGCGGATATGCCGGTGGTTGTCTCCATGCTGAACAGCTATTCCGGCTGGGCGGCTGCCGCGATTGGTTTCAGCCTTGGCAACGATCTGCTGATCGTCGTTGGAGCGCTTGTGGGCTCGTCGGGCGCAATTCTGTCCTACATCATGTGTAAGGCGATGAACCGGTCCTTTGTCAGCGTGATCCTGGGTGGCTTTGGCGGCCCTGCAGGCGAGCAGATGGCCGTTGAGGGTGAACAGGTGGCTATCGAGGCCGACGGTGTTGCGCAGGCGCTCAATGAGGCGGACAGCGTCATCATCATCCCCGGCTACGGTATGGCCGTGGCACAGGCGCAGCAGGGTGTCGCCGAACTGGTCCGCAAGCTGCGGGCCAAAGGCAAGAACGTGCGTTTCGCCATCCACCCGGTTGCGGGGCGTCTGCCGGGACACATGAACGTGCTGCTGGCCGAAGCCAAGGTGCCCTATGACATCGTGATGGAAATGGATGAGATCAACGAGGACTTTCCGGATACGGATGTTGCCATCGTGATCGGCTCCAATGACATTGTGAACCCGGCAGCCCAGGACGACCCGAACAGCCCCATCGCGGGCATGCCGGTTCTGGAATGCTGGAAAGCAAAACAGGTTTTCGTGTCCAAGCGCGGGCAGGGCACCGGGTATTCGGGTATCGAGAACCCGCTGTTCTTTAAGGACAATACCCGCATGTTCTATGGGGATGCCAAGGCGAGCCTTGATAAACTGCTGCCGATGATCGACTGATCAGAGGACTGACTTCGCACCAGAGCGCGTCGCGGAAATGCGGCGCGCTTTTTTGTTGTCGGGTGCCCGCTGCGCGCATGCCGGCAGGCTTTTGGTGCCGCGCAGGTTGCTCAAAGGGGTCGCAGTATACCATTGCATCCAGATAAGCATCTGATCTGATTGGCGAATTTCGTTGACTTTGCAGGGGTGGGCGCTATCCATCCCCCTATACGGAGCTTGCATATGTCACCCATCACCGACCACCCACTGCGTTACAAACTGGCGAACGAGCTGCACGCCCGGCCGTTTCCATCCATGGAGGCACCCTGCACGGCCGTATATGTTGCCATCAAACAGCCCAATGATGCGGTCAGCCGGGATCGCTCTGAGGACCTGGCGCATCTGACCGACCTGCTGGACAGGCACGGGGCACCACACCCGCAACCGGGTGCGACGCACTACTACGGGCAGATCGGCAAGCACTGGATCAAATGGGAACAGCACACCGAGTTTGTGACCTACACGGCTTTTCTGGAGGAAGGATCTGAACGCCCGTTTGATCCTTCGGGTTTTGATGTTTTCCCCAGCGACTGGCTGGACCGTGCGCCCGGGCAGCGTGTGACCTCGGCAATGCTGCACATCGTGCCGCGTCCGGAAGATGACGACCAGATCGAGAAAACGCTGTCGAGCTGGTTTGTGCCCGAGAGCCTGGCGGTGTCGAACGTGCTGGACAATGCAGCGACAGTTGCCGGTGATTTCCGGATCGATGTAAACGGCCACCTGCGGTTCGCGGTTTTTGCAGACAAGGCCACGGGCAAGCGCCGGATCGGTCGGATTGTACAGCGCCTGTGTGAAATCGAAACCTATAAATCCATGTCGATGATGGGCTTTGCGCGCGTCAGGGCGCTGCAACCGAAACTCAATGATCTGGACACAAAGCTCACCGGGCTGATGAGCGACATGACCAGCGAAACGGCCAGCGCAGAGGACACACTGAATTCATTGCTGAGCATTTCCGCTGAACTGGAGACGCTCTCTGCGCAGTCTTCTTTCCGCTTTGGTGCAACGGGTGCTTATGAGGCGCTGGTCAATCAGCGCATTGAGGCGCTGCGCGAAGTGCGCTTTCATGCCCGCCAGCACTTTGCCGAGTTTATGATGCGGCGCTATGCGCCCGCGATGCGCACGGTGACCTCTGCCGAAAGGCGGCTGGAGCAGATGTCCAGCCGCTCGATCCGGGCGTCCAATCTGTTGCGCACACGTGTGGATGTGGAACGTTCGGCACAGAACCAGGCGTTGCTGGAGAGTATGGACCGCCGGTCCGATCTGCAGCTGCGTCTGCAGCGCACGGTTGAGGGGCTGTCTGTCGTCGCGATCAGCTACTATGCGGTGTCGCTGGCCGGATACCTTCTCTATCCGCTGACCGAGGCCACAGAACTGAGTAAAGGCATGCTGACGGCGCTGGTCACCGTGCCGGTGGTATTGCTGGTGTGGTGGCTGGTGCGGCGTCTCAGAGCGAGCGTGGAGTAGGCAGGCCGTTCCGTCGCCGGGGCGTTGGTTTATTGCCTGCGAAGTCGTTGTCCGGCGCAGACGCCCGGGCGTGAGGGGCCGACGGATCGGCGCTCTTTCCGCTTGCGCGAAAGACGCCCCGCCCGCCGTCCCGAACCGTCCTGCGTGACCGCATTTTCAGCGGAACGACGCAGGTGTTTTCATAGGGACCGGGCAGGGGCGTTATCCAGCAGCTGTGACAGTCAGCGCCCTCTTATCCGGGGGTCAAGCGCATCTCTCAGCCCGTCGCCCAGATAATTGACCGACAGCACGGTGACCGAGATCAGGATACCCGGCAGCATCACCCTTTCCGGGAACTCCTCCATGCGCGGCACGGCATCGGACAGCAGCTTGCCCCATGTGGGGAAGTCGGATGGAAAGCCCACGCCCAGAAAGCTCAGCGCGCTTTCCGTAATGATCGCTG
The DNA here is from genome assembly GCF_947491795.1 of uncultured Roseobacter sp. GTDB lineage: Bacteria > Pseudomonadota > Alphaproteobacteria > Rhodobacterales > Rhodobacteraceae > Roseobacter. The sequence continues at coordinate 938,059 of NZ_CANLKW010000001.1, read as the reverse complement.
TCGCCAGGCCAAGCGTGGCTGACACCATGATCGGTGAGATCACATTTGGCAGCAGGTGCCGTCGGATGATCAGAAAGGGTGTGGTCCCGATAGAGCGCGCGGCGAGGATGAATTCCCGTTCCTTTAGTGCCAGAATTTCGCCGCGTACGATCCGGGCGGTGGGCATCCAGGATGTGATGCCGATCACGCCGACGATCAGGATGAACATGCCGCCCTCCGGCCCGAATGCCGCGCGCAGGGGCTGGCGGAAGAGGGTCACGGCCACCAGTAGCAGCGGCAGAATGGGCAGGGACAGAAAGAGATCCGTGATGCGCATCAGGATGCCGTCCAGCCGCTTGAAGTAACCGGCGCAGACACCGACAGTGGTGCCGATGAACAAAGACAGGATCATCGCTGTCCAGCCCACCGCCAGCGAGGCGCGCCCGCCGGCAATGAGGGTCGCCATGATGTCGCGTCCCAGGTTGTCAGTGCCCAGAGGGCGCGCCCAGAGCACTTTGGCATCGCCGTCCCAGAGTGCTGTGTAGATCGGGCGCAGGTCCTTGTTGCGGATATCCAGTTTCTTGGCATCGATCTGCCAGATCCAGGGGCCGATCAGCACAAAGAGTGTGATTGCCAGCAGAAAGCCGCCACCGATCATCGCGCCCCTGTGCTTGCGGAACTGGTCCCAGACCTCGCGCCACTGGCTTTGCGGTTCCTTCTGCGGCTCCTTGTCCTGGAGGGCGCCGTAGGTTTCGATCTCTGCGTTCTGGTCAGTCATAGCGGATCCTCGGATCCAGAATGCCGTAAAGCACGTCCGCGATCAGGTTGAAGGCAACAATCAGGATGGCGAAGATAAAGGTCAGTGTCATGACCATGGGCAGATCATTGGCGAAAAGGGCGGTCAGCAGCAGCTGCCCGATGCCGTTCACCTTGAACAGTGTCTCGGTGATGATCGCGCCGCCAAAGATCGATGGGATGCCCAGGGCAATCACTGTCACGATCGGGATCATCGAGTTGCGCAGAACATGCACCAGAACAACGACGCTTTCCTTCAGGCCTTTGGCACGCGCTGTACGCACATAGTCCTGATTGAGGTTGTCGAGCATGGAGGCCCGCATGAAGCGGCTGATCTGCGCCGTTGTCTGGAGCGCCAGCACCATCACCGGCATGATCATCTGTTGCAGCTGCACTTTGAAACTGGCCCAGTCGGTGACGACATGGGTGGTGTCGTAGATTGAGGGGAACCAGCCCAGGTTGACAGAGAATATCACGATCACAAGGACGCCGGAGAAGAAAGGCGGGATGGAGAAGCCGATCATCGAGATAAAGGTACCGGTCTGGTCAAACAGTGAATACTGGCGGTAGGCCGAATAAATGCCGATGGGCAGGGCAATCAGGATGCCGACAATATAGGACATGCCCACAACCCAGAGCGTCTGTGGCATCCGCTGGATTACGATGTCCATCACCGGCGAACGGGTCTGCCAGGAGATCACCCGCAGCTTGCCCTCGGCAAACGCGGTGCCGAACCAGTGGTCCACCAGCACCTGAGGCTCGACCCAGAAGAACTGTACCAGCCATTTCCAGTACTGGACATGAACAGGAGCGCCAAGACCAAGTGCCTCGCGCATCTTCTGTTTGACTTCGGGGGGGACGGTCAGCGGCACCTGGGCCATCGGATCGCCCGGCGCCAGTTGCAGCAGAAGGAATATGACAAGGCTGATAAACAGCAGTGTCGGGATCGACAGAACAAGTCTGCGGATGGTGAAAGTCAGCATGCGCTTCGCCTTGTCGGGAGGTTTTTATTATTGTTCGGATGCTGCCGGATGCACGCAAGCACATTTACCGGCGAAATGAGGACAGGGCGCGGAATGCCCGCGCCCTGCCTCAGTTTGCATCAGTTCCCAATGCGGTACCAGTCACCGACATTCCAGAGCTCGGAGTCCCAGACATTCAGAATCACACCACCCAGGGAGTTGGCATGCGCCGAGACGCGTGCGCGGTTAACGAGGGGCACAATTGTGTAAGACTCTCTGGTCAGCATATCGTTAAGCGCACGACCAATCTCGCCGCGCTTTTCCAGGTCGCCAGTCTGCGCCAGCTCGTCAAGCAGAGCATCGTAGGCCGGATCGCAGTAGCGGTTGATGTTCTCGCCCTGCCACTGGCTGGAGGGCTTGGGCTCGCCACCACACCGGTAGGCCGCCAGATACTGCTGGGGGTCTGTACCGTTGAAGGTATTGGCGTACATTTCCACGTCCGCGTAGAATTTCTGGAAGGTGTCGGGGGAGCCCGGGTCACCACCGAAGAACACGGACGCGTCCAGATTGCGCAGTTCGGTTTCGACGCCGATCATGCTCCACCACTCTTTGATCAGGGCCTGGAAGTCCTGACGCACCGCGTTGGTAGATGTCTGATACAGGATCGACAGTTTCACGCCGTCCTTGTCACGCACACCATCGCCGTCGCTGTCTACCCAGCCTGCTTCATCCAGCAGGGCGTTTGCGCCGTCGATGTCCTGTGTCAGACACTCTGTATTGTCTGAGGCATAGAGCGCAGGCGCAGGGACCAGGTTACAGGTTGGCTGTCCAGCCTGACCGTAACCCACTTCTGTGAGCAGTTCGCGGTCAATTGCCATCGACAGCGCCTTGCGTACACGCAGATCGGTCAGGAACGGGTGTGGTTCGGCGACGGTTGCCCGGGTTTCCGGGGGCAGATCAGGCGATGGGTTCGTCAGGTTCATCTCAAGGCGCTCGACCAGCGGACCAAACCCTGCAATTGCAACACCTTTGCCTGCTTCCTCCATTCTGGCGATGACATCGGGTGCAAGCTGGAGATTCCACGCGTAGTCGAACTCACCCGTTTCCAGAACAGCCCGGCCAGCTGCGGTCGCATCACCGCCGCCTTTGAAAGTAATCTTGGCAAAGGCAGGCTTGCTCGGATCGCGGTAGTTGGGATTGGCAGAATACTGGATAACATCATTCGGGCGGAAATCATCCACGACAAATGGTCCGGTGCCGATCGGGTTAAAGTTCGCTTCAGTGCATTCGGGTGCTTTGGCACCAAGGCAGTCAGCGAACTGTGCGGCCTGGATAATGGGGGACTGGCCGCCGACAAACGGGCCATAGGGGTTTGGCTTTGGACCCGAAAATGTAACTTTCACAGTGAGATCATCAATGACCTCGACGTTTTCCACACCGTCAAAAAACGCGGCCTGCGCACAGCCGCCTTCCGGGTGCATGCAGTAGTCTGCGGTGAATTTCACGTCTGCTGAAGTCAGTGAGGAGCCATCAGACCACAAAAGCCCTTCCTGCAGCATCCATGTGATACTGGTCAAGTCCGCCGACACGCCGCCGTTTGCGACTGTAGGGACTTCCGTTGCGAGGAAGGGGACCATTTCACCGACTTCGTTGTAACGCACAAGCGGTTCAATCACCAGCGAGGCGGATTCGATGTCCTTGGTACCACCCGACAGATACGGGTTCAGGATCGAAGGGGCCTGCCAGTAGATGATCTTGACCTCGCCATCGCGGCCCCGCTCGCCTTGGTGACCGTCCGCCAGGACGACCGGTGCGAGGGCTGTGGTCGCAATGGCGCCCATCAGTAAGGTTCTGAGTTTCATGTTATACTCCGTGTTGGGCAATCAAATGCCGTTTAGAACAACCCGTTTGACCAGGCCGTTGTTTTTTCGCTTTCATTCCCGGGAGATTGCCGGCGCTGACTCTGCAGCAATCCGCAGATAATCCGCCTTGCCCCCCGGATGCGTGGCAGCATCGAAGCATGTTTTGCGGAAAAAGCAAGCCTTGTGATGGCTGACGTGATGGAAAGGGGCTGGCAGGGTTTGACACTGCCCGTTCCCTGGCCTTAGCGTCACCAGAGGGAATAACGGGGTCAGAGATGCTGGATCAGACACAACCAGGCAGCGGCGGCGGGCCAATCGCCGAAATCAGAGAGCTCCGGGTCGAGTTCCAGACCAAAGACGGCCCCGTTGTTGGTGTTGAGGATGTCTCGTTTGAGATCAATCCGGGCGAAACGGTCTGTGTGGTCGGTGAAAGCGGTTCGGGCAAATCAGTGTCTTCACTCTCGCTGATGCGGCTGGTCGAATTCGGTGGCGGCAGCATCGCCGGCGGTCAGCTGCTCTTTGACCGTTCGGGCGGTGACAGGATTGATCTTGCAAAAACGGATGCAGAACTCATGCGGTCCATCCGGGGCAACGAGATCGGCATGATTTTCCAGGAGCCGATGACGGCCCTGAACCCGGTTTTCACGGTGGGCCGGCAGCTGACCGAAGGGCTGCGCCTGCACAAGGAAATGAACAGAGCAGAAGCAGAGGCCCGTGCGCTGGAGCTTTTGCGAGAAGTGCGTATTCCCGAGCCGGAACGCCGCCTGAAACAGTATCCGCACGAGTTGTCGGGGGGGATGCGCCAGCGGGTTGTTATCGCCATGGCACTGGCCTGCAAGCCGCGCCTGCTGATCGCGGACGAGCCGACGACCGCGCTTGACGTGACCATTCAGGCGGAAATTCTGGCACTGATGGACCGTCTGAAGCGCGAAACCGGCACAGCGGTGATGTTCATTACCCACGATATGGCCGTTGTGGCACAAATGGCAGACCGGGTTGTGGTGATGTTCCGTGGCAATAAGGTCGAGGAAGGCCCGGTTGCTGAAATTTTCGAGAACCCGCAACACCCCTACACCAAGGCGCTGCTGGCGGCGGTGCCCAAACTGGGCGAGATGCGGGGCAAATCCGCGCCGGAGCCGATGAAGCTGCTGGGGCGGGACCAGGACGAGATCAAACCGATCCCGGGCACGGAGGAAGTGCTGCTCACCGTCAAAAACCTGACAACCCGTTTCCCGGTCAAGGGCGGGTTTTTCCGGCGCACGGTTGCGAACGTTCACGCAGTAGAGGACCTGTCCTTTACGATCAACAAAGGCCAGACGCTCAGCCTTGTGGGCGAATCCGGATGCGGCAAATCGACGGCAGGGCGGTCGATCCTGCGGCTGGTGGACCCGCTTTCCGGGCAGATCACGGTCGGTGACACCGATATCATGGCGCTGGACCAGCAGGAGCTGCGCAAAGCACGTCTCGACATGCAGATGATTTTTCAGGACCCCTTTGCTTCGCTCAATCCGCAGATGCAACTGGCGGACCAGGTTGCAGAGCCGATGCACAATTACGCGACGCTCAAGGGCAAGGATATTGGCGACCGGGTGGCAATGCTCTTTGACCGGGTGGAGCTGCCGCGCAGCTTTATGCGCCGTTTCCCGCATGAATTGTCGGGGGGCCAGCGGCAGCGTGTTGCGATTGCCCGTGCGCTGGCGCTGAACCCCAAACTGATCATCGCCGATGAGGCCGTGTCTGCTCTGGATGTTTCAGTTCAGGCGCAGGTGCTGAACCTGATGATGGAGTTGCAGGCCGAACTGGGGATCTCGTTCCTGTTTATCAGCCACGACATGGCAGTGGTGGAACGTGTCAGCCACCATGTCGGCGTCATGTATCTGGGCCGTATCGTGGAGCTGGGACCGCGTGCGCGTGTTTTTGAAAACCCGCAACACCCTTATACCCAGGCGCTGATGAAGGCCGTTCCTATCGCAGACCCGCGCCAGCGCAAGGACGAGAGTGAACTCAACTTCAAACCGATCCCGTCGCCCATCCATCCGGCCGGGTATGTACCTGAGCCGTCGGTCTACCGCGAAGTCGAACCGGGGCACATGATCCTCGAAACTGACAGCGGGTACTGACCGGGTATGGCCGACCGTCTCCCGCCGCTCGAGATCATGCGCAGGCTGATCGGTTTTCCGACGATCAGCCGGGACACCAATCTGCCGTTGATTGACTGGGTCGAGGAATACCTCGCCGGGCATGGCATCCCCGCGCACCGGTATCTGAAACCCGACGAACCCAAGGCAGCGCTCTTTGCGCATGTGGGGCCGTGGGAAGAGGGCGCCATCGTCCTGTCCGGTCACACGGATGTTGTTCCTGTCGATGGTCAGCCCTGGGACACCGATCCGTTTGAGGTGACCGAAAAAGACGGCAAATACTTTGGCCGCGGCACCTGCGATATGAAGGGATTTGACGCCCTGGCCATCTGGGCGCTGGTCGAGGCGCAATACGCCGGCGCAAAACGCCCGCTGCAACTGGCGCTGAGTTTTGACGAGGAAATCGGCTGTACGGGTGCGCCACCGATGATCGAGGCGATGCAGCCTGTTTTGCCAAAAGGTGCTGCCGTGATTGTCGGAGAGCCCTCGATGATGCAGGCCGTGTCGGGCCACAAGGGCGGCACCGGTTTCGACACGCATGTCCAGGGCTTTGAGGTGCACAGCTCTCTGCTGGACCGCGGCGTCAACGCGATCATGTATGGTGCCAAACTGATCGACTGGGCCAATGACATCAATGCGGCCAACCGGGACGCTGAACCCGGCGCGCTGGCGCAGGCTTTTGATCCGCCCTACACCACGGCCCATGTGGGGATGATCCAGGGCGGAACTGCGCATAATATCACCGCCAAGGACTGTCGCTTTGCAATGGATTTCCGGGTTGTGCCGGGCGAAGACAAAGCCCTGTGGGAGCGCCAGTACCGCGAGAAAGTCGCCGAAGTTGAGGCAATGATGCAGGCCGTTGTTCCTGAGACGCAGATCGTCGTGACACCGCGTTTCGACGTCCCCGCCCTGGCTCCCGAAGCAGAAGGGACGGCAGAGGCGCTCGTCCGGCGACTGACCGGGGACAATGCCAGCCACGTTGTCAGCTATGGCACCGAGGCCGGTCAGTTTCAGGAAGCCGGCTATTCGGCCGTGATCTGCGGGCCGGGCGATATTGCCCAGGCACACCAGCCAAACGAATTTATCACCAAAGTGCAGTTCGAGGCCGGTCACACCTTTATGCAGCGCCTCGTCACCACACTGCAGGGCTGAGGCCCCCCGGACGCCTGGCATGCAGGGAATTCCCATCACATCCGACACGCCGCCTGCATTTGTGGGCGAGTTGCCGCGCGCAACAGATGTCGTGGTGATCGGCGGCGGCGTGATCGGGGTGTCGACGGCGCTCTTTCTGGCCCGCGCGGGCCAGCGTGTTGTTCTGCTTGAAAAAGGGCGGATTGCTGCTGAACAGTCGGGCCGGAACTGGGGGTGGATCAGGGCCCAGGGCCGTGACCCGGACGAGCTGCCGATCATGCTTGAGGCCGCGCGCCACTGGAAGGAACTGTCAGCCCGGACCAACGACAGCATCGGGCTGGTGACCGGCGGGGTCACGTACCTTGCGCAGAGCCCCGCGCAGCTGGCCCGCTATGAGGCCTGGCTGCCGCATGCCAAGGCGCAGGGTGTGGGGACCCGCATTTTGTCGCCGCAGGAAACGGCAGAACTTATTCCGGGTATGTCACGGCGCTATGCGGGTGCGCTTTATACCGCATCTGACATGCGCGCGGAGCCCTGGCGCGCTGTACCCGCCCTTGCCGCCATCGCCGCACGGGAGGGGGCGGTTATCCGTGAAAACTGTGCAGTGCGGTGTCTGGATCTGTCGGCGGGCAGGGTCAGCGGTGTCATCACCGAGGCGGGACGGATTACGGCCCCTCGTGTCGTTCTGGCAGGCGGGGCCTGGTGTTCGCTGTTTTTGAGAAACCACGGGGTCTGCCTGCCGCAGTTGTCGGTGCGGGCCACAGTTGCCGCGACCAGCGCATTGCCTGTCGTTACGCCCGGCGGCGTGGCGGACGACCGGCTGGCCTTCAGGCCGCGTATGGATGGCGGATATTCCCTGGCTGCAGGCGGGTTCCACGAGCTTTTTCTGGGCTGGGATGCGCTGCGCGCCCTGCCAAAGTTCCTGCGCCAGTTGCGTGCGGACCCCTTTGGCACGAGGTTCCTGCCCGGCGCACCTGCCGGATATCCGGATGCCTGGCGCACGGCGCGACGGTGGAGTGGCGACGATACAAGCCCGTTTGAAGCCTGCCGCGTGCTGAACCCGGCCCCGAACGCATCAAAAGTGCGCGGGCTGAAACGGGATTTTGCAGCGCTTTTCCCGCAGCTGCCTGATTTTGACATCACCCATGCCTGGGCGGGTATGATCGACACCATGCCCGATCTGGTCCCCGTCGTGGATCATGTCGCGGTGCTGCCCGGGCTGATCCTGGGGACAGGGATGAGCGGGCATGGCTTTGGCATTGGCCCGGGCATGGGCCGCGTCCTGGCCAGCCTCGCCGCGGATCAGCCTGTGGAACACGATCTCTCGCGGTTCCGGCTGTCGCGGTTCACAGATGGCAGTGGCATGCGCCTTGGCCCCGCCCTGTGAGCCCTGCTGCGGTCAGTGGAGGCGCCGGTTTCAACGAATACATACAGCACAGACCTTGCAGCCCGTGACCCGTGGGGTACAACCAACAGGTGAAAGTCCGGGCCGATGATCCGGGCGCAGTCTCTGGGAGCCTATAACATGCCTGTGAAAAACCGATTTGCCGAACTGCACGAGGATATCACGGCCTGGCGCCGCGACATGCACGAAAATCCCGAGCTGCTGTTTGACACGCATCGTACGGCCGGGCTGGTGGCGGACAAGCTGCGGGCTTTTGGCTGCGATGAGGTCGTGACCGGTATCGGGCGGACGGGCGTTGTCGGGGTGATCCGGGGAAAATCGGATACTTCTGGCCGTGTGATCGGTCTGCGCGCCGACATGGATGCCCTGCCGATCACCGAAGAGACTGGTGTTGACTATGTGTCCAAAACGCCCGGCAAGATGCATGCCTGCGGACATGACGGCCATACCGCCATGTTGCTGGGGGCCGCGCAGTACCTTGCTGAGACGCGCAATTTCAATGGCAGTGTCGCCGTGATCTTTCAGCCTGCCGAAGAGGGCGGCGGCGGTGGCCGTGAGATGTGCGAAGACGGCATGATGGAGCGGTTTGGCATTCAGGAAGTCTACGGTATGCACAACTGGCCGGGCATGGAGACAGGACAGTTTGCCATCCGTCCCGGTGCCTTTTTTGCCGCCACGGATATTTTCGAGATCGAGATCGAGGGCAAGGGCGGGCACGCAGCCTTTCCGCATCAGACCATTGATCCGACCGTTGTGGCCAGTCACATCGTCACGGCGGCACAGTCCATCGCCAGCAGAAATACCGATCCGGTGGAACAGCTGGTCATGTCGATCACCTCGTTTGAAACCTCGTCAAATGCTTTCAACGTGATCCCGCAGAAAGTAACGATGCGGGGTACCGCCCGCACGATGAGCGCCGAAGTGCGTGATCTGGTGGAGACGCGCCTGACAAAGCTGGTGCAGGGGATTTCAGAGAACTTCGGCGCCACGGGCCGTATTGATTACACCCGGAACTATCCGGTGACGGTGAACCATCCGGAACAGACCGATTTTGCAGCAGAGGTTGCGCGCCGCGTGTCAGGTGACTGCGCCGAAGCAGAGCTGGTTATGGGCGGCGAGGACTTTGCCTTTATGCTCGAGGAGCGGCCCGGGGCCTACATCCTGATGGGCAACGGCTCCAGCGCGCGGCTGCATCACCCGGAATACAACTTCAACGATGATGCGATCCCAGCCGGATGCAGCTGGTGGGCGGAAATCGTGGAGCAGCGGATGCCTGCCGCCTGACGGTCGCGCTGGTTCAGGCCTCGCCCAGCAGTTTCTTGTAGACCGCAATGATCGCCTGGGCCTCTGCCTGGATGGAAAAGCTGCCGGTTGCCCGTTCGCGCGCGGCGGCACCGAAAGCGGCCCGCTTTGCGTCATCTTCCAGCAGGTCACGCACGTGCCGGGTGATACCGTCCAGGTCTTCTATGTCGGTCAGATAGCCGGTTTCGCCGGGCACGACGAGCGCTTCAAAGGCACCGACCCGTGTGGCGACAACCGGCGATCCGCAGCCCATCGCCTCTAGCGGGGTCAGGCCAAACCCCTCCCAGCGTTGCGGGGCCACATAGAGATCGAGCGCCTGAAAATGCCGCGAAAGCTGCGCAATCGGCACCTCGTCACGAAACAGAATGCGGTCCGACAGGCCGGCGGCGGCAACCTCGTCCTTCAGCCCCTGCAAAAAGGCCTGATGTTCCTCTGTTGCGCGTCCCATGACGAGGGCCCGGCCCTGTGGAATATCAGAAAAGACGCGGATCATGGCGCGTACGAACAGATCATTGCCCTTTTGATGCCGGATGCGCCCAAAGCAGCCCACCAGCGGACCATCCGGGGGCAGGTCCAGGCTTTGGCGCAGGGCCGCGCGGTCCTGCACAGGAGAGAACGCCTCGCAGTCGATGCCATGATGAATAACTGTGGCGTCCCGTTCCAGGTAGTCTGCGGATTTCTGCGATGTGGCGATCACGGCGTCCATCTGGCGGATCAGCCAGCGGGTAAAGGGTTTGTGTCGCCGCTGTGCCGCGGAGGTGAACAGCAGCCGGAGCTTTTTGCGAGCAAGCGTTCTGAGCGCGATACCCGCAATCATTTCTACGTTGCGCCGCGCGTGCCAGACGCGCGGGGCGCCATCACTGCGGGCAGGCAGTGTCAGAAGCCGCGACGGGGCCATATTTGGCACCTGGGGCGGCAGATCAGGCGCGCAGGCGACAATCGGAATGCTGCGTGCCTGTTCCGGCACCAGGCGGATCACCGTAGAGGTCACGCCAGAGTGGCGGCGTTTGAAATTAGGGGCAATAACCTGGATATCCCGCAGCGGGGGCAGCGTGGCGTTTTCGTCTGTCATCAGGTGTTTTCTTCCAGGCCGAGCGCGCGGATCAGCCGTTTGGCGATCTGATCCAGATGATCCGAGCGCCCGCGCACAAAATCCTCGGAAGCCGAGACAGCCTGTGCGCGGTAGGGTGCATTGCTGAGCAGCATGTGAATTTCGCCAGCCAGGTCTTCGGCATTCTCGACGTAAACTGCAGCACCGCGCGATGTCATGTCCGAAAATGTCTCCTGAAAACTGGTCACATGGCGCCCGGACAAAACGGCGGCGCCTGCCTGCGCCACTTCAAACGGATTGTGCCCGCCGATGGGAAGCAGGGAGCCGCCCAGAAAGACAATGTCCGTCAGGGCATACCAGCTGCCAAGCTCGCCCAGGGTATCCGCCAGATAGACGTTGTGTGACGGCACCAGTTTTTCATTTGCGGACCGGGTGGCGGCAGTCAGACCTGCCGAGCTGATGTGGCCGGAAACCTCCTCCGAGCGTTCCGGGTGACGGGGCACAAGGATCAGCAGCAGTTCGGGATGTTGCTTCAACAGAGCACTGTGGGCGGCGAGGACGGTTTCTTCTTCGCCGCGATGCGTGGAGGCGGCAACCCAGACGGGCCTGCCTTTCAGCCAGCTGCGGACCTGCGCCGTGACTGCCGGGTTGACCGGCAGAGGATCAGAGAGTGATTTCAGATTGATCCCGCGGGCGACGCGGTCTGCGGGGGCATTCATTTCAACCATGGCCCCGGCCATCTCGTCGTTCTGGGTCAGGATCAGATCAAACACTTTGAAGATATAGGCGGCTGTTTCCGGTCGCTTTTTCCATGCTCTGCGTGAGCGTTCACTGAGGCGCGCATTGACCAGAGCCATGGGCGTGCCGCGCGCGCGCGTCCGGCGCAGCATCAGGGGCCAGAGTTCGCTTTCCACAAAGATGGCCGCAGAGGGCCGCCAGTGTGCCAGAAACCGGCGGACCGGCCCGGCTGAATCAATCGGTGAGAACTGATGCACAGAGCGCGGCGGCAGACGTTCGGCCACAAGGCGGGCGGACGTAGGCGTGCCGGAGGTGATCAGAAACTGTGCCCGGGGCAGCATCTGGCCCATGCTGGTGATCAGCGACAGAACCGAAAGGCTCTCGCCTACGGAAGCGGCATGGAACCAGATCAGCGGCCCGCTGCCCATGCGCGGTGCGCTGGCATTGCCCAGTTTCTCGTGTGCGCGCAGTGCAGGCAGCCCGGCTCGGCGCAGTTTGCGGATTTCAAACCAGGCCACAACAGGCGTGAGTAACGCGGTCAGCGCCACGTATAACCTGAAAAGCAATGGCGTTTGCATGCGCTTGATCAGCCGCCGGTATGGCTCATGTGGCGGGACATCTGTCCGTCCGCACGTTGACGGGAATAATCAAAGTCATGCCCTTTGGGTTTGCTGTCAATGGCTGCGCGGATCGCTGCTTCCAGCGGTGCATCGTCGGTCGGGTGGTCACGCAGGGGCGGGCGCAGATCGGCCATGTCTTCCTGGCCAAGGCACATGTAAATCTCGCCGGTGCAGGTGATCCGCACCCGGTTGCAGCTTTCGCAGAAATTATGGCTCAGCGGTGTGATGAAACCGATCTTTTGCCCGGTTTCTTCCAGCCGCACATAGCGCGCCGGGCCACCGCTGCGTTCTGCAAGGTCGGTCACAGTGTAATGTTCGGCATAGCGCGCGCGCACGTCTTTGAGCGACCAGTACTGGTCCAGCCGTTCCTCGTTGCCGATATCGCCCATGGGCATGACCTCGATCCAGGTCAGGTCCATATCCCGCTCGGCGCACCACTGCGTGATCGTCGGCAGCTCTTCTTCGTTAAAGCCCTTCAGCGCCACAGCGTTCAGTTTGACCCGCAGACCGGCGGCCTGGGCTGCATCGATACCGCGCAAGACCTGGGGCAGGCGGCCCCAGCGCGTGATATCCGCGAATTTCTGCGCGTCCAGAGTGTCCAGCGAGACATTCACCCGCCGCACGCCGGCGGCATAGAGATCTGAGGCGAAACGCTCCAGCTGACTGCCGTTCGTGGTCAGCGTCAGCTCTTTGAGGGTTCCCGCATCCAGATGGCGCGACATGCTGTTGAAAAAGGTCATGATGCCCTTGCGGACCAGCGGCTCTCCACCGGTGATGCGCAGTTTTTCAACCCCCAGACCCACAAAGGTCGAGCACATCCGGTCCAGCTCTTCGAGCGTCAGCAACTCCTTTTTGGGGAGAAAAGTCATGTTTTCGGACATGCAGTAGACGCAGCGAAAATCGCATCTGTCGGTGACAGAGACCCGCAGATAGGTGATTGCGCGCGCAAAAGGATCAATCAGAGGAGCGTTCATGAGGCTATTGGTAAGCGGTGCGGTAACCTGCGGCAAGGGTATTCCGCGTTGTGAGGCAGATGCGGAGCCGGTATGAGGTTGCCATGAACTGTACCCGCCGAAAAACTCCCGCCATACGTGTATTCCCGGCAGTTGCCCTTTTGTCGGCCATCGCAGGATGCGCAGAGCTGCAAAAGCTCGAACAGGCAGTAAATCTGGAACTTGGGGGCAGCGGTCTGCCAGAGCTGTCAGCGGCGCAGGAACCTGCTGCGGGCATGGCACCTCAGGCGGCCAGCCCTGCACTCAACGCGGGCGGGGCACGTTCCGCAGAAAGCATTGACAGCACGTCCACAGCCCAGAGAACCGCCGCCGCACAGGTCAGTGCTACCGGGGCGGCCCTTGGGCGGACTGTTGCGTCGCTGGGCAATCCGGCTGAGCAGGGTTTCTGGCTGAAAACACCGCTGGTCCCGTCAGAGATGTCCGGCGTTGTCACAGACACCGAAACGGGTGCATCAGTAAAGGTAACGCTGATCCCGATCGACGGCCCGGCCACGGCAGGCAGTCGCATTTCGCTGGCCGCGATGCGTGTTCTGAATGCCCCGCTGACCGCCCTTGTGACGCTCAGCGTGCGGCGGGGCAGCTGAGCGCCGCGGTCATTCCACGGTGACTGATTTTGCCAGGTTGCGGGGCTGGTCCACATCCGTGCCCTTGGCCACGGCCGTGTGATAGGCCAGCAGCTGCGCGGGAATGGCATAGAGCAGCGGTGTGACGATCTCGGATACAGTTGGCAGCTCGATTGTGGCAAAGGTCCCTTCGCCTGCCTCTTCGATGCCCTTGCGGTCGGACACCAGAACCACACGGCCTTTGCGCGCCATCACTTCCTGCATGTTGCTGACGGTCTTGTCGAACAGGCTGTCACGGGGGGCCATGACAATGACCGGTACGAACTGGTCAACAAGTGCAATGGGTCCGTGTTTCAACTCGCCCGAGGCATAGCCCTCGGCGTGGATGTAGCTGATTTCCTTGAGCTTGAGCGCGCCTTCCATCGCGAGCGGAAACATCTGACCGCGCCCCAGAAACAGCACATCGCGGGCTTCGGCGATCTTTTGTCCGGTGCGCTGTGTCTCCGAGCTGATTTCCAGCGCCTGGCTGATCACGCCGGGAATGCCGCGCAGTGCTGCGATGTGCTCGCGCAGGGTGGCGTCATCAATGGTGCCGCGGTCCTGCGCGGCTTTGAGCGCCATCAGCAACAGCACGGTAAGCTGGCAGGTAAAGGCTTTGGTCGATGCCACGCCCACCTCGACACCCGCATAGATGGGAAAAACGATGTCACTTTCACGCGCGATGGAGCTTTCGGGCACATTCACCACCGACATGATTCTGGTGACCTTGCCCTGACAGAAACGCAGGGCTGCCAGCGTGTCGGCCGTCTCGCCGGACTGGCTGACAAAAAGGGCTGCGGTGCGCGCGGGGATCGGCGGCTCACGGTAGCGGAATTCGGAAGCCACATCCACATCCACCGGCAGACGGGCGAGCTGCTCAAACCAGTGTTTCGCGGACAGACAGGCCAGATAAGCGGTACCACAGGCCACCAGCGTCAGACGGTCGGTGCTGGCAAAATCCATACCGCCTTCGGGCAGCTGAATGCTGCCATCGTCAGCGATGTAATGGCCGAGCGCGCCTGCGATGACCGAAGGCTGTTCGGCGATTTCCTTGGCCATAAAGTGCTTGTGCCCGGCTTTGTCGATCCGCGTGGCATCTGCCTGTATGGTTTTCACAGGTCGGCTCACAACAGCGCCGCTGCTGTCGGTGATGCTCAGCGATGTGCGCGTCAGAACAGCCCGGTCGCCTTCTTCCAGATAGGTGATCCGATCCGTCATCGGCGCCAGCGCAATCGCGTCGGATCCCAGATACATCTCTCCATCGCCGTGACCGATGGCAAGAGGCGAGCCTTTGCGCGCGCCGATCATCAGGTCGTCATGGCCGGAAAACAAAAACGCAAGAGCAAAGGCCCCTTCGAGACGGTCGAGCGCCTGGTTGGCGGCTTCGACGGGGGCCGCCCCCTGTTCCAGATAATACTGCGCCAGCAGGCTGACGGTCTCTGTGTCCGTTTCTGTCACGCACTGCATGCCGTTTTCTGCAAGTTCGGCACGCAGATCGCGGAAGTTTTCAATGATACCGTTGTGAACCACCGCGACCGGGCCGGACTGGTGCGGGTGCGCATTGGTCACCGAGGGCTCGCCATGGGTGGCCCAGCGGGTGTGGCCGATTCCGGATTTTCCGGCGAGCGGTTCATGCACCAGCAGATCGGACAGGTTGACCAGCTTGCCCACGGCGCGACGCCGGTCGAGGACACCGTCATTGACCGTTGCGATGCCTGCGCTGTCATAGCCGCGGTATTCCAGCCGTTTCAGCGCCTCGACCAGAATGGGGGCAACCTCGTGCCCGCCCAGAACACCAACAATACCACACATGATCAGCTGCCTCTTTGTTGCTGGGCCTTTTTGGCCCTTAACATGTTGAAAAGTTTCGTCGCCATGCCCGGTTTCTCAACCTGTGGTGCCCGCGCCAGGGCCAGGGCTTCGGGTTCCACATCCGAGGTGATCACCGACCCGCTGCCGGTCATGGCCTGATCCCCGATATGCACAGGCGCCACAAGCATGGTGTTTGAGCCGATGAACACCCCATCCCCGATATGGGTGTGATGCTTCATCACGCCGTCATAGTTGCAGGTGATCGTGCCCGCGCCGACGTTTGTGCCGCGGCCCAGCGTTGCGTCACCGATATAGCTGAGGTGATTGACCTTGGTGCCTTCGCCGATCCGGGCGTTTTTCACCTCGACAAAGTTGCCGATCCGAACGTCTTCGGACAGCTCCGCGCCGGGGCGCAGGCGGGCATAGGGGCCGACGATGCCGCCGCGCGCCACATGGCACCCCTCCAGATGCGAAAAGGCGCGGATTGTGGCACCGCTCTCGATTGTGACGCCGGGGCCAAAAACCACATTCGGCTCGATTACGGTGTCGCGGCCCACAACCGTGTCCAGCGCAAAATGCACGGTATCGGGGGCAGGCATTGTCACACCGTTTTCAAAGGCTGCGGCGCGGGCGCGGGCCTGAAACGCGGCCTCGGCGCCCGCCAGTTCGGCGCGGGTATTGATGCCCAGGGTTTCGGATTCGTCGCAGGTTACGGCTGTCGCCGACAGCCCGCGCGCACGCGCCAGCCCCACCACATCCGTCAGATAGTACTCGCCCGCCGCATTGTCGTTGCTGATCGCGCTGATCAGATCAAAGAGCAGTGCCGCATCGCAGGCCAGCACACCGCTGTTGCACAGGCTGATCTGTCGCTCCGCGTCAGAGGCGTCCTTGAATTCTACAATCCGCTCCAGACTGTCGCCGGCCATGACCAGACGGCCATACCGGCCCGGATCCGCAGCCTCGAACCCCAGAATAACCACATCATGCCCTGTGCGGCGGGCCTCTGTCATCGCGCCGAGCGTTTCGGGCCGGACAAAGGGAGTATCGCCAAAGAGCACAATCGCCGTGCCGTCAAAGCCGTTCAGCGCCTCCCGGGCCTGAGCCGCGGCATGCGCGGTGCCCAGCTGTTCTGTTTGCTCGGCCACGCGGACCGTGTCGTCCAGCCCGAGGGCGGCGCGCCGGACCAGCGCGGCACCGTGTCCGGCAACAACAACCGTGCGTTCAGGGTTTACGGCAGCACCTGCCTGCATGGCATGCGCCAGCAGAGGTGCGCCGCCCAGCGGGTGCAATACCTTGGGAAGATCGGAGTTCATCCTGCTGCCCTTGCCTGCGGCGAGGATGATCAGAGCGGTTTTCATGTGGTTTCTCTTTGTGTTCCGTTGGCCGCCTGTTTATCCGCTGGGGCCAGCGGCGCAAGCGTGCCGGGATCAAAGATGGTTGCGTGTTGCAACATAGTGTGCGCCTTTCTGCCAGTGGAGCACGTCGGGGAGCAGAGATGAGAACAGTTATTTTCGATCTGGACGGCACACTAGCCGATACCAGTGGTGACCTGATTGCAGCCGCAAATCTGTGTTTCCGCGATATGGGGGCGGGCGATCTGCTGGACCCGGTACACGACGCAGGCACCGCCCTGCGCGGGGGGCGTGCCATGCTGCGACTGGGCATGTCCAGGCTGGAGCGGGCAGAGGATGAGGCAACTATAGACCGGTATTATCCGGTCCTGCTGGAGGCTTATGGTGCGGCGATTGATGTGCACACGCAGATGTATCCCGGCGCGATGGATGCGGTGGAGAGGCTGAAATCAGACGGGTTCGGCGTCGGGATCTGCACGAACAAGCCCGAAGGTCTGGCAGAAACCCTGATGCAGCGCCTTGGTGTGCGGGACGCCTTTGGCGCGCTGGTCGGCGCGGACACGCTGACTGTGCGCAAACCTGACCCCGAGCCGCTGTTTGAGGCAGCGAGGCGCGCGGGCGGCGATCCGTCCCGCTGCATCCTGATCGGCGATTCTGACACGGACCGCAACACCGCGCGGGCGGCCGGTGTGCCCAGCGTGCTGGTTACTTTCGGCCCGGCGGGCGGGGATATGGCCGCACTGGAACCCGAGGCACTGCTGGATCACTATGCCGATCTTCCGGCCCTGGCAGCACAATTGCTGCCTTGACCGGCCGGCGGTTGCAGCGTCACAATTCCATCAGTTTGCGGAGGCGGAAATGAGCGAAGTTTTCAAAGGCAGCTTTACCCAGCAGGAAGCGATCCCGGAAGCGGGCATCGAGGCGGCCCTGGCCGTCATGCGGCACGGGCGGCTGCACCGCTATAACACGGTGGCCGGTGAGCTGAGCGAGACAGCGCTGCTGGAACAGGAATTCGCGGCGAGTGTCGGCGCGCCTTATTGTCTGGCCGTGGCCTCCGGCGGATATGCGATGGCAACAGCGCTGCGGGCTGTGGGCGTGAAACCGGGCGATCATGTGCTGTCGAATGCCTTTACCCTGGCGCCTGTGCCCGGGGCAATTGCGGCAGTCGGGGCGGTGCCTGTGTTTGTCGGCGTCACCGATGCGCTGACGATTGATCTGGATGATCTGGAAAGCAAGACAGACCGGGCACGGGTACTGCTGCTGAGCCACATGCGGGGTCATATCTGTGACATGGAGCGCCTGATGCGCCTGTGTGACACCGCGGGGATCACCGTGATCGAGGACTGCGCGCATACCATGGGGGCTGCATGGAAGGGCGTGCCGTCGGGGCGTTCGGGCGCTGTCGGGTGCTATTCGTGCCAGACCTATAAACATGTGAACTCGGGCGAGGGCGGTTTTCTGGTGACGGGGGATGCAGAGATCGCAGCGCGGGCGGTGATGATGTCGGGCTCCTACATGCTATATGAGCGCCACCTGGCAGCCCCGCCCAAAGAAGCCTTTGAGACGATACGCTATGAAACGCCCAATATCTCGGGCCGGATGGACAACCTGCGCGCGGCCATTCTGCGCCCGCAGGTGGCCGATCTGGCCACCCAGTGCGCGCGCTGGAATGAGCGGTACTATCGCCTGGAGGAGGGGCTGCGCGGCACGCCGGGCCTGAAGGTGATCGACCGTCCCGAAGAAGAGACCATCGTTGGTTCCTCCATCCAGTTTCTGCTGCTGGACTGGCAGGCAGAGGCGGTGCGGGAAGTGATCGCGCGCTGTGGTGCCCGGGGGGTTGAGCTGAAATGGTTCGGTGCGCCGGAGCCTGTCGCCTTTACCAGCCGATACGACAGCTGGCGCTATGCGCCGAGCGCACCGATGCCCGACAGTGACCGGATTCTGGCCGGTGTGGTGGACATGCGAGTGCCGCTGACCTTCTCGCTGGAGGACTGTGATCTGATCGCGCGGATCATCCGCTCGGAAGTTGGCGCGGTCTGGCAGGACGCCGCCTGATCCGAAGGCGCGCGGGCGCGGGCCCGCGCAAACTCATTCAAAACCCGGACCCTGTGGTCCGGGCGGCACCGCTCAAAGGGCGGGCTCTGCTGCGCTGCGGCTTGACCGGCTCAGATGGTCGGACTAGTAATATGAACAAGTGTTCAATAAATGCCGCGCCGACCGCCGGACAGAGGGAGCCCGTAACGCATGTTCAACGCAACAATGCAGTTTGATCTGGGAGAAGACGTAAACGCGCTGCGCGATATGGTGCACCGCTGGGCCCAGGACAGAGTGGCGCCAATGGCCGCCGGGATCGATAGTTCAAACAGTTTTCCTGCTGAATTGTGGGAAGAGATGGGCGCGCTCGGGCTGCTGGGGATCACCGTGGATGAGGCCTATGGCGGTGCCGGTATGTCGTATCTGGCGCATACGGTTGCGATTGAGGAGATCGCGCGGGCCAGTGCTTCGGTCTCGCTGTCCTATGGCGCGCATTCCAATCTCTGCGTCAACCAGATCAAGCTGAACGGCACCGATGAACAAAAGGAAAAATACCTGCCGGGGCTGATATCGGGCGCGCATGTGGGCGCACTGGCCATGTCAGAGGCAGGCGCCGGCTCTGATGTTGTGTCGATGAAACTGCGGGCGGAAAAGCGCAATGATCACTACCGGCTGAACGGCACGAAATACTGGATCACAAACGGTCCCGATGCCACGACGCTTGTCGTCTATGCCAAGACGGACCCGGATGCCGGGTCAAAAGGCATTACGGCGTTTCTGATTGAAAAGGACATGGCCGGGTTTTCGACCTCGCCGCATTTTGACAAGCTGGGGATGCGCGGCTCGAACACGGCAGAGCTGATCTTTGAGGATGTGGAAGTCCCCTTTGAGAATGTCCTGGGCGAAGAGGGCAAGGGCGTCCGGGTGCTGATGTCGGGCCTCGATTACGAGCGCGTGGTACTGGCGGGCATCGGGACGGGGATCATGGCGGCCTGTCTGGATGCGATCATGCCCTATCTGGCGGAGCGCAAACAGTTCGGCCAGCCCATCGGATCGTTTCAGCTGATGCAGGGCAAGATTGCGGACATGTATACGGCGATGAACTCCGCGCGCGCCTATGTCTATGAAGTGGCCAAGGCCTGCGACCGGGGCGATGTGACCCGCCAGGATGCCGCCGCCTGCTGTCTCTACGCATCAGAAGAAGCGATGAAACAGGCCCACCAGGCCGTTCAGGCGATGGGGGGAGCCGGCTTTCTGAATGACAGCACCACGAGCAGACTGTTCCGCGACGCCAAGCTGATGGAAATCGGGGCGGGGACATCGGAGATCCGGCGCATGCTGGTCGGGCGCGAGCTGATGGCGGCAATGGCATGACAGCGGGCGGGGCCTAGGCCCGTGCCGCGGTGGATCTGGTTCGCGCCGCTGACCTGCCTCGTACTGGCGCTGGCGGGCTGGGGGTTTCGGATGGGCTGGATTGCAGCAACGATAACGGAGACGGATGTGATCGGGACCTTTGCTGCCGAATATCTGCGCCTTGCCGGGCCTGAAGCCCGCGCGACGGATTGCAGCGCGCGGCCCGGCATAAGGGGCGGGGTCTGGATCACGGTGATCTGCGCGTCCCCGCAGGGACAGACCTACCGGTGGGCGGCGGACAGGTTCGGGCGGCTGATCCCGGATGTGCCGGACGCCGTCGGTGTAAGGGAGCCCAGAACATGAATGCTCTGCAGGATACTGTAAAATCAATGAAAACCATCCACGGGTCAGAAGTGCCGCAAGTGCTGCACGGACGGGAGAGAGACGCATGAAACTGAGCTCATCGGCACTGCCGTCCTCGGAAAGTTTTCAGCAGAACCGCGCCGCACATCTGGCTGCACTGGAGGAAATCAGTGCTGCCGCACAGATGGCCGCACAGGGCGGCGGCGAGCGGGCGCGGGACCGTCACGTCAGCCGGGGCAAGCTGCTGCCGCGCCGCCGGGTGGCGGGTCTGCTGGATCCGGGCAGCCCCTTTCTGGAGATCGGGGTCACAGCGGCCCACGGGCTTTACGGGGGCGATGCGCCCTGTGCCGGTGTCATCGCGGGCATTGGACGGGTCGAAGGCCACGACGTTATGGTCGTGTGCAATGATGCCACCGTGAAGGGCGGCACCTACTATCCGATGACCGTGAAAAAGCACCTGCGTGCCCAGGAAATTGCCCAGGAAAACCGGCTGCCCTGCATCTATCTGGTGGACAGCGGGGGGGCTAACCTGCCCAACCAGGATGAGGTCTTTCCCGACCGCGACCACTTCGGACGCATCTTTTACAACCAGGCGCGGATGAGTGCGGCGGGCATCGCCCAGATCGCCGTTGTCATGGGGTCGTGCACGGCGGGCGGGGCCTATGTTCCGGCCATGTCAGATGTGTCTATTATCGTTAAAAATCAGGGCACTATATTTCTGGCGGGGCCGCCGCTGGTCAAGGAAGCCACGGGCGAGGTCGTCAGTGCCGAAGAGCTGGGTGGGGGCGACGTGCACACGCGTCTGAGCGGGGTCGCGGACTATCTGGCAGAGGACGACATGCATGCGCTTGCGCTGGCGCGACGGGCCGTCCGCTCGCTCAACCATAAAAAACCGCAGACAGTGGCCTGGGAAACGCCCGAGCCACCGGCCTATGATCCCGAAGAAATCCTGGGCGTTGTTCCTGCTGATCTGCGCACACCCTATGATATCCGCGAGGTTATTGCCCGGGTCGTGGATGGCTCGCGCTTTGATGAATTCAAGGCGCGGTTCGGCGAAACACTTGTCACCGGTTTTGCCCATATCAGGGGCTGCCCGGTAGGGATTGTCGCCAACAACGGCGTACTCTTTTCGGAATCTGCGCAAAAGGGCACCCATTTTGTGGAACTGTGCTCGCAGCGTCGTATCCCATTGGTTTTCCTTCAGAATATCACCGGGTTTATGGTCGGGCGCAAGTATTCCAACGAAGGTATTGCGCGACACGGGGCCAAAATGGTGACGGCCGTGGCCTCGACCAATGTGCCGAAAATCACCATGGTGGTGGGGGGCTCCTTCGGGGCAGGGAACTATGGCATGGCAGGCCGTGCCTACAGCCCGCGGTTCATGTGGACATGGCCCAACAGCCGCATTTCGGTGATGGGCGGGCCCCAGGCGGCGGGCGTTCTGGCGACCGTGCGGCGCGAGGCGATCGAGCGCAAGGGCGGCACCTGGAGTGCCGAAGAGGAGGCAGCTTTCCGGCAGCCGACGGTGGATCAGTTCGAAGCACAGAGCCACCCGCTTTATGCCTCTGCCCGGCTCTGGGATGACGGGGTGATCGACCCGCGCAAGGCACGCGATGTGTTGTCACTGTCGCTCGGGGCCGCGCTGAATGCCCCCATTGAGGAGACACGCTATGGCGTGTTCCGGATGTGATGAAAAGGGCGTCGGTGAGCGGTCGGTATGACGTCGGTTTAACGTCGGTATTACGTCGGTGCGCGGCGCACGGTGGAGCAGGGATATGATAACGGTTGAGGCCGCGCTGAAAAAGTACCCGGGCGGGGTGGTTTTCACCCATGGTGACAGCGCGGCCCTGAACGCAGAAATCCTGGCGCTGATCCGGGCAGGGCGGAAAACCGTGACCTGCGACGCCTGGGAGGCCTTTGCCGCGCGGGGAGAGACGCTGCCCGCAGCCGGGCGCACGGATATCGCGCTGGACTGGTCGGGTGCGCCCGCGCTGGCGCTGCGCACGGTGGCCGTTGAGCGGATCCCCTTTGACCAGGTGGATGCGGCGCGGGTCACGCCCATGGGCGAGTTCCGGGACGTGGCGCACTGGCGGGCCGGGTATGAGGCCTATCTGACGCGCAGCGGCTGGTTTGCGCCGCAGGTGGATATGCTGGTGGAGACCTTTGAGGTGGTTGAGGATTTTGCGGGCTGAGACGTCACCCGCTGTGAGAGGACAACGTAATGTTTGACCGGATACTGATTGCCAACAGGGGAGAGATCGCCTGTCGGGTGATGGAAACGGCGGCGCGCATGGGGGTGGGTACTGTTGCCGTCTATTCTGAGGCGGACAGCGCGGCGAAACATGTGGCCATGGCAGACCGGGCGGTGCTGATCGGCGGTCCGGCCCCGGCAGAGAGTTATCTGCGCGGGGATGTGATCATTCAGGCAGCCCTGGACACGGGGGCCGAGGCCATTCACCCGGGGTACGGATTTCTGAGCGAGAATCCGGATTTTGTCGAGGCGGTGGAAGCGGCGGGGCTGGTGTTCATCGGCCCCTCTGCGGCTGCGATCCGGGCGATGGGCCTGAAGGATGCGGCCAAGGCGCTGATGGAGGAGGCCGGGGTGCCTGTGGTGCCGGGCTGGCACGGGGCTGATCAGGACGACGCGCGGCTGGCGGCGGAGGCGGAAAAGATCGGCTTTCCGGTGCTGATCAAGGCCGTGGCGGGAGGTGGCGGCAAGGGCATGCGCCTGGTGGAGACTGCAGGCGGGTTCGCCACGGCGCTGGCCTCGGCCCGGGCGGAGGCGCGGGGCGCTTTTGGCAATGCGGATGTGCTGGTCGAGAAGTTTGTCACCGCGCCGCGGCATATCGAGGTGCAGGTTTTTGGCGATGGCACCCGCGCGGTGCATCTGTTTGAGCGGGACTGTTCGCTGCAGCGCCGCCATCAGAAAGTGATCGAGGAGGCCCCCGCGCCGGGCATGACCCCGGACGTGCGCGAAGCGATGGGCGCCGCTGCGGTGCGCGCGGCAGAGGCTATCGGCTACAGCGGTGCAGGTACGGTGGAATTTATCGTCGACGGCTCGGACGGGCTGCGCACGGATGGCTTCTGGTTCATGGAGATGAACACGCGCCTGCAGGTGGAGCATCCGGTGACGGAGGCGATCACCGGTGTTGATCTGGTGGAATGGCAGCTGCGTGTGGCCGCCGGTCAGCCGCTGCCCGCAGCCCAGGACGATCTGAGCATTACCGGCCATGCCTTTGAGGCGCGGCTTTATGCCGAGGACGTGCCTGCGGGGTTCTTGCCTGCAACGGGCACGCTGAGCCATCTGGTCTTTCCGCCTGCGGCCCGGGCCGACAGCGGCGTGCGGGCGGGTGATACCATCAGCCCCTGGTATGATCCGATGATTGCCAAACTGACCGTGCATGGCCCCACACGCGCAGTGGCCCTGGCGCAGCTGGCGCGGGGGCTGGCAGAGACGCAGGTGGCGGGCACTGTGACAAACCTCGGCTTTCTGGGAGCGCTGGCGGGTCATACAGGCTTTGCCGCCGGAGACGTGGATACCGGTCTGATCGCGCGGGATCTTGAGGCCCTGACCCGCCCGCCGGAGGAGCGGCTGCTGCACCGGGTGGCGGCGGGGGTGGCGGCCCTGGGGCTGCGCGATCCGGCGCCCGATGCGGGGTTTCATCTGTGGCGGCCGCTGCGCCTGCCGGTCAAACTGGAGCGGAAGGGTGAGGAAATCACCCTGCTGGTGGAGGTCACCGGACCCGACAGCCAGTCCTGGCGGGAGGGGGAGCAGACCCTGACGCTGGAACGTGTGCAGGGCCGCTGGCAGGCCGCGGGGGAGCCGCTGCCGCAGGCGCATATGTCCGGCGGGCAGATCACGGTGTTTGACGGGTTTGGCATGGTTTACGGGTTTGCGGACCCGCTGGAACGTGCGGCGGGGGCCACCGGTGACGGCAATCTGATCGAGGCCCCGATGCCCGGCGTGGTGCGCGAGATGCGCGCCGCCCCGGGACAGCAGGTGAGTAAAGGCGACCGGCTGGCCGTGCTGGAGGCGATGAAGATGGAACATGCGCTGCTGGCCGCGCGGGATGGGACGGTGGCCGAGGTGCTGGCCGGGGCAGGCGATCAGGTCGAGGCGGGGGCGGCCCTGATCCGGCTGGAGCCGGAGGAGGCTGTGGCATGATCACGCTGCACCACTGTCCGCAGACACGCTCGATGCGCACGCTGTGGCTGCTGGCGGAACTGGCGGTTCCGTTTCAGCTGCGCAGCTATCCGTTTGACCGGACCCTGCGCTCGCCTGAGTTTCTGACGCTGTCGCCTGCGGGCCGTGTGCCTGCGCTGGAGATCGACGGCGAGCGGATGTTCGAGACCGGGGCGATCACCGAATACCTGTGTGAAAGGTTCAGCCCCGACGCTCTGGGCCGGATGCCCGGCACGCCGGAGCGGATGTCCTGGCTGGTGTGGCTGCATTTTGCGGAAACCCTGAGCCAGCATGTGGCGGCCCTGACCCAGCAGCATGTCGCCCTGTATGAAGATCACATGCGCAGCCCTGTGGTAATGAAGCTGGAGGCCGCACGGGTCGCCAAATGCTTTGACGCGATCGAGGCGCGTCTGCAGGATCCGCTGGGCGCGCGGGATTATCTGTTGTCGGGCGGATTTTCCGCAGCGGATATCTCGGTGGGCCAGGCGGTCTATATGGCGCGGCATTTCGTGCGGACGGACGCACATCCGGGCCTGAGCGC
This sequence comes from uncultured Roseobacter sp., assembly GCF_947491795.1. GTDB lineage: Bacteria > Pseudomonadota > Alphaproteobacteria > Rhodobacterales > Rhodobacteraceae > Roseobacter. Next base: position 912,823 of record NZ_CANLKW010000001.1, on the reverse strand, counting down.
CTGGTATGCGCGGATCACCGGGCGCGACGGGTTTCAGGCCGCGCTGCCCGCGGGGGACGGCATTTATTCGCGGGACTTTTACGAGCCCTGGCCGCTAGAGTAACAGCAACCGTTCCGCCGTGAGTATTTGGGGAAGGGTGAAGGGGGCGCGTTTTCCGGGGCGTGCCGGGATCTGAGGAGGTGAGAGATGACGCTGGGACCATGTGAGATATTCGAGGTCGGCCCGCGGGACGGGTTGCAGAACGAGGAACGGGACATCCCGGTGGCCGAGAAGGTGGCACTTGTCGATCAGCTGAGCCGGGCGGGGTTCGGACGGATTGAGGCGGGGGCCTTTGTCTCTGCCGCAAAGGTGCCGCAGATGGCGGGCTCGGCGGCGGTTTTTGCGGGAATCTGCCGCGCGCCCGGGGTGCGCTATGCCGGTCTGACGCCCAATATGCGCGGTTACCGCGATGCGCTGGACGCCGGTGCGGATGAGATTGCGGTTTTCGCCTCGGCCTCTGAGGGGTTTTCGAAGGCCAATATCAACGCTTCTGTCGCGGAAAGCATCGAGCGGTTCGCGCCCGTTCTGGAGGAGGCACGCCATATTGATCTGCCGGTGCGGGGCTATGTGTCCTGTGTTGTTGAATGCCCCTATGACGGGGCTGTGGCGCCCGGGGATGTAGCGCGGGTGGCGGATCAGCTGTTTTCCATGGGCTGTTACGAGGTGAGCCTGGGGGACACTATCGGTACGGGCACACCGGACAGTATTGCGCGCATGCTGCTGGCGGTCCGTGATGTGGTGCCCGCCGGGCGGCTGGCCGGGCATTATCATGATACGCGGGGCCGGGCGATGGAGAATATCGACGCCTCTCTGAGCCTGGGTCTGCGGGTGTTTGATGCGGCTGTGGCGGGTCTGGGGGGATGTCCCTTTGCACCCGGTGCGGCGGGGAATGTCGCTACCGAGAGTGTTGCGCGCCATCTGGCGGCGCTGGGCTATGAGACCGGTCTGGACATTGACGCGATTGAGGTCGCCGCTGACATGGCGCGCGCGATGCGGGGCCAGCCCAGCGATGCGGTTCTGTCTGAGTGACCCGGATGCCACAGACCCTGACGATTGAAACGGATGCGCGCGGGGTTGCCACGCTGACGCTGAACCGGCCTGAGAAGCATAATGCGCTGTCGGCGCAGATGATCGGTGAGCTGACAGAGGCCGCAGGCGCGCTGGGGGTCGATGCGGATGTGCGCGTTGTTGTGCTGACGGGCGCAGGGGCGTCTTTCTGTGCCGGGGGCGATCTGGGCTGGATGCGCGATCAGATGCACATGGATGCGGCCACCCGCAGTGCGCAGGCGCGCAGCCTGGCGGATATGCTGGGCGCGCTGAACAGCCTGCCCAAACCGCTCATCGGGGCTGTGCAGGGCAACGCCTTTGGCGGCGGGGTGGGCATGACCTGTGTCTGCGATGTGGCCATCGGGGTTGCGGGGGCAAAACTGGGGCTGACGGAGACGCGTCTGGGGCTGATCCCGGCCACCATCGGGCCCTATGTGCTGGCGCGCATGGGCGAGGGACGGGCCCGGCGGGTGTTTATGTCGGCACGTCTCTTTGGGGCAGAGCAGGCGGTTGATCTGGGCATTCTGGCGCGCTGCGTCGCGCCCGAGGCACTGGCGGAGGCAGTTGAGGCCGAGGTTGTGCCCTATCTGTCCTGTGCGCCGGGGGCGGTGGCGGCGGCCAAGAAACTGGCACGGGATCTGGGGCCGCGGATTGACGGGCAGGTGGTGGACCATACCATCGCGGCCCTGGCGGCCTGCTGGGAGAGCGATGAGGCGGCAGAAGGCATCGATGCCTTTTTCAGCAAGCGCAAAGCGGCCTGGGTGCGCCGGTGAGCGCATGAAAAAACCCGCAGGCGGCGCGCCTGCGGGTCTGTGTTTTTCGGTCAGTGAGACCGGTAGTCTTATGGCAGCAGAACAGTGTCGATCACGTGGATCACGCCGTTTGTTGCGATGATGTCTGCAGCTGTCACTGTCGCGTTGTTGACTTTGACCATGCCACCACGGCCATCAACGTGCAGCGAGCCTCCGTTCACGGCCTCGACGGACTGGCGCTGGCCCAGGACATCCGCTGCGGCAACAGCGCCCGGTACAACGTGATAGGTCAGGATGTTGACCAGCGTGTCTTTGTTCTCGGGCTTGAGCAGGTTTTCAACTGTGCCTGCGGGCAGGGCTGCGAAAGCTGCGTCTGTCGGGGCGAAGACAGTGAACGGGCCGGGGCTTTTCAGCGTGTCAACAAGACCTGCTGCCTGAACGGCGGCGACCAGCGTTGTAAAGTTGCCGTCTGCCGCTGCGATATCGACAATGTCGCTGCCTGTGTCTGCGGGTGTACATGCGGCGATGGCCGCCAGTGCGCCGGCTGCGATTGCCGATTTCAGTGCAAAGCGTCTGTTCATGGTGATTCCTTCGTTCCTTGTTGGGTCACATCCTGCCCCGTGTGCCCAAAAGCGGGGCCCGGTGCGGAAGATGAAAGGTTTACGGAAGCCCCCGGGATGTGGATCACAACTTTCTGCAAATTGTTGATTTGCAACGGTGCCGCACCCCTCTGGCAGGCGTCTGCGGCTGTTTTGCAGCGTTTCACGGCGCATGCCCTGGCCCTGCACTGCAGCAATGCCGACCCGGGGCTGTGCCCGGCAGTCCGGACGCAGGGCGGCACCGGTGCTGCGAGCCGTTGAAACTGCGAAGAAATGCCCCGGTTTTCGCAGCACGCATCGGTTGACCCCCGGGGGCCACAGGCGTAAACCCGTTGCAGTCACTTTAGCCGCGTGACAGCAGAACCGCTGCGCTGCGGCGACAAAAAGGAGCCGACCTTTGGACGAGATGCTGAGGGAATACCTTCCCATCCTGATTTTTCTGGGCGTTGCCATTGGTCTGGGGCTTGTGCTGATCCTGGCCGCCGTGGTGCTGGCTGTGCGCAACCCGGACCCGGAAAAAGTCTCTGCTTACGAATGCGGGTTCAACGCCTTTGACGACGCGCGCATGAAGTTCGATGTGCGGTTTTACCTGGTGTCGATCCTGTTCATCATCTTTGATCTGGAGATCGCCTTTCTCTTTCCCTGGGCGGTGGCCTTTAAGGACATTTCCATGGTCGGGTTCTGGTCCATGATGGTGTTCCTGGCCGTGCTGACCATCGGGTTTGCCTATGAATGGAAAAAGGGAGCGCTGGAATGGCAGTAGCCGCAGCAGGCGCAAACATTGCGGGTGCTGACCGCGATGTCGCCACGCAGGAGCTGAACCGTGAGCTTCAGGACAAAGGGTTTTTGCTCACCTCGACCGAGGATATCATCAACTGGGCGCGCACGGGCTCGCTGCACTGGATGACCTTTGGCCTGGCGTGCTGTGCGGTTGAGATGATGCACACCGCCATGCCGCGCTATGACATGGAGCGGTTTGGCACCGCACCGCGCGCCTCTCCGCGCCAGTCGGACCTGATGATCGTGGCCGGTACGCTGACCAACAAGATGGCGCCCGCGCTGCGCAAAGTCTACGACCAGATGCCCGAGCCGCGCTATGTGATCTCGATGGGGTCCTGCGCCAATGGCGGCGGGTATTACCACTATTCCTATTCCGTTGTGCGCGGCTGTGACCGCATTGTGCCGGTTGACGTCTATGTGCCGGGCTGCCCGCCCACGGCCGAGGCACTGCTTTACGGCATCATGCAGCTGCAGCGCAAAATCCGCCGCACCGGCACAATTGTTCGATAACCGGGTCTGACCCCTCGTCCGTCCGGTAAGGAGACCGCTTATGTCCGACGCCCTGAACGAACTTGGCGCTTATATTGAGGCCAAGCGCACCGACTGCGTTCTGTCCTGGGATGTGACCCACGGGGAGCTGAACCTGGATGTGACCCCGTCGAACATACCCGGTCTGATGGAATTTCTGAAAACAGATGCGACCTGCCAGTTCTCGACGCTGGTGGACATCACCGCCGTCGACTACCCGGGCCGTGCAAAACGCTTTGACGTGGTCTACCACCTGCTCAGCATGTACCAGAACCACCGCCTGCGCCTGCGCGTGAGCGTGCGGGAGCGCGACATGGTGCCTTCGGTCATTCCGGTGCATCCGTCGGCCAACTGGTTCGAGCGCGAGGTGTTCGACATGTTCGGCATCCTCTTCTCGGGTCACCCGGACCTGCGCCGCATCCTCACCGACTATGGCTTTCGCGGCCATCCGCTGCGCAAGGATTTCCCGACCACCGGCTATACCGAAGTGCGCTATGACGAGGCGCAGAAGCGCGTGGTCTATGAGCCCGTCAATCTGGTTCAGGAGTACCGCCAGTTTGATTTCATGTCCCCCTGGGAAGGTGCCGAGTACATCCTGCCGGGAGATGAAAAGCAGGAGGCGAAGTAATGGAAGGTCTGATCTGGATCGTCTTTACCGTTCTGACGGTCATACCGCTGCTGAAACTGCTGCCGCATTTCGGAATCAACAAATACTGGTCGCTGGCCTGTATTGTGCCACTGGGTGTTCTGGCGCTGATCTGGTGGATGAGCATCAAGCTTCAGGAACTGGAGAAGCGCTGATATGCCGGACGGAATGAATGGATCTGACCTGCAGGCTGCAGCACTGGCCTATTGCGATGCCGTATACTTCGCAAAGGCAGAGGTTTTTGAGGATCTGTGTCACGACAATTTCCAGATGACGCTGGTTGAAAACGGCGAGGCGACCTTCTGGGACAAGGCATCCTATCTGGCGCGGGTGCGCGGACGTGATGCGTTCCCGGCGCCGGCGCAATACGACATTCTGAGCATGGACAGCGCGGGCGACGAGATCGCCCGGGTGCATCTGACCGTGGATGTGCCACCGCAGCGCTATGAAGATCATTTGGGGTTTGTCCGTGTGGGCGGCTCCTGGAAACTGCTGACAAAGGTGTTCCGCGTAAGCGCACGCCTTGATGGGGAGTAAAGACCATGATGGACGGCTCCAAAGGTTTTGAGGACGCCCTGACAGGCGAACAGAAAATCCGGAATTTCAATATCAACTTCGGGCCCCAGCACCCGGCGGCGCACGGCGTGCTGCGGCTGGTGCTGGAGCTGGACGGCGAGATCGTCGAGCGCTGCGACCCGCATATCGGGCTGCTGCACCGGGGCACCGAAAAGCTGATGGAGAGCCGGACCTATCTGCAGAACCTGCCCTATTTCGACCGGCTGGATTATGTGGCCCCGATGAACCAGGAACACGCCTGGTGTCTGGCCATCGAAAAGCTGACGGGTGTCGAGGTGCCGCGCCGCGCGAGCCTGATCCGCGTGCTTTTCTGCGAGATCGGGCGCATCCTGAACCACATCCTCAATATCACCACCCAGGCGATGGACGTGGGCGCTCTGACCCCGCCGCTCTGGGGGTTCGAGGAACGTGAAAAGCTGATGGTGTTCTATGAACGGGCCTGCGGCGCGCGTTTGCACGCGGCCTATTTCCGCCCCGGCGGTGTGCACCAGGACCTGCCCGAAGACCTGATCGATGATATCGGGACATGGGCACAGGAATTCCCGCGCGTGATTGCCGACATCGACGGGCTGCTCACGGAAAACCGCATCTTTAAGCAGCGCAACGCCGATATCGGTGTGGTGACTGAAGATGACATCCTCGAATACGGCTTTTCGGGCGTGATGGTGCGCGGATCGGGTCTGGCCTGGGATCTGCGCCGCGCGCAGCCCTATGAATGCTACGACGAGTTCGACTTCCAGATCCCTGTGGGCAAGAACGGCGACTGCTATGACCGCTACCTGGTGCGCATGGAAGAGATGCGCCAGTCGCTCCTGATCATCCACCAGGCGGTTGAGAAACTGCGTGCGCCCGAAGGGCAGGGCGATATTCTGGCCCGCGGCAAGATCACCCCGCCCAGCCGGTCGGATATGAAAACCTCGATGGAGAGCCTGATCCACCACTTCAAGCTCTATACCGAGGGCTTCCACGTGCCCGAGGGCGAAGTCTATTGCGCCGTCGAAGCGCCCAAGGGCGAGTTCGGTGTTTATCTGGTAGCGGATGGCAGCAACAAACCCTATCGCGCCAAAATCCGCGCGCCCGGGTTCCTGCACCTGCAGGCGATGGATCATATGTCACGCGGCCACCAGCTGGCGGACGTGGCGGCGATCATCGGCACTATGGATGTGGTCTTCGGGGAGATTGACCGCTGATGCGCGCTCTCCTTCTTCTGGCCCGAAATATCCCCGCCGGAGGCTCCTGCAGCCGCCGCAAACACACAGGTTGAACAGATGCTCCGCAGATTACACCCCGAGCAGCCCGACACTTTCGCGTTCACGCCCGACAATCAGGCCTGGGCCGAAGGGCAGATGACCAAATACCCCGAGGGCCGTCAGGCGTCGGCCATTATCCCGATCCTGTGGCGCGCCCAGGAGCAGGAAGGCTGGCTGAGCAAACCGGCGATTGAACATGTGGCCGACATGCTGGGTCTGAGCTATATCCGGGCGCTGGAGGTGGCAACATTCTACTTTATGTTCCAGCTGCAACCGGTTGGAAAAATTGCCCATATCCAGGTGTGCGGAACGACTTCCTGCATGATCTGCGGGGCAGAGGATCTGGTGGCTGTCTGCAAAGAAAGAATCGCGCCGAACGCGCATGAGGTCTCGGCGGATGGAAATTTCTCCTGGGAGGAGGTGGAATGCCTTGGGTCCTGCTCGAACGCGCCGATGGCGCAGATTGGCAAAGACTACTACGAGGATCTGACCGCCGACCGCATGGGCGAAATCATTGACGAGCTGGCGGCTGGCAAGGTCCCCGTCCCGGGGCCGCAGAACGGCCGTTATGCTGCAGAGCCGCTTAAGGGTCTGACATCCCTGACCGAATGGGACAGCGGCAAAACCCAGTATAACGCCTCGGCCCAGCTGGCTGTGGACATCGGCGACACGGTCAAACGCATTGATGGCACAGAGGTGCCGTTGCTGATGCCCTGGCAAAAAGGGGCAAACCACAACGCCTCGCCGGCGAAACCCGCGGAAGCTGCAAAAGCCGCAAAAGCCGCGCCCAAAGCCGGTGCATCCTCGGACAAATCGGCAGAAGTGCCGGGCTCCGGCGCCAAGGCCGCGGCGAAACCTGCCACAGACGTGGCCGGGGCCGAGCCCGAAAAGCTGGACGCGCCGCGTGATGGCGGCGCGGATGATCTCAAGCGGATCAAAGGCGTCGGACCCAAGCTGGAAAAGATGCTCAACGGCATCGGTATTTACCATTTCGACCAGATCGCAGCCTGGACGCCGGAGCATGTGGCCTGGGCGGATCAGAACCTTGTCGGGTTCAAAGGCCGGGTCAGCCGCGACAACTGGGTTGGCCAGGCGTCGGCGCTGGCAGCAGAGACGTAGACGAAAATTTTCCAAAGCGCGCAAAACGCGGTAACACTGTTCCGGAACACTGTGACAAACGCGGAGAGGGAGTAACATGGACAACAATCAGGGTATGATCGGAATGGCACTGGGCAGCTGGCTTGTGGCCCTTGCAGGCGGCGTTCTCGCCGCAGTCCTTTTGTGGTTTCTGGGCGGCTGGAGCTTTATGCAGGGTGCCTTTGGCGGGGTTGTTGTTTTTCTCATTCTGGGCGTTCTGATCAGCTGGGTGATGACACGCCCGCTGCCTGCACCGGGTGAGGTCAGGATGGAAAGCACGCCGACACCTTCGGCACCTGCACCATCCGCCACAGCACCGACGCCATCAGCTGCTGCCACCCGGGCAGATCCGGTCCAGGTTGCCCCGGCACCGACCGTACCCAGCGTCAAGCCCAGCAAACGCCTGCCCGGACAGGAAGAGCTGGCCGCGCGCAAGGGCTCCTGGAAGTACGAAAAAGAGGCTGAGGCGACCCCCGGAGCGGCCAAAAAAGCACCCGCCAAAAAAGCGCCGGCCAAAAAGGCAGCTGCGAAGAAAGCCGATGCACCGGCGGCGGCAGACGCCCGTCCGTCCGCGTTTTCGGATGCGGCCCGTGACGGTGGCGCGGATGATCTGAAAAAGATCAGCGGTGTGGGCCCGAAGCTGGAAGAAACACTGAACAGTCTGGGGATCTGGCATTTTGACCAGGTGGCCAGCCTGAAAAAGAAAGACATCGCCTGGGTCGATGAGCGTCTGCGGTTCAAGGGCCGTATCGAGCGCGACGACTGGGTCGGTCAGGCCAAAAAACTGGCCAAAGGTGAAAGCTGATCCGGGAACGGATCACAGGAAACGGACAGAGACGGGGGCAAGACCGTTATGAGTGCGCAGGACGAGACAGCACGGGCGCGGGACCGCGCTCTTGCCGCCAGGGGCCGGATGGTCAGCCTGGTGATTGTCGGCACCATGGTGCTGTGGATGCTGTCGCTGTGGCTGGCCCCGCGTCTGGGGCTGACACCGCGACAGTCGATCCTGATTGATCTCTTTGCGCTGGCCGCTCTTTTGTGGTCGTTCATCGTCTCGTGGCAATTAAAGCGTGCGCGTCGCGACGCGCAGGCAGACAGGTAAAAGGGCAGGCATATGCTTGAGGACAAAGACAGGATCTTTACCAACATCTACGGGATGCACGACCGCTCGCTGAAAGGCGCGCAGGCGCGGGGCCACTGGGATGGGACGGCAGGGATCGTTCAGAAGGGACGTGACTGGATCGTGGACCAGATGAAAGCCTCTGGTCTGCGGGGCCGGGGCGGGGCGGGCTTTCCCACCGGTCTGAAGTGGTCGTTCATGCCCAAGGAAAGCGACGGGCGGCCAGCCTATCTGGTGGTGAACGCTGACGAATCCGAGCCGGGCACCTGCAAGGACCGCGAGATCATGCGCCACGATCCGCACACGCTGGTTGAGGGTTGCCTGATCGCGTCTTTCGCGATGAACGCGCATGCCTGTTACATCTACATTCGCGGCGAATACATCCGCGAGAAAGAGGCGCTGCAGCGTGCAATCGACGAGGCCTATGACGCAGGTCTTGTGGGCAAAGACGCCTGTGGGTCCGGATGGGATTTTGACATCTATCTGCATCACGGCGCGGGTGCCTATATCTGCGGCGAGGAAACGGCGCTGCTGGAAAGCCTTGAGGGCAAAAAGGGCATGCCCCGGATGAAGCCGCCGTTCCCTGCGGGAGCCGGTCTTTATGGCTGCCCGACCACGGTGAACAACGTCGAAAGCATCGCCGTTGTGCCGACGATCCTGCGGCGCGGGCCGGAATGGTTTTCCTCCTTTGGCCGTCCGAACAATGCGGGCACCAAGCTCTTTGCGATCAGCGGCCACGTCAACAATCCCTGCGTGGTCGAAGAGGCCATGTCGATCACCTTTGAAGAGCTGATCGAGACGCATTGCGGTGGGATCCGCGGCGGCTGGGATAATCTCAAGGCGGTGATCCCCGGTGGCTCATCCGTGCCGATGATCCCCGGCGCGCAGATGAAAGACGCGATCATGGATTTCGATTACCTGCGCGAACAACGCTCCGGCCTCGGCACGGCGGCGGTGATCGTGATGGACAATTCCACTGATGTGATCAAAGCGATCTGGCGTCTGTCGAAGTTCTACAAGCACGAAAGCTGCGGGCAGTGCACGCCCTGCCGGGAAGGCACCGGCTGGATGATGCGCGTCATGGACCGTCTGGTCACAGGTGAGGCGGAACCCGAAGAGATCGACATGCTGCTGGATGTCACCAAACAGGTTGAGGGCCATACGATCTGCGCGCTTGGCGATGCGGCAGCCTGGCCCATTCAGGGCCTGATCCGCCATTTCCGCGACGAGATCGAAGACCGGATCAAACACAAACGCACAGGCCGCGTCAGCGCGGTCGCGGCGGAGTAACAAACTTGGATTTTGAGGCATATTCCCACGCGCTGGCTGCACTCGCACTCTGGGCCATACTGGTGTCGGTGCTGGGCATGGTGTCCACGCGCGGACGCACGCCGGAGAACCGGTGCGACTGTGGCAAGCCCAAACGGGACTATGCCAACCCCGTCTACCGGGCCGAGCGTGCCTTTATGAATGCTGTCGAAGTGTCGGGCCCGTTTGTTGCCGCAACCGCAGCGGCGGTGCTGGCCGGTGCGGCGCCATTCTGGGTCAATTTTTTTGCCTCTGCGTTTATTGTCGTGCGTCTGGCGATGGCATTTGTGCATATCCGGACAGAAAACCAGAACGCGCGGTCTGCCTGTTTTGCAATGGGCCTGCTGTGTATTCTGGCGCTGGCCCTGATGGGCCTGGTGGCGGCGTTTTGAGCGTTCTGGCACCATATCAGGGTGCGGGCTGGCTGCGCGCTGTGGCTGTCGCCGCGGTCGTCGCCCCGCTGGCGGCCTGTGCTGCTCCACCGTCCGGCGCACCGCAAACAGCTGCGCCCGCTGCAGACAGCGCGGAGCTGGATGAGGCCGCACGGTATTTTGCCCGGAACGCAGGCGTTGCGAGTTTCTATGTCACGCGCTGTGGCGGGGCAGGGGTTGGCTACCGTCTGGGGACGAGCACGGAAATGAACCTGCGGTTTTTCGACACCCTGGTGGCACGGGGCTATGCGCCTGAGCAGATCAATGCTGCTGCCGCACGGGTGCGCCGGGCCGATGTGACCACGGCTACAACCGCGCACCTTAAAGAGCGCGGTGTAGACGCCACCGATGACGCGGCTGTCTGCGCTGCGGCACTGGCCGAAATCGATGCACGTTCGCCCGTTGGCAATATGATGCGGAGGGTCTGAGCATGCAGGGACACCACCTTGCCGAGCTGAACGTCGGGCGCCTGCTGGCCCCTGTGGATGATCCGCGCGTGGCGGAATTCATGGCCAATCTCGACCGGATCAACGGTCTCGGTAAGCGTATGCCGGGGTTCGTGTGGATGATGGAAGGGTCGGGCGCGCCGGGCACTGGCAACACAGAAGCTAGCATTGATGGCGATCCGCAGTATGTCTCGAACCTCACGGTCTGGGAAAGCGCCGCCGAGCTTGAGACCTTTGTCTGGGGGACAATCCACAAGCAGTTTTACGAGCGCCGCCAGGAATGGTTTGAGGTGCTCGGTGAGATGCATTTTGTGATGTGGTGGGTGCCTGTCGGGCATCAGCCCACGCTGGACGAGGCGCTGGCGCGTCTGGAGCATCTGAAGAAACACGGGGACAGTGATCACGCCTTTGGCTGGTCATACCTGAAAGAGGCGCGGCTCTGGCAGGAGAACCGCTGCGGGGAGGTTGCGGCAGAGTGACGGGCATGAAGACATATGGCGCGGTCCTGCTGGCAGCGCTGCTGCTGACGGGCTGTGGTCCGGATGATGACACGATCTTTTTTGACGGGCAGTTTTACCGTGCCAAGGCCAAGAAGGACGGGGAACGGCACCAGTTCCGCGCCACTGCGCGGCCGGTCTCGGCCTCGATCGAGGGGGCCCGCGAGGCGGCTCGCTATGAGGCGATTACCTATTGTGTGGTCAACTACGGCAGCTCGGACATCATCTGGGAAACCGATCCTGATGTCCCCGCCGAAGAACTGCAGGTTGCCGATGACACGCTGACACTGACGGGGTCCTGCCCGCTGTGAGGCATATGTCCACATATCCCGTCTGCCGGGGGCGTTATTGTATAACGAACCTGTGCGGACCCATCTCTGAGCAGGGCGCGGGGGTTTCTGACTGCGCCGTGGTCACTGCGGGAGAAACAGGATGGGACGTCTGATGCTGGCAGGTGCAATGATACTCGGGCTGAGCGCCCCGCTGGCGGCGCGCCCGGCTCTGCGGGATGTGCCGGTGATCGATGACGGGCTCTATGCGGTGGGTCTGGCCGACACGGTTCGCAAAGCCTGTCCGGAGATTTCGGCGCGGTTCTTCCGGGCCCTGGGGTTTTTGCAGGACCTGCGGGCCGAGGCAGAGAGCCGCGGCTATACCAGGGCCGAAGTCGAGGCGCATCTGAATTCGGATGCCGAAAAGAACCGCCTGCGCGCACGGGCCGCGCAGCAGATGAACGAACTGGGCTTTGCGCAGGACACTGCGGGTTACTGCGCGATGGGCCGCCACGAGATCGCGTCGGGCAGTGCCGCCGGGCGGCTGTTGCGGGAGGTGGGCCAATGACGCGTCTGATGGCACTGTCTGCCGTGCTGATGCTGGTCTGTGTGCCTGCACTTGCGGGCGTAAAAACCAAGATGGCCGCAAGTTTTGAGCAGTTTCCAGCCGGAACGGCCTGCGGTGTCGAGGGCGCGTTTCTGCCGGTGAAACAGATACAGCGGGACAGTGGCCCGCGCATCATTCTGACGGGCTATGCCAGTGTGGGGCGCGTCTGGTGCGATCTGCCGGACGGGCGGCGCGTCGGGTTTAACATCAACAAACGATTGCCGGACAAGGCAAAGGTCGCAGGCTTCAGGGTATTTCCCAACGGACGCGCGACGATGACATCACGGGTCGAGGGCGAAGAGATGGTCACAAACCAGCTCACCGGTGTAATTGAGCCCTGGACACCATAGGATAACAGCGCGCAGGCTGACCTGCGTGCCGATGAGAAGGTCAAGGATATGAGTGACTTACGCAAAGTCATTATCGACGGTAAAGAGATCGAGGTCGAGGGTGCGATGACCCTGATCCAGGCCTGTGAGCAGGCTGGTATCGAGATCCCGCGGTTCTGCTATCACGAACGGCTGACGATTGCCGGCAACTGTCGCATGTGTCTGGTCGAGGTGGTGGGCGGCCCGCCCAAGCCTGCGGCCTCCTGCGCGATGCAGGTCCGCGATCTGCGTCCGGGCCCCGAGGGTCAGCCGCCCGTGGTCAAAACGAACTCGCCCATGGTCAAGAAGGCGCGTGAGGGGGTGATGGAGTTTCTGCTCATCAACCACCCGCTGGACTGCCCGATCTGCGATCAGGGCGGCGAATGCGACCTGCAGGATCAGGCGATGGCCTACGGGGTTGATTTCAGCCGCTACCGCGAGCCCAAACGTGCGACCGAGGACCTGGATCTGGGCCCGCTGGTCGAGACCCATATGACACGCTGCATTTCCTGCACCCGTTGTGTACGCTTTACCACCGAGGTGGCTGGCATTCACCAGATGGGCCAGACGGGCCGGGGCGAGGATGCGGAAATCACCAGCTATCTGGGGCAGACCCTCAACAGCAATATGCAGGGTAACATCATTGATCTGTGCCCGGTTGGTGCTTTGGTTTCAAAGCCTTACGCCTTTACCGCGCGTCCCTGGGAGCTGACCAAGACCGAGAGCATTGACGTGATGGATGCGCTGGGATCGAACATCCGCGTGGACACCAAGGGCCGCGAAGTGATGCGCTTTCTGCCCCGGAACCACGACGGGGTGAACGAGGAATGGATTTCGGACAAAACGCGGTTTGTCTGGGACGGTCTGCGCCGGCAGCGGCTGGACAAGCCCTATATCCGTGAAAACGGCAAGCTGCGCCCTGCATCCTGGCCCGAGGCTTTGTCTGCGGCTGCGGCGGCCATGGACGGCAAATCGGTGGCCGGTATTGTTGGCGATCTGGCGTCTGTCGAGGCGGCCTTTGCGCTCAGACAGTTCATCGAAAGCAAGGGCGGCGTCGTGGAATGCCGCACGGACGGCGCGCATCTGCCAGCGGGTAACCGCTCGGCCTATGTGGGAACGGCCACCATCGAGGAACTGGACACCGCTCAGGCGATCATGATCATCGGTGGCAACCCGGCGGTTGAAGCGCCTGTGCTGAACGCGCGCATCCGCAAGGCCTGGACAAAGGGTGCAAGCGTCGGTCTGATCGGCGAGGCAGTTGATCTGACCTATGAATACAATCACATCGGCACCGGCGCGGCGACGCTGACCGAGCTGATGGGGCGGGATCACTCCGGTGTGGCAGACAAGCCCTCGGTGATCATTGTCTGTCAGGCAGCACTGCAGCGCTCGGATGGTGCGGCGGTCCTTGCCGAAGCGATGGCTCTGGCGGAGTCCACGCAGTCTTCCTTCATGGTGCTGCACACGGCCGCCTCCCGCGTGGGCGCGATGGATATCGGTGCTGTGAATGAGGGCGGCATGGCCGCTGTGTCCAAAGCGGATGTGATCTATAACCTGTGCGCGGACGAGATTGAGATCGCGGACGGACCCTTTGTGATCTACCAGGGCAGCCACGGCGACCGGGGTGCGCACCGCGCCGATATCATTCTGCCCGGCGCGGCCTATACCGAGGAGCCGGGCCTGTTTGTGAACACCGAAGGGCGCCCGCAACTGGCGCTGCGTGCAGGCTTTGCCCCTGGTGAGGCCAAGGAAAACTGGGCCATTCTGCGGGCGTTGTCTGCGGAATGTGATGCTCAGCTGCCCTATGACAGCGTCGCCCAGCTGCGCCAGGCCCTCGTGAAAGAGGTCCCGCACCTGGCAAAGATTGACGAGGTCGCGGAAAACGACTGGCAGCCTGTCGCGCGTGGTACGCTGTCGGACGGTGACTTTGGCCAGGCGGTCAGTGATTTCTATCTGAGCAACCCGATTGCCCGGGCGAGCCAGCTGATGGCGGAACTCTCGGCCAATGCCAAAGCCCGCAACAAGGAGGCCATGGCCGCAGAATGAAGCGGATTGCACTTATACCCCCTCTGGCACTGGCAGCCTGCGCACCGCCGGTGCCGCAGGCCGAGGACTTTATCCCGGAGTATCTCGGGGCAGAGGCCAGGCTGCTGGATGTGGATCTGGTGCAGTTCAACGTGGCGATGACCAAAGCACAGAGCAGTGCGGATGTTGAAAAATACGCGGAATGTGCCGCAGCGCAGTACACGCTGATCCGGGGATATGGATTTGCGCGTCATTTGCGTACAAAAGTAACCAAAGAGGGTGGCGTGTGGGCGGCAGATGCTGTTTACACCATCTCGCCAACCCTGCCTGACGGGCTTGTTGTGATCGACGCCAAAGTCGTCGCGGCGGCCTGCAAGGAAACTGGAATACCGACGGTGTGAGGACCTATGGCTGACTTCTTGACCACCCCCGGCGGCATCGCCGTCCTGATCCTGGCCCAGGTGCTGGCTGTTGTCGGCTTTGTCATGGTCTCGCTGCTGTTTCTGGTCTACGGCGACCGCAAGATCTGGGCCGCGGTCCAGATGCGGCGTGGCCCGAACGTGGTGGGCACCTTTGGCCTGCTGCAGACGGTCGCTGACGCGCTGAAATATGTGGTCAAAGAGGTGGTTGTCCCCGCTGGTGCGGACCGCACGGTGTTCATGCTGGCTCCGCTGACCTCTTTTGTGCTGGCGCTGCTCGCCTGGGCGGTGATCCCGTTTAATGACGGCTGGGTGCTGAGCGACATCAACGTGGCCATCCTCTTTGTTTTCGCCATTTCCTCGCTGGAAGTGTACGGCGTGATCATGGGCGGCTGGGCGTCAAACTCCAAATACCCGTTCCTTGGCTCCCTGCGCTCTGCGGCGCAGATGATCTCCTACGAGGTCAGTCTCGGTCTGATCATCATCGGCGTCATCATCTCCACCGGGTCGATGAACTTTGGCGGGATCGTGGGCGCGCAGGCGGGCGACTATGGTGCGCTGAGCTGGTACTGGCTGCCGCATTTCCCGATGGTGTTCCTGTTCTTCATCAGCTGTCTGGCCGAGACCAACCGCCCGCCGTTTGACCTGCCCGAGGCAGAATCCGAACTGGTCGCGGGCTATCAGGTCGAATACTCCTCGACGCCCTTCCTGCTGTTCATGGCCGGTGAGTATATCGCGATCTTCCTGATGTGCGCGCTCACCACCCTGTTGTTCTTTGGGGGCTGGCTCACGCCGATCCCGGGTGTTGCTGACATCCCGCTGCTGGGCGACGGCGTGCACTGGATGGTCATCAAGATGGCCTTCTTTTTCTTTTTGTTCGCAATGGTAAAGGCGATCACACCGCGCTACCGCTACGACCAGCTGATGCGGCTGGGCTGGAAAGTGTTCCTGCCGTTCAGCCTCGTCTGGGTGGTCTTTGTGGCCTTTGCGGCGAAATTCGAATGGTTCTGGGGGGCATATGCCCGCTGGGGGATGGGAGGGTAGAGATGGGCGTTCATGCTCTTATACTGACGGCTCTTCTTTCCGCACCTGCGACAGCAGCGATCGTTTGTGAGACTGAGGCAAAGGCATTTCATGTCGCCGAGCTGTCTTTCAACGCGACGGTTAAAGGCGAAACAAGGTACCCTGTCCGTGATGCCGGGTTCCTGTCCGCTTCTGCGCAACATTTCGTAGAGCAGTTGCCGGCACTTTCCCCTTGCGAAGCGGAAGGAGTTGCGCCCGCCTCTGTTCCGTTTTGTGGCACCGTTTCCGCTTCTCTGATGCTAAGCCAGTTTTTCCTTTTTGCCTGGTCGCAAAATGATACTGGTTTTCCACAGGACGCCCTGGCCTATCTGGAAGAAACGGATTTTGACTATCCGCGCCGCGCCGTTGAATGGACAAACTGCCTCGGTCTTGCGTTGGCGGATTTGGGTGCGCCGGAACTATTGATAAGGCACAACGAATACAACTCGACAATCCGTGAAGGTTTTCGTGCGAATTTCGGAATTGAACTCAATCTGGAAGAGGTTAAGGCTCAGTGACACAGATCGACTACACCCGCGCCGCGAAATACTTCCTGCTGCAGGACTTCTGGGTCGGCATGAAGCTGGGGCTGAAGTACTTCTTCGCGCCGAAGGCCACGCTGAACTACCCGCATGAAAAGGGGCCCTTGTCCCCGCGTTTCCGGGGCGAGCACGCGCTGCGCCGGTATCCCAATGGCGAGGAACGCTGCATTGCCTGCAAGCTCTGCGAGGCGATCTGCCCGGCGCAGGCGATCACCATTGATGCCGAACCGCGCGAGGATGGCAGCCGCCGGACCACGCGTTATGACATCGACATGACCAAATGCATCTATTGCGGTTTCTGTCAGGAAGCCTGCCCGGTGGATGCGATTGTCGAGGGGCCGAATTTCGAGTTCTCCACCGAGACCCGCGAAGAACTCTACTACGACAAGCAGAAACTGCTCGATAACGGTGAGCGCTGGGAAGCCGAGATCGCCCGCAACCTCGAAATGGACGCACCCTACAGATGAGCGACCCGAAGAACCCTTTTGAGGGGGCGAACCCCTTTGCTGCCATGATGGAGCAGGCGCAGGAAATGGCGAAGTCTTTTCCGGCGATGGAGGCGTTCAGCCCCAAAGGGTTCGAGAAAATGATGGGCACAATGCCCAAAGACATGATGGAAATGATGTTCGGCAACACGCTGAACGAGGGCGGGCTGGATGCGCGCACCCGGATGCTGCTGACGCTTGCCGGGCTGACCATGCAAGGCGCGCAGAACGATGTGGCGTTTCGCCAGGCCGTGCGCCATGCGCTGGAGGCCGGCGCCACCCAGCAGCACATTGTCGAGACCATCGGACAGATGTCGATGTTTGCAGGTCTGCCTGCGATGACCCGCGCGCTGGAGCTGGCGCAGCAGGTACTGGACGAAGAAAAGGACGCGGAATGATCGTATTTGCCTTTTATCTCTTTGCCATCAGCGTGATCGCGGGCGGGCTTTTCACTGTGATCAGCCGCAATCCGGTGCATTCGGTGCTCTGGCTGATCCTCGCGTTTTTGTCCTCGGCCGGGCTCTTTGTGCTGCTGGGCGCAGAGTTCGTGGCGATGCTGCTGGTGATCGTCTATGTGGGCGCGGTCGCGGTGCTGTTCCTTTTCGTGGTGATGATGCTCGACGTGGATTTCGCCGAGCTCAAGGCGGAGATGGCGCGGTACATGCCGCTGGCGCTGCTGATTGCGCTGGTTATTCTGATGCAGTTCGTGATGGCCTTCGGGGCCTGGGAAAGCAACGCCGCCGCCGAAGGTCTGCGCGCGCAGGTGGCACCGGTAGACCGGCACAATACCGAGGCCCTTGGGCTGATCCTTTACGACCAGTATTTCCTGCTCTTCCAGCTTTCCGGCCTGATCCTGCTGGTGGCGATGATCGGTGCGATTGTGCTGACGCTGCGCCACCGCTCGGACGTCAAACGCCAGGATGTTGTCGCTCAGATGATGCGCGATCCGGCTATGGCGATGGAGCTGAAAGACGTCAAACCGGGGCAGGGTCTGTGAAACGCGCAGCACAAAACTCCGTCAAAGGCTTTGTCTTGGTAGCAACTTGCTACTCCATCACAAGTATTAGCGTCGCCCAAGCCGACGGTTGGCATTCTGTTGAAAACCTGAAGTCGTCTTGCGAGTACTCCGTGTCGCAAAACAGTCTTGGACATGATCAGCAAACGTTGGCTTACATGTGCTTGGGTTACATTTCGGGAGCGGTTGCAGTTATGGCGCAGAATTGTGCATCATATGCATTTGACTTCGCTCCGAGCCCACAACTCGCAATTGGCTCCTTTCCAAACATCGAAGCTGCAAGGTTGTCATTTTTGAGTTGGACAGTCGCGAATCCTGAACAATGGGAACGACCAGCGTTGGTTGGCGTGGTTTCGGCGCTGTCTGCAGAATTCCCCTGCAAAGGCCAGTAAGGAAGAATAGATGATCGGACTTGAACACTACCTCACTGTCGCGGCGACGCTTTTTGTCATTGGCATCTTCGGGCTCTTTCTGAACCGCAAGAATGTGATCATCCTGCTGATGAGCATCGAACTGATGCTGCTGGCGGTGAATATCAACCTTGTGGCCTTTTCCAGCTTTCTGGACGACCTGGTGGGTCAGGTCTTTACGCTCTTTGTGCTGACGGTGGCGGCCGCAGAGGCGGCGATCGGTCTGGCCATTCTGGTCTGTTTCTTCCGCAACCGCGGCACCATCGCCGTGGAAGACGTTAACGTGATGAAGGGCTGAGACCATGGAAACCATCATCCTCTTTGCCCCGCTGGTGGGTGCGATCCTGTGCGGTTTCGGCTGGAAAGTCATTGGCGAGACAGCGGCCATGTGGACGGCCACGTCGCTGCTCTTTCTGTCAGCGCTGCTGAGCTGGCTGGTCTTTGTGACCTTTGACGGCACCACCGAACAGATCCAGATCCTGCGGTTCATTGAAAGCGGCACGCTCAGCACCGACTGGGCGATCCGCCTGGACCGTTTGACCGCGATTATGCTGGTCGTGATCACCACGGTCTCCAGCCTCGTGCACCTTTATTCCTTTGGTTACATGGACAAGGACCCGCAGTGGAAAGAGGGCGAGACATACAAGCCGCGCTTCTTTGCCTACCTGTCGTTCTTCACTTTCGCGATGCTGATGCTGGTGACGGCGGATAACCTGGTGCAGATGTTCTTTGGCTGGGAAGGTGTAGGCGTCGCCTCGTACCTGCTGATCGGGTTCTACTATCGCAAGCCCTCTGCCAATGCAGCAGCGATCAAGGCTTTTGTGGTCAACCGCGTGGGTGATTTCGGCTTTGCGCTGGGAATTTTCGCGCTGTTCTTTCTGACGGACAGCATCAACTTTTCCGATGTGTTTGCGGCGGCACCGGATCTGGCCGAAACCCAGCTGACATTCCTGTGGGCTGAATGGAACGCGGCCAATCTTGTGGCCATGCTGCTCTTTATCGGCGCGATGGGAAAATCGGCGCAGCTGCTGCTGCACACCTGGCTGCCCGACGCGATGGAAGGCCCGACCCCTGTGTCCGCGCTGATCCACGCGGCGACCATGGTGACGGCTGGCGTCTTTCTTGTCTGCCGCATGTCGCCCATCATGGAGTTTGCACCCGAGGCCACGGCCTTTATCACCGTACTGGGGGCCACAACGGCGTTCTTTGCGGCAACCGTGGGCCTGGTGCAGACGGATATCAAACGGGTGATCGCCTATTCGACCTGCTCGCAGCTGGGTTATATGTTCGTCGCCGCAGGCGTCGGTGCCTATCCTGTGGCGATGTTCCACCTCTTCACCCATGCTTTCTTCAAGGCGATGCTGTTTCTGGGCGCGGGCTCGGTCATCCATGCAATGCACCACGAGCAGGACATGATGAACTATGGCGGGCTGCGCAAAAAGATCCCCTACACCTTCTGGGCGATGCTGACCGGCACGCTGGCCATTACCGGTGTCGGTATCCCGCTCACGGGCTGGATCGGCTTTGCCGGTTTTGCATCGAAAGATGCGGTGATCGAAAGCGCCTTTGCGGCTGGCAACGGGTTCGCCTTCTGGGCGCTGGTGATTGCGGCTCTTTTCACCAGCTTCTATTCCTGGCGGCTGATGTTCCTGACCTTCTGGGGCACCCCGCGGGGCGACAAACATACGCATGAACACGCGCATGAAAGCCCGATGGTCATGCTGATCCCGCTCGGTGTTCTGGCGCTGGGGTCTGTCTTTGCCGGTGCGATCTGGTATTCGAGCTTTTTCGGAAAGCAGAACGAGATCATCAGGTTCTTTGGCGGTCACTATGAGGCCCCGGCCGAAGAGCTTAAAAAGGCCGTGGCAGAGCGGAGCCCAAAGGCGTCCGAGCTCAAATACGTGATGGCAGATGCGCCGGGCGAAGCGGGCATCTACATTGCGCCCGAAAACACCGTGCTGCATGAGGCGCATTACGTGCCCACATGGGTGAAGCTGTCGCCGTTCATCTCGATGGTGCTGGGATTTGTGGTGGCTTACTGGTTCTACATCGCCAATCCGAGCCTGCCCGGTCGCCTGGCGCAAAACCAGCGTCCGCTGTATCTGTTCCTCAAGAACAAATGGTACTTTGACGAGCTTTACGACGTGATCTTTGTGGGTCCGGCAAAATGGATCGGCAGTTTTCTGTGGAAGCGCGGAGACGGCAGTGTGATCGATGGCGGCCTGAATGGCGTGGCTATGGGGATCATTCCGTTCTTTACCCGCCTCGCAGGCCGTGCGCAGTCCGGCTACATCTTTACCTATGCATTTGCCATGGTCATCGGCATCGCGGTGCTGGTCACCTGGATGACGCTCGGCGGAGGAGTTGAGTGATGGATAACCTTCTGTCTATGGTCACATTCCTGCCCGCACTTGCCGCGCTGATCATGGCGGTCTGGCTGCGGGGGGATGACGAATTTGCCAACCGCAATGCGCGCTGGCTGGCAATGGGTGCGACCACGGCGACCTTCCTTGTGTCGCTGTTCATTCTGGCGCAGTTCGATCCGAACGACACCGGCTTTCAGTTTGTCGAGGAACGCGAATGGCTGCTGGGGCTGCAGTACAAGATGGGCGTCGACGGGATCTCTGTCCTCTTTGTGATGCTGACGACCTTTATGATGCCACTGGTGATTGCGGCGTCCTGGAACGTGACCACCCGCGTCAAGGAATACATGATCGCCTTTCTGCTGCTGGAAACGCTCATGCTGGGCGTCTTCATGGCGCTGGATCTGGTGCTGTTCTATCTGTTCTTTGAAGCGGGCCTTATTCCGATGTTCCTGATCATTGGTATCTGGGGCGGGGCGAACCGGATCTATGCGAGCTTCAAGTTCTTCCTCTACACTTTCCTCGGCTCTGTGCTGATGCTGGTGGCGATGGTGGGCATGTTTGCGGATGCGGGCACCACTGACATCGAAGTTCTGATGAACCACGAATTCGCCTTTGAGACTTTCCCGGTGCTGGGCATACAGATTGTGGGCGGCATGCAGACGCTGCTCTTTCTTGCGTTCTTCGCCAGCTTTGCGGTCAAGATGCCCATGTGGCCGGTGCACACCTGGCTGCCCGATGCGCACGTGCAGGCGCCGACAGCCGGTTCTGTCGTGCTGGCGGCCATCCTGCTGAAGCTGGGGGGCTACGGTTTTATCCGCTTTTGCCTGCCCATGTTCCCTGTGGGGTCCGAGGTGATGACGCCGCTGGTGCTGTGGATGAGTGCCATTGCGATTGTCTACACCTCGCTGGTCGCCCTGGTGCAGGAAGATATGAAAAAGCTCATCGCCTATTCATCGGTGGCGCACATGGGCTTTGTGACCATGGGGATTTTCGCCGCCAACCAGCAGGGCGTGGATGGCGCGATTTTCCAGATGATCAGCCACGGCTTTATCTCCGGCGCGCTCTTTCTCTGTGTCGGCGTGATCTATGACCGGATGCACACGCGCGATATCGACGCCTATGGCGGTCTGGTAACCCGTATGCCGGCCTATGCGCTGATCTTTATGCTGTTCACCATGGCCAATGTGGGGCTGCCGGGCACTTCTGGTTTCGTGGGTGAATTCCTGACGCTGATGGCGGTCTTTCAGGTCAATACCTGGGTGGCGGCGGTGGCAACAACCGGTGTGATCTTCTCGGCGGCCTATGCGCTGTGGCTTTATCGCCGGGTCGTTATGGGCGATCTGATCAAGGAAAGCCTGCGTTCGATCACAGATATGACCCCGCGTGAGCGCTGGATCTTTGCCCCGCTGGTGGTGATGACGCTGCTGCTGGGGGTTTATCCCGGGCTGGTGCTGGATATTACCGGGCCGGCGGTCGCCAACCTGGTCTCAAATTATGATACGGCGCTGGCCGCGGCTGAGGCCGCCTCGCAGCTCGCATCGAACTGAAGGGTGACGCAATGACTTCTGCTGATCTGACACTGGTCCTGCCCGAGATACTGCTCTCTGTCTACGCGATGGTGATGCTGCTGGTGGCGGTCTACACCTCCAAAGACGGGCTGGCATCTACCCTGGTCTGGATGACGGCAGGTGTGATGATCGCGCTGGCGGCATATATCGGGATCAACGGCGAGGGCGCAAAACCCGCCTTTAACGGGATGCTGATGATCGACGGCTTTGCCCGTTTTGCCAAGGTGACGATCCTGCTGTCTGCGGCGGTCGTGCTGATCATGTCCGAAGGCTATATGAAAGCGCGGGATCTGCTGCGGTTTGAATACCCGCTGCTGGTGGCGCTGAGCGCGGTTGGCATGATGGTGATGGTCTCGGCTGCGGATCTGATGGCACTTTATATGGGCCTGGAGCTGCAGTCGCTGGCGCTTTATGTGGTAGCGTCGCTGCGGCGCGAGAGTGCGAAATCTACCGAAGCAGGTCTGAAGTATTTTGTGCTGGGTGCGCTCAGCTCTGGTCTGCTGCTTTATGGTGCATCGCTGGTTTACGGCTATGCAGGCACGACGCTCTTTTCCGGCATTATCCAGACCGCGCAGGCAGGCGAAGTGTCCCTTGGTCTGCTCTTTGGTCTGGTCTTCCTGATGGCGGGTATGGCCTTTAAGGTTTCGGCAGTGCCTTTCCATATGTGGACGCCGGACGTATATGAAGGCTCGCCCACACCTGTGACGGCCTTTTTTGCCACCGCACCCAAAGTTGCAGCAATGGCGCTCTTTGCGCGCGTTCTGCACGATGCGTTCGGCAATGCGGTCAGCGACTGGAGCCAGATCGTAGCGCTGCTGTCGGTACTGTCCATGTTCCTCGGGGCCGTTGCTGCCATTGGCCAGACCAACATCAAACGGCTGATGGCCTTCTCGTCTATTGCCCATATGGGATATGCGCTGATGGGGCTCGCAGCCGGGACGGTGCTGGGTGTTCAGGCGATGCTGATCTATATGGCGATCTATGTGACCATGAACATCGGCACCTTTGCCTTTATCCTGCTGATGCAGAAAGACGGGCAGCCTGTGACGGAGATATCGTCGCTGAACATGTATGCGAAACGTGAACCGGGCAAAGCGCTGGCGATGCTGGTTCTGCTTTTCAGTCTGGCGGGCGTGCCGCCGATGCTGGGTTTCTTTGGCAAGTTTTACGTGTTGCGCGCCGCCTATGAAGCCGGTCTGGCCTGGCTGGCCATCGCCGGTGTGATTGCGTCGGTCATCGGTGCCTATTATTACCTGCGGATCGTCTTCTTTATGTATTTCGGGGACGACAGCGAGGACGGGCTGGACAAGGGCGGCGCACCGATCCTGTCTGGTTTATTGCTTGCCTCGGCAGCGATCATGATCCTTGGCATTGTCAATATGTTCGGCGTTGAGACTGCAGCGGCGGCAGCAGCTGCTGTGCTGGTCAACTGACCGGTGTGATTTTGGCGGCCCGACCCTCCGGGGGGGATATTTTTTGCCAGAAGAAGCAATGACCGGATGGCCCGGCGGATACGGTCGGGTGATCCTGGATGAAGTCGGATCCACTCTTGATGAAGCCGTGCGGCGAGCGCCGGATATGGCGGGCCCGTTCTGGCTGCTGGCGCGGCACCAGACGAAGGCCCGGGGCAGGCGCGGGCGGGCCTGGGCGATGCCCGCGGGTAATTTTGCGGCAACGCTTCTTCTCAGACCGGAGGAAGCGACCGGCACGGCGGCACTGCGCTCTTTTGTTATGTCTCTGGCGCTCTGGCGTGCCCTTGTCGCACTCACCGGGGAGACCACGGCTTTTGCGCTGAAATGGCCCAATGATGTTCTTTTGCGGGGAGGCAAAGTGGCCGGTATTCTGCTTGAGAGTACCGGAAAAGGTGCGCAGATTGACCATCTGGCCATTGGCATCGGGGTCAACCTTGCGGCGGCACCGGTGCCTGAGAGTGTTGAGACCGGTGCTGTAACGCCAGTTTCTGTGAAGGCCGCCCTGGGCAAAGATGTTTCTGCAGAGATTTTTCTGGATGTGCTGGCCCGGGAATACGCACCGCTCGAAGAGCAGTTCCGGACACATGGGTTTGCGCCGGTCCGTGTTGCCTGGTTGGCGCATGCCGCGCGTCTTGGAGAGGTGATCACGGCGCGCACCGGGCGTGAGAGCCTGACCGGGACATTTGAGGATGTGGACGCGGATGGCAACCTGATGCTACGCACGCACACAGGGCTGCGCCGGATTGCAGCGGCGGATGTGTTTTTCTGAAACGGACGGGGGGCCGCACTATGCTTCTGGCGGTTGATTGTGGGAATACCAATACGGTCTTTGCGATATGGGACGGGGAGCGGTTTCTGGCCTCCTGGCGCACGTCGACTGAATGGCAGCGCACGGCGGATCAGTATTACGTCTGGCTGAGCACGTTGATGCGGCTGCAGAACCTGGAAGTGCAGATCACCGATATGATCGTTTCTTCCACTGTGCCGCGGGTGGTCTTTAACCTGCGGGTGCTGGCGGACCGGTATTTCAATACCCGGCCGCTGGTGGTGGGCAAACCGGATTGCCTGCTGCCGGTGGATGTGCGCGTAGACGAAGGCACCGCCGTAGGCCCTGACCGGCTGGTGAATACGGTGGCCGGGCACGACCTTTATGGCGGTGATCTGATCATGGTGGATTTTGGCACCGCCACGACCTTTGACGTGGTCGACACCGATGGTGCCTATATCGGCGGGGTGATCTCTCCGGGCGTGAACCTGAGCCTTGAGGCCCTGCACCAGGCGGCGGCGGCCCTGCCGCATGTGGATATATCAAAGCCGCAGGCGGTGATCGGCACGAATACAGTGGCCTGTATGCAGTCCGGTGTTTTCTGGGGTTACATCGGTCTGGTGCGTGAGATATGTGCCCGGATCAAGGCGGAACGCGCCCGTGACATGCGCGTGATATCAACGGGTGGGCTGGCACCCCTTTTCCAGCAGTCCGAAGCGCTTTTCGACGCTTTTGAGGACGATCTGACCATTCACGGACTGACCGTGATACATCAATTCAACAAGGATAACGCTTAATTTTATGAGCAAAGAGAGACTTATTTACCTGCCCCTTGGCGGCGCGGGCGAGATCGGCATGAATGCCTATGTCTACGGCTATGGCGCGCCGGGCAAAGAGCGGCTGATCGTGGTGGACCTCGGGGTAGCCTTTCCGGATATGGACAGCAGCCCGGGCGTGGATCTGATCCTGCCGGACATCTCTTGGCTGGCCGAGCGCCGCCACCAGATCGAGGCGGTTTTCATCACCCATGCGCATGAGGACCACGTCGGTGCCGTGGCGCATACCTGGACACAGTTGCTGGCGCCGGTCTATGCGCGCGCCTTTACCGCAAACATTGCCCGTCGCAAGATGAGCGAACACGGGCATCCCGAGGACAGCGTGCGCACCGTGTCGCCCTGGCCCGAGGTGATCACTGCGGGGCCTTTCAACGTCAGCTTCCTGCCGATCTCGCATTCCATCCCGGAAAGCTCTTCGATGGTGATCGACACACCCGAAGGCCGGGTGATCCATTCGGGCGATTTCAAACTGGACGAGACCCCGCTGGTGGGGGAGCCTTTTGATCCCGACCTCTGGGCAGAGGTCAGCAAGGATGGTGTCAAAGCGCTGATCGTGGACAGCACCAATGTGTTTTCGCCGCACCCGGGCCGGTCGGAGGCATCGGTGGGGCCGGAGATCACCAAACTGGTGCAATCCGCCAAAGGGATGGTGGTTGCCACGACTTTTGCTTCGAACGTTGCGCGGGTGAAGACCCTGGCAGATGCGGGCGACCGGGCAGGGCGGTCTATTGTTCTGATGGGGCGCGCCATGCGCCGGATGATCGAAGCGGCCATCGAGACAGGTGTGCTGCACGATTTCCCCAAAGTGGTGAGCCCGGAAGATGCCCAGAGCATTCCGCGCGAAAACCTGATGCTGCTGGTTACCGGCAGCCAGGGCGAACGCCGTGCGGCCTCCGCGCAGCTGGCGCGGGGCAAATATCAGGGCATGACCATGCAGGAGGGGGATCTGTTCCTCTTTTCCTCCAAAACTATTCCCGGCAACGAAAAGGGCGTGATCCGCATCATCAACCAGTTTTCCGAACTGGGCGTGGATGTTGTGGATGACAGCACGGGCCTTTATCACGTGTCCGGTCACGCAAACCGGCCTGATCTGGAAAAGCTCTCCTCGATCGTCAAGCCGCAGGTGCTGATCCCCATGCACGGCGAACATCGTCACCTGCGCGAGCATGTGAAAATTGCCAACAGCAAGGGCATGACCGGGGTTCTGGCCGTTAATGGCATGATGATCGACCTGTCGGGAAACCAGCCCACGGTGGCGGAATACGTGGAGACGGGCCGCACCTATCTGGATGGGTCTGTACAGATCGGTGCGCTGGACGGTGTGGTTCGCGACCGGATCCGCATGGCGCTGAATGGCCATGTGCTGGTTACGCTGATCATGGATGATGGTGATGAGCCGCTGGGGGAGCCCTGGTGCGAGGTCATGGGCCTGCCGGAAACCGGGCGCAGCCGCGCACCGCTGGTGGACGTGCTGGAAGAGGACCTCAGCCAGTGGATCGGACGGGCAGGCAAAAAAGCCTGGCGCGACGATGACAAGCTGAACGAGGGCCTGCGCCGTGTGGTGCGCAACTCGGCACAGCAGGAAGTTGGTAAAAAACCGGAAGTCACGGTGGTGGTCAGCCGTCTGAGCTGACCTGCCGCTGGCTCTGGAGGCGGTGGTTGGGTGCAAAGGTCGCCCACGCTCCGCCCCGGTTTTGAAATAGGGTTTGAGGATGGCCCCGCAATTCTCTTTCCCGCAGTGCGTGCTTGAAACAGCGAAGACCGCGCAACTGTGATGTCACCAGGGCTGCCCGCGATGGCACGTCATGTCTTCTCGGTTTCTGTCTGCGACCTTCTTACTGTGGCGGATGCAAAAAAACCCGGCTGCGTTTGCGGCCGGGTTTTGATTTTGTCAGCTAAGGAAAACGCCTGTCAGCGGCGCTCTTTGAAGCTCAGGCCAATGAACTCGGGCGTGTGATCGCCCAGACCCACAACGGCGTTCCCGCCCCGGTCGTTGTTGTCATTGTTCTTGCGCCCGCGCCCGCGCCCGCCACGGCTGCGTTTTTGTGCGTCATCACCGTTTTTGCTGTCTTTGCTGTCGCGTGTGCTGGCAGTCTCTGCTGCGGGTGTGTTGTCGGGCCGGGTATCAGATGCTGTCGGCTCAGCAGGTGCCACTTCGGCCTGTGGTGCATCAGCCTCGTCTTTGCGGCGGCTGCGCGACCGGCTGCGTTTGGGCTTTTCTTCTGTAGTCTCTGCAGGTTTTGTTTCTGCTGGTGCTTCTGCTGTGTTTTCTTCCTGTGGTTTGCCACCGCCCAGCGGGTTGTCGAGACGCGGGATCTCGCGCTGTACCAGCCGTTCGATATCGCCCAGATTTTTCTCGTCCCGTGGTACGCAGATCATGATCGCTTTGCCGTCCCGGCCCGCGCGACCGGTGCGTCCGATACGGTGAACGTAGTCTTCGGCATGGCTGGGCACGTCGAAATTAAAGACGTGGCTCACCGAGGGCACATCAAGTCCGCGCGCCGCCACATCAGAGGCTACCAGGAACCGAAGTGTGCCCTCGCGAAACCCATCAAGCGTGCGGGTCCGCTGGCTCTGATCAAGATCACCGTGAATGGGGGCCGCATCATACTTGTACTTTTTCAATGACTTGGCGACCACATCCACATCTGTCTTGCGGTTGCAGAAGATGATGGCGTTTGTGCATTTCTCGCCTTCGGCGTCGATCAGCGCGCGCAAAACCTTGCGTTTTTCCGAGCCCTCACGGTCACGTCGGGACCCTTTGAACATCAGAACGCCCTGTTCGATGTTTTCGCCGGTCGTGGCCTGGCGGGCGACTTCGACACGTTCGGGTGCAGAGAGGAATGTGTTTGTGATCCGTTCGATCTCGGGCGCCATTGTCGCCGAGAAGAAGAGGGTCTGGCGCGTAAAGGGCGTCAGGCTGAAAATCCGTTCGATGTCCGGAATAAAGCCCATGTCGAGCATCCGGTCGGCTTCATCGACGACCATGATCTGAACGCCGGTCAGCAGCAGTTTTCCGCGTTCGAAGTGATCCAGCAGACGGCCGGGTGTCGCAATCAGCACGTCCACACCTTTGTCGATCAGCTTGTCCTGTTCTTTGAAAGAAACGCCGCCGATCAGCAATGCCTTGGTCAGCTTGAGGTGTTTTGTGTAGGTGTCGAAGTTCTCGGCCACCTGGGCTGCGAGCTCGCGCGTCGGGCAAAGCACCAGGCTGCGCGGCATGCGCGCACGGGCGCGGCCACGGGCCAGCATGGTTATCATGGGCAGCGTGAAGCTCGCGGTTTTGCCGGTGCCGGTCTGCGCAATTCCCAGCACATCCTTGCCTTCCAGAGCCGGCGGTATGGCACCGGCCTGGATAGGTGTGGGGGTTTCGTATCCCGCCTCGTCGATGGCTTTCAGAACTTTTGGGTTCAGGTTCAGGTCAGAAAATTTTGTCATATATGTCCGATGTTTGCGGACACATTCTGGCCCGCTGCAGCAATGATGCCAGCCCGAACGGCCAATTGTGCGACCGGTGCCGCGACATGCTGCGCGTCCATAGCAACTAAGTGCCTGAGCGTCAAACAGGATAGGGGCTTCAGAACGCCACGTCCGTGAATTGCCTTATGGTTTGCCGCGCCGGTATGATCGGCGTTCCGGATCTGCCGACCTGATGCCCGACCAGGTGACGTGCATGCTGGGTCAGCCAGTCATCCGCGTCGCAGAACGTAACCCGGTCCCCTGGGTTTTTTTGAATTGCGCGCAGCACTTTCCGCGCAATCCTCGCAGAGGTATTCACAGATGGTTTGCACGCCCGCTTAAAGGTGACGAGCGGCGCATTCCTAATGCGTTATTCCGGGGTGCGGATGGTTGCCACGACGCCCCGTCTGCTCACACCTGCGCTCAGACCATCATCTCTTTGGTCGCCGTCAGGGACACATCGGGATAGTCGCGTTCCACACGGTCAATATCCCACTGCAGGCGGGTCAGATACACAACATCGCCGTCATGGTCATAGGCGATGTGCTGTTTGTTGCTTTCTGAAAACTTATCAACGGCCTGCTTGTCACCGTTCACCCAGCGGGCGGAGGTGAACTGCGAGGCCTCAAAGCGCACCGGCAGGCCGTATTCCAGCTCAATCCGGCTGGCCAGAACCTCAAACTGCAGCTGCCCGACAACCCCGACGACAAAACCCGACCCAATAGAGGGTTTGAAAACCTTGGCCGCGCCCTCTTCGGCGAACTGCATCAGCGCCTTTTCCAGGTGTTTGGCTTTCATCGGGTCGCCGGCGCGCACCCCCTGCAAGAGTTCTGGCGCAAAGGACGGGATACCCGTCACACGTATTGCCTCGCCTTCGGTCAGTGTGTCGCCGATGCGCAGCTGCCCGTGGTTTGGAATGCCGATGATGTCACCGGCCCATGCCTCTTCGGCCAGTTCACGGTCCGAGGCCAGAAACATGACCGGGTTGGTGATGGCCATGGGTTTTTTGCTGCGCACATGGGTCAGCTTCATACCGCGATGAAAGTGGCCCGACGCCAGCCGCACGAACGCCACACGGTCGCGGTGTTTGGGGTCCATATTCGCCTGCACTTTGAAAACAAACCCGGCGACTTTCGGCTCCTCGGGCAGGATCTGACGGGGTTGAGCGGACTGGATCTGCGGCTGCGGGCCATAGGTCGCGATCCCGTCCATCAGCTCTTTTACCCCGAAAGAGTTGATGGCCGATCCGAACCAGATGGGTGTCAGCGAGCCCTCGTGCATGGCCTGCATGTCCAGGGGTGGCAGCAACTCGCGGGCCATTTCCAGATCCTCGCGCAGTTTTTCCAGCAGCTCTGCAGGCACATGTTCTGCAAGGGCAGGATCATCCAGCCCCTTGATCTCAATGGATTCCGCAACCCGGTTCCGGTCCGCGCGGTCCATCAGCTCCAGCCTGTCCCGCAGGATGTCATAGCACCCCAGAAAATCGCGGCCCACCCCGATGGGCCAGCTGGCGGGCGTTACGTCAATGGCAAGGTTTTCCTGAATCTCGTCAATGATTTCAAAGACGTCGCGGCTCTCGCGGTCCATTTTATTACAGAACGTCAGGATGGGCAGATCGCGCATCCGGCAGACCTCAAAGAGTTTCTGCGTCTGGCTTTCCACACCTTTGGCCCCGTCAATAACCATGACGGCCGCATCTACTGCGGTCAGCGTGCGATAGGTGTCCTCGGAAAAGTCGGAGTGGCCGGGGGTGTCCACCAGATTAAAGCGGAACTCTTTGAAGTCAAAAGACATCGCAGAGGCCGAGACGGAAATGCCGCGATCTTTTTCCATCGCCATAAAGTCAGAGCGCGTGCGCCGCGCCTCGCCTTTGGCGCGGACCTGGCCTGCCATCTGAATCGCACCGCCGAACAGCAGAAACTTCTCCGTCAGCGTGGTCTTGCCCGCATCGGGGTGGCTGATGATCGCAAAAGTGCGTCGCCGCGCAATTTCGGGCGGCAGAGCGGGGCGGTTTGGGGCGGTGTCCAACATGGGGCAGCGTATAGGTGATGGCCCGGAGCACCGCAAGCGCCCCGGGGTGTCCGTGACGCCTGCTCAGTCGCAGGCGGCGTCCACGATGATTTCTACCTTCAGCTCTGCGCGGGCCAGCTTTGCCTCGCCGCAGGCGCGGGCAGGGGCATGGCCCTCGGGCACCCAGGCGTTCCAGACCTCGTTCAGGCCCGCAAAGTCACTCATATCCGCAAGCCAGATGGTCGCACGCAGCATTCTTTCGCGGGAAGACCCGGCACGGATCAGCAGCTCATCGAGGCGCCGCAGACATTCGCGTGTCTGATCCTGGATGGTCTCGCCCTCACCGACCTGGCCGGTGATGTACGCAACACCCTGGTACTTGACGATTTTTGAAGAGCGTGCGCCCGTGTCTATGCGTTCGATCATGTTTTTTCCTGATTTTGGTCCGTGGCGTATTCCCTTGCATCGCCTGTTCCGCGCGTCAGGGCAACCGCAGATGGCGAACCTGCCAGGGTATGCCGGCCGTCTGCGCGCCGCCGCGACATCGCCGGTTGCGCGTTTTTCTGGTCAGCCGCTGTTTGGTGATGTTACTGAGAGCAGGAAACCAAAGGGAGTATGTCATGGATTTGGGAATCAAAGGGAAACGCGCGGTTGTCTGTGCCTCGTCAAAGGGTCTGGGGCGCGGCTGCGCCGAGGCGCTGGCTGCTGCAGGTGTCAGTCTGGTGATGAATGCACGCGGTGCCGAAGCCCTGGAGGCCACGGCAGCAGAAATCCGGTCGGAATACGGCGTCGATGTGGTCACAGTGGCGGCAGATGTCTCGACCGAAGAAGGGCGCGCGGCGCTTCTGGAAGCGGCTGGTGATGCAGACATTCTGGTCAATAACGCCGGTGGCCCGCCGCCGGGCATGTGGCACGACTGGGACCGCGAGGATTTTATCAAGGCGCTGGACGCAAATATGCTCGCCCCGATCGCGCTCATCAAAGCGCTGGTGCCGGGGATGATGGATCGTGGCTGGGGACGCGTTGTGAACATCACCTCGCAGTCTGTAAAAGCGCCCATTCCGGTCCTGGGCCTGTCCAATTCGGCGCGTGCCGGGCTGACCGGCTATGTCGCGGGCACCAGCCGTCAGGTCGCGGCCAAAGGTGTCACCATCAACAACCTGTTGCCCGGTATCCACGCGACGGACCGGGCCGATGCGCTGGATGGCGGTGTCGTCAAGGCACAGGGGATCTCCCTTGAGGAAGCCCGCGCAAACCGCGCAGCCACCATCCCTGCCGGTCGCTATGGGACACGCGAGGAATTCGGGGCAACCTGCGCGTTCCTGTGCTCTGTGCATGCCGGGTTCATTGTCGGGCAAAACCTGCTGCTCGACGGTGGCGCGACAAACGCCACGATCTGACCCGTCGTGGCCGCTCTGCTCAAAGATCAGCTGTTCAACCGTGACACGGTCGGGCAGCTGGCCGGCAATCTGGCGCAGGGAATACCCGGTTTCGACACCGGGCGCTTCCAGGCAGAGGCCCTTGCCGGGTTTGCAGAGCGCGAACTGATGGCCCGGCTCGACTGGCTGGCCGACTGTGCTGAAGAACAACTGCCCGGCGACTTTCCGGCCATGGCCGAGATGTTGCAGGCCGCCATGCCGCCCCCGCTGGACCCGTCACTGAATGATGACGACTTTGGCCATTTTGTGGATGCCGTACCGGGCATACTGGCGGCAAGACACGGGATGGAAGATCACCGCCCGCTGGCCATGAAGGTTCTCTATGAGGCCACGCAGCGTTTTTCCATGGAGTTCTGGATCCGCGATTTTCTGATCCGGTGGCCCGGAGAAACCCTGGCCGATCTTGCCCGCTGGGCGGAGGATGACAATTACCACGTGCGCCGTCTGGTGAGCGAGGGCACGCGTCCGCGCCTGCCCTGGGCAAAAGCGGTGGGTCTCGATCCGGACCAGACGCTGCCATTGCTGGACCGCCTGGCCGGAGATCCGACCCGTTATGTTACCAGATCGGTGGCCAATCACCTCAATGACCTCACGCGGCTCGCACCGGAAAAAGTCTTGCACAGGCTGAAAAAATGGTCGGCAGAAGCGCGCCACACAGACAAAGAGATGTCCTGGATCACCCGCCACGCACTGCGGACCCTGATCAAGCAGGGCAATCCCGGGGCAATGGCCATGCTGGGGTATAACCCTGACGCGCCCGCAGATGTGTCGCTGGCCATCGGGACGCCGGTCGTCCGGATCGGGGAAAAGCTGAGTTTTTCGTGTTCAGTTGCTGCGCACACGGATCTGCCCGTGCTGATTGACTATCGCATTACCTTTGCCCGCCCGGGCGGCAAAACCGCCGACAAGGTGTTTAAGCTTAAACACGGACAGGCCCGCGCGGGCAAAGCCATGACCGTGCAAAAATCCCACCATCTCAAGGGCGATGCGACAACCTTTACGGTGCATCCCGGGCCGCACTCAGTGACGCTTCAGGTCAACGGGCGTGATCGCGTCTCTGCGCCGTTCACTGTTGTCGCACCCGACTGATCCCGCCTGATCACAAGTTCGGCAGTCAGGTGCCCGGCCACTGGCCCTGAACCGCGCACCGGGTTAGCTCAGGGCGACACACGGCAGAAAGACATTCCATGCAGACCACTGTTCTGATCCTGATGCTTCTGGGCATCGTCGCCCTCAGTCTGGCCGCAGCGCCCCGCCGCGTGGGAGCCGAAGGGTTTTACAGCGGACGCTCCTCTACAGGGCAGGCGCCGGGGCTTTGGGTTCTGGTGCTCAGTCAGGTGACGACCTGGATATTTGCGCGCTCTTTGATGAATGCCGCCATCCTGGGGTATTACTACGGCATGGCGGGAACGCTGGCCTATGCCGCATACTATGGCTCGTTCCTGAGCGGCGGATACATCGTCGGGCATCTGCGCCGCCAGGGCGCGCGCTCAGTCCAGCACTGGCTGTCAGACAACTTCGGAATGGCAGGGGCCGGTTGTTACAATCTCGTGATTGGCCTGAGGCTGTTGTCAGAAGTCTTTGCGAACCTGCTGGTGGTTGGGTTGATTTTTGACGCTGTCGCCGGTGGCGGTGGCACGCTGGCCATTATCTTTGTCTCTGTGCTCGGGCTTGCCTATTCCGCATGGGGGGGCCTGTCTGCGGCGCTGCGCACTGATGTCGTGCAGATGATGCTGTTTCTTGTGGCCTTCGGCATCGCTTTCATCGCACTTGTCCTCAGCCCTGGGTTTTCGCCGCTGGCCGTGGTTACGGCGCCCGGCGTGGCGGGCAGCTGGAATGGCTGGGTACTGCTGGCTGTCGCTGCACTGCAGGTTTTCTCTTATCCCGCCCACGATCCGGTAATGATGGACCGCGGGTTTCTTGCTGATGCGCGCACAACGCGGCGGTCTTTTCTGCATGCTTTCTGGATTTCCACACTGTGCATCCTGGCTTTTGGTGTTTTTGGCATTCAGGCCGGACTGGCCGGTGCAGAATATGAGGGGCAGCTGATCGGGACCTGGTCTGCGATGTTCCCGCCCTGGATCTTTATGCTGCTTATGGTGTCTCTGCTGGTATCTGCCCTGAGCACACTGGATTCGGCCCTCGCTTCCTCGGCGAGACTGGCGGTTGAGGAACTGGGCCTGGCCGCACGCAGCCTGACCGGTGGCAGGGCCGTGATGGCGGTGGTCATGGCGGCCGGGCTGGCGCTGACACTCTGGGGCAATGCGACGCTCTTTGATGCGGTGGCCGTGTCCGGAACGGCCTCGATGTTCCTGAGCCCTGTGCTGGTCGTTGGTCTGGTGCTGCGCAGACAGGTGGCGCTTTGGGCCTATCTTGTTGCCTGGTGCGCTGCCATGGCGGGCGCTTTTGCCTATTTCGCGCGGGATTGGCCGGGCATCGCCGCTTTGTTGCCCGAGGGCCACAAATACGAGCAGTTGCTGGTGATCTGCACTGTTGTTCTGGTCACCGGGTTTGCGGCAGTGCTTGCGGGCGCGCGGAAGGGCTGATAGCCCGTGACCTGAGTAAATCAGTCGGATATCCGGAGCCTGCCCGCCGTGACCCAGCCTGTCCCGAGGCTCGAGATCAGAAACCTGCAGCGTGCCTTTCAGGGGCGCGCTGTTGTCGATGACGTCTCCCTGCGGATCATGCCGGGTCAGGTGACCTGTCTGCTGGGGCCTTCGGGCTGTGGAAAATCCACGACATTGCGCATGATCGCAGGCGTCGAGATGCAGGACAGCGGCGAGATCTTCGTCGATGGCAATCTGATCTGCGATACTGTTTTCCGCGTCCCGCCCGAGCGGCGCGAGATTGGCCTGATGTTTCAGGATTTTGCGCTGTTCCCGCACCTCAGCGTGGCAGACAACGTATCCTTTGGCCTGCGGCACGGCAGCCGCGCCGAAAAACGCGCACGTGTGGTGGAGCTTCTGGAAAGGGTCGATCTGCTGCGCTTTATCGATGGGTATCCGCACCAGCTTTCGGGAGGTGAACAACAGCGCGTGGCCCTGGCACGGGCGCTGGCACCGCGCCCGCGCATCATGCTGATGGACGAGCCGTTTTCCGGGCTCGACAACCGGCTGCGGGACGGTATCCGGGATGAAACCCTGACCATCCTGAAAGAAGAGGACACCGCCGTTCTGCTGGTCACCCATGAGCCGGAGGAGGCGATGCGGATGGCCGACGAGATCGCGCTGATGCGGGACGGAAAAATCATACAGCAGGGAGCGCCCTACAACGTCTACACGCGGCCCGCAGACAGGGCGGCGGTCGCCTTTTTCTCTGATGCGAATGTGTTGCGGGCAGAGGTCTCCGGCGCATTGGCCCAGACACCCTTTGGCCGTTTTCTCGCCCCTGGCGTGCCCGACGGAACAGCTGTTGATATCGTCTTTCGCCCCCAGCATGTGCGGATCGATTTTGACAGGAATGGCACCGGGCCGCTGCCTACGGCCAGCGACGGCACAGCGGCGCGCGGTATTGTGCAGCGTGCGCGGTTTATGGGCAATGAGAGCCTGGTGGAGTTTCAGATGGACCATGACGGCTCGGTGCTGAAAGCCACAGTGCCAAACGTGTTTCTGCCACAGCCGGGGACGGTGATGTGGCTGACGATCCGGCGCGACCGGTGTTTTGTTTTTGCAGCCTGAGGAGGGTTTGATGCAGCGACTTCTGGTGGAATTTGGCATGGGCACCTCGCTGCGGCGGGGCGATTATACCCAGGCGGCAGTGCGGGGCGTCAAAGACGCGCTCTGGCATAACTCGATCAACCTGGCAGAGCTCTTTGGCTTTGAGAAAACAGACATGAAGATCATCGTGGATGTGGGCGTTCAGCAACCAGATCAGGTCGATGTGGCCGAAATCATGGCTGTTTTTCCCTATGGCGATGCCGATGTCCGCGTCCACATGGGCGGGCTGGATGCCCCGCGCCCCGAAGGCACCGGCAACCCGACGATTATGGCCAATGTGGCACTGACGGTCGGATTTGACATGGAGCGGACAGATGGGTGAGCGGCGCGTGATTATTGAAATGGGCATGGGCAACGATCTGCACGGCCAGGACTATACCAAGGCAGCACGCCGCGCGATTGAGGACGCGTTCCGCCACTCCTCGCTGCCGCTCTTCGGCGTGCTGGACCTGCCGCATTCCGAGATGCGCGTGCAGGTGACGGTTGGCGTACAGGAACCAGATGCGGTGGACGCAGAGGCGCTGCGGGAGTTTCTGCCGCGTGGTCAGGCCGAGGTGCGTGTTGTGAAGGGCGGGCTGAACGTGGACACCATCGCAGGTGATCCGATTGTAGTGGCCCAGGCCAGCGTCGAAGCCTTTCTGCCCCCGCAGACCGGCTGGACCCTGAAGACGTCTTCGTAACTCCCCCGAAAGGACAACCGACATGAGCGGCCAGACATCTGAGATCATCCTGCACAATTATCCGCAGTCACCGGTCGCCGAAAAGGCGCGGATTGCATTTGGTATCAAAGGGCTGGCCTGGCGGGACGTCGAGATCCCGCGCCTTGCACCCAAGCCGATGCTGACACAGCTGACGGGCGGCTACAGGCGGACACCCGTCATGCAGATTGGTGCCGATATTTATTGCGACAGCGCCTGTATCATCCGTGAACTGGAGCGGCGCTTCCCCGAACCCACATATTTCCCCACCACAGAGGCGGCCATGATGTGGGCGGCCAGCCGCTGGACCGATGGCGCGCTGTTCGATCTGGCGGTGAAAATCGTGCTGGGCTCTGCGGGGGACAACCTGCCTGCGGATTTTGCTGCCGACCGGGGGCGGCTCTATCTGGGGCCGGACTGGGCCGCGGGGCTCCGGGCGGCCAACGCAGCGCTGCCGCATCTGGCGTCCCAGATGCGCGCGCCGATGGGCTGGCTGAACCAGCAACTGTCAGACGGGCGCGCCTATCTGCTGGGAGAAGCACCGGCCGCGATTGACGCGCAGTTTTTTCATGTGGTGTGGTTTGTCCGGGGCCGCTGGGCACAGGGGCCGGAATTCCTCGCCGAGTTCCCGCATCTGGAGCGCTGGGAGCGGAATGTGACGGCGCTGGGACATGGTACTGTTTCGCCGATGACACCCGAAGAAGCGATTGCAGCGGCCGCGGCTACCGAGCCGCTGGACCCGCTTGGGACAGACCCGCGCGACCCTCAGGGCATTATGCCGGGTGCAGAGGTTACCGTTCATCCGGACGTAGACGGTGGCGAGCAGGGCGTGACGGGTATCGTGACCGCCTCAGATGCGGATACGATCACACTGGCCCGCCGCGATGAAAAAGCTGGAAACCTGGCGGTGCATTTCCCGCGTGCAGGCTACCGCGTCGAGCTTCACGGCACATAATCCGCCAGCGTCCGGCCAGGCTCATCCACGAAAAGCTCAGGCAGCGCTTCGGCTGTCTGGATCAGATCTACGCGGAAAACCCGGTGCTCGTTGCGCAGTTCGCACCAGGCCGTGAGTGTCCAGACCCGGCCCCAGTATTCCATGTGCAGCGGGCGGATCACCCGCATTGTCACAGCGCCCCTGATGGACGTGTAGGTCAGCCGAAGTTTCTGACGGGCCCGGATCGCAGCCCGCAGCGTGGGCATATGGGCAAAACCGCGCGCGGCGTCGGCAAAGGGATAGACCGCGAATTTCCAGGCGTCTGCCTCGGCGACCACCTGGGTGGGCAGTACCGCATCCACCTTATCCGCCAGGCTGAGGGCTGCAGA
Organism: uncultured Roseobacter sp.; assembly: GCF_947491795.1. Lineage (GTDB taxonomy): Bacteria > Pseudomonadota > Alphaproteobacteria > Rhodobacterales > Rhodobacteraceae > Roseobacter. Next base: position 874,811 of record NZ_CANLKW010000001.1, on the reverse strand, counting down.
TTTCAGATCGGGGTCTGCTGCCTCTGCGACGATGGCCATGCCCAGATTGAGTGCCTCCAGTTCTGCCACCGTCAGGTTCAGCGGGGGCAGGGTGATCGCCGCGGTGATCATATATCCAACGCCGCGCTCCCCTTCGACCGGAACACCGGAGGCGACCAGCGTATCCATGTCCCTGTAAATCGTACGCACCGACACCTCCAGACGCTCCGCAATGTCCTGCGCGCGGTGCAGTTTGCCGTCACGCAGGATCTGGATGATGTCGAAAAGGCGGTCGGTGCGGCGCATATCACTCCATTTTAAGCGAAAACCGGATGGGCGCGTGCCGCATGATGACGGAATCGGGATCAATCAGCGACATAAATGGGCCTGCTTCGGGCTGCTGCATCATGGCCGCAGCCGCTTCCTTTGCGGCGTGCATCGAGGTCCAGGTGATATGATCTGTCCACAGACCGGTTTCATCAGCGCTCAGCGTGCGGGAGATTATGGCGCCGGTGCCTTCAAGGTAGGGCGTCATGCCACTGGCCGCCTCTGCAAAGGCCGCCTGGTCCGCGCCCTCCACCAGCCGGAAGGTGACTATTTCTGCAACGGGCGTGTCCGCACCGGCGCGTGCGGTATCGGCTGCCGCAAAGGTGATAAGAGCCGTCGTCAGAGTGATAAAGCGCATTGTGTATCCTTTCATGTGCGTCTGATGCGCTTTTGACAGGTTACAACTGACATAAACCTGTCAGTTGTGTTTGACGAGGAGTAAATTTTGTGCTTTGCGGCCCGATTACCGGCCGAGCATGGTGCGTCAGGGCTTCTGCTGCCTGGAGCGATTGCCTAAACAACACAGGACAGACCCGATCCTGCGGGTCGTGACCTGATGGGAGAAATTTCATGTTGAACAATATCGGCCTTCCCGGCCTTCTGCTGATCGCTGTTGTGGTGCTGGTACTTTTCGGCCGCGGCAAGATTTCGAGCCTTATGGGTGAGGTGGGCAAAGGCATCACATCGTTCAAAAAGGGTATCAGCGAAGGTCAGGACGAGATCGCCAACGCTTCTGAGGAAGCAAAGGACGTCACACCTGAGTCTGAAAAAGACAAGGTCTGATCCATGTTTGACCTTGGCTGGACGGAGATGCTGGTTATCGGCATCGTCGCACTGATTGTCATAGGACCCAAAGATCTGCCCGTGCTGTTCCGGACAATCGGTCAGTTCGTCGGCAAGGCCAAGGGTATGGCGCGCGAGTTCAGCCGGGCGATGAATGACGCCGCGGATGATGCCGGTGTCAAAGACATGGCCAAGGGGCTGAAAGCAGCAACAAACCCTGTGAATTCGGCCATGGACGGGGTCAAGAACGCGGCTGCGGACCTTGGGAAGTTCGATCCCGACTCTGAGACGGGCAAACTGTCGGCAGAACGCGCCGAACAGACCAGGAAAATCCAGGCGGCCACCGCCCGTGCTGCCGCCGACCGTAAGCTGCGCGAGGCTCAGGAGGCGCAGGACAAAGCCGCGGCTCTCGAGGCAGAGGTGACCCCGGCACCAAAGAGTGAAACATGAGTGCTTCAGACGAAATGGACGACAGTGCCGCCCCGCTGATTGAACATCTGACGGAGCTTCGAACACGCCTGATCCGGTCAGTGCTGGCGTTTCTTGTTGGCATGATCATCTGTTTCACGGTGGCCACGCCGATTTTCAACTTCCTGACCGACCCGCTGTGTACAGTGTTGGCCGAACGCGGGCAGGACTGTGATCTGATCTTTATCAGCCCGCAGGAGGGCTTCTTTGTCGCGATCAAAGTCTCCCTTCTGGGCGGGTTCATGCTGTCTTTTCCCGTGATTGCGCATCAGATGTGGCGGTTCGTAGCGCCCGGGCTCTACAAAAATGAAAAAGGTGCATTCCTGCCGTTTCTGATCTCGTCTCCGGTGATGTTTTTGCTGGGCGCGTCTTTTGCGTTCTACGTTGTGACGCCGCTGGCCTATGATTTCTTTCTTGGTTTTCAGCAGTTTGGTGCCGAGGGCGAAGCGGTCGTGGGCGACCCTGCAGTGTCCCCCGGGCTGAGTGTCGTATTTCAGGGGTCTGCTCAGGAATATCTGAACCTGACGATCAAGTTCATCGTGGCCTTTGGCATGTGTTTTCAGCTGCCGGTATTGCTGACGCTGATGGGCAAGGCCGGTCTGGTCAGCGCCGAAGGGCTCGGCAATGTGCGCAAATATGCGGTTGTCGCGATCCTAGTGCTGGCAGCGCTTGTGACACCGCCTGATGTCATCACCCAGGTCATCCTGTTTGTCGTGGTCTATGGTCTTTACGAAGTTTCGATCTTTCTGGTGAGGCGGGTTGAGAAGAAGCGCGAGGCCAAACTGCGTGCCGAAGGGTACTATGATGACGAAGACGGGGATGCCGCATCGTGATTGACGACCCGATGGACCGGATTGCCGCAGCGTTGGAACGTCTTGCGCCGGCACCGATGGCCGCCCCGGATTTCTCCGGTGCCCCGGCTTTTGTCTGGCACACGGCACCAGACCGGCTTGAACCGGTCCGGGACGTTGCGCGGGTCGATCTGGATCTGCTGATCGGGGTGGACCAGGCGCGGGATACGCTGCTCGCGAATACCACTCAGTTTGCACGTGGACTGCCTGCAAACAATGCATTGCTCTGGGGTGCACGGGGCATGGGTAAATCCAGCCTTGTCAAATCAGTGCACGCGAAAGTTCATGCGATACATGAAGAGCTGCGGATTGTTGAACTGCACCGGGAAGACCTTCCGTCGGTCGGGCGCCTGCTGAACCTGCTGCGGGATGTGCCGTACCGGTTTATCCTGTTTTGCGATGATCTCAGTTTTGGCCATGACGATGCTCACTACAAGAGCCTGAAGGCGGTTCTGGACGGGGGTATTGAAGGACGGCCAGACAATGTGGTGCTGTACGCAACCTCGAACCGCCGCCACCTGATGCCGCGCGATATGATCGAAAACGAACGTGGGACCGCGATCAACCCTTCCGAGGCTGTGGAAGAAAAGGTGTCCCTGTCGGACCGCTTTGGTCTTTGGCTGGGTTTTCATCCCTGTGATCAGGATGAATACCTGAGCATGATCCGGGGATATTGTGATGCCTGGGGCGTTGAAATTTCAGACGACGCTCTGCGTGCAGAGGCCATAGAATGGCAGGCGACGCGCGGGTCCCGTTCAGGACGTGTGGCCTGGCAGTATTTTACTGATCTTGCAGGACGGCAGGGCGTTGCGCTGAGCAAGAGCTGACCCCGGAAACAGAATAATTTCTGCAGTCTGGCGCTGCTGCCCCCTTGGGTTCAGCAACGTGATCTGCAAAGACCGGGTTTTGCGGTCAGGGCTGTTTGTCAGGCTGAAGGATGCAGACACGCATGTTCCGGCGGTCGTTGGATTGGACATGTCAAAGCTCCGTCAGGCAGTTTCTCCTGACTGTTTCTGAACCAGAAACACGGCGTAGCTGTGGCGATGCCAATCGCAATTGTGACAAAGACCGGGTAATTTTTGGAAAGTGCCCCCGCAAGGCGGAACCAGCCCGTTTGTCCGCTATCTGAGGTAGAGCATCGGGTCGACACGCTCCAGACCGCCTTCAATCACTTCAAAGTGCAAAAAGGCGTTCGCTTCCGACCCAAGTTTTCCGATTTGCTGACCGCGCTTGACCGTATCGCCCTTTTTGACGGTGTATTCGGCCACGTTCACATAGGCGGTCAGCAGTTGCGGTTCATGCCGCAGAACGATGATCGGAACACCATCGGTATCCACAAGGACCGAACCAACCACACCGGCCTCTGCCGCCAGCACGGGGCTGCCGGGGGGCGCTTTGATATCGATCCCGGGGTTTTTGTCTTTGGAAAAACTGCGGACAATTGTGCCGTCCAGCGGGAACACCATCCGTGCTGTTTCACTGGCAATGGTTTCTTCGCCCACATCTATCCGGGGCTCAGGTGCGGCGGCAACAGGCTCCGGATCCGGCAAAGGTTTGGCCGAACTGGGTGGTGCAGGGGTCGGCGTGCCTTCTCCGGGCTGGGTAACCGGTGCCGCTGCTGCCGTTCTCGGTGGCGCCTGGCGGGCAACGGGGATCAGCAGGAACTGGCCTTCTCTGATGGCGAAATCCGGTCCCAGACCGTTCCATTCGGCCAGAGACGCCACCGGCACGTTGTAGAGGCGCGAGATTGTAAAAGCGGTCTCGCCGCGTTCTACTTTGTGGCGGACAGGCTCCTGTGCCGGCGCATCCGTTGCCGTGCCGGACGCCGGGGGCAGGGCGGCGGTTTGCACACCCGAGGCCGCGGGACTGCTGCTTTGTGGTGCGCGGTCAATCGCGCCGCCCGCAAGCGAGCCGATATCGACCGCGCCGGGCTGTACGGATCCGGGTGCCACCGTTGGCTCGGCGACACGGTCTGGCAGCGCAACGACCTCGCCCTCGCGCAGCGGTACAGACTGTTCAATTCCGTTAAAGCGGGCGAGATCTGCTGCATTTACACCAAGACGCGTGGCAATATCGTCAATTGTTTCTCCGCGGTTCGCGACGGCAACCTGATAGGTGGGGTAGGAAATCACACCGCGGTTGTCGGGGGCTGGCCGTGCCGTGGTCTGTACTGAGCTGGCCGCTTCTGCTGTGCCAAAGCCGCCGCCCCGCAGATCAAAGTCCAGGGGCTGGTCACAGGCAGCCAGCAAAAACAATGCGCTGGTGGCTGTCAGTGCAATGTGTACGCGCGCGCGCGGGTATGTCCGGGTCATCTGCTTGTCCTCAAAGTGCCTTGCGGCCCGCCGGTTGTTCCGGCTGTCTTAAACGCAATATAGCAGCTTATGTGTCCTTACCCAAGCCTTCGAGCAAGGGCACAAAACGGACCTGGCGGAGTTCTTCGTATTCGACGCCGTTTTCGGTCTTGCGGGCGACGATCAGATGCTGGACCGCATCCGACTGCCCGACAGGTACAACCATGATACCGCCCGTTTTCAGCTGACCCAGCAGCGTCCCCGGCGGATCCTCGGCCGCTGCGGTCACGATGATCCTGTCAAACGGCGCCTGATCAGGCAGACCAAAGCTGCCATCGGCCGTGATCGCCGTGATGTTTGTCAGGTCCATTTCGTCAAAAAGCGTGCGGGCTTCCCGTACAAGACGGCTGTAACGGTCGACGGTATAGACGCGGCGGGCGAGGCGACTGAGCACAGCGGCCTGGTAGCCTGAGCCGGTGCCGACTTCGAGCACCTTGTCGCGGGGAGAGATTTTCAGCGCCTGGGTCATCAGCCCCACAATGGAGGGCTGGCTGATGGTCTGCCCGCAGGCGATCGGCAGGGGCATATCCTCGTAAGCACGGTCAGAAAAAATGCCCCGGATGAACGGCCCGCGATCTATCGATTCCATGGCCTGCAGCACACGTTTGTCTGTTACTCCGCGTGAGCGCAGAGCGTAGAGAAACTGCATCTTGCGCTCTGCGTCACCCGTCATGTTGCGATGCCTTCCAGCCCCTCCATCACGTCATATGCCGTCAGGTCTGCGCGCATCGGCGTGACCGAAATGTATCCTTCAAGGTTGTCAGCTGCATCTGTGCCCGCTGCCGTTTTGACCTGCTGATCGCCGCCGCGGATCCACAGGAACCGCCGCCCCGAAGGCGACATGTGCGGTTCTGTCGAAAACCCGGTACCGGTCCGCAGACCCTGCCGTGACAGGCGCGTTCCTTTGACACCATCGGCGGGTACAGGTGGGAAATTCACGTTATAGAACAACCGGTAGCCGCTGGTTTCCGTGGGGGTATGGGCGAGAATCCGGCGCACGACATCTGCGCCATGAACGGCGCTGGCCTCGAACGGATTGTCGAGCTGGTTATTGGCAGGACCATAGTACTGAGACAGGGCAATCGCCGGTACGCCCTGAAGGGCTGCTTCCATCGCGCCGCCGATGGTCCCGGAATAGAGCGTGTTTTCCGCAGAGTTGTTGCCACGGTTCACGCCGGAAAGCACCAGATCGGGCGGGCCGTCCTTCATCACGTCGTGCAGACCGGCCAGCACACAGTCTGCCGGGGAGCCTTCGGCGGCAAAGCGGCGTGGCCCCATTTCCGCGATCATCATCGGGTGCGTATAGCTGATGCAGTGCCCGACGCCGGATTGCTCGAACGCAGGCGCCACTGTCCAGACTTCACCACCCGTGCCGGCGATCTCTGCGGCAATATCTGCAAGCACTTTCAGCCCCGGGGCGTTGATCCCGTCGTCGTTTGTAATAAGAATGCGCATGGTGTCCCCTTTACGCCTTGATAGGCGAGGGTTGCGGGGGCGGCAAGCGACGCCCGCCACCAATGGAGTCCGGGTGGTTAAGAAACCTGCAGTTGTGCCAGAACTGCCGCAGCCTGAGCGTGAATATCGTTCAGAGTATCACGGTTTTCACCCGGGAAGAAACGTGCACGGGTCGCGGTTGGCATCGCATCAGGTGTCACGATGTCAACTCTGGGGCCTGTGTTGACAGTCTCTGCCTGCCAGCTGCGCGCGAGAGCGATCTGGGCGGCTTTGCTTGCGCCATAGCTGCCAAAGAATTTCTGGCCCGCGCGGGGGTCGTCAAAAAACACGGCTCTGCCCGACTGGCCCAGCAGCGGGGACACAAATGTGATCAGGGTCGATGTCGCTGTGACGTTGCCGCTGAGGGACTTGGCAAAATCCTTGCCGTCGATGTGATCCGTTGGCGCCAGCGGGGCTGCATGCACCGCCGTGTGCGCCCAGAGATCGAGGCTGCCCCATCGGTCAAATATCCCACGGCACAGGGTCGCCATCGCATCAATGTCTGTGATGTCCATCGGGGCGAGCGTCGCGGTGCCGCCTTTTGCCTTGATGCGGTCATCCAGCTCTTCCAGCGCGCCTGTAGTGCGCGCAAGAGCGACGATGTGGTGCGTGGCGCAAAGCGCTTCGGCCAGTGCTGCGCCAAGGCCGCGAGACGCGCCGGTGATAAGTGCGGTTTTTGTCATGCGCCGGTCGTGACGCGGAAAATGGCTGCCGTCAAGCCGTCTTGCGGTGCCATGTCAGCGTCAGAACCGCACAGTGGGCTATGGCTTCGGTGGGCAATGGTGCGCTCAGGGGCATGCGCAGCGCCCGGTTCCTGCCATAGACAAACGCTGTTGGATAAATCTCAAGGATCGTCGCGGAGATTGCGCTGTTGCAGTTCACAAAAAGGCTGATCTGATCGGGCAGGGCGGGTTTCCAGGCAGCACGCAGCGTCGATCCGGTCCGGCGATTTTCCGGAAGCCAGGATGGCTCTCCCCATTTCAGCGTCTCAACCACCCTAAGGTCAGGCACTTCTGAAGCGGCATCGAGTACGGTTGTGCGGATGTCCTCAAATGCCCTGCGGGCCGGGGCAGGCCATCCTGATACAGCCGTCAAAAAACAACCGGGCAGGGGAGCTGTCACTCTGCGGCGGGTTTCATCTCAAACCCGCTTTCGATCTGATCAGATGGCTCCACGGGGTATTCACCCGAAAAGCACGCATCGCAATACTGGGGCTGGTTGGGATCTCTGCCTCTGGCCTCGCCGACGGCGCGATAGAGGCCATCAAGTGAAATGAACCTGAGGCTGTCGACCTGCAGGTGGTCGCGCATTTCGTCCTCTGACATCGTGGCGGCCAGCAGTTTTTCGCGCTGGGGCGTGTCGACGCCATAAAAACATGGCCAGGCCGTCGGCGGGGACGCGATCCGAAAATGCACTTCCTTTGCGCCGGCATCGAGGATCATCTCCTTGATCTTGCGCGATGTGGTGCCCCGCACCACAGAATCGTCGACCAGAATGACACGTTTTCCCTGGATCAGCGCCCGGTTCACGTTCAGTTTCAGCCGAACGCCCATGTTGCGGATCTGCTCGGTGGGCTCAATAAAGGTCCGGCCCATATACTGGTTGCGGATGATGCCCATGGCATAAGGGATACCGGATTCAAGACTGTACCCGATTGCGGCCGGTGTGCCGCTGTCCGGGACGGGGCACACCAGATCCGCATCAACCGGCGATTCCTTGGCAAGCTCCCGGCCGATGGCCTCGCGCGTTTCATAGACGGAACGGCCCCCAAGGATACTGTCCGGACGCGAAAAATACACATGTTCAAAAATACAGAACCGTGGCTTTCGCGGGCGGAACGGGAAATGCGATTCCACTCCCTTGGAGGTGATCACCACCATTTCGCCGGGCGCGATTTCGCGGATAAATTCGGCGCCGATGATATCCAGTGCGCAGGTCTCGGAGCTGAGCACCCAACCATCACCGACCTGCCCCAGGACCAGCGGACGCACACCAAGTGGGTCACGCACACCGATCAGCTTGGTACGGGTCATGGCCACGACTGAAAAAGCGCCTTCAACCCGGCGCAGGGCGTCTTCCATCCGTTCGGGAATATTGCGCTGCAACGAACGGGCCATCAGGTGAATGATGCATTCGCTGTCGGACGAGCTCTGAAAAATTGAGCCGCGTTCGATAAGCTCGCGGCGCAGAGCGTTGGCGTTGGTGATATTGCCATTGTGGGCAATGGCGGCGCCCCCCATTGCAAATTCCCCAAAGAATGGCTGCACATCGCGGATCGCTGTCTGACCTTTTGATCCGGCGGTGGAATAGCGCACGTGTCCGATAGACAGCGGCCCCTTGAGCGTTTCCATCACGGCCTGACTAGTGAAGTTATCGCGCACGTAGCCAAAGCGGCGTGCGGACTGAAACCCCAGTTCCGGGTGGTGGGTGACAATACCGCCTGCTTCCTGGCCGCGGTGTTGCAGAGCATGCAGCCCCAGTGCCACGAAATTGGCGGCCTCGGCCACGCCGATCACACCGAAAATACCGCATTCTTCCTTTAGTTTGTCGTCATCGCCGGCGTCACGCAGGTATGACGTATCAAAAGGATGGGCGGGGGGCATTGTCCTGGTCAACGGGGCAGCTCCGAATCCGGTGTCTCTCAGGCGCATTATGTAGGGTGTCCGGGCCACAGTGTCACGAAACTATCCGCCAGGGCGCCCGGTTTGTCGCAGGGATGTTACGCAGCGGGCAGATCCGGGTCTCAGCGCAATGCCCGCCGGGCTGCTGCGAGAGACGATCCGCTTACCCCCAGTTGTCCGGCAGACTGCGAAATGCACCCTTTGAGGGTAAAGCTGACAGCGCCACCGGGAGGATTGCTGGCATTATGCGCAGATATTGTGCCACCGCGTGCCGACAAAAGCCGCTGAACCGCCATCAGCCCGTAGCCACCTTCGGACTGGTAGCCGGTTTCTGCGCCGAACAGTCTTTCCGGGGCCGGAAAGCCACTGCCGTTGTCGCGGACCGTGACTTTGAGACCTGATGCTTCTTCTTCGATTGTGAGATCGATCGCCAGGCCGGGCAGGCTGTTGTGTTTTATCGCATTGTCGAGCAGGTTCCGGGTCGCGATCTGGAACGCTGCCTTGTCGCATTCAATGGAAATATTCGGATAGGTGAAGCCGACACTCCGGTGGGGATCCAGCATGTCCCAGAGCATCTCGCAAAGTTCACCGACCTTGATGATCTCTGTGCCCCGGGGCGTTACCAGCGCTTCGGTATAGGACAGAACGTCCGAGATCATCAGGCTGGATTTACTGGCGACCTCGTCCAGCAGATTGATCAGTTCCGCTTTGCCGTCGCCGTGGTCCACGAAATCATCGCGCAGCAGCGACGTCAGGGTGCGGATGTTGCGCATCGGGGTGCGCAGGTCATGCGCCGCGATGGCAACAAACTGCTCTGCCTCTGACAGTGCCTGCCGCGCGGGCAGCGGTTCACATGCTTCGGCAACAACCGGAAAACAGGTGCCAACGGCATAGCGGGCCGCCCCGTCTTCGTCGTGGACGACGGACAGATCAGAGCGTATTGGCCCGCTGAAACCATTCCATGACCGCGTCACCTGGTATGTTGCAGAGCGCCCTGTTGTCAGGGCCGCGCGCTGGTGATCCATTGCCAGCAGTCCGTTTTTACCTGGAAACAGGCTGGTCTCTGTCTTGCCAAGTGCATCCGCGACCGCAATCCCGGTGGCGTCGGACCAGCGCGTGTTGGTCCAGATGTATCTGGGGGTCAGGTTTCTGTCAGGTGCAATGACGAAAACAGGTGCTGCAATCTGCTCGTACGGGTCGAACCGGCTGATATCCACGTGCCACAGTCTCCTGTTGTCAGGCTACTGCACAATTGCACAAATAAGAATAATTTCAGGTTAAAAGCGCAAAAAGCAAAATGCGCTTACTGCCCGCAGTTGCCAACAAGTGCTTCGTAACGCGCCGTGATCCAGCCCAGTGCCTGCTCGGGTTCAGCGGTTTCAATCTGTTCTGCAACCTGTGCAAAGACGACCGCAGAGCGGCTTTCATCCACAACCGAATAGCTTTCTCCGGTGATCACTGTCTCGTAGACAAAGAACGCCACCGCCACCAGCAGCACACCGCGCGCGACCCCGAACAGAAAGCCCAGACCCTGGTCGATACCTCCCAGCGCCGAACGCTGGATCATGCTGGAAAAGAGCGGTGTGAAGAGCGATACCACGATCAGAGCAACCGCGAAAACAGCAGCAAAGGCACCGATAATGGACAGCTCGCAGCTGTCCGCAAGAAACTCTCCGACCACCGGAATTTCACGTATCAGAGGTTCCACCTGGGGGGCGAACATAAAGCCCAGAACAGCCGCTGCGACCCAGCCGACGATGGCCATAAGCTCGCGCACCAGGCCGCGCCCGTATGCCAGCAGAGCCGACACAAGAATGACCAGAGCCACTGCGCCGTCAACTAACGTGAAACCATCCATAGAGCCTTCAGCCTTTCTGTCCCTGGTCAGCCCGCGCCGAAAATCTCACCGACAAATCCCGTCAGATCCGACATCGTGTTCAGCGCAATGCCCTGCACATCGACAGATTTGCCACCTGTCGCTGCGATTGCGCTGGTGAAACCAAGTTTTTGCGCTTCTTTCAACCTCAATTCCGTCTGAGTGGCGGGTCTGAGCGCACCGGACAGGCTGATTTCGCCGAAAACAACTGTATCTGCCGGCAGTGCGGCATCTTCGCGGGCACTCAGAAGAGCGGCTGCAACCGCCAGATCTGCCGCCGGTTCGGATACTTTCATGCCGCCTGCCACATTAAGATAGACATCGAGACCCGCAAAGGGGATCCCGCAGCGCGCTTCCAGCACCGCAAGGATCATTGCCAGACGCCCGCCGTCCCAGCCGACAACCGTGCGCCGCGCCTGGGCATGCGGTGACGGGGCAACAAGAGCCTGAAACTCCACAAGCACAGGGCGCGTTCCCTCGACCCCGGCAAACACCACCGAGCCGGGGCTGGGTTCGCCGCGCTCACTGAGGAAAAGGGCGGATGGGTTGGTGACCTCTGACAAGCCGCCCCCTGTCATCTCGAAGACACCGATCTCATCTGCCGGGCCAAAGCGGTTTTTCACCGCGCGCAGGATACGGAACTGATGCCCGCGTTCGCCCTCAAAATAGAGCACAGTATCCACCATATGCTCTACCACGCGGGGCCCGGCAATCTGGCCTTCTTTGGTCACGTGCCCCACCAGGACAACGCTGATGCCTTTGCGTTTCGCAAAACTGGTGAGCTCATGGGCGGCGGCGCGGACCTGGCTCACTGACCCGGGCGCGCTCTCGACGTTGTCTGCCCACATGGTCTGGATGGAATCGATGATTGCCAGCTGCGGGCGTTCGGTTTCCAGCGTGGTCAGGATGTCGCGCAGATTTGTTTCAGCGGCGAGTTTCACCGGCGCATCTGCAAGCCCCAGACGACGGGCGCGCATACGCACCTGGGCCGAGGCTTCCTCGCCCGAGACATAGATGGTTTTGAGGCCCTGACGCGCAAACTGTGCTGCGGCCTGCAGCAACAGTGTCGACTTGCCAATGCCCGGATCCCCGCCCACCAGAATGGCAGATGCCGCGACCAGACCACCGCCCAGAACACGGTCCAGCTCCCGGATGCCGGAATTGGTGCGCGGCGGGGGTGCTTCCTCGGTCGACAGGTCAGTCAGCGTGATCGCAGCGCCGCGTTTGCCCCCAAGGGATTTGGCCGGACCTTTGGAAATGCCAGCGTCCTGGGAGATGGTGTTCCATTCACCACAGGCTTCGCAGCGACCGGCCCATTTGGTGGTAACGTTGCCGCAGGCTGAGCAGGAAAAAGAAGGGGATTTTGCCATATGCCCGTAATGACCCAGGCTCCCGCAAGGGTCAAAGGCAAAATGCCGGGGGCTTGCGCGATCACGGCCCCCTGAAGTGGCTGGAACCGCATCGGCAGACAGCGGATCAGGCAGGCGGTTTTCAACATGTTCTTGCGTGCGGGTGAGGTGTCTGGAGTGATTACAGGTCGGCAGGGTGATATGCCGACGGACGTCAGACTGACGTACAGGTCCGTTTTGTTTTTCTCACACGGAATCCGCGCGCCTGTGATGCAGAAGCAGGGTGCTGTGCCGGGCGGAACACCCGGCACAGTGATCTGATCAGGCCAGACCGACGCCGTCAGCCTTGATCCCGGCAATGCGGATGATCGAGGCCAGTGTCCAGGCGGCATCGTCCACATTGTCCTCGCCGTCCTTCAGCAGCGGATCATCCGAGGGCGACCAGCACGGATCAAGCGAGACCCAGCTGCGCGGATCACCTTTGAGGAGCCCGGCAAAGACCGAACAGACGATCACAGAGCCCACGCGTCCGAGGGTGTTGCCGCCGTTGCCCTGTGCTTCGCGCAGAATATAGTACCAGAGTGCATCCGGCTCTTCGGGACGCAGGCTGATCTCGGGCACGCAGAATTTGCGCGCCACCGACGTGCCGGACGGCAGATCAAAGGACACGCCGCGCTTGAGGTTGCGGAAGGCCAGAACATTGCCCGGATCGCCCGGTGTGCCCTCGAACAGGAAGGCCAGTGCGTTGGACAGTTTGGTGTCGATCTTGCGTGCCATCTGCGGGAAAATCCCGGGCGCAGAGGAGGTCATCTGCAAAAACCAGTCCCACTGAATGCAGTTTTCCGGCTTCATCGGGCGGAACCCGCGCAGGTCGTCCGGATCGCCGCCGCCGGTGTTGTCAAAGATCGGCACATTTACGCCGAAACCGCGTTCCGGGTGGTTGGTCTGGTAGCCGTTGCGCACCATGGAATGACCGAAACGGTAGGCCGCAACGGAGAATTCAACCGGCATGAAAGGCTGGTGTTTCCAGCTGTAGATATCATCCAGCTGGCATTTCCACAGTTTGCGCCCGTCGCAGGTTTTCTCGAGTTTCAGCGCGCATTTATAGACCTCATCCACGGCGATGCGCGGGATGAAATCGTTCCAGACAATATGCTGATAAAGCCAGCGCAGCGTTTTGCGCGCGCGCTCGAACACCTCGCCCGTCGCGGCACCGGGATCAGCGGCGCGGGCACGGTCGACGAGTGCGTTGTGGGCCAGCAGAAAGGCGAGCTGCAGCTGGCTGACCATCGAGTTTTCGTCGTTGCGCATGTCACCGATGAGCGCGCGTCCGCGGAAACGGGGCAGATCGGGCAGGTCAGGCCGACCCTCGATCTCGCCGATTGCGAGCTTGGCCTTGTCCGTCGGATCGTACAGATATGGCTGGTCGTCCGGACCGGCACCATAGATGTTGTCCAGATCCAGCCGCGGTGTCCTGAAATTGATCAGACCGTTGGGGTCGTTTTTCCGCATCAGGGACGAGGCGGGATCAAAGGTGATATCGTGATCAACGAACTGGCCGAAATAGGTGTAGCCCGCTGGAATGCTGGATCCGAAATCAGCCTCGAGCTGGTCGATTTTGGCCTGATCGGCTGCGATATCTGCAGGCAGTTCGCCCGGCAGTTCAATCATCAGGTTGTTTGCGATGTCCAGAAGTGCCGCGTCGGAATCAGAAACCCCCGGCGCGTGCCAGGGATCGAGATCAGGACAAAGCCTGCCAAAAGGACCGTGATAGAAGGCTGACCGGGGGGCAAGAATATCAAAATGCCGGGAACCATGTGCCATAATAAAACTCCAAAAAATATTGATCGTAAAAACAGCAGGCGAAAATTGCCTGCACCTTAAAGTAGCACAAAACCGGTCTTTTCGCCATAAACTTACAACATGGCCAGGGCAGGCGGAAAAACAGGGCAGTCGCCCGGGCAGAAACCGGCGGGAGAGAGGGACGAAAATGTATTCAGCTGAAAAACCTGTAAGGGACCTGGCCGAGCTGGAAAGCATGTTCGATCCGATGCACCCCAGCCAGGTCAACAAGTTCATCGATCATATCGATGCGCATTGCGCGGCCTGGATCGCGCGGACGACCTTTTGCACCATCGCCAGCTGCAATGCGGCCGGGCAGATGGATGTCTCGCCCAAGGGCGATCCGGCGGGGTTTATCAAGGTGATCGACGCCCGGACCATCGCCATACCGGACCGCATTGGCAACAACCGCGCCGACACCTTCCGCAATGTTTTAGAGGTCCCGCGCGTGGGGCTGATGCTTGTGGTGCCCAAACGCAAGGAGGTCGTGCGGATCAACGGGGGCGCGGAGCTGGTGCGGGATGAAGCGCTGCTGGATCTGACCACGCTGAACGGTCACCGGCCCGGTCTGGTACTGCTGGTGCGGGTGGAGGAAGCCTTTTTTCATTGCGGTAAATCGATGATCCGCTCGGCGATGTGGCAGCCGGAAAAATGGGGCGATCCGGCGGGTCTGCCAAGCTATTCCCAGGCGCTGAAAGACCATGGGGATATGGAGATGCCGCTGGAGGATATCGAGGCGCGCATGGCCTACAACGAAAGCGACCGGCTTTACTGAGATGCCGCGCGCGGCGGGTTAACAGAGCGCGCGCGCAACGGATGTCGGTGTATGGGGCCCCGGGACGGGTGAGGCCCCCCGTATCCCCTGAAAATATGGAAAAGGCGACGTCGGTAAAACGTCGGTGTTGCGTCGGTATTACGTCGGTGCGTGCGGTGGGTTCTGGCAGATTTGCAGGGTTTAATGCGCCGCGCGCCGTGTAAAGATTGATGAGCGGTTAAGGTCTGACGTGTCGGCGGCGCTGGCCTGCGCGTCTGCAGCGGCGGCATGCCATGGCGATGGTGCAGGGACTGTCCCGGGGTCAGCCGGACGCCCCCGGCGCAGCGGAGGGGTATTTCGCACCCTGGAAAGGTGCACGCGCAACCGGCGAGGCACAGGCCACCGCCGCGCCCGTCTGCAATCCTTTTCCTGCACATATGGCTCTCTGCAGGGAGGCATCGGCGGCACCGGCCAGCACCTCACGCGGGGCGAGGGGGAGGGCACAGGTGCGCCTGTCGCAGCATTCCGAGTGGCAAAGTGGTCTGACCGGCAGAACAGGCAATCTGGAAGCAGGCCGGGGTGTACTCCGGGGGATGAGGTGTTTTGGGCGCGGGACGGAACCGCCTGTGCGCTCTGGGCAAATGGTCCGGCGCTGTCGGCTGCCCGGGCGATCTGTGCTGTCGCCGCCCGGGCAACAGGGTCTGGCACCGGGAAAGGTCCTGGCGTCAGACCGGTGTTTTTGAAAGTGCGACAGGCCGCGAGGGTTTCGCGGCCTGTGCTGTCTGCGTTTTAGTCCTGTTTCGCTCTGATGCTGTCGCGATAGAGCGCTTTGACCAAGGAAATCATCATGAAGACCATGACAATCGTAAAGGGCAGCGCGCCAATGATCATCGCGTTTTGCAGCGCTCCGAACGGGTTGGACTCGGCACCGCTGTTGCCCGCGATGATCAGGGCCCCGATGACCGACGTGAGGATCAGGCCCCAGATGATGCGGTGTTTGATGCCGGTTTCCTGCTCCCCGCCGGACATGATCGTGTTCATCACGAGGATGCCCGAGTCTGCCGATGTCACAAGGAAGGTCATGATCAGAACCACACACATGATGGTGATGGCCGACAGGAACCCGCCCGAGATCATCTGTTCAAGCGTTGCAAAGAGTTTGGCCGTGTTGGTCGCCCCGATCAGGGACCCCGCAGCGTCGCCGTTGAGCTCCAGATCAATTGCAGTGCCGCCCAGAATGGTCATCCACAAAAAGCACACGATGGCAGGCGCGATCACGCAGCCAAAGATGAACTCCCGCACGGTGCGCCCCTTGGAGATGCGTGCGAGGAAGAGGCCCACGAAAGGCGAGAAGGCGATCCACCAGGCCCAGTAGAAGGTGGTCCAGCCGGCCTGCCAGCCGAACTGTCGGCCCTGCTCACCTGCCGCATAGATCGCCGCTGCATCGAGACCGGCGGCAGAGGCAGGCAGACCGTCGGTGAACCCGCCCAGTGATCCCCAGGGCGACGTGGCAGAGCCATAGATGGCTGCGACATCCTCGGCAGGCAGCGCCTGTGCCGGGGCCGGAAGTGCTGCTGCAAAGGCGTCTGCCGATTGCGGGCCATAGGCGCCGAACGACATCTGGACAAAGTGCAGGATGTAGTCGACCAGGCCTGCGCCAAACTTCGTCATGGCAAAGAAGAACGAGCCGAAGACCACAAAGGTGAGCAGCAGGATCGCCGACAGAACGAGGTTGAGGTTCGACAGGTATTTGATGCCCCGGCCGACGCCTGAGACGGCGGAGAGGATCGACAGGCCCATGATCACCAGCAGTGCGGCAATCAGGCCGACGGTGCTGGGTTTGGGGGCTTCTGCATCGCCGTTCATCAGCCATTCCATTCCGGACACCGCATAGACGCCGTCAACGAACTGGCTGACGCCGAAACCAATGGTGACGGACACGCCGAGGATCGTGGCGACAACGCCAAGCACGTCCACCAGGTGACCCAGAAAACCGTTCGCGGCCTTGCCCAGCAACGGGGTGAGGGCGGACCGGATCGTCAGCGGCATTTCCCGCGTATAGGCATAGTACGCCAGCGACAGGCCGGTCAGAACATAGATCGCCCAGGCGTGGAAGCCGTAGTGCAGGAAGGTGTAGCGATAGGCCGCTTTCACCGCCTCTTCGGAATTCGCGGCCACCTCGCCGGACAGGACCAGCGGGTTTGACCCCCACAGACCCAGCGGCTCGGCGGTGGCAAAGACCATCAGTCCGACACCCAGACCGGCGCCGAACATCATCGAGAACCATGAGAAGTTCGAGAATTCCGGCACGGTGTTTGCGGTGCCGAGCTTTTTGCTGCCGGTGGCGGGCAGGAGGGCCAGCACAAACAGGAAGAAGGCAAAAACGCCGACCGAGATGATATAAAACCCATTAAAGCCGTTCAGCAGGGTGCCGTTCACGGACGACAGGACACTGCTGGCATTGCCGGGCCAGACTAGGGCCCACAGGACCAGTGCGACCATGATCGCCTTGCTGATCAGCGCGATGGGAAGGCTGTATCCTTCGTAAAATCCGGATGGAGCCTTTTCGATCTCCAGATCGGTAAAGGGTGGTTTAATAGACATTGTAAGTCCCCTGTTTCTTTGGTTGCGCCGTTGTTCGGTTTCCTGCAGCCGGCTGGCGCATCAGCTGCGGAATTTTCTGATCTGTTCTAGTCATTGTCGGACAGCCCCGCACCGGCCCCCAGAAGCCGCGAGGCTTCGGTTGCGGGGGCAAATGTGCGCTGCGCAAAGACATCTAGGCGCGCCCAGATGTCCGGCGTCACACTGCCACGCAGGCCGGGGCGCTGCGTGGTCCCGATGGGCGCATCTGTGCGCTGGCAGGTCACTGTCGCAGCTTTTGCGACGTTGATCTGCCGGTGTGGATCATCGATGCGGATGCTGTCGCCGTCCGTGTCGATCCGGACGTTGTCATATGTCACGCGCACGGGCGCTTTGAGGTGGATCGCGGCCCAGGCCACAAAGGGCACCACCAGCAAGGGGCAGGAGACGCTGAGCATTCGCACAGGCCGTCCGTCTGCAAGCCGGTCTGCGCAATCGTTCAGCGTGGCACCGGCGGCGAGCGGGCACAGAGCACCGCCGCGCGCATGCCAGTCACCTATCAGAGAGACCGGTGCGACCTGCGCGTGGGGCAGCCCGTCGTTCCGGGCCAGCACATCGCACAAAAGCGCAGGCCCGGCCAGATCATGCGCGGCAAGCCACCGCGTGGCGCGCGCGGCTTCCTCGGCCATGCCCCAGGACAGGCCCGCACCCCGTGCGGCGCGTTTGGCATGGGCTGCGATCTCGTTGAGAGAATGGCTCATGCCCCGGCCTCATGCGCGGGAGGATAGGACCAGTCATCGGCCTGCGTGCCTGCCAGCTCTTCGGGGTAGGGCGCGTTGCCGAACATGCAGATGCGCACCCACCGGTCAGAGCGCGGGTCGAAATGCGTGGCGCCGAAAAAGGACAGTTTACAGCGCAGCATATCAATCGGCATCAGCTCTGAGCCGATGGTGTTGTCGCGGATTTCTGCATAGGGCGCGCGCGCGACGATCTGGGCGCGTCTGACGCTGTGGCGGTGTTCGGGATGGGCCAGAAGAAAACCCGCGAGGGGCGCATCCCCGTCCATGCTCTGCAGTGCCCCGGCCAGGGCCGCGGCATCCCGCCCGGGGGCCAGGGGCTGTTCGTAGGGGGCGATGGGTTCCTCGAAACGCTCGCCCAGGCGCGGCTCCAGCTTTTCTGCCGAGACATACCACGCCCGCGCGCAGTGCTGCTGCTGCGTCCAGTCCGTGTCCAGTGCCCAGCCATAGGCCCGGGCCAGGATCGCGCGCAGTTCGCCCACACGCATGGTGCCATCGATGCGAAAGGCTGCGCTGTTCTGGTCTGACATCCGGTCGGCCAGAGGATCGACAAGCGCGCCGTAGGGTTCCATCAGCAGGGAGGCCAGGCATTCCTGCGCGTCCTCGCCCAGTGTGTCCTCTGCCCAGCGGTAGAGGCGGTCCCAGGGATGGCCGGTGCGCAGATCTGCCTGTGCGACGTGGTCTGCCAGCGCGCGCAGGTCGCCGCGCAGCTGCCGGAGCTTGTTGATCTGGAGGGGATGCGCGGACTGCCAGCGCTCTGCCGAGACCCGTGCGCGCCCGAGCAGTGCGCGAAAAGTCTGTGCCTCTGCAGGGTTGGCCCGGGGCAGGTTGCGCACAATCGCGATTGCCTCTTCGCGCGCGGCAATCCAGTTGTTCAGCAGCATCGGATGGTTGATCAGAAAGGGTGCCATGCCAAGCCCGGTGGAATTGCCGATGCCGAGACTGCGCGCAATTTCTGCGTCCAGGGTCACGGTTGCCGCACCACCTTTGAGGCTGGCCATATGCTGTACCAGATCGCGCACGTAGTTGCGGGTCAGAAAGACGGACAGCATTTCGATCTGAAAGGGGGCCGCGCATTCCGGGCGGTCCGCGATCATTTCACGGTCTGCCGCCCCCAGTTTGCCCGACCCGTAAACCGCCGTGGTGCGCATCAGATAGCCGACCCTGTCGACTTCCGCCTGCGCGGGCTGCTCTCCGGCGGCAAGGCAGGACACCACATGATCCCACAGCCGCACCGAGCGGTTGGCGCGCGACACCGACAGTTCTTTTGCGCTGACGCGGCCCGCTTCCTGGAGCGGGATGTTTTTGCGCAGACGCGCGATATCTGCGGCATCCGGCACGCCGTCAAACAATGTGAACGTGCTGTCCCAGCGGGTGGCGATGACGCGGTCCGAGCGGTCCTCGGGCGGCAGATCATGGCCGAAAGCGATCAGCGAATAGGTGCGGTCCGGCGTATGGGCGCAATAAACGGCATGGCCGACGCCTCTGGCGTCAAACGCGAAAACAGGGCGCGAGAATGTCCAGTTTTCGCGCGTCATCCGGCGTGTCAGGATGCGCATAAAGGACAGGCGGGACTGGTGGAAAGACCCCAGACGCGACAGTCGCATGACCACCGCAGGGTCACGTCTGGCAATGGTCTGTGCTGTCGTCGCCTCTGGCCGCATGGCCCGTCCCCCTTTTATGTCTGTGGTGTGAAGTTTTCCGCGTAGAACCTGTGCCAGTTGTCGCCCATGATGCCTGCGACTTCTGTGTCGCTCAGCCCGGTGGCGCGCAGGCCAGCCTCGATATTCCCGAAATCGCGATTGTCATTGAACCAGCCGGGCATGGGCGGAAAACCGGGTGCGGCGGCTGAACCTTCGCCATAGTCCATCTGTTTGCTCCAGCGGCCAACGCGCATCCACTCTACAACGGTGTCAGGATGGTCCTGGCACAGATCTGTCCCGATCCCGAGGTTGTGCGCCCCGAACTTCCCGGCCGTGCGGGCGATCATTTCGCAAAAGCTTTCCAGCGTGCAGTCGGATTTGTCTTTGAGGTGGTGCGGATAGACAGAGAACCCCAGCATCCCGCCGTTTTCTGTGACCGCGCGGATTACGTCGTCCTTTTTGTTGCGCAGGGCAGGCGACCAGTCATAGGGATTGGCATGGGTGATCGCGATGGGGCGTTCGGAAATGTCGGCAGCCTCGATGGTTGAGCGATCTGCCGAATGGCTCATGTCTACCACCAGGCCCACGCGGTTCATCTCTTTGATCACCTGGCGGCCCATGCGGGTGATGCCGGTGTCCTCGGCCTCGTAGCATCCCGTCGCCAGCAGGGACTGGTTGTTATAGGTCAGCTGCATAAAGCGCGCGCCGAGGGTGTGCAGGATTTCGACCAGTCCGATATCGTCTTCAATCGGGCTGGGGTTCTGAAAGCCAAAGAAAATCGCCGTCTTGCCTTCGGCCCTCGCGCGGTCCACGTCGCTGGCCCACTGGCCCTTCATGATCAGGTCCGGGTACTGCTCGAACCAGCGGTTCCACTGTTCGAAATTCAGCACCGTTTCGCGGAACGTCTCGTGATAGGCGATGGTGACATGCACCGCATCCACGCCGCCCTCACGCATCTGGCGGAAAATCTTTTCCGACCAGTTGGCGTATTGCAGGTTGTCGATCAACATCATTGCGGCACTCCCGACGAGATGTAGGCCGTTTTCACGATGGTATAGAAGTCACGTGCCGTCTGCCCCTGTTCGCGTGGCCCATAAGAGCTGTCGCCGCGCCCGCCAAAGGGTACGTGATAATCCGTGCCCGCGGTGGGCAGGTTGACCATCACACAGCCCGATTGCGCGTTGCGGCGGAAGTGCGTGGCGCGGGCCAGATTTGTGGTGACAACACCTGCGGTCAGGCCAAAGTTCGTGTCATTGACCACATGCAGCGCCTCGTCATAACCGGATACAGGGATGACGCAGGCGAGCGGCGCGAACATCTCTTCGCGGTTGATCCGCATGTTGTTGTGGGTGCCGACAAACACGCCGGGGGACATGTAATAGCCCTCGGTCGCCCTCTCCAGCCGCTGACCACCGCAGAGCAGTTCTGCGCCCTCGGATGCTGCCAGATCGACATAGGCGAGGTTTTCGTTCAGCTGCTGCTCAGAGACCACGGGGCCCATCTGGGTGCCTGCCTCCAGCGCGTGGCCGACCTTTATCGCCTGCGCACCTGCCACCAGTTTTTCCACGAACTGGTCATGCACGGCCTGGTGCACCACCAGCCGCGAGGACGCCGTGCATTTCTGACCCGAGCCGCCGAATGCGCCACCGAGGGCCAGTGAGACGGCCAGATCGATATCCGCATCATCCATCACGGCCAGAGCGTTCTTTGATCCCATCTCCATCTGCACCCGCGTCAGATTCTCAATAGCGCTTGCCGCGATGCCTTTGCCCACGGGCACCGACCCGGTAAAGCTGATCGCGCCCACCTTCGGGCTTTCAACCAGCCGCTGACCGATGGCGCTGCCCGCACCCATCACCAGCGACACGAGGCCTTTGGGGATGTCCTGGCGCGCGATAATCTCGACCAGGGCCACGGCAGAGGCGGGCGTCACATTCGCAGGCTTCCAGACCACGGCATTGCCGTAGCAGAGCGCCGGCGCGATCTTCCATGAGGCCGTTGCGGTGGGGAAGTTCCAGGGCGAGATTACGGCGACAACGCCCACGGGTTCACGGCGCACGTCAATCTCGATCCCGTCACGCACACTGTCGGCAGTGTCGCCCATCTGGCGCAGGGTTTCGGCGGCATAGTAGGTAAAGAACTGCCCCGCGCGGTAGACCTCGCCCTTGCCTTCGGCGAGCGGTTTGCCCTCTTCGCGCGCGAGCAGGGTGCCCAGCTCTTCTGCGCGGGCCATCATCTCGGTGCCAATGGCCATCAGCACATTGTATTTCCGCTCAATCCCGTAGGCGGCCCATTCGATCTGTGCGCGCTGCGCTTGCTCAAGGGTTGCGTCCAGCTGATCCGGTGTTGCCTGCGCGAACATCCCGATCAGGTCACTCAGATCAGACGGGTTGCGGTTTTCGATTTCGGATGCACCAGCCACCCATTCTCCGGCGATATGGTTCAACTTGGTTTCAGGCATGATGTATCCTTCTGGTCAGGCAGCGCAGGCGCGCGCACGACAAGGATACACCCGCAGAGCGATTCAGGCTTTTGGAAATTTCTGTATTTTAATTCAGTTATTCTGAATTTCAGTACCGGGCACCAGGCTGCCGTCCCGCTTCATCTCAGTGATCAGTTTCCGGAACTCCCGGGCTGCGGGCATCAGCAGATTGGCGGGACGTGACATCAGATGCACCGTCCGGCGTGCCGTGACATCCACGAGCGGCAAAAACGCCAGCGCATCCAGTGACCGCGCAACAGCCAGCTGTGGCAGCACCGTGATCCCCACCCCCTGTCGCACCAGCCCCAGAAGAGAGGCCGTGTTGGGCACCATCAGCCGCGAGCGGGCCAGGACGGGCGCAAAATCCGGGTCAGTGATCTGCGCGCACAGTCCGTTCGCAATGATTGTGTGATCCCCCAGCGTGCGCCAGGACAACTGATCCCAGTTTTCGGCCAGCGGATGGTCTTTGCGGCACACCAGGCCAAAGGGGTCGCTGAAGAGCTCTGTGCGCTGCATCCCCTCAATCCCGGGCAGGGACCCGATCCCGATATCCGCCCGCTCGCGGTCGAGTTCCCGTGCGATGGTGGCCGAATCCATGTCGCGCAGGTCGATCTGAACGTTCGGGTACATCCGGGCGAATTTGAAAACAGCAGGCGGCAGGACAGTCGTTGCGACCGACGGGGTCACCGCCAGCCGCAGATAGCCAAGTTCGGAACGCGCCAGCCCTTCGATTACCGACACCGTGTTTTCGAAATGAGCCACCTCGCGGCGGGCCTCTGCCAGAATGAGTTCTCCGATCGGTGTCAGACGGGATTTCCGCGCCGTCTCGAACAGGGCTGAGCCCACGTGGTCCTCGAACTGTTTCAGCATCATGGAGACCGCAGAAGGCGTTCGTCCCAGCGCGCTGGCGGCCTCGGACAGGCTGCCATGGGTGGCAACCATCGTGAAACATCTCAGCATATCGACTTTGATCGCCAATTTCAGATTCCCTGAAATAAATTCAATTGAATATAGTTTGCCTCAATTATCTGATCGTGACCATATGCAAACCATCCCATCCCGCAGGCGGTGGGGACAATCAGAATGGCAAGGGAAAACCCATGATCGAACGCATCGACACCGGAACACGTTCATCCAAAATCGTAAAATACAACGGCGTCGTCTATCTGACAGGCCAGGTGGCCGAAGGCGACACGGTTCAGGAGCAGGTGCGCACCTGCCTGGACAATATTGACGCCCTTCTGAAAAAGGCCGGGTCGTCCCGCGAGAACATGCTGCGGGTCACCATCTGGCTGGCGGACATGCAGGATTTTGAGGGTCTGAACGAGGTGTGGAACGCATGGGTGCCCGCAGGGCATGCCCCAGCGCGCGCCTGCGGCGAAGCCAGGCTGGCCCGTCCGGAGCTGAAGGTGGAATTCATTGTGGATGCGGCCTGTTCCTGACGAACGGATGCCCTGCAAAACGGGGGTGTGACGCATGATCGCCAGCGGCGTCGGCAGCAGGTGGTCATGCGTCGTCTGCCCAGGTCGACCGGGTTTCACCCTGTGTACGGAGCGTTTCTGATACCGGCGGAACGAGCGTTTATTCCCTGGTCTGTTGAAGCCTTTCGGTTCAGGGGGCGTTCGGTGCCTCCGAAGGCTTCCGTGCTTTCACGCATGTGATTGAAAACCGCAGCTGATGTCCGCGAAAGCACAATCAGCACTGCACAACTGCAGTCTGGCAACCGTCCATGCATTTGGCCACCGGGCGCGGATTACCTGCACCATGTCCCGGAATATCACCGGGCTCTTGTGGCGGCGGGCTGGCGGTGCATCTGGCTGGGTGCGGTGCCAAAGCGCCGTTTGTAGTCGCGCGAAAACCGGCCCAGATGTGAAAATCCGCTCGAGAAGGCCGCTTCGGTAACGCTGACCGGATCATCTCTGGCGGACAACAGGTAGTGCGCCAGATCGAGCCGCGCGTTCCTGAGATACTGCATCGGTGTTGCCCCGAATGTGTCACGAAAGCCCAGTTGCAGGGTCCGGACGCTGATCCCGGCGGCACCGGCGATCTGCGTCAGATCAATGGGGTCCACAAGGTTGGCATGTATGAACTCCAGCGCGCGCCGCAGTGTGCGCGGCAAAACCGCATCATGGGCGGTTTCGATGATGTGCGAGATGTTGTTGCGGTGGTGGGTGAGCAGGGCCAGCGCCAGTTCGGTTTCAATCTGGTCTGTGCGGCTGTTGTTATCACGCTGATAGAGCGCACCGTCATCCGCGGCACGTGCGCATGCCACGATAAGA
Source organism: uncultured Roseobacter sp. (assembly GCF_947491795.1). GTDB lineage: Bacteria > Pseudomonadota > Alphaproteobacteria > Rhodobacterales > Rhodobacteraceae > Roseobacter. The sequence goes on along the minus strand of NZ_CANLKW010000001.1, from coordinate 850,335 downwards.
CGGCGGATCACCCGCCCGCCTGCAGCTTTCAGGTCAATTGCGGGATCAAACCGGATTGGTCCCGGCAGCTCGCGCCCGATCAGGCTTTGCGCGACACGTTCGAGATGGGACCTGTCAATCTGCAGCAACAGCTTTGTGCAGTCATGACTCCACCGCATCTTTGTTTCGCGGTCAGGGTTCAGGACGGATGCCCTGGACGCATCCGCAAACACTTCGGTGCCGCGATGGCGGATATGCGCCTGCCCGCTGAGCGGCACCTGAACCAGATAAAACGATTGCAGCGCCCCGGGATCGATTGCCACGTCACTGCCATATGTCATGTAGTTCAGCGATGTCGCCCTGCCTGCCACGTGATTGTGCCGCACGGCGACACCCTTGCTGCCTGTGTTCAGTTCAAGCCTGTGGTCGCAGAATTTCTGCGCAACAGTCTGGCGCGCCTCTTCGACAGACTGCGTCTGGAACAGGCGGTGCGTGGCGAGATATTCCGAAGGATCTGGCAGCATGGTCTCTCCTGTGTGAAAATCTCCCGGGTCTGACAGGAAATTTCAAGCTTAAAACATAATTTTGCGTTTTTTGGATAAAGGCCTGTGCAGAACGCCTGCAGTCTTCCGGGGCGTTGATAAAACAGGGGAGTGCACGATGAACCGTGGAATTACACCGGCCAGTGGCGGGATAGACAACATAACATGGAACGTGGTGGGCCAGACCTATGTGCCAAAACTGCACAGTCCGAATGCGTTCATCTGGCATGCAACTGTACCAGCTGAAACATTTGTGCCGCCGCATATTCACCCGACACAGGATGAATGGATCAACATTCTGTCCGGCGCGCTGGAAATCGAATTTGGCCATGATGAGGGTAATGTGACGACCCACAAGGCAGGTCCGGGCGATGTGGTGTGCATGCCGATGGGACAATCGCACGCGATCTTTAACCGATCGGGCGCAGAGGCCACATGCGTTTTCGGGGTGGCGCCTGCGCGCAGGCTCTTTGATCTCTTCGGACACCTCGACGGTGTCACGGACCCCGCAGAACTCGTGCGTCTGTCCGCCCTGCATGAGGTCGATTTTCTGCCACCACCGCCCGATGCGCAGTGAGGTGAGCTGGTGGTGATCAGGCGCAAAAAAACAGCCGTGATCGGCGGCGGTGTCTCAGGTCTTGCGGCGGCCAAAGCCTTTGATGAGCGCGGCCACCGCGTTGTCGGCTTTGAACGCAGCCATGATTTCGGAGGGGTATGGGAGCCCAGCCGTTCGTATCCGGATGTGCAGACGCAGTCGCCCAAGGATTTGTATTGCTACACGGATCATCCGATGCCGGATGATTACCCGGAATGGCCAAAAGGGCCGCAGGTGCATGCCTATCTGCATTCCTATGCGCAAAAACACGACCTGGCGCGCCTGTTTCGGTTAAACACCGCTGTGCAGTCGATGCGCCGGCGGGCCGACAGCCAGCCGGGCTGGACGTTGACCCTGGAGGCGGGCAGTCACAGCTGGGAAGAGAACTTTGACTTCGTCTGTGTCTGCACGGGCCAGTTTTCGGACAAGAACATCATCACCCATCCCGGGCAGGACGGTTTTGTTGCCGCGGGTGGTGAGGTCATGCATTCGTCTGAATACACCGATCCGTCGATGATCAGGGACAGGCGCGTGGTGGTGCTGGGGGGCTCAAAATCCGCCACGGATATCGCTGTGAACGCGGCAAACAACGGTGCGCGGTCGGTACACTGGGTCTATCTCGAACCGGTCTGGCGCGTGCCTTATTTTGTCGGGGGGATCAATTTCAAGCGGTTGCTGTACATGCGCGCCCAGGAACTGCAGTTCAACACCTGGGGCCGGAACGGTCTGCAACGTGTCATCGGCATGCTGTTCAAACCGCTGGTCTGGGCAAATTTCCGCGGTCTGGAAACCCTGCTGAAAACACAGCTGGGCCTGCGCAGACACGGGCTCGTCCCTGAAACGCCGATCGAGAAAGAGGTTTCCTGTTCGGTCCCCATTGTCACGCCCGGCCTTTTCGAAGCGCTGAAGTCCGGGAAGATCAAAAATCTGCAGGGCACCTATGACCGGTATGACGGCCGGGCCATTGTTCTGACCGGCGGCGAAAGGATCGATGCGGATACGTCGATCCTGGCCGTCGGCTGGAAACTGGGCGTGCCGTATCTGCCGCAATCGGCCAGGGAAAAATTGATCGAGGAAGACGGGCAGTACCGGGTCTATCGCCTGGCGGTGAACCCGGATCTGCCGGACATGGGGTTTGTGGGTTTCAACTCCAGCTTTTGCACGGTTCTTTCGGCCGAGATGATCGCCAACTGGCTGGTGCGCTATGCGGACGGGCAGTTGAAAAACCAGCCGACAGCCGCGGAAATGAACAGCAATATCAACATGATGCTGAACTGGCGGCGCAATGAACGCCCTGCCGCCAAAATCTATGGGGGTCTGTGCTCTGCACCGTTCCACTTCAGGCATTTTGATGAGCTTCTGGCCGATATGGGCGCGAAAAAAGCCAGACGTTCCAATCCACTGGCCGAACAGTTCAGCTATCCCAGCCACAGGGCTTACGGCGAATTCCTGGCCTCCTGCCCGCAGTACCAGGCGGGTTAACACAGCGCGCGCGCAACGGATGTCGGTGTATGGGGCCCCGGGACGGGTGAGGCCCCCCGTATCCCCTGAAAATATGGAAAGGGCGACGTCGGTAAAACGTCGGTGTTGCGTCGGTATTACGTCGGTGCGTGCGGTGGGTTCTGGCAGATTTGCAGGGTTTAAGGCGCCGCGCGCCGTGTAAAGGTTGATGAGGGGTTAAGGGGTGGGGTTCTTGTGCGATCCGTTGGAACAATGAGTGTTTGCGGCGCGAAGCGGGCATTACCATCCAGCATGCGGGGCGGAAAGCGGAAGTTCGCTGAATGTGCCATTGCGGGAAATGGTTTGTGCCAAAGCCGACCTCCAAATTGCTGGAAACCGCCCGCTAGCTCGAACAGGAATCCTGCCGGTGAGTATCTGATGGACTTACGACTAGTTTGCAGCACTAATGCCACCTTTAATTGATTGGAGGCGTTCTATGAAAGTTAGCTCTTATTATGGGCTCAACCGAGGGCAAGCGTCGTTGAAGTTCCTCGACGTTGATATTGAAAAAGACCTAAAGTTATTTTTGAATGCTAAGGCGATCCGATCGCTAGGAACACCTTGGTCCGATCATTGCGAAGATCTTCTCAGCAGCTTCTTCAATGAGGTCATCCAAGCCATTCGAAACGGTGAGGATGACAAGGCGTTGGGCTTACTAACCGTCCTTAAAGAACCAAACGAAACTCATTTAGGTTTGTCAAAAGGTGAATCTGATGGCCGTGGACTTGGCCCTAAGAAGGCGCGGGAAATATGGAATGCCATGAGGCAGAGTAAGGCGGTCAAATCGGGCTTGCTTACCGACCTCGAAGACACGGTACTGCTGATCGACGGGGTTTCTGTAGACATTGTTTCGGACATCATAACCAACATCATTCGCGGCCCTTTGATCACGTATACGCAAGAGGTCTGTGTAGACCTTGGAATTCCACTAGTGGCGAACGTCTCCTCGGGTCCTGTCTGGAACCCTGCGTCACTTAGCTGGGAAATTGATTTTGTATCTTTGCCAACACCGAATGACAGTAAATTGATCCTTATTCCTAAAGAAATTGTCAGGATTACCTCAGACTACGATGTTGACGCTTATTATCGTCACTTTGTTCTCGAAAAGCTCCGGACCGAAGAAATAGAAGAAAATACGGCCCTAGTTCATGTGCTGAAAAGCAAGAAGAACAAAGGCAAAAAGAAAGTATACAAGACGGACTTGATGGCTAAGTATGGTACTAAAAAGAAGGCAGTGGTGATTGAACAGACGGATAAGTTTCCTGAACTTTTGGCGCAATACAAGGCAGCTAATGCCGAACCATCACCTACCTTATCGCACCGACAAATTGCTGACGCACAAGATGCACCGCCCACGGATTGGGACACCCTATTGAATAGTGTTCTTCAATTAGTTCCGGGAAAGAAAGAAGCTTACAAGTACGAAGATGCTATTCAGGCGTTGATGGAAGCCCTTTTCTATCCATCATTGGTTCATCCGACCGCGCAAACACCAATTCATGAAGGCTTGAAGAGGGTAGACATTGATTTCAAAAATCATGCGCAAGAAGGGTTTTTTGAATGGGTCGGTCGACACTACATTGCACCTTACGTTTTTATTGAATGTAAGAATTTCGGCTCTGAAATTGGCAATCCAGAGGTCGACCAAATCGCGATGCGCATGTCTGATAAAAGAGGGCGGTTCGGCATCCTTGTGTGCCGAAGTGTCGAAAAGGAGGAACGGATGCTTAAGCGCTGCAAGGCCGCGGCAGTTGATGGGCATGCGTTTATTATAGTGCTTCAGGACAAAGACTTAGTAGAACTGGTTGAAGCCGCTAAAAACCCGTTCACAGCAAATCTCTATGAGTTATTGGATAGGCAATTCAAAGATCTTGTCATGTAGTTTGGCAATCCGCCAGAAATCTCGGGCGGATTACCGCTCCAGCTCTATAAAGCTGCTGTTTGAAGTTAGATTGTCCATGCTGATGGCGTAATCAGGACGGCTGCGGCCACTTGAGCCCACTACCATAAGTCAATGAGGAAGTCCGATAAGGTGCAGCTTGGGAAGTAGCAGCTAATGTCTCCTTTGGCGGGCCGTACCGCAGCATCCGTAAGGTTGCGGAAAGGACAGCTTTAGGGCGATCGCGAAAATTCCCAAAACCCGCGCCCCGCGCAGCTTCACAGCCCCAAAGCCCCTAACGCACGGCCTCAATAGGCCCTTCGGCGCGGCCCTGGATGAACTGGTCGAGGTAAGCGTTGCCGGAGTGGTCCATGTCGGACACAGGGCCCGTCCACTGGATCACGCCGTCGTGCAGCATGGCGATGTTGTCGGCAATCGCGCGCACGGAGGTCATGTCGTGGGTGATGGTCATGGCCGTGGCCCCCATTTCGACCACGATCTCGCGGATCAGGTCGTTGATGACGCCGGACATGATCGGGTCCAGCCCGGTGGTGGGTTCGTCGAAAAAGATGATCTCGGGCTCGGCGGCGATGGCGCGCGCGAGGCCGACGCGTTTCTGCATGCCGCCTGAGAGTTCGGCGGGGAAACGGTCGGCCACGTCCTCTTTGAGGCCCACGCGGCGCAGTTTTTCGACGGCGATCCGGCGGGCTTCCTCTTTGGGGCGTTTGAGCGATCCGCGCATGAGGCGGAAGGCCACGTTGTGCCAGACCGGCAGGCTGTCAAAGAGGGCAGCCCCCTGAAACAGCATGCCAAAGCGGGCCAGAAAGGCATCGCGGTCGCCGCTGGCGGCATCGCGGCCATCGACGGTGATGGTGCCGCTGTCCTGCTGAATGAGGCCCAGGATGCATTTGAGCGCGATGGATTTACCGGTGCCGGAGCCGCCGATGATGACCATGGAGGAGCCCTTGGCGATGTCCAGATCCAGACCGCGCAGCACGTGGTTGGTGCCAAAGGATTTATGGATGTTGTCCATTGTGATCATGCTGTCGGTCATAGCGAGAAGAACACCCCTGTGAGCACGAAATTCGCCGCCAGGATCAGCACGGCGGCCCCCTCGACCGCGGATTTGGTGGCGCGGCCCACGCCCATGGCCCCGCGGCCGGAGTTCATGCCGTGAAAGCAGCCCATGGTGGCGGCGGCAAAGCCGAAAACAGCGCCTTTGGTCAGCGAGGAGATCACATCAAGCGGTTCGAGGAAGTTCACGGTGTTGCGGATGTAGCCCGCCGGGTTGAAGCCCAGCGTGCCCGTGGCGACGGCATAGCCGCCAAAGATGCCGATGATATCGCCGATGCCCACCAGCAGCGGCACCACAAGGGTGGCGGCCAGCACGCGCGGGACGGTCAGGTATTTCATCGGGTGTGTGGAGAGGGTCACCAGGGCGTCGATCTGTTCGGTGACTTTCATGGTGGCGATTTCAGCGGCGATGGAGGAGGTGACGCGGGCGGCGATCATCAGGCCGACCAGCACGGGCCCCAGTTCGCGCACCATGCCGACGGCGACGATCTGCGGGACCACGGCCTCGGCGTTGAACCGCGAGCCGCCTGCATAGATCTGCAGGGCCAGCGCGCCGCCGGTAAAGACAGCCGTAAGCCCGACCACGGGCAGCGACAGCCAGCCAATGTTCAGCAGGGCGGAGGCAAACTCGCGCCCGTAGAAGGGCGGGCGGATCAGGTGGCTGACAGCATTTCCGGCGAAAAGCGCAATCCGCCCGATTGAAGCCAGCAGGCCGAGCACGGTGGCCCCGAGGAGGGCGATCCCCCTCACTGGGCGTATACGCGTCTGTAACGCGCCCCCAGCGATGTCAGGATTTCATAGCCGATGGTGCCGGCAAACCCGGCGACGGTGTCCACGGACTGATGCGCGCCGATCAGCTGCAGTGTTTCGGGATCGCTGCCGAGGGCGGTGACGTCAACCCCGATGAGATCCATCGAGATGCGCCCGACAACAGGCACCCCTGTACTGCCCGCGTGCAGGGCGGCATTGGGGCCCATGGCGCGGATGATCCCGTCGGCATAGCCTGCGGAAATGGTTGCGATGCGCGAAGGCGTGTCGGCCGTCCAGGCGTTGGCGTAGCCCACAGTTTCCCCGGGTGCGACATCGCGCACCTGGATGACCGGCACATCGAGCGTTACGACGGGGCGGGCATCCACAAAGGGCAGGCCGCCGTAAAGGCCCACGCCCGGGCGGGTCAGGTCGAAATGATACTCAGGGCCCAGCAGGATGCCGCCGGTTGCCGCCAGAGAGCGCGGTGCGTCGATCCCGTCTGTCATCTCGTGGAAACGGGCGAGCTGGCGCGCGTTCATTTCGTGCTCGGGCGTGTCGGCGCATGCCAGGTGGGACATGACAAGCCTGGGGTTCTGGCCGAGGGCCAGTTCGCGCACCGCGTCCCATTCGGCGGCCTCCATCCCGAGGCGGTTCATGCCGGTGTCGAGCTGCAGGCCAAAGGGATGGCCCGGCAGGCCCTCGACGTGGCGCAGCATCTGATCGACGGAATTCAGCATCGGTGTCAGGCCCGCGTCGCGGATCATCTCTGTATCGCCTGCCATATGACCCGAAAAGACGCTGATGGCGGGACCTTCGCCGAGGGCCTTGCGCAGGATGACCCCTTCTTCGGCAACGGCGACGAAGAAACTGCGCGCACCCGCGCCGGCCAGCGCGCGTGCAACCACGCCCGCGCCCAGCCCGTAGCCATCGGCCTTGACAACGGCGGCGGTTTCGCAGCCTGTCCGGCTGTCCAGATCACGCCAGTTGTCGGCAAGGGCGGCAAGATTGATGTTCAGCGTCGCGGTACTCATGATCGTGTTCATGACAGGATGGCGCGCGAGGTCAAGTCTCCGGGCCGCCCGCGGGGCGGTGCAGGCGCTGAAATCTGCGCAATCTCAGGGGATGATCAGAAAGGGCCGGTTTTCACGCCACATTTTTTCGCCGGTCAGACAGTCGTAGGGCGCATGGGAGGCCGCAGGAACAACCCGCGCCGGGGCGCGGGGGGCCGCGATTTCCAACACAAGTTTGCGCCGCACAGCCGCGGCAAACTGTCCCCAGTCCAACACCGGGATCACAAAGGCACCGGTGCCGCCGATCACACAGTCCTGATAGTATTCGTCCAGATCGGGCAGCCCCCACATATCGCTGAGCGCGTCCCGTGTCATCAGGGGCAGGCCGTTGATGATAATGCCCCGGGCCAGCACGGCATCCCGGGCGGCAAGCACCGGAGCCCCCTGGTTGTTCGGGCCATCGCCCGAGACATCGATGACGCGGCGCAGCCCCTCGAACCCGTTGTTTTCAAAGGCATCTGCGGCAAAGAGCAGCGCGCCCGAGATGGACGTGCGGCGCAGCCCGGGTGGCCCTGCGCCGAGGATGGTCTGCGCCATTGCCTCTGCTTCTGCGGGGCCCGAGATTAACTGCCAGGGCACAAGCACGTGCTGGCTGTATTCACCGGCCCATTCCACATATGTCACAGCGATGCGCCCCAGCAGACCGCCTGTCACCGCGTTGATCACCTGGGGGCTGGTCAGTGCTTCGGCATAGCCGCGCCGCTGAATTTCAAGCTCCTCAGCGGACATGGAACGCGAGACATCGACGGCCAGGACCAGTTCGACATCAACCTCAAGGGGCGCGGCGAGGGTCTGGGCCTGCGCCGTGGGGGCCATCGCAAATAACGCCAGTGAAAAAAGCAGATGCCGCATAGGGGCATTGCGACAGAAACCCCGGGAGCTGTCCAATCAATTTCTGTCAGACTGCCCCGGTGCCGCGTGAAACGAGGCCCCCTGCACATCCACAGGCACAAAAAAGCCCGGGACGCGCGCATGTGGCGGCCCCGGGCTGTAAGCTGTTCAGGTTCTGACGCGTCAGCGTTGCTTGAGCGTCGGGAAACCGAACATGCGGGAGAGCGAAAAGCCTTCGGAAACGCTGGTCTGTTTACCTTCGCCATGCTTGATGATCAGCGGCAGAATGGCGTCCGCCATCCGCTTGTGACGCGGGAAGGCAAATTTGTCGGAAGGTTTGCGTTTGCTGAGCAGCGGCAGGGGAAAGTTGGCCATGCGGGCATGCCGGGGAAAGGCGAATTTGTCGCCCGGCGTGCGTTTGCTGAGCAGGGGAATGGGGAAATTCGCCATCCGGGGCGCGCCGGGAATGAGCGCATTGGTGCCGGTTTTGCCATTGATCAGATGCGGGAAGGGCCATCCGGCCATCCGGGTATGACGCCCGATTTTGGTGCCGTCATAGGGTTTGCGTTTGCTGAGCAGCGGGATCGGGAAATTCGCCATCCGCGCGTGACGCGGGAAGGCGAATTTGTCAGAGGGTTTGCGTTTGCTGAGCAGCGGGATGGGAAAGTTCGCCATCCGCGCGTGGCGGGGGAAAGCAAAACTGTCGCCCGGCTTGCGTTTGCTGATGAGCGGGATCGGAAAATTTGCCATCCGCGCATGGCGGGGAAAGAGAAACTCCTCGGGCGGCTTTCTGCGCACGATCAGCGGAATCGGCCAGTCGGCCATATAGTAACCGGTGGGTGCGCTGTCACGGCGGCGCGACAGCATCAGCGGATGATCATGCAGGATGGTCGCCGCCTGATGGGGCTTGTCCTGGACATAGACTTCTTCTATCAGCCCGTCGGTCGCGGGGGCGCCCATCTGATCGGCGGTCTCGCGCGTGAGCCGGGCAGCGCCCAGCGGTTTGTAGGTGGCTTTTGCCAGCAGAACCGCACCGCCTGAACCGAGCCGTTTTTTATAGGCGACGGCTGTCTTCTCGTCGACCTGCTCTGCGGTCAGTGTCGCAACCAGCGTGTCTGGATCTGTCAGAATTTCCAGATCCTTTCGGGGAAACCGCTGCAGTTCCAGCGCCCGTTTTGCCGATAATGCCTTTGGCGCGCTGTCGAAAAATCGCGTGATGACCTGTGTCATGATGCCTCCGCCGGTTGGGAATGCAGGTCCGGTGCGGACCCTTTAAATGTGTCTGTCGTCTGGCGTCCGGTCGCACGTCGTCTGCCTGTCAGGGGCAACAACATAGCGCAGGCCAGCGCAAGGAAAACAATTTCGATGAGGAAAACCGCATTATAGGGCAGATGCGGTGCCGTACCCGCCTGGGCCGACACGGCCACGATCACATCGCGCACGACCCCGGCCAGGGCCACGCCAAGCCCGGCAGCCGTTGCCTGGACAGCGCCCCAGGTGCCGAGCGCCAGACCGATCTGATCGCGCTCTGCCGCGCGCATGGTTGCGGTCAGGGTCGCGTGACCGAACAGACCGGCACCAAGGCCAGTGGCCAGCGTTCCGGCCAGGAACATCAGCGCACCGCCGCCCATGGACGACAGGATGATGGCCCCGAAACCGGGAATGCCGGTCAGCGCACCGATCAGCGCCAGGCGGGCAGGTGCGCCACCCTTGCCCAGCACCCGCGACGCGATGCCAAAGCCGATGAGCGTGCCACCGGCCAGCAGTGCGGTGAGCCGGGTGGTCTCCGCCACCGAAAATCCGAGCGCCTGACCGCCGTAGGGTTCCAGCAGCACGTCTGCGGCACCAAATCCGAAGGTTCCCAGCGCGATGACCACCAGCAGTCTGACCGTGCCCGGTTTGCGGACAAGCGTTGTCAGCGCCGCGCGGAAAGAGGCGGATTGTCTGACACGCATTTCCTGTGCGCGGTTGCGGTCGCGGGCTTCCTGTTTCCACAGGGCCAGCAGGTTGAGAAAGACGGTTGTGACGGCGGCGCCCTGGATCACCTGGATCAGGCGGCCGGGAGAATAGTTTTCGAGCAGCGCGCCGAAGATCAGGGCGCTGAAGACCATGCCGAACAGCAGCATGACATACATCAGGCCGACGACTTTGGGCTGGTCCTCTTCCTCCACCAGATCGGTTGCGAGTGCCAGGCCCACGGTCTGAACCATATGCACACCGGCGCCGACCAGCAGAAAGGCAAGGGCTGCCGAGCCCAGGCCGATCCAGCGGGGGGCATCCACCGCCTCGCCGTAGCCGGAGAGAACCAGCAGGGCAAAGGGCATGATGGCAAAGCCGCCGAACTGATAGAGCGTGCCTTTCCAGATATAGGGCACACGGCGCAGCCCGAGGGCAGAGACATGCACATCGGATTTATGCCCGATCAGGGTGCGCAGAGGGGCAAATAAAAGGGGAAGCGCCAGCATCGTGGCGACGAGGGTTGCCGGAACGCCAAGTTCGACGATCATCACCCGGTTCAGGGTGCCCACGAGCAGGACAATCGCCATGCCGACCGTGATCTGAAACAGGGATAACCGCAACAGACGGGACAGCGGCACCTCGTCCGTCGCCACATCTGCAAAGGGAAGATAGCGCGGGGCGGCAGAAGCGAGCTTTCGCAAGGCAAATGTGCGATAGTCGAACATTTTATTCTCGCAATGGGGCAGGCTCCGGCCTGCGGGCCGGTGGCCCGCAGGTCAGAACAGGGCAGGGCCCCTCACCGGACGGGTGAGGGACCTTGCGTCAGTGTTCGATTGTCGACGGCAGCGCCGCGCTGGTTTTGATCAGCCCGGGCGACTGCAGCACAGCCGTTGTCGTTGTGCCATCGGGCATGATGACGATAACCTGCTGTCCGCCTTCTGCTGTCGGCATCGCATAGGATACTTTGGCAGTGTTTTCCGGCAGCGTTGCTGCGGCGGCCTGCTGGTCACCGGAGCCAAGCTCAACCCCGGACAGGAAGTCGGCGACCCAGGACGTGTTGCTGAGAACAGCGACGTGTACTGCGAAGGATCCAACCGCTACTGCGCCGAGAAAGACCGGAACACCGACCGCAGGAGGGACGACAAGCCACATTTTTGCATTGTTCATGGTATTCCTCCCTTATCCCAGCCATGGTGTCGCGGCAGCGACAAGCATATGCGCAATCAGCGCGATAAGGCCAAAGACCCGCGTGCCATCAATGAGATAGCTGTGCACTTCTTCGGCTTCGTGTAATGTCAGGCCGGTTGGCCAAACCTTTTCTGGGTCGTCGGACATAGAGATCCCTCCAATTCCTTTTCAAATGAAGTGCTGCGACAGCGCCGGAGGCAGAATTTGCCAGGGTGCTGTGCAGCTCTACAGTCACGACGCGCACACTCGGACCATAGTGACAGACTGTCAGAATTTTCGGACAATACAAGTGTAAATTTAAATGTACACTTTTGTCAGGCGGTAAACAGCGGCAACTCAGGCCGTTAAAGGCCCGAAACGCCAGCAGGCTATGCCCGCGCGCGGGAATGCAGTGCTGGTTGGCGGGTCATTGTCGGGCCTGAGGGATGGCGGCCTGTGCGCGATGCGGGGCCGCACAGGCGAGTCGCCCCTGCGTTTTTGGCTTTGCCACGGGGGGTGCGCCCGGTTCGGGCGCGCTCAGCCCTGGGGGTAGACGGATCAGGAACGGGCGGTGCGCAGGGAGACACGGTTTGGCCGGGTCTCTTAATGGCTGGTCGTTTCGCAGGCCGACGTCGCGCTGGATGGTTCAGAATTCCTGATCGCCCGCTTGCTGCCAGGGCTGCACCAGGTTGCCGAAACGGGTGAAGCGACCCTCAAAGCTGAGGTCAACCGTGCCAATCGGGCCGTGACGCTGCTTGCCGATCACCACCTCGGCCTTGCCGTGCAACCGTTCCATTTCTTCCTGCCATTTCGCCATGGCTTCCAGATCGTGATCGCCCGGTTTTTCGCGCTCTTTGTAGTATTCCTCGCGGAACACGAACATCACAACGTCCGCATCCTGCTCGATCGAGCCCGATTCCCGCAGATCGCTCAGCTGGGGGCGTTTGTCCTCGCGGTTTTCCACCTGACGGGACAGCTGGGAGAGGGCAACCACCGGGATATCGAGCTCTTTTGCGATGGCTTTCAGCCCCATGGTGATCTCGGAGATTTCGTTCACCCGGTTTTCAGACCGGCCCGTGCCGCGCACAAGCTGCAGGTAGTCGACCATCAGCACATCAAGCCCGTGGGTCCGTTTGAGACGGCGCGCGCGGGCGGCGAGCTGGGAGATGGGCAGGGCAGGCGTGTCATCAATAAAGAGCGGGCAGGCTTCCAGCGCCTTGGCGGCATCCACAAAGCGGCGGAATTCGGCCTCGGTCATATCGCCGCGACGGATCTGTTCGGAGGGTACTTCTGATGCTTCTGACAGAATCCGCGCGGCGAGCTGCTCGGCGCTCATCTCAAGTGAGTAAAACCCGACGACACCGCCTTCGACAGCGCCTTCGGTGCCGTCCGGGCCCACACCTTTTTTGTAGGCCTTGGCGATGTTGAAGGCGATATTGGTCGCCAGCGAGGTCTTGCCCATAGAAGGACGCCCCGCAAGGATCAGCAGGTCCGAGCGGTGCAGCCCGCCCAGTTTTTTGTCCATATCGATCAGCCCGGTGGACACGCCCGCGAGGCCACCTTCGCGCTGGTAGGCCGCGTTGGCAACATTAACCGCGTCCGTTACCGCGCTGAGAAAGCTTTGAAATCCGCTTTCCGTCTGGCCCTGTTCGGCCAGCGAATAAAGCGCCTGTTCGGCCTCGACAATCTGTTCTTTGGGCTCTGAGGCCACGTCTATCTTTGCGGCCTTGTCCGAGATTTCCCGACCCAGCGAGATCAGATCGCGGCGCACCGACAGATCATAGATCATCTGCGCATAATCGCGCACGGCAAAGGCAGACACAGCCGCCCCGGCCAGGCGGGCGAGATAGGCCGGGCCGCCGAGTTCTTTCAGGCCTTCGTCATCCTCCATAAACGCCTTGAGCGTGACGGGAGAGGCCAGGTTGTTTTTGGCAATGCGCGCGGCGGCAATATCAAAAATGCGCGCGTGCACCGGATCATAAAAATGTTTCGCGCCGATGATGGAGGCGACCCGGTCATAGATGTCGTTGTTGGTCAGAATGGCGCCCAGCAACTGCTGTTCTGCCTCAATCGAATGCGGCATTGTATCGGGCGACTGCACGTCTACACCGGTCGGATTGAAGGCCGAAATCTCGTTCATGACTGTCCCTGTTCGCGCACTTGCTGCTCGCTTCCGTGCTTCATTGTCACGGTCCAACTGTTCTAGCAAAAACCTCTGTGCAAATCCATGTGGAATGGTTCCCGGGATAAGCCGGGTATATCCCTGTGCACAAGTTTTCAGACGCCGGATGTTGTCTCTGGCTCAGAGGTTACCACAAAATCCAGGCCGATCCGAGCGATTCTGACAGGCTTTGTGCCCGTCTTGTGGACAGAAAATTATTTCCTGTGTTCTTCCTGCCATTTACGCGGATCGTTCAGAAATTTCTCGACCCCCGCCAGGGTCTCCGCGTCGAAGGCCTGCTGGTTTCTGGCCTCGGCCAGCACGTCCCACCAGGTGCACAGGCTGTGCAGCTCAACCCCGTGATCGCCCAGCGTCTTTTCGGTTTCGGGGAAGATGTCATAATAGAAAATCACCGCCGTATGTCCGCAGGTGGCGCCGGTTTCCCGAATCGCATCCACAAAAGACAGTTTGGAACCGCCGTCTGTTGTCAGGTCTTCGACCAGCAGCACGCGCTGGCCTTCGGTCATGGCGCCCTCGATGCGCGCATTGCGCCCGTAGCCTTTGGGTTTTTTGCGCACATAGGTCATGGGCAGGGCCATGCGTTCGGCCACAAAAGCCGCAAAAGGAATGCCGGCGGTCTCGCCGCCTGCGATATTGTCGAAAGCCTCAAAACCCGCGTTGCGCATCACCGTAACGGTCAGAAAGTCCATCAGTGTTGCGCGTATCCGCGGGTAACTGATCAGCTTGCGGCAGTCGATATATGTCGGGCTGGGCAGACCGGAGGCGAGCGTGAAGGGCGTTTGGGTGTTGAAGTGAACCGCCCTGATTTCCAGCAGCATCCTGGCGGTGAGGCGGGCCATTTCAGAGGCGTCGGGATAGCTGGTGGGAATCATGATCGGGGTCCTTGCATAGTGGCCGCGGGCGGGAGCCTCCGGCGGGGATATTTCTGGCCAGAAGAAATCAGAGCACTTTCCATGTCAGCGCGAAGCCCGGGTCAAAAACCGTGACGGGCCCGTCATCCGTTTCGATGTGGTCCGGATAATCGGGTGCGCTCTTTTCAAGCGTGATTGTGTCGGTGTTTGCAGGCAGCCGGTAAAAGCCCGGGCCGTTCAGTGACGTGAAGCGTTCAAGATGCTCAAGGGCGTTCTGCTCTTCGAAAACCTGCGCCAGTATCGACAGGGTGTTTGTGGCGGTGAAACAGCCTGCGCAGCCGCAGGGCAACAGTTTGTTTGCGTCTGTGTGAGGGGCGGAATCCGTGCCGAGGAAAAAGCGTGCACTGCCGCTGGTGGCGGCTGTGACCAGTGCCTGCCGGTGCTGTTCGCGCTTGGCCACGGGCAGGCAGTAGTAGTGGGGTCTGATCCCGCCCGCCAGGATGTGATTGCGGTTGATCACCAGGTGATGCGTGGTGATCGTCGCCCCCAGATCGTCCCCCTGCGCGCGGGCGTACTCCACCGCGTCAGACGTTGTAATGTGCTCCATCACGACCCGCAGACCCGGCGTCGCGCGCCGGATCGGATCAAGGACGCGGTCAATAAAGACGGCCTCGCGGTCAAAGATGTCGATATCGCTGTCTGTGACTTCGCCGTGCACGCAGAGCGGCAGGCCGATGCCGGCCATTCTCTCAAGCGTTGCCCGGACGTTGTCAAAGTTGCTCACTCCGCTGGCCGAATTTGTGGTGGCCCCGGCGGGATAGAGTTTGACGGCGTGAACCAGACCGGAGGCATGTGCTGCGGCCACGTCTTCGGGGTTGGTGTCCTCGGTGAGATAGAGGGTCATCAGCGGGGTGAAACCGGTGCCTTCGGGCAGTGCGGCACAAATCCGTTCGCGGTATGCCATCGCCTGGGCTGCCGTGACCACGGGCGGCACCAGGTTGGGCATGATAATCGCGCGGCCAAAGTGTCGTGCTGTTTCAGGAAGGACAGCGCGCAGCATCGCGCCATCGCGCAGATGCAGGTGCCAGTCGTCGGGGCGGCGGAGCGTCAGTGTCGTGGTCATGGGCCTGCGCTAGCACAGGTTCGCCACCAGTGCCAGCATCAGTCTGAGCCCGTGGCTTTGAGGCGTTCCAGACGTGCCGCGAAGCGCGGCGCATTGAGCCGTGCGCTGACATTCTGACACATCAGACGGGCCAGGCCGTCCCGTTCGTCGTGATCAAGCCGGGCCAGCAGACGGCGCAGATAGGGCAGGTGTTCGCGTCTGGCGCGCATATGTCTGGCAAAGAGATGCGGTGTCAGCACGCCTTTGCCCGCAGCCGCCAGCAGGTCGAGCAGGACACCCATCTGCAACAGATCGGTCTGAAGGGCAGCGCCCATATGAGGCAGGGTCAGCCGGGTGACATGAGGCGCATCCATAAGCGCTGCATGCATGGCATCTTCGGTCTGATACGGATCACACAGCACAAAGACCTCTCCCGCCGCCTCCAGCATCTCAGGCGCATAGCCATACCGGGTCACAAAGTCAGTGCGGCGCGCTTCCGTAAAGCGCTGGTCCCAGCCGGCAATTTTCGGATCGAGAGTTGCCTGAGGCTGAACCGCCAGCACCGTGGCCCCGGGGGCGGCGACAGAAAAGACCGCCGCGGCATAGCCACAGGGGCCCGCACCGTAAAAAAGCACCCTGTCGAACTCGTCAAAAAACTCCTCGTCAACAAGGCGGTCAAAATAGCCGTACAGAGCCGCGTCGCGGAACCATGTATCGCCGTCGCTGATCAGTGCCAGATGGGACCAGCGGTGGTTGCGCACCATCTTCCATCCCAGCGGGCGGGCATGTTCCGAGAGCGCGCCGATCCCCTGCAGTGTTTCAAACGTGACCAGCAGCGTCGCGCCATCCTCAACAAAGGCGGCCATGTGCCGGCGGCCCAGACGTTCCAGATAGCCATAAGGCTCCACCAGCCCGGACACTTCGGTGATCCAGTCGGCAGTACTCAATCCCCGCAGGGATGGCCCGAATTCTATTGCCGTGTCCGGCATACGAAACCCCCATTTCGTCAGAACAGACCGGCCCGGAACACACACTCCGGCAGTCCGAAAGGTTTATCGTCACTACGTGGAAACAATGCGGCACAAACACGTCGATTGTTCCCGAAAAGCGGACAAACGCCCCCTCAAAGCCACCCGGATACTACAGGCTGCCGGCCTGCTTGCCCAGAAAAAGCAGCAGGCACGTTCAGTCCGGGCCAGTGCGACGGCAGCCCTATGTCGGGCGGCACAAGGGCGCTTGACGCGACGGACCCATAGTGCAGGGTGACGGGACATATCCCGGAGCCTTTATGACCAAGCCTGAATCCATCGATGCCGTGCAGGAAATGCTTGCTGCAGAAGGATACGTCTGCAACCGCGCGCTGGGGACGGTTGTGTTTTTGTCTTTGTCGCTCGGGCGGCCGCTTTTCCTCGAAGGGGAAGCAGGCGTGGGCAAGACAGAGATCGCCAAAGCGCTGGCTGCCAGCCTCGGGCGGCGCCTCATTCGTCTGCAGTGCTACGAAGGGCTGGACGCGGCCACAGCTGTTTATGAATGGAACTTCCCGGCACAGATGGTGGCGATCCGCACCGCAGAGGCGGCAGGGGATACCAGCCGCGCCGGTTTGCAGGCAGAGCTTTTCAGCGATGACTATCTGATTGAACGGCCGCTGCTGCAGGCGATGCGGCCTGATGCCGCCGGGGCGCCCGTGCTGCTGATCGATGAGCTGGACCGCACCGATGAACCCTTTGAGGCCTTCCTGCTGGAGGCGCTGAGTGACTTTCAGGTGACAATTCCCGAACTGGGCACAATCGTGGCACCCGAGCCGCCCATCGTGATTCTGACCTCGAACCGGACACGCGAAGTACATGATGCCCTGAAGCGACGGTGTCTCTATCACTGGGTCGACTATCCCGACTTTGACCGGGAAATGGACATCCTGAACGCCCGCGCACCCGAAACCTCTGCCAGCCTGAGCCGCGAGGTCGTCGCCTTTGTCCAGGCCCTGCGCACCGAGGATCTGTTCAAAAAACCCGGCGTGGCCGAAACGATCGACTGGGCGAAATGCCTGCTGGCACTGGACGTGATCAACCTCAGCCCCGAAGTTATCGCTGACACACTTGGCGCTGTCCTGAAATATCAGGATGATATTCAGAAACTGCAGGGCTCAGAGGCCAAACGTATTCTCGACGAGGTGCGCGCGACACTGGAACCCGCCTAGTGTCTCTTCTGGCGGTAAATATCCCGGGGGGTGCGGGGGGCAGAGCCCACCGCGAACTTCTGAGATCTGTGCGGACGTCTCATGCCTGAGTACATCCCGCTTGAACTGCCCGAAAACCCAAAGCTGGCGGGCAATATTGTGCATTTCGCGCGGGCATTGCGAAAGGCGGGTCTGCCTGTCGGCACCGGGCGCACCATCGATGCCATTCACGCAGTCGAGGCCGCAGGCTTTACAGACAAGCGGGATTTCTACTGGACGCTGCATGCCTGTTTTGTGAACCGGCCAGAGCACCGGCGCGTGTTCGCCCAGGTGTTCCGGCTCTACTGGCGCGATCCCCGCTACCTGGAGCACATGATGTCCATGATGCTGCCTGCCGTCCGGGGCGTCCAGGAAGACCGCGGGGCCCAGGCGGCAGAAAAGCGCGCGGCTGAGGCTCTGTTGGATGGCGCAGAAGCGCCGGATATGCCGGAGCGCCCGGAAAGCGATGCAGAGGACGAGATCGAGATTGTGGTGGACGCCAGCCAGACCATGTCCGCCGAAGAGCGCCTGCGCAGCCTGGATTTTGAACAGATGAGCACGGCCGAGGTTGCCCAGGCCAAACGTATGCTCGCCCGTCTGACACTGCCGGTCGAACCCATCAGGTCGCGGCGCATGCAGGCCAGCCTGCGCGGGCGCCGGATTGATGCGGCCCGGACCCTGCGACAGTCCATGCGCCAGGGCGGCGAGCTGCACAGTATCGCGCTCAGGACCCAGCGGCCGCGCTGGCCAAATCTGGTCGTGTTATGCGACATCTCCGGCTCGATGAGCCAGTACAGCCGCATTGTGCTGCACTTTCTGCACACGGTGTCCAATGCAAAAGGGGCCGGTTGGGCAAAGGTGCACGCCTTTACCTTTGGCACGCGGCTCACCAACATCACGCGTCACCTGGCGACCCGCGATGTGGATGCAGCCCTGGCCGCAGCGGGGGCAGAGGCGCAGGACTGGGAAGGGGGCACCCGCATCGGTGAATGCCTGGCCACCTTCAACCGCGACTGGTCGCGCCGGGTCATGGGGCAGGGCGCTGTGGTGCTGATCATCACGGATGGGCTGGACAGGGATGATCCCGATGAACTGGCCCGTCAGATGGAACGCCTCAGCCTGTCATCACGGCGTCTGATCTGGCTGAACCCGTTGCTGCGCTGGGAAGGGTTCGCGCCAAAAGCCCAGGGTATCGCGGCCATGCTGCCGCATGTTCACAGTTTCCGCGCGGGCCATTCGATTGAATCGCTGGAGACCCTGGCAGAGGTGATCTCCCGCCCTGATGATGTGGGCGAGAAAACCCGGCTGATGCGGATGATCGGATCCTGACAGACAGCGCGTGGCGGCTGGTGGTTCAGGCGACGGCCCCGGCAAAGCTGCTGCGGTAAATATCGGTCAGGAAGTCCAGCGGTGCCATGGCATTGCCGAACTGAACCACATCGCCGCCAAACTGTCCGACTTCCGTCAGCTCCAGACCGGCCTCCTCTGCCGCGGCGCGCAGTGTCGCCGACTGCGTTTTGGTGCAGGCGATCAGATAGCGTCCCTGATCCTCACCAAAGAGCGTCGGCGTGTCTCCGTCGGTCAGTGTCACTCCCAGCCCTGCGGCCTCTGCCATCTCGAAAGCGGCCAGCGCCAGCCCGCCATCCGACAGATCGGTGCAGGCGCTGATGTGCATGTGGTTTTTGCGGATAAACGTGCCGTGCGCGCGCTCTACCCCCAGATCCACCGCAGGTGCGTCGCCATCCTCGCGGCCAAAGGCCTCGGCCAGCAGCGCAGACTGTCCCATATGCCGGCCCGCAGCCCCCAGCAGCAGGGCGCGGTAGCCTTCACGCACCTCAAACCCGATAATGTCGTCCGTATGGGTGAGCAATCCCACAGCGCCGATTGTCGGGGTCGGCAGAATACCCTTGCCGTCAGTCTCGTTGTACAGCGAGACATTGCCCGACACGATCGGCATATCCAGGGCTGATACAGCTTCGCCGATCCCTTTGATCGCACCCACAAACTGTCCCATGATCTCGGGCTTTTCCGGGTTGCCAAAGTTCATATTGTCTGTTGTCGCCAGCGGCGTTGCCCCCACAGCACAAAGATTGCGGTACGCCTCGGCCACGGCCTGTTTGCCACCCTCAAAGGGGTTAGCTTTGACATATCGCGGCGTGACATCTGAGGTGAAGGCAAGCGCTTTGTCCGTGCCATGCACGCGCACGATACCGGCCCCCAGACCAGGTACGCGCACGGTATTGGCCATCACCATCGTGTCGTATTGCGAATAGACCCACTCCTTGGCCGCGTAATTCGGGCTGGAGATCAGGGCGCGCAGACCGTCAAGCGGGTCGATACCCGCCACCGTCCCCTGATCGATGGCAGGCGGTGTTTCCACCCAGGGGCGGTCATACTCGGGCGCCGTCCCTGCCAGTGACTTGAGCGGCAGATCTGCCTTGGTCTCGCCGTTCAGCTTTATGAGGAAGCGGTCTTCGGCAATTGTCTCGCCCACAATGGCAAAATCCAGGTCCCATTTGTCAAAAACGGCGCGGGCTGCGTCCTCAAGCTCGGGGCGCAGGACCATCAGCATACGCTCCTGGCTTTCCGAGAGCATCATCTCGTAGGCGCTCATGTTCTCTTCGCGGACCGGCACGCATTCCAGATCCAGCCGGACGCCCAGATTGCCCTTGTCGCCCATCTCCACAGCCGAACAGGTGAGCCCGGCAGCGCCCATATCCTGGATCGAGATCACAGCACCGGTGGCCATCAGCTCCAGGGTCGCCTCCATCAGACGCTTTTCGGTAAATGGATCGCCGACCTGAACTGTGGGGCGTTTTTCCTCGATCGTGTCGTCGAACTCGGCGGATGCCATGGTTGCACCGCCGACACCGTCCCGGCCCGTGCGTGCTCCCAGATAAACCACCGGCATGCCCACGCCCGAGGCCGCAGAATAAAAGATGCTGTCCGCATCGGCGAGACCGGCAGCAAAGGCATTGACCAGACAGTTGCCATTATAGGCGGAATGAAAGCGCACCTCTCCACCCACGGTGGGGACGCCGAAACAGTTGCCATAGCCGCCGATACCTTCGACGACACCGTTGACCAGCTGTCTGGTTTTCGGATGCGCGGGGGTGCCAAAGCTGAGCGAGTTCATCGCGGCGATGGGGCGCGCGCCCATGGTAAAGACATCACGCAGAATACCGCCCACACCGGTTGCAGCCCCCTGATAGGGTTCGATGTAGGACGGGTGATTGTGGCTTTCCATTTTGAAGACCACGGCCTGGCCATCGCCAATGTCGACCACGCCCGCGTTCTCGCCCGGGCCGCAAATGACCTGGGGGCCGGTGGTAGGCAGGGTCCGCAGCCATTTTTTGGATGACTTGTACGAGCAGTGCTCGTTCCACATTGCCGAGAAGATACCCAGTTCGGTAAAACTCGGCTCGCGCCCGATGATCTCGAGAATGCGCCGGTATTCCTCGGGGCTGAGCCCGTGGCTGGCGATCAGTTCAGGTGTGATTGCAGGCTCTTGCATGTGCCGATAGTCCCCCGGGCTGGCAGATGATGCGCACCTCTTACATGGGCGGGCGCTGCCATGGAAGAGGAGAACGCCCGCATTCCCCTATGGTGCTTGTTAACGCAGGCGCCGCCGGGCGCGTGATGGGTTCAGGGGCCGTCCTTGGGCGGTGCGGCACCCTGACCTGCCAGACCGGCCTGTACCGCGCCCGAAGCTGCCGCACCTGCCACTTTGGACATGTCAGCAGCTTCCTCTTCGTGGCCCTCGGCGTTCACATTTACACGCACCTCGCGGCGGGCAAACTCGATGCCGTTCTCGTCGAACACGGCCTTGACCCGGTTATAAATTTCCTTGCGCATCATGAACTGTGAGCCCGGGCGGGCCATAAATTTGCCGCGGATCACCATGCCCACGTCGTCGAAATTGAACACGCCCTGGGATTTAAAGGGTTGCAGCATGTCGTCCTTGTAAAGGTCCATTGCCTGGACTTCCTGGCCGATTTTCTTGAAGAGCTTGCGGACTTTTTCCGGGTCGGTGTCAAAGGGCACGGTGAATTTCAGTTTCATGATCACCCAGTCGCGGCTGTAGTTGGTGATCTTGGGGATCTCACCATAGGGCAGCGTGTGCACCAGACCGCGGTGGTGGCGCAGTTGCATCGAACGTACAGAGATTTTCTCGACCGTACCTTTGGTGTCGCCCACCTCGACATATTCGCCCACGCGAAAGGCGTCATCGACCAGAAAGAAGATGCCCGAGACAACATCTGTCACCAGTTTCTGCGCGCCAAAACCGATGGCCAGACCGGCGATACCGGCACCGGCCAGCAGCGGCGTGGTGTCGATCCCCAGCGCGCTCAGTGCAATCAGGGCAAAAAGCACCGCAATGGCCGTATGGGCCGCCAGCAGGATCAGGGGCAGAACCGTCGACAGGCGCGAGCCCCCCGCGCCACCACCATCGCCGCCGATGGCTTCCTCATCCGGCACGGCACCCGAGGCGGTCATTTCAGCCGCCAGCTGGCGATTGACGACCAGCGACACGATTTCCCAGGCCAGATAACCGGCGGCGACAACGATCAGGAATTCGATGATGCTGGCGGCGAACTGCTCGCCAACCGCGCCGGAGGCAATGCGCACAGGCGACATGCCCCAGAAACTGGCGATCTGAATGATCACCAGGCCAAAGACTATTACCCGGCCGATCCGCACCCAGGAACGCTCTGCCGCGACATGCGCGCGTTCTGCTACGATCCCTTCGCCGGACATCTCGGGCATCAGGTGCCGCACGATGCCACGAACGGCAGTATCCATCGCGGGGGCCAGCAGGAGCAGAGCCATGCTTTTGAAGTGGGGGGTGGTGCTGAGCAGCTCCCAGGCCTTGTAGCTGGTCAGGATATTCACCACCCACCAGGTGCCGACAGAGACCGCGATGGCAAACCACGGATATGCCCGGGACACGCGTTCTTCGATGGGGCTGACATCATCATCTGCGCCGCGCATCATGTCCACCAGGCCGAACCGGGCGCGCCAGGCCATCCATACGATATAAAGGTGCACTGCAAGGTTCAGCCAGAAGCCCAGACGGGTCTCACCGGCCTCCAGACCATTGATGGCGTTGAATTCCAGAATAGCCATCATAAAGCCGATCAGCAGCGAAAAGCCCAGAATGTGCCGGCTGAGAAACCGTGCCGTCCTGTCGTCTGTGTTCACAAAGCGGTATTCGGGCTGTTTCGGGGACAGCAGAAACCCGGCAAGCGCCATGGCGATGCGGGGCAGGGCGACGAGGTTGAACAGAATGATGCCGCCATAGGGCAGCATATCGGGCGGCAGGATCGAAAAGGCGACGGTGCGGGCCACAGCAACAAAGACGAATACCCCCAGCAGATCACGGCAGAGCTTTTTGCCCAGCGTGCGGAAAGCGCTGCGGGATGTGTCCCCGGCGGTGTCTGCCGCAGACAGATGCCAGTTGCGCGTGAGGCGGTTTACAACGAATTCAGCAGCAAACCCGGCGGCCAGAATGATCGCGAAAAAGCCAAGCATCTGCAGGATGCCGCTGCCGCCGAAGGTGTCAAAAAAGGTCACAAACGCCTGGGGCTGGCGTTCAAACAGAACCGGCAGTTTCCTGACCGACAGGATGATCTCCTGCACGGCACCGGTTGTTGCATGGTAAAACAGGTTTGCGCCCGCGCCAGAGGCTTCGGCGGCAGCTTCCTGCTGGGCCTCTGCCACGGCATCAAGGCGCTCAAGCAGCAGCTGGCGGATCTGTGCGTCTGTCAGCCCGGCGACCAGGTCCCGCACGGTTTCCGGGGTCAGGTCCTCGGGAACCTCAACGCTGGCAGGCGCGCCTGTGTCCCCGACCGACAGGCCCTGAGCCGTACCGGTACCGGGCAGCGCGAGCAACATCAGCGACATGGCGCAAAGCCATACGAATCGAATAATCATCTGTAATCCCCCGATCAACCAGCGCACACAGACTGGCCTTTTCGACAGGTATTGCAAGCATGACGGTCCGGGGAAACGGATGCTGCCACCTGATGTTGCAGTGCCACTGCAAAAAAAAGGCCGAGCACGAAGCTCGGCCAAGTCCAACAGGGAGGTATGAAGGGCAGAACAGCGTTCCGCCGCCTTCGAATGCTGAAATAGGGTGCACATTGCCGCCAATCAAGGCAGATTATGCACCTGCGGCAGCATGTCCGATATGCGATTTTTGCATAGCTCGCCGGTCAGTCAGATTTCTGTTGATCTCTCAGCAGTTTACGGTAACTGATGATCTCTTCCTGAACGAAATCCTTGAAGGCTGCGACCCGCTGGGAATGCCGCAATTCCTCGGGATAGGCGAGAAAAACAGGCACGTCAGCCGACTCGTGATCGGGCAGCACGCGCACAAGATCCGGAAAGTCCTGCGTGACATAGTCGGGCAGCACACCGATGCCCAGATTGTGCAGCACACCCTGCAAAACCCCGAAATAGTTGTTCACTGTCAGCAGCGAGCGGATGTCATATGTCATCAGGTGCTGTACCAGGCTGCGCCCCGCACCGACCTGATCGCTCTCCGTGTTCTGACAGATCAACCTGTGATCTGCGATATCCTCTATGTCCTGAGGCGCATTGTGTTCTGCCAGGTAGTCCGGCGTCGCATAGAGGCACATGCGGATCATCATCAGTTTCTTTCGGATCAGATCGGCCTGACTGGGTTCTTTCATGCGGATGGCGACATCTGCTTCGCGCATTGGCAGATCCAGAACCCGCTCTTCGAGCATCAGATCGATTTTGAGATCCGGATACCGCTCATAGAGTTTCGGGAGCCTTGGGGCCAGCCAGAGCGTGCCGAACCCGGTTGTGGTTGTCACACGCAGCTCACCAAAGACTTCTTCTTCGCTGTCTCTGATCCGCGCGGATGCGGTGTCCAGCCGGCGAGACATCGCCGAGGTTGCGTCAAACAGCAACTCACCCTGTTCCGTCAGGATCAGCCCGCGCGCGTGCCGGTGAAACAGCGTGGCATTCAGTGATTCCTCCAATCCGCGAATCTGACGGCTGACCGCAGATTGCGACAGATTCAGCTTGTCGCCTGCATGGGTCAGCGACCCTGCATCTGCCACAGCATGAAAAATCCTCAGCTTATCCCAGTCCATGTCGGTTCCCGATTTGGTTTCACCTGGGTTGGTAGCGCTATCTGATCACAAAATACAGGGCCGGGCATCATGTGTGCGTTATTTTATGGGAATAACCCTATACAGGTCAGCTTTTGTGACCTATTATTGCGCCAGATATGTGCAACACTGGAAACGCCGGGGAGGGCGCCTGATGAGCACGCAGAAAATTACACTGAACGACCGCTATGATCTGGAAAAGAGCCAGGTGCTGCTGAACGGCACACAGGCCCTTGTGCGTCTGATGCTGATGCAGAAAGCCCGCGACCGTGCGGCTGGTCTGAACACCGCCGGGCTCGTTACGGGGTATCGCGGCTCGCCGCTCGGGGCGGTGGACATGCAGATGCAGCGCGCCATGAAGCAGCTGACCGAGCATGAGGTCACCTTTCAGCCCGGTCTGAACGAGGATCTTGCGGCAACCGCGCTCTGGGGCAGTCAGCAGGCTGAGCTGCGCGGCGAAGGCCGATATGATGGCGTCTTTGGGCTGTGGTACGGCAAAGGGCCCGGTGTGGACCGCACAGGCGATGTGATGCGCCACGCGAACATGGCGGGTTCGTCCGAATACGGCGGTGTGGTGATGGCCATGGGGGATGATCACACCGGTGAATCCTCGACCGTGCTGCACCAGTCGGAATTTGCCATGGTTGATGCCTATATGCCGGTGGTCAGCCCTGCCGGTGTGCAGGAAGTGATCGACTATGGCCTCTATGGGTTTTCCCTGTCGCGGTATGCCGGCGTCTGGGTTGGTCTCAAAACAATGAAGGACACCATCGAGGTGACATCCGTTGTAGATGGCGATCCGGGGCGGCTGTCATTTGTGACGCCTGACTTTGATCTGCCTCAGGGCGGGCTGAACATTCGTCTGCCCGATGACCGGGTGGACCAGGAAGCCCGGCTGATTGACTACAAAAGATACGCGGCCGAGGCGTTTTCGCACGCCAACAAAATGGACAGGCGCGTCTGGGGCAAACCCGGCGCAAAGATCGGTTTCGTTGCCGCTGGTAAAAACTGGCTGGATCTGGTGCATGCTCTGAGCCTGCTGAACATTGATGCGCAGGAGGCCGAACGGCTGGGCATCACCACCTACAAAGTGGGCCAGACCTGGCCGCTGGACATGAAAGGGTTTCATGACTGGGCGGAAGGGCTCGACCTGATCGTTGTCGTCGAGGAAAAACGCAAACTGATCGAGGTTCAGATCAAAGAGGCGATATTTGATGACCGGCGCGGGCGGCGGGTCTATGGCGGGCGCAAGGAAGGGCAGGAGTTCTTTTCATCGAAATGGGCGCTGGATCCGGTTGATATTGCGCAGAAACTGGGCGAGGTTCTGGTTGAGGAAGGCCGCAACAGTGACGGTATCAAAGCCGGTCTGGCCGTCCTGGACGAGGCACGCCGCGCTGATAACGCCACCGAAATCGCGGCACGGCTTCCCTATTTCTGCTCAGGTTGCCCGCACAACACCTCCACCAAAGTGCCGGAAGGCAGCAGGGCCTATGCCGGGATCGGCTGCCATTTTATGGCGATCTGGATGGATCGCGAAACCTCCGGTTTTACGCATATGGGCGGCGAGGGCGCCAACTGGATCGGCGAAGCACCCTTTTCGACCCGCGATCATGTGTTCCAGAACCTTGGGGATGGCACTTATAACCATTCGGGGGTTCAGGCGATCCGCGCGGCGCTGAGCCAGGGCACGAACATTACCTACAAGATCCTCTATAACGACGCGGTTGCGATGACGGGCGGGCAGGGCAATGACGGTGATCTCTCGGCCCCGCGGATTGTTAGGGAACTGCAGGCGATGGGACTGGCCGAGGTCGCAGTTGTCTATGATGAAAAGGAAGACGTTGATTTCAAAGCGTTTCAGAACGTCGAAATCCACGAGCGTGCCAATTTGCAAAATGTGCAGGCAAAGTTTGCAAAGACCCCCGGCGTGACAGCAATCGTTTATATCCAGACCTGTGCCGCAGAAAAACGCCGCCGCCGCAAGCGCAGGTTGTTTCCGGATCCGGACAAGCGCGTGTTCATCAACACCGATGTCTGCGAGGGCTGTGGCGATTGCGGCGTACAGTCGAACTGTGTCTCTGTTGTGCCAGCAGAAACGGAACTGGGTCGCAAACGGGCGATTGATCAGTCCAGCTGCAACAAGGACTTCAGCTGTGTCAAAGGGTTCTGTCCCTCTTTCGTGACGCTGGAGGGTGCAAAACTGCGCAAAGAACCCACCGCCAGGCTCGATCTGCCGGATCTGGCGAAACCGGAACTGCCACCGATTGATGGCACATTTAACGTCATCATTACCGGGGTTGGCGGCACAGGCGTTGTGACGATCGGCGCTGTGATGGCCCAGGCTGCACATCTGGACGGCAAAGGGGCTGGCATGATGGAAATGGCCGGTCTCGCCCAGAAAGGCGGCGCGGTGCACATTCATTGCCGCCTTGCCGAAGATCCCGGCGATATCAGTGCGATACGTGTCGCGACGGGCGAGGCGGACGCGCTGATCGGCGGTGATCTTGTGGTGTCCGCGGGTGCGAAAACACTCGGGCTGACCCGCCAGGGCCGGACAGGTGCCGTGGTGAACAGCCATGAGATCATCACCGGGGACTTCACGCGCGACACCGAATTCCGCCTGCCGTCAGAGCAGCTCAGCCTTGCTCTGGAGGCACGGCTGCAGGACCGGTTGCAGATGTTTGATGCCTCCGAGCTTGCGCGGGTCACGCTGGGAGATTCGATCTTTTCAAACATGATGATCTTTGGTGCCGCCTGGCAGCGCGGGTACCTGCCGCTGAGCGAGGAAGCGATCCGCGAGGCCATTTCGCTGAACGGGGCTGCTGTAGAGCAGAACCTGCGGGCCTTTGATATCGGACGCTGGGCTGTTGAACACCCTGTGGATGCGGCGTCATTGCTGCAGCCCAAAGTCATTCAGATGCCAAAAACCACCCAAGAGAAGATCGCCTTTCGTGAAGAACACCTGACGGGGTATCAGAGCCGCAGGCTTGCGCGGCGCTACAGACGGTTTGTGGACAGCATCGACGATTCAGAAGTGAAAGCGCTCGCTTTAACATCTTATCATAAACTGCTGTCGTATAAGGATGAATATGAAGTCGCGCGTCTGTTGAAAAGCACGCGCGAAAAAGCCGCTGAGACTTTCGATGGTGATTTCAGGATCACCTATCACCTGGCCCCTCCGATGCTGTCGAAAACAGGTCCTGACGGCCGTCCGCAAAAACGCGCTTTTGGGGCGTGGCTGGAACGCCCGCTGCGGTTGCTGGCCGGAATGAAGCGCCTGCGCGGCACGCCGCTGGACGTGTTCGGATACACGGAGGAACGCCGCATGGAACGCGCTCTGATCCGCCAGTATGAGCGGGACATGAAAGAAGTTCTCCCGTTGCTGGACGCCGCGACGCGGCCGGCCATTCTGGCGCTTGCCGAGCTGCCGATGCAGATCCGTGGGTTTGGTCCGGTGAAACTGGCCAATGCCGAAAGGGCATCGAAGCGCCGCGAAGAGCTTTTGTCGACCATCCGCGCGGGCGGCACGGATACGGCGCGCGCTGCAGAATGAATTTACAGGATTGTCATACACGCAGGGCATGATAGGTCCCGCTCAGACCCTCAGATCGCCGTGAAAGGACGCGCACCGTTTTGGCTATTCGCTCAAATACCGCAGCGGAGATCAGTTATTCCTATTCGGCGGAATCCCGTGGCGGCCGTGCGCTGATCCGTCTGATGGAGAATTCCACCGGGCGTCTGCGTCTGATCAGGCGCGCCGAAGGTTACGAGCACGAGGTCGCAGCAGGGCGCGATTTTTTCGATGTGATGGTCGAGCGTTACGGCCTCACCCTGGAGATCGCAGAGGGCGGTCTGGGGGCCATCCCACACGACGGTCCGCTGATCCTGCTGGCAAATCACCCTTACGGTATTCTGGATGGTCTGATGATGGGCCATATCCTTGCCAGAACGCGTGGCGATTTCCGCATTCTGGCGAACACCGTCTTTCGGAAGTCTGCAGACCTGAACCGCGTCGTCCTGCCCATCAGCTTTGACGATACGCGCGCGGCAATGAGCGCCAACATCCGCACCCGGAAAACAGCGCTGGATTACCTGGCGCAGGGGGGCGCCATCGGTATTTTCCCCGGCGGAACGGTCAGCACGGCGGCCCGGCCGTTCTCCACGCCAATGGATCCGGGCTGGCGCAGTTTTACGGCGCGCATGATTGCAAAATCGAATGCGACTGTGGTGCCGATGTATTTTGAGGGACACACCAGCCGTCTGTTCCAGATTGCCAGTCATTTGCACAACACGTTGCGTATGGGTCTGCTGATCAAAGAGTTTGGCAAACGTGTGGATACCCCTGTGCGTGTGGCGATTGGCAGCCCGCTGGATCCGGCCCGGCTTGACTCTTTGTCGCGCGACAGTAAAGCGATGATGGATTTTCTGCGAAAAGCAACGTATGGCCTGTCGTCAGACCCGGCGCAGAATTTCGAGCTGGGATATGAGTTTGAAGCGCGGCACCGGAACTGATCCGGTGTATTGAGAGGCCGGTCACCATGGCGGTAGGGATTTTCGACAGTGGATTGGGGGGGCTGACCGTCTGGGATGCCGTCCATCAGCGTCTGCCCGATCTGCCGGTAGTGTATCTGGCCGACAGTGCACATGCGCCATATGGCGTTCGCACCTCAGATGATATTTATCAGCTGACCTGTAAAGCAGTCGAGCGGCTGTTTGACGCCGGGTGCAACCTTGCTGTTCTGGCCTGCAACACCGCGTCTGCTGCGGCACTCCGGCGGATGCAGGAAAGCTGGGTGCCGCCTGACAAGCGGGTGCTGGGTGTTTTTGTCCCGCTGATCGAGGCGCTGACGGAGCGCCAGTGGGGCGATAACTCGCCACCGCGCGAGGTTGCAGTGCGGCATGTGGCCCTCTTTGCGACCCCTGCGACCGTGGCGAGCCGCGCGTTTCAGCGCGAGCTGGCATTCCGCGCGATCGGTGTAGATGTCGAGGCGCAGTCCTGTGGCGGTGTCGTTGATGCGATCGAAGACGGTGACATGATCCTGGCCGAAGCTCTTGTGCGCAGCCATGTGGACGCATTGCAGCGCAAGATGCCCACACCTGACGCCGCGATCCTGGGCTGTACGCATTACCCGCTGATGCAGGACAGTTTCCAGGCAGCTTTGGGCGATGAGGTAAAAGTGTTCAGTCAGGCATCGCTGGTTGCAGACAGTCTGGCCGACTACCTTGACCGGCATCCGGATATGCTCGGAACCGGGCAGGCCGCGTTTCTGACCACGGGCGACCCGCGCCGCGTCAGTGATCGTGCAACACAGTTCCTCCGACGACAGATCACGTTCCAGGCAGCCTGATCTCTCCTCATTTACGGACAAAACAATGACTTACTCAATCGCTATCCTTGGCGCGTCGGGCTACACCGGCGCTGAACTGATCCGGCTGATCGCCGGGCACTCTTCCATGAAAATCAAAGCGCTGGGGGCAAATTCCAAAGCCGGCCAGTCCATCGCGCAGGTGTTCCCTCATTTGCGTTATCTGGATCTGCCAACACTTTTGCAAATAGATCAGATCGACTTTGCAAACATTGATCTGTGCTTTTGCGCGCTGCCGCACAAGACCAGCCAGGATGTTATTTCCAGGCTGCCCCATGACCTGAAAATCGTGGATCTCAGTGCTGATTTCAGGCTGCGTGACCCGGAGGCCTATGAAAAATGGTATGGCAATCCTCATGCGGCGCCTGAGATCCAGAAGGAAGCCGTTTACGGTCTGACTGAGTTCTACCGGGAGGAGATCCGGAATGCCCGTCTTGTGGCCGGTACAGGATGCAACGCCGCGACCGGGCAGTATATGCTCAGACCGCTGATCGCTGGCGGGCTGATTGATCTGGATGAAATCATTCTGGACCTCAAGTGTGCAGTCTCTGGCGCAGGGCGGAGTCTGAAGGAAAACCTTCTGCACGCCGAGCTTTCCGAA
This sequence comes from uncultured Roseobacter sp., assembly GCF_947491795.1. Lineage (GTDB taxonomy): Bacteria > Pseudomonadota > Alphaproteobacteria > Rhodobacterales > Rhodobacteraceae > Roseobacter. The sequence goes on along the minus strand of NZ_CANLKW010000001.1, from coordinate 819,530 downwards.
GGGTACAATGCCTATGCCGTCGGGGGCACGCACAGGCATCTTGGGGAGTTCGACCAGGAGTTTTCATCTCTGGCCGGACGTCTGGTCCAGGTGCAGTTTACGCCTCATCTGGTCCCTGCCAATCGCGGCATTCTGGCGACCTCTTACGTTAAAGGTGACGTGGAAGATATTCATAATGCTTTGGAAAAGGCATACAAAGGCGAGCCATTCGTGACCGTTCTTCCCCTTGGTGAAGTTCCAGGGACGCGCCATATCCGTGGTTCCAATTTTTGCCATATCGGTGTTGTGCAGGATCGGCTGCCCGGTCGGGTCATCGTAGTCGGTGTGCTGGATAACCTGACAAAAGGAAGCAGCGGGCAGGCGTTGCAAAACGCCAATCTGATGTTAGGTATTGACGAGACCGAAGGTCTGATGATGGCACCGCTGTTTCCGTGAGGTAAGATGAAAAGCCTGAAAAAACAAAGACGTATTCAGGTAATTTCTGTAGCTGCAGTCGCGCTGGTATTGTCCACCGTGCTGATCGGTTATGCGATGCGGGATGGCATCAACTTTTTCCGGGCGCCCAGTCAGGTACTGGCTGAACCGCCCGGGCCGGAAGAGGTTTTCCGGATCGGGGGCCTTGTGACCGAAGGATCATTGCAGCGCGGACAGGGCAAGACGATCCGCTTCAGTGTGACAGACGGCGGGGCGGTCGTGCCGGTGACTTACACCGGTGTTCTGCCTGATCTCTTTGAGGAGAACCAGGGTATGGTCGGTACCGGAAGGTACATTAACGGCGTCTTTGAAGCATCTGAAATTCTTGCAAAACATGATGAGACTTATATGCCGAAAGAGGTCGTGGATGCTCTGAAGGAACAGGGCGTCTACAAGGGATCGGACAGCTAGCACCGTACGGTGTATTAATCGGAATTCATTGTCGGCACGGCATCTTCCAGCGCAACAGATTTGCGCGAAGGGGACAGCAATGCAGACAGTCAGGCAGATCGCCACGGAAATCGTGGCGCGCGAAGGTGGTTTTGTAAACGACCCGGATGACCCGGGAGGTGCCACCAACCATGGCGTCACCATTCACACAATGCGCCAGCTGGGTCTCGATCTCGATGGCGACGGGGTGGTTTCGGTCGCCGATGTCCGGGCGCTCACCCGCGAACAGGCCATTGAAATTTTTGAGAAACACTATTTTGAAAAGCCGATGATCGCCATGCTGCCACAGGCCCTGCATGCCAGCGTTTTTGATATGTATGTCAACGCGGGCAGCAATGCGGTGCGAATTCTGCAGCGGCTTTTGCGTGACATGGGGCACAAGATTGCAGTCGATGGCGCGCTGGGTCCGAAGACCATCGGCGCGGCACAGGCGGCCTGGATGGAAGCGCCGGAACACCTTGCCGATGCCTACGGCATTGCCCGCCGCAACTACTACTTTCGGATCGCGGATCGCCGGGCGGCGAGCCGGAAATACGCCCGCAGCCGCTCCGGTGGCAAAGGCGGGTGGATCAGGCGCGCAGAGGAATTCATTTCCGCCCGCTACCATCTGACGGACAGGCAGTTTCAGGAAAGGGTCGCATCATGGGGTTGATCACAGGGATACTCAATACGATTTTTGGTGGCGGACGCAATGTGTTGAAAGACACAGTTGAAGTGTTTCGCGAAAATGCTGAAGAGGACGCCGTTCGGGATCAGGAACTGCGCATAGAGTCGCTCAAACAATACGCCCGGGAGTTTGAATCGAAACGCGACGGGCTGTTTGACCGCATCATGGATGGGGTCAACAGGATCCCCCGGCCTGCACTGGCCCTGGGAACCCTTGGGCTTTTCCTGGCGGCAATGGTGGACCCGATATGGTTTGCGGCACGGATGCAGGGCATCGCTTTGGTGCCCGAGCCGCTGTGGTGGTTGCTGGGTGTGATTGTGTCTTTCTACTTCGGGGCGCGTCACCAGGTAAAAAGTCAGCAGTTTCAGCGCTCTATTGCGCAGACGGTTGCTCAGGCACCGAAAGTGATCCGGAATATCTCGGCGCTGAAAGCGCTGCGGGCGGACACACCGGGGGTCGCAGATACCGGGAATGACGCGCGGCTGGGGCTTTTGTCGGTTGAGCCGGAAAACAACGTGGCTCTGGACGAATGGCGCACCACTCTGCCACCCGCGACAAAGTGATCCGTTGATCCGGCGCTTTGTCATTGGACCGGCGCCGGGCGCGGCTTATAGTCCGCAATATGATTACAGAATTCGGACATTTCGCGCTGATCCTCGCGTTTCTCGTCGCCATCGTGCAGACCATTGTGCCGCTCGTCGGCGCGCATAAACGCTGGCCGTCATGGATGGCCGTGGCGGAACCCGCTGCAAACATTCAGTTTTTGCTGACAGCCTTTGCTTTTTCCGCCTTGATGTGGGCCTTTGTCACCTCTGATTTCAGTCTGCGGCTGGTTGTTCTGAACAGCCACTCTGCAAAGCCGATGCTCTACAAGATCAGCGGAACATGGGGCAATCACGAAGGCTCCATGCTGCTCTGGGTGCTGATTGTGACGCTTTTTGGGGCCATGGCGGCGTGGTTTGGCAACAATCTGCCTCCGACACTGCGCGCACGCGTCCTGGCCGTGCAGGCGGCAATTGGGGTCGCGTTCTTTGCCTTCATCATTTTCACATCCAACCCGTTTCTGCGTATGGCGGTCCCACCTTTTGACGGGCAGGACCTGAACCCATTGCTGCAGGATCCCGGGCTCGCCTTTCATCCGCCCTTTCTTTATCTGGGGTATGTCGGGCTGAGCATGGCCTTCAGCTTTGCCGTGGCCGCGCTGATCGAGGGCAGAGTGGATGCGGCGTGGGGGCGCTGGGTACGGCCGTGGACGCTTGCCGCCTGGGTTTTCCTGACCATCGGTATCGCTCTGGGGTCATGGTGGGCGTACTATGAACTGGGCTGGGGCGGCTTCTGGTTCTGGGACCCGGTCGAGAACGCGTCTTTCATGCCCTGGCTGCTGGCTGCGGCACTGCTCCATTCGGCAATCGTCGTTGAAAAGCGCGAAAGCCTGAAAAGCTGGACAATCCTGCTGGCCATCCTGGCTTTTGGGTTTTCGCTCATCGGTACGTTCATTGTCCGCTCGGGTTTGCTGACGTCGGTGCATGCTTTCGCCAATGATCCCGAGCGCGGCGTGTTTATTCTGATGATTATGGGTTTCTTTATGGGCGGCGCGCTCATCCTCTTTGCATTTCGCGCAAGCACAATGGAGGCCAAGGGTATTTTTGGCCTCGTCAGCCGGGAAAGCGCGCTTCTGGCCAATAACCTGCTGCTGGCGGTGTCCTGTTTTGTGGTCTTTGTGGGTACGATGTGGCCACTGGTGGCCGAGATGTTCTTTGACCGCAAACTCAGCGTTGGCCCGCCGTTTTTCAACATGGCTTTCACGCCCTTCATGGTGTTGCTGGGTCTGATCCTTCCGATCGGATCCGCAATGCCCTGGAAACGGGCGCGGATTGCGCGCGCTGTGCGTCCCCTGAGGTATGCCTTTGTGCTTGCCTTGGCGGTTGGCGGGCTTGCATGGGCCATGCAGACAGGCCGCAGTCTTGTGGGGCCGGTGGGTATGTTCCTCGCGGCCTGGGTTGTGATGGGCACGGTGATCGACCTTGTTCAGCGGGCGGGTCGCGGGCCGGGCCGCTGGGCGCGACTGACCCGTCTGCCACGGGCGGACTGGGGTAAAATGGTCGCGCATGCCGGTCTGGGTCTGACCATCATGGGGGTCGCCGGTCTGACAGCATGGCAGATGGAAGACATCCGCGTGGCACAGCTGGGCGAGCCCTTTGACGTCGGCAGCTACACGCTGACCCTGGACGATGTGCAGCAGGTCGAGGGCCCTAATTATATCTCCACCATGGGTTTTGTGATCCTGTCGCAGAACGGTCGGGAGATCGCCAGGCTGACCCCTGAAAAACGGATTTATCCGGTGGCCCAGATGCCAACCACAGAAGCGGCAATCGACTATGATCTGGCGCGAGACGTCTATGTTGTCATCGGTGATGCGCAGGCCCAGGGGGGATGGGCGGTGCGGACGTATATCAAGCCCTTTACCAACTGGATCTGGATTGGCAGCGGGCTCATGGCCCTGGGCGGGCTTCTCAGCCTCAGCGACCGCAGGTTCCGTGTTGCCGCAGGCGCGCGTAAAACGGCAGATCCGGTGCCTGCGGAATGATCCGGGTTCTGGTAATGGTTCTGACGCTTCTGTCCGATGCCGCACTGGCTGTGGAGCCGGATGAAGTGTTGTCTGACCCGCGCCTGGAAGAGCGCGCCCGGGACATTTCCAAAGGGCTGCGATGTCCGGTCTGCCAGAACGAGAGTATCGACGAGAGCAACGCCAACATCGCCAAAGATCTGCGCCTGCTGGTGCGCGACCGGCTGACCCAGGGCGACAGCGACGAAGAGGTCGTCGGGTTTATTGTCGAACGCTATGGCGAATACGTGCTGCTGCAACCTACCGTGACCGGTGCCAACTGGCTGCTCTATGCGGCGGGGCCTCTGATGCTGCTTTTTGCGGCGGGCATGGGGGTGGTCTATCTGCGGGGCCGGTCCACAGCCGCCGCGCCGCAGGATCAGGCTCTGACCGAGGCGGAAACGGCCCGGCTGCAGGAAATCATGCGGGACTGACGCATCGTTTCCCTTTTCTGAACCGTTCAGTTTGGTATGAGTTGTCGCGGGACGGCTGTCACAGGTGGTCCGATCAGGGAAAGGACACCTCATGGACTATCAGACGCTCATCTGCACTCAGGAAGACGGCGTGGCAACCATCACGCTGAACCGGCCCGACCGGATGAATGCGCTGACCACCCAGATGCGGGCGGAAGTGGCCTATGCAGTGACCGAAGCGGGCAAGAGGATGCGTGTGGTTGTGATCACAGGGGCAGGGCGCGCGTTCTGCTCCGGCCAGGATCTGGGCGACCGTGTTGGTGCAGACAGTATCGATCTGGAACGGACCCTGCGCGATGAATACGCGCCGATGCTGCGCGCCATTGCCGATTGCCCTGTGCCTACCATTGCTGCGGTAAACGGTGCCGCCGCAGGGGCAGGGGCAAACCTGGCGCTGGCTGCTGATGTGGTGATTGCGACAGAAAGCGCCTATTTTCTGCAGGCTTTTTCACGCATTGGTCTGATACCGGATGCGGGCGGTACATGGGTGATGCCGCGCACAATGGGGGGCGCAAAAGCCATGGGGGCGGCTCTCTTTGCAGACAAAATCAGCGCACGTCAGGCCGACGACTGGGGCATGATCTGGGAAGCCGTTGCAGACGATGCCTTTGAAGAGACATGGAAAGCCCGCGCGGCCCATCTGGCACAGGGACCGACGGCGGCATACGCCGCGATCAAGAAGGTTATCCGCAGCAGCTGGGACAACTCCTTTGAGGAACAACTGGCACTGGAAGCCCGCCAGCAGGGCAACTGCGGCAAGTCCCGCGACTTCAAAGAAGGAGTGTTGGCATTTACGGAAAAGCGTGCCGCAAAATTCGAAGGCCGCTGAGGCGGCTCAGCGCGATTTGCCGGAAAAGCGCTCAACCAGCAGAACATCATCGGCTGTCAGCCGGGGGCCTTCGGCGCGTGCTACGACCGCAACCGCGACACCGTTTGCGTGCACTGTCTGAATGCAGTTTCCGGCGTTGGTGACTGTGATTTCGGGCGGCGTTTCGCCCTGATCATACACCACGGCCACACGGTCAGATGATGCGTCGTCGTCATGGATCAGCGCACCTTCCGGGCCCGGCACATAATCTGTGGCGATGGGCATAGTGCGGGCAAGGCCGCCCTGGGAAGGCGTGGCGTGTGAAAATGGCATCGTACAACTCTTTTCATACCTGCAGGCCGCCGCCGGTGCAGGGCCCTGGTTACTGACAAAAAGGCTGCCCCCTCAGCGGCGCGTGCAGGGCACGTCCGGCAGCCAGTGCTGCACAACCAGCCCGTCGGAATATCGCGGGCTGTCATCATCTATTCATCGCTGAACGCGGGCGTCAAGAAATCGGCGTCATTGGCGCTGGCGCAGAAACAATGACACATTTTTGTCTTTTTTCAGGTGGCGCCTGGTTTACAGTTAACGCCTGAAACACACCGCTGTAACCATTTGGTGACATTTGCGATTCGGGCGCCGGGACGAAAAACGGGCCGCCCCTAAAGGCAGCCCGTTGCGATGCAATTGGTGTGTGGGGATCAGCGGTTTTCGATGTCGCTGTAGTCGCGGCTGTTCTCGCCCAGATAAAGCTGACGCGGACGCCCGATTTTGAGCTGAGGATCGCTGATCTGTTCTTTCCACTGCGAGATCCAGCCGACGGTCCGCGCAAGTGCAAAGATCGGCGTGAACATCGATGTGGGGAAACCCATCGCTTCCAGAATGATGCCGGAATAGAAATCGACATTCGGAAACAGCTTTTTGTCCGCAAAATACGGATCTGCCAGGGCTGCGGCTTCGAGTTCTTTGGCCACCTGCAGGATCGGATTGTTGTCGACGCCCAACAGTTCCAGCACCTCGTCGGCGCTTTCCTTCATCACTTTGGCGCGGGGGTCAAAGTTCTTGTAGACGCGGTGTCCAAAGCCCATCAGGCGGAACGGGTCGTTCTTGTCCTTGGCGCGGGCAATGAACTCGGGGATGCGGTCCGGTGTCCCGATTTCGTTGAGCATCTCAAGGCAGGCCTGGTTGGCGCCGCCGTGGGCAGGGCCCCAGAGACAGGCAATGCCTGCAGCAATACAGGCAAACGGGTTCGCGCCCGAGGAGGACGCCAGACGCACGGTCGATGTCGAGGCGTTCTGCTCGTGGTCTGCATGCAGTGTAAAGATCCGGTCCATGGCACGGCTGAGGATCGGGTTGACCTCATAGTCTTCGGCCGGGACTGCAAAGCACATCCGCAGGAAGTTCGACGCGTAATCCAGATCGTTGCGCGGATACACAAAGGGCTGACCGATTGTGTATTTGTAGGCCATCGCGGCGATGGTCGGCATTTTCGCGATCAGACGGATCGAGGCCACTTCGCGCTGCCACGGGTCGCTGATGTCGGTGCTGTCGTGATAAAAGGCGGACATTGCGCCGACCACCCCGACCATAACGGCCATCGGGTGCGCGTCGCGGCGGAACCCGCGGAAGAAATTCATCATCTGCTCGTGCAGCATAGTGTGGTTTGTTACACGGCTTTCGAAATCCTCAAGCTGCGCGGGCGAGGGGAGCTCACCGTACAGAAGCAGATAGCACACCTCCAGATAGTGGGACTTGCCTGCAAGCTGATCAATGGGATAGCCCCGGTGCAGCAATTCGCCTGCGCCACCGTCGATAAAGGTGATCGTGCTGTCGCAGCTGGCCGTAGAGGTGAAACCTGGGTCATAGGTGAAAACGCCGGCCTGCGCATAGAGTTTGCGGATATCAAGGACGTCGGGGCCTGCGGTCGGGGAATAGATCGGAAGATCGTACTCCTTTCCATCAATCGTCAGCTTTGCGAATTTCGTGCTTTCGGCCATCTGTCGTCCTTCCGGTCTGTGGGCGGTGGACCCGCCTGTCGGCTCCGGACGCAGCGGTCTTGCGTCCTGCCAGGTTATCTGCGCGCGATCATGCGGGGGGGTCCCCTGCGGCCTGTTCAGCGGCATCCTTCAGCCGGGCGAGGCTCTCTTCTGCCCCGAGCACCAGCATCATATCAAAAACCGAAGGTGTTACAGCACGACCCGCAAGTGCAGCGCGCAAAGGACCGGCAAGCTTGCCGAACTTTGTCTCCCTGGCCTCTGCGAATGCGTTCAGAACCGCTTCGAGATTTTCTCTGCTCCAGGTAGCATTTTGCAGCTGCGGCGTCAATTCGCCCAGTATACCACGGGATACAGAATCTAGGTTTTTTGCGGCTTTTTCGTCAATTGTGATCGGGCGCGAGGTTAACGCAAAGTAAGCTTTGTCAAGGAGTTCAGGGAAAGTCTTGGCCCGTTCCTTAACGCAGTACATCGCTTTTCCCAGCAAAGCGCGTTGTGCAGGGTTCAACTCAGGCTGGTGGGCGGCCCGGAGAAAACCCTCCACCTCTTGCTGCAGTGCCGCATCATCTGCGGCGGCGATGTGCTGACCTGACAGGTTTTCCAGTTTTTTGAAGTCAAACCGGGCCGGGCTTTTGCCGATCCCGTCCAGATCGAACCAGTCGCGGGCCTGGGCGTCCGTGAAAAACTCATCATCCCCGTGGCTCCAGCCCAGTCGCGCCAGATAGTTTCGCATGCCGGCCGTCGGATATCCCATTGCCTGGTATTCCTGAGCGCCGAGCGCGCCGTGCCGTTTGCTGAGCTTCTTACCATCGGGTCCGTGGATCAGCGGAATATGCGCCCAGACGGGTACATCCCATTCCATGGCCTCATAGATCATCATCTGCCGGGCGGCGTTATTCAGGTGATCGTCACCGCGGATCACGTGTGTGACGCCCATATCATGGTCATCGACGACGACGGCCAGCATATAGACAGGCGTGCCATCCGAACGCAGCAGGATCATGTCATCCAGCTGATCGTTGCGGATGGTGACATTGCCCTGAACCTCGTCACGGATGACCGTTTCACCGCTTTGTGGTGCGCGGATGCGGATCACGAAGGGCGCATCAGGATGGTTGGCCGGGTTCGCATCCCGCCAGGGCGAACGAAAGAGCGTGCTTTCGCCTTTTTCGCGCGCGGCTTCGCGAAACGCAGTGATTTCTTCGGGAGTTGCAAAGCACTTATAGGCTTTGCCCGCCGCCAGCAGTTCGTGCGCGACGGCAGCGTGGCGTGGCGCATTGTCGAACTGGCTGACAACCCCGCCGTCATGATCCAGCCCCAGCCAGGCCATGCCTTCCAGGATTGCATCGGTGGCCTCGGGTGTTGAGCGTGCCCGGTCTGTGTCCTCGATGCGCAGCAGGAATTTTCCGCCACGGCCCCGGGCGTAAAGCCAGTTGAAAAGCGCGGTACGGGCGCCGCCGATATGCAGAAAACCGGTCGGAGAGGGGGCGAAACGGGTGACAACCTGAGCGGACATAAGGCGCGTTTACCTTTCAGTAACCATGGGGGGATAATCCTTGCCCCCGTGTCTATCCAGTGCAGTGTCCGGGGGCAAGGAGGTGCTGCGTGCGGACGATCAGAGCCATTCTTCTGCTCCAGCGCGGGCATATGTTCGAATGGGTGCCGGTGTGCCTTGCGGTCGGCATCGGCTGGTATTTTGCCCTGCGCTTTGAGCCATCTCTGAGCTTTCTGGCGGCTGTTGCCATTCTGGGCCTTGCCTTGCTGGGTCTGGCCCGTTTCCTGGGCGAGGCTGCCGGGCCCCTGGCCGTCGCGCTGGCGCTGGTTGCCGGTGGGTTTCTGCTGGCGGCGGAGCGCGCTCATGATGTGGCCGGTCCGGTCCTGGGCTGGCGGTATTACGGCCCGGTTGAGGGGCGTATCGTGAATATTGACCGCAGCGGATCCGACGCGCTGCGCCTGACGCTGGATCAGGTGGTGATGGAGCGGATTTCGCCCGAACGCACACCCACGAAAGTCCGGATATCCCTGCACGGAGACCAGAGCGCCAGCGTCGTACCCGCGCCTGGCCTGCGGGTCATGACAACGGCCCATGTGTCCCCGCCGGGTGGTCCGGTGGAGCCGGGCGGGTTCGATTTTCAGCGCCATGCGTGGTTCGGCCAGCTGGGGGGCGTGGGCTATACCCGTGTGCCTGTGCTGGCCATAGCACCCGCCAGCGAGGGGGCCGCAGGACTGGCCGTTTTCCGCATGCGTATGGCAGCCTCTGCCCGGGTGATGGAGGTGCTGCCGGGCGATGTGGGCGGCGTTGCGGTCGCGGTGACGACAGGTGCGCGGTCGGGCATCAGCCAGCGGGCGCTGGAGGACCTGCGCGCCAGCAACCTGGCGCATCTGCTGGCCATTTCGGGCCTGCACATGGGGCTTCTCAGCGGATTTGTCTTTGCGCTCTTGCGCGTGGTTATTGCGCTGATCCCCCCGCTTGCGCTGCGCATTCCGGCCAAAAAGACCGCCGCGGTGGGGGCGCTTATGGCCGCCACGCTCTATCTGGCCCTGTCAGGTGGCAATGTCGCAACAGAACGCGCCTATATCATGGTCGCCGTCGCCCTGACGGCCATTCTGGTCAACCGGCGGGCCATCAGCCTGCGCGGCGTGGCCATCGCCGCCACAATCGTCCTCTTTCTGCGGCCCGAAGCCCTGCTGGGCCCCGGGTTTCAGATGTCTTTCGCGGCCACGACAGCGCTGGTGGCTGTATTTGGCTATATCCGGGATCACAGGATCTCTACCGGCCCCAAATGGGCGGCACCGGTGGTCGCGGTGCTGATGTCTTCGGGTGTGGCGGGCCTCGCAACGGCCCCCATTGGTGCCGCGCATTTCAACGCGATTTCGCACTACGGTCTGATGGCAAACCTTTTGTCGGTGCCTGTGATGGGGTCTGTCGTCGTGCCCGCAGCTGTTCTGGCCGGTATTCTGGCACCTTTCGGGCTGGACTGGATGGGTCTGTGGGTCATGGGGCTGGGCCTGAAATGGATCCTGGCCGTCGGCACCTTTGTCGCGGGTCTGGAGGGCGCGCGGTCTTTCGTGGCGGGGCCCGGAAATGCAGTGCTGCCGATGATCGCGCTTGGATTTTTGTTTATGATCCTGTGGCAGGGACGTCTGAAAGTGCTGGGGGCTGCACCGGTTGTCATGGCCTTTGTACTCTGGACGCAGGTGGAACGCCCGCTGGGTCTGATCGCGGAAAACGGCTCCCTCGTCGGATTGATGACCCGGGAGGGTCGTGCGCTCAGCAAACCAAAAGGTGCAGGGTTTATCGCCAGCAACTGGCTGGAAAATGACGGAACCCCTGTTCCACAGGAAACCGCCGCCGGGCGCTGGCCCGAGGATGGTGCGGGCAGGCTGCCGGGGGGGATCACCCTTGTGCATCTGTCGGGCAAGAAAGCCACGGAGAGCTTTACCGGATGCGTGCCAGGCCAGATTATTGTCGCAAACAACGATCTGCCTGTACTGCCTGCGGGGTGCGAGGTTTTCGACCCTGAACGCCTGCGCGCAACTGGCGCGGTTGCGCTGATGCCCGAAGGCGATGGTCTGCGAACGGTTACTGTCCGGGATGTCACCGGTCATCGCCTCTGGACGCAGTGGAAAGAGGCAGGGGGCAAAGACGGACGGGGATAACCCCGTCCATGCCTGTGGCAATCAGTAGGTGCGGATCAGACCGACCAGTTTGCCCTGAACCTTGACCTTGTCTTCGGTAAAGACGCGGGTTTCATAGGCCGGGTTGGCGGCTTCCAGTGCCACGCTGCCGCCCTTGCGCATAAAGCGCTTGAGCGTTGCCTCATGGTCCTCGACCAGTGCCACAACGATATCGCCGTTGTCTGCCACCGAGGTTTCGCGGATGACAACGACATCGCCGTCGTTGATGCCCGCCTCGATCATCGAATCACCTTTGACTTCAAGCGCATAGTGATTGCCCTGGCCATTGATCATGCCACCGGGCACGGCCACGCTGGCAGACTGCTGACTGATCGCCTCGATCGGCACGCCCGCTGCAATCCGACCCATAAGTGGCAGTTCTGTCGCATAGGCCCCGCTGACAGACTGGGCACCGCGCGGGGGCGGCGCATCGGGGCGGTCCCCCTCGATCACGCGGGGGGTAAAGCCGGGCTGTGGTGCACCACCCAGCGATTCCGGCAGCTTTACGATCTCGATGGCGCGGGCCCGGTGCGCAAGGCGGCGGATAAATCCGCGCTCTTCCAGCGCTGTGATCAGACGGTGGATGCCTGATTTCGAGCGCAGATCCAGCGCTTCTTTCATTTCGTCAAAACTCGGCGGAACACCGTCCCGCTGCAGTCGCCTGTTGATAAAGTCCAGCAAATCCAGTTGCTTCTTTGTGAGCATGTCCTGTCCCTTCGCCACAAGATGTGGTTTTGTTCTAGTCTTGTTCACGTTTTGTGTCAACAGCCGCTCAGATGGGAATGTATTCCACCGTCTCGCCTGCGGCCCGCGCCGGATCCTTTGGCGGACGAACCATCAGCGCGTCAGCACCGGCCAGAACGGTCAGCAGTGAACTGTCCTGGCGTGTGAACGGATCGAGCCCGTCTGGTCCAAGGCGCGCGCGCATGTAGTGCTCGCGCGGACCGTTGCCGGGCATGTCCCGGGCCAGTGGTGCGGTCTGCCTTGCAGCAGGTTCGGCAGGCAGTCCGAGCATCGCGCGGACCACCGGCGCAACAAAGACAGTGCCACACACAAGGGCAGAGACCGGGTTGCCCGGCAGACCGATCATCGGGACACCGTTCAGGCGGCCTGCCATCAGGGGTTTGCCTGGCCGCATCGCCACTTTGTAAAATGACTGGTCCATGCCCATATCCGCCGCGACGCCTGCCACAAGATCATGATCACCGACAGAAGCGCCGCCGATGGTGATGATCAGATCAGCGCTTTGCGCCAGGTCCAGAACGGTTTTCAGAGAGTTCTCCGTGTCGCGGGCAATCGGCATCAGCCGTGGAACCGCGCCCAGTGCCTCAAGCTGTGCGGCCAGACCGAACGTATTCGATGCGATGATCTGATCGGGCCCGGGTGTTTCGCCGGGCATGACAAGCTCGTCGCCTGTCGCCAGCAGTGCCACCTGCGGCGCACGGAATACCGGCACTTCTGCGATGTTCATCGCGGCCAGAAGGGCAATATCCGCCGGGTTCAGCCAGCGCGGCGCGGACATGATATCGCCTTTGGCAAAATCACCCCCGGCGGGCCGGATGTTGTTTTTGCTGTCCACGTCACGGTTCAGGGTGATCAGACCGCCACGGCGGGTCACGTCCTCCTGAATGACGACAAAATCCGCACCGTCCGGCACGGGGGCGCCCGTGAAAATGCGCGTGCACTGACCGGGGCCAACCGTGCCATCATAGCGGTGACCGGCGGCGGCCTCTCCGATGACGCGGAACATCGCATCGGGTTCAACCTCAGTACGTTTGAGCGCATAGCCATCCATGGATGAGGCGGCAAATGGAGGCTGGGTCCGTGTTGCGCTGACATCCCGGGCCAGCACGCGTCCCGCAGCGGCGCGCAGGGGAACCATTTCCGGGGCAGTGGGGCCGACAAGGTCAAAGAGCGCGCCCAGTGCCTCTGCGACACTGATCATTGCGCCACGTAACGGCCTGATTTGCCGCCGTCTTTCAAGAGAACGCGGGTGCCGCCGATCTCCATGCCCTTGTCCACGGCTTTTGCCATGTCATAGACTGTCAGGGCCGCGACAGAGGCCGCCGTCAGCGCCTCCATCTCCACCCCGGTCTGACCAGTGGTCTTTACGGTCGCTTCAATACGAAAGCCCGGCAGGTCAGGATCCGGTGTCAGCTCGACAGCGACCCTGGTGATGGGGAGCGGGTGGCACAGCGGAATGAGATCGGACGTGCGTTTGGCCGCCATGATGCCAGCCAGCCGTGCTACTCCCAGAACATCCCCTTTTTTCGCGCGGCCTTCTGAAATAATTTCAAATGTTTCCGGCTGCATCTTAATGTAGCTGGCGGCCACGGCAATCCGGTCCGTCACGGCCTTGTCGCCCACATCGACCATATGTGCATCGCCCTTGGTGTCGAAATGCGTGAGCTTGCCTGACATGTCACATCCCCCCGGCCGTGACGGGGTTGGCCAGTAGGGTCCGTGTTGCGGTTTCCACATCGTCCTGACGCATCAGGCTTTCTCCGATAAGGAAAATCCGCGCGCCGTATTTTGCCATATCTGCCAGATCGGCGGGCGTGCTCAGCCCGGATTCCGCGACAATCAGCCGGTCTGCGGGCACATCGCACGACAGGGTGCGCGTGGTGTCCAGAGTTGTTTCAAAAGTCTTCAGGTTACGGTTATTGATGCCCATCAGGCGGCTTTTCAGGCGGCTGGCGCGTTCCAGTTCGGCGGCATCATGAACCTCCAGAAGCGCATCCATGCCCCATTCTGCCGCCGCTTCTTCAAGCTCGGCTGCCTGCTCATCGCTGACCGAGGCCATGATGATCAGAATACAATCGGCCCCCATCGCGCGCGCCTCGGCGACCTGGTAGGTGTCGTACATGAAATCCTTGCGCAGAACCGGCAGATCACAGGCGGCGCGGGCCGCAACCAGAAACTCTTTCGCGCCCTGAAAGCTGGGCGTGTCTGTCAGCACTGACAAACAGGTGGCACCGCCTTCTGCATAGGCCATGGCCAGAGCGGCCGGATCAAAGTCTGCACGGATCAGCCCTTTGGACGGGCTGGCTTTTTTGATCTCTGCGATCAGGCCATAGCCCGAAATTGACCTCTGGTGCAGATTTTCGGCAAAGGGGCGCACAGGGCCTGCCGCGCGGGCCTCGGCCTCGACGTCTGCCAGCGGTTTGACCGCTTTGTCGGCGGCGACCTCTTCGAGTTTGTATGCTTTGATTTTATCAAGGATCGTGTCTGTCATATGGCCTCCGGCGCGCTGGCCCAGTTTATGGCCTGATGGCCACGGGCCTGCAACCATGCATTGCTGCGCGAAAAGGGACGGGAACCGAAAAATCCGCGTCGCGCAGACAGGGGCGAGGGATGCGCCGTCATAATCTTCAGGTGCCGTTCGGGATCAATTCCCGTCGCTGCCTTATGCGCCGCAGCGCCCCAGAGCAGAAAGACGCGCGGTTCTGCCGCCAGCCTGTCCAGCACCTGTGCTGTGAGGTTCTGCCAGCCCAGCTTTGTATGTCCTCCGGCGTTTCCTGCCGGCACCGTCAGGCATGTGTTCAAAAGCAAAACCCCCTGATCTGCCCAGAACCGCAGATCCGCATCTATGGGGCGGGCACCGGTATCGGCCTGCAGTTCCTTAAAGATGTTCCCCAGTGAACGCGGCAGCGGTTTGACGTCTGCCTCTGCCGAAAAGGCGAGACCATGTGCGTGTCCGGGTGTTGGGTAGGGGTCCTGGCCCAGTATCACCACACGCGTGGCATCAGGCTGGGTGCGTTCCAGGGCAGCGAACACCTGCTCTCTGGGCGGCAGTATTTCGCGGGTGTCGGCGGCAAGGCGCTCTGCGATCCCGGGCAGATCCTCATGAAAAAAGGGTAAGGCTGCCCAGTCCCCCAGACGGCTCAGGTCAAACCGGCTCACGCGGACTGAGTGATCCGGGCAACTGCCGCGATCTTGTCGGATGCCGCACCGCTGTCGATGGACTGGCGGGCCTGTTCCACGCCGTCTTTAAGATCAGCAGCTACCCCGGCCACAACCAGCGCTGCTGCTGAGTTCAGCAGAACGGCATCGCGATAGGCAGAGGGTTCACCGGCCAGCAGGGCCCGGAAATCACGCGCGTTTTCCTCAGGTGTCCCGCCGACGATCGCCTCAAAGGGATGCACCGGCAACCCGGCGTCCTCCGGGTGCACTTCTGTATCTGTAACAGTGCCCTCCGCCAGATCACACACCCAGCTGACACCCGTGATCGTCAGCTCGTCCGTGCCGTCCGACCCGTGCACCAGCCAGGCCCGCTCGGAGCCGAGTGCGGCCAGGGTTTCCGCCATGGGGCGGATCAGATCGCGTGAAAACGCGCCCGTCAGCTGCCGTTTGACACCGGCAGGATTGGTGAGCGGCCCCAGAATGTTGAAAATCGTGCGTGTTCCGAGCTCGGCCCGGGTTGGCATCACATGGGCAATCGCGGGATGGTGCATCGGGGCCATCATGAACCCGATCCCCGCCTCGGCCAGGGCTTTCTCCACAACTTTGGGGCCGACCATGACGTTCAGCCCCATCTGGGTCAGCGCATCCGCAGCACCCGATTTTGAGCTCAGATTCCTGTTGCCGTGCTTGGCCACCACGACACCGGCCCCTGCGACGACAAATGCCGTCGCCGTTGAGATATTGAGCGTTCCTTTTCCGTCGCCGCCGGTCCCGACGATGTCCATCGCACCTGCCGGCGCCTGTACCGCATTGCACTTGCCGCGCATTACAGCGGCGGCGGCGGCGTATTCATCCACTGTTTCACCGCGTGTGCGCAACGCCATCAGCAGACCGCCGATCTGGCTGGGTGTGGCTTCACCTTCAAACAATATGGCAAAGGCCTGCTCGGCCTGGGCTTTGGTCAGCGGGCCATCTGCTGCCGCACCGATCAGCGGTTTCAGCGCGTCACTCATGCGGGTACCTTCATCTCATTGAGGAAATTCTGCAAAAGCGCGTGGCCATGCTCGGATCTTATTGATTCCGGATGAAACTGAACGCCGTGAATGGGCAGCTCTTTGTGCTGCAGGCCCATGATCGTGCCGTCCTGCAGCTCAGCCGTGATTTCAAGGGCGTCCGGCAGGCTGGCCCGCTCGACCACCAGGGAGTGATACCGGGTCGCGTCAAAGGGGCTGGGCAGTCCGGCAAAAAGGCCTGTGCCCCGGTGACTGATGTGCCCCATTTTGCCGTGAACGATCTCGTCGGCGCGGACAACGCTGCCACCAAAAGCCTGCCCGATGGTCTGATGGCCCAGACAGACACCCATCAGCGGCGTGCGGGTTTCCGCTGCTGCCTGCGTCAGCGCCAGGCAGATACCTGCCTGATCAGGATCGCAGGGGCCGGGTGACAGCAGAATGCCAGCGGGATTCATCCCCATCGCTTCCTGCACATCCAGGGCGTCATTGCGCCGGACCACAATATCTGCGCCCAGGCTGCCCAGATAATGCACAAGGTTGTAGGTGAAACTGTCGTAGTTGTCGATCAGCAGCAACATGTCCAAAACTTTACTTTCAGGGCTGGAGACAGAGGCCCCAGACGCGGTATACATCGCGCATACATGTTCAGGGTTGGTAGCCTGCGTCAAGAGGTGGCGCCGCCGCGCATGTGAGAGGAAACCCGCAGGACGGTTGAGTGGCCGCGTGCCCGGAGCCGGGGGTGAGAAAACTGAGAGGACGGGCGCAGGGTGGCCAGAAGTTTTATCAGAGGGATGGTGTGGGGCAGCTGCGTCAGTCTGAGCGGCGTTGTCCTGCTGTCTGTTCTTGCCGACGGGCCGGGTGCTGTCGTGGCACCGGAGACGTCCGGGACGACAGAGATTGCGCAACAGCCCACCACGTCAGAGCCGACTGCGCCAGTGCAGCCTGAGCCGGTGGGACAGGCCCCGGTCGCAGCCACCGCGTTTGAAACAGCACCTGAACCCGATACGCTCGCGGGACTTCGCGGCAGTGACACAATGCCAGCTGCCGTACCGCTCGCCGGGAGCGCTTCTTCCCTTGGTACGCCGGATCCTTCTGCCGCGCCCGCGACTGCACTGAACGCACCTGCTGTGGACGCACCGGTGGCTGGTGCCGGGCAGACCACCAGCCTTGCGGCGCCAGCGACAGAGCCGACGGTCAGCGTATCGACGGACAGTGCCGCATTGCCTGTCCCGCAAACGCCCATGCCGACCGCCCCGACAGGGTCCGAAACGGTTGTCTCTGATCCGGTTCAGCCCGGCGCGCCGGTTGTTCAGACCGAGATCGCCGGTTTGTCTGCGCCAGCGGTTCCTGTCGCACCATCCGCCTCCGCTGAAACCTCGATTTCGGTGGATCCTGCACAACCGCCTGTGCCACCGGTACCTGCCGAGCAGTCTGCCTTTGCAGCAATGGGTCCCGAGGTCGGTCTGGAAACACAGCAACCAGAAACGCCCGGGACAGGTGATGCAGGTGTAGAACTGGCCGCGCTCATCAGCCCGTCGGAAGAAACGCCGGGCCGCGCGGACACTTCGACCGTCCCTTTGCAGTCCGGTTCTGAAGCTGTCCCCAATGATGCCGAGGCGTCTTCGGGGACGGATACGGCGACCGCCGATGCCCCCGCCGTTCAGACCACACCAGCTCAGACAGAGGCGCCCGCGCCGGTCGCCCCGACGGGAGAGACCGTTTCCACCAGTCCGGAGCGCGCGCCCGAGATCGAAACCGCCGTTGTGCGGCCTGAAACTGTGCAGCAGCCACGCGATGAGGCGGCCGCCATCGCGGATGTATCCTCCGGCCCGCCCCCTGCGAAACCAGCGACGGAAGCAGCACCTGCCAACGGTGCGCTGCAGGGAACGCTGGGCGATCTGGCTCAGGGGATACGCACCAACCGGCTACCAAATCTTGGAGATACAAACGACACAGACGCGTCAGAAGCACCGGCACCCGAAACAGTCGCGCCGGACACGCCAGATGAAACAGCCACGCAGGACCCTGAGGCGGCACCATCCCGTCCGGTGGAACGTTTCGCTGTGCCCGCCGAAAATCCGGACGACAAACCGGTGATGGCCATCGTTCTGATGGACGGCGGCGCGGATTTGTCTGCGGGAACAATCGGACTACCCGCGTTGCGGAGTTTTCCCTATCCGGTCAGTTTCGCCGTCGATGCCACGCTGCCGGACGCGGCGGAACGGGCTACGGCGTACCGTGCGCAGGGTTTTGAGGTGTTGTCGCTGGTCGATCTGCCCGAGGGTGCAAACGCCAGTGATGCCGCGGTAACGCTGGCCGCAGCGCTCGAGGCCGTGCCGGAAGCGGTTGGCGTGCTTGAAGGCCCCGGCACAGGGGTGCAGACCACCCGGGACGCCAGTGCGCAGATCACAGGAAGCCTCGCGGACAGCGGCCATGGATTTGTGACGCAAAACCGTGGTCTGAATACCGTGCAGAAACTTGCTGCGCGCGCAGGCGTTCCGTCGGCTGTGGTGTTCCGGGACTTTGACGGCGAGGGCCAGTCTCCGGCTGTCATCCGCCGTTTCCTGGATCAGGCCGCTTTTCGTGCCACACAGGAAGGCGGCGTTGTGATGCTCGGCCGGTTGCGCGAAGAGACAGTGACTGCCCTGCTGCTCTGGGCGCTCCAGGACAGAGCCGGACGTGTGGCGATCGTGCCGGTCAGTGCTGCGCTGACGGTTCAGGACGGGATCTGAGAGATCAGATCTCAGGCCCGCAGGCGGTCCATCGGGGCGTCAGCACCGCTCTGATACCAGGTCGTGAACTCTTCCTGCGGCATAGGCTCGGCGATCAGGAAGCCCTGGATGATATTGCATCCCAGCCTGTGGACCGCGTCCAGCTGTTCGTGTGTCTCGACGCCCTCGGTGATAATGGACATATCCAGCCTTTTGGACAGGTCGACCAGTGCGCTGATAATGCTTTCGGCCCGTGCCTCCGGAACAGGTGAGATCAGCGACCGGTCCAGCTTCAGCCCGCTCAGCCTGAGATGTGCCAAAGTTGAAATCGAAGCATAGCCAGTACCAAAATCGTCGAGGAAAACCGAGAAACCTGCCTCGGCAATCCGGTTTACGGTTTCCACGGCCACATCCTCTCCGCTTTCGATGAGTGTCGTCTCCAGCACTTCGAGCGAGAGGTCCGAAGGCTGGAGGTGACGCGCGCGCACTTCCTGCATCATCCGTTCTGGCAGGAAAGGATCGCGCAGGGTTGCC
This sequence comes from uncultured Roseobacter sp., assembly GCF_947491795.1. Classification (GTDB taxonomy): domain Bacteria; phylum Pseudomonadota; class Alphaproteobacteria; order Rhodobacterales; family Rhodobacteraceae; genus Roseobacter. The sequence goes on along the minus strand of NZ_CANLKW010000001.1, from coordinate 800,220 downwards.
GGAGAGGCGTTAAAGGAGATTTTCGGCAGGTTCACGCCCTGTGCACGCACCGATTCCAGCAGATCCAGTCCTTTTTCCAGCATCAGCATGTCGATCTGGTTCAGCAGCCCGGCTTCGCCTGCCGCGGCCATGAATAGTGCTGGCGGCACGATCCCGCGTTCAGGATGGTTCCAGCGAACAAGGATTTCGCCGCCGGTCAGCTCACCCGTTTGTGTGCAGACCTGTGGCTGGATAAAGGCCTTGAACTGATCCTCGGTAAAGCCGCGGTTGATTTCGTCAAAAAGCACGTGCCGCGTTTCGATGTCCGAACGCATTTCATCTGAATAACGGCAAACCGTGCCCCGGCCTGCGCGTTTCGCCCGGTAAAGCGCCAGATCAGCCTCGATCAGCAGCTGGTCCTGTGTTGCGGTCGAGGAACTGGCAAAGGTGTAGCCGATGCTGGCGCCGATGCGGCAGACCTGCCCCTGGATCGACATCGGGGCGCTGGCCGCGGCGATGATCCTGGCGCCCAGGTCCTCGACATAGTCCGGTGCGAGGCGCGAGGTCAGCACCATAATGAATTCATCGCCGCCGATACGGGCGACAAAGTCTTCTCTGCGGGCATGTTTATTCAGAAGACGGGCAACCCTGACCAGTACCTCATCACCCGCCCCGTGTCCCAGCGTGTCATTGACGGCCTTGAAATGATCCAGATCGATTTTGAGAAGGCAGATACCGACATCGCCGTTCTCCTCTGTCACTTCGAAAGTGTTCATATAGCTTTGTACCGCGCGCCGGTTTGCGAGGCCTGTAAGCGGGTCATGCGTAGCGGCATAGTTCAGCGATCTGTGCACCTGTATAAGTTCGGCGTTCCGGTCCTGCGCTTTGCGGTGAGATGTCAGAAGCTGCGCTTTGCGACGTTCCAGACGTTGAAAGGCCCGGGTCACACTGATCTGTGCTGGCAGAAAAATCAGCAACGCTTCAATGGTCAGAAGCAGAAGCGCACAGAAGAAGGCCGCATGCTGTACCTGTTTCAGCCGTGAAAGTTGTTGGGAGACGCCGGCATCATAAAGAGCAACCATCGCATCCAGGCGGTCCAGCAGTTCCGTCTTGGCCCAGAGGTTCAGCTGCTCGCGGATGTTTTCGCGTTCCTCACCAGTGGAATCTGGAAAATAAATTGCCATTGCGCCAAACCGGGCTGACAGCTGATCCAGCGGTATGTCGCCGGAGCCGGTGTAATAAGAGCGCACCTCTGGTGGCAGGTCCTGGCGTGCGTTCAGCAGCCTGTGGGTTTGCTCAAAAGCTTCGGCTGCAGTGATCAGACCTTCTTTGGTGGACTGGCTGCCGGTCTCAGCAAAGCGGTTCATATAGAACAGGACGCGCTGGCTCAGCATGCGCTGGTCGGCTGCGAGCCCTGCCAGTTCCGCGTGTCTGTCCAGCATTCTGGTGCTGGCCAGGGATACCGCATGAACCGTGCCCAGCATGCCCACCAGAAAGGTTATGGCCAGGACATATCGTTTCCAGAGCTGATCCGGTTTCGAAATGCAGAACTTCTGCATGAAGCGGCGTGTTCCGTGCCTGCGGAACCAAAATCGGCGGCTCATATTCTCGGCTTTCCTCGCGGCCGGCGGTAAAAGACCGGTCTTGTGCGACGATAGTTCTGATGTAAGAACGTTGATAAAGTCCCAAACGGGACCGCTTTGCGCTCTGCCAAGTTGGCCAGTTTTTAATCAAATCCCACCGTCGGACCGGTGCTCAGATGATCTCATCCTCATCAAACAGCGGGTCGCTTTCCAGCTGCGCGGCCAGCCCTTCGACGGTATGCTCGGCTGCCTGCGGGCTCAGCGCTGCGAGGTGAAAAACCGCGTCCCCTTCGTTGACGACCGGCAGAATAGCGCGCCCGATCAGGATGCCGTCTGACGGCGCAATCAGATCGGTTTCCACGTCGCCAAAGGGGTCCGATACGCTTGCCAGCACATCGCCCTGGCTGACCATTTCCCCCTCGGCGCGGAAGGTGCGCAGCAAACCACCGGCAGGGGCGCGCAGCCAGGTTGAGGATTTGCACAGGTAGGGCCGCGCGCGTGCTTTGGCGATCCCCTTTGCGGGCAGCATATCCATGCTGCGCAGCACCCGCAGAATGCCGGCGACACCTGCCCGGACCGCCATTTCGTCAAACCGCAGACCTTCGCCCGCCTCATAAAGCAGAACCGGCGTGCCACGCTCTGCGGCCTCGGCGCGCAGCGACCCGTCGCGCAGCGGGGAGGTCAGGATGACCGGCGCACCAAAGGCCTGGGCCATATCTGCCGTCGTCTTGTCACCGGGCGATACCCGGATCTGCGGCAGGTTGGTGCGATGGATCGCGGCAGAGTGCAGATCAATGCCGGTATCGCAGCGCAGCACCACCTCGTTGAGGAAAATATGCGCCAGCCGCGCACCCAGTGAGCCCGAAGGATGCCCGGGAAAGCAGCGGTTCAGATCGCGCCGGTCCGGCAAATATCTTGAACGGTTCAGAAAGCCGAAGGAGTTGACAACCGGCACCACCAGCAGCGTGCCGCGCAGCGTATTGAGCTGCGGCGCACGCAGAAGACGGCGCACGATTTCCACGCCGATCACCTCGTCGCCGTGCACGGCAGCAGATACAAAAACGGCAGGTCCGGCGCGTTTGCCGTGATGCACCTGCACCGAGAGATTGACCGGGGTGTGATCGGGCAGGGTGGAGACCGGCAGATGCACGATCCCCGCACTGCCCGGCGCAAAACTGCGGCCCGCGATCTCAAAAGCAGCGCGGGCCATGGATCAGCTGTTTCCGTCGCGCGAGAAGCGGGCCGCATCGGCAGCAGCACGGCGGATCGCATTGGATTTATGCACGGTCTCCATGTACTCGGCCTCCGGGTCGCTGTCGTAGACGACACCGCCACCGGCCTGAATATAAAGCTTTTTGTCCTGCACCACAGCGGTGCGCAGCGCGATGCACATATCCATATCGCCGCCCGCGCTGAAATAGCCCACACCGCCGCCATAGACGCCGCGCTTTTCGGGCTCCAGCTCGTCGATGATCTCCATTGCGCGGACCTTGGGCGCGCCCGATACTGTGCCCGCAGGCATGCCCGCAAAGAAGGCATCCAGCGCGTCCTTGCCCTCCTGCAGCTCGCCCACGACGTTCGACACGATATGCATCACGTGGGAATAACGCTCGACGATGAATTCTTCTGTGGGGCGCACCGTGCCGATTTTCGCAACCCGGCCCACGTCGTTGCGGCCCAGATCCAGCAGCATCAGATGCTCGGCGAGTTCCTTTTTGTCGGCCAGCAGATCCGCCTCCAGCGCGCGGTCCTCTTCGGGTGTCGCGCCACGCGGGCGGGTTCCTGCAATCGGCCTGATCGTGACTTCCTGACCGAAAACGCGCACCAGAATTTCTGGGCTGGCGCCGATGACCTGAAAGCCACCAAAATTGAAATAGAACATGAACGGCGAGGGGTTCGTGCGCCGCAGGGACCGGTAGAGCGAGAAGGGGTCCTGGGGAAAATCCTGGGTCCAGCGCTGCGCGGGCACAACCTGAAAGATATCGCCCGCCACGATATATTCCCGTGCTTTCTCAACCGCTTGCTTGTATCCTGCGTGGGTGAAATTGCTGACCGGTTCGCCCGGTGTCACAGCATCGCCCAGATCACGGGTTGCGGCTGGCATGGCGCGTTCCAGATCGCGCACTGCGTCCATCACACGCTCGGCTGCCTGGGCATAGGCGGCGCGGGCGGACTGCCCGTCAGAGGCCCAGGCCGGGGACACCACGGTGACCTCGCCCTTAACACCATCGAGCACCGCGACAACCGATGGGCGCAGCATGACCGCATCCGGCAGGCCCAGCGGATCCGGGTTGATATGCGGCAGGTGTTCGACCAGCCGCACCATGTCATATCCCAGATATCCAAAGAGCCCCGCTGCGGCCTGGGGCAGGTCCTCGGGCAGGTCGATCCGGCTTTCTGCGATCAGGGCGCGCAGCGCATCCAGCGGATTACCCTGCATGGGCGCAAAGGCCTCGGCGTCATACCGCGCCGCGCGGTTAACCTCACTGGTCTCGCCCCGGCAGCGCCAGACCAGATCAGGCTTCATACCAATGATCGAATAGCGCCCGCGCACCTCGCCACCGGTAACCGATTCCAGAACAAAGGCATCTTTTTGCGCGCCCGTCAGACGCAGCATGAGCGAGACGGGCGTGTCCAGATCCGCCGCCAGCCGCGTGAAAACGATCTGGTTCTGCCCGGCCTTCCAGGCCGTCTCAAAGGCGTCAAACTCGGGTGTCAGAGCCATCGGGGATCAGGGGAAATTCACGTGCACGGCCTGCAGGGCCTGCGGGTTGATCTGGGGTTCGGCACGGCGGGTCACATCGGCGTTGAAGATGTCGAAAAGATCCTGAGCGAGAGCGCCGCCTGCCTGCTGTTCGAGCTGTTCACGCAGACGGGTATTGTCCTCGCTCTCCTCGGGCGGGGCGGTGCCGATCATCCGCACAACAATAACGCTGCCCGGGGCCTCGATCACACGGACCTCGCCGGTGTCCATTTCAAAGACCGTATCCATGAAATCAGCAGGCGTGCCACCGACAAAATCGCTGCGTACCAGGTTTTCCTCGACCACCACGTCATAGCCCAGATCGGCAAAGCTTGTGCCGGTTTCCAGTTGCGGCACGATGCCGGCGACCTGTTCGGCCAGCCGGTTTGCGGTTTCTGCTGCCTGCCAGTGTGCCAGGACTGCATCGCGTGCCTCGTCAAACGGTTCCGGGCGCGGCGGAAGCACATTGTCCAGACGCAGGGCAAAGAGACCACCATCATCCAGCCGCTCGATGGCGGGGAAGTCTTCGGCGGTGACACGGGCCGCTTCACGGCGGAATGCCTCATAGGCGGCGACGTCCTCATCTGTAGACGCCGACCAGTCGATGCTGCCCAGCACCATATCGGTATCGCTGTCCAGCTCTTCGAGTGTCGCGCCGCCGGCCAGCATATCATCCAGGTTCTGCGCCTGGGCATCGACCAGACGCTGCGCACGGTCATTGACCAGAGCAGGGCGCAGAATTTCCTGTGCGTCCTCAAAAGAGGTTTCCTGCGCAGGCAACACGCCGTTGACGCGGAAAAGGGCAGCACCCAGCGGGCTCGGCAGAGGGCCAACCACGTCGCCGACAGAGGCTGCAAAAACGGCCTCGCCCGCCTCTCCCAGTTCGGCCAGCGAGACGTCTCCCAGATCCACATCCTGCAGGGTCAGACCGCGCTCCTCTACCAGATCGCCAAACCCGGTGTCCTCTCCCAGAGAAGCCAGCGCAGCGCTGGCCGCGGCCTCGTCCAGATAGGCAAGACGTTCCACCAGCCGCCGTTCGGGCTGGTTAAACTCGGCCGCACGCGCCTCATACTGTTCGCGCAGGACAGCCTCTTCGATTTCGACCTCATCAATCAGCATATCCGGGGTCAGTACGGCATAGGTGATCTGACGCGTCTCAGGCAGGGTAAAATCTGCGATGTTTTCGTCGTAGTGCGCGCGCAGAACAGCGTCTGACGGCGTCTCCAGCGGTGTTTCCAGATCGTCCGCATCCAGTGATGTCCAGGCGAAACTGGCGCGCGCGGCGACATAAGTCATCAGCGTGTCCACATAGGTTGCCGGCATATCGATCCCGCTCAGCACAGCACCCTGCAAAAGTGTCCGGGACACCTCCTCGCGCAGCTGTTCCTCAAACTGGGATTCGGTGACGCCGTTCTGCTGCAGTGCAAACCGGTAGGCTTCGCGGTCAAACCCGCCATCCAGACCACGGAAAGCCCCGATGCTCAGAATGCGGTCGCGCAGATTTGCGTCGCCGATCGAAATGCCCATCTCTGTGGCTTCGTGATCCAGCGCGCGGTTCGCAACCAGACGCTGCAGAACAGCCCGGTCGATGCCAATCTCCTGGGCACGTGCAAAGGGCAGGACCTGTCCGCTTTGTTGTTGAAATGCCTGGATTTCCTGCTGAAGGCTGCGGTAATAGCTCTCCACCGGCAGGGTCTTGTCACCGACGGTGCCAATGCTGCGGATATTACCCGACAGGTTGGTGGCACCAAAGCCGGCAAGGCCCAGAAAAAGCAGACCCATCAGGATCCACATTGCCGTTTTCGATATGCTTTTTCCAGCAGCCATTGAGCGTCCTCATGTACACAGACATTTATTACTGCCGCACTGTCTATGCGCAGGCGGGGGCAGGGGCAAGGGCTCTGCGGGCTCAGCCCTGCATTGCAGCCAGCCGCTCATACAGCGTACCGATGCCTGCTGCATCCAGGTTGGCAAAGGCGATGCGCAGATGGCGGGCGCCGGTGGGATCTTCCTGCGGACAGAACATCGTCCCCGGCAGGCACAGAATACCCTGGTCGCGCACCATTGCAGGTGCCAGATCGCCGGAGCTTTGCGCAAAGGGATGAGCCATATAGGCGAAATAGGCACCGGCCCCCAGCAATTGCCAGCCGCGCGCGGCCAGAACGGGAAAACCCGCCTCAATGGCGGCCCGCCGGCGCAGAATCTCCTGGCGCTCTCCGGCCAGCCAGTCCTGCAGGTTCTGCATTCCCCAAAGCGCTGCATACTGACCAATCTGCCCGGGGCAGATGGCCACGGTGTCGAGAAACTTCTCGATCTCTGCCAGGCGTTCCGGGCCTGTGATCACCGCGCCGACACGATGTCCGGTCAGGCGGTACGCCTTGGAAAAAGAATAAAGATGGATCAGTGTCGCGTCCCAGTCCGGATCCTGGAACAACCGGTGTGGCGCGCCGCTGACGCTGTGAAAATCGCGGTAGGTTTCATCGAGGATGAGCGCGATACCGTGCTCCCGCGCCAGATCAAAAAACGCCTGCAACAGCGCTTCGGGATACTCAACACCGGCCGGGTTATTGGGCGAGACAAGGGCAATCGCCCGGGTGCGCGGCGTGATCAGACGCGCGGCCTCTTCCGGGTCCGGCAGCAGCGTGGCGCCGGTCGGAAGTGCTACGCTGCGAACGCCGGTCATATCCAGCCACATCTTGTGGTTAAAGTACCAGGGCGTCGGCAGAATAACCTCGTCGCCCTCTGCACAGAGTGTCGAGATCACAGCCGCAAATGCCTGGTTGCACCCGGATGTAATCGCAACCTGCCCCGGGCCGACCTGACCGCCGTATATCTGCGCCGTACGATCTGCCAGTGCGCGCCGCAACGCCGGCATGCCCAGCACCGGCCCATACAGATGCGCGTCGTCATGACGGAGTGCGGCATCCGCCATCGCCTGCCGCATGCCCTCTACGGGCGGCTCGACGGGTGCGGCCTGGCTGACATTGATCAGCGGCCTGCTTTGCATAAACGCCACGCCGTCCAGCCAGCGGCGCGCCTCCATCACCGGTGGCGCAAAGGTGCTCTGGGTTCTGGTCAGGGCCATGTTCTTGATCCTCCGGTACGCGGGCGGACAGGGCAGGAGCCTCCGGCGGGGATATTTCAGGCCAGAAGAAGCTGTGCGTCCGGTTTCTTCTTCTGGCGAAAAATATCCCCGCCGGAGGCAGGAAATCTGTTAAGGGCGGGTTCAGTCCATGCCGCGGTATGGTTCCACATACTGAAGTGCCATATCCCAGGGGAAGAAAATCCAGGTGTCCTGGCTGACGCCGGTGATAAAGGTATCCACCTGAGGCTCCCCAAGCGGCTTGGCATAGACGGTGGCAAAATGTGCTTTGGGGTACTTTGCCCTGACCAGTTCCAGCGTTTTGCCGCTGTCCACCAGGTCATCGACGATCAGAATACCGGTACCGTCCCCCATCATGTCTGCATCCGGCGCTTTGAGGATCTTTGCCTCGCGCCGCTGATCCGCTTTGCCGCCGCCCGAATGGTAGGACATCACAGAAACCGTATCCACCACGCGGATATCGAGCTCGCGCGCGACGATCATTGCCGGTGCCATGCCGCCCCGCGTGATGGCAACGACAGCGCGCCATGCGCCCTCATCCGGGCCTTGCCCGTCAAGGCGCCAGGCCAGTGCACGGCTGTCACGGTGGATCTGATCCCAGCTGATGTGAAAGCCTTTTTCGTGGGGCAGGCGCCCGGGGTCTTTGGTCGTCATGGGGTTACCTTTCAAGCAGCAGACGCAGACCAAGCGCGCCCAGCAGTGTGGCGGCGATCCTGTCCAGGATGGGTTTGGCGCTCAGATAGCCGCGCCGGGCCGGGCCGCTTGACAGCAGCAGGGCACAGACTGTGTAGAATGCGATCTCAAGCACCAGATGGTTCGCAACGATCAGTGCAATATCCTGTGCCGCGAGACCTTGCGGGAAAACCACAAGGATCACGGCGGCAGCAAAGAGCATGGATTTCGGATTGCCCGCGTTTACCAGCAGGCCCGAGATAAACGCACGACCGCGCGGGGCGGCACGCTCAGCGACCGGTCGGCGGGCATGACGCCAGGTCTGGACTGCGATCCACAGCAGATAAAGCGCACCCGCCGTTTTCAGTGTCGTATAGGTCCAGGGAAAGACACGAAAGACGCTCTCCAGTCCCAGCAGTGCCGCAAGGGTCCACATGGATGCGGCCAGACCCAGACCAGCCCCCGTGGCAATGCCCGCAGCGCGCCCCGCACTCACGGTGGTTCTGATGAAACAGAGCAATGCGGCCCCGGGGCTGGCGATGGCAGCCACCAGCACGAGGTTAAAGGCAATCAGGCTCTCCGGGCTCACCCGGTCAGTCCTTGCTCATGTCGGGTGCATCCACCGCCTTCATGCCAACCACATGATAGCCTGCGTCCACATGCAGGTTCTCGCCCGTTGTACCGGACCCCAGATCGCTGAGCAGGAAGAGGGCCGCCTTGCCCACATCGTCCGTGGTCACGTTGCGGCGCAGCGGCGAGTTGTATTCATTCCATTTCATAATATAGCGGAAATCGCCGATGCCGGAGGCGGCCAGCGTCTTGATCGGGCCTGCGGATATGGCGTTCACGCGGATGCCATCCTTGCCCAGATCTTCGGCCAGATACTGAACCGATGCCTCAAGGGCGGCCTTGGCGACACCCATGACATTGTAATGCGGCATGACCTTTTCCGCGCCATAATACGTCAGCGTCAGGCAGGAGCCGCCGGGGTTCATCATCTTTTCCGCGCGCTGCACAACGGCTGTAAAGGAATAAACAGAGATATCCATCGACATGGCAAAGTTCGCCCGGCTGGTATCAACATACCGTCCGCGCAGCTCGCTTTTGTCGGAAAAACCAATGGCATGAACGACGAAATCAATTGTGCCCCATTTTTCCTTGAGAGCTGCAAAGAGCGCGTCAACCGACGCTTCGTCACTGACATCACAGGGCAGCACGATATCACTGCCCAGCTGGCCAGCCAGCGGATCAACCCGCTTTTTGAGCGCCTCACCCTGGTAGGAGAAGGCCAGCTCGGCACCGGCTTCTGCACAGGTTTTTGCAATTCCCCAGGCGATCGACTTGTCGTTCGCGAGGCCCATGATCAGTCCACGCTTGCCGGCCATCAGATCGTTTGCCATGAGAGCACCCTTCATTCTTTCCATTCAGTCCACGCACGACCTTTAGGCGATTGGCCCGGAGCCATCAAGATGTCGCAGCAGGGTTGACCCTTGTGCCGGGAACCGCCACCTGTTGGCCACAGGAGCACAGAGGGAGCCGCCGGGATGGAAAAACGGACAGGAAAATTTGCCGGTGAGGATCCGTTTGCGCTGGCGCGGCAATGGCTGGAAGAGGCGACGCAGACAGAGCCCAACGATCCGAATGCCATTGCGCTGAGCACTGTCGGTACAGACGGGCTGCCCAATGCGCGGATGGTCCTGCTCAAAGCGATCAGCGACGATGCCTTTGTGTTTTATACCAACTACGGCAGCGCCAAAGCCGGCGAGATCGACGCCGCAGGCAAGGCCGCCTTTGTGATGCACTGGAAAACACTGCGCCGGCAGATCCGGGTGCGGGGCCTTGTGAGCCGCGAGGATGGCCCGGAAGCAGACGAATACTATGCCTCCCGCTCGCTCAAAAGCCGCCTCGGTGCATGGGCCTCCAGGCAGTCACAACCGCTGAGCAGCCGCGGAGCCCTGATGGCCGAAGTGGCTAAGGTCACAGCAAAACACGGCACCAACCCCGAACGCCCGCCGTTCTGGGGCGGGTACCGGATTGTTCCACTGGAAGTAGAGTTCTGGGCCGACGGTGAATTTCGCCTGCATGACCGGTTTGTCTGGCGGCGTGCAGACCCATCCGCCGGATGGTCGGTCCAGAGGTTGAATCCTTGAAGCAATTGCCTCACTTACCGGGCTTTGTTAAGTCTGTGTGAAAATGCACATTGACTGTGCACGTCTATTCGCGATCCTTGAATACAAAGGCTTGGCCAAAGCGCCTCCCGCATAGCGCGAAAAAATTGTGCTTTGACAATTCGGTGATGCTTGCGAGAATGAAAAATAGGGAATACCAGCGTTTTTAGTGGGGATATCGTGCATTTTGGTTGAACGGTGAAAGCCTTTTTGCGCAAGAGTGTGGTATACTGTCCCAATAGTCCGGGAAGAAGTGCGTGAACGAAGCCGCAGAAATAGCTACACCCGTCACGGGGATGGTCAAATGGTTCGACCCGGTAAAGGGGTTCGGATTTGTCGTCGCGGACGAGGGCGGACCGGACATTCTGCTGCACGTCAACGTGCTGCGGAATTTCGGACAAAGCTCGGTTGCGGACGGCGCGCGGGTCGAGCTGGAAATTCAGCGGACCGACCGCGGCGTTCAGGCCACGCAGGTGATTGCCCTGCATCCGCCCGGAGCCAGCGACAGTGCCGGTCTGTCGGATATTGCAGCCCTTGATCCGGACGTTGTGGCCGATGCGCCGCTGGAACCCGCCCGGGTCAAATGGTTCGACAAGGGCAAGGGGTTTGGCTTTGCGAATATCTTTGGGCGGCGCGAGGATATCTTTTTGCACATGGAAGTGCTGCGCCGTTCCGGCCTGTCTGATCTGGCGCCCGGCGAGGCCCTGGCGCTGCGTGTCATCGAGGGCCGTCGTGGCCATATGGCGGCAGAGGTTTTCGCTTGGGAAGCTGCTGTGGACCGCGACGACGAATGAGTCTCCGGCTGGCTGCACTGGTACTACTGCTGGGGCAGCCCGCGGCGGCAGAGGTGTGCAGGAATGATACGGTTTTCCTGCGCGGCGACTGGGGCACAGCCCGTTTTTCGGTAGAAATTGCAGATGACGACGCGGAACGCGCGCAGGGCCTGATGCACCGCGACAGCATGCCCGTGTCCGCCGGGATGCTCTTTGTCTACGAGCGCCCGCAGGGATTGTCATTCTGGATGCGCAATACGCTTATTCCGCTCGATATGCTGTTTATTGACCCGCAGGGCGTGGTCCGGCACATCCATCACCGGGCCATACCGCTGGACGAGACGCCGATTTCGGGCGGCAAGGGCCTGACCCATGTGCTGGAAATCAACGGCGGCATGGCCGAAAGCCTCGGCATCAGCGTTGGCAGCCAGGTCCGGCATCCGTCTTTTCAGGGGACCGGGACGGCATGGCCCTGCTGAACGCGCGCTGCTGAAAGGGTCCGGGTGCGGGTCCGCGCAGGACCTCAGAGCCGAGTTGGCGACATTCAAATAGCCTCAACTGTGCGATAGGGCTTTTCAAATCATATCAGCCGGTCTATGTGGACGCTGTCGGAGCGTGGCGCAGCCTGGTAGCGCACCTGTTTTGGGTACAGGGGGTCGGAGGTTCGAATCCTCTCGCTCCGACCATTTCCTCAAATCTGCTGTTTTCGGGATCTGCCATGGGCAGACCTCTGTTTGTGTCTCATCCTGGGGCGACTCACGCGCGGCTGATCCTGGATATGGCGCCGGGAATCCCCGTCTGCACCATATCTACATCTGGTGGCGGGCATGGGTCACAAACCGGTTCTCTCCCCATATATAGTGAGGTGCGTGGCACCCGTCCCGGCGCTGTGACATAAAAATGTAACATTGGGTGAGTATCCTTAATCGCTCGGCGCAAAGGTTTACCTTTTGATAACGTTTGGCTCAAAAACACAGCACCTGTTGTGGACAAATTCAGGTAACGCGTGAGATTTTGCGCCTAAGCGGGCCGCGCAGAACGATATTTTTCAGCGCTTGGAAACGGGGCTTATCCACATTGCGGCGCGTGTTCACTACGCCCGGTTGTGGTCTGAATCACGCTGTCGTGAGCGCTGCTCAAATCAGGCGTTCCGTCAAGCCGGTAAGTTTACAAAAAAGTACAAAAATTCCGTTGACCCACCAGGGCAGAATACGTCAGGTTGTGCAGGCCGACGATGACGCCACAACATGTAGTGGTTTAACGCTCAGGGGCGGATCGGCGGGACAGGGGCATACAGACACACAGAATTCGCGGTCTGATCTGGTGCAGCGGCGTGCTGAGGCGCGGACGCTGACAGGATAAAATTGTCTCTGAACCAACGGCACGGGCTGGGTCCGGCGCGCAAAAGACGTGGCGGATCCGAGGTTGAAAAAGCTGAATATGAGGCAGCGCAAATGAAAATTGAACGCAAATTCACCAAAGTCGGGCAGGACGCCTATGCGGACCTGGACTTCATCACCACTGCCTCCGAGATCCGCAACCCGGACGGCACCATTGTTTTCCGCCTCGACGAGGTCGAAGTGCCCGGCTCCTGGAGCCAGGTGGCCAGCGACGTCATCGCCCAGAAGTATTTCCGCAAGGCAGGCGTGCCCTCAGCGACCCGCAGGGTGAAAGAAAAAGGCGTTCCCGAATTCCTGTGGCGCTCGGTGCCCGCCGAGGGCGCGATCATGGGCGGCGAGACCTCCTCCAAGCAGGTGTTTGATCGTCTGGCCGGTGCCTGGGCCTACTGGGGCTGGAAAGGCGGCTATTTCACGACCGAGGAAGACGCTCAGTCTTACTATGACGAAATGCGCCACATGCTGGCCAGCCAGCGCGCGGCACCCAACAGCCCGCAGTGGTTCAACACCGGTCTGCACTGGGCTTACGGCATCGACGGCCCCGCGCAGGGCCACCACTATGTCGACTACAAAACCGGCAAGCTGACCAAATCCAAATCCTCCTACGAGCATCCGCAGCCGCACGCCTGCTTTATCCAGTCGGTCTCTGACGATCTGGTCAACGACGGTGGCATCATGGATCTCTGGGTCCGCGAAGCGCGCCTGTTTAAATACGGCTCCGGCACCGGCACCAACTTCTCCTCGCTGCGCGCCGCAGGCGAAAGCCTCTCGGGCGGTGGCCGCTCCTCGGGCCTCATGGGCTTCCTGAAAATCGGAGACCGGGCCGCTGGCGCTATCAAATCGGGTGGCACAACACGCCGTGCGGCGAAAATGGTGATCGTCGATGCGGATCACCCCGATATCGAGGATTTCATCAACTGGAAGGTCATCGAAGAGCAGAAAGTGGCGAGCATCGTCGCGGGCTCCAAGATGCACGAGCAGAAACTCAACCTGCTCTTCACCGCGATCCGCGAATGGGACGGCACGGTCGAAGACGCCTATGACCCGGCGAAAAACGACGCGCTGAAGCAAGCCATCCGCGAAGCGAAAAAAGTCTCCATCCCCGAGACATATGTTAAACGCGTGCTGGATTACGCCAAGCAGGGTCACACCTCGATCGAATTCCCGACCTATGACACCGACTGGGACTCCGAGGCCTATAACTCCGTCTCCGGCCAGAACTCCAACAACTCCATCCGCGTCACCAACGCCTTCCTCACCGCCGTCGAAAAAGACGCCGACTGGGAGCTGATCAACCGCGTCGATGGCAAGGTCACCAAGACCGTCAAGGCACGTGATCTGTGGGAGCAGGTCGGCCACGCCGCCTGGGCCTGTGCTGATCCGGGCATCCAGTACCACGACACCGTGAACGACTGGCACACCTGCCCCGAAGACGGCGCGATCCGCGGCTCCAATCCCTGCTCGGAATACATGTTCCTCGATGATACCGCCTGTAACCTGGCGTCGATGAACCTGCTGACCTTCCTCAAGGACGGTGAGTTCCAGGTCGAAGACTACATGCACGCCACACGTCTTTGGACGGTCACGCTGGAAATCTCCGTGATGATGGCGCAGTTCCCGTCAAAGGAAATCGCGCAGCGGTCGTATGACTTCCGCACGCTGGGTCTGGGCTATGCAAACATCGGCGGTCTGCTGATGAATATGGGCTTTTCTTATGACAGTGACGAAGGCCGCAGCCTCTGCGGGGCGCTCACCGCGATCCTGACCGGTGTCTCCTATGCCACCTCGGCTGAAATGGCCGGTGAACTGGGCGCTTTCCCGGGCCATGCCAAAAACGCAGACCACATGCTGCGCGTTATCCGCAACCACCGCAACGCTGCATATGGCAAAGTGGGCGGGTACGAGAAACTGGCCGTCTCGCCGGTGCCGCTGGATTACAAAAACTGCCCCGACGAAAAGCTGATCGAAGTGGCGCGCGGCGCATGGGATCAGGCGCTGGAACTGGGAGAGGCGCACGGCTACCGCAATGCACAGGTCTCTGTGATTGCGCCCACAGGCACCATCGGTCTGGTGATGGACTGTGACACAACCGGCATCGAGCCCGACTTTGCCCTGGTGAAGTTCAAAAAGCTCGCCGGCGGTGGATATTTCAAAATTATCAACCAGTCGGTGCCGGCAGCGCTTGAAAAACTGGGCTACGGCTCCGCTCAGATCGAAGAGATCGTGGCCTATGCCGTCGGTCACGGCACCATCGGCAATGCGCCGGGCATCAACCACACCACACTGGCAGGGCACGGCTTTGGCGCCAACGAACTGGCCAAAGTGGATGCGGCACTGGCCTCGGCCTTTGATATCCGGTTCGTCTTCAACCAGTGGACACTGGGCGAGGAATTCTGCACCCAGGTGCTGGGCATCCCGGCCGAAAAACTGAACGATCCGTCCTTTGACCTGCTGCGCCACCTGGGCTTCAGCAAAAAGGACATCGAGCTGGCCAATGACCACGTCTGCGGCACGATGACCCTCGAAGGCGCGCCGTTCCTCAGGGACGAGCACCTGTCCATCTTTGACTGCGCCAACCCCTGCGGCAAGAAAGGCAAGCGTTTCCTGAGCGTGAACAGCCACATCACCATGATGGCCGCGGCCCAGTCCTTCATCTCGGGGGCGATCTCTAAGACGATCAACATGCCCAACGATGCCACGATCGAGGACTGCCAGAAGGCCTATGAGCTTTCCTGGTCGCTGGGGGTCAAAGCCAACGCGCTCTATCGTGACGGCTCCAAACTCAGCCAGCCGCTCGCCGCAGCCCTGGTCGAGGACGACGAAGACGCCCAGGAGGTGCTGGAAAGCGGCTCCATCACCGAAAAAGCCGCCGTGCTGGCCGAAAAGGTCGTCGAAAAGATCATCGTCAAGGAGATCGTCAAGTCGCACCGCGAAAAGATGCCTCAGCGCCGCAAGGGCTATACGCAAAAGGCCATCGTGGGCGGGCACAAGGTCTATCTGCGGACCGGTGAATATGAGGACGGCAACCTCGGTGAAATCTTCATCGATATGCATAAAGAGGGTGCGGGTTTCCGGGCCATGATGAACAACTTTGCCATCGCCGTGTCGGTGGGCCTGCAGTACGGTGTACCGCTCGAGGAGTTCGTCGACGCCTTTACCTTCACCAAATTCGAACCTGCGGGCATGGTGCAGGGCAACGAGACCATCAAGAACGCGACCTCCATTCTGGACTATGTGTTCCGCGAGCTGGCTGTCTCCTACCTCGACCGCACCGATCTGGCGCATGTCGCGCCTGAAGGTCACAGCTTTGACGATCTGGGCCGCGGCGAGGAAGAGGGGGTAAGCAACGTCTCCGAACTTTCTGAAAGTGCCGCCTCCAAATCACTCGAAGTGCTCAAGCAGATCAGCTCCACAGGCTACCTGCGCAAGCGCCTGCCACAGGAACTGGTGGTGCTCCAGGGCGGTGCTCAGGGCTTTGCCGAGGAAACAGTGGCCTTTGACGGGATCGCCCCGCTCGAAGGATCGACAGGCGGCGTGGCCACCATGACCACCACAACGGCTGTCGCCAGCAGCACGGTCAGCATGGACGCCCGCACCAAGGCAAAAATGCAGGGTTACGAGGGCGAGGCCTGCGGTGAATGCGGCAACTACACGCTGGTCCGCAACGGCACCTGCATGAAGTGCAACACCTGCGGCGGAACGTCCGGGTGTAGCTGAGAGAATTGAGGGTTGGTGGGGAGCGGTGCTGTAACACCACCCCCCAGCTCGTCCCCCGGTTCAACAGCGTGGTCGGGAGACAAAGCAGATCGGCCTGAGTCGGCCGCAAGGAAAGGAGAAACACGGTCGGGAACTGCGATCAACAACGCGCTGCCGTTCCATCAAATATACATGGCGATACAGAGAACATACCTGAGTTGCCCACAATAGTTGGTGGATAAGTGGAGGGCTTTACATGGCTCGACGCAAGAATTCGGAAGTCACTAGCGCTAAGGCCGCATCTGCTGCGTCCAAAGTGCTAAGAAATCCGAAATCTTCCAAGGCTGCCAAAACGGCAGCCGCGTCGGCGCTCACGCAGCGACCGAACAGGAAGAAGTAATTCTTCCAAAAGAAAAGCAGCTTGCCCCGGCCACGGGGCGAGCACGCTAAAGCAAAACGCGTCCCTGGGGGACGTGTAGGGGGCCCTGAGCCGGCAACGGATCAACCCCCGACGAATACCGGTAAGGGCAGGGTGGGACCTTGGCCTTCCAGTTACCCGGCGGGGCAGGACTTCGCAGGTTTTCGGATGAAAACCCGCTTTATCCTGCGCCGCGAGAAACCGAGAGGTTTCTCACGGGACACGGGGCGGATGCGTTCGCCTCTGACGACGTTCAGGCCGCAGGCAGAAAAATACCGAGCGGTTAACAAACTGAGCCTGAACGGCGAAACTCAACGGGGGGCCTCGGCTCTCCGTTTTTTCTTTTGCGCGGGCAGGGTGGGCCGCATCCACAGGTTTTCTGGCAAAAACGTATTCTGACCCCGGGACGGTGCGTTTGCCACGCAACCATCCCGGTGACCCGCCAAACGAAACGGAGGCCTCTTTTGCCTTGAACCCACCGCTCCGGGGCGCTCATCCGGTCCCGCCGCAGCCTGCGTTTTTTGTTGCAATCAGGCGCTGTCCGACCTCTGCTGACCACACCGCTTTGCACAGGGGGGACAGCAGATATGACCGGTCGCAGGCTCTACCTTGGCCCTCTCACGGACAACAGGCGCTGGGATGCGGTCGATATCCGCCCCGACGATGTCATTGTCGTGACGCCGCCGAAATGCGGGACCACCTGGATGCAGACCATCGTGGCGCTGCTCTTCTCTGGCGATCCGGCGGTTGAAACCGAACTCTCTGTGAAAATGCCCTGGGTCGACATCCGTCTTCGCGAGATGCCCGAGGTTGCCGCGCGGCTGGAGGCAATGACCCACCGCCGCAGTATGAAAAGCCACACACCGCTGGACGGGCTGCCGCTGGATGACGCGGCACAGTACCTGTGTGTCTTCCGCCACCCGCTTGATGCGCATTTTTCCTATCGCAGACACCTGGTAAACCTGCCGATACGGTTCTTTGATGCCTGGTACCCGGAGGAGGACCCCGATGGCATTACGTTCCGCCGGTTTCTGGATGGGGGACCGGAAGGGTTCGATGGCGATGCTATGCCGCTTGCGCATATCCTCCGGCACTACAAGGCCGCTCTGGCGCTGGCCGACCGGCCCAATGTATCGCTGTTCCACTACGCCGATATGACGCGTGATCTGCCCGGTACCTTTGCCCGCGTGGCCGCGTTGCTGGGCATCACGCATCCGCCGCACATTCTGGAACAGCTGGTTCAGGCCGCCACTTTTGACAACATGCGCGCCAACGCCAGCCGTTTTGCGCCCGCGGGCGGCAAGGGGTTCATGAAATCGGACACAGAATTCTTCCACAGCGGTACAAGCGGCAAATGGAAAGGCAGGCTGACGGACCAGGAGGTGGCGGGCTATGACACCGTGATGGACGCACATCTTACAGCCAGGGAACGGTCCTGGCTGGAATTCGGCGCGGAAAAACCCGCGCGCGGCCGCGCCGCACCCTGATCGGCGGTAACCTGCCTCAGCCGCCGGCGGATCGGTCAAACCCTGCCAGAAACCCCATCGGCACGATTTTGCCCGGCATAGAAAAGCCGACGATTCCGACCCGTTTGGGCTGGCGGGTGCCTGTTTCCGGCCCCTGGTGCTGCAGGGGATGCCACCGCGCCGACCCGGTGCCATGTGAAGGGGGCGGAGATGTTCCGCTTAAACTTGGGAGTACCTAACATGACCAGAACAACCCTTACCTCAATCGTTCTTTGCTTCGGTGTCGCGGGGGCCGCATGGGCCGCCACAGAGGCGGACGCCAATGGCGACGGCGTTCTGACCATTGACGAGGTGCAGGCGGTGATGCCGGAGATTACGGCAGACGCCTTTAACACCATGGACCTGAATGCCGACGGCGCGCTGGACGCCGCCGAAATCCAGGCCGCACAGGAAGCAGGCCTGATGCCCGCCTGACCCTGAGGGTGTCTGCCCTGTGTCGCGGGCCCTCGTGGCCGGGGCGGACATGTGGGACCCCCGGAGGCAACGGCGCCTTCGGGGGTCTTTTCTGGCTGCTCAGGCCGGCAGGTAGATGTTGAACTTTGCGCGGATCGCCGCATCCAGTGCGGGATCAAACCGTGCGGCTGCACGCTGGCTCAGGATCGCCTCCTTGCGCAGGCGGGCGTTCTCAATCAGGTCCGGCTTGCCGTTTTCGGCCCATTCCTTGGGCGATGTCCTGTCGCCCAGGGCCGGATAGACGTGGTCGATCTCCATACGCCCCAGGGTCTGTTCGGTGCCCAGGTAATGGCCCGGACCGCCCACGCAGACCGCGCGCATCTGATCCAGCGCCATGGTCTCGTCGTTTACCTCGATCCCGCGCACGCAGCGCAGCGCCTGACCGATCAGGTCATCGCTCAGGATCAGCGATTCCAGGCAGAACCCCAAAAGCGACGCATGCATGCCCGCCGCCTCGTAGACCATATTGAGCCCGGACAGCCCGGCCATCACATTCGAGCACATCTGCTCCCACCCGGCCTGCATGTCGGGCAGTTTGGCATCGGCAATGCCTGCCGCCGCCCCGCCGGGCAGGTCATAGTATTTGTGCATCTGCGCGCAGCCTGCGGTCAGCAGGGCCTGCTCGCCTGACCCGCCGGTCATCGCCCCGGTGCGCAGGTCCAGACCAAAGGGCCAGGTGCCGAAAATCGCCGGATGGCCCGGTTTCACGGCCTGGACATAGATCAGACCCGCAAGACATTCGGCTACCGCCTGCACAATCGCGCCTGCCACAGTCGAGGGGGCGGTGGCACCGGCCATGCCCGCAGACAACAGCAGCACGGGCATGCCGTAGCGGATGCATTCCTCCATCACCAGGCAGGATTCTGTGGCAAACTTCATCGGCGGTACGACAAAGCAGTTGGAATTGCTCATAAAGGGCCGCTCGCGCCACTTGTCCTCGCCCCCGGCGATCATGTGCAGCATCTCGATGCAGGGTTTCACATGGGCAGGGTCATAAAACGACGTGCCGATATGCTTGGTCGTGCCTGCGGCGGTGGCATAGACGGTGTTGATGTCCATTTCCATGTTGTCGGTGATGTCGCGGGCGACCATGGGGCGCTGCAGAAAATGCACATTGTCCAGCACATCCGTGATGCGGGCCGCGTCATGCAGATCCTGCAGGGTGCTTTCACGGTAGCTGCGCCCGTCCGGTTCAACCAGATGCACGGCGGCCCCGGCGGTGCCGTAATGCACCCGGTGGCCCGACAGGTTCAGGTCATGCGCCGGATCACGGGCACAGAGCGTTACCGCGCGGTTGGCCCCTGCGATGGCGTCCTCAACGAGGGCCCGGGGGAAACGCAGCCGCCCGTCATCGCCCAGTATCGCGCCTGCTCTGGTCATATAGTTAACGCCCGACGGGGGCGCATCGACCAGCCCGATCTCTTCGAGCGCCTGCAAAGCCGCGTTGTGGATGTTGTCCATGTCGATGGCGCTCAGCGGCTGATAGGTGCCGCCTTCCAGCCCGGCCCGTATCGGGCGCATGTGGTCGGGCAGGGCGCGGGCACGCGCCGCACGGCGCGCCGAGCGGCCTCCGCTGCGGGTCTTGGTGGATTGGGTCATATCTGTTGTCCGGAAAAAGAGGGGGTGAGGAGTGGCTCGGGCGGGTCAGACCGCGCCGGGTCTGCCTCTGGCCGCGCGTCCGCGTTCCGCGCCGATTGTGCGGACCACCAGTTTGATCTTGCAGCACACGCCTTGCATCCGCGCCTCCCTGTCTGTGGCAGGGTGACGCAGGGCGCGCGCAGCGGTCAAGTCTGTTTGCGACGCGGGGCAGTTTTTTTCCACAGGCAGGGAACCGGCGGGAAATGGCCGGGAACGGGGCAGGCCCGGCAGCGTTCTGCCGGAAAACCGCAGGCTTTGCGACGCCTCACGCGGCCGTGATCGCCGTGGTGTTGAACCAGATCCGTTCCTGCACAGTTCCTGTGTCAGAGGGCAGCGGCAAAGCTGCCCCGAACCGAAGGCAAGGAGACAGTTATGAGACAGATACAAGTACTTTCCGCAGCGCTGCTGAGCACAGGATTTACCGCCAGCGCGGCATTCGCGGGATCGGCAGCCGAGCCGGTGATCGAACCGGCCCCCGTCGCGCCGGTGCCTGCACCCGAATACACCGGCGGCCAGTGGACCGGCGGCTATGCCGGTGCGCAGCTGGGCTATGGTGATGTGTCCGGCGACGGGGCGCTCGACGGTGTGGACGGCGATGATACGCTTTACGGTATCCACCTGGGCTACAACTATGATTACGGCGCCTGGGTCAGCGGGATCGAGCTGGACTATGACGAGGCGGATATCGACATCGGCGGCGGCGCGGCCACGGTCGAGGATGTGACCCGCCTCAAGCTCAAAGCGGGTTATGACATGGGCCGCTGGCTGCCCTATGCCACGGCGGGTGCGGCGCGCGTGAACACCACTGCGGGCGACGATACGGGGCCGTTTTACGGCGTGGGTGTCGCCTGGCAGGCCACCGAGCAGTTCACCATCGGGACCGAACTGCTGCGCCACAACTTCAGCGATCTGGGCAATGCCACGGGCGCTGATGCCGATGCGACCACACTGACGGTGCGTGCCTCGTTCCGGTTCTGACCGGTGCTGCACCTGCCGGCCCGGATGTTCTCCCCCCGCATCCGGGCCACTTTACCCCCTGAGGGTCTCCGCATGGGCGCAGAGCGTCCTGAGCGCCGCGTCAAAAGCGTCATCTGCCACGGTCATGGCCACGCGGATATGACCGGCTGCAGAGCTGCCAAAACTCTCGCCCGGCATCACCGCAATATGATGCGTATCCAGCAGCGAATTGGCGAAATCCTCCCCGCTCAGACCGGTCGCCCGCACATCCAGCATCAGATACATCGCCCCCTGCGCGGGCACCAGGCCGACCGTGTTCTGCCCTGCCAGCACCGCCTGTGCCAGCGCGCGGCGTCTGCGGAACGGCGCGCCGACCTCTGCTTCGAAATCCGGCCCCTGGTTCAGCGCAAACAGGCCCGCGTCCTGGATAAAGCCGGGCACGCCATAGGTGGTGTTTGTCGCCAGGTTGATCAGATGCGCGATCATGTCCTCCGGTCCCACCAGCCAGCCACAGCGCGATCCGGTCATAGCGTGGGATTTGGACAGCGACCCCACGACCAGCGTGCGCCCGGCCATGTCCGGCAGACTGCGCGGGCTGATATGGCTGCCCTCCCAGACCTGGGTGTCATAGACCTCGTCCGAGATGAGCCAAAGATCATCGCGGCGGCAGACCTCTGCAATCCCCTCCAGCGTGGCGCGGGAATAGACCACGCCCGTCGGGTTGTTGGGGCTGTTGATCAGCAGCGACCGCGCGCCTTTTGAGTGGCGCGCAATCTCTGTCGCGCGGGGCTGAAACGCATCTGCGGCCCGGGTGGTGACAGCCTGCGGCACGGCCCCTGCCGCACGCAGCGTGCCGGGATAGGTGGCATAATAGGGATCAACATACAGCGCCGTGTCGCCCGCATCGCAGGCCGCCATATGGGCGGAAAACAGCGCGGACTGCCCGCCTGGCGTGATCAGCACATTGTCGGCCCGCGTCGGCACCCCGGTGCGCGCCTGCACCCGGTGCGCCACTGCCTCGCGCAGCGGCTCAACGCCCGGCACAGCCGCATAGCCCGTGTGCCCGCCCATGGCGTGCGCATGCATCTCCTGCAGGATGGGGGCCGCGGTGCGGATATCATGCTCGCCGATGGTCAGCTCTGTGACCGGCGTGCCCGCCGCGATCATGCGGCGCGCCTTCAGAAAGACGTCCCATCCGTCGGACCCGCCGCCGTTGATGCCCATAAGGCGCTGTGAAAGCTGCATCTCTGCCTCCGCTCAGTTGTCCGGGCAGAGGCGCATTGCCCGCGCGATTCGTCAATCGGGCTTGACCCGGGCGCGGCCCCCGTGCCACATGCTCCCCATGACCCGTACAACAATGATCTGCTGTATTATTAACTGAACGCTTCCTGCGGGCAGTTCTGGTCGTTTCCATTCTGACAGATGATTGCTATGCCCGCGCCGACCCCTGCGCCAAGGACACCTGTCATGACGACACTCACACTGCACAACACCCGGACCCGGAAAAAAGAGGCCTTTGTGCCCATCGATCCGCAAAACGTGCGCATGTATGTCTGTGGCCCGACGGTCTATGACCGCGCGCATCTGGGCAACGCGCGCCCGGTGGTCGTCTTTGACGTGCTTTACCGCCTGCTGCGCCATGTTTATGGGCCGGACCAGGTGACCTATGTGCGCAATTTTACGGACGTCGATGACAAGATCAACGCCGAGGCGCAGCGCCGCAAAGAGGCCGGCGCTCCCGGCACGCTGGAAGAGCTGATTCGCGAACGCTCGGACGAGACGATCTCATGGTATCTGCAGGATATGAAAGAGGTCGGTACGCTGGAGCCCAGCGAAATGCCGCGCGCCACCGAATACATCAGCCAGATGATCGCCATGATCGAAACGCTGATCGGGCAGGGGCATGCCTATGCTGCGGAAGGCCATGTGCTCTTTGCCGTGGACAGCTGGAAGGAAAGCTACGGGGCGCTCTCGGGCCGCACGGTTGATGACATGATCGCCGGTGCGCGGGTCGAGGTCGCCCCCTACAAGCGCAACCCGATGGATTTCGTACTGTGGAAACCCTCGGACGATGATCTGCCCGGCTGGGACAGTCCCTGGGGCACCGGGCGTCCAGGCTGGCACATCGAATGCTCCGCCATGGCGCGCGAATTGCTGGGCGAGACCTTTGACATTCACGGCGGCGGTAACGATCTGATGTTCCCGCACCATGAAAACGAGATCGCCCAGAGCTGCTGCGCAAACGGTACGGACGTCATGGCCAATGTCTGGATGCACAACGAGATGCTGCAGGTAGAGGGCAAAAAGATGTCCAAGTCCCTGGGCAATTTCTTTACCGTGCGGGACCTGCTGGATCAGGGCGTGCCGGGCGAAGTGATCCGCTTTGTGATGCTGTCGACGCACTACCGCAAGCCGATGGACTGGACAGAGAAGAAGCGTCAGGAGGCGGAGAAGACGCTCAGGCATTGGGCTGAACTAGCCGGAGACTATGACGACGCCCCTGATCCTCTTTTCGTTGAAGAGCTTTCCCATGATCTCAATACGAATGAAGCCCTTCGCAGGTTGCAAGAAATGGCAGAAAAAGATGAACGAGCAAAACTAAATTCGTCAGCAAACCTTCTCGGTATTGATCTGGTAGCAGTTTCAAAGTGTGCTTGGTCCAAACCATTTCGATTTGAAGTCGAAGATGGCAGCTTCCTAAAGGAAGGCATAGACTATCAACCTACTGTTGGGGTCGTCGGTTGGGGTGAAATTCACGACGAATTGCGTGATGCATCGCTTCGTTTGGTCCGCCTTTGGTTGAAATACAGGAGGGAAAAAGACTGGGATGCAGCGGACAATCTAAAAAAATCGGCACTGCGAAACGGCGTTGAACTTCGCGTCAGCAAGTCATCAAATGGGATTAATTCAGGACTGGCTAGTCTGAAAGACAACAAGATAAACCCAGCTAAACTGGATGCTCTCGGATGATCCGGTTCAAAGCAGAGACCAGCGCCCGGACCGCGCGGGGGGGGCGTGAAGCGCCCGCCCCGTGGGGGGGCGGGACGGGCGCTGCGCGCGCACCGCGCGCGTTCCCAAACGCGCACCTTGAAAAACCTCTTTCCCGCCGCCTGGGCCGGGACCGCTCTGAAATCCCGCACCCGCCTTGCTCTGACACCGGTGCGCTGATCGGGCCGCAAGGGAGCGCAACGCGCGCCCCAGGCAGGCAGACCATGCGCTGTCCGATCCACCGCCACGCACCCCGGCCAACAAAGCCGGAAATTTCAATTCCAGCTCAGAGCGGAAAACCCGTCCCGGCACGCGGGCAACAATGCCGCCGCAGGCGCGCCCGGACGCACCGAAACCCCGCCGCCACCCCTTACCAGGCCCCAAACCCACCGCGCGCCGCGCACCGACGTCATACCGACGTTTTACCGACGCGATACCGACCCCGCACCGACGCCCTCCAGACAGCCGGAAAAACCGCATGACCCGAGAACGCCTGTACCTCTATGACACCACCCTGCGCGACGGCCAGCAGACCCAGGGCGTGCAGTTCTCCACAGACGAAAAACGCGCTATCTCCATGGCCCTCGACGCGCTGGGCGTGGACTATATCGAGGGCGGCTGGCCAGGGGCCAACCCCACCGACAGCGCCTTTTTCGACGATGCCCCGGACACCCGCGCGCGCATGACCGCCTTTGGCATGACCAAGCGCAACGGTATGTCGGCCGAGAATGACGATGTGCTGGCGGCAGTGATGAACGCGGGCACGGCTGCGGTGTGCCTGGTGGGCAAGACACATGATTTCCATGTGCGCGCGGCCCTGGGGGTCGAACTGGCAGAAAACACTGAAAACATTGAAAAATCCGTCGCGCACATCGTGGGGCAGGGGCGCGAGGCGCTGTTTGATGCCGAACATTTCTTTGACGGCTACAAGGCCAATCCGGACTATGCGCTGACCGCCCTGCGCGCGGCGCTGCAGGCTGGTGCGCGCTGGATCGTGCTCTGTGATACCAACGGCGGCACCCTGCCACAGGACGTCGGGCGCATCACGGCAGAGGTCATCGCGGCCGGTATCCCGGGCGACCGTCTGGGCATCCACACCCACAACGACACCGAAAACGCGGTGGCCTGCAGCCTGGCGGCCGTGGACGCCGGCGCGCGCCAGATCCAGGGCACGCTCAACGGGCTGGGCGAGCGCTGCGGCAATGCCAATCTGACCGCGCTGATCCCTGTTCTGCTGCTGAAAGAACCCTATGCCAGCCGCTTTGAAACCGGTGTCACACCGGAGGCCCTGAAAACACTGACGCGCACCTCGCGGATGCTGGATGAGGTACTCAACCGGGTGCCGCGTCCACAGTCGGCCTTCGTCGGCTCTTCGGCCTTCGCGCATAAAGCGGGCCTGCACGCCAGCGCGATCCTCAAAGACCCCACAACATACGAACACATTGACCCCGCAGACGTCGGCAACGCGCGCATCATCCCCATGTCCAATCAGGCCGGGCAGTCCAATCTGCGCGAACGGCTGGAGGGGGCCGGGCTGAAAGTGGCCAAAGGTGACCCGGCTCTGGGCCTCATCCTTGATACCATCAAAACCCGCGAGGCCGAGGGCTATTCCTATGATACAGCCCAGGCCAGCTTTGAATTGCTGGCGCGTTCCGCTCTAGGGCAAATGCCTGATTTCTTTGAGGTAAAGCGTTACCGGGTGACGGTTGAGCGACGCAAAAACAAATACGACCGGATGATCAGCCTGTCAGAGGCGGTGGTCGTCGTGAAGGTCGACGGGGAAAAGAAACTCTCTGTCAGCGAAAGCATGGATGAGACCGGCAGCGACCGGGGCCCGGTCAACGCCCTGGCCAAAGCGCTGGCCAAGGATCTGGGCCCCTATCAGGCGATCATCGACGACATGCGGCTGGTGGATTTCAAGGTGCGGATCACCCAGGGCGGCACCGAAGCCGTCACCCGCGTGATCATCGACAGCGAGGACGGGCAGGGACGGCGCTGGTCCACAGTGGGTGTCTCACCCAACATAGTAGACGCCTCATTTGAGGCCCTGCTCGATGCGATCCGCTGGAAACTGCTGCGCGACAGGGGGCAGATGCCATGAACGACGCTTACCGCGCCGCCTTTTTTCAACTGCACCGCGATCTGCCCCGTGAAGGGCCGGGGGAGCCTGCGGATGTCACCTGGGCCACGGAACGGGCCGGCACACCACGCGATGCGCGAATCTGCGATGCGGCCTGCGGGCCGGGGGCCGATATCGCGGCCCTGCTGACGGCGTCCCCGCAGGGACATGTCACAGCACTTGATCAGGTCGACGCTTTTGCAGCCCAGGCGCAGGCCCGGCATGGCAATGATCCGCGCGCAACAGTATCCACCGGCGATATGATGGAAATTACCGGGCCGTTTGATCTGATCTGGTGCGCGGGCGCGGTCTATTTTCCAGGCGTGCGCACAGCACTGGAGACCTGGAGAAAGGCGCTTGCGCCGGGCGGTGCCGTCGCCTTTTCACAGGTCTGCTGGTTTACCGATGCCCCCTCCGGGGCGGCACGCGATGGCTGGGCGGAATACGCCGACATGACGGACGAGGCAGGCGTTCTGGCGCAGATTGATGCGGCGGGCTGCGACGTTCTGGGCACCCGCCGTCTGTCCGATGCCGCGTGGGAGGCCTATTACACCCCCTTGGACGCGCGCATCCAAACCCTGAGCCGCGGTGCCTCCGGCGCATTGAAAGACGTGCTGGACGAGGCCCGGGCCGAGGCCGCTCTCTGGCGTGAACACCGCGCTGAATTCGGCTATCTGCTCTGTGTTGTCCGTCCGAAATGAGCTTTGACGACGATCTGAATGCCTGTGCGGCGCTGGTGGAAAAAGCCGATCCGGACCGTTTCGCGGCCTCTATGGCGGCCCCTGTCGCAGCCCGCCGGGTTCTTTTTCCACTCTTTGCCTTCAACACCGAAGTGGCCCGCGCGCCCTGGGTAACGCAGGAGCCGATGATCGCCGAAATGCGCCTGCAGTGGTGGCGTGATGCGCTGAAGGAAATCGCCGCGCGGGGCGTTGTGCGCCGCCATGAAGTCGTCACACCGCTGGCCACAGCCCTGATGCCGGATCAGGCCGCTGCTCTTGATGGTCTGATCGACGCCCGCCGCCGTGACATCGCCAGTGATCCCTTCGCGAACGAAGATGAAATGTGGGCCTATCTCGACGCGACCACCGGCACGCTTTTATGGACGGCCGCCCAGGCCCTGGGCGCACCCGACAGCGATCAGGCGCCCCTGCGCCGCACTACCCGCGCCATCGGTTTTGCAAACTGGCTGACAGCACTGCCAGAGCTGGAAGCCCGGGGAAAACGCCCCATGTACGATGGCCGCCCGGAAACGCTGGCGCGCCTTGCAAAATCCACGCTGACAGATCTGCGGGCCCAACGGGGTCTCAGCACCGCATCACGCACCGCACTGCTCTCCGGCTGGCGCGCACGCCATATCCTTAAAACCACAGCCCGGCATCCGCAGCGTGTCGCACGGGGCGCGCTCCTCACACCGGCGCTCTGGCGCAGCCTGGCGCTGACCCGCGCCCGCCTTACGGGGCGTATCTGAATTCTTCTGGCAAAAAATATCCCGGGTGAGGCGCGCCGCGCCGAGGGCAGAGCCCTCATTGCGTTCCCTTAAACCATCCGGGGCTTTGGGCGCAGCATCAGCCAGATCAGGGCGGCACCCGCCAGAACCAGAAAGGGCACCATCGCGATATTGACCGCGGCCCAGCCCTCCTGTGGCGTGCCGCCCGAGCAGTTCATCAGCCCCCCCGATGACAGCGAGGCCACAGTCACCCCGCCAAAGACCAGCAGATCATTCAGCCCCTGCATCCGGCCGCGTTCCTGCGGCGTATGCGCTCCGGCCAGCATGGTGGTGGCGCCGATAAAACCAAAGTTCCAGCCCAGCCCCAGCAGGATCAGGGCGATGAAAAAATGCCCCAGCTCAACACCTGACAGCGCCACAGCCCCCGCAGCGCCCAGGATCAGCAGCCCCAGCCCCATGATCCGCTCAACCCCAAAGCGCACGATCAGATGGCCGGTGAAAAAGCTTGGCGCAAACATCGCCAGCACATGCCCGGTGACCACATTTGAGGCATCAGCAACGGCAAAGCCGCAGCCCACAACCGCCAGCGGGGTCGAGGTCATCACCAGGTTCATCAGCGCATAGGAGACCATCGCACAGATGACCGCCACGGCAATGCGCGGCGTGCGCAGCAGCGCGCCGATACTGCGGCCCCGGTCACGGGCTTCGCTGACCTTGGGCGGTGTTGGGATGTCCAGAAAGATAAAAAACACCATCCCCAGCACGTTCAGGACCATCGCCGCGATATAGACCGGGAAAAACCGCATAACTGTGGCATCGGGCGTGTGTCCGCTCAGATAGCCCACCAGCTGCGGGCCGATGATGGCCGACAGCAGGCCACCCGCCATCACATAGGAAATCGCCTTGGGCCGGAAGCTCTCAGAGGCGGTATCGGATGCAGCAAAACGGTAAAAGCCCTGCGCGGACATGTAGATACCTGTCAGATAGCTGCCCAGCAGAAAGAGCGGGAAGTTTTCCAGCGTCAGCGCCCATGCGCAGACCCCGGCCCCGATCAACCCGCCGGTCGCGCCGGTCAGAAAGCCCGCACGGCGTCCAAAGCGCTGCATGATCCCCGACAGCCAGGGCGCGGTGGTCATGGATCCGAAAACAATCATCGAGATCGGCAGGGTGGCCAGACAGACGTTCGAGGCCAGCTGCTGCCCCGCCAGTCCGCCGATCACAAAGATCATGGTGATCTGGCTGCCCAGAAAGGCCTGCGCCAGAACCAGCACCATCACATTGCGCCGGGCGCGACTGTCATCACCGTACTCCATGGGCATGTCAGTAGTCCGGGGCAGGGGGCAGGGCAAGGCCCCTTGTATGGTCTGTAAACTGCGCTAATGATGCTCGGATGATGAATGCAGGAAAGACCCTTGTCCTGGCGGGCGCCCGGGAGGCACATGGCATGATCATTGGGCTGGTCTCGCGGGGCCGGAATGTGATTGCCAGCCTGCCGGAACCCGAACGCGGCATGGAGCCTTTGCCCGTGCCGACGCGGCTCGGTCCGTTTTCAGAAAGGGAAACTCTGGAGGATTGGGCGCAGGCTCAGAATGTGGTCACCGTTCTTGATGCCAGCCATCCGTTTGACGATCATATCAGCAACCAGGCCAGCCAGTATTGCAGGCGCAACGGGCTGCGCTATCTGCGGGTGCTGCGCAGCAGCTGGCGCCCGACCAGCCAGGACCAGTGGACCGCCTGTGCCACCACCCGTGCCGCTGTCGAGGCCGTGCCGATCGGTGCGCGTGTGTTCAGCAATACCGGATGGGCCAGCCTGCCGGATTATGCGACATTTGCCGGGCAGATTGTCTATCTGCGCCAGACGCGTCTGCCCTCTGCACCGCCGCCCTGGCCCCATGTCCGTTTTCTGGAGGGCAAACCGCCTTTTTCACAGCGCGAGGAACAGCAGCTTTTTGAATCCCTGCGGATCACCCGGCTGATCAGCCGGAATGTCGGCGGGATCGCCAGCATGTCAAAACTGCTGGCTGCCCGGCAACTGGGCATCCGCGTTCTCATGGTCGAACGCCCGCCTGCACCGCCCGGCTCGCGTGTTGTGGAGAGCGTTGCCGAAGCCCTTGCCTGGGAAGCGGATGCCTGAGACCGCACAGCTGATTGAAACCGATGCGGACGTGGCAGAGGGCGCGGCCTGGCTGGCCGGGCAAGACGCGCGTCTGGCGCAGGCGCTTCAGGCCACCGGTCCGCTGCCGCTGCGGCGCAGACCCGACGGGTTTGCCGAACTGCTCAGCGCCATACTCAGCCAGCAGGTCAGCGTCGCTTCGGCCCGCGCCCTTCAGGACCGTCTGCGCGCGGCGGGCATGACGTCGGAGGCAGCCGTCCGCGCCGTGACCCAGGAGGACCTGCGCGCCCTGGGGCTCAGCCGGCAAAAGGCCCGCTATGCCCATGCGCTGGCGCATGCGGGCATCGATTACCCTGCGCTGCGCGATGCGGGCGACGCGGATGTGGTGCGCATTCTGACGGCGGTGCCGGGCATCGGTGTCTGGACGGCCGAGATTTACGCCATGTTCAGCCTGGGCAGGCCGGATGTCTTTGCGGCGGGAGATCTGGCCCTGCAGGAAGCCGCGCGGGTGCTGTACGATCTGCCCGAACGCCCCAAAGAGCGCGCCCTGCGCGAGATGGCCGCCGCCTGGTCTCCCTGGCGGTCGGTTGCAGCACGCCTGCTCTTTGCGTACTACAGGCACGCCAGACAAAGGGATGGGATCACATGACACGAGTACTCAATGCAGAACGCCGCGCGCCGGTATCCGGGGACACGCGCTCGGTGGTGGTTTTTCTGCACGGGTATGGTGCGAACGGCGCGGATCTGCTGGGTCTGGCGGACCCGCTGGGCGAGCATCTGCCTGATACGCTCTTTGTGGCACCCGATGCGCCCGAGGCCTGTGCCGGGGCGCCCATGGGATACCAGTGGTTTCCTATCCCCTGGATTGACGGCTCCTCCGAAGAGGAATCCATGCGCGGCATGACGCAGGCGGTCGAGGATCTGAACGCCTTTCTCGACGCGCTGATGGTGGACGAGGATGTGCTGCCCGAACAGGTGGTGCTCTTCGGGTTTTCACAGGGCACCATGATGGCGCTGCATGTGGCCCCGCGGCGCGAGGACGAGATCGCGGGTATCGTGGCCTTTTCGGGCCGTCTGCTGAGCCCGGAGACGCTGGCGGATGAGGTGCTCGTGCGCCCGCCGGTCATGCTGGTGCACGGCGATCAGGACGATGTGGTCCCGCCACAGTCCCTGCCACAGGCCGCCGAGGCCCTGCAGGAAGCCGGCTGGCAGGACGTCTATGCCCATATCATGAAGGGCACCGGCCACGGCATCGCGCCCGACGGTCTGTCCGTGGCGCTGGCCTTCATGCGCGACAAGCTCAGCCTTTAAGGGGCTGTGGTTCCTAGGGTTTGATGTCTGCCATGCGGACAAAGCGACCTTCCGTTGCGTTGGCAACAATCAGTGTTCCGGCAACCGGCCCGACGAACGACTTCACCCACCCAAATCCTGCATTTTATTGGCGATGGCAGAAAAATCAGGGACGAGTAGTGGATGCCAAATAATCGTCGATGGCGTCACACACCTCAATGCGACCACTTCTGACAATTCGCGCTTTGTCGCATAGCTCAACTGCAGATGAACCGTCTTTTTCTGCCGGAAGTGAAGGATCTGCACCGGCAGCAAGCAAAGCCAAGGTAATCTCAACACGAGAACCGCCGATTGCTTCCGCCAGTGGGCTGCGCCCCAAAAGCGTTCGGGCGTTAGCATCGGCCCCACGTTCGACAAGAAATCCAATCATTTCGGGGTTTTTCCAGTTTCCGGCTGCTACGTGAATGAGCCCGGCACCTGTCCCGTCCAGAAATGCAGCATAGTCTTCGCGTTCCTCAAAACCTAAACGCTGCAAAACTTCACCGAGTTCCTCAGGGGACGCCGACCCTGCCAGTTTCGCGAGGAGGTTCACATTTTCCAGCGACAGGACCGGGTCGCACAGGTCCACCGTTTCCTCTCCGTATCTCAAGCTACAAGGGCAATTATTCAGTCCAACCGGGTATTCCCTCAGACAGGGTTTCTTCGAGAAAGCTGTAAGCTGAGAAGAGCCGGTGGAAAGAAAGTCGTCCACGATGACGCATTTTTCTAACAAGTAACCGGGCTGGCGGTTGACAAGAACTTCTGTACAAAAGTCTTGTATCTGAGAACCATCCCCCAAAGGGCTCTCAGGGTTTGCGCCTGCTTGCAGCAACTTTGCCACAGCGGCAGTGCTGCCATACAAAAACGCCCTGCTCAAAGGGGTAAACCCGTTCGCATCAGGCATATTTGGGTCCGCCCCGGCATCCAGAATAAATTGCAGCGTTTCTGGATAGTCTACGTTCACAGCCACGGAATGGATCAGCGCCCGTTCGCCGCCTCCAATGACGGACGAAACGTCCGTGATTCCATATTGAACAATTAGTTCGTGAAGCATTTGGGGGGTTGCTATCGATGCGGAAAGCGACAGACGGATGAAATTTTCGGCTGCTTGATCTTCGCTTTCTTGGGCCGCCGATGCCTGGCAAAAAAAGCTCAAAGCAAAACCAAACAGAAAACTGAATGGTTTTAGTCTGAAATCCGAACGACTTGCAGTCTTTTTGTTTTTCAACTTTCCCACCAAAACAACTCGCACGGTTGCTACTCAGCCTACGCTAAGCTCGTATTTGAATGCCTGCAATGGGCTCACAACAGCCACTCACACCGCATTTTCCGCCTTGCGCCAGGCGCCGGGGCTCATGCCGTGCACGCGCTGAAACTCTGCATAGAAATTCGAGCGGGTCAGAAACCCCGCCTGCTCGCCGATGCGCATGACCGGGTCCCGGGTGGTGCGCAGCAGATCCGCAGCTTCCTGCACGCGGAAGCCGTTGATGAACTGCGAGACATTGGCCCCTGTATGCCGGTTGATCGCCTCTGACAGGGCCCGGTCTGTTACCGCTATCCGGCGGGCCAGACGGGTCAGGGAGAGGTCCGGATCGGTAAAGAGCCGCGTCTCCTGCAGACAGGCCGCAGCGCGCGCCACCAGCGCGCGGTCTGCATCGGTGGCGCCGCGTTCTTCTGTACCTGCAGGCCCGCGCAGCGCGTGGACCATGAGCCCTGCAAAGATCACAATCAGAAACAGGCTGGCCAGCGACAAAAGCCGGGTGACATTCGCGCCGCCTGTGCGCAGAAAATCCAGCGCAATGGCGGTGTCCATCACCAGGGTCAGCACCAGCAGCCCGGCACCCGTCAGCATCAGCCGTCGCAGGGCTGTCACATGACCGATGGGCACCTGTGACATCCTGTCCGGTCCGCCGCGCCACAGTCGCAGCAGCGCCGTGGCATAGACCGCATAGCTCAGCCCGATGGCCAGATCGATGCCACCGCGCAATGCGGGGAAGGCAAAGATCAGCAGCGCAGCCACCAGGGCGGCGCCGAAATGCAGCAACACAGCCTGGCGCAGGCGGGCGGCTCTGTCCGACAGCGCCAGATACCCCACCCAGGCCAGCGGTCCGATCCAGAAGGGCAACACACGCTGCAGACGGATAACGCCCTCAATATTCCAGGCAAACCGCAGAGACACCAGCAGTGTCAGGACGGCGATCAGAACCGCCAGCGCAGTAAACGCCGCGCGCGCTGCCCCCGGCAGCCACCGGCGCGTGCCGGTAAAAAGTGCGGCCAGCACAGCCAGTCCCGTCAGAACAAGGGGCAGGGGGATCGAAATCATCCGGTTTCATGTCCTCGATTGCGCTCTGCTGTCCTGAAACAGCATTCAGGACAGCCGAGGCATTGCCCGAAATTGCCCCGTCGCTCAAGTCCTGTTCATCGCAACCCAGTTCATCACGGAGGTTCACCATGAACGCGACACTTCACAATCTGATACTCGGATCAGCCATTGCCCTTGGCCTTGCAGCCCCGGCAGAGGCTGGTGACTATGCCGCCGCGGTCGCCGAATTTCAGGCCACACACCCCGATGGCAGCCGGTCGCTGGCCGGTCATGTCTGGTATCCGACCCATGACACCGGAACCCCGCTGCCCCTGCGCGGCAGTGCGGTCTGGAAGGTCGAGGCGGCCCAGACCGACGCGGTGATCGCGCCCGGTGTTTTCCCGGTCGTTCTGATTTCGCATGGGATGTATGGCAATTCGCTCAACCAGGCCTGGCTGGCGCAGGCGCTGGCACAGGATGGGATCATTTCGGTCATGCCCAACCACCCCGGCACCACCAGTTTTGATCGCGACCCGGATCAGGCGCGGCAACTCTGGCTGCGGGCAACCGATCTGGGGGTCAGTCTGGATGCTGCCGCCCGCGATCCGCGGTTCGGGGATCATATGGATCTGACCCGTGTGGCGGCTGCAGGCCACTCGCTGGGCGGCTATACCATGCTTTCGGCGGCAGGCGCCCGTCACGATGCTGCCGGGTTTGCAGAGAAATGCGCCGTGGCAGAGGAGCGGCCCGACTGCGCCGCGCTGGCCATGTGGCGGGTAGGGCAGGAGGAGGCCGATCTGGCACCGCTGCAAAGCGACCGGTCTGATCCGCGGATCGATACCTTTATCGCGCTCGACCCCGGTGGTGTGCAGACCTTTGACACAGCCAGTCTGGCGGCAATCGACAGACCGGTCATGGTGCTGGGCTCAGGCCGCCAGGACATGCTGGATCAGGATGTAGAGGCCCGCGCCCTTGCGTCGGCCCTGCCAGCGGACCTGGTAACCCATATCGAAATCCCGGATGCCGGCCACTTTGATTTCATGGGAGAATGCCAGGAGGCTGGTTATGAAATCCTTGCCAGGGAAGTGCCAGGCGACGAGATCGTCTGTGCCCAGGGCACGGCGCACCGGGCGGAAATGCACCGGGAAATCTATGCTCTGATCCAGGCGCATCTGGCCGGGGTCTGGAACTGAAACGGTCTGCCCCCGGGACGTATACTGTGACCCGGGGGCAGTCTGTGGATAACCGTCATGCGCCCGTTACATAAGCAGTCCTAAGGTCCGGCGACATATTGTGGTGCACCAGGGGCTTGCCAGCGGAAAACCACGATATATAGTCAGCCTATCGGTGGGACAGTCCCGCCGGACCGGACGCGGAACGGCAAGAGGTGCAGTACGATCATGGACGGCGACTTCAGAACGGAATTTACACGTAACCCGGCCAGCCTGAAACACAGGCCCGCCCTCGTTCTGAACGCTGATTACCGGCCGCTCAGTTACTATCCGCTGTCACTCTGGCCCTGGCAGGAAGCGGTCAAGGCGGCCTGGCTCGACCGGGTGGATATCGTGGCCGAATACGACGACATCGTGCGAAGCCCGAGTACCGAGATCAGGATCCCGTCTGTCGTTGTCCTCAAAGACTATGTCAAACCTCAAAAGCGCGTGGCCTTCACGCGCTTTAATTTATTTCTGAGGGACGAATTCAGATGCCAGTACTGCGGCGCGCGGGGCGAGCTGACTTTTGATCACGTCGTGCCCCGGGCCACCGGCGGTGTCACAAGCTGGCAGAATGTGGTCGCGGCCTGCAGCCCCTGCAACCTGAAAAAGGGCTCCAAACCGCTGCACCGTACCGGCCTGTCGCTGCGCAAGCCACCGCGACAGCCAGGGGCCGAAGAGCTGCGCAATATGGGCCGTAAATTCCCGCCCGGGTACCTGCACGACAGCTGGATGGATTTTCTCTACTGGGACGCAGAGCTTCAGGCCTGAACGCGCCGTACCCTGCGCCCTGCGCTGTTTTCTGCCGGTTCTGCTGCATTTGGGGTGATTTTCCCCCTGTCTTACAGGTGGACGCGCCATGCCTTTCTGTCTCATCATCATGCATCTGAAATTGTGTATCTGAGAATACTGGGAGTGGTTTATGTCTTTGATGAATACAGTCACAAAAATGGCAATTGGTTTTGCGATGGCAAAGGGCATGGAGGCCGTCAACCGAAAGGGCGGCATCGGTGCCGTCATGGAGGGCCTGACGGGACAGGGTGGCGGCGGCGCTGCCCGGGCTGGCGGCATGGGCGGTCTGGGTGACCTGCTGGGCCAGCTGGGCGGGTCCGGTGCACAGGGTGGTGCTGCCGGTGGCCTTGGTGGTCTGCTGGGGCAACTTGCCGGTGGCACCGGCGGTGGCGGTGCAGCGGCGGGTGGTCTGGGTGGCCTCAGCGGTTTGCTGGGCGGCCTTGCGGCAGCCCGGGGCGGTGCCGCGCCGGGGGGCGGCGGACTGGAAGCACTGCTGAACCAGGACATCCCGGCACAGGAACCGGACGAGGAAGAAATTGCCCGTCTGATGCTGCGCGCCATGACACAGGCGGCACGGGCCGACGGGGATATTGATGCGGACGAAAAATCAAAGCTGCTGGACGCGCTGCGCGATGGAGACCCGGCGGATGTGCAGGTGATCCAGCAGATGCTGGAGCAGCCTGTCGATCCGGCAGGGCTGGCCGCTGATACGCCGCGCGGGCTTGAAACACAGGTCTACACAATGGCGCTGAACGCGATCAATCCGGACAATCAGGCCGAGGCGCAGTATCTGCACGCGCTTGCGCAGGGGCTCAGCCTGCAACCGGCGACCGTCAACCAGATCCACGACGGCCTTGGTGCGCCGCGTATCTACCAGTAAAGCACGGGTTTCCGGGCGTTTGCGACCCGCGCTTTGCCGCGCGGGTCAGGCGGCCAGATCGATCCAGACGGGGACGTGGTCAGATGGCTTGTCCCTGCCACGCACATCTTTGTCGATCTGACAGTCTTGCAACATGTCTGCCGCCTGGGGGCTGAGCAGCAGGTGGTCGATGCGAATACCGTTGTTGCGGTTCCATGCACCGGCCTGGTAGTCCCAGAAACTGTAGTGACCCGGGCCCTGGGTGCGGGCCCGGAACGCCTCTGTCAGACCCAGATTGAGCAGGCGGCGAAAGGCGGTGCGGCTTTCCAGGCGAAAGAGCGCATCCTCGCGCCAGCTGTCCGGTTTGGCGGCATCCTCGGCCTGTGGAATGATGTTGTAGTCACCGGCCATCACAAAGGGAATTTCCTGGGACAGCAGGTCACGCGCCCGGGCTTCCAGACGCTTCATCCACGCCAGCTTGTAGTCGTATTTGGGTCCGGGCACCGGATTTCCGTTGGGCAGATACAGCCCGCAGACACGCACGGCGTCATGCTCTCCCATGACCGTGGCCTCAATGTATCTGGCCTGTTCGTCCGTGTCATCGCCCGGCAGCCCGCGCGTGACATCCTCCAGCGGCAGCCGGGAGAGAATGGCCACGCCGTTAAAGCTCTTCTGGCCGTGGGTTTCGACGTTGTATCCCAGATCTTCGAATACGGTCCGGGGAAAGGCCTCATCAACGGATTTGATCTCCTGCAGAAGCGCGACATCGGGCCTGGCCTCTTCCAGCCAGGCGGGCAGCGCGTCAATGCGCGCTTTGATTCCATTGATGTTGAACGTCGCGATTTTCATGCTGTCTGCTCCCGGAATTCCCGCATGTGATCTATCGCGCATGCGCCCGGTCAGAGCAAGGGCGCCGGTTTTGCCCCTTTCTGACCGCTCGGCGGCATGGTGATTCTCGTTAAGGTGTTGATATCATTTGGTCGCAAAAGGTTAATATCCACAGGCCAGCCGCCTGTGGATAAAATTTCTTTAACGAAGATCATGGCGCGGCGTTTTCGTTCCATTGTGATTGTTTGGCATTTTCGCCCTCTGTGGATAACTCATGGTTAATACATCCTTAACGTGTTTTTTTCTTTAAAATTCGATCTTTAAGGGCAAGCGTTAATGGGCGACCTGAACTTCATCTGAAAGGGATACACAATGAGGACCAACGCACTGCTCAAGACCGGATCCGAACAGGATTTCACAAGCCCCGCCGCCGACCTTCACACTGGTGATGCAACTGCACTTTACACCACATCCATGGCGCCCGCCGGCACCGATATGATGTGCGGCGAAGCCACAGAGCTTTTCACCACGTCGATGGGCCCGTCCTCGACCATGACAGGTGCCGAAACCGGCGCATTCACGACGTCGATGGTCTCGGGAACGGACACGCTGGCCGGTGAGGCCACTGGTCTTTTCACCACATCCATGACCCCGGCAAAGTAACAGCACAGATGTGAGCCGGTTTTCCCCAAGGGCCGGACCATACCTGTTGCTCTGTGTGGCAACCCGTTGACTGCGAAAGGAAAGCTCATGTCCA
Source organism: uncultured Roseobacter sp. (assembly GCF_947491795.1). Classification (GTDB taxonomy): domain Bacteria; phylum Pseudomonadota; class Alphaproteobacteria; order Rhodobacterales; family Rhodobacteraceae; genus Roseobacter. The sequence continues at coordinate 762,366 of NZ_CANLKW010000001.1, read as the reverse complement.
ACGTGATCTCAATCGGGTTGCCGCGCAGACCAAATCTGGCGCAGCGGCAGGCGCAGTTCATACGCAACTTTGCGCTGCACCGCCGTGACAGCAGCGATGTTTTCTGGCTCAAGGAAAACGCCGAACTGCTCAATGTGCTGGCGACATCCGGTGCCCGACTGCCGCAGGATGCGCTGGAGGTTTACCGGCCCTTCTACGACAGCATCGGCGAACGCCTGACTTTCTTTCCACAATACTACCGGTTTCTGCTGTCCATCTGCCTTGATCTGGAGGATCTGGGCATGAACGGCACTGCGGGCGAGGAAATCTGCGCACAGACCGCTGGCCGCCGGCTTTCAGAGGCCGAGCTATCTGATCTGCAGCGCGCAGAGGCCGCACGGTTGCTGGCCCGCCGGGATGCAGACCAGCGCGATGCAGCGCTTGAAGACCGGCTGCGCGCTTTTATCGGATGCACTGGTACGTTTTCGCTGCCGAACAAAAAAGCGGCCTACGAGCTGACGCATATCGTGTTCTACCTGTCCGAATACGGCAGGCATGATCCCGCACTCTCTGATGAGGCTGTAACCAGCCTCGAATACGCCGGTCTGCTGGCCTGGCTGGATCAGGATTTTGACCTGCTGGCAGAGGTCTGCGTGGCGCTGCGGTTTGCCGGGCGCACCCCCAGCGACATCTGGGAAGACTGGCTGGCTGCGGCATACGGCGGGTTCACGCTGCGTGCGGGCACAGGCACCGCGGCACCTGACGCCTATCACGAATATCTGGTTGGCAGCTGGTGGTCCCGGCAGATCGGCGCCGAAGGGTTTCAGGGCAGACCGTCCGAAGGCGGCATGATTGTCGAACGCCACGGTGCTGTGCGCGGGCCCTTGCGGGCCATCTCGGAATACATGTTCCACCTTGGCTCGGCGCGCAGCCGCGACTGGGATCTGATGCGGGGCCTTCTGGAAAACGTGCTGGGCGAGGAAGAACACCGTATTCTTCAGGGAGCGGCAGCCTCAACCACCCGGTTCGGTGCATTTTTCGAAGGATTTTCCCGCGCGGACGCCTGACCCAGGCAAAACTTACATCGAAAAAGACGTCCCACAGCCGCAGGAACTCGTCGCATTCGGGTTTTCGATGACGAAACGCGCGCCGATCAGCTCTTCTGTGAAATCGATTACGGCGTCGGTCAGAAACGGCAGAGAGACGGAATCGACGACCACTTTTTCACCGCTGCCTTCGAGGACCAGGTCATCGTCGCGCGGCTCGTCCAGCGCGATCTCGTACTGAAACCCGGAGCACCCGCCACCCTCAACGGCCACGCGCAATGCCTTGCCGTCAGTCGCGGCACCGATCTCGGCCAGGCGCTCAAAAGCGCGGGAAGTGACTTTGGGGGGCATTTGCATCTGCTCGGGCTCCGTCGGGCGGTTTCATTCATAGAGTAAGTACAATATAGAAAGCCCCGGGACAGGCCACAAGGACCAGCGAGCTATGACTGCGCAATATGCCTCTGATCCCGCACTGGCCAGGGGGCGGCGCGTGCGGGAAGAGGAAAGCACCTTTCGTTCGTGTTTCCAGCGCGACAGGGACAGGATCATCCATGCCAGCGCCTTCCGGCGGCTCAAACACAAAACACAGGTGTTTATCGAGCACGAGGGCGATTATTACCGCACCCGCCTGACCCATTCGATTGAGGTGGCCCAGGTGGCGCGCACAATTTCGGGCGCGCTGGGGCTGAATGCCGAACTGACCGAAGCTGTGGCGCTGGCCCATGATCTGGGGCACACGCCCTTTGGCCACACGGGCGAGGATGCGCTGTGTGATCTGATGGCACCCTTTGGTGGCTTTGATCATAATGCCCAGGCGATCCGGATCGTGACACAGCTGGAACGGCACTATGCGGATTTTGACGGGCTCAACCTGACCTGGGAAACGCTGGAGGGGCTGGCCAAACACAACGGGCCCGTAACGGGCGATATCCCCTGGGCGCTGGCCGCGTGCAATCTGGAAATGGATCTTGAGCTGCACACCCACGCCAGCGCCGAAGCCCAGGTGGCCGCCATTGCCGATGATGTGGCCTATAACCACCACGACCTGCACGACGGGCTGCGCGCAGAGCTTTTTTCCACTGACGAGCTGGCCGAACTGCCGATTTTGAAAGACTGTTTTGCTGCCGTGGACAAACGCTACCCCGGCCTGAATTACTACCGCCGCAGACATGAGGCGCTGCGCCGGTTCTTTGGTGTGCTGGTCGAGGACGTGATCGGCTATGCGCAGCAGCACCTGTCGGACCTGCAACCCGCCAGCGTACAGGACATTCGTGCTGCCGGATTTCCGATCATCCGGTTTTCGCAAGGTGTCTTTGAGGATCTGAAGATCATCCGCGCCTTTCTTTTCGAGCGGATGTACCGCGCACCCAGCGTGGTTGAAATGCGCGCGCGGGTGACAAAGGTGGTCGAGGAACTCTTTCCCTGGTTTATGGAAAACCCCGATCAGCTGCCCAAACAGTGGCGCAAGGATGTGGAGCAGGCCGAAACCGAAACGGCGCTTGCCCGGATCGTCTCGGATTATATTTCCGGTATGACGGACCGGTTTGCACTCCAGGAATATGACCGCCTGATCGGGGCCGCCCCGGGCAGCGCCGGTTGACCCGGCCACAGTCCGTGATACACCGCCCGCAACACTGCCCGAAGGATGTGAGCCTGTGAATCTCTTTGCCGATATCCGTCACCTGGTGACCGAAACGCTGACTGCCATGATGGCAGAGGGCGCGCTGCCCGATGGTCTGGCGCTGGAAAATGTCACGGTCGAGCCGCCGCGCGATGCGGCACACGGCGACATGGCCACCAATGCGGCCATGGTTCTGGCAAAACCGTCGGGCATGAAACCGCGCGATATCGCCTCCGCACTGGCGGAAAAGCTGGACGCAGATGCCCGGATTTCCAGCGCCGAGGTTGCAGGTCCGGGGTTTCTCAACCTGCGGCTGGCCCCTGTGGTCTGGCAGGAGGTGATACGGTCGGTCCTGTCGTCCGGCGCTGATTTCGGCCGTGCCGCCCTGGGGCAGGGGCAGAAGGTCAACGTGGAATATGTATCTGCCAATCCGACGGGTCCGCTGCACGTGGGGCACACACGGGGCGCGGTTTTTGGCGATGCGCTGGCGTCTTTGCTGGATTTCGCGGGCTTTGATGTGACCCGGGAATACTACATCAATGACGGCGGCGCTCAGGTCGACGTGCTCGCACGTTCGGTCTATCTGCGCTACCAGGAGGCGCATGGCCAGGAAGTAGCGTTTCCCGATGGTACCTATCCCGGCGACTATCTTGTGCCGGTCGGACAGGCGCTGAAGGACAAAGTGGGCGACGCCTATCTGGACAAGGGCGAGCAGTTCTGGCTGGAAGACGTGCGCGATTTCGCCACCGAGGCCATGATGGATCTGATCCGTGCCGATCTCAAAGCGCTCGGCGTCGAAATGGACGTGTTTTACTCTGAAAAATCTCTCTATGGCACGGGCCGGATTGAGGCAGCAATCGATGATCTGCGCGGCAAGGGTCTGATCTATGAGGGCGTTCTGGAGCCACCCAAGGGTAAAAAGCCTGAGGACTGGGAGCCGCGCGTCCAGACACTGTTTAAATCAACCGAACACGGCGACGACGTAGACCGGCCTGTCATGAAATCTGACGGCAGCTGGACATATTTCGCGCCGGATATCGCCTATCATTATGACAAGGTAACCCGGGGCTTTGATGCGCTGATCGATGTCTTTGGCGCGGATCACGGTGGTTATGTCAAAAGGATGAAAGCGGCGGTGTCTGCACTCTCTGATGGTCGGGTGCCGCTGGACATCAAGCTGACGCAGCTGGTGAAGCTGTATAAAAACGGTGAGCCTTTCAAAATGTCCAAACGGGCAGGGACCTTTGTCACCCTGCGCGATGTGGTCGATCAGGTGGGCCCCGATGTGGCGCGTTTTGTCATGCTGACGCGGAAAAACGACGCCATGCTGGATTTTGATTTCGACAAGGTGCTGGAGCAGAGCCGGGAAAACCCCGTCTTTTATGTGCAGTATGCCCATGCGCGGGTGGCCTCGATCCTGAATAAGGCGACAGAGGCAGGCATCGACGTGGCGGATGAAACGCTGGGGGCTGCTGATCTGGGTCTGCTGGCACATCCGGCCGAGCTGGCCATGGCCGCAAAGCTGGCAGAATGGCCGCGTCTGGTTGAAACGGCTGCACGCACGAATGAGCCGCACCGCGTGGCGTTCTACCTCTATGAGGTGGCGTCCGATTTCCACAGCCTTTACCACCTGGGCCGGTCCGACGACAGCCTGCGGGCAGTCCAGGAAGGCAACGCCGCCACAAGCCAGGCGAAAATCGCCCTCGTACGTGCCACGGCGATTGTAATTTCGGCCGGTTTGGGTATTCTCGGTGTCACACCGGCGCAGGAAATGCGTTAATAATTCGCAACCGGCGTCCGAGCAGTAAATCGAACCGGACCTGATGGGCAAAGTACCCTGACGGCAGAGTGAGGCATTGATGGCGGATATCGAATTCTCCCATAACATGGGGGCCTGCGGACGTGCATCCGAAGGCGACACCGGGGGTGACCCCCGGGGCGGCTCTCTGACACTGATGACAAACCTGGCGGGTGCCGCGATATCGCTGGCGCTGATCGCAGGTATCGGTGTCTGGGGCTATAAACTGATGGTCCGGGACGTCAGTGGCATCCCGGTAGTGCGCGCTGCCGAAGGCGACATGCGTATACGTCCTGAAAACCCAGGGGGGCAACTCGCCCGGCACCAGGGTCTGGCGGTGAACGCCGTTGCCGCAGAGGGCGTGGCCGCCGGGCCGGTCGATCAGGTGGTTCTGGCCCCGCGCGGAGATGATCTGAGCGCTGATGACCAGCCGGTCGTTCAGGCCGCGGCTCCGGTTGAGCAGCCCAGTCCGCTGAGGCCTGCTGCGGATGCTTTTGCTGCACTGGCTGACAGCGCAGACAGTGATGCGGTTCAGAGCGTCGCCATTGACCAGCTTGTCACAGAGCTGACGGCGGGAACTGAGCCGATGGAGAGCACGGCAGATACATCGCCAAACCGCGATGCCGTGCTTCAGGCCGCCGCCGAGGCCCTGCCCGAACCGGAACCAGCCGTTGTCGCGCAAACGGGTCTGCGGGTCTCAGCCCGTCCGGTTCTGCGGCCCGCGCGGGTGCAAAAGGCTGCCTTCACGCCCGCACCGGTGACGGCAGAGATTGATCCTTCAAAAATCCCCGCTGGCACACGACTGGCGCAGCTGGGCGCTTTCGAGAGCCCGGAGATCGCGCGCCAGGAATGGCAGCGCCTGTCCAGCCGTTTCGGTGATTTCATGGGCGACAAATCCCGCGTTGTGGAACAGGCCCAGTCGGGCGGGCGCACCTTTTACCGGCTGCGCGCAATGGGGTTCAAAGATCTCGGGGATTCGCGCCGGTTCTGTGCAGCCTTCAAGGCCGAAGGGGTGGACTGTATCCCCGTGGCCAGCAGATAAGCCCAGCCCGTGGCCCGCTTTGGTGCAACCATTCTGGATGCGGACGGTCTGCGGCTGAGTGCGGAGGAAAAAGCATTTTTCCGTGACGCCAATCCGTTTGGCTTTATTCTGTTCGCGCGCAACATCGATACCGCCGATCAGGTCCGCGCGCTGTGTGACGAAATGCGCAGCTGCGTGGGCCGTGATGCACCGATCACCATTGACCAGGAGGGGGGACGGGTGCAGCGGCTGCGCGCGCCGTTCTGGACAGAATGGATGCCTCCGCTGGATTTTGTGCAGGCTGCCGGGCCGGACGCCGCAGAGGCGATATATATCCGCTATCGCCTGATCGCCGCCGAACTGCGCGACCTGGGCATCGACAGCAACTGCGCGCCAATGGTTGATATTGCCGGTGCGCAGACCCATGATTTCCTGCGCAACCGTTGTTACGGGACAGATGCGGACGCGGTGTCCCGTCTGGGCCGGGCGGTGGCAGAGGGTCTGCTCGCAGGGGGTGTGCTGCCGGTGGTGAAACACATGCCCGGACACGGTCGTGCCACGCTCGACAGCCACTATGACCTGCCACATGTCAGCGCAGCGCCCGCTGAATTGCATGATACTGATTTTGCGCCTTTCCGGGCGCTGAATGATCTGCCGATGGGGATGACGGCCCATCTGGTCTATGATGCAATTGATGACCGGCCCGCGACCCTGTCGCCAAGAGTAGTGCAGGTCATCCGGGAAGAAATCGGTTTTGACAATCTGATCATGACCGACGATCTGGGCATGAAAGCGCTGCAGGGCAGTCTGCGGGATCTGACCCGCGGGGCGCTGGATGCCGGCTGCGATGTGATCCTTCACTGCAACGCGCCACTGGCGGAACGCGCAGAAGTTGCCGAAGCCGCCGGCGAGATGAGCTTTGCCGGCCAGACCCGGGCGCTGCGCGCACTGAATGACCGCGTTGCCCCCGACGATATTGACATTCCCGCCCTTCACGCCCAGCTTGAGACGCTGTTGAACAGGGTGTGAAAGTCGGCGCGTTGAATGTCTGAGGACAGTTTCCAGGAAGACACGGTGTCCGTGGCCGACAGGCTCGCTGCCGAGGCGCTGATCGTCGATGTGGACGGTTTTGAGGGTCCGCTGGATCTGCTGCTGACCCTGAGCCGCACGCAAAAGGTTGACCTGCGTAAAATCTCGGTACTGGCGCTGGCGCAGCAGTATCTTGCTTTTGTGGAACGGGCCAAGGCGTTGCGGCTGGAACTGGCGGCGGACTATCTGGTGATGGCGGCCTGGCTGGCTTTCCTGAAATCCCGCCTGCTGCTGCCGCCCGACCCGTCAGAAGACGGCCCGACCGGCGAAGAACTGGCGGCGCATCTTGCGTTTCAGCTCGAACGTCTGCAGGCCATGCGCGACGCTGCCGCCCGGCTGATGGGACGCGACAGGCTGGGCCGTGATTTCTTTGCCCGCGGTCAGACGCAGGAAGTGACACGCACGCGCAAAATTCAGTACACCGCAACGCTTCTTGATCTGATGCAGGGCTATGCCCGTATCCGCACCCGCGATGAATTCCGCCCCTTTGTCATGGACCGCGAGGCGGTTTTTACCATGGAGCAGGCGCTGGACCGGATGCGGGGGCTGATCGGTTTTGCGGGCGACTGGACGGATATTGTGAGCTATCTGCCAGAGGGGTGGGAAATGGACCCTGCGCGCAGGCGCTCGGCCACCGCATCGACCTTTGCGGCGTCGCTTGAGCTTGTTAAAGAGGGGCATCTGGAAATCCGCCAGTCAGAGACATTCGCGCCCATCCAGCTGCGCAAAAAGGACAGACCTGCGTGACAGACGACGCCCCGGACACCGAAGAAGAACAGAGCCTGTTCGAAGCCCCGCCCATGGGCGAGCAGGAGCGGATGGTCGAGGCAATCCTGTTTGCCTCTGCCGAGCCGGTATCTCTGCGCGAACTGACGGCGCGGATGCCGCATGGTTCTGATCCGGCAGAGGCAATTGTCTATCTGCGCAAGCGGTACGAAGGCCGTGGGGTCAATCTGTGCAAAATCGGGGATGCCTGGGCCATGCGCACCGCCCCCGATCTGGGGTTTCTGATGCAGCGCGAAACGGTCGAGACCCGCAAACTGTCCCGTGCAGCCATCGAGACACTTGCAATTATTGCTTATCATCAACCGGTGACGCGGGCCGAGATCGAAGAGATACGTGGCGTTTCTGTCAGCCGCGGCACGGTCGATCAGTTGCTGGAGATGGAATGGATCCGCTTTGGCCGGCGCAAAATGACGCCTGGCCGTCCTGTGACCTTTGTGGTTACCGAAGGCTTCCTGGATCACTTTGGTCTTGAGAACGCGCGCGATCTGCCGGGGCTGAAGGAGCTGCGCGCTGCTGGTCTGCTGGAAAACCGGCCGCCGCCCGGATCGTTGCCGGTGACGGGTGAGGTGGGCGACGAGGACGAAGAGAGCACCCAGGGTCAGAGCGAGCTTTTTGAGGACTGATCCCTTGTCCTCTGACGGTCACTGTCACGCAGCGAACACATCACTCATGTGAAATAAATTCTTTGGTATGCGGGGACACGCGCTGCGTGCAGTTCACGCGCCCGGGTGGCGCATTTGCCGGGGGGAATTCAGGCCGGGCGCCGCGAGCAGTTGCGATCAGGCGGGTGCCTTGAAGTGTTTGGAAAGCTTCAGCCCCTGACCCTGATAGTTCGACGCGATATCCGCACCGTAAAGCTGTTCAGGCAGAGCTGCCATACGCTCATAGATCAGGCGCCCGACGACCTGGCCGTGTTCCAGCACAAAGGGAGCCTCGTGACAGCGCACTTCCAGCACCCCGCGTGAGCCCGCGCCGCCCGCTTTGGCCCAGCCAAAGCCCGGGTCAAAAAAGCCTGCGTAATGCACCCTGAACTCACCGACCATCGCCAGAAACGGGGCCATTTCAGCGGCATATTCAGGCGGTATCGTTACCGCTTCTCGGCTGACCAGAATATAGAACGCGCCCGGATCAAGGATGATCTTGCCGTTGTCGCTGTGCACTTCTTCCCAGTATTCCGACGGGTTGTAATGGTCGATGTTGTCCAGATCGATGACACCGGTGTGCGGCTTGGCGCGGTATCCCACAAGCGTCGTATCCGGCAGGCGCAGGTCAACCGAAAAGCCCAGGCCGTCATCAATCACCGCGTCACCGTCCACCAGAGGTGTCTCGTCATGCAGAGCGCGCAGCGCCGCGTCATCGAGCACCGCCTGGTTGTCCCGGAACCTGATCTGGTTCAGGCGCATGCCCGGACGCACCAGAACCGAAAAAGAGCGCGGGCAGATCTCGGCATACAGCGGGCCATGATAGCCCGGGGCAATCCGGTCAAACTCGGTACCACCGTCGGTGATGGTGCGGGTCAGCAGGTCGAGCCTGCCGGTCGAGCTTTTGGCATTGGCCACGGCCTGGACATCCGCGGGCAGGGCAAGGGATTCGATCAGCGGGACGACATAAACGCAGCCCTTTTCCAGAACCGCACCATCTGTCAGGTCCACGCGGTGCATCTCAAACTCGCGCAGGCGGTCCGAGACGCGCTCACCCGCGCCTGTCAGAAAAGAGGCCCGGACCCGCCAGGCGGTACGTCCCAGTCGCAGATCCAGGCTCGCTGGCTGGATCTGTGCTTTTGTCACCTTGCGGGTGCCGGCGATCTGGTTGGATGCGACCATTTCCGCGATCCGCTGGCTTGGAAGAACGCCACTCATGTACCGGCTCCTGAAAATGCAAAGGCCCGCGCTGCGGGAGCGCGGGCTCTTTGGACATGTCGGTTGATGGTCGGGCTAGCAGGACTCGAACCTGCGACCTTCCGTCCCCCAGACGGACGCGCTACCAGGCTGCGCCATAGCCCGACATGAGCCGCTTCATACCCGATCTGAGGGCCGTGACAAGAGCGAATTGCCATTGGATCAGTCTTTGCCCGCGTCTTTGTGTGAGCCGGTCGCTCCTGCGCGCAGCTGTGCAAGACGTGCCACAAGCGGCCTGATCGCATCCGCCTGTTCCGGCGTCAGATGACGGATACGTGAGACGGCGGTCAGCGCGGACGGTTCAACACTCATCGTGCTTTCCTGTAGCGGGGCCGCGATTTCCACAACGCGTGGTTTTGGTGCCGGTTGCGGCTCCGGATCGGATGCGGCTTCCTCAGGCTCCGAACCGTTCTCCATAGGCGCGGGTGCCGATTCCGTCTCGGAACTCTCGTCAGTGACTGATGGAGATGCCGCTTCAACTGCTTCTGGCAGATCGGCATCCGGTGTCGCTTCGGGTTCCGACTGATGCGGTTCTGGTGGACTGGCTGCAGGTGTGACGTCCGGTGCCGGTTCAACCGCTGCAGGCTCTTCGGCTCCGTTATCGACGGCCTGCGCTTCGGCTTCGGCAGCGGTTTCCTGCTCTGCTTCTTCAGCGACGTCATTCAGGGGATGCCGCAGGAAGCCGGGCAATTCGGACACTGGTTCAGACTGGTCGGTCCCAGGGTCTGCCGCAGTAGACGCGTCCTCTGCCGCTGGCAGATCGGCTGGTTCCTCCGCGGGGGCTTCCGACGCCACTGCAACCGGCTCGGGCTCAGGTTCAGCGATCGGTTCCGGTTGAGCCGGCGCAGACACATCTTCACCAATGTCTTCGACTGGCTCCAAAGGTGTTGCAGCAACGGGCTCTGCGGGTGCAGCGTGTTCGGGTTCCGAAGGTTCAGCGGCAGGGGGGGCGACCGGTGCGGTCTCCTCAGGCTCGAAAGCTTCGGGCAGAGTTTCTGCAGGTGCTGCAGTCTCTTCTGCGGCCTCTCCGGTTGCGTCCTGCACATTGTCTTTCAGAGCTTCTGCGCCGGTATCACCTGGTGCAACCGCATCGGGCTCTTCGGGAGTATCGGCCAGCGTCTCTGAAGCAGATTGGTCTGGTTGCGCGTCATCACTCACTGGCTCCGCTGCGACCGTTTCCCCGGCAGCGGGCTCGTCCGGGCTCTCGGCCCTGGCATCGTCGACCGCCAGCTGAGGTACCGGTTCGGCGACGTCCGCAGCAGGCCGTGAGTGTTGTTCGGGCGCGGTATCCGTGTCGCTGATCTGATCGTCCATTACGGCAACAGTCAGATCATCCAGTGGCTGCGACATCGCGGCCACATGTGCGATCCCGTGTTCGCGCAGCAGTTTCTGCGCGCCTTTGATGGTCAGCCCGTCTTCGTGCAACAGTTTCTTGAGACCGCCCAGCAACTGCATATCGTTGGGCCGGTAATACCGGCGGCCACCAGCCCGCTTTACGGGCTTCACCTGACTGAATTTGCTTTCCCAGAACCGCAGCACATGCGCCTGCACACCCAGCCAGTCTGCGACCTCTGAGATCGTGCGGAAAGCATCAGGTGATTTGGGCATCAGATCAGGACTTGTTCCCGTTCGCCACGCGATCCTTCATCAGATGCGACGGGCGGAATGTCAGGACGCGGCGCGGATTGATCGGAACCTCTTCGCCGGTTTTGGGATTGCGACCGACGCGGGCCGATTTATCACGCACGGAAAACGTGCCGAAAGACGAGATCTTCACCTGCTCGCCGCGCACGAGCGCATCCGACAGATGCTCCAGTACCGACTCGACCAGCTGTGCGCTTTCATTGCGGGAAAGACCAACTTCGCGGAAAACGGCCTCGCTCAGATCCATACGTGTCAAAGTCTTTTCGGCCATATCATCCCCCCTGAGTTTGGATCACCATAGGGGAGGGGGTTTTTCCGAGTCAATATCAATGGCTTGCAGGACAGGGGATAAGCGGAAATATCCCGGCTACCAGCGCAGGACAACGGCCCCCCAGGCCAGACCACCGCCGATTGCCTCGGTTACGATGAGATCACCGGGCTTTATCTGCCCCCGGTCGCGACCCACAGACAGGGCCAGGGGAATCGATGCAGCAGAGGTATTTCCGTGATCCTGCACCGTGACCACAACGTTTTCCATCGGCAGCCCGAGCTTTTTGGCAGTGCCCTGGATGATCCGGATGTTTGCCTGGTGTGGCACGATCCAGTCCACCTCCTCCGCGCTGACCCCTGCCTTTTCCATTGCTGTGGTCGCGGTCGAGGCCAGCTTTTCCACCGCATGGCGGAACACCTGGTTGCCCTGCATACGCAGATGTCCGGTTGTTCCGGTCGAGACACCGCCGTCTACATACAAAAGGTCCCGGTGCCGGCCATCCGAATTGAGGTCGGTGGACAGAATGCCCCGGTCCGCCGGCGTGCCGCCACTGTCGCGTGCTTCCAGCAGGACAGCGCCCGCGCCATCGCCAAAGAGCACACAGGTTGAGCGGTCCGTCCAGTCCATGATGCGGCTGAAGGTTTCTGCGCCGATGACCATAACGCGGCGCGCCTGCCCCGAAAGGATCAATGCGTTGGCATTGCTCAGGGCATAGACAAAACCGGCACAGACAGCCTGGACGTCAAACGCAAAACCGTTTGTCATGCCAAGCTCTGCCTGCACCATGGTCGCGGCCGACGGAAACGTCAGATCTGCGGTCGAGGTGGCGAGCACAATCGCATCCACATCTGCGGGCTCCAGCCCGGCATCCTTTAACGCCGCGCGTGCGGCATTGGCCGCCATGCCCGAAGTCGTTTCACCCTCTGCCGCGAAATGGCGGCGTTCAATTCCGGAGCGTGCCCTGATCCATTCGTCCGTCGTCTCCAGCGTTTTTTCAAACTCTGTGTTCGGGACAACCCGCTCGGGCAGATAGTGTCCTACGCCTGCTACAACAGCACGGATGGTCATTTATGTGTTCTCCTCTGCCGGCAGGGCCGCAACCCGGGCCGCGAGTTTGTCTGTAAACTGGATGTCCGCCAGTTGTGCCGCCAGTTTGATAGCCGCCGAGATACCCGTGGCATCAGCGGCACCGTGGGATTTAACCACAGTGCCGTTCAGCCCCAGAAAAACGCCGCCGTTCACGCGCCGCGGATCAATCTTCCGGCGCAGCCGGTGCAGCGAGGTATAGGCCAGCAGCGACGCAAGGCGCGACAGGGGCGAATACCGGAACGCCTCGCGCAGGCGGCTGCCGACAAGGCTCGCCGTACCTTCTCCGGTTTTGATGGCCACGTTGCCGGTAAATCCGTCCGTTACGATCACGTCACAGACATCGCCCGAAATGTCGCCGCCTTCGACAAACCCCATAAATTCGAATCCGGCCGCGTCCTGCTGGTCACGAATCAGCTCATAGGCTTCTTTGAGTTCTGTCCGGCCTTTGTGCTCTTCCGTCCCAACGTTCAGAAGGCCGACGCGCGGGCGGGGCAGATCCAGCCCGTTGCGGGCATAGGACATGCCCATCAACGCATAGCGCAAAAGATCGTCTGCATCTGCGCGAACATCGGCTCCCACGTCGAGCAGCACGTTAAAGCCCTGCGGATTTGAGGACGGATAAAGCACGGCAATGGCCGGTCTGTTCACGCCCGGCAGTTTGCGCAGACGGATCATCGACAGAGCCATCAGCGCGCCTGTGTTGCCGCAGGAGACCGCGACAGAAGCTGTGCCCTCGCGTACGGCCTCGATGGCTGACCACATAGAGGTTTCTTTGCCGTTGCGGACGATATGGCTGGGTTTGTCGTCCATCGTCACGACGCCGGTGGCATCGCGGATGTCACAGCGCCCGTCCAGCACGCGCCTGCGGTCAACGAGCGGTTTCAGCTCTGCTTCCGGGCCGTGAAGGATAAAATGGATGTCAGGGTTTTTGCGGGCAGACACGTCGCAGCCCGCAACAACAGCTGCGGGCCCGGCGTCGCCGCCCATTGCGTCAACGGAAATTACGATCCGTCCGGTCTGGTTCTCTGCCTGATCGGTCTGTGCCGTCATGAAGCGACCGCCTCCAAACCTGCTGCCCTTGTTCTTTAAGGGACAGGTTTAGGCTGCGTCGTCGTCCAGATCAATCTCTTCTGTCAGTGCAACGACTTCTTTGTCGTCATAGTGGCCACAGGCCGCACAGACATGGTGAGGGCGCTTGAGCTCGCCGCAGTTGGTGCATTCGTTCGGGTTTGCAGCAACCAGAGCATCATGTGCGCGGCGGTTGTTGCGGCGCGATTTGGAAACTTTGTTCTGTTGAACAGCCATTGGCTTGAGCCTTTTGTCGTTCGGGGCCGGGCGCTCAGAAGGCTGCCGGACGGCCAGTTTTCGGAATCTGTCCCGTATCGGGTGTGTCGTGCGTTTAGGGCCTGTCCGGAAGGAAGTCCAACCCTATTTCGATGAGCGCCGCAAAATACCCGGATCAGAGCCTGGTGCAAGCAGATATTTCTTAGAAATCCGCCTGTTTATCAGAGGCTTTCCCGCGTCATTTTGTCGGGCCGGTGCATCATTTGTCTTCTGCATCGCCCGGATCATTGCCATCTGCCAGCTGATCGCGCAGGCCCGCAAGCCCTGCAAAGGGCCGCGCGTCCTCATCGCGCATCGGTTTGGTGCCCGGCTCTGTATAGATCATTTCGCCCGTGTCCGCCCCCGGTGCGCGTGGATACAACGGCAGTTCCAGCACTAGCGCTTCGATCATCACGGCCCAGGGATCAATATAACGGCCCAGTTGCTCGGTGGTGTCATCGCCGGTCATTTCGGCCTCTGGCAGGTCCGGATCGGCGAAGTCATGCGCAAAAAGACGTGTGACATCGGCGTCAATCCGCGTTGTGACGGGCTCCAGTGTAATACCGCAGGGCTGGATAACCGTTGCCCCGAGACGCGCGTTCAGCCGCCAGTCTGCCTTGCCCTCGGCACGGATATCTCCCTGAAAAGACAGCTTCCTCAGGCCCAGCAGGTCAAGCTCTGTTGCCAGGGCCTTGAGCGTTGCCGCATCAGGCCGGAAAGAAAAGGGTGCAGCACTGTTTTGCGGCAGGTCTGCCACGCGCAGCGCGGTCTGTGATGTTGTGGTCTCGCGCATAATGTGATGCTTTCGTTTCTTGAACCATAGCCGCTGCATGGTGTAAGCGGGATAAAAGTCATAGCCCTTAAGGGCAAGAGGGTACGAAGTAATGAACACAGGGTCTGGGGAAAAGAACGGCGCTTTCCGCGCGTTCAGACTGGGATGCCTGGTGGCGTTTTGCGCTTTGTTCAGTGCCTGTTCGTCGCTTTACAGCAACCACGGCTATGTCCCCTCCAGCGAGGATCTCGACCTCATTGCGGTGGGCGTCGACACGCGCTCCAGCGTAGAAGAATCGCTTGGATCTGCGGCCTCCTCTTCGGTGATTGACGACTCAGCCATGTACTTTGTGCGCAGCCGTATCCGCCAGACGGCGTTTCTGGAGCCCGAAGTCGTGGACCGCGAAGTTCTGGCCATCAGCTTTGATTCGAATGGCATCGTCGCCAACGTGGAGCGGTTCGGCCTAGAGGACGGTCAGGTCGTCCCGCTGGCGCGGCGTGTCACAGATACAACCGTCGGCAGCCGGTCTATCCTGCAACAGCTCTTTGGCAACATCGGACGCTTTACCCCCGGCGGCATCGGCGGCTGATCGTGTCATGCGGGCGTTACCGCCCTGGTGCAGCCTGTCTGTGACACCGGCCAGCCGAAGATCGCCGCGATGACCCGGACCAACAGCCTCTACCGCATACGTGCAGCTGTGACATCGCACGATCTTGAGGCCGTCAGAGCATTGCGCATACGTGCTTTCGGAGCCGACGCTGATGCCGCTGACTGGGACAGCGAGGCCCACCTGTTGCTGATCGAAAGCTGCGACACGGGCAGGATTTTATGTTCTTTCCGCCTGCGTGATTTTGAAGCCTGGGAAATTTCGCAAAGCTATTCCGGCAGTTTTTACGAGTTGTCTGCGCTCGGCAGGTATCCCGGCACGATGGTCGAGATCGGGCGGTTTTGCGTTGCCCCCGGTTGTGCCGATCCGGATGTTCTGCGGCTGGCGTGGTCGGCCATCACGGCGCATGTCGACAAACGCAACGCCAGTTTTCTTTTTGGGTGTTCGTCCTTTCAGGGCACGGAGCCAGAGGCATACATGGACACATTTTCCATACTGCGCGCGCGCCATCTCGCCCCGGAATGCTGGCGGCCGCGCATCAAAGCCCCGGAAGTCTTCCGATACGCTGCAAGTGCTGAGAGCAGGCCTGACCTTAAACGCGCGATGCAGGCCATGCCGCCTCTGCTGCGCAGTTACCTGATGATGGGCGCATGGGTCAGTGATCATGCAGTGATCGACCGCCGGATGAATACGCTGCATGTTTTTACCGGACTGGAAGTTGCAGCGATCCCTGCAGCCCGGAAACGGCGTCTGCGCGCACTGATATGAACAGATCAGATGGGTTTTTCACGACCTGGTGCCCACAGCGCGTTGACCCCGGGCGCTCAGGCGCGTAGCCCGCCGGTATGGCACGTGTACCTCTTTTGCAGCTGAACGATATCTCGCTGACCTTTGGCGGTGATCCGGTGTTTGACGGGCTGAGCCTTGTGGCACAGCCCGGTGACCGGGTGGCGCTGGTCGGACGCAACGGCTCCGGAAAATCCACCCTGATGAAAGTGATGGCGGGCCTTGTGGAGCCGGACCGCGGCGAGGTTGTCTCCGGGCCGGGTGTCTCGGTTGGTTATATGGAACAGGACCCTGATCTGGCCGGATTTGAGACGCTGGGGGATTTCGCGGCACACGGGCTTGAACCGTCAGAAATGTACCGTGTCGAGCGCGCGGGCGAAGGCCTGAAGTTTGATCCCGCACGCCCTGTGGCAACCGCCAGCGGCGGCGAGCGTCGGCGGGCGGCACTTGCCCGGCTGATGGCTGGCGAGCCCGATCTGATGCTACTGGACGAGCCCACGAACCACCTCGACATCGAGGCAATCGCCTGGCTGGAAGAAGAACTGAGCCAGTCCCGTCAGGGCTATGTGATCATCAGCCACGACCGCGCGTTTCTGCGGGCACTGACACGGGCGACGCTGTGGATAGACCGCGGCGCAGTGCGTCGTCAGGAAAAGGGGTTTGCAGGTTTTGAGGCCTGGCGCGATACGATCTGGGACGAAGAGGACACACAGCGGCACAAACTGAACCGTAAAATCAAGGCCGAGGCCCGCTGGGCTGTCGAAGGCATCTCGGCACGGCGCAAACGCAATATGGGCCGGGTGCGGGCTTTGCAGGATCTGCGGGCAGAGCGAGCCGCACAGATAACGCGTCAGGGCACAGCAGCCATGGCCCTGGATGCCGGGCCAAAATCCGGGCGCAAGGTGATCGAGGCAGAAGGGATCACAAAGAGCTTTGGCGACAGGCAGATCCTCAGACCGTTTTCGCTGACTGTCCAGCGCGGCGACCGGATTGCCTTTGTGGGGCCGAACGGTGTCGGCAAAACGACCCTGCTGAACATGCTGATTGGTCACGAGCCACCTGACACGGGAACGGTGCGCCTCGGCACCAATCTGGAACTGGCGCTTTTTGATCAGGCCCGGGCGCAGCTGGATGAGGATATGAGTCTGTGGGACAGTCTGACGGGAGATCCCGAGATGCGTGTCTCGGGCAAGGCCGATCAGGTTATGGTGCGTGGTACACCGAAACATGTGGTGGGCTACCTGAAAGAGTTTTTATTCGACGAGGCACAGGCCCGCGCGCCGGTCCGGGCTCTGTCAGGCGGGGAAAAAGCGCGCCTGCTGCTTGCCCGGCTGATGGCGCGGCCCAGCAATCTGCTGGTGCTTGACGAGCCGACAAATGATCTTGATGTGGAAACGCTCGACCTGCTGCAGGAACTGCTGGGCACCTATGACGGAACCGTGCTGCTGGTCAGTCACGACAGGGATTTTCTCGACCGGGTTGCGGCGACAACCATCGCGATGGAGGGGGACGGCCGCGCGACGGTCTATGCCGGGGGATGGAGCGACTACATCAGCCAGCGCGAGCCGCGCGACGGGAAATCCGACGAAACGGCGAAGACCCGCAACGCCTCCCGCGCAGACAAAAAACCAGCAAAAGCGGAAAAGCCGGGCCTGAGTTTTACCGAAAAACACAGGCTGGAAGCGCTCCCGGCGGAGATCGAACGGCTCGAGGCAGAGATTGCGCGACTGGGCGAACTTCTGGCTGATCCTGATCTGTTCTCGGACAACCCGGTCAAGTTCCGCAAAGCAACGGAAGCTCTGGTGGAGCGTCAGGAAAAACTCGCCGCGTCCGAGGATGAGTGGCTTGTGCTTGAGGAAAAGGCGTCCGGATAGAACCGGGGTGCCTGGCAGACTGTCTGGCCTGCCAGGGGTCCGGGTTCAGGCGCTGCGCCGGCGTTTGCGTGCCGCCGGAACGGCCAGCATTCCAAGAGCGACAAGAAAGCCTGCCACTGCCGGTGGCAGCGGGACCGCTGCAATTGTGGGCGGGCTGATTTCAGGGGCTTCATTGTCCGGTGTCTCATCCGGCGTATCGATCTGGCGTTCCTGCAACAGGCTGCTGCTGCGGAAGATTTCGGCCACACCCGGTGCCAGCCCGGGCAGGAAGTCCGGATCGTCCAGCAACGAGACATTGATGACCGGATCCATCAGCGACCCCATGCCCTCATCTGTGTGATCAACACCCAGAATATGACCCAGCTCATGTGCGGTGACAAAGCTCTGCAGGGCGGTCGATGTCCCCTCGGCGCTGACAATTCCAAAGGGCAGCGAGGGCGCGCCAAGATAGGCAGCACCAACCGTGTTGCCCGTCAGACGGGGCCCGAACCCCATAACGGCTGTCAATGGCGGGATGTCACCGGCGGCAGCGCTGGCAAAGTCGGACAAAAGGCTGAAGGCATCGGCCTGGCCTGCACTGTTTGAGACAGCGGCGAGATCAAGGGTTACCGGCGCGGGGGAGGGCAGAAAATTCAGAAAGATGTCAGCCTGACCAAAGATGCGGTTCATGAAGGACTGGTCGATATCCGGCTCAAAGCACTCAGAAGAGCCCTGATCACAGAGGCTTACCGTCAGGACATCCAGTTGCAGAACAGCGGCCTGCAACGAGGCTGTCTGAAACATCAGGGCGACGGCTGCGCCTGCGAACAGGCATTTCGGGGGAGTACTTACTGGCATTGGTCTTCTCCGCAGGCTGGTGATGATGCGAACCGCGCGACATGCCCGATCCACCACCTGTGGTAGAAGCACTGAAGTGCCCTGTCTGACAATACTGAGCAGAAATTCCCGCCCGGACAGGCATTTACATGCCGCCGCAGAGCGAAAACCCGCCGACGGCGCCTTGCTCAGCGCATGCGCAGCGCGCCGTCAATGCGGATCACCTCGCCGTTGAGATACCCTGCAGTGACGATAAAACCCGCCAACCGCGCGTATTCCGCCGGATCGCCCAGCCGGGGCGGGCAGGGCACATCGGCTGCCAGCTGTGCCTGGATGTCCTCGCCCAGACCGGCAAGCATCGGGGTCATAAAGATGCCAGGCGCAATTGTCATCACCCGGATGCCGGAGCGGGCCAGATCGCGCGCCATCGGCAGGCACAGACCGACCACGCCCCCTTTGGATGCAGCATAAGCGGTCTGGCCTTTCTGGCCGTCAAAGGCCGCGATGGAGGCTGTGTTGATGATTACGCCGCGGGCTCCGTCCGGCTCTGGCGCGTTGTGCTGCATGATATCCGCTGCCAGTCGCGCCACATTGAAGGTGCCCACAAGGTTGATGTCGATCGTGCGCTGAAACAGATCAATCGGATGCGGCCCGTCCCGCCCGATTGTTTTGGCGGCATCCGCAATTCCGGCGCAGTTGACCGCCGCGGTGACGCGTCCCATCGCCTCTTTCGCTTTGGCCAGTGCGGCGGAGACAGAGGCCTCATCCGTCACATCGGTCTGCGCAAAACTCCCGCCGATGTCACGGGCAATTTCCGTGCCGCGCTCTGCGTCCCGGTCAAGCAGCGTGACCGCGGCACCCTGAGATGCAAAAAACCGCGCCGTTGCCTCACCCAGACCTGATGCGCCGCCCGTGATGACCGCCGCTGTATTTGCCAGTTCCATGTCATGCCTCCCTGTCCTGTCCCGGACAGAAAGCACGGGCTCAGCGGGCTGTCCAGAGACCCTGCATCAGCGTGCGGTCCATCCGTGCCAGCGGGCCCAGCCGGGTGGTCAGCGGCGGCCAGCACAGCCAGGTGCCCCCAAGACGCTGCGGCTCTGCCCCGGTGCCCAGTTTGAAGCGGGTAAGCCCCGGCGTGTCCTCGGTGTCTATGGTTCCCAGATCAAGGCTGGTCACACCTTTGCCGTGCAGCCACATCATGGCGTACCACAGCAGCAGAGTATGGGCCGAGGAGCGCCGTCCGGGTTCTGTTGTGTGCCCCATATGATAGGCAGCACCCGTGCCATGGCGCAGGATCAGCAGTGCCGCCACCGCATCCCGACCATCAAAAGCGGTAAAAAGCTTCGCACCGCTGCGGTTTGCCCGCATCCATGCCAGGGTCAGCGACGTTGGCCAGGTGTGATAGCGGCGCTGTTTTCTCTGGGCGCTGTCCGCCTGAAACAGCCAGTGGTTTGGATCGTCCGGCATGTTCTGCCGGGTCACCCGCAGCCCCTGTGCGCGCGCATGGCGCAGGCGGTTGCGCCATTTCTGATGCAGGTGTGCCTCAAGCGCGTCGGGCGGTGGTGTCAGGTCCAGCCGGGCGACCGTTGCCGGGCTGACAAGCGGCAACGCACCGATCTCGCTCAGATCGCTGGGGTGATCAGGTGAAAAAATGACCGGTCCGCGAACACCGACGGAGGCCAGACAGGCCAGTGTTGTTTCCGGGTCGGGCATTCGCGCGCGCGGCAACATCGTGAGAGGAATTCCGCACCACCGTCGGTGCAGTGTCAGTGTGCCATCCGCCAGGCGTTTCGGAGACTGGCCCAGCAACTCCAGTGTCTGCGCATACTCGCGGCTTTGCTGGAGGGCGGGCGACGGATCGGCATGGACAGCATCAAACATGAGTTCATTAAGAATGTCGAAACCTAAAACGTGGTTAATGCGGCCATGAAAAAATCCGAAACCGTGTTTGGTATCTGCGCGCCCGCGCCCCGGATGACGAAAACGGCCGCCTTTTTACTGGCGACCGTTCTGTCTGTGCCGGTATTCGTCGTTCTGACGGTGATCGACTGGCTCTGGCTTTAACCCAGCTGCACCAGTGCATGCCGTTTCTTGCCCGCGCTGAGTTTGATCGGGCTGGACAAAGCAGCGGCGTCAATCATCAGGCCCGCATTGGTCAGCGGTGCGTCATCAAGGCGCGCGCCGTTTTCTGCGATCAGCCGTTTTGCCTCTTTCCCGGACCCCGCCAGACCTGACTTGACGATCAGTTGCACTATGGAAATTCCGTCGCCCAGATCGTCAGCCGAAAGGGTGAGCGTCGGCAGATCGTCCCCGATACCGCCTTTCTCAAAGACTTCCCGGGCGGTCGCCTCCGCTGCCGCCGCGGCCTCAGCCCCGTGCAGCAGTGTCGTGACCTCATTGGCAAGACGTACCTTGGCCTCGTTGATCTCCGAACCTTCGAGCGCGCCCAGCCGGTCACATTCGTCCACGGGCAGTTCTGAATAGAGCTTGAGGAAGCGCCCGACATCCGCGTCGGTGGTGTTGCGCCAGAACTGCCAGAATTCGTAGGGCGAGAGCATGTCAGGGTTCAGCCAGACAGCACCGGCCTGGGACTTGCCCATTTTTTTGCCATCGGAGGTTGTCAGCAGGTGCGTTGTCAGCCCGTAGACCTCGCCGTCGATCACGCGGCGCGTCAGGTCGATCCCGTTGACGATGTTGCCCCACTGGTCAGAGCCGCCCATCTGCAGCACGCAGTCATACCGGCGGTGCAGTTCCATAAAGTCATAGGCCTGCAGGATCATGTAGTTGAACTCAAGAAACGACAGGGACTGCTCGCGGTCGAGACGCGACTTCACGCTCTCAAAGGACAGCATCCGGTTGATCGAAAAATGCCGCCCGATGTCCCGCAGAAAGTCGAGGTAGTTCAGCCCGTCCAGCCACTCGGCGTTGTTGATCATCAGGGCATCTGTCGCATCATCCCCATAGTCGAGGTAGGCCGAAAACACCTTTTTGATGCCGGCGATATTGGCGTCGATATCTTCCGGGCTCAGCAGGGGGCGTTCATCGGCGCGAAAAGACGGGTCACCCACCTTGGTCGTGCCGCCGCCCATCAGCGTGATGGGTTTATGACCGGTTTTCTGGAACCAGCGCAGCATCATGATCTGAATGAGCGATCCCACATGCAGCGATTTTGCGGTCGCGTCAAAGCCGATATAGGCCGTTTTCACCCCTGAAAGCAGCGCTTCATCCAGCCCCTGATAGTCCGTGCAATCGGCCAGAAAGCCGCGCTCGATCATTACAGCGACAAAGTCCGATTTGGGGTGGTAGGTCATGATACTTGCTCTTTCACGGTGAATGCGCACACTCTATAGGCGGTGAAAAGACAAAGGAAAAGGCTTTGAGCAGGGCCATCCCCAAAACCGGAATCGTCACAGCGCTCGGCGCTATGAGCGGCACCTCTCTGGACGGTGTTGATGCGGCTGTTCTGCGCACGGACGGCATCACGATAGAGGGCTTTGGCGAGACCGGATACCGCGCCTATTCAGCTGCCGAACAACGCACACTTGCCGCAGCCCTGGGGCAGTGGTCGGGTGCCCGGACCGGGGCGGCGCGCACCGTTACAGAACAGGCGCACTTTGAAGCGCTGCGTGGCTTTGAGGGCATTGATCTTGTTGGGTTTCATGGTCAGACCCTTGCCCATGCGCCGCGTACCCGCGGAACGCTGCAGGTGGGCAGCGGTGCCTGGCTGGCTGGTGCGCTGGATCTGCCGGTCGTGTGGGATTTCCGGACAGCGGACGTGGAGCTGGGCGGAGAGGGCGCGCCGCTGGCACCGTTTTTCCATTTCGCCTGCGCGCGTTTCATCGGTGCGGATGCACCGCTGGCTTTTCTGAACCTCGGTGGTGTCGGCAATCTCACCTTTGTCGATCCCGCAAAGGAGCGTCCGGAGGAGAAGGGCGCATTGCTGGCCTTTGATACGGGTCCGGCCAACGCGCCCCTGAATGATCTTCTGCGCGCCCGACTGGATATCGCCTTTGATGAGGGAGGCCGCATCGCGCGCCAGGGCACGGTAGAGCAGGGCGCGCTCGAGCTTTTTCTGGCGGAGCCGTATTTCGCAAGAATGCCGCCTAAATCTCTGGACAGAAATGACTTTTCGGAAATGATCCGTCTGGTTGGTGAGCTCAGTGACGCCGATGCGGCGGCCACGCTCACGGCGATGTGTGCGGCTGGCGTGGCCCAGGGGATGGAGCATTGTCCGAAGCCACCCGCCCGGCTGCTGGTCACGGGGGGCGGACGTCACAATCCGGTACTGATGGAGATGCTGTCCGTTTCGCTGGACTGTCCGGTCGGCCCGGTCGAGGAGGTGGGGCTTGATGGTGACATGCTGGAGGCGCAGGCTTTTGCCTATCTTGCGGTGCGCGTCGCGCGGGGGCTGCCCACATCCTGTCCCGGCACAACCGGCGTGCGCGCGGCTGTCAGTGGCGGCACCATCAGCCTGCCGCCGGAACAGCGCGCGGCGGTTTAATCCCCTGAACGCGGGATATCAAATCCAGGTGCGGCAAGAGTAAAACCCTCAAACTGAAATCCCGGGGATACCGTGCAGCTGACGAGGGTATATTCGCCTGTGGTACGGGCTGCCTGCCAGTGGTTTTCCGGCACAATCATCTGTGGGCTGCCCGTGCGCAGATCGGGGCCCAGCAGATGATCCGTCGCGGGCCCCGTGTCATCGGCGCTCAGCGACAGGATCAGCGGCGCACCGCTGTGCCAGAACCAGATTTCTGTCGCATCCACGCGGTGCCAGTGACTGCTCTCGCCCGCTTTGAGCAGAAACCAGATGCAGGTGCCGGTGGGGCGTCCGTCGTTTTCTGCAATCCATGTCTGGCGGTAATGCCCGCCCTCGGGGTGGGGCTGCAAAGACAGATGGTCGATGATCTCTTGTGCCGTCATACGGGCACTGTACCGTGAACACCGCGCAGGTCGAGAGGGACAGAGCATGAAAGTAATCGTCGTAGGCGCCGGGGTCATCGGTGCCGTGACCGCCTGGAACCTTGCCCGCAGCGGCGCGCAGGTCACGGTGATCGAGGCCGGAGCACCCGCCCAGGGTGCCTCAGGCGCATCCTTTGGCTGGATCAACGCCAGCTTTTACGCGGACGAGGATCACTTTCACCTGCGCCATGCCGCATTCGCCGCGCACCGCCGGCTGGCGGACGCCCTGGGCAGCAGGGCCGTGCAATGGCAGGGTTGCCTGTGCTGGGAGGAGCAGGGAGCGGCCTTTGACGCCCAGTCAGACGCACTGCGCGCCCTTGGCTACAATGTCCGGGAAATTGACCGGGACGGGTTCACCGCGCTGGAGCCAGGTATTCCGGCGCCGGAACGTGCACTGCTTTTTGCGGATGAGGGGGCCGTCGACCTGGTCACGCTGACGCAGGATGCTCTGGCAGCTGCCTGCGCGCTTGGTGCGCGGATCATTTCGGGCGTGCCGGTGCAGGGCCTGGTGCACCGGGCGGGGCGGATTGCAGGTGTCACCTGGTCAGGCGGCACAATCACGGCGGACCACGTCATGCTCGCCACCGGGACTGCGACGGGGAAACTTCTTGATACGGTAGATGCCCGCCTGCCCATGCCGGACAGGCCGGGGCTGATCCTGCGCACGGCACCCCTGCCACCGCTGCTCAGCCATATTCTTGTCAGTCCGGGTCAGGAATTGCGCCAGCTGCCGGATGGCCGTTTGCTGGCGCCCACGGCAGCTGCGCACCAGAGCGACACCAGCTCCGAAGTGGCTGGTGACCCGTCCGTACTGGCGGATCGTGCTGCGGCCCGGGTCTCTGCGCTGATCGGTCAGGCGGTCCGCTGGGAAGAGGTAACACTGGCCTGGCGTCCGGTGCCGGGCGATGGGCTGCCGGTCATTGGTGCCTGCGGACCAGAGGGGCTTTATGTGACGACGATGCATTCGGGTGCCACGCTGGCGCCTCTGGTGGGAGAGATCGCGGCGGCCGAAATCATGGGCCGGGGCCTCAGCAACACCCATGCGGCTTTGGTAGCGCCCTACAGGCCCGCGCGGTTCACAGAGTGAGTTCGTAGAAAACCAGCAGTTCCGCATAACCCGGCGGCAGCTCTGAATAAGGCCCGCGCGCCTGAAATCCCAGCTTTTCATAGAGTTTCTGCGCATGGATAAACTGCCGTGACGTGTCCAGCAGAATACGTGAATAGCCATCCGCCCGGGCGTGACGGATCAGGGCCTCGGACAGTCTGTATCCGGCGCCGGTGCCCCGTGCGGTGTCGCGCATGAACACGCGCTTGATTTCGGCGTCCCCGTCACTGATGGCGTGATACATGCCGCAACCCACGGCCTGACTGTCCTTTTCGGCCAGCAGGATCAGACCCCCGGGGCGTGCGTGTTTGTCGGCCAGTTCAGCCATCAGCGCGGGGTAGGCTTCCTGCGGGTAGGTCACCGAAACCGCCTGGCTGACCTCATCGCTGAAAGCGATCAGATAGTCGCGGTATTCCCAGCACAGGTCCCGAACAGCCTGCAGATCGGCAGGCGTTTCCGCCTGCCGGATCACAACTTCAGCCATCAGCGCAGGATCGAGCGGCCCGCGTATTCAGCGGTCTCGCCCAGGGCTTCTTCGATGCGGATCAGCTGGTTGTACTTGGCCAGCCGGTCGGAGCGTGCGAGCGAGCCGGTTTTGATCTGGCCACAGTTTGTCGCCACCGCCAGGTCTGCGATGGTGGCGTCTTCGGTCTCGCCGGACCGGTGGGACATCACGTTGGTAAAGCCCGCACGATGCGCCATATCGACCGCTTTCAGCGTCTCGGTGAGGCTGCCGATCTGGTTGACCTTGACCAGCATCGAATTGGCCGAGCCGCGCTCGATCCCCATGGCAAGACGGGCCGGATTGGTCACAAAGAGATCGTCACCCACCAGCTGAACCCGGTCACCCAGGGCCTCCGTCAGGGCCTTCCAGCCATCCCAGTCGTCCTCTGACATGCCGTCCTCGATCGAGATGATCGGGTAATCATTGACCAGCGCTGCCAGGTAGTCGACGTTTTCCGCGGACGACAGCGATTTGCCTTCTCCGGCAAGCTCATATTTGCCGTCCTTGTAGTATTCGGTTGCGGCACAATCCATCGCAAGGTGGATGTCATCGCCCGGTTTATATCCGGCTTTCTCGATGGATTTCAGAATGAAATCAAGCGCGTCCCGTGTGGAGCTGATGTTGGGCGCAAAGCCACCCTCATCACCGATCCCTGTGGACAGACCCGCCGCGGACAGCTCTTTTTTCAGCGTGTGAAACACTTCAGAGCCCATGCGCACGGCTTCGCGGATGTTTTCCGCAGCCACCGGCATGATCATGAATTCCTGAATGTCGATCGGGTTGTCTGCGTGCTCGCCGCCGTTGATAATGTTCATCATGGGCACCGGCAGCACCCGCGCAGATGTGCCGCCGACATAGCGGTAGAGCGGCTGGGCGCAGAAGTCCGCCGCAGCCTTGGCCGCAGCCATGGACACACCCAGGATCGCATTTGCTCCAAGGCGGCCTTTGTTGTCTGTGCCGTCAAGCTCGATCATGGTGGTGTCGATGTCGACCTGCTCTGTGGCATCAATGCCAACCAGCGCCTCTGCGATCTCGCCGTTCACGGCAGCACAGGCCTCCAGAACCCCCTTGCCCATGTACCGCGATTTATCACCGTCACGCTTCTCTACCGCCTCATAAGCGCCGGTGGATGCACCTGAAGGGACCGCCGCGCGGCCCATGGTGCCGTCTTCAAGGATGACGTCAACTTCGACGGTGGGGTTGCCCCGGCTGTCGAGGATTTCGCGGGCATGGATGTCAATGATCGTGCTCATGTCAGGCTCCTGTGCGTATCTGTTGGCCGGGTGATACCGGGATGCGGCTGTGATGGAAAGGGTCAGGCGCTGTTAGCGCGAACATTTCTTTCCCGCCAGAGCGTGTACAGACCCGAGCAGACGATGATGGTCGCCCCGAGAAGGGTCAGCGTATCAGGCTCCTCGCTAAAGACGCCGACGCCGATCACCAGTGCAAAAAGGATGCGCGAATAGCGGAAGGGCGTCACAAAGCTGACCTCGCCCACGCGCATGGCGGCGATAATCGTATAATAGGCCACAATCCCAATGAGCAGGGCGCAGGCATACCACAGCCAGTCGGCAGAGGAGGGCGCACGGATCTCCGTTCCGGCCACCAGCAGCATGATGACAGCCGCCGGGATCAGCACAAGAAACCCCAGAAAGCTCAGCTGCAGCGTCGAGGTATGGGGCGGTACGCGCCGTGTCGCCAGATCGCGGAGGGCAAGACCGAAGACACCCTGAAGCGCAAAGAGAGACAGCCAGCTGAACCCTTCGGTGCCGGGCCGGATGATCAGCAGGACGCCCAGAAACCCAACCAGGATCGCAGACCAGCGCCGCCACCCCACGGCCTCCTGCAAAAAGACTGCGGCCCCCAGGGTGACAACCAGCGGTGTTGCCTGAAGGATGGCAGAAGCAGATGACAGGGGCGTCAGGGCAATTGCCGTGACGAAACCCAGTGTGCCGATCAGCTCGCCGATGGCGCGGATGGCAATTGCCGGGGTCAGCATGGCGCGGTCGAACAGGGCTTCACCCCGGACCATCAGCAGCGTCCCGATGAGCACAGAGCTGCCGAGACCCAGCATCCCGATGATCTGCCCGACGGGCAGGGAGACGGCCATGAATTTGATCAGCATATCTTCGAGCGCAAAGCCGAACATGGCCAGCACCATCAGAGCCGCACCGCGCAGGTTGTCCATATGGGGGTCTTTCCTGAGAAACTCTGACAGGCGGAGTTTCAGAAAGCGGTGCCGGGGTCAATGGAGATGCCGCCTGCTTGCCCGTAGGGGTGTGTCAGCCGTGAATGCTGTCGGTGGGATACCGGCTGCCCGGTTGCATGGAAGCGGAGGCCCATGCCGCGCCCCGGATCAACGGGGCGCGGCACGATTGTTTCAGAGATTGCCCTGAGACATTTCGCGCGCGAGGTGATCCGCCTGGCGGATCGCGAGCGCCACAATGGTCAGCGTCGGGTTTTCTGCAGCACCGGTGGTGAACTGCGAGCCGTCCGAGATAAAGAGGTTCTCAATATCATGGGTCTGGCCCCATTTGTTGACCACCCCGTCACGTGCGTTTGCAGACATCCGGTTGGTGCCCAGATTATGCGTCGACGGATAGGGCGGCGTTGGGAACACCCGTGTCGCCCCCACAGCCTCGTAGACCGCCGCGCCCTGTTTGTAGGCGTGGTTGCGCATCGCGACGTCATTGGGGTGATCGTCGAAATGCACATTGGCGACAGGCAGACCATATTGATCCTTGAGGTCCATGTTCAGCGTAACCCGGTTTGTTTCCTGTGGCATGTCTTCGCCCACGATCCACATGCCGGCCATGTTTTCATAGCTGTCGAGCGCTGAGGTAAACTCACGCCCCCAGGCACCGGGGTCAAGGAAGGCCGCCATAAAGGGCAGGCCCAGAGCCAGCGTTTCCAGCTCGTAGCCGCCGACAAACCCACGGCTCGGATCATGCCGGGATTCGTCCTGGATGATGCCGGCCATGGTGGTGCCGCGCCACATCTTCACCGGCTGGTCAAAGGTCGCGTAGACCGA
The DNA here is from genome assembly GCF_947491795.1 of uncultured Roseobacter sp. Taxonomy (GTDB): domain Bacteria; phylum Pseudomonadota; class Alphaproteobacteria; order Rhodobacterales; family Rhodobacteraceae; genus Roseobacter. The sequence continues at coordinate 734,343 of NZ_CANLKW010000001.1, read as the reverse complement.
CCCGGTCATGTGGCGCATATAGTTACGACCGACCTGGCCGGAACTGTTCGCAAGACCATCCGGGAACATCGACGAGGCCGAGTTCAGCAGGAGGCGCGGGCTCTCAAACGAGTTACCGGCAACACAGACAACACGTGCCTTCTGCATCTGCAGAGTGCCGTCAGCGTCATAGTATTCGACACCGGTGACCTTGCCTGCGTCATTGTGCAGGATGCGCGCCACATGTGACTGCGGACGGACCTCCAGGTTGCCGGTTGCCTCGCCCTGCGGGATATCGACATAGCCGGCAGACCATTTGGCGCCCCATTTACACCCCTGAAAACAAAAGCCAGTCTGCTGGCACATCTGCCGGTCGCGGTTCTCATCAGAGTTGATCGCCATGCGACCGGTATGGACCTGTTCGTAGCCAAGCGCCTTTGCGCCCTTTTCGAACACCAGATAGTTGTTGTTGCCCGGCAGCCCGGGACGGTCGCCTGTGCGGGTGACGCCCAGCTTGTCTTCGGCCTTTGTGTACCAGGGGTCCATTTCGGCGGCGTCAATCGGCCAGTCGAGCAGGGACGCGCCCTGAACGCTGCCGTAGCTGGTCGCCGCTTTCCACTCATGCTCCTGGAACCGCAGGCTGGCGCCTGCCCAGTGCTGGGTCGTGCCGCCCACGGATTTTACGATCCATGCGGGCAGGCCGGAAAAGTCTTTAGCCACGCGCCAGTCGCCCGACGTAGAGCGCGGGTCGAGCCAGGCCAGCTGGCCAAAGCTGTCCCATTCATCGTTAATGAAGTCCTCCGGCAGGTGCCGCCCGCCGGCTTCGAGCGCAACAACGCTGACGCCTTTCTGGGCCAGTTCGTTTGCCAGCACGCCGCCGCCTGCGCCCGTGCCGATGATAACAACGACGCTGTCGTCTGTGAGATCAAATGGTGCCGTCATGGTGCCAGTCTCCCCTTATAGCCAGTTGATGTCGTTGAAACCGCGGTCGATGTAGCCGCCGAATTCAAATGAGGAGCCCTCGTAGCCGAAGATCGGCCAGACAGCTTTCTGATTGTAGAGACCTGTGACAAGGCCGCCGCGCACCTGCTGAAAGAACGCGCTGTCCTCCATTGCGCGCAACAGATCGACGCGGTCCCGCTCCCAGCCCATGTCGAGATACCCGGCATGTCCTTTTCCACGGGCAGCAGCATCGAGACCGGCGATGCCCACCTCGACATTTTCCGCCGCATCCGCGGTGTCATAGCCTTTGACCGCGATCACGTAGAATTCATCACCCACCTTGTCGTGCGGGTAGATATCCCGGGCCATCTGTACGAGCGTGGCAAAGGTTTCGGGCCGCAGATGATCGGCTGTGGCCGCCCAGGATGCGTTGGGCGCGGCGATAAAGCCTGATCCCACCACAAATGAGGCCCCGGCTGCTGTCGCACGCGACAACAGCTGGCGCCGGGTAAGCCCTTTGGGGCTGTCTTGGATTGTCATGTTAGGTCCTCCCTCGAAAAATCACGTAAAGCGCCCGCTGCGTTCGAGCACTTCGATCTCGTAGCCGTCCGGATCGGCCACAAAGAAAAAGCGCCCGACGAGTTTGCCGTCAGGCGCGAATGTCACAAGTTTGCGCGGTGCCAGTCCTTCGGCTTCAAACCGGGCGTGTTCTGCATCCAGATCCGCGACGGACACTGCCAGGTGGCCGTATCCATCCCCCAGATCATAAGGCGCGGTGCGGTCCTTGTTGACCGTCAGTTCCAGCTCGAAACCGCTCTCGGCGTTGCTGAGATACACCAGCGTGAAATCGGTAAAATCCAGGCGGTCCGCAACTTTCAGACCAAAGGCCTTGTCGTAGAACGCGACCGAGCGTGCTTCCTCCAGCACGCGGATCATGGAATGAATGTTTTTGGCCAAAGCGCCTCTCCTTTGTGACGGTTCACGAACGAGAGTAAGCCTGCTCAGTTGTGGCCGGGTAGTATGGGAGTACTACCCCTGTGCTGCGTGATCCGGCCAGGGGGCCGGGCTATTCTGCAGCGATGGCCACGTCTTCGGCACCGGGGCTCAGCTCCATGAACTTCAGGCAGGCGCAGCGCAGCAGCGAGGTAAAGTTTTCCGGCTCGCCGCGCAGTTCAAGAACCTCGGCATGCAGGGTCGAGACAAAGGCCGGGGCCGTTGTGCCTTCGTTTTCTGCAATCGTATCAATGACCTGCCAGAATGCGTTTTCGAGCCTGATGCTCGTGCTCTGACCGTTCAGCCGCAATCTGCGTGTGGTCGATCCATAGCGCTCCGGATCCTGACCGGCAAATACCTGACACATACTTTCCTCCCTGGGCCGATGCAGTTCCGTGCGCATCCGTATTTTTCACTCGCCCTTGATAAAAAGCCTATACCACTTGTTTGAGGCTGTCTACGCAGCCGAAAGCACGCGAACAGAACGTTCCGCGCCGCGTTTTTTCGCAGGTTTAAAAGGCACGGGCCTGCGCGGAACAGCTGTCCGGCAGGCCTTGCCGGTGCGTGCCTCCGGGCTGTCTCAGGATTTTTTCAGCGGCACGCCGTAAAGCTCCAGACGATGTCCGCGCAATTCATACCCCAGTTTGCGGGCAATTCTTTCCTGCAACGCCTCAATCTCGGCATCCACAAACTCAATCACTTCGCCCGAATTCATATCGATGAGATGGTCGTGGTGGTCGCGTTCTGCGTCCTCGTAGCGCGCTCTGCCGTCGCCGAATTCCAGCTTGTCGAGAATGCCCGCCTCCTCAAAGAGTTTGACCGTCCGGTACACCGTCGCAATCGAGATCGCCGCATCTATGGCCGAGGCGCGGGCATAGAGCTCTTCGACATCCGGGTGATCATCACTGTCTTCGATCACCTGTGCCACAATCCGGCGCTGTCCGGTCATGCGCAGACCCAGGGCTTCGCAGCGGTTGATGATGGTTTTGCTCATGCGCTTATCCTGCTGGACGGGGCTTTTGTTTAGCGGTCTTTCTGTGGCGGTGCCACCCGGTTTCAGGATGTCCGGTTGACTTGTGGATAAAAAACCCCCATGTGCACCACAGGCGAAGCCTTCTGCCGCGTGAGCAGTCCGGGCGCCCGGGTCAGATGACCTGATGTGCGCGCCCGTTTCAGAGGTCCGCTGTTGTTCCCAAAATCACGCGTGGGGCCAGACGCGACGGACAGGTGCCGGCATGCCGCCGATACCTGTGATCCGGTTTTGCGTGTCCCGACGTGCGTGCCCTGCTGATCAGGGCGCGACCGGTAAGTATACGAGGTCTGCCTGCCAGGTGGGCCGGAAAGACGATATGAGTGACTTTGATATGATGGATCTGCCACCTGCACTGGTGGCCCGTCTCAAAAAAATGGGTCTAAACGACCCGACCCCGATCCAGAAACAGGCAATTCCACATGCGCTGAACGGGCGCGATGTGATGGGGCTGGCACAGACAGGCACCGGCAAAACGGCAGCCTTTGGTGTGCCGCTGATTGCGCGGATGCTGGAGATCGGCAAACGGCCCGCACCCCGCTCGGTGCATGGGCTGATCCTGGCACCAACACGCGAGCTGGCGACACAGATCAGCGTCAATCTGCGCGCATTTGCCGAAAACACACCGATAAAGGTGACGATGGTTGTGGGCGGTCAGTCCATCAACAACCAGATCAAGCGGCTGGAGCGGGGTGTTGACCTGCTGGTGGCCACGCCCGGACGTTTGCTGGACCTTATGGACAGGCGCGCTGTGCGTCTGGACGAGGCTGATTTTCTGGTGCTGGACGAAGCTGACCAGATGCTCGACATGGGCTTTATCCATGACCTGCGCAAAATCGCGGCGGTCATCCCAAAGGACCGGCAGACGATGCTGTTTTCGGCGACCATGCCCAAGCTGATGAACGAGATCGCGAACAGCTATCTCAACCGGCCTATCCGGGTCGAAGTGTCCCCTCCGGGCAAAGCCGCTGACAAGGTCACGCAGGAAGTGCATTTCATCGCCAAGGCGGAGAAAGCGAACCTGCTGATCGAGATGCTGGCCAAACACCGCGGCGAACGGGCGCTGGTCTTTGGCCGCACAAAGCACGGGTCAGAAAAGCTGATGAAAACGCTGGTCAAGGCGGGCTATGACGCGGCCTCGATCCACGGCAATAAATCGCAGGGCCAGCGGGACCGCGCGATTGCGGCCTTCAAATCCGGCGAGATCACCGTGCTGGTGGCGACCGACGTGGCCGCGCGCGGGCTTGATATCCCGGACGTGAAACATGTCTACAACTATGATCTGCCAAATGTGCCCGACAACTATGTGCACCGTATCGGCCGGACCGCACGCGCGGGCAAGGACGGCGCAGCAATTGCGTTCTGTGCACCGGATGAGATGGGCGAGCTGAAAGCCATTCAGAAAACCATGGGAATTTCGATCCCCGTGGGCTCCGGACGCCCCTGGGAAGCCGTGGATATCCCTGAAGGGACTAAACCCAAGGGTGGCGGACGCCGTCGCGGGGGGCGTCCTCAGGGCGGTGGCAAGCCCGGCGGCGCGGCACAGCCTCAGGGCAAGAAACCGGGTGGGGGCCGCAGGCGCCGGCGTGGCGGCGGCGCCTCTGGTGGCGGCGGTCAGCGCGCGGCTTAACCCCCGGGCAAAACAAAAAAATATGCACACAGCATCCGGGCAGGGCGATTGACAATTGCGCTGCCCGGTCTCTTTGTGGCGCCATGGACCGCAAATCACATATGGACACTTTCGGTGCTGTCGCACTGATTGCCTTCGCGCTGCATCTGGCGTTCAATCAGGTGGTCATCAAAGTCACCAACGATGGGTTCGCGCCTGTGTTTTCCGCGGGTGTCCGGTCGGCTGGCGCGATTGTCGTTCTGATGATCTGGATGAAACTGCGCGGCATTCCGATGAGCGTTCCGCGCGCGGCCGTTCCTGCCGGTATCCTGTCAGGGTTGCTCTTTGCCCTTGAATTCATGGTGCTTTTCTCGGCGCTGGACTTCACGACCGTAAGCAGGGCGTCGGTGATTTTTTACTCCATGCCCGTCTGGCTGGCGGTCGCGAGCCATTTTCTGATGCCATCAGACAGGCTGACGGGTCTTCGGATCGTCGGGCTGATCATGGCAATGTCGGGCGTGGCACTGGCGTTGCTGGACCGCAGCGATACCAGCGCCAGTCTTGTGGGGGATCTGATGGCGCTGACCTCGGCGCTGTGCTGGGCCGGGATTGCGCTCTGCGTCAAAATCACACCGCTGAGCAGGGTGCCTCCGGCAAACCAGCTGCTGTTCCAGGTGGTCATCTCTGCGCCTGTTATGCTGTTTGCGGCATGGCTGATCGGGGATTTTCTGCGCGATCCGCAACCCATACACTATGCAGGGCTGCTGTTTCAGATCGTCGCCATCGCCAGCCTTGGTTTTCTGGCATGGTTCTGGCTGATGGCGATCTACCCGGCGTCCTCGGTTGCCTCATTCAGTTTTCTGTCGCCGGTGTTTGCGGTTTTCCTCGGCTGGCTGCTGCTGGGTGAAAACGTGGCAGCACAGGTCTGGGTTGCCCTTGTGCTGGTGGCGGGCGGTATCTGGCTGATCAACCGGCGCCCGCGCAGGGCCTAGGTGCCGCAAAAGGTTGCCGGGACCCGCTGTGCGGCGGTTGGCGGGCGCATCAGGCCGGTGTCTGCGGTGCCAAAAGGATCGCGCAGCGCGTTTTGCAAGCGCTCAAAAGGCGCATAATCGCCGTTGACTGCTGCGCTGATCATTTCCTCGATCCGGTGGTTGCGCGGAATAACGCGCGGAGAGGCGGCCTGCATAACGGCCTGAGGGTCGGCTTCATCTGCAATTCGGGCATTCCAGCGTTCTGACCAGGTATCAAAGGCGTCACGATCGACAAACTGGTCCCGGGCGTCGCCGCGCGCCAGGGCATCAAAGGTATTCGTGAAATCCGCGCCCTGCGCCTGCATGATCTGCAGCAGATCTCTGGCCAGCGCTGCGTCGTCAGCGGCTGACGGATCCGACAGCCCGATTTTGGCCCCGAAGCGCCGCGTCCAGGCGGCCTCGATCTGATCGGGCATGGCATGCACAATCTCTGTCGCTTCATCGACAGAGTCTGCCGGATCGTCCAGCTGCTGCAACAGGGCTGTGGCGAACTGGGCCATGTTCCAGACAATGATCCGTGGCTGGTTGGAAAAGGCGTACCGGCCGTGCTGATCAATTGAGGAAAACACCGTATCTTCATGAAAATCATCGATAAAGGCGCAGGGCCCATAATCAATTGTCTCGCCGGAGATCGTGCAGTTGTCGGTGTTCATGACGCCATGGATGAACCCAAAAGACATCCAGTTTGCCACAAGTTCTGCCTGAGCTGCACAGACCGCGCGCAACAGATCCATCGGCCTCTCAGCATCGGGCCAGTGCCGCTCGATGGCATATTGTGTCAGCTCTTTCAGCGCCTCAGTCTGCCCGCGCGATGCGAAAATCTGAAAGGTTCCGACGCGCAGGTGGCTGGCGGCAACGCGGGTCAGAACGGCCCCCGGCAAAAGCGATTCCCGCACCACATTTTCGCCGGTGAGTGTCGCGGCCAGCGCACGGGTTGTCGGCACCCCCAGGGCGTGCATCGCCTCGGAAATCACATATTCCCGCAACACCGGGCCCAGCCAGGCGCGTCCGTCCCCCATGCGCGAATAGGGCGTGGGCCCGGAACCCTTGAGCTGGATGTCGCGGCGCACCCCGTCTGTGCCAACAACCTCGCCCAGCAGAATGGCGCGCCCGTCTCCGAGCTGGGGATTGTAATTGCCAAACTGATGGCCTGCATAAAGCTGTGCGAGCGGTGCCGCGCCTTCAGGGACACGCGATCCGGAAAACACACGCGCGCGGTCTTCTGCGCCGGCGTCCGGCAGACCCAGCAGAGCCGCAAGGTCGTCGTTATAGGCGATCAGCTGCGGCGCACGGACCGGCGTGGGGGCCAGCCTGGTGTAAAAGGCGTCCGGCAGACGCGCGTAGCTGTTATCAAAGGGAACTGAAACCTGCATGTCAGAGATATAGGCGCGCGACACGCGCAGCGCCAGCGTTCTCAGAAGGTCCGCGTCATCAGCATATAGCGTGGCCTGTCGCGGAACCCGGCGCGTGCATAGAGTTTCTGTTTTGCAGGCTCGGAGCGGTCCACTTCCAGGTGCAGAGCCTTCAGACCCGCACCGGCCAGCGCGCGGGGCAGGCTCTGCAGAGTTTCTGTGGCAATGCCGCGCCCCCGGACGCCCGGTCTGATGTAAATCTCGTCTATAATCCCGTCGAGACCGCCGAACTCGACCGACCAGCCAAAGCTGACAATGATGTATCCGATAGGCGCCCGCGGCGGCCCGATCAGATAGGCGGCACCATGCGGAATTCCGGCCAGCAGGGGCTCAATACCGGCACGCCGTGCCTCGCCACTCAGGGCAATGCCCTGCTCGGCGTGAAAAGCCGCCACAAGTGCGTCGAGTTTTTCCAGATGCTCCGGCGCTGCGAGGGTCAGCGTCGCACTCACAGCCTGCCCAGCCGCTCGGTCAGCAGGGCGAAAAACGCGTCCGCATCCAGATCACCGATAAACAGAGCATTTGCAGGCCGGTCGGTGACGCCCCACCAGTCTGCAACCGTCATGCCGAGGGTCAGTTCGGACTGCGTTTCGATTTCCACATTAATATGCCTGCCGGAAAAGATGTCCGGGCGTATCAGCCAGGCCGTCACACAGGGATCGTGCAGCGGTGCACCGGCCGAGCCGTATTTCTCTTTGTCAAAACGTTCAAAGAATTCGGTCATCTGGGCCACTGCGACGCCGACGGGCGTGTTCAGCGCGCGAAAGGCCTGATTGCGCGGCGCGGTGACCAGGGCTTTATGTGTCACGTCGAGCGGCATCACAACAATCGGAATGCCGGATTTGAACACAATATCAGCGGCCTGCGGATCGACGTAAATGTTAAATTCTGCGGCAGGCGTGATGTTACCCACCTCGAAATAGGCGCCCCCCATCAGCACGATTTCGCGGACATGGTCGGCGATATCCGGTGCGCGCAACAGGGCAGTCGCAATATTTGTCAGCGGGCCCAGCGGACACAGCGTTACAGACCCTTTTGAGGCCGCACGCAGCGTGTCGATGATGTAATCCACCGCATGCAGGTCCTGCAGCGGCATGCCCGGATCTGGCAGCTTGGGGCCGTCCAGACCGGTTTTTCCGTGCACATGTTCTGCGGTAACAAGATCACGACCCAGCGGCCTGTCACAGCCCGCATACACTGCGATATCCGAACGGCCTGCCAGTTCACACACCATGCGGGCGTTTTTTGCTGTCAGCTCCAGCGGCACATTGCCTGCCACACAGGTGATCCCCAGCACGTCGATTTCGTCGGGGCTGGCCAGGGCCAGCAGAATGGCGACCGCGTCGTCCTGACCGGGGTCTGTGTCGATGATGATACTGCGTTTTTCCATGCGCACTTTCTGAAGCTGTGATGGACGAGAGTCCAGTACACAAAAAGGTCAAAACGGCGCCGTATTCTGCTGGCAAACCGGAATCATGGAAGACGTTTACGCATATCGTTTGCAGGGAAGGCGCGCGATCGTCTGGAGCGCTGGCATCATGATGGTGCTGGCGATGACCGTCGCTGCGACCAAGGATGCGCCCTGGTACATCTGGGCAATCTGGTTACCTGCGGCGGCGATGATCCTGCAGGAGTTGATCCGTAACCCCGTCAGCGGAATTCGACTGACACGGCAGACGCTGATTCTGTCACCCTGGCAGCGTCCGCGTGAAGTGGCGCTGAGCGACATTCACCACATCGAATTCATCGAATGGAGCGACAGCACTGACATGGAAGTTCACATGCGTTCGGGCGATGTGATCCGTGTTTTCAGCGGCGATATACCGCCCAGAGGCCCGTTTATTGCGCAGCTTGTCGCTCTCGGTGTGAAAGTAACGGAGCGCTAGAGTGTACGCGCTTCGGCTTTGACCTGATCCCAGAGAGCATCCATCTCTTCCAGCGTGCTGTCTGCGGGGCGTTTGCCCCTCTCTGCCAGTTTTGCCTCCACAGCCTCGAAACGGCGGGTGAATTTGGCGTTGGCGGCGCGCAGTGCGGCTTCCGGGTCAAGGCCAAGGTGCCGGCCCAGATTAGCCATTACAAACAGCAGATCACCGAATTCTTCCTCAATCTCGGCCTGGGTCAGCGTGTCGCGCGCTTCCACCAGTTCCGCGGCCTCTTCGGTGATCTTGTCGATCACCTCATCGGTTGAAGGCCAGTCAAATCCGACCCTGGCCGCGCGTTTCTGCAGCTTCAGTGCGCGCAACAGGGCGGGCAGCCCGACAGCGACACCGTCCAGCGTTCCCTGCTGCGCCTTGCCCGCGCGTTCGGCGGCCTTGATTTTTTCCCAGTCTGCCGTCTGCTGATCGGCGCTTTTGTCCCGGTTTTCCTCGCCAAAAACATGCGGATGCCGCGCGACCATCTTGTCCGAAATCGCCCGGACAACGCTCTGAAAGCTGAAATGCCCGGCCTCTTCGCCCATCGCGGTGTGATAAACGGTCTGAAGCAGCAGATCGCCCAGCTCGCCCTCCAGCTCCGGCCAGTCGCGCCGCTCAATCGCATCGGCGACCTCATAGGCCTCCTCGATCGTATAGGGTGCGATACTGTCGAAGTCCTGCTCGATATCCCAGGGGCATCCGCTGACCGGGTCGCGCAGTCGCCTCATTATTTCCAGCAGACGTTCGATTCCCGCATTGGTGTCATTGATCAGGTCTTCTGCCATTGCAGCGCGCGCCTCTTCGGTGTCTGATGCACCTGACTGATTTTTCCCTGAGGAGTCTACCCCATGCCCGTCGTAAACCGAATTGCTGCCATGAAGGAAGAGATCACCGCCTGGCGGCAGCACCTGCACACCATCCCCGAGCTGGGACGCGAGTGCCATAAGACGGCGGCATTCGTGGCGGAACGGCTGCGCGAATTCGGTGTGGATGAAATCCACGAAGGCTTTGCGACAACCGGCATCGTGGCGATCATCAACGGGCAGGGCGAGGGGCCGACAATCGGTCTGCGCGCGGACATGGACGCACTGCCGATGGAGGAAACCGCCCCACTGGAATACGCCTCGACCCATCCGGGGAAAATGCACGCCTGCGGCCATGACGGGCACACGGCGATGTTGCTGGGGGCGGCCAAGTATCTGGCAGAAACGCGCAAATTCTCGGGCCGCGTTGCGCTGATTTTTCAGCCTGACGAGGAGGATACGGGGGGCGGCGAGGCGATGGTTCAGGAAGGGGTTATGGACCGGTTCGACATCGGTCAGGTCTATGCCCTTCACAACAGCCCGGTGAACGAAGCGGGCACTTTCTCGCTCAATCCGGGACCGATCATGGCGGCGGCGGATGAATTCTCGATCACGCTTTCGGGTGTCGGGGGGCATGCTGCCCGGCCACATGCCTGTGTTGATCCGGTTGTCGCCGGCTGCGCCATGGTTCAGGCGCTGCAGAGCATTGTCAGCCGCAACACCGATCCGATGGAACAGCTGGTGATATCGGTCACACAGATCCATTCCGGAACGGCCCACAACGTGATCCCCGAAACATGCAGGATCAACGGCACCGTGCGGACCTTCAGCAAGGAGGTGCAGGCCATGGCGGTCAGGCGGATCGACGAGATCATGACCGGACAGGCAGCCTCTTTTGGGGTTACGGCCGAACTGGATTTCAAGTTTGGGTATCCCCCAACGATCAACCGGCCCGACAACGCCGCTTTCGCAGCCGAAGTGGCCGGCGAAATTGCAGGAGAGGACGCGGTGGACAGCAATGTCACGCCGGTGATGGGGGCCGAGGATTTCGCCTATATGCTGGAGGCGCGACCGGGGGCTTATCTCTTCCTGGGCCAGGGCGTGGGGCCGATGTGCCACCACCCGCAGTATAACTTCAACGACGAGATCGGGCCGGTGGGAGCTTCTTTCTTTGCGCGCATCGTCGAGCGCGCGCAACCGGTGGCCGGATCCTGAAGACATGGCACTGGAAGACGCAAAGAACCAGATCGATCACGCGTTCACACGCGACGACCTGAAGGGCAACAGTTTCGAGCTGACCTTTGCCGGCGCAACATCCTTTCTGCGCCGGAAATACACCAAGGATCTGACAGGTGTGGATATTGCCGTTACGGGCGTTCCGTTTGATCAGGCGGTGACGAACCGGACCGGCACACGCCTTGGCCCGCGCGCCATCCGTGAGGCATCCGCATTGCAGGCACCTGATGCACCCTATGGCTGGCCCTTTGATGTGATGCAGGAGTTTGCCATCGCGGACTATGGCGATCTGGCCTTTGACTATGCCAATGTCCCTGCGTTCCCCGGGGCCCTGACAGAGCATATCCGCGGAATTCTGGCCCAGGATGTGCCGACGGTTGTGCTGGGCGGAGATCACTACATCACCTTTCCGATCCTGAAAGCCTATGCGGAGAAATACGGCCCCATCAGCCTGTTGCAGTTCGATGCCCATACGGACACCTGGCCGGATGACGATATGGACCGCGTGGATCACGGCACGATGTTTTACAAAGCCGTGAAATCCGGCATCGTTGATCCCGCCACCTCTGTGCAGGTCGGCATCCGGACCACAAACGAGGACACGCTGGGCGTGACGGTGATCGATGCGCGCGAAGTGCATGAGCAGGGGCCGGTGGCCACTGTGGCCCGTATCCGCGAGGTGCTGGGCGACAGGCCAACCTATCTGACCTTTGACATCGACGCGCTGGATCCGGCCTATGCGCCGGGCACCGGCACGCCGGTCTGGGGCGGGTTGACCTCGGCGCAGGCCGCGTCGATGCTGCGCGATCTGGCAGGAATCAACATCGTCGGCGGTGATGTTGTAGAGGTGTCGCCGCCTTTTGACACGACAGGGGCCACAGCGATTGCAGGGGCACATGTGGCGACGGAACTGCTCTGCCTGCTGGGCTGGAAACTGCGGGGAGGCGCATAATGGCGGAAAAAAACCAACCCATCAGCGGAAATGATCTGGCGCGTTTTTCCGGACCGGGCAGTTTTATGCGGCTGCCCATGGTCAATGGCCTGAAAGGGCTTGATGTGGCCGTTCTGGGTATTCCTCTGGACATCGGGACATCGTGGCGGTCCGGCACCCGTTTCGGACCCAAAGAGGTACGGTCCGAAAGTGCGATGATCCGGCCCTATAACATGGGTACCGGGGCTGCCCCTTTTGACAGTCTTCAGGTGGCCGATATCGGGGATCTGGCGATCAATACCTTTTCGCTCAAAGAAAGCCTGAAGATCATTCAGAGCAGCTATGACGCGATCCTGAATTATGATGTGATGCCCATGGCCATCGGGGGGGATCATTCGATCACCCTGCCGATCCTGCGCGCAATGCACAAACGCTATGGTCCTGTGGCACTGGTCCATATTGATGCGCATGCGGATGTGAACGAAGACATGTTCGGCGAGCGCGAAACCCATGGTACGGTTTTCCGCCGTGCCTATGAGGAAGGGCTGATTGATCCGCAGAAAACCTATCAGGTCGGTCTGCGCGGGTCGGGCTATACGGCGGACGATTTCAAAGAGGCCCAGGGGTGGGGCTTTCAGCAGTTCCCGGCGCGCGAGCTGTGGCACCGCAGCCTGTCCACACTGGGCGGCGAGATCCGCCGGGATATCGGGACAGAGGCACCTGTCTATATTACCTATGATATCGACAGTCTGGATCCGGCCTATGCGCCCGGCACCGGGACGCCGGAAATCGGCGGTCTGACCACACCTCAGGCAATGGAGCTGATTGCGGCTTTCAAGGGGCTGAACATTGTGGGCTGCGATCTGGTGGAGGTCTCACCGCCCTATGACACTTCGGGCAACACGGCGCTGACAGGGGCAAATATTCTGTTTGAGCTGCTTTGTGTGCTGCCCGGCGTGAAGTATCGCTGAGGGGGTAGTCGTGCCGTTTCGGGCAGGCGTTCTTTGGGGCTGGCGCAGGATATGAGTATTTCCGGAAGGGTGAAGCGCATGGTGTTCTGGATCGGTCTGGCAGTGCTTGTGGCATTTATGGTCTTTGTGCGCGTTTCGCCCATTGATCCGGCGGTATGGCATGTGCCGGTGGCGGCAGATCAGGACAGGGATCTGGCCGGCGGCGCGGTTCGTGTCGTGCCGGGGGATGCGGAAATGTTGCAGCGGATGGATGCGGTTCTGCGTGATGTACCGCGCACCCGCGTTCTGGACGGATCTGTACAGACGGGACACATCACCTATGTGACGCGCTCCGCCGTTTTCGGCTTTCCGGATATGACGACCGTCCAGCTGCGCGATGGCGAGATACGGTTGTTTGCGCGGCTGCGTTTTGGTGCTTCAGATCTGGGGGTAAACCGCGCGCGACTGGAGCGGGTGATCAGCGCCGCGCAGCGATGAGGACAGGCAGCCCTGTTCTACTTCACGCCACATCGGCACGTTCAGCGACATCTGGCACTGCGCCATGAACATGCGCCCATCGACCTGCAGGCAGATCGTTTCGCCCAGTTCGATCCGGGCGCCGGACCGGTCGGTGCAATAGCAGTCCACCGTTTTGCCACCGGGATAGGTGACGTCAGCGCCCGCCGGCAGGCCGGCACAGATCATCATGCACAAAAGCCGTTTCATGCGCGTAATCTAGCATGTGCAGATGACTTGACCAATGCCTTTCAATGTCGGATTGCAGTGCGATGATCCCGATGGACCGCCTTGCACAGATCACCGCCCGTTTTCAGTATCTGGAAGCGGCAATGGCGGATGGAACCACCGGTGCGGAAATTGCGGATCTGGCGCGGGAATATGCAGAACTGCGCCCCGTTGTGGAGCAGATTGAAGCCTACAGGCAGTTGCAGACCGGTCTGGCGGAGGCTGCCGAGATGATGGCAGACCCGGATATGGCGGAGCTGGCCGCCGAGGAGCTGTCGCGCCTGAAGGCCGCGGTGCCTGAGGCGGAGGCGGCGCTGCAGTTGTCGTTGCTGCCCCGGGACCGGGCCGATGCAAAGGCGGCGATGCTGGAAATCCGGCCGGGCACCGGTGGGGATGAGGCAGCCCTCTTCGCGGGCGATCTGATGCGAATGTATCAGCGATACGCCGAAGCGAGGGGCTGGGCCTTTGACGTCATCGAGATGCAGGAAACGGAGCTGGGCGGTGTGCGTGAAATGGTTGCCCATATCCGCGGTCAGGCCGTGTTCGGCCGGCTGAAATTTGAAAGTGGCGTGCACCGGGTTCAGCGGGTGCCCAGCACAGAGAGCGGCGGGCGCATTCATACCTCTGCGGCCACGGTGGCGGTGCTGCCCGAGGCAGAGGAGGTGGACATTCAGATTGCACCGGGCGATCTGCGGATTGATACGATGCGGTCGTCCGGCGCGGGGGGCCAGCATGTGAACACAACCGATTCTGCGGTGCGGATCACGCACCTGCCGACGGGCATCGTTGTGACGAGTTCCGAAAAATCCCAGCACCGGAACAGGGACAAGGCCCTGCAGGTTCTAAGAGCGCGGCTTTATGATCTGGAACGCAGCCGGGCCGACAGTGAGCGTTCGGCCGACCGCGCCGCACAGGTCGGCTCCGGTGACAGATCAGAGAGGATCCGGACGTATAACTTCCCCCAGGGGCGCATGACCGATCACCGCATCAATCTGACGCTCTACCGGCTGGACGCGGTGATGCAGGGCGATCTGGATGAGATTATCGACGCGCTTACTGCGGACACCCAGGCGCGGCTGCTGGCGGACATGGGCACGTGACGGCAGCAGAGGCGATGGTGGCGGCCATGGCGCGTCTGCGTGCCGCCGGCGTGCCGGATCCCGCGCGGGATGCGCGGGTGCTGCTGGCGCATGCGGCGGAAGTGGATGCCGCACGTGTTACCCTGATTGCACCCGAAGACATCGCGCCCGATATTGCAGAAAGATATGAGCATCTTGTGGCGCTTCGGGCCGTACGTGTGCCGGTCTCGCAGCTGATCGGCGCGCGCGAGTTCTACGGACGGAGCTTTGCCATCAGCCGGGATGTGCTTGATCCGCGCCCGGAAACGGAAAGTCTGATCGAGGCTGCGCTGGCACAGCCCTTTGCCAGCCTTCTGGATCTGGGGACGGGGTCGGGCTGTATCCTGACGACGCTGCTGGCGGAACGCACAGATGCAACCGGCGTCGGCGTGGACCTGAGTGAGGCCGCCTGTCTGCAGGCCAGTGCCAATCTGGTGCGCCACGGTGTGGCGGACCGGGCCGATGTGCTGCAGTCGGACTGGTTCGGGCGCGTCGAGGGGCGCTATGATCTGATCGTGTGCAATCCGCCTTATCTGGCCGCAGCTGAAATGGCGGATATCCAGCCCGAACTGCGCGAACATGAGCCGCGCATGGCGCTCACAGATGAGGGCGACGGGCTGAGTGTCTACCGCCTTGTTGCCGCTGAGGCGCCGCAGTACCTGAATGCCCGGGGCCGTGTGCTGGTGGAGACGGGATGGAAACAGGGGCCTGCGGTTGCTGGCATCTTTCGCGATCAGGGATGGGGGGAGGTTGCGATTCTCCCCGATCTGGGAGGACATGACCGGGTTGTGTCGGCGGCCAAACCCGGGTGAAACCGCCGGAAATGATACGAAATTCCGCACATTATGGTTAAAATGCCGGTTTACCCCTTGCGGCAGGGAGTAAGCCGTGCTTATTCCTTGGACGTTGCAGCGGTGGATATGCTTCTTACATGGTCCCGCGCGGCATTATGCCCAACATATCGCTTCCCGGTTCTGACAATGGCGCGCAGCGCGCAACCGGACCAACGATTAACAGCACGAAGGCTGAGACAGCTTCATGAAATCATCGAGATCCCGGTCCCGCTCAAAGAGCAACCGTAACCGGTCGAATAACAATCAGGGCGGCAACGTCGTCAACCGTGTGTTCGACAGTTCGGGCCCCGAGGGCAAGGTACGCGGTACGCCGCAGCAGATCATCGAGAAATACAATCAGCTCGCGCGCGATGCGCAGCTGAGCAATGACCGTGTTGCGGCGGAAAACTTCCAGCAGCACGCGGAGCATTACACACGCATGCTGAGCGAGGCGCAGCGCGAGATCGAAGCGCGCCGCGAGGAGCAGGAACGCCAGAACCGCGAACGCCAGGCTGAACGCGACCGCGAGCGTGCGGAGCGTCAGGAGCGCGATGCACAGAACCAGCACAACCAGCCGGATGCACCACAGGGTGATGGTGGCTCAGATGCCGGTGACAGCGAGAGCAATCTGGTTGAAACGCCGGAAAGCAAACCACGCCCCAAACGTGCGCCGCGCCGCAAACCGCGCCCGAAACCCGAAAGCGACAGCGCGCAGGAACAGCCTTCAGGCGGCGGCGATGATGCCCCTGAAGCGGCTGAATAAACGGACTTTCTGAAGCTTTGGAGAAACCCCGTGCTGTGCGCGGGGTTTTGTTGCATCTGACGAAATGACGACGCGGAAACTAATGCGTTGAAACCCACGGTTTCAGGCAGCGCCGCGTGATCCGTGTTTCCCACATGACGCCTTATTTGGCGGCCACCGCGCGTGCCAGCGCACAGAACCCTTCCAGCGGGACCTGTTCGGCGCGGTCTGTCGGTTTCAGTCCTGCGTCCAGCAGGCGGTCCTCTATGTCTGGGGCTATCCCTTTCAGGGCCGCGCGCAGCATCTTGCGGCGCTGATTGAATGCGGCCGCGACAACGCGGGAGAGGACGGCAGCATCTGCCTCATACCGGGGGGCGGGCAGGGCGTTGAGATGCACCACGCTGCTCGAGACTTTTGGCGGCGGCGTAAAGGCTTCGGGCGGCAGCTGCATGACAATGCGCGCTTCGGCCCGCCACTGCGCCAGGATCGCCAGGCGGCCATAGGTTTTGCTGCCAGGCTGCGCCACGATGCGCTCGGCCACCTCGCGCTGAAACATCAGTGTCAGACTTTGCCAAAAGGGGGGCCATTCGGGCGGTGTCAGCCACCGGACCAGCAGTTCGGTGCCCACATTATAGGGCAGGTTCGAGGCCACGCGAATGGGGGGCGTCAGGTGGGCCAGCGGATCGGTCTGCAGCGCGTCGCCTTCGATAACCTGCAGCTTCCCGGGCCAGGCGTCGGAAATTTCCGTGAGCGCCGGCAGGCATCGGGCGTCCTTTTCAATGGCCAGCACCCGGCGCGCGCCTTCGGCCAGCAGGCCACGGGTCAGCCCACCCGGTCCGGGGCCGATCTCCAGCACGTCACATGCGCCCAGATCTCCGACCTGGCGCGCAATCTTGGCGGTCAGGTTCAGATCCAGCAGAAAGTTCTGCCCCATGGATTTTCGCGCCTGCAGATCGTGGGTGCGGATCACCTCGCGCAGGGGGGGCAGATTGTCGATGGTGCCCACGCTATGCGATCCCCGCCATGCGTGCGGCCAGTCTGACCGCCTCTGTCATGCTGGTGGGGTTGGCGATGCCCTTGCCTGCAATGTCAAAGGCCGTACCGTGATCTGGAGAGGTCCGCACAAAAGGCAGGCCCAGGGTCACGTTCACGCCGCGGTCAAAATCAAGCGTCTTGATCGGGATCAGCGCCTGGTCGTGATACATGCAGACGGCCGCGTCATAGCGCGCGCGTGCGGCTGCATGGAACATCGTATCCGCCGGCAGTGGCCCGGTAATCTGCATGCCGCTACCGGCCATTTCTGCGATCAGCGGTGCAATCCAGTCCAGCTCCTGCCGGCCCATTGCCCCGCCTTCGCCAGCGTGCGGGTTCAGCCCGGCCACGGCGATCCGGGGTGCAACGATCCCGAAGCGGTCCTGCAGAGCGCTGTGGGTAATCGTGATCGTTTCGCGCAGCAGCTCCGGGGTCAGTACCTGCGGGACCTCCTGCAAAGCGATGTGAATGGTCGCGGGCACAACCCGCAGCGCGTCAGAGGCGAGCATCATCACCGCACGCTGGCTCCCACCTGCCAGAGCCCCCAGATACTCGGTATGACCGGGGTACTGAAAATCCGCACCTTCGATCAGCGCTTTTTTGTGAATGGGGGCAGTGCAGATTGCACAGGCGGCCCCCTCCGTCACCAGCCCGACAGCACGGGCAATCACGTCGATCACGCCCTGGGCGTTGGATGGGTCCGCCGCACCCTTGCGCGCGTCACCGGCAAAACTGTGCGCCAGCACGGGCAGCTTGTCCGGGGGCACAGAGCCGACAGCACCAGGGGTTTCAACGGCCTGCCACGGCGTCCCCTCAGGCAGATGACGCGGGTCCCCCATCCAGACCAGAGGTACTGCTCCGCGCAGCGCTCGAAACGCGCCAACGGCGATCTCGGGGCCGATGCCGCCAGGTTCGCCGCAGGTGATGATCACCGGCGCCACAGGGGCAGCTGTCATGGGGTGACGATACGCGCGTCCGCACGCAGCTGGGCCAGATAGCTTTCGGCGTAGGTGTTGATGGTTTGTGTGCGAAGGGCGGCAGCGGCCTCCTCGCGTGCGACGTCCTCGTTCACGGCAGCTGTCCGACCGCAGAGCATCAGGAACATCAAAGACTGCCCGCCCGAACGCGTCAGCGCCGTGGAGACCTCTCCGGGGTCCAGTTTGCTCAGCTCCAGCGCGATATCCTGTGGCAGGTTTGCTGGTGGTACGGCTTCGCGCACCAGAACCTCGGGCGGTTGTCCCTTTGCTGTGCCATACAGGTCATCGCAATCGTCCACTTCGCTCCGCAGGCGGGCTGCGGCAGACAGGGCTGCGGCACTGCGGCCACCGGGGATGTAATATGCGGCATAGTCCACGGAGGCAAATTGCTGCGAAGGCGCCGATGTTTCCTGAATGTCGCGCAGCTGAAACAGCGCCACGGCGTCGGGCAGGGGCAGCGGTTCGGTGACGTCACCCGGGGCCAGCGACAACAGCAAAGGCCGCAGGACGGGCGGCAGATCCGTCAGCGCCTGCCAGGGCAGCTGGCCGCCGGCATCGCGCGTGGCCGTCGCCGAATACTGACGGGCATAATTCGAAAACTCGGCCTGGGATTGCGCTGTGCCGATCAGCTGCGCGATTTCCTCGACCTGCGCACGCCGCTCTGGCGGGGCGGGGATGATGATCTCTGACAGCAGAACCCGGATACCACCGGCACCCGCCGAAGACCCCAGGGCCCGGTCAATCTCTTCGTCCGAAATCTGCAGCCGTCGTCCGAACCGGGCACCGATCAGTTCGCGCCAGGCCAGACCCACGGAAACAAAGGAGACAAAGCTTTCCCGCTCAACACCGTTCTGTTCCAGCTGTGCGATGAATTCCTCGGGCGGCAGACCGGTGCGCTGTGCAAACTCAGCAATTCCTGTCTCAAGGCCCTCGGGGGTGAGTTCGAGACCCGCCCGTTCAATTTCCTGGGCGCGGAGCTTTTCATCGACAAGTGTTTCAATAACGGCGTCGCGTGTCCCACCAGGTGCGTTCAGCAGAGACAGAAAGAGCTGCCGCTGCCCGACCTCGTATTCGGTCACAACATCGTCATTCACGATGACCACAGGATCAAAAAGCCCCTGTGCAGAAAGAGAGCCGCCCGAAAGCGTCGAAAGAGACAGAACCATTGCGGTTCCAAGACGTGTGAAAATGCTCATTGTGCCTAGCTTTTGCATGTTCTTGCGTATGTTTCGCTGCCCTTGCGGGCAGAGAAGCCCCGCAGGCCGATGTTAAACCCCACACTGGTCGAAGGCTCAAGGCTTGTCGAGGTTGTAAAGCGCCGCGCCACTGACAGGCCGACCGAGACGCATTCGTTGGTATAGTTCAGGCCAAAGCCTGCCGATGCCGCGCGGTCGTCTGCGAGATCAAACCGCCAGTCCGCATTCGCCGTCCAGTGCCGGTCGACCCGGTGGG
This sequence comes from uncultured Roseobacter sp., assembly GCF_947491795.1. Lineage (GTDB taxonomy): Bacteria > Pseudomonadota > Alphaproteobacteria > Rhodobacterales > Rhodobacteraceae > Roseobacter. Next base: position 714,616 of record NZ_CANLKW010000001.1, on the reverse strand, counting down.
AGCCGTTCAGCGAAATCTCGGAGATGCTGCGCAGCGTGCCAAGGTCCTCGTCTTCGTCCAGCCACAGGTACGTGCCGCTTACGCGGGAGCGTTTGTTGCCGTAATACCCGCGCAGTTCAGCCTTGGTGAAATCAAAGCTGTCATTGAAAAGCGTGCGCGCCGAAACGGCCCATCCTTCAGGCGATTTCAACTGACCTGCAAAGAGAAAATCCGACGTCCCGCCTGTCAGCCCGGACGATGCAGAGAAACTGTCATCCGTAATGTTCCGAAACACCTGCCCCAGGGTCACAGATGTCTCAAGACCCTCCGGGTCAAACCGGGACCAGTTGATCCCATAGGCTCCGACGGTGCCGCGCTCGCGCCTGTCAGGTGCCGGAAAACGTGACAGGGAGAGCAGATTGCCGCCGTCAAATTCGACCCGCGTGCTCTCCTCATTGGGGATGTTCAGGCGGTCACCACCGGTCCAGCCGATCTGTGCCACCGGTTCCAGGAAATGCGTGACCCCGTTCTGGTTCTGCCGCGTCAGCGGATACCGGAACGCGAGCGCTCCGCCCGGGGTCAGCTGGGTCTGGGTCTGCGGTACTGTGCTGTCCTGGGTGATATCAAAAACATCCCCTGCAAGGCTCAGCGTCGCATCAGCCCGCACACCGCCCGGCAGGGTCCATCCGCGCAGCCATGTGCTGTCGATGCTGAACCGTGAAATATCACGCCCGATGATATCGTCATCCGAATACCGATAGTGGCTGTGCGCGCGGGCATTCAGGCGGAACTCTCCACCCGTCAAGGTTGGGAAAAAGCGCTGTTCGTAAACGCCATCGATCACGACCGTCGGCAGAGTGGCGTTGTCCTCGCCATCCCTCAGAGATTTTAGCCCGATGACGCTGCCGGAAATAAATTCGTCCCGGCGTGCCCGCTGTATGTTGACCTCGCTGTCCAGTCGGTCTTTGCCGGAAAAACCATAGTCTTTGAGATAGGCATCGTCACTGGTGATCTCGACATCAAATGTCAGACGGAAATCGTCCGGCAGCTCAAACGCGCCGTAGCCAAATACATACCCGCGCGTCTCGCCCGGGCGTTCATCATCGCGCGAGACGGCTGTGTTAAAGTCGATCCGTCCGTTCACAAAAGCCTGGCGGTATCGCAGTTCAAGCGTTTTCGTGCGAGACGAGATGTAGGGCGTGACCGTCACATCGCGATGATCATCAATCACGATGAAATAGGGAATTTTGATCCCCGTACCCAGCTCGGTCGTTTTACGCAGCGACGGTATCAGGAAACCTGTGGCACGTTCCAGCGTCGGATCCGGCAGGCGCAACCGGGGAAAATAAGCGACTGTGACGTTGCGGATGCGGAACTGGGCCTGGTCAAAATAGAGCTGACGCGCTTCTTTATCGTGAATGACCCGCTTTGCGCGGATCTGCCAGAGCGGCGGTTTCCCATCCTCGCAGACCTGACACGAAGTAACGGCGGTTTTGTAGAGCTGGTCGTACCGTGGGCTGACACGTTCCATCTGGACGGATGCCAGCTGCAGCTGCTGATCGAGAACCAGCCGTGCGCCATTCAGAAGCCCCGTCTGCAGGTCGCCGTTGAGTTCAGCTGCCGAGGCCAGAACAGTGTTGCGACCCGCATCGGTCAGAACAATCGGCCCCTCAACGATCAGCGAACCGGTGCTCCTGTCGTAGCGGATCTCGCTGGCCGTCAAGCGCGATTTGCCCTGAAAAGCCTCGACATTGCCACGCGCCACCAGCACGCGGTCGCTGGTGATAAAAAGATCATCTGCAATCAGAACCGCGGGTTTGACCGGGGCATCGCCCTCCTGTGCGGCGAGCACGGCTGGCAGAAAAACCGCGATCAGGATGCTGAAAAAAATGCGCATCTTCTCAGCCGTCCTCGACATGCAAAAGAAGACCAAGTGCGAGCAGAACCGCCGCCGCCGGGGGGGCCCATGCGGCCAGATAAACAGGGATCTGTCCGTTTTCTCCAAGGATCTGCGCAAAGCTGCGAATGAAATACAAACTGAACCCCAAAAGTACCGCTGCCAGTACCGCAACACCGGTACCCCCGAACCGGGTATGGCGCATGGTAAAGGCGCTCGCAACAAGAACCATGGCCATCAGAAACACGGGACGCGCGAGTTCGGACTGCATCCAGACGCGGTGCTGGCGCGACGAAAACCCGGCCTGATCCAGCTGGTCAATGAAATCAGACAGATGCCAGATGGAAATGCTGCCGGGGCGCCCGAAACTCTCCCGGATACGTTCCAGTGTCAGGGTCGAAGGAATTTTCAGAGTGGCATGTATCTGCGCATTGCCTTCGGGGTTCTGGCCCGCGCGCAGCGGCCATTCCTTGGCGTTTTTCAGCAACCAGCCGCCGGGCTCCAGGGTGGCACTTTCGGCGGCAACCCGTCTCTGGGGTCCGCCGCCGGGGGCATATTCGAGAAACATCACATCATAAAGGACCGATGCGTCCTTGTTGGACCGCCAGGCGCGGATCACCGTCTGGCCCGTTTCGCTGCCCTGTCGCAGCCACAACCCTTCGGCTGAAATTGACAGGGTCGATGCCCCGCCGGTGCGGTAGCTTTCGGTCAGCTGGCTGTAGCGCGAGGATGTGCCGGCAACGATCGGGTTCAGCATCGTCACCGCCAGCCCGCCGATGATCATTGCGACCCCCACTGGTGCTATCAGTGCGCGCAGGGCTGAGCGCCCCGCCGCCCGCGTTGCAACCAGCTCAGAGGACCGTGCGAGCCCGACAAACAGAACGACCGTCGCCAGGATCATGATCAGCGGCAGTATCTGGTTAATTGTCTCGGGCACATTCAGCAGCGTCAGCCCGAGGATTTGCGGAAAACTGATGCCAAAATCGCCGAACTTTCGCGTCTGATCCACTAGGTCCACCAGCGCGACCAGCGCAAAAAGCACAAAGGTGATCACCAGAAAACTCAGGAAAAAGCGGCGGGCAAAATACAGATGCAGGATCATGCCGGGACCCCGCCGGAGGCGCGCCTGCGCCTGCTTGGCCTGGCGGCCAGCCACAGCATGCCCAGTGCCACCAGCGCACCGGCCAGCACGGGCAGATAGAGCACCGGCCAGAGACGGGCATCGTCGCGGACCGGATCAACAAGGGTGCTGCGCGTACCATCGATTAGAATAAGAAGCCCGAAGGCCAGACAGGCCTCGCGCCAGACGCCAAAGCGCGAATACCCGCGGATCAGCAGGGTGGTGAAGCCGATCAGTGCGGCGACGATGCAAAAGAGGGGTTCGGCAAAACGGGCATGGAAATCCTCGGCCAGCACCCCGGCGCTCTGGCCGGTGCTGCGGGTCAGCTCGTCGCGCGGTTTGAGGAGTTGCAGGGTCGTCATGGTGCGGGTCGACATGGCAGCCCGCGCGTCATTGCGCACAAGGTTTGTAATATCAAACGAGAAATCGCGGAAATTCGCCGTTGACAGCCGCTGGTCGGATGTCCCGAGACGCTGTGCGAGACCGTCCAGCATGATCAGTGTTGTGGCGGTGCCGTTGCGGATCAGATAGGCCTGATCGGCGGTGTATATGACGCCTTCATTCTCGTCGCGACGGTCGGACAGGAACACGTCGCGCAGCACGCCGTCGGCGTCGATCTCGCGGGTGTAAAAGGTCACGCCCGCCGAGGGGTTCAGGAACGTCCCCTCGGTCAGCAGGCGCGCTGTGGCATTCTGGGAGATCTCCGCCTCGCGCTCATTCAGCTGCTGCTGGGCCAGCGGCACGAGCAGGTGATGCAGGACGGACGCCATGGCAAAAACAACAACCCCGAACACGAGCACCGGGCGGGCCAGCCGGAAAGGGCCTGAGCCCGTTGCCTGCATCACGGTCAGTTCGCTTTCGTTGTTCAGCCGGTTGGTGACATAGACAGCCGCACAGAATGTCGCGATGGGCAGCACCGTAGTGATCAGCTTGGGCAGCCCGAGCGCGGTGAACTCCAGAAACACCAGTGCCGACTGCCCGTCACTGATCAGCCGGTCAAACAGAACAACCGCGCGGTTGATCCAGAAGACGGCCACGAGCACCAGTGCGAAAAATCCAAACAGGACCAGCAGTTGCGACAGCACATATCTGTCGATTCTGACCAAGCTGAGCCCCCTGCGATTATCCGTCGTTTCTGCGGGCACGTTAGACCAATCGTGGCGCGGGTAAAACTGCTATCTGGTAAACAGCGGCCCGGCGCGCTAGGTCCTTGGCAGACAGATTTCCCAGGAGGCACGACCCATGACACAGATCACCCCCGTCAGCTTTTCCGAAACTGATATTGACCGCCTCGCAGAACATGCCGGCCGTATCGCCGTCATCGTTGACACAGACGGGGGGCTGGACGTGGCGGGCCGCCGGGTAAACCGGCTGTGCAAGGGGGCCCTGAAGCGCGCGCTGGAGGCCCGTGTTGATGAGGGTCTGAAGGAAGGCACGGTCTTCAGCCTGGCCTGGCCTGCAGGCATGGCAGCGCGGGCCATCGATGTGGTCTGCCTGCCGCGCAATGCCTCTGAGACACTGGCCCGGAAAACGGGCGGATCGCTTGGTAAACTGCGGGGCAAGGCGGATCTGCTGATTGCTGCCGCGCGCCTGCGCCGTGCCGGTCATCTGCTCTCTGGTGCTCTGCTGCGCGACTATCAGTTCCGCGATCACAAAACCGGCGGTGATGCGCCTGAGGGAGGGATAGAGCTGATGTGCGGCGATCCGGCGGCGGCTCATACCGAAGCCGCAGCGCATCTGGCCGTGGCCGAAGGCTGCTTTTTCACGCGGGATCTGGTGAATGAGCCGGCCAACGTGCTGACCACCACAGAATTTGCGGACCGTCTTGCCGATATGACCAAACTGGGTCTCACCGTTGAGGTCCTCGAGGAAGAACAACTGGCCGAACTGGGCATGCGCACCCTGCTGGCCGTGGGGCAGGGGTCTGACAGCCCGTCCAAAGTTGTTGTCATGCAGTGGAACGGCGGCAGGGAAGGCGACGCACCTCTGGCCCTGGTGGGCAAGGGCGTGGTCTTTGACACCGGTGGTATCAGCCTGAAACCTGCAGGCGGTATGGAAGACATGACCATGGATATGGGCGGAGCGGGAACCGTTGCGGGCGTCATGCGCGCGCTTGCGCGGCGCAAGGCCAAAGCGAATGTTGTGGGTCTGGTCGGTCTGGTCGAGAACATGCCGTCCGGCTCTGCGATCCGGCCCGGCGATGTTGTGACATCGATGAAGGGCGACACGGTCGAGATCCTGAACACAGACGCCGAGGGCCGTCTCGTGCTCTGCGATGTAATGTGGTACACCCAGGAGCGGTTTGAACCGGCGGGCATGATCGATCTGGCGACGCTGACAGGGGCCATCATTATCGGGCTGGGCCACGAGAACGCCGGCGTTTTCTCCAATGATGACGATTTCTGCAAATCCTTCCTCAAGGCGGCAGAAGCCGAGAATGAAGGCGCCTGGAGGATGCCGCTGGGTCAGGCCTATGACGACATGCTGAAATCCCCCATCGCCGATATGAAAAACATCGGCGGCCGGCCTGCCGGGTCGATTACAGCGGCACAGTATCTGCAGCGGTTTGTCAAAGAGGGCGTGCCGTGGATTCACCTGGACATCGCCGGTGTTGCCTCGCTGAAGTCAGAGACGGCACTGTCGCCCAAGGGGGCCACAGGCTGGGGTGTGCGCGCGCTGGACCGGCTGGTCGCGGATCAGTACGAGACGGAGTAAACGCCCTTGGGCACCGCGATGTTCTATCACCTGACGCGGCATCCGCTGGAACAGACGCTGTCGATGCTGCTGGGCAAGGCAGGAGAGGCCGGCTGGCGGGTGCTGGTGCGCGGTACAGATGCGGCCAGGATGGAATGGCTGGACCAGCAGCTCTGGCAGGGACCACAGGAAAGTTTTTTGGCGCATGGTCTGGCAGGCGGGGCGCATGACAGTGCTCAGCCTGTGTTACTCAGCATCGGCGATGCCCCTGGCGCAAACGACCCGTCTTGTCTGATGACGGTTGATGGTGCGGCGGTCACACCGGAGGAAGTGGCCGTGCTGACGCGGGTGTGCGTGCTTTTTGACGGGAACGACCCAGGCGCGGTGGATGTGGCCAGAGGGCAGTGGAAAACGCTCAAAGACGCCGGTGTGTCCGCGCAGTACTGGTCGGAGGAGTCCGGCCGCTGGGAGAAAAAGGCAGAAACCTGAGGCTGCTCACCGCGTCAGGGTCAGCTCTCCGCCCGAAATTTCGATACTGCCCCAGCGCTGCAGATAGGTCATGCCCAGCAGCGACTGGGCCATCTCTCCGCCATTGACGACAGCGGGCAGGTTTGTGTCCGTCACCGACCCCAGCGTGACACTGTCCAGCCGGACAGCGGCGGTTTCCACCATGCCGTTGGCCGTCATGGCACGGCCGGCAAAGGTCAGTCTGTCGGGGTCAAGGCCCACGGCTTCGGCATCGCGGCGCGTCAGCACCATGTCGGTGGCCCCGGTATCGAGCACAAAGCTGATCGGCGTCCCGTTGACCTCGGCGCTGAGGTAATAATGCCCGTCGGGGTGGCGCGGCACGACCGTCTGCCCGGTATCGGCATAGCTGGTCTGGCGGGGCATAACTGCCGAGCTGATGTCATCCCACAGACCGTAAGCCGCAATGGCCCCCAGGAATATCAGCGCCCAGGCCGCTGCGGCCTGCAGGGTTTTATTCATGGACACACGGTTCTGCGCCACAAACCAGCTGATGACCATCAGCCCCAGGATCACCAGATAAATCAGACTGCCGATATCATTGCCAGACAAGGGGTCTCTCTCCGTCAGGGTCTGCCTTTTATATAGGGCGGCTTGCGGTGGTTTTCAGCCCGGGCCCGGCCCGAACCCGAATGCGGCAAGCCCGTCGAGCACAAACTGCACGGATAACGCGGCCAGAAGCATGCCGAGAAGGCGCGTGACAACGGTGATACCGGTTTTCCCAAGGGCACGTTCAATGGGCCCGCTGATCAGGAAAAAGCCCAGCACGATCAGCAGGACAAGGCCGGTGGCCCCCAGCACCATGGCCGTGCCTTCGACGCCCGGGCGCTGACCCAGCAGCAGAATGACCGAGGCGATGGCACCGGGACCTGCGATCAGGGGAATGGCCAGCGGGAACACCGACGGGTCATCGCTGTCCTCGTCTTCGGACTGGTCCTCGCGCCGTTTGGTGCGGCGCTCAAAAAGCATATCCAGCGCGGTCAGAAACAACAGAACGCCGCCCGCAACCCGGAAGGCGGGCATGGAGATCCCCACGAAATTGAGCAGCGCCTCGCCGAAGGCTGCAAAGGCCAGCAGGATCAGTACCCCGGTCAGGGTCGCGCGCAGGGCGATCCGGCGGCGCGCGCTGTCGGATTTTCCCTGCGTCAGCGCCACAAACAGGGGTGCGAGCCCGATGGGATCTATGACCACGAACATGGTCACAAAGGCGGTGATCAGAAAGGCCGTGTCGATCATGATGGCACACCGCCGGGGCGCTGCCCCGGACCCCGGGATATTTCCGGCCAGAAGAAAGTCATGGGTGTTCTGCCTTTTCCAGTCGGTCGAGCGCCGTCATCCAGAGCGTTTCCGCGCGTTCCAGGGCGTCCATCACTTCGGCGTATTTTTTGTTCCAAACCTCAAGCTCGCCGCCCTTTGCGTTTTCGTACAGCGCCGGGTCTGAGAGCTTTTTCGCCAGCTTGTCGCGCATTTCGTTGAGTTTTTCCACGCGCCCTTCTGATTTGCGGACTTCGGATTTCAGCGCGAGGATTTCGTCGCGGCTGGCACGCCGGGGTTTTGACTGTGCCACAGGTTTTGCCGATTTGCTGACAGGCTTTGCAGGTGTCAGCAGCATCCGGCGGTAGGCTTCCAGATCATCCTCGTAGGGTTTGACGGTGCCATCCGAGACCAGCCAGAGGCGGTCCGCGACCATGCTGAGAAGGTGCATGTCGTGGCTGACGAGGATAACGGCGCCGGAATAGCCCGTCAGGGCCTCGACAAGGGCCTCGCGGCTTTCGATATCCAGGTGATTGGTCGGTTCGTCGAGAATAAGCAGATGCGGTGCGTCAAGTGTTGCCAGCAGCAGCGACAGGCGGGCTTTCTGACCACCGGACAAACGGCCCACTTCGGTTTCTGCCTGCTCTGCGCCCAGGCCAAAGCCTGCAAGCTGTGCGCGCAGTTTGGAATGCAGGACGCCGGGGCGGGCCGAGATCATATGCTGCAGCGGTGTTTCACTGACGTGCAGCTCGTCCACCTGGTGCTGGGCAAAAAAGCCGATGCGCAGTTTGTTGGAGCGCACTTCCTTGCCGCCCATCAGCACCAGCCGGTTGCTGAGCAGTTTTGACAGCGTTGATTTGCCCTGACCGTTTTTGCCCAGCAGCGCGATGCGGTCGTCCTGGTCGATGCGCAGGTTCAGCCGGCTGAGGACGGGTGTGTCGGTGTAGCCGGTCGCGCCGCCCTCGATCGAGATGATGGGCGGCGACAGCTCTTCGGGCTCAGGGAAGGTAAAGACGCGTTTTGCCACCTGTTCGGGGCTGGCGATCATGTCCATTTTTTCGATCATTTTCAGGCGGGACTGGGCCTGTTTCGCTTTGGATGCCTTGGCTTTGAACCGGTCCACAAAAGCCTGCATGTGATCGCGCCGGGCCTGCTGCTTTTTTGCCATGGCGGCCTGGACCGCGCGCTGTTCGGCGCGCTGGCGGGCGAACTGGTCATAGGGACCCTGGTAAAAGGTCAGTTTGCGGTCTTCCAGATGCAGGATCGCGCCCACCGCACGGTTCAGCAGCCCGCGGTCGTGGCTGATGATGATGACGGTATGGGGGTATTTTGCCAGATAGGCTTCCAGCCAGAGCGCGCCTTCGAGATCGAGATAGTTTGTCGGTTCGTCCAGCAGCAGCAGATCAGGCTGCGCAAAAAGGACCGCCGCGAGCGCCACGCGCATGCGCCAGCCGCCGGAGAAATCAGAACAGGGCATCTGCTGTTCGGCATCGTCAAAGCCGAGGCCCTTGAGGATGGAGGCCGCACGCCCTTCGGCAGACCAGGCGTCAATATCGGCAAGGCGGGTCTGGATCTCAGAAATACGCGCGGGGTCTGTGGCCGTGTCTGCCTCGCGCATCAGTGCGGCGCGTTCTGTGTCTGCTTCCAGCACCGTGTCGATAAGAGAGGTGGCGGAGGAGGGGACCTCCTGGGCCACGCCGCCGATCTTTGCCCGCGCGGGCAGTGAGATGTCGCCCCCGTCCAGCGCCAGTTCGCCGCGGATGATTTTGAAAAGCGTTGTTTTGCCTGCGCCGTTGCGCCCGACAAGCCCGACCTTGTGGCCGTCCGGAATGACAGCGCTGGCGCCGTCAAAGAGTGGGCGGCCTTCGATGGAATAGCTGATATCAGAGATGCGTAACATGGCTGCTGCACTGAAGCAGCCATGTCGTCATGTCAATGCGGTTTGCGCCGTCAGTTGAGCAGTTCGGGCAGGCGTTCGGCATCAAAACTTGCGAAACCCACCAGTGGGCTGTCGCCATCCGTTGCAAAGGCGAAAATGTGCAGTTCCTCATGGGCCAGCGTTGCACGGCAGAAAATGTCTTCGCCGGCCATGCCCTCCGGACAGGTTTCAAGATCAACATGAGGCACCGAGGCCTCGAACACGGCGTAGGTCAGCGGCATTGGTTCTGTTTCGGCTGCTGTCAGAGGGAGAGGCGCGAGGCAGGTGGCCCCGAAAATCAGGGAGAGGATACGGCGCATGAAAAGGCCCTTTCTGATGATGTTTACAGATGCAGAATCACATCCTGATATAATTCTTACTAAAATAGTCAGATATTGGAAATAGGCAGTATCTGTACGGGTCGCGCTGCGCGGAAATAAACCACTTTCCCCGACCGGGGCCGCATGATAGACGCGCCGCAAATGAACCACCCAGGAGATTTCCAATGGCCCTTGAGCGTACTTTCTCGATCATCAAGCCCGACGCCACCCGCCGCAATCTGACCGGCAAAATCAACGCAAAGTTCGAAGATGCGGGTCTGCGCATCGTTGCACAAAAGCGCATTCACATGACCAAAGAGCAGGCCGGTGTTTTCTACGCCGTGCACTCCGAGCGCCCGTTTTATGACGAGCTGTGCGAATTCATGGCCTCCGAGCCGGTCGTCGTTCAGGTTCTTGAGGGCGAGGGCGCTATCGCCAAAAACCGCGAAGTCATGGGTGCCACAAACCCCGCCGATGCCGCGCCCGGCACGATCCGCGCCGAGTTTGCAGAAAGCGTTGGTGAGAATTCCGTGCACGGATCTGACGCGCCGGAAACAGCCGCGGTCGAGATCGCTTATTTCTTTTCCGGAATGGAACTGGTGGGCTGAGGCCAACCGTTACGTTTTGAAATCGCTGAAGGGGTCGGTTCTGCCGGCCCCTTTTTTCGTCGGCTCAGCCGCCCTGTGCCGGACGGACACCAATCTGGTTCATGATCCGCTCAAACGCATCAAGGTTCTGGTCAAAAGCGCTGGCCTTGATGGCGTCAAATCTTTTGCGCAGCGCCTTTTTCTCTTCGCCTTTGCAGTCGTTCCAGGGCCGGTCCTGCAGGCCCATCACAAGGACGTAGTAGCCGATAAAGTGGGGTCGCGTACCTGATTGCAGCAGTCTGGTATAGGCCGCATCTGCGCCGAGACTGCGCAACTCTTCGGCGGAATGGATACCAGCGCGGGCACAGGCCTCGTCCATGACGGGACCAAGATTGCGGATAGAAGAGACAGGATCGGGCATACCCGCAGGTTAGCGGGAAGCACCCGGCGCGGCCAGCCCCTTCAGATGCTCGCGTAGTCGGTAAAAATCGGTGCCTGAGGTGCCGGCGAGGGGCTGGGGCGGCTGCCGGATGCCGATGCTGGTACGGGGGCGGAAGGGCCTGGTTTCTGGTTGTTGCTGGGCATGATCTGCTCCTTTCAGGGCGCGGTATCTGCGTAAAGTTCCCTGTCAGGATGCGTAATTATTCTGCCGCTTGCGGGGCGTGTGGATGTCCGGACTGTGTCTTTTCCGGAAAATCAGAAAGAAAAGTGGTAGCGTGTCACTTGTCTGTAAATCTCCCCGGCGGGGAGCAGAATGGACGGGAAATCTGCGTGCGCCGGTGCGTCCGGCCATCCCTGAGGCTCCAGCGCCAGACCTGCAAAGGGTTGCAGTCGCCGCCCGTCATGCAGCGCGGGGCCGTCTTCCGGCAATCCGCTGCCGTTGTAAATCTGCAGACCCGGTTCGGTGGTGTCGATCGTCATTGTCAGCCCGTTCGGGCCGGTCAGGATGGCGGCTTTTTGCGGGTCGGGCCGTTGCTGCGGGCTCAGGCACAGGCTGGCATCCAGTGGGCGGTCGACAGGCACGGGGCGCATCCGGGCGAAATCATAGTCACTTCCTGCCACAGGCGCGACGGTTCCCCGGGGCAGTGTGGCGTCGTCGGTGGGCAGCCAAGTCTCTGCCATAACCTGCAGGCGGTGATCCGGAATTCCCGGGCCTGCATCGAGGCACCAGTACGGGTGATGCGCCGGATTGATGAGTGTATCTCGGTCGGTCGTGGCCGTGATTTCCAGGGACAGTGTCGCACCTGGTAACAGGGAGTAGGAAGCGCTGAACCTGCGGTTTCCGGGCAGACCACAGGTGCCGTCGGCCAGATCTGCCTGCAGTATTACCTGATCGTCCGATTGCTCCGTCACAGCCCACTCGGTTGCGTGCAACCCCAGCGGGCCACTGTGCAGCGTGTTGCCATTATCGTTTGCGGGTAATCCATGGGTTACCCCGTTGATCGTAACGCTTGCCCCGCGCAGGCGGTTTGCCACTGGTCCGACGATTGCACCGGCATAGGTAAGTTCCCGGTCAAACCCGCGTCCGTCAGGAGTGCCGAGGACCAGGGAGTGACGGGCGCCCGGGTGAAACCAGAAGCCTGCCAGCGTAGCGCCACGGGGCAGGATCTGTGCTCTGAGCTCAGACGTGTTGAGAAAAATCATCGGCGGCTCCGGTCACATCCTCCGACCGCGTTGTGCCATGTCCCCGGAGCCGCGCCAAGCCCGGCTGTTACGCTTGCCCGTTCAACAGCCGGATAGGGTGAGCCATGTGATCGGCCAGATGCGCCTGCGACGGTGCAGCAAGCCCCCTGCCGGCATTAAAGATGAACCGTTTGAGCAGTTCCGTCTGGAATTCAAACTCGCGGGCCCGGGCCAGGACATCGGGCGATGGCTCTGCCAGTCCGTCGCGCAGGGCAAACTCCATTTCACGGCAAAGATTGAGCACCGGCAGGCAGATATCAGCAAGAACACTGGCGGCCAGCCGGTCTGCATGTTTGGGGTAGTCGTCCTTGACACCGATATCCATGCAAAAGGCATTGCTCATCGAGCCCAGGAACTCCTTGAAGCGCAAAATGGCGTTCCGGATACCGTCTCGGCTCTCCATGATCATCACATGGACACCGGAGAGTGCGAGGCCCGGAAGCTCGACCAGGAAATCCGGCAGCGACAGAACATGGGCACCGTCATCGGGCACCGCTTCGAGACTCTCGCGCACGGCCTGTTCAAGCTTGCCGACCAGAATGCCGTTAATCTCCTGATTGCCGACGAAAGAAATCCTGTTTCGGAAACCGCGTGCCAGAATTTCGCACGATCGGATCACGATGCCGGGCTTGCTGCCCAGGATAAGGTTGAGGGTCATGGTGCGCTCAGACAATTCTGAGGGCATGGGAAAAGCCTTGGTCAGATCATTCATATTGCCCACCGTTCTTAAAATACATGCACACACACTGCCGCATACGCCTGGGAATTTGGTAAACACACCGTACGGTGCCCGTTGCGTGCTGCAACAGGCCCACAATTCGCTGGAAAAATGCCGATTTCAGGGTAGATTTTTTCGTTTTGACGCAACTGGGGGTTGCCAAGATATACCCTCAGATGAGACATCTGACCAAAGTCTGCACATGGGGGGTGGACTGTAAATCAGGGGTTCGGGACGTGGCAGAATCTGAAAACAGCGATCTGACAATCATCGGAATCGGGTCATCTGCGGGTGGTCTGGAAGCGATCAGAGAACTGGTCTCTACGCTGCCGACAGATCTCAGCGTTGCCTATGTTGTGGTGCAGCATATGTCGCCACACCACAAAAGCCTGATGACAGAACTGGTGGCCCGCCAGACCGCGCTGAGCGTGGTGGATGTGACCGACGGTATGGCGCCTGAGCCCAACGTCATCTACGTCACGCCGCCCAAAACGGACGTTGTCTATGAGGACGGAAAGCTGTTTCTGGTGGAGCCGAGTACAGAGGTTGCATCCCCAAAGCCCTCTGTAGACCGTTTTCTGCTCAGCCTGGCCGACGAGCATGGCGAGAAATCCATGGCCATTATTCTGTCGGGCACAGGCACCGACGGGGCTTATGGCGTCCAGGCGATCCGTGAGGCCGGTGGCATAACAATTGCACAGGATACCGAAAGCGCCAAATATGACGGCATGCCGATGGCGGCGATGCAGACCGGCTGTGTTGATCTTGTTTTGCGCCCGTTTGAAATTGGCACACATCTGCAGAAAATCCTGACTTCGCCACGTGATTTCGATGCGTTCCGCCAGGAATCTTCGGAAAAAAGCCCGTCGTCTGATCTGTTGCAGATCCTGCTCGCCCGGACCCGCGTGGATTTCCGGGAGTACAAACAGACAACCATCAACCGGCGCATCGAACGGCGGATGATCGCGCTCGGGATCGAGAGCCACGAGGAATATACGCAATTCTGCCGGGTGAACCCAAACGCCGTGGATGCCCTGTTCAAAGACCTGCTGATTTCGGTCACACGGTTTTTCCGCGACAAGTCCGAGTTTGAACAGCTCAGGGACATGCTGCCTGCGCTTTTGAAAAAGAAAAACCACGGACCGCTGCGGGTCTGGATTGCGGGCTGCGCGACGGGTGAAGAGGCCTATTCCATTGCAATTCTGCTCTGCGAGGCACTGGGTGGCGCCAAGGTTGCGCTCAAAGACCACGTTCAGATTTTCGCCACCGATATCGACAAAGACGCGCTGGATGTTGCCCGCAAGGGCGTTTACGGCATGGCGGCGCTGAACGACATTCCCAAGAGCCTCGCAGACCGCTATTTTATCCAGCAAAACGATGGCATCCGGGTGATCGATACCCTGCGTTCGGCCATTCTGTTTTCCGATCACAACGTGTGCCAGGATCCGCCGTTCCAGAAGGTGGATCTGCTGTGCTGCCGTAACCTGTTGATTTATTTTGGAAACGCGCTGCAGCACAAAGTCATGTCGCGGTTCCATTATGCCATGACCGAAAGCTCGCTGATGTTCCTGGGCACCGCAGAAAGCGTTGCCGGCTCGGACGAGATGTTCGTGCAGGACAGCAATTCGGCGCATATCTACCGGCGCAGATCGATCCGCCGGTCAGAGCACACGCCGTTTTCCGCCGCGCGGACGATGCCACAGTCAAGAGCTCTGAACCCGGTCAAACCCTCGGTGCCGGTGGGCGATTCCACCGACCGGCAGATGTTCGAGGCGCTCGCGCTGTCGCTGGGCAAGAATTCGATGCTGGTCACCGACGAGTATTCGATTGTGCGTGTCTACGGAAACGTCAGTAACTATATCGAGGTCAGCGAGTCCTCGAACCTGAAGATGCATATTGATCTGCTGCGCCGTCCGTTCCGCGAAGAGGCGCGCAGTCTGGTGACGCTGGCGCTCAAAAACGATGAGAACCGTTCGGGAGTGCGCCACCTGCTGGCGGATGATGATGATGCAGAGATCCGCCTCGACGTCTATCCGATCATCGCCCGCGACATCAACGAGCGGGCCGCACTGGTGGTGTTCAAGGAAGTCCAGGTTGACCGGGCAAAAGGCGCGGAGAAGCAGCTTGCTGCACAAAGCGACGATGTGGACCATGACCGCATCCGCCTGCTGGAAGACGAGGTCGCAACGACCCGGGAAGCGCTGCAGCAAACGATCGAGGAGCTTGAAACCTCGAATGAGGAACTGCAGTCGCTGAACGAAGAGCTGCAATCCACCAACGAAGAACTGCAGGCGACCAACGAAGAGCTGGAAACCTCTAACGAAGAGCTGCAGTCCACCAACGAGGAACTGATCACAGTCAACGAGGAACTGCAGGTCACGGCTGCAGAACTCAGCGGACGCACGGGCGAGCTGATGTCGGTTCTGGAAACCGCGCCGCTCTCCATTATGGTTCTGGATACGGCGCTGCAGATCAGCCAGGCGACCAATGCAGCCACGGAAATGTTCGGCCTCTCGCGCCCTGTGGCCAACCCGCATATCAGCCAGTGTGTCGTTCCTGAGAGATTTCCGACGCTCGCACCGATCTGCAATGAGACGCTCAAGCTTGGTGAACCGATCTCGCGGGAATTCACCTCGCGCGGGTCACGCTACAAGCTCACCTGTTCGCCCTTCTTTGACATGCGTGGTCAGATGAAGGGTGTGACGATGGTTGTGTCGGAATTCCCGGGCCTTGCACAGGAGCTGGACCTGATCCTCGATCACGCCGAGATTTTCATGCTCAACCGGGCCACTGACGGCACCATTCTGCGCATCAGCGAAAAATCAGCCAGAACACTGGGCACAACGCGGGCGGATGCAGAGGGCGTGAAATTCCGCGAAATTGCATCTAAATCGGTCGTCAAAAAGGTCGCCGAGCGGGACAACCTGCTTATGGACAGCCCGGACGGACGCATCCAGCATCTTGATCACATGTCTTTCGCGGACAGCGATGAAGAAATCTGGATGAAGACGGAAAACTTCATCTTTGCCGATCCATCTGTGGCGAATACCTCGATTTACTCGGTCGGGACCGACATTACAGATGTGATCCGGTCCCGTAATCAGGCCGAGGACGCTGTGGCACAGCTTTTGCTTTTGCAGGATCTGGCAAGGGTTGGTTACTGGTCGGTCGATCTGAAGTCCGGGGAAGTTTACTGGTCGGATGAGGTCTACCGTATCCATGGTGAAGACCGCACCGAGTACACGCCCAATCTGGAGGAAGGTATCGAGTATTACCATCCGGACGACCGCGAAAAGGTGCGCCGGGAAGTCAGCCGTGTTGCAGAAGAGGGGGGCGATTTCCGTTTCCGCAACAGGTTACAGACCAAAGCCGGGCAAACGGTCATGATCGAGTCCATCGGGATGGCGCGTGCGGATGAAAGCGGCGAAATTCACAAGCTGATCGGCGTATTCCGTGAGCTGCCCGAGGGCGAGGCCTCAAGCGAGGCCGCCGAATAAAAACACCTGTTCTGAAACCGGTCTGAGACAGGTTTCTGGTTGACCGCGCGGCCAATCCTGCGCACCCTTTGCGAAAATTACAAAGGGAGATCAGACATGTACCTCAGAACCACCGCCTCCGCGCTCGCGTTTGCCGCAATGGCCTCTGCCGCTGCCGCAGATTGCACCGAAGTGACCTTCTCCGATGTTGGCTGGACGGACATCACAGCAACCACTGCGGCCACGACGGTCGTGCTGCGCGCGCTGGGTTATGACACGGATATCAAGGTGCTGTCCGTGCCGGTGACCTACACCTCGATGGCGCAGGGGGATATTGATATTTTCCTTGGCAACTGGATGCCCACGATGGAAGGCGATATCGCGCCCTACCGTGAGGCCGGAACCGTCGAGACCGTGCGCGAAAACCTGGAAGGCGCGAAATACACCCTTGCTGTAAACAAGGTTGCTACGGATCTGGGAATTAAGGACTTTTCGGATATTGCAACACATGCAGACGCGCTGGACGGTCAGATCTACGGCATTGAGCCGGGTAACGACGGCAACCGCCTGATCCAGTCGATGATCGATGCAGATGCATTCGGGCTGAGCGGTTTCGAAGTCAAGGAAAGCTCGGAACAGGGTATGCTGGCGCAGGTCGAACGTGCCTCCAAACGCGACGAACCCATTGTGTTCCTGGGCTGGGAACCGCACCCGATGAATGCCAACTTTGACATGGGCTATCTGACGGGTGGGGACGACTTCTTTGGCCCGGATCTGGGCGGTGCGACGGTCTATACCAACACGCGCAAGGGCTATGTTTCAGAATGCCCGAATGTGGGCGCGCTGCTCGGCAATCTCAAGTTCACGCTCGCGATGGAAAACGAGATCATGGGCGCGATTCTGAACGACGGTGAAGAGCCGGACGATGCAGCGGAAGCCTGGCTGAAAGCGAACCCGGATGCGTTCAAGGCCTGGCTTGATGGTGTGACGACGGTTGACGGTGGTGACGCCACGGCCGCTGTGAATACAGCCCTCGGCCTTTGATTTGATACCCGCCCGGTCCGGGTTTTCCGGTCCGGGCAATTCCGCCAGAAGAGAGGTGACCCGTGCTGGAATGGCTGACCGAAACCAAGATCCCGGTTGGCAAGACCGCCGCGGCTTTCTTTGACTGGCTCCAGACCAATGGCGAATGGTTCTTTGACGGGCTCGCCATTGTGATGGAATGGATGATTGATGCCATCCTCTGGGTCCTGCAGACCCCGCATCCCTTTGTCATTATCGCCGCATTCGTTGCCATCACATGGATGTTGCAGCGGAGCTGGAAGGTCTGCCTCTTTGTCGTGCTTGGTTTTCTGTTCATTCTGAACCAGGACTACTGGGAGGAAATGACAGAGAGCATCACGCTTGTGATGTCAGCCTGTGTTGTCTGTATGGCGATCGGGGTGCCCATCGGTATCGCGGCAGCGCACCGGCCGCGTCTCTATCAGGCGATGCGGCCCGTTCTGGACCTGATGCAGACCCTGCCAACCTTTGTGTATCTGATCCCGGCGATCGTCTTTTTTGGCATCGGTATGGTCCCCGGGCTGATCGCCACGGTGATTTTCGTGGTGCCCGCGCCCATAAGGCTGACGCATCTGGGTATCAGCACGACGCCAAAACCGCTGCTGGAGGCGGCGGATGCCTTTGGTGCCACACCGATGCAGAAGCTCTGGAAAGTGGAGCTGCCCTATGCACTGCCGCAGATCATGGCCGGGCTGAACCAGACCATTATGCTGTCGCTGTCGATGGTGGTTATTGCGGCACTGGTGGGGGCGGATGGCCTGGGCGTGCCTGTTGTGCGCGCGCTCAACCAGGTGAACACATCGCTGGGTTTTGAGAGTGGTTTTATTATCGTGGTGGTGGCGATCATGCTGGACCGCATGCTGAGGGTGGACCGGAAATGAGCGCTGCTGTTGAATTCGACAACGTATCGATTGTTTTTGGGGAAGCGCCCGGGAAAGCTCTGCCAGAGATGGATGCAGGTAAAAGCCGCGCAGAAGTAGAGCAGGCCACGGGACAGATCCTAGGTGTGCACGACTGCTCGCTGAGTGTGGAACAAGGCGAGATCCTGGTGCTGATGGGGCTGTCGGGCTCTGGAAAATCGACGCTGCTGCGTGCCGTCAACGGCCTGAACCCGGTGGTGCGGGGCGCTGTACGGGTGTTTGACGGGGAGTGGTCCTGCGATGTTACGCATTCCACTGCCAATGATCTCCGGCGGGTGCGCCGGGAATGCGTCTCGATGGTGTTCCAGCAGTTTGGGCTTTTGCCCTGGCGAACGGTGCGCGAAAACGTGGGGCTCGGTCTGGAACTGGCCGATCTGCCCAAAAAAGAACGCGTTGACCGTACCGACCGCCAGCTTGAGCTGGTCGGCCTGTCCGACTGGGCAGACCGTCGCGTCGGAGAGCTTTCGGGGGGTATGCAGCAGCGCGTCGGCCTTGCGCGGGCCTTTGCAACTGACGCGCCAATTCTGCTGATGGATGAACCCTTCTCCGCGCTCGATCCGCTGATCCGCGCGCGGCTTCAGGACGAGTTGCTCGATCTGCAGCGTGACCTTAAGCGAACGATTATCTTTGTCAGCCATGATCTGGATGAGGCATTCAAACTGGGCGACCGTATTGCGATTATGGAGGGCGGTCGGATTGTGCAGTGCGGCACGCCCCAGGATATCTTCTCCCGCCCAGTAAACGGCTATGTGGCGGATTTTGTCGCCCATATGAACCCGCTGGGTGTGCTGCGTGCGCAGGATGTGATGGAACCCGCCACCGGAGCGACGGGTGAAACCGTTCCAGCCCGAATGCAGGTGGAACACGTCATGCGCCAGCTGCTGGAATCGGACGGACCAATTGCGGTCGAGCATGAGGGCGATATCGTAGGGCAGATTACAAAGCGCGGGGTGATTGCCGGAATTCTTGATCCGCGCGAAACGCCCGACGGGGCAGGGGGCGCTCAGTCCTGAATGGCTTTCAGCCAGGCGATCAGGTCTGCGACGGCGCGGGTTGTTGGTATTTCGGTTCCCGTTTCTGCGTAAAGGGTGACGGGGCTTCCCTTGAAAAACCACCCATAGACCGGCATTTCGCCGCCGTGCCCGGACAGGGGTGTCCGCCCGTCGATCTGTGAAACGACACGACGCGTCGGAAAGACCCCGTCGTTGTTTGCCGCAAGGCGGGTCAGATCTGCCGGGGCATTTTCCAGAATTCCCGCCATTGACCCATCTCCTGCTGCATCTGGACCGTGACAGGATGCGCAGTGCAGATGGAAAAGCCGGCCGCCCTCATCTCTGTCGCCGGCCACTTCAGCGCCAGCGCCCGAGGCGATCAGACAGACGGCCAGGCCGATGATCATATGCATAAAGGCTCTCCCCCAAGATGCCTTGATTTTAACAGGTCAGGGAGGGGCGGGCATTGACGCATATCAATCAGGGTGACACCGGCGGATGCCTCAGGATCACCACATTCTGGGCGGCCAGCGACCTATTCCTGCCCGAATCAACCGGTAAATCCTCGTTAACTAAGATTTATAAAGGTTGTGTAATCATGAAACTGACATCTCTTCTCACCGGCGCGTTTCTGGCTCTTGCGGCCCCTCTGAGCGCTGCAACAGTTGGCTATACCGAAGGCTCCAGGGCGCTCGTCGATGGTACGACCCGTATCTCTGATGCGGCCGCCAGCGGGCTCAATCTGGGAACCATCGGATATGGTGCAGGCGAATTCAGCCAGATCGTTCTGTCCGGCCGTCTTGTTGGGCATGCGGACTTTTTCACCTTCACAGCGGCGTCAGATTTCATGGTCTCCTTTGCGTTTGACGGAATTTCTGTTGGTGGAAACGAGATCGAGAGCGGTTTTGTCCGCGAACGGCGCGGCCATAACGAAGCTGACTTTGTGCTGCGCCCGCAGGGTGATCCCGCCGGCACACAGACGCGCCGCCTGAGAACGGATATTTCCGACCCGTCCGACTACGGTACCACGCCCACGATCTTCCGGGCCCGTGGCGGACAGACGTATTCCTTTGGTGTGGACAGCCGTGTGGCGCGCGAAAAAGGGGCCGCAACTTACGATATCCGCATCAGCGTTGTCCCATTGCCTGCCGGGGTGCTGTTTCTGATGACCGGTCTTGCCGGGCTCGGTGTGCTGGCCCGCCGCAAGAGCTGAAGCGCAGAGCACTTCGTGTGAATTCAGGCGCCTCCGGACCCCGGGGGCGTTTTTTGTTATACAGTTTGTTTCTTGTGCTCCCCGCGCACTTTTGTCTGTGCTAGTCTCACCGGGACCAAAGCGGAACTGTCGCCTCATATGAAAATTAGGATTGCTGACGCGGAATTTGATTTCGGCCGTGCCACTGTGCGCCGCGCCGGGCAAACCTCGCTGTTGTCTGCAGATGCGGCCTCTGTGCTGAAGTGCCTTTATGATGCCGAGGGCGCACCAGTGTCCGAAGAAGCCCTGGAGGCACAGTTACAGGTGGGCAAGGACGCCCCCGGGCAAAGATTGACCGATGCTGTGGCGGCAATACGCGCGGTTCTGGGCACTGTGGCGGGCCGGGCGCAGGTGATCAGCCATGTGCCGCGTGCCGGGTACCGTTTATGCGTTCCCGCCCGCGCGCTCCCTGTCCGGTCCTTGCAGCGGGCGCAGTCAGACTGTGTGCTTGTGGGCGTTTTTCGTCTGATCCGCGGTCGTGCAGAAGATGAACACGCAGGCAGCGCGCTGACCGACGATATACTCAGTCACCTGTCCCGGTTCACTGATTTCAGAGTGCTCAGCCGGATGACATCTGATGCAGCTCTGAGCCAAGGCTGTGATCACGCGGATCTGCTGCGCCTTTTTGGCGCGGGCAGTCTGATAGAGGGCAGTCTTCTGCGCCATGCCGAGGCATTTCGTGTGAGTGTTCGGATTGTGTCAACGACCCGGGGTGACATCCTGCACAGAACGCAACTTGATTGTCCCGCGACAGTGGCGGGACTGAGCAATGCCGCAGCAGAGATTGCCCGCTTTTGCGCCCGAGGTTTGCAAACCGAACATGCGGCGCAAAACGAGCAGCCGGAGCATCTGCCTGTTTCAGACACCGGAGCCGAAACTTATGAAGCGTACTGCTGGCGCGCCGCGGCAGAGGCGGCGTACCGCGACAGGGATGCAGCGCAGAGAAAGCGGCTGATTGATGGCTTTTCATCCGTCGCTGCGGGAACTCCCGACGCACTCACTCTGGCATCATGTGCCTTTCTGCACCTGGCCGATCACAGGGATTGCGTTGATCCGGCGTTGAAAGCCGTTAGCCTGGAAAAGGCAGATGCGGCGGCCCGCACATCTGTCGCGCAAAATCCGCACTGCGCGCGGGGGCAGGCGGCCCTGGCAGTCAGCTCAATTCTGACCGGGGACAATGCTGGTTTTCTGACAGCAGCCAATGAGGCCATTCGTCTGTCCCCGCGCGATCCGGTTGTTCTGGCCGAAACAGGCTATGGTTTTGCACTGGCGGCCTGCGAGGCCGAAGCTGTCGCCCTGCTGGAGACTGCGATTGAACTCAGTCCGGTTCATCCTGCCTGGTATCATTATCCGCAGGCCTGGAGGTACATGCGCCTTGGTTATGCGGAACAGGCGCTTGAGGAAATGCTGCGGGTCCCGGCGCCGGGAGATGCCTGGTATCATGCACAGCTGGTGTGGATATCAGCCGCGTGTGGCAGAACAGATGCAGCGCAGACAGAACTGGTGGCGCTGCAGGAGCTCGTTCCTGATGTCGCCCAGGCCCTCGCCAGCCATCTGGAACCAATGCGCGGCAACCCGGCGCTCGTCCGGATGATCTGCGAGGGCTGGCGACGGGCTGGCGTGTCTTTGGATTGGTTGCCAAACGCGGAAACACCGCTGCCCTCTGGCTGTGCAGGGTGAATGGAATACCCGTCTTATTGCGAAAAAAATATGGGCCTGTAAAAAACTAGAGCTTCACCGGGCAACAGTGTGCATCTGACCGGGTATCTTTCAGCTGAACATATGCAGCAGACTTCCGGTCGGGCATAGCATCTTGCAGGGTATTAATAGGTGGCGGAGACGAAGTCCGCCTACTTTACTCTTTAATATACTGTTAATTAAATGAAAATTTAATAATCTTTAAAAACATACCACGCAAAATACCACCTCTTACTTAGGAAAAACTGGGTATAAGCCCTGAACTTGCCAGGAGGCATTCAAAATACGCTGTCCTGCGCCTCGCCAATGTCGCAGGGCTTCGGACGAATAAACGGGACCCGGCTTCAACGGTAGCATGATCCGAAAGCCGGCACTGGCAAATAATGCCGCCATGACAGCTTTGCGGACGGGGATACAATTCCCCGCGCCAACCCGAACGGTAGCATTCTGCACAATGCGTTTGCTGTAAGAACGGGCGGGAAGCCGTCATTCGCTGCGCGTGCGAGGTCAATACCGCAGTTTTTTGGGAGCGGACATTCAAGGTTTGCAGTACTTGAAAGACATACACTAGTTGCCACCAAGATTCGGCTTTGCTGCGTCGAAGTCGGCGAACTCTGGATTTACCCTGCAATCCGAGGGTCGCTTGTGAACAGCGAGTGCAGGAATTAGCTCAGCCTAATCACTCGTATTCTATTTCAGCTTTTTCAATGATTTAGCGAATAGGGGCTTCACACCTTGTTGGTTGTTTGGCAAGTTTCCGCCTAGGGTTGTGGTTGCGACGCCACCCCAAGGTAAAGATCATAGGTGGCAATTTTTAAGTGCATGCAATTAGTGATGAAAATGAAAACGGGAAAGTAGCCAAAGCGCAGCTCTTAGTCGAACATACTAAACGACTGACTTATGCATCTTTGCAAAATGCCGTTCCACTGCTGCGCAAGGTCGAGCTCCAAGCCGGCGAAGAGGGTCTACCTGCAGGTAAGCTCCGTCTAGATGTTCACCCTCTTTTCGCGCAATCGCGAGAATGGCCGTTTGATCGAATTTTACCTGGTGGATCGGTCGTTCCAGCCGAGTTGGAAACAAAACAGGACAGCGCATTTTTTGACAACTTGAACGAAGCTGAACATGGGCAGCTTCGGCTAGTTGCAGAGTTTGATGATGATCATCCCTCAATTTTGTTTGAAGCGTCGGTAGAGCTTCTGGCCCGAGATGAATGGGGCGGCATCCATGAAATGGGCCAACTATTGGCTGCTTTTGTACAGCCGAACGACACGCGTGTAGCCGCAGTCTTAAGAGCAGCTTCTGATGCAATGACGAGACAAGGTCTGCCCTCTGGTCTTGACGGGTACCAATCTCGAGACCCGGCTCGAGCATGGGCTATCGCCGCAGCAATCTGGTCGTCGATTGAGGGAATGGACATACGGTACGCGGTACCGCCCGCTTCTTTTGAGAAGCGCGGACAAAAGGTTCGAATGCCCAGCCGATTGGCGGAAGAAGGTCTTGGAACATGTCTGGACACGAGCCTGCTTCTGGCGGCCGCATTGGAGGCTGCTGGCCTTAATCCGGTTGTGATCTTCACCGAAGGCCATGCTTTTGCGGGTGTCTGGCTGGTCAGTCGGACTTTTTCGACCGCTGAGACCTGGGATGTGACAGAGCTACGTAAGGCGATTGTCGCCCGTGAATTCCTGCCGTTCGAAACAACGCTCCTGACCGGTGGCAAGCGCGGCACATTCCGTGGCGCCGTCGTCGAAGGTGGTGCACAATTGGATGAGGCAAAAGAGCATCTCTTTGGTGTTGCAGTTGATATTGCACGCTGTCGATCATCGGGGGTCCGACCACTGGCGCGTGCAGGCGAACCGACCGAAACCGAAGCTCCCGCCGCGGCAGACCCAATGGCTGCCTTCAAAGATCTCCTCCCGCCGGAAGGTTTTGAGCCACCTGATCCGGCCGAAGACGAGGCGCCAGCAACACCACAAGGCCGGATCGATCGATGGCAGCGCAAGCTGCTTGACCTATCTTTGCGCAACCGCTTGCTGAATTTCCGCGACACCCAAGGGTCATTGATGCTGAAGTGTCATGATGTACCGCGGTTGGAAGATGAGCTCACTGAAGGGCGCGCCTTCAGGATGGTCAGCCTACCAGACGAGAATCCGAGACTTGGCCGTGACCCAGAGCAATACCGTCGGGAAACTGGCGAGGATATTGACGCGCGTGTCATTCGGGATGCGTTTGACAGAGGCGAGCTTTGCAGCCCTCTTCCTAGAGATCAGATGCGAAAGCGTCTCATCGCACTGTATCGTAAAGCAAAAAGCGACCTTTCTGAGGGGGGAACCAATACGCTGTTTCTTGCGGTTGGTTTCCTTCGTTGGAAGCAGACTGAGACTGCGAAAAAGGATCACCGCGCACCTCTGCTGCTTGTCCCTGTGACCCTACGAAGAGCATCGGCATCTTCACCTTTCACGCTCGTTCATCAGGGCGATGAAGTCCGTTTCAATCTGACCTTGTTGGAGAAACTGGCCGAACAAGGCATTGAGGCACCGGACCTAAAGGGCGAATTGCCACGAGATGATGCGGGCCTAGATGTTCCACGCATTTTTAAGCGGATGCGCGAAGTTGTTCGAGATATTCCCGGCTTCGAAGTTGTTGAAGACCTCGCTCTTTCGACTTTCTCTTTCGCGAAATATCTGATGTGGAAAGATCTCGTTGATCGCACAGATCAGCTACGTGAAAGCCGCCTAGTTGCGCATCTGATCGACACTCCTGATGACCCCTTTGTCCCACCGGATGCGCCAGGATTGCCAAGGCCCGAAGAAGTAGAATCCAAGCTACCACCGGCTGAGACCTTCACGCCGCTTCCAGCTGACGCCTCACAGTTGGCTGCAGTTGCTGGTGCGGTCGAAGGTCACGACATGGTCGTAATCGGACCGCCTGGAACAGGGAAAAGCCAGACAATTGCCAACCTGATTGCGCATTGCTTGGCCCACGGAAAGACAATTCTGTTCGTCGCAGAAAAGGCTGCCGCCCTTGATGTGGTACACCGCAGATTAACCTCTTACGGATTAGGCGATGCGGTACTTGAGCTTCACAGCTCAAAAGCTGAACGGAAGAACGTAATCCGGCAACTTGGGCAGGCTTGGGAAAGACCCTCGGACGGGCAAGCCGAGGCGGAATGGGCGCGTATTTCAACGGAACTTGGGCTCGAGCGAGACCAACTCAACGAATACGTTGAAGCCCTACATCAGAGACATGAGAACGGGTTAACGGTCTTTGAAGCCGTTGGGTTAGCATCTCGGGAGGTCCCGATTGGTTTGTCTTGGGAGAGAATGGACGCCCATGACAACGAGACGCGTGAGAGCTTACGCCGCCTCGCTCGTGAATTGGGCGAGGTAGCGCCACGCGTTCGCAATCCAGGTGCATTGCGATTGATTGAGGAACCTGAGGGAGGTTGGTCCAACGCTTGGACGAATGAGCTTTTAGCCGCAGCTTCGGCGCTTGAGGATTTACTCCCTAGAGCACTGAAGGCACGGACAGAGATGGCAAATGCAGTCGGTCAGAACCCAGCTGCTGATCCAGCAACGCTTGATGCTTTGGCAAGGGCGGTTCTTGAAGAGGAAGAAACTGACCGCGCGGCTTTGGGTAGACGTGATCCTGCTGAGGTCCAAGCTGAGACCGAAACTCTGCGAGAAGTTCTGGCCAGATTAGACACAGCCGAAGGCCGCCTTTCTGTTCCCTATTCAGCTCGGGACTTACCACGCGTTCCAGTTGCACAAATCGACGCCGAGTGGCGGCGCGCGGCTGCAAGTTTTTGGCCGTTTTCGATGTTTCGCAAAAGTGCCGTGAGACGAACTCTGTCTGCGTATGCACAGGGAAAAGCAAATCCGGAAAGCGATTTGAACCTGATTGAGGAGATGCAGGAGGTCCTCGCTGCTCTCGATACACATCCGTTGGCTGGTCTGAGCGTTTGGCGCGGGCGCGAAACAGATACGAATGCACTCAAAGCCGCGGCTATCAGGGTAGCTGCAACGGACACTGCCGCCACTGCTGCGGCTATCAATCCGGCTGAAGGTCTTGGACGTGCTGAAGCAAAGTCACTGGTGCTTGCGCTTGATGAGATGGCACCAGCCCGTGCTCGGTTTGAGCGGTTGGCTGGTCGCACATTGGATATGGACCTCGTCGACCTGCGAGATGCTCTTCCGGAACTTCGCCGCGATACACGGCGGTTGCAGGATTGGTTGCATTGGCGCGGCCTAGTTGCGCAAGCGGAGGCTAGAGGCCTTGCGCCGCTTTGTGCAGCGTTGGAGGTCGGTGATGTTGAGGATGCTGAGGACGCGTTTGATCGCGCATATGCGGCATGGTGGACTCCCCTAGCCATAGATGCCGCGGCTCCGCTTCGCACTTTCATTGGTTGGAAGCATCAGAATCGGATCGAAGCCTTTCGAGAGCTCGACGCCCGTCATGCAGATTTAGCTGCTGAAAATGTTCGCAGGCGCATTGCCCACGGTTTGCCTCGGACGGAAAACATAGCCCGTAATTCGGCCCTTGGTCGTTTGCGAGACCTAATGAGCCAACAACGACCAAGGGAGTCGATCCGCACATTGCTCGATCGACTGGGTCCGACCACGACCAAGCTGACACCTTGCGTACTCATGTCGCCACTTTCGGTTGCGCAATACCTACCAGCAGGCCAGGCCAGCTTTGATATTGTTCTCTTCGACGAGGCGTCGCAAATCACGACTTGGGACGCCATCGGTGCGATCGCTAGAGCGCGTCAATCGATCATCGTTGGCGACCCGAAACAGATGCCACCATCTCGTGCTTTTGATCGCGTGCAGGAAGATGATGAGGAGCTGGCTTTTTACGAAAGGGACCAGGCATCTATTCTAGATGAAGCAGTAGCAGCTGGCGTGCCATCCAACGTTCTTAGAGTGCACTATCGATCTCGGGACGAAGGTCTGATCGCCTTTTCGAATGCTCGCTATTACGATGGAAGCCTTGTGACATTCCCCGCGCCACGTGCTTGGGGAGAAGCGGTGCGACTACATCGTGTCGATGGGATCTATGAGCGCGGCGGCTCTCGAACCAATCCCGTGGAAGCCAAAGCCGTGGCCGAATTTTTGGCGAAGCGTCTGCGGGTTGAGCTAAAAAAACCAGAAGACGGCCGCGAAACCATCGGCGTAGTCACTTTCAATATTCAGCAACAGCAGCGCATCCTTGATCACCTCGACAAAGCGCGCACCGACAGTGAAGAGCTGGAATGGTTCTTTTCTGATGAGCGCGAAGAACCGGTTATCGTGAAAAACCTTGAAAACATTCAGGGCGACGAACGCGATGTGATGATCTTCTCCACGACCTTCGGCCGCGATGCTGCTGGCAAGCTATCGATGAATTTCGGGCCGATGAATCAAGATGGGGGTCAAAAGCGCCTCAATGTTGCCGTCACTCGCGCAAGGCGCGAGATGCATGTGTTTACTTCCATTGATGCAAACGACATCGACGTCTCCCGGACAAAAGCAGAAGGCGTCCGCGACCTAAGGGATTTCCTTGACTATGCCGCTCGCGGCCCTGATGCCCTGACTGCCGCAGATGCAGGCTCCCTAGGCGGCGTGGACAGTCCATTCGAGGCCGAGGTCAAAGTCGCTCTGGAAGCGCTTGGTTGGGAGGTTCGCACTCAGGTGGGTGTATCGGGCTATCGGATCGACTTTGGCATCGTCCATCCTGATCGTGCAGGTCGCTATTTGGCCGGTGTTGAGTGCGACGGAGCGGCCTATCATTCGTCGCCTACTGCGCGCGATCGAGACCGCATGCGTCAAGCGGTCCTTGAAGGTCTGGGGTGGAGGATTGAACGCATATGGTCCACCGAGTGGTTCTCCCATAGGCGTGATGTCTTAGAGCGGCTAGACGCTGACCTCAGGACACATCTTGAAGAGGATCGGCAACAAGTCGAAGAGGGTCTTGAGGAGACTGACGAAGTCGATACTAAGGTGGCGGCTCCCGAAACTGCAACACTTGCACTTTTTGAAACAGCGGCAACGGAAGAGAATGAGCCAGAAGCCGTTGTAAAGGCTCAAGGAGAACAACATCCAAAGCTAGATCGCGTTGCCCTTCAGGCGAAGCGTGCTTTTGACTTGGGGGATATGCCAAACGCGGATGACCCGCTTAAAGCAGATCCAGACGCCTTTCACGATCCATCATACGATGAGACCCTTCGCCTGATGGTCCGCGAGATTGTCGCGTCCATAGAGCCAATTCATCTGGATGCAGTTTCGCGCGAGGTCGCTGAGCGACATGGATGGAAACGTGTTGGTGCTAGGATCCGCGCGCGGGTAGAAGTGGCTACCAAGGGTTTAAGCCGGACTCGGGAAACCACCGGGGATTTTCTCTGGAGGAACCCGCCCGAACATATAGTCGAGTGGCGCGAAATTCCTGGACGTGATCCCGCCGAAATTTCCATTGCTGAGCTTGCAGGTTTGTTGAGAAAAGAACCAAATATTATCCAGACAGATGACCCTACCCTGGCACTAGCGAGACGGTTGGGCTTGTCACGACTGGCAGAAAGTCGTCGATCACAGCTGAGCACAGCCCTTGAAGAAGCGCGAGTGCGGTCGGATGCCTGAGCCAAGGTTCAATGGTTTTGTGGGAAGATCTGCGTCACATTGGCCTCTTCGCCGAAGACGGAGGTCCATATTTTTTGGAATTTGCTCCCCATTTTTACAGAAAGTCAAAAAGATCCGGAGTTCTTTCATCACGCCGCGCACTCAAACCTTCGCCAAGATGAAGACATGGATGTTTCACACGTGTGAGCCCATTACGCCCCTCGAAGTGGACCCACCCACCTCTTGGCATGCCAACGCTTAGGATCGGGGCATTGCAGATTGGACAAGCCCGTTTGAATGATGCGCCCTTGCTGCGTCTTTCGCTGCCCCGGAGCACCCAACCGCCACGGACAGAGATCGTACGGCCCCTAACCAGCCGCCGAGTGTGAGCCTTTCGAAAGTACCACCGTTCGGTCATCCTAGCCCCCTTCTTTCCTCAACCCGGCTGCCGCTTGGGGTCGAGCGCACGTAAAAGCCTTGTGGAATAGCCTCCTGCACCAGCCCGACGTGCGAGATCAGGCCGACGGCCCGGCTGCCCTCTGTCAGCGCAGCAAGAACTTGGATCACTTGATCCAGCGTACCCGCCCCATTCTCGGTATCGAGGCTTCCGAAGCCTTCGTCGATAAAGATTGTGTCCATCCGGATCTTGCCCGAGAGGCTCTCGACCACATCAGCGAGCCCAAGCGCAAGGGCCAGTGCCGCGATAAAGGTCTCGCCACCTGACAGCGTGGCTGTCGCGCGCGCCTTGCCGGTGTTGATGTCGAAGACTTCGATTTCGAGCCCACGCTTGCCTCGACCGCCAGATGCCTCGAGCCCACGCGTCAGCCGGTAGCGACCACGCGTCATAGGGCCGAGCCTCATATTTGCCGCCTCGAGAACCTGGTCGAACATTGCACCGATCGCGAAGGTCTCGAGTGTCATGTTGAAATCGTTCTTGCCGTTGGCCAGATCAGCCAGCCCCCGGAGCGGACCGGTCTCGGTTTCAAGCCGCTCGGTTTCGGCCATGGCCGCGGCAAGCGATTTCTTGAATTCGGTCAGTGACGATACATCCGCTCTCGCCGTGGCGAGTGCAGCGTTGGCCGCGTTCAAGTTCTGAGTGGCTTCTGCCAACGCCAGCTGAAGCGGGGAAAGGTCCGGGCGTTCACGATCTGCGCAAGCGGCTGTGGCGTTCTGCAATGTCGTGCGAGCAGCGATCAAGCCATCGCGGTGATCGGTTACCTTCTTGCGGTCGGCGTCGAGAGTCAGGAAATGTGCCTTGCAAGCATCATATCCTGCTTTGTCCAGCCCGACCTCGGCAAGCCGAGCGGCAAAATCACCTTGCGCCTTTTTTGCGCGCTGCTTCTGCGCGCCGTGCGCCCGCCTCGCTGCGTCAAGTTGCTCTTGCGCACGGGTTAGCGCTTCACTGGCGGCTCGGTCCTGCTGCGTCGCCATTTCCAGCGCCTCGGACAGTTGCTTTTGCTCTCTCTGCAATGCCTCCCGTCGAGCGACAACCGCCCCGGGCGAGCGCAGACCTTCCGGCAGGGCCTCGATCACTGCATCCAACTTGGCGCGCGCGCCGGCAAGAGCGGTCCCGGCCTTGCCCGCAGCGGTGCGCGCTGTAGCCTCAGCAGTTTCTGCCTCGGTCACTTTCCGCTTCAGTTCGGCCAACTGCTCCGCCATCGCGTCTAGATCGACTGCTTCTCCAAGCGCGGCGACATCGCCTTCAAGCCGTATGATTTCAGCTTCGAGTTCCGCCATCGTGCGCTCGGGTCGTTCCTGTTCGTCCAGCGTCTCCTTCTTTTCATCCAGCCACGTTCGGCAATTGCCAAGTTCGGTTTCCGCCCGCACCCGGGCTTCGGCTGTAGTTCTCGCTTCAGACTGTGCTTTGCGAAACGCTTCGGTCAAACCAGATTGCTCGGGCGTGCCATGAGCCGGCGCAGGATGATCGTGGGAACCGCAGACAGGGCAGGGCGCTCCTTCAGCCAACTTTTCGGCCAGAATGATCGCCTGCGTGCGCGAAAGCCGTACCTCGGCATCGCTCAAGGTCTCCTCGGCGACCTGTGCCGCATGGGCTCTAGTGGTCAGTTCGCTCGTTGCCGCTTCGACCTTTCGTGCGGCATCGGCGACAGCTCCCTGCGCCTTTGCATACGCCGCTGCCTTCACCCGGTCCCGGTTCACCTCGGCGATCTCACCGTTCAGCTTGCCTCGCAACGCTCCGGTCTTTCGCGCCTGTTCAAGCACCATATCGGTCGCATCACGCTGAGACTTGAGCCTTTCGCGGGCCTCTATGGCCTCGGTCAGCGCCTTCTTTGCTGAGGTTTCGTTCGTCACAGCCTTATCAAATGTATTCTGTAACTCTGAAGCCTGCTCGACCTGTTTCTCAATGGCCTCCAACTTCGTCAGGTCGGCCTGAACCTGCTTCCGTCGCTCCCCATCAGACTGCGCCTCGACCATTTTTTGCGCGGCATCTTCCTTCGCCTCATTGGCGGTATTGAGCTCCGCTTCAGCGTTGGAAACGGCATCCACCGCAAGTCGTGCGTCTTGCTCCGAATTGTGCCAAGCCGTCTCAAGATCACGGGCTTTCAAGGCATTGCTGACAGCCTCTACCCGCCTAGCCAGAGCATCAACCTCATCATTATTCGCTTCAAGGCCGTCAAGCGCCTGCTGCGCAGTGTCGACGGCAGCAAAAGCCTTCTCGATCTGTTCGCCTTCGGCCAGCGTCTTGCGCGCGGCTTCGTTCACTGCCTCTGTGATCTGCTGATCTCGCTGTTTTTCCTCGACCTTGGCTTCCGCTGCAGAAATTCCTAGCTCCAGTGCCTCACCGCTCTCGAAGCCGCGTTCCTCAAGCCGCGCTACATAGAGTGCACGTTGGTCGCGTAACGCTCGCTCTGCCTCCGAGGCTTCTTCCTTCAGCCGAGCGGCGAGATTGCGATAGATCTTCACGTCGAAGAGATCTCGTAATATGTCGACCCGCGCATCGGTTTTTGCGGTAAGGAACGTTTCGAACTTGCCTTGAGGTAGGAGTACGATCTGCCGAAACTGATCCGCTCCGTAGCCAAGCAGAGCCTCGACCTCTCTCCCAACTACCGAGACCTTCTTTTCTTCAATTACGCGACCGAATTGGCTCGGGCCAAGCGTATCCACCGGGATCCCGGTTACGTCGAATAGGGAGGCTTCCGCTGCGTCATCTGTTGTCCCTTCGCCGCGCGCCTTCGGACGCTCTTGCGCCGGACGACGACGGATCAGGTAGGTTTTAGTGCCGAGCTCAAAAACAAATTCGACTTCAGTAGGTAAATCAGGCGCAGAGTGATCCGAACGCAGCGACCGTGGCTCCTGATCGGTCTTGGTTGGTGCGCCAAAAAGCGCGAAGGACATCGCCGAAAACAGTGTCGACTTTCCCGCCCCCGTCTGACCGTAAATTCCGAACAACCCTGTTTCCAACGCAGAGCGGAAATCGACCACCTCGGTTGTCGCGAACGGCCCGAAGGCCTGAAGCGATAGGCGAATTGGTCTCATGTCTGCTCCTCCCCGGAGGCTACCACGTGGAGCTTGTCTGCTACGATCGCGACTTCGGAGGCATTTGGTTCTCGGCCGCGCACAACCTTCATGAAGTTGCCGACCATCTCGATCGGCGTGACTGCGGCCCGTCCGTTGCCGAGCGCCTTTGTCTCCGGAGCGCGTGCCTGACGGTCGTAGGCCAGATGGCAGGCATTGGGGTAGGTCGCGCGCAACCGTTTCATCGGATCAATCAGAGGGTTTTCATCCGTCAGATTGGCCTGGATGAAGTCTTCAGACGGCGTTCCTGCCAGAAGATCCGAGAATGCTCCGGTCAGCGAGCGCACTTGCCGGATCGGACGGAACGCTACGGTACGGATCTCGACCCCGTCAACTTTGAGATCGACGATAGTCATGGATTTTTCACTTCCCGCCTCGTCAAAACCAAACGCGAGCGGTGCGCCGGAATACCGAATATGGCTTGCGCCTACTTCCTGCGGCTTGTGCAAATGCCCCAGTGCTACATAGTCCGCCCCGTCGAAGACATCAGAGGGCACAGTTTCGATCCCGCCGACCCGTGTCAGGGCGCGCTCGGTCTCACCGACCGCGCCGCCTGCAACGAAGGCATGAGCCACTACGACCCAACGCGCTCCTTCGGGCACCTGACCCCTCGCTGCGGAGATCTGGGCCGCGACGACATCTGCTGGTGTGCTGATACCCTCATCCCCGAACACTTCCCGCGCTGCGTATTCATAGGAAAAGGGCAGCGCAGAAAAGGCGATCTCGCCATGTTCGTCACTCAGCAAAAGCGGAGTCTCGACCGCGTCGGCGATTCCGCGCACCAGCACCCTCGACGCGGTGGAGAAGACAGACATTGCCTCGATCCGGTCACCGGAATCGTGGTTTCCCGCAATCATCACTACGGCGGCTTCGGTCTCCTCTGCCACGCGCTTGAGGAAGTGGTTGAACTGCCGGATTGACGAATTGGGCGGCGAAGCACGATCAAAAACGTCCCCTGCAATCACAAGAACTTCGGCCCGTTCTGCCAAAAGCGTCTCGAGAATCTGGCCTAGGATGGCTTCATGATCCTCCTCGAGGCTCAACCCCATGAACTGACGCCCTAGGTGCAGATCTGCAGTATGAAGTATTCTCATGACGCACCATCAATTATTATACATGTAAAAACTATATGGACAACGGTAGAGAGTCAAGATATCCTTCCCCCATGCCCTTCGACGACCTCAAACATGCCCAGCGTGCGCGCCTAGAATACCTCGACAGACTGTTTTTCTGGGACGGTGCAGCGACGCGTGCTTCCTTGATCAAGCGTTTTGGTATTTCGAATGCGCAGGCCGCTCTCGATTTTCGGACTTACCTCGCCGAAGCGCCAACAGACGCGCTGCACTATGATGCGTCGTCGCGCCAATACCTTGCCGATCACAGCTTTGAACGGCTCACTGGTAAGTCGTCTTCGATGGAGCTGGAGCAACTCTTAGTCGGCACACCATCTCCCGCATTCGATAGATTGCCAGATTTGCAACGAATTCAGGACCTGCGCGTCTTACGGCCGCTCTACCGTGCCTTTAGGGCGAAAGAGGCAACAAGGATCGTTTATCAATCGATGCGAGATCCAGAACCGATGACTCGCTGGATTGCTCCTGTTCGGTTCGCTTCTGATGGCGTTAGGCTTCACGTACGAGCCTGGTGTTTTGAACGTAAGGGTTTCCGTGACTTCCATCCTGCTCGCATTGACCCTGATCAGTCGTTCGCAAAAACCAAGCCAGCTGGTGCGGTACCCCGAGATGACGATTGGTTCACCTGGGCCATCCTGAAACTCAAACCGCATTCAAGATTGACTGAGGCGCAGCAACGCGTTGTCCGCATTGAATTTGGGTTCACCTCAGACGTGCTTGAGGCCAGAACCCGGAAAGCACTTGAGTTCTACACGAAACGCCGATGGGGTCTTGAGCAAAAAGAGCCTCGTCTAGAACGGGTCTCTATCGACTATATTCCGATGAGCGAGGAGGAGATCGATGCAAATTGATATGTGCCGCATAGATCCCTCCCTCAATATGAACCGGTTCTATTCCGTGGGGCTGACCAAAGACCTGTTTGGCCAACACGGCGTCCACCGACAGTGGGGCCGCTTTGGTACTTGGGGGCGGCATTGCCACGATTGGTACCGGACACAAACCGAGGCTGAGACTGCCCTTTCTGATTTAGTCAAACAGAAGCTGGCGCGCGGCTACCTGATCAAACTGACCGCGTCAGAAAGCCATGGGCGCTGACGACGCGTGATTCATGAATTCGCGGCGAATGACCGCTAAGCGGGCTGCGGCCGCAGCAACCTGAAGGCCGCTCCAAGGTCCGGAATGGGCCGTTCTCAAGCATAGTCCAGACGTGGCTGATGTCTGCTGCCGGTCAGTCTCCTGGGTCAACTCAGAACCTTTTTTCAGTTGTGTAAATGACGTGGAGAAAATAGCTTACCGCAATGGATTACCGGATCGTTCCTGCGACGAACGGCTTCGTCAAACAGATATCCGCGATCTGGGAGACTGGTTGGCAAGAAGCTCATGCGAATATTGTGCCGCCTCAGTTAGCGAAGCTGCGTAACAGGCAGAGCTTTACAGAGCGGGCGTTGGAGAATGTTGGTGGCACAGCCGTAGCAATTGATGGAACGACGGTGCTGGGTTTCTGCATGGTTAAACAAGACGAGCTGTACCAGATGTACGTCTCGCCTGACGCGCGTGGCACTGGCGTCGCCCAGGCCCTGATCAATGAAGCAGAGAACCGCGTTCGGGCAAATGGTTACGCGACGGCCTGGCTCGCATGTGCCGTCGGAAATGAAAGGGCTGGTCGGTTCTATGAAAAGTCTGGTTGGATCAATACGGGCAGGACAATTGTGGAGTTAGACACCTCTTCAGGGCCGTTTCACCTTGAAGTGTGGAGGTTTGAGAAAGACCTGCACTTGAATGAAGCCGGCTAACTCCGCGATCTGTTCTTCGGCTTCCCTTTGTTTGCAAGCGCAACGAGTGCTGCCTCTGAAGGCCGCACCACAGCATCAGGGCCTTGGTTTGGAAGTCGGCTTCGGGCCATGCTTGAAGATCCTTGGCGCCACGTGATCATGATTGCCGCGCTGCCTCCGAGGTCTGATATGAGCCTTTACCTACCAATTTGAGCCATACCAAGTTCTGGCGGTTCTACGTTGATTACATTGATCGTGCGACCAGGAGTATTCAGTTGGTGATGCAATAAATTTCCTCGAAAACCATCGGTCGCCCAAGTCGTTTCCGAAGCATAATCCAGAAAATGTTACTTGGAATAACTACGCAATCGCCACCCTTGAAAACTTCATTGACCCAGCCCCTAGATCCGGGCCGTTCAGGTGTAGAATCCGTTCATGGTTCTTTCTATTGATATGGTTGCGGTCAAGGCCTGCTGAGCGGAACCTTTGCGGAGCTCAAGCGAGGCAGGTCGGGTAGTGCGGTAGAGATTGGCGTAGACGGATGGAGCCAGTCCGCCAAGCTAAGTACGCGGTCGTTCTGTGTCACAATCCATCCTCCAGGTTTCGATGATCTTCCGCGCCTGGGCGAGGTTGTCGAAGATGTGTTCATTCAAGCATTCGTCCCTGAGCCTGCCATTGAATGACGCGAAAAAGGCGTTCTGCATGGGCTTGCCAGGCGCACGCAGGTCTTTTCCCGCTGGCATTTCTCCGAGCCGTGAGCCGAAAATCAATCAGCTGGTCGTTTTGATCGACCGCCCGCCGCAAACAGCACCATCGGCTGTTCACTCTTATTTAGGTTTGATCCACATGCCATAGCGGCCCGCGCCTTGAGCGATGCTGACTGTAGACGCGCTTGCGAATCTCAGGTCCAATCTTATGCACCAACCGGTAGATTGCCGCCGCATCACCCGTGATCCCGCGTTCGGTCAAATGATCCCTCATAACTCATTAAGATAACGGGTATCGGCAGTGCCAGCGGACTGCCAGACAGATCACGTCTTTGGGAAATCGATGGTGTTTGAACCGGTCTTAGCGCGGCATGTGGCTCCCCCTGTCTTTATCATTGTGACGTCGCGCTTCAGAAGAGTTAACGCAACAGAGCCTCTGCAATTTCCAATAAATTTTCCATCACTTGATCTGTGACGGATCCCAGTTCCACGGGTTTGGGCTATTCATGGCGTATGGTCAGCGGTTCGCTGAAAGTGAGAGTGCGGTAGGGGAAAGGAATTTCGATGCCTGCATCGTCGAGTGCGCGTTTGACTGCACCGATCACCTGATCGCGCGAGGCCCGGATGTCGAGCGGTTGCGAACCGGTCCACCATGTGACTTCGAAATCAATGGATGATGCGCCGAATTCACGGGCAAACACCTGCACATCTTTGACGTCATCACGCACCGTATCCACCTGTTGCACCGCCTTTTCGATGACGGCGCGCGCTTTGTCGACGTCTTCGCCGTAAGCCACGCCACAGATAATTGTGGTACGCCGCAGATCGCGGTCCGTTCGCACAGTAACGGGCTGCTGAAAGAGCAGATGGTTGGGTACCACCACCAGCTGTCCGTCTGTCTGGCGAACATGACTGTCACGGATAGTGATCTCTTCGATCTGGCCTTCTATACCGTCACATTCGACATGATCGCCGATGGCAAATGGCTCGCGCAACAGGATCAGAATACCGGCCAGAAAATTCTCGAAAGTATCCTTGAAAGCAAAGCCGATGGCTACGGATCCAAGGCCCAGCGTGGTCAGCGCCCTTGCCGGGGTGATTGTCGGGAAGACGACTGCAAGCGCGATCAGAATACCCATCAGCCAAAGGCCCGTGCCTGCCAGCAGCGAGAGCACGTCGGTGAGGTTGCGCCGCAACCGGAAACGCCGGCCAAGCCGGCGGATCACAGCCCGCGACAGGGATACAACGCCCCAGGTCACCAGCAGCAACAGGCCCGCGGCCGCCACTTTCGGTAAAGCCTCGATCAGCCCCTGCCAGTATCCGGTCAGCTGGCCTGTCAGAATGTCGTTGATGGCTGCGAATGACATCAGTGTCTCCCTCAGCGCGCGGCTCAGATAAGCGGGCGCTTTTTCATCTCTTCCAGTTCTATCCCTGCGACCTGTGCCAGCTCGCCAAGATCATGCACGGTCAGCTTACCGTCTGCCCAGGCTGCGAGCTGGCGGCTGCGCAACCGTGCGAGCGTTTTGTTAGTGTGCACGAGTGAAAGACCCAGCGCATCTGCCAGATCCTGTTGCTTGAAGGGCAGGGGCATTTCGTCATTGTGCACCATATTCAGTGCATCGGCGCGCCGGAACAGCATGACCAGTGCCCATGCAACCGAGGAAATAGCATCGCGCTGGCCGATGTTGGTCAGGCTGTCACCGAGGAAATGCTCTTCGGTTGCCGCGATCCATGTGATGTCAAACGCGCGGTCGGAAGACGATTTGAAAAACTCGAAAAAATCCGACCGGTCGAAAACACACAGGGTCATGTTCGTCGTGGCTTCGACCGAGTGACCCATTTCACCCATCATGCCTGCCTGAAGGCCGATAAAGTCGCCCGGGAAAATGAAGTTAATCACCTGGCGGTTGCCATCGGGCAGCAGCTTGTAGCGAAGACCCATGCCACGCAGAGCAGTGTAGACCTGAGGTGCGTTGGATCCTTCCATCAGGATCGGTGTGCCAGCGTCAACAGTAAGTTCACCTGCCTTGAACCGCTGTGTCTTTTCAACCTCATCCTTGGTCATATCATCGAAGAAATCGATTTTCCGCAGCGGGCATTTTTCGCAACTGGTCGTCATAACAACTCCTTTGAACTCTGGTTATCAATGCACAGCACTTGCGCTGGTTCCGTCTCTCATACACTCCCGGGGGCTGTTGCGACGGTTCACCGCAGCCTCTTTCGGCACAGAACCCGCCGCAATGCTGCGACGGGTTCTGCAACTGGTTTGCGTCCGCAAAGGGGCGCGTCACACCTCCGCTTCAGTCATTGGAAGCGGTGCGGTTGTCCTCTTCGGGGCTTACAATGTCGATCGTCGGAACGGTCGTCTCAATCGTTGTTGTACCCACTTCGATGTCACCGGTTTCTGCCTCGAACTCGGGCAGGTTACCGCCTTCCACTGAGATGTCTACATCCGGCATGGAGGCCTCTTCGGTCTGATCAATGTCCACCATAAAGACGCCAAATGCGATGGCGAGAACGGCAGCGACAGATGCAATAATAAGTCCGGGTCTCATAGTGATCTCCTTTGCTTGTTGCTGGCGGGACAACGGGAACAGAACCGAACGGGTTCCGAATTATTTAATTTTTTAATTTCGGAACTTCTATGGATCAGGGAACGTTGACATCCCGACTTTCAACCAAACAAGGAGAAAGAAAATGGAATATGGTATTGTTGGACTTATTGTACTCGTCCTGAACATTTATGCACTGGTGAAGACATGGACGAGCGGCGTCTCGCTTGGTGCAAAACTGGTTTGGACACTCCTCATTCTGGTGCTGCCAGTCATCGGGTTCATTATCTGGTTCTTCGCTGGCCCGCGCGGTTCGGCCCACGCCACTGCGTGACGCACCCCTCACAATGACATCAACACCGGCGCATTCGGCGCCGGTGTTTATTTGACCGGGGAGAGCACCCTTGACCGAGCCTGCCAGAATACGGATGACCGCGACACCACCCGGGCTGAAGTTTGCCCTGTACCTGATCGCCGCAGCGGCGACCGTCTGGTTGTTGCAATCCGGCACACCGGTCTTTCTGCCCCTGATCATCGCCTTCACTGCAGGCATTGTATTTGCGCCGATGGCCGATGCGTTCGGCAGGGCCGGTGCGCCGCCTGTGGTTGGGGCGTTGGCCGTTCTGGTGATCGTACTGTCTGTTATCGCGACCGGTGTGCTGCTGTTTTATCCGGTTGTGGCGGAGTTCATCCTGCGCGTACCGGTTCTGTGGTACGAGGTGCAGGAAGCTTTCAGCGGTCTCAAGAGCACGATGCAAAGCGTTGACACTGTCCAGGAGCAGGTCGCACAGACCCTCGATCCTGGCGGAGGAAGCGAGAACCAGGAAAGCGCTGGCGTTTCCGTGCCGGGTACGCGCGACGTCCTTGCTTACATCCCTTCTGTGGCCGCACAGATCATGATCTTTGTCGGCGTATTGTATTTTTTCCTGCTGACACGCCGGGACCTTTACCGGTTTGTCGAACGCGGCACCGGCGCGCTTACCGGG
The DNA here is from genome assembly GCF_947491795.1 of uncultured Roseobacter sp. GTDB lineage: Bacteria > Pseudomonadota > Alphaproteobacteria > Rhodobacterales > Rhodobacteraceae > Roseobacter. Next base: position 675,247 of record NZ_CANLKW010000001.1, on the reverse strand, counting down.
ATCGCGCTGTACCGCGCTGAGCGTGAGGTCTCGCGGTACTTCCTGAGCATCACCGCTATTAATGCATGCTTCGGCGCCCTGGTAGCGCTGATGCTGTCAGCGCTGGGGATGCCCAACCCTGTCTATTGGGGACTGGGTGCTTTTCTGGTCAACTTCGTTCTCTATCTGGGGCCTATCGCCTTTGCGCTGATGCTGCTGGCTGGCGGGTTGATCGTCTTTGACGGCCCTATGAGTTTTGCGCCGCCGCTGTTTTACATGATGATGAATATGACAGAAGGCCAGTTCGTCACCCCGAGCCTGGTGGGCCGCCATATGAAAGTAAATCCGCTGCTGATTTTTCTGTCACTCGTGTTCTGGGTATGGGTCTGGGGGCCACTGGGCGGACTGATCGCCATTCCTCTGCTGGTTTGGTTGCGTCAGATCAGCAAGGCGCTGGAAACCGGAGCGGAGCAGGCTGCGCAGCAAGCTACCCCGGACAGTCGCTCGGCGGACCTGATCCGACTGGAGGGCGTACATGGCGCCGCTGAATGATCTGAAGATACTGATCACCGCCGCGGAAGCCTATTCGGCTTTAGAGGAGGCTGTTTTGGACGCGCAGACCCGCATTGATGCGGGTTTTCGCGTCTTTGACCCTCGCACGCCGCTGCAGTCGGAGCGCGCACGCAGGATTGGTAACACGTGGGTCGATCTGCTGGTGCACAAACTTGATCAGGGCGTTCAGGTTTCGATTACCCTCACGGATTTTGACCCGGTCATGCGGGCAGGTATGCATCAGGGCAGCTGGAAATCCTTTAGTATCTTCGCAGGTATCTCTGAGATGTCGGACAACGGCGGTCTTCTGCGAGCTGTGGTAGCCGATCATCCTGCACGCGTGGGGTGGGGGCCAAGACTGATGCTGCGTCCGGCCGTGCAGGGACAGATTGCAGGAACGTGCCAGCGTCTGAACGCAATGGCAGAAGAAATCCACAACGAGGCCTGGCGGTGTATGCCGCTCTTTCGGGAACTCGCAGTTTTCCAGGACGGACAGCTTCGACCGCGTCGGGATGTCATGGTGCCGATGATGCCGGTAAGCCATCACCAGAAGATGGCTGTTATAGACGACCGTGTGCTGTACATCGGCGGTCTTGACCTGGACCAGCGCCGTCTCGATACACCAGACCATCGCGGAAAATCGGAGCAGACCTGGCATGATGTGCAGGTCATTCTGACAGATCCCGCGCGGGCCCGCAGCGCGCGGGAACATCTTGATCATTTTCTGGACGAATGCGCCGGAAACCGGCCTGTTGTTTCGCCGCCCGGCCTTTTGCGCACCCTGTCGGTGAAGCGCACGCGCGACGCCGCGTCGCTGTCTCCGGACGTTACCGATACAGGCATCATGGACCGCCACCTTGCACTGATCGGCCGGTCCGAGCATCTTATCTATCTGGAAAGCCAGTTCATGCGTGACCCGGTGATCGCGGAGGCACTGGCAGAGCGGGCAGCGCAGGCCCCTGAACTGGGTCTGGTGATCATTTTGCCGGGGGCACCGCTGGAAGTAGCTTTCGAGAAAGACGACAGCATCGATCTGCAGTTCGGCGAATTTCTGCAGGCCAAAGCGGTGGATATGCTGCGCGATTCCTATGGAGAGCGCTTATTTGTCGGATCGCCCGCACAGCCGACCGATGCGGGTTACGATGAACAGGGACGCCAGCTGCTCCATGGTGCGCCAATCATTTTTGTGCACTCGAAAGTATCGGTTTTTGATGATCAGGCAGGACTGGTCAGTTCTGCCAATCTGAATGGTCGGAGTATGCGCTGGGACACTGAGATGGGTATCGAAATCTCGGATCCGGCACAGGTGCGGCAGCTGCGTCAAAGGGTGATGGGGGCCTGGCTTCCGGCAAATGCAAACGCGGATATGACCTGCGCTTCGGTTCAGACGGTCGAGCAGTGGCGACAGTTGGCCGAGATCAATGCAGCCACGTCTCCACGGTCTCGTCAAGGCTTTGTTTTACCGTATGAAACTGAGCCTGCGCGCAAAATGGGTTTGCCCATTCCCGGTTGGCCGACCGAAATGGTTTGACAACAAAATCGGGAACTTTCCGGACCTCTGCGCGTTGGAGTGATGAACCTGTAACATGGAGGACGTAATGAGCGACTTTCCAAAAGACGCCGGCACACCCGGCATGCGCGCGCGTATCGATAACGCCGCTGACGAAGTAACCAGAACGGTGCACGAAGAGGCTGAAAGAGCCGCCGGTCGTGTGACGTCTCAAGCCGGAGACCGGGTCGAAAATGCCGCCGCAGCCGCAGCCGCTGCAGGCAGCGAGTTCGAGACGGGCAGCATGCAGGCACAGGCCGCTGATCACATGGCCGCCAGTCTGCAACAGGTTGCGGGCGCCATACGCGACACTGATCTGAAACAAGCCGCCGGACAGGTTTCCCGCTTTGCCCGCGAAAATCCGCTGCTGTTTATCGGCGGCACGACATTGCTGGGATTTGCTGCTGCACGCTTCCTGAAAGCTACCGACCAGCAACCCGCTTCCGCGCGTCAAGAAACTGACGCAGATCCGTGGACTGGTCACGTGACTTCGTCGGCCGAGGCGGGCACAGCCGATGCAGCCCCAGACCGGAGGGCTTCGGCATGAGAGAAGAGGAAACGTATTACCGGGCTCAACCGGACCCTACTGATGCGCCCGGACTGATCAGCGCCGCAATTCAACAGGCGTCATTGCTTATTCGCAACGAAATGGCACTGATGAAGCGCGAAATAGCAGGCAAAATGACTCGCGCGGTCACCGGTATCGCCATGATGATATTGGCAGGCTTCCTTGTACTCTCTGCCTTGGACGTTCTGACTGCCGCAGCCGTCACCGGCATTGCAGCGTTTGGTGTGCCAATCTGGGCGGCATCGCTGCTCGTTGGCGGACTGGCCATCGCAATCGCCGCCGTATTTTTTATCATTGGCCGCCGGCGTCTGACGTCAACCAGCCTTAAGCCCGAGCGCTCTGTCGAGAACATCCGCCGGGATATCGAAACACTAAAGGAGACTGCTAATGTCTGACAGCATCCGCGACATCGAACGTGACATCGAAGCTAGCCGCGGCCTGCTGGAACGCTCACTCGGCCAGCTGATGACTGCTCTTTCGCCGCAACAGGTGTCTGACACCCTCGCGCGGGAGATGCAGCAGCGCGGCGGTGCAGCAGTCCCTGCCGCCATGGACATGGTGCGCGCAAATCCTGCCGGCGTGGCACTTGTGGGCATCGGCATTGCGGCTCTGCTTGCCGGGCCCAAGCGCCCCGTGAACCGTCCACAATTTGATACACGCAGTGTGCCCGTCGCCGAAAGGCAGTCGGGCGATGACCCGCTGACCGGAGAGTTTGACCGCCGTGTCGCAGCCGCAGCCGCTGATCAGAATGAGGAACCGCGTGCGCCGCGTCTGCGGGCAGCACTGAATGATGGCCTGGCCAATCTGCCTGCACCTGCGCGCCGTCGTGTAATCAAGGCGCGCGAAGCAGCGATCGAAGTTCAGGAAAAGCTGGACCGCAAAGCCGCGGCCGCAGGCAGACGCGCCCGCTCGTTCCACCAGCGCCAGCCGCTGGCGACCGGGGCGTTGGCTCTGGGCGTGGGTGCTGTTGTTGCAGCACTTTTACCGCGCACCCGCATGGAGGACGATCTGCTGGGCGCACGCCGCGATAACCTGTTGCAGCAGGCAGAGTTCGCCCTGCGTGACGAGCTGGCCCAGGCGACAGCTACCGGCGAGGCCGCGGTGCGTGAAGGCGTGCGTGCTGGCTACGACAGGCTGCGCGCTGCCACCTGACACTGGCCGCCACCGATCCTTTTCTACCCCTGAAACGAGGAGACTGACATGACTACGACCATTCATTCCGCGAGACCCGAAACCCTGACCAATGCCAGCGTACCCGAAGAGGACAGCGCAGCAGATAAAATTAAAAGTGCAGTAGCCGACGCCGGCGAAAAGATAACTGACCGCGCCACGAAGCTGCAGGGGGAAGCAACCGTACAGGCAGAACGCGCCGTCGCGACAGCTGCTGACAGCGTCGAAGATCTGCAGGCTGGTCTGAACGAGGTTGGCCGCCGGGCCCGCGAGGGCGTCGAAAAGCAGCCGCTTATGGCAGTCGCGGGCGCACTGGCTGTGGGTGTTGTGGTTGGTATGGCGCTGTCGCGCAACCGATACTGACCCGGGGAATCTGGTGGCTTATTGACAATGGCGGCACCCCTGTTTGGGGTGTCGCCCTTTTGTCATCTGATGGTGATTGCACTCGCCCGATGCCGGGTGAATTCAATACGCAAAAAAGAAATTAATTGTGGAACATCGACGCGGCTGATGGGTTTTTTTGACATGGAACATATGGTCAGAACAACCGCCCTGTCAGTCGCATTTTGTTATGCAACGGCGTCCAGCGCCCGGGCCGAGGCGCCCGTATGTATGCCCACTGCCGAGATGGAAGCTGCCCTCGTGGAATGGCACGGCGAGCAGCTGGTTGCTGAGCACCATTCGGGTGGAAAGATCTGGGCGGCCGGAACAGGAGGCAGCTGGACGCTGATTTCATATCGTAAGGATGGTTTGAGCTGCACTCTGGCGCATGGCGAAAACTGGAGCCTGGATATGGCAGGTGATGATGTCATTGCGGACTACGCGGATGTCATACCGCCTGATCCGCGTCCATTGCAGCTGGCACAGACGGCGCGCCCGGGCGTGGTGTCGCAATAACCGGCGGCGCTGTTTCAAAATTGTGCACAAAAAAAGAGCGGCCCGCGAGGACCGCTCCTTTTTTCCTGCACTCGGCAGCATGGTTATACAGCCTCGTCGAGCGCTTCACCGGCGTTCTGTACGTCTCTGCCAACGCCCTTTGTGGTTTCACAGGCAGCAAGAGCCGTCAGCGCGAGAGTCATAGCGATAATTCTGAACATTTCGGTTTCCTTTTCTTGTCTTACAGGGGTGAAACGCACGACTCTCTTTTTTGTTCCGCAGGATCAGACATATGCACCGCCGATGCTCTTACCCATCAGTCAGACTGCGATTGTGACCGATTTTTCATCGACCAGTTCGGTATCTGGAATCTCAAAAGTGATAGTGAGCGTGTATACACCGTCGGTCTGAGAGCTCTCCAGCTTGCCGTCGAGCTGAGAAGCAAAGGCCCTGACCAGGTTCGACCCGAGCCCGGTACCATCGGAATCGTCCGTTTCGTCTGCCACCGTGTTGATTACGCTGAGGGTCGCCCTGCGTTTTCCGGTCTCGGTGTCCCTGTCTGTCCCCGACAGGATAACCTGGATGCAAGGCGCGTCGCCGCCGACATATTTGAGAGCATTTGTGACGGCCTCAGAGACCAGCAGGGACAGAGGCATGGCCTGATCCGGGTGCAGCACCACAGGGGCAAGATCAGTGTCCACAACGACGTTCGATCCGCGTGGCAAACCAATGTTGACTGCCTGCCGAACAATTTCGCGCACGGTCTCTGCCGCATCGATGTTTTCCATTGACTGGGCCTCATAGATGGACTGATGCACCGAGGCCATTGCCATAACGCGGTCCTGCAGGCGGCGCACAACAGTCTTTGTCTGATCAGAATGACCGCCGCGCAGGATCATGTTTATGATCGAGTTGATAAGCTGGAGATTGTTTTTAACGCGGTGATGCACCTCCTTGAGCAGCACGTTTTTTTCGCGCACAGCGCCTTCCAGCTCGGCTTCTTCCCTCAGAATGGTGCCTGCCATATCGCGGAAGTCGGTCTCCAGATCAAAAAGTTCGCCGCGCCCGCGTACCGGCCCTGTGGGAACCTTTCTGGTTTTAAGGAAGTCGCGGAACTGATTTCTAAGCGACTGCACACCGTCAATGACCAGTACCTGCATAATAAGAAACACCACGAGCAGACTGGCAAGCCACATCAGACCAGCGAGCACGATCGTCCGCCAGTAGGGTGTTTCTGCCTGCAGCAGACCCGTGTCGGAGCTCCATGTGCCAATTGCATAAGCGGCACCGGGCACCATCGGCAGAACGGCATAGGTCCGCGTGACGCCAAGACCCGAGCGTGCCTGGAATGTGTAGGGTTCCGTGCGTGCCAGAACAGCAAGATCAGTATCAGCGGGCAGAATCGCCTGCGCGTCCTCGAGCTGCTGTTCAGAAGTCAGAACCTCGCCTTTGTTGTTGAAAACGATCAGGCCCAGCGGACCCTCGCCTGCCAGATCATCAGCGGACGGCTTGAGGTTAGCATGCGGGATCTGCAACGTCATATGCCCTGTATAGACCTCGCCCGAAAACACAGGCGTTGCGACCACCAGCAGTGACTGTGCGGGGTTTGCTGCATCGCGGGTGGCGTAAAGACCCAGCTTCTGCTGCTCCATCAGGCCGGTGCGTCCGAGTTCATCCGCCGATGCTCGTTCGGCTACGGTTGTCACTGCTGACCGGCAAGGCACGCTGCCATCGGGCAGGACCAGGCCAACAAAACTGTATAACGGGCTGCGGCGCTGAAAGTTCTCCAGAATGGATGAGCACCTTGACGGTTCGGATAGCAAGGAGACTGCGGTGTTGCCGGTCGCTGCGGCAGCGCCAATGGCGCGCTCAATGATCAGACGTTCCCGCGCAGCGGCTCTTTCGGTTACGGCGAGAAGTGCAACTTCGGCCCTTTCGCGATCATCCTGAAAAATGCGGTCCGCCTGCCAGACAGCAATGATACCCAGAGGCATAAGAGCGAGGGTCACCAGCAGCGTGGCCCGCAACGCCAGGCCTGCGCCGGCGGAGCGGTGCATTCTGCGCCACATCACGCGGCAGTTTCTCCGACTGGTGGCGCGGGGGCATGCAGTTGCGATATGTTCTGATAAAACAGATCTGTCACGCCACCAGCGCCCGTATAAAAGAGTATCACCTGCTTTTCCTTTTTCCGGACTGGCCAAGATCCTGCGCCCGCAGGCGGTCAAGCAGGTTGTTCAACCGCTCGGGCAGCGCGCTTTCAGAACCTTCGCCGTAAACCCTTTTCAGGTTTTCCTCTATCACTTCTGATACTCTGTCAGAATACTCACTCTGGGCCACCGGGTGACCTCCTCTCAAAACACAAAACAGCTGGGAACAAAACGCGATGGCCGGGCGTTCGGTTCCGAAACAATTTTCACAGTGTGGAGAAAATGATGTCTGATCCCAGCCAGGTCCGCGATCTTGCCGATGAAATCAGCCGGCATCTGCCGGGTTTGCGCCGGTATGCGCGCGCGCTGACGGGCACTCAGAAAGCCGGAGATGATCTTGCAGCTGCCACGCTGGAAACCATAGTCAGCGACACGGCGGGCTTTGACCGGTCCGTCCCGGTGCGTCAGGCCCTGTTCGGGGTATTTCACGGTATCTGGCACGCGCGGGGCACGCCCGCGGACACGCCTGACACCGATCTGAACGCAGCGGCTCAGGTGCACCTGAGCCGTCTGACGGCCAACAGCCGTGAAGCGCTGCTGATGTCGGTTCTCGAGGGCTTCACCAGTGATGAGATTGCTGGCATCCTCGGCCTCGACAAAGAAAACGTATCGGCGCTTTTGCAAACCGCCTATGACGAGATGCAGGCCTCCGTTGCAGGTACTGTGATGATCATCGAAGATGAAGCACTGATTGCCATGGACCTCGAGGGCATGGTGACGGAAATGGGTCATGAGGTTACAGGGATCGCCCGGACCCATCTGGCGGCTGTTGCGCTCGCGGGCCAGAAGGCGCCGGATCTGATCCTTGCGGATGTCCATCTGGCCGACAATTCATCCGGGATCGATGCTGTCTCAGACATCCTAAATACACAGGGTGAACGGCCTGTGATCTTTATCACCGCCTATCCGGAAAGACTGCTTACGGGCAAACCGCATGAACCTGCATTCATGATCACCAAACCCTATACAGAAGCGCAGGTCAGTGTTGCTGTAAGTCAGGCAATGTTCTTTTCTTCAACAGCTACGCTGCGCAGCAGCTGAGATCAGCATGTCAGGCCTTGGCAAAAAGGTCTTTGAGGGCCTGCACTTGGTCAGAGTGCACAGCAAACAGGATTTCCTCTCCTTCTGATAATGTTTCATCCTCCTGCGCAAAGCTCTCTTTTTCGTCACGGACAACGGCGACAGCGCGGCAGTCTGGCGGCAGGTCCAAATCGGCCAGAGTGCTGCCGGCGGTGTGCGCGGGAACATCCAGACGCAGCAGGCGCAGGTCCCCTGTCAGGTTCGTGTCGCGTGCCAGTTCAGTGTCGTCCTCGAGCGCACGGCAGAGGCTGCGCGCAACAGTCACATGCGGCGTGATCGTATCCTTGAGATCCAGTTCGACACAGACGTCAAGCAATTCTGCCGAGACAATCTGTGGGATCACCCGGCAGAACCCGACAGAACGTGCAACAATGGCCGTCAGGATGTTGTCATCCGAAGCATTGGTCAGGGCAATCAGCACGTCATCTTCAGAACCGAAGGCCTCGCGCAGAGTGTTGGGAGAAGACCCGTCACCCTGGATCATACCACAGTCCATGTGCTCGGACAGCCGTTCAAGCTTTTCGCGGTCTTTGTCAATCAGCACGACCTCATGCCCTTTTTCAATCAGTTGATCGGCTGTAGCTACTCCGAACTTTGATCCTCCGACGATAACAATCCGCATATTCAGCTCCTTTGAGAGGGGATGTGCCAGGTGCGTGGCAGGACCAGCAACAGTATGGCGATAAATTCCAGGCGTCCCATCAGCATAGCCAGGACTGTGCCGGCTTTAAGGCTCGTGGAAAGATCAGGCGATATGACACCGGCTGACAGGCCCACAGTAGAAAAGGCAGACACCGTATCAAAGAGCGCCGGCATCGGGGGATACCCGCCGGCCAGAAATCCGCTCCAGAGGATCAGAACCGAGGTACTGTAGAGCAGAAATATAGCGAGCAGGCCGATGAGTTTGCTGTCGCTGACTGGCTGCCCGTATTCGCGCAACGGTGCTACTGCGTTTTCCGGAAGACGGGGCTGACGCGCGGCATGTCGTGTGGCACGCAGCAAGGTGGTCAGTCGGGCCAGTTTAATGCCTCCGGCGGTAGAGCCTGCATCCCCGCCGAAGATCATTGCCACGACAAAGATGAGCAGCAGAACGGGGTGCGCAGGCATGTCACTGACCGAAAAACCTGCTGTGCTGATGGCGCTGAGCAGGTTCATGGCATGGGCGTAATACGCTGTTTCATCCAATGCGAGCATGGTGCAAATGAGAACGGCGAGGGCCGCTGCCGACCACATTGCAACGCGCTGAAATGAGCCGAGCTTCCAGGCTTCCCGCCAGTCCCCCTTGCTGAGGAACGCCACGGCCAGCAAGGATATTGCGCCCGATACCGACGCGACAATCACAAGGATTTGGGTCAGCTTTGAATAGCTGCCGAGCGAATCCGGAAGAAACGCGAACCCGCCCGTGGACACTGCAGACAGCGACAACAGCAACCCCGTCGTAACAGAGCCCGTACTGGCGGATATGGCCAGCCAGAACAGCAGGGTCAGACCCGCGTAGGCGCCCAGCAGTTGACGGGCGCGGCTGCGGGTCGAGGCAATACGGTCCCCTTCATCCAGACCTGCGCGGCCCATTTCGCGGGCCATCGCGCCCGGCCCGATCAGCATGGCAAGTACAGCGGTTGCCATCGCCAGACCGCCACACCACTGCATCCAGCTGCGCAGAACGTGCGCGGCAAAGGGCCATTTCGACGTATCAGATGCCACGGAAAGCCCGGTCGTAGTGATAGCGCTCATCCCTTCAAACAGGCCATCGATACCGGGCAGGCCCAGCACCGCGAAAGCCGGGACTGACAGCAGCGGTACTATGATGAACAGGAAAGCCAGCACAACGACCGCTTCCGCTTGGCGCAGGTCAGCGGGCTGGGGCAGATGGCGCACAGACCACCAGAGCAGCATGCCCGCGACACCGGGCACCAGCAATACGAGAGCGAACAGCCAGGCCTCTTCCGTTGCCGACCATAACATCGGTGGCCAAAAGACAAGTGGGAAAAGCACGCCATGTTTCGCAAGCGTGAGTGCAACGCAGTGCACGCGCGCCGGTTTCAACAGGATCTGACTGCCTGACTTCCGGGTCAGCGGTGTGGGCATACGTGCGGTCGGCCTTTCATTTTGCGCTGTGACAGCACGAGCTTCGAACGACCTGTGCGCGCCACTCCTCAGGCAACATAATGATAATGCGCAGTAGCCCGGTTGGTTCCCCCGGGTACGGGCAGGTCAGCCGTTTTTCTCCAGCTCTGACGCAGATTTGAGCACCTCATCGCCGTCATCCTGCTCGATGAGAAAGGCAGGGCAATCCGGACTGGCATCGCGCGTCACCTCCGCGCCTTTGAGGGTACGGGTTACCTTTTTGCGTAACCCGTTCTGCTACCCGGCCTGTGCCGGTACCGGACCCCCAGTTCCATTCAACCCGGTCGCCGCATTCTATGCCTGACATATCGTATTCCTCGTTCATGAAGCACTTCGATAAATCCACAACGCGGCGACAGGGCAGTCTGTTCCTCTGAAAGGTTCGGAACAAACCTCCTGCCCGACGCGTTACAGCGTCACAGACAAGCGCCGCGAAAGGCAAAAAAGCTCCCATGACATCACGCAATCTGACCACCGGACCGGTGTGGCGCGCGCTCGCAGCCGTCTCTGCCCCAATGACTTTCGGCATTTTTGCAGTTCTGAGCGTCGGGCTGGTAGATGCCTATTTTCTGGGTCAGCTGGGCAATGCGCCACTGGCGGCGGTCGGGTTCATCTATCCGGTCACAACGGCGCTGACCTCGCTGGCAATCGGCCTTTCAGCCGGTGCAAATGCCGCCATTTCCCAGTCTTTGGGCAAAGAAGAAGAGGGCGACACGCCGCAGCGGCTCAGCCTGCACGCAACAGTCATCGGCTTTGCATTGTCGATCGTAGTAGCAATGGTGTTTGTCTCTTCGGCAGGTACGCTCTTTGGCTGGATGGGCGCTTCGGACGCGCCGCTAAAGGAAGCGAAATCCTACGTACCTTTCTGGTCACTGTCGTTTCCGTTTCTGGTGCTGATGATGATCCTGAACGCGGCGTTCCGGGCACATGGCGACGGGTCGACCTCCTCGATAATCATGATCCTTGCCGCGGTTGTGAACATCGCCCTCACACCGCTTTTCATTTTTGGCTGGGGGCCTGTCGCGGGCCTGGGCACCGAAGGTGCAGCAGTGGCAACGGCCATCGGGCGCGGCATCGCCTGTGGCATTGCGATCTGGTGGGCCTGGCGCAGTGGTGTCCTGACCCTGTGCAGCAGCATCTTTGACGGGCTTGCCGGTTCGGTCCGGGATATCTTTAGCGTCGGGCTGCCAGCGGCTTTTTCCAACGCGATCAATCCTGCGGGTATGGCCCTGGTCACGGCGGCGGTTGCCACTCTGGGCGATGCGGCTGTTGCCGGATTTGGCGCAGCGACCCGGGTGCAGTCCGTCGCTGTTGTTGTTTTGCTGGCACTCTCTGCCGGGATTGGACCGGTTGTGGGCCAGAACTGGGGGGCGGACGAACAGGGCAGGGCGCGCAGGGCCGTCGGGCTGTCGTGGATGATCTGTGTGGTCTACGGCGTGGTGCTGGGAGTGATACTTGCCCTCTTTGCCGAACCGGTCGCGGGGCTCTTTGCTGAAGGGGAGGCAAGAGACTTTGCCGCCGGATACCTGCGCGTTGTCGGCTGGAGCCTGTTCGGCTATGGAATCGTAATCACGACAAACGCAGCGATGAACGCCAGATCCAAAGCAGTCTGGTCCATGGGCCTGAGCCTGGGCCGGATTTTTCTGGTCTACGTGCCCGTTGCCTGGGCCGGTGCTGTCCTGTTCGGATACAACGGGATCCTTGCCGCAGCAGTTGCCGCAAATGTGCTGGCTGTCAGCGCGGCATGGTATTGCGCGGCCTCAACCGGTCTGACACCGCAGTTCAGGGCCAGAGACAAGGCTGTGCCACAGGCGGCAAAAGGTTAAAACATCTGCAGGCGGATGTTTTTGAGCAGCCCGCACAACTGCTAAAGCGGCCTTTCAACGGGCCTTGTCGCCGGGTACAGAAAAGCGCCCGTACAACCAGTGTTGCGCGGGCGCCGAAATTCGTCCGGGTTTGTTTACGGTTTGCGGCGGCGCATCACACCCAGGCCTGCAATGCCGGACAGCATCAGCAGCGCGCCGGCCGGCAGAGGTACAGCAGAGATTTCCACGCGAAGCGAGCCGACATTGTCTAAAAGTGGGTTGTCCGAGTAGAACACATTGATCGTGCTGCCCGTACCCTGAATCAGCGCTGTGTATACCCGGTCAGCGCGGAACTCACCGAAATCAATATCTGCGCCGTCAACTCCGACGCCAATCTCCCGAGAACTCGTTCCGTCGAGCGGCTGGAGCGGGTCAGAGCCAAGATTGAAGTATTCCGCATCAGCAACATGGCGGGTTGGGTTGGAACCCAGCATAAAGGTGCCCGAAACAGTCAGACGGTACGTCTGGCCAAGTTCCAGAACTATATTTGAATCCGTGCCCGCGGCGCTTGTGACATCAAGCTCGAAAGTGTCGATTGTCGCGGCCGTGGCCGCAGTGGACAGAAATACGGCTGCAACGGTGGCAGAGACGGCTTTGAACATGATTACTTCCTTTGGATAAACAAAACTGACTGACTTCTGGCCAATTTTAACTAACTGGTAACTACAGGACACAGACGTCACGTGCCAATCTTGCCTGCGAGCATGGTTAACAGCGCTCTCAAACACTACCCACACTACAATATTCCCGTTTGCGGCGCCGTGGAAAAATATCAGCCGGTGGGAGCGAGCGCGCACATCAATGTCCCAGGACGTGCAAAGCTGCCGGTTTACGCGGGGTTTCAATTGCCGGAGATGTGCAAACAGATGCAGGCTGGGCGTATGCAAAACGTGTCTCAGGTAACATTCACAGCATCGGACGGATTTGAAATGGGCGGCACCTTATATACCGCCGGTGCGCAAGCGCCATTTGTGATCGTGAATGGTGCAACCGGCGTTCCACACAGTTTTTATCGCCGGTTTGCTGCACACAGTCAGCAGGCGGGTTTCTCGGTTTTGACCTTTGACTACCGGGGGGTCGGCGCATCGGCCCCGAAGGACCTGAGAGGTTTCAGCGCACAGGTCAGTGACTGGGGTCTTATGGATATGCAGGCCGCTGTAAATTTTGTCGAAAGCACCTGCACACCGGATGCGCTTTACATTGTCGGCCATTCCGCCGGCGGGCAGCAGGCCGGTATGATCCGTAGCCCCGACAAGATTGCGGCTATGGTCACTATGTCGTCGCAGTCAGGTTACTGGCGATTGCAGGGTGGCTGGGAAAAACCAAAGGTCTGGTTTTTTGTGACGGTTTTTATCCCGATGCTGACCCGGCTTTTCGGGTATTTTCCCTGGCGATACTTTGGCGGCGAGGATTTGCCGTACCACGTCGCACTGGGCTGGGCAGCCTGGTGTCGCTCTCCCGGGTACCTGCTGGATGACGCGCGCCTGCCGCTTCACAGGTTCAGAGAATTCGGGTCACCCGTTCTGGCCTGCTCGATTGATGACGACAACTGGGGCACGCGCGCTGCGGTCGAGGCGATGATGTCAGCCTATCCAAACGTAGAGTTTCGCCACCTGATACCCTCAGAATATGGTCTGACCAGACTTGGTCACATGGGTTTCTTCCGAAAAGGATCAGAAGCGCTGTGGGACGAGACACTGCGCTGGTTGCAGCAGGCGCACCGAAGGTAACAGCCGGGCATCGCACAAAATGTGCAAACCTGGCCCATCAGCTCGCCAGTCCTTTGCGGAAATCTGTTGGTGTGCACCCGGCGAATTTCAAAAAGGCGCGGTTGAAAGCGCTCAGCGAATTGAAACCGGTTTCCGCTGAAATCTGAATGACAGAAAGCTCATCCTGTGACAAAAGCTCCAGCGCGCGTATCATGCGCAGCCGCGTCAGAACCTCTGACCAGGTCATACCAACATCCTGCGCGAAACGGCGTTGCATGCTGCGTTCTGACATATTTGCAGCACGGGCCACATCTGAAGACGTCAGCTTTCCGGCCAGCAGCTCTTCGGTGATTTCGATGGCCCTTTCTATCGCGGGATCTGTCGCGCGCGGGCGCCTGACATCGACGGATTTCTGGATCAGCCCTGCGCAGGCATTTAAGAGCGCCAGAAAAAATCCGCGGGCTTCGGGGGGCTGCGCTTTTTCCGGGCCCCAGTCGCGACAGTATCGGATCATTTCCCGTGTCATTGCCGACATCTGAAACGCAACCGGCCTGTCGGGCAGCGTCGTGCACAATCCATGTCGCACAAGAACCGAACAGGTGGTCACAGGTTTGCCGATCTCGGCTGTCAGCGGCGTGTTGGCAGGCACCCATGCTGCAAACGAAGGTGGCAAAAGCCAGCTTTGGTCCCGGACCGTGACGCGCAATGCACCAGCCGCCGCATAGAGCAGGTAGTCGCGCTCAAAAACGGCGTCCAGTGGCGGACGCGGTTCGATATCCTGAAAAAAACAGTAAGCATCTGGAAGCTCATGCGTCATGGTCTAGACTGTATCGACCTCTGCAACCGTGGTCACGGGCGGCGCTTTCATCAACGGAAGCAATCCCTGACCTAACCGGGCGAATGTACTGCTCGCGCGATAGTCGTCGAAATAGGCCATAGATTCCCACTGCTGCAGAACCGCGATGCCCTCGCCGGAAGGATTGCAGAACAAGGCATAGCGCTGGCAGCCTTTCATGTTCAGAACATCGGCCGCATGTTCGGAGAAAAGGGAAATCACATCTGCCAGATCGGATGAAGCAACGACGGCTTCGACGGTTACCAGTTTCATGACATCTCCTCTGACTTACAGGTTTTCGGGATTGCCGGTGGCAAGACGGGTCACAACACCGCGCGGTTCGCCCAGTTTCGTGTCGGTAACCACAAACCCCGCGTCGCTGCGCACCAACTGCGTGCAACTGTTCTTTGGCCCGTTTTCCCAGTCGATACAGTATTGATCCTCTGCGATTGTCCAGGAGCCCACAAGTTTCAGACCGGCAGGAAGCAGGGCAACGGCCGATCCGTCGCCCGCATAGTAGATCGGGGCGGTTCCGCCGTCCGGAGCGCCGGGCGCACCGGCAGGAATTTCAACGTAAAGCGTATTGCCAGTGATCAGGGCACCAAGCTGTACCGAATTCATGATGTCGCCTGCAAACGCGGCAGTGCTGTATGCTGCCGCGAACAGCAGCGGGTTGAAGAATAAAAGAAGGTTTCGTTTCATGATGTTGTCCTTTTCAGAGAATGGACCAAGTGTAGGCAGAGCGATGCCTGGCGGTCTTGTGCATATTCGCCAATCATGCGCCCTGATCCGCCAAAATGATTTCTGCAGCTGAATCAGCTCGCGCATGTGCACACCCGCATGACAGGTCACTGAGGGACCGATCAGACACATCCGGTTCAGGCGGGGAAATCTGTGCCCTGGCAGCCAGTCAAATGGCCGACATCAGCCGTCGGCACACCCCCGACACCAGAAAAACGGATGCCAGCGCGCAGGCGCTGGCATCCGTCAGGTTACTCATGGATTGCGTCTCAACTGCGTGCCGGCGCTTCCACACCTGACCATTCCGCGACCATGGCTGGCATCCGTGCTCCCTGCACATCAATGGCAGCCACCTGACTGTTCAGTTCGGACAGCTCAGCCGGGGTAAACCGAACTCCGGCGGCTTCGATGTTTTCAAGCAGATGCGGCATCTGGGTTGTGCCGGGTATGGGCACAATCGATGGCCCCTGTGCCATCAGCCACGCGAGAGCAATCTGACCCGGGGCGGCGTTCTTTCGTACCCCCCAGGTTTTCACCAGCTCAACAAGCGCCATGTTGGCCTCGCGGTTCTCCGGGTCCATCCGCGATGTGTTTGCGCGAAAGTCACCGGGGGCAAAGCTTGTAACCATATCAATCGCGCCAGTGAGAAAACCGTATCCCAGCGGACTGAAGGGAACAAATCCGATACCCAGCTCCTCGCACAGCGCCAGCAGGCCGTTTTCCGGACCACGCCAGAGCATCGAATACTCATTCTGCACCGCCGCCACCGGCAGTTCAGCATGCGCCCGCCGGAGCGTATCAGAGCCCATTTCGGACAGTCCCCAGTGCAAAACCTTGCCTTCATCCATCAGGTCACGCACTGCACCTGCCACGTCTTCGATCGGCACGGTGGGATCAACGCGGTGCTGATACAAAAGATCAATCCGGTCTGTACGCAGGCGGCGCAGTGAGCCCTCAACCGCCTTTTTGATGTGAGAAGGGTCGCTGATCAGACCAGGCGCCCATTGGCCAGTTTCCAGGTCGACGTTAAAGCCGAACTTGGTGGCGATCTGAATACGGTCCCGGACCGGTCCCGCAACTTCGCCAAGGATACGCTCGGATTCATGCGGTCCATAGACTTCTGCGGTGTCGATAAAAGTGACACCCCGGTCCACTGCAGCACCGATAATATTGTGCATCTCAGCACGGTTCGGAATTGTCGTAGAGAATGTCCGGCTGTGGTTTTGTACACCCAGGCCGATAGCAGACACTTCCAGCGCACCCAGCATACGCCGCTCCTGCGGCATTGCGTCAGGCGGGGTAGTCTGCGCGGCAGTGCGGGATGATGACAGGCCGCCCAACGCGAGAGCAGCGGCCCCGGCAGTCAGAAGCGCGCGGCGTGTCGGCGAAACAGGAATAGTCATAGTATCTCTCCGTGATTATGAATTTGAAGGGGTTTGAACAGCGGCTCAGCTGCCAGGCGTGTTGCGCACAAAGGCGTTGCCGCGCTCAGCTGTAGCTGTGAAGGTCATGGCATCGACTTTCCAGCCGGCGTCCGTAAGGACAAATCCGTGCACATAGGTGCCCCAGACTTCCCAAAGCGCTTCGCCGCCATTCCCAGGCAACGCGCCGCGCTCCATCCGGTTCCAGGCATAGCCATGAGACAGCATTGTGGCCGAACCATCCGCCTCAAAAGTCACGCGGTGGTTGCCGCGAAGATGAAACGACTTTTTTTCTTCGGTCAGGTTGGCGGACCAGCCATCGATCAGCGCGTCTGCCGGGATAGTGGCCGGCGCACCGCCGGTAAGGGACGTGAAGTCTACATCGATCGTTTCGGAAAAGAACGAACGTGCCAGCGCCCAGTCCTTTGCGTCGACCGCGGCGTCCAGTGCGTCAGCGATGCGGATCATCTCGGCCTGCGCGACATGTGTGTCTGCTGTCACGGGTGTACCGGCCATCAGCGCAACATCGGCAGCGGCAGGAATGGATGTTGCCAGCAGGCCGGCGATAAGGGGGGCAGTGAATATACGTTTCATCAGGTGTCTCCATCGGTCTGTGTGATGGGACTAAACTGAGGCACTAATCACATAATAAAAAATTCTATGAAGGTATGGGATACATACTTTTCAGGCATCTATTTCTTCAACAATCGCCCGCAGCCTCTGCGTCAGGCCTCCGACGTTGCTGCGTGTAACAAACAGAAATTCAATGGGGACAGACAAACCCTCTACGCGATAAAACCTCACCCGCTTTGGCGGGCGGTGCGCATTGGCGGAATTAACAAAGGCGCAACCCACCCCTGCAGAAACCAGGCTGAGTATGGTCGTTTCGTTTTCGGCCTCCTGCACTATCACAGGATCAAATCCGATGCCCGCAAGCGCTGCATTCAGCGCATCGTGATAGGCGGGTGCAACAGCGCGCGGGAAAGAAACGATGGGCAATCCGTCAATATCTTCCAGTTCAAGGTCGCTGTCCTTTTCAAAATCCAGATCGGCAGAGGCCGCAAGGACCACATTGTCCACACGCAGCGGCATGATCGAAAAAGCGCCCCCGACAAGGTTATCCTGTCGGTAGACGAATGCCGCGTCCAGTTCTTCGGAAAGGATCGCGTTGATCTGTTCGACCGATCCCATCGGAACAACATCCATTCGCACATTGGGACAGGCGCGGGCAAAACGGTTCAGCGCCTGAGGCAGATGCCCGGACCATGATGCGCTCTCCAGCAGCCCAATCCGCAGGTGACCTGCTTCGCCCCTGTCAATCCGCCGTGCCTCCTCGACAGCAGAGTCGGATGCTGACAGCAGCGTTCGCGCGCGCTCTGCGAAGGCGCGTCCTGCATCCGTGAGGACAACTCGGCGGCCCTCCCGCAAAAGCAAGTCTACCCCCATCTCCGCCTCAAGATCCCGGATCTGGCGCGAGACTGCCGGCTGGGCGATGTTCAGCCGGTCTGCCGCGTGGGTAATGCCGCCATGATCGGCGACAGCCACAAAGTAACGCAGATGCCGCAGTTCCATAATACATACCCAAAAGTTATCACTTAGTGCCGAAATTAGCATTGGTGGGCATCATCTGCAAAGGTCATTCTCGTGCCAGCTGATACCGGAGGCGAAAATGACCCTGAAACAACACACCGGCCCCCTGCTTGGCCTTCTGACAGTCCTGTGCTGGGCAGGTTATAACGTCGCTGCCAAACATGGCGTTGATACCGGGCTGTCGCCCAACGCTCTGGCTTTTCTCAGATTTGCTGTGCCCGGGCTGATCGTTTTGCCCCTTCTCAGCGCCCTGCATTTGCGCGGCAAAGCCGCTGGCATTCCAGTCCGGCGTCTTCTCTCCCTGGTCGCGTTGGGAGGCCCGGTGTTTGGTTTGTTTGCTGTCAGCGGGTACCTGCATGCCCCTCTTTCACACGGTCTGCTCTTTGCGCCCGTGGCCGTATTCGTTTCCGGCAGCCTGCTGGGCCGCCTTTTATTGCAGGAACGTGTGTCCTCCCGCAAACTGAAGGGAGCTGCTCTGATGTTCGCCGGGCTCGCCACGCTTGTCGGCCTGGATATAAGCGGGCTGGGCGCATCCTGGGCCATGGGTGCTGCGTTTTTTGTGCTGGCGGGTACAATGTGGGGCGGCTACACCGTGCTGCTGCGCCTGTGGCAGATCCCGATGATCGAGGGGACACTGTCCGTCGCTGGCGCCTCGTCCATCATCGCGGTGCCTGTGCTTGGTGTAACAGCCTCAGAGACACTGCTCATGATGGCACCAGCAGACCTTATCTTTCAGATCATAATGCAGGGATTGGTTGGTGGCGTGTTCAGCGTCGCGGCGCTTATCGGCGCAGTTCGTTTGCTGCCCGCGCACGTAGCAGCTCTGTTGCCGGTTTTCACGCCGGTCGTAGCCCTCGGGATAGCTGCTTCCGTCTCCGGCACTCTCCCGGGAACAGCCGAGATATCGGGTGCCCTGATCATCATTGCCGGTTTTGTCACAAGCCTTGGCATTTCGCCGGGAAAACTGTGGCCAACGACGCCCACAGCAACACCTCACTCCTGAACGAACCGCACACCCAAGGCATCGTGAAACCACAAATCCACTGCATTGCAACCAGAGAGAACAGCATGCTGACACCTGCAGACACCGACCAGTTCGCCGCTGAGTCCGCTGCCCGTCTGATCCGTGCAGAGCAGACAGGCCTGCGCCTCGCCATCGCCTGCCGCACGCTCGTCACCGGTCTCGCCTTTGCGTGGTACGTCGGCGCGCCCTTTCTGTTTTCTGATTTTGAACCGCGCCTTGCCGCCGTTATCGTCCTGTTGATTTTCACCGGGGTAGGTGTGGCGCATCTTGCGGTTATTGGCACCCGCTTTGATCGTTCGTGGATGAAGTATGCAGTCTATGCGTTGGATACCCTGTCGATCTGTGCCCTGTTTGCGCTGATCCCGATCAGCCGCGCAGACCAGGTGCCCCAGATCGTCGCGTTCCGTGCCTACGGTATCTATTATCTGTTTCCCATGGTCGCATTCTGCTGCCTCAGCCTGTCATGGCGCCTGGTGATCTGGACGGGAGCCATGTGCGTTGCCGGCTGGTGGGGAGCCTTTGTCTGGGTGACTTCCGGTATGGGGCGAACCCTGTCATGGGCCGATATCCCACCGGACGCCACCCGCGCAGACTATGAACAGGTGTTCCTGTCCATCGACTTTATCGGGCGGGGCAACCGGATCGAGGAATCCGTCATGCTGATGTGTGCCGCCCTGGTGCTTGCTGTCGCCGTATACCGCGCGCGCGGCGTATTTTTTGCTCAGGTCGCCTCAGATCTCGAATGGCATCGTGAGCGCAGTGCCCGGGAACGGGTAAGCGCCCTCTTTGGCAAATATGTTCCTGCCGAAATCGCACAGAAACTGATCGCTGCAGACGGCCCTCTGACGCCGCAACGCGCGGCGGGAACAGCGCTGGTGATGGACATCGCAGGTTTCACAAAATTCTCCGCGGGGCACCCGCCTGAATTCGTTATCGGAAAACTGGATGCCTTTCTGTCCGACGCAACAGACTGTGTGTCCAGGCAAGGCGGGATCGTCATGTCCTATCTGGGTGATGGCTTTCTGGTCACATTCAATGCGCCGATCAGCGTCGAAGACCCGGCAGGCGCAGCGCTCCGGACAGCGCAGGCTTTGCTGCAGGTTGCCCGAAATCATGGGTTTGGGGTGCGGGTCGGCATCGCCAGCGGCGATTTGGTAACAGGCACGATAGGCTCAACCGAACGCCAGTCCTTTACCGTCTACGGCGATGCGGTGAACCTTGCCGCACGTCTTGAAGGCCTGTGCAAAGCTCTCGGCGTTTCGGTGCTCGCGGATCAGCAGACCCGGAATGCACAGGGTGCATCAGCGCCGCTCGAGCCTTACGGGGATCAGCGCATTGCAGGGCTTGCAGACGAAGTTCCCGTGTTCCGGCTGAAAGAAACCGTGTAACTGCGTAATGCGGCCAGATCTGCTCGATCCGGGTTCCGGAAGTTTGCCGGCCCTTTCACGCACCGGACAGGAAAGGGAAGGGCCGTTGTCATAAGCCCGGTAGGCTTTCCACGGTGGCAGACAGATACAGGTTTGCAGCTGTACGCATCAATCGTATAGCGAAGTTTACATATTCAAAATGACCAATAGAAATCAGAGGGATACCGGTGCTGTTCTTTTCAGCAAGTCGAATCCCATTATTGATCGCATCCGCCCGATACCAATCCTTGGAGATGCCGGCGTCAGTCCAAACCGACTTTATGCATTTTCTGTGGAACCATGCCTCCGCTGACACGTTAGCGAAGGAACAGAAGGCAACCCTTTCTGCTTTGCGCACCACCGCGACGGTGCGATCCACAACCGGCGGCATGTATGTGTCCCTGCCTCGTCGCGTGCATACCGCCGGTTGTGCTAAATATCCGTCAGATCAGAACGCGCCTCGTGGGCTTTTTCACTGAGGGCCGCGCGCACAGATCCTATAAGCTCTTGCTCTGAAAAGGGCTTGCTCAGGTATATCCAGTCTTTATGCGCGTCGCGATTACGGGTGTCAAAAGCAATGATTTTTGTTCCATTGATCCAGAGCAGATCATCCTGTGACAGGTCCAGCGACCCATGGGCATCGGCAGCGATCATGATCAGATCCGGCGCTTTCGCTGTGCCGGACCGTGCATCAGCCATGTCATAAAAGACGGAAAGATCCGCATCCGGCAGTTGAATGCATAGCATCTCCCGCATATCCTCCGCGACAAAAGGGTTCCGCTCTATGATACATACTGCACGTCTGTCAGTCATCGGAATGTCCTTTTTGTAAGCGGTTGTTTTACCACCCCTGGCAGGAACCCGCATTAATCTGTGACATAGCACCCGGACATCTCCGCGCCCGGACGACATGACCATGCGTCAGCCAGGTGTCTGCATGCCCGTCTGCAGGATTTTGCGGAACCAAAACCATGCTCCGGGCCTTTTCCCTCTGGACCCGGCATGCGAGCCTGCGCGCAGCACCCGGCCTGACAGGAGAGAACACGTGCACAACATCGCAAACCGGTCATACCGCACCCCCTGGCTGGCCGCCGCGCTGATCGTCTGGCTGATGACACCACTGGCCGCGCCCGCGCAGACCACTGCGGCAGACAGCGCGCAGACGCCCGAAGCGCCCCAGCAACAGGTGGAGATCGACCCCGTCGCCCCGGACGCGGCAATTGCCGCGCGGATCACCCGCATCCTCGAAGCCACGGACTGGTACAGTGACATCAGGGTGACTGTGGACGAGGGCGTTGTCTTTCTGGATGCCGCCACAGACACAGACGCCCGCCGGACCTGGGCGCAGAGCCTTGCCTCAAAAACCACCGGTACCGTCGCCGTGGTGAACCGCATTGCCGTGGACGAGGCCGTTGTGTGGTCCTTTGATCCCGCAATGGCCGAGCTTGAGGCCCTGGCGCGCAAGGCGGTGACATTCCTGCCGCTGGTGCTGCTGGCCGTCCTTGTCCTGCCGCTGGCCTGGTTTGCCGCCCGCCTGGTGTCCAAACTGGCGAAACTGCTGCTGGCCAACCGCGTCCGCTCGCCGTTTCTGCGGGTGGTGATTGCGCGCACCATCGCCTTTCCGGTGTTCCTGGTGGGCCTTTACATCGTGCTGCAGGTGGCGGGGCTGACACAGCTGGCGGTCTCGCTGATCGGGGGTGCCGGCGTCATCGGGATCGTGATCGGTTTTGCTTTCCGCGACATTGCCGAAAACTTCCTGTCCTCGCTTATTCTCAGCGTGCGCCGCCCCTTTCAGCGCGGTGATTTCATCGAAGTGGCCGGCATCATGGGCACGGTCAAAAGCATGAGCACCCGCAGCACCCTGTTGTCCTCGGTTGAAGGCAATGAAATCCATATCCCCAACGCCACGGTCTTTAAAAACGTGATCGAGAATTACACCTCCTCGCCCAACCGGCGCGGGGAATTCCTGGTGGGGATCGGCTATGATGCCGCCGTGCCCAAAGCCCAGGAAATCATCATGGAATGCCTGGCCGGTCACAAGGCGGTTCTGGCTGATCCCGAACCCATGGTGCTGGTGGATGAGCTGGGCGCGTCGACCATCAATATGCGCACCTATTACTGGTTCGACGGGCATGTGATCTCTGCGGTCAAGCTCAAATCGGCCCTGCTGCGGGCCGTGAAAACCGCGCTGACCAACGCCGGGATCTCCATGCCGGACGAGGCGCGCGAGGTGATCTTCCCCGAAGGTGTGCGCGTGCTGGACCACACAGGCCCCAGGACGGCACCGCCTGCGCCGCCCCCGTCCGATCCGGACCCGGTGACCGAGCCCGCAGCCACCGAAGGCGAGGGCGATCTGCTGTCCGAAACTCCGGCACCCGAAAGCCCGCCCGAGACACAGGACGAAGAGGATGATCTGCTCGGCCCACGCTGAGCATCGTGCCTCAGCTGTCGCCCGGCCCGCCCTCTGTCACCATCCGGTATGTCTCCAGCTCTTCGGGCAGCAGCACATAGATCTCATCGGGCGGCGTGGCCAGGGCATGCTGCATGACCAGCGTGTCCACCCCCATAGCGTCCAGATACCGCATCACATCCGCCTGACCGCGCTGGATCACCTCCACCGCCCAATAGGCCGGCAAGGCAGAGCTTGCGCCAAAGAAATGCTGATGCACGCCGATCTGCGCGTCCTCGTGCGCGCGGCGTGCGACACCGGCGGCAAAGATATAGGGACAGGCCGACAGGCAGATATCTCCTGCGCCCGCCACGGTCTCCAGACCCCGCGCGCGCAGATCACGGCCGATCGCCAGCGCATCCGTGACCGACCCGCCGGGCGAATTCAGCCGCACATAGACCAGCCCGTCGGCCTGCGCCTCCAGCGCGTCGGTGACACGGGCGGCGTCGCCCTCGGCAATCTGACCTGTCAGTACCAGAACTTCGCCCTGCCGGTCAAAATCCAGCCGCCTGGGCATGTCCCCGCTCGAGGTGAACTGCTGCACATTCGGGCCATCCGCCGGGCGCAGCGGCAGGTCGCGCGGCGCATATTGCCGCCGCTGATCACCGGGGGCCACGGGGGTGTCAAACGCCGGTTGATCCGTGCTGCGCATCATTGCCGGCAGTGCCGACAGCAGATCACGCCCCATCAGCAGCAATGCCAGCAGGATCTGCAGCGCCAGCAGACCGGTCAGCGCGCCGCGTGTGGTGATCCCGCGCCGCGTGCTCATGACGATCCGCGCTCGACCCCGGTGCTCACAACCACCGGGGCTGCGCGTTCGGCAGGATCGCGGACCGGGGGTGTGTCGGGGTCCAGTTCCTGGGCTGCTTTGAGCGCCGCGCGCATCTGCGCCACGGTCAGACTGTCGGCCAGGGGCTGATCCGCCCTGCCTGCCCGGATGGCGTTTTGCGTTACGGCCAGGATAAACACCAGCACCGCGGGCAACAGATCAATCGCAATCGCCCCCGCCCAGGAGGGCACAAAGTTGCGCGCATAGATGATCACCGCATCCGCCGTGCTGATCGGGGTATAGATCGTGTCGGGTGCAGGCGGCATCGCCATCACCTCGCCTGCCGCCGCGCGCAGCGTCTCGGCCCGCTGGCCCAGCAGTTCCAGCACCGAGGCGATGGTACTGCGCTGTCCCTCGCGGGTCTCTGCGGTGCGCCCGTCCAGCTCTGGCAACACCACCGAAGCACTCAGATCAGAGGCCGCCCGCGCCACCAGTGGCGCCACAGACAGCTGCCGCAGCGTGGTGATCACCCCTGCCAGTCGCACGGCTTCCTCGGAAAACTCGACCGACCGGGCCTCGATAGCACCGGGTGCCACCGTCAGCGCCCGCATCCGGCTCAGAATGGCATTCCCTTCGGCAAAGGCGGCATCGACCAGCGGCTGCTGTGTGGCAATCTGCGCCTCCAGCCCGGCCAGCTCGTCTGATTTCTGGCGCAGCACGCGAAAGACCGCTCCTTCGCCCGCCAGCCCGGACAGATTGCCCGTGGCCTCCTGCTCGGACAGGTCCTCAAACGACTGGCGCACCCGTGCGACATCCCGCTCAAGCCCCTGGGCAGAGACGGCTATCTCATTCGCCCGCTCCAGCGCGCCCTGATACTCCTGCACCGTGCGCGCCAGATGCTGTTCCACCGCCGCCGCTCCGGCCAGCGCCGCCGCATTCAGCCATGACGACATCGCAATGATCGCCGCGGACCCGAGGCCCATGGACAGCATCAGCCCCATGCGCGACGCCCTGGCGCGCACCGCAGGCAACAGCCGCATCATATAGGACCAGAACACAAATATCCCGACCGAGACCGCGACCGAATAGCTGATCGCTGCAAAAAAGCTCAGCGATCCGTTGTCATCCAGCAGCGACGAGACACCCAAATAGGTGTAAATGCCCGAGGCCACGGCCAGCACACCCAGGGCCGCCCCGGTGAAACTGTCCAGCCAGGCCACATGGGATTCCAGCTCCTGCGCCTCGCGCAGTCCTTCGTTGTCTGTCTGTTGCACACCCGGCCCCCCGTTTACCGCACCACCCTATCATATGGGGTCACAGCCCAGCAGCGCCACCCCCGCAGCGCACCGGCAGATACGCGCGCGGCGTGTTGCGAGGTGGGGATACGCCGCGCGCTTCTGCCGACCGGGGATCATGTGCGTCTCGTCACCTCGTCAACCTGAAACTCATACGCCGGTGTCAGCAGATAAATGTGTTAACGCGGTCAGGAGTTACCTGCATTAATCTGTGACATAGCCTGGGTGGCTGATCTGCGGTGCTCCGGAATTGCGGCAATTATCCGCCTGTACGGCGACGGCTGCTCCCGGACACCCCGGCGATCCGTTCCGCCCATGCGAGCAAAAGACCGGTGTCCTGTATGCTCCAGTGACGCGGCCTGCCGGTGACAGCAGACAGCGTCCCGCAACAGTGCCCGGTGCCTGTACGCATGACCGGCACCCCCAGATAGCCGCAGATGCCCTGCCGGTAACATAAAGCCCGGTCAGCCACCGCCGGATGCGCATGCACGTTATCGATCACCATGGGATAATTCATGTCGCGTACCATGGCCGGCAGGCTGTCTGCTGCCAGATGCCTGATCGGCTGCGCGCCCAGACGGTCCAGACCAACCTCTGCGGCCACCACATGCGGCCCCGGCCCCGCCTGGCTGAGAAAGACAGCCGTGCACTCAAGAGCCTGCCTGATTTGCTGCAACGCCGGCATCGGGTCCCGGTCGAAGACCGACTGGTTTTCGTACGTCATGGCGGTTCTCCGGTCTAGTGCGTGCTTCTGATCAGAAGCGCGCACGATGACACCGCAGACAAACGCCCGCTATTAACTGTGACACAGAGGCCGCGATTCCGCGACCTGCCCTCAAGTCACTCCACAGCTGCGGTAATCCGCCCTGGCTCAAACAGGGGAACGGTAGAGATCGCCATTTTCGCTGATCCGTTCTGAACCTCGCGCGCGTGGGAGATGTAGATCAGTGTGCGGTTCTGTGCATCATAAATGCGTCTGATCTGCAGAGACTTCCAGATGATCGACCGGCGCTCGGAAAATACCGACTCGCCCTCATCCGACATATCAATATCGCCAATCACCAACGGACCGGTCTGGCGGCATGCAATGGACGAATTCGACGGGTCCTCAAACCAGTTTCCCTTTTGCAGCCGGTCAATAATACCGCGCTCGAAATAGGCGACATGGCAGGTCACGCCGGACACCTCCGGGTCGGCAAAGGCCTCAATCACAATGTCATTGCCCAGCCAGTCGACGTCAACATTGCCCACCTGTTCGGCGCTCGCCGAAAAAGCCGGAACAAATATGCCAAGAATTGCAGCGCTGCGCAGAGTATTGATCAGAGACATGAGGACACCTTTTCTGTGTGCTTTGGGAGCTAACGCAGCAGACCAACCCTTCGTTCCCTCGCCTGTCCGGTTCTCTCGTTGAGACCGGATGGGTGTTCTTCTCGGTGTTGCGCAGTGTGCCTTTCTTTGTTGCAGCAATCACAGCGGGCCCCTGATCTCGCACGTCATCAATTTTGCCGCTTCAAAACGCGGGCCAGGCATAGCGCTGGGGGGTATACACAAAGGGCCCAATACACCGGGCTATCACGGGTAGAGGATTATGACATCAAAGCTGGATATTGACATGCAGACCCGGCGCGCGGTGTCGGCGGATGCCCATGTGGACCGCGCTGGTCGTTGTTAAGCAGATCACCGGCTCATCCGGTGCGTTGGCCTACTGCGCCTCTCCGGCCATGAGCGCTTCGCGGATTTTCTACCTGTCGCTCTATGCGTTCGGCATCAAGCCGTTCCGAAGCCTCAGCTGGGCTTGTTTCTGATCGCAGCTTCTGTCTTTGAAGCTGGTGTGGTGTGGGTACTGGATGCGATAGGCGTGGTTGCTGCCAAATAAACTGACTGACAAAACTGATGATTTCGGAAGGGCGGCCCGAAGCAGATCGCGCTGTCGATGATCGACGCCGGGCAGCCGATACCGTTTCGCTCGCCGAGCTGGAGCCTGGGCTCACTGTGTTGGAAATGGGGCTGGACATGGTCATCGGCGACCATCCTTTTAATGGAGCTCATTAACGAAGCGAACGCCCTGCCCAGATCCAAGACAAGCTAGAAATTGTAAATGTCAATGTACGAAGTCCAAGCCAGCGTTAGATCCATGGCTTCTTGGCTACGATAACCGATGTCATTGCTCTTTGTTCTCTTTTCTTCGGTTAGGCGATAGCGGACATTAGCGCAGATGCAGCGAAATGGCGCTTTGTCTGCTGTCTGTCCTTGATGAGCGTATATATCAGGAGCGGAAGGTGCGGCGCGGGTCCAAGGTCCGATCTCGAGCCCGAAGCGGTCACCAGCTATGTTTGCTTTAAGCTCAGGACAAGCATACCACTCGTCGAGACGATGGAGTATTGAACCGTGCACAATTTCTTTTCTTCGCTTATTTTGGCAACTTTGTTGACGGCCTGTGCTACAACGTCAGGTCTCAACGAGCCGGTAGTGATAGACGAAGAAATACAGAGAGATCACGCCAACAATTGGCTATGCGAAAGACTAGCAGCTGCCTACCGGGAAGACCGTACTGCCAATCCAGAGCTATGTGAGGGCTACGACCAAGAAGGCTGGCCATCAAGGTAACGGACGTAAGATACGTTCCAATGGCAACTTCGTCCGCACACTATCAGTTCGTGCGCGCCGCAGCCAACGGCCATGTTCCCTGAACCGGCTTTTCGTGATCAACGCGGAGAAGGTGCCGGTAGAGCCCATACTGCCAAATGCCGCACTTCGCACGAATGGGTGCGAACCGCGTATTGCAGTCATAGGCCGTCGCAAAGACGGCCCTAGTTGAAAACAATGATCGGCTTTTGCCCAGTTTAGGCTCTGAAAATTCCGACGCGTTTAACCGGACTTAAACTTCCTCATCAATTCTTCCTGCCTCTGACCATTGACCTGCATGTATGATCCCACGGTCACGGCCAGTTTTTCATGCCCAAGGTTCATCGACCACGCTTTTCGCTCCTCCATAGTGTCACAGAAACGGTCCATTTCCATCGCCAGAGTCTTGCGAAAGCTGTGTGGTGTGTAGGGATGCAACTGGACGTTGGAAAAGGCAGTGCGGATGATCTCGTTTAGTTTGGACGTGGTCGCGTAAGGTTCTCGGGTCAGAACCGGGTCGCTGAACCCCTTGCCTTTGACTACTGGCACCTGAGCCTTGGGAAACAGCGCGTCTTCCGGGCCACGGAGCATTTCATCGTTCAGAAAGGTCAACCATGCAGTGAGGCAGTCCAGATAAGCGGCTTCTACAGGAAAGAAGTATGTGTTGATCGTCTTGGCCGCTTTTGTGTTCACTACGCGCGCATCCTGAAATACGTGGCCGCGCGCCAGATTGACGTGTTTGATCCGCAGGGACGCCACGGCCCCGACCCGCGCCCCTGTCAACATGAAGAATGCAAACAGAGCCTTGTCGCGTTTCTCGAACGCGGTACGGTTCGGCATCGCATGAAACGCATGCGCCGCGGCTTTCACCGTCGGATAAGGAACCTCTCGGGACGTGTGCGCTACCCTCGTCCGTTTCTTAGTGTTGTTGAAATACCGTACATCGGCATAGGTCAGCACTTTTTTGAATCCTGGTTTGCCGACCAGCCAATGAAAGAACTTCTTGACCGCACGCAGAGTGGAATCGACCGTTGAGGCCCCAAGCGGTTTGCCGGATTTGGCATTGCGGGCACTGTACATTACCTCCTTGAATTTCACAGCTTGGTCGATGTGAAATTTCTTGAAAGGTTTGAACCTGGTCGTTTCCTCGAACCGATGGATTGCGGCCAGCGCCTTGTCGATAGTGGAATCGTCATAGCCATCCGCCTCGCGAAGATCGCGCGTGTAATTTCGTTTGATCCGTTCGTTTTCCGGATTGAATTTGACCATGTCGAAATGCTCCCTTTAATGCTCAGTTAGGTATGCCGGTGTAAGTTTGTTTGAATCTGTCCTGGCGGGCACGCAGAAGTTATGGTTTAGGTAAGGGTTGAGGGGTTCCCTTAGGCATGCGCACCATTGCGGATTGCGACGCTCAGAAAACCAGCCAAACCGAGCAGTTGTGATTTACTGACGAACTTGCAGCACTTGCCTTCACAGACCTCACACAACGCCTCCAATCTGCCTCTGGCGGATGTATGCGGGATGTAGTCGGCCAATCCGCCCCAGGCGCCCCGTGCTGTGCCGCAGTGCAGGCAATTGAACTCATGCGCCCTCAGTCTCAGTGTGGGTTTATTCGACCTTTTCAAGATGAAAGCCCTCAGGCAGGCGCCGACAATCAGATGGGGCTTTTGATCGTCGATCACAACGAGCCCGATCTTGCGCCATGATCGCACTGTCTGAACGCTAACGCCCAGAACCCTCGCGGCCTCATCATACGTGTATTGTCGGAGCGCCTTGATGGCTCGCGCTGACACCCGCCGAGCCATCAGTTTGCCCCATCGCTGTTCGGATCAACCCGGTTCGCTTCAGCCCATGCGTTCAGATCAGCGCCGCAATAAACTATTTTGCGCCCCAGTTTGTAAAACGGTGGGCCCATGCGTTTGTGACGCCACTGCGCCAGCTTGTCCCTGTCGCCAATAAGGTTGAGTTCCTCATCGCCAAGGATGTAGTTTCGCTTGTCGTCAAACAGTTTTGCCATCATCCGATCCCTTTTGTCGGTTTCCAATGGCTACGAATGTTTGAAAAAACTTCCTGGGCCGCTAGAGTGTCAGAACTGTCAAAACCCAAACGACCTTTTGACACGGGTTTTGGCACGGTTTTTGGATCACTATTTTAACGTGCTTTCAGTTCCGCCTGCCGTTCTGCGAATTCTAATTGCTCCGTAAAGTGCGTCTCACCCGGTTCAAAGTTGATAGACCGACCGCATAATTGAGGTAGTCTTCAATGAGACGCAACTCTTCCTTGCGGGACAAGTTTTCATCTTTCAACTTAAGTTGTTGATAGGCTCTCAAGACGTCATTCTTCTTGTCAGGCCGCCCACCTTTTGGTCGGTTTTCAGGAACCGCGTCGGTTCTAAAACCTGGTGTCAAAACCCTCAGAGCAACCTCCACATTTTCCATTGTCTGTAACTTTTCCCACTTCTCGACAGACGCTTCTGGCAGGCAGATTGAAGATCCACGTGTTTCGGACCAAACGTTCCGAACATAGGAGTCCTCAAGCAGGTCATTGCTCCATGGAGGTAGCTCCATTGGGATGACAAACGATGGTCGCTCAAACAGAATTGGCAACGTATGAAACACTTCGGCAAAGAGGATTTTCTCGAGGTCTTCGCCAGCGGGTCTCCCCTTCTTGTCGGGCCACAGCCAGCCCATATCAGCAGCACAAAACGCAGAAGACCCCATCTGTTTGAGCCACATTCCGTCTGGGCCTGCTTCATCGGGGCGCATGCTGATTTGGGCACTATCAAAAGCGGTGGTCTTCAACAGCAACCTTGCCCCTGAATGGGCAAGAACGGGTTCGACCTGCATGATCTCCCCCTTGAGCGGTACAAGGCTTAACTGGAGTGTATCAAACATCTTTAAAAAAGCATCTTCACACAAGTCCAAAGCGGTGCCGAACACGTAGTCGGATGAGTGCGGATCTGCTTCCATACAAGCCAATGCGCGTTTTCTAACAAGGGACAAAAACTGGTTCTCAAAATCACGCCAAAGACGCGAGATTGAAACAAAACCTTCACGTCCGAACATTCAATAATTCCTCTTTGTCAGCATGTTCAATTCGTCGCGAATTCAGACCACCGCTCCATCAATGCCCGGCGCTTATCCAGCAAATCGGACCGCGCATAGGCCCGTTCCACGTCTGAGCCGACCTGATGCGCCAAGCTCATTTCCGCCACCTCGCGTGGGGCGTTGGCAACTTCAGAGGCCCAGTCACGGAAAGTAGAGCGGAAGCCATGCACCGTGACATCATCGACCTGCATCCGGCGCAGGAGCATCAGCATCGACATATTAGACAGTGGCTGGTGACGTTTCTGACCCTCGAACACATACTGCGACTGCATCGCGCGCAGCGGCTCAATGATCGACAGCATTTCATCCGTCAGCGGCACGCGGTGATCCGCTCCTGTTTTCATCCGCACCGCCGGGCAGGTCCACACCCGCGCGTCCGGGTCGACCTCGCCCCATTGCATCCCCAGCACTTCGCCCGTGCGCGATCCGGTCAGGCAGGTGAACATCAGCGCCTTGGCCGCCATCGCATTGCGGGATTTCAGGTCAGCATAGAAAGCAGGCACATCGCGCCAGTGCATCGCCTTGTGGTGCCGGACCTTCTTCTTCACTTTGGGCAGCGCGCCCGCGTCCTTGATCGCCGTCACCGGGTTTTCGCCTTCGCGGAACCCTTTCGACCGCGCCACATCCAGCACCGTTTTGATCCGTTGCGCCAGCCGTTTTGCGGTTTCGTGCTTTTCGGTCCAGATCGGCGCGAGACACATCATCACTTCCGGCTGGTCAACACTGTCAATCGGCATCCGGCCGATCTTGGGAAAGGCGTAGTCGCGCAGCGTGTTGATCCACTGCTGCCCATGTTTCGCGTTCTTCCACGTGGGCATGCGGTCTATATGCACTTGTTTGGCGAACTCTTCGAATGTCGGGATGTCACGGGTTGCGTTGAAACGCGGGTTCAGGCCGGTCCTGGCCATGCGGCGATATTCCAGCGCCCGCTCGCGTGCCTGATTGATCGTGACAATGTCCGCGCCACCCAAACCAAAGTCCGTCCGCAGCGGCGCGCCCTTCCTGTTCTTCTGACCCTTGACCACCACCCGCACAATCCAGCGCCGCGCGCCGGAGGGGTCAACCACGAGATAAAGACCGTTGCCATCCCCGTGCCGCCCAGCGCCAAGGTTCTCCACCAGTTTCTTCGTCAGCTTGCCGGACAGGGCCATTCAAAAATACCACTTTTCGTACCACTCAAGGAGCAAACATAACTACCATCGAAAGAAACTCAAGAAAAAGAAAAAGCGCCCTCAAAACCAATAAAACAAAGGAAAATACTCACCGAAGGTGATCCGGCCAAAATCCAGAAAATGGTGGTATGGCGGAGACGAAGGGATTCGAACCCTCGAGACCCTTCCGGGCCTACTCCCTTAGCAGGGGAGCGCCTTCGACCACTCGGCCACGTCTCCGCTGACCGTCCTATCGGGCAGCCTGGTGGAAAACAAGAGATAAATCCGGGACCGGTGGCGAAAACTGATACCAAAACCGGCCATCTGTCAGCCGAGCACCTCCTGAATTGCCGCGCGTGTGGTTTCAACGACTGTTTCGACCTCTTCCCGGCTGATGCAGAGCGGGGGAGCGAAGCCTATTGTGTCACTCTGGGGCATAGCGCGGGCAATCACACCGCGCTGCCCCATGGCGGACACAACCGACGCGACGACACCGCCGGCGGGGTCGAAACTCTTCAGAGGCTGCCGGGTCTCGGCCAGTTCCACAGCACAGAGCAACCCTTCGCCGCGTATATCAGCCACATTGGGATGTGAAGAGAGCGCCTCCTGCAGTTTTACGCGCATAAAGGCACCGGTCTGGCCCGCGTTCTCCACCAGCCCAAGCTCATCAATCAGCTTAAGATTTGCGATGGCCGCGGCGGCACCGATCGGGTGCGCGGAATAGGTCCAGCCATGTCCGAAGGCGCCGTTTTCATCTGTCCCCCGCGCCAGAACCTGCCACATCCGGTCAGAGACGATACTGCCGGACAGCGGTGCATAGGCTGAAGTCAGCCCCTTGGCGATGGTGATGAGATCGGCCTCGATGCCATAGTGATCCGCCCCGAACATAGTGCCCAGCCGCCCGAAGCCGGTCACAACCTCGTCGCAGACAAGCAGGATATTATAGCGGCGCAGAACCTCCTGAATTGCAGCCCAGTACCCCTCGGGCGGCGGGACAATACCACCGGTGCCCAGCATGGGTTCTGCCACAAATGCAGCGACCGTTTCCGGCCCTTCTGCGAGGATCATCTTTTCGAGCTGTTGCGCGCACCAGGCACTGAATTCTGTTTCGCTCATATCCGGGTCATGCCGGTGCAGATAATACGGGGCTTCGGTGTGGGTGACCTGGGCCAGAGGCAGATCGAATTTTTTGTGAAACAGGCCCAGCCCGGTCAGCGAGCCGGTCATGAGGCCTGATCCGTGATACCCCCGCTGCCGCGAGATTATCTTCTTTTTCTCCGGTTTGCCGAGAATGTTGTGATAGTACCAGACCAGCTTGATGTTCGTCTCATTCGCGTCCGAGCCGCCCAGGCCAAAGTACACCTTCGACATATTGGACGGCGCGCGGTCGAGCACCATTTTGGACAGCGTGACGGAGGCTTCGGTGCCGTGACCCATATAGGCATGATAGTACGCCAGTTTATGGGCCTGTTCGGAAATGGCATCGGCGATTGAGGTGCGCCCATACCCGACATTCACACAGTAAAGACCGGCAAAAGCATCCAGCATCTTTTTGCCATCGCGGTCTTCGATCCAGACACCTTTACCGCCGGTGATGATTCTGGTGGGCGTGTCGCCCCGGGCATGTGCGGCCAGATGCGTGGAAGGGTGAAAGAAGTTTTCCCGGTCCCATTCGGCGAGAGTGTCATTGGTCAGCATCGGTCATCCTTTCGGGGTTTTTACTTCGGTGGCCAGCACGGCCAGGCAATCGCCCTGCCGGATCAGACCGGGGTGGTGCCGGACCATCACAAGGCCGGACATCTGCGCAAGGACGTCAACCGGTTCTGCGCCGGTGCGGTCCAGCGTCCAGATGCGCGCCAGCAGATCGCCCTGGCTCACGGTTTGGCCCAGAGCCGCCCTGAAATCCAGCATCCCGCCGCAGGGCGAGAAATGAAAACAGTCTTCTGTCTCCTGCGCCAGATGGCAGGTCGGGGCGGTCTCGGGCACACCGGCCAGAATACCGCTGTGGATCAGGAAGTTATGCAGGCCCCGGCGCGCGATCTCCATGGTATGCGGGGTGGCCGTGCCGGTGCCACCCAGTTCGGTTGTTACAAAGGTTTTGCCCTGGCTTTCGGCGGCATGATCATACATGGCCGATGGATCGATCTCGCGCATGTCCAGGCTGAAGGGCGCGCAGAAAGCATCGCGGGCGGCCCGGCACCGGGCTTCCTGTGCTTTGTCTTGCAGGATGTGACAGGCCGCAAATGGCAGAAAGTCCAGTGTTCGCCCGCCGGAATGAAAATCGAGCACGACATCCGCCAGCGGCAGCAGCACGCGGGTGAAATAGTCGGCGATTTTTTCTGTCACAGAGCCGTCAGGACGCCCGGGAAAGGCCCGGTTCATATTGCCGCCGTCAATGGGCGAGGTGCGCGTCCCGGCCTGTACAGCGGGCGCGTTCATGAAGGGGACCAGAATGATGCGCCCCGATACCAGCGCGGGGTCAGTGTCGCGCGCTGCCTCCAGGATCGCGAGCGGTCCTTCGTATTCGTCGCCGTGGTTGCCGCCGGTGATCAGCGCAGTGGGGCCATTGCCGTTGCGGACCACTGTGACCGGGATCATCACAGAGCCCCAGGCACTGTCGTCCCGGCTCCAGGGCAGCCGCAGGTGACCGTGCTGCACACCCTGCGCGTCAAAATCAACGGTTGCGGTCACAGGGGAGGCGGGCAGGCTCATTCTTTGACCATCAGCTGACGGGGCGTTGTGCAGAGACACTCGGCACCGGTGTCTGTGATCAGCACCGGCTCCGTGATCTCGATACCGCCGTCATCAAGCCACAGGGCGGGCATGAAATGAAAGGTCATACCCGGTTGCAGGACCGTTTTGTCATCGCGGCGCAGTGAAAACGTCCTCTCTCCCCAGTCCGGCGGATAGGAAATGCCGATCGAATAGCCACAGCGGTTGTCTTTTTCAAAACCAAGGCGGTTCAGCGTTGCGTTGAACGCATTGGCAATGTCCTCGGTCAGGTTGCCCGGCCGCGCCTTTGCCAGCCCTGCCTCAACCGCCTCCAGAACGGCGGCTTCTGCCCGGCGGTATTTATCGGGAGGCGTTCCCAGAAAAAGCGTGCGCGACTGCGGGGCGTGATACCGGCGGTAGACACCCGCGATCTCAAAAAAAGTGGCCTCGCCTTTCTTCATGGGTTTGGCATTCCAGGTCAGATGCGGGGCTGTTGCTTCTGCGCCGGAAGGTGCCAGCGGCACGATAGAGGGGTAGTCGCCCCAGTGGCCCCCGGCGCCGGTGATGCCCGCGTGGCTGATCTCGGCCACCAGCGCATTTTTTGGCAACCCGGGCTCTGCATGTTCCATGATGGTTGCGTGCATCTTTTCAACGATCCGCGCGGCCCGTCGCATACAGGTAATTTCAGCCGGGCTTTTCACGCAGCGCTGCCAGTTGACGAGGCCGTTTACGTCAACCCAGGCGGCGGATGGCAGAGTTCTTTGCAATGTCTGCCAGGCCGCCGCTGTGAAATAGTAGTTGTCCATTTCGAGCCCGATCCGCATCTGCTCCCAGCCCATGTGCGCCAACAGTGCTGCCAGATCCTCCATCGGGTGCTTTTCGGGGTTTTGGACATAGGTGTCGTCATATCCGTGAATGCAGTCGCCGGGCATCATCACCGTACGCTGCGCACCCAGTGCATCGATCCCGCGCCCCCACCAGAGTGGCGGGCCCTCAGGCCCCAGGACAACGGCCTGATGCACGTAGAACGACCAGCCGTCATACCCTGTCAGCCAGGCCATGTTCGCCGGGTCACAGACGACTATTACATCGGCACCGGATGCGTCCATCGCCGACCGGGTCCGGGCAATCCTGTCTTCATATTCGGCAGGTTCAAAGGGCAGGTCGGTCGCTGGCATCTTGTATCTCCCCGGGCACCCGTCAGGCGGCGTTGCGAGGACGTTAGCGGATAGTTTCTGACCGGTCCATCGGCGCTTTCCGGACGCTGCCAAACACCGTCATGGACGTGAGGGGTGGGGGTTTGCTAGGCTTTGGAAAGTTTGTCCGGAAAGACGTATTCCTGAGCAGAGGCAGGACATGAAGAAAAGTTCTTTTTGCAGCCTTCGGGCATTTTGGCGAGCAGCGCTCCCGGCCCTTTGTCTGCTGGTGTTTTGCGCGCCCCGCGATATCCAGGCACAGGAGGCATTTACGCTGCAGGGACATGGCGGTCCGGTCAAAGGGATCAGTGTGCGCAGCGATGGCGACATCCTGACCGCGAGTTTCGACAATTCGGTCGGGTTCTGGACGGATGGTGCACCCCGCTGGTTTGACGGGCACGAAGCAGCCGTCAACGCAGTGGTGCCGGTGGGTCAGCGCATGGCGGTTTCTGCCGGTGATGACTATACGCTGCGCCTGTGGGATCTGGAGAGCGGGCAGGGTGCGGTGTTTGGCAGACACAACGCCAAGATCATGCGGCTGGCCGCTGCGCCGGATGGCACGCGGGTGGCCTCTGCCAGCTGGGACCGGACTGCGGTGATCTGGCCTCTGGACGGCAGTACACCGGTGACACTTGAGGGCCATGCCAACACGGTCAGCGATGTTTCGTTTTCTCCTGATGGTGCGCGGGTCTACACGGTTTCCAGTGATGGAACGGTGCGGCTGTGGGATGCTGAAACGGGCGCGTTTCTCCGACGGATCGTCAGCCATGGTTTTGGCATCAACACAGTGATCGTGGCACCGGATGAAAGCTGGCTGGCGTATGGTGCTGTTGATGGCGGTACGCGCGTTGTGTCGCTGCCCGACGGGGCCGAAATTGCCGATCTGACTGCAGACCGCCGGCCTGTGCTTGCCATGGCTCATCACCTGGACAGCAACCGGATCGCAGTGGGCGACGCTCAGGGATATATCATGATGGTCGACACCGACGCCTGGCGCATTGCGGACGATTTCCGTGCAGCTGCCGCCGGGCCGGTCTGGGCACTGTCCTTTTCGCCGGATGGGCGGAACATCCATGCGGGCGGGATATCGGATGTGGTGCACAGCTGGCCGGTTGATGCGCTGGACCGTGCGGTACAGATGACCGGAACAGAGCGCTCGTTTCTCAAAAACCCGGAGTTGATGTCGAACGGGGAAAGACAGTTTCAGCGCAAATGCTCAATCTGCCATACTCTGGGGCCGGACAGTAAACGCCGCGCAGGCCCGACGCTCCATGGGTTGTTTGGCCGGCCCGCTGGCAGCATTGAAGGGTACATCTATTCAGAGACCCTGAACACGGCAGACATTGTCTGGTCGGAAGAGACGATAGATCTTTTGTTTGATAAGGGGCCGGATCACTATATCCCCGGCTCGAAAATGCCGATGCAGCGCATCACAGGCGCGCAGGACCGTGCAGATCTGATCAGTTTTCTGCGAGAGGCGACAGGCCCCTAGTCCCGCGCCGCAGGCTTTCCCTCTTAATGCGACCCACTGCGTGAAAGGCGGGCCTGGTTGTCCGTCAGCCAGCAGGTCATCGTGTCGAAATCCATTGGGTGCGCTACGGCAAAGCCCTGTATTTCCAGCGGCCCCAGGTTGCGGATTGTTTCGATCTGAGCATCTTTTTCAACGCCTTCAATGACAGGCTGAGCCCCCAGCTGATGGGCAAGATCCACAAGCGAGCGCAGAACCCCAAGACGGGTGCTATTCTCTTCAATTTCGGAAACAAAAATACTGTCAATCTTGATCCGTGCGGGCTGCAGAGCGAGCACGGCACTGATTGAGGCATGTCCCGTGCCAAAGTCGTCAATCTCGAGATCGACGCCGATGTCGCGCAGCCCATCCGCCTGCCAGGCCAGATTGTCGTCGTGATCGATGAAAACCGTTTCGAGAACTTCCAGAGACAGACGCGCCGGGCAGTCTGCCTGCCATTGGCTGAGCTCTTCGATCAGGGACGGTTCCAGCAACCGGGCGACAGAGACGTTTACCGAAATGCGCGGGACAGGTGTGCCGTTTTCTGCCCAGGCTGAAACGGCCTCGCCTGCAAGTTCAAGGATTTTCCGGTCAACCTCCTGCATCAGGCCCAGTTCCTCGGCCAGAGGCATGAATTCCGCCGCATTTCTGACAGTCCCATCCGGTCCCCGCCAACGGGCGAGAGCCTCGCAGCCCGTCAGAGCACCTGTCTGTGCGTTGATCTGGGGTTGAAAGAAGGCCTCAAGCTGGTCTTCCTCCAGAGCAGCGCGAAACGCCTCAAGTGCGCTGAGACGGGCGTCGTAGGCTTCGCCCAGGTCCTCTGTGTAACGGGTGACACGGTTCCGGCCGGTGTCCTTTGACCGGTAGAGCGCAATATCCGCACGTCTGATCAGATCCCAAGGAGAGTTGTTTTTCGAGGATACGTCGAATCCGATGCTGGCACCGATGGTGACGTTGATCCTGCCATAGAGAATGGGTTTGCACAGCTTTCCCAGCAGGTCATCGAGGAAGATATCAAGCCTGTCACTCTCATCACACTCACGCCACAGGACGAATTCATCACCGCCGATCCTGAAGATCTTGTCCGAGGCGCGCGCCTCGCGGGTGAGACGTTCTGCAATGGCGACAAGCACCGCATCTCCGGCCGAGTGACCGTAGGCGTCATTGACCTCTTTGAAGTGATCAAGGTCGATACAGATACATGCGGCATACCTGCCGGATCCGCGGCGTTCGGTGGCGGGCAGGCGGGACTTGAACCGTTCCAGTGCCACCCGGTTTCCCAGACCTGTCAGTGCATCCTGAGTGGCCGACTGGTCCAGCGTGCGTGTCAGATGGAAATTCCTCAGCGACATTGCGCCGAACACCCAGAATACCGTCGCCATTGGAAATACCAGCCCGATCCCGATGGAAGCGATGACAACCACATGCCCTGGCGCTCCCAGACCTACCAGCGCCAGACGCAGAAAATAGACAGCGGAAATGATCGCAAATGGCAAAACAAGAAGCCATGTCGTGCGCACGTGTCTGGCCGTGGCGCGTTTGCGGATGTCGAGAGCAAAAACCAGAGCCAGGGTCCCGTTGATGACGGACGACTGGACAAAGGTAATCGCAAGGTCCTGTGTTACTGCGGCAAGTGTGGCCTGCCCGAGGGCAACAATTACAGCGACACGCAGCCAGAACCATCTTGGCGCATCCTCTCCGACGGCAGAACAGATGCCTATGTATCCGGCCACAAGACCACATTGCGTACCGACAACAACAAGCGACGCACTGACCGCAAAGGGAGCCACTGAGCCAAGCTCCAGCCCGACCGCAGCCAGCAGGTAAAACACATGCGCCCACAGCAGAACACGTGTGGCGGGGTCCTGCCGGCGGCGGCGGCGCTCCACCCCGTCGAGCAGCAGAACGGTCGCGGAAACCACAATGAGAACCGCGCAGAGCGTCATGACAACGCTTACGTCAACAAGTCGGCTGAACGCGTCGTTTACAGCAGGCTGATCCAATTCTGGTGCTCTCAAAGAATCTGTCTTCGCCATGAATACAGGCAATTAAAGAACAAACCGTTGCCATGGGCCATGAGGCCATTCGGAAAAAATCAATCAGACAATGAGCTTAGGGAAAAGTAGGGTAACGGAGGGGTGACGTAATTTCCCTGTGCATGCGCCCTGTACGATCCGGTGTGAAAGAACTTGCCAGCCATCGGTTGTCAGCCCGGTGAATTTTTCTTCGCGGGCGCGACAGGTGAAAGGCGTTCACTGAGGCCATTCCCGGTTCTGAAAACCGGGCTGAACAGAACGGGTTTGCTTCGTTGAAGGGCGAGCGGAAATTCAGTTGCAAGCCATCTTTACATTTGAGTAATACATTAATAACGGAATGCAAATTACTGAAATATAGTAAAAAAGGTATAGTGTAATGCAGGTAGAATTCTTTCGCGTCCTGTATATCTGATTGCGGTTTGTCACTGGATGGCCCGGCATCGTGCTCGGGTTCAGGGGGCGTGCTGACCCGCAATCACCAGTTCTTCGAGTTTAAGACCAGCCATAAACTCAAATGACCGGTTCGCCCCGTCAAACAGCTGATCATATTCGGCCGGGGCTGCGCCTGTCTTTTCCATATCGCTGACCAGAGACGCCCAGAGCGATTTGTCGGGCCGGCGTTGCACAAAACTGTGGCGCGCCCCGGGAAGCGCTTTTTCGACGTTTGCTCTGAACTGACTGCGGCCAAAGGCGGCACCGCAGGCGACATACAGCCCCCCCAGAAGCGCAGAAGGAGTTTCAAGCCGGAGCTTTGATTCCTGCGACAAACGGGGCGCGCGCAGGTCGCACCGCAACGCCGCGCAATCATCTGACAAAGAGTATTCAGACCAGATGCCCATCAGGCGCCTCTGGTGCTCTACCACGCTGTAAAACATCAGGAAATGACCAAGTGCATGTTGGTACTGGTCCAGCGTCACAGAGGGTTCAAGCAGTTTTCCCAGAACAGGATCTTTGTGCAAAGCATCATGTATGTCGCGCGTTGCCAGCGCAATGCGTGACCTGATGGTCGTCTGAGTTTGCGGATGGTTCTTCACGAGCTGCAGCCCTGGAAAAACAACTCTTGAAAGCCGTCGGCCCGGCATGGGCTGTCCCGCCGCGCAATGCGCGGGCAGATCAGTGATGACTCGGTCCACATACAGATACGCATATGGGGGATAGGCCTTTGACCGTGCCCGGCCACACGGGTGTTAACCCCGGACCCTGTGTCCACGTTTCCCGGGGCAGGACGAAATTCAATCGGTCTGCGTATCATAGCCCGGCCTTCAGAGCAGTTCTTCGATCGTACTCACAAGAAGGGCAGAGGACACCGGTTTTTTCATGGTCGCATCCGCACCGAGGCTTTCGGCTGTGGTCAGAATGTTTTGCATTCCCGGGTATTTGGTCACACCGCTCATCCCGATGATCACACATGCGGCTTTTTGCGGGTCGTCCTGCTGCATTCTGCGCAGCCGGTGAATCAGCGACAGCCCCCCGTCCGGCAGGGAGCGGTTCTCTGATTTGATAATCATATCCGTGACAACAGCGGTGTAATTGCGGTTTTTGAAATGCGCAATTGCGTCTGATGCGTTGGTCACCGTGTCAACGTCGAAACCATATTCGCGCAACTGCCGCGCAAGATCGAAAGACAGTTCCAGATCGTCATCCATGATCAGGACGCGTTTTGTTTCTCCGCCTGAAGTGAGTTCAGCGTTCGTTGTGTTCATATGTTCTTCCCGGTTTGCGCGAATACTCTACAACTATAAGTGTCAACTTGTCAGAAATAATCAACGCACCGAACGTCATTAAAACATTACACCACCAGTACTAAAGGTGTCGTTTTTAGTTTACACTTCGGCTGCAAATCACTGAAGCAACGGAAGTCGCAGAACTATGAAGGGTTTAACAGACGCTGAACTCGCTGAAGCACTGGAAACATGTGCAGCCGAGCCTATCCACATACCTGGCAGCGTCCAGGCTTTCGGGGCGATTGTG
The DNA here is from genome assembly GCF_947491795.1 of uncultured Roseobacter sp. Taxonomy (GTDB): domain Bacteria; phylum Pseudomonadota; class Alphaproteobacteria; order Rhodobacterales; family Rhodobacteraceae; genus Roseobacter. Next base: position 633,730 of record NZ_CANLKW010000001.1, on the reverse strand, counting down.
GCCGCCGATTCGGATACTTCGGTGATCACACACGCGAGTGAAAACAGTGCTGATGTGTTAGGCATTCGGGCCGCGGAGTTACTGGGTACAAAGCTCGACAGCTTTGTTGGAAAAGATATCTGGCATGCGCTGCAGAACGCTTTGTCGCGCGCATCAATCGTGTCGCGCCCGGCTCTGTTGGGGGATTTTTCCATTGGCAACCACATGGCGACTGTCCGCGCGTTCAAGGTTGCCGGGACAGTTGTCCTGGAATTTGAAAAGTGCCAGCAGACAGTTTTTTCCGGTCCGGAAGGGCTGCAGACGCTTCGCATGTTTATGGACAACATCGAGAGTGCGACGGACGAAACGCTGCTCTTCAGCCTCACAGTCGATCTGCTGCGGCACATTACCGGCTACAACCGTGTCATGATCTACCGGTTTGACCACGAGTTTAACGGCGAGGTGCTTGCCGAAAACCGCAGAAGCAACATGCAGAGCTTTGAAGGCCTGCATTTTCCGCATTGGGATATTCCGGCACAGGCGCGGGCGCTGATGGAAAAACTTCCCCTGCGGGTAATCGAGGACGCGGGGCAGGGTCATATACCGCTCAGGGCATTATCGGCAGATCTTGAGCCGCTCGACCTGACCCTGGCGGCGACACGCGGCGCGTCGCCTTTGCATCTTGAATACCTGCGCAATATGGGGTCACAGGCGACGATGACCCTGACCGTGAAGGTTGACGGAAAACTCTGGGGTATCATCTCCTTTCATCACGAGAAGCCGCGCGCGCCCGTCCCGGCGCTGCGCGAGGTTCTGATAAGTATTGCGCAGGTTTTCTCGGCCAAACTGCAGGTTTTTCAACAACAGGCACGGCTGGCGCTGGTCTCGCGGGTTGATTCGCTGAAAGACGACGCTTTGCTGGATTCGGATGTCGAAAGCGGCGTGACTGCATTTTTGGCCTCGGTACTGAAAACGCTCGATGCTGACGGGGTCATCATCGTGCGCGATGATGTTGTGCGGCAGCTGGGGCAGGTGCCTGATCCCGAACTTATTGCCGCGCTGAAGAGCAGTACCGGCGATCCGCAGACTGTGCGCAGTTTCAACGCGCTGAGCGAGAGCTTTCCGTCACACGACCATGCCCGCAACGGATGTGCCGGTGCCATCGTTTTCGGCCCTGAAGAAAACCAGTGGCTGCTGGTTTTCCGAAATGAGATCGAGCAGCAGATTTCCTGGGCGGGCAATCCGGAAAAAACTGTGGAAACTGTCGATGACCGTTTGAGGTTATCGCCCCGTGGCTCTTTTGCGACCTATCTGGAACAGGTGCGCGGACATGCAGAAGCCTGGCGGGATCAGGATCTGTATTTTGCAAGCAGGCTTTGGGCCGTGGTCAACACAATCGAGCGGCGCGAACTGATAACCTCGCTCAATCGCCAGCAAAACATGATGATTCAGGAATTGAACCACAGGGTGCGGAATATCCTGGCTCTGGTACGCTCTGTTTCAAAACAGGCACAGCAAAGCAGCTATGGCTCACTGAACTCTTATGCGCGGGCGCTTGAGGCGCGTATCTATGCGCTGGCTGCATCGCATGAGCTTGCCTCGACCAGCCTGAACGCGGTCGTCGGCATCGAAGAGCTGGTCGCGCGTGAATTCAAGCCTTTCGACGAGGGGGCAAAAAACCGATACACGATTTCAGGCGCTCAGAAATCCTTTCGTGCAGAAGTGGCTCCCATTTTTTCGCTGGTGGTCCATGAACTGGTCACGAACGCGGTCAAATATGGCGCACTGTCCAACGAGGCCGGTACGGTTGCGGCGGATTTCAGGCAGGATGACGGCGGGCTGATCATGGAATGGACGGAGCAGGGGGGGCCTCCTGTTCGTGAGCCGGACGAGCTGGGCTTTGGATCCTCTCTGATCAAACAGGCAGTTCCATACGAGCTCGATGGCGATGCAGAACTGATTTTCAGGGAAACCGGGATTTATGCGCGGTTTTTCCTGCCTGCCAAACTTTTTGACCAGTCTGCAAAGCATGTACTGAGCGATGAGCCGGATGCGGTCCAGACGGCATATGATGCGCAAGCATTTCTTGATGCGGCCAGCGGTGCAACCTGTCTGATTGTAGAAGACAACTATATGATTGCACGCGCCACGCAGGATGATCTGCTGTCGTTTGGTGTCAGGGAATGTGAGCGGGTTAATGATCTGGAGGGCGCATTCGACTACCTGAGTTCGGTGCGGCCAACATTCGCGATCCTGGATTTTAACCTCTCGGATGGTGAAACCAGTTTTCCGGTAGCACAGTTTTTGCAGGAAGCGGACATCCCCTTCTTTTTTGTCACCGGCTACGGGGAGGATGAGAGCACTCCGATCGCGTTCCGTTCTGCGGTGAAGCTGGTCAAACCAGTGCCGGTGGATCTCCTGAAATCCACTGTGGCCCGGATGTTGCTCGAATAGCGTCTCGCCACGCCTTTTTGCTGGTTGCGCCGCGTTCCCTTGGAACGCATCACTTTCGTCCGGCTGGGCAGCACGGGCCGTCAGCCGTGCCGCATTCAGAAAACTCTTGCATATGCCCCGGTGAGCTTACAGCCTGCAGTCAAAACCTGGGGGATTTAGTACAGCATGCCGGATACCGCCGCCGATCTTTGCCATCTCAGACGCGCTATTGAACTGGCTGATGAAGCCGTGACGGAAGGCAACCATCCGTTCGGGGCTGTTCTGGTTTCCGCCCGGGGGAACGTTCTGGCCGAAGGTAAGAACACTTTTTCCACAGACCGCGGCCCCGGACACGCAGAGGCCAATCTTGCGCGCGATGCAGCACGGCGCTTTGATATTGAAACTCTCCGGGGGGCGACGCTCTATACGTCTGTCGAGCCCTGTTCCATGTGTTCCGGCACCATCTATTGGGCAGAAATAGGCGCGGTTGTTTTTGGGATGACGGAACAACGACTGGGGGAACTGACCGGCGATGATCCGGAAAACCAGACGCAGGACCTGGAATGCCGGGTGATTTTTGCATCGGGCCAGCGTGAGGTTACCGTACGCGGGCCATTTGATGCGCTCGAAGATGAGATCGTTGCACAGCACGCAGATTTCTGGGAGCGGACATGATTGGTACGGCACTGACCCTCACCGGCGATCTGGAAGCAGAAAGTGCGATCCCGTGGATCGTGCACAGGGGGCTTTTGCTGAACCTTGATGGATGGGTCCGGCGACGTGGTGCGGGTGAAATCGAAATAGCCCTCGCGGGGCCCGAGCCGCTTGTGGCGGCGATGGAGGCAGCCTGTAGTCTGGGACCGGCCGATATTCTGGTAGAGCACATCACACGGCAGGCTCACGATTTCGACCATGCACCGGGGCGGTTCCGGCATCTGTCCTGAACCACGGTCTGCCTGTTTTTTCGGCACCAGGTATCTTGCAGAGCAACGGTTTTGAAATTCAGGCTTTGTGACTGTCCTGAGTTGCCGTATCAAATGGGTGTCGGGGTGGGTGTAAGAATGAATTCAGTAGCAGTCGGGTTGTCGCGTGATCTTGCGCCAAAACGCGTGATGCGTGCGGTGGCGTATGGTCATGATCTTGCTGTTTGGCGGGACGGCGAGAATGGTTTGCACGCCTGGGACAACCGGTGCCCGCACCGCGGGATGCGTCTGAGCCATGGCTTTGTCCGTGGCGACCGGCTCGCCTGTCTCTACCACGGCTGGCAATATCGTAAAGACGGCGGCTGCGCCTATATCCCTGCACACCCCGGGCTAGAACCACCGGAAACCATCCGGGCGCAAACCTACAGCGTCATTGAAAAATCGGGTGTCATTTGGGTGAGCACAGGTAATGATGCGCAGGGTGTTGATACAGGACCGGTTTCGGAGCCGTTGCGCAGTCTTACATTTTTCTGTGCCGAAGCAATCGCGCGGGCTGCATTTGAAGATACACCTTTCGCAGGCAATCTGCCGCAAGTCGAAAGTACCGGTCGCCTGGTTGCAGGCGGGCACCCCGTTGCCGTTCTCGCAAATCCGGTGACAGAGTCCGAAACGCTGATCCACGTGCTGACATCCGCGGGGGTCGGGATTGCTGCGAAAAAGGCCCTGTCGCGCTGGTGCGAGGCTGCGCGTTCGGTGGCTGAAAGGCAGGCTGCATGAGTACAGAATACGCGCGGAACGACTGGTATGTGGTTGCAGACGTCAACCAGCTTGCAGCGGGGCAGGTTGTTGAGACGAGGCTTTTAGGACAGCCCCTGCGGGTCTCCGGATCACCGGACGCGCCGCTGGTCACAACCGCCGATGGCACAGCGCTCCCCGCCCAGCTGCGATACGACCATATCTGGACGTCGCCGGGGGCGGATCCGCGACCCTTGCCGGACATTGCCGAGGCAGCGGAGCGGGACCGGACATTCGTGCCCTGTGGCGGGGTCAGAGTGCGTTGTTCGCCCCTGCGGGCGGTTGAGAATTTCCTCGATATCGCGCATTTTCCATTTGTGCATACGGGCATTCTGGGAGAGGAGCCGCACACAGAGGTAGCACCCTACAAAGTCGAGATACGCGAAGATGTGGATGAGGTCTGGGCGACCCAGATCGGGTTTCACCAGCCCCAGGCAGCCAAAAGCGCGACCGAAGCCATCGAAACCCGATACGAATACCGCGTGCCCGCACCTACAACGGCGGTGCTCTACAAAACCTGCCCGCCGAAACCAGAGGCCTGGGACGTTATTGCGATATTCGTTCAGCCTCTGGCCGAGAATGAATGCATCGCCTGGCCCTGGATGGCCCTCTACGACGAGGTCACGCCCTATGCGGATCTTGTCCAGTTTCAGCAGGAGATATTCCTCCAGGACCGGTCGATTCTGGAAAACCAGAAACCGACTCTGTTGCCGCTCGACCCGCGGCTGGAAATACCAACCCGCTGTGATCTGACTTCGGTGGTCTACCGGCGCTGGCTCAAGCGCAAGGGTGCCACATACGGAGCGCTGACGACTGCTGCATGACTTTCAAGCTGTATAATTATGTCCTTTCCGGAAACTGCTACAAGATCCGGCTGATGGCCGCGCTTCTGGATGTGGCGTATGAGACTATTGCGGTTGATTTTTACCCGGGGTTTGAACACCGCAGCCCCGGTATACTGGCATTGAACCCGGCCGGTACGTTGCCGGTTCTGACATCCGGCGACATGGTTCTGACAGAAACCCAGGCAATGCTGACCTGGCTCGCGCTGACATATGATGTCACTGGAACTTGGTATCCTGTGGATGATCCGGAGCGGCTTGCCACAATCACGGAATGGCTGGGCTTTGCGGGCAGACTGTCACAAAGCGCAGGTCTTGCGCGGCTGCACGACATGCTGAACTGGCCGGCCGACGAAAAGGCCGTCAAGGCCGCAGCCATCAGCGATCTGCGCACGCTTGAGCTTCATCTGAACGACAGAGTGCTGGAGGGCGGTCTGTGGATCGCCGGGGACGGTCCCACAATCGCGGATATCGCCTGTTTTCCCTACACCGCTCTCAGCCCTGATGCGGGTCTGGAGCATGACGGATATCCGGCCATTCGGAACTGGCTTTATGCTGTACGGGCATTGCCGGGGTTTGTGGCGATGCCGGGTATTCACTATCTGCACGATCTAAAAGAGACATCAGGTGACTGAGCCGATCCTGGATATCCGCGGCGTGACCAAAGCCTACGGCCTTACGGTCGCGAACGATGCGGTTGATTTTCAGGTCGAGCCGGGGCTCATTCACGCGGTTCTGGGTGAGAATGGGGCGGGAAAATCGACCCTGATGAAGATCATTTACGGTGTGGTCAAACCTGATGCAGGCACGCTTGTCTGGCGCGGGCAGCTGGTGAGTATTGCCTCACCGGCCGAGGCCCGGCGGCTTGGGATCGGGATGGTTTTTCAGCACTTTTCGCTGTTTGAGACGCTGACAGTGACGGAAAACATCTCATTGGCGGTACCTGGGAGCAAAAACGAACTGGGACAGCGGATCCGCGCTGCATCTGCCCGCTTTGGTCTTGATGTGGAGCCGGATGCACGGGTGCATACCCTGACAGTCGGTGAGCGCCAGCGCATCGAAATTCTGCGCTGCATCCTTCAGGAGCCAAAGGTGATCATCCTGGATGAGCCGACGTCGGTCCTGCCGCCGCAGGGCATCGTTAAACTTTTTGAAACATTGAGAAATCTCGCGTCTGAGGGGATCGCTGTTGTTTTCATCTCGCACAAACTCGATGAAATCCGGGCCCTTTGCGACACTGCGACGATCATGCGGGGGGGGCGTGTTGTCGGCGTGGTCAATCCAAAAGAAGAAACCTCCAAAAGTCTGACGCAACTGATGATCGGACAGGATATTCCTGCCCCGACGGCGCGCAGCCATGCCGGAACCACAGCCGGAGTTCTGCGGGTGCAAAACCTGGATCACGTGCCGGATGATCCCTATGCCGCGCCGCTTTCGGGACTGGATCTGGAACTGCGTGGTGGCGAAATCCTGGGGATCGCCGGGGTGTCCGGCAACGGGCAGGGCGCGCTGATGCGGGTTCTGGCCGGCGAAATCCGCACGGCGCCGGATACGGTGCTGCTGGACCAAAAGCCGGTCGGCGCGCTGGGGCCAGGGGCCCGGCGGCGCCTCGGCGTGCATTTCATCCCCGAGGAACGGCTGGGCCGCGGTGCGGTGCCCGGTCATACCCTCGCGGAAAACGCAGGCCTGACCACCTTTCATTCGGGTTTGTTGTCCTTTGGGTTTCTGCAACTGCGCAAACGCCGGGAGCGGGCCGGGAAAATGATCACGGATATGGATGTCAGATGCAGCGGGCCGGATGCCGCTGCACAGTCATTGTCCGGGGGTAACCTGCAAAAATTTATTGTCAGCCGGGAAATGGCGCTGGCACCCAGAGTGCTGATCGCAGAGCAACCGACGTGGGGAGTTGATGTGGGTGCTGCGGCGGCCATCCGGCAAAAACTGCTCGATATGCGTGATCAGGGTGTGGCGCTGCTGATCGTTTCAGAAGAGCTGGAGGAACTGATGGAGATCTGCGACCGCGTGCAGGTGATGTTCCGCGGTCGGCTGTCGGCACCTGTGGCTGTGGGCCAGACGGACATCGAGCACATTGGTCTGGCCATGGCCGGTGATTTTGACGGGCTGGAGACAGTGCATGGCTAGACTGGTGCTGGTACCGCGCGAGACAGCGACGCTGCTCGCCCCCCTGCAAGTGGCGGTTCTGGCGCTGGTTATGACCTTGCTGGGCGGCGCGGTTTTGTTTGTTATTTACGGCGTTTCGCCGCTGGATGGGCTGCATGCGGTTTTTGTCGAACCGCTGCTGACCAGATACGGCATTGGCGAGGTTCTTCTTAAAATGGCCCCCTTGCTGCTCATCGCACAGGGGCTTGCCATCGGGTTTCGGGCGCAGGTCTGGAATATCGGGGCAGAGGGTCAGCTGATCCTGGGGGCCATTGCCGCATCGGTGCTGGCCATCCGGTTTGATGGCACGGACTCGCAGTTGTTGTTGCCGGCCATGGTTGTGGCAGGGATGCTGGCAGGTATGGCATGGGCTGCAATTGCGGCCTGGCTGCGCACACAGTTCAACGCCAACGAAATCCTCGTGACGTTCATGCTGACCAGCGTTGCGCTGCAACTGCTCTACTTTCTTGTCACCGGGCCACTCAAGGATCCGATGGGTTTTAATTTTCCGCAGTCGATCAGCTTTGCCCCCAACGCCGTGTTCCCGATCATTCTGGAGGGGACGCGCGCCAACGCATCCCTGTATATTGGCCTTGCCGTCACCCTGGTTGCCGTTGTTTTCGTGCGCTACAGTTTTGCCAGCTACAAACTGTCCGTGGGCGGTCTGGCTCCCGGGGCATCCTTTTACGCTGGGTTCTCTTCGAAGCGCGCGATCTGGGTCGCGCTGCTGGTATCGGGTGGGGCCGCTGGACTTGCAGGTGTCGGAGAAGTGGCAGGACCCCTGGGTCAGCTCCAGCGGAATATCTCTCCGGGGTATGGCTATGCCGGGATCATCGTGGCTGTGCTTGGGGGGCTCAACCCCATTGGCATCCTCTTTGCGTCGGCTATTATGGCATTGGTTTACGTGGGCGGTGACTTCGCGCTTTTGTCTGTGGGTGTGCCGGATGCTGTTACGGGTATTCTGCAGGGCATCCTGCTGATATCGTACCTCGCCTGTTCGCTGCTTCTGACCATGCGCCTGCGTCTTGTGCGGGAGGCACCCGGCTGATGGATGTTCTGATCTTTATGGTAAGCGGAACACTTGCCGCCGCCACCGCGCTGATTTTTGCAGCGATGGGTGAGCTGGTGGCGGAAAAGTCCGGTATGCTGAACCTCGGGATCGAGGGGATGATGGCAACCGGTGCCGCGATGGGTTTTGTGGCAGCGACAGTGTCCGGGTCCTATACGGTGGGTTTCATCGCAGCGGCGCTGCTGGGGTGTGTTTTGTCACTGATCTTTGCGCTGCTCACGCTCGTGTTCCGCGCCAACCAGACGGCTTCGGGTCTGGCGATTGGTATTCTGGGTCTGGGCCTGTCTTCAGCGATCGGCAAAAAATATGAAAGCATGACGCTGCCCGGGGTGCCTGATCTGCCACTGGGACCGCTGGCGCAGATACCGGTGATCGGGCCGATGTTTTTTCAGCTGGATGTGATGGTTTATCTGTCGATGCTGCTGATCCCGGTGACATGGTACGTGCTGAACCGGACCAGACTGGGCCTCACGATACGCGCGGTCGGCGAAAGCCCGGTGAACGCGCATGCGCTCGGGCTCAGAGTTCTGTGGATCCGGGCGGGCTGTGTTGCCTTTGGCGGTGCCATGGCAGGCATTGGCGGGGCATATATGTCGACGGCTTACACGCCATTATGGGCAGAGGGTATGATTGCGGGCCGGGGCTGGATCGTTGTGGCGCTGACCGTATTTGGCACCTGGATGGTCCCGCGTGTGGCCTTTGGTGCCTATCTTTTTGGCTCAATCTCGCTTTTGGAACTGTCGATACAAGCTCTGGGTGTAAATGTACCCAGCCAGCTGATGTCGGCATTGCCCTATCTTGTGACCATCTTCATGCTCGCGCTGATTTCGCGCAACACGCTCTTTATCCGCCTTAACAGTCCGGCAAGCCTGGGGGCGACATTCCGATTGTAAGGCTGCAACCAGAAACCAAAAAAGGGGAGATCTGAAATGAAACTGACAACAGGACTGATGGCAACTGCGGTGGCGGGGCTGATGGCTCTGCCGGCGGTGGCCGAAGACAAAATGAAAATCGGGTTTGTATACCCGTCACCGATTGCCGACGTGGGCTGGTCTGCCGAACTGAATGCCGGGCGTGCCGCCATCGAAGAGCATTTCGGTGACAAGGTTGAAACCCTTTTCGTCGAGAACGTGCCGGAAGGGCCCGACGCGGCCCGGATCATGAACCAGATGGCCGCGCAGGGTGCTGATATGATCATGCTGGGCTCGTTCGGGTATATGAACGACGGCATCAAACTGGCGCAGCAACGGCCAGAGATGACATTCATTCACGCGTCCGGCTATAAGCTTGCGCCGAATTTTAGCAACTTCCAGAGCCGCAACTATGAGAGCAGCTATCTTGTCGGGATGGCCGCAGGTGATGTGACAGAGAGCAACGTTGTCGGCATTGTCGCTGCCTATGCCATTCCTGAAGTGATCGGCATGATCAACGGCTTTGCACTGGGCCTGCAGGAAGTGAACCCGGATGTGACGATCAAGGTCGTCTGGCTGAACTCCTGGTTTGATCCGCCCAAGGCTCAGGACAGTGCCCGCGCGCTGATGGCCCAGCAGGCCGACGTCATTTATTCGCTCTATCAGGATACGCCATCGGTCGTCACGGTTGCCGAGGAAGAGGGCGTCTGGGTGATCAATACGTCCTCGGACATGAAAGCCTATGCGCCCAACTGGTTGTTGGCCTCTCAGATTGCGGACTGGTCGAGCTTCTTTATCGAAAGCGTTCAGGCGTCGATGGACGGCACTTTTGAGGGAACGGCCTTCTGGGGCGGTATGGCCGACGGTACTGTCGATGTGAAAAGCTGGTCTGACAAGATCTCTGAGGGCGCAATGGCACGGATCACCGAGGCCGCTGACGCCATGAAGGCCGGCAGCTTTCACCCGCTTACGGGACCGGTTGTGGACCAGGACGGGACCGAACGGCTCGCCGAGGGTGAAACGATTGCAGATCCGGACCTGCTGGGCATTGACTGGCTGGTCGCCGGTGTCGAGACACGCCTGCCCAACTGATGCAGGCGTTTCGCGCCCATCTGATACACAGCCCGGAACGAGGGCGGATCGAGCGCATCGAGGATGCGCTCGTTTCCTTTGATGACACCGGTCAGATTACCTCTGTCGCACCGGGTGACAGTGCACCGGCAACGATGGATCTGCGCGCGCGCGGTGTATTGCTGCCGGGGCTGATTGACCTGCATATTCACGCACCGCAGTTTCCGCAGCTGGGCACCGGGCTGGACCTGCCGCTTGAGGACTGGCTTTTCAAATACACCTTTCCGCTTGAGGCGCGTTTTGCCAATATTGCTTATGCGCGGGGCGTGCACGATCGTCTGGTACGGCGGCTGCTGGCCAATGGCACAACGACGGCCGTCTACTTCGCCACGATCCATGACGCGTCCTGCCTTGATCTCGCCCGGACATGTCTGCGGCTGGGTCAGCGTGCTTTTGTCGGACGCGTTGCCATGGATCTGGCGGACAGCTGCCCGGAGTATTACCGCGATGCTGATGCCGCCGCCTCTGTGTCCGGGACTGCCCGGTTCATTGAGGCCGTGCGCGCGTTGCCGCAAAACGCCCTGGTTGAGCCGATCATTACCCCGCGTTTTATCCCTGCGTGCAGCGATGCGGCACTTGAAGGGCTGGGCGCGCTGGCGGCCGAGACCGGTGCCGCTGTGCAGACTCACTGTTCAGAAAGCGACTGGGAGCATGCGCATGTCCTGTCGCGCACGGGCAAAACGGACACCGCCGCGCTGGACAGTTTTGGCCTGCTGAACCGTCGGACTGTGCTGGCGCATGCAGGCCATATCACGGGCGCAGACATGGAACTTATCGCCGGGCGCGGCGCGGGAATTGCGCATTGCCCGCTTTCCAATGCCTACTTTGGCAATGCGGTTTTCCCCCTGCGACGTGCACTGGCCAAAGCGCTGCACATCGGGCTCGGCACGGATATCTCGGGAGGCCACAGTGCGTTCCTGCTCGACAATGCCCGCGCTGCCGTCACCGCGTCGCGCATGCTGGAGGACGGCACCGACCCGGAAAAAGGCGCCGCCGAGCGTGGCGCTGCCGGTTCGCGTATTGATTTCCGTGATGCCTTTTATCTGGCGACAAAGGGAGGAGCGGAGGTGCTTGATCTGCCTGCGGGTGCATTTGAACCCGGTCGTCAGATGGACGCCATCCTGGTCGATCTGCAGGATGACTTTGGCCCGCCGGAGGATCTCCTGCAAAAGATCATCATGCGCGCAACACCGGATGAAATTGTCACTACCTGGGTTGCTGGTCGGGCCGTCAGCGGAAAAGATCGCCCCCCAGTCCAAAGTGTCTGACCAGGCCGCGCCGGTACGCGATTGACATCGCATCTGCCGGAATGTGCACTTCGTCGCGTACGTTCAGCGGCAGGTCCTGCGGACGCTGTGCCTCGACCAGCGCTTTGTCCTCGTCGTTGATCGTCAGGCTTTCGCGGATCAGAAACGCCTCATCCGGCGCACCGGTTGTATCTGTTGCTACCTGAAAAATCTTTGTTTCATAGGCGGATACCGGACATACCGTATCGGCGAAATACTGAACGTACCAGCTGTCGTTTGGTTTGATGATGATGATCGTGGAAAACGGATAGGTCAGCTCATACGTATAGACGACGTGCCGGCTGTCGCCCGGAACATCATCCGGGAACCGGTTGCCCCCCTCGTCATACCCCAGATCAAATGTGAGGCCATAATCCGTATCGGTCACCTTGTAGGACGGAAAACGGTCTTCCTCACTGCCGCCAAACGTTTCTTTGTGCACCCAGGGAAAGTGGGCAACATCGTTGAAATTTTCTACATGGCGGCTGGCCGCTGCAGCCCAGGTATTGGCCGGGACAAAAACCTTTCTCAGTGCCGGATCGCGCAGACCGGGCCAGTCGGGCAGGGGCCATGCCGGTTCGTCCGACAGGCAGGTCCACAGAATCCCGAACCTTTCCTGAGTAAGCAGAGACTGAAGCCGCAGTCGCGGCGATATGCGCGCATTCTGGTCCGGGTTGGACGGAATACGGGTGCAGAGGCCTGCAGGGTCAAAATGCAGCCCGTGCATCGGACATATCAACTGGTCCGCGTCGACGCGCCCTGCACTGAGCCGCGTGCCCCGGTGCGGGCAGAGATCCCTTGCCACGGAAAGGCCATTGGCCGTACGCCATATCACCAGGTCAACATCCAGCAGGCGCGCGGCTACGGGGCGCTCTTTGATTTCATGGCAGAAGGCAATCGGATGCCAGAAGCGGGACAGTATTCTCCAGTCTGCCTCGGCGAAGGTACATTCGTGCGGCAGATCGGTTGCTGATGCGCTGGCGTTCAGAGGAAGAAACATGATCGTGAGAAAACCGCAGTGGACCGCAAAAGACAAGGGCAGCGGGCGGGATCTGCAGGCTCCACAATTGCCGCAGACTGGTGACCCTTGCAGGCGGGGCCGACCGGCGGGCAATTCGCAACCACGGGCCAGGGACGGTTTGCGCGGGCGCGGTTCGGTTTCAACCACGACGTCTTTGCCTCGACGCAAAAACAGGAGCCGGATCGCATTTCCGTCTGTTGACATCGCAGAGTGCCCGCAGCCGCTTTGTTCTTGGATTGCCATCGTAGTCGTGCGCGCGCGACTTCCGAAGTTTTCACCTTGATCGTGGATCCATGGCTGATCACGCCTGAAAACATTGCCGGTAGCCTCTGATCCAGTCCCGGTTCTTATAATCCGAACTCTTTGTGCATGGAACCCTGCACGCCTCCCGGCCGTAGCCGGATGCGTAAGTTCATCTGCAACAGGTTGGTATCGGTCCGCTGCTTCTGTCGGTCACGCGGAGAAAGCTGGCGGACAGATTTGTCTTTCGTCGCTTTTGAGCGCGCGTTTGGAGAGGCCAATTCAGTGGGCCGAAGCCGCATATCTCTGGGGATCAGCCCACCCTGGATTTCAGCGCGGCTCCGGTGTCCGTACTGCGCAAAAGCTCCCTTGCCTCTTCCAGTTCGAGAGGTTTGGAGAAGAAATAGCCCTGGGCCACCTGCACGCCGATTTCCATAAGGAGTAACATCTGTTCTTCAGTTTCGACGCCTTCGATGGTGACGGTTTTGTCCAGATCGTGGAACATCCGGGTCAGGTGCAGCAGCATATCTTTGTTTTGCTCGATCCTGGTGACATCCTTTGCCAGCGAACGGTCAATTTTGATCTCGTCAAAGGGGAACTCCAGCACGTATGACAAAGAAGAGTATCCGGTTCCAAAGTCATCGAGTGCGACGCTGACACCGGCTGCTCGCAGCGCAGTCAGCGACTTGCGCGCTTTTTTCCAGTTCTGCATGAACACGTTTTCCGTGATTTCCAGCGTGAGCTGCGATGGCGAAAGTCCTGTAACCAGCAGCACATCCTGGACCTGCTCCACGAAATCTGACGTGTGTACGTCAAGGGCACTGACATTTGCAGACAACATAACGGATTTCTGTCCGGATCGGGACGCTTCTGCAATCGCAGCAGCGGACTGGCGCATGATCTGGAAATCCAGTTGCTCAATCATGTGGCATTCTTCGGCGAGTGGAATGAATTCTGTCCGTGGAATTTCCTTGCCCAGGTGGTTCCAGCGTGCCAGCGCTTCGAAACCAACGATTTCGCCGGATTTAAGGTCGACTTTCGGTTGCAGAACAGGTCGTATCCCGCTTTCGCCCAGTGCGACAGGCAGTGCGGTAAGTAACTCCAGCTTGCGCCCCATCTTGGTACGCAGTGTTTCATCAAACGTCTGATACCGGGATTTGCCGGCGTTTTTCGCGGCATAAAGTGCTGTGTCTGCCGACTTCATCAGCGCCGGTATGTCAGAGCCATCTACTTGTGAGAGGCTCGCAATGCCGACAGAACAACCGGGCCGTAAAACAGACGTGCCGAACTGAAATTCCTGATGAATGCTGTCTACAAGTTGCTGTCCCAGCTTTTCCACGTCGAAATCAGTCTGCTTCGGCGCGACCACCACAGCGAATTCATCACCGCCAAAACGTGCGACAAGACCACCCAGAGGATCGGCCACTTTACGAAGACGCGTGGCGATCGTGACCAGCACAGCATCGCCGGCATCATGCCCCATCGAATCGTTAATCAGTTTGAAGTCGTCCAGATCAATAAGTGCGATAATGACGTCGGCAACTTCGCCTGTTTCCATCTGTGAGATGTTCCTGTCCAGATGGTCGTAGAACATACTGCGGTTTGCGGACCCGGTCAGTGAGTCGTGAGACGCCAGAAATTTGGCGCGCTCCTCTGCTCTGCGTTGCTTTTGTTCTGCGCTGACCTGTCGTTGCAGTGCTGTGACCGTACGTGCCGAACGTCTTGCCTGAAGCGTGATCAGTCCAAAAACGAGAATGCCGACAATGGGCGCGGTGCCAATGGCATATGCGGCACTCTGGGTCACAGCGCTTGTCAGATCCGTTTCGACGACAAATGCGCCCATCACGTCTCCCACCTCGTAGACATTCCCGCCAAGCGCCTCATTGTGGCAGGCAACGCAGCTTTCGGAACTGGCGATGGAGGGAACAATTGTCCGGCCAATAAACTGACCGTCGATCCAGAGGTGTTCGTTGTGCGACGCTGAACTTCTGGTCTGTGCCATATTGGCGATAATGGACAGAATACGCGGATCTTGTTCGACAGTCGTGAGCTCCAGCCCCGGCGTTCCCGGCATTCGCATTGTTGAAGCGGTGGCCCTGACATCGGCGTTGCTTATGACATTGTCGGTGAATTCCTGGATCCCAATTCTGCGGAAAGTTGCGGGAACCAGGTTTTCCTCACCACGGTGTACGGCGAATGCGCTGGTAAAGGCATTGGTCATGTCAATCAGCTGTTGCCGCTGCGACATTTCACTGTTGGTTACTTTGTAGTTGTAGGCTAGGAAATAAACGGCGCCGACCGCAATAGCGCAGAGCATGCAGACAACAACGCGCAACCTTATTTCGTTCAGCCAAACCAACGTAATAACTTTCATCGTTACTGCTCTTGCCCAGTGCCTAGATCGCATTGGTATACAAGCTGTTATGCTGCCTGGCTCAAACGGATAGAAGTTTATGCAAATTCCAGTATTTGCGAGGGGAATGCAGATGCAGACCGGCCAGGCTCTGGGCAGAAACCCTGTTTTTCACAAGGTGCAAAGGCATTGGACCTGGCTTAATAAATAGTCTGTTCGGCAGTCGGTTGCTGATCTCTGAAGTGGAATTGCAGACTTTGGACATGGGAGCGCCCCGACCCAGGAAAACGTGCTGCGCCGGGGTCGGCAATTGGGGGGTACAAGAGCCTGTGAAGAGGCAAGCCCATCTCGGGTATTGGATGAGTGGAATGGCGCCACAATCGGCCGGCAAGGCCATACAGTCTCTGCAAAGCAGTCCGGGCCGGTTTATCTTTGTTCCGACGCAGACTTGGAACAGTATTCCACCAAAGTGGGTTTAGGCTCAGCTTTCAAAAACAAAGGGCTTAACGCGCCTGCGCTAAGCCCTTGAATTCTTTGGCTCCGGCGGTAGGGATCGAACCTACGACCAATTGATTAACAGCCTGCCCAGTGGCGTTTCGCCGGGTTTCGCCATTTTTCGCCAGCTTACGGTAAATCATTGAATCGTATATGTTATTCTTGACTTTAGATGCGCCCCTGTACCACCTCTAACCCTGTAATTTGATGCGCAGTGCTTCCGTAATGCTTCCGTTTTCGGGAAATCTGCTGACAAAACCAGTGAGGTGTTCTTGATATGTCCAAACTGACAAAACGTGCTGTAGAAGCCTTGGAAGTCCGTGCCAAAGACTATCTGGTCTGGGATGGCGATTTGTCCGGCTTTGGCGTCCGGGTCTTTGCCTCAGGCCGGAAGTCCTATCTGGTGCAGTACAGGGCCGGGGGCAGAACGCGTCGCCGTTCCATCGGGCAGCACGGGGCGCTGACCGCCGATCAGGCGCGTGTTGAAGCCCGCAAGCTGCTTGGTGACGTTGCGCGAGGCGGGAACCCGTCAGAAGAGCGCCAGCGCCACCTGAGCGGCGAAACGATTGGCGCATTATGTGACCGCTTCCTGACCGAATATGCCGAACAGCATTGCAAGCCTTCCACCCGCAAGGGGTACAAGATTATGGTCCGCACTTGCATCAAACCAAAACTTGGCAGTCGTAAAATCGTCGATGTGACACGGGCTGAAGTGGTGAAATTTCACTACGATCTGCGGGATCGCCCATACACCGCGAACCGCGCGGTCAGCATCCTGTCAAAGATGTTCAATCTGGCGGAGGACTGGGGACTGAAAACTGATAGTTCCAACCCAGCCCGCCGGATCAAGAAATTCCGAGAAGAAGAAAAGAAGCGCTATCTGAGCGAAGCGGAACAAGCACGACTTGGCAAGGTTTTGGCCGACGCTTTGGAAAGCGGCGATGAAACACCCCACGCTGTCTCTGCAATCTACCTGCTGATGCTGACGGGTTGCCGCATGGGAGAAATACGTACTCTCAAATGGGAATACATCACGCCGCACCATCTTGAATTACCCGACAGCAAGACGGGTAGGCGGCGCATTCCACTGCCAAGGGAAGCTTACAACATCGTCATGGCGTTACCGCGCAAGCCGGGAAACCCCTATGTGATCCTTGGTGAAAGCGAATACGGTCCTTTAATCAACTTGCAAAAGCCTTGGCTGCGCATCCGAAAGCGGGCAGGGCTGGAGGATGTGCGGATGCACGATCTGCGCCATACCTATGCATCCGTTGCGGTGATGAGCGGCATTGATCCGTTTTTGCTGAAAGAGATCATGGGTCACAAGAACCTGCAGACCACACTGCGGTATTCGCATTTTGCGGATGACGCGGTTCAGCGTGCGGCGGGATCGGTCGCCAGCCGTTTGGCTGGGGCGATGCGCAACCATGGAATCAATGAAACAGCTTTGAAAAAGCGGTTACGGGTTGTTTAGCGCCTAACTATTCTCTGGTGCAGCCTGCAATGATGAAAACCGCAAGGTGTTCGTTACAAACCTTTATCGACTCGCTTTGTGGACGTGGTTGTCGAAAATATTCAACGTAGATTGAACTTTACAATCTCGCGTTGTCCACAAAGCTTATCAAAAATGTACATAAGAGATTGGTATAATTAATTTATTTTTGAAGTCTTCAGAATGTTTTTCTTGATATCGCTGTTTTGCGGCGGCTAACTTCTACTTATGATTGTCGGGCGCTTTCCCGCATCGATAGGTTAAGGAATATGCGATGTTGCAAAAAAACCAACCCGAAATGCTTGATCCAAATGACCGCGCATATCTCGACGGCTTTATCGACGAGACCGCCGCCGCAGATTTCTTGTGCCAAAGCGTGCGGACCTTGCAGAAATGGCGTGTCACTGGCGAGGGACCTGAATTTTTCAAATCGGGGCGTTCTGTACGATACCGCCGCCGCGAGTTGAACGCATGGGCGGAAGAGCGCAGACGCAAGCACACTTCTAAATAACCACTTTTGCCCGCGTCGGGGTTAGCAGCGCCACGCGGGATTTTGGGGCCGGAAGGTCTTCAAACCGGGCGCGTGTCCAAACGCGGACGCGCGCCCTTTCTTTGTCTGCAGAAAGGTAACTCCATGACCAAAACTCCCGCTCATAAGCTCAGACTAGGTCTGATCACGGCAACGATCTGGGACAATGACGGTTTCCATTCCGTCGATCTGTCCCGCGCCTATAAAAACGCTGAAGGCCAGTGGCAGAACACCACCAGTTTCGCGCAGTCGGACCTGCTCAACCTCGCCAAATGCGCCGAGCGCGCGGAAATCTGGATCGCGAGGCAAGCCAATGCAGACCGCTAATAACACGCCAAAACAACCGGCCCGGCCCCAAAACAGAAGCTGCTCCGCCGGAGGCTTCCGTCAGGTGTCAAAAGCGCTGCCCGCTGAGTTGAGGGGGGTGATTGTAGCACCCCCCTCTGGAAATACATCTCCACCCGCGCAACCCGATATGACCGTGTTGCATCGGGGTTTCGATACGATTGCACTCTCTGTCAAAGCACATATCACTGACACCCTGCTGGAAGCTCTCAAGGCCGACAAGGCGCGTGCCGAAGAGGAACGGCGCGATGTCCAGTTCGACTATGGGGGCTTCACCTTCCTTCTGAAACCCCATGGCGGGGCGGGATACAGCTTTCTTCTGAGCGGCGGGAACTCTGGCGCAAACTGGAGTATAAAGACCCCAAATGCCAAAGACCCATGGGGTATTCGTGTCAGTGTGGGCTCGTTCTTTCTGGCCACAGAGGGGCTAGGAGCGGTGCGTGAGCACCTTGACGCTGTTCTGGCATCATGGGGCATCCGATACCGCGAAGAAGACGTCAGCATCGCGCGTGCAGATGTTTGCGTCGATATTCTGGCGCAGGGGTTCCGCCTCAACCCGGATCATTTCGTCATGCATTCATCTTGTCGTCGCCGCGACCACCTGACCGCCGATGACATAGCGGTGAATGGCAGATCGTCGCGCGTGACGTCGGTGACCGTGGGTGGCCCCGCGAACCGGCAAATCATCGTATACGATAAAACCACCGAGATCATGGCCAGAGCGAAACCGTACTGGTGGGACATATGGTACGATACGTTACGAAGAAACGCGGACGCAGACCCGGCGACGGTCGATCTCCTACGTTACGGTACGTTACGAAGAAACATTGGCCCAAACCGCGTCTGGCGGGTGGAGGTGCGGGCGGGAAAGAACCTGCTGAAAGACCGATGGCACATTCGGACATGGTCTGACTTTTACGCCCGGTTTGGCGACGTGATCAGCGAGGCGTTTGAGGTGGTCAGGTACTGCGCACCTTCGGACAGGGACACCAACCGCGCCCGCTGGCCTGCGCATCCCATCTGGGCGCTGGCGCGGACGGAGATGAACAGCGATCTGGAAGAGATGTCCGAAGGCACAGACCCAGAGCCATTGAAGGAAGTGGTGCGCGAAGATCATATCGCCCTTATCTACCGCAACGTTCTGGGCTCGTGCATCACTTTGGCAGCGCTGGAGGGTCAGCCATTGACCGCGCTGTCCGATTTCATCACCGGCCTCGCGGAAAAGATGCAATACAGTACCAAAGCAGACCCGGCCCGTACAGCACGACAGTTGAACGAGGCGTCAGAACGTTATGTGTTCGTCAAAGCGCAGAATAGCCCGATGCGATACGATACATAGATGGCACCTTAGCTAGCCTTACGAGTGCCATGTTTTATTTGTAACGCAAGGCTCCTTTGATAGGGGCGGAGAGCGGCCATTCGCTGCAGATCCAACGATTAGGACGTAAACGTTAGGAGCAGACATTGAGCGGCGAACAAACAACCGGCGGAACACATCCAGGGCATTGTGCCCGATCACTCACCCTTTGAAGGCTCTTCATAGCTCGTTTCAATACCCGTAAATGTGATGACTTCCACGGAGTGCTTATCGGCCAATTCCGCAAAAATCAAAGGCGTAGGTTGGCTGAGCAACAAGATACGCTCCACCGTCTCAATCTCCATGCCAACATACTCGCCAACCTTATCGAGATTCGCCTCAATCTCTTCGCATCTGTTCAAGTGCTTCTTGAGGTCATCTGGTTTGCCGTTGCTCTTGATACCGCCTTGATACTTCGACAATCGATTTGCGACTTCGCCGATTGTCTTATCAAACGACAAATCTTTGCATTCGATGATCAGAAGGCGTTTGCTCGCTTTGTTCCACGCTAGCACATCAACATCGCCAAATTTCTGTGATTTCGGCCTGTTGAAGATTTGACCATCCGATTGATTGGGCTTGGCTTCCCAGCCAATCTCTTCAAACTTCTTCGCTACAATGCTATTGAACTCTTCGCCCACCTCACCATTAATCGCGTCCATCAGCTTGTAAAGCTTCCCGTTCGCTCTGAACATGTCATGCGAGAATACGCCTTCAAGCGTATTCGCATAGAACCGTTCCAAGTGCAGAACGCACATGGCGGGAGCGATCATCAGCGTTGGGTCTTCTTCATCATTCAACTGAATAATGGGTTTCGTCACCAACGACAGTTGTCTTTGAAATCGCCACGGATGCCACGCGTGGTCAGGATAACCGTCTGGCACGTCAGTCCATGATGGGCGCGGTTGAAGCGTAAAGCTATTGAGACACTTACCGACTATTTCATCGTCAAGTTCGATGTCCTTCCCGATCCGTTTAACAAGAGCTGAGCGTGGCTCTTTGATGATCGGCTTGCCATCGGTCTGCAAGATCATCCAAAAACCGCCGATAAATCTGAGAAAATCTTCGGCGCTGAAGCCGAACTCATCAAGCCAAGCCGTCTCAAAGGCATCCTTATCTTTCTGTTCTTTCTCGGAAAGATCGGGCGGTGTTTGGCTTGCTTCCTTGGACTCGTAGCGAGAGGCGTATTTTTTCTTCTCTCCTGCGAGGGAGTGTGCGGTAAAATGCTGACCAAACGGTCTTATCACAGCGTCACTGAACCCGTGATCCATCATGACTTCACCAGCAGGTGAGATCACGATCTCTGGCGGCATAATGCCCGCAAGCATAGCTGCGCGGTACCCGCCCAGGTGATGCATCTGTGAGGCATCAGCAAGGAGTCTATTGATGTCCATATCACCAGGTTCGAAGCCTTTGTCTAATGGCGCTTCGCATATGGCAGCCTCAGCAATGATCCTCGATGCCATGCTTCCAGCAAATAGGCGTCCGATTTCTTCGGAGGCATCTTGAACTGCAAAATCGTCCGTATCGCTCAGTGCCTCAACCGCACCATAGGTGCGCTTCCATACGTCACTTTCGTGCGAACAAGACTCGTGATTGAGCAACGCGCGCTCAAGTAAAGCTTCGCGATCAAAGGTTGCCACCTGTTCCTTGAACCGCGCAGCAAGCACATCGAGCAACTGAGTGAGATAAGCGGCACACGGGCCTTTGCCTTCAATTTTGTGACCGTCCGAGCGGTCGCGACACGACCATCCTAGTCCGATCCGTGTGAAGGCATCGTCTAGCTGTTCAACGACCAAAGGTGACGGCAAATGATCACGAACATAGTCGCGCAAATCTGGCTCAGAGAACGCGTGCAAGTGCCGCGCTTTCTCTGACTTCACTACTGACCAAATCAGCGTTTCAAGTTCATCTCGGTCTAGCTCGCGCCCTTGCACCTCAGCACAGGCGCTGATCAGCGCCCCAACAAGTTGTCGCTCTCCGAAATTGTCCGCACGACGACCTGCCGACATGAAGCCCTCCTTGACATCGATGACAACGTCCACACTCTCGGACTGAGTGCCAGAGCGTCGCTCGATCAGGGAAGTAATTTCTTCATCGGTTGGTCTTGGTGCAGTCCCATCAATCGCGATCTCATCGTCACCAAAGGCAACATGGTGAGACATCTGAACACCCTGCGGGGTCTCATTTTGTGCATCAATCATGCGAAAAACTTTCTCGGCCCAGTGCATAGTCAGAGAAAGAAGCTGGTAGGCGCTATGTCGGTCCAAGCCATCCTTGCTGCTCACGCTTATCCAGTATTGCCCTTTTTCACCAAGATAGACATTTCGATATTCACCGTCGTGGTAGCCAGTAACATCAACGTAAAATGGCGATAGAGATCGCGTACCGTATCTTGGCGTTGCATGTGCGCGTTGCGCTTCTGCAAATGTACCATCTGGACGCTCCAAGGTCCGAATGTCAGACGCGAGATAGGATTCAATGCGAGCATCCAACAAGCTATTTGTTGGAATATGCATCATTCCGGGATGGTCCGCAGTAGCAAAATCATGCTCCAACTTCTCATGTTGGACGATGTGTCCATCGTTATTCATCATCCACGCCCACAAATTAAAAATGCCGTTTGCATTGATCAGGACGATATTCTGTTCTGACACGGCCTCTTGAGCATCCAATATCTTGAATAAGTCAGTAGTCTTGAATTTAGGCATGTCATGAAAAGCAAGCGCATCATGAGGGGGCATCAAATCAACGCGCCAACTTTGAGGGAGTTCAGGTGGTCTAAATCCGACATATCGACCCCAGCCGCATGGAATAACAAGTGTCAGGCCCTCGCGGAAGTCCGACGCCTCAACGCATTTCTTATGCGCTTCTTCGATTGATTTCCCCACATAATCCGAAATCGGGTCTACTGAGTTCGTGCCGATAAATGTTTCTTCTGCGAAGCCCTCAAAGCCATCAACAAAGAACAAGAGGTGTAAGTATCGCCCTTTATCCAGCTCCTGCACGAGTTGTGCGGCATGGAACGGGCCACAATACTGCATCTGAAGTGGCGGCGGATTTTTCTTGAGTAAGCCTTTATTGGCAAAAAGTTGCACGTACGCATTGGCAAGCGCTTCGTGCAGCTCTCTTTCCATGTCCATCCTTTGACATAGCGTTATCATCATATGACGGATCGCCGTGCCGATCATCGTCGGATGGAAGACGACCAGTTCATCCTTATGCAGGATAAGAGGATGCCAATCCAAAGGGCTATGACCAGGCATATGGTCTAGGAGACCTTTCGCGTGATCTTTCTGAATAAAGAAGGGCTCAAGCGTTGACAGACCAATCGTATGGTCTTCAAGCTCGTTCTGCGAGAAGACGACCCTTCGGCGTAACTCTCGCCACGTCTCTGGTGAGGGTTTGCCGATCCCCGATTTTGGTGTTGTAGCCCCTACATAGTAAGGCGGGACACCAAATCGCTCTGCAATCAGCTCGGATAGTACGAGGATCGAGCGAACACCATTTTTCATCATGGTGTAAGGTCCGCCATTCGGCATGTCCTGTAAGATCGTCAAGAACATTTGAGTGTGGAAGCGATTGCCTTCAGCACTTCCCTCAAAAAGTCTATATTGCCGCCCTTCAAATGTGACAGGGGCAACAAATACATCTTCGGTCGCGTCTTCTTGCCTTCCGCACGTCCCCTTGTCGAGTGCGTTAAACCAAGCTGTTACATTCGCTGGCGTAGGCCGAGATTTTCCTTCTGCATGAAGGAACACTAAGTGGATCAGGACTTCCAAACGATAGTGGTTAGCCTGCAATTCAGGGATAGTCATCATAGCGCCAATAATGCGCAAACAATTCACACGACCGAATTTTTTCAGTGCCCTACAGACTGTTTTGTATTCTTTTGAGAAATCCCCAAATGTTTTGCTGAGGGGAGAAGGTGCGAAATCCTCCAGATTGACCTTCTCGCCAAGATTTAAGCTCGCCATTGTTGCATCAGGCGGGCCTGCTTTTCCCTTTATAAAATCAGAGATCAGTTTTAACAGATCATCATCGTCTTTAGACACAATACCCTCGCAGGGAGTTGACACACACGCATTTTCGTTTTCCGCAAAGGTCGACCTTGAGGCTACGCACGCAGCATACTCATTAGTACTTGGTTGTCGGTTCCTAGCGGGTCAGTGAAAACGGTTTTTAGGTTCAGGCAGTTGTGAAGCAAGCCTAGCGAACTCCAACGATGTGCGATTGGCTTCCGAGAAGTAAGCTGCCAGTTTCTCGATATCGCAGCTACCGGGGTCTGGTGCCGATGCTTTGAACTGCTCCAGATATGCCCTCGCGGCCAGCTCAAGCTGCTGTATCTCTTTTTGCTCTTCGGAGGAGCGTAAGGGTGAACGAAGTTTTGGCCCATTTCGCCATTCGTGGTCGCGCCAGGCGTCTCGAGAGGCTTGGCACCTTAGTTGAAGCGTGGCGAAGCTCTGTTCAACGCTTGCTTCAGTCTTTTGCCTTTCCAATCGCAATGCGTTGATCTCGGCCCCTTTTGTTGCTTTGAGTGCCGCCTTCATTGATCTGCGATCGAGCATCCAGAATGCGACACCAAGCGTCGCGACGATGGCTGTGTAGAACTCCAGCGGATTTGTCAGCAACAAGTACTGAGCGTATTCAATCATCGGCCTTCCCCTATATCGTCCAGCATCAACGAGCACCCACAACATGTGGTCGTTGGATGGCGGCAGTTCAACCGTTGGGGCCGACCTTACCCCAACGCGGAAGTCATTATTCTTATGAATGGCCGCTTTGCTAGGCCGCGACGTAAAATCGGAACACCGCCCCCAATGGCTGCTAGGCGCCGTCAGGTTCGTTTTCTACATTTGTCTTCATACTCTTCCCAAACGTCCATTCGCCCCTTTTGGCGAGCGTCGGCAAGCCAAAGTTTTTTCCGTGCGTCTATTGTTTCAAAGTTCCGGTAAACTCCACCCGAATACTTCGGCCAGTCGATAGCGAGACCTTGCTTTACCAACTCTGCGGACAAATCCCGGCCATCCGGCAGGAAACACCTTGCGACCGTACGGCCATAGTCATCTTTTTCGGTGATTTCCGCTCGGACGTTATGGCCTTTGCAAAGTTTCACCATCGCCCACTTCGCCTTTTGTCCGTAAGGGTGGTTCAATTCTGGTGCATCTACACCAAACAGCCGAATCTGTGTTTTTCTGATTTTGATAGTGTCGCCGTCCACGACATATGCCGGACCGGTCAAAACCTGTGCCTTGGTGGTTGATGAGGCGGTGGTGGAGTCAAACACTGGCCTTTGTTTGCTTCGCAGTCCGGGTGTTCGGGTTGGTGGAAGCGGTTCTTCAGTCGCCGGTTTCGATCTTTGCTGTGTGTCGTCTTGTTTTCTGCCCAATACGAAAGCGAAGACCAGGAAACCGATTATGCACAGCGCTGCTATTGCTGCTTCCAATTTAGCGTCCTTCGATAGTTGCCTGTTCTACTGGACGGAACAAAACACATCTGCGCATCAACAACCATAGGTAGTGTGGCGATTGGTAAACGAACAGATGTGCAGGAGTCGCGACGAGCATCTGCGACTATGCCAGCGAAGTTGGTTTTGATAGGCAAAAGGTGCACCAGAGACGATTTCTCTCTGTGATGGCGGGCGCGTCATCTGACTGTTGAAGAAACGAGTGTTGCAAAGACACCACTCAAAGATACGTGTCGCGCTGCTTCCGTAGTGCTTCCGTAACTTAGGAACGCATGATTGCAGAAACCGCAATCATACGTAACATATGGAAAAATAATGATAAATTGGCTCCGGCGGTAGGGATCGAACCTACGACCAATTGATTAACAGTCAACTGCTCTACCGCTGAGCTACGCCGGAACGGTCTGGGCGATATAGCAGCGCTGGATTCGCACGTCCAGAGGGATTTGCCGAAAAATCCCAATTTTGCGATGCCCCTCAGCGCACGATACAAAAGGTGGTATCTGCTGCCAGAATACCCTGAGGTTGAACAAGGGATTTCCCATACAGGTCAATAAGATGGGCCAGTACATTACGGGTTGCTGCGGGCAGCAGCACCGCAGGAGCATCGGTATAGATCTCGTGCGCCAGCGTGCTGGCCGTTTTGGGGTGATCGCCAAGCGCGGCCAGAATCGCGTTTTCGCGTTTCTCGCGGTGTCTGATCAGCCAGGAAAGCCGTTCAGTGGGGGCTGTGATTGCCGCGCCGTGGCCAGGATAGAATGCCCGCCACGTGTTTTCCTGCAAAAGCCGGCAGCTTTGCATGAAATCGGTCAGATCGCCGTCGGGCGGTGACACCAAAGAGCTGGCCCATCCCATAACGTGGTCTCCGGTAAAGCAGGTGTCACGCCAGCCGAGACAGATATGGTTTCCGATGTGACCGGGCGTGTGCAACACGTTCAGCTGCCATCCATCGCCATCTATCCTGTCGCCGTGACGGACCGTGATGTCCGGGTTGAATGCCTCGTCAATACCTTCACCACCACCAGCAAGTCCGCTGGCCGCAAGCTGGTTCATAATGGCCGAGCGACCGGCATGTGCGGGCCCAAAAGCCAGCACCTGTGCACCTGTCTCCCGGCTCAGAACCGGCGCCAGCGGCGAATGGTCGAGGTGCGCGTGGGTTACGATGATGTGGCTGATATGCTGGCCGGGTTCAGGTGTTGCCAGAAGAGCCGCCAGATGGTCATCATTCAACGGCCCCGGATCAATAACCGCAAGACCTCTGGCACCAAGAATATAGCTGTTTGTACCCCGCCAGGTCATTGGCGATGGGTTTGGGGCGACAACTCTGCGCAGGCCGGGCGCCAGGGTCTCGGGCTGGCCATAGACCGGTTCAAAATCCTCTGGCAGGTGCATTGGTTTGGCTCTTTCTAAAGGGCAGGTGCGCGGCTAGGGTCTGGTGTATGT
This sequence comes from uncultured Roseobacter sp., assembly GCF_947491795.1. Taxonomy (GTDB): domain Bacteria; phylum Pseudomonadota; class Alphaproteobacteria; order Rhodobacterales; family Rhodobacteraceae; genus Roseobacter. Next base: position 607,459 of record NZ_CANLKW010000001.1, on the reverse strand, counting down.
CTTTTGCCTGGCTCAAACAATATATGCCGCGCAGCCTTTATGCCCGGGCAATCCTCATTCTGTTGCTGCCGGTTGTATTCCTGCAGCTTGTCGTGACCGTCCTGTTTCTGACGCGTCACTTTGAGGATGTCACGGAGCAGATGACCGATACCGTCTCGCGCGAATTGCGTCTGATCCTCAACATCGTCGGCGACGCGCCGGACAGGGGCTCTGTCGCGGGGGAGGTGGTGACGCAGGCCGGGGTGCTGGCGATCACGGCCGTGCCGGTCGATGAAAGTGATGTGCCTGCTGACCACATGCGCAGCTGGTATGACTTTTCCGGCCGGGTGATTGTGGCGCGTTTGCCTGCTGACCTGAAAACGGTCCGGTCCATAAATCTGACAGACGACCGCCGGGTGCATGTTTACGCAGACAGCCGCCACGGACCAGTGATGCTCAGTTTTGACCGGCGCCGGATTTCGGCCTCCAATCCTCATCAGCTGTTTGTGAACATGCTGTTTTTTGGCGGTCTTATTACGTTCATCGCCATTTTGTACCTGCGCAATCAGTTGCGGCCTATCAAGCGGCTGGCGCGTGCAGCAGAAGCCTTTGGCCGTGGCCGTCACGAACCCTACACGCCCACCGGTGCTATTGAGGTCAGATCGGCTGGCAACGCTTTTCTGGATATGCGATCGCGTATCGAACGTCAGATCGAGCAGCGCACACTGATGTTGTCCGGTGTCAGCCATGACCTGCGCACGCCGCTCACGCGGATGCGTCTCAGCCTGTCCATGCTGGACGATGAAGACAGAGAGACATTTGAACACGATGTGGATGATATGCAGCGCATGCTGGATGCATTCCTGAACTTCGTCAAGGGATCGGGCGAGGGAGAGCCTGAACCCGTTGATCCGCATGAACTTGTTGAGGAAGTCGTTCAGGAAGCCCGGCGTGCGGGGCGCGATGTGACAATCGCCGAGGCAGACGGCGACGGGACCGGAACGGTCAAGCTCAATGCGCTTACGATGCGCCGCGCACTGGACAATCTGATCTCGAATGCGGTGCGCTACGGCGCGCACGCCGAGGTCTCTGTGATGCTGAGCGAGAAAGCACTGCGCATAAGGGTCGAGGATGACGGGCCAGGCATCCCTGCGGACAGGCGCGAAGAAGCGACCCGGCCCTTTACCAGGCTGGACCCGGCGCGTAACCAGGACAAGGGCGGCAGTGTCGGTCTGGGGCTTGCGATTGCCACTGATATTGCACGCGCACATGGTGGCGTTCTGCGGCTCGGATCATCCGAGCGTCTTGGAGGGCTGCAGGCGGATATTGTGATCGCGCGCTGAGCACAGCGACCGTCGGGGAAGCGGGGGATATGGTAGGCCCGGCAGGACTTGAACCCGCAACCAAAGCGTTATGAGCGCTCTGCTCTAACCAATTGAGCTACAGGCCCGCCACAATCCTGTGCCTAAGGCTGCGCGCCGGTCTCGTCAAGAGGCCGATCGGCCCTTGCAGGCGTTGCAGTCAGCGACTGAATGCTCTAACCCGCGCACAGTGGATGCCGGGGCCAGGAGACAGATCATGACAGCGCCGAAAAACGGAATGACCTATGCCGATGCCGGCGTCGATATTGATGCCGGAAACGCGCTCGTGGACCGTATCAAACCCGCTGCCAAACGCACATCGCGCAGTGGGGTCATGGCGGGTCTTGGTGGCTTTGGCGCGCTCTTTGATCTTAAGGATGCAGGGTTTACAGATCCGATCCTCGTTGCCGCGACAGACGGTGTCGGTACCAAGCTGCGGATCGCCATTGATACAGGGTATGTAGATGGCGTCGGTATTGATCTGGTGGCCATGTGTGTGAATGACCTGGTGTGTCAGGGGGCCGAGCCGCTCTTCTTTCTCGACTATTTTGCGACCGGTGCGCTGGATACGGACAAGGCCGCGCGGATCATTGAGGGCATCGCAGAAGGCTGCGCCCGTGCGGGCTGCGCACTGATCGGCGGGGAAACGGCGGAAATGCCTGGCATGTATCCACCGGGTGACTTTGATCTGGCGGGCTTTTCGGTCGGGGCCATGGAACGCGGTGCGGATCTGCCTGCCGGTGTCCAAAGCGGAGATGTTCTGCTCGGGCTGGCCTCTGACGGGGTGCATTCGAACGGATACAGTCTGGTCCGCCGCCTGGTAGAGATGTCTGGTCTCGGCTGGGGGGATGCATGCCCCTGGGCCGGCGGGTCGCTGGGTGAGGTTCTGCTGACGCCGACGCGTCTCTATGTGCAGCCGGCACTGGCCGCAGTGCGGGCAGGGGGCGTGCATGCACTGGCGCATATCACCGGTGGCGGTCTGACCGAAAACCTGCCCCGTGTCCTGCCGGACACCTTGGGCGCCGAGATTGATCTGAACAGCTGGTCGCTGCCGGGTGTCTTTGCCTGGATGGCGAAGATGGGCGGCATGCAGGAAACAGAGCTGTTGAAAACCTTTAACTGCGGCATGGGCATGATCCTGTCGGTGGATGCAAACCGGGCGGAGGATCTGAAGGCACTTCTTGAAGAGGCCGGTGAGACGGTCACGCGGATCGGGACAGTTACGGACAAGCCCGGTGTTGCGTATACAGGATCGCTGCTGTGAGCAGACGCGTCGCTGTCTTTATCTCGGGCAGCGGCTCAAACATGGTGCAGCTGCTCGACAGTATGACCGGCGATCACCCGGGACGGCCCTGCGTCGTGCTGTCCAACGAGCCGACCGCTGCCGGTCTGGACAAGGCTCAGGCGCGCGGCGTTGCCACGGAAATTATCCGGCACCAGCCATTCAGCGGTGACAGGGCGGCTTTTGAAAGCGCGGTATCCGCTGCCCTTGCGCCCTATGCGCCCGATCTGATCTGTCTGGCCGGTTTCATGCGCAAGCTGACGGGTGGATTTACGGACCAGTGGCAGGGCCGCATGCTCAACATCCATCCCTCATTGCTCCCGAAGTACAAAGGTCTGAACACCCATGCCCGTGCGCTCGCGGCAGGCGACAGTCAGCATGGCTGCACCGTGCATGAAGTGACGGCGGCGCTGGATGATGGCCCGATCCTTGGGCAGGCCAAAGTGCCGGTTCTGGAGGGCGATACTCCGGACACTCTGGCAGACCGTGTTCTGGTCCAGGAGCACCGGCTGTACCCGATGGTGCTGCGGCGGTTTTGTGCTGGTGACAGAACGCCTGTTCACCTGACGGCATGAGCCGGAATGCGGTTCTGGTCATTCCCGAAGCAGTCGTGTAACAGTGCCGGGACGTGGGGCCGCGACAACAAAAAAGAATTGCCGGTATGAAGACGATCACCACAACCCAGGACCTCGCAGAATTCTGCACACAGGCCGCAGAACACGACTATGTCACTGTAGACACTGAATTTCTGCGTGAACGGACTTACTATTCCAAACTGTGTCTTGTTCAGCTTGCCATGCCCGGGAAAGATGACAGCAACGCCGTTCTGGTGGATCCGCTGGCAGAAGGGCTGTCGCTGGAGCCGCTCTATGATCTGTTCCGGGATACCTCTGTCGTCAAAGTCTTTCATGCTGCCCGCCAGGATCTGGAGATCTTTTACGTCGATGCAGAAGTGTTCCCCGAGCCATTGTTTGATACCCAGGTCGCGGCGATGGTCTGCGGTTTCGGTGAGCAGGTAGGCTATGAGACACTGGTGCGCAGGATCGCCAAAAAACCGCTCGATAAAACTTCGCGTTTTACGGACTGGTCACGCCGGCCCCTGACAGATGCGCAAAAAACCTATGCACTGGCGGATGTGACGCATCTGCGGGAAATCTATGAATTTCTTGCTGAAAAGCTCGAAGAGACTGGTCGCAGCCGCTGGGTCCGCGAAGAACTGACAGTGCTGACGACACCGGGCACCTATGTGGTGGAACCGCGTGAGGCCTGGCGCCGGGTAAAAACCCGTACGAATTCTCCAAAATTTTTGTCAGTCGTGCGTGAGCTTGCGGCCTTTCGCGAAGAACATGCGCAAAGCCGGAACATTCCGCGCAACCGGGTCTTCAAGGATGATGCGCTGGTCGAACTGGCATCCAACAAACCGAAAAACGGCGAAGAACTGGGCCGTGCGCGTCTGCTGCTGCGCGAAGCGCGCCGCGGGGATATTGCCGAAGGTATTCTGAAGGCTGTGGCCGCGGGTGTCGCCTGCGAACCCGACCAGATGCCCAAACCCGACCGGTCAAGGGACAAGCTGCAGGTCAATCCCGCACTGGCGGATCTGTTGCGCGTATTGCTGAAAGCCAAAACCGAAAGTGCGGGCGTTGCGGCCAAGCTGATTGCTCCGGCGTCCGATCTGGACGCGATCGCCGCAGGCCTGCGGGACGTGCCCGCCCTGTCGGGCTGGCGGCACGAAGTCTTTGGCGCAGATGCGCTGCGCCTGTGCGAGGGTAAAATTGCGCTCGCTGCGGATGGCTCGGATGTACGGATCGTGTCGCTGGATTAATGTCAGCGGCGTGAAACCTGAGCGTTTGTAACGCCTTCCACACGTATTCTGCTCACACCTGCAAGCTGCCGGTCGGTGACTTTGCGGGCGGCGGTCACCTCACGCGATGCAGGCGTGCCTGCCCGCGCGCCGTCCGCGCTGCGCAGGGCCTCCAGACGGTACGTCAGAATACCGTCCTCTGGCACCTCATCCTCATTAGCAGGTGTCAGTCGCACGTCGTAAATGCCCTGAACCGCAGCAACCCCGGTTGCCCGGATGATGGCCCCGCCGGGTACACGCTCGACGGTCAGGTCGGTTACTGTTTCAACCGCTGTGCCATTATAAACAGCCAGGCGGTCCCGGCGGCTCGAAAAGAGCCCTGTGCGTTCCGGGATCAGCGGATTGTCGTTTTCGGCAACCGGCGCGCGGGGCTCGGACGTGCCACCGCCGAACCAGTTGAGCGGGTTCAGATTGGTTCCACATCCCGTGAGAACAAGTGTCGAAACCAGAAGGGCGGAAACTGTGATGCGCATGGAGCCTGCCGTCATTTAACTTTTGCATGGTGTAGCCTGTCCGACCGGGCTTGAAAAGCGCCAAGGAGGGGTCTGGACCTTTGCGCCCGCGCAACTTAACTCCTAGGCCGACCCCTAAGGAGCACGCATGGCACAGGCTGCATTTGAAGAACTGGTTGAGGATTTCGAGTTTCTGGACGAGTGGGAGGACCGCTACCGCCTGGTGATCGAGGAAGGCAAGGCGATGACCCCTCTCGAGGACGCGCTCAAGGTGCCCGCGACAAAGGTGGATGGCTGCGCAAGCCAGGTCTGGCTGCATGTGACCACGGCCGGCGGCACCCTCACGTTTGAGGGCGAGAGTGACGCCATGATCGTCAACGGACTCATTGCTGTGCTGCGGCGGCTCTATAACGGGCTGAGCCTTGCGGATGTGGCTGGTGTTGACGCCCGGGCAGAGATGGGGCGTCTCGGTCTGAACGATCACCTGTCCGCGCAGCGCTCCAACGGTCTGCGCGCGATGATTGAACGTATCCGCGAAACAGCCGCGGCAGCCGCCTAAAGCCGCTCCAGTGCTGAACGCAGATCACCGTATCCGGTAAAGCGCCGCTCAAAGTCGAGGCCAAGCCGTTCTGCACATTCCCGCGCTTTGGCTGTCAGGGCCGGGTCATCGGTCTGCGCCTGATAGACCAGCTTTTCATAGTTGCCGAAATACATGTCCCGCAGTTCCGGATGCCGGTCGAGACCCATAGGCCGGATTACAAAAGCATCAAACTGCCGCACCAGAAAATCTGTCAGATAGAACGCGGTAAACTCATCCGCTGCCCGTTCGGCGAAAACGCTGTTGCCTTCAAAAAAACTGTAACAGTGGGGACCTGCGATCATATCTACACCCATCTCGTCACAGGCCGCCTGCAAAAGCCCGCCTGTGCCACAGTCTGCATAGACCACAAAAATCTGCGCATAGCTGTCGCGATGCCTGTCAACAGCCGTGCGGACCTCACGGGTGATCTGGTCGGGATAGAGATGCAGTTTTGCGGGCAGGCAGGTCAGGTCAAGATGGTCCCAGCGGTTTGCCTTCTTCAGATCCAGGATTTCGCGGGCAAGCGCCCCGCAGGCTATCAGCAGAACGCGCCCCGTGCTCCGCTCCAGTGGCATGCCGCTTTCGGTCAGGATGCTGTCACTCAGATCGCTCATTGGTCCGTTCTCTTACAACAAAGGCCTGTCCCGGGGATGCCGGAACAGGCCTTTCACAAAGCTCCGTCTGCGATCAGGCGGATTTCTGATTATGCTTGCGTCCGACCCATTCCTTGGCGGTTTCCACGGCGACCGCCGCGTCCCGGCAATAGGCATCTGCGCCGATAGCCTTGCCAAACTCCTCGTTCAGCGGCGCGCCGCCGACCAGAACGATATAGTCATCGCGCACGCCCTGTTCGACCATCGTGTCGATAACGACTTTCATATAGGGCATGGTCGTGGTCAGCAGGGCGGACATACCCAGAATATCCGGCGCTTCTGTTTCCAGCGCTTCCATGTATTTCTCGACCGCGTTGTTGATGCCGAGATCCACCACTTCAAAGCCTGCGCCCTCCATCATCATGCCGACGAGGTTTTTGCCGATGTCGTGAATGTCACCTTTGACGGTGCCGATAACCATTTTGCCTACGCGCGGTGCGCCGGTTTCTGCAAGCAGGGGCTTGAGAATGAACATCCCGCCCTTCATGGCATTCGCAGCCAGCAGCACTTCGGGCACAAACAGAATGCCATCGCGGAAATCGTGCCCGACGATTGTCATGCCGCCGACGAGCGCCTTGGTCAGGATGTCATAAGGGGCCCATCCGCGTTCGAGCAGGATGTTGACCGCTTCTTCGATTTCTTCTTTGAGACCGTCGTAAAGGTCATCAAACATCTGCTGGACAAGTTCTTCGTCGTCCAGTTCTGCCAGGATGATATCGTCTTCTTCGTCCGACATGAATGTTCCTCTCTGACGTCACGCAGCGCGTGATTGCTCCTTGTGTCTTTTGTGCCAGAACGGGTGCGTCCAACTGTCACAATAGCGACACGACCCCATCCAGGCGCGACCTTTCAACCCGAAAACTGCGGCCATATCAGGGCGCTGCGTGTGTTTTCAGGTCTTCCAGCTGTGATGCTGACGCCCATTGGTCGCAATCCGGCGCGGCAGTTCGCGCTCAGCGTGCGGCACGGCGGCGTCTGGATGTGCGGCGCTGCGGTTGTTCATTGTCGCCGGTCCCGTCCGTGGCCGATGAAAATGCACCCAGCCGGTCTGCGATTTCCTCCAGCGAGGGCGGCGATGTCATCACGCGCGTGTCCAGCGCCTCGCGCATCAGGGCGAGGTGTTCTGGCATTGTGCCGCAGCATCCGCCGACAATCCGGGCGCCGCAGGCCCGCGCCATAACAGCATAGTCAGCCATTAGCTCGGGCGTGCCATCATAGTGGATATGCCCGTCGACGTATTTTGGAATACCAGCGTTGCCTTTGGCGATGATCGGTTGTTCAGCCCCCTGGGCGGCAAACCCCAGAACAGTGCGCAAAAGGTCCGACGCGCCGGTGCCGCAGTTTGCGCCATAGGCAAGCGGGGCGTTGTCTCCCAGCTCTGAAATCATGCGGACCATATCCGCGCTTGTGACGCCCATCATGGTGCGCCCTGCGGTGTCGAAACTCATGGTGCCGCACCAGGGCAGGCCCGCCAGTGCAAAGCCTTCGGCCGCCGCGCGGTATTCCTCAGGCGCGCTGATGGTTTCCAGCCAGCCAACATCCGCACCACCTGCTTTCAGTCCATCCGCGGTTTCATGAAACATTTCCACTGCCACGGAATGGCTCAGTGCGCCAACCGGCTCCATGATCTCACCTGTGGGTCCAACCGATCCGGCAACGATGACCGTCCGGCCAGCCGTGTCGGCAACATCCCGTCCGATTTCGGCGGCAACCCTGCTCAGCTCATGCGCCCGCTTTGCGGCGTCATGCAGTTTGAGGCGGGAGGCATTGGCCCCGAAAGAATTGGTGAGGAACAGGTCACTGCCAGCATCTACAGCACCTTTGTAAAGTGTTCTGATACGGTCAGGATGCTGGGTGTTCCACAGCTCGGGCGCGTCGCCCGACATCAGGCCCATATTGAACAGGTTCGTGCCCGTCGCCCCATCGGCAAGCAGTGTGCCTTTTTCCTGCAGCAGCGCGTCCAGTGAATTCGTCATGCCCGGGCCTTTCGTACAACCGAGCCTTCACCTGTCAGAATTGCCTTCTTCAGGCAAACTCATAATATTCACTTTTGTTATGAAATTGATGGCAGTTTGCGGCAGCCCGAACGGGGCGGGCTGCCGGGTATCTGACGGCGCGGGTCAGACCTCGTTCATGATCTGCGCTTTTGCCTCTGCCATCAGTTCGGCCATCTTGCTGCGGATGGTTTGTTCATCGGCATGCGACCCCAGATCACCGGACACTTTGCGGTAAACGTCTTCGTCGCCTGCTTCCTCGAAATCGGATTTTATCACCTCTTTGGCGTAGGCATCCGCTTCATCGCCCGATTTGCCCAGAAGTCCGGCCGCCCAGAGCCCGAGCAGCTTGTTACGCCGCGCCTCGGCCTTGAACTGCATCTCCGCATCGTGGGCGTATTTGTTTTCAAAGGCATTTTCACGGTCATCAAAAGTGCTCATGGAAGGTCTCCTCGTTCTGTTATTTATCGCTTGCTACAGATATGCGGTGTTGAAAGGCCTGGCGCAAGTGGCCCTGTCTTGCAGCGTGATCAGCCTTGCACTAAGAGGAGCACAACAGGGGCGGGACAAACTCCCCCTTTTGCGGAAAGGACGCCCATGGCCCGGCGCAAGAAAATCTACGAAGGCAAAGCAAAGATCCTGTATGAAGGCCCGGAGCCGGGAACGATTGTTCAGTATTTCAAGGATGATGCGACAGCGTTCAATGCCGAAAAGAAGGCCGTGATCGAGGGCAAAGGCGTGCTGAACAACCGCCTGTCCGAGTTCTTTATGACGGGCCTTGCGCAGATCGGCGTGCCCAACCACTTTATCAAACGTCTGAACATGCGCGAGCAGCTGGTGCGCAGCGCCGAGATTGTTCCGCTGGAAATCATCGTACGCAACTATGCCGCCGGCACTATGTCAAAACGCCTCGGGCTCGAAGAGGGCACGCAACTGCCGCGCCCGATTGTCGAATACTGCTACAAAGATGACAGCCTCGGCGATCCGCTGGTGACAGAAGAGCATATTGCCGCCTTTGGCTGGGCAAGCCAGCAGGACATGGATGACATCCTCAGCCTGGCGCTGCGCGTAAACGATTTTCTGTCCGGCGTCATGATGGCCGTGGGCATTCGTCTGGTCGATTTCAAAATTGAGGTCGGACGTGTGTACGACGGTGACTTTCAGCGCCTGATCGTCGCGGACGAGATCAGTCCGGACAGCTGCCGTCTGTGGGACATCGAAACCGGCCAGAAGCTGGACAAGGACGTGTTCCGCCGGGATCTGGGCAGTCTGACGGATGCCTATACCGAAGTTGCACAGCGCCTCGGCGTTATGCCACGCAAAGCCACACCGGTCAGCAAACCTACGCTGATCAACTGACCAAAAAGCAAAGGAAGACCCGACGATGAAAGCCAGGGTGCATGTGATGCTCAAGAATGGTGTTCTGGATCCGCAGGGAGAAGCCGTCCGGCATGCGCTCGGCGCCCTTGGGTTTGACGGTGTGAACGGGGTACGCCAGGGCAAGGTGATTGAACTGGATCTGGCCGATGGTACCACCAAAGGCGACGTCACAGCCATGTGTGAAAAGCTGCTGGCGAATACGGTGATCGAATCCTTTACGGTGGAGATGTCCTGATGCATGCGGCGGTCGTTGTCTTTCCCGGATCCAACTGTGACCGCGATCTGGCCGTCGCATTTAAAGCGGCGGGCGCAAAGGTGTCGATGGTCTGGCACAAGGACACGGCGCTGCCCTCTGACGTCGACATCATTGGCGTGCCTGGCGGATTTTCCTTTGGTGACTACCTGCGCTGCGGTGCGATTGCCGCAAATTCTCCGATCTGCAGGTCGGTGGCTGCCCATGCAGAAAAGGGTGGCTATGTGATCGGGATCTGCAACGGTTTTCAGGTGCTGACCGAGACCGGACTGCTGCCGGGTGCATTGCTGCGGAACGCAGGCCTCAAATACATCTGTAAAACGGTGGGCCTGAAGGTTGAGACATCCTCTTCGCCTTATACCGAAGGGTATAACGCGGGCGATGTGATCAACATTCCGATCGCCCATCACGATGGTAACTACTTTGCTGATGACGATACCGTTGCGATGCTGCGCGGTGAGGACCGGGTGGCTTTCAGCTACACCGACAACCCCAACGGCTCACGTGGTGACATCGCGGGCATTCTGTCGGGAAACCGGCGTGTCCTCGGCATGATGCCACACCCGGAGCGGGCCGCGGATGCCGGCCATGGCGGGACCGACGGGCAGGCGCTCTTTCGCGCATTGAGTGGCGTGCTCAGCACAGCGTGACTTGAGACCGCCGCGCGCTTTGGCATAGGCTGAGGCATGTCTGCTGATACTGACCCTGATCCACCGGCCCTGACGAACTCCTGGCGCGTGCGCGCAGCGGTTGTGACGCTGATCGTGATTGCCGTGGCCGTGGTCTCTGTTACCAACAGGCTGCTGACAGACAGATTTACCGAAAGCACCCGCAACCGCGCAGAACTGCGACTGGCGCTTTACAGTGGTAACCTGTTGTCGGAACTGCGTCAGAACGCGATTGTGCCGCAGCTTCTGGCGCGGGACGCCGAGCTGATCAACGCGCTGAATTCTGCGGATTATACTGCGTCGACACGGCGTCTGATCTCGTTTGTGGATGAGATCGGTGCGGCCTCTCTGATGCTGCTGGACATTGACGGGCGAACCGTTGCGGCCACGGATCGCAACAGGCTGGGGTCATCGTTCAGGTCAGAGGCCTATTTTGTCGACGCGATCCGCTCCAGCGCCACGTTGTTCACTGTCGCGCCCACGGAAACCGGCGGTTTTGACTTTATCTATTCGCGCCGGGTACTGTCCGGGTCTGATGTTCTTGGCGTCATCGTGGTCGAGGTGGAGCTGCAGAAGTTCGAGCGCGCCTGGGCCGGGATTTCGGATGCGGTGATCGTCACCGACAGCACGGGCGCAATCATCCTGAGCACAGAGCCGCGCTGGCGCGGGCGCACCGAAGAAGAAGCGCTTGCGCGCCAGACACCGCAGAACGCCATTCAGCGCGCCATCCAGGCGACGGCAGACTGGACCGCTCTGCCACCGGACGCCTATCTGCAGGGCGAGGCGGTCATGCGCCTTGATACGCGCATTCCGTTCCGTGGCTGGAAAATGGCGTCTTTCACCACCTATGCCTCTGTAAGAGAAAAGGTAAACGGCGTTCTGGCGCTCGAAATTATGGGTTTTGCGATTCTTCTCGCGCTGACCTTCTATGCCCTGAGCCGTCGCAGCGCGCTGCGTATGGCGTTGTTTCAGCAGGAATCCGCTGAATTGCGCTCTCTGAACGCGGCGCTCCAGCGGGAAATCGCCGAACGTAAAAGGGTGCAGGAAACCCTCGCCGTGGCCGAACAGACGCTGGAGCAATCGAGCAAACTGGCGGCTCTGGGCGAGATGTCGGCAGCGGTCAGCCACGAGTTGAACCAGCCGCTTGCCGCGATGAAAACCTATCTTGCCGGCGCCCGTCTGCTGCTGCGCCGGAACCGCCAGGAAGAGGCGTTGTCATCCTTTGGTCGCATCGACGATCTGATCGAACGGATGGGCGGGATCACCCGCCAGCTGAAGTCTTATGCGCGAAAAGGCCAGGAGGCATTTTCCCCTGTGGATATGGGCGAAGCGCTTGCTTCCAGCCTGTCCATGATGGAGCCGCAACTGCGTCAGCGGCAGGTGGAAATCATGCGGGTCCTTCCCGAGGCGCCTGTCCGGGTCATGGGGGACAGGCTGCGGATCGAACAGGTCATGGTTAATCTTCTGCGCAACGCTATTGACGCGACCAAGTCTGAACGTCAACCTAAGGTGGAAGTTATGCTCTCTGCAGGAGAGACAGCCACCCTGACTGTCAGGGACAACGGCCCCGGCATTGAAGACCTCGATTCGCTCTTTGAGCCCTTCTACACCACCAAACAGCCGGGGGACGGTGTGGGGCTGGGACTTGCCATCTCTTCGGGGATCGTTAACGACCTTGGGGGACGGCTCACTGCCCGTAACGGGCAGGCTGGGGGCGCAGTATTTGAAATGCAGTTGCCGGTCCTGACCGGTGACGAGGCAACACAGGCGGCGGAGTGAACTCATGGCCCAGGCGATGAAAATTGCAATTGTGGACGACGAACAGGATATGCGGCAGTCGATCAGCCAGTGGCTGGCACTGTCAGGATATGACACCGAAACATTTTCCAGTGCCGAGGACGCGCTGCGGGTTCTGGGGCCCGAATATCCGGGGATCGTGATCTCGGACATCCGGATGCCAGGTATGGACGGCATGCAGTTTCTGAAAAAACTGATGGGCAGTGACAGCGCCCTGCCGGTGATCATGATCACAGGGCACGGCGATGTGCCGATGGCTGTTGAGGCGATGCGTGTCGGGGCCTACGACTTTCTGGAAAAGCCGTTCAATCCGGACCGCATGAATGAGCTGGCCAAAAAGGCCACGGGCGCGCGCCGGCTGGTCATGGACAACCGAGCACTGCGGCGCGAGCTGAGCGATGGTGGCCAGATCATGAAAAAGCTGATCGGTCAGTCGCCGGTCATGGAGCGCCTGCGCGAGGACATTCTGGATCTGGGCCAGGCGGATGGTCACGTACTGATCGACGGCGAGACGGGCACAGGAAAAACCCTGGTGGCACATGCGCTGCATGCCGTGGGCAGCCGGGCTGGCAAGAAATTTGTGCTGGTCAGCTGTGGCGCTTTTGAAGAAGAAGCTCTGAGCAAACGTCTGTTCGGCCCGATGCTGCCCGAGGACGCGCATCTGCCCGCTGTCGAGGAAGCACGCGGCGGCACACTGGTGCTGGAGGATATTGAGGCGCTGTCTGAAACCATGCAGGCCCGTCTGCTGAGTGTGATCAACGAACAGGGAACGCCGGCCGAAACCCGGATTGTTGCGATCTCGAACCTGCAGGAAGCCGGGCGCACGTCTGAGGATGCATTGCGGGCTGATCTGTTTTACCGCCTTGCAGCACTGCGGATCACTGTGCCGCCGCTGCGGATGCGGGGCGAGGATATCCTGACGCTCTTTACCCGTCTCAGCGAGCAGTTCTCGGATGAATACGGTTGCGAAGCGCCGAAAGTGACCGCTCAGGAAGCCGCACAGCTGCTCCAGGCACCCTGGCCTGGGAACGTGCGCCAGCTGATCAATGTGGCCGAGCGCGCGGTGCTGCAATCACGCCGCGGGGCAGGAACCATAGCCTCGCTGCTGATGAATGATCATGAGGATATGCAGCCCGTTATGACCACCGAAGGTAAGCCGCTGAAAGAATATGTGGAGGCCTTTGAGCGCATGCTGATTGACAACACAATGCGCCGCCATCGCGGTTCCATTGCGAGCGTCATGGATGAGCTTTGCCTGCCGCGCCGGACACTGAATGAGAAGATGGCGAAATACGGCCTGCAGCGGTCGGATTATCTGTAATCCTGCAATGACGGGGCGGGTCAGGAGCCGAAACACCGGCTCTGAACCGCCCGGTGCACTTTGCCCATTGTGTTTTTACCTCAGGTAGCATTATCTAGCACTATGGGAGCGCAGGTGCGCCTGCTGTCCCTTTGAGTTTCGCTGACATGTGCGTGACGTGAGAGAGTTCGCGCCGCCATGCCAGGCCGACTGAGCCGGAAACGGCTGACGAACCACTGACGCGGTGCAAGGCTCTGAAGCCCCAAAACGCGCAGTATATAATGGACACGAGGCCGCCTCAGGCGCACCCGTGTCGGAGAAGAAACGCGATGACGCGCGCCGCAGCATTGAGCAGAGTCCCCCTGGCACCGCCAGGGCTGGAACAGCGCGTGTCTCAGATCGCCCTGACAAGACATATTCCGCAACTGGCTGGTCCCCCGGGGCTGGCGAGGCTGCGGCTGTGCAATCTGGAAAAATGGCTAAGAAAATGCTTATCGATGCCACCCACGCGGAAGAGACCCGCGTCGTGGTGGTTGACGGAAACAAGGTTGAGGAATTTGACTTTGAATCTGAAAACAAACGCCAGCTCGCTGGCAACATCTATCTCGCAAAAGTAACCCGGGTCGAGCCGTCGCTTCAGGCGGCCTTCGTGGACTATGGCGGCAACCGTCATGGGTTCCTCGCGTTCTCGGAAATCCATCCTGATTATTATCAGATCCCCGTTGCGGACCGCCAGGCGCTGCTCGAGGAAGAGCGCGCCTATGCGGAAGCGCAGAAAGCTAAAGAAGACGACGAGGAAAAACCCAAACGCCGCCGGCGTAGCCGGTCACGTGCCAAGGCCGAGGACACAGCCAACGCGGATGCAACGGCCAGCAAAGAGGTCGATGGCGATCAGATCGAAGGCATGCAGACCATCGATCTGGACGATGAAGAAGGCTCCTCGCCGATGGAGCGCGTGGCTGAGACACCAGTCGAGGAACCGGTGGACAATGTCGGGGCCGAAGAAACTGTTGCCGGGACCACCGGGGAAGACGGTGACGACTTGGCCAGTGGCGAGGCAGATCACTCTGACGCCTCAGACAGCGATGATGACGATGACGACGATGATGACAAACCGCGCAAGGCGGATGCCTCTGCCAAAGATGACAGCATCGAGTCCGTTGCCGACGAGGACGACCAGGAAGACATCCGGCCGGCGCGCAAACCGCGTCCGCGTCGCTATAAAATCCAGGAAGTCATCAAGGTCCGTCAGATCCTGCTGGTACAGGTCGTCAAGGAAGAGCGTGGCAACAAGGGCGCTGCACTGACAACATACCTGAGCCTTGCCGGACGCTACTGTGTGCTGATGCCCAACACCGCGCGCGGTGGTGGTATCTCGCGCAAGATCACCAACGCCGCAGACCGCAAGAAACTCAAGGAAATCGCCAATGAGATCGAGGTGCCGCAGGGTGCTGGTCTCATCGTGCGTACCGCGGGCGCCAAACGCACCAAAGCGGAGATCAAACGCGACTATGAATACCTGCAGCGCCTGTGGGAGCAGATCCGTGAGCTGACGCTGAAATCCATTGCACCGGCTAAAATCTACGAAGAGGGCGATCTGATCAAACGGTCGATCCGCGACCTCTACAATCGCGAGATCGACGAAGTTTTTGTTGAAGGCGAGCGCGGATACCGTATCGCCAAGGACTTCATGAAGATGATCATGCCGTCGCATGCCAAAAACGTGAAGCTCTATACAGAGAGCCTGCCGCTCTTTGCGCGCTATCAGGTCGAAAGCTATCTGGCGGGTATGTTCAACCCGACCGTTCAGCTGCCTTCGGGCGGCTATATCGTGATCGGTGTGACCGAAGCACTGGTGGCCATTGACGTGAACTCTGGCCGTGCGACCAAGGAAGGCTCCATCGAGCAGACCGCGACCAAGACCAACCTGGAGGCCGCCGATGAGGTGGCACGCCAGCTGCGTCTGCGTGACCTGGCCGGTCTGATCGTGATTGACTTCATCGATATGGACGAACGCAAGAACAACGCGGCCGTCGAAAAGCGCATGAAGGAAAAGCTCAAGACTGACCGGGCCCGCATCCAGGTGGGCCGCATTTCGGGCTTTGGCCTGATGGAGATGTCCCGCCAGCGTCTGCGTCCGGGCATGATCGAGGCAACGACCCAGCCGTGTCAGGCCTGTCATGGTACGGGTCTGATCCGGTCTGATGACAACCTTGCGCTGTCTATTCTGCGCCAGATCGAGGAAGAGGGCACACGCAAACGGTCCCGCGAGGTACTGATCAGGGCACCCGTTGGCATCGCGAATTTCCTGATGAACCAGAAGCGCGAACATATCGCCCAGATCGAGGCGCGCTATGGTCTGTCCGTGCGGATTGAAGGCGACCCGTCACTGGTCAGCCCTGATTTCAGTCTGGAGAAATTCAAAACCGCAACACGCGTTGTCAAAGCCTCCTCTGAGGCTGTGGTGTCGGTTGATACATCCCTGATGGATCAGATCGACGCGGATGAAGCTGTCGAAGAGGAAGCAGAAGAGGCTCCCGCCGCACCTGCGACGCAGCAGCAGGACGGAGACGGAGAAGGCAAGCCCAAGCGTCGCCGTCGCCGTCGGCGCCGCAGCCGCAATCGCGGTAACAACGGTGATCAGCAAAACGGGGATGAAACCGCAGGCCAGGCCTCGGACGAGAACGGTGACACCGCGAGCGGTGATACGTCGGATGAAAACGGGAACCAGCACGGCGGCGAGGCTTCGGACAAATCCGATGCAGATGCAGACCAGCCGGAAGAAAAGGCTGAAAAGCCGAAGCGCACGCGTTCCAGAACCCGCAAGCCCAAAGCGGAACCAGCAGAGCAGGTGGAAAGCGAAGCTGCCGTGGCGGAGACGGCCACAGAGGCATCTGACGATGCACCTGCGGTAGCGGAGGAAGCCGAGCAGCCCGCCAAGCCCAAGCGCAAACGTGCAAGCCGGGCAAAGAAGAAAGACGATGCTGAGGTACCTGCGGCAGTTTCTGCGGAACCAGCCGCCCCTGAGCCTGCAGCAGATCCCGAACCCGCGCCGCAGGCAGAAGCAGAAGCTGCTCCCGCTCCCGAACCAGAGCCGGAACCGGTGGCTGCTGCCAGCGCTCCCGAGCCGGCACCCGCTGCAGCAGAGCAAGCGCCATCGGAACCCGCCAAACCAAAGAGAAAGGGCTGGTGGTCCCTGGGCGGATAAACCCGACACTTTCGGAAAAGAGGCAGGCCTGCGGGTCTGCCTTTTTCGTTATCCGGCTTTCTTTCGGATCACGTAAGTCTGGATCTTACCCTGGTTCGTCGCCGATACAAGCTCATGACCAGCCTCATGACAAAAGTGCGGAACATCGACAATCGCCGCCGGATCGTCCGCGCGCACCGTCAGTGTTTCACCGGCAGACAGGCCCTGCAGACGTTTGCGTGCCTTGAGCACGGGCAGGGGGCACAGCAGCCCGGTCGCATCGAGTTCGGTATTTTTGTCAGTCATAGAAATCAGATAGGCGTGATGTTTCATTCTGTCCACAAGGTTGTGACCGTCACAAGGGTGACGCAGTGCACCTGATGGTCTAGGGGTCGGATATGTTTGGAATTGAAATCATTGATGCAGGTCTCTTGCCGGCGATGACGGTTGCGCTTTTTGCCGGCATCATCAGCTTTCTCAGCCCCTGCGTGTTGCCCATCGTGCCGCCTTATCTCGCTTATATGAGTGGCGTCAGCCTGAACGAGATGTCCGGTGAAGGGGCCGCGCGCCGCCGTGCTGTGGTGTCAGCGCTGTTTTTTGTCATGGGGCTCAGTACTGTCTTTCTCATCCTTGGGTTCACCGCCTCCGCGTTTGGCGCGTTCTTCCTGCAAAACCAGCTGCTTTTCGCGCGACTTTCGGGAATTGTCATTATTGTATTTGGTCTGCATTTTCTTGGCGTTTTCCGTATCCCGTTTCTGGACCGTGAAGCACGGCTGGACGCGGGTGAACGCGGAGGTTCGAGCTTTGGCGCCTATATCCTGGGGCTTGCCTTTGCCTTTGGCTGGACGCCGTGCATCGGGCCGCAACTCGGCGCAATCCTGTCCCTTGCCGCCTCCGAGGCATCGGTTACGCGCGGCACGCTGCTGCTGGGGATATATGCCGCCGGGTTGGGGATACCGTTTCTTCTGGCGGCCATGTTCATCACCCGCGCAATGGGCGTCATGAACCGGCTCAAAAAGCACATGATGACGATTGAGCGCGTTATGGGCGGGTTGCTGTTGCTCGTCGGGCTTGCCATGCTGACGGGCGCATTCACGACATTCTCGTGGTGGCTTCTCGAACGATTTCCGGCACTCGCGTTGCTGGGTTGAGACAGGTGATCTGACAGCGGTTCATCGCCGGAGGTCTCGCCCCGCACGTTTCGCGTGGGATACATGCGCTGCAGGGCCGCGACAGTCAAACAGCGCCGGACTATCCGGATACCCGGTTGCGATTCCTTCTCGCCTGGGCCGTACCAGGAATGGAACCGCCGCAAAAGCAAATTCCGGGCCGCCATGTCCGCCTGGGTGACCATGACCGGGTGATGAGTAATATCACCGCGAACCGATTGGCGCTAAAGGGCACTTTTCAGCCGACAAAACAGAAATCATGGCGCGGCCTGATGCCGCAGGGGACAACGCTCCCGTCTCTATGCCAGCGCCCCGGTTCAGCTTATACGGACACCATAGAAATACTCTGTCTCGAGCCCCCTGAAGCAGCTGGCAAGGCTGCGTGTGTGGGGCACTGATCCCGTCTCGCACCTGTTGCACATCTGACGGTCAGATCGCGCGATGGTATGCGTCTGCGTATTGTCCGGCGCTAACATATATCATCCTGTGGTTCTGTGATTTATGCAAAGGCACGGGGCGGAATCAGAAGGAATGAATGTGAAATGTCAGATCTGAACACCATGCGCGAACAAATGAAGTCAGGAGCGGGTTTCATCGCAGCCCTTGACCAGTCCGGCGGGTCCACCCCCAAAGCACTCAGCCTCTATGGCGTTGAGCCGGAGGACTATTCCGGAGAGGCAGAGATGTTTCGTGCGATGCATGACATGCGGGCCCGGATCATCCTGTCGGGCGATTTTACCAGCGACAAGGTCATCGGTGCTATTCTGTTTGAACGCACAATGAACGATACGATCAATGGCAAACCAGTGGCCGAGCTGCTGTGGCATGACCGGGGCGTTGTTCCGTTTCTGAAAATCGACAAGGGCCTTGAGGATCAGACCGACGGTGTGCAGCTGATGAAACCGATGCCCGGGCTGGAAGCGCTTTTGCAAGAAGCGCGTGGCAAGGGAATTTTCGGCACCAAGGAACGTTCGGTTGTCCATGAGGCGGACGCACAGGGTATTGCCGCTATTGTTGCGCAACAGTTTGAAGTCGGCGCGACTGTCACTGCGGCAGGCCTGGTACCTATACTGGAGCCCGAAGTAAACATTCACTCTGAAACCAAGGCAGAAGCAGAGGATATGCTGGAAGCCGCTATTGCAGCGCATCTTGATGCATTGCCGGACGGCGTTGACGTGATGCTCAAACTGACACTGCCGGACCAGCCGGGTCTGTATGACGAACTGGCGCAGCACCCCCGGGTACTGCGGGTCGTGGCGCTGTCCGGTGGTTATTCGACAGATGACGCCTCGGCGCGGCTGGCGCAGAACAAACATATGATCGCCAGTTTCAGCCGGGCACTGACAGAAGGGCTGAACGTGGGGATGTCAGACGCGGAGTTCGACGCGGCTCTGGGCAGCAACATCGACAAGATTTACCGCGCCTCGGTCTGAGGGGTATTGAGCCGGGCCTGCAGATCAGCAAGCACGTACAAGCGGATCGCAGAGGCCAGCCCGGTCTCTGCGCCGCGTTGTACATCAATTTCTGCGACCAGTGCATTGATTGGCAGGGATTTTTCTGCCGCGATGGCGCGCAGTGCCTGCCAGAACTCATCTTCAAGCGAGATGGACGTCCGGTGACCTTTCAGGGTCACAGATCGTTTGACCGGCCGTCTGCTCATGTCTCCCGCCGGTGATCGTCCAGTCTGCGGATCGATTTCTCGTTTTCCGCCTTGTCCCGCTGCTTGTCTGCGCCGGACCGGCCAAAAGCCACAGCGTTCCGGTCAGCCTGTGCCCGGCGTTCTTTCCGGGCACGGTCCTTGCGGACTTTGTTCAGGTTGACCGGTTTGCTCATTTTGGTCCGGTCATGTTTTCCGGGCGCACGACCTCGTTGAAACGCTCTGCGGTTACAAACCCGAGGTTCACGGCTTCTTCAATCAGCGTCGTGCCGTTCTTATGTGCTGTCTTGGCGACTTTGGTGGCGTTGTCGTACCCGATTTCCGGCGCCAGGGCCGTCACCAGCATCAGCGACTCGCGCATCAGTTTTTCGATGCGGTCCGCGTCTGCCCGCAGGCCATCAATCAGATTGTCGGTAAAGGCGGATGCCGCATCGCCCAGCAGCTGCATCGACTGCAACACGTTATAGGCCATCATCGGTTTGTAGACGTTCAGTTCAAAGTGCCCCTGACTGCCGGCAAATCCGACGGCGGCATCGTTGCCCATCACATGCGCGCAGACCTGTGTCAGCGCTTCGCACTGTGTCGGGTTTACCTTGCCTGGCATGATCGACGAGCCGGGTTCGTTTTCCGGCAGGATCAGCTCACCCAGACCGCAACGCGGGCCGGAGCCGAGCAGTCGGATATCATTCGCGATCTTGAAGAGGGAGGCGGCCACGGTTTTCAGCGCGCCGGACATTTCAACCATCGCGTCATGGGCGGCCAGTGCCTCGAACTTATTGGGGGCCGTGACAAAGGGCAGGCCGGTGATCTCGGCCATGTTTCTGGCAACCATGACGTCCCATCCGGGAGAGGTGTTCAGGCCGGTGCCAACAGCCGTGCCACCCTGTGCGAGCTCGTAAATGCGGCCCAGAGCATCGTTTACGCGGCGGATGCCCATCGCGACCTGGTGCGTATATCCGGAAAACTCCTGGCTGAGGGTCAGCGGTGTTGCGTCCTGCGTATGTGTGCGCCCGATTTTGATGATGCCGTCAAATTCCGCAACTTTTGCCTCCAGAGCGCTGTGCAGTTTTTGCAGGCCCGGCAGCAGCACGTCGCGTGCTGTCATCGCCGTGGAAATGTGCATTGCGGTGGGGAAGGTGTCGTTGGACGACTGGCCCATATTGCAGTGATCATTCGGATGAACCGGGTCTTTGGAGCCGATAACCCCGCCCAGTAACTCGATCGCGCGGTTCGCAATCACTTCGTTTGCATTCATGTTTGACTGTGTGCCGGAGCCGGTCTGCCACACAACCAGCGGGAAGTTATCGTCGAACTTTCCGTCAACTACCTCTCCGGCTGCCGCGACAATGGCATCGCCCTTTTGTGCGTCCAGCTTGCCCAGTTCGACATTTGCCTGGGCGCAGGCCTTCTTGATAACACCCAGCGCGCGCACGATGGCAACGGGCTGTTTTTCCCAGCCAATGGGGAAATTCATGATAGAACGCTGGGTCTGTGCACCCCAGTATTTGTCGGCAGGAACCTCCAGCGGGCCAAAGCTGTCGGTTTCGGTGCGTGTCTGGGACATGAGGGGGCTCCCTGGAAAATGTATGTTGTGCCGGGTGTAGCGCTGCCTGGCGTGCGGTGCAACTCACAGTTCTGTCCGCATGCTGCCCGATAAGGCGTTGCATGATTGCCCGCGAGGGCTATCCTGTGAACAGGCGCCCAGCCCGGGTTGAATGTGTCCGAAAGGAAACGGTGATGAATATTTCTCTGACAAGGCTTCGACTGGCGGGGTTTTATCTTTTCCTCGCGACGTTACTGGTGCTGGCAGGAACGGTGGCCAGGGCAGACATATCGCGCTTTACGGGAAGCTATGAAGGCAGCGCTGACGTCGTCTCGGCAGATGGCACCACCCGCCCGCGGGACATGAGTGTTGAGATTGATGCGACCGATGACGGCTACCGGGTCAGCTGGACGTCCACGACCTACAGACCGAACGGCACCTCCAAGGAAAAATCTTATTCCATCGAGTTTGTTCCCAGTGACCGGGCAGATGTCTATGCCTCCGCGATGAAACGCAATGTGTTC
Organism: uncultured Roseobacter sp.; assembly: GCF_947491795.1. Taxonomy (GTDB): domain Bacteria; phylum Pseudomonadota; class Alphaproteobacteria; order Rhodobacterales; family Rhodobacteraceae; genus Roseobacter. The sequence goes on along the minus strand of NZ_CANLKW010000001.1, from coordinate 585,819 downwards.
GGGCATTCTGTGCAGCTCGATCCGATGAAGGGCGAGCCCTATGTCTGGAGCCGGATCGACGGCGACACCCTGAGTGTCTATTCGCTGTTTGTCGCCGAGGATGGCGGCTATGAAATTCAGCAGTTCAACCGCACCCTGACAGAGGGCGGTCTGAAACTTGAATATCAGTCAGTGCGCAACGGAGAGATCCAGCGCACAGTCACATCGTTTCTGAAGAAAATCTGAAGTTTACTTGCGGAAGCTGTCGAGCGAGACGATCTCCGCCTCGCCCGCTTCGGCGTCCTCTTCTGATGCGGGCTCTTCGGCCTTTGCATCTTTTCTGCGCGTGGCCGGCAGTTTTGCAGGGGCTGCGGTGTCTTCGTCACCCTGCGTCTCTTCTTCGTCATCTTCCTGCTGGGTTTCAAACCGCAGTCCGAACTCGACGGACGGATCCACAAAAGTCCGGATAGCGTCATAGGGAATGTACAGAGGCTCCGGCGCGTCTCCGAAGTTCAGCGTAACTGCAAAGCCTTCTTCGCCGACATCCAGATTGTCATACCAGTGCTGCATGACCACGGTCATTTCGCCCGGATAACGGTCAGACAGCCAGTCGGCGAGTTCCGCATCGGGATGGCTGGTGTCGAAGGTGATAAAGAAATGATGTGCGCCGGGCAGTCCATTATCCGACACGTCCTGAAGCACCTTGCGGATCAGGCCACGCATGGCGTCATGCATAAGGTTACCGTAATCGATGCTTCGGCTCATGGGCGTCCCCTGCGCATACAGACACTGGCGAGCATAGCCGATTCATTGCCGGAGGAAAGAGGGCAGGCACCGTAATTCCGGCAAAATCAGACGACCTGCGCTGCAAGCCCCGCAAGTGCCATAAAACCCAGCGTTCCGATCATATTCCATCGCAGGCCCAGAAGTACGACAGCTGCCACCGCGGTGAGCACCAGCGCGGGCCCGTTCAGCGACGTAAAATCTGGCACAGGTACCGCCAGGAACACACCCGTTTGCGTTCTGTCAAACAGCACATGGATCGCAAACCAGAGCGCCAGGTTCAGGATTACCCCAACCACGGCGGCCGTAATGGCCTGCAGGGCGGCGGCGATAACCGGACGGGCACTGAGCACGTCCAGATAGGGCCCGGCCAGAAAAATCCACAGAAAACAGGGCACAAAGGTCACCCACAGAGTTATGGCACCGGCGGCCAGCGCCATGCCTGGACCGCCCTGCGCATACCCGGCAAGCAACGCCACAAATTCAGTGACGAGGATCAGCGGGCCGGGCGTGGTTTCCGCCAGCCCCAGAGCATCAATCATCTGCCCTGTCGTGATCCAGCCAAAGTCATTGACGACGGTTTGTGTGATCCATGCGAGCACCGCATAGGCGCCGCCAAAGGTGATGACGGCAAGCTTTGAAAAGAACAGAGCAATATCTGTCAGAAATGGCTGGTCAGACATCAAAAGCAAAACCACCGGACCTGCCCAGAGCCCGCCCCAGATCAGCAGAGTTCGCAGGGTTCGCGGGCTTTCGGGGTGAACAGGTGCCAGGGGCGGGTCTGTAGCCCGGGCAGTAAATGCGCCCCAAGCGGCAGCTGCCAGAACAACCAATGGAAACGGCAGCCCGGCCAGAAACAGCGCCAGAAAGGCGAAACACGCCAGTGCCCAGGACGCAGGCGACAGCAGGGATTTGCGGGCGACCTTCAGCAGTGCCTGCAAAACGATGATGATGACGGCGGCCTTGATCCCGGAGAATGCGGCCTGCACAAGCGGCATCTGGCCGTACAGCGCATATCCCAGTGCCAGTACCAGAATAACCACCGCGCCGGGCACGACGAACAAAAGGCCCGCAATCAGACCGCCCGACGTGCCGCGTAACCGCCAGCCGGCATAGGTTGCCAGCTGCATGGCTTCCGGGCCGGGTAACAGCATGCACAGTGACAGCGCCCTCAGAAAGGCATCATCGGACAGCCAGGCGCGTTCCTCGACCAGCTCGCGGTGCATCAGCGCAATCTGTGCCGCAGGCCCGCCAAAGGACAACAGGCCGATCCGCCCGAAAACCCGGATCAGTTCGCGGTCAGATGGCGGCGTCATGACGCCACCTGTGCTGAATTGTGTACCTCGTTCTGACCATCGCGCGCCCAGCGATAGAGCGCATCATAAAGCGGAAGACCGGCCTCCAGCTGTTCAAGGTCCCTGCTGAATGTGCGGGACAGCCCGACGGAAAGCGCCAAAAGGCCTGCACATTCCGGTGCGAGATCGGGGCGGTCTGTGTCTGCACCCCGAACGATCTGTGCCAGGCGTTCCAGAGGTTCGGTCGAAAGGCCGAAACCCGCGACCATACTGTCAAAAGTGCAGGCGGACCCAATGTGCGTCCAGGGGGCGCCCGGCACGTCAAACGCCGTGGCGCCGAACCGATCGGCGACACCCTGTACTTCTGACGGTGAGACAAAAAGAAACCGGGCCTGGGGATCAACAAAGCGTCTGATGAGCCAGGGGCAGGCGATCCGGTCAATGCGTGGTCTGTGCCGTGTGACCCACAGCGTCCCGCGCCCCGGTGCGGGCAGGCTAGTGGCGGGTACGCGGGGCAGTCCAAGTTCCTGCCAGCCCAGATTACCCCCTTCGAGCGTTTCAGCGGGGATGCCCAGCGTTCGCAGCAGAGCGGCGGCACCCTGGCTGAGCTTAAGCCCTTTCTGGCAGACGGTGACGACAGACTGACCGCTCAGCGCTGGTGCGAGCTGTTGCAGGTCATCGTGCGGGAAACGCTGCGCTGTCGGGATGAGAAACGGGTTGTCGGCAAAGTCCTCGTCCAGCGTGACATCAATCACGCGGGGCGACCTCGGTGTGCCGATCAGGCGCATCAGCGCGTGTGCAGAAATTGTATTGAAGCGGGTCATTAGTGCATCCTCATAGCCTTCAGGATGCGATGCTTGGGCTGTCGCCTCACGGGGCGATCGCGCGGCCCCATACCGGTGAAATGACATTTTCAGCCGCGCAGGTCAATTGCCTGTTGGGGGTCAGAAACCGCTGTCTGAATTTTGGAAAGTGCAGGCTTCTGTTGCCAGGTGCCTGCGGACCCCGCCAAACGCTGCAAAGCGAGAGGACTTAGATTTCAGTATCTCCGGTCGCTTACGCGGCCATTGCTACTGGAGCACGATTGTCATTTGCAATTGTACATGTTTCGCCGATAACGGTGGCAGACAGCCGAAACAAAGCAAACCCCTTTAGACGTTCGTCGATCCTGTTTCGGCCCCATGATCCCCAAATGAAGGATGTTGGTGGAGCCGCCGGGTACCGCCCCCGGGTCCGATCCGCTTATTACGAGCGCGTTTATGTTCATAGTTCCGAAGAACAGATCTAACATAGTGGGACGGGTGCCGCGGCTCAAGGGGCCAAAACATTTGAGCGCAAAGAATTCTTGTCTGTGACGCGCGCGAATGCGGGGTATTTCGCTGCTGCAGCTGGTCCTTTCAGACCGCTGACCCGTAATTGCCGATGATCAGTGCAGCGGCCAATGCCGCCTCGATACCACCGAACAAGAGCACTTTTCCAAGCGGTGGCTTGTCAAAAACTACAGATACCACGCGGCCCAGAGCAGCGCCGGTAAAGGCAAAGCCGATCATGACATAGGCGACGGGATGTGCCAGCCAGAGTGCTGCGATACCCGCAATGACAAATAACCCGCCCACAGAGGCCCGAAGTTCAGAAAGCCCCATGGTTGATCCGTCGGTTTTCAGGTCCAGCGCCCCGGCTGTGTAGCGTGGCGCCAGAAACCCAAACAGCCCAAAGCCGATGGTCAGAAGTGCGCACAGGATGTTCAGTATTTCCGTCATGCACCCAGACCTAGCTGGCCGTGCGCGCGGTGCAAGAGCGCGTTCTAAGCTTTTGATGACGAAGAATTCAACCACAGATTGAAATGAGGTAAATGTGTCAAATTGCTTTCGCCAACGGGTTCTTTGTGCTAGTGTTTTGGCGCCGGAGGGAGAGCCGGCAATTGTGATTTGTATTTGACTGAACTTTGAGAATTGATGTGCTCAGGTCTCTGATGCGCATGAAAAAACTCAGGGGCTGCCTTCAGGTGGCGCTGCAAAAAGTATTGAGTGACTGACATTTTTCAAAGCGCCGTATCAGGCGCTGCGGGCTGGAGGCTGTAATGGCGGAAATCCGGATTTCAGAGACGGCTGGCGGTATTGCCGCCCGGTTGAAGCGCGACATTGAGGCTTCGGTTGTTCTGATTACAGAAACCCTGCAGGACAAGCACGTTGTTCATGCCTGTATTGGTCTTGAGTTGCCCCAGAGACTGCGGCACGAACTGCCTCTGGGATACCCTGTGTGTGAACATACCGTCGCAATGGGGTTTCCGCTGATTGTGGATGATGCGTTCAACCATCCTTTGCTGACCGGCAACCCTGCGGTGACAGAGCTGGGCATCGGATCATACGCCGGTGCGCCGCTCTTTCGGATCGACGGGCAGGCGGGCGGCGCGATCTGTGCGATGCAGCCTCATATCCATCGGTGGAGTGCGGCGCAGATAGAGATCATCCTCGAAGCCTCGCGTTCTGCTGAGAAAGTCTTGTTTCAGCAATTCATAACCATGCGCTGCTCTTGACACAGTTTATACCACCATTAAGATTGTTTCAGCGCAGATGATTGCGCGATCCCGTTTTTCCTTACCCGGCGTTGCCCGCTGCAAATGTCTTCTAAAATTGTTTCCCCCGATATCGACGAAATGCTCGAAAACGAAGATGTTTTTGCAGCAGATCGCACACTCAGCAGTTCTGAAAAAGCGCAGATTGTGCGGGCCTTCTTTGATCTGGCAGACGCCCTGATGGATGAGGTGCGCGATGACATCGAGCACAGCGACTCCATGTCCCTGGTGCGGATCGGTGAACTGATCGACAAACACAGCAAACCGGGTTCTGCCCGGCATATGAAAAACATCTGGCAGGCGCTGCAGTACCTTGTAGACGCGTCACTGGATGAAAAAGCAGCTGAGGAAAGCCGGCAGCACACCGGATCGGGCAAAACCCGGAATGTCTCAGTCTGAGGCGGCGCGGGCACGGGCTTCGAATACACTGGCTGCCAGTGCCTGGGTTTCCTGCTCCAGAGATGTCAGTGCATCCTGTGTCTCAGAGCCATTGTTGTCCTGAAGCGCGTCTGCGATTGCTGTATGGATATCAACGATCCGGCTGCGTGATCTGGCTGTAAACGTGATCATATTCATCAGCGGCTGCATGGCTTCGACCGCGCCGGCAAGCTGATAACTCAGCACCGGATTGCAGGCCCCGTCCACCAGCGCCCTGTGAAAAGCGACGTCAGACGCGCAAAACGCCTCATCTGTCAGGCCGGGCTGCCCCTGGCGGTGAATCTCTGCACGCATGGTCGCCAGCTGATCCGGCGTGCGCCTCGCTGCTGAAAGAGGCGCGCAGGCCCGCTCGAGAGCATAACGCGCCTCGCAGGCAGTGCCGAAACTGACTGCATTCATGCTCAGCAAGAGGGTCGAGGTGGTAATCTGTTGCGGATAGGCGGCTTCAAAGCTCAGGCGGTTCACAAAGGCGCCGCCCGTGGCACCGCGCTGTGTGCGGATGAGCGACTGGGCTGCCAGGCGTTTGAGCGCTTCGCGTACTGTCGGGCGCGACACGTCGAAATGCTCGGCAAGTTCGGCCTCTGACGGAAGCCTCTCGTCTACAATCAGCGTCCCTGCGACGATTGCATCGCGGATGGCGCCAGCGATCTGGGCGGATAAATCAGCGGGGCTGTCGGGATCAATTTTCATATGTCTTACATTTAATGTTTGCCCGTTTTCTAATTGTCTGGCATTTGAAAGGCAAGAACAAGGGACTCACCATGAACGGAATTCTCCGCTCCACGCTCTGGCTCGGTTTTTTCGCGGCAATTCTGGCCGCGTGGTGGGTCATGTATGTGATGAGCATCGACATGGATGTTGATCTGCTGGGACGTCCCGGCGAGATGGGCGCGCGCATGGCTGCGATGGACCCACGTATGCCGATGTATATGCCGATGGCTAATTTCGGGCCGCTCTTTGTGATGTGGGCCGTCATGATGGCGGCGATGATGCTGCCCACGCTGGTGCCGACGCTGCGCGCCTACGAAGATCTGATCCACAGTGCCAATGGCACGCGCGCAGGGTGGCTGGCGGTTCTGCTGGGGTATTTCATCGTCTGGGTTGCCTTTGCGGCACTCATCACCGGTGCACAGCTTGCACTGCTTTTTGGCGGGGTCGTGGACATGCTGGGCATTGCGAAATCGCCCTGGTTTGCGGGCGGGCTGCTGCTCGCCGTTGGCCTTTTTCAGTTCACGCGCACCAAAGAGCTGTGCCACGGTGTGTGTCATGCACCGGCGATGTATTTCCTGGGGCACTGGCGTACCGGATTTTCGGGCGGGCTGCGCATGGGCCTGGGGCTTGGTGCTTATTGTGTCGGCTGCTGCTGGGGCTTTATGGCGCTGGGATTTGTGGGCGGGGTCATGAACCTTGCCTGGATGGGGCTCGCCACGCTTTTCATGGTAATCGAAAAACTGCCCCAGGTGGGGCATTATGTGACACGGCCAATGGGCTTTGCGCTGGTTCTCGCAGGTCTCGCCCTGCCGGTCTGGCACATCTTTACGGGAGGATAAGACATGGCGACCAACAGAAAGCCTGATGCGGACCGGCTGAAAATCAGCCAGCGCATTGACCAGAGAATGCCTAACCCGAAACGCCGCCAGTCGACGCCGACGGAATGGGCGATCAAAGGTGAGCTTTTTCTGAACTGCTCGTGCACTGTCTTTTGTCCCTGTGTCGTCAGCCTCGGCGCGCACCCGCCAACCGAAGGGCACTGTCACGCCTGGATGGCGATTGCCATTGATGAAGGGCACTATGAGGGCGAGAGCCTTGCCGGTCTGAACATCGGGCTGCTGGTCGATATCCCGGGCCGTATGGGCGAGGGGAACTGGAAGGTGGCTGCCTATGTGGACGAACGCGCCACCGGCAAGGCCTATAACGGTATTCTCCAGATTTTCTCGGGTGCTGCGGGCGGTACGACCGGTCTTTTTACGATGCTGGTGAGTGAGATCATCGGTGCCGAGCGCGCGCCCGTCGAGATTGTGCGCGAGGGCAACCGGCGTTCCATCATGATCGGGCGTAAAATCCAGGGCGAGATCGAGATGGTTGCGGGCAAGGATCCCGCGCATCCCGTTATGGTCAGCAACTCCAAATACTGGATGGGCCCTGACATCATCGCCGCGACCGGCCTGAAAAGCCGCGTGCGCGACTATGGCCGCGTCTGGGACTTTGGCGGAAAATCAGCTGAGATCTGCCCGATCGACTGGAAAGGCCCCAAGGCGTGATCGACACGGGCTATGTCCGCACGATGGCGCGTTACAACAGCTGGCAGAACAGCCAGCTGATCCCGCTGCTTGAGGCCATGCCGGTCAAAGAGCTGACACAGGACCGGGGCGCGTTTTTCGGGAGCCTGCTGGGGACCGTCAACCATCTGCTTTGGGGTGATACCATGTGGATGAGCCGGTTTGATCCGTCGGTTGAAAAACCACAGGCGGACATAGCCGGGAGCACACAGATTCACCCGACAATTGCGTCCTGGGCGGCGGAGAGGTTCCGCATGGACGGCAAAATCCGGTACTGGGCCGACAGTCTGCGTCAACTGGATATGACAAACGAGTTGTCCTTTTATTCCAGCGTTCTGGGCCGTGATGTCAAAGCGCCGCTTGCCCCGTCCATCATGCATTTTTTCAACCACCAGACCCACCACAGAGGACAGATCCACGCCATGCTGACGGCGGCCGGTGCAAAAGCGCCTGTTTCTGACCTTTTTGTCATGCCAGAGGATGCCTGAGATGGCGTTGATTTCTCCTTCCCGCCGGTTGCGGCGGACCCCTTTCTCCGACGGTGTCGAGGCGGCCGGGGTCAAAGCCTACACGGTCTATAACCGCATGCTGTTGCCGACGGTTTTTGAGAGCCTTGAAGGCGACTATCACCATCTGAAAAACCATGTTCAGGTCTGGGATGTGTCCGTTGAACGCCAGGTGGAACTGCGCGGCCCGGATGCGGCACGCCTGATGCAGATGCTGACCCCGCGCGATCTGCGGGGCATGTTGCCCGGACGCTGTTTCTATGTGCCGATTGTGGATGAAACCGGTGGGATGCTGAATGACCCGGTCGCGGTCAAACTGGCCGAGGACCGGTGGTGGATATCGATTGCGGACAGCGATCTGCTGCTCTGGGTCAAAGGTATCGCCAACGGGTATCGTCTTGATGTGCTTGTGGATGAGCCTGACGTCTCGCCGCTGGCGGTTCAGGGGCCAAAGGCGGATGAGCTGATGGCGCGCGTCTTTGGTGAAACGGTGCGGGACGTAAAATTTTTCCGGTTCGGACTGTTTGAGTTCGAAGGGCGGGAGCTTGTGATTGCCCGGTCCGGGTATTCAAAGCAGGGCGGCTTTGAGATTTATGTTGAAGGCAGCGACATCGGCATGCCGCTCTGGAACGCGCTTTTCAAAGCAGGTGAAGACCTTAATGTCCGTGCTGGCTGCCCTAACAATATTGAGCGGATCGAGGGCGGGTTGCTGTCCTATGGCAACGATATGACGGACGACAATACACCGCATGAATGTGGTCTGGGGCGGTTTTGCGATACGCAGACGGCGATTGGCTGTATCGGGCGCGATGCGCTGCTGCGTGTCGCCAAAGAGGGGCCTGTTCAGCAGGTGCGTGCGATTGCCATTCAGGGAGATGCGGTGGCGCCGGCTGACCGCGCCTGGCCGATTTTTGGCAATGGCAGGCGTGTGGGGCATGTGACCTCGGCGGCCTGGAGCCCCGATTTTCAGACCAACGTGTCCATCGGTATGGTCCGCATGACCCATTGGGACACGGGCACAGAGCTGGAAGTTGAAACCTCCGACGGGATGCGCAAAGCAACCGTGCAACCAGGGTTCTGGGCGTAGCGCATATTGCGATGCCGGAGCCTCCGGCGGGGATATTTTGAGCCAGAAGAAACAGGGCGTGGCGCCCGGAAAAGGAGACAGTATGTTCAGAGCGTTGATGGTCCGCAAGGATGAGGAAAGCGGCAAAACCTCCGCCGCGGTAGAAGAAATCAGCACAGATCAGCTGCCCGCCGGCGATGTGACGGTCGCTGTGGAGTATTCTACGGTGAACTACAAAGATGGTCTGTGCATTGGCCCGGGCGGTGGGCTGGTGCGTAACTATCCGCACGTGCCGGGTATCGATTTTGCCGGAACTGTCGAGGCCTCGGATGATGAGCGCTACAAACCCGGTGACAAGGTTGTTCTGACAGGCTGGCGTGTTGGTGAGGTGCACTGGGGCGGGTATGCACAAAAAGCACGCGTCAAGGCGGACTGGCTGGTGCCGCTGCCCGAAGGGCTGGATACCCGCCAGGCGATGGCGGTCGGTACTGCCGGATTTACCTCCATGCTGGCTGTTATGGCGCTGGAGGATCATGGGCTGAAACCGGGAGACGGACCCGTGCTGGTCACCGGTGCCGCGGGCGGCGTGGGGTCTGTTGCGGTTGCAATACTGGCAGCCCTCGGGCATGAGGTTGCCGGCGTCACCGGGCGTCCGGAAACTGCTGATTATCTGACGTCTCTGGGCGCGTCCAGGATCGTTGCACGTGAAGAGATTAACGAAACGGTCAAGCGACCCATGGAGGCAGAAACCTGGGCGGGCTGTGTGGACGCTGTTGGCGGGGCGATGCTGGCGCGCGTACTGGGCCAGATGAAATACGGTGCGTCTGTTTCGGCCGTCGGACTTGCCGGTGGTGCGGGGCTGCCTGCGACGGTCATTCCCTTCCTTCTGCGCGGGGTTAATCTGCTGGGGATCGATTCAGTGATGCAACCCTACGACAACCGCCTTCGGGCCTGGAAACGTATCGCGCGGGATCTGCCGATGGACAGGCTGGACGCGATGGTCAATCCCGCCACCCTGTCTGATCTGCCAAAGCTCGGGGCAGACATCCTGAAAGGTCAGGTTAAGGGCCGGGTTGTGGTTGATGTGAACGCGTAATCGCTGAGCAGTCCGATCCTGTGGTTTGACCTCCTGGGGCTTAAGAGGGTGCGATATCGCCTGAAATGGCAGGGCTTAGGTGGCCATTGCATCCTGCTGCTTCGCCGGTTGGGGCAGGCCGCGCCCGGGGATCAGACCGCAGACAAGGGCTGTGATAATCAGAGCCCTTGACGCCGGACGTCCGGCGGACAACGGTGCGGCTTATGAAACTAGATACAGAATTTGTGCGGGCTCAGTTTCCCGCTTTCGCGGAACCTGCTCTGGCAGGTCAGGCGTTTTTTGAGAATGCCGGCGGCTCATATACCTGCAAGCCCGTCATAGACCGGCTCCTGCGGTTTTACACGGCGCGTAAAGTACAGCCCTATGCGCCCTATGAAGCCAGTCGTCTGGGCGGTGCAGAGATGGACGAGGCACGGGAACGTATGTCTGCGGTGCTGGGTGTTGCATCTGACGAGCTGAGCTTTGGCCCTTCGACGACACAGAACACCTATGTGCTTGCGCAGGCCTTTGCCGGGATGATGCAGCCGGGTGAGGCGATCGTGGTCACCAATCAGGACCACGAGGCAAACAGCGGACCTTGGCGGCGGCTGGCAGAGCGGGGCATCGTCATACGCGAGTGGCAGGTCAATCCGGAGACTGGTCATCTGGACCCTGACGATCTGGAGGGCTTGCTGGACGAAAGCGTGCGGCTGGTCTGTTTTCCCCACTGCTCGAACGTGGTCGGAGAGATTAACCCTGTTACCGAGATCACGGCCGTGGCCCATGCGGCGGGCGCTTTTACCTGTGTTGACGGGGTGTCCTATGCGCCGCACGGTTTTCCGGACGTAGGCGCACTTGGACCGGATATCTATCTGTTTTCGGCCTATAAAACTTATGGGCCGCATCAGGGGCTTATGGTCATTCGCCGCACGCTGGCGGAACTGCTGCCCAACCAGGGGCATCATTTCAATGGCGACAGCCTTTACAAGCGTTTTACGCCTGCTGGCCCGGATCACGCCCAGGTCGCTGCCTGCGCGGGGATGGCAGACTATATTGACATGCTTTACGCGCACCATTTTTCTGATGAGGCAACACCGGTCGCCCGGGGAAGGGCGGTGCATGACCTGATGCGCGGCCACGAAGTAACCTTGCTTCAGCCGCTGCTGGATGCTGTCAAAACGCGCAACTCGGTACGCCTGATCGGCCCGGATAAGGCAGCGGTACGCGCGCCCACTGTGGCCCTGGCGCTCAACCGCGATGGCGAGGCAGTTGCCGGTGAACTGGCAGAGCATGGGGTCATGGCGGGCGGAGGTGATTTCTATGCCGGACGCGCGCTGGATGCGATGGGCGTGGATGCGGAGCTGGGCGTGTTGCGCCTCAGTTTCACGCATTATACCAGCGCCGCAGAGATTGATCAGCTGATTAATGCTCTGGATGAGGTTCTGTGAACAGATTTTCCTGATCCGCAGGCTACGTATGAACGTATCCCTGTTAAGGCTTGGGAAAGGGTCGTAGTTTGAGCAGTTCACCGATTATCGTCTGGTTCCGGCGTGACCTCAGGCTGACCGATCATCCGGCACTTTCGGCAGCGGCCAAATCCGGCAGACCGGTACTCCCGGTATTTATACATGATGATCAGGTGCAGGCGCTTGGTGCTGCACCAAAATGGCGGCTGGGTCTCGGACTGGAGCATTTTGCCGCGCGGCTTGCTGAAAAGAACAGCCGGCTGGTCCTGCGACAGGGAAATGCGTTGGATGTTCTGCAGGACCTGATCCGCGAGACCGGCGCAGGTGCTGTGTGGTGGTCGCGGCTCTATGATCCGGCGGCTGTGACACGGGATGCCCGGATCAAGAGCGCCCTGAAAGAGGCGGGTACAGACGCGCGTTCTTTTGGCGGCCATCTGATGTTTGAGCCCTGGACCGTCGAGACGAAAACGGGCGGATACTACAAGGTTTACACACCATTCTGGAATTCGGTGAAGAACAGGGAAGTCGATGCCCCTCTCAGTGCGCCAGGAGTGTTGACAGCTCCTGACGGCTGGCCTGTATCTGATGAGCTTGAAAGCTGGCAGATGGGTGCCGCGATGAACCGTGGTGCCGGGATCGTCCTGCCCTGGGTGCGTCTGGGCGAGCAGGCGGCGCAGGCCCGGCTGGGCGGGTTTATCTCCGGGATTGTCGACGGCTACGACACCACACGTGATCTGCCCGGTGTCGACGGAACCTCCTGCTTGTCTGAAAACCTGGCACTTGGGGAAATCAGTCCGCATCAGTGCTGGCATGCTGGCCGGCGGGCACTGGAAGAAGGGAAAAAGGGTGCGGAGACTTTCCTCAAGGAACTCGTGTGGCGCGAGTTTGCTTATCATCTCATGCATCACACGCCCCGCATTCTGGATGCAAACTGGAAAGAAGACTGGGACGCCTTTCCCTGGAACACCGACGCGCAGCACAAAAAAGTAGTTGCCTGGAGGCAGGGACGCACGGGTATCCGGTTTGTGGATGCCGCACTGCGGGAAATGTATGTCACGGGGCGGATGCACAACCGGGGCCGGATGATTGTGGCCAGCTACCTGACCAAGCATCTGATGACACACTGGCAGATCGGGCAGAAATGGTTTGAGGACTGCCTGATCGACTGGGACCCGGCCAGCAATGCAATGGGGTGGCAGTGGTCTGCCGGGTCGGGCCCCGATGCGACACCCTATTTCCGTGTGTTCAATCCGGTGACCCAGCTGGACAAATTCGACAAAGACCGCGCCTACGTGCGTCGCTGGCTGGCCGAGGGCTACAAATCACCGTCCGAGACCGCAGCGTCCTATTTTGAGGCCGTGCCGCGCGCATGGGGGCTGTCGCCGGATGACGAATATCCCGCGCCGGTTGTACCCGCGGACGAGGGCCGCAAAATTGCGCTTTCTGCTTATGAAAACAGGGGCTTCTGAAACTCTGTGCAACAGGTTAACGTGGCTTTGCAGAGCGCCAGAATGCAAGAACGGAATACGAATTTATGATCCTCACCAACACTGACGGCCAGTCCGGTCTGCCACGGTATTTTGCCCGCGTTTTTGCGCTGTCTCAGCAGATGAATAACGGCCGTATCGATTTTGTGCTGCCCGATGGCCGCCGTTTCCGGGCCGAGGGTAAAAAGCCCGGGCCTGTCGCCGAAATGGAGATCCATAATGACGATCTTTTCGCGCGCCTGATCCGCGAAGGGGATCTGGGCTTTTGCGACGCCTATCTGGATAACTGGTGGTCCACGCCGGATCTGCAGGCTTTTATGGATCTGGTTCATGCCGACAACGAAGACATCTATGACGGTTTTCCCGGCATGGCGCTGGTGCGGAATTATGAAAAATTCCGTTTCTGGCTGCAGCGCAATCACAAGGATCAGGCGCGTCGCAACATCAGTTACCACTATGACCTTGGCAACGACTTTTACGGCCTGTGGCTGGACGACACGATGACCTATTCCTCGGCGCTTTTTGAAACCGGTCAGGAAAGCACGGAAAAGGCTCAGATCGCCAAATACAAATCCCTGGTTGACCAGATGGGTGTTGAGCCCGGAGACCACATTCTGGAAATCGGATGCGGATGGGGAGGCTTTGCCGAATATGCCGCGCGTGAACGCGGATTGCGTGTGACGGGTCTTACCATCAGCGAGGAACAGTTTAAATACGCCCGGGAACGAATTGAAAAAGCGGGGCTTTCCGACGTCGTAGACTTCAAGCTCCAGGACTATCGCGATGAAATGGGCACCTATGACGGTATTGCCTCCATCGAGATGTTTGAGGCCGTGGGCGAAAAATACTGGCCTGCCTATTTCGAGACTGTGCGTGAGCGCCTGAAGCCTGGCAAGACCGCGACGCTGCAGATTATCACCGTCGCTGATCGCCGCTGGCAGGTCTATAAACGCGGTGTGGATTTTATCCAGAAATACATCTTTCCCGGCGGTATGCTGCCCAGCCCCGGGGCGCTGAAACACCAGATCCACCGCGCTGGTCTGGGCATTGAGCGATCGGTGGAATTCGGTCACAGCTATGCGATCACGCTGCGACGCTGGCACGAAACATTCAATGAAAAATGGGATCAGGTCAGCGCCATGGGCTTTGATGACCGGTTCCGGCGCATGTGGAATTTCTATCTGACTTCCTGCGCATCGACCTTTGAAAGCTCCAATTGCGACGTGACGCAGATCACGGTGCGGCGTCCTGCCGGATAATCTCCCTGAAAAAGCCTCAAACTGACCCTTTTTGGGCCAGTTCTTTGCGCTAACGCTGTTTGGACCGTGACGCCACACCTGCGTCACCGGCCAGGATCAGGCAGATTTTCAGAGGAGTGGTCATGCCAGACGCAGCAAAACTGATAGCCGGCATACTGATCGGTATTCTGGGTCTGATCGTGTCCTTTCAGGTCATGCCTCTGTTTCCGGAGAGCACGGCTTTTGGCAATTTTGCATGGTACAACGCGGTAATTGGCGTGATGACCGGATGGGTGGTGATGGGCAAGCGCGCCGGACGTGGGATCACAGCGGCAATCAACAACGGTTTCAGCGGCGCTTTTATGCTCGTGCTGTGGGGTCTTTTCATCCACTCGTGCTATCAGATGTTCGACCGGGCCATGGACAACTGGTACAATGGTGCTTTTGTTGCGCTGGCCGCGATTTTCCAGTTTATGGCTGAATATGCGCTGATGCTGATCGACCCGCTTGTGATATTCACGCTGGTCGGTGGTGGTGTTATTGCCGGTCTGGCAACAGAGTTTGCCTGGCGCACCTGGCGCTGATATGCCCCCGTTATGGGGCAGCTTTTCTTTTTCTTTGGCACACTGCGCGATCCGGCGCTGCTTGATGCCGTTATCGGTAATTCTTCGCACGTGACACTGACCCCGGCGCAACTGCCGGGGTATGAAGTCTGTTCGGTGGCCGAGGGACCCTTCCCGACCATTCTGGCCAATGAGGAAGCGTTTGCGGAAGGTCTTCTGGTCGCGGGGCTGCGGGCGGAAGACGTATCCCGCCTTGACTACTATGAGAGTGCTTTCGGCTATTCGCTGCACAGCAAAGCACTGGATGATGGCCGCCAGGCTCAGGTTTACTTTCCACAGCCTGACCTCTGGACGCCGGACGGTCCCTGGTCGCTCACGGACTGGAGCCGGGATCACGGCAGGCTGAGCATTCTGGCCGCGCTTGAGGTCATGACGTATCAGGGCACCAAAAGCCCAGGGGAAGTGGGTCTGATGTTCCCGATGATCCGTGCACGCGCTTGGGCGTCCATGAATGCTGAAAAGAGTATCCATGGTGCCCGCACGCTGGATGGTCAGGTCACTGTGGCCCGCACACGGCGCCCCTATGCAAATTATTTCGCGTTGGATGAATATGATCTGACGCATGAAAGGTTTGATGGCGGCACAACGCCGGAAGTGATGCGTGCTGTTTTCCGCGCACCTGATGCGACCCTGGTTCTGCCCTATGATCCGGTACGCGACCGGGTACTGCTGGTGGAGCAGATGCGTATGGGCCCGCTGGCGCGCGGCGACCGGGTTTTGTGGCAGCTCGAGCCAGTAGCAGGTCGTCTTGATCCCGGCGAGGCCCCTCAGGACGCGGCGCGGCGCGAAGCCTTCGAAGAAGCATCGCTGCAGATCGGCGATATGTTTTCTGTGGCCGAGGCATATTGTTCGCCCGGCAACTCATCTGAGTTTTACTACATCTATGTCGGTTTTGCGGACCTGCCGGATACAGCATCAGGCACCGGCGGGCTGATCAGCGAGCAGGAGGACATCCGTTCGCATATCCTCAGCTTTGAGGAGCTGATGGCGATGTGTGACCGTATGGAACTGGCGAATGCCCCGCTGATCACGTCGGCCTATTGGCTGGCCCGTCACCGATCAAGGCTGCGTGCAATGGCTTGAGGTCGCCGGTCCGCAAGGCTAGGTATCAGACAGCAAGACAAAAGGGGCACATCCATGCATGTCATGAGCGATCTGGCACAGGCCATCGGAAACACACCATTGATCCGTCTCAGACAGGCCAGCGACGCGACGGGATGCGAAATCCTCGGCAAGGCCGAATTCATGAACCCCGGTCAGTCCGTCAAGGACCGCGCGGCCCTGTTCATCATCCGCGATGCCATCGAAACAGGTGCATTGCGTCCGGGTGGCACGATTGTTGAGGGCACCGCCGGCAACACAGGGATCGGTCTTGCGCTGGTGGGCGCGTCGATGGGCTTTCGGACCGTTATTGTCATCCCGGAAACCCAGAGCCAGGAGAAAAAGGATATGCTGCGTCTGGCGGGCGCAGAGCTGATCGAGGTGCCCGCGGTCCCCTATTCGAACCCGAACAACTACGTTAAGTACTCGGGTCGCCTGGCCGAACGGCTGGCGCAGTCTGATCCGAACGGAGCCATCTGGGCCAACCAGTTCGACAATGTCGCCAACCGGCGTGCGCATGTGGAAACAACCGGGCCGGAAATCTGGGAGCAGACAGAGGGCAGGGTAGATGGATTTATCTGTGCGGTGGGATCGGGCGGAACGCTGGCAGGGGTCGGTGAAGTGCTCCAGCCGCGCGGTGTCAAAGTCGGTCTTTCGGATCCCGAGGGTTCCGGCCTTTTCAAGCTCTACACCGGCCAGGAAGCTGGAGGGAACTCCATCACCGAAGGGATCGGGCAGGGTCGGATAACTGCCAACCTCGAAGGGTTTACGCCTGATGTCGTCTATAAAGTCCCGGACGCAGAGGCGCTCCCTATCGTATTTGATCTGTTGCAGACAGAGGGCCTTTGCCTTGGCGGGTCTTCTGGTATCAACATTGCCGGTGCCATACGCCTTGCCCGCGAGCTGGGCCCGGGCCACACGATTGTGACGATCCTGTGCGACTATGGCACGCGCTATCAGTCCAAGCTGTTCAACCCGGAGTTTCTGCGCAGCAAAGACCTGCCGGTGCCTGACTGGCTGGCCCGCGCCCCGGCGGACATTCCTGTGGTTTTCGAAGACGCATGAGGACGATCCTGCTGCGCATACTGCTGCCGTTGTGTCTGGCGCTCTGGGCATGTGCCGCTGCGGCGCAGGGTACCATCGCAGAAGACAATCCGATCTATCCTTTCTGGGACAACTTTGCGTCTCAGGCCGAGGAAAGGGTGGCGAACGCAAACGACAGCAACGATGAATTCGAGGAGCTTCGTGCGCGGATTGCGGAATTCCGGGCCGAATTTTCGACCCGCCGCTCTGCCAATGCAGAGCGTATTGCAACGCTGAAGGCGCAGATCGAAGCCCTGGGGCCGGTACCCGAGAGCGGCGAAGAGCCGGAAGACATAGCGTCAAGGCGAGCGGAGCTGAATGCACAGCTGGAAACGCTGTCGGCACCGGTGCGCGTGGCGGACGAGGCATTCAGCCGGGCCAATGGTCTGATCGGTGAGATCGACACGATCATCCGCGAACGTCAGACAAGACGGCTTCTGTCGCTGGGGCCATCGCCGCTGAACCCGCTGCACTGGCCTCAGGCGCTGTCTGACATGGGGCGTGTTCTGACGGATTTCCGCGACGAGATCCGCTCGCTCGGGGACCCGGTGCGACAGCAGCAGATGCGCGACAGACTGCCTCTGGTGCTGCTCTTGATGGTTGTCGCCCTCACGCTGATCATCCGCGGACGCCCCTGGGCGGGCAGGGCGCTGAGCTGGCTGCGGCAATGGGGCGGGCGTGGTACCGGGGTGTGGAGCTTTCTGGTTTCGCTTTTCCGGATCATTCTGCCCTTGCTGGGTCTGTTGTTGCTGACACATGCGATCCGTCTGACCGGCATGGCAGGCAGCCGGATGGACCAGATCCTTGAGCTTATTCCGGTGTTCGGCGCTATTCTGCTGGGGTTCCGGTGGGTGGCCGAACGGCTCTTTTCGCGGCACGAAGACGATGCATTGATCCCTCTGTCGGATGAAAACCGGGCCCGTGCGCGGTTCTACATGCTGCTGTTGTCGTTGCTGTTCGTCTCACGCGGGCTGGTTGATCTGATCCTGGGGCTCGAAAATGCAGCCCCTGCCTCGCTCTCGGTCGTCGCTTTCCCGATCGTTCTGCTGATGGGCATGGTTCTCTTTTTGCTGGGCTTCATGCTGCGTGGGTACCGTGTCGAAGCGGACCCGGAGAGCGAGGAGCCTGCAAGAGGAGCAGGGATCGCGCGCGTATTGCGCGTTTCTGGTACAATCATGGTGGTCGTTGCGGTCACGGCACCTGTGATGGCTGCTGCGGGTTATGCCGAAGCGGGCAATGCGCTGCTCTATCCCACCATCGTCAGTCTGGTTGTTCTGAGCCTGGTCATGATCCTGCAGCGCTTCCTTGCGGATGTGTATGGCCTCGTCACCGGTCAGGGCACCGAGGCCCGGGAAGGCCTCGCCGCCATTTTTGCAGGTTTCGTTCTTGTACTGGCCGCACTGCCCATGCTGGCACTGGCCTGGGGTGCCCGTGTCGCGGACCTCACAGAGCTCTGGACAATTTTCCTGCGCGGTTTCGATATTGGCGGAACGCGCATCTCTCCCGGTGATTTCCTGACTTTTGCGATTATTTTTGCCATTGGTTACACGATCACACGGCTGATCCAGAGCACGCTGCGCCAGAACGTTCTGCCAAAAACAAAGATTGATATCGGGGGGCAGAATGCTCTCGTCTCCGGCGTGGGGTATGTGGGTATCTTTCTTGCGGCCCTTATTGCGATCACCGGCGCAGGTATTGATCTGTCGGCTTTTGCCATTGTCGCCGGGGCACTGTCGGTGGGCATCGGTTTTGGTCTGCAGACGATCGTGTCGAATTTTGTGTCCGGCATTATCCTGCTGGTGGAGCGGCCCATATCCGAGGGCGACTGGATCGAGGTTGGCGGTCAGATGGGCTATGTCAGGCATATCTCGGTGCGCTCAACGCGGATCGAGACGTTTGACCGCACGGATGTAATCGTGCCGAACTCTGATCTGATTTCAGGCACGGTCACAAACTATACCCGCGGCAATACGGTGGGCCGTCTGATTGTCCGCGTTGGCGTTGCCTATGGCACGGATACGAAACGGGTGGATGCCATTCTGCGCGAGATTGCAGAGGCGCAGCCCATGGTGCTGCGCAACCCGCCCCCCAACATCGTTTTCTTTGGCTTTGGTGCAGACTCGCTGGATTTTGAGATCAGGGTGATCCTGCGCGACGTGAACTGGACGCTCAGCGTACAGAACGACATCAATCACGCCATCGCCGAGCGGTTCGCGAAAGAAGGCATCGAGATACCTTTTGCGCAGCGCGATATCTGGTTGCGCAACCCGGAAGCGCTCAGGGAGGACCCGAAGTGACCCACATGCTTTTTCGCGAGGATGCATACCTGCGGCAGGCTGAGGCCGTCGTCACAGGGTATACCGACCAGGGCCATCTGATCGTGGATGAAAGCGTGTTTTACCCAACCGGTGGCGGGCAACCCGGGGACAGTGGCTGGCTGGATCTGGCAGGTGGTGACAGGTGTGAGATCACAACGACCCTCAAAGGCGAGGGCGAGGATATCATCCTCGTTCCGGCAGAACACAGCATCCTGCCTGCGGTTGGTGCCACTGTCATGATGCGCCTCGACTGGGAGCGTCGCTTTGGCCACATGCGGGTGCACACGGCGCTTCACCTGATGTCAGTCGCCATTCCATTCGGCGTGACCGGCGGCTCGATCAGCGCAGACAAGGGTCGTCTTGATTTTGATATGGCGGAACCGCCGGAAGACAAAGACGCCATAGCCCGCGCGATCAATGACCTGATTGCTACCGACGCCAGGGTACATGAGGAGTGGATCACCGAAGAAGAGCTCGACGCGCAGCCCGATCTGGTGAAAACCCTGACCGTAAAGCCGCCGCGCGGTTCTGGCCGCATCCGTCTGATCCGCATCGGTGACGAGGCCACACCGATTGATCTGCAGCCATGCGGCGGGACACATGTTGCACGTCTCGGCGAAATCGGGCGGGTGCGTCTGGGCAAGACGGAAAAGAAGGGCCGGATGAACCGGCGCATCTACCTGCATCTGGACGGCTGAACGCTGTGTTGCGCGGGCACGCATTTTGCCTCTTGCAAAGCATGACACGGGCGCGTTAAACCGCGCCAACGGAGCGGTGGCCGAGTGGTCGAAGGCGCACGCCTGGAAAGTGTGTAGGCGGGAGACCGTCTCCAGGGTTCGAATCCCTGTCGCTCCGCCACAGGCTTTTCTGAAAGAGAAACGCCTGCTTCCTTCAGATCGGAGAACGGAGCGGCAGTTGCATCTCAGATGCAATGAGAGCGTCCACGGTTTGAACGATATCCCGTTCGCTCCGCCACAAACCCTGTTTCAGCAACACCAGAAATCCCTGAAACCCGTGCTTTGACGGCAACTGTCCGCAATGTGACCTTGCGGTTGTGGGTGCGCGGTGCAGGTCTGGCGCGATACGTTCAACGGCCTGCGACCAGGTGTCAGAGTCTGTCAGAAAACCCACTTCCCGACGTTGCCATTGACCAGCGATTTCGCCATGTTGAAAAAGGTTCAAACCGCAGGGCACGCCCGGGGCGTGGTCTGTGACCGGGCATCGTGGCCCGTGACAAAGCAGGAATACAGCTATGAGATATGAAAGACCGGACAGTCTGGAGCGGGCGTCGTCGATGATGGTCGCAGAGACCGGGCTGACCCGGATACTCGCGGGTGGCACAGACGTGCTGGTGCAGATGAAATCCGAAGTTGTCGAGCCTGATCTGATCGTTGACGTCAAACACCTGGCAGGGATGCGCGATATCACGCCGGAGAATGGTGGCTTTCGGATCGGCGCCGGTGTTTCCGGTGCCGCTCTGAATGAACACAAGGGCGTCTGTGCGATGTGGCCCGGCGTGGCAGAAGCGCTTGATCTGATCGGGTCCACACAGGTGCAGGGTCGGGCGACAATGATTGGCAATCTGTGCAACGGCTCGCCTGCGGCCGACAGCGTTCCCGCGCTCTTTGCTGCTGACGCTGTGGTGCGCATTCATGGAACTGGCGGTGTGCGCGAAGTATCCGTGACCGAAATTCCGAAAGGGCCGGGAAAAACATCGCTTGAACCGGGCGATATCATCTCCTCTGTTTTCCTGCCTGCGCGGCCTGAACGCTCAGCAGATGCCTATCTGCGCTTCATTCCACGGACAGAGATGGACATCGCCGTCGCCTCCGCCGGGGTCAGCCTGACCCTCGATGCGGATGGTATTGTAACAGCCGCACGCGTGGCCGTGGGGGCAGTTGCACCGACGGTTCTTTTGGTTGCACCCGCGGCAGAAGCACTGGTTGGCAGCCGCCTGGAGGACAGCGCGCTTGAGGCGCTGAAGGCTGCGGTTGAAGCTGCCTGCAACCCGATTGATGACAAACGTGGAACTGTTGCCTTTCGCACCAGCACCGCCGGTGTGCTGGCCGTGCGTGCCGCAAAGACTGCCCGGGACCGGGCGCAGGGATAAGACATGAAAAAACTGCATATTTCGACCACGATCAATGGCGATGAGACCGAATTTGTCTGTGCGCCTGACGAAACGCTTCTGGACGTGCTGCGCGACAGACTGAACCTGACGGGCGCAAAAGAAGGCTGTGGCACCGGCGATTGTGGCGCCTGTTCTGTGACCCTGAACGGGCGTCTGGTGTGCTCGTGCCTTGTGCTGGGTGCTGAAGCGGATGGTGCAGAAGTGGGCACGATTGAGGGCATGGCCGACGGTGACAACCTGCATGTACTGCAGCGTGTGTTTATCGAAAAAGCAGCGCTTCAGTGCGGGATCTGCACCCCCGGAATTCTGGTCGCTGCCAAAGCACTGCTGGAGAAAAACCCGGATCCGACAGAGACGGAAATCCGCTACTGGCTGGCGGGAAACCTGTGTCGCTGCACCGGATATGACAAGATAATCAAAGCGGTGCAGATTGCTGCCGCTGAAATGAGGAGCGCTTAACATGGCCTTTGACGCTGGATCAGAACGCCGTTTCAAGGTTGTTGGAACACGTGTTGAACGCCCCGACGGGATCGAAAAAGTCACCGGCAAAGCGCTCTATGGTGCGGATATGTCTGCCCCGGGCATGCTGCATGGCCGTATTCTGCGCAGCCCGCATGCCCATGCGCGGATCAGGTCCATAGATGTATCTGCGGCGAAGGCTCTGCGGGGGGTCAAGGCGATTGTCACAGCCGAAGATCTGGTGCGGCCGGATGACGAGGGGCTATGTGACATCGCAGACAACTGTCTGGCGCGAGAAAAGGTGCTCTATGACGGTCATGCCGTCGCAGCGGTTGCAGCCGTAGACAAGGCGACGGCACGTCAGGCGATCCGGCTGATCAGTATCGATTATGAGGTGCTGCCGCATGTGACGGATGTTGACGAGGCAATGAAACCCGATGCACCCGTGGTCCAGTCCGGGCGCGCGGACGAATCCGTCGGCGCGGGAATGTCTGAAAACGTCACCAGCCACTTTGAATTCGGGCATGGCGATCTGGAAGCAGGATTTGCCAAAGCCGACAAAATCATAGAGCGGACGTTTAAAACAGCTGCGACCCACCAGGGCTATATTGAGCCGCACGCCTGTCTGGCGTCGATGGGGATGGATGGGCGTGGTGACCTGTGGTGCTGCACCCAGGGGCAATACAACGTTCGCACGATCTGTTCTGCGCTGATGGGCATGGATGCCAGCCAGCTGCGTGTCACGGCCTCTGAAATCGGGGGTGGTTTTGGCGGCAAGACAACTGTCTTTATCGAACCCGTTGCGCTGGCGCTGTCGCGCAAAGCAGGCCGGCCTGTGAAAATCGTCATGACGCGCGAAGAAGTGTTCCGCGCAACCGGCCCGACAGTTTCATCGTCAACAGACGTCAAAATCGGAATGACACAGGACGGCCGTATCACGGCAGCCCAGGCGAAACTGCGCTATCAGGGCGGTGCATTCCCCTGCGGTACGGTGGAATTTGGCGCACAGTCAGCGTTTGCGGCCTATGATCTGGAGGCGGTTCAGACGCTGGGCTGGAATGTGATGACCAACCGGCCCAAAGAGGTGGCATACCGGGCTCCGGGGGCTCCCATGGCCATCTATGCCGTGGAAAGCGTTGTAGACGAGCTGTGTCTGGCGCTTGATCTCGATCCGCTGGATACCCGCATTCTGAATGCTGCGCGCAAGGGCACACTGTCCTCTTATGGCCCGACCTTTAACGAGATTGGCCTCGTGGCCACGCTGGAGGCTGCCAAAGCGCATCCACACTACACGGCACCTCTGGGAGAAAATCAGGGCAGGGGCCTATCCTGCGGCTTCTGGTTCAACTTTGGGGGGAATACCTGTGTATCGCTTAACCTCAATTCGGACGGCACGGTGGGCGTGGTCGAAGGCAACCCGGACATCGGAGGCTCGCGCGCGTCTATTTCCATGATGGCAGCAGAAGAGCTGGGCATTCCCTATGAAAAGGTGCGCACCGTCATCACAGACACCAACTCACTGGGCTTTAACGACGTAACAGACGGCAGCCGGGTGACATTTGCCGTCGGGCTCGCAACGATCGAGGCTGCGCGGGCCGCGATCCGCGAGATGTGCCGCCGTGTGGCGAAAATCTGGGATATCGACGAGGACGCGGTTGTCTGGGAGGACGGGTACGCGCGCCCCTCCGGGCCCAATGCCGGGGACTTTGAGCCGATGAGCATCGCAGAAATTGCGGCAGTGGCCGACAACACAGGCGGTCCCATTGCCGGCCATCATGAGGTGAATGCAGACGGTGCGGGCGTCAGCTTTGGCGTGCATCTTGTGGACACAGAGATTGATCCCGAAACCGGCGCTACCAAAGTGCTGCGGTACACGATCTTTCAGGACGCGGGCAAAGCGGTGCATCCTGACTATGTCGAAGGCCAGATGCAGGGCGGTGCCGTGCAGGGGATCGGCTGGGCGCTGAACGAGGAATACATCTATGGAGAAGACGGGCGTCTGCAAAACCCGGGCTTTCTTGATTACCGTATTCCTGTCGCCTCTGACCTGCCGCCCATCGAAACGGTCATTCTGGAGATCCCGAACCCCGGACACCCCTACGGTGTGCGCGGTGTGGGTGAAACGCCGATTGTGCCGCCACTTGCAGCGATCAGCAATGCGGTGTCCCGGGCCACAGGTGTGCGTCTCACGGAGTTGCCCATGTCGCCGCCGCGCCTGCTCAGGGCACTCTCTGAAAAGGGCTGAACCATGGTGCGCGTGAAGCTCTGGGGCTCACTGCGCAGCCTGGCGGACGGACAGGAATACGTCGAGGTTGACGCGGCTAATCTCCGCCAGGTGTTAGACCAGCTGGCGGAAAAACACCCCGGTCTCACGCCACAGATCAGGCGCGGGGTTTCGTTCTCGCTGGACGGGGTGATTTACCGTGATGCCTGGTTCACAAAAGTCACCAAAGACAGTGAACTGGTGATGATGCCCTATATGGTCGGCGGCTGAGGTTGCAGCGCGTGCTGCATTGCAACCGTTGTTTGTGTTTTTTTCTGTTCTTACACGCCAGGCATGGTAGTTCTTTGAGCAGGTACAGGGGGCATCTATGAGACTGGCAATAATTCTGAGCATGGCTGTGGTCTGGGCATCGGCAGGTGGGGCGCAGGACGCACCCGGCCAGCCACCAAGACCGGCCAAGGTTATCACGGTTGAGGAAAGTGCACGGACCATCGAACGCCGCTATCCCGCGATTGTTCAACCCTCTCAGGAAGCTGTTCTGTCGTTCAAAGTCTCGGGTGAGGTCGTGGAGCTGCCGGTGCGTGGTGCCACGAACGTTGTTGAGGGCGATGTGATCGCGCGGCTTGACCAGCGGGCGTTTGAGGAAGCTGTGGCACAGTTGCAAAGCCAGCGTGACCAGGCCGTGGCGCAGTTGCAGATCCTGCGCCGTGGTGCGCGGGACGAAGAGGTTTCAGCCCTTGAGGCCGATGTCGCGGCAGCCCAGGCCCAGGTCGACCAGGCCCAGGATCAGCTTGAACGGACCCGCCAGCTTGCCGAGCGCGGTGTCGTCTCCGAGGCGCGGCTGGAGCAGGATGATGCGGCAGCCCAGGTTGCGCGTGCGGCCTTGCAGGCATCGCTGGAACAACTCGCAATCGGACGGGCAGGCGGGCGCGAAGAAGATATCTCGGCCGCCGAAGCCGTGATCCGGGGCTTTGACAGTCAGCTGCGTACCGCACTGGACAACCTGAATGATGCAACTCTGCGCGCGCCCTTTGACGGGATCATCGCGCGCCGCGATATCGACAACTTTACAAATGTATCCGCCGGTCAGAGTGTCGTTCTGCTGCAGGCTCTCGAAACTGTTGATCTGGTCTTTGATGTGCCCGGGCCGGACGTTCTGATCTGGAGCGCGCGGGAGGATGTGTCCTCAAGCGTACTGCTTGAAGCGAGACCGGGTCAGGCAATCCCGGCAGAACTGGTGGAATTCTCGACCCAGGCGGATCTGGGCACACAGACCTACCGCGCCCGCGTCGGCATCACGGTGCCTGAGGGTGCTCAGGTTCTGCCCGGTATGGTCGGCACCGTTATCGTGTCCAGTGGTGAACAGGCAGCTGCGGCCATGCGTATTCCGTTTTCCGCGATTGGCACAGATACCGGTGCAAACACTTTTGTCTGGATTGTCGATGAAACGGACAGTTCGGTAAGCGCGCGGCCGGTGTCTCTGGGGGATGTCGCCGGGGATGAAGTTGACGTCCTGGAAGGCCTTTCCGCAGGTGAGGTCATCGTGACTGCCGGGGTTTCCTACCTGAGGGAGGGTGCGGTGATCCGTCCGGTATCCCGGATCGGGGAATAACCCATGGATCTCGCACGTTTCGCCATTGAAAAGCGTCTGATCTCGGCGCTGGCCACCTTTCTGATCCTGCTGGGCGGCTATTTCGCCTATACCGCTCTGCCACGGTTTGAAGACCCCGAATTCATTATCCGTCAGGCACAGATTATCACACCCTATCCCGGCGCCAGCGCCGAGGAAGTGGCGGGTGAAGTCACCGAAGTCGTGGAAAACGCACTCCAACAGCTCTCTGGTGTCGAGGAAGTGACCTCGGTCTCTTCACCGGGGCGCAGCACGGTGAAAATTGAATTCACCATTGCGAGCACCAAGACGCGTGACCAGCTTGCTCAGAAATTCACGCAGATGCGGGCCAAGATCAGCGATATGCAGGGCGAACTGCCGCCGAATGCGCTGCCCAGTATTGTCTACGATGATTTTGGCGATGTGTACGCGCTCTATTTCGCGATTGTCGGTGACGACTACTCGATCAGTGAGCTCTACGAATACGGCAAGGATCTGCAGCGCGAACTGGTGACCGTGGATGGCGTGTCCAAGGTGGTTCTGAGCGGTGTGCAGGAAGAGGTGATCTATGTCGAATACGCCTCCGCCCGGCTGATCGAACTGGGGCTGGCACCCGCACAGATCGCCAGCCTGCTGGAAGGTCAGAACCTTGTCTCGCCCGGCGGCTCGGTCCAGGCCGGGCCAGCGCGCCTGACTGTGCGTGCACCGGCTGCGGTGGACTCGATCGAAGCCATCGAAAACCTCGTGATTGTGAACCCGCAGAATGGCGCGTCGTTCAAGCTGTCCGATATCGCGACGGTTTCGCGTGGGTATATCGAACCGGCGAGCAGTCTGTTGTACCGCAACGGCCGCCCTGCCATCGGGCTGGGGATATCGAATAACATCGGCGGCAACGTCGTGAATATGGGCGATCTGGTCAAAGAACGCATGGCCGGGCTGATCTCCGAGCGGCCCATTGGCATCGACGTCGAAACCATTTCCGACCAGTCGAGCTCTGTGCGGGTATCGGTCAACGACTTTGTCATGAACGTGGTTCTGGCGCTGGCGATTGTTGTGGGCACGCTGCTCATTTTTATGGGGCTGCGGTCTGGCATCCTGATGGGGGGCATCCTGCTGATTACGGTCGCGGGCACATTGCTGGGCATGTATCTTTACGGGCTGGATATGCAGCGCATATCGCTGGGCGCGCTGATCATTGCGCTCGGTATGCTGGTCGACAATGCCATTGTGGTGGTCGAGGGGACGCTGGTCCGCGTCCAGAAAGGTGAAAGCCCGGCAGACGCATCCATCGCCATCGTCAACCAGACGAAATGGCCGCTGCTGGGCGGCACAATTGTGGGCTTTCTGGCTTTTTCCCCGATTGGATTTTCTCCTGACAACACCGGTGAGTATGCGGGCAGTCTGTTCTGGACTGTCAGCATCGCGCTGCTCTTTTCCTGGCTCGTGGCGATATGGCTGACGCCTTACTACTGTACGCTGCTTCTCAAGCCGACCCAGGCCGAGGAAAAGGGGGAGAACATCATTCTGCGCGGTTACCGGGTGCTCCTGGGTCATGCGATCCGCATCCGTTATGTGACTGTTGTGATCGTGGTGGCGCTCTTTGCCTCTGCAATGGCCATGTTCTCGCAGGTCCCGCCGGGGTTCTTCCCGGCCTCGACCCGCGAGCAGTTCGTGGTGGATTATTTCCTGCCGGAAGGCGCAGACATCTCGGTCACCGAAGCGCAGCTGACGGAGATCGCCGCGCATATCCGGGAGTTGCCCGGTGTCACGGGTACAAACACCGTCATCGGCCAGGGCCACACCCGCTTTATGCTGACCTATGAGGCTGCCGACGCAAGCTCGGCTTATGGTCAGATCCTTGTGGACGTAGAGGCATTTTCCCAGATTGCGGGCCTCGTGGAGCAGGTGCAGCCCTGGATCGACGAGAACTTTCCTGCGGCCAACGCCAAAGTGTGGAAGTTCATGCTGGGGCCCGGGGGTGGCGCCAAGATCGAGGCACGGTTCTTTGGCAATGATCCTGCGGTTCTGCGCGACCTGGCAGCACAGGCCAAACAGGTGATGGCGGATTATGGTGCGATTGCGATCAAGGATGACTGGGGCGACCTGCGTCCGGTGATCCGCCCGGTCATCAACACGGAAAACGCGCGCCGTCTTGGTCTGACGCAGGGAGAGATCGTTTCGGCCATCTATGGCCATCTGGACGGTACGCGGATCGGTATTTACCGCGAGGCTGAAGAGCTGCGCCCGATCATCATGCGCCCGTTTGAGGCAGAGCGCGATGACGCGGCACGCCTGCAGGATGTGCAGATTTACAGCCAGGTGGCGGGCGCGTATGTCCCCATCGCGCAGGTGGTTGATGAGTTTGCCCTTGTCTATGAAGCGGCAAATCTGCAGCGTTTTGATCGGTCGCTGGGGATCACCGCTCAATCGGACAACCCGGAGGGTGTTTTGTCCGGGGATCTTTTCGAGCAGGTCCGCGGCCCGATTGAGGCCATCGACCTGCCGCCGGGCTACACGCTGAGCTGGGAGGGAGAATACGGCAGCAGCGCAGAGGCAAACGAAGGACTTGCCGCGACAATGCCACTGGGCATCGGAGCGATGATCATCGTGGTTCTGCTGCTCTTTAATGCCATTCGCCAGCCCTTGATCATCTGGCTGACTGTGCCGCTGGCTTTGATCGGAGTGGTCTGGGGGCTGGCCCTTTCGGGCACACCGATGGAATTCATGGCGATCCTTGGGGTGCTGTCGCTGGCCGGGATGCTGATCAAGAATGCGATCGTTCTGATTGATGAAACAGACAGTCAGATCGGTGCAGGTAAAGACAGGATGCAGGCCGTGGTGGACGCCGCTGTCAGCCGCGTGCGGCCTGTGTCCCTGGGCGTTCTGACCACCGTTCTTGGGGTGATACCGCTTTTGTGGGATCCTTTCTTTAAGTCCCTTGCGGTGGTTATCATTTGTGGTCTGAGTTTTGCGACCCTGCTGACACTGATTGTTGTGCCAACGCTCTACACGATCTTTTTTCGCATTGCGCCCAGGGGGAACACAGGCAACTGACGGGCGTGCGTACTATGGCCTGCTGGGTGATCTGGCCGCGCTCTGCTGCCAGCGCGCAAGGGCTCTGAGGCCTGCGTCTTTCTTTGCCCGTAGAGCAAATCCTTTGGTGACGGTGCCGTAGATAAACGCGGCTGTCTGATCCTTGTGCGGAACGACAATGCCGCGTGGCTCAAGCGTGGGGGCATCCTCGCGGAACCCCCGGGCAAGTGTCGACAGCTCCGGATCGTCCGGCGCCTTGCTGTTGTCCGTCCGTGATGTCCAGGCGGTAACAGACAGGGCCAGGGGCGTCAGCGTCCGGTGCAACAGGTCCCCGGGCGTGATCTCGTCAAACGGCACCCTGGCAATCTGATCCGCAGACAAAGAACAGGACGGGTTTGTCCCCTGCGCAGGCCGTCCGCAACATGTCAGCGCAAGCGGTCCGGGCGTTGACAGCAGCCTGAGAAGCGCTGCGGCGGGCGCATCACTCTGTTCGCGGTCAAATCCCAGCAAGGCACTGTCACCCAGGATCAGACCGGCGATCAGCTGCCCGTCTGAGAGCAGGTCAAATCTGCGTGGCAGTACAGTGTCCAGGGCCATGCCGCTCAGGCGGTCGATACGCGACAGAAGATCATCGGGCAGCATCTGGGTCTTTGCACAGGCCTCTGGTGGTTCACCGGCCAGGGCGGCGAGCAGCTCTGAAAGACCATCGGGCTGATCCGGGGCGGGAAACGGTATACGGGTTTGCGCGTTCATGTGTTGGCCTCTGAAATTTGCCGGGCAGTTTCTGCGGCCAGATCGCTGAGCCCGACAAGGTCTTTCGGACCATATGCCGTTGCGAAAAGCAGATCTGATTTGTCCTCGCCCGAGCGTGTACAGATCTGGATGTCGGACGAGCCGAACAGGATCACAGTGTCCGCTTCAGCACCGGTTTCATCCACGAGCATGAAAGCGTCAGCAGCCTGTGTCGTCAGCCGGTCGAGGCCTTCACGTGGCAATGCCTGATCGCTGAGATGTCTCAGCGGCAACCGGGTGTTCAGATCTGCGCAGACCACCAGGTCGCAATCCGGGGCCATATTGCAAAACCGTTCAAGGTGGTCATTGATCGATTTCGCACTGTCAGCAGGGGGTCTGTCTGGCATTTTATTCTGCCGCCCCGGACCAGACCTGACGCTCAGCGCGGCGCTGATTGGCCCGGCGTGCGTTCATGCGGACGCGGCGCGGTCTGACAACGCCATCGTCCGAACTGTTCTGTGGTGTTTCAGCAGCGCTCTCCTCTTCCGCGCTCATCGATGCGGCGCGTTCGATGCCCGCGAAAACCTCATCTGTACCTGTCGGGTCTTCTTCGGGTGCAGGCATGTCGGGTGCGGAACGCATCAGTATCTCGATCAGATGCTCGCAAAAGGCCGCCACACCGCTTGTCGCCCAGACATTCACATCTTCTTCGGCGTTGAGTGCTTCCAGCAGACTGACCGGAAAGACCTCGGCAAACAGGCCTTCGGTTTCTTTGCGGATACGTTTCATGACCCGGTCCTGGTCGCGCGGTGAGCGCAGTTTGTCATACTGCGTAATCAGAAGCAGGTTTTCGTACCGTGTGCGGCTGCGCAGCGCGTCCCAGATGGCCGCTTCGGACTGTCGCCAGGCCTGCGTTGCATGGGTGCACCAGACGACGTGATCGGCCTCTCCCACCACGGTTTCCCACATGTTGCGCGGCATATTCGGATCGGAAATGCCTGGCATGTCGATGAGGTCACAGAGCGCCAGGGTATCGGCTTCCATCATGACGTGAATATAGCGTGTGTCGTCAAAAGAGACGCTGTCCAGATCACTGAGCGGGACCTCACTGCGCAGCCCCTGCATATCAACGACAGCCGCACCGGGCGCACCATAGGTCATCAGAACCGGGGGCAGGCGGGTGGCCGTTACACGCATGGGAAGTGGTGACCGCCCCAGCAGAATGTTGCACAGCGTGCTTTTGCCGGCGCTGAATTCTCCCATCAGCGCAACGCGGGGTTTGCGCCCGCTGGGCTGTGGCATAAGGCTGTCGCTGAACTTACTTGTCATTGTGCTGCGTGCCTCACGGTATCTGTGTCATGGATGAAGGCTTCGAATACATCGATCAGCGCGTCGGTTTCGCGTGTTCGGCGGGCTTCATCAGCGCCAAGACAAAGGGTCTCTAGACCGGCTTTGTCACCGCGGCTGTCTCCGATTTCAAAGAGGATATCCCGGTTCTGAGCCATGAAAGCGGCCAGCACCTCACAAAGCCGTCCTGTGACTTCGGCTGTGTGGTCGCCCTTGATGCCGCCGAGGAATTCCGCCGTTTCTGAAGAGATCAGATCACTGAACTGTCTGGAGAAAGCTTTATAGCCGCGCGTTCGGCGCCACCAGCTGGTCAGCCAGCCCTGATTGAAGTCGAGCGCGATGCTGCCGGCGATGCTGACCGGTGCAGGCAGATCGGGTGTTTCCGGCACCGACAGACGCACCCCTTCCACCGCTTTGCCGAACGCACGGAAATAGAATTCTGCGATGTCGGTTACAGCTTCGGTATAGTGCCTGTGTGCGGCATTCCGGGCCCGCGTCTCATAGACGGATGCCGCGGAACGCAGGCGGCTGCGCAGCCCGTCCGGGCTGAACCGCCAGGGCTGTTCGGGGCCATAGTTTTCGAGGTGCCGTACCAGCGCTGCTGATGCGTTATGCAGAAACCCGTCATGCGCGCGTTCAGCACGTTCCTGAAACCCTGTTGTGAGCTGGCCAAGCGTTTCTGCAAGTGCTCCGACATGGCGTTCGGACAAGTGGTCCAGTTCCTTGCGAATGTCCTGCATTGTCAGGCCGCTGGCCTGCTGATCTCCTTCGATGCGGATTTTGTTTGCAGCCTGCTGTCCACTGGCAACGGTCGCAGCATCAGATGCAATCCGGCGCAGCAGACTGTTGCCAGTCGTGCCGACGATCTGTTCGGCGATGGCCTGCTGCAGCGCGGGCAGGCCCGATGCCAGCCAGAGGGTTTCGGCACGTGTCTGTCCGGCAGGAACCTTGTCCTCACGGCCGCGCGCGCGTTCCAGATCGCTCTGTGGGATATCTCCGGAACAGGCCATTTCTGCCCAGAGCGCGCTGCCAAAGAGGATCACGGCCTCTTCGGGTCCGTTGTTGCGGGCCAGCACCTTGCGGATGCCGGTTTCAATCTGCGGCATTTCTGCCACCGGGTCCG
Source organism: uncultured Roseobacter sp. (assembly GCF_947491795.1). GTDB lineage: Bacteria > Pseudomonadota > Alphaproteobacteria > Rhodobacterales > Rhodobacteraceae > Roseobacter. The sequence goes on along the minus strand of NZ_CANLKW010000001.1, from coordinate 553,849 downwards.
CGAGTTCATCCGTTCGGTTTATGAAAATCAGCACATCTCGGGAGGGCATGGCAGAGATGAGGCGGATCAGCCCCATGTCCACAGAGCTCAGCGCCTGATGGGCTGACAGGACGACAACGCAAAAACGGCTGGTGCGCACGGCGTTGATGGTCACCTGCTCGCGCATCATGAATGTATCGTTCACACCAGGCGTGTCGCGCAGACAAAGTGGTACGGGCACCGTGGGTGTGCTCAGCCAAAGGTCGGCTGAGCTGGTGATATCTGCAAATTTTCCCTGCGTGTCGCGGGATGGCATGTCATCTGCTTCGGGGTCGTCACCGAGACAGATGTAGCGTTCAAGCAGTTCGGAATCGAAATACCCGTATTCGTGTTTTTGCCCGAGCAGCAACTCGAACTTGCGGCCCAGACGCTTTTTGGATTTCTCGCGAAGAGCCTCGACCTGGGCGCGGATTTTGTCCTGTTCGTCCTCAGCGCCGGCTCTCTCGGCTAGCTCACCCAGTCGACCGCCTTTTTGAACAAGCCGGTCCCATTCTGCTTCTTTCATCATCTGAAAGGTTGCGTTCTGTGCGGTGCGGTTCTGTCCGGGCTGGAGGTGGACTGATGTCACAACCGAGGTCCATGGATTGACATCCGACGGCAGAAGACCCGGCCATCCGGCCATCGCGTTTACCAGAGTGGTTTTGCCGGATTTGACCTGTCCCAGAAAGGTGACTGCCGGTTCAAACCCGGACAGGTCTTTTTGAAGTTTTGCAATTGGTTTGCGCGCGGAATCCCCGGACAGGCCCGTAAGCTCCTGAAGAGCTGCAGACAGGCGGCTCCTGCGGTCGGCGAAATCTGCCAGCGCGTCCGGCGGCGGTGCCACGTATCCGGCTGGCGTTTCGGCCGTTTCCTGTTGATCTTCCGAAAAATTCTCTTTGGTGTTCATTCTTTGGCGCCCGGGAGCTTTGCGGGCAGGAATGTCATCTCCGGCCCGGATTTGTACTGCATTTGACTAAAAGTCTAAGCATCAGGTTTGGCGTACTTGTGTTTGAATTGTGGCGCGGGTCCGGCATTGTTTCCGGATCGGTCACTTCACGCGTGTATGCGGCCGTATAGTTCCCGATTTAGTTGAAGTATGATGGCGACGGCCTGTCTGGCCGAGGCATCTGCAGGGAATTGGATCAGGTTTCTGAGCCGGGTGCTTGCATCACTGAATTCGGTGTGGAGACGTTCAGGCGCCGAACCAACCGGCGCGTCGACAGGCAGCGCATCGATCATGGATTTCACCGCCTTGCGGCAGGTTTCTATGACTTCGTGATGCGTCTTTTTCATATCCGCGGCTGACAGCTCGCCCGACGTGCGGGAGAGTATTGCAGTCAGCGTGTTCGTGAGATCGCTGGCCGTTGCGGGCGCGCAGACGGTGTCTACACGGTCGAGTAAAGCTGCTGCAGTCCCTTCGTCCGACTTTCGCGACAGCAGGATTGTACGCTCCACATCCCGCACCAATGCACGGGCACCCGATGTGCGCCACAGCACGGACCCGGCGTGATCCGGCGCCAGAGCGGCCTGGGCGGCGGTTGCAGCAACCAGCGGGTAGATACCCAGAAATGCGCCATCGAACCGTGTCTGCGCACGGTGCATCAGGGCGTCCAGATGACCTGCTTTGCCCGCACGGTCCGCGTGTGTAAGGACAAAGAAGCTGTGATCTTTGAGTTGGTCAGGCACGACCTGCCACAGTTGGGCGTCAGCCTGTGATGGTGACGGGCTGCACCAGAGAGCCAGATCAACCTGTGCTGCCACCATTTCCAGAACGTCACGCGCCATTTCGGGCACATCAGGCAGGGTCACTTCGATGTAAGTGCGCGTTGCCAGTGCCGGTTCCGGCAGATCGAAACGCAGGCGCATCGCCTGTTCAGGCAGCGTGAAATCGTCCGGAATTCCGTCAAAATCAACCACGTCACCATTGGCATATTCGCAGGTCATTTTTTCCGGCGTACGGTAGCACAGTTCAGTAATGGTCAGCCCGTCGGTTTCGGGCATCAGGGTCGCGCCCGCAAGCATGTTCACGACGCTGGTCTTGCCAGCGCCGCGTCTGCCAATAACCGCGATCCTGGCAGGCTGGCTCAGTGTTGTGATCAGCCTCCGTGCAGCAGCACGGTCCCGGCTGTTCAGAGCGCCGGATGCGACCGCCGTGCGCAGTTTTTCAATGCAATCGGGTGCCATCTCTGCCGCCTTAGCGCAGAACGCGCAGCGTTCCGGCCGCCGGTTCGCTGTTTTCATGCAGGTTCAGAAAAAGCCGGCGTTTCGGGCGGGTGTCCATAGGGCCTCTCGCGCCTGTAACAGAAGGATCGGTTATCCTGATCGTGCACAGGGAGATGTTGTCCTGTTCAGGATCGTCCTGTGCTGCCACGGCCTGCATGAGCTTTTCAGAGATTTCCGCACTGCTGCGGAAGCAGTTGTCGTGCAGGATGCGGGCAATCTGGTCTTCGGTCAGGTACAGCAGCCCGTCACTTGCGGCTACAATGATGTCGTTGTGTCTCAGGGTTACGGGAATTTCCCGGCAATCTGTGTGCTGAATGTTGCGCCCCATCAGCACGGATGTCAGGCAGTCCTGGTCTTCGATCAGGTCGGCCTGTTCCTGCGAGAGCCTGCCTTCCAGGACACGGATCTTAAGTTGCTGACCCAAAGAATGCTCTTCGTTCAGTCGGAACAGACGGTTGCCGCGAAAAAGAAACAGCGGGCTGTCCCCCACGGAAATCCAGTAAAGGCGATTGGCCGCAATAACGGGTGCTATCAGTGTAGCGCCCATACCTCTGGTTTCGGGAAAGCGCTGTGTATAGGAGGCCAGACAGTCGTTAGCGCCCAGTGCGGCATTGCGCAGGATCGCGCCGATGTTCTTTTCCGTATCCACAGGGTTTCCGGCCTGCATTTTGAGTTCGCTGAACATCTCGGTCACGACAACCTTGCTGGCGATTTCGCCGGCAGCATGACCGCCCATGCCGTCAGACAGCACTGCAAAGCCGAAACCTGCGCCGGCTGTGAAATCAACGGCCAGGGCGTCTTCCTGGCAGGCGCGGCGGCCCAGGCTGATTGCAGGGGCCGCATCACATACAAGGTTTTCGGGGTCAGGCATATCTGGCGTCTTCTTCTTCACCGTCTGTGTCCCAGCTGAAATCATCACCGCACAGCGTGACGAGACGCAGAGTGGTTTCGCCGATGCGGATCAGGTCGCCGTTCGAGACAGTTTCGGTGCTCAGCAGCGGTTTGTCGTTTACACGCACAAGGTTCGCCTTGCCGCTGTGCCCGACATAGAAACTGTTCTGTTCGCTGTCATAGGCAACCGAGACGTGGTTTTCGCGCGAGATAGCTGTATCGCCAAAGTTCAGGGCGACCGTCTGATCCTCTGCGCGCCCAATGCGCGAGACACCGTCCTGCAGCGTGAAGGACGCCCCGCGGCCAGGTCCCTCGACAACGATCATCCAGCCCACAGGAAAGCGGGCCTGGCCCGTGCGGGCAGCTTTTTCGATGGGATCAGCCGCGGCATCAACACCGGTGCTGAAACCGAGCAGGCGGGTTTTGACGCGGCCTGTACTGCCAGCGGCGCGACCAGGCGCCGGGGCGGGCATTTCCAGCAGATCAGCCCCAGACGTCCGGGCAGGCTCTGCAGCAGCGGCGGGGGTCACCGGTGCAGGACGTTCGCTTGCCATAGTGCGCCGCATTTCTGCGAGTGAGGCGGGCGTGGGTGCCGGCGACATTCCCTCTTCGTCGTCGTAACCTTCCCAGGTCTCGCTCTGGGCTTCGTCCTCGAATTCTTCGTCGGGGGTCGTGTCGGAGCCTGTGGCATGCGTTTCAGCAAACAGACGATCCAGCGGATCAGACAGTCCGGCTTCCGCAGTTTCCCCATCGGGATTGATCGCGCGGCGGGCTGCTTCGAGGGTCATCTCGTCTGCTTCCGCGTCGTTCTCATCTGGCCAGCCGTCGGTGTAGACGTCATCTTCTGAGAAGTCTTCGTCAGACCAGTTTTCCTCAGCCCAGGTATCGTCATCGGAAGCGTATCCGGTGTTTTCATCTCCATAGAACGCCGGGTCCGGGGCGTCTTCGTGCAGATCATGGCCCGGCGTTTCCAGATACCGCCCCAGATTGAGGGCTGCAGGCGCTGTCCCGGTTGCAGGGGTTTCACCCTCAAAGTCCAGCTGAGTTTCCTCGGAAGGCATTGACGCGCTGACCGGTCCGGAACTGCGCTTTTCGTTTATGATATCGCGTATAAATTTCATCGGGTTCTCCGTTCGTTTATCTTGGCGGGTCTCAGGTTTATCTGCGACCTGTACAGCGGGACATCAGCTTGCCCAGCAGGGATTTTCGGGGTTCAGGGTTGGTCTCGGCTGCCTGATCTTCCAGCGGGTCGGCGGCAGGCGCCCGGGCGGGGGGCAGGGTGCTTTCTGCGTCCTGTTCGCGCAGCCAGGCGTCCACGTCATCGATGGGGTTGCCGAATATATCAACGACCCGGCGAGGTTCCGACTGCGTGGTCGGAAGGGCTGGCGCGATATCTTTTTCCCCTGGCGCGCCGGTTTCGATCAGCGGATTGATCTGGGTGACCAGCTCTGAAATGCGCGTTTCCAGCATCCGGTCAGTGTTTGCGGGTCTGGGCGGGCGATTTGGTGGTGTTTCTCCGTCCAGTGCGGCACGCCAGTCTTCTGCGCCGCGAAACCGCATCGCCTGTTCGATCTGCATCGCCTGGTCGATCGAGCGCAGAATAACCGGGTCCAGGTTGCAACTATGAAGTGCCAGCGGAATGATCGGGTCAGGCTTGCCGTCTGAGACAGCACGCATGCGGGTCTGGCAGTCCGGCGCTACCCCGCCTGTAATGATATGGTAAAGGGTCGCGCCAAGGGCATAGAGGTCACTGGAAAAGTCGTGTCCTGTGCCAGGCCTGTAAAACTCGTGCGGTGAGTAGCCATCTTTGACAGCGATCATGGTCTGCGCGCCGCTGTCCACGGGGTTGTGTTCGCTGGCTGCGCCGAAATCAATCAGCGTGAGACAGTCGTTTTCATCGACCAGAATATTGTCGGGAGAAATGTCGCGGTGCAAAACACCATGGGCGTGCGTATACGACAGCGCATCCAGCATCTGGTCGAGCACACTGGCGAAAAACGCAGGTGTCACCCTTTCGGGGTTGTTTTCTGCAATACTCAGCAGGTCCTGGCCCTGCACCATATCAAGCGCCATATAGGCCGTGTTGTTTTCCTCGAAAACCTGGTGCACGCCCACAATGCCGGGATGCTGCAATCGCGACATACGGCGCGCTTCCAGGATGAACTGACGGCGAACGGCATTCATCGCACGGTCAAAACGGGTATCTACGGGCTGAACAGCTTCGCCTGTGCGGCGACACATGTCCGTAGGGAAGCACTCTTTGATGACAAATTCCCGATCCAGACTGTTGCGCGCAATATAGGCAATTGCAAAGCCGCCGCGCTGCAGCTGGCCTGTGATCTTATACTGACCGTTGAGAAGCGTCGTGCCTAGTGGCAGTTCGTCCTCCCAGCTGAGTCCTTCCAGTGCGTTCTCACGTGTCATCTGTTGATACCAGTTCGCAGTCACGGGCCGAGCGCGTCGGCCTTTAGATTCATTTGAGTACAATTGAATATGTCAGCCCTGAATGTGATCAGAACATGGCGGCCCGGCGGCGGGCGCGTGGCATCCGGTTGAATTGAATGCAATAATCTGAAACTTCGCGGATTGTGTCCGGTATTGATACGCATTCTGTGCCTGGCGAGCGGATCACCAGAGGACAATTCCCGAAGTCAGGCTGGCCGTTATTTTCTGCGAAACACCGGGGTTCGTTTTTCCGCAAATGCGGCCCGCCCTTCGGCATAATCTGCGCTGGTCGAACAGGCCATAGCCAGAGCATCGATGTGGTCAGCATGGCTTTCAGGATCGGGGCCGGTAGCGGCCTGGATCGCGGCCTTGGCGGCCTCGACCGTGAGCGGGGCATTGGCCGCTATCCTGTCTGCGAGGGCGGCCACCTCGGATGCGAGGTCGGCCTCCGGCACGACACGGTTCACGAGCCCTCGGGAAAGAGCACCTGCCGCGTCGAACATCTGAGCAGAAAAGAGAACTTCCGACGCGACAGCCGGTCCGGCCACATCCGTCAGGCGGCGTACGCCAGCGTATCCATATCCAAGGCCGAGTTTCGCCGCAGGAATGCCCATGCGTGTAGTTTCTGAGCAGATGCGGATGTCGCAACTCAGGGCAATTGCCATGCCACCGCCGACGCAGAACCCGTGTATCTGCGCGATGGTGGGTTTTGGAAAGTTGTAGAGCGCGGCATCGGCCCCTTCATAGCGGTCGTTGTAGTTGCGAATGCCCGCTTCTGTCGCCCGCATTTCATCGAATTCTGAGATATCTGCCCCGGACACAAAAGCCCGCTCGCCTGCACCGCTCAGGATCACAGCGCGGATGTCGTCGTTATCCGCAAATTCTTTCAGCGCCAACGCCAGCCCGTCCCACATATCCAGTGACATGGCATTCAGCCTGTCGGGCCTGTTGAAGGTGATTTGCCCTACCGCACCCTCGCTGCGGATCAGAAGTTTTCCATCGGCCAGCGCGTACTCGGTTTTCATCAGGCGATCCTCTTTGGGCGGAGCATGTTTCAGGCGCGATACTCTATACTCCTGCGCCAGAGGCAAGAGCCTCTTTGCGCTGCCTGTCATTCCGGACCGCCCCGCTTGACACCGCTGACCTGATTTGCGCACCATCTGCCGACCGGACCGGCCTGTGCCGTCCTCATCCAGACAGACCGGAAAGGCAGGCCCACTATGGCAAGAACCCCGCTCAGAACCCGTTTGCCCATCTGCTCATGACAGGTCTGTTCCACGAAGATACACTTCTGAAAAACACCGGCGCCGATGGCTTGGCACGGGCACTTTTTGAGGTTGCGCGGGACCTGCCACTCATATGCCCGCACGGGCATACGGACCCCGCATGGTTTGCCCAAAATCATGCCTTCCCGGATCCGTCCGCGCTGATCGTGACGCCGGATCACTATATCACCCGCATGTTCGCCAGTCAGGGCATGAGCCTCGAGGATTTTGGCGTTGCCCGAACTGATGGTACCGGAAATGCGCCGGATCCCCGGGCGATCTGGCAGCGGTTTGCCAGTAACTATCATCTGTTTCGCGGAACACCCACGCGGCTGTGGCTCGATATCACGTTTGACAGGCTGTTTGGCCTGAAGCAGCCACTGAGTGCGCAAACGGCTGATGACGCGTATGATCGCATTGCAGAGGCTCTGGCCTCTCCGGGTTTTCGTCCCAGGGCGCTCTATGAGACATTCAATATTGAGGTTCTTGCGACCACCGACAGCGCGCTCGATGATCTGGCGCATCACAGAAGTATAAAAGAGAGCGGCTGGACGGGCCGGGTGATCCCGACATATCGCCCCGACCAGGTGACCGATCCGGACCACGAGGGTTTTGCCCGGGCGCTCGACCAACTGGGCGAACTGACGGGAGAGGATACCGGCACCTGGGTAGGCTATCTGGCAGCCCACCAGAGCCGGCGTGACTTCTTTCGCAGCATGGGGGCGACCGCAACCGATCATGGGATACCCGACGCCCGGACTGCGGATCTGGCCCAAAGCGAGGCAGCGGCACTCTTTGACAGGATAAGGCGTGATGCTGCTACTGGTGATGACGTCGCTCTCTTCCGCGCGCAGATGCTCACCGAAATGGCCCGGATGAGCGCACAGGACGGCATGGTGATGCAGATCCACCCGGGCTCTTCACGCAATCACAACCGGGCAGTTTTTGAGCGATACGGCCGGGACAAGGGGTTTGATATCCCCGTGCAGACAGAATTTACCCGCAGCCTCGCGCCGCTTCTGAATGCGGTCGGGGACGCGCCTGATCTGCGGATTGTGCTGTTTACGCTGGACGAGACAGCCTATGCGCGTGAACTGGCCCCTCTGGCAGGTGCATGGCCGTCACTGGTGCTGGGGCCTGCGTGGTGGTTTCATGACAGTGCCGAGGGCATGCGCCGTTTCCGCGAAATGACAACCGAGACAGCGGGCATTTACAATACCGCCGGTTTCAATGACGACACCCGCGCGTTTCCGTCGATACCTGCGCGGCATGAGGTGGCCCGGCGTGTGGATTGTGCCTGGCTTGCACGTCTTGTTGCAGATCACCGCCTGCGAGAAGATGAGGCCTTTGAAATGATTGAGGAACTCTCCTGCGGGCTTGCGCGGCGCACTTACCGTCTGTGACCCTTGCCCATGTACCGCGTGGCATTAGCTGTGTCACAGAACAGGTGGGATACGAACGAATATGGCAGCTGGTATAAAAATTGCGGTAATTGGCGCGGGCCTTGCAGGTGTGCGGCTGGCCGGGATGCTGAGCGGCCGTGCAGACGTCCGCGTTTTTGAGAAATCCCGTGGCACGGGCGGGCGTATGTCAACGCGCCGCGCGGGTGCGCACAGTTTTGATCATGGCGCACAGTACTTTACCGCGAAGGGAGCCACGTTTCGGGAGTTTCTGACACCATTTATCGACCGTGGACAGGTGGCGGAATGGCAGCCAAGACTGCTTCAGTTTCAGGCGGGCCGGTTGTCGGACGCGCCAGCATGGACCGCGCCGCGTTTTGTGGGCACGCCTGCGATGAACAGCCTGTGCAAGGCCGCCGCTGAGGAGCTGAACGTGCTTCATACGGTCGAAGTCGCGTCAGTATCGGCAGGCGAAAGCGGCTGGACACTGAGAATGCAGGACGCGTCCGAGTATTCGGGTTTTGACATGGTGTTATCGACTGCGCCCTCGGTGCAGACACGCCGGTTGATGCCGGGTGATTTCGGACAGGTGCATATGCCGGACGCAATTCAGATGCAGGGCTGTTACACACTGATGTGCGGCTTTGAAACGCTTCCAAACCTCGGCTGGGATGCAATTTCAGCAGATGGCGCGCCGCTGGCCTGGATCGCAGCCAATCACAGCAAACCGGGCAGGGCGCGTCCGCCTGCGCTCATCTGTCAGACGTCAAACAGCTGGGCCGAAGCGCATCTGGAAGAGGATCAGAGGCGTGTACAGGAGGTACTTTTGCGTGCCTTGTCCGATGTGACCCAGATCGATGCTGCGCGGGCGGATCACATCAGCCTGCACCGGTGGCGCTATGCAGCTGTATCCTGTCCTGCTGAAACCCCGTTTCTTCTGGATGAACGCTTGGGTCTGGGTGCGGCTGGTGACTGGTGCGGGGCAGGCCGGGTCGAGGCCGCGTTTGACAGCGCAACCGCCCTGGCAAACCGCGTCTTGCAGCATTTATCCTGACACAGCGACGTCAGGCAACGCGTACGGACATGCTGCCGAGGCCGGCAATTGCGATTTCCATGACGTCACCGCGAACGACCGGGCCCACACCTGCAGGCGTTCCCGACAGGATCACATCGCCCGGTGCCAGTTCAAAGTATTCTGAGAGATAGGAAATCATTTCCGGCACCTTCCAGATCAACTGATTGAGGTCACCCTCCTGGCGCAGCTCACCGTTCACATGCAGCGTCACAGCGCCCTCGCTCAGCAAACCTGTTGCGGAGACAGGATGCACCGGACCCACAGGTGCTGAGGCCTCAAAGGCCTTGCCGATCTCCCAGGGTCTTCCCGCTTTTTTCATGTCGCCCTGCAGATCGCGGCGGGTCATGTCGAGCGCCAGCGCATAGCCATAAATATGGGTGCTGGCATCATGCACCTGTATATTGCGCCCGCCGGATTTCAGCATGACGGCAAGTTCCACCTCGTGGTGCACATCCGCTGTTTTTGGCGGGTATGGAAACACGCCGTCTGTGACCAGATTGTCCGGGTTTTTCTGAAAGAAGAACGGCGGCTCCCTGTCCGGATCATGGCCCATCTCGATGGCATGGGCGGCATAATTACGCCCGATGCAATAGACCCGGCGGACAGGAAACAGAGCGTTGGATCCTGCGATGGGAAGTGCGGTCAGGGGGGGTGGTGCAATGGCATAGTCGGTCATGAAAGCTCCCGGGCAGCGGTGTGGGGGTTTCACAGGTGTATCCGCTGCCTTTTGGATTGGGAAGCGCTGGTCATTCCACAGCGATCCGCTATCTGGTTAAAAGGCCGGGCTGATGGAGCATATTGTTCACAAGGCCGGTCTTTGCTGAAGGAGTGAGCGCGATGCACATTGGCCGGGAACGTTCCCTTCTTCGGGTAACCGCACCTGTGTTTTTCGGCCATCAGTCCCGCACCAGAATTGCAAGAAAGCGGAACGGGCAGCCTTCAGCTATGGTGCTTCACCAGTTGACCAGATCACACGGCCAGACCCCAACGGAAAGTGTCGCATACCTTTTGTTCTGTCCTGGGGTTACACATCCCTCTGAACCCGTTGCGGCTGGCCGGACAGTGTTGGTTTCAAAACACGCGCCGCTGCGGTCAAAAGGTTAAACCGTGATGCTTTTACAGGTCCGTCAGCTGAGCAAGACCTATGGCCAGGAGGCCATGGCACAGCAGGTTTTGCGCGATGTGACCTTTGATCTGCAGGCTGGTGGCACACTGGCACTGGAGGGGGAATCCGGCAGTGGCAAAAGTACGGTTCTGCACCTTATTGCCGGTCTCGACAAACCGTCGGGCGGGCAGATTTTGCTGGATGGCCGCGACATTACGGTACTCGGTGACGCAGAAAGCGCCGAAGTGCGGCGCGGTACTGTCGGTCTGGTTTTTCAGCAGTTCAACCTGATACCCAGTCTGACCGTGGCAGCAAACATCGCTTTTCACGCAAGGCTGTCGCAAAAACATGACCCGGAACACGCAGAGTATCTGGCGCATAAACTTGGTCTTGGTGATCACCTGCAAAAGTACCCTGAGGCTCTGTCCGGCGGCCAGCAGCAGCGTGTGGCCATCGCGCGAACACTCGCGGCAGTTCCGCGACTGATACTCGCCGATGAGCCGACGGGGAACCTGGATGAAGCATCTGCCGACCGCGTGCTTGACCTGTTGCTTGAAACGGCCTCTGAGGCCGGCTCGGCAGTTCTCATGGTCACGCACTCTGCGCGCCAGGCGGCCCGCATGGGCAACCGGCTGACGCTGTCGGCTGGCCAGACCGTTGTGCGGGAACGATTGAAAGCTGGTGGTACATGACGGGGGCCGGGCTGACGGCTTTGTTGTCGCACTGGCGGCGTAATCCGTGGCAGTTGCTGACACTGGTGACGGGGCTCGCGCTGGCGACGGCGCTCTGGTCCGGTGTTCAGGCGATCAATGCTGAGGCCCGGGCAAGCTATGCCGCAGCGTCAGATACACTGGGAGCCGGTGATCTTTCGCGACTGACCCGGCGGGATGGCCAGGCGCTGACGGTCGCTGAATACGTCTCGCTGCGCCGCAACGGCTGGCTGGTCAGCCCGGTGATGGAGGGAGAATTGCGCACACCAGGCGGTGTCGTGCTGCTGACCGGAATTGATCCGCTGACTTTTCCGACACCTGCGGGTGCCGGACCAAGCGCAACCGGCCCCATGCAGAACCTGCTGTTAGACGACGGGCCTGTGCTTTTTGCCCACCCGGATGATGTGCCGCTCCTGACAGGGTTTGATACAGACGTCCGCCCCGATGACAGACGCCCCCGGGGGCAGGCAATGGCGGATATCGCGCTGGCGGACCGGTTGCTGCAGGGAGACGGGCAGCTGCGCTATCTCGTGGTGGCACCGGCACAGCCGCCACAAACTGTGCCGCTGCCGGATGTTTACACGATTTCCGAACCGCTGGCGCAAACAGACGTATCCCGGCTGACGCGCAGTTTTCATGTCAATCTGACCGCGTTTGGAATGCTGTCCTTTGCCGTGGGCATTTTTATCGTCTACGGTGCGGTCGGGCTCGCCTTTGAGCAGCGCAGACCCGTTTTTCGTACTCTGCGCGCGCTTGGGCTGCCGCTGACCCGGCTTATGGCGCTTCTGGCGGTTGAGCTAACCTTTTTTGCCCTGGTGGCCGGAGCGCTTGGTGTGACGCTGGGGTATCTCATTGCCGCCGCGCTGTTGCCGGACGTGGCTGCAACCCTGCGTGGGCTCTATGGCGCAGAAGTGACGGGACAACTACAGCTTCGACCTGTGTGGTGGCTGTCCGGTCTAGGGATGGCCTTCGGCGGGACGGCCATTGCGGCCGGTTCAGCGCTCATCAAACTGGCCCGGATGCCTCTTTTGTCGTTCAATCACCCCCGCGCGATGAGCCTGCACGCAGGCAATGCGGGTCGCTGGATGTTGCTGCTGGCTCTTGTTCTTTTCGGCACGGGGGCACTGATCTCTCAGGTAGGAGAGGGGCTGTTTGCCGGTTTCGGGCTGCTGGCCTGCCTGCTGACCGGGGCTGCGCTGTGCCTGCCCTGGGTGCTGGCGGTCTGCCTGTCGCTTGCCGGGCGGATCAGCCGTGGCCCGGTGTCAGAATGGTTCTGGGCGGACAGCAGACAGCAACTGCCAGGGTTGTCCATGGCTTTGATGGCTCTGCTCCTGGCAATGGCCGCAAACATCGGTGTCTCGACCATGGTTTCCAGCTTCCGGCTAACTTTCACCGGTTACCTTGACCAGCGGCTGTCCTCGGAACTGTATCTCAGGGTGAGCTCTGCTGAGCAGGCCGCTGAAATAGAACAGTTTCTTGTGGCCTGGTCCGTTGCCGTTCTGCCCATTGTTTCTGTTGACCTGCGGGAGGGCGGTCTGCCTGCCGAGCTTTTTGGCCTGCGCGATCATGCGACATACCGGGACAACTGGCCGCTTCTGAGTGCAGTGGACGGCGTCTGGGACCGTCTTGCGGCAGGTCAGGGCGCGCTGATCAATGAGCAGCTGGCAAGACGACAGAATCTGAGCCCCGGCGATACGCTCGGAACCGGCGACGTGGTTCTGGGCGTCTACAGTGACTATGGCAACCCTGCAGGACAGATCATCATTTCCGAACAGCAGTTCGGTGCTCGTTATCCCGGTCTCTCTCCGCGTCAGTTCGGGCTGCGCACAGAAACGCCCGATGAGCTGGCGCGCACCCTGCGCAATACGTTTGAGCTGCCCGCGGATGCGCTGATCAACCAGCGCGACCTCAAAGACTTTTCCCTGAGTGTTTTCGAACGGACCTTTTCTGTGACAGCGGCGCTGAACCTGCTGACCCTGTCGGTTGCGGGTCTGGCGATCCTGATCAGCCTGCTGACGCTGGCCACGATGCGTCTGCCGCAGCTGGCGCCTGTCTGGGCGCTCGGCCTGACCCGCCGCCGGCTGGCACGTCTGGAGCTGCTGCGGGCTGTTTGTCTTGCCGCTCTGACCGGGCTTCTTGCGGTGCCGCTCGGTCTCGGACTGGCCTGGGTGCTGCTGGCCGTAGTCAACGTTGAGGCCTTTGGCTGGCGCCTGCCGATGTTCCTCTTTCCCTGGGACATGCTGCAACTGGGTGTGCTGACCATGCTGGCGGCTTTTCTCGCGGCGCTCTGGCCTGCCATTCGCCTTGCCCGCACGCCGCCCCAGATGCTGTTAAAGGTGTTCAGCAATGAAAGATAACTCTGCAGGTTACGTGATGCGCACTTTGGCCATTTGCTGCGTTTGCCTTGGCATGACTGCACCCGCATCTGCACAGGGCTTTGCCGGGCTGGGCGCTGACGCCGAAGGGTTCAGCCATCCGGCCCGAGATCTGCCGATAGTTTTCCCCCGGGATCACGGACCCCATCCGGATTTCCGGATTGAATGGTGGTATCTGACGGCCAACCTCAAAGACGCAGACGGCATAGCGTACGGGTTGCAATGGACACTCTTTCGCTCTGCTCTCGAACCAGGTGACGCACCGGGATGGACCAGCCCGCAGGTCTGGATGGGGCACGCCGCCGTGACAACTGCGGACGCCCATTACGTCGCCGAACGTCTTGCGCGGGGCGGGATCGGGCAGGCGGGTGCAATTGCCGCTCCCTTCACAGCCTGGATTGATGACTGGGAAATGACGGCCACGGGCGACGGGATAGCCGACCTCAATCTGCGGGCGCGGGGTGCTGATTTCGGGTATGACATGGCGCTGAGCGCCGGTGGGCCATTGGTGTTGCAAGGGGATGCCGGATATTCGGTCAAATCGGCTTCCGGACGGGCAAGCTACTATTATTCCCAGCCTTTTTACGCCATCCGCGGCACCCTGCAGCTGCCGGACAGGGATGTAGACGTCAGCGGCACCGCCTGGCTGGACCGGGAGTGGGCCTCTCAGCCTCTGGGGGAAACGCAGATCAGCTGGGATTGGTTCTCGATGGTTTTTGATGATGGCGCGCGGATGATGGGCTTTACCCTGCACGACAGCGAAGCAGGCGATTTCACTGCGGCCACCTGGATTACACCCGAGGGTGAGGCGACACCTTTTCCCGACGGTGCCTTTGTGTCCGAGCCGCTTGAGACGGCCATGGTCGCCGGACGCAGCGTTCCTGTTGTCTGGCGTGCCAGGTTGCCGGATAAAGGTGTCGATGTGACCGTCCGGGCGCTCAATCCCCAGGCCTGGATGGACACGCTGGTATCCTACTGGGAGGGTCCGGTAACGATCACCGGCAGCCACACCGGTCAGGGGTATCTGGAGATGACCGGGTACTGATCCGCCCCGGAGCGGGCCGCCAAACTGTAAGGGCACAATGAGCATGCAGAAAAGAAAAGCCATGTCAGGCCGCCGCAGGATCACCCGCAGAGGTGTATTGATCGGGGCGGCTGCTGTCGCGGGCGGCGTGGCTTTTGGTGTGTGGCAGATCAGGCGACCGCACGACAATCCGCTGACCGCCGGTCTCGGCCCGGACGAGGCGACCTTTAACCCGTTTGTGATCGTGACGGGCAGCGACATCACCCTGATCACGCCGCATGCAGATGTGGGGCAGGGTGCGATGTCCATGCAGGCAATGCTCATTGCAGAAGAAATGGATCTGGAACCGGGCGGGTTTTCTGTTTCCTTTGGCCAGCCTGATCCGGCCTATTACAACCGGGCACTGGCAGCGGATGCCGTTCCTTTTATGTCGACAGATACCGGCGTTGTTGCAGGTTCTGCGCGCGCGGCGGTTGGGGCGGCGATAAAGCTGGCCGGGTTTCAGATAACAGGTGGCTCCACTTCGGTGCCTGACAGTTTTGAGAAACTCAGGCATGCGGGTGCTGTGGCGCGCGAAACGCTCAGGGCGGCTGCCGCTGCCCGCACGGGTATTCCGGCCACTGAATTGCAAACATCCGACGGTGCCGTGGTTCTGCCGGGTGGTGACAGCATCGCCTATACAGATCTTGCGGCGGATGCGGGTCGCATCGATCCGGTGACTGATGTGACGCTGCGCGACCCCTCTGCGTGGCGGCTGATCGGGCAGACACACCGGCGTTTGGATATCGTTGCCAAATCAACGGGCGCACAGACCTACGGTATTGATGTGCAGCCCGAAGGTGTTTTGTTCGCCTCTGCCCGGCTCAACCCGCGAAAGGGTGGTGGGCTGACGGGTTTTGACGCGCGACGCGCAGCAAAAATGCGCGGTGTGCGGCAAATCGTGCCTTTGAAAAATGGGGTGGCGGTTGTTGCGGACAATACCTGGTATGCCTTTCAGGCGCTGGCTGATATTGATTGCGACTGGGGAGGTGCGCCCTATCCGGCTGAGCAGGAAGATCACTGGCGCGTCCTGGGCTTTGCTTTTGACGAGGAAAAACCCGACAGGATCTGGCGGGACGACCGCGACCCCGAAGAAGTGGCAGCAGACGGCGTAACAGTTGAGCTGGAATACCGCGCGCCCTATGTCGCGCATCAGCCGCTGGAACCTCTGAACGCCACCGTGCGGATATCGTCAGAGCGTGCAGAGGTGTGGTGTGCGCATCAGATGCCACGCATCGTTCAGCAACGCGTGGCCGAGGCGGCTGGTCTGGAGCCGGAAGCCGTTGTTTTTCACAACCAGATGGCGGGCGGCAGTTTCGGGCACCGCCTGGAGTTTGATGTGGTCGATGCCGCAACAGAAATTGCGCTGCAACTGCCCGGCCAGGCCGTTCGCCTTGTGCTCAGCCGCGAAGAAGACTTTGCGCAGGACTACCCCAGGCAGATCGGGATGGCGCGTGGTGCAGGCGGGTGGCGCGGCGGTCAGGTAACCCACCTCGCACTGGAGATAGCAACGCCTTCGGTCACGGCGTCCCAGATGGGCCGCCTCGGTCTGGCTGTGCCCGGACCTGATGTGCAGATTGTCGCCGGTGCCTGGAATATGCCCTACGACATCCCTGGTCTGCGGGTGACCGGACGTGCAGCATCGGGACTGGCCCCGGTCAGCTCATGGCGGTCCGTCGGCGCGTCGACCGCCGGGTTCTTTGCCGAAAGTCTGCTGGATGAAGTGATCCGCGCGGCAGGTGCCGATCCGATGGGAGAACGGCTGCGCCTTGTGAACAACCCCATTGCCCGCGGCGTGCTGGAGGCCGTGGCCGAGATGTCGGACTGGGGCACACCGATGCAATCGGGCCGGGGGCGCGGCGTTGCCCTGGTGACATCCTTCGGAGTGCCGGCGGCACAGGTTGTAGAGGTGACGCAAACACCCGATGGCCTGCGTATTGACAGGGTTTTTGCCGCTGTTGATGCCGGTCCGGTGGTTGATCCGGTTAATCTTGAGGCGCAGGTTCAGGGTGGTATCATCTGGGGGCTGGGGCACGCGATAAACAGCGAAATCACCTTTGCAGACGGCAAGCCTGAACAGACGAATTACCACGATGCAGAGGGTATGCGGCTTTATCAGTGCCCTCAGATTACGGTTCGGGCCCTTGAGTCTGCATCGGAAATCCGCGGCATTGGCGAGCCACCCGTACCACCTGCAGCGCCCGCTCTGGCCAATGCAATTTTTGATGCGACCGGGCAGCGTTTGCGGGAAATGCCGTTTGCGCGACACATGCGCTTTTTGTGAGCCCGGGCTTGATGCTGTCCTGACGGCCCGGTATCTGTGAGGCCCCGGCTGCACGGGTAACAGGAGGCTCGGAATGGATTTCGCTCTGACAGAAGAACAGACGGCTGTCTTTGACATGACGGCTGCCTTCGCCCAGGAGAACATCGCGCCTTTTGCCCGTGAATGGGAAGCCGCCGGCACGATCCCGAAAGCGCTGTGGCCACAGGTCGCGGAACTTGGGCTGGGTGGCATTTATGTGTCGGAAAAATATGGCGGATCGGGGCTGAGCCGCCTTGACGCAACACTGGTGTTCGAAGCGCTGGCCATGGCCTGCCCGTCTGTTGGTTCGTTTCTGTCGATCCACAATATGTGTGGCGGCATGATCGAGAAATTCGGCTCTGACGCCTTGAAAGACACCTGGCTGCCCCGCTTATGCCGCATGGAAAAAATCTTTTCTTATTGTCTGACGGAACCAGGCTCGGGCTCTGATGCAGCGGCGCTGCGCACCCGCGCAGTGCGCACCAACGATGGCTACAGTCTCAGCGGGACCAAAGCGTTTATTTCCGGTGGCGGATACTCTGACGTCTACCTGAGCATGGTGCGCACCGGTGATGACGGACCCAGGGGCATTTCTGCAATGTTGGTCGAAGATGGCAGCCCGGGTTTGTCCTTTGGCGGTCTGGAAAGCAAAATGGGCTGGCGGTCGCAGCCGACAGCGCAGGTGCAGTTTGACGACTGCGCCGTGCCAGCCGCCAATCTGGTGGGCGAGGAGGGCCTTGGGTTTTCCTACGCGATGGCTGGTCTGGACGGTGGCCGGCTGAATATCGCGGCCTCTGCACTGGGGGGGGCACAGGCGGCGCTGAATGCAGCGCTCGCCTATATGGGCGAGCGTCGGGCCTTTGGAAAATCGATCGATCAGTTCCAGGCCCTGCAGTTTCGACTGGCCGATATGGAAGTACGCCTTCAGGCGGCGCGTGTTTTCCTGCGCCAGGCAGCCTGGAAACTGGATTCAAACGCGGCGGATGCGACGAAATTCTGCGCCATGGCAAAGGTTTTTGTGACAGATGCATCCTTTGATGTCGCCAATGATGCGTTGCAGTTGCATGGTGGATACGGCTACCTGGCAGACTACGGCGTGGAAAAAATCGTGCGGGACCTGCGGGTTCACCAGATACTTGAAGGCACGAACGAGATCATGCGAATGATCATTTCGCGCCAGATGCTTTCGGACCGGGACAACGGGATGTAAAATCCCGCACGGCCTTTGGCCCGTTTGCGTTCTAAATTATCGGCATTAAGGCTCGATTTACTCCTGCCTGGCATAACGGTCTGGAAAGGGTCCGTTGTTTCGACCCTGTTGTACCGTCAGCCAGGGTGATTGTGTGATATCCACAGGACATGCTTCCGAAAGTGCTTTTCATGGCCCTCGCAAACGGGTCCTGATCGTCGACGATTCCCGCACCATACGTGCATGGCTGCGCGCAACGCTGGAAGCGGATTCACGCCTTGAAATTGTAGGGGAAGCCGAAGACGCGGTTGCCGCCCGGGACTTTCTTCGCGCACAGCCCGCAGATGTTCTGACGCTGGATATCGAAATGCCGGGGATGAGCGGCCTGGAATTTCTGACCCGGCTGATGAAGGCACGGCCTATGCCTGTGGTCATGATGTCCAGCCTGACATCGGCAGGCAGCGATGCGGCGATCCAGGCGTTGTCTCGCGGCGCGGTCGATTGCATGGTCAAGCCGAACGGCGCATACGGTCGTGAAGTGACCGATGATATCTGCGAACGCGTGTATCAGGCCGCCTGCACGACAACGTCCCGTCTGCGTGTGCCCCAGGGGGCCTTGCAGTCGGCCGTTCAAAGACCCGGTGATACCGATTCACAGCCCTACGCTGGCTGCCGGCGCAAAAACATCTTTCTGATCGGGGCATCGACTGGCGGTGTAGCCGCCCTTGAAAGCGTTTTGCCAATGCTTGATCCCGGCGGCCCACCGGTTGTTATTGTGCAGCACATGCCAGGAAATTTCCTTGTCAGCTTTTCCGAAAGACTCGGGAGATATCTGAAACAGAACGTCTGCCTGGCCACAGAAGGTATGATCCTGCGCCGCGGAGATATCGTTCTGGCACCGGGGCAGGGGCAGCATACTGAAATTCGCAGGACCCGGGACGCCTGGACCTGCACTTTTAAACCAAATGATCCGCCGGCATTGCATTGCCCAGCTGTAGACATCCTGTTCAAGTCTGCAGTGAGCGAGGCCAAACACGTGACAGCTGCCATTCTTACTGGCCTCGGCAAAGATGGTGCCGAAGGCCTTTTACAACTGAGCGACGGCGGCGCGCGCACATTTGGTCAGAATGAAGATACCTGCGTGGTCTATGGTATGCCTAGAGCCGCCAAGGCCATGGGCGCCGTCCAAAGAGAACTGTCCCTGGATCGCATAGGTCACGCGATGCGCGACAGCATCAGAACTGGTCGCTCGTCACCCAATCGCGAAGGTGTTGTTGGCAAATGACCGGTTCCCGCATTCATATCACACAGGGCGAGCGCGGTGTCAGCGGTGACCCGGAGGTAGTCATCAGTACGATCCTAGGGTCCTGTGTCTCCTGTTGTTTGTGGGATCCTGTTGCCGGGGTTGGCGGCATGAACCATATGCTGCTCACAGTCAGCTCGGGCGAGCGCGGGATCTGTAACCTCGCAGGTATCAACGCGATGGAGTTGTTGATAAATGACATCCTAAAGCTTGGCGGGCAGCGCCACAGGCTGAAGGCCAAAGCTTTCGGGGGTGCACGGATGGTCAGCGGTCTCAGCGATATCGGTAAAACGAACAGCAGTTTCACCCTCGAATTCCTAAAGGCGGAAGGGATCGAGTGTGAAGGTCATTCGCTGGGTGGGGAAACTGCCCGTCACGTTATGTTCTGGCCGGCAACAGGCCGTGTGATGCAAAAAATCCGCAAGGATGCCCCACCGGAAATTCGCCCGGAAATACCAGTGGCTCAGGCGGCGGGGAACGATCTCGAGTTGTTTTGAATTGAAAAGCGCAGATTGTAATTAAGACAGCGCGATCCTGACGCGGCACCTGACCCAGTCCCACAGGGTCAAGCCATTGAGCCTGACATCATAGAACCTTTTAACGACTGCTGCGGCTGCGCGTGTCAGAAAATTCACTCGACAGGATTCTGACAGGTCAGAAGAGATCCACGTCTCCGACGACCCTTTTTCTGGGCGCTTCAGATTCAGATTTTTCCGGGCTTAGAAGGCCTCGTGTGACTTCCAGTTTGAGTTTCGATGCTAACTGCTCAGCATCGGCTATCAAAATGTCTTTCTGCTTCGGATCTCGGTTCAGTAACATTGTAAGCAACGCGAGATCTTCCAGACACTGCCGGAGATAATCCAACGCTTGTAACCTCGTAATGTCTGAGCCTCTTGCAATAGTATCGTCAGACAAAGTCGATCCAATAGTTTCTTCCAGATCAAATACCTGCGCGGCGAGCAGATCCAGCTGATTGGATGCGCGCTCCATAACCTTTGCCAGGCTGACTGATTTGATTTGGGCATTTTTCATTCAGAGACGTCCAACCACGGCTTCTATGCAGTTGCGAAGTCCCGCCTGCTCGAACGGTTTCTTAAGATAGTTGTTCATTCCCAGTTTCTTGCCATGGTCTACAATCTGTTGTTCTGCCCGGCCCGTAATAAGAATAAATCCAACACCTTTGGTTTTCGGAGACGCGCGCAACTGATGAAGAAGTTGCAGACCGTCCATCTGAGGCATGTTGTAATCAGAAATCACCAGATGTACCGGATGGGTCGCCAAAGACTGCAATGCTTCGACGCCGTTTTCCGCAGTCGAAACGTTCCTTACGCCAAAAGCATCCAGCGCCTGAGTTATCAGACCTCTGCTTGTGGACATGTCATCGACAACCATTATTCGAATCTTATCTCGCAACGACATTTCGTTTCCTTCAGTTAATCAGATCTGGTCAGTTTTTGGCGGAGGGTCTGTAAGTAGTTGGTCCGTCTGTTATAAAGCCGACGTGTTGGTGGTCGTTTATCCGTTCGGAGTGGCCGAGAAACATATAGCCATCTCTGCTGAGGGCTTGTCTGAAACGCGGCCACAATGCGTTCTGAGTTTCCAGATCGAAGTAAATGACGACGTTTCGGCAGAAAATTACGTCAAATTCATGCTTCATTGGCCACTTGGCAAGCAGGTTCAGTTCGTTGAAAGAGAGCAGTTTTCTCAGTGAGTCCCCCGCCGTGAACACGCGATCCCCGGATTCTGTGCTTTCTTCAAAATACAGGTTCAGCAAATCTTGAGGTACGCCCGTGATCAGTCTTTCAGGATATTTTGCCTGCCGCGCAAAGGCTACAACCTTTGGATCTATATCGGTGCCCAGAATTTTGACATCGAAAGAGTGGAGATCGGGAATGCTCTTTAACAGTGTCATGGCGATCGAGTAGCCTTCCTGTCCGTTGGAACAGCCGGCGGACCAAATTCGCACTCTTTCTCCGGATTTCATTTTTTTGTTGAGGCCAGGAACAATCTTTTCCTCGAGAATTCGGAAATGATGTTCTTCCCTGAAGAAGTGCGACACGTTTGTGGTGAGGGCCGAAATCATGTGACGAACTTCCGGACGACCCGCCTCTGAGCACACCAATTTAGTGTAGTGATGAAAGTCGTCTAACCCGAGCGCATTTACGCGATGCCGAAGGCGGGACTGGATCATGGATGACTTTTCCCGAACGAGTTGCAACCCGCTTTCCCGGTATGCCAGTTTGGCAATAACATCGAAGTCCTCAGGGCTGAGGATCATGTCGCGACGTGCACTCATTATGCAGCAGAGCTTTGTACGGATTCAACAACTGCTCCAAGATCGAGAACACGGATCATTCTTTCATCAATCAAAGTAAGCGAGCTTACTACATTCGGGAGGCTTCCGGATTGGACTTCGGGTGGGGGTTGGAGATCATCATCTGTAATCGCAATGATATCTGAAACCGCATCTACGAGCAGTCCGGTCATAGTGTCTTCATGATTCACAACAATTATCACGTTGCGGTCGGAATGCTCACGGGCTTTGAGCCCCAGTCTCTGCGATAAGTCCATCACAGGCAGTACAGTTCCACGCAAATTTATCACACCCTTCATATAGCTTGGAGCGTGTGGAAGGGGTGTTGTTTGTGTCCAGCCCCGAATCTCCCGCACGGACATTATGTCCAGCGAGTATTCCTGGTCAGCCAACTGAAATGTAAGAAGCTCTATTGATGTGGATGTGTCTTTTTCTGTCATGCCGGAATCCCCGCTGCAGTTGCTGAATTGCCGGCTCCAACCGAGCCAAGCGCATTTGAGATGATATCGGATGTGTCGAGGATCAACGCGATCTGACCATCGCCGAGTATAGTGGCGGCTGCTATTCCGGGTGCCCGATAAAAGCTGTCGTCAAGTCCCTTGATGACAACCTGACGCTGGTCCTGGATGCTGTCGATAATCAGTGCCGCGTGGCTGTCATCCTCATGAGCAATCAAAAGAACTACGCAGCCCTCAAAGTCTTCCACTGATTCCCGGTATCCCAGTTCCTTTCCAAGATCGAAGATCGGGACGAATCCGCTTCGGACACGGACCACAAACGAGCCAGGGCGAACCATTTCTACATCGTTCTTGGAAAGAGTAAGGGTCTCGATAACGACGTTCAGTGGTAAGACAAGCGTCTCATCGGCCACCTGAACAACCATTCCGTCCAGCACTGCGAGAGTCAGTGGCAAAGAAATTGAAAAGGTTGTGCCAACTCCCGGCGTGGAAGAAATCGTAATCCGTCCACCCAGTGCCTGAATGGCTGTTCTGACAACATCCATTCCGACGCCCCGTCCGGAGAGATCAGAAACGACAGTGGCCGTCGAAAAGCCAGGAAGAAACAAAAGATTGTCAATCTCGCTGTCGGACAGTGATGCGTCTTCGGGTACGAGGCCTTTTTCGACCGCAATTTTCAGCACTTTTTCCCGGTTGATGCCACCGCCGTCATCGGACACGTCGATAACGACCCGACCCGAACGATGTGCTGCAACCAGATTAACCCGACCTTGTTCTGGTTTGCCGGCTGCCAGACGCTCTTCAGATGTTTCGAGGCCATGATCCACTGCATTCCGGATCATGTGTGTCAAAGGGTCTGCAAGGCGTTCAATTACGGTCTTGTCGACTTCAGTGTTTTCACCCTCTGTGTGCAGTCTTACATCCTTGCCTACCGATGCGGAGGACTCGCGGACAATCCGTGACATCCTCTGAAACAAGGACTTTACAGGCTGAGCCCGGATCATCATCACGCTGTCCTGAATGTCCCGGGTAAGTCTTTGAAACTCTTCGAGCCCGTTCATTGCGTCTGAGTGCGGAGAGAGGCCGGAAGACTCAAGGCTCTGGGAAAGCATTGCCTGATTGATGACAAGCTCGCCAACGAGATTTACAAGACGTTCGATACGATCAAGATCAACGCGTACAACCGATTTGGCAGCTGCAGAGTTTGAAGCCGCACCTGTATTTTTTCCAGCATTCGGAGCGGCTTGTTTTTCCGTTGGGGCAGCCGGCGGAGGCGGCGCAATCGTCTTTTCCGTCGCGGGTTCCGGAAGTGAGTCCAATTGTGTTTCGAGGGGAGGCACATCAGCTTCCGGCTCGTCAGATGCGAGCGCTGGCAGATCACCTGTTTCGGCACTGGTTTCTGCGTCTGGCTGCTCCTGTTCGGGCAACGTCTCTTCAGGATGTCCTGCCTTCGTCACAGACAGCTCACAAAGCCCTTCGACAAATTCGAAGGCAGCCTCTATTTCCGCCAGATCAACTTCGGAGGTGAGCTCTATCGTCCAGTAGAGATATGAGGTGTCGGGAGAAAGTCCCTTCAGATCGGGAAGTTTATCCATATGGCAGGTGACACGGGATGTGCCCATTTCGTCCAGAGCCCGAAGCATATGATATGGCTCGTTCCCGGTCTCAAACAGCTCATTTTCCGGTCGGAACAAAATCGTGTATTCGTTTTGACCCGGGGCGGGTGGCAGATCAGGAAGATCAAGATCCGGTAGTGAGAAGTCGCCGTCATCGCCGTCGTCGTCACCAAAATCCATATCCAGCGACAGGGTCGCGGGTTGGAAGTCAATATCTTCCTCTTCTTCCTCCTGCTCCGCGTCGGCGCTGTCAGCGTCTTCACCAAGTATTTCGTTCAGCAGACCCAGAAGTTCATTTGTGCGGTCAGATGGCAGGTCGCCGTCATCACGCGAAATCCTGACCAGGTCGGAGAGGTGGTCAGCGCACTGAAAAAATACTTTCAGCGCATGAGCGTCCGGTGACATCCGGCCTGCGCGAACCTCGTCCAGAACGGTTTCAAAACGGTGCGCGAAACGGACCAGCGCTTCCAGCCCGAAAGCGCCGGCGCCGCCCTTGATGGAGTGCACGGCCCGGAAAACAACGTTGATCGTTTCGGTATCATCCGCGCCGTCGTAAAGTTCCTGCAGCCCGTCCTGAAGAGCTTCGAGCAGTTCTTCGCACTCAATAAAAAACGAGGCGCGGATTTCTGCCATCGGGTCATTGTTGTCTGCCATGTCGTACCCCTTATCCGGCTACCATCTGGAGCGCTTTGATCAGTTTGGCGGGATCAAAGGGCTTCACAATCCATCCGGTCGCGCCTGCATTCCGGGCACGGGCCTTGAGTTCGGGCGCGGCCTCAGTCGTGAGAACAAGGATGGGCGTGGCCCGGTGCTGTTCCTGATCGCGGACAGCATCAATAAACCCAAATCCATCCATGCGCGGCATGTTGATGTCGGTGATGATTGCGTCTGGCTCAATACCGTCCAGCACTTCGATGCCGTGAATACCGTCATCAGCGGTATGAACATTGAAGCCTGCCGGTGTCAGCGCAAGACGTATCATGTCCCGCATCGTGCGGCTGTCGTCTACGGCCAGAATTTCCAAAGTCATTGGCGACCCCCTGAAATCATTTCCGGTGTCATGCCCATGACGCGAAGCTGATCGATGACGCGATCCGAGGCATTAATGAAAAGTATTTTCCGGCCCTGCGCGTTTGCGCTCGTGGCGGCGGAAAGAAAAACCTGAAGTCCAAGTGCGCCGAGGTGTTTTACCTTTGACAGATCCACCGTCAGTTCTTCGTCGTCGCGTTCCCCGAGTGCCGTGGCCAGACCGGCGGCCGCTGACAGATCAAGTTTCGGGTCTGCAATAAAAGGTTCACTCATCATGACCTCCTGCGACGGTTTGTATTTTCAGGTGCATTGATTCCTCCACGTCGGCCGAACAGGTGCGTAAAGGGGTTGTATGGGGCGTTCCGTTAAGACTCGGTTACCCGCAGCGTCATTTCGAAAAGAACCTCGAAACGGATGCCGGAAAAACAAAAAGAAAAAGGCCAGAGTTGTGCTCTGGCCTTTCTTTTCATGATCGTTTCGCTGGCAAGCAGCCGGTGGAAAATTTTTACCGCCGACGGCGTCCACCCGTCCGGCCTGCACGGCCGCGGCCTTCCTGCCCCGGTTTTGGCGCTTCTTTGTTAAAGGCGATCCATGCACCACCATGCGGATCATTATTGGTCAGAAAGTTTGCCGCGCGGATGGCCTCCATTTCCTTGCCAGGGCGCGGTTTTGTCGAGCCCATGCCAAAGGTCTGACAGAAAAGCTCATCATCCATATCATCCGGGACAATTATTCCTGTCGCAGCCAGTTCAAGTTTTTTGGTTTCGATTTTCGCCGCATTAATCGGCAGTGCAACGGGGTTCATGATTGCCGATGTCATACCAGCGCCCATGGCCATTGGCAGAAAGGCATTGTTGATGCCGTGGCGGTTTGGCAGACCAAAAGATATATTCGACGCCCCGCAGGTGGTGTTGACGCCCAGTTCCTCGCGCAGGCGGCGCACAAGGGTGAACACCTGATTTCCAGCCGTTGCCATTGCACCGATGGGCATGACCAGCGGATCAACGACAATATCATGCGCGGGAATGCCAAAGTCGGCCGCGCGTTCAACGATTTTCTTTGCCACCGCAAAGCGAACTTCGGGGTCTTCAGAGATACCGGTGTCGTCGTTCGAAATTGCAACGACGGGCACGTTGTATTTTTTCACCAGCGGCAGCACGAGCTCGAGGCGCTCTTCCTCGCCGGTCACGGAGTTAAGGAGCGGACGGCCCTCACAGGCCTCAAGGCCGCTCTCCAGTGCGCCGGGCACAGAGCTGTCAATGCACAATGGCACGTCTACGATTGCCTGGACGCGTTCTATCAGCGCTTTCATCAGGGGAGGTTCAACAAAGTTGTTGTCCGCATAGCGCGTGTCTTCGGCCATTTTGTTTGTAAAGACAGCGCCGGAATTGATGTCCAGAACAGTAGCTCCCGCCGCAACCTGCGCGATCGCGTCCGCCTCAACAGTGCTGAAATCGTCCTGTTCAAGTTCGAGCGCCAGCTTTTTACGGCCGGTCGGGTTGATCCGCTCGCCGATCACGCAGAAGGGCTGGTCAAAACCGATAATAGCGGTTTTGGTTTTGGATTCGACGATTGTCCGGGTCATTCAGAGTGTCCTTGGATCAGGCGTTGGCGGGGACAGCTGCGCTGCCGCCGTTTTCAATGGCCCAGGTGGCATTGGTCTTGATGCCACCCAGCGGGAAAAAGTGCACGTTGGAGATGTTGAAATCCGGATTAGCAGCTTTGTGCGCGGCCAGGTCGTTCAGCACATCTGTCGGCTCGTAGGGCAGCAGCAGTTTGGTGACGTCCAGCGCACGTTTCTGCAGCACCCTGAGCGACGGGCCCACACCACAGGCGATTGCGAACTTGATTAGCGTCTGTAGTTTAGCAGGCCCGGCGATACCGATGTGAACGGGCAGGGTGATGCCTGCGGCCTTCAGGCCGTCAGCCCAGGCGATGATTGGTTTTGCATCGAAGGCAAATTGTGTGGCCAGCGCCATCTGAGCATCTGTGCGGGACTGGAAATCGTTTTTCCAGCGCAGCGCTGCATCTACATTGCCGGTGCCGCCGTCCGGATCGATGTCGCGGTTACCTTCCGGGTGGCCAGCCACGTGGAGACGGGTAAACCCTGCCGCGTCAAAAAATCCGGTTTCCATCAACTGCATCGAACTGTCAAAGTCGCCATGCGGCGTGGTAACACCACCCGCCAGCAGCAGCGCCTGTTTCACATCGGCCTCGCCCTGGTAACGGGCAATCCAGTCGGCAAGTGTTGCTTTGTCTTTGATAATGCGCGCGGGGAAATGCGGCATGACCTGAAAACCGTCGTCATTCAGCCGTGCCGCTGTGCTGACCATGTCTTCGATGGGCGTGCCTTCGATATGTGCGATGTACACCCGCGTGCCACCAGGCAGCAGATCGCGGAAGTTATCAACTTTCTCTGCGGTCCGCGGCATGACCTCGATGGAGTAATCCTGCAGAAAGGCTTCTACCTCCGGCGTGACGCCTTTGGGTGCGCCGGTATCTTTGCGTTTGAAATTCAAAAGCGCCATCAGGCGATCCTTCCCGGACAAAAGGGTGTCAGACAGGGGCGGCAGGGTCAGGCCCAGCCATCGTTATCGATCAGAGACTTTATGCGGGCCTTGTCGTATTCAGCGTCGATCCGCGCAGCTTCGGCGTCCGCAATCTCATCGGGGTCGCCTGCGACCTCAAACGGATCGGCCTTGCGCCACTCTGCGAGATAGGCATCCGTGTCCTCTGCGCCAACTTTCATTGCCGCCCGGTCAATTGCCTGCTCAAAACGCTCGGGCAGGGGGCGTTTTGATCCGCGGCGTCCCTTGCCCACAATCACCTGGGCAGGGATGTCACGCCAGTACACTATGGTTACGTCGGGCATCGGGTTGATTCCTCATTCGTCTCTGGCATCTGTCTAACGGCTGCATTCCTGTGCTCTGCGTCCTTTTTCGACAGAACGCAGGCTTTCCGCGACCTGCGTATATCTTGTAACCTGCGCAGTGTCCGGCGGCGAGGGGCACGTCGGCCTGAAATTCTCATCATCTTGCTGAGCCCCGGTCATACAGTTCGCTTCACTGGTATGCGGGCGCTTGCGCTGGAGCCGGGCAGTGTCTAGGTTAAACTCAACCCGATATGAAAGGCGCATACGATGGCGCCACAGCGTCCCAGAGGTGCGGGCGTGCTCGACGATACGACGGCTCTGAGCCCCGCGCCAGTTCCGCCGAGGCCTGGTGAGCTCTATGCTGCACTGGACCTTGGTACAAACAGTTGCCGCATGCTGATCGCCCAGCCAAAAGGTTCGGGGTTCAGTGTTGTGGACAGCTTTTCAAAGTCCGTGCAGCTTGGCGCGGGCCTGGAAAAGACCGGACGCCTGTCGCACGGGTCCATGGGTCGTACGATCCAGGCATTGCGGATCTGTCAGCAGAAACTGCGGCGCAACAAGGTCCGCCGCATGCGTCTGGTTGCCACCGAGGCCTGCAGGCGGGCGCATAATGCGGGCGAGTTCATCCGGCGCGTCAAACGCGAGACAGGCCTGCTTCTCGATATCATCAAACCGCAGGAAGAAGCCCGGCTTGCCGTGATTTCCTGCGCGCCGCTGGTCAGCCGGACCACGGAAAACCTGCTGGTTGTCGACATCGGCGGTGGATCCACAGAACTGGTCTGGATCGATCTGAGCGAAGTACCACCGCGTGAGCGGCCTGCATCTATAATGCGCCTTCACAGCGGGTTTGGCGGCGGCCTGTCCGGAGAGCCTTCGGCGCGGGTTGTCGACTGGATTTCCGTGCCCCTGGGGGTTGCGACACTCAGGGACCAGTTCAGCGATGTGGATGATGATGCAGCACGGTTTGCCCTGATGAGCTGGTTCTTTGAGGAGAACCTGTCAGATTTCTCGCCCTACCATGACACCCATAAACACGAGAAATTCCAGATCGTCGGCACATCCGGGACCGTGACAACCGTGGCCGCATGCCACCTGGGCCTGAAACGGTACGACCGAACCAAGGTGGACGGTCTCAGTATGACAACCGAGGAAATTGAGCGCGTCATTCGCTCGTATCTGGCCCTTGGACCGGAAGGGCGGCGCGCTGACCCCCGGATCGGGCAGGACCGACAGGCACTGATCATGTCAGGTGCAGCCATTCTGCAGGCCCTGATGCGGTGCTGGCCGACAGATCGGTTGTCTGTGGCGGACAGAGGGCTGCGTGAAGGGCTGCTTTATGCGCAGATGAGCGGTGATGGCGTTCTCGAAGACGGAGAATTCTGATGGCGAAGACACCCACTGGCAGATCTCCGACCGGCAAGAACACTTCCGGCCGCGGTCAGCGTGATCTCAAGGTCAAGGTCAAGTCCGCGCGCGGCCGCAAACTCAGTTCAACGCGCTGGCTGCAGCGGCAGCTGAATGATCCCTATGTGAAACGGGCAAAGGCCGAAGGGTACAGGGGCCGGGCGGCTTTCAAGATCATGGAACTGGACGACAAGTACCGGTTTCTGGTGCCGGGCGCCCGCGTGGTAGATCTGGGTGCAGCACCAGGCGGGTGGTGCCAGGTGGCCGTTAAGCGTGTAAATGCCCTGGGTGAAAAGCAGGGCAAGGCGATTGGCAGCATTCTGGGTGTTGATCTGCAGGAGATGGAGCCGATTGCCGGCTGTGATCTCTACCAGCTCGATTTCATGGACGAGGACGCAGATCAGCAGGTGCGCGAATGGCTCGGTGGCAAGGCAGATGTTGTGATGTCTGACATGGCGGCGGCCAGCTCCGGTCACAAGCAGACCGACCACTTGCGGATTATCTCTCTGTGCGAAGCCGCCGCCTACTTTGCTTTTGATGTTCTGGACGAGGGTGGAACATTTGTCGCCAAAGTTCTGGCCGGTGGTGCGGAAGGCGAGTTGCAAAAGCTGCTGAAACAGCGATTCGCGAAAGTGGCAAACATCAAACCACCATCTTCGCGCTCCGACAGTTCAGAAAAATTTGTTGTGGCAACGGGATTTCGCGCCTGACGGGTCAGGCTTTACCTTCTCTTAAGCCCGCTGTGTCTAGCATCCCGTCAGGGACCCACCGTGTGCGTGGGCCAGATGCAACGCAAAGGACGGGTATATGTTCCGTAAAATTATTCTTTCAGCACCGCTGGTGATCGCCGCCAGCATGGCACAGGCTGTCGATGCGCCGCCAGCCATGCGAACATTCGTGGACAGCAACGTCATGGAATGGGCGATGAGCCCGGAAGTGATCTCTGCCGTGGTCGCACAGAACGCGGAAACCGCAGGGGCGTCTGCAGATCAGATCACGGCCTGGGATACCGCCTGGCGCGCTGAGGTGGGACAATCGGATCAGCCGCTCATCAGCGAAGTTATGGGACGCGAGCTTTCGGCCATGCTCAAACAAAAGGTTGCCGAATCCGGCGGCCGGATCACCGAAATCTTTGTGATGGACGCCCTTGGTCTGAATGTCGCGGCCAGCGACGTCACGTCCGACTACTGGCAGGGTGACGAAGCAAAGTATTCCAAGAGCTACGGTGCGGGTTCCGGAGCAGTGTTTGTGGACGCGGTTGAATTCGACGAAAGCTCGCAGAGCTATCAGGGTCAGATCTCGGTTTCTCTGACAGACCCGGCGACCGGCGAACTGGTTGGCGCGATGACAATCGGCCTTAACGCCGAGGCGTTCTTCTGATCAGGGCCTGATCGCCTGTTGAATGGTACTGTGCAGGCGTTCGTTACACGGACGCCTGCAGCGATTCCTGTGCTGCCTTGAGCAGCCTTTCCATATCCGCTGATGTGGTGACCCGGGCCCTGGTGTTCCGGGTTTTCTTTCCGGTATTGGCCGCCTGACTTTCCTGTCGGATAAGTTCAAAAAGCTGGCCGTGCCGGCGGTTTTTCTCACAATGGTTTATGTGCATTTGTATGCTCCTTCCGGTGCGGACGCGCCGCACACCGTGCACTTATGCCCGCAGACTGCGGCAGAGTTCTGACAGTGATGGGGCGGGCCAATGACAATTCCGACGCAGGTCTTCGCGTTCAGAACGCAGGCTCTGAGCGGCGCACATCGCGGGCCGCGAACAGTTCCCTGTTGCTGAAACCGGCCTGAAATCAGTAACTTCAACCACAGAGTGCAGTGAAACGCTGAATTTCGGCATGTATGGCGAAAAAGCTTTGCGAGGTGGCCGTCCCGCTCCTACAAGGAATGCAGGGACAAATCCCCGGCACAGGGGGGGTACGCAGGATCGAAAAGACACTTTTTCAGTTCATCTGGAAATACTCCAGGCGGGATCAGTTTATCCTGCTGGCCTTTACCTGCACCCTTTTCCCGTTTCTCTTCCTGACACTCGAACTTCCCAAACGCATCATCAACGATGCGATCGGATCCCAGACCTCCCAGATCAGCCTTTTGGGTATGACGCTGGATCAGGTGTCTTACCTTTGGGTGCTGTGCGGCGTTTTCCTGTTGGCTGTGTTGTGCCACGGGCTGCTGAAGATGCGGATCAACACGATGAAAGGCGTTTTGTCTGAACGGATGCTGCGGCGTCTGCGCTATGGGCTGATTGCACGGATGATGCGTTTTCCGCGACCCTATTTTCAGCGCACGTCCCAGGGTGAGCTGGTCGCGATGATCACGGGCGAAACCGAGCCGATGGGCGGGATGATGGGTGATGCGCTGACACAGCCCGTTCTTCAGGCCGGCCAGATGCTCACCATTCTGTTTTTCCTTTTTCTGCAGAGTGTCTGGT
The DNA here is from genome assembly GCF_947491795.1 of uncultured Roseobacter sp. GTDB lineage: Bacteria > Pseudomonadota > Alphaproteobacteria > Rhodobacterales > Rhodobacteraceae > Roseobacter. The sequence continues at coordinate 522,358 of NZ_CANLKW010000001.1, read as the reverse complement.
TCGGGCTTGCCGCGGTTGCGCTCATTCCACTTCAGGCGTGGCTGATCCCAAGGCTTCAGCGCCAGATCAACCTGATGAACAAAAAACGTATCCGTGAAGTCCGGACACTGGCGGCGCTGATCGGAGAAAGTGCGGCGGGGGCATCCGACCTGCGGGCGCACGGTGGCTGGCGGTACAGGCTGGCGATGATCACAGACCGGCTGGGCGTGGTCTACCGGATCCGTTTCCAGATCTACCAGAAGAAATTCTTCATGAAGTTTATCAACAACTTCATTACCCAGCTTACACCGTTCTTTTTCTTTGCGATCGGAGGGTATCTGGTCATTCAGGGCGCGGTATCCCTTGGCGCGCTGGTGGCCGCTCTTGCTGCGTACAAAGACCTCAGCTCCCCTTGGAAGGAGCTGCTGACGTACTACAACCAGGCGCAGGACATGAGCCTGAGGTGGGAGACCGTGATGGAGCGCTTCTCGCCCTCCGGCGTCATTCCAGAAGCGTTGATGAGCGGCACACCAGCCACTCTTCCGCGTCTGGACGGGGCGGTGGAGCTTAACGCAGTTACCGTGACTGACGCGGATGGAAACACGGTTCTGGATGGTGTTTCCGCGCAATTCCCGAAAGGTTCGGTTGTCGGCATTGCCGCTGCCAGCGAACAGGACCGGCGAGCGCTTGCGGATGTGCTGATCCGGGAAGTGATCCCTGTCGGCGGTGACATAACGGTGGCTGGCCATCCGTTGTCGGAACTGCATCAGCTGGTTCTTTCGGCACGTATCGGACACGCAGGCGCGCGCCCGGTGCTTTTTCAGGGATCGTTTGGCGACAATGTGATGACAGCTTTGCGGGCAACACCAGGCTCTGCAAGTGATCCGGACGCAGAACGACTGGCCCGGGAAGCGGTTCTGGCGGGGAACAGTCCCGACATTCTGGGCACTGACTGGCTTGATCCGGAGGTTGCGGGACTTTCCTCCACTGATGAACTGCGCGAATGGTGGCTGACACTGGTCGACGCCACCGGGTCCGGCGACATGCTTTTCCGCAGATCACTCGATCAGGTGCTGACCGGGGAAGAACAGGCCGAACTGCTTACGGGAATAATTGCCGCCCGTCCGGCAATCCGCGATGCGGTAAAGGCGGCAGGTCTGGACAAACACGTCTACCCGTTCGATCGCGACACCTATAACCCTTCGCTGACCGTGGTCGGGAACCTGTTTTTTGCATCACCGCGTCGCCCCATGTCGCAGGCGGAACTTGCGGATCAGTCCGAACTCTTTGATCTGCTTTCAAAGCTCAAGCTGGAAGAAAGTCTTTTGCGGCTCGCCTTTGAGATCGTGGATTTGCTGAACCAGACCTTTGGCACGGACGGAACAGAGCATCCGTTGTTCCGAAAACTGGGTCTGGATCCGTCGCTTTACGAGCAGGCCGTTCAGATCAGACGCCGCCAGAGGTCGCGCCCGACGATACAGTTGCCGGATGCGGAAAAACGTCTGCTGATGTCCCTGCCGGCTCAGATCACGGCCGAGCAGATTGGTCCGGCATTCCCCGAGCAGATCCGGCGTGAAGTTCTGGAGGGCCGAAAGGGCATATCCGGCCCGGTTCTGGATGCGCTGACGGATCTCTATGCGCCCCTCGATCCGGCTCATGCGGCACCTGGCCTCACGGTCCTCGAGAACGCTCTGTTTGGCCGTATTTCTGAGGCTGCCGGTGCCCGGTCAGATGAGCTGCGCCGTATCGTTTCAGACGCCCTTGAGGCTGCAGGACTGCGCCCACAGGTCATGCAGCTGATCTTTGATCTGCCGCTTGGGCTGAACGGGGGCAACCTTCCGACTGTGTTTGCAGAGCCTCTGGCGCTCTGCCGTGCTGCCATCAAGAAGCCGGACATTCTGGTTCTGGAACAAACGCTTGCCGGGTTTGATCAGTCTGTTCGCATTGAAATGCACCGGAACCTGCGGCGTCTGTTGCCGGACACAATGCTGATTTATCTGTCCGACAGTTTTGAGACGCCCGACATTTTTGATGTGCATCTTGAGGTGGTCCAGGGGCGTCTTGTGACTGACGGTGCTGCAGAGGAAAGCAGCGCGGAGACAGCGGCAGGTGCAGATCTGATGCGCAAGGTGCGTGCACTGGAGGCCACCGATATGTTCTCTGGTCTCAGCCGGCGTCAGCTGCGGCTTCTGGCTTTTGGCGCGCGGTGGTACGGGGCGGCCCCTGGTGAGACAATTTTTACCAAGAACGACGATCCGGTGGACGGCGCATACATGGTTCTGTCCGGAACAGCCGGTCTCTACAATCCGCAGGAAGACGGCAGCGAGGATCTGGTCGCCGAAGTGGGCCCCGGACAACTGGTGGGTGAGTTAGGACTGATCCGGAATGTCCCCCGGGCGCTGACAATGCGCGCCACCAGTGAGTTTGAAGCCCTGAGACTCGGCACCGAAGAATTCCTGGCTGTCGTTGAAAATGATGCGGCCACATCCTTCCGGCTGTTGCAGGTGGTCGCCGGATACACCTCCTGACGTCCGTCTGATTTTACACCAAATGCGAACTATTGAGTTGCCGGGCGCACCCTTCTGAAGCGCACGGATTAATACTTTTTAACCTGCTGTCACGGTATGATGCAGCTGTGCGGAGCGGTGTCTTCGTGGGTTTTGCGGGTTAAGAGAGTGTTATGAAGCTGCCGGGATTACGACAACTGACAGCTTTTTGCCTGTTGTGGACAGCTTCTGTTCAGGCAGAACCCTTGCGGCTCTACATCGACGCGGATTTTTCGCACGGGACCCAGGCGGCCGATGCGATTGAGCTGGGTGTGCGGACAGCTCTTGCTGAATCCGGCAATGAGGTTGACGGGCACAGTATTGAGGTCCGGCCAATTGATCACCGTGGAAATGTGAAACGTTCTCTGCGAACGTTGCAGACCTATGGTTCGGATCCGAACGCACTGGCTGTGATCGGGGGGGTGAATTCGCCGCCCTATCTGACAAACCGTCGCCTGATCAACGAAGAAGGCTGGCTTATGCTTTTGCCGTGGTCCGCGGCAGGTCCGATTACAAGATCTCCGGAAAGCCGGGAAAACTGGATTTTCCGGTTGTCCATTGATGATACAAAGTCGGCCGATTTCTTTGTGCGCCGGGCAATAGAAGTACATGACTGCAAAGCGCCCGGACTGCTGCTCGTCGACACAGGGTGGGGGCGCGTAAACCGGATTGCACTGTTGGAAAGATTTTCGGCCCGGTCCGACATGGTCCCGCAGGTCTGGACGTTCCCTGCCGCGGTGGGCGAGGCCGAAGCTGCACGTATCGCCGGGGAGATCGGTGCAGCGGGACGCGACTGCCTGATCATGCTCGCCTCTGACAACAACGGCAGCCTGCTGGTACGTGAGATGTTCAGGCAGAATGTGTCGCCGCGTATCCTGAGCCACTGGGGCATCACGGCGGGCGACTTTGAGAAAACCGTAGCACATGAAATCCGCGAAGAAATGCGGATTGAAGTGCTGCAGACATGCGCCCTGACAGCCGAACAGATCAGAACGGTCAAGGTGAAACGTGTTCTGGCCTTGGCGGGCCAAGATCAGGGCGGGTTTCAGTCTCTGTCTGACGTGCCTGCAATGACCGGATTTGTACACGCTTATGATATAACGCGTATTTTCCTCGCAGCGACTGGGCAGGCGATGCAGTCTCCGAACTGGGCTGACGCAGATATTCATGCAAAACGCCGGGCCGTACGCGGTGCTCTGGAAAACCTGCAAACCCCGGTGGATGGTATTCTTAAAACATACAGGCGGCCTTTCAGACCATTCAGTCAGGCGGATGCCGATGCGCACGAGGCGCTTGGGGGTGATGACCTGTGTGTCGCCGCATATTCAGCAAGCGGACATCTGGTTTTGCCAGTTGCAGAACGCGGGGCCAGGCCCGGCCAATGAAAACCCGGATTACAATCTATCATGTTTTCTGGATGCTGCTCAGCGGCGTTTTTCTGTTTGCAGTACTCAGCTCAGCTGCGGCTGTCTGGCTGACGTCACGACCATATCTTGTTCAGTCTCAGCGGGATGCAGCGGAGATTCTGGTGGAACGCGAGGCGGCCAGGCTTGATCAGCGCATTGAACCGGTTACCAGCCTGTCGGTGTATATAGCCTCTGAACCTCAGCTGATTTCGTTTGTGATGGGCAATACGATTTCCATCGATCGGACGCTCGATCGTCTTGACGACCTCTCATTGCCGGTCGGACTGAGGCAGATCTACTTCTTTGACTACAGCGCGGATGTCATAGCGCGCTACGATGCCCCAATCCGGCCGGACGCTCTTGGTGCGCCGCGCCGTGAAAGGCTGGATGCGCAGGCAGGCAGGCTCGCCGAGCGGGTGCTTGGCACCGGCATGCAACAGTCCAGCTGGATGGCCGCGGAAGCCAGAGGAACAGTAGAGCAGGGACAGATCATGATCGCAGTTCCGGTGCTCAATGGGGGGCTGCCAGAAGGCGCTGTCGTTGCCGTCGCGGATATCACCCCCGGTACGGACGGACCGGGCGCGGCGCGTATGGGCGCTTTGTTTAAGATCGTTGACTCCACCAGTTCAGAAGCAGCGTCTGCTGATCACAGGGTCCAGCTGGCGGTTCCTGGCCTGACCATGGTGCTGCGCACGGACCCGTCGCTGATTTCGAGGATTGGCCAGGAACTTATTTCCAGCACTGTACTTGCGGTTGCGCTGGCGCTGTTCCTGCCCTTTGCAGCCTTTGGCTGGGCCGGGCGGCACACCATTCTGAAACCGCACGCAGATCTGGAAGCCTCCCGCAATAAGCTGCGCGCACAACAAAAAGAACTGACCGAACTCGCCTCAATCGCCCGCAAGGCCGAAGAGGCTATTCTTATTACGGATATGGAAGAGAAGATCGTCTGGAGCAATCCGGCTTTCTCGCGCATGACCGGTTACCGCAGCGACGAACTGATCGGTAAAAAACCGGGCGCTCTGCTGCAGGGACCAAACACAGATCAGCGCGAGGTTGATCAGATCAGAATCGCGCTGGAATCAACAGAGCCGGTGCGCGTGGAACTGGTCAATTACAGTAAACTTGGTTTTCCATACTGGGCGCGTATCAGTATCGCGCCGCTTTTTGACGAGCAGAACAATCCCTATGGATACATGTCGATTTCCAGCGATGTCAGTGAGCGAAAAGCACAGGAAACCCGGTTGCGCGAAGCACGCGAGGCCATCGAACATCAGGCATTGCATGATGAGCTGACCGGCCTTGCCAACCGCCGCCGGTTCAACGCAGTCTTCGAAAAACGCAGTCTTTTCCACGGCGCAGCCGCGATCGCGGTGATCCGCATTGACCTCGATCATTTCAAGAACGTCAACGATACCATGGGCCACGAAGCCGGCGATCATGTGCTTTGTGAAGTTGCACGGATTTTGCGCGAAGAAGTGCGGGAAAAGGATCTGGCGGTGCGGGTCGGCGGAGACGAGTTCATCATCCTTCTCGAGCCGGGTGCGGACATCAAAAGGGCGTGCTTTGTCGCCGAAACGATCCGCGCCCGCATTACCTCACCTATCCCTTACGACGGCAAGCTGATTCAGACAGGTGCCAGCTTTGGAATTGCCTGTTCAGGCTGCGGACTTGTGGATGCACCCGATCTTGTGCGGGCTGCGGATTCCGCCCTTTATGCGGCCAAATCTGCCGGACGAAACCAGTTGGCTGTTTATGACGAGCAGTTGCACCGCTCGGCGATTGAAACACGCGATACCGCGGAGCTCATCCGCCTTGGTCTCGGTCGTGGTGAATTCGTACCATATTATCAGCCCCAGTTTGATGCGGGCACGCGAAAAATTTCGGGCGTGGAAGTACTGGCCCGGTGGAAACAGCCAGACAAGGGCCTGTTAACGCCGGCTGCCTTTCTTGATGTTGCCGAACAGTTGTCCCTGCTCAATGAACTGGACAGGATGGTCACCGAAAAAGCGCTGGATGATATAAAAATCCTCGAACATGCGGGACTGGCCCCTCCCAAGATCTCGTTCAATGTAACGGCGGACCGGATCGCTGATCCCGAACTGGTTGCAATGGTCAGCAGGCAGGATCTGCGGCAGACACGGATCTCATTTGAAATTCTCGAATCTGTGTTCCTGGATGATCGCCCTGAATATCTTGATTTTGCACTCGACCTGATCCGCGATCAGGGGCTGCTGCTGGAAATTGATGATTTTGGGTCTGGCCATGCTTCCATGATCAGTCTGATGCAGGTGAACCCGGATGTGCTCAAGATTGACCAGCGTCTTGTTCTGGGGGCGCCGGATTCTGACGTATGTCGTGACATGGTGCGTTCCATTATCGACATTTCCAGGTCGCTCGGTATCGCTGTTACGGCGGAAGGGGTTGAGACCCCGGAACATGCTGATCTGATGATGGAAATGGGGTGCAACACTCTGCAGGGCTACCACTTTGCTGAACCTCTGAGCTTCGAGGAGCTGAGTGATTTCCTGCGTGCCGGGCATTCCGAGATGGTTGACAACAGTTCCGAGGGTGCCGCCGGCGCGCAGTGACGGGGTCCGCCCGGCTGGCTGTTTTTCTGTTACTCGGGGTCGACGCGGAAGGTTATACCCCCATGCTGGCAAACTGCGCCGCCATCCGCCCGATCAGGTCCTCGTCCGTTCCGCCGATCAGCAGATATTCATGCGATCCGTCTGACCAGTGCGCGGACTGCATGTTTTCCATCTGTCCGGTAACCGGGACCGAAGGCGATGTTTTGTCTGATCGGATGATGCACAGCGCCAGCGGCTCACCGGTTTTTGTGAGAAACGCAAGCTGCACCAGGTCATTGCCTTCAAAACTCAGAAGCTGCGCCCGTTTATACTCGGCTTCCGGAAAGGCTTCGAGCTGTGCCAGTTCGATTGATTTGCTGATTGCCGTACCCACTCTCACGAGTTCGGCGGCCCGGATGGCTTCGTCGGAATTGATACCCACCAGAGTGCTGGTGGCGTAAAGCGCCTGATAAGCGGCTACATAGTCCCGCCAGCCAGTACCGCGTTCGCCCGGCCAGAGGCTTCCGATCGCAATGCCAGCCACAAGAGCGACGCTGGCCGCGAGCGATATCTGACGCACATTTCCGGAGGCCACAGGTTTAGACTGCGGCGGTGCGCTGTCCGGTTTGAGCAGGCTTGCATAGCTGAGCGCCAGCCCGGCTGTGTCCAAGCGCAATGCCTTGACACGTGCTGCAAGCGCCGTATCGTGTGTGAGTGCTTCAGCAATTTCCTGCACCGGCGCGTGGTCGTTTTCTCCATCCAGAAAGGCAACCAGTTGTTCATCTGTGAAGCGCTTATCCTGCATTCTGCGTCTCCTCGTCGCTGAACTTTTTGCCCAGCGTGGCCCGCGCCGTCGCAAGGCGGCTCATTATTGTCCCGATCGGGACATCCAGAATACCGGCTGCTTCCCGGTAGCTGTATCCTTCGGCATAAACAAGTAAGACGGTCTCTCTCTGAGCTTCCGGCAATCTGAGGACCGCGCGCAGAACTTCCCTGTTCAGAGTACTTTCCTCCGGACCAGGCGAGAGGTCCTGAATGACCGTGTCATCGACTGAGACCAGTCCGCCACCCGTGCGAACGGCAGTTTTGCGCAACCCACTCACCCACAGGTTATGGGCGATCCGGAACATCCAGCTGTCCAGTCTGGTGCCGGGCTCAAAATGGTCAGCGTGCTCCATCGCGCGCAGACAGACCGCCTGAGCCAGATCGTCCGCGCTGTCCCGGTTGCCGGTCAGCGACAGACTGTAGCGCCAGATGCGCGGGAAGACGCCCGGCATTGCATGCCGAACACTTTCAGCCGCCGCCTTTGCGGACCAGATTTTCATCCGTTGTACATGTGCCTCTTCGCAGGGTTGGGTCCTCTGAACAGCGCCCGCTTGTCTGCTGTATCTGCACACCGGACCCTGCCGCCCGACCAGACTGTGTCAAAAACCGCCCCCGCACCAGAGCCGAAAACCGGGGCAGGGGCAAACTCATTACACAAGCGATCACTTTTCAAAGACCATACGCACTGCAACAGGCGTCACGCGCGTGATCCCGTCCAGAGAGGCCAGATCCATCAGCTTGTCGATCCCGGCCGTCAGACCCAGATCAGCAGTCGAAAGCATGATGAAGTCCGCCGTCGTGACCAGAACGCGGTCTTCGCCCAGCCGGGCGATCAGCATCGCGGCATCAATGGTATTTTCGGTTCCGGCATAGCTCAGGTCAGCTTCAATTTCGGAGATCATGGTGTCACCGGTCTCAAGAGCGGCGAGGCTCTCCATGTCGATCTGCCCCGAAATCACCGCCGTTGGTCCTGCTGCCTTGAAAACATATTCGATCATCCGTTCGTTCCGGATGTCGATATTAGTCTGCACAGAAGCCAGATCGATGCTGATCTCCAGCTTTCCCGTTTCGCTGACGGTGCCGGTAACTTTTGTGAAGTGATGCACCTCGCCAAAATCATCATTTTTGACAGATCCAAAGGCCACACTTGACTGGTCGTCAACAGAAGACCAGTTTGCGTGCCCACCAGCCAGTGCTGCAGACGTTGTGACGGCCAATGCACAGACAGCCCCAGTTAAAAACTTCATACTTCTTTCCTCCCGGTACAGGTGAACACCGCGTCCACATGTTCTGAGAACGCGCCGGGCAAACGAATTATTCGATGCATCAGGAAATTTTTTAAATAGTAATGCGGTTTTCGTGCATCAGAGCGTGCAGTTTTCAGGCCAAAGGCGAAACTCCGGTGAAACAGAAGCCCCGGTGCACGGAGCGTTTCCTGCGGCGAGACAGGTTGTCGTTTGAACAGGCGAAACTGGTCAGGAGTGCACTTTAAGCAACTGTTAGATGTTCACTAAAGTCGCTCTTTGCTGTGGGAAAAGTCTCAGACACCCAAATTTGCCCGGCATCCAAAAGGGGAAAAATGCGGCAAACGGTGTAATGACGGGAACGGAACCGGGAAAGGTGCGCTCGCTTGGTGCGCAAAGCTCAAATCAATCCACAACCGGGAAAATTTTGCCCTGGCGGCCACCGTACTTCCGGGCACGACGTTCAGCGCGGCAGACACTTAGAATACAAGCTGTCTTTGGTTGCGATACTGCTGACAGGGTTCCGGAAATTCTCTGCCTGGGCGGAAGGGTCAGAAACGGAAAGCGCCGGAGCCGCGGGTTTCATCCGGTTCATCGTGGTTCCCGGTTCCCCGAAATTTCGAGCGTGGCCCTCATATGCGGATGAAAAACGCAGAAATAGGAAGTTTCCATTCCTTCGGTGACGACAATCTCGGCGCTGCTGCCGTTCACGATTTCGCTGCTGTCCCAACCGAATCCGCCAGCGGTGGCGGTGTGGGGAGCCAGATCCTGGTTTGTCCATCGAATTGTATCTCCAACAGAAACCTCCAGCCGATCCGGTACAAATGCAAACTTGGTGATCTGCACAACGTGAATTCCGGGTTCCTGGGCGTGCGCACCTTTGCGGGTGAAGGCAAGTGCGGTCGCTGACACGACCGCCCCCACCAATACGTTGCGACGTGAGTGAAGCCGTTCCATCACTGCAAGGCTTTGACCATCATTTCAGCGTGCACTTCATGGGCCCTGAATATCTCCAGACCCTGCTCGAACAGCGCTTTCACTTCGGCATTGTCGATGTTGGGAATCATCGTATTTTCGACAAGGTCGTTGACCGCCTGGTGATAGGCGAGTTCATTGGCTGCATAGGCCGCGTCAAATTCCGCGCCACGCAACTTCACGAAACCATCGATGATTTCTTCAGCATTTGCATTCAGCGTCTGGCTGACGGGGTTGTCCTGTGCGGTCGCACCCAGTTTGTCGAGAAGGCCGAGCGCCGCTGCGTTGACGGCCGTGTGGTCGCGGATCATCGTGTTTGCGAATTCATGAATGTCCGGATTCGATGACAAAGCAAGCGCCAGATGGGCATAGCGGATGTCGATATTGTCGGCCGTATATGCGATGTGCGCAAATTCCAGATCATTCATCTCTGCAACGTCCTGCGCAGACGCCTGTGCGAGGGTCATGGCGACCGCCACGGCAATTGCGGATATCAGCATTTTCATTTTGAATACTCCATTGGTTGTTGTGATCCAACAGCAGTAATTCGAACCGGGACGCGGGATACATGCCTGAACGTCCCAACTTTCATGCAGATCGTTCAGATGTCTGTACAGGTGCGCATGGCGCCCTATTGTAGTGACATGCTTGATCTGCTCAGTGATATTCTCACCAACCTGTCGATGCGTGGTACGTTGTACTTTCGCACCTCCTTCACCAAACCCTGGGGCGTTGCGGTACCGAGTTACGAAGATGTGGCCCGGTTTCACTTTGCCCACAGGGGGAGCTGCATGGTGAGGGTCAAAGATGTGGCGGATCCTGTATCGCTGAACCAGGGCGATCTCATCATCATCCCGCACGGTGCATCACATGATCTCTACTGTGGACACGACCCGGAGCGCACGATCATGCCTTTGGATGTCGTGCTGGAGCGGTCCGGTTTCGATGGCTCAGGGGTGCTGGTTTATGGCGGAGATGAGCCACAAAGCGAGACCCAGCTCATCTGTGGCCATTTCGCGTTTGAGCCGAGATCCCGGCACATCCTGATGGAAAGGTTGCCGCCCTACATCCATTTGATGAACTACGGTGAAAGCGCGGGCCGCTGGATGGAAGCGACCCTGCGTATGATCGGGGAAGAGGCCGGCGGGCGCAAAATAGGAGGAGACCTGATTGCGCTGAAGATGTCCGAAGTGATCCTCGCCCAGGCCATCAGGAGCTTTATTGAAAACGGCGAAGCAAACGAATGGGCCCTCGGTGCGTTTTCCGACAAGAACCTGAGCCGGGCGCTGGATGCCTTTCACAAAGCGCCCGCAGAGCGCTGGACGGTCGAAACACTTGCCATTGCGGCAGGTATGTCGCGAACCGGCTTTGCGGTTCAGTTTCAAAAGATGATGCAGATGCCGCCGATGGAATATGTGACTGCCTGGCGGATGGAAATTGCCAAGAGGGTTCTGCAACAGAGCGATGCCTCCCTCACCGATGCCGCCGAAAGCGCCGGATATGCCTCCGATTCCGCATTTACCCGGGCTTTCAAAAAGGAGACCGGAGTGACACCAGCTGAGTTCCGCAAAGTCGATAACTCAATTCGTTCTGACTTTTGAACGATCTGCACAAAAAGGCGAACTATCTGGCATGTTTTTGAGAACGGATCGCGACCAGGTTTACTCTATCGAAGCCGGCAAACGGCACCTCATAGAGAAAGACAACACCATGTTTCCACGTTTCATCACAAAAACGATCCACGCCTATCTGGACTATCCTGTTGCCCTTGGTCTGATCGCCATGCCGTTTCTGTTCGGGCTCGGCGCAACTGCTCCGCTGGCGTTCTGGCTGTCGGTTGTAACCGGGATTGCTGCGTTAGGTCTGACGTTGCTGACAGACCATCATCTGGGTGTCATCCGCATTCTGCCCTACAGCCTCCATCTGACCGTTGACGGTCTCGTCGGGATTGCATTTGTGGCAGCTCCCCTTGTGCTGGGGTTCTCTGGCCTGGACTTTTGGTACTACCTTGGTCTCGGCCTGACGGTTCTTGCAGTTGTCGGGCTGCACCAGCCCGAAGAACAATCGGCAACAGTTTAAGCGAAACTCCTTCAGGGGCCGCAAACATCTGCGGCCCCGTCTCACAAAGGACAAAGCATGGGAAACGACCCGGCCTCTGAAAATCTTCTGGATGAAGTCCGTTCCTGTTCCATATGCAAAAGTCTCCCCCTGGGCCCACGCCCTATTTTGCAATTCAGCGCGTCATCCAGATTGTTGATTGTCGGGCAGGCTCCGGGGCGGATCACGCATCACAAGGGCGTCCCGTTTGATGACCCCTCAGGCAACCGGTTGAGAAACTGGTTAGGGGTGGATCGCACGACTTTCTACGACAAGTCAAAAATCGCCATTGTTCCCATGGGGTTTTGCTTTCCGGGCACTGGAGAAGGGGGTGATCTTCCGCCCCGGCCCGAATGTGCGCCAGCATGGCGCGACCGCGTTCTGCGACATCTGCAAGCGGTTGAACTTACGCTGATCATCGGGCGTTTCGCGATCGACTGGCACTTGCCGCAATATTCAGGCCAAACCGTGACTTCTTCCGTTAAATCATGGGCCGACGTTTGGCCCAGACAGATCATTCTCCCGCACCCCAGCCCCAGAAACAATCGATGGCTGAAATCCAATCCATGGTTTGAGGATGAGGTCATTCCTGCACTGCAACAACGCACGCGGGAACTGATCTGACTGCTTCGCCGAGTCTCACGTATGGATATTCATCTATTAAGTGAATGTTCCCGTAGGACAGCCACTAAGTGACCAGTGAACACAGCCGAACAGTAATGGCAGGAACGGGCGGTTCGTCAGCCAGCTGCATCTGTATTCCTGAGCTCGGGTATGCTTGCGCCAACAGACGTTTCCAGTGTCAGTCTCCCGGCCTCTTTTGAACGCATTGCGACGCGTGCAGTGACGGCCTTGCTTATCGAACCGACGGAGAAAATGGTATCATCGTCTGCAAAAACACCACGGCCGTCTGCGCCAAATCCTTTCAGAAACAGAACGGCAGAGCGCCGGAAAATCGCAACGGCGGCACGCGGCATCTGATCACGCTCAATCGTTCACAGGATATTTTCACAACGGCTACGCAATCGAAATCCGCAGTCTGCGCAAGGACGGGCGCTTCACACGGATAGACCTGTACAAGAATAGCACCGCAGAGTGGGGGGCCGCCGGAAGGAAACGGAAAGGCATTTGAAAACCCTTCGGAGAAACATTCTGGCGCGTTGTGCTGGAGTACAGGAACGCCTGAGAGCAGAGGTGCTCCCAAAGGCGTTATCGGCTGATTTGTCACAAAACGGTGGGACGGACACGAAGGAGGATGATCGACCAAGCCGGACGCGATGGAAGCCAGGCAAAAGGCCGCAAATAGACCACAAATTTATTCGCTCGCGCAGGGCAGGCGACTTCAGCAAACAGTCTTTGAGAATTCAATACCCGTACCCACATGATCGCTTGAAGAGATGGTGCGGCGCAGCAAACGTGATATCGTTCCAACCCTGGACGCTCTCATTGCATCTGCGATGCTACTGCCGATCAGTTCTCCGATCTGAAGGGAGCTGGCGTTTCTGATTCAGAAAAGCCTGTGGCGGAGAGACAGGGATTCGAACCCTGGGTAGGCTTGCACCCACAACGGTTTTCGAGACCGCCCCGTTCGACCACTCCGGCACCTCTCCGCGGGGGTCTGGTGCAGGCGGATTTATGCGCCTTTCCTGCCGCTGGCAAGGGAAGAATGGCCATTTCGGGCGCCACACGGGAATTTTCATTGCTCCTTATCCTTAAACAACTACCTTCCGGGGCAACGAGCCAGTGAGGAAAAAAACATGACATTCAGTTTGCGCGCCTGTTTTGCGGCGCTGGTGATGATGAGCGGTATGGTGACGGGCCCGGGTGTCGCCGCTGTCAGTGATACCGATCGTCTGGAGGCGTTTCTGGAAGTGACCGGGTTTGACGTGGCGCTTGAGAGTATCCGGCTTTCTGCGGAAAGCGCGCCATTGATGCTGGGGCTGGAAGCGGATGCGTTTGGCACCCGCTGGACCCGCCTCGCTGACGAGGTGTTCGATACAGAAATCATGCATGAAGAGGCGATCAGCATGCTGTCGCAGACCCTTGACGAGGAAATGCTGGAGCATGCGGTCAGCTTTTATGCCTCAGATCTCGGGCGCAGGCTGGTCGAGGTCGAAAACGCGTCTCATCTCAAGGATGATGATGAATTGAAAAAAGAAGCAGGTGAAGCGATTGTTGCGGGCCTGGTACGGCTGGGATCGCCCCGCCTTGCTGAAATCAAGCGACTGAACGCGGCAATCGGATCGGAGGATGCATCGGTACACGCAATCCACGAGGTTCAGGTCAGGTTTCTCATGGCCGCAGCTGTGGCCGGCGTGATCGAGTTGCAGATGGACGAGGCCGATCTGCGTGAGAACCTTGAGCGTCAGGAGGGCGAGTTGCGGCGCAGTCTGCAGATGTCCGCGCTGTCAGGGTCTGCCTATACCTACCAGGCCTTTCCCGACGAAGATATTTCTGCTTATGCCGATGCGCTGGAACATCCCACGATGCAAACGGTCTATGAACTGATGAATGCGGTTCAGTTCGAGATCATGGCGGGCCGTTATGAGGCGCTGGCAAAGCGGATGCGAAATCTGCAGCCCGATCAGGAGCTGTGAGATGCTGCGCGCCGTCCTGCTCGCGGTAACGCTGGTCTGGCCGGGCACAGCTGTTCTCGCAGACGCCCGTATCACGGTTCTGATGGATCTGCTCCGCGTCAGCGAGGTCACGGCAATTCTGCGCAGTGAAGGGTTGGACTATGCGGGCGAAATTGATGCGGAAATGCTGAATGGCCACGGTGGTGGTTTTCTGAACCAGCATGTCGGGCAGATCTACAGCCAGTCGCGCATGGACGAGCACATTTATGCATCGCTGAGTGTCGGAATGACCTCTGCGCAGGCCGATGCGGCGATTGAGTGGTTCGGGTCTGACACAGGCAGTCGCATCGTGGCACTGGAGAACGCAGCCAGGCGCGCAATGTCTGATCCGGCGGTTGAGGAAGCCGCGCGCGCAGCATGGGAGCAGAACATCGACACAGATGACGGTAATGCGGCACTGGTCGTGGGATACATGGAAGACCTCGATCTGATCACGCGCAATGTGTCGGGCACCATGACGTCAAACTACCAGTTTCTTCTTGGATTGTCAGATGGTGGGCTTTTTGAGCAGACCGAAGACCAGATGCTGGCCGAGGTCTATTCCCAGCGCGACGAAATTCAGGCTGACACAGAAAGCTGGCTGGGGGCCTTTCTGCTGATGGCCTATCAGCCGGTGAGCGCAGAGGATCTGGACGCCTATATGCAGTTCTCTGTCTCAGACAGCGGTCGGGCCCTGAATGCCGCGCTTTTCGAAGGTTTTGACGGTATGTTCAGCGAGATTTCCTATGCTCTGGGCAGGGCCGTTGCGCTCAGTGCGGCTGGCAACGACATCTGAACGATGCGGCGCTTGACAAAGCGGGCCGACTGGTGCATCTGGCGGCTTCACTCAGGCCGGGCGGATAAAACCGGCAGGTCTGTTTTCAACGTACATCCCCAGACGGGATGCGCAGTCCGAGGTGGCCATCAGGCCGAAACACCCGGTTCCGGGGACCACAGGACGCGGCAGAGAAAAGGAAAGACGCATGTTTGCGGTTCTCAAGACCGGCGGCAAGCAGTACAAAGTTCAGGCCGGAGATATGCTCCGTGTCGAGAAACTGGCAGCTGACGCAGGCGAAACAATACAATTCAACGAAGTTCTGATGCTCGGCGGCGACAAAACCGTTGTGGGCGCACCTTTCGTGAAAGACGCAGGTGTTCAGGCCGAGGTCGTGGACCAGGTCAAAGGCGAAAAGGTTATCAACTTCGTCAAGCGCCGCCGGAAGCACTCTTCCAAGCGCACGAAAGGTCACCGTCAGAAGCTGACACTGATCAAAGTCACAGACATCCTGGCATCCGGCGCTGACAAGTCGGGCGTGAAAGCTGCTATGGGCGCAGGCTCCGTGTCGGCATCTGCTGTTGCAGCGGCTGCACCGAAGAAAGCAGCGCCGA
Organism: uncultured Roseobacter sp.; assembly: GCF_947491795.1. Classification (GTDB taxonomy): domain Bacteria; phylum Pseudomonadota; class Alphaproteobacteria; order Rhodobacterales; family Rhodobacteraceae; genus Roseobacter. The sequence goes on along the minus strand of NZ_CANLKW010000001.1, from coordinate 506,715 downwards.
AGAAAGCCGAAGCCAAATCGGAGGCTCCGAAAGCCAAAGCAGAGCCCAAGGCGGCTGCAGGTGCGGATGATCTGAAAAAGCTGTCCGGCGTTGGCCCGGCGCTTGAGAAAAAGCTGATCGAAGGCGGCGTGACCACCTTTGCTCAGATTGCAGCATGGACCGAAGAGGACGTTGCTGCTATGGACGAGAAACTGTCGTTCAAAGGCCGGATCGAGCGCGAAGGCTGGATCGAACAGGCCAAAGAACTGGCTAAAGGCTAAGGAGAGACCAGATGGCACATAAAAAAGCAGGTGGTTCATCCCGTAACGGCCGCGACTCAGCGGGTCGCCGTCTTGGCGTGAAACTCTACGGTGGTCAGCAAGCGATCCCCGGCAACATCATTGTCCGTCAGCGCGGGACAAAGTTCTGGCCGGGCGAAGGTGTTGGTATGGGCAAAGACCATACAATCTTTGCAACCGTTGATGGCGCAGTGACCTTTCACAAAGGTCTGAAAAACCGCACATTTATTTCGGTTCTGCCAGCGGCGGAGGCCGCAGAGTAAGCCGCACCCACAAGGTTTGAAAATCACGGGATCGGCGGAACCGCCGGTCCTTTTTTTATTTCTGCCACACCCAAGTGTTAGGCCAAGACGATGTCAGAATGCATCCAGACCAAACGCCTCGTGCTGCGTCCCCATCAGGCAGGGGATGCGGCGGCTTTGGTAGCGCTCATTGGCAATCGCAATGTGGCGCGCTGGTTGCCGCATGTGCCGCATCCCTACACCGAGGCTGACGCGCAGGCATTTTTTGCCCGGCGTCGTGAGCGGGATGAGGCCCTTGCCATCACCCTGGACGGCGTGCTGATTGGCGGTTGCGGGATTGATGAGGAGCTTGGCTATTGGCTGGGCGAGCCATATTGGGGTCAGGGATACGCCAGCGAGGCTGCCCGCGCACTGATCGACAGATACTTTGAACAGACGCAGGCGCCGCTGATGTCAGGGCACCGGATCGGCAATGCGGCCTCGCGCCGGGTGCTCTGCGGGCTTGGCTTCACGGATACGGACCGTGCGTGGCACCACAGCCTTCTGGAAGATGCAGAGATTGAGGTCCAGCATATGATGCTTCCTGCGGATCGGTGGGCGGCAGTTCAATGAGTGTCGCAGTCGCGAGTTTTGCGGTTTTTGCCGCCAGTCAGATCGGCACTCCGGGCCCCGCGAATATGGCGCTGATGGCGACCGGTGCACGTTTTGGTTTCAGGCCTGCGCTGCCTTTTGTCGCTGGCGTCGCACTGGGCAAACAGCTGGTCATCTGGCCTGTGGGTTTCGGACTGATGGAGCTGGCGGACAGGGCCCCCTGGGTGTTCGAAATGCTCAAATACCTCTCGGCCGCATATATCATCTGGCTTGCGTGGAAGGTGGCAAACCTGCGTCTGGGAACCGACACAGGGCAGGGGGCCGCACCCGGATTCGCCGCGGGACTGATTGTGCATCCGCTGAACCCCAAAGCCTGGGCGATGATTGTCGGCGGTTTTACCGCATTTGTTGCCCCGGGCACGCCCACTCTTGAGGCAACAGCAACTATTGCTGCGATATTGCTCGCCTGCCAGCTGCTTTTGCATCCCATGTGGACACTTGCTGGTGAGGGCATCGCGCGCACCGTAGCGGGAACGCGCGCGGAACCTTATCTGATGTGGACCCTTGCTGCCCTTACGGTTGCATCGGTGCTTTTCGTACTGTTCGGAGGAGGAACATGACGATGGAAATGAAGAAAATACCTGTTCAGGCTGTCATCGAGACGGAGCGGTTTGATCTGCGTCCGCTGCGCCGTTCTGACATGGGGCTGATCCAGCTTTATTGGAGCGACGAACGGGTTGCCCGCATGACCACCTCGATCCCGCATCCGGTACCACCCGGTATGACAGAGGCGTTTGTTGATCGCGCGCTTGCTGACGCGCGCGAAGAAGACATCTGGGCGATGGATGGCACAAAAGGCGGCGCCTCGGAACTGATGGGGCTGATATCTCTGGAGCGGATGGACCGCGAGCAGTCCGAGGTTGGGTACTGGGTCGCGCCGCCCTACTGGAATACCGGGCTGGCGTCCGATGCGGTGCAGGCGCTTGTCGGGGCCAATCCGATGAAAAACAAGACCATGTTCGCCAGTGTGTTTCAGGATAATCCAGCGTCGGCACGTGTGCTGACGCATTGCGGATTTGAATATCTCGGGGATGCTGAAAGCTTTTGTGTGGCCCGGGATACCACCGTGCCCACCTGGACATACCTGAAAAAACTGTGATTGAGGCCAGGACCCTGTCACGCTAGGAAACAGCCATGAAGTTTCTCGATCTTTGCAAAGTCTATATCCGGTCCGGCGCCGGTGGGGGTGGCTGTGTCAGCTTTCGCCGCGAGAAGTATATCGAATACGGTGGCCCGGATGGAGGCGACGGCGGGACAGGCGGGTCTGTCTGGGCGGAGGCCGTCGAAGGGCTCAATACACTGATAGACTTCCGCTACCAGCAGCACTTCTTTGCGAAAAACGGGCAGCCGGGCATGGGGCGCCAGCGCACGGGCAAGGACGGTGAAGGTATTGTTCTGCGCGTCCCCGTAGGGACAGAGATCCTGGATGAGGATCAGGAAACTGTTGTCTGCGATCTGACCGAAGTGGGCCAGCGTGTGCAGCTTGCCCGCGGTGGTAACGGCGGTTTTGGCAACCTGCATTTTAAATCCGCAACCAACCAGGCCCCGCGCCGGGCCAATCCCGGTCAGGATGGTGTGGAACGAACACTCTGGCTGCGGCTGAAGCTGATTGCCGATGTGGGCCTTCTGGGGCTGCCCAATGCGGGCAAGTCAACCTTTCTGGCGGCCACGTCCAATGCACGGCCCAAAATCGCGGATTACCCCTTTACTACGCTGCACCCCAATTTGGGGGTTGTGGGCGTGGACAATACAGAATTTGTTGTGGCGGATATCCCGGGTCTGATCGAAGGGGCCTCCGAAGGGCGTGGCTTGGGGGATCTGTTCCTGGGCCACGTAGAGCGTTGTGCTGTGCTTTTGCATCTGGTGGACGGCACGTCGGAAACCATCGCGGAGGACTACGCCACCATCATCGGTGAGCTGGAAGCTTATGGTGGCGACCTGGCCTGTAAACCACGGATTACAGTGCTCAACAAAATCGATGCATTGGATGAGGAAGAGCGCGCAGAGTCCTGTAACGAGTTGGAAAAGGCGAGTGGCGGATCCGTGATGATGATGTCCGGCGTCGCCCGCGAAGGTCTGACGGAGGTACTGCGTGCGTTGCGGGGGCAGATCGACGACGACAGGCTTCGAAAGCGTCCTGCGGAGGAGGCAGATCAGTGGCATCCCTGACGCAGGCACGTCGTCTGGTTGCGAAAATCGGCTCAGCGCTGCTGGTCGACCGGGAAACAGGTTTGCTGCGCCACGACTGGCTGGGAACGCTGGCCAGCGATGTGGCCTGGCTGCGCGGGCAGGGGTGCCAGGTGGTGCTGGTATCTTCGGGGTCTATTGCGCTCGGGCGCGGCGTGCTTGGCCTGCCCCGGACAGAACTGGCACTGGAGCAGTCTCAGGCAGCGGCGGCTGTCGGACAGATCAGACTGGCACGCGCCTATGAAGAGGTGCTTGCCCCACACGGTATCACCACAGCACAGGTGCTGGTCACACTGGAAGACAGCGCCGACAGAAAGCGCTATCTGAACAGTCGCGCGACGCTGGAGCAGCTGTTGTCCATGGGCGTTGTGCCGATCGTGAACGAAAACGACACCACGGCGACGGATGAAATCCGCTTTGGTGACAATGACCGTCTTGCCGCCCAGATTGCGGTGACCGTCGGCGCGGATCAGCTTATTCTGTTATCTGATGTCGATGGCTTCTATTCGGCCAACCCGTCGGTGGACCCGGACGCCCGCCGGTTCGATGTCATAGACCGGATTACGCCTGAGATCGAAAGCATGGCCGGAGACGCGGGCTCCGGGCTGTCCAAAGGCGGCATGAAAACCAAAATCATGGCAGCACGGACGGCGACAGCCGCGGGCTGCACAATGGCTATTACCGAAGGATCGGTTTTCAACCCCCTGAAAACGCTTGAAAACGGGGCAGGAGCCACGTGGTTTTCGGCCAAAACTGACCCGCAGGCGGCGCGCAAAGGCTGGATTGCCGCAATGAAACCGCGCGGCAGCCTCGCGCTGGATGACGGAGCCGTTCATGCCCTTCAGAGCGGCAAAAGCCTGCTGTCAGCAGGCGTCAGCGGCGTGATTGGCCAGTTTGAGCGGGGCGATCCGGTATCCATCACAGACAGTGCCGGCCACGTTCTGGGGCAGGGGCTGTCAAGATACACAGCGGCAGAGGCACGGCTGATCTGCGGGCGGAAATCGCATGAAATTGAAAGCGTGCTGGGCTATCCTGCCCGTGCTGCACTGATCCACAGAGACGATATGGCATTGCAGACTGTAACGGCGGCCTGACGCCGACCCCGGACTGCCACAAGAGGCTGAGCAAGATGAAAGACATGGATAACATACCCGCCCTGATGGCCGATATCGGTGCGCGCGCGCACACTGCCGCCGCAACACTCGCCTCTGCCCCGGCAGAGCAACGCCGCCGCGCCCTCGAAGCGGCGGCAGATCATGTAATGGTACGGACCGCCGATATTCTGGAAGCCAACGAACGCGATATGTCCTTTGGCCGTGAAAAGGGTCTGACGGATGCCATGATGGACCGGCTCAGACTGACAGAAGACCGTATCGCGTCAATTGCCAGGGGCCTGCGCGCTGTCGCGTCACAGAACGACCCGGTGGGCGAGGTGATTGCAGACTGGACCCAGCCCAGCGGGCTGCATATCCAGCGCGTCCGTACGCCGCTGGGTGTGATCGGTGTCATCTATGAAAGCCGTCCCAACGTGACGGCTGACGCTGGTGCGCTGTGTCTGAAAGCGGGGAATGCAGTCATTCTGCGGGGGGGATCGGAAAGCTTTCATTCCTCCGCTTTGTTGCACAGCTGCCTGGTCGGGGGCTTGCGTGATGCCGGACTGCCAGAGGATGCTATTCAGCTGGTACCGACCCGGGACCGTGCCGCCGTCAGTGAAATGCTGACCATGACGGACACCATCGATGTGATCGTGCCGCGCGGTGGCAAGGGCCTGGTGGGCCTTGTGCAGCGCGAAGCCCGCGTGCCGGTCTTTGCGCATCTTGAGGGTATTGTTCACATCTATGTTGATGCGGCTGCTGACCCCGAAAAAGTGCTGCGCGTTGTGCTGAATGCCAAGACCCGGCGGACGGGTATATGCGGTGCGGCAGAGTGTCTTCTGATCCACAAGGATGTCGCCCTGACGATGGGACGTGGTCTGTTGCAGGCGCTGATGGACGCGGGAGTTGAGGTACGTGCAGACGAAACGCTGCAATCCATAGAAGGCACGGTTGCTGCCGCGGACAGTGACTGGGGGCAGGAATACCTGGACATGATTATTGCCGCGCGCGCAGTCAGCGGTGTTGATGAGGCGATGGATCACATCCGCAGGTTTGGATCGAGCCACACGGACTGTATTCTGACCGAGGATGAGGCCACCGCGACACGGTTCCTGAACGAACTGGACTCGGCCATTCTGATGCACAACGCCTCGACCCAGTTTGCGGACGGTGGCGAGTTTGGGATGGGTGCGGAAATTGGCATCGCGACGGGCAAAATGCACGCGCGCGGTCCTGTTGGCGCTGCTCAGCTGACCAGCTTTAAATACATCGTGAAAGGGCAGGGCACGGTGCGCAGCTGACCACTGTGGTTCAGAAGCGCAGCCTGATGTCCTCGCTCCCGATCTCCGAGCTGACCTTGCGTCCTGCATCGGCTGCGACCAGCGGCAGAAGCGCAAACTGAACCTGCGCCGGGCGCAGGTCTGCCGGTGCGTCCTGAGTGGCGAGTACATCCCAGAGCGGGGCATCTATGTTGAGCTTGTCTGCGCGTCCATGCAACAGCCAGTTGCTGCCCTCAACGCTGATTTCCACGCGTCCGCCATAGGGCATGGCCGCTTCCACACAGAGCAGCGCCAGAAATGCCATGCGAACCTCGGCGCGGGGCTGTGCGTCCATCGGACCCCAGGCGACATTAAGCCGCGCGCCCTCCATCAGATCGCGCAGGATAGATACGATTTCCGCACGACCCATCATCTGTTCTCCGGCGGCGCCAAAAGCGATCCTGAAAAACCGGATACGCGCGCTGGCATTGCCGACGCTTTCCTGGATCAGATCCATTTCCGGGCCTGTCTCGCCGCCTGCCATGCCCAGCAGTTCCAGACCGTTGTTGATTGCGCCGATTGGCGATATCAGGTCGTGGCAGATGCGGCTGCCGATAAGGGCGGCCAAATTTACATCATTTTTGCCCATCTGTCGTCTCCTGTAGGACTGAGGTGCCATGGAAGATCTGAACGCAATTTTGTCGCCTGGAATGCTTGTGCGTCATCCCGACTGTCCTGACTGGGGCACCGGGCAGGTGCAAAGTAACATCGGAGGCCGTGTCACCGTAAATTTCAGGGATGTTGGAAAGATCGTCATCGATAGTGCCCGTATTGCTCTGATCCCTGTCTTTGATGGCTGAACATCCTTTCCAAAAGGTTAACGCACGCCCGGTGTTTGTAAACCCGTGCTTTCCTGTCACGTTGCGCAGCAGGTCTGAATTCCTTATGGAATTTCCAATGACCCTCTGTCCCAGGATGTTAACGCGCCGATGACCGGACATGCAGCTCCCCGATTTTCAGTCCGGCTTGCAACCACACAGCAGGACCTGGAGGCGGCTCAGCGTCTGCGCTACAGAGTGTTCGTGCAGGAGCTCGGAGGCGGCGGAGATCTTGTTGATCACGCGGCAGAGCTGGAGCGGGACCGCTTTGATCCGTTTTTCGACCATCTCGTACTGACCGACCATACCCGCAACGAGGTTGTTGGTGTCTATCGGGTGATGCGCGCCGATCAGGCCAGATCCGCCGGTCAGTTCTACAGCGAAGAAGAATATGATCTGTCGCGGTTGCTGGGCTCGGGCAGGCGCGTGCTGGAGCTGGGCCGGTCCTGTCTGCATCCCAATTACCGCGGTGGCATGGCGATGTATCATCTGTGGACCGGTCTTGCGAAATACATCCGCGCGCATGACATTGAGGTTTTGTTCGGTGTCGCGAGCTTTCATGGCACAGATGTGGAGGAGCTGGCAGAGCCGCTGTCTTTGTTGCACCACCGGCATCTGGCGCCGGAAAACCTGCGTGTCAGAGCCCAGCCGGGTGCGTTCCAGCGCATGGATCTGATCGAAGAGGATGCGCTGGACCGGCGGCGTGCAATGGTCAAAGTTCCGTCTCTGATCAAAGCCTACCTGCGGTTGGGCGGTTTTGTGGGTGAGGGGGCCTTTATTGATCATGCCTTTAACACAACAGACGTCTGCCTGATCCTGGACACAGCAAGCATGAATGAACGGCAGGCCAGGCTTTATCAGGGTGCGGACGCATGACGCCCACCTGGTACGGGAAAGCCCCGCCGCCGGAAATTCCAACGCCCGGCCTCGCGGGCTGGGTCCGGATTGTGCTCCGGGGAGTGCCTCTGCTGGGTCTTGTGACGGGGGGGCTTTTTCTGACGCTGGTTCTGCGCCTCGCCGAGCGCCCGGTTTTCGGCGCGGGGCGGCCTGTAACACCCTGGATCACCGTCTTTGTCTGCCGGAATGCGCTGCGCCTGATGGGCATCCGGCTGACTGTATCCGGCAGTGTGGTGCACGGGCAGGGGGCTGTGGTCACAAACCATTCCAGCTGGCTGGATATTTTTGTACTGAACGCGGTGAAGCGCATTTACTTTGTGTCCAAGGCCGAGGTTGCCGCCTGGCCCGGTATCGGCTGGCTGGCGCGTGCAACAGGCACCGTGTTTATCGAGCGAAACCGCACGCAGGCCGCACGCCAGGCTGAAGTTTTTCGCGACAGGCTCGCAGCGGGGCACCGTCTGTTGTTCTTTCCCGAAGGCACAAGCAGCGATGGCCAGCGGGTACTGCCGTTTAAATCGAGCCTTTTTTCAGCGTTCTTTGCGGATGATCTGCGCGATCACCTCGAAGTCCAGCCGGTGACCGTCGTCTACATGGCGCCCAAAGGGCAGGAGGCCCGGTTTTACGCCTGGTGGGGTGATATGACCTTCGGTGCACACTTTCTGAACATTCTGGCGCATGGCGCCGGTGGAGCGGTTCAGATCATCTGTCACGCCCCGCTGCAGGTGCGCGCCTATCCTGACCGCAAAGCACTGGCGACGGCGTGCGAGCACGCCGTACGCGGCGCGCACAAGCACTGAGCGCCGCGTCGTCTTACCGTTGCAGAGTCAGTGAAAAAATGCGCTGTCCGGCGTTTGTTCCAGCCCGTCGCTGTCCGGACCCCACTCCATCATCAGGCACGCCGTCCCTTTGCGCTGGAAATATGTGGCTTCAAGAGCGTAGTACCCGGCCTTTGGCACTTCGACTTCCAGTTCTCCGGCGTATCCGCAGGAATGGACTTCGTCATAGTCTGCGACCAGCTGACCACCGATCATCAGTTCCAGCCCGTCGTTATTCAGAAAATCCAGCGTGTAGGTACCTGCCGCATCGAATTTTATATATCCACTGATAGCCGCCGCGACTTTCATTGGCTTTTTGGCGGTCAGGGTCGGATCCCCCTCGCTGGTGTCGTCATAGGACAGACCGCGCAGGGGCGGCCCCTGTTCGGTGCGGTTGTTAAGGGCCCGCTTGGCGTCCCGGACCGTTCTGACATCGCCGGGGTAGGCATATTGCACCGCCAGTCCGGCCTGCAGGGAACCTGCCTTTGGCTGTGGGTCGGCAGGTGCCAGAGACAGCACCTGCGCCAGCGCCGCAGAGGGCAGGGCGAGCGTTGCGGCCACCAGAGCCGCCTGCATTGAAATTTTCATAATTACTCCCGGTTTTCTGTGTCGGATCCTCTGTGGGATCCTTCGCTGCCGGTATCCTAATAGGCTGGCTCGCTGCATGGCAAGAGCAGGCTGCGCGCCGTTACCAAAGAGCTCTTGCAGTACGCGCCGGGCTGGCCTATACGACGCGCACTGAAACCCGCAGGCGGGGTTGGGCCGATGGGGGAGAAATCCCCAGAGGTCCGCCGGTTGGCAGAAAACTGTCATGCCCCCGCCGAGGATTAAACCGGAAAGGTATACGCACATGGCTCTTCCAGAGTTCACCATGCGCCAGCTGCTTGAAGCAGGCGTTCACTTCGGCCACCAGACGCAGCGCTGGAACCCTCGTATGGGTCCGTTCATCTACGGCGCGCGCAACGGCATCCACATCATGGACCTGACACAGACCGTTCCCATGCTGGACGCGGCACTGAATGTTATCCGTGAAACCGTCGCCAAAGGCGGCAGCATTCTTTTCGTTGGCACCAAGCGTCAGGCTCAGCAGCCGATAGCAGATGCCGCAGAGAAATGCGCACAATATTACATGAACCACCGCTGGCTGGGTGGCACACTGACCAACTGGCAGACCGTATCCCAGTCGATCAACCGCCTCAAAGGGATCGACGAGCAGGCCGAAAACGGCTTTGCCGGCCTGACCAAGAAAGAGCGTCTTGGCATGGAGCGTGACCAGGGCAAACTGCAGGCATCGCTGGGCGGTATTCGTGAAATGGGCGGTCGCCCCGACCTGATTTTCGTCATCGACGTGAAAAAAGAGGCGCTGGCCGTGGCCGAAGCCAACAAGCTGGGTATTCCGGTTGTTGCGGTCGTCGACACAAACTGCCCGCCCGATGGCATCGACTATATCATCCCGGGTAACGACGACGCGGCCCGTGCAATTTCGCTGTACTGCGATCTGGCGGCGCGCGCCGCTCTTGACGGTATGTCCGCGCAGCTGGGTGCCGCAGGCGTTGACCTCGGTGCGATGGAAGAAGCGCCCGTGGAAGAAGCCGTCGCCGAGGAAGCACCGGCAGAAGCTGCAGCCGAGACACCTGCCGAGGCCTGAGGCCCGGCACTGTCACAGGCATGACACACGGGGCAGGGATCACCTGCCCCGGAACCTATCAGTTTAAAGGAGAACCTGAGATGGCGATTACAGCATCTATGGTCAAAGAACTGCGCGACAGCACCGGCGCAGGCATGATGGACGCGAAAAAAGCGCTGACAGAGAACGATGGTGACATGGAAGCAGCAATCGACTGGCTGCGCACCAAAGGTCTGGCCAAAGCGGCGAAAAAATCCGGACGTACAGCAGCCGAAGGTCTTGTGGCTGTTCAGGTCAGCGGTGGCCACGGTGTCGCTGTTGAGGTAAACTCGGAAACAGACTTCGTTGGCAAGAACGCTGACTTCCAGAAAATGGTTGCCGGTATTGCGACTGTTGCTCTGGGTGCGTCCGACGTAGACGCGCTCAAGGCGGCTGATCTGGACGGCAAAACAGTTGAGCAGACCGTGACAGACGCGGTTGCCGTGATCGGCGAGAATATGTCGGTGCGCCGCATGTCCACAATCGATGCCGAAACCGTTGTGTCCTATGTGCACAATGCTGCGGCACCGGGCATGGGGAAAATCGGCGTTCTGGTTGGCCTGAACGGTGGTGACGAAGCATTTGGCAAACAGGTTGCAATGCACATTGCGGCTGTGAACCCTGCGTCGCTGTCCGAAGACGATCTTGACCCGGCAGTGGTCGAGAAGGAAAAGCAGGTCCAGATCGACATTGCGCGCGAAAGCGGCAAGCCCGAGCAGGTCATTGAGAAAATGATCATCGGCCGGATGAAGAAATACATGTCCGAAGTCACGCTGGTAAACCAGGCGTTCGTGGTGAACCCAGACCTGACCGTTGGTGATGCGGCTAAAGAAGCCGGCGCGACCATTACAGGTTTCGTTCGTCTGGAAGTGGGCGAAGGCATTGAGGTCGTCAAAGAGGACTTCGCTGCGGAAGTTGCGAAAGCCGTCAAAGGTTGAGTCTGAGTGCAGCTCTCAGAATGTTAAAAGCGGCGCTTTTTTTGGTGCCGCTTTTTTTATTATAAACATGTGGTTATCGTGCGTAATTAATCTGAAAGGTGATCTTTCAGCGCGTCCATCGCAAGCACATATCCTTTGGCCCCGAAACCACAGATCAGTCCCGTCGCAACCCTGGCGATGTAGGATTTGTGCCTGAAATCTTCGCGGGCATGCACATTGCTGAGATGCAGCTCAATCGCAGGCAGTTCAACCGAGGCGAGGGCGTCCATCAGTGCGATTGACGTATGCGTATAGGCACCCGCGTTCAGGATGATGCCTGCATGCCGGTTGCGCGCTGCATGGATGTGATTAACCAGCTCACCTTCGATGTTGGACTGTGCAAATTCGACAGACATTTCAATGGCCTGTCCATGGTCGCTGCACATAGCCTCAATATCGTCGAGCGTGGTTCTGCCGTAGACTTCGGGCTGACGGGTACCCAGCAGGTTGAGGTTCGGACCGTTCAGGATCAGGACAGATGTCATAGCGTACTCACTGACTGTTGTTGCCTGTGCATAGACAGGAGTGAGCGCATCTGTCCAGAAGGGCGTCCACAGGCGCGCCAGAAAGACCTCCAGCGCGACCCTGTGGTTACAGTATCGATTTGTATAATCAGTATTATGTAAATAAAATGGTCGTGCCTGAATGCGGCACAAACCCTTGTTTACACGGCTGGTTGCTTCAGAACCCGCCCATCGATGAAATCAGCCCCATGCTCTCCAGTTTGAGCAGCACCTGATGCGCGCAGTTATCGACATCAACATTCTCTGTTTCGACACTAAGCTCCGGGTTCTCTGGCACGTCGTAAGGATCCGAGATGCCTGTGAACTCTTTGATCTTGCCTTCGCGCGCAAGCTTATAGAGCCCCTTGCGGTCACGGCGTTCGCATTCCTCGATCGAGGTTGCGACATGAACCTCGACAAAGGCACCGAACTGTTCGACGTCTTCCCGCACGGCACGGCGTGTCGTGGCATATGGCGCAATCGGTGCACAGATCGCGATGCCGCCGTTCTTGGTGATCTCTGAGGCGACATATCCGATACGACGGATGTTCAGATCACGGTGCTCTTTCGAGAAGCCCAGCTCGGAGCTGAGGTTCTTGCGCACAATATCCCCATCCAGCAGCGTTACCGGGCGCCCGCCCATTTCCATCAGCTTGACCATCAGAGCATTCGCGATCGTCGATTTGCCGGAGCCTGAAAAACCGGTGAACAATACCGTGAAACCCTGCTGACTGCGCGGCGGACGTGTGCGCCGGAGCTCCGTTACGACTTCCGGGAAAGAGAACCACTCCGGGATTTCCAGCCCTTCCTGCAGCCGGCGCCGCAGTTCGGTGCCTGAGATATTCAGGATGGTGACATTGTCTTTGTCTTTGATTTCATCCATCGGTTCGTACTGGGCACGTTCCTGTACCCAGACCATATGTTTGAAATCGACCATTTCGATGCCCATTTCTTCCTGATGCGCGCGGAACATTTCCTGCGCATCATAGGGTCCGTAAAAGTCGTCTCCGGCCGAATTCTTGCCGGGCCCTGCGTGATCGCGACCCACAATAAAGTGTGTACAACCGTGGTTTTTCCGGATCAGACCGTGCCAGACGGCTTCGCGGGGTCCGGCCATCCGCATGGCAAGGTTCAGCAATGACATCGAGGTTGTTGCAGCCGGGTATTTGTCCAGCACCGCCTCGTAGCAGCGTACCCGTGTGAAGTGATCCACGTCACCTGGTTTGGTCATACCGACGACCGGGTGAATGAGCAGGTTCGCCTGGGCCTCGCGCGCGGCGCGGAATGTCAGCTCCTGATGCGCGCGGTGCAATGGGTTACGTGTCTGGAACGCCACGATCTTGCGCCAGCCAAGCTTGCGGAAATAGGCCCGCAGTTCATTCGGCGTGTCGCGACGCGCCTTAAAGTCATAGTGAACGGGTTGCTGGATACCGGTAATCGGGCCGCCGAGGTAAACGGCACCCGCGGTGTTGTGCAGATAGTTCACAGCGGGATGTGCATCATCATCCGCACCGAATACCTTTTCAGCTTCGTGCGATTTGTCCGGTGACCAGCGGTCTGTGACCGTCATGGTAGCGAGAATGACACCTTCCTGATCACGCAGAGCAATGTCCTGTCCGATTTCCAGACCAGCGGCGAAATCCTCGCTGACATCCAGTGTGATGGGCATCGGCCAGAGCGCGCCATCTGTCAGGCGCATGGTGTCGACGACGCTGTTGTAATCTGCCTCTGACAGGAACCCGCGCAGCGGGTTGAAACCGCCGTTCATCAAAAGCTCCAGGTCACAGATCTGACGTGGTGTCAGGTCGTGGCTGACCAGATCCCCTGCTTCAGTTTTCAGTTTCTGGGCGGAATCGTAGGAGACGTAAAGTTCCGGAATAGGTGCGAGGTTGGCGCTGCTCATAACTTTCTCTTCATTCACTGGATAATCCGCGCACTTTAGGCGCTACATGTTTATGGGGCTTAAACGCCGGAAAGTTTCAGGTTTCAACTGTTTTTTTGCCCCCTGCCCTGATTGCCACCGCAATGGAAATGATCCTGCAACACCGGGCGGATTGTTGTGTGATCGTACCTTGCCGACCGATTGGCGAGGGTTGCACAGCCCGGTAGGCCGCAGGTAAGCTGAGCGCCAGGCCGACGCGCCTGTTTGCCTGTATCCTGCGGGAATGCTTCGGAAGCGTCCGACTGTGTGGCGCAAAGGCACGAAAGGAAGAGGTATGTCTGACCCCTGTATTCTGTGTGTTGCGATCACCGGCAGTGTGCCCACCAAGGCTGCGAACCCGGCTGTTCCGGTGACCATCTCTGAACAGGTTGAAAGCACGCATGAGGCGTTTGAGGCCGGCGCTTCGATCTGTCATGCCCATGTCCGTAACGCTGATGAAACGCCCTCCTCCGACCCCGGGAAGTTTGCCGCGCTGAAAGAAGGCGTCGAAAAACACTGTCCGGGCATGATCATTCAGTTTTCCACCGGTGGCCGGTCCGGTGCCGGTCGCGAGCGCGGCGGCATGTTGCCCCTGCGTCCTGACATGGCGTCGCTTTCGGTGGGATCAAACAATTTCCCCTCGCGGGTTTATGAGAACCCGCCTGATCTCGTGGCCTGGCTGTCATCGGAAATGCAGACACACGAGGTTGTCCCGGAGATCGAGGCTTTTGATCTCAGCCACGTCCTGCACGCCATCCGCATGCACAAACAGGGCATGCTGTTCGGGCGTCTTTATGTTCAGTTCGTTATGGGTGTCAAAAACGCCATGCCGGCGGACAGGGAAGTCTTTGATTTCTATGTGCAGACGATCCGCAACCGCGCACCGGACGCGGCCTGGTGTGCTGCCGGGATCGGACCCGCCCAGATCGAGGTCAACGAATGGGCCATTGCCGCCGGCGGACATACACGCGCGGGGCTGGAGGACAACGTCCGTCTGGACCGGGATACTCTGGCGCCGTCAAATGCGGCACTCATCAAAAGGGCTGCTGATCTGTGCGAGAAGTACGAGCGGCCTGTTGCAACGCCCGCTCAGGCCCGCGCTATTCTGGGGCTGCGCCCGGCGGCCTGATCAGCCAAGCGAGTAGCCGGCACCGCGTACCGTGCGCAGCGGATCTGATCCGCCATGCTGTGTCAGTGCCTTGCGCAGGCGGCCGATGTGCACATCGACCGTACGCGTGTCTACATAAATGTCCCTGCCCCAGACCCTGTCCAGAAGCTGCTCGCGCGAAAAAACCCGTCCGGGTTTCTCCATGAACGTCGACAACAGCCGAAACTCTGTGGGCCCCAGTCGCAGCTCCTGATCTGCCCGGTTCACCCGATGGCTCGTTGCGTCCAGAACAATATCCTCATACTCAAGCCGCTCGCCCGTCGCGGCCGGGCGCACCCGGCGCAGCTGGCTGCGTACACGCGCCATCAGTTCCAGCACGGAATAGGGCTTGATCACGTAGTCATCCGCGCCGGTTTCCAGACCTCTCACGCGGTCTACTTCTTCTGAACGGGCAGAGAGCATGATGACGGGAATTCTGCGTGTTTCGGTGCGGATTTTCAGGCGGCGGCACACTTCGATGCCGGACAGATTTGGCATCATCCAGTCCAGAACGATGACATCCGGCGCATGCTCGTCAATGAGCATCAGTGCTTCTTCACCGTCCTCGGCCCTGGTGACGGCAAAGCCTTCGGCCTCCAGGTTATAGGCCAGAACCTCACGCTGTGCCGGCTCATCTTCAACAACCAGAACCCGTGGCTGATCGGCAGACATGGAGATTATCCTTCTACTGTGACGGACGTCTTATCGGCCTTGGGGCGCGCGTCTTCGGGGTGCTCACCGGTGACCAGATAGACAACCTGTTCGGCGATAGAGGTCACATGATCGCCCATACGCTCGACGTTTTTGGCAATGAAATGCAGGTGCATGCAGGCGGTGATGTTACGCGGGTCTTCCATCATAAAGGTCAGAAGCTCCCGGAACAGCGCGTTATACATCTGGTCCACGTCGCGGTCCTGCAGGATTACGCTGGTGGCCAGCTCTGCGTCACGCTGCACATAGGCGTCCAGCGCATCCTTGAGCATCTTCTCCACCTCACGCGCCATGCGGCGCAGCGCCCCCGTGCTGTCATCGACGGGCGCCATCTGGGCCAGGACGCCGGTGCGTTTGGCCATGTTCTTGGCATAGTCACCGATGCGCTCCAGATTGGCGCTGATCTTGATCACACTCAGGATCAGCCGCAGGTCACTGGCGATCGGCGCACGCAGCGCGATCACCCGCGCGGCCTCACCGTTGATCACTTCTTCAAGCTCATCAATGGTACGGTCGGCTTTGCGCACCTTTTCGGCGAGCTCTTCATCGCGCGTGTCCAGAGACTGTGCGCTTTCCCGGATGGCGGCTTCGACAAGCCCGCCCATTTTCATGATCTGTGCCTGGATGGCTTCGAGATCGCGGTCAAAGACCGAAGCAATGTGTTGGTCCTGCATAATTTTATCCGATCCGGCCTGTGATGTAGCTTTCCGTGCGGGTGTCCTGCGGGTTGGTAAAAATCTGGCTCGTTTCGCCGTATTCCACAAGATTGCCCAGGTGAAAGAACGCAGTGCGCTGACTGACACGGGCGGCCTGCTGCATCGAATGGGTCACAATGACCACAGAATAGTTCTGGCGCAGTTCGTCGATCAGCTCCTCGACCTGGGCGGTTGCAATCGGGTCGAGAGCCGAGCACGGCTCGTCCATCAGCAGAACCTCTGGCTCCGTCGCCACTGCGCGCGCAATGCACAGACGCTGCTGTTGCCCGCCGGAAAGACCCGTGCCCGGCGCGCTGAGACGGTCCTTGACCTCATCCCAGATCGCCGCGCGCCTCAGGGCTTCCTCGACGATGTTGTCCAGATCGGCCTTGCTGCGGGCCAGACCGTGAATGCGGGGGCCGTAAGCCACATTGTCATAGATGGATTTGGGAAAAGGGTTTGGCTTCTGAAACACCATACCGACCTTGGCGCGCAGCTGAACAGGGTCGACGCGCTTGTCATAGATGTCTTCGCCGTCAATGCGGATATCCCCCTCGACACGGGCCACATCAATGGTGTCGTTCATCCGGTTCAGGCAGCGCAGAAAAGTGGACTTGCCGCAGCCTGAGGGCCCGATAAAGGCGGTCACTGTGCGGTCCTGAATATCTACATCCACATCCTTGATTGCGTGGTTGTCGCCGTAAAAGACCTGGACGCCCTTTGCGACGATTTTGACCTCGTTGGTGTCCACAGTTCTCTCCAGTATTCTCATATCGTTCATTGTCGGGCTCCTGTCTTACCAGCGGCGCTCAAAACGGCGGCGCAGGATGACGGCAATGGTGTTCATGGTTATCAGGAATACGAGCAGGATGATAATCCCGCCCCAGGCGCGTTCATAAAAGGCCGGGTCGGCGCGTTTGGCCCATTCGTAAATCTGCGCGGGCATCGCCGAGTTCGGGTCCAGCAGACCGCTGGCGATACCATCGGGCGCGTTGGATGCGATAAAGCCCACCATGCCGATCAGCAGCAGCGGCGCTGTTTCCCCCAGCGCCTGGGCCAGACCAATGATGGTGCCGGTCAGAATGCCGGGTGCGGCCAGGGGCAGCACATGGTGGAACACCGCCTGCATTTTTGAGGCCCCGACCCCAAGGGCGGCATCGCGGATCGACGGCGGCACAGCCTTGAGCGAAGCACGGGTCGAAATGATGATCGTGGGCAAAGTCATCAGCGTCAGCACCAGACCGCCCACAAGCGGCGCAGACTGTGGCAGATGCATGAACTGGATGAACACAGCCAGACCCAGAATACCAAAGACGATGGAGGGCACCGCCGCCAGATTTGCGATATTGACCTCGATCAGGTCCGTCCAGCGGTTCTTGGGGGCGAACTCCTCAAGATAGATCGAGGCTGCTACACCAATGGGCAGGGACAGCACAAGAACCACCAGCATCATAAAGAATGACCCGGCCATCGCCACACCGATCCCTGCGGCCTCGGGCCTGCTTTCAGAGGCATCGGCACCGGTGACAAAGTCCATGTTAAAGGTCTTTTCAACGATGCCCAGCGGGACTAGGAGATCAATAAGATCAAGGTGTTCTGCGTCGATGTTCTTGTCGCGCACGACATCTTCGCGTTTGACCCGGTCTTTGAGATATCCGTCGACACGGCTGGACGCCAGGATCCGGAAATCCACCGTTTCGCCGATCAACCCGGGGTTTTCCAGCACAACATCGCGGAGCTGTGCCGCTGCAGAAGCCGAGATCAGCGCCTTCATATCCCCGCGTTTGGCGAGCGGCGTTTCCAGGTTGTTCGTCTCGACGACGTCGAACAGGGCCTGCTGGATCAGCGGCGTGTAGCCAAAGGTCGAAACCTTTTTAATGTCCTCGGGGTCGCGGTTGCCTTTTTTGTCCAGCTTTGCCGGGTCAAGGTAGACAGACACATTGATAAAGGTCTGCTGAAACGCACCGGTGCCACTGGCCACGATGGTGCTCAGCAGGACAACCAGAAAGAAGATGCCGGTCGCGATCCCGGCGATACCATACATCCGGAACCGGGCTTCCGCGGCTTTGCGTTTCTGTGTGCGGGCGTCCGGAGCCACTAGGGAAACCGATTTTCTGGTTTCCGGTGCAGCTGGGTTTGCGGGAAGGCTGGCGTCGGTCATTCGTACTGCTCCCTGTATTTGCGTACGATGTACAGAGCAAAGATGTTCAGGCAGAGGGTGAGCACAAAGAGTGTGATCCCCAGGGCAAAGGCCACAAGCGCCTCGGGTGAGGCAAAATCACTGTCACCCGTCAGCTGTGAGACGATTTTCGCTGTCACGGTTGTCATCGCCTCAAAGGGGTTGAGCGACAGCCGGGCGGCCGCCCCTGCCCCCAGTACCACGATCATCGTCTCGCCAATGGCCCGGCTGGCGGCCAGCAGGATGGCCCCCACGATGCCCGGCAGAGCGGCAGGCAGAACGACCTGGCGGATGGTTTCCGAGCGCGTCGCACCCAGCCCGTATGAGCCGTCCCGCAGGGATTGTGGTACCGCGTTGATGATATCGTCGGAAAGTGAACTGACAAAGGGGATCAGCATGATGCCCATCGCGATACCCGCAGTCATCACCGATCGCCCGCCACCCATCCAGCCAGCGCCGTCACTGCCAAAAACACTCATGAGCATGGGGCCGATGGTCAGCAGGGCAAATAGGCCGTAGACGATGGTCGGGATCCCGGCGAGGATTTCCAGAAGCGGTTTGGCAATACCGCGTACGCGCGGGCTGGCGTATTCGGACAGATAAACGGCCGAGAAAAGACCGATGGGCACGGCAACCAGAAGTGCCACGATTGAGATGTAGATCGTGCCCCAGAGCAGCGGCAGGATCCCCAGGCTGGAAGCGCCGCCCCGTCCGGAAAAGCTCGGCGCCCATTCCAGCAGGGTGAAAAAATCTGCTGCCGGATACAGCCGGAAGAACTCAACAGTGTTGAAAATGAGCGACAGGATGATCCCGATAGTTGTCAGAATGGCGACCGAGGCAGCGGCGATCAGAATGGCCAGAATGCCCTGTTCAACCACGTTGCGCGCGCGGAAATCCCGCCCGCTTTCCATCACACCCCAGGCGGCACCGGCGACCGCCACAAGAAAAACAACGATGCTCATCGCGATGTTGGATACAGCGCTCATGCCACGGTAGGCCTGGGCTGCATTCAGAACCGGGCGGGAGATATCAGCGGTGACCACCTGCCCGGCATCTTTCAGCTGCTTTGTGATCGCGGCGGTATCCGCATTGCCATCTGTCGCAATGCCTTCGTCCATCGCACCGGAGGCAACAGCGCGTTCCAGCCCGTCGGCAGTGCGGCGCACCTCTGACATCACAAGGCCCATGTTCGAGCCTTCGGAGATCTCAGTTTCCGGGATCATTCCGGCGACCCGGTTGTCCAGCACCAGAGGCTGGGCCAGCAGCCACAGGAACATCAGCCCAAAGGCGGGAAAGACGGATTTCATAAAGGCGTTGGAGCCATAGTACACGGGCAGCGAATGCAGCTGCCGGGTGTCTCCACCGGCGCTTGCCAGGGCACGCTGGCGCGCCAGTATAAAACCCGCAGCCGACAGCGCAACGATCAGAACGGAAAGCCAGAGTAAAGGCATGCATCCCCCGGGAAAGCTGAATGGGACCGTTCAGGGCCCCTCGTCGATTGCAGCGGGCGGTGGTCTATACCGCCCGCTGCGTTTGTCATGTGGTTTGCAGAAACCGGATCAGCTGCCGCCGCCCATGACCTGCTCGTCGAACACGGCTTCCTGTGTGGCGGCAAGCTCGGGGTCGGACACGAGGCCGTATTGTGCCAGCGGGCCGTCCGGGCCTGCGATCTCATCGGCCACAAAGAATTCAGCAAATTCTTTCAGGCCAGGGATGACGCCGATGTGCGCCTTTTTGATGTAGAAGAACAGTGGACGGGAAACCGGATATTCGCCGGCCGCGATGCTTTCTGTGGTCGGCTCGATACCGGCCATTGTCGCCACTTTGAGGCTGTCGGTATTGTTCTCATAGAACGCCAGGCCAAAGACACCGATGGCGTTTGTGTTGGCGTCGATTGAGGCGAGTGTTTCTGTGTAATCACCGTCGATATCAACGGAGCGGCCATCAGTGCGCACCTCGAGGCACGCATCCTCCGCGTCATCTTCGGACATGCCAGCCGCGATCATGGCGTCATGTGCGCCGGTGGCCTCGCAGCCTGCGACCATCACCTTTTCTTCAAAGACTTCGCGCGTGCCGTGCTTGGTGCCCGGAATAAAGGCCAGGATCTCTGCGTCCGGCAGATCGCTGTTAAAGTCAGACCACTTTGTGTGCGGGTTGTCGACGAGCGCACCATCGACCATCACCTTTGGTGCCAGAGCGTTAAAGATGTCGGCCTGGCTGAAGGCAGTGTAGGCCGGGCCATCAATCTGGCTGGCAAAAACGATGCCATCATAGCCGATGCGCACTTCGATAATGTCGGTTACGCCGTTGTCGGCACAGGCTTTGATCTCTTTTTCACGGATGGCGCGGGACGCGTTGGCGATATCTGTGTGCTCTGTTCCAACACCCTGGCAGAACCGCTTGAGGCCCGCAGAGGAGCCGCCGGATTCAACAACCGGTGTCGGGAAGTCAAAGTTCTCACCAAAAGCTTCGGCCACGATCGAGGCATAGGGCAGCACTGTCGAAGAGCCTGCAACCTGTACCTGGTCGCGGGCAGCGGCGGTGGTTGCGGACAGCGCAGCAAGTGCCAGCGCGGAAGTTGTCAGTTTGACGAATGACATAGTGTCTCCTGTCATGGTTTCGCGAATACGATCACCCCCATTGGCGACCCTGTGAGAGGGAGGTAAGCGCCCTGAGCAATGCTTTTGTGACAGTTGCGTAACAGTTTTATGACAAGCCCGGTGGCGACAGGAAATTCATCGATTCCTTACACCAATAGCGAGAAAACAGGCGGTTTCCGCAGGGTCAGCCCTGTGTGGGATCCGGGTTGAGGGGGAGAATCACGGTGAACTGCGACCCCTGCCCCGGCACGCTTTCGACGCGCAGCCGTCCCCTGTGCCGGTTGATGATATGCTTTACAATTGCCAGGCCCAGGCCCGTGCCACCGAGCGCGCGGCTGCGGTGACTGTCCGCCCTGTAAAAACGCTCTGTCAGCCGTGGCAGGTGTATCGCGTCTATGCCAGGCCCGCGGTCAGTCACATCGACCCTGACGCCCATGGCACGCAGTGACGGGTCGCGCTCTGGTGGCCGGATATGCACCGAAATCAGCCCGCCCGAACTGCCATATTTGATCGCGTTCTCAATCAGGTTGGTAAACACCTGCATCAGCTGATCGGGATCGCCTGTCAGCACTACTGCCGGTTCCGGCAGATCGGCCCTGAGTGCTGCACCCGCCTCCTGTGCCATTGGCGTCAGGGTGCGCAGAACACTGCTCATCAGGTCATTCAGGTTGACCTGGTCGCGCGGTTTGACGCGTTCCTCGTCCTCTACCCGGCTGAGTGACAGCAGATCGCCGACCAGACGGTTCATCCGCCCTGCCTCGCCCTCCATGATGTCGAGAAACCTGTCACGGGCGGCTTCGTCATTGCGCGCAGGTCCGCGCAGGGTCTCGATAAACCCCATCAGCGCAGTCAGCGGTGTGCGCAGCTCATGGCTGACGTTGGCCACGAAATCCCGGCGCATCTGACCGGCCTGTTCCAGATGGGTGATGTCCCGGAAACACAGCACAATCAGACGCAGGTGCGTGTTGACCCGCGCGGTCACCTCAAAGGTCATGTCCCGAACGCCGTCGTTGGACAGCCAGGTGGCGACGCGCGGCTGGCTGTCGGACAGCGTGCCCTCGACCGCGTCGATCAGCGCGGGCTGGCGCAGCATGGTGATAAAGTTGCGGTCTTCGATCCCCTTGCCCACCAGGCTGCGCGCGGCGTCATTGGCCGCGACAATGCGCTGTGAACCGTCGATTGCCAGCGCAGGCATGGGAATGACATCGAGGCTCTGGCGCGCCGCGTCGTTCATCTGCCTGCCCGCTCCCTCAGCCGGAATGCGCGGCGGCAACCGCGTTTTCAAAGACAGCACAGAGCGTTTCCGGGTCCTCAAGCCCGACGGAAATCCGGAAAAACCCTTCGGACATGCCCAGCTCCGCCCTGCGGCCGGCTGTCAGCGCCCGGTGCGAGGAGGATGCCGGATGCGATATCGTCGTGCCCACATCGCCCAGCGTCGGCGCAAAGGACAACCCGTCTGCGGCGCGGGTCAGCGCGTTCGCCTCAGCACGTCCCCCGCTGATCTCGAAACTGACCATATTGCAGAAACGTCCGCCCAGCAGGTCATCCAGCAAAGCCCGGTCCGGGTGATCCGCCCGTCCGGGATAAAGAACCCGTGTCACGCCTGTCAGACCCGCAAGATGATCGGCAAGGACCGCCGCTGTCGCTTCGGCGCGGTCGTATCGCAGCTCAAAAGACAACATGCCCCGTTCCGCCAGCCAGCAGTCAAAGGGGCTGGGCGACATACCTGCCGTAACGGTGAAAACGCGCAGCCGGTCATTCAGGCCGGGATCTTTCGCCGTGACATAGCCAAGCATCACGTCAGAATGCCCAGCCAGCAGTTTGGTGACCGAATGGAGCACGATATCTGCGCCATGGTCAAAAGGCCGGAACGCGCGGGGGGTCGTAAAGGTGTTGTCGACCACCAGCAGTACACCCGTTTCCTGAGCCAGAGCCGCCAGCGCGCGGATGTCGGCCACCCGCAGGGTTGGGTTCGAGACGACCTCGACCAGGATCATCCGTGTTTCGGGGCGCAGGGCGGCTCGCATGGCTGCAATATCACCTGGATCCACCATAGATGTCGTGACGCCCAGACGCGGCAGGTCCTCTGACATTATGCGCAGCGAGCGTCCATAAAGCTGGTTACCGCCGATCACATGATCGCCTGCCTGTGTCAGACCCAGCAGAACCGCAGAGACCGCCGCCATGCCAGAGGAGGTGACAACACCGGGGTTTGGTGCATTCTCCATCCGGTCGAGACGTTTCGCGACCACATCAGCATTCGGGTGACCCTCGCGCGAATAGGTGTAGCCCTGCAGACCGCCCTCGTACTGCTGATCCAGCATGTCCGGCGTGTCCGAGGCATAGACCACAGAAGGGCTCAGTGGTGTGACAACCGGGCGTGATGCAGAAGCAGGCAGCGCATCGGGGCGCATCAGCGACCCTTTTTCGTTTTTCATGTCAGTCTCCGATGGCACGCAGTTCCCCCCGGAACCGGCGCATGTTTTGCTGGTAGTGTTGTGCCGAGGCGGTCAGCCCGGCAATGGCCGCCGCATCAAGCGCGCGGACGACTTTGCCCGGTGCGCCCATGACGAGGCTGCCATCCGGAATGACCTTGTTTTCGGTGATCAGGGCCCCTGCCCCGATCAGACAGTTGTCGCCGATTTTTGCGCCGTTCAGCACAGTGGCGCCCATGCCGATCAGTGAATTTTTTCCGATGGTACAGCCGTGCAGCATAACCTTGTGGCCGATTGTGCAGTTCTCGCCGATGCTCAGCGGATAGCCATCGTCGACATGAAACACACAGTTTTCCTGAACATTTGAACCCCGACCGACACGGATCTCCTCGTGATCGGCGCGGATCGTGGTGCCGAACCAGACAGATGCGGCCTCCTCCAGGATCACCTGACCGATCAGATTGGCATCATGGGCCACCCAGGTGTCTTCGTGCAGAACGGGTTGATGGGCTCCCAGAGCAAAAAGCGTCATGACAGATCCTCAAACTCTGACTGCAGCGCACGGACATGATCTGTCAGTCCCGGCTGCTGGCTGCGCCGCAGACGGGTTGCGGCGATGATTGTTTTCAGGCGGTCTTCTGTGGCGTCCAGATCGTCGTTGACCAGAACATAGTCGTAGCTGCCCCAGTGACTGATCTCGTCCCAGCTCTTTTCCATGCGGCGCGCGATAGTCGCGGCGTCGTCCTGACCGCGCTTTTCCAGCCGGTTGCGCAGCTCTGTGATGGACGGCGGCAACAGAAAGATCGACAGCGTATGCGCACCCAGCACCGAATTGGTGATCTGCTGCGCGCCCTGCCAGTCGATATCAAACAGCACATCCCGTCCGGCATCGATCGCCGCCTGCACGGGCGCGCGGGGCGAGCCGTAGAAATTACCGAACACATGGGCGTGCTCCAGCATGCCTTCGTCCGCCACCTGGGTCTTGAAGGCAGCCTCGGAGACAAAATGGTACTCGCGGCCGTCCTGTTCGCCCGGGCGCGGTGCCCGCGTAGTGGCCGAGACAGAAAACTCTATCTCGGGGTCCCAGTCGCGCAACCGTCGCGCCAGCGTGGATTTGCCCGCACCGGAGGGAGAGCTGAGAATGATCAGAAGGCCGCGTCTGGGGATCATAATTTACTCCACATTCTGGACCTGCTCGCGCATCTGGTCGATCAAAGCCTTGAGGGCCAGACCGCAGCGCGTCAGGTCGGTGTTCTGCGCTTTGGAGCACAGGGTGTTGGCCTCGCGGTTGAATTCCTGCATCAGAAAATCCAGCCGGCGTCCGACGGCACCCCCCTGTGCAATAAGATCCCGCGCAGCCGTAACATGTGCTGCCAGCCGGTCGATCTCTTCTGTGATGTCAGCTTTTACGGCAATCATCGCCAGTTCCTGCGCGACACGGTCCGGGTCTGCGGCATCAGTGTTTTCCATGACCCTGTCCAGATTGCGGCGCAGAGCCACAGTCATGTCCCGGGTGCGCGCAGAGGCCAGCGCGGCGGCCTCCTGCGTGAGGCGGGCCACCTGGTCGAGCTGATCGGAAAGGATCTTCTGCAGTACTGTTCCTTCGCCGGCGCGCATGTCGTTCCAGGCAGAGATCAGACTGCCCACCTCGCCCGTCAGGGCATCAGACAGGGCGGCTGTGTCATCCGTTGTGCTGGTCTGCTCAAGAACGCCGCGCTGTCCCAGCAGATCGGATGCCCGTGACGGGGCCAGCGAAACACCTGCATCCATTGCGCGCGCCTCGATTTCTGCAAGGGCCGCAAGCATGGCGTCGAGCTGTTCGGTGTTGATCTGCAAACCGCCGCCGGTCTCTTCGCGGCTGATCCGCAATGCCAGCGTGACATTCCCCCGCGTCGAGGAGGCCGCCAGCTTTTTGCGCAATGCCGCCTCAAGCCCGTCGATCCATTCCGGGATGCGCAGACGCAGATCCTGGCCCTTCCCGTTCACACTGCGCAGCTCCCAGGTCCAGGAATGCGGTGCCAGGCTGCCGGTCGCAGAGGCAAACCCTGTCATTGAACGGATCATAGCGTGCTCCTTGGTGCAGATGCGGCCACGGCCCCAGCCTTATTGTGAAACAAAGGCAGGGTGCAACCCCGGCTGTTAACCGCAGAATGGGCGTCAGGTTAACCAAACAGCCAGTTAGGTCACCATTTATAAAAAATTTTCGATATTAATAATTCAGCAATAATTAAGGCGGGATAAGGGCAAATCGCACCGCGAGGCGCTCTGAAGACGCAAAAATCATAGTCGCAGGGATTTACCCTTCGGAAGGACGCGTTCAGACAATGGACAATTCGGGCCAAAACAAGCACAATGTGGTGGACATGACACAGCACGTATCAAATACCGGCTTCTCGCCGCTCGCACAGGTCGAAGCCTACTGGGAAGCACTGCGCGGCACGCGTCTGATGCCAAACCGTGCAGAGATTGATCCGCGCGGGATCGAGCAGGCGCTCGAGTATTCCTTTATTGTCGAGCGGATTGCACCGGGTATTGCGCGCCTGCGTATCGCCGGCAGCCACCTGAGCGACCTGATGGGAATGGAAGTGCGCGGTATGCCGCTGACGTCTTTCATCACACCCGGATCACGCCGCCAGGTCAGCGACACGCTGGAAGAGGTCTTTGAGACACCTGCGGCCTGCACGCTGCACCTGCATGCCGAAGAAGCAGCAGGCATGCCAGCGCTGGACGCACGGATGCTGCTGCTGCCGCTCAAGAGTGATCTGGGTGATGTCAGCCGCCTTCTGGGTGTTCTGATCGCTGTCGGTGACAAGGGCCGCAGCCCGCGCCGTTTTGATGTGGTGCGTAACTCGCTGCGTCCGATCATCAGCGAGACGGCAACAGCCGTTATCCGCCCCACTCCGGTGGAGGCAGATCAGACAAAACCGAAATCTGTACCCGTGCTTCCAACAGCCCCGGAACGGCCGCGGGAGCCCGCTGGTTTTGCCGAACCGCGCGCCAGCTTCAAATCTGAAACTCCGCGCAAGGACGCGCCCTATCTCCGGCTGGTGAAGTCAGACGACTGACACCGCACGCAGTTTCCTTTGATCAGGAACGCCGCCTGCACAGAACGTGCAGGCGGTTTTGTTTTGTCCGGCGCAGGATGAAAAAAGCCCCCGCAGAAACTGCGAGGGCTTTTTTGGTTGTCGCAGATCCGGGCATCCGGAGATCAGCCTGCGATTTTGTCCTTGTGCGCCGCGCGGCGGTCCGAAAGCTCCTCGGCCACGAGGAACGCCAGTTCCAGCGACTGGCTTGCGTTCAGGCGCGGGTCACATGCGGTATGGTAGCGATCTGACAGGTCTTCGTCGCTGACGGCCCGTACACCACCGGTGCACTCGGTTACGTCCTGCCCGGTCATCTCGAAATGCACGCCACCGGGCACAGTGCCCTCTGCGCTATGCACGCCAAAGAATTCACGCACCTCACGCAGAACGGATTCAAACGGCCGCGTCTTGTAACCCGACGAGGATTTGATCGTGTTGCCGTGCATCGGATCGCAGACCCAGGTCACGTTGGCGCCCTCTTCGCGCACGGTTTTGATCAGCCGCGGCAGATGCTCGCCGACAGAGCCTGCACCGAAACGTGCGATGAGCGTCAGACGCCCCTCTTCGTTGTCGGGGTTCAGTTTGGCCATCAGAACCTTCAGGTCCTCAGACGTCATTGTCGGACCGGCTTTGAGCCCGATGGGGTTCTGCACACCGCTGGCAAACTCAACATGCGCGCCATCAGGCTGACGCGTGCGATCGCCGATCCAGATCATGTGACCGGACCCTGCCAGCCATTTGCCGGTGGTGCTGTCCACGCGGGTCAGGGCCTCTTCATACTCCAGCAGCAGAGATTCGTGGCTGGTGTAGAACTCAACCGTCTGCAGCGTATGCGCTGTATCCGCGTTCACCCCGGCAGCAGACATGAAGTCCAGCGTGTCAGAGATGCGCGTGGCGATCTCCCTGTAGCGCTCTGCCTTTTCGCTTTCGGTAAAGCCCAGCGTCCAGGCATGCACCTGATGCACATCCGCATAGCCACCCGTTGAAAAGGCGCGCAGCAGGTTCAGCGTCGCGGCGGCCTGGGTATAGGCGCGCATCATCTTCGACGGATCGGGGATCCGGGCGTTTGATGTGAAGTCCAGCTCGTTGATGATGTCACCACGGTAGCTGGGCAGTTCCACGCCATCGACGGTTTCAGTCGGTGCTGACCGCGGTTTGGCAAACTGACCGGCCATACGGCCCACTTTGACCACCGGCACCTTGGCACCATGTGTCAGAACGATCGCCATTTGCAGCATCACTTTGAAAGTGTCGCGGATCGCGTCTGAGCTGAATTGCTCAAAACTCTCCGCGCAATCCCCGCCCTGCAGCAGAAATGCCTCGCCACGGCCCGCCGCACCAAGGTGCTTTTTCAGGCGCCGCGCCTCACCGGCAAAGACCAGAAGCGGAAACCGGGACAGCTGTTCCTCGACGGCTTTCAGCGCCTCCTGATCCGGATAATCCGGCATCTGGATCCGCGGTTTTGCACGCCAGCTTGATTTGCTCCATTCACTCATTGTCGGTACTCCGCTTTCCGGCCCGCAGTGCGAGCGCTACCATCTCAGCGCTCTCTATACAAAAGCCTTTCCGGAGTGACCATATCACAAATTCGCCCTCTTGACGTCGCTTTCGGCTCGTGACCAAGGTGGCCGGACACTGTGGCCGCCGGCGCCCCGGTGAGGGAATGAACGGTATCAAGAGGCAGCAATGTCCGCACAGCAACCCGCGACACGTATTGATGCTCCGGCTGAGCGACCTCAGCGCTTTGTCTTTGTTCTTTTGCATGACTTTACGATGCTGTCCTTTGCCTCGGCAGTGGAATCACTGCGCATTGCCAACCGCATGTCGGGCCGGACGCTTTATGAATGGACGACACTGGGCGAAGGTGGTGAGCCCGTAAACAGCTGCGCTGGCATCGGGTTTCAGGTCGATGATGATCTCAGGGATCTGTCACGCGATGATGTGATCATGCTCTGCGGCGGGGTAAATATCCAGGGCGCCACATCGAAACGCCTGCTGGCCTGGCTGCGCCGCGAGGCCCGCAAGGGCCCTGTCGTCGGCGGGCTCTGCACCGCCGGGCATACGATGGCACGGGCCGGTCTGCTGGACGGGAAAAAGGCGACCATTCACTGGGAGAACCAGGACAGTTTTGCCGAGGATTTCGAGGACGTCACGCTGACCAAATCTGTCTTTGTGGTGGACGGCAATCGTCTGACGACGGCGGGCGGCACCTCGTCCATTGACCTGATGCTCAAGCTGATCGCCGACAAACACGGCGAGGAGCTGGCCAATCTGGTGGCCGATCAGATGATCTATTCCTCGATCCGCACCGACCAGGACACCCAGCGCCTGTCGGTGCCCACGCGGATCGGTGTCCGCCACCCGAAACTGTCCTCGGTGATCCAGATGATGGAAGCCAATATCGAAGAGCCGATCAGCCCGTCGATCCTGGCCAAAGATGTGGGCATGAGTACGCGCCAGCTGGAACGGCTCTTTCGCCGCTACCTCAACCGCAGCCCCAAACGCTACTACATGGAACTGCGCCTGCAGAAAGCGCGCAACCTGCTGATGCAGACCGACATGAGCGTGATCAATGTGGCCCTGGCCTGTGGCTTCGCCTCGCCGTCGCATTTCTCCAAATGCTACCGGGCGCACTACGATACAACGCCCTACCGCGAGCGTGGCAGCCATGCGGCGCGGTTGTCGATCTGAACCGCCCGGCAGGGTGTTTCAGATTTTGATTGATTGACCGCGGTGCGGACTTTGCTGTCGTCCGGTTTGGGGAACTGAACGACTGCGTTTTGCTATTTGGCTGACCTTCAGGACAGACCGTGGCATTTAACTGAAACCCAGAGGATTACGCGCATGGCCTTGGAAACTTACCTCGTCTATCTCGCGGCAGTTGCGGTATTCTTCGCAACGCCGCCTGACACGAGCCAGCTGCTCATTATCTCGAACAGCGCCAAACATGGCCTGCGGCGCAGCGCCTGTACTATTGTCGGAGACTTAACCGCAAACAGTCTGCAAATGACGGGGGCCGCGTTCGGTCTGGCTGCGATCATTGCTACCTCAGCCAGTGCTTTCACCTGGATCAAGTGGCTCGGCGTCGCGTATCTTGTGTGGATAGGCATTCAGCTGATGTTGTCGAAAGATCAATCGGCTGACATTGAGGCCAATACATCTGGCCAGTCGTTTCGATTGTTTCGGCAGGGCTTCGTCACATCCATGGCCAATCCCTTTGCCGTTGTATTCTTTGGTGCGCTTTTCCCCCAATTTATCGATCCTGCGTTGCCGGTTTTGCCGCAGTTACTGATCCTGGGTGTGACCTATCTCATCGTTGACGGAGCGATACTCCTGATCTGGGGATGGCTGGGTGTCCGGGCGGCCTCAGCACTCAAGCGCCATTCCTTTGGTCTGATCAACAAGGTATGTGGCGGACTGATGGTGGCCGCTGCCGCTTTGCTTGCCAGCAAAGACTTTGAGCCTCAGCAATAGACCGCCAGGCAAGGCGTGGCAGACCTTCGCTGCGACCCGTTGATGCAAGAGGCAGAGCTCAGCTCTGACGTTGATGCCAGTCCACGCGCGATAGCACAAATCCCTCCAGGTCAGCTTTACGGCGCAGCGATCCGGTACACCGCACCATTCCCAACCGAAATAAACCAGATGCTGCCGTCAGGGGCCTGGACGATATCGCGGACCCTCTCTGTCGCGCTGTTTTCGATTTTCGCAACCTCGCGGGCGGTCTGGCCGGAGACTTCCAGCCGCGAGATGTAGTCGAACTTGAGCGATCCGACAAAGATATCGCCGCGCCAGGCCGGAAACATGTCGCCCGAATAGACCAGCAGACCTGATGGCGCGATGGAGGGGTCCCAGTAAAACGCGGGCTGCTCCATCCCGGCTTTTTCGGTGCCTTCGCCGATCCTGCCGCCGGAATAGTGCCGCCCGTATGAGATCACCGGCCAGCCAAAATTGGCACCCTTGCGCACAAAATTGACCTCGTCACCGCCCCGCGCACCGTGCTCTGCTGTCCAGAGGTTGCCCCGGGCATCAAGGCCTGCACCCTGCGGGTTGCGGTGACCGAACGACCAGATTTCAGGCTGAACACCCGGTGTGTTTACGAACGGATTGTCCGCCGGAACAGAGCCGTCGCGGTTCACGCGGATAACGCTGCCATTGTGAGTGCTGCGGTCCTGGGCAGAGGGCCTGTCACCCCGGTCACCGATGGTCAGGTACAGGGTGCCATCCGCCGCCTCGACCACGCGGCTGCCGAAATGCCGCCCGCCTGATGATCCGGGCGCCATCACAAAGAGATCACGCAGATCTTCAAGCCGCGTCCCGTCCGCAGAGAGTGTTGCAGCCGCCAGGGCTGTACCGCTGCCCCCTGTCTGAGGTTTGGAATAGCTGAGCCAGAGCGTCCGTGTGGCTGCGAAATCCCGCGCGATGGTGATGTCCAGCAGCCCCCCCTGCCCGCCGTCATTCACGCGCGGTGTACCCCGGACGACCTGCGGCGCACCGCCGCCGTTGAAATAGAGCAGCCGCCCGTCCTTTTCCGTGACCAGAAAGCTGCCATCGGGCAGCAGACCCAGGGCCCATGGTTCATCCAGCTCTGACACCACCGGGGCGAGTACCGGCGCGTCCTGTGCCCATGCTGCGCCCGGACCTTTGGAAAATCCGGTAATCCCGGGGGTCATCGCAACGAGCACTGCGTACAGGAAAAAAGTCTTTAACCGGGGTTTCAGCATGCTTTTTTCCTTTTTTCTGACGCGGATACCGAAAATATAGGAACCCCGAATGACATTGCCACCGTCCGCCGGATCACATGTTCCGGACCGCAGCTTCCTGGGGCCAAAATCGCTTTTCTTTTTGGCATTCGGGCCTTACGCTGCGCGTCGAACGCAAAGTTCCAACATGGGAGACACCACATGAAAAAGATGCTTATGGCCACAACGGCTGCAGCACTTATGGCGACCACCGCACTGGCGGGTGGTCACGCAAAGGAAGTTAAACTGGGCATTCTGATCGGCTTCACCGGCCCGATTGAATCCCTGACCGGCCCGATGGCCGCCGGCGCTGAACTGGCCATGAGCGAAGTGACAGAGAGCGGGAAACTGCTCGATGCGGCCAAGGTTACACCGATCCGTGCCGACACCGGCTGCATCGACAACGGCCTGTCCACATCGAACGGCGAACGTCTGATCGCCGAGGGCATCAATGGTCTGATCGGCGGCGACTGTTCCGGCGTGACCGGCGCGATCCTGCAGAACGTCGCCATTCCGAACGGTATGGTCATGATCTCGCCCTCTGCGACATCCCCCGGTCTGAGCACGGTTGAGGACAATGATCTGTTCTTCCGCACGGCACCGTCTGACGCGCGTGAAGGTCAGGTAATGGCCGAGATCCTCCAGGAGCGTGGCGTGAAATCCATCGCTCTGACCTATACAAACAACGACTATGGCAAGGGCCTGGCGGATGCGATTGAAAGCAATTTCAAGTCCGTTGGCGGCGAAGTGACCATCGTAGCCGCGCATGAAGACGGCAAGGCAGACTATTCCGCAGAAATGGGCGCACTGGCCTCTGCCGGCGGTGATTTGCTGGTTGTTGCGGGCTATCTCGACCAGGGTGGTCTGGGCATCATCAACGCGGCGCTCGACACAGGTGCCTTTGACACATTCGGTCTGCCAGGCGGCATGATCGGTGACAGCCTGCCTGCAAACGTCGGCTCGGCGCTGAACGGCTCTTATGGTCAGATCGCCGGGTCCGGCGGTGAAGGCATTGAAAAGCTGACGGCGATGGCTGGTGATGCGTTTGATGCGACATCGCCCTATACGCCGGAAAGCTACGATGCTGCGGCTCTGTTCATGTTGGCCATGCAGGCAGCGGACAGCACCGACCCTGCGGAATATGGCAAGCACATCCTGGATGTGGCCAACGCACCGGGTGAGAAAATCTATCCTGGCGAGCTGGGCAAGGCGCTCGATATTATTCGCGGTGGCGGCGACGTGGACTATGTCGGCGCATCTGCGGTGGAGCTGATCGGGCCTGGTGAATCCGCTGGTACTTACCGGATGATCGAAGTCCAGGACGAGAAAAACGTCACAATCGGTTTTAAATAAGCCGGGGACATGACGAACAGACAGCCCGGAGTTCCGTCTCCGGGCTGTTTTGGTAAAACGTGCGGTCAGAAGCACGAACCGGGGAAAAAACATGATTGTCGTTGACGACGTTCACAAGCATTTTGGCGGCTTTCATGCGGTGGACGGGGCCAGTCTGGAAATCGCCGAAGGGTCAGTGACCGGTCTGATCGGCCCGAATGGTGCCGGAAAAACAACTCTTTTCAATGTGATCGCGGGTGTTCTTAAACCGACATCCGGCCGTGTGAGCATGGCGGGTGAGGATATCACGGGGCTGCCGCCGCATGCGCTTTTTCACAAAGGTCTGCTGCGCACGTTCCAGATTGCGCATGAGTTTTCCTCTATGAGCTGCCGCGAAAACCTGATGATGGTCCCGGGGGGCCAGTCGGGCGAGACACTGTGGAACACCTGGTTTGGCCGCAAACGCATTGCGGATGAGGAGCGCGCCCTGCGGGCCAGGGCCGATGAGGTGCTGGAATTCCTGACAGTTGAACATCTGGCGGAACAGAAAGCCGGGCAGATTTCGGGCGGGCAGAAAAAGCTGTTGGAGCTGGGACGCACCATGATGGTCGATGCCCGGATCGTTTTCCTGGATGAGGTGGGTGCGGGCGTGAACCGCACCCTGCTGAACACCATCGGCGACGCCATTCTGCGCCTGAACAAGGAGCGCGGCTATACGTTCGTGGTGATCGAGCACGACATGGATTTCATCGGACGGCTGTGTGATCCGGTCATCTGTATGGCCGAGGGCAAGGTGCTGGCCCAGGGCACGCTGGACGAAATCAAGGCCAATGAGCAGGTGATCGAGGCCTATCTGGGCACGGGTCTGAAGAACAGGGACAAGGTGGGATGAAGCGCGTCGGTGCCCTGTCGGTTTTACGTCGGTATCACGTCGGTATTACGTCGGTGCGTGGCGCGCGCCCTGTTCACCGCTCTTTAAGCCGCATTGCGGCTGGAATTTATGCCTGCGGCGCGGATATTTATGGCCAGAAGAAACCGGGAGGGACGCCATGAGTGGCGCGCGTTATGACGACCGGGGCAACCGGGATCTGTCGCTGGGCAATGCGGCGGGCATGGGAACGGCGACACCGGTGAAAGAGGGCGGCAAGGCCAGACCGTCCGCGGGCGGGCCGTTTCTGATTGGTGAGGCGATGACCGGCGGCTACGGGGCCGGGCCGGACATTCTGCATGACTGTACCATCGCTGTGGACCGCGGCGAGATTGCCGTGATTGTGGGGCCCAACGGAGCGGGCAAGTCGACCGGCATGAAGGCCGTGTTCGGTATGCTGAACCTGCGCAAGGGGCATGTGAAGCTGGACGGTGAGGATATCACGGATCTGAGCCCGCAGGCGCGGGTGACGCGGGGCATGGGATTTGTGCCGCAGACCTCTAATATTTTCACCTCGATGACCGTGCAGGAAAACCTGGAAATGGGCGCGTTTATCCGCACCGATGATATCCGCCCGACGATGGAACAGATTTATGATCTGTTCCCAATTCTGCGCGACAAGCGCAACCAGGCCGCCGGTGAGCTGTCGGGCGGTCAGCGCCAGCAGGTGGCGGTGGGCCGGGCGCTGATGACCCAGCCCAAGGTGCTGATGCTGGATGAGCCCACGGCGGGGGTGAGCCCGATTGTGATGGATGAGCTGTTTGACCGGATCATCGAGGTGGCGCGCACGGGCATCCCCATTCTGATGGTGGAGCAGAACGCGCGCCAGGCGCTGGAGATCGCCGACAAGGGATATGTGCTGGTGCAGGGGCGCAATGCATACACGGGGACGGGCAAGGAACTGCTGGCCGATCCCGAAGTGCGCAAGAGTTTTCTGGGGGGATGAGTTTGACCAATTTGTTACTCATCGCCGTTGCATGCGGACTGCTGCTTCCCCTGCAATCGAAAGCAGCAGTTTACTCCTGTCAAAGCGAGACCTTCTGCAAGTGCAAGAAAGCTCAGGGTTGCAGCGCTGGGTATCAATACCTTGACGATCGCCTGACGCATACATGTCGTGACGAACAACAGGTCTTCGAGGCGACTACACTGCGCCGGGCGGTTAGATTGGATGGAGAAAAGCTGAAGATTAAATTCCGGGAAGCGCGTCCCTACTTCAGTGATCTTGATTGGTACCAGGCAGGAGCAACGGGAGATCGTGGGTTGATCAACCTTAGATTTGACAACGAAGGCCGGTGGTCCGATTTCCAGATTACGCAAATGGTGCAAGGTTCGATCAATGACCACATTTGGACGTTGACTGGAAAATGCGAGAGGAAAGAATAATGGACTTCCTGAACGCAATCATCGCCCTGTCGAACTTTGTTCTGGTGCCGGCCATCGCCTATGGCAGCCAGCTCGCTCTTGGGGCGCTGGGGGTCACGCTGATCTATGGCATCCTGCGGTTCTCGAATTTTGCGCATGGGGACACCATGGCATTCGGGGCGATGGTGACCGTGCTGGTCACATGGCTTTTCCAGAGCTGGGGCATCAGCCTCGGGCCGCTGCCCACGGCACTCTTGGCCCTGCCCTTTGGAATCTTAGGCTGTATGGCGCTGCTGCTGGCGACCGACCGCGTCGTCTACCGGTTCTACCGCGAGCAAAAGGCCAAACCGGTCATTCTGGTGATCGTGAGCCTTGGTGTGACATTCATCATGAACGGCATTGTGCGGTTTATCATCGGGCCGGATGATCAGCGGTTTTCCGATGGCGAGCGCTTTATCGTCTCGGCCCGGACGTTCCGCGAGATGACCGGCCTGCGCGAGGGGCTGGCGATCAAGACCACGCAGGGCATCACGGTGATCACGGCGGTGATCGTTGTCGCCCTGCTCTTCTGGTTTCTCAACCGCACGCGCACGGGCAAATCGATGCGCGCCTATTCGGACAATGAGGATCTGGCGCTGCTGTCGGGCATCAACCCCGAACGTGTGGTGATGATCACCTGGCTGATTGTGGCGGGGCTGGCGACCATTGCGGGTGTGCTCTATGGGCTCGACAAGTCTTTCAAACCCTTCACCTATTTTCAGCTGCTGCTGCCGATCTTTGCCAGTGCGATCGTCGGCGGGCTGGGCAACCCGATCGGGGCCATTGCGGGGGGATTTGTCATCGCCTTTTCCGAGGTGACCGTGACCTATGCCTGGAAAAAGGTTGCCACCTATGTGCTGCCTGAAAGCATGGCGCCCGATACCCTGGTGCAGCTGCTGAGCACGGATTACAAGCTGGCGGTCAGTTTCGGCATTCTGCTGATCGTGCTGCTCTTTAAGCCCACGGGTCTGTTCAGGGGGAAATCGGTATGAATCCGGCTGTGAAAAACACCCTGCTTTTTGCGATTGTGGGCGCGATGATCCTGTATTCAGGGTTTACGCAGAGCTGGAACACCGCGCTGCTGATCCTGAACATGGGGCTGATTTCGGCCATTATGGCGCTGGGGGTGAACCTGCAATGGGGGTTTGCCGGGCTCTTTAACGTGGGCATCATGGGGTTTGTGGCCCTGGGCGGGCTGGCGGCCGTGCTGGTGGGCATGCCCGCGACGCCGGGGGCCTTTGCGGCGGGGGGCTGGAACATTGCCGGTGCGCTGCTCTTTGGTGTGGCGACGATTGTTGCGGTGGTGCTGACGCGGCGCGCCATGGCGCAGGGGTGGGCGCGGGGCACTGTGACCCTGGCGCTGCTGATTGCGGGGTTTTTCTTCTACCGCGCGCTCTTTGATCCCGGTGTCGAGGCGGTGGAGGCGATCAATCCCGCGGGCACGGGATATCTGGGAGGCCTGGGGATTGACCGGGGTCTCTGGGTGGCGCTGGCCTGGCCTGTGGGCGGGCTTTTTGCCGCCGGGGCGGCATGGGTGATCGGCAGGACGGCCCTGGGGCTGCGCTCGGATTACCTGGCGATTGCGACCCTGGGGATTGCCGAGATCATCATTGCCGTTCTGAAAAACGAGGACTGGCTGGCGCGGGGCGTGAAAAACGTCGTCGGCCTGCCCCGCCCGACGCCTTATGAGATCGATCTGCAGAACGATCCCGGCTTTGTCGAGAATGCAGCGCTTTACGGGTTTGATCCGGTCACTGCCTCGACGCTTTTTGTCAAACTGGCCTATGCGGGGCTCTTTACGGTTGTGCTGGTGATCCTGCTGATCCTGGCGCAGCGCGCGCTGAACAGCCCCTGGGGCCGGATGATGCGGGCGATCCGGGACAATGAGGTCGCCGCCGAGGCCATGGGCAAGGATGTGACCGCGCGCCATCTGCAGATCTTTGTGCTGGGCTCGGCTGTCTGCGGGATTGCCGGCGCGATGATGACCACGCTCGACAGCCAGCTGACGCCGGGCACCTACCAGCCGCTGCGCTTTACCTTTCTGGTCTGGGTGATGGTGATCGTCGGCGGCTCGGGCAATAATTTCGGCTCGGTGCTGGGCGGGTTCCTGATCTGGTTCCTCTGGGTGCAGGTGGAGCCGATGGGTCTGTGGCTGATGGAGCTGATCACCGCCGGGATGGCCGAGGGCTCGGCGCTCAGGGCGCATCTCATCGAAAGCGCGGCACATATGCGGCTCTTTACGATGGGGCTGGTGCTGCTGCTGGTGCTGCGGTTCAGCCCACGGGGGCTGATCCCGGAGCGGTAGTTCAACAAATCTCTTTCGAAATGAGAAAGCCTCTTACCCGTCAGCCATAGCAAAGCACCGAACAACAGACGCCTCCAAAAAACTACGGTTCATTGACGTCGGTTGATCGGCCAGCCGAAGCAAATCCTCTGTCACTTCACTTACCGTCTCGCAAGCGCCAAGAAAATTCCCCCACGCGGCAATATCCGTCCACTGTTCCAGATAAAGGCTTTGATCATCACGCGAGGGATTGTCCGGAAGACCCGGCCGCTCGAAATCTACGCCCTCCACCCCCAAAAGATGCAGAGCGAAGATCGGGCCAATCAAATGTATAGAATCTTTCCTGGCATCATTTGTCGTCTTTGAAGAGATGTAGGAACTGAAATCGAGGAGTGTTTGTTCCGCTGTCTCCGGGTTCAAAATCAGCTTTCCGAGTGCGCGAAGCTTTTCTCGATGAATTCCCTCGTGCTCCTGCGTGGCGTTGGCTATTTCGAAGAGGAGAGGTGCGTTGCTTGTAGCGACCGGCAGATAAGCGTGAGATCTCCATCGGAATGCACCCGATTCGAGCAAATCCATAACTTCTTTAGTACAGCCATTCAGCCAGAGGATTTCGATCACCCTTGACTTGTCGAATGAGTTTAGTTTTGAAACGTCAATCGCCTGAACAATTTCAGCTGCTGTTCCTTTGGAAAGCTCTTTTCTCAAAGCTCCGCGGTCACCCTTGTGGTGCAGCAATGCGGCGGACATAAGGTGTCTGCGAAGGTCGTTTCGCCGTTGTTCAACAGACTGACCACTCAGCACCAGCATTCCAAAATGTGCCCGGCCAATCCGATCGGCTTGATCGAGTTCATCAATGAAATCCTGAGTTATCGGCTGCTCTTCCCATGTTGGTGAATCAAAGCACGCGGCCCAGGCGAAGGTCACGCCAAAATGGAATACACAAAAGCAAAATATCAAAAAGCGCATCGGGTTACCTTATCCAAGCTCAGTCTTTGAACCGTTCGCTACCGCCCCTTGAACAACCCGCCCAGAATACCCCGGACGATGCGGCGGCCGGTGGTGCCTTTGAGCTCTTTGAGCACCGCTGTGGCCACTGCCGAGCCGAGGGTGTCCGGGGCGCGGCGGCTGCTGCGGGAGGTGGAGCGGGTAACGCGGGTGCCCGAATAGCGGCGGCCCGCGTTGAAATCGCGCAGGGCGGCCGAGGCCTCTTCGGCGGCTTCCTCGGCGGCGGCGGCTTCGGCGGCAGCCTTGTCGGAACGCGCTTTGAGGATCTCGAACGCAGACTGCCGGTCCACCGCTTTGTCATAGCGCGCGGCCATGTCCGAGGCGGCCATCAGCGCGGCGCGTTCGGCTTTGGTGATCGGCCCCAGCTGTGAGGACGGCGGACGGATCAGCGTGCGCTCGACAATGCCCGGCACGCCCTTTTTCTGCAGCATCGAGGTGACGGCCTCGCCCACGCCGACCTCTCGGATCGCCTCTTCGGTGTCAAAAATGGGGTTTTCGCGGTAGGTCTGTGCAGCGAGGCGCAGCTCTTTGCGGTCTTTGGCGGTGAAGGCGCGCAGGGCGTGCTGGATGCGGTTGCCCAGCTGGCCCAGAATATCCTCTGGCACATCCGCGGGGTTCTGGGTGATGAAATAGACGCCGACCCCTTTGGAACGGATCAGGCGGGCGACCTGCTCGACCTTGTCCACCAGTGCTTTGGGCGCGTCATCAAAGAGCAGATGCGCCTCGTCAAAAAAGAACACCAGCTTTGGTTTGTCCGGATCACCCACTTCGGGCAGTTCCTCAAACAGCTCGGACAAGAGCCACAGCAGGAAGGTGGCATAGAGACCGGGCGCGCCCATCAGCTTGTCAGAGGCGAGGATGTTGATCTGCCCGCGCCCGTCCGCACCGGTGCGCATGATGTCGCTGAGCGCCAGCGCAGGCTCGCCAAAGAGCCCTGCCCCGCCCTGGTTTTCCAGCACCAGCAGCCGGCGCTGAATGGCCCCGATGGAGGCGGAGGATACGTTGCCATAGCGCAGCGACAGCGCTTTGGCATTCTCGCCGATCCAGACCAGCAGCGCCTGCAGGTCCTTGAGATCCAGCAGCGGCAGCCCCTCTTCGTCGGCCAGGCGGAAGGCGATGTTCAGAATGCCTTCCTGTGCCTCGCTCAGATCGAGCAGCCGCGCGAAAAGCAGCGGGCCCATTTCGGATACCGTGGTGCGCACCGGGTGGCCCTGGTCGCCGAAAATATCCCAGAAGGTCACCGGAAAGGCGTCATAGGAAAAATCGCTGAAGCCGATCGTTCCGGCCCGGCTGGTAAAGGCGCCGTGCAGCTTGTGTGTCTCGGAGCCGGACTTGGCCAGACCGGAGAGATCGCCCTTCACATCCGATAAAAACACCGGCACGCCCGCCGCAGAGAACCCTTCGGCGAGGATCTGCAGTGTCACGGTTTTACCTGTGCCCGTGGCCCCCGCAATCAGCCCGTGCCGGTTGGCATAGCCAAGGCTGAGATGCTGCTGCGTGCCATAGTCTGCCCCGCCGCCGCCGATAAAGATTCCATCTGTCATGTCCGGTCCCCGCCATTTTATTCCGGTATGACCATACGTTCTTAACCCATTTGTGCCAGACCTGTTTTGTCCGGAGAACGGCCATGTCCTTTCGCCGCCGGACATCCTCCCTGTCAGACTGGCCGTGCCGGCTTCCCGGTACGGCCCTTTTTTTGTCCGATGCGCTGTATTTTACGCCGAAAAAAGCCCGTATTTCCGGTTGACGGCCCGCGCCGTGTTTCGTACCGTCACGTCAATAAGTCGGCCAGTCCGACGGGGAGAAAAAATTCAGGGAAAAGGGATACTTCTGGTATCCCTTTTTTCTTGTCTCACGACCCGGTAATAAAGCGGTGAAAAACCCCGGAGCACAGGGTTGCGGACTGACATCATCCGCCGTCTGTGCCAGGGTCGACAGAGAAACAGAGGGAGCAGACATGCCTGATTTTTCAAAGATACTGACGGGATTTGGCGCAGTGGCTCTGCCGCTGGTGCTGAGTGCGGGACTGGCTGCGGCGCAGTCCACCGACGAGGAGGCGGCAGAGGCGCCTGTGACAGATGACGGGCTGAGCCTTGGGACGGCGGCCGAGCCGCAGGTGGGCCAGGCCTATGCGGCGGAATTCAATGGCGACTGGGAGCTGCGCTGTGTCAAAACCGAAAGCGGCGAGGACCCCTGCCAGATGGTGCAGCTGCTGACGGATCCGGAGGGCGCGCCCATTGCCGAGTTTTCCCTGTACCGGCTGGCAGAAGAGAACCCGGCAGCCGCAGGTGCGACAGTGATCGTGCCGCTGGAGACCGCGCTGCAGGCGCAGCTGACCATCCAGGTGGATAGCCAGCAGGCCAAGCGCTATCCATATGCGTTCTGCAACCAGGTGGGATGCTATGCGCGGATCGGCCTGACAGAAGAAGACGTCGCGTCATACAAACGCGGCAACCAGGCGGTGCTGAGCATTGTGCCAATGGCCGCCCAGGATCAGCGGGTCACCGTGACCCTGTCGCTGAGTGGCTTTACCGCGAGCTTTGACAAAACCTCTGTGTCAAACCGGTAAACACCGGCCAGAGCAACGGGACCAGAGGCCGCGCGGCCCCGAGGGGGGATGCGCGGTTTTTTTACGGGCTGCGCCGCAGGGCGAGGACGGCATTCATACCGCCAAAAGCAAAGGCGTTCGACAGGGCGACCTGCACTTCGGCGTCGCGCGCCTCGTTCGGGACCACATCCAGTGCGCATTCCGGGTCGGGCTCTTCATAGCCGATCGTCGGCGCGATCACCCCGTCGCGCAGCGCCATGATACAGGCCAGCAGCTCCACCGCGCCGGTGCCCCCGATCAGGTGGCCGTGCATGGATTTGGTCGAGGAGATCATCAGCTTGTCGGCGTGCGGCCCGAAGACATCCGCCACGGCGGCGCATTCGGTTTTGTCATTCGCGGCGGTCCCGGTGCCATGGGCGTTGATATAGCCCACCGCGTCGCGGCTGATCCCTGCGTCAGCCAGCGCGCCCGACATGGCCCGCGCGGCCCCGTTTTTGGACGGCATGACAATATCGCCCGCATCCGAGGACATGGCAAAGCCTGCGACCTCGCAGAGAATACCGGCCCCGCGGGCGCGCGCATGCTCCAGCTCTTCGAAGACAAAGATGCCCGCCCCCTCGCCCTGGACCATGCCGTTGCGGTTGGCCGAAAAGGGCCGGCAGGCATCGCGGCTCATCACGCGCAGCCCTTCCCAGGCTTTGACACCGCCGAAACAGAGCATGCTCTCTGACCCGCCTGTGACCATTACCGGTGCCATGCCCGAACGTACCATGGCAAAGGCCTGAGCCATCGCGTGATTAGACGAAGCACAGGCGGTCGAGACGGTAAAGGACGGCCCCTTGAGGTTGTGCTCCATACTCACGTGGCTGGCGGCGGCATTGTTCATGAGCTTGGGCACGACAAAGGGGTGCACCCGGTTTTTGCCATCCTCATAGACCGAGCGGTAATTGTCGTCCCAGGTGCTGACCCCGCCGCCCGCCGTGCCAAGCACCACGCCGGATTTCGCCGCCAGTTCACCGCTGAAAACCAGGCCCGACTGGTCGATGGCCTCTTTGGCGGCGGCGAGGGTAAACTGTGTGAAGCGGTCATAAAGGGACATCTGCTGGCGGTTATAGCGGCCCTCGGCCTCGAACCCGCGCACCTGACCGCCGATCCGGATCGACAGCCGCTCCACGTCGCGCAGATCCAGATCGCCGATGCCGCAGCGCCCTTCGCGCATCGCGGCCAGCGTGGCGGGCACGTCATGCCCCAGCGCGTTGATGGTGCCCGCCCCGGTAATGACGACGCGTTTCATGACGCCCCGGCCTGCTCCGCAATCAGCCGTTCGATGCCTTTGGTGATCGAGGCGACGGTCGAGATATCAAAATCGTTTTCGCCGGGCGTGTTGGCATTAAAGGGCACCTCAACATCAAAAGTTTCCTCGATGACAAAGATGCTCTCGACCAGCCCCATGCTGTCGATCCCGAGGCTTTCGAGCGTACTGTCCGGCGTCACATCTGACGGGTCCAGCACGGCCTGCTCTGCAATGATCTGAATGACTTTGTCCTGAACGCTCATCGGTCTGTCCTCCGTGGCTCTCACGGCATCGATTTAGTCATTCGTATCGCTTTTGAAAACCGCTTTCTGGAGTGTTGCGAAATCGCGCATCAGGCGCGGCAGGCGGCGCAGCGCCTTGTAGGTTTCGATATGGGTTTCCATTTTGACTGCAGGATAGCCCAGGATGGTCCGGCCTGCAGGCACGTTTGAGAGGATTTTCGTGCCCCCGCCGGCAATCACCCGGTCGCCGATAAAGATATTGTCCGACACGCCCACCTGGCCGCCGAGCACCACGTTGTTGCCGATGTCAACAGATCCGGCGATGCCCACCTGCCCGCAGATCAGGCAGTCGTTTCCGATCACCACGTTGTGGCCCAGATGTACGAGGTTATCGAGCTTGCTGCCGTTGCCGATCCGGGTGTCGCGGATCGTGCCGCAGTCTATGGTCACATTGCAGCCGATTTCCACGTCATCGCCGATGGTGACGCCGCCCAGCGAATGAATGCGCGCCCAGGACTGGGCGGAGCTGTCCTGCTGATCGCCCAGGGTGCTGCGGGCGGTTTCAACCGCGGAAACCTCGGGCGTGGTAAAGGAAAACCCGTCGCCGCCGATCCGTGCCCCCGGCTGGCAGATCAGCCGGTCCCCGGCCGTCACTTTGGCGCCGATGCTCACCTGCTCGCGCAGCAGGCTGCCGGCACCGATGACACTGTCGCGCCCGATATAGCATTGCGGGCCAATCATACTGCCTGCGCCGATACGGGCACCGGCGGCGATGACAGTAAAGGGGCCCACGCTGACGTCCGGACCCAGCTCTGCCGATGGATCAATGATCGCACCGGGGTGAATGCCCTGGCCAAACCCCTGTCCGGGGTCCATCAGCGCGGTCAGCCCGGACATGGCAAAACGCGGACGTGCGGGGATGATGGCGGCCTGCAGGCCCATGGCCTCCCAGTCGGCCCCCTGCCAGAGCATCGCGGCGCGGGCGGACCCTTCGGAGAGGCGCGCGGCATAGGCTTTGCCCGTCGCCATGGCCAGATCGTCCGGTCCCGCAGACTGTGGCTCGGCCACCGCTGTGATGGTGATGTCAGCATTGCCGAACACCCCGGCACCGATGGCTGCCGCAATTTCTCCGACGGTATGGCCTGTCATGGGCTGTGGTCCCCCTGCTCTGAGAGGTCTGATTTAGCCCTGAACCGCCCGCATTGCCACCCCTGCCCCGGCCAGCGCCTTCCAGATGCGACCGTCCCGGCCATAAATGTCACGGCGGAACCGGACCTTGCCTTTTTCATCGGCAAAGGCGGTGCGGTAGATGATATGCACCGGCACCGGCTTTTTCAGCGGCACGGTGGTTTCCTTGCCGGTGGCGAGCTGGGCCTGGAAAAAGCCCTTGGGATCGCTGGTTTGCCGGGCCAGCAGCGCATAGGCAAAGTCAAACGGGTCCGCCAGCCGGATACAGCCATGGCTGTAGGCGCGCACCTCGCGGCCAAAGAGGTTTTTGGCCGGTGTGTCATGCAGGTAGATATTGTGTTTGTTCGGGAACATGAACTTTACCAGCCCCAGGGCATTGCCACGGCTGGGCGGCTGACGCATGGCAAAGGGGAAGTTTGCAGGCGTGAACTGAGTGAAATCAACAGCCGAACGGTCAATGCGGCGGCCAGAGCGGTCAGTGATCTCGATATGGTTGACCGCATTGGGGTTGGCCTGCAGTTCCGGCAGATATTCCTTGGTGACAATCGAGCGCGGCACATACCAGCTGGGATTGATCACCATGAATTCCATCACATCGGAAAATTCGGGCGACTGACGGTCAGAATCCCGCGCCCCGATCACTGACCGGGTCGAGAAGGTGACCTTGCCGTTGTCAAAGATCTTGGCGGAAAAGTCTGTCAGGTTCACTTCGATATGGCGTTTGCCACGGTCCATGTTCAGCCAGCGTTCGCGTTCCATCGCGACCATGACCGACTGCAGGCGCTGTTCGACAGATCTGTTGATCTCTTTCATCGTGCCGGGGCCGACGACCCCGTCTTCTGCCAGGCCGTGGGCGCGCTGGAAATACACGATCGCGGCCTGCATGGCCTCGTCATAAACCTGGCCCGAACTGCGTTTCATATAGCCCATTTGCACAAGCCGGTTGCGCAGCGCCACGACCGATTGACCGGAGGCACCGGGTTTGAGCGTTTTGGAGCGCACCGTCGCCCCCCAGCCGCCACCGGCCAGAACCCGTTCGAGCCGCAGTTTTTCCTTCATCAGGGCGGTATATTCAGGTGTGTCGGGCGGCAGCGCGCGGAAAAAGCCGCTGGCCGAGGATTTCGCGAGATTGGTCAGATAAGAGCCCCGGTCGCGGTACGGTACCTGGCGGACAATCGCCTTGTCGACACGGCCCGGCACCAGAACACCGGTCTGGATATCGC
Source organism: uncultured Roseobacter sp. (assembly GCF_947491795.1). Taxonomy (GTDB): domain Bacteria; phylum Pseudomonadota; class Alphaproteobacteria; order Rhodobacterales; family Rhodobacteraceae; genus Roseobacter. Next base: position 462,313 of record NZ_CANLKW010000001.1, on the reverse strand, counting down.
GCGCATATTGCAGGAACGTCCGGCTCATCTCCACTTCCAGAGCGCCAAGCTCGGCACTGGTACGCGCACTGCGCATCCGCGCCTCGAGCCCCGCAAGGTCATAGCGACCCGATGGCAACCCGTGATCCCCTGCACGCGCCAGCGCGTCCAGCAGGGCGGCGCGCCGTTTGCGGTCACGGCCCTTGCCGGTCCACAGGCTTTCAAAGCCGTTGGCCTGGTAAAAGGCCGAAATGTCACTGTCGCGCGCCGCCGCAGAAGCCACGGCCTGTTTAAAGGCGGTCGTGTCAGCCTGTGCGGCACCGGGGGCCGAAAACAGCATGAAAACAGTAGTGACCAGCGAAGCCAGTGTCAGCAGAATGCGAAAATGCGGCATGGTGCGCGCAGTCATAATTACCCTCACTCGAAAAAATCAGACCATATCCTTGTGCCAGGCATCTGCCGGGACTGTCCAATAACATTTCCCACAGCTGTCAAGGAAAGGTGAAAATGATGCAGTCCTGCACCGGTTCCCGGTAAATCCGGGCATAGGCAATTATGCGCGGTTTTTTGCCTAAAATTGTCTCAAAACAGGCCCGTGGGCTTTCACGACTTGGTTAATATTTGTGTTTATGACATACAAACGTTGCATCCGGGAATGGGATGACACGCCCTTGTAACATCTTGGGCCAGGCAGGAACGAGGCACTATTTGGCTATGACGAATGACAGCTCAGCGGGCTTTTCACGCCGCGCGCTCCTTCAGGCATTTGCCGCAACAGCACTGGTTGCAGCCCCCACATACAGCAATGCAGCAGGATTTCTGCGTGGCGGCGGGGACATCCGCCGCATCCGCATGTACTCTGGCAGAACCGGCGAACGGCTCGATACAATCTATTGGGTAGAGGGCAAGTACGTGCCCGAAGCCGTCAAGGAAATCAATTACTTCATGCGCGACTGGCGCACCGACGGGTCCATCTCGATGGATCTGCGCACGATTGATATCATGTCTGCGGCGCACAACATGCTGGACGCCAGTGAGCCCTATATGTTGCTGTCGGGCTATCGCAGCCCGCAGACAAACGCGATGCTGCGTTCGCGCAGCCGCCGCGTCGCCAAGAACTCTCTGCACATGAAAGGCCAGGCCGCCGATCTGCGTCTGACATCGCGGTCGGTCAGTCAGATAGCAAAAGCCGCAGCAGCCTGCCGCGGTGGTGGCGTTGGTAAATACAGCGGCTCCAATTTCGTGCATATGGATTGCGGTGTCGTCCGCACATGGGGCCGGTAAAACCCGGTAATCCTGATTTATGACGATGCAGAACGGTCCCTTTCGGGGCCGTTTTTTGTGGCTGGTACGACAGGGCTACCGATGCGCGGTATGGTTGGCGCAAACGTGAACGGTCCTGCAAAGAATGGCGGGATGGCAGGCTATGCGGGCTTTGAGGCCATGGCTTCTTGTAGTTGTCGCACATGTTTCTGGGACACCCGGTCTGATTTGCCCCAGGGCCAGAGAACGACCGGGCCGGGCCACCGGTTATCCTGCTTTTGCACCGCAGCGGTCTGGGGCAAATGCCAGCATTTCGAAACGGTGTGCACCTTGCACAGGAAATGCCTGGTGCCGGGCCGGTGCGCAGGATATTTTATGCCTTGGTTTCATGCACTTTGCGAAGAGTGTGAGGCCATGCTTATGCGTCGTAACTCTGCCCGCGCACGCCCAAACCTCGTCACAGGGCCGGACGCTGCCCCAAAGCTACGCCGGTGAACGCACGGTTTCCGCCATATGCAAAACCAGATCCCGGGAAAAGTGGCGCACTGTGCATCCCTGGGGCCAGATCAGGCGCAATACAGCGCCGTGCGTATCGCAATACTCGCTGCCATGCGGGAGAGACGCCCGTACACAACCCGCTGGGAACGCCCGTTTCATGCGCTTTTCAGGGTATTTTCCGGACATGACCGGGGATTTCAGTCGCGGGGCGAACGGGATATCGTTCGAACGCTGGACGCTCTCATTGCATCTGCCGCACAGTTCTCTGATCTGAAGGGCGCCGGCGTTTCTGTTCCGGAAAAGCCTGTGGCGGACCCTAGAGGATTCGAACCTCTGGCCTCTGCCTTCGGAGGGCAGCGCTCTATCCAGCTGAGCTAAGGGTCCACTGGGCAGCGGTATAGACCTGCGCGCCGCCCCCTGCAATTGCAAAAAGCGTGTGTCTGTCAGGCAAAAAGATCATGCGCCAGTTCCAGCGCATCGACCAGCACGTCGACCTCGGCCTTTGTGTTGTAGAGCCCGAAGGAGGCGCGGCAGGTAGCAGGCACATTCATATGCTCCATCAGCGGCCCGACACAGTGCTGACCGGCCCGTACCGCCACGCCCTTTTTGTCGAGGATGGTCGAGATGTCATGCGCATGCGCCGCCCCGTCGAGGGTAAAGCTGAAAATCGCACCCTTGTCCGGGGTCGTTCCCTGGACCTGCAGCCAGTTCAGCCCGCCCAGCCGGTCTACGGTGTAGTCGCGCAGACTGTCTTCATGGGCGGCGATGTTCTCCATCCCCAGACCCATCATATATTCCAGCGCAACACCAAGGCCGATGGTCTGCACGATGCCGGGCGTGCCTGCCTCGAACTTCATCGGCGGATCGTTGTAGGTCACCGTGTCGCGGCTGACCTCGCGGATCATATCGCCCCCGCCGATAAAGGGACGCATTTCCTTCATCCGGTCCATTTTGGCATAGATCGCTCCCGATCCGGACGGGCCGTAAAGCTTGTGACCGGTGATGGCGTAGAAATCACAGCCGATGTCCTGCACATCCACAGGCTGGTGCACCGCTGCCTGGCTGCCATCCACCAGCACGGCCACGCCGCGTTCATGGGCTGCCTGCGTAATGGTTTTCACATCAACCCGCGTGCCCAGCACATTGGACAGATGCGTCACCGCAACCAGTTTTGTTTTCGGCCCGATGGCATCGATCACCGCCTGCGGATCGAGCGCGCCGGTGCTGTCCACATCGACCCATTTCAGCACAACGCCCATGCGTTCGCGCAGAAAATGCCAGGGCACGATATTGGCATGATGCTCCATGATGCTGAGCACGATCTCGTCGCCCGCCTCCATGCGCGGCATGGCCCAGGAATAGGCCACCATATTGATGCCCTCGGTGGTGCCGGAATTCAGAATGATCTCGTCCTCGGACCCTGCATTCAGAAACCGTGCGATGGTGCCGCGCACGGCCTCGTATTTGTCGGTGGCCAGGTTCGACAGAAAATGCAGGCCCCGGTGCACATTGGCGTATTCGTTTGCATAGGCGTTGGTCACCGCATCAATGACCACCTGCGGTTTCTGGGCCGAGGCCCCGTTGTCGAGATAAACCAGCGGCTTGCCGTTGACCTCGCGCGACAGGATCGGAAAATCACCGCGGATTTTTTCGACGTCAAACATTTGCGGGTACTCCCATGGCGGTCACGCCGATCAGCGACAAAAAGAGCGAAAGCCCCAGAACCAGGGCCGCAGATCCGGCGATCAGCACGCCGATGGCATGCCAGATCGAATTCAGCCGCAGCCCGATGTTCAGGAAATTCAGGAAAATCCACAGCGTGGCAATGCCGATGAAAAGCAAAACCAGCGTGGCAATGGCGGGCGACAGGATCAGCAGCACAATGATCAGCGCCTGCGCGCCCGTGCGCAGTACCTGCAACCAGATCAGCAATTGCAGCAGGTCGCCCATGTCCTGCGCGCCGCCCAGCATCCGTCCGGTCCAGTAAAGCGCATGGACCATCACGATAAACCCACCCGCAACCAGGGTGAAATAGCCAAAGGGGCTGGTGACGATCGAGGCCAGCGGCTCGGGCACCGGCATCAGCAGATGAGAGACATAGGCCAGCATCGTATTGGCCACCGATACCAGCGCCACGGCGGTCCAGAGGACCTGGCGGGGAAAGCGGGTGGCCAGAACGATCTCTGACGCGCCTTCGGGGTCGCGCAGCGTCTGCACCACCAGTGCGGGCCATGGTGCCGACTGTGTCATTGCGGGCCCTTTTCACTGGCGATCATGCCGCCGATCCAGAACCAGACAAAGACCGATATCCAGATCAGACCTACCAGCTGCAGCTCCAGCCCCGGTCCGATAAAACCCGCCACCAGACCGTTCAGCAGCACTACGGGGGACGAGGCCAGCAGCGCCCAGAACAGTGCGATGCGCGCGCTGAACCAGGTGCCCTGACCGCGCATCAGGCGGGCCGCGATATGGCTGAGAGCCGCCAGGCAGTACAGCATCAGCGGCGCGATGAATATCCACGCCATCAGCGAGGCGCCCATGAGCATGTTCAGCTCCTGACCCGTCAGATGCGCCTCGCGCGCCAGACGCGGCAGCTGCGCCAGAAACATCAGCGCACAGCCCGCCATCAGATAGGCCAGCGCGCGGTCCTCGCGGTGCCCCATGGCAATCAGGCGCCTGACCACCCTGCCCGGCCCGCGATAAGTCGCGGGAATGTCCCGGGTCACCGGCATCAGCTGCGGTGCCGTTCCAGCCAGCCGCTCAGACGCGCGTTGATCTCGTCGCGCAGGGCCTCATTCTCGATCTCTTCCACCGCTTCGGCCAGAAAGGCGAGCGTCAGCAGGTCTGTTGCCGGGCCTTCCGGCACCCCGCGCGAGCGCAGGTAAAACAGCGCCTCCTCGTCAATCGCACCAGAGGTGGAGCCGTGCGAACAGGCCACATCGTCGGCATAGATTTCCAGCTCGGGTTTGGCCAGGAACTGGCTGTCCTCATCCAGCAGCAGCGACTGGCTGATCTGGTAACCGTCGGTTTTCTGCGCGCCGGGCTGCACCAGGATTTTGCCCTGGAAAACGCCGGTGGCACCATTGCGCAGCACCTTTTTGAACACCTGGCGGCTTTCGCAGTTGACCGCATCATGGGTGATAAAGACCGTGTCATCGTGATGGAAATCACCATCCCCGACACAGGCTCCGGCCACATGGGCAATCGCGTCATCGCCTGTCAGCTCAAGAATACATTCGTTGCGCGTCAGCACCCCGTTGGCCGTCAGGGTAAAGGACTTGAAAATGCTCTCTGCCCCCAGCCGCGCAAAGATATGCGTGGCCGCGCGGCGTTCATGGTCGCGCCCCTGCGCACGCACGTGATGGAACGCGCCGGTATCGGCGATATCGACCTCCATCACCTTGTTGAACCGTGCCGCGGCGGGCCCGTTTTCCAGCACTGTGATCTCGGCACCGGCATCCACACGGATCACGTGGTGCAGCATGGCATCCGATGTCTCGGACTGGTGCCGGTAGGTCAGGTTCACCGGTTTTTCGGCCTTGCCGGTGACGTGGATCAGCACGCCATCGGGGGCAAAGGCGGTGTTGAGTGCGGCCAGCGGGCGTTCTACCGGTTTCTGGCCGTTCGTCTCCAGCACACCGTAGAGGTCACGCGCCCAGTGAATGTCTGCGGAGGCTTCGGCAAGACGCTCAATGCTGACACCGGCCAGCGCCAGATCGTCAGAGGCCTCTGCATCAAAAACCCCATCGACAAAGACGATGTTCAGCCGGTCGATGCTGTCAAACAGCGGTGCCTCGTCAGAGCGGTCAAACAGGGCTGCGGGCACCGGATCGGCCTGCACCAGCGTATCGGGGCGGGTGTATTTCCAGTACTCGTCGCGACGCTCTGGCAGACCCATCGCGGTCACACGGGCCAGGGCGTCGCGGCGCGCGGCCTCAGACCAGCCGCCCTGCGGCATCTCCAGCCCGGCCAGCCGCGCCTCTGTCGCGCTTTGTTTCAGTGCTGCCTCAGCCATTACGCCACCTCAGAGAGGATGCCGGCATAGCCGTTGTTTTCGACTTCCAGCGCCAGTTCCGGCCCGCCGGTTTTCACGATGCGCCCGTCGGCCATGATATGCACAACATCCGGTTTGATGTGGTCCAGCAGACGCTGATAATGCGTGATCACCAGAAAGCCGCGCCCCTCAGAGCGCAGGGCATTCACGCCCTCGGCCACCAGTTTCATCGCATCCACGTCAAGGCCCGAATCCGTCTCGTCCAGGATGCACATCTTTGGTTCCAGCATGGCCATCTGCAGGATTTCGTTGCGCTTTTTCTCACCACCTGAAAAGCCGACGTTGACCGGGCGTTTGAGCATATCCGCGTCGATCTTCAGCTCTTTGGCACGGGCGCGCACGACCTTCAGGAACTCTGCGGCTGACATTTCCTCTTCGCCGCGCGCCTTGCGCTGTGCGTTTACGGCTGTGCGCAGGAATGTCATGTTGCCCACACCGGGGATTTCGACCGGATACTGAAACGCGAGAAACAGGCCCGCCGCCGCGCGCTCTTCGGGCTCCATCTCCAGCACGTCGGCACCTTCCAGCGCGGCCGATCCACCGGTCACCTCGTACCCATCCTTGCCCGAAAGCACATAGGACAGCGTGGATTTGCCCGAGCCGTTCGGGCCCATGATCGCATGGACCTTGCCGGCCTCGATCTCCAGATCGACGCCTTTGAGGATCTGCTTGTCCTCTTCTTCCAGTTTCACGGCGAGGTTTTTGATGCTCAGCATGTCGTGTTCCTTTGTGTGCCTGCGGTCAGGCGTTTCATTTCAGTGCCTTGCGGCGTGTTCTTAAAGTTCTATTCGATTGTAACAGCGGTGCCCGAGACAGAGACCATCAGCATGCTGTCGCCGATCACCTCATAGTCCAGATCGATGCCGACAACAGCGTTTGCGCCTGTGGCCCGCGCACGGTCCTCAATTTCCGCCATGGCTTCGTCCCGCGCGTCCTTCAGTTTGCTCTCATAGGCGCCCGAACGCCCACCGATCACATCCGTGACGCTTGCGAAAAAGTCGCGCACGATGTTGGCCCCCATGATCGCCTCGCCCACGACAATGCCGTGATAGGCAGTGATGGGGCGGCCTTCGACGGTGTTTGTGGTGGTGAGGATCATTCCATTGCTCCCATCCAGACCCCGATCAACATGAATGAGTAAAACCAACCTACGCAGAATAGTCCGAACGATGAAAAAATCCGGCTAAAGAAAGCCCGTAACCCCCCCATTTTTGAAACGCCTAAGATCCTTTCCCGCTCAAAACTCGAAAACAGAACTAAGAAAAGAGAAACCGTTAACCATGCATGGATCGGAAAATAGGTCAAAAACGGCAAGCTAATCCAACCTTCGCCCAATCCAAGAAGCAACGGCGCTGAGAACCCCGTGCCGACGATCACACCAGCAAAGCCAGCCCTTGCGCGACCCATGTCATGGAAGGTTCGCTCCCATGCGAGAAGACTATCAACCAACAGACCCCTCCAGCGAAATCGCCACCAGCTGCTGCGCTTCCATGGCAAACTCCATGGGCAGCGCCTGCAGCACGTCCTTGCAAAACCCGTTCACCACCAGCGCCACGGCCTCTTCCTCATCCATCCCACGCGAGCGGCAGTAGAACAGCTGGTCATCGTCCACCTTCGACGTGGTTGCCTCATGCTCCACACGGCTCGAGTTATTGCGCACCTCAATGTAAGGCACCGTATGCGCCCCGCATTTGTCGCCGATAAGCAGGCTGTCGCACTGGGTATAATTCCGCCCCTCTTTGGCTTTGGGGTGCATCGAGACCAGCCCGCGATAGGTGTTCTGCGCTTTGCCCGCGCTGATCCCCTTGGAGACGATCCGCGATTTCGTGCGCTTGCCCAGGTGCACCATCTTGGTGCCCGTATCCGCCTGCTGCATGTTGTTGGCAATTGCGATGGAGTAGAACTCGCCCTGACTGTCGTCGCCCCGCAGAATGCACGACGGGTATTTCCACGTGACCGCCGAGCCGGTCTCAACCTGCGTCCACATCACCTTGGCCCGGTCGCCCCGGCAATCGGCGCGTTTGGTCACAAAGTTATAGATGCCGCCCTTGCCGTTCTCGTCACCCGGATACCAGTTCTGCACGGTGGAGTATTTCACCTCTGCATCTTCCTCGACGATGATCTCGACCACGGCCGCGTGCAGCTGTGCAATGTCGCGCTGGGGGGCCGTGCAGCCTTCCAGGTAGGACACATACGAGCCCTTGTCGGCGATGATCAGCGTGCGTTCAAACTGGCCCGTATTTTCCGCATTGATCCGGAAATAGGTCGACAGCTCCATGGGGCAGCGCACGCCGGGTGGTACATAAACAAACGAGCCATCCGAGAAGACGGCGGAATTCAGCGTCGCATAATAGTTGTCTGACACCGGCACGACGGTCCCGAGGTATTTCTTCACCAGCTCCGGATGTTCCTGGATCGCCTCAGAGATCGAGCAGAAAATCACGCCCGCCTTTTTCAGCTCGTCCTGAAAGGTTGTACCGACAGAGACGGAATCAAACACCGCATCCACGGCCACTTTGCGCGGCTCATCGCCCAGTTCCTCTGCACCTTCAACACCGGCGAGGATCATCTGCTCTTTCAGCGGAATGCCCAGTTTCTTGTAGGTTTCCAGCAGCTTGGGGTCGACCTCATCCAGCGATTTTGGTTTGACTTCCATCGATTTCGGACGCGCGTAATAATACTGGTCCTGAAAATCGATCTCCGGGTAATCGACCATCGCCCATTTGGGCTCTTTCTTCTGCAGCCAGCGCTCATAGGCGGCCAGACGCCATTCCAGCATCCATTCCGGCTCTTCGTTCTTCTCCGAGATCAGACGCACAATATCCGTGCTCAGACCCTTGGGCGCGTATTCCATCTCGATGTCGGTGGACCAGCCGTATTTATACTTGCCGCCAACCTCGCGCACCGCATCGACCGTTTCCTGATCGACACCCTCTTTGACCTGCATCTCGCCTGCGTCGGGATTATCCAGTGCTGCCATCTCGTCCTCCGGTCTCACGCCGCTCGGGCGCGGAATTTCTGTTCTCTCTTCAGCCATGCTTCGGCGAACCGCAGCACATCTTCCTGTGTCGTTTCCAGCCCCAGCGACACGCGGATCGCACAGGCGGCTGTCTCGTCGTCATAGCCCATCGCCTGCAACACGGTGCTCGCGCGCACTTTGCCGCTGGAACAGGCCGAGCCTGCGCTGACCGCAAATCCCGCAAGATCCATCTGAATCACCTGGGCCTCACCCTTCCAGCCCGGCGTCGCAAAACAAGACGTGTTGGGCAGGCGCGTAGCCTCTTTCCCGACAAAAATAGTTGTCTTTGCGGCGGCTGCAAGAGCGTTTTCTAGAATCTTTCTAAGTTCTGCGATTTTCTCCCAGCGGCCCGCCGCCAGATCGCGCTGTGCGGCCTCAGCAGCCGCCCCGAATCCAGCGATCCCGACGATATTTTCCGTGCCCGAGCGCTGCCCCATTTCCTGCCCGCCGCCCCGGATCATCGCGCGCGGATCGTCCGGCGTGAAATTGATCAGCGCACCAACGCCTTTGGGCCCCCCCAGCTTGTGGGCCGACAGGATCATATACGACGGACGCCCCTGCGGCCCGAAGCGCACCGGCACTTTTCCGGCCACCTGGGTGATGTCACAGACCACCGCACATGCATGGGTATCCGCGCGGGCACCCTGCCCGAAACGGTCCGGCACCACACAGCCCTCTGGCATCATCACCCCGGTCTCGCTGTTGGCCGCTGAAATGGCAACAAGCGCTCCTGCCGCCCGCCCGGCCTCTCCGGCAGATTGTGTCAGCCGGTCAGAAACTTCCTCAACGGCGGCATCCGACAGAGCCCCCTGTGCATCCACAAGCGCCGGCAGATCCACCTCACTCCAGACGCGCAGACAGTCATGTTCCGTCGGCAGAGCCGCAAAAACTCCGCCATGCCGCGCCTTCTGCGCCACCGCAAGGGCCGCGGCCTCCGTCGCACTGCCGGTGAAAATCACCTGATTGGGCGCACAGCCCACCAGGGCCGCAACCTGCGCGCGCGCCCGCTCCAGCAAACCCTTCGCGGCCCGGCCCTCTGCATGCACCGATGACGGATTGCCCGGCACATCCATCGCCGCGACCATCGCCGCGCGTGCTTCAGGACGCAGCGGCGTTGTCGCATTGTGATCCAGATAGACGCGCCCCTTCACCCTTCACCCTTCCCGAAATACTCAAAAACACACCGCCCGCAGCCCCCGGAACGCCCGCAGTGGCGCGGCCTGCAGACCACCATCCGCGTCATTCGTCCACGACCGCAAACAGGTTCGGGACCGCCGGACAGGGTGCGAGCTCATTTTCAATCACATCCGACAGACGCGTCTGGTGCAGAAACACATAGACATGCGCGCTCAGCCCTTCCCACAGCCGGTTGGTCAGTGACTGCGCGCGGCTGCCCGAAGCCCCGCCCGAGGCCCCCGCCCCCTTGTGCATCGCATTTACCGTCTCATCCACGGCCGACAGAATATCCACCACGCGGATTTCTGCGGCAGCCCGGGCCAGCCGGTACCCGCCGCCGGGTCCGCGCACCGAAGACACCAGCTCCGCACGGCGCAGCTTCACAAAGAGCTGCTCCAGATAGGGCAGCGATATGGACTGCCGTTCCGCGATATCACCCAGGGGCACCAGCTGGTCGCCCGGTTGCAGCGCAATGTCGGCCAGCGCGACCATTGCATAGCGTCCTTTTGTTGAGAGCTTCACCAGCGCCCCTCCCGCAAACCTGGTTTCGCTGCGCCATCTGATTGACGCGCTGCGATAAAGTGCCTAAGTCCGATACGCGCCCCCTTTGCACAAAGCCGGGCGCACAGATTAGAACCGTTCTAAGGTGCCTGAGCGAATGCGTCAAGAATTCGCGCCGCACCTGAACCATATTACAGGGACGCCCATGCCCGAGGTCATTTTTCCCGGACCCGAAGGCCGCCTCGAAGGCCGCTATCACCCTCAGAAAGAACGCGACGCGCCGATTGCGATCATCCTGCACCCGCACCCCCAGTTCGGCGGCACGATGAACCACGTAATCGTGCACCGCATGCATTACGCGTTCTTCAACATGGGCTTTACCGTCCTGCGGTTCAATTTCCGCGGTGTCGGGCGCAGCCAGGGGGAATACGACCAGGGCATCGGCGAGCTCTCGGACGCGGCCTCCGCGCTCGATTACCTGCAGTCGATGAACAACAACTCCAAACACTGCTGGGTTGCCGGGTTCTCCTTTGGTGCCTGGATCGGGATGCAGCTGCTGATGCGCCGCCCCGAGATCACCGGGTTCATCTCGGTGGCCCCGCCCGCCAATATGTACGACTTCTCCTTCCTCGCCCCCTGCCCGGCGTCGGGTCTGATCATCAACGGCACCGCCGACCGCGTCGCCCCCCCTTCGGACACCGAAGCACTGGTGTCCAAGCTGCACGAACAAAAGGGCATCACCATCACCCACGAACAGATCGAGGGTGCCGGTCACTTCTTTGAGGAACCGCATCAGGATACGCTGATCGACACCACGACCGCCTATGTCAAACGGCGCCTGACCGAAACCTCACGGTAACCGCCATGGGGATTGTCGAGGATGTCGCTGACGAACTGGCCGTCGAAAGCCTGAAGATCATCAACGCCACCGGTGACGACGCTTTCGTCGCCCGCGTGGCCGAGACCATCGGCGGCTCGTCGCAGACCATGGAAGAGGCCTATCTGACAGCGGTGCGTGTGCGCCGGGCCGAACAGCGCGCACGCGAACTGCTGGGCAAGCTCCGGGAAGACATGGCGCGCACCCTGCCCCCTGCGGACAATGGCTGAGCGCCTGGACGCCCAGATCGCCTTTCTGTCCGAGGCGGACAAACTGAAAAACATCCTGCGCGCCTCGCGCCTGCACGACAATTCCCGGTTCGAGAATTCCGCAGAACATTCCTGGCACGTGATGCTCTATGCGCTGGTGCTGGCCGACCAGGCCGGGCCGGACGTGCGCATCGACCGGGTGCTGCGCATGCTGTTGCTGCATGACATCGTCGAGATTGACGCGGGCGATAACCCCATTCATGGCCAGGTTGACACGGCGGCCCAGGACGCTGCTGAAAAGGCTGCCGCCGACCGGCTCTTTGGTCTGCTGCCCGCCGATCAGGGTACCGCTTTCCGCGCGCTCTGGGATGAGTTCGAGGCCGCTGAAACCCCCGATGCTGTCTTTGCCAAATCGATCGACCGGGTGCAGACCCCGATTGCCAATATGGCCAACGGCGGTGGCTCGTGGACCGATTATGCCGTCACCTTTGACCAGCTTGACCGCCGCGTCGGTGTGCCCGTCAGACGCGGGGCGCCCGGTCTCTGGGCCTGGCTGATGCCCCGTCTTGCCGGTTTTTTTGGCGCGCGGAACGGTTAACTTTTGCTGACCGGGCCGCACGCCGCGCACCGACGTAATACCGACGCGATACCGACAAGAAGACCGAAAGCAAATATCCCACGCTGACCGGAGTTTTTGGGAAATCTTCCCAACGGCAAAAACAGATAAAATTTGTTACGGTATACATTGGTATACCGGTTTCAACCGGGGGTGATCTGCGCTACACCTGCAGCAGACCTGCTCACCGTACGTAAAGGAATCGCGTCATGACAAAGATCAAGGTGGAAAACCCCGTCGTCGAACTCGACGGAGACGAGATGACCCGGATCATCTGGGACTTTATCAAGAAAAAGCTCATTCTGCCTTATCTCGATATCGATCTGAAATACTATGATCTGGGCATCGAGGCGCGCGACGAGACCAATGACCAGATCACCGTCGACGCGGCCCATGCCATCAAAGAGCACGGCGTCGGCGTGAAATGCGCCACCATCACCCCGGACGAGGCTCGGGTGGAGGAGTTTGGCCTCAAAGAGATGTGGCGGTCACCCAATGGCACGATCCGCAACATCCTGGGCGGTGTCATTTTCCGCCAGCCGATCATCTGCAAAAACGTGCCGCGCCTGGTGCCGGGCTGGACCAAACCGATTGTGGTCGGGCGGCATGCCTACGGCGATCAGTACCGCGCGACGGATTTCAAATTCCCCGGCAAGGGCAAGCTGACCCTGAAATTTGTGGGCGACGACGGCACAGAGATTGAACGCGAGGTCTTTGATGCGCCCGACAGCGGTGTTGTCATGGCGATGTACAACCTCGACAAATCGATCATCGATTTCGCCCGTGCCTCGTTTAACTATGGTCTGACGCTGGGCTGGCCGGTCTATCTGTCGACCAAGAATACCATTCTGAAACAATATGATGGCCGATTCCTGGAGCTGTTCCAGCAGATCTACGAAGAAGAGTTCGCCGATCAGTTCAAAGAGGCAGGCATCTGGTACGAGCACCGTCTGATCGATGACATGGTCGCCTCTGCGATGAAGTGGTCGGGCGGATACGTCTGGGCCTGCAAGAACTATGACGGGGACGTGCAGTCAGACACTGTGGCCCAGGGGTTCGGCTCGCTGGGTCTGATGGCCTCTGTGCTGATGACGCCGGATGGCAAGGTGGTCGAATCCGAGGCCGCGCACGGCACCGTCACGCGCCATTACCGCCAGCACCAGAAGGGCGAAGCGACCTCCACCAACTCCATCGCGTCGATCTATGCCTGGACCGGCGGGCTCAAGCACCGCGCCAAGCTGGACGGTAACGCCGCCCTGCTCAACTTTGCGGAAACTCTGGAAAAAGTGATCGTGGACACGGTGGAAAGCGGCCATATGACCAAGGATCTTGCCCTGCTGGTCGGACCGGATCAGCGCTGGCTGACGACGATGGGTTTCTTGGAAAAGGTGGACGAGAACCTGAACAAGGCGCTGACCCGCTGAGCCATCAGCGACCACAGTTCAAGGGGCCGTTCCGCAGGGAGCGGCCCTTATTTCATGGGGCTTCGGCGGGTGTTCGTGCCGCGGCGGCGCGCTGCGGACGCCCGTCTGACACGGCCCGCTTGCCCCCTGTTGCTCAGACGCCAGGACCCCATCAGCAAAAGCCCGGCCGCCAGCATCTGCGCTGACGCTGGCACCGGCACCTCATGGATCGCGGTGTCATCAGGCACACTGCGCAGCGTCGACGCCAGGGCGCGCATGCGCTCCAGATCAAACCCTGCAGGCTGCCATCCGCCGGTGGCGAGAGGCGGAGCCGCGTCCCGCGCGGCCAGCACCCTAGGGTCCGAACCATTCAGCAGTGGCGCGGCGCTGTCAGCTTTGCCCGGCAGTACGCGCCAGACGCTGAAAGCAGGCTGTGCCGTAACATGGGCCAGCAACAGACCCGGCGCACCCAGGTCCTGGTCCAGCCGCTCTGGCAAGACAACCTGCCCGGAGGCGCCCGCGGGTGGGGCCGGATGCTGCGGCGCGGCCCCGGCGGGCACAGCGGTCAGAAAGCAAAACGCAACAACAGCAATCAGTTTCAAGGGCAGGTCTCCGGTCTAGCGATTCATCAACGCCCGGAGCATTCCCTGTCATGGTTTACAAAGCTTTAAATTAACGCAGATTAAACGTGAACTACGCCTGTTAACCTGCTGTTATTATGTGCCTCTGTTGTGGGTCTTGTGATAAAGTTCCGCAATGATCCGGCTGGCCGTTTTTTCAAACAGGCATGGGATGATCGCATGTATCAGTGCCGCCCCCGCTGCCAGAAAGAGCTTGCCCGCAAAGCGTCCTGCGAAAAGCATGTGCTCAAAGAAGGTTTCATCCACTTTGGCCGGATGATCGAGAAAAATGCGCTGTATCATGGGTATCTCCTGACGTTTTCAGCAGTATCCGGCACAAAGGTTGAGAAATCGTCCCTTTATTTCCGCGATCCCGGTTGATTTTGTGGAGGTTGTCACACAATACTCCGCTTTATGGTGACAATTGATGATACCGACCGCCGGATCCTGAACGAATTGCAACGCGACGCCTCACTGTCGCTGGACGCGCTGGGAACTAAAGTTGCGCTGAGCCGGAACGCATGCTGGCGCCGGGTGCGCGCGCTGGAAGACGCCGGTGTGATCACCGGGCGCGTGACACTGCTGAACCCGGATCTGCTGGGGCAGTCGCTGATGGTGTTCATTCAGATCCGTACCAGCCGGCATGAGGCCGACTGGCTGGAAAAATTCCGCCGGGCGACCCGTGCCATGCCCGAGATCCTGGGCGTGTACCGGATGAGTGGCGATCTGGACTATCTGATCCGGGCACAGGTCAGCGACATGGCCGGATATGATGCGCTGTATCAGCGTCTGATCCGTCAGGTGCCGCTCGCCGACGTCTCCGCGAGCTTTGTGATGGAGCAGATCAAGGACACCCATCAGATACCGCTCTGATCATCACACGAACGCCGGGTCGCAGAGGTCGGTTTTCTCTGGCAATCCGTCCGGTGTCGCGGTATGCGCGCGTCAAACGCGCCGAAGCTGCGCCCCCTCCCGACCAAAGGCATTTCTCATGGACCTGCGAAACATCGCAATCATCGCTCACGTTGACCACGGCAAAACCACGCTGGTAGACGAGCTGCTCAAGCAATCGGGCACCTATCGCGAAAATCAGGCGACCACCGAACGCGCGATGGACAGCAACGATCTGGAACGCGAACGCGGTATCACCATTCTGGCCAAGGCGACGTCGGTCGAATGGAAAGGTATCCGCATCAATATCGTGGATACCCCCGGCCACGCGGATTTCGGCGGCGAGGTGGAGCGCATCCTGAGCATGGTCGACGGTGTGGTGCTGCTTGTGGACGCTGCCGAAGGGCCGATGCCACAGACCAAGTTCGTGACGTCCAAGGCACTGGCGCTGGGGCTGCGTCCGATTGTGGTTTTGAACAAGGTCGACAAACCGGATGCCGAGCCCGATCGCGCGCTGGATGAATGCTTTGATCTTTTTGCCAACCTGGGTGCTGATGATGACCAGCTGGATTTTCCGGCGATGTACGCGTCCGGACGCTCGGGCTGGGCAGATGTGGAGCTGGACGGACCGCGTGCGGATCTGTCCGCCCTGTTTGATCTGATTGTCGAGCACGTGCCGGCACCGGCGCAGCAGTCGCAGCGCGACGCCCCTTTCCGGATGCTGGCGACCACGCTGGGCGCGGACCCGTTTATCGGGCGTATTCTGACAGGCCGTGTGGAATCGGGGACCGTGAAAGCCGGTGAGACGGTCAAAGCGCTGAGTCGTGACGGTGAGCAGGTGGAATCCTTTCGGGTGACCAAGGTTCTGGCCTTCCGGGGTCTCAACCAGCAACCGATCGATCTGGCCGAAGCCGGTGATATTGTCAGCCTCGCAGGCATGTCGAAAGCAACAGTGGCCGACAGCATTGTAGCCCCGCAGGTCACAGAGGCCCTGCCCGCCCAGCCCATTGACCCGCCGACCATCACCGTGACCTTCGGGATCAACGACAGCCCGCTGGCAGGCCGTGACGGCAAAAAGGTGCAGTCCCGTGTGATCCGTGAACGGCTGATGAAAGAGGCGGAATCCAACGTTGCCATCAAGATCAGCGACACACCCGGTGGCGAGGCTTTTGAAGTTGCAGGCCGTGGCGAACTGCAGATGGGTGTTCTGATCGAGAACATGCGTCGCGAAGGTTTTGAGCTGAGCATTTCGCGCCCGCAGGTTCTGTTCCGGGACATCGATGGTGTGCGGCATGAACCCATCGAAGAGGCCACTATTGACGTGGATGACGAATACTCCGGTGCCGTGATCGAAAAGATCACAGGCGTGCGCCGCGGTGAGCTGGCAGAAATGAAGCCCGCCGGTGCCGGGAAAACCCGCATTGTCGCGCATGTGCCGTCGCGCGGTCTGATCGGATACCACGGTGAGTTCCTGACGGACACCCGTGGTACCGGCGTGCTGAACCGGGTGTTTCACGGCTGGGCGCCGCACAAGGGGGCGATCCCCGGGCGCCGCGCCGGTGTTCTGATCTCGATGGAGAACGGGACCTCCGTGGCCTATGCGCTGTGGAACCTGGAAGAGCGCGGCAGAATGATGATCGGGGCTCAGGCAGACGTCTATACCGGTATGATCATCGGCGAGCACAGCCGGGAAAACGATCTGGAGGTGAACCCGCTCAAAGGTAAAAAGCTGACCAACGTGCGGGCATCGGGTACGGATGAGGCTGTGCGCCTGACCACGCCGATCACGCTGAGCCTGGAGGAAGCCATCGCCTATATTGACGATGATGAGCTGGTCGAGGTGACGCCGAACGCGATCCGTCTGCGCAAGCGGTATCTGGACCCGCATGAGCGCAAGCGGATGGCACGCGCGGGCTGACGAGGCAGGATCTTTGCCTGTTTCAGGCGCTGAGCCCGGATGTCCGGGCATGGTGCTGTCTGAACCGGTGGATGGATATTTTTGGCCAGAAGAAGCGGGCTGGTTATTCGCTGGTTTCGATGATCATAAGTTCGCGTTCCGATGCATCCCGTGCATGGTTGAGCGCGCGCTGATACACATCTGAATTATAACATTTTTCGGCGGTTTCCACATCTGGGAACCGGGCCACAACATTGCGCGGTCTCGCCTGGCCTTCGAGCTGGACAAAGCGACCGCCGCGCGCGATGAAATGGCCGCCATGTGCGGCAATCGCCTCTGTGGCGAGGGCTGCATATTTTGCGTAGGCCTCGTCGTCGGTTACGGTCACATGTGCAATCCAGAGTGCGCCCATTATTTATGTCCTTTTATAACGGCTTCGGCTGCAGCAATTGCAGCATCCGCGCCTGAGATGTCTTTTGCGCCGCCCTGGGCCATATCCGGCCGGCCGCCGCCGCCCTTGCCGCCCAGTTCCGCCACCGCAGCGCGGACGATATCCACAGCAGAAAGGGTGCCCGTCAGATCCGCCGTCACGCCCGCTGCAACGGCGGCTTTGCCCTCCGCATCAGCGATCAGCAGAACCGCGCCGCTGCCCAGCTTTTCCTTGAACTGGTCCACCAGCGCCGGCAGATCGCGCCCGGTCACGCCCGAAAGCACCTGCGCCATAAACGCAGTGCCACCCGCATCACGCGCCTCTGGCGCTGCAGTGCCTGTGCCCCCCGACATAGCCAGTTCGCGGCGCAGCTGGGCGACTTCATTTGCAAGGCTGCGGCGTTCATCAAGCAGATTGCGCACGCGCTCCGGCACATCTGCTGGCTGTGCCTTGAGTTCCAGTGCGACCTCAGCGAGGCGGTGGTCCTGGGCCCGCAGATAGCTCAGCGCAGCGGCCCCTGTGAGCGCTTCGATCCGGCGCACGCCGGCGCTGCTGGCACTGTCCCCCAGCGTGACGAAGGCGCCGATATCCCCGGTCTGGCGGACATGGGTGCCGCCGCAAAGTTCCAGCGAATAGGTGTCCCCGTCCGTACCCTTGCCCGAACCGTCCTGACGGCCTATGGAGACAACGCGCACCTCGTCACCGTATTTCTCGCCAAAGAGTGCCTGCGCACCAATGGCGCGGGCGTCATCGGGCGTCATGATCCGCGTTTCAACCGGTGCATTCTGGCGGATGTAAGCATTCACGTCCGCCTCCACCCGGGCCAGTTCCTCCGGGCTCAGCGCCTGCGTATGGCTGAAATCGAACCGCAGACGATCTTCGGCATTGAGCGATCCGCGCTGTGCCACGTGCTCGCCCAGGGCTTCGCGCAGGGCCTCGTGCAACAGGTGCGTTGCGGAATGATTGGCGCGGATGGCGCTGCGGCGGATTTTGTCGACTTCGAGCACAGCGGCCTCGCCCGGACTGACGGTGCCGGACACGACGGTGCCAATATGAATGAACACACCGGCCGCTTTGCGGGTGTCTGTGACATCGACCGTACCGCCAGATGTCGCGAGGCGGCCGATGTCTCCCACCTGACCGCCGCTTTCAGCGTAAAAAGGCGTCTGGTTCAGGGCGATCTGAACGCTGTCGCCTTTGGTGGCGCTGTCGGCCTGGGACCCGTCGCGCACGATGGCTGCGATCTGACCCTCCGCGGTTTCTGTGTCATAGCCGAGGAAATCCGTGGTGCCGTGTTTGTCGGCCACGTCAAACCAGATCGTGGCATCCGCCGCGTCACCGGATCCGGACCAGGCCGCCCGCGCCTTGGCCTTTTGTTCCGCCATAGCGGCGTCAAATCCGTCTGTGTCTACCGCCCGTCCCTGATCGCGCAGAGCGTCCTGTGTCAGGTCCAGCGGAAAGCCATATGTGTCGTAAAGTTTGAACGCCGCCTCTCCTGGCAATGCCGCGTCCCCAGGCAGGCCCGCGACTTCTTCTTCCAGCAGTTTCAGGCCACGGTCCAGCGTCTGACGGAAGCGTGTTTCTTCCTGTAACAGCGTCTGTTCGATCATATTCTGCGCCTGGCCCAGTTCGGGATAGGCCGCACCCATCTGGTGCACCAGAGCCGGTACAAGCCGGTGCATCATCGGGTCCTGTGCCCCCAGCAGGTGCGCGTGGCGCATCGCGCGGCGCATGATGCGGCGCAGAACATATCCGCGCCCCTCGTTGGACGGCAGCACGCCCTCGGCAATAAGAAAGGATGTCGAGCGCAGATGATCTGCGATAACCCGGTGGTGGGTGATGATCTCGTCACGGGTATCGGTGGAGCTGGCATGTGCAGAGGCTTCTACCAGCGCTTTCATCAGATCGGTCTCGAACACATTGTTCGTGCCCTGCAACAGCGAGGAAATCCGCTCGAGCCCCATGCCTGTATCGATCGACTGCATCGGTAGCGGGGTGGTGGAGCCGTCTGCAAACTGCTCGTCCTGCATGAAGACGTTATTCCAGATCTCGATAAACCGGTCACCGTCCTCTTCAGGAGAGCCGGGCGGTCCGCCCCAGATGTGATCGCCATGATCGTAGAATATCTCGGTGCACGGACCGCAGGGGCCCGTGGGACCCATCCGCCAGAAATTATCATCAGTGGCGATGCGGATGATCCGGTCATCTGAAAAACCGGCCACCTTTTTCCACAGGTCCGCCGCTTCATCATCCGTGTGATACACGGTCACGAGCAGTTTTTCCTTTGGGATATCAAGCTCTTTGGTCAGTACTTCCCAGGCAAAGGGAATTGCGGCTTCCTTGAAATAGTCCCCGAAGCTGAAGTTGCCGAGCATCTCGAAAAAGGTGAGATGTCGCGCGGTCATGCCAACGTTGTCGAGATCGTTGTGTTTGCCACCGGCGCGGACGCATTTCTGGCTGGTCGTTGCGCGGGTATAGTCGCGTGTTTCGATCCCGGTAAAGAGGTTCTTGAACTGCACCATGCCCGAATTGGTGAACATCAGCGTCGGGTCATTGCGGGGCACCAGCGGGCTGGAATGCACAACCTCATGCCCCTGTTTGTCGAAATACGACAGGAAGGTGGAGCGGATATCATTGAGCGTCTGCATGGGCTGCGGCCTTTGCCTCTGAGAATTCTGTCCGGCATCAGATAACCCTCTGCCGCCCGGCTGTCCACATAAGGCAGACCGTCTCAACGAAAAACGGGGCGCACCCTGCGATGCACCCCGTTGAAATTCAGTATGATACGGCTTCAGGCCTCGAGAATGTCGTCATCCTCTTTGCGCTCGCCCGGTGGCATATCGAAGTCCAGACCGTGCGCGGCGCGGATTTTGTCCTCGATCTCCAGCGCCATCTGCGTGTTCTCGCGCAGGAAGCTCTTGGCGTTTTCACGCCCCTGCCCGATCCGCTCGTCGCCATAGCTGAACCAGGATCCTGATTTGTCGACGACACCGGCAGCGACACCCAGATCCAGCAATTCGCCCATTTTTGAGATGCCTTCGCCATACATGATGTCGAATTCGACCTGCTTGAACGGAGCGGCGACCTTGTTTTTCACAACCTTGACGCGGGTGTGGTTGCCCACGACCTCATCGCGGTCCTTGAGTGCGCCAATGCGGCGGATATCGAGACGCACCGAAGAATAGAATTTAAGCGCGTTGCCACCCGTCGTTGTTTCGGGCGAGCCGAACATAACGCCAATCTTCATTCTGATCTGGTTGATGAAGATGACCATGCAGTTCGAACGGCTGATCGAGCCTGTGAGTTTGCGCATGGCCTGGCTCATCAGGCGGGCCTGTACACCGACCGAGCTGTCGCCCATGTCGCCTTCAAGCTCGGATTTGGGGGTCAGGGCCGCAACGGAATCCACGATGACCATATTCACCGCACCCGAACGTACCAGGGTATCCGTGATCTCAAGCGCCTGTTCGCCGGTGTCCGGCTGGCTGATCAGCAGCTCGTCCAGATCGACACCCAGTTTTTTGGCATATGTCGGATCAAGTGCGTGTTCGGCATCAACAAAGGCACAGACACCACCCGCTTTTTGCTGTTCTGCAACGCAGTGCAGCGTCAGCGTCGTTTTACCGGAGCTTTCAGGTCCGTAAATCTCAACGATACGGCCCATTGGCAGGCCACCTATCCCAAGGGCGATATCAAGGCCCAGCGAACCGGTGGAACTGGACGTAATATCCTGAACAGCGCCCTCGGCGCCCAGTTTCATGATGGACCCTTTGCCAAACTGGCGTTCGATCTGTGCGAGGGCGGAGTCGAGCGCCTTCTGTTTGTCGGCGGACTTCTTATTGTTCATGCTCAAAAGATCTGCTGTTGCCATTATGGTTTCCTCTTATTGTCACAGATACCTGCCACCGGCAATTGCCGTCAGCGCGTGTAAGGTTAATGTTCTGCCTCTGTTCCTTATGAGATCAAAAGGAGAACATTTCAATCAATATTTCCGAAAATCATTCTTTTCCAAATGTATTAAAGGAAGGTTTAGCCAGGCTTTTTTGTGCCGGACGCGTGAGCATATTTTGGTTTTTATGATCGTTTACAATAGCTAAGAGGACGTTTTTGATAGCGTTGTTTCCGGCCATGAAAACCCGCTTTCGGGCAAAGCGTCGGAATATCCCGGCGCCTCGCCAGGGAGTGATTCTGCCTGTGGAGAATTCCGGGCGGTCAGTGCAGCGCAACGGCCTGTCACCCGGGCAGTTTATCTGAAACGGTGTTTACCCTGTCGGCCGCGCTGCGGCACGATTCGGCACACCGGATCAGTTCAGCTGGCGGTGCACCGTGTCGGTCAGATCGCTGAGAGAGAAGGGTTTTGGCAGGAAGACAGAGTTGGGGATTTTCATCTGTGTTTCACTGAAGCTGTCTTCGGCATACCCTGAAACAAAGACTACCCGGACGTCAGGGCGATCCTTGAGCGCTTCACGCACCCAGCTGGGGCCATCCAGTCCGGGCATGACCACATCTGTCACGAAGACATCGATGTTCAGGCTCTGATCCTCAAGGGTTTTGAGCGCCGATTCTGCTGAGTCTGCTTCCAGAACGGTATAACCCCGCAGACGCAGGGCTCGGCTCGCAAAGGCGCGCACCGGTGCTTCGTCCTCGACCAGCAGGATCACACCGTCGCCATGCTTTGCGACGGGTTTTTTGATAACCTCCCGCGGTGCAACCGCTTTGATGCTCGTTTCTTCCATAACCGGAAAATAGAGCGTGAAGGTGGTCCCGTTACCAACCGTGCTGTCCACAAAAATGTAACCGCCGGTCTGTTTGATGATACCGTAGGCTGTAGACAGGCCCAGCCCGGTGCCCTCGCCCGTGCGTTTCGTGGTGAAAAACGGCTCGAACACCTTTTGCAGCTTGTCCGGCGGAATACCTGTACCATCATCGGACACCCGCACGGTCACATATTTACCCGGCGGAACGCTGACGCGGTCACGCTCAAGCGGTTCATTCAGGTCAGTGCATTCGGTGGTGACCCGGATCTCACCGCCCTGAGGCATCGCGTCCCGGGCATTTACCACCAGGTTCATCAGGACCTGTTCCAGCTGTCGTTTGTCCGCGCGGATGGGATGAAGAACCGGATCATGGTTCAGGGTAAGGGTCACTTTCTCGCCCACCAGCCGGTTCAGCAAATGGGTCAGGTCCGACAGCGTGTCGCGCATGTCCAGGGTTTCGGGGCGCAGTGTCTGCTTGCGGGAAAAGGCCAGGAGCTGCCCGACCAGGGCGGCCGCGCGGTTGGCATTCTGGTTGATCTGTACCAGATCGCTGAAATCCGGATCACCCTGATCGTGCCGCAGCAACAGCAGATCACAATGGCCGGAAATTGCCGTCAGCAGATTGTTGAAATCATGCGCCACGCCCCCGGCCAGTTGCCCGATGGCCTGCATCTTCTGACTTTGCACAAACTGCGCCTCCAGCGATTTCAGTTCTGTGGCGTCGTTCAGTACTGCAATCAGTGCCGGTTTGCCGTTTTCTGTGACACGGTTCAGAGTGACCTGAACAAAAACCTCTTTGTCCGCCCGTTTCAGACGCAGAAATTCTGACTGCTGCGCGGCCCTGCCCGCGAGTGTTTCCCGCAGCCAGTCCGTAATTGACCGCCCGAGCCCTTCCATCACATCGCTCAGGCTGATTTCGTGCTCCAGCGTGTGGCCGATCAGCACAGCGGCCATGCGGTTAAAGGCTTCGATGTCCCCCTCGGGGCTGACTTTCAGCAAAGGCACAGGCAGGTCCTGAAAAACGGCCCACCCGTCCGTGGCCATGTTCTCGGTGCCGGGGGGTAGCAAAAAGAGCGCACGGCGTCCTGCGCCTGCATCGGCCTCAGCCACCAGAACACGGTCGGTCCCCGCGGGTCCCTTGATGTCACAGACCGAGCCCGGCACGACGGGAAGTGTTTTGAAAAGCCGGTCCAGTGTTTTAATCCGCCCGCCCGCGAGATCCCGGGCCTGCTCGTTCATAAACAGAACCGCGTTGGAGCGCCCGACCAGGATCATTGGCAGAACCGGCCCCTCGTGCGCCTGCGCGCCGCCGGGTACATCCTCAAGCCTCCAGATGTAGAGATTGTTACCGGCCTGATGAACCGACAGGGTCACATGCCCCTTGCGCGTCACCATGGATTCGCGCGCCGATCCTTCAAGGTCCGCCCGGGTCTTGAGCCGGAACACGATGCCGCCGGGATTGGCCAGCGTTGTCTCCAGCGTTCCTGTAAGGGTCTGATCCAGGTCTTGGTCAAAGCGTCGCTGTGCCGCCAGATTGGAAAACTGAACATCCCCATCGGCGTCTGTTACAAGCACCGGGCTGGCGTCACGCAGCGTGAAATCTTTCAGAACACGCAGCGCATCCGCGTTACGGCGATTGTGCCGGACGGCCAGCAGAACCAGAAGGGCGCAGAGCACGACAAGAGCCGAGGCAGATGCATAGAGCGCCTGCCGGGCGAGCACGTCGGGCGCCGCCAGGCCCAGCACGCCCATCATGAGAGCGATCAGAATAAGCGTGCCCAGCCGGCGCTGTGCGCGCAGGGAAAAACGGGTCAGTTTGGAAGGGAATAAAGCGCTGCGCGGCAATTCGGGGCTCCTGGAGATGGAATCACATCCGTATTAAGCGCAGGAGGGGTTAATCACCGCTTAACCAAGATACCCACAACACCCGCGCAAGTTGAGTATGGGGCATTCGATTAACGCGTCAAGTGTGCAGCAAAGAAGCCGTCATTTTCCTGTGACAGATTGAACCTTTTGGCAACACTGCAGGTCCACGCCGGGTTTTCGTTCAGAAAACGGGCGACCGTGTCTTCATTCTCCGCGGTCAGAACGGAACAGGTCGCGTACACCAGCCAGCCATCTTCTGCCACCAGCCCTGCGGCTTCGTTAAGAATGGATAGCTGCAGGCTCTGAAGCTCTTGCAGCCGCCGTGGCGTCAGAGACCATTTGCCTTCGGGTGCGCGCCGCCAGGCGCCGCTGCCAGAACAGGGTGCGTCACAGAGCACAAGATCATAGGGGGCTTTGGCTGTCAGCTGCTCCCGGTTCAGCTGGGTGATGTCGGCCTGGGCGCGGGCGGCCCTGGCGGGCAGATCGCGCATGCGCTGCGGATTTGCGTCATGCGCAAAGACACGTCGTGCCGGGTCGGCGGCCATTGCAAGCGCTTTGCCGCCACCGCCCGCACAAAAATCCAGACACCGTTCACCAACGGGCAGTTCGGAGACAACGGCCTGCGAGGCTGCGTCCTGCAGCTCAAACAATCCGGTTTCCCAGGCTTTGGTATTGCGCAGACGGCGCTCGCCGCGCGTGACGCGCAGAGCCTTCAGAAAACCCGGCACTGGTTCGACCTGCACGCCTTCGGATGTCAGTGCGGCTGTCACCTCGCCGGGGTCGCTGAGACGGCTGTTGACCCGCAGAGTGACCGGAGCCCGGGACGTCATGACCCGGGCGGCCTCATCGGCAGAAGCGCCCAGACTGCGGGAGAATTCGGGGATCAGCCAGTCGGGCATGTTCCACTGTACGCCCTGATCTTCCGGTGGTTCCGGCGCATCGCTTTCTTCCGTCGACAGGGGGTCTGGCGCATGTCCTTCCCCTGTAAAAAAACCGTCCGGATCAGAGCCCGACAGGCGCAACAGACCGATCATCAGCGCGCGCCCGCTCGTGCCGCCCCCCAGAGCCGCAGCCATTCGTTTGCACCGCAGAACACTGAAAACATAATCGCGCACAGCCGCGCGGTCACCTGATCCGGCAAAGCGGCTGGCCCTGGCCCAGCGTGTCAGTGCCTGTTCGGCGGCCATACCGGCGTCCATCTGATCCAGAATGCCGATCGCCGCGGCAACACGTGCGCCCGGCGTCATGTCCGCCCTGCCCGGTCAGCCATCAGCCGACCCGGTAGTTCGGGCTTTCGCGCGTGATCTGCACGTCATGCACGTGACTTTCCTTGAGACCCGCACCGGTGATTTTGACAAAGTTGCAGTTTGTGCGCATCTCATCAACCGTTGCGCATCCCGTGTAGCCCATAGCGGCGCGCAGACCGCCGACCAGCTGGTGCAGGACAGCACCGGCGGATCCTTTGTAGGCGACCTGCCCCTCGATGCCTTCGGGAACCAGTTTGTCACTGGCTGCATCTTTTTGAAAATACCGGTCCGCTGACCCGCTGGCCATGGCCCCGAGGCTGCCCATCCCGCGATAGCTTTTGAACGAACGGCCCTGATACAGGATCACTTCTCCCGGGCTCTCATCCGTGCCCGCGATCATGGACCCGACCATGGCACAGGACGCGCCCGCCGCAATCGCCTTGGCGAAGTCGCCCGAGAATTTGATGCCACCGTCCGCAATCACCGGGGTGTCTCCCGCTACACGCGCGCAATCCATGATCGCGGTCAGCTGCGGCACACCCACACCCGCGACCATACGGGTGGTACAGATCGAGCCCGGCCCAATGCCTACCTTGACGGCATCCGCGCCCGCATCGATCAGGGCACGTGTGGCCTCGCCCGTGGCGACATTACCCGCGACAATCTGCACCTCATTGCTCAGGGCCTTTGCCCGGCGCACCGCAGCCGCGACCCCTTCGGAGTGCCCGTGCGCGGTGTCGATCACAATCATATCTGCACCGGCATCAACCAGCGCCTCGGAGCGTTCAAAGCCCGCATCGCCAACGGTGGTTGCGGCCGCCACACGAAGACGGCCCAGATCGTCCTTGCAGGCTGTGGGGTTCAGCACGGCCTGTTCTGTGTCCTTGAGGGTCAGCAGCCCGGTCAGTTTGCCGTCTTTGTCGGTCACCAGCAATTTCTCAATACGGCGCGCCTTCATCAGGCTGATCGCTTCGTCGCGGTCTGCCGGTTCGTGCAGAATGGCCAGGTTTTCGTTGGTCATCATGACAGATACGGGAGTGGCATCGTCGCTGGCGAACCGCATATCGCGGTTGGTCACGATGCCCAGCACCCTGCCCTGCTCATCAACGACCGGAAAGCCGGTGACGCGGTAACGCTCCTGCAATGCCTTTGCATCCGCCAGGGTCTGGTTGGCCCTCAGCGTGATGGGGTTATAGACGATCCCGCTTTCAAACCGTTTGACGCGCCGGATTTCCCTGGCCTGTTCTTCGATGCTCAGATTCCGGTGCACCACACCGATACCCCCGGCCTGGGCCATCGCAATGGCCATGCGCCCTTCGGTCACCGTATCCATGGCCGAGCTCAGCAAAGGTATGTTCATCGAAATAGACCGGGTCACGCGGGTGCGCGTATCCGCTGTTGACGGCAGTACAGAGGATGCCCCGGGCACCAGCAGCACATCATCAAAGGTAAGGGCCTCGCGAATCTCCATTGTCTACCTCGCAGGTGGAGTGTTCATTTGGCAGTTTCCTATTTCACGGAGCGGCCAAAATGGAAAGGGTAAAAACCACCAAATCTGGCCCTGAACCCATTGCCAGCGGCCTCATCCAGGAGGAAACTGGCCTGGTGATCTAATATAGGAAACAGGTGCGATGGCAGGACACGGGTATGAGGGCGGCAGACTGGATCTGCCCTTTGTAGGCATTTCAACCTTTGGCAAACGGCCCTACCAGTCTGACTGGTCGGCGCTTGAGGCCGACGCCGCCATCCTTGGCGCTCCTTTTGACGCAGGCACCCAATGGCGTGCAGGTGCGCGGTTCGGTCCGCGCGGGGTGCGCGAGGCATCGACGCTGTTCAGTTTCGGGCATGCGGGTGCTTATGATCACGAGGATGACGCCACCTATCTGCCAGCAGGCGTGCGCGTTGTGGATATGGGGGACGCGGATATTGTGCACACGGACACCGAAAAGAGCCATGCCAATATCGAAGCGGGAGTGCGCGCAGCGCTTGCCGCCGGTGCTTTGCCGGTGGTCATCGGCGGCGATCATTCGGTCAATATCCCCTGCATCCGGGCATTTTCCGGCCCTGAATATTCCGGGCGGCCGCTGCACATTCTTCAGATCGATGCGCATCTGGACTTTGTGGATGAACGTCACGGGGTTCGGCACGGGCATGGAAACCCCATGCGTCGGGCGGCCGAGCAAACCTATGTCAGTGGACTGACCCAGGTCGGCATCCGCAATGTCAGCTCTACCGCGAAAGAAGGATATGCGGATGCGCGGGCCATGGGATCCACAATCGTTTCGGTACGACAGGCCCGGGAGATGGGAACAGCAGCGCTCCTGAAAACCCTGCCGGCGGATGCAGATATCTACATCACCATCGACATCGATGCCTTTTGTCCGTCCATCGCTCCCGGAACAGGCACGCCGAGCCACGGCGGCTTTCTCTATTACGAGGTGCTCGAACTGCTCCAGGGCGTCGCAAATGCGCACCGGGTTGCGGGGATCGATCTGGTCGAGGTTGCACCGGATTATGACCCGACCGGTTCCACATCCATTCTGGCCGCCCAGGTGCTGCTGAACCTGCTTGGGTTCATATTTCATGCCCGTGCACACAACCCGGCGTTGGGCTGATCAATCGCACCTCATAACCTTCATGATGATTTCGGACGCGCAATGCCGCGCCGGGTGCATTATGTGACGCAGATCAGCGCTTTAACGGCACGCAAAACGCTAAAGTGGGCGCAATGAAGAAAAACAGGTGACCAACTGCCATGTCCAGTGATCCGCTCGTCGTTTTTACTCCTTCCGGCAAACGGGGCAACTTCCCTGTGGGCACGCCGATCCTCACCGCAGCGCGACAGCTGGGCGTTGACCTCGATTCGGTCTGTGGGGGGCGCGGTATCTGTTCACGGTGCCAGATTACGCCGGGCTATGGCGAGTTTTCCAAACACGGGGTCACGGTCGGAGCGGACGCCCTGTCGGAATGGAACAAGGTCGAGGAGCGCTATAAGGAAAAGCGCGGCCTGATCGACGGGCGACGGCTGGGCTGCCAGGCAACGGTTCAGGGCAATGTGGTCATTGACGTGCCGCCCGAAAGCCAGGTGCACAAACAGGTGGTGCGCAAACGCGCCGAAGTGCGTGACATCACGCTCGATCCATCAACACGGCTGTTCTATGTAGAAGTCGCCGAGCCGGATATGCACGACCCGTCCGGTGATCTGGAGCGCCTGCGTGACGCGCTGCGCGATCAGTGGGAGCTGAAGAACATTACGGCTGACCTGCATATTCTGCAGGAAATGCAGCCGGTACTGCGCAAAGGCGGCTGGAAAGTCACCGTCGCCGTGCATCTGGGCGATCACGAAAACAACCCGCGCATTATGAATATCTGGCCGGGCTATTACGACGGCACCGTTTACGGTCTGGCCGTTGATCTGGGCTCGACCACCATCGCAGCACACCTGTGTGATCTGCAAACGGGCGAGGTGCTGGCATCTTCAGGGCTGATGAACCCGCAGATCCGCTTTGGCGAGGATCTGATGAGCCGTGTCAGCTATTCGATGATGAACGAAGGCGGTTCTGCAGAGATGACGCGCGCCGTGCGTCAGGGCATGCGGGACCTCTTTGAGCAGATCGCGGATGAGGCCGGTGTGGATCGCAGGCTGATCGTCGATGCGGTTTTCGTCTGCAATCCGGTCATGCACCACCTCTTTCTGGGGATCGATCCGTTTGAGCTGGGCCAGGCGCCCTTTGCGCTGACCACCAACAATGCGCTGCGTCTGCGCGGCGATGATCTGGAGCTCAACATTCACCCCTCTGCGCGCGTCTACTTTCTGCCCTGTATCGCCGGTCACGTCGGCGCGGATGCCGCAGCCGTTGCATTGTCCGAAGCACCCGACAAATCGGATGATCTGGTGCTGGTGGTGGATGTGGGCACCAATGCCGAAATTCTGCTGGGCAACAAGGAACGTGTTCTGGCCTGCTCTTCCCCGACCGGTCCGGCCTTTGAGGGCGCACAGATCAGTTCGGGCCAGCGCGCCGCCCCCGGAGCCATTGAACGGGTGGAGATTGATCCCGAAACGAAAGCCCCGCGTTTCAAGGTGATTGGCAGCGATCTGTGGTCGGATGATCCGCGCTTTGTGATCGAAATCGGTGCGACCGGCATCACCGGCATCTGTGGCTCGGGCATTATCGAAATGGTCGCCGAGATGCGTATTCATGGCATCGTGGACGCCGCAGGCCTTATCGGATCGCCTGAGCAGACCGGCTCGGATCGGTGTTTTGCTGACGGTCGCACCTTTTCCTATCTGGTGCACGATGGCACTGTGGATGGCGGCCCGCGCATCACGGTCACCAACCGGGACATCCGCGAGATACAGATGGCCAAGGCGGCGCTTTACTCCGGTGCGCGTCTGCTGATGGACAAATTCGGTGTCGATCAGGTGGACCGCGTGGTGCTTGCCGGTGCTTTCGGGGCGCATATCTCCAGCAAACATGCGATGGTTCTGGGCATGATCCCCGACGCGCCGCTGGACAAAGTCACCTCTGCCGGGAACGCTGCCGGCACAGGCGCACGGATTGCCCTTCTGAACACCGGAGCCCGGGCGGGGATCGAGGCCACAGTCCGCGCGATCCACAAAGTCGAGACCGCGATTGAACCCAGATTTCAGGAGCATTTCGTCAATGCCTCCGCCATTCCGAATGCGGTTGAACCTTTTCCGATCCTCAACAGCCTCGTGTCTTTGCCCGTCACAAATTTCAATACAGGGGGCGGCGACGGCGGTTCCGGCGGACGTCGCAGGCGGCGGCGCGCATGAGCAGCGATAACAGCGAACAGCGCGACTTCTGGTCCGACGCGGCGGGACCCAAATGGGTCCGGTTGCAGGCGCAGATGGACCAGCTGATGCAACCGGTTCTGGATGTTGTCTGGGACCGCGCCGGACTGGCACAGGGTCAGCGGGTTCTTGACGTGGGCTCGGGCACCGGTACCAGCACGCTGCAGGCAGCAGACCAGGTCGCCCCCGACGGGCATGTCACGGGCGCCGATATTTCTGACAGCATGACTGCACTGGCCAGGACACGCACGCACGGCAGGCCGGGTGTTTCGCTGATCCTGGCCGATGTCGCGAACCACGCTTTTCAGACACAGAGCTTTGATGCGGTCGTGTCGCGGTTTGGTGTGATGTTTTTTGCAGATTCAGTCGCGGCCTTTGCCAACATTCGCGCGGCGATGGTGCCCGGTGCGCAGATCACCTTTGCCGCCTGGGCTGACATTCCGGACAACCCGTTCTTTACCACGCCCGCCCGGATCGCAAAGTCTGTTGTCGGTGCACCGCCCCGCCCTGATCCTGACGCGCCGGGGCCCTTTGCTTTCCGGGAGGCAGGCCGGGTTTCCGGCATTCTGAGTGGCGCCGGGTTTCGCGATACTCAGATTGAAACGCTGGATGTTTTGCTCGATGGCGGCAGCGACCCGGCAGCTCTGTCCCGGACCATGTGCCAGATCGGTCCTGCTGACGTTGCTTTGCGATTTGCCGGGGCTGACGCGGCAACCACTGAGACGCTGGAGAACGCATTGTGTGAGGCCATGCGGGAATTTGAAACACCGGACGGGCTGCGCATCCCTGCTGCTGTTCATGTTGTGACCGCCAGGGCCTGACAGACAGGAACATGCTTGACGCCTCACGGGGGCCAGCCTAATCACGCAGCAGAGCGCGGGTATGGTGAAAAGGTATCACGCGAGCTTCCCAAGCTTAAGTTACGGGTTCAATTCCCGTTACCCGCTCCAGATGCAACCTTTCACGTCCAGAAACCGTTTCAGCAGGGCACGCCACTGCACACTGAAAACCTGGCATCGACGCATTTGCGCTGCTTTTTCGGCAGGCCGGTTGCTGAGCGGACAAGGCTGACACAGTGCGTTTTTCGATCTAAACTTTCCTGAACGGGGATCGTGCAATGACAAAAGAAGTAAACGGTGGATGCAAGTGTGGCCTGGTGCGTTACAAGGGTGCGCGCCTTGATGCTCCAATGTTTCGCTGCCATTGCCGCGATTGTCAGCAACTGACAGGTACGGGGCATTCCGAAATGGTGCCGCTGGAGCTGAGCACATTTGTCATCAGCGAAGATGTCCGGACCTATCAGATGACCGGTGGTTCGGGTCGTCCCACATACAGCGGGTTTTGCCCTGTCTGCGGGGCGCAGATGACCCGGCGCAGCGACCGGATGAGCGACCGGATCTATGTCCACGCATCGTCTCTGGATGAGCCGCGGTTGTACGTTCCCGAAAAATCAATCTACGGACATGAAGCGCAGCCCTGGGATGTCGCATCTGTCATCGAAGAAACGTGACCGCCGGGGGTTTTGAGGGCCCGGACAGACCAGGTAACAATCCTTGTTGTCAGCGCAAAAGTCAGTCGCGGTCACTTTCCCGGCGCGGCACAGTCGGCGACAAAGGTGCGCAGCGCATCAAGGGCTTCGTCCGGCCTGTCGCCGGTGACGCCGTGTCCGCAGTGTTCAAACCTGTGATAAGTCACTTTGTCCGATCCGAGCCCGGCAACGATTGCCTCACTGAATTCGGCTGGTGTAATCGGGTCCTCCTCGCCCACCATTACCAGCACCGGGCGGCGGATGTTTTCAAGATCCTTACGGTAGTCAAATCGGCCGTGCTCGTTTTTCGGACCATTGAACCAGAGGGCCGTCTCGTTCCGCCACATCACGCGAGACAGCCAGTCTGTTGAGGCGTCCTTTTTGTAGCTGTAGAGCGGCACACATCTGTCACGGTAAAGCGCGCGGCCTTCATCCGTCGGGTTTTCCCAATAAGCTGATGCGATGTCGCGCAACGCCGGCCCGCCAAGTTTTTCAAAGGCATTGTATACGGCAGGGAAATCTACCTTTGCAGCGGTGCTGATCAGGGCGATGCCACTGGCATGGTCGGGATACCTCGTGGCATAGGCGATGGTCACAAAACCGCCAAAAGAGGTGCCGATGACGATGGGCTTTATGATCCCCAGCGCATCGCAAAACGCCTTCAGGTCATCACTCCACTGATCAAGGTTCCAGGTGCTCTCGTCGCACAGATCGCTCCGGCCGTTGCCGCGGTGATCATAATAAACCACCTGGGCCATGTCAGTGAGTTGGGAAAAGAACGGTTTGGCCACGCTGTGATCGCCGCCCGGCCCGCCGTGCACCATTACCACGGTGGGCTTTTCGCGCATGGCCGGTCCGTCAGGCGACAATTGCTCACCATCAACATCAAAAAAGAGCTTTGCGCCATTGACAGTTATGTACATGAAAGACCGATCACAGATTTGCCCCTCAGTCTTTCATATTCAGAGCGAAAGGCAAGGCAGGCAAACGGATCAGGCGTCTGCAAGTGGCAGAACACTCGTAAACGCAGAAGCCGCACCGGGTTGCGAGGGCGCGATGCGTCACCAGCCGCGCAGGGTTCAGGGCAGCTCCCAGGTCAGACCCACGGCCAGAACGGCGTCTGTCGTTTCGCCGTTGCCAGGAATAAGCTGAGCAAAAACATTGCGATATCGCGCCTGCAAGCCGATCAGCGGCACGACATCGCCGATGGATACGTCAAAGCGGTCGCCATCACCGGGATAAAGCGCCAGCGCACCGAACAGACCCACGGCATAGTCCTCGCCCTCCCAGAAATCACGCCCCAGAGCCACCAGACCGCCGACTTCCTCGTAG
This sequence comes from uncultured Roseobacter sp., assembly GCF_947491795.1. Classification (GTDB taxonomy): domain Bacteria; phylum Pseudomonadota; class Alphaproteobacteria; order Rhodobacterales; family Rhodobacteraceae; genus Roseobacter. The sequence goes on along the minus strand of NZ_CANLKW010000001.1, from coordinate 429,334 downwards.
CTGTTATAGTAGATACCCGCACTCACGTCATAGCGCCCCTCCCACGTCAGAAAGACCCCCGGGTTAAACTCCTGAAACTCTTTGGTGGCATTGAAATGCTCCGACCCCAGAAGCACGGATATCCGGTCCGGACCCGCCAGGGCCGAAACAGGCAGCAAAAGGGCAAGGAGTAATGCGGGAAGTCTCATAATGGGTCCTTTCACGGAAGCGCGGTTCGCGCGGGCAGGGTTGAACCCCATGGTCGTGGAAAGGGATTAAAATGCGACTTATGCCAGCAACACATCCCCGAATTTATCGCGTAAGTTGCGTTTAAGCACCTTACCCGTGGCATTTCTGGGCAGCGCATCGGTAAAGACCACCCGGTCGGGCACCTGCCAGCGTGCGATTTTGCCCTCATAAACCGACAGAATATCTTCCTCACTCGCTGTCTGACCTTCTGCAAGAACAGCGATCAGCACCGGGCGTTCGTCCCATTTCGCATGTTGCGCGCCGATTACAGCGGCATCGGCCAGAGCGGGATGCGCGATGGCAATGCCCTCGAGCTCCACCGAACTGATCCACTCTCCGCCGGATTTGATAATGTCTTTGGAGCGGTCCCGGATTGTCAGATAGCCATCAGGGTCAATCGTCGCCACATCGCCGGTATTAAACCAGCCGTCCTGCAGAGTTTCCCCGGGTGTGCTGTGAAAATACGCCTCCAGGATATAGGGCCCCCGCACAAGAAGTTCTCCCTGCGTCTCACCGTCATGCGGCAGCGGCACCCCATCTGCATCCACAATCGACAGCTCGACGCCCCAGGGTGGACGCCCCTGGTTTTCACGCAGGCTGTGAAGCGCCTCCGCGGGCAGTTCCAGGTGTTTGGCAAGCGGGGTGTTTATTGTGCCGAGGGGCGACATTTCGGTCATGCCCCAGGCATGCACCGTGTCCACACCATACCGTTCACGGAAGGTTTCGATCATCGAGGGCGGGCAGGCAGATCCGCCCACCACGGTGCGTTTCAGCGTCTCGAGATTGCTGCCTGCCGCCTCTGCATGGCCCAGCAGCCCCAGCCAGATTGTCGGAACACCCAGCGCGATGCTGACCCGGTGCGTGTCGATCAGCGCCACCAGCGACGCACCGTCAAGACCAGGACCCGGCAGAACCATCCGTGCGCCAACCATCGCACAGGCATAGGGCGTACCCCAGGCGTTTACGTGGAACATCGGCACGACGGGCAACACAACATCCATCGCCGAAAAACCAATGCTGTCCGGCAGATTGGCCGCAAAACTGTGCAATACAGTGGAACGGTGGGAAAACAGAACCCCTTTTGGATTTCCGGTGGTTCCCGATGTATAACAGAGGCTTGAGGCCGTTTCCTCGTCCATATCCGGCCAGGCATAGCCGGGTTCGCCATCGCCGATCAGGTCATCATAGGCGATGATACCGGGCAATGTTTTGGCAGCCTCGCCCACACTGGCTTCTAAAAGTACCACATGTTTCAGAGTTGTCAGTTTATCGCGGATCGCGGCCACGAGAGGCACAAAGCTGCTGTCGATAAACAGAACTTCGTCCTCGGCGTGGTTGATGATGTAGACGAGCTGTTCGGGAAAAAGCCTCGGGTTGATCGTGTGGCAGACAAAACCGCCCCCCGAGACCCCAAAGTAAATCTCCAGATGACGCCGGTTGTTCCAGGCAATCGTCGCGCAGCGGGCCTGGGGGCCCAGACCCAGACCACTCAGCGCCGAGGCGAGCCGCCGCGCGTTCTGCTCAACACCCCCCCATGTGGTCTGCTCCGTCCCACCGCCGGTGTTGACCGACAGGATCTCTGCCTCGGCGTGATAGCGTCCGGCATGTGCGATCAGCGAGGATATCAGCAGCGGTGCCTGCATCATCTGTCCCAGCATCGGCTCTCTCCCTTTTCTTCTCTTGTCATACCGTGCCCGCACGTTGTCCGTCTGGCAAGTCTTGGCAAAGGCAGGTTGTCCGGCTAAGCGGGTGACATGTCACTGATCTATCACACCCCGCTGAGCGCGGACACACAGACAGGTCTGGGGATTGATCCGCCGGCCGTTCTTGCCATGGCCGACCGCGTTCGCTTTTCCGAACTCGATCCGCTGAAACACGTCAATAACGCGGTCTACATGGCCTGGTTTGAACGTCTGCGTATCCGCTACACCCAGGAATGGGGCCTGACACGCTATGCGCTGACAGGAGACGGACCGCGCATTGTTATCCGGTCGGGGTCCATCCATTACCGTCAGGAAATGCTGATGGATGAGGACTATGTGGTGACCTGTCAGTGTACCGGGTTCCGGCGTACGTCCTTTACCCTTGCCCAGCAGATCTGGGCAGGCGGCACCCTGCGCGCGACGTTTGAATGCGTACTTGTTTTGCTGAACCAGGACGGCGACGGGCGCTATCCGATCCCGGATGCGATGCTGGAACGGTTCCGCACCATAGACGGCGCGGAACCCGACAGCTGATCTCAGTCCCGGTTGCGCTGAATGAAGCCCACGAGCGCGGCGGTTGAACCGTCTTTGCCCTCTGCGCTCGCGGTTCCCTCGACGACAGGCTGCAGGGACGTGGCCAGCTCTTTGCCCAGTTCGACGCCCCACTGATCAAAAGAGTTGATGCCGAGAATGACCCCCTCGACAAAGACCCTGTGCTCATAAAGCGCTACGATCCGGCCCAGTGTGAAGGGATCAAGCTGCGGGTAGGCCAGCGTGACCGACGGCCTGTTTCCTTCAAACACCCGGTGCTGGGCCTGGCGTTCCAGCTCATCGCCGCTCAATCCCTTTTGCGCCATTTTCGCGCGTGCTTCATCAATACTGCGTCCGCGCATCAGGGCCTCTGATTGTGCAAGGCAGTTCGCCACCAGCAGCTGATGGTGATGGCTCAGGTCGTCTTCATGACCCTGAGCCGCGATCATAAACTCACAGGGAATAACCCGCGTGCCCTGATGGATCAGCTGATAGAATGCATGCTGACCGTTGGTGCCCGCAGCGCCCCAGACCACCGGGCCACTGTCGACCACGACCTCTGTGCCGTCCATCCGGACACGTTTGCCGTTTGATTCCATTTCCAGCTGCTGAAAGTAATCCGGCAGGCGGGCAAGGCGCTGGTCATAGGGCAGCACCGCACGGCTGGCATGACCGCAGACCTGGGCATGCCAGACACCTGTCAGCGCCAGCAGCACCGGCAGGCTTTCATGAAATTCAGCTGCCTGAAAATGTCTGTCCATTGCCTGGCCGCCGCGCAGAAACGCATCAAAGGCCTCCGGGCCCACCGCAATCATCAGCGACAGACCTATCGGCCCCCACATCGAATAACGGCCGCCTACCCAGTCCTCAAAACCAAAGACGCGTTCTGCCGGAATGCCGAAATCCGCCGTCAGCTGATCGGCAGTGCTCAGCGCCGCAAACTGTGCTCCGGGATTACCGCCGTGATCTTCCATCCAGGCACGGGCCGTGCGCGCGTTGGTCATGGTTTCGATGGTGGTAAAGGTCTTGGACGCAACGATCACCAGCGTGCGCCGCGCATCCAGGCCCCGCAGTGTGTCCGCGATGTGCGCCCCGTCTACATTGGACACAAAATGGCAGCGCGGACCGTCAGCCCAGGGGCTGAGCGCCTGATACGCCATGGCCGGACCCAGATCAGACCCGCCGATGCCGATATTGACCACGTCGGTGATGTCGCTGTCGCGTACCTGGCGCGCATAGGCACGCATGCGCTCCAGCGTTCCCAGAACACCGGGCATCACGTCTTTGCCGTCCACCATGACCGGACCGCCGTCCAGATTGCGCAGGGCTGTGTGGAGCACTGCGCGTCCTTCGGTGTCGTTAATGGCCTCACCGCTGAACATGGCGTCGCGCTTTTCAGCAACACCTGCCGCTACGGCCAGCGCAATCAGTGCGTCACGCACGCCCGCATCGATGTTGGTTTTGGAATAATCAAAAAGCATGTCACCGGTCTGTGCGGTGAATTTCCGCGCGCGTTCCGGATCGCCAAAAAGCGACAGGATTTTCCGGTCGCGGTGTTCGTTCCCCAGACGCCGCAGTGCGTCCCATTCTGCGTTCAGGCTGCCCAATGGACCTGACCTCCCTTGATTGCGACGCTGACCGGGGCCTTGTTGGCCGGCAGTTTCATGGCCTGCTGCAGCGCCTCTTTCTTGTCCTCACCGAAGATGATCAGATGTTTGTCCATCGCACCCTCCAGCAGCGGACCACTCAGTGAAATCCTGGCTTCCGGCTGGCTGTCTGGCTGCATGGCCACCAGATGCGGCGCATTTCGATCCAGTGCCGCGTCGAGCCCCGGCGCGTCGGGAAAAAGCGACGCGGTATGCATGTCGGTCCCCATGCCCAGAAGCAATACAGACACAGGAACAAGCGACGCGATTTCAGCCGACAGAACCGGGGCTGCTTCTTCTGCAGTCATTCCCTCGCGGTAGAACGGGAAAAAATGTGCCGCCGCAGCACGGCCCGTCAGCAGCCGTTCTTTGACCAGCGCCGTGTTCGAGCGCGGATGATCCTCGGGGACCCAGCGCTCGTCCGTCAGCATGACGTGCACACGGCTCCAATCGATATCCACGGTACTCATCGCGTCGAACACCGGGCCAGGCGTTGTGCCGCCTGGCACGGCAAAACTGGCAACTTCATGCTGCAGCAGACATTTCCGCAGGTCACTCGTGATCGCATGGGCAACGTTCATTACTGCCATGTCACGGTCTGCGTTTTCGTTGAAAATCATGGTGTCACCTCTCTCCAGGCACGACCTTCCCGGGCCATCAGCTGGTCGGACGCATCGGGCCCCGCGCTGGCATGGTCATAGGGTTTAGGCACGTCATGACGGGCCGTCCAGCCATTGATGATCGGATCCGTCCAGGCCCATGCGGCCTCGACCTCGTCACCGCGCATAAACAATGTTTGGTTCCCACGTATAACATCCATGATCAGCCGCTCATAGGCATCTACGTTTTCAATATCATCCGCACCAAGCGCGTCGGCAAAGGTCATATCCAGCGGCACATCGATCAGGCGCATGCCGCCCGGACCCGGTTCTTTGATGGTGACCCCCAGTGTGATGCCTTCGTTGGGCTGCAGACGGATAGACAGAACATTCCGGTGCCGGCCTGCCTCATCTCCGAAAATCGAATGCGGCGTGTCCTTGAACATGACCGAGATTTCGCTTGAGCGCGCTGCCATGCGTTTACCTGTGCGCAGATAGATCGGTGTTCCCGCCCACCGCCAGTTGGCCACATGGATTTTCATTGCCAGAAAACTCTCGGTTCTGGAACGCGGGTCGCCCACAGCAGTCCGGTAATCGGGCAGGTTTTCCGGATCATCGGGTGCTGCATCGTACTGGCCGCGGACAATATGGTGCGGTTCCACCGGTTCCAGCGCGCGGATCACCTTGAGCTTTTCGTCCCGCACTGCGTCAGGATCAAAACGCGAGGGTGGCTCCATCGCGATCAGGCACAACAGCTGCATCAGGTGGTTCTGCACCATGTCGCGCATGGCCCCCGATTTGTCATAGTATTCACCGCGACCACCAACGCCGACGGTTTCGGCGACTGTGATCTGGATGTGGTCAATGAACTGGCTGTTCCACAGAGGCTCGAACAGCATATTGCCAAAGCGGATCGCCATGAGGTTCTGAACAGTTTCCTTGCCCAGATAGTGGTCGATCCGGTAAATCTGGTGCTCGTCGAAGTACTTTGCGAGCGTCGCGTTGAGCTCTTTTGCGGTATCGAGATCGCGCCCGAATGGCTTCTCGACAACAATGCGTGCCTTGTCGTCTGCCATGCCGTAACTTTGCAGCCGTTCGGCAAGATCACCAAAGAGAGATGGCGCGACGGAAAAATAATAGGCCTCAATGCGGTCGCTGCCCGACATCTTGTCACGCAGCGTTTCCCAGCCGCCGGTTCCTCTGGCATCAATCGCCACATAGTCCAGACAGTCAAGGAACTGATCCAGTGTGCCGTCCTCACAGGCGCGGCCACCGCCGAACTCGCGGATCGCGCCGGCAACCATCTCCTGATAGGCGGCGCGGTCCATTTCGCTGCGCGCGGCTCCGATGATACGCGCAGAGGGCGGCATCTGCCCCGCACAGTACCGCCGGAAGAGGCCCGGCAGGATTTTGCGACGGGCCAGATCACCCGTGCCGCCAAAAATCACAAGGTCGAACGGCTCGACCGGAATTACGCGCGAAACCATATTACTTTTCCTGAGTTCGAAGCCCGTCGGGGCCGGGATTTGTTAGCGCAAACATACGCAAAATGATTCTGATCACAAGAGCGTGCACACCCGGGAGCGGATGTTTTCTTGCCTTTATACACGCCCTGCCCCATTTTCCCGCTCAAATACTGACAAAGGACATGCCCAGGGTATGAAAGATCTCGCAGAGGCCAACGCAGGCAAGTTTCAGGATCCTGACGTAACCGCAAAAGGAGAAACAAGGGCCCGTGTTTCTCTGACCCAGCCAAAAACGCTCTGGTTCAACACCGGAACACTTTGCAACATCGAATGTGTGAACTGCTATATCGAAAGCAGCCCGTCGAATGATGCGCTGGTGTATATCACAGCGGCAGAAGTGCGTGACTATCTGGACCAGCTCGAAGATCGCGCGTGGGGTGTCAGCGAGATTGCCTTTACCGGTGGCGAGCCCTTTATGAACCCTGAAATGATCGCGATGACAGAGGCAGCGCTGGAGCGGGGGTTTGACGTGCTGATCCTGACCAACGCGATGCGGCCGATGATGCGGCGCGGGATGCAGGAGGGTCTGTTGCGCCTGAATGCGGACTGGCCGGGCAAGCTGACCCTGCGTATTTCTGTGGATCACTATGATATGGACCTGCACGACGCCGAACGGGGCGCCGGCGCTTTCGAAAAGACGCTGCGCGGGATGCAGTGGCTGCGCGACAATGGCATCCGCATGGCCGTCGCAGGCCGGTCCGTCATGGCCGACAGCGATGCGGAAAGTCGTGCCGGATATGCCGCATTCTATGCCGAACACGGGTTTGACATCGATGCGCAGGATCCTGGCATGACGGTGCTTTTCCCCGAGATGGATACTTCTGTCGAAGTGCCCGAAATCACAACAGCCTGCTGGGGCATTCTGAACAAATCGCCCGACGCGCTGATGTGTGCGTCCTCTCGCATGGTGGTGAAACGCAAGGGCGCCGCGCGCCCGGCGGTTCTGGCCTGTACGCTCCTGCCCTATGAGGCGGAATTCGAACTGGGATCTCGTCTGGAGGATGCAGAGGGGAGCGTTGCGCTCAACCATCCGCACTGTGCGAAATTCTGCGTTCTGGGCGGCGCAAGCTGTTCGGCCTGACGGGCGGCCGACCGGGCACGTCAGTGCAGGGTGAATTCGCCGGATACATTGCGCCATTCCCCGGCGCTGATCATTTTACGGTGGGTAAAACGCACGGAGTGCAGCGGCCCATCGATTTCTGACTGCCAGTACTCAACAAACTGAAAGAGCCTGGGGTGGTCCGGGGCAAGGTCGTAATCCTGCCAGACAAAAGTATTCAGGACATGGGTAAAATCGGGCATGTGGTAAAAGAATTCTGCCGTGGTCAGCCCGTACCCCTTCAGCATCATTTCTGTTTCTGTCATCGGCATTTTTCGCGCCTTTTTCTGCTTCCTCTCCTGCAGAATGCCATGAAGAAATTACTTTTCAATAAAAACAGTATGTTATCACTCTTTGCCGTTGGCTGCCAGGGCGTGCCGCACTGAGGCATTGCACCTTATATGTCCCCTCTGCTAGTATTCATACACAAAATATAGACCCTGCATAAAGAACGGGCAGTTCACGTGAGCGATACACCAGAAACCCCTGAAAACGATGATGAAAACGTGCCGGAGCGCCCCGTATACGATGGCCCTTCTGTCACGATCGAGCACGAGATGCGCACGTCCTATCTGGACTATGCGATGTCCGTCATCGTCAGCCGGGCCATCCCCGACCTGCGCGACGGTCTGAAACCGGTGCACCGGCGCATTCTGTTTGCGATGCACGAGACAGGCAACAGCCACGACAAGGCATACCGCAAATCCGCGCGCCCGGTCGGCGATGTCATGGGTCAGTACCACCCGCACGGCGACAGCGCGATCTACGACGCCCTCGTCAGGATGGCGCAGGATTTCTCCATGTCGCTGCCGCTGCTGGATGGACAGGGCAACTTTGGATCGATGGACGGCGATAACCCCGCCGCCATGCGCTACACCGAAGTGCGCATGGACAAGCCCGCAGCCTATCTGCTGGCCGATATCGACAAGGATACGGTCAATTTCCAGGACAACTACGATGGCAAACAGCAGGAGCCGACTGTGCTCCCTGCCCGCTTTCCGAACATGCTGGTCAATGGCGCGGGCGGCATCGCGGTGGGCATGGCCACAAATATTCCCCCGCACAATCTGGGCGAAGTCGTCGACGCCACGCTGGCACTGATTGACGAGCCGGACCTTACCTCGGAGCAGCTGATCGAATACGTGCCGGGCCCCGATTTTCCCACGGGCGGCATTATGCTGGGCCGCACGGGCGCGCGCAAAGCCTACCTTGAAGGGCGCGGGTCGGTCATTGTACGTGCGAAAACGCGTGTAGAGGAAATCCGCAAAGACCGCTGGGCGATTGTGATCGACGAGATCCCCTATCAGGTCAACAAGGCCTCAATGATCGAAAAGATCGCCGAACAGGTACGCGAGAAAAAGATCGAGGGCATTTCCCACGTTCAGGACGAATCTGACCGAAACGGCGTGCGTGTGGTTGTTGAACTCAAGCGTGATGCGACAGCCGAAGTCGTGATGAACCAGCTTTACCGCTTTACGCCGATGCAGACCTATTTTGGCTGCAACATGCTGGCGCTGAATGGCGGGCGTCCGGAACAGCTGACGTTGCGCAAGTTCCTGACCTACTTTATCGATTTCCGCGAAGACGTGGTAGCCCGGCGCACAGCGTATCTCCTGCGCAAGGCGCGTGAGCGCAGCCATGTCCTTTGCGGTCTGGCTGTTGCGGTCACGAACATTGACGAGGTGGTCGCAACCATCCGGTCCTCTGCCGATGCCGCAGAGGCGCGCAGCAAGCTGATGACGCGTCGCTGGCCGGCGCAGGATATCCTGCCCTATATCGCGCTGATTGATGATCCGACCCATACGGCCAATGACGACGGGACTTACAACCTGTCCGAAACGCAGGCCCGGGCCATTCTGGACCTGCGCCTGCAGCGGCTTACGCAGATCGGTGTCAAAGAAGTGACTGACGAGCTGGAAGAGCTGGCCGGTAAGATCAAGGAATATCTGGAAATCCTCGGCTCGCGCGAGCGGATCATGGGCATTATCGCGGATGAACTGCGCGAAGTGCGCGAACTGTTTGCTGTACCGCGCCGCACGGAAATCGTCGACTGGTCCGGCGACATGGAAGACGAGGACCTGATCGCGCGCGAGGATATGGTCGTGACCGTCACCTCCGGCGGCTATATCAAACGCACGCCTCTGGCCGATTTCCGCAGTCAGCGCCGGGGCGGCAAAGGTCTGGCGGGTATGCAGACCAAGGAAGAGGACGTGGTCACCACCCTTTTCGTCGCCAACACACATACGCAGCTGCTGTTTTTCACGACAGACGGCATGGCCTACAAGCTCAAAACCTGGCGCCTGCCCCAGGGTGGCCGCACGTCCAAGGGCAAGGCCATTGTGAATATTCTGCCCATTCCGACCGGCGTATCCGTGGCCGCAATTCTGCCCATTGACCGCGACGAAGAGGACTGGTCCGAGCTGCAGATCGTCTTTGCAACCTCCGCCGGAACCGTGCGCCGCAACGCGCTGTCAGATTTCACCAACGTGAAATCCAATGGCAAGATCGCCATGAAGTTTGAGGACGATCACGCAGATACCACGCTCATTAACGCGCGCATTGCATCACCGGATGACGATGTGATGCTGGTCACGGCCTCGGGCCGCGCAATACGCTTTCCGTCGACAGATGTGCGGGTCTTCAACTCGCGCAGTTCGGTCGGCGTGCGCGGTGTGAAGCTGACCGGCAATGACAAGGTGGTTTCTATGTCTGTGATCCGTCACTTTGATGCCACGTCGGACGAGCGCGCCGCCTATCTGAAAATGCGCCGGGCCATGGCAGGGCTGGCCGATGATGCAGACAGTGTGTCTGATGACGAGGAAACGGACGCGAATGCGACCATCAGCCCCGAACGCTATGCCGAGATGTCTGCGGCAGAAAACCTGATCCTGACACTGACGGCAGGGGGCGCGGGCAAGCTCAGTTCCAGCCACGACTATCCCGTGCGCGGGCGCGGCGGCATGGGGGTTCAGGCGATGGACAAAGCCATGCGCGGCGGCGCGCTGGTCGCCTCCTTCCCTGTCGAGATGGATGACCAGATCATGCTGGCTACATCGCGCGGGCAATCCATCCGCGTCCCGGTGGAAGGCATCTCCTTCCGGTCGCGCTCGGCCGGAGGCGTCAAGGTTTTTGACACAGGCAAAGGCGAAGAAGTTGTCAGTGTCGCCTGGATTGCGGATCAGGGCGAAGAGACCGGTGACAGCGCAGAGGAGTAACGCGCGTCGGCGCCTCGCGTCTTTCAGGGATTGTTAAACGCAGCGGCGTAGACTCAGGCGGTGTCTATCGTTTCGGGAGCCCTCCGCATGCTACTCAGATATCTGGCGTTCGCGGCATTTTTCCTGTGTGCCACGTCGGCCAAGGCCACCCAGTCGCAGACCGGTGACTGGGCCGCTGTCAGAATGGGCAATCAGTGTTTTGTCTACACGCAGCGCGCCGCGTCGCACACCTCGGGTACGCTGATATTCAGCTTTGATCCCGAAGGCTTCAACGCCGCCTTCCACTATCAATACACGGCCTGGCCCGGCGAGACCGAGGCCCCCTGGGATGAGGATGATGCGGTTCTGCTGGAAGTGGATGGCGCCGAAATCTGGCTCGGGGAGGAGATGTTCAAGGACTACCGCGAAGGCCGATATGTCGTAGAATTGACGGCCGGCTTTGTCCCCGACATGGTGCTCAGCCTGCTTGGTGCGACTGACAGCGTCTCGGTCGCGCTGGACCGCACCCGGCTCGGCGAAACCTGGGTGTATGGACTGTTTTCCGCCTCCGGATTCCGCGAAACACTCACGCAGGCCGCTGAATGGTGCAGCTTCGATCCGCACAATTTGCCCACGCCTTAACGCAACGGCAAGCATTTGGCCGCACACTCCAACGGAGTGACGCAAGAGGTACTCTCATGAACGTTTATTGCTGCATGATCACGCTGAAAGACGATGCCAAGGCGCTGCTCTTTGCCAAAGCGCTCGAAGACTGGATGGGACATCTGCAGAGCAAGGGGGTGATCGGCCCGTGGCGGCTGATGCGGCGCAAGCTCAATCTGGCAGCAGACTGCTACCGCGATTTCATGCTGGAAATCGAAGTGGAGGGCCTGGCACAACTGGACGACGCATTCCGTCTGACCGGTCAGCATGACGACGACGTGGCGCAGATGCACCGCGCCGTGAACGACCTGATTGCAACAGCCGAATTCGCACTCTACCGCCCTTATCCGGATAAGGAGCGCGCCGAACGCATGGCGCTTCTCTGATCCGTCACAGGCCGTAGATGCCCGAGAACTTCTCCTTGAGGTAGGCCAGCAGCGGAGCTTCGGACGGGGCTGAACCGCAGGCGCGGGTGATCACGTCGCGTGGCTCAAAAAGCCCGCCATGCGTCTGAACACTGGCGGCCAGCCAGCCGGTTGCAGCTGTGGTATCTCCCTGCGCCAGCTGATCATCCAGATCCGGCACAGATGCCCGCAGAGCCTCGTGCAGGCAGCCCGCATAGACATTGCCCAGGCTGTAGGTCGGGAAATACCCGAAGAGCCCGACCGACCAGTGCACATCCTGCAACACCCCGTTTGACGGTTTATCCACGGCAAAGCCAAAGTCCGCCGCGAAACGGTCGTTCCAGGCCGCTTCCAGATCCCCCACCGTCAGATCCCCAGAAATCAGCGCGCGTTCCAGATCAAAGCGGAGCAGAACATGCAGATTATACTGCAGTTCGTCCGCTTCGGTCCGGATGTAGCCGTCATTCACGCGGTTCACCGTCGCGTAAAAGCTGTCCTCGTCCGGAATGCCGAAATCCCCAAAAGCATCGCGCATCTGGGCATAAAGCCAGCCGGTGAAAGCGCGGCTGCGCCCCAGCTGGTTTTCGTAAATTCGGCTCTGGCTTTCGTGCACGCCCATGGATACGCCCTGCCCCAGAGGCGTCAGCAGATAGTCAGGGTTGATGTTCTGCTCGTAACAGGCGTGACCCACTTCGTGGATGGTGGAATAAAAACAGTTGAAAGGGTCCGTTTCACTGGTACGCGTTGTGATCCGCACATCATGGCCTGAGCCAGAGCTGAAAGGATGCACCGCCTTGTCCACCCGCCCGCGGTTCATGTCATAGCCAAAGGTCAGCGCCAGCTTGTGCGTCAGCTGCATCTGCGCGGATTCATCAAAACTGCCGGTCAGCCGCGCGGGTGGTGCGGCATCCAGAACCGCCGCCCGCAGACTGCTGAGTTCCGGTCTGAGTGCGCCGAACATCGCCTCCAGCTCCGCACCGGTCGTGCCCGGTTCATAATCAGACAACAACGCATCATAAACATCGCCGCCCTGCGCCAGTGCTGCACCTTCTTCTCTGCGCAGCCGGATGACATTCTCCAGTGTCGGCGCAAAAGCGGCAAAATCATTCTGCGCGCGGGCGTCGGCCCAGACCCCCTGGGAGACGGATGTGACGCGCGCAATCTCGGCAGCAAGAGCAGCCGGTACTTTGGACGCGCGCTCATACGACCGGCGGATATGGCGCAGCTGGGCGCGCGCGACGTCGTCCTGTTGCTCCTGTTCAGCGGCTGCCAGCCAGTCGCCCATGCGCGGGTCTGTGCGCCGCGCGTGCAGAACCGATTCCAGCGCTGCAATCTCCTCGCCCCGTTGATCTGCAGCCCCCCGGGGCATCATGGTTTCCTGGTCCCATCCCAGACGTCCCGCAACGGACGACAATGCGGTTGTTTCGCGGGTAAAGGCCATCAGCGCATCATAAGCACTCATCAGGAAGCTCCTCTCAGGGATGTGGCGATCGGATAGCCGCTCAGGAACCGGGCCCGCAGGATCAGCACCCAGACCAGAATGGCGAGGGCCTGGTGGAAAATGGCAATATGAACAGGCGCGCCATAGATCACAGTGACGATTCCGAGCACGACCTGCAACAGCAGGCCACATATGACGGCATTGAAGGCAAAACGGGTGCGCGGATGTGCCGACCGGCGGCCGCGCAGCCAGACGATAATGGCAAACACAAGCAGCAGATAGCCTGTGACGCGGTGCATGAACTGGACAAGCCCGGGGCTTTCAAAAAAGTTGCGCCAGAGGGGTTCAAGTACGAGTGCGCTGTCCGGGAAGAACTGCCCGCCCATGGTGGGCCAGTCTGTGTAACTGCGGCCCGCATCTATGCCGGCCACCAGAGCACCAATGAGTATTTGAAGAAGGGTGAAGTGCAGCAGTCCGGTCGACAGACCCCATTGTTTGCTTTCGCGTGCCCGGCGCGCCTGCATCAGATCCTGGGCAGTGCGGCCCAGTTCCATGATGTACCAGGAGATAAACCCGAGGATGATGAACGCGAGGCCAAGATGTGTCGCGAGGCGGTAGCTTGCCACATCGACCATACCCTCGCCCTGCGTCACACCGGAGGCAACCATCCACCAGCCGATGGCCCCCTGTGCGCCCCCGAGGCACCCCAGCAGAAGCAGCTTTGGCGTCCAGCCCGGCGGGATTTTGCTCCGGATACCGAACCAGACAAAACCAGCGGCCCAGACAAGACCGATTACGCGCCCCAGTTGCCGGTGCCCCCATTCCCACCAGTATATCACTTTGAAATCCGCCATCTGCATCCACTGGTTCTGGATGCGGAACTCATCGATTTGCTGGTATTTTTCGAACTCTGACTGCCATTCTGCCTCGGACATCGGCGGCAGTGCCCCCGTGATGGGACGCCATTCTGTGATGCTGAGCCCGCTGTCTGTCAGACGTGTGAGCCCGCCAACGACGATCATTACGACGACCAGGGCAAATAGGATCATCAGCCAGACACGTATCGCGCCACGCGCGCCTGTCCGCCCTTTGTCAATCAGCCCTGGCTGTGCCGTCGGGCGGGTTTCGGTAGTGGCGCTGACGTCCTCGAAGATGTTGCGCTTTTTGCTCATCCCGGTGCCTTTTCTCAGGTGTTGTGGCTATACCTATGCCCGCGCGGGGGAGAGGTCCAGCGTCACTGATTGTCGCGGTCTCTGCCCCGGAGGATCTGTCGCAGCATGCCATGCAGCATCTGGACGTCAGCCCGTGTCAGGGGCATTCTGCTCCACATATTGCGCAGGTTCGTGCGCATGGACTGCGCTTTGTGTTCAGGAAAGAAAAAGCCAGCCTCTGTCAGGCGGTCTTCCCAGTGTTTTGCCAGGTGTTCAACCTCGATCGCTTCGGCCCAGTCGGTACCGGCCATTCCGCTCTCCACAGGTGTCACATCTGAGGTGGCGCGCATCCATTCGTAGCCGGTCAGCAGCACGCATTGCGCCAGATTGAGTGAGGCAAAGTCTGGGTTCACGGGCACTGAAATGATGGCGTTGGCTTTGGCGATGTCTTCATTCTCGAGGCCCGCGCGTTCCGGGCCAAAAAGAACGGCAACGCGCTGTCCTGCCGCAATTTTCTGCGCTGCGAGCTGCATGGCCGCTTCTGGGCTCATTACTGGTTTGGTCAGATCGCGCGACCGGGCTGTGGTTGCAAAAACATAAGCGCAGTCTGCGATGCCCGCTGCCAGATCGTCGCTGAGCTGTGCGCCGTCCAGAACGCGACCTGCACCGCTGGCCATGGCAACAGCTGCCTGATTTGGCCAGCCGTCGCGCGGGGCGACAATACGCATATGCCCGAGGCCAAAATTCAGCATGGCGCGGGCTGCGGCTCCGATGTTTTCCCCCATCTGCGGGCGGACAAGTACAAAGGCCGGGGTGCGGGGATGTTCAACGGGATCAGGCATGGCGGCCTGATAAGCGCTCTGCGCCGTACCTGCAACGCCCCGCAGATCAATTCGACCTCTTACGGGGATAATCGTTTTCCTTTTTGCCAGCCGGGCGGTACTGATCAGTGCCGCAAGACCTCAAGGACCAGAGACATGGAAGATACCCCCGAACAGCCCCAGATTTACCTGATCACTCCGCCGGAATTTGAGCTGAGTACTTTTCCTGACCTGCTGGCACGGGTTCTTGATGCTCATGAGGTCGCCTGTGTGCGGCTGGCACCGGCAAGCCGGGACGAGGACCGGATTGCGCGTGCCGCTGACGCGCTGCGCGAAGTGACACATGCCCGCGACATCGCACTGGTGCTGAGCGAGCACACCATGCTGGCAGACCGGCTGGGTCTTGATGGCGTTCACCTGAACGATGCGGCCCGGTCCGTGCGCGATACGCGCAAGGCTTTGGGCGAGGATGCGATCGTTGGTGCGTTCTGCGCCGGCTCACGCCATGATGGCATGGCCGCCGGTGAAGCAGGCGCGGATTACGTCAGTTTCGGTCCTGTTGAGGCGTCTGCCCTGGGAGACGGCAGTTATGCAGAGCGCGACCTGTTTGAGTGGTGGTCCGAAGTGATCGAAGTGCCGGTCGTGGCCGAGGGCGGGCTGACGCCTGAAAACATCGCCTCGCTGGCCGGGTTTACAGATTTTTTCGGCATCGGCGACGAAATCTGGCGGACAGAAGATCCTGTCCGTGCACTCGGCGAGCTGATGGCCGCGATGAGGTAAGCGCTCAGAAGAACACCCGTTCAATACTCCAGTATATGCCGACCAGCGCAATCACCAGTGATGCCGGAATTGACACCGACCGGAACACCACCGGATAGGTCGTTGCGGCCTGTTCAGCAGGCTCCAGCGTCATGCGCCGCGCCAGGCGCGCCGACAGCATCAGCAGAAATGCGGCCAGAGCGATGACGGTCAGCTGGCCCAGTTCGACCCCCACGTTAAAGCCGACCAGCGCCGGAATGAACTGGTCTTCGGGCAGACCGAACTCTCCCAGCACAGACGCAAAACCAAGCCCGTGCAGCAGGCCAAAGCCAAAGATGATGGCCGGGCGCCAGCGGCTCAGCCCCTGATGAAATACGTTTTCGATGGCGACATAGACGATAGAGGCGGCAATCAGCGGCTCAACGATGCTGCCGGGCACATTGACCCATCCCAGTGCGCCAAGCGCCAGCGTGACCGTATGCGCCAGTGTGAAAGCAGTGACCTGCCACAACAGGGGCCGCCAGCGTGTGCTGAGGAAAAACAGACCCAGAACAAAGAGGATATGATCAAGGCCTTTGGGCAGGATATGATCAAAACCGACCGGGATATACGCGAGAAAAGCCTGACCCGGCTCCTGAGCGCCGCCGCCTGCGATGCTGACGGGTGGGCTGCTTTCACCACCGGCAAGATAGCCAGTGTAGGGGTCAGTGACGCCCTGCTGGCGCAGCACCATCGCTCCGCTGCCCGCAGGCCAGTTGACCGTGATGTCCTGTGCGCCGTCCGGCAGTGCGGCTGTGAGCGTGAGCAGCGAAATGCGCGGCAGTACAAAATCCACGTCTTCTTCAGTCTCTACCGCCGTCATGCTGAATTCCAGTGGCGCCCCTGCGCGCGCAAGCGGCAGGGCATTCCAGGCATTGATCAGTTCGGGCAGACGGGCCTGAACGGCCTGTGCATCGAGAGCACGCAGCGTGTCATAGTCGGCTGATCCTTCGGCTTCATCCGTATCCGCCACTGAGTCCAGATCGATACCGGATAAAAAAGCCTCGATGTTGACACGCATGTCCAGAACGACCTGCTGTCCCTCGACGGTCATGTCGACAATGCTCGGGACAAGCTCATGAGCGGCCGCGGTGCGCACCATGCCCACAACGACGTGTGTTGACAAAAAAACGAAAAGCATCAGCTTTGCGATGTAACGGATAAAGGTGTGAGCCATGTTTTCTAAGTATCTTTTCGGTCTGGTGATTTTCTGCGCGCCCTTGCCCGCTCTTGCCCATGAGTTTTGGATTGAACCGCAGGAATATCAAGTCGAAAGCGGCGGGACACTGGTCGCCGATCTCAAAAACGGTGAAAATTTCAAGGGGTCCTCTCTGGGCTGGTTTGACAGCAACTTCACCCGGTTCGAAATTGCCACGGCGGAGGGTATTTTACCCGTCGAGGGCCGTGCCGGTGATTACCCGGCAATGACACTCACCGCCCCCGGAGAGGGGTTGCTGGTTGTTCTGCACGAAACCACCCCGGCGCGACTGACGTACCGGGAGTGGGAAAAGTTCCTGAAGTTTGCAGCCCACAAGGATTTTCCCGATGCCGCAGCAGAACATGCCGCGCGCGGCTGGTCGCAGGAGCGGTTCCGTGAGACGTATACCCGCCATGTCAAGGCACTGGTCGCTGTGGGTGACGGCGCCGGACAGGACCGCCCTTTTGGTCTGACCACTGAAATCGTGGCGCTGGAAAACCCCTATGACCCGGATTTTGCCGGACCGATGCAGGTTCAGGTGCTTTATAAGGGGGCGGCGCGTGCAGACGCACAGGTGGAAGTTTTTGCGCGCGATCCCGCAGGTACCGTCACCGTGACGCTGACGCGCACAGATGATCAGGGCGTGGCCGAAATCCCCGTCAGCCCGGGGTATGATTATCTGCTTGATGCGGTTGTGCTGCGGGTGGCAGAGGGTGCTGGCTCAGACCCCGATGCGCCGGTCTGGCGCACCCTTTGGGCTGCCCTGACGTTTCACGTGCCCCGGTAACAGTATTCACAGGCTTGAACCCCGCGCCTTTCACCGTCACAAGACAGGCATGAGCAGACAGTCAGACATTCTGTGCATCGGATCGGTGCTCTGGGACGTGATCGGGCGTTCGGCAAGTGTGATGCGCCAGGGGTCGGACGTTCCGGGGCGGATCACCCGGCTGCCGGGCGGTGTTGCCATGAACATCGCCATGACCCTGACGCGGTTCGGACTGACCCCGGGCCTGCTGAGTGCTGTGGGCCGTGACGCAGAAGGCGAGGAACTGATCGCCGCCTGCCGCGCCCGGGGCATGGTAACGGAATTTGTGTACCGCTCTGATGATCTGCCGACGGACGTCTATATGGCCGTCGAGGGTGCAAATGGCCTGATCGCCGCGATTGCCGATGCGCATTCGCTGGAAGCCGCCGGTGCGAAAATCCTGACGCCCCTGTCGGACGGACGTCTGGCCAGTGCAGAGGCCCCCTACTGCGGCCCGGTGGCGCTCGATGGCAATCTGACACTTGAGTTGCTGACAGATATTGCGCAAAGCCCGCTGCTGGCCCAGGCGGATCTGCGGGTGGCACCTGCCTCGCCCGGCAAAGCCGAACGCCTTTTGCCTTTTGTTCAGACCGGTCGCGGGACCCTTTATGTCAATCTTGAAGAAGCCGGGTTGCTTTGCCAGCGCGGCTTTGACAGTTCTGCCAGCGCGGCCACGGCGCTGCTGGCGCGCGGTGCGTCCCGCGTCCTCGTCACCGACGGCGGAAATGACGCAACCGAAGGCGGGGCAGACGGTCTGATCACCCTCACCCCGCCGCAGGTGCTGGTGACACGCGTCACCGGCGCAGGGGATACCTTTATGGCCGCCCATATTGCAGCGGAGGCGTCTGGCGCTGACCGACATGCTGCGCTGTCCCGCGCCCTTGATGCCGCTGCAACCTATGTCTCCGGAGAACCCGCCCCATGACCAGCCTGCCCATGATCCGAAGTGCCGAAGTGGCCGCAGCCCAGGCCGCCGGCAAACCTGTTGTCGCACTGGAAAGCACAATTATCACGCACGGCATGCCGTACCCGCAAAACCTGGAAGTCGCTCGTCAGGTCGAGGATGACATCCGGGCCGCTGGTGTCACACCCGCCACCATGGCGGTGCTGGAGGGCAAACTGTGCATTGGACTGGAAGCTGAACAACTGGAAACGCTGGCGCAGGCGCGCGGTGTGGCCAAACTGTCCCGCGCTGATCTGGCAGCCTGTATGGCCACGGGCGGTACCGGAGCGACGACAGTTGCCGCCACAATGATCGCGGCCCATCTGGCCGGGATCGCGGTTTTTGCCACAGGCGGCATCGGCGGGGTGCACCGCGGGGCGGAGAACAGTTTCGACATCTCTGCCGATCTGATGGAGCTCGCCCAGACACCGGTCACAGTTGTTGCCGCCGGCGCCAAGGCGATCCTGGATGTGGATAAAACCCTGGAGGTTCTGGAAACCCAGGGCGTGCCGGTCATCGCCGTTGGGCAGGACAGCTTCCCCGCATTCTGGAGCGCTGAATCGCAACTGAAAGCCCCCCTGCGGATGGACACAGCCCTGGATATCGCCCGCGCCCACCACATGCGCGCAGAGCTCGGCCTGCCAGGCGGACAGCTGGTTGCCAATCCGGTGCCGGCGGCCGATGAAATCCCTGCGGCGGACCTCGCGCCCGTCATCGCCCGCGCGCAGGCAGATGCGGATGCGCATGGTATCCGGGGCAAAGCGGTCACCCCTTATCTGCTTCAGCGGATTTTCGAGCTGACGGAGGGCCGGTCGCTGGTGGCGAACATCGCACTGGTACGGAACAATGCGCGTCTCGCCGCCCGGATCGCACAGGCGCTGAGCACAATCAGACAAAGCTGACCCACAGAGTGTACCGGACGGCCCGCTTGCCATTGTAGCCAGGCAACAAAGCGCCTAACTATCCAGAGCAGTACAGACGGACCCTGAATGAACACGCCCTTTGACCCCGAACCGCCGATGCCCCGACGCAGTCTGTTTGCACGGCTGCGCGCGTCATTTCTGACGGGTCTTGTCGTGATCGCCCCGGTGGGGCTGACAATCTGGCTGATCTGGTCGGTTGTCGGGTGGATCGACGGATTCGTTTTGCCGCTGGTGCCGGGGTCTTATCAGCCGGACCGTTTCATCCAGGATCTTCTGGGGCTGGATCCGTCTATTCAGATCAACATCCGCGGCATCGGCGTTGTCATTTTCCTGGTGTTTACCGTGGTTGTCGGCTGGATGGCCAAAGGCATCATCGGCCGGTCCATGATCCGCTTTGCAGAGAGCCTGGTGGAGCGCACGCCTGTCGTGCGCACGATCTATTCCGGGATCAAGCAGATATCCGAGACCGTCTTTGCCCAGTCGGAACGCTCATTCGAGCGCGCCTGTGTGATCGAATACCCGCGCAGGGGCATCTGGGCCATCGGGTTTATCTCGACCAACACCAAAGGCGAGATCGCCGCGCGTGCCAATGACGGCAGCCCGATGCTCAGCATTTTCCTGCCCACGACACCTAATCCGACATCAGGGTTTTTGCTGTTTGTGCCCGAAGAGGATGTCATTGAGTTGGAAATGAGTGTCGAGGATGCCGCAAAACTGGTGATCTCCGCAGGCCTGGTCTATCCCAACGGCAAGGATCCGGAAAATCCTCCCGGCGGTCAGATCTGATCAGCCGAACATCGCCGGCAGATCGACCGTGCTGCGCAGGTTCAGATCGTCCTTATGCTGGTCGATAAAGGCATCTGCCGCTCTTTGCCCTGCCTCTTTCAGCCGCGCCAGCGTATAGGGTGTGGGCACCAGTTTTGTGGCTACAGACAGCTCGTTCATCAGCGCGTCATCGGCAATCATATGAACCAGAACCCGGTTTTTCTGCTCTGTGCTGAGCGTGCCCTGTTCCAGCAACCGCTGCACAAAATCAATGGCACGCAGTTCGCGCAGCAGCGATGAATTGAAACTGATCTCATTGATCCTGTTCTGAATGGCCTGGGCGGTTCTGGGGATCTCCGTGCGCTCCAGCGGATTAATGTTCACGACAACAATATCGTCTGGCAAGTGCTTGTTAAACAGAGGAAAGAGCGCAGGGTTTCCGGTATAGCCTCCGTCCCAGAAAGCCTCCGTCATCCCGGTCTCCGCATCCTCCAGCTCCACCGCCTGAAAAACGGTCGGTAAACAGGCAGAGGCCAGAATGGCGCCCGTGCTGATCTCGCTGTCCTTGAAAACGCGCACCTTGCCGTTGCGCACTCTCGTCGCGCAGACAAAAAGACAGGGCCCCTCCCCGTTTTCCGCGCAGACGTAGTCAAAGTTCAGCTGGCTCACAATCGGCTCCAGCGGATTGCGGTAAAATGGCCCATAAGAATAGGGTGAGAACATTCGCGACCAGGCCTCTGACGCCATCACCGGCCAGGAATACTCCAGAGCCGCAGAGAAATCCCCCAGCGAAAACGGTGTCATCCACTGTGGAATATGCATATCAGGCCGCGCGCCAACCTCTTCCCACAGCCAGTCTAGCCTTTCCCGGGCTCCTGCCCGCCCGCCCGCGATCATCCCCGCCTTGAACGCGGCCCCGTTGAGCGCCCCCGCGCTGGTGCCGGAAATGGCCGAAATGTGGATATCTTCTTCTGACAAAAGCCGGTCCAGCACGCCCCAGGTAAACGCCCCGTGGGCACCGCCACCCTGCAAAGCCAGATTGATACGTTTGACCGCCATGCGCTGTCCTTTCAGGTTTCTTCTGGCGAAAATATCCCCGCCGGAGGCAAAAAAACTGCTAAAGCGCCGTCCAGCCGCCATCGACACTGATGGTTGTGCCGGTGATCTGCGCTGCTGCGTCAGAGCACAGAAATGTCGCCGTGCCGCCCATCTGCTCAACGGTAGCGAATTCTTTGGATGGCTGACGTGTCAGCATGACATTCTCGATCACCTCTTCACGGCTCATGTCATACTCTTTCATCGTATCGGGGATCTGTTTTTCCACGATCGGTGTCAGCACATAGCCCGGGCAGATTGCATTGGCGGTAATCGGCTCTTTGGCCGTCTCCAGTGCGGTTGTTTTCGTCAGCCCCACAACCCCGTGCTTGGCCGCAATATAGGCCGACTTGTAGGGCGAGGCCGTCAGCCCGTGCGCCGAGGCGATGTTGATCACCCGGCCCCAGCCAGCGTCGCGCATCATTGGCAGCGCCACAGCCGTGGTGTGAAACGCCGACGACATATTGATCGCGATGATCGCATCCCATTTTTCCACCGGGAAATCCGGAATACCCGCGACATGCTGAATACCTGCATTGTTGACCAGAATATCGCAGACACCTGCTTTGGTGATCAGGTCGCGGCACTGATCCCCTTTGGACATGTCCGCCTGGATATAGCGCGCTGTGACACCGGTTTGTGCGCCGATCTCTTCGGCCAGCGCATGGTCTTCATCATTGTCAGTGAAGGAATTGAGCACAATATCAGCGCCCGCCCGCGCCAGTTCCCAGGCAATGCCCAGACCGATGCCGGAGTTGGATCCTGTGATAACGGCCGTTTTGCCGCTGAGTGAGATTTTAAAAGCCATCTGCTGCTTTCCCTCTTTTGCAATTATGCTGCGTTGCAGGCATCATGCCGTGCTGCAGGTGCAAAGGGAATGCGAAAGTGGTCGCGCGGGCGTGAGCGACCAGACTGGCGGAAAACAATGCGCGAAAATACGGCCCAAAAAAAACGCCTGCACAAGGCAGGCGTTAAGTTATTGAGGCAGGTTTCATACAGGCAAGAAACCTATCGAGCAGTGACTCCTTTATAAGCAATCCAACGCCGCAGTCCAAGCTAAAAGTTTGATAACGCATAAATTCACCGATAGGTTATGCGCAATGAAAATAAGGGCAGTAAGGGATTGTCTCCAAAATGAGCACGGTTTTTTTCCACAGGGTACGGCATCTTATCCTCGGGTTTGCGGCGATTCTGTACACAACCCACGCGGTCGCTGAACCGCAGCATGGTCTATCTATGTACGGCGCGCCCGCTCTGCCACCGGATTTTGTGTCCCTGCCCTATGTCCGGGCCGACGCCCCCAAAGGTGGCAGTATTACGCTGGGAAACACAGGCGGGTTCGACAGTCTGAACCCATATGTCCGCAAAGGAACAGTGCCCTGGCAGTTGCGGTTTTTCACGCATGAATCCCTGATGGGCCGCAGCTGGGATGAACCATTCTCGTTATACGGGATGTTGGCCGAATCGGTTGAGGTGCCCGACGACCGCTCCTGGGTCGCGTTCACGCTGCGCGCGGAGGCACGGTTTTCCGACGGCACACCGGTCACTGTCGAAGATGTGATCTTTTCCTATGAACTTCTGGGCACCCAGGGGCATCCACGCTACCTGGGTCTTGCCGGGCAGATCGACCGGATTGAGCAGACCGGCCCGCGCAGCCTGAAAATCTCATTCAACACAGACAACCGCGAACTGGCGCTGCTCGCCGGTATGCGCCCCGTTCTGAGCCGCGCGCAGTGGGAAGGCCGCGATTTCGCCAATGCGCCGATTGATGATATTCCGCTCGGGTCCGGCCCTTATGTCGTCAGTGACTATGAGGCCGGTCGTTTTGTTCAGCTGACACGCAACCCGGACTACTGGGGCGCGGATGTGCCTTTCCGGCAGGGCACGCATAACTTTGATGAGATTAAGCTGGACTTTTATGGCGATGCCTCGGTCCTGTTTGAAGGGTTCAAGGCGGGGGATATCTCGGCCGTACGGGAATTCAACGCCGAGAAATGGGCCCGCCAGTATGATTTTCCGGCCGTGACGCGCGGCGATGTGGTCAAGACTGAGATCCCTCATCTCAAACCCTCGGGCATGACGGGATTTGTCATGAACAGCCGGCGCGCGCCCTTTGACGACTGGCGCGTGCGCGAAGCGATGCTGCAGGCTTTCAACTTTGAATATGTCAACGATACACTGACGGGTGGTGCGCAGCCGCGGATCACCTCTTATTTTTCCAACTCTGTCCTGGCCATGCGGCCCGGCGCGGCGCCGCAACCCGTGGCTGATCTGCTGGCCCCTTTTGCCAGTGACCTGCTGCCCGGCACGCTGGAAGGATATGAGATGCCCGTCACCGATGGCTCGCTGCGCAACCGGCAGGGTATCCGACGCGCCATGGCGTTGCTGGAGGAAGCCGGCTGGACACCGCAGGATGGCATCATGCGCAACAGTGCGGGCGACACGCTGGCCTTTACGCTGCTCATTGCGCAGAACAGCAGTGAAAACCGCGCCATTGCCGATATCTACAAATCTGCTCTGGACCGGCTGGGTGTGGAAATGACAATCGAGGCCACGGATGATGCTCAGTTCACAGAACGTACCAATGCCTTTGATTTCGACATGACAACCTATCGCCGCGCGCTGTCTCTGTCGCCCGGCAACGAGCAGCGGTTTTACTGGGGTTCTGAGTCCGCCACACAGGAAGGATCGCGCAATCTGATGGGGGTCGCATCACCAGCGGCGGATGCCATGATCGACACAATGCTTTCGGCGCGGTCCTCCGAAGAGTTCACATCTGCCGTGCGGGCGCTCGACCGGGTTCTGACCGCGGGCCGTTATGTGATCCCCTTCTGGCAGTACACTACCGGGCGCATTGCGCACATCCGGCAGATGCATCACCCGGACACCCTGCCGCTTTATGGCGATGGTCCGAATTTCATGCCCGAAGTCTGGTGGTATGAGGCGTCAGATCAGTGAGGTCACCCAGAGGATATTGGCATCCTCCTGGCTGACCGAAACAACGTTGTGGCCCATGGAGGCGTCGTAATACGCGCTGTCTCCGCGCCGCATCTCTACCGGTTCATAGAATTCGGTATAAAGGCGGATCACACCGGTCAGCACATAGAGGAATTCCTCGCCGTCGTGGCGTACCCAGCCGTCAAATTCTGACATATCGCGCGCCCGAACCCGCGCGCGGTAGGGTAACATCTGCTTTTTGGTGAGCGTGTCGGCCAGCAGTTCATGCTCGTAGGTCACGGTTGCCTGCGGCGTGCCCTGCCCTGTGCGTGTCACCGCCATACGCCCGTTCACCTGACCGGGGCGCGGCGGCGTAAAAAGCTGCGGGACGGAGATTTCGAGGCCCGTGGCCAGTTTTTTCAGCGCGTCGTAAGTTGGAGACATCTGGCCGTTTTCGATCTTGCTCAGCGTCGACCGGGCCAGACCCGCCTGGCGCGCGGCCTGCTCCAGGGTCCAGTCGCGGGCTTTGCGCAACTCGCGTACCCGAACGCCCAGATCCAGCGGTACTGCATGGGCGTCCTGCCCGTTTTCACGCGCGATACGGATCAGGTTCTGGGGATCACGATCTGTCATTCTTTTGTCTATAGGAGGATCGCCACGTGCTTGCAACGTCCGCCCCGGCGGTCTAGCAGACGCTCTATGCTCTCGGTTTCTCACAGCGGTCAGCCCCCTGACATCCCCGCCACTTTCAACATGGCGGCCCGGGTGCTGGGCCGGGCAGAGGAGCTGGGCGACAAGACAGCGCTCGAAGTACACGGCTCCGGACCGGTGGATACCTGGTCGTATGCGCGGCTGGCATCGGCTGTGCGCGGCACCGGAACCGGGCTTTTGTCCTGCGGACTGGTTCCGGGAGACCGGGTTCTCATGCGGCTCGGGAACACCGTAGATTTTCCAATTGCCTATCTGGGTGCTCTGGCCGCAGGACTGGTGCCCGTGCCAACCGCCTCGGCCCTCACTGTTCCGGAGGTTGCGAAAATCATCGGGATCATCCGCCCGGCGGCCATTCTGCGGGCACCGGATGTGCCCTGCCCCGAGGATGCAGAAACCCTGTCGCCGGAGGTGCTCAGATCCTGGCGCGATCTGCCGCCCTGCTCGTTTCACATGGGTGATCCGGAGCGCCCGGGGTACATTATTTTCACATCAGGCACCTCAGGCACCCCCCGCTCCGTTGTCCATGCACATCGCGCCATTCTGGGTCGCGCCATGATGTTCGACGGATGGTATGGCCTGGGCCAGGACGACCGTCTGATGCATGCCGGTGCGTTCAACTGGACATATACGCTGGGCACCGGGCTGATGGATCCCTGGACCTGTGGTGCGACGGCACTGATCCCAGCCCCGGGCACGCCTTCTGCCGGGTTGCCCGCGCTGCTGAAAAAGGCGCAGGCTACGATTTTTGCGGCGGCCCCGGGTGTGTACCGGCAGATGCTGCGCGCCCCCGGCCCCTGTGATCTTCCCCATCTGCGCCACGGGCTGAGCGCGGGCGAAAAGATGGCCAGCGGCCTCGCGGGGGCCTGGCAGGCCGCAACCGGCACGCCCGTCTATGAGGCCTATGGCATGTCAGAGTGCTCTACCTTTATCTCGGGCGCGCCGGGCAGGCCTGCAGCGGACGGTGCGCTGGGACAGGCCCAGCCGGGCCGCCGCATCGCATTGATGAACAAAAACGGCCCGGTTGCGCGCAACAGCGAAGGCACAATTGCCGTTCACCGCAGCGATCCGGGGCTGATGCTGGAATATCTGGATGCACCGGACGCGACAGCAGAGCGGATGCAGGGAGACTGGTTTCTGACGGGCGATCAGGCGGTAATGGATGACGCCGGCCAGATTACCTATCTGGGCCGCAGCGACGATATGATGAATGCGGGCGGATTTCGCGTCTCGCCCATCGAGGTGGAAAATGTCCTGAATGCCTGCCCCGGCATCGGTGCTTCGGCCGTGACGGACGTGATCGTTGCCTCAGGTGCCCGTGTGATTGCGGCCTTTTATACCGGCCCCGCCCCTCTGGACGAAACCGCTTTGCAGTCCTATGTCGAACCAAGACTGGCGCGCTATAAACAGCCGCGCCTTTACATTCATGTACCGGCGCTGCCCCAAGGCGCAAACGGCAAAATCCTGCGCCGCGCCCTGCGCGACCAATTCAAGGCCCCCAAATGACCGAGACCATCAAGCTGGATATTATGTCCGACCCCATCTGCCCGTGGTGCTACATCGGCAAAACGCATCTGGACCGGGCGCTGGCAGACCACCCGGATCATCCTTTCGCCATCGAATGGCATCCGTTCCAGCTGAACCCGGACATGCCTGCGGGCGGCATGGGGCGTCGTGAATACCTGGAAGGGAAATTCGGCGGCAAAGAGGGTGCCATGCGCGCCTATGCGCCGGTCGTGGAACATGCCGAGGCCGCGGGTCTCAGCATTGATTTTGAAGGCATGCAACGTACGCCGAATACCCTTGATGCCCATCGTCTGATCCACTGGGCAGGTATTGAAAACCGCCAGACCGAAGCCGTTGATGCGCTGTTTCAGGCCTATTTCGTGGATGCGCGCGACATCGGAGACCACGAAGTTCTGGCCGATATTGCCGACAGTATCGGCATGGATGCAGCCGTCGTAACCAAACTGCTCAAATCGGATGCCGACCAGGAGGATATCCGAAACCGTGATGCGCACAGCCGCCAGATGGGAATTTCTTCTGTGCCGACCTTCATCGTTGCCGGCAAACACGCTGTTCCCGGTGCCCAGCCGCCGGAGCTTTGGAAAAAAGTGATCGGGGAACTGACGGCTGACAGTTGATCACCTGTGCGTCATTTCAGACCCATGTGTGTTATTCTGTGATTGTGCGCTCTGCAACTTCCGGTTATTTCTGACGCTATTGCGCGCCAGGTCAGCCTGCGCCAGATTGTGGGATGCCGGCGGGTGAGTGGTGCACAAAATCCAATACCGATGGGTCGGGGCGAATTCATAGCCCTGATGGCGATGATGTTCGCCACTATCGCTTTTTCCATCGACGCCATGCTGCCCGCGCTGCCGGACATCGCCATGGAGCTTACCCCTGATGATCCGACACGCGCGCCGCTGATCCTGACATCTTTTGTGCTTGGGATGGGCCTCGGGACGTTCTTTGCCGGGCCTCTTTCTGATGCCTTTGGCAGGCGTACGATCATGTTCTGCGGAGCCGGGCTTTATATCGCTTCTGCGGCCTGCGCCTGGGCTTCATCCTCCTTCGAGGTTATCCTGGCGGCCCGTGTGGCACAGGGCATCGGGGCTGCCGGCCCACGCGTCGTTTCCGTCGCGATCATCCGGGATCTCTTTTCCGGTCGGGAAATGGCCCGCATTCTGTCTATCGCCATGATGATATTCACCCTGGTTCCGGCCTTTGCCCCCGCAATGGGCGTGGTGATCATCTCTGAATTCGGATGGCGTGGGATTTTCATGTCCTTCATCATTTTCTCGCTGATCTCGGCGCTCTGGCTGGGGTTCAGGCTGCCTGAAACACTGCCGCTGCCGAACCGCCGGCCGATCCGGCCCGCGCTGATGACGAATTCAGTGCGCGAAATGTTTGCCCACCCGGTTGTCCGCCTGTCCATCATGGTACAGACGCTTGTGATGGCTGTATTGTTTTCCCTGCTGATGCTGATCCAGCCGATTTACGAGGTTGTCTTTGATAAACTCGAGAGCTTTCCCTACTGGTTTGGCGGAATTGCTCTGGTCTCTGCACTGGCAAGCCTTCTCAACGCCGTTCTGGTCGTGCGCCTGGGCATGCGCCGCCTCGTGACCATCGCACTGGTCATCCAGATCATGCTGTCGGGGTCGATAATCCTTTTCGGCCAGCAGATTGGCCCCGGCGGGTTCTTTTGGTTCGCAGTCTGGCAGGCCTATGTGTTTTTTCAGGCGGGTCTGACGGTTGGAAACCTCAACGCCATCGCCATGGAACCGATGGGGCATATCGCCGGAATGGCGGCCAGTGTGATCGGGGCGGTCTCGACCGTTCTGGCGGCGGCGATTGCCTCGCCGATCGGTCTGCTCTTTGACGGTACCATCCGGCCCCTTGTGGGGGCGGTTCTGATCATGTCGACCGTCGCCTGTGTGCTCATGGTCTATATGGCGCGGGTCGAAAACCGTTTGCCTGCTGAATAGACCCTAACCGGCACTGGCCTTTTTGCGCTTCTTTTTCTCGGCCACGACTTTTTCCGCCAGATCGCGCGCGATGGCAAACGCGCCTTTGATCTTGTCCGCATCTGCTTTCCAGTCGCGGCGCACGACGATCTTGTTGTCTTTGACTTTTGCGAGGCCGCGCTGATCCTGAATAAAGGATACCAGGCCTTCGGGTGATGCGAATTTGTCATTGTGAAACTGGATCGTAGCACCACGCGGGCCACCATCCAGCCTCGCGATGCCCGCCCGTTTGCACATCGCCTTAATCCGCACAACCAGCATCAGCGTATTCACCTCGCGCGGGAGCTTGCCAAAACGGTCGATCAGTTCTGCGGCAAAACCTTCAAGCTCTACCTTGGTGCTGAGGCTGCTGAGCCTGCGGTATAGTCCCAGACGCACGTCCAGATCGGGCACGTACTCTTCGGGGATCAGCACCGGCACGCCCAGGTTGATCTGTGGCGCCCACTGATCATCCGCCTCGCTCAGGCCCTCCATTTCGCCCGCGCGGATTTTGGCAATCGCCTCTTCCAGCATGGACTGGTAAAGTTCAAAACCCACGTCGCGCATCTGGCCGGACTGTTCCTCGCCCAGCAGGTTGCCCGCCCCCCGGATGTCCAGATCCTGACTGGCCAGCGTGAAACCTGCCCCCAGTGTGTCCAGGCTGGACAGCACGCGCAGACGTTTCTCGGCTGAGGCGGTCATTTTTGCGCGTGGTTTCGTCGTCAGATAGGCGTAGGCGCGTGTTTTCGACCGCCCCACCCGGCCCCGGATCTGATAGAGTTGCGCCAGACCGAACATATCCGCCCGGTGCACAATCATCGTGTTTGCCGTCGGGATATCCAGCCCGGACTCGACGATTGTTGTAGCCAGCAGCACATCGAATTTACCGTCGTAAAAGGCGTTCATCCGGTCATCGAGCTCGCCAGCAGCCATCTGACCATGGGCCACAACATAGGTCAGCTCCGGCAGCTGCTCTTTCAGGAAATCCTCGATTTCCGGCAGGTCCGAAATGCGCGGAACAACATAGAATGACTGACCGCCGCGATAATGTTCGCGCAGCAGCGCCTCGCGCAGGGTCACACCGTCAAATTCACTCACATAGGTGCGGATCGCCAGCCGGTCGACGGGCGGCGTGCCGATGATCGACAGATCACGCACCCCTGTCAGGCTCAGCTGCAGCGTACGCGGAATGGGCGTGGCGGTCAGCGTCAGTACATGGATGTCCGTGCGCAGTTGTTTGAGGCGTTCCTTATGGGTCACGCCGAAATGCTGTTCCTCGTCGATCACCAGCAACCCAAGGTTCTGGAACCGGATTCCTTTGGCCAGCAGCGCATGGGTGCCGATGACGATATCGACCGTGCCGCGCGACATGCCATCGCGGGTGGCATTGGCGTCCTTGGTGCTGACAAAACGGCTGAGCTGGCGCACATTGATCGGAAACCCCCGGAACCGCTCGGCAAAGCTTTTGTAGTGCTGGCGCGCCAGCAATGTTGTGGGCGCGATGACGGCCACCTGAACGCCCGACATCGCGGCGACAAAGGCCGCGCGCATGGCCACCTCGGTCTTGCCAAACCCCACATCACCGCACACCAGACGGTCCATCGGATTGCCCGACGTCAGGTCATCCACCACATCACCGATGGCGCGCAGCTGATCATCGGTTTCCTGATAGGGGAAGCGCGCACTGAAAGCGTCCCACATGCCGGGCGGAGGTTCCAGCACGGGTGCCTTGCGCAGCGCGCGTTCAGCGGCCACGCGGATCAGTTTGTCTGCCATCTCGCGGATGCGCTCTTTGAGACGTGCTTTTTTCGCCTGCCATGCCCCACCGCCCAGCCGGTCGAGCAAACCTTCTTCGTGGCCATATTTGGACAATAGTTCGATGTTCTCGACAGGAAGGTAGAGCTTGGCCTGCTCGGCATATTCCAGCAGAATACACTCGTGCGCGGCGCCTGCGGCCGTGACGACCTCCAAACCCTTGTAGCGCCCGATACCGTGATCGACATGCACAATAAGATCGCCGGGGCTGAGCGACTGCGTCTCTGTCAGGAAATTCTCTGCCCGCCGTTTCCTGCGGGTGGTGCGGATCAGACGGTCGCCCAGAACATCCTGCTCTGAGATGACCGTGATCCGCTGCCCGGCCTTGTCTTTGCTGCCTGTGGACCACGGGGCCTCAAAACCATGCTCCAGCGCCCAGACGGCCAGGTGCAGACCGCGCTTGCCGATCCGGGTGGCATCTGTGACCGGGATCGCCTCGGCAAGGCCTTCATCCTCGATCAGGCCGGTCAGACGTTCGCGGGCCCCTTCCGAGTAACTGGCGATCAGAACCGGGCCATCTTCCATCTTTGCCTTAACATGGGCTGCCAGAGCACCGAAAAGGCTCAGTGATTCCTGCTGGCGTTCTGGTGAGAAATTCCTGCCGGTGCGCGCACCAGCGTCCGTGACACCAGGCCCGGTCGCCTGCGGCAGAGCCGCCAGCTGCAACACGCGGCGCTGCGCCACGGCGCTCTCCCAGGCCGCGTCATCCAGATACAGACCTTCGGGCGGGGCCGGTTTATAGACCGTGTCCATTTTGGAACGGTTGGCCATTGCAAGACGCCGTGTTTCAAACTGATCCGCGATGCTTTCCCAGCGCGCCAGGCGGCTGGGTGTTACCTGATCATCAAGCGACACAGTCGCCCCGGGCAGAAAGTCAAACAGCGTTTCCAGCCGTTCGTGAAAAAACGACAGCCAGTGTTCCGCGCCCTGATGCTTGCGCCCCGCGCTGATCGCTTCGTAAAGCGGGTCGTCGGTGCCGGCCGCACCGAACTCGATCCGGTAATTTTGCCGGAACCTTGTAGTCGCGGCTTCGTCCAGGATCACTTCGGACACCGGCGCCAGCTCGACCACGTCCAGTTTTTCTGTGGTGCGCTGGCTTGCCGCGTCAAAGCGGCGTGCGCCGTCCAGCACGTCACCGAACAGATCCAGTCTGACCGGACCCAGATCACCCGGCGGATAAATGTCGATGATACCGCCCCGCACCGCATAATCACCGGGTTCGGTCACGGTCGGGCTCTGTACAAAGCCCATGCGTACCAGAAACTGGCGCAGCGCTTTTTCATCAATCCTGTCGCCCACACGCGCCGAAAAGGCAGCATCGCGCAGAATGTCCTGTGCCGGTACCCGCTGGGTGGCGGCATTCAGCGTTGTCAGCAGGATGAACTTTTCAGGCATTCCATGGACAAGACCTGCCAGCGTGGCCATCCGGCGTGCAGAGATATCCGCATTGGGCGACACGCGGTCATACGGCAGACAATCCCACCCCGGGAATACGACGACGGGCAGACCCGGTGCAAAAAAACGCAGGGCCTCCTGCATCGCAGCCATGCGTTTGTCATCACGCGCCACGTGCATCAATGGGCCAGCGCCCCGCTCCAGTTCACGGATAAGGAACTGTGCGTCAAAGCCCTCCGGGACGCCGGAAACTGTAATATGTTGCGTGTCAGCCATGGGCTGCTTCAATTGGCGCTTCGCGCGTCGGTGTCAACCGCCCAGGACGCCGGCGGACATGTTTTGATACATGCCCCACAGGGCCGTGCAGAAGATAGAGACCACACCGGTCATCTGCACATAGAGCCGGTGGCGTGTCAGGCGGCTGCGCAGGTGCTCGCCGACAGCGTCCTCTTCCTGGATCAGCCGGGCTGTCGACAGTGACAACAGCATGACCACAGACATCGGCAGCCCCAGCAGAAACAGCGCCTGGGCGAATTCGACGTCGTAGAAAAAGCCCAGACCGGCCAGCATCGTCAGCACAAAACACCCCAGTGTCAGCAGCCACAGACCGGACACGCGCGCAATAAACAGCAGACGGTTCGTATTGATCCGGACGAGGTCTTCCAGATCCTGCTCTGACTGCCCGCCATGGCGCCGCGCCCGCAGGACCATGTCAAAAGGAACACCCAGCACCCAGTGGCTGGCCGTAGACCACATCACCGCCAGTGCGATCCAGAACCAGAGGTTCGAGAAAGACCGCATGTCGATCAGTTCAAAAACGGAAGAATAAAAGTCCAAGGGGCCTGCGCTTTGATTGCCGGTTTTGAGTGTCTTAGCGGTGCTTTGTGTCGAATCCTAGCCTTGGCTTAGGTAAAAATACGTGCAAGTCTCGTGTGTAACAGAATATGGACAGTTTCCCCATGCGACCCACCCAGGCTCCCTTTCCGGCGACGCGTCTGCGCCGGACCCGCCAGTCTCCTGCTCTGCGCGCTCTGACACGGGAAAACAGTCTCAGTGCAGATGATTTTATCTGGCCTGTTTTTGTACGCTCAGGTGAAGGCATTGAGGAACCTGTGCCCTCCATGCCTGGCGTATTCCGCAGGTCGGTGGATAAAATTGTCGACGCCGCGCGCGAGGCTGCAGACCTCGGCATTCCGGCGATCTGTATCTTTCCCTACACGGGGCTTGAGGAACGCACCGAAGACTGTGCCGGTGCCTGGGATCCGGACAACCACGCCAACCGCGCGATCCGTGCGATCAAAGCAGCGGTTCCAGAGATTGCGGTGATGACGGACGTGGCGCTCGACACCTACAACATCAACGGTCATGACGGTTTTGTCGAAAACGGCGAGATTGTGAACGACCGGACGGTCGAGGCCCTGGTGAAAATGACCCTGTCCCAGGCAGAGGCCGGCGCGGATATCATCGGGCCCTCGGACATGATGGACGGACGAATTGGTGCGATGCGTGCAGCACTGGAATCAGAAGGACATCAGCGGGTCATGATACTGAGCTACTCGGCCAAATACGCTTCTGCTTTCTATGGCCCTTTCCGCGATGCTGTCGGCGCCTCCGGCGCGCTGACGGGTGACAAGAAAACCTATCAGATGGATCCCGGCAACTCGGATGAAGCCCTGCGGCTCATCGAGCGGGATCTCAGCGAAGGCGCCGATATGGTCATGGTGAAACCCGGGCTGCCCTATCTGGACATCTGCCGGCGCGTCAAAGAAACCTTTAGCGCGCCTACCTATGCCTACCAGGTCTCCGGCGAATACAGCATGATCCAGGCCGCGGCTGAACACGGCTGGATCGATGGTGAAAAGGTCATGATGGAGAGCCTGATGGCCTTTAAACGAGCCGGATGCGACGGCATTCTGACCTATTTCGCCCCAGCGGCCGCCAGGCTGCTCAACAAACAGCGATAAGCCGCCCAGTCACGGTGCTTTGTGGTGACAGGGCCATATAATCGGCGTATATTCGCGCACAAGCCGGGCAAACCGGCGTTAAGGCAACAATATACAGGCAAAATTATGAAACGTTCAGGAATTTCCCGGCGGCTGTTCGCATTTGGCGCACTCAGCGGTGTAGTCATCACAGCCGCCTGCGGCAACGGCATCGGCTCTACCGGCGGCGCGCAGATTGATGCACGGGTCGATGCGACCCTGCAGCAGATGTACGCCAG
Organism: uncultured Roseobacter sp.; assembly: GCF_947491795.1. GTDB lineage: Bacteria > Pseudomonadota > Alphaproteobacteria > Rhodobacterales > Rhodobacteraceae > Roseobacter. The sequence continues at coordinate 395,219 of NZ_CANLKW010000001.1, read as the reverse complement.
CTATCCTAACACCCGCAATCTGGCCGACAAGGCAAACGGCATCCTTGTGATGCCCGTTGTGACAGAGGCGGGCCTTGGGTTCGGTGGCGCCTATGGTCAGGGCGCACTGCGGGTAAACGGTGTGACCGTCGATTATTATTCTACCACCAAAATCACCGGCGGCCTCCAGATCGGCGCGCAGCAGTACGCGCATGTGCTGTTTTTCATGACAGAAGACGCACTTGCCGGGTTCCGCCGCTCTTCGGGCTGGGCCGCAGGTGGGGATATCGAATATGTTGTCTCTGACCAGGGCGACGGGGTCAGTGCCAATACCACAACCGCGCTTGCACCGGTTATCGCGGCGGTCTTCGGGCGCGCGGGCCTGCGCATTGGCGCCACGCTGCAGGGCACAAAATACACCCGCATCATTCCCTGATCGGAGTTTGGGCTTTTCACCGGTCGGGCGTGCCCGGCCGGATTTGTCCGGGTTAATCAGATCAGGCCTTTGTGCCCCGGGATGGGCCCGTTCACAACTTTCCCGGGACGCTTTTTTCGCGTCTGGGGTTTGCTGGATTTCTGTTGCCTCAGGAAATGGTCGCGATCCCCGTATGAAGGAATTGCACGCGTCGTGTCATGAGACTTTATGAAGCTTTGAGAACGCCACCCTGATTGCGCAACCGTTCCAGGAACTCGGTGGCGTTTTCGGGGCGTGAATACAGAAAACCCTGATGGATAGTGCATCCCATCTCGAGCAGGGCGTCGCGCTGCGCCACGGTTTCGACACCTTCAGCGACCACACGAATGTTCAGCGTGCGCGCAATTTCAAGTACACAGGACAGCAGTTCGCGGCTTTCTTCGTTCTCAACAGGCATGACCAGTTCGCGCGCGATTTTCAACCGGGATGGTCGCAGCGTTGTCAGACTGATGATTGAGGTGCGCCCGGTGCCGAAGTCATCGATTTCAATGTCAAAGCCCAGATCCCGGATTTTGTCGATAGTCCAGTTGATCTGCTCAGACGGGTTATCCAGCGCCGTTGTTTCCAGCAACTCCATTGCGATACGCGTCCGACCGGTTTCGCGCAGCGCTTTCAGGCGGTCCATAATCGCCTCATCCCGCAGATGCTCTTCGGACAGATTGATGGACAGTCTGGGAATGGTAACGCCAAGGGCCTCTGCCTGCCGCAGGAAATCCGCGCATTTTTCGAAAATGATGGCGTCGACCAGGCGAACGAGATCGTTTTCCTCTGCGGCTGGCATGAACTCTCCGGGGCCAATGATCTGCCCGTCTGTCCTGCGCCACCGCGCCAGTGCCTCCATGCCCACCACAGTACCTGTGGTCGCATCCACCTGAGCCTGGAAGAAAGGTTCAAACTCACGCTGATCCAGTGCTGTCAGCAGGTGGCTGATGCTTTCGCGGCGTTTGCGCACCCTGCTGCGGATCTGATCGCTGGAAACAACCGTCCGGTTACGGCCCTTGTGCTTTGCCTCATACAGCGCTTCGTCCGCCGCACTCACCAGGGCGTCGAGCGAGGAAATGGCCCCACCGGTCTCGCGCGTCAGGCCAATGCTCGCGGTGACGAAATCGCTGACCCCGGAGCGCTCGTGCAGAATCCCAAGATCCGCGATCGCCTTGTGTATGTCGGCGGCCAGCGCCTCGCCCTCTGCCTGACCGGCATTTGTAAGCAGACAGATAAACTCCTCACCGCCATAGCGCGCCAGCAGCCGGTCGTCAGAACCCATAAGGCTTTCGAGCGCGCCGGCCACCTCTTTCAGGCAGCCATCTCCGGTCTGGTGCCCATAGTGATCATTGAAGGGTTTGAAGTAATCAATATCGATCATCAGAAGGACGACGGCCTCATCTTCTGCCATTGCGGTCTCGACAATGGCAGAGGCGCGACGATCAAAAGCGCCGCGGTTAAAGGTGCCTGTCAGTGCATCGCGGTCCGCCTGCCTGCGCAGCGCGAGATTGGCCTCATCCAATTCTCTGGTTCTGTCGCGGACTGCATCTGACAACCTGCTGGATCTGCGGCTGAGCTTGCTGTTGTCGCGCTGCACCCGGCGGCTGGAGGTTTCAAGTGTGCTGATTGTCACTTCCGCCGCCCTGGACATTTCACCAATCCTGTCGCCCAGAACCTCAATTTCCGTGCCCACCAGAAATTTCGGCGGCCGCGGCGGCGTTATGGCACCATCGCCCGGTTTCCATTCAGCCGCGACCTGGGCGATCTGGACAATGTGGCGGGTCAGTGCTGTGTAAACCAGCGCAACCAGTGCCAGCCCGAACAGCAGGTTTTTGACGGCAGACAGCAGGAAATAGGACAACAGTCGCCGCACAACTGCAGGCGATACCACAGAGCGGTCGACCACCACTGATATTTCACCGATAACTTCGCGTTCCCGGCTTTCCGGATTGAGCAGCGCCCGCCGCAGAGTAACCTCTTCGGCATCTGCAATCATGCCCACGGACGGAAGGGTTGGCGAAAGCTCCCGGTCCCGTTCCGCCAGTACCTGCCCGTCGTTAATGATCCGCACCTGGCGGATTGCCCGCTGGGTAAAAAGCCCGTCTATCGCATCTTCTGCAGCTGCGTCCTGGTAATTATAGGCCGCTGTGGCGACGGTCGGAGTGATGTTGTCCAGAAACGCTTCTGCCGCTGCCTCGACAGCGTTTTTCTGCTGGTTGAGGTCGAGTGACATCTGCACAAGCGCCACCAGCACGCCAATAACGAGCGCCAGCAGCAGTGTCATTTTCAGCAAAACCCGGCTCAGCATCCGGCGACCGGCAGGCGGATCGGTTCCGGCGGCGGAGTGATCTTTCCTCCGCCCTCCATCCGGCTGTTCAACAGCCGTATCGGCGTGATCTGGTCTGCGCATTCTGAACAATGATACGAACGTCCCCTGGGCCTCACCCGCCACAAACTTTATGCGCACACCAATAATTTTCAGTTATATTCTGACGTTTTAATAAAACTGCCGGTACTTTTGCCGCCCTCAGCCTCCATTCTCTGCCTGGGTCAAACCTTTGACGGCTCGCGCAAATAGTTGCCCCCGAATGGGTGATTTTTCCATTAAAGAAGTTTTCACCGGCAGGCGCGCATACTGATCAGAACATGTCTGCCGCCACACGCGCGCAGACCGTCAAAGGAGGCCGCCTGATGAAATTTATTCTGACAACAGCGATTGTCTTTCTTTTCGGCGTCACGACCGCAGGAGCGGACGTGCGTTCCCTGATGATCTCGTCAGGACAACACCCTCCTTTTGCAGGCGACGCGCTGCCTGAGGACGGTATTGTGAACAGTTATGTGCGCCGGGTTGCGGAAGAGGCGGGTTTTGTTGCGGATATCAGATATCTGCCCTGGGCACGCGCGCTTGAGACGTCCCGGAATGCGAATTTCCAAGCAACGTCGTATTGGTACTACAGCGAAGAGCGCAACGCGGATTTCATTCATGTAGGACCGGTAAGTCAGGAAGCTGAAGTCTTTTTCGTCCTGGAAGACGCGGGAATTCCGGAATGGGAACGGCTCGAAGATCTCTCTGGGTACCGCATCGGTGCAACGCTTTCCTATACCTACACGCCGGAGTTCTGGTCGCTGGGGGAAAGCGGGGTCCTCACGTTGTCAGAAACCCCGGAGAACGAGTCCAATCTGCGCAAACTTTTGTCAGGACGTATCGATCTTTTCCCAATCAGTGAGGAAGTGGGCTGGTACATGATCAGAAATCTGTTTTCAGAAGAGGACCAGGCCAGGTTCACAACGCTGAAAAAGCCCCTGAATACGCATGAAGGATATCTGCTTGTGTCCCGGGCTGCCCCGCAAAGCGAGCAGATAGCAGCAGACCTTCAGAGCGCGGTGGACCGTCTGCCCATGCAGTAGACGCCGCTGTACGACCTGCTCTTAAGGCTTTTGAAGCGACGGTTACCTGCAGACGACCAGAACGCGCGTACAAAACAGGGCGACCAGAAACCTCTGGCCGCCCGTTTTTTTGTCGTCTGCTCGTTTTCAGCCCAGAGCCTGAAGCCGCTTGAACAGGCTGGATGTATCCCAGCGCCCGCCACCCATTTTCTGAACGTCCTTGTAAAACTGATCCACCAGTGCTGTCACCGGCAGGCTCGCACCCGTCTCATCGGCGGTACTCAGACAGATGCCCAGATCCTTGCGCATCCAGTCAGTAGCAAAGCCATGTTCAAAGTGATCGTCCAGCATGGTTTCGTACCGGTTTGCCATCTGCCAGCTGCCTGCGGCACCCTGGCTGATCACCTCGACCACAGCGCGACCGTCAAGACCTGCCTTGTCAGCAAAATGCAGCGCTTCGCTCAGACCCTGCACCAGTCCCGCGATTGCAATCTGGTTGCACATCTTTGTCATCTGGCCCGCACCGCTTTCACCGATGCGACGGCAGATTTTTGAATAAACTTCCATGACCGGCAGTGCGGCATCATAAGCCGCCTGATCTCCGCCACACATGATGGACAACACAGCGTTCTCTGCCCCGGCCTGCCCGCCCGATATGGGTGCGTCAACAAAACTTACACCGCCGTCGCCCGCCGCGGCATAAAGCTCCCGTGTCACTGCGGCGGAAACCGTTGTGTGATCCACGAAAACCGCCCCGCTTTTCATTCCGGCAAAGGCCCCTTCGTCGCCCAGACAAACGCCGCGCAGATCATCGTCATTGCCGACACAGGCCATCACAAAATCCGCACCTTCGGCAGCACCGCGCGGCGTTTCTGCCATTGCTCCGGCATACGCGTCCACCCAGGCCGTCGCTTTGGAGGCTGTCCGGTTATACACCGTCACATCGTGGCCCGCTTTTTGCAGATGCCCTGCCATCGGGCCGCCCATGACGCCCAGTCCCAGAAATGCCAGCTGTGCCATTTGTGTATCCTTCCCTTTGGGTGTTGCTTTACGCTTCTGTCCTACCTAACAGTCAAGGGCGTCGGGTCAACTGAACCACAGGATATTAACGGCTGCCGATGGGGCTGATCTTTAAATGGCTGATGCGTCTTGCGGGCGCGCTGATTGCACTTGTGGTGCTGGGCATCTGTCTGGTCTGGTATCTCGCTTCGCGATCCCTGCCCGACTATGACGCCGTGATCGACGTGCCCTATCTCAGCGCGCCGGTCGAGATCGTCCGCGACAACGCCAACGTGCCGCATATTTTTGGTGAAACAGACGAAGACGTGTTCTACGCACTGGGGTTCGCGCACGCACAGGACCGTCTGTGGCAGATGACAATGATGCGGCGCACAGCACAGGGACGGCTGTCCGAAGTCTTTGGCGCAGCGACCGTGAATATCGACAAACTTCTGCGGCGCCTTGATCTGTACACGCTCGCAACCGCCTCGGTCGACACACAGGACGAGCGCACCATGCGCATGCTTCGGGCCTATGCGACCGGCGTCAACGTGCGCCTCGATCAGATCAACGCCGAGGCGCTGGGGCGCGGTGCCCCCGAGATGTTTCTTTTTAACGCACCTGTCGCGCCATGGCGCCCTGCGGATTCGCTGGCAGTGATCAAACTGATGGGTCTGCAGCTTTCCGGACACCTGGATGCAGAGGTGCTGCGGGCCCGCATGTCTCTGGCGGTGCCGGATGCGGATCGCCTTGCTGACATTCTGCCTGATGCACCCGGTACCGGCGTTGTCGCCCTGCCCGAATACGCGCAGATCGTGCCAGGTGTGCTGCGCTTTGCGCAAAGCGTTCCGCACGACGCCCACCCGCTGTCGCCCTTCAAACGTCAATTCATGGCGGGTGCGTCAAACGCCTGGGCCGCCGACCCCAGCCGTTCTGCGGCAGGCGGTGCGCTGCTCGCCAATGATCCGCATCTGGGTTTCACGGCACCTGCCATCTGGTATCTGGCGCGGCTGGAACTGGAAAGCGGCGGGGTGATCGGTGGAACAATACCTGGCATGCCGCTTGTTCTGACCGGCCGCAGCGCAAAACTGGGCTGGGGGCTGACCTCTGCCGGTATGGACGACCAGGACCTGCATATCGAGGCGCTGAACCCCGACAAACCCGAAGAGTACCGCACCCCTGACGGTTTCAAAGCCTTCGAGACGCGTTCATCGATCATCAACATTAAAGACGAAACACCCATCACGATCACCCTGCGCTGGACGGATAACGGCCCGGTTCTGCCCGGAACGCACTACAATCTCGCGGCAGTTACGCCACCCGGTCATGTCGCCTCGCTGTCCTGGACCGTGCTCAGCCCCAACGACACCTCGATGGGGGCTGCGATGCGCCTGATGGGTGCGGGGTCTGTGCGCGAGGGCATCGCCGCTGCCGAGGGTTTTATCGCCCCCGCACAGAACCTGGTGCTGGCGGACCGCTCAGAGATTGGCATGAAGATGATCGGCGTCATGCCCCGTCGTGACGCGCGCCATCAGAGCCAGGGCCGCATGCCCAGCCCGGGCTGGATCGCCGCCAACCGCTGGCAGGGCCGCCTGCCCTATGCCTCAAACCCCGAGTTTACAGCACCCAACGGTGGCATCCTGGGCAATACCAACAACAAAACAGTAGACCGGCCGTTTCCGAACCATGTTTCCTATACCTGGGGCGATACACAAAGGGTCCAGCGGTGGCAGCGACTGATGCAGGCCCGCCAGGTCCATACGCGCGACAGCTTTATCGAAGCGCAGCTCGACATGGTCAGCTTTACCGCACGCTCATTGCTGCCGCTGATTGGTGCAGAGCTTTGGTTCACCGGAGAGGCCGCAGCCGATGGGACCCCGCTGCGCCAGCGACAGCGTGCGCTCGCCCTCCTTGCTGGATGGTCCGGCGAGATGAATGAACACATGCCCGAGCCGCTGATCTACATGGCCTGGCTGCGCAGTCTGCAGGCCCGTATGGTGCAGGATGAACTGGGACCGCTGGCCGCGGAACTGACACATGTGGAGCCGCTGTTTATCGAGCGGGCCTTTCGTAATGTGAACGGTGCCGCCGTCTGGTGCGATGTGATCCAGTCCGCCCCGGTGGAAACATGTGCGGATATGGCCCGTCTGGCGCTGGATGACGCGCTGATCTGGATCAGTGAAACATCCGGCGCAGCGCTTGAAACGCTGCGCTGGGGCGATGCGCATCAGGCCACGCATGACCACGCAGTGCTGGGCGAGGTGCCGGTGCTGCGGTATTTTGTGAACATCCGCCAGTCAACAAATGGTGGTGACAATACACTGCAGCGCGGGTTGACCCGCGGTGGCGGTGGCCCGGATGCCTTTCAGAATGTTCATGGCGCGGCCTACCGCGGGGTTTACGATTTTGCGGATCCGGACAGTTCCGTTTTCATCACGTCCACGGGGCAGTCCGGGCATTTCCTGTCCCGCCACTATGATGACATGGCACAGCTCTGGCGGCGCGGCGAATACATCCCCATGTCACTGGACGAAAACCTTGCCCGTGCAGCCTCTGTTGGTGTGACGGTGCTCCGGCCTCTTCAGTAAATGGCGCGGGTTATTCTGTTTCACAAACCCTTTGGGGTCCTGTCGCAGTTTACCGACAAAGGAACCGAAGGATCACCGCGCCCGACGCTGTCAGGGTTTATTGATCAGCCAGGATTTTACCCCGCCGGACGGCTTGACCGGGACAGCGAAGGGCTGATGGTGCTCACCGACAATGGCAAACTCCAGGCACGGATTGCTAACCCGAAACACAAAATGCCAAAGACTTACCTGGTTCAGGTCGAGGGCACGCCTGATGAAACCGCCCTGCAAGCTCTGCGCCAGGGCGTCACGCTGAAAGACGGTCTGACGCGTCCGGCTAATGCAGATCAGATCGACGTACCCGACCCGCTATGGCCACGTGACCCGCCTGTCCGGTTTCGAAAATCTGTACCCGATCACTGGCTGCGGATAACGATATCAGAGGGGCGTAACCGTCAGGTCCGCCGCATGACCGCACATGTCGGACTGCCCTGTCTGCGTCTGATCCGGGTCAGCGTCGGGCAGTGGCATCTGAACCGCCTGGCCCCCGGTGCATGGCGATTTGCCGATGAAAGCGGCTCCTAGAGTTGCTCAAAGCGGGCCTGCTGCGCCGTGGTCCACCGAACGGTGATGTCGAAGCCGGTATCGCTCTGCGTCTCGCTCTCCACCAGTTCCTGCTCAAACAACCAGGCGCGTTTGCGGCCATCGGCAAATCCCAGTGACAGAATCTCTGTGCGTCTGGCCCCTTCCAGCTCGGCGGTTATGGCCTCCAGCAGCGGCTCCATGCCTGCCCCTGTCAGTGCAGAAATAGCAAAAACGTTGTCGTCACGCGCAGCGCGGGCATTCACCGCGTCTGCTTCGCTTGCGGGCAGCAGATCAAGTTTGTTCCAGACCTCAAAGGACGGCCTGTCCTCATCGACCCCGAGGGACGCCATAATGGTACGGACATCAGTTGCCTGCTCTTCGGTCTCAGAGTGAGAGATATCGCGCACATGGCAGATAACATCGGCCGCCAGGACCTCTTCCAGCGTGGCGCGGAAGGCGGCAACCAGTTCGGTCGGCAGATCCGAGATAAAGCCCACGGTGTCCGACAGGATGACCTCCGGCCCGTCCGGCAGCTGCAAACGGCGCATGGTCGGATCGAGCGTGGCAAACAGCATATCCTTTGCCATAACCTCTGCACCGGTCAGCCGGTTGAACAGGGTTGACTTGCCCGCGTTCGTATACCCCACCAGTGCCACGATCGGATATGGCACTTTAGCGCGGGCGGCACGGTGAAGCGCGCGGGTTTTGACCACCTTGTCCAGCTGCCTGCGCAGCCTGACCAGTTGCTCATCAATCGCGCGTCTGTCCGCCTCGATCTGGGTTTCGCCAGGCCCCCCGACAAAGCCCAGTCCACCCCGCTGACGCTCAAGGTGGGTCCAGGCCCGGACAAGCCGGGTGCGCTGATAACTCAGCGCGGCCATCTCGACCTGCAGCACACCCTCGCGCGTGGCCGCCCGGTCACTGAAAATTTCCAGGATGAGGCCGGTACGGTCCAGCAGTTTCACGCCCCAGGCTTTCTCCAGGTTGCGCTGCTGTACGGGGCTGACGGGCCCGTCCACCAGAACCAGCTCGATCTCCTGTGCCTCAAATATGGCTTTGAATTCGTCGATTTTGCCCGAGCCAAAGAGCATACCAGCCCGCACGGTTTTGAGCGGCACGATATCCGCACCGACAACCTCCAGCTCTGGCAGCGCATGGGCCAGCGAAACAGCCTCTGCCAGCGCGTGCTCGGCCAGCCTGCGTTCAGGATTGGAACGGATATCCGGATGCAAAACCCAGGCGCGGGTCACTTTTGGACCTGCGGTATTGTCGATCTGAAATGTGGGACGGCTCAAGAAGCGTCTTCGCCCTCATACAGGCTGATCGGCTGGCTCGGCATGATCGTGGAAATCGCATGCTTGTACACAAGCTGAGACTGTCCGTCGCGCCGCAACAGCACACAGAAGTTGTCAAACCAGGTGATCACACCCTGCAGTTTAACACCGTTGATCAGGAAAATAGTCACGGGGACTTTTGTTTTGCGCACATGATTCAGGAACGCATCCTGAAGATTCTGTCTGTCCGACGCCATTCTGGTAATCGCCTTTTTTCTTGCCGGGGGCCGCGTACCGGTCCCTCTCCCTCACCGCAGAGTATGAAGGGGACGGGCCAGAGATTCCAGCCCAAAAAACAGTCCGTTACGGACCTATTGGCACAATCCGCCTATCCGCGCCACAGATCAGGCGACAAAAGCGCAATAATGGCAAGGGTTTCCAGCCGGCCCAGGACCATCGCCGCGCAGAAAACCGTCTTGGCACCACCGCTCAGCTGGGCCAGTGCAATGGGTTCTTCTGCCGCAAAAGAGATCAGTGGTCCGGTCGTGGAAAGACCCGCAACGGCAAGAACAACAGCATCATCAAAAGCAACTCCGAGTAACGCCAGCAGCATCGTCACCGCCGCCAGAGACAGGGCAAAAAGCATAAAGAAAATCCAGGCGATAAAAGCGCCGTTGCGCTGAATGCGGCGCCCTTCCCGTCCGGCACCGCTGACCGAGGACGGATGCACCAGGCGCTCCAGTTCGCGCCGCCCGTTGAGATAAAGCGCAAAAACGCGCAATAGCTTTACACCGCCTGCAGTCGTGGCCACGCCCCCCCCGATCAGCGCCAGCCCCATCAGGATCAGCCCTGGCGTTTCCAGCCCGGACCAGGTCTGCGCCTCGGACCAGCCCGCGCTCGCAAAACCGGTCGTGGTCAGAAACGACATCACCGTAAAGAGCGCGCCCCACAAAGCCCGCAGCGCCTCGCCGACATCCTCCCCCGCTTCGAAATCCAGCGCACCCAGCCAGTGGCGCGCGAACAGGATAAGCGGCACGGCGATCACAATGGCCAGCCCCAGCCGGAATTCCGGATCAGTTTTCAGACCGCCCTGGGTCGCCGTTACCGTGTCCTGCGAAAAGGTCAGACGCGAGAGCGCAAACAGCATAAAGAGCAGCATCAGCATCTCGCCGGTAAAACCGGAGCCTGCATCCTGCAGACCGCCCGTCGCAGAAATGCCCGAGGTCGCCATAACCGACATGGCATGTGTCAGAGCCACGAGCGGCCTGTCCCCGCTGACGTAGAGCAGTACCCACAGAACAATTGTGAGTCCGATGTAAATCGGCACCAGCGCCACCACCACACGCAGCAACCGCGCCCGCGGGTCGGTCCGGCCATAAATCGTACTCTGGCTTTCGCGCTGTCCCGGTTCTGCCTGGGCGGTCACCTCAAAACCACCAAGGTTGAGGGGGGCGAGGATGGCTGACGCCGCAATCCACATGGTGATACCCCCCATCCAGCCGACCTGAGCGCGCCACAGATGCAGGGTGTCATTCAGGCGCGCAGGCCGGTCAAAGATGGTGGCACCCGTCGTGGTCACCGCACTGACCATTTCCACATAAGCATTCATAAAGGTCGTGGTGCCCAGCCCCTCAAAAAACGGAATAGCCAGAAAGAACGGCAGGAAAACGAATGTTGCAAACAGCGACATCAGCGTACCCAGCGCCCCGTGACGCGGGCGGCGCCCGGCATGGGCCGTCACAACCATGCCAAACACAATAATGCCCAGCAGCGCGCAGTAGAAAAAGGCACGTGCTGTTTCCAGTTCGCGGGCGACGCCGCCATGCAGGGCCGGAATAATCATGGAGACTGAGGCCACACCGAAAATCAGCAGAAACAGCGGCATCTCCAGCAGCTGCTCCAGGGCGGAACGCCGGCCCCTGATATGATGCGCCTGCGCCATCGCTCAGAAGAAATCGATGGAAACCTGCATCAGGCGTTCCACTTCCGGCACGTCTTCGGTCAGGGCAAAGATCGCAATCACGTCCCCTTCGCTGATGCGCGTGCTGCCAATGGGGCGGATCACTTCGTCACCCTTGCGCAAAGCGCCGACCAGGACACCCTCCGGAAAGTCGATCTCGGAGATTTTTCTGCCCGCCAGCGGCGAGGTGGACAAAACCTCTGCTTCGATCACCTCGGCCTCGGCATCACCGATGGAATAGACGGCCCGCACCCGCCCGTGACGGATATGGCGCAGAATAGAAGACACTGTCGTGGCGCGCGGGTTGATATAGGCGTTAATGCCCAGAGGCCCCATCAGCGGCACAAGCGTCGGATCGTTGATCAGCGCGATTACATAGGCGCAGCCTTCGGCCTTGGCGCGTACACAGGCCAGCATGTTTGTCTTGTCATCATCGGTCACAGCCAGCATTGCATCGGCGCGGGCAATGCCTGCCTCGGACAGCAGACCTGAATCCAGCCCGTCACCGTTCAGCACGATGGTCCGCTCCAGCGCCTCAGCGGCGCGTTCAGCACAAAGGCGGTTTTTTTCGATCACCTTGGCACGAACCCTTACGGCGCGTTTTTCCAGGGTCTGCGCCACTGTCAGCCCGACATTTCCGCCACCGACAAGGACCAGACGCTCCTGTTTGGATTGCTTTTTGCCAAAGATCTCCATCGTGCGCGTGATGTCGTCGACATGGGTGAAAATATAGCAATCGTCACCGGCAAAGAGCTGATCCTTGGCCTCTGGTGCAAAGAGCGTACCCTCGCGCCGCACACCAACCACCACAGCGCGCAGGGTGGAAAACAAATCAGTCAGCTGACGCAGCGGTGTGTTCAGGACGGGACAGGTATCGTCCAGGCTGATCCCCAGCAGATGGGCCTTGCCCTCCATAAAGACTTCGGTGTCAAAGGCCGCCGGGGCAGACAGACGCTGAAGGGCAGCTGCCGCAACTTCTTTTTCGGGGCTGATCACCACGTCGATGGGCATGTGATCACGGCGGTAAAGATCAGAATAAATCGCATCCAGATAGGACTGGCTGCGCAGTCGTGCGATCTTGCGGTTGATGCCAAAGACCGAATGCGCCACCTGGCAGGTCACCATGTTGACTTCGTCGGAATGGGTCGCGGCGATGATCATTTCGGCATCGCGTGCGCCAGCCTGGTCCAGCACGTCGGGATAGCTGGCAAAGCCGGCAATCCCCTGCACATCCAGTGAATCCGTTGCCCGGCGCACAAGATCGGGGTTGTTATCGACCACGGTAACGTCGTTGCGTTCACCGGACAGGTGCCGCGCGATCTGCCAGCCGACCTGACCCGCGCCGCAGATAATAACCTTCATGCTGTGCGTCCTTCATAGCATTTCCGGACCTTCTGAATGGCAGATGGCCCTGTAACGGTCAATTCAATTGTCGGGCGCTGAATGGCCGTGCAATATGACCCCATGAATAGACTGCGCCTTTGGACGACCCTGCCCTGTACCTTGCCGCTGTTGCTGACGGCCTGCGCACCGGTCGAGATGTATTACAACGCAGGCACCGAGGTATCGCGCCTCGATGCGGATCTGCTGGGCTGCCAGGTTGCGGCCGCCCAGGACGTGCCGGTGTCCAACCAGACCAGACGCGAGCCCCCGCAGTTCTATCCGGGCCGTCGCATCTGCCGCAGTGACGGTTCCTGTTATACAACCGGCGGCTGGTATGAACCGGGCGACGTTTACACTGTGGATGTTAATGCAGGGCTGCGCGGGCGCGTGACAGAACAATGTATGGCCGACAGAGGCTATGCACAGGTCAGCATCCCGCGCTGCACCGGAGAGAAGGCGCGCAATGCCATCCCCGCTGTCACGCTGGTGTTGCCGGAGCTGACGCCGCAAAGCTGCATCATACGCAACCAGGACAAGACCTGGCAGATTATGAACAGCTCAGGCTGAAATTGTCGCTTTTGCGCTGGCGTGTGGACATGGCACTTTCTACTCATACCGCATGAGCATCTCGATTCCCCCGATCACTGCAGATCTGCAACCTGCCAAGACGCTGGTGCGCGCGCTTTATTCTGAAATGGCGACAGCTACTCCCGATACGGTCGCAGGCATTCTGTCCCGCTACATGACGGCTGACTGCCATTGGTACGGGATGCACCCGTTCCACGAACAGACAGGCCCCGCGGCCATCGCCCGGTCATTCTGGGTGCCATTCCTGACCGCATTCTCCAGTGTGCAGCGGCGCGAAGACATCTTTTTCGCCGGTCTGAACGAAATTGACGGGTTTCAGGGCCAGTGGACCTGTTCGATGGGTCACCTGATGGGCCTTTTTGACCATGCCTTTCTCGGCATTGCGCCAACCCGGAAAATTGCCATGGTCCGCTATGCAGAGTTCCACCATGTGCGCGACGGGAAAATCGTTGAATCAGCACTCTTTGTAGATCTGATCCATCTGATGTTGCAGGCAGGCCTCAACCCGCTGCGTGCAGAGCAAACAGGCGCACATCTCGTACAACCCGGACCGCTGACCCATGACGGGCTGCAGCTGACGCCAGGGGACGCGCGGGCGTCGCAGATCACGCTGGCGCGGATCAACAACATGATCGGCTCAATTGATCATGCAAATGCCGCCGATAAGCCCCCGCATCCACGCGACGAGCTGGCGGAGGACTGGAACAGGGATATGCTGTGGTGGGGGCCAGCTGGCATCGGGGCCACCTACACCATCGACCGCTATATTGAGCAGCACCAGGGACCGTTCCGGACGCATATCAAAGACCGCGCCTTTAACGGGCATCTGTGCCGTATGGCCGAAGGCATGTACGGCGGTTTTTTCGGGTGGCCCAATCTGACGCTGACCAATGGCGGCAGTTTCATGGGTTTCCCGGCTTCGGACGTGCGTGCCGACATGCGGGTTGTGGACATATACCGGCGGGAGGGGGACAGGCTCGCCGAAAACTGGATATTCATCGATATCCTGCATTTCCTGAACATGCAGGGGCACGATATTCTGGCCGAAATCAGCCGCTGAGCACGTCAGTCTGCGGTTTCCGGCTCCTCATCCATATGCGCCACTCTCGCACCTGATTTGGCTGATGTGACCACACCCAGCGATTTCAGTTTGCGATGCAGCGCCGAACGCTCCATCCCCACAAAGTTCGCCGTCCGCGAAATGTTGCCGCCAAAGCGGTTGATCTGAGTGAGCAGGTATTCACGCTCAAACGCTTCGCGGGCCTCGCGCAGTGCCAGCGTGGCCAGCGCACCGGACAGGACCACACGGTTCTCGTCGCCCGCCGCCTCATCCGTACCAGGCAGTTCACGCGCCTCGATCGGCCCATTGCCGTCGCCCAGGATCAGAACCCGTTCGATCAGGTTTTTCAGCTGTCTGACGTTGCCGGGCCAGACCATTGTCTGCATCAGCGCCACAGCGTCATCGCTGATTTCGCGCAGCGGCAGACCCTGCGTGGTGTTCATTTCCGCAATAAAGTGGCGCGCCAGTTCCGGGATATCCTCGCGCCGGTCTTCCAGCGGCGGTACCATGATCGGCACAACATTCAGCCGGTGATAAAGCTCCTCTCTGAATGTGCCGGCGGCAATGGCCTCTTCGAGATCGCGGTTGGTCGAGGAGATCACCCGCAGATCCACCCGCACCTTGTCGTTGCCACCCACCCGCTGAAACTGCTGATCCACAAGCACCCGCAGGATTTTTGACTGGGTTCCGATCGGCATATCCGCGACCTCATCAAAATAGATGATCCCACCATGCGCCTCTTCCAGAAGGCCTGCCTCGATGCCCCGCTCCGGGGTCTCGCGTCCGAACAGCACTTCTTCCATACGCTCAGCGGCCACACCGGCACAGTTCACCGTCACAAACGGTCCGCCCGCGCGATTGGAATTGGCGTGAATGTAGCGCGCGGCCACTTCCTTGCCGCTGCCAGCAGGACCGGTGAGCATCACCCGGCCATTGGACTTTGTCACCTTGTCCAGATTGCTGACGAGCGTGCGGAAAGACGCAGAGCTGCCGATCATTTCTGCTCTGGTGTCATCCCTGCGGCGCAGGCTCTGGTTTTCGCGCCGCAGCCGCGAGGTTTCCATCGCGCGGCGGATGACGACAAGCAGCTGATCGATGTTGAAAGGCTTTTCAATAAAGTCATAAGCCCCCTGTTTGATCGCGGCGACAGCGATTTCGATATTGCCGTGGCCTGAGATGATCACCACCGGCACGTCCGGATTGTCCCTGCGGACGGTTTTAAGAATATCGATCCCGTCCATCCGGCTGTCTTTGAGCCAGATGTCCAGAATGATCAGTGCCGGAGGCTCGCCGTTTATCTCGGCCATCGCATCATCAGAGTTTCCGGCCAGCCGGGTCGTATATCCCTCGTCCTGAAGAATATCAGAGATCAGTTCCCGGATGTCGCGTTCATCGTCAACGATCAGAATGTCACTCATCGGTCTCGCTTCCTTCTTCGATCTGTTGGTTTTGCGGTGCGTCGCTGGTGAGACAGGGCAGTCTGATGACCGCCATAGCACCGGAATGGTTCTGCCCGTCGAATACGGGCGCGTCTTCGAGCACAAGGCTGCCGCCGTGCTCCTCGATAATTTTCTTAACGATCGGCAGGCCAAGGCCCGTCCCTTCGCTGCGGGTCGTCACGTAGGGTTCAAAGAGCCGCGCGCGGTCTTCCGGCAGGCCGATGCCATTGTCGGCAATACTGATCCTTGCGCGGTCGCCGTCGACGGTCATCGCAACCTGTATCTGCGGCGCAAACCCGTCAGGAGCACCTTTTCTGATCAGAGTTTCAATGGCTTCTCCGGCGTTCTTGATCAGGTTTGTCAGCGCCTGGCTGATCATGGTGCTGTCCAGTTCGGCCAGAACCGCCGTCTCCGGCAGGTCAGCCGAAATCGAAACATCGGGCTGACCGGTCTGCTGCAGCAGCACCGCATCCCGCACCAGTTGCTGCAGATCGAGCGGTTTTCGTTCGGGTTCGGGCATACGCGCAAACTTTGAAAACTCATCCACGATGCGGCGCAGATCTCCGGTCTGGCGGACAATCACACCTGTCATCTGCTCCAGGGCGTCACTGTCTTCGCCGACCTTTGAGGAGAACTTGCGCCGGATCCGTTCCGCAGAGAGCTGAATCGGCGTCAGAGGGTTCTTGATTTCATGGGCGATGCGGCGGGCCACATCCCCCCAGGCTGCCATACGCTGTGCGCTGACCAGGTCGGTGACATCCTCAAAGGCAACCACGTAGCCCTCGAGCCGTCCATCCTCGTTGCGCCGCGTGGCCATACGCACCAGCAGGTTTTCCAGCCGGCCCTGACGGCTGACTTTCACTTCCGCCTGGGCCACCTCTCCGGGGGAGCTTTGCATGGCAGCAAACAGCGGGCCGAACTCCGGCACTGCCACGGCCAGCGCCACACTCTGCCGGTCGCCCTGCCAGCCCAGCAGCCGCTCTGCGCTGCGGTTCACAAAGGTGATCCGTCCGTCCGGGTCGAGCCCGACCACACCTGACGTCACAGAACTCAGCACAGAATCAAAGAGCCTGCGGCGGCGTTCAATCTGTTCTGTGTTGTCTATCAGTGTGTCGCGCTGCGCCTTGAGTTGCTTGGTCATCTGGTTGAAATACCGGCTGAGCATGGCAATCTCGTCGTCTCCGGATTCCTCGCGCACCTGCACGTCGAGATCTCCGGCCCCGACCTGCTGGGCCGCCCCCGTCAGCCTGCCGACAGGCCCGGACAATCGTTCGGCAAACCACAGACCCAGCCAGATGGCGGCAAGGATCAGGATCAGCGCAAAGGCCAGATAGAGCAGGCCAAATTCAAAGAGCAGCCGTCCCCGCTCGTTCTCAAGTTGCTGGTACAGGCGCACCGTCTCCTGCGTCTCGTCCAGCAGTGACAGGATTTCGCCGTCGACGTCGCGGCTGACGTACAGATATCTGTCCGTGAAAGAATTCAGCATCACCAGCGCGCGGAACTCGTTGTTAGGCCAGTCCTCTATGATGATCACTTCGCCGGTCTGGGCTTCGCGGATGTCGTCCGCGCCGGGCTGCTCGTAATTGAACAGATAGGACCGGTCCCCACGCGCCCGCAGCGCACGCGTGCCGTCGATCAGATAGGCTTCACGCAGACCCCGCTGGATCTGGCGCTGGCCTTCGCTCAGCAGATCACTGCCGGAAATCAAGATGCCCGCCTCCCGGGCCTCATCCATGGATTCGGCCAGTGCGCGGGCGTCTTCGGCCAGATCGCTGCGCTGCTCTGCCTCGTAAGCCTGAGCTGCGGCCAGGGAGTTTCCGACCACTTCACGCACACGGTCGGAAAACCAGCCCTCAAGTCCCACATTCACGGTCAGCCCGGCAAAGATCGCAACCGTCACCGTTGGAATAAGCGCCAGCAGTGCAAACACCCCGGTGAGCCGAAGGTGCAGGCGCGACCCGGCGGATTTGGCCCGGCGCGCCGCGATCAGCCGCCCGACCTGGGCCAGCACCAGAGCCGCAACCACCAGAATGTAGACGAGATCCGCCAGAAGGATCAGCCGCAGGCTGAGCGTTGTGCTGGCTTCGCCGAGAGGACCAAGGATCAGGTATGTCGACAACGCCAGTAAGGGGCCCAGAACAACCAGACCCAGGGTCGCTGCGTTGCGCACGCGTCTGCGCCGGCGCAGATTGCCCAGCCGCAGTCGCAGTGACTTTTCCACACGGGATACCACCCGGAATCCTCACCTATGATGTGGTGCATTGCGCACCAGACCGCTCTATTTTGTGGTCTTCACGAGAGGTGTCCCCCATGCGCCACGGTTTGTGTTGCGGTTTTACATCAATTTGCGACGGCGTGTCACCTCTATATCGAGGTCGGTGATCTTTTTGCGCAGCGTATTGCGGTTAATTCCCAGAAGATCGGCGCATTTTGCCTGGTTTCCGCCGGTCGCTTCCAGTGCAATGCCGATCATCGGGGCCTCAACCTCGCGCAGGATGCGGGCATAAAGTCCTGCTGGCGGGAGCATGTTCCCGTGCAAATCAAAATAGCGGCGCAGATGGCGTTCGACAGAGGCGCCCAGCTTTTCGGTGTTTCCGGCAGCGCGCATCGGTTCCAGATCCGGCTGAGCCCCCAGAACCTGTTCAACTTCGGATGCAGTGATTTCCGCCGCACGGCTCGTCAGCCCCAGACGCCGGATCGCGTTTTCAAGCTGGCGCACGTTGCCGGGCCATGAGTAATTGCGAAAAATCTCCGCCGCCTCGGTCGAGAGACTGCGCGGTGCTGCACCCGCCGCCTCTGCACGGGCCAGGAAATGTTCGGCCAGCAACGGAATATCGTCCACCCGTTCACGCAGCGCCGGTACCATCAGCGTCGCACCACTCAGCCGGTAGTAGAGATCCTTGCGCATCTCCCCTTTTTCCATCGCGGTGTTCAGATCGCTCTGGCTGGTGGCCAGAAAACGCGGCGCGTAGTCCCCCGGCGTATCCATCATCCTGACCACGCGGGCCTGAAGCTCTTCGCTCAGATCACCGATCTCGTCGATCAGCAGTGTGCCGCCTTTGACGCGGGCAAGCAGGCGGGCCGGACCCTCAAGTTCCTGCAGATCAGCGCCGGTTGCAGTGACGAACGGCAGGCTGCGCCGGTCAGAAAAGTCGTGGATTGCGCGCGCAATGAGCGATTTGCCCGTACCGGATTCACCCCACACCAGCACCGGCAGGTCAGTGTTCATAACGCGTGCCACGATCCGGTACAGGGCCTGCATCACCGCCGTGCGGCCCACCAGGGGCAGATCGTCCGGGCGTTCGTTGCCGGGCGCCGGTGCACGGCGCGACTGCTGGCGGGTTTCCAGCGCGCGTGCGGTGCGTTTCATCAGGTCGGGCAGATCAAAGGGTTTGGGCAGATAGTCATAGGCTTCGGCCTCGGCTGCCTGAATGGCCGTCATAATGGTGTTCTGGGCAGAGATCACAATGACCGGCAAACCGGGGCGGTCCTCACTGATTTTCGGCAGCATCTCGAGGCCGTTTCCGTCCGGCATCATCACATCGGATATCACAACGTCGCCCTTGCCCTCGCTGACCCAGCGCATCAGCGTCGTCAGGCTGGATGTTGCGTGTACCTTGCAGCCCGCGCGCGTCAGCGCCTGTGTGAGAACCGTGCGGATTGTGCGGTCATCATCGGCAACCAGAACTGTACCATCCATCTGTTATTCCTCTTTGCGTGGCTGTTGAACGGCGTCGTGCGGGGCACGCGCCAGTGAAATGCGGAAAACGGTGCGACCGGGCACTGATGTGACTGAAATCCAGCCGCCGTGGTCGGAAATGATCTTGCTGACCAGAGCAAGACCCAGCCCGGTGCCGTTCTCGCGTCCGGAGACAAAAGGCTCGAATACATCGCCCTTTATCGCGTCAGGCAATCCCGGGCCGTCGTCGATAATTTCGATCTGCAGGGGCAGAGACTGCCCCGACCCGTCCGAGCGGCGCAGCCGGAACGAATGCTCGAAATAGCTGTGCAACCGGATCGTGCCCGGTTTTCCACCCGTCGCCTCGGACGCATTGCGGATGAGGTTCAGCACCACCTGTAACAGCTGATCCGGATCGCCCCAGGCCATTGGCAGCGATGGGTCATAGTCTTCGATGATCTTCATATGCGCGCCAAAACCCAGCAAAGCTGAACGGCGTGCGCGGTCGAGAACATCGTGGATGTTCACCGGCTGAAAGCCCGGAGAGGAAAGGTTGCCAAACTGCTCGACCTGACCCAGCAGCTTTACGATCCGGCGGCTTTCCTCGACGATCAGGTCGGTCAGTTCCAGGTCCTCTGCCCCGAGGTTCATGCTCAGAAGCTGGGCTGCACCGGTGATGCCGGCCAGCGGATTTTTGATCTCATGCGCAAGCATTTCCGCCATGCCAATGGCCGACCGTGCAGCCGATTTCACCGAATGGTTCTGCGTCATACGACCGGCAAGCTCGCGCGGTGAGATCATCAGGATCATATGACCCTTATTGCCTGCCAGCGGGGCAACCTGCAGATCAGACTGCATCGGCGCGCGCTCACCGCTGCCCACATCCACGTCGTTTACAAAGAGTGGGGTACCGGTTTCGCGGGCCCGTTCGAACGCTGTCTCCAGCGGATCGTTCACCGCGATCTGGTCCCAGACCGGCACCCCCTGCACCGAGCGCGCCGAGACGTTGAGAAACCCCTCAGCCGCCGAATTGATGTCCATGATGGTGTCGTCCGGGCCAATGATCAGCGTCGGCACAGGCAGGCTCGCCCAGATGTTACTGTCCGATTTCATGCGGCCATCCCTTCGGGGATCTGGCAGGCCTCAGCAATCAGAGCCGTTGTTTTGGCAGGCGTCGCGGCGGTCAGGACTGCGCGCCGCAGGTCATCCGGTGTCGCGCAGGTGTCCATATACCAGCCCAGATGTTTGCGAGAGACCCGCAGGCCCAGTGTTTCGCCATAAAACCGGATCATGGCCTCGTAATGACCCGCGACCATGTCAGAGAAATCGCGTCCCGCCGGGACCTTCGGCGCAGCTGTGCCCCAGAGCCGGTGCGCCACCTCGGCCAGCAGCCAGGGTTTCCCCCGCGCACCGCGACCGATCATAACGCCATCAGCGCCCGAAGCCGCGAGGGCTTTGCGCGCAGAACCGGCGTCCACGATGTCACCGTTGGCAATGACCGGGATGGTTACCGCCTCTTTGACACCGCGTATCGCCGCCCAGTCGGCAGAGCCCTTGTAGAACTGGCAGCGTGTCCGGCCATGGATCGTAATCATGGTGATGCCTGCGGCCTCAGCACGCCTGGCGATATCGGGCGCGTTCAGCATGTTATCGTCCCAGCCGAGGCGGGTTTTAAGCGTCACCGGAATCTGGACGGCACGCACAACGGCTTCGATCAGCGTCAGCGCATGATCCGGCGTCCGCATCAGTGCAGAGCCTGAATAGCCCTGTGTGACCTTTTTGGCCGGGCAGCCCATGTTGATGTCAATCACACTGGCTCCCTGCCCTTCGACCATACGCGCAGCCTCGGCCATCGGTGCCGCCTCGCGCCCCGCCAGCTGGACTGCTGTGCCTGTGCGTCCCAGCCCCAGCTCTGCCTTTTCACGGCTGCCGGGCCGGGCATTGAGCATATCGTGGCTCGCCACCATTTCTGACACGACAAGTCCCGCACCAAAGCCGGACACCAGTTCGCGGAACGGCAGATCGGTGATTCCGGCCATCGGCGCGAGCAGAACCGGTGGCGTCATCTCAAAGGGTGGCGCGATTGCCATGCGTGCTTAATCCTTGTGCAAGTGCACCTGACCTATCAATTTTAAAGCGTTTTCTCAATAATAGCCGGGCAAAAGCTGTACCTCTGAGGCAACAGTGCCTGTTTTTTAAGCAGTCACCCGGGACGATTGCCACAGCCGGACCAAAGCCATAGACAGGTGGCGGGAACATCCGGGGGCCACATGAAGACAGCAGCCGTCATCGTCGCAGCCGGGCGCGGGTCGCGTGCAGGCGGCGGTGTGCCCAAGCAGTGGCGACCGCTGCTGGGGGAGACTGTTGCCGCCCACAGCCTGCGGGCTTTCCAGCGTCATCCGGGGATTGATCAGCTTGTCCTTGTGGTGCACCCGGACGACAGCCCGGCAGCTCCCTGGCCTGACATGCCGGGTCTTCTCGTCGTTTCCGGCGGCGACACGCGCAGCGCATCTGTTCTGGCCGGTCTTGCAGCTCTCGAAGACCGCGTTCAGCGGGTTCTGATACATGACGCAGCGCGGCCCTGTGTGTCTTCAGAGGTGATTGACGGCGTTCTGGCAGCACTGGAGACAGCGCAGGCTGCGGCACCTGCCGTTCCGGTGGTGGATGCGCTCTGGACCGGCGCGGATGGCCTTGTCACAGGCACGGCCGACCGGACGGGGCTGTTCCGGGCGCAGACGCCACAGGGCTTCGATCTGACCAAAATCCTGGCGGCACATCGTGATCACCCCCAGGGTGCGGACGATGACGTGGCACTGGCCAGACTGAACGGCCACCGGGTATCGATAACACCCGGAGATGAGGATAATCTCAAAATAACAATGCCTGCGGATTTTGCCCGGGCTGAACGGATACTGAGGGCACGCGATGGACATCAGACTGGGTAACGGATTTGACGTACACGCCTTTGGACCGGGCGATCATGTTGTCCTGTGTGGTGTCCGGATCCCGCATTCACAGGGGCTGGTCGGTCATTCTGATGCGGACGTCGGTATGCATACCGTGACCGATGCCATCTATGGCGCTCTCGCCCGGGGTGATATAGGCCAGCATTTCCCGCCCAGCGATCCGCAATGGAAAGGTGCCGCGAGCGAGATTTTCCTGTTGCACGCGGCCCGTCTGGCGCGCTCCATGGGATATGACATCAGCAATATTGACTGCACGCTGGTGTGCGAGTTTCCGAAGATCGGCCCCCATGCCGCGGGGATGCGGGCCGAACTGGCCCGTCTGCTGGATCTTGACGCAGACCGGGTATCGGTCAAGGCGACAACGTCGGAACGCCTTGGTTTTACCGGGCGCGGCGAAGGCATTGCCTGTCTGGCTACAGCGGCCCTGGTGAAACCATGAAGCGGCTGGCGCAACTGACCGGCACGGTGCTTGGTGTTGGGTATATCCGGCCTGCGCCGGGCACGTGGGGGTCTCTGGTTGCCCTGCCCTGGGGCTGGCTGGTGCATGTTCTGGGGGGCTTTCCGCTGCTGCTGCTCGGGATTGTCGCCGCGTTTTCCAAAGGCTGGTGGGCCACAACGGTTATGACCCGGGACAGTGCAGATCACGATCCCTCCGAAATCGTAATCGATGAACTTGTGGGCCAGTGGATCGCACTCCTGCCGTTGTCATGGGCCGCATGGAGCATGGGGCTGAACATCCTTGTCATGTGGCCCGGCTGGATCGCAGCCTTTGCGCTGTTCCGCCTTTTCGACATCTGGAAACCCGGCCCCATCGGCTGGGCCGACAGGCGCGGCGATGCGCTGGGTGTTATGCTGGATGATGTTATTGCCGGTATTTTTGCAGCCGTTGGTGTTCTTGTTCTTGCGGGGCTTTATCATGGCGTCGGATGAACCCGGCCTTGCGCATCAGGTGATTGAACACGCCCGCCAGCAGGACGTGATGATCGTGACGGCCGAAAGCTGTACGGGTGGTATGATTGCTGCCGCCCTGACTGACATTCCCGGTGCCTCCGCAGTCGTGGAGCGTGGGTTCGTCACCTATACAAACGCCGCCAAAACCGAGATGATCGGCGTATCAGAAAAAACACTGGAGCGGTTTGGCGCCGTTTCCGAGGACGTCGCCGCAGAGATGGCGCGTGGTGCGCGCGCCGCGTCCCATGCCGGACTGGCAGTCTCTGTGACCGGCATTGCCGGCCCGGGCGGTTCAGAGTTCAAGCCAGAGGGGCGCGTGTGCTTTGGGATCTCGACGCCAGACAACCTGCAAACCGAAACCGTTGAATTCGGCGCTCTGGGTCGGGGCAAGGTCCGCGCGGCGGCCCGGGACCACGCGCTGAAACTGATCCTGAAAACGCTGAATACAGAGCAGCCACGCTAACGGCACAACGACTTTGTAAACAACTCCAGATCGCGGGTTTGCACCGCCTGCCACAGATCCGACGCACAGGGTGCGCCGACAAGATCACCGGCCTTTTGCTGCAGGCGCGCCTGTCGGTCTGCCAGCGGCATGGGGGCTGCCAGGTCATGCGCAGCACTCTGCAGGCTGCCACCGGAACATCTTATTTCCACCCGCGCCTGCATTTCCGTCAGCGTCTCATCTGCATGAACCCGCACTTTCCGGCGGAGTGCGATCAGCTCCGGCGACCTTGCCACCCGATCCGAGAAATTCTCAACAGCGGCGGTTGAAATGCCGCTCAGGGCCATGGCCGCCGTATGCGCATAGGAAAACTTGACACCAAGTCCCGTGTCAGGTGCCGTCTGATTGCAGACCGTCATCCAGCGGGGATGAGTGAAAATATCCACACTTTCAATGCCCTGCAGGTCGCAATTGATCTGCGATATGGCTTCCAGCATGGCGTGCAGCCCATGGCAGCAGGCGTGAAACTTGTGGCTGATGTCCAGAATGGCGCAAGACGGCTGACCCGGTTCAGGCACCACGGCATCTTCGGCGGCGCCGTGATGCGTTTCGCCAAACCCAAGCGGCCCGGCCAGCCCGTCTGCGGCAGCTGTCATGCCAACCTGAGCCCACAATACTGCTTCCACACCGGTGCGCGCCGCCAGACCGGCGTTCAGTGGTTTGGCCATAGTGCCAAACTGTGATTTCAGCCCGGAGGCCATGGAGGCGCAGAGCCCCAGCGCCATGCGTGTCTGCTCTGGCGACGCACTGCAAAGGCGGGCGGCTCCGAGGGTCGCGCCAAAGGCACCGGCAGTGGCCGTCTGATGAAAGCCTGTCTGATAGTGCCCCCGCCCCAGCCACGTGCCGACCAGAACGGAAGCTTCGACCCCGGTCAGCGCCGCCTGAACCATGTCGTCAAAACCAGCACCCCGTTCGTGGGCCAGCGCCAGGACGGCGGGCACCACGGCAACAGACGGGTGTCCGATATGCGCAAAATGCGTGTCGTCATAATCCAGCGCATGGCTGAGTGTTCCGTTGATCAGCGCTGCCGTCGCTGCGGATGCCGTCCCGCCACCGAACAGGGTCGAACGCCCCAGGGACGAGGCGGCACGTGCGGCTTCCCGAAACCCGGCAAAAGCAGGATCACGCGCACCCGCGATACCGCAGACCGCCCAGTCAAAAAGCGACAGTTCCATCATCCGCAGCGCGTCAGCGTCGCAAGGGCCCTGCGCCAGATCGATGAGACTGTCAGTGATACTCATGACGGGCCATAAAGATCACGCGCACGCGCCTCAAACGCCCTTACAATACGCTGCATGGCTTCGTTGAACACCACGCCGATAAGACGCTGCAGGATCATGTTGCGAAATGCAAAATCGACAAAAAAATCGACCTCGCAGCCGCCCTCGCAATCCCGGAAAATCCAGTTGGATTTCATATACCTGAACGGACCGTCCAGGTATTCGGTATCGATCTTATGAGCACCCGGTGTCAGCTCTACACGGCTGGTAAAACGCTCGCGGAACACCCGGAAACTGATCACCAGGTCGGCTTCCATGATCTCCTGATCACCCTGCGGCGTTACAGACCGGATACGGGCGGCGGAACACCAGGGCAGAAATTCCGGATAGCGGGCCACATCGGCAACCAGGTCATACATCTGTTGCGCGCTGTAGGGCAGTTTGCGGGTTTCAGAATGTGTCGGCATTGCTTTGTCGTGTCTCAGAGGTTAGCCATCCGTGTCCTATGTCCCAACCCCAAGATCAAGGTCTTTCAGATGTCTGCGCGTCCATATGTCATAGATGAGATGATTTCAGCCAAGTCCATCGCGGCACGGATCGAAAGCCTGTGCCGGGAAATCCATTCGGAATTCGGCGATACGGACAAGCTGATCGTTGTTGGCCTTTTGCGGGGCAGCTTCGTCTTTATTGCTGATCTGGTGCGGGAGCTGGATCTGCCCATCGAGGTCGATTTTCTTGAGGCGTCCAGCTATGGCGACGGGATGGAAAGCAGCCGCGAGGTGCGTATTCTCAAGGACCTGCGGGGGGCGATCGAGGGCCGCGATGTGCTGGTGGTCGAGGATATCGTCGATACCGGACACACGCTGAACCATGTGACCAACCTGCTGAAAAGCCGCCAGCCCGCCCGCCTTAAATCCATTGCCCTGCTGGACAAACCCACGCGGCGCGAGGTGGACTTCAAAGCCGACTGGACCGGTTTTGAGATCCCCGATGAGTTTGTGGTTGGCTATGGGATTGATTTCGCCCAGCGTAACCGCAATCTGCCCTTTATCGGCTCTGTGCGGTTTACGGATACATAACCCTGTGCCGGCGGTTTCCAGCGCTTTGTGACCGGGTCAGTACAGTCAATCACCCTATAAATCCTCCGTGCGCGGGTGATTCCTTTGGTGTCTGTATGTAAACGGAAGCGCGTCGGGATTGGCCGTGATGCGCAGATCACAATCACTCGACCGTAACATTCCACCCTATACTGTCGTGCAGACTGTGCTACGCTTCGGATCAGTGCGCTGAAATCTACAGGGTTCCAGGAGATAAATTCATGAAAAAACTGACAATTATCCCGCTCATCAGTGCACTTGTGCTGACGGCTGCCGTGGGCAGTGCGCTTGGCGACGGTCACGCAGACAAAGACATGGCCGCCGCAATCAAAGCACGAAAGGCACAGATGACGCTGATTTCCCACAACATGGGCATCCTCGGTGGCATGGCCAAGGGCCAGATAGAATTTGACACCGCCAGGGCATCGGCAGCAGCCGAAAGTCTGGCCAGTGTTGCCCGTCTTGACCGCAGTCTTCTGTGGGTTGAAGGGTCAATCCAGGGTGATGTACCCGATACGCGGGCCAAAGCGGAGATCTGGAGCGATGCTGCCGGCTTTGAAAAAGCCGCAACGGGGCTTGAAACTGCTGCAGATGGCCTGGTTGCAGTCGCAGGGCAGGACCTTGCTGCCCTTCAGGCCGCCATGAAGGCGGCAGGCGAAAGCTGCGGCGTGTGTCACAAGGCCTATCGCGGCCCTAAAAACTGAACGGGCCGCAGATGCTGCGGGCTGTGTTTCGACTTGTCCTGACAGCCGGGCTGTTCGGCGCGGCGGTTTTCTGGTGGCTGACGCGGCCAGATCCGCTGCCCGATGACCAGACGCTGCCGTCAGCAGATGCAGAGGCCGGTGCGCTGGTGTTTGCGGCTGCGGGCTGTGCTTCGTGCCACGTCGCACCGGGTGCTGATGACGCAGAACCTGCCGTACTTTCCGGCGGCAGGGCGTTTGCCACGGACTTTGGTACGTTTTACGCGCCAAACATTTCACCGGACCCGGCATCCGGCATCGGTAGATGGACCGCCGCCCAGTTCACACGCGCAGTGCAATCCGGTGTGTCGCCGGACGGCCAGCATTACTATCCCGCCTTTCCCTACACCGCCTATGCTTTCATGACCCGCGACGACATCGGCGATCTGTGGGCCTATATGCAGACACTGCCCGCGTCACAGGTCCCAGGCAAAGCCCATGACGTGGGTCTGCCGTTCAGTATCCGCCGGGGTCTGGGGTTGTGGAAGCTGATGAACCAGAGCGGAGATTTCCACCTGCAGGGTGATCTGAGCGCTGAGGAAGAGCGCGGGCGCTACCTGGCTGAAGCACTGGGTCACTGCACGGAATGCCATACGGCGCGCGACAGCCTGGGCGGGCTTGACCGTGACCGCTGGCTTGCGGGCGCGCCATCGCCCACAGGCAAAGGTCGTATTCCCAATATTACGCCAGGCGTCCTTGGCTGGTCAGAGGCGGATCTGGTGGCCTATTTCACCAGTGGTCTGACCCCGGACTATGACAGCGCCGGGGGCGATATGGTCACAGTCATCGAAAACCTCGCAAAGCTGCCAGAGACCGACCGCGCGGCGCTGGCGGCATATCTGTTGCGGATCGAAACAGTGAACTGACCCTCAGCCGAGGCCCAGCTTGCGGTTTCGTGCCGCGCGCAGGCGCGCGAAATCATCACCGGCGTGATAGGAGGACCGGGTCAGCGGCGTGGCCGAAACCATCAGGAACCCCTTGCCATAGGCCGCTTTTTCATAGGCCCTGAACTCATCAGGCGTCACAAAACGGTCGACGCGGTGGTGTTTCGGCGTCGGTTGCAGATACTGCCCGACGGTCAGGAAATCGATATCTGCTGCACGCATGTCCTCCATCACCTGAACCACGGCCTGTCTGTCTTCGCCCAGTCCCACCATGATGCCGGATTTGGTGAACATCGACGGGTCAAGTTCCTTGACCCTCTGCAGCAGACGCAGCGAATGGAAATAGCGCGCGCCCGGACGCACCTCCGGATAAAGCCCTGGCACGGTTTCCAGGTTGTGGTTGAACACATCCGGCCGCGCCTCGACCACCACCTCCAGGACCGCAGGGTCACAGCGGATAAAGTCGGGTGTCAGAATCTCGATTGTTGTTGCCGGGCTGCGGTGGCGGATCGCACGGATGGTCTGGGCAAAGTGATCTGCGCCACCGTCCTCGATATCGTCCCGGTCCACAGAGGTAATGACCACATGGTTCAGACCGAGCTTTTCGACCGCATGTGCGACACGGCCAGGCTCAAAGGCATCGAGGTCCTCGGGGGGTTTGCCCGTTGCGATATTGCAGAACGTACAGGCGCGGGTGCAGACCTCGCCCATGATCATCATGGTGGCGTGACCCTGGCTCCAGCATTCCCCGACGTTCGGGCAGCCCGCCTCTTCGCAGACTGTCACCAGGTTGTTGTCGCGCATGATTTTTGCGGTATCCGCATAGCCCTTACCGCCCGGCGCCTTGACGCGGATCCAGTCCGGCTTTTTGGGTTGCGGATTGTCGGGCCGGCGCGCCTTTTCAGGGTGGCGCTGCTCGGGGATTTTCAGGTCGCGGGTGGCCATGACGGTCCTCCATTCGGATTTCCACCTGTCTACCCCGTTTCGCTGGCGCGGTTCAACCTGCGGGTCTGTCGCAGGGCGCATAGCCGTCCTGCACCAGACACACAGCAGAGCTCAGCCGATAAGCGGCCCGCCAGGCCCGACGGTCTCATCATAGTGACGCTTCAGGCGCATCAGGGCGATGCGCAGGACAATCTTGCCCGAGCGGGCCGACCAGCCAAGCTTTTTCTCTGCTGTTTCAAGCCCTTCAAGATGGCAGCAGCAGCGCAACACGACATCCGACAGCCCTGGCCCGAGATCTGTCAGCGCATCTGCGACACGTTTGCGCGCATTGGCCGGGCCGTCCCCCACGCCGCTGTCCGGCACATAGCTGCCGTGTCCGCCCGCCGTCAGAAACCGGTCCCAGTTCTGGGTCACGCGCGGCCCCATCTGCGCCAGCTCAAAGTCTTCGCGCAGACGTTCGCCGACCGTGACAAGATCATCGCCGAGAAAGTTCTCGCCGTTCTTGTCGCGGCGTCGGGCCAGTGCGGTGAGCGGGCTTTCCGCCAGATTATAGCGCATCCGGCGCGGGCGGCCTGTATCTGCGTCCGGCAGAGTCTTTTCCCCCCACTGGCGATGCTGATCTGCAAATGGGGCCTGGGCATCGGCGAACCCGCGGACAGGCTGATCATCCCCCTGCTCGAGCATTGTTTCCAGCGCCGTGCGTCCCGCCGCGGTGATCGAATACCGCGTGATGCGTCCCGACTTTGCCGGCGTAATCCAGTCTTTCAGCGCCAGGGCTTCGGCCACCGAACGCTCGACAACGCCTGTGCGCGTTGCCTGACCTGCTGCGCCATCGCGCACGATCACGGCTTTTTCCATATCAGTGGCAACTGCAAGAACAGCGCCCTTTTCACACAACCGGCGCAGCACACGGCGCGCTTCGGCCATCAGCAGTGCGTCGTCGGAAGTGCTCTCTTCAGAGGTGATCTTTTCCTGAAAACTCATGCGTAACGGATCCTTTTCATACTCAAAGTCGGAACGCGGGCTGTGAAAGTGCACTTCACCCAGCGTGCGCAGTGCCGCGTCAACCAGAGGGTCGTCGCGGCGCGTTTCAATCCGCCGGATCTGGCGCAGAACAGTAGAAGCGTGACATCCCGCTGCCCGGGCCAGAGCCCGTATCGGCAGACCGGCCTCTGTATGGGCCAGATACATCTGTGCAGAAGCGGGAACCCAGTCGGGTATCGTCGTTTCGTCTGCTGTCCTGTGCCGGACCTGTGGGAAATCCTCGTGTGTCATCTTATCCTACCGTAACCAGTGCATTGAAGGTTGCATTCAGAATTCTGATGCAACCTAAAAGTGCATTAAGTTACCTGTTGGTTAATATCCGGCATTCCCGATAGTATTGTATCTATTGGATAAACAGTATTTAAACCACCGACCGGTATCTTGCACGAATACGCAACAGTCCCGCCACATTGTTGCTGATCAGACTTTCTTCATCACTCTTAACAGAACCCTGGCATGCCGGTACGTCCCGCCCTGCCCGGCGCAACACCCGGCAACGCTGTGTCATAGTATGCCGGCCCGACCTGCAGATCAGGTAAGTGGCCGCCAGAAAAGGACGACACACATGCAAGACGTACTCTCAATGCTCCACGCTCTGCGCCGACCCCCTCTGCTGATGCGCGCGGCAAGAATAGGTGCAGACGACTACCGGCGCGCCACACATCTGCCCCGCCTGCTGGGATATGGCCATCTGCCCCGCCACAGCGCGGCCCTGCTGCGGCTGATGGAACTGGAGGCGAACCTGAACAGCCAGCGGCTGGCCAGCGACACAGGCTACAGCCTCGTGCGTCACGTGGATATTCTGATCGCGATGCTGGGCGAGGCCCGGGTGCTCAAAGCATCCCAGACTGTCTGAGATTACATAAAGCTGTCGGGCACTTCGGCTTTTTTACGTGTGATGAAATCAGACAAGGCCTCATTGATCGCCGGGTCAAGTGCCGGCTGCTGGTAGTCACCCAGCAGTTTTTCGACCCGCTGAGCGGCCAGCATCTGCGTATCGCGCGCACCTTCATCTTCCCAGGTCTCATAGGGTTTGTAATCCAGCAGATCGGACTTCCAGAACGCCGATTTGAAATTGTCCTGGGTGTGGGCGCAGCCCAGATAATGCCCGCCCGGACCGACCTCGCGGATCGCATCCATTGCCTGGGCATTCTCGTCAACACGGACACCCTGTGCCAGATGGTGCAGCGTGCCAAGCTGATCTGCATCCATGACAAATTTCTCGAACGACGACACCAGACCGCCTTCGAGCCAGCCGCAGGAGTGTAGCATAAAGTTCACGCCCGAAAGCAGGCCCATGTTGAGACTGTTCGCTGTTTCATAAGCTGCCTGCGCGTCCGGAAGTTTTGATCCACAGAAAGAACCTGCCGAGCGGTAAGGCAGACCCAGACGCCGGGCCAGTTGCCCCGCACCATAGGTAATGTGCGACGCTTCGGGCGTGCCAAAGGTGGGGGCGCCTGAGTTCATATCGATCGATGTGACAAAGGCCCCCATGATCACCGGCGCACCGGGGCGGATAAGCTGGCTGTAGGCAATACCGGCCAGAACCTCTGCCAGAACCTGGGTCAGTGTGCCCGCCACAGAAACGGGCGCCATGGCGCCACCGACAATAAAGGGCGAAATGATGCAGGCCTGGTTGTTGGTCGCATAGACCTCCAGCGCACCCATCATCACATCGTCAAAGGTCATCGGCGAGTTGATGTTGATGAGCGAGGTCATCACAGCGTTTTCCTGCACGAAATCCTTGCCAAACAGAATTTCGCACATCTCAACACTGTCCTGGGCGCGGCTGGGTTCGGTCACTGACCCCATAAACGGCTTGTCACTCAGGGTCATATGCGCGTGCAGCATATCAAGGTGGCGCTTGTTCACCGGCAGGTCGGTCGGCTCGCAGACGGTACCACCCGAGTGGTGCAGCCATTTGGACATGTAGCCCAGTTTCACAAATTTGTTGAAGTCTTCCATAGTGGCATAGCGGCGTCCGCCAGCCATATCGCGCACAAAGGGCGGCCCATAAACCGGCGCAAGCACCAGACTGTTGCCACCTACAACGACATTACGATCAGGATTGCGCGCATGCTGCGTGTAGGACGAGGGCGCTGTTTTGCACAAACGGCGCGCCAGACCCCGTGGAATGCGCACACGCTCGCCGTCGATGTCCGCACCGGCGTCTTTCCAGC
Organism: uncultured Roseobacter sp.; assembly: GCF_947491795.1. Taxonomy (GTDB): domain Bacteria; phylum Pseudomonadota; class Alphaproteobacteria; order Rhodobacterales; family Rhodobacteraceae; genus Roseobacter. The sequence goes on along the minus strand of NZ_CANLKW010000001.1, from coordinate 363,333 downwards.
GTTTCAATGCGGCCGGGTTCTCGACGAAATTAACACCGACCTCCTCAAGCACGGTTTCCGCGTTGTATTCGATGATCTCCAGCGCTTCCTCGGTCAGAACCTCGAAATTGGGGATATTGCGCTCGATGAACTTCGCAGTTTCAAAAGACACCGCACTGCGTTCCGCCCGTCGTGCTGCACCACCACCACCACGTGCCCGTCTGCGCTCTGCTCCTGCCATGATCCCACCCTTTGTGCTGGACAACTGGCCCCGGTGTTACCCTGGCCATGAACAGCCCCCCGCGCCGGTAGCGGCGAAGCAGGGAAAAAAGCGACATTACCCTGCGATAGGGGGCCGCTGATTTGCCAAAAAAACATGGCCTGGTCCGTCAATGCGCTTTGACCAGGCGCGATACACGGGGTTACCGTGGCCTTGTTTTGCCGGATTGTTTTGGAAATCGCTATGAATCTCAAATCTCTTTCCGCATTTGTTTTGGCTTTTCTGTTCTGGGCAACAGCGTCTCACGCTATTACTTTTGCAAGCGCGCGCGCCGAAAACGGTGGAAACACAACCGTCATTTTTCTGCATGGCTTTGTCAGCGACGCCAGAACCGCGTGGCAACACCCTGTGTCCGGCAAGTATTGGCCGGATTTCTTCCGGACAGACTTTACCCTTTTTTCTTTCAACAGCGCTGTCGTTGACTATTCCACATCGCTCAATGATCCCCGTCTGGGCATTGACGATGTAGCCGCCGACGTAACGCGTGAACTCCGGCTTTTTCTGCAGAACCGCCCCACGGGAGAGAGAATCATCTTTGTCGGTCACAGCCTTGGCGGCATCATAGCCCGAAAGGCTCTGCTCGAAGATCCTGACATCGCTGGCCGAACGCTTGCTCTCATCACTCTTGGCACGCCCATGGCAGGTTCCCGCTTCGCGACGCTGGCGTCGCGCATGGGCTTTCGGGGTGGCATAGTGAACGAACTGCAACGCAGCAGTGATGGAAATTATCTCGGGTCATTCACGCAGCAATGGGTGAATGCACAGCGACAAATGGGCATACCGGTTCATTGTGCAGGAGAAGAAAGGGACGTGGTTGGCGACAGCATTGGCCGTCTCATGGTGGTGCAACCGTTCAGCGCCCGGCGCACATGTGATGATTTTGAGATTCTTACCGATCACGACCACCAGAGCCTGGTAAAGCCTGAGGATACCAGTGACGACATCCACGAATGGCTGAAGGAACATCTGCAACGCTACTGACCCTCTGACCGGAATACATCTGTGCTGCGCCACCAGCAGATGCTGCATTCGCGGCCCTGGTCTGCACAGATCCCGGGCCCTCGCTCATTATTCCCTGCAAGCGCGCGCCGGGGGCTTGCCACCGGCACCCCCTGCCCCTAATCAGCGCACATGAGCATGATTGATCACGACCGCCTCCTCATCATCGATTTCGGCAGCCAGGTCACGCAGCTGATCGCGCGTCGCCTGCGCGAGCTGAATGTCTACTGCGAAATCCATCCCTATCAGAATGTCTCAATGGAGATGGTCCGCGACATGGGCCCGAAAGCAATCATCTTCTCAGGGGGCCCGGACAGCGTGGTCCGTGACGGCTCCCCGCGCCCGCCCGAAGGCATTTTTGAATACGGCGTCCCGATCCTGGGTATCTGTTATGGCCAGCAGGTCATGATGCAGCAACTGGGTGGCCGGGTTGAGGGTGGCAAAATTTCCGGCGGCGGCGGAACGGCTGAATTTGGCCGCGCATTCGTGACGCCAGCCGGATCGCTGGATCTGCTGGAGGGCTGGTTCGATGGCGGCCCGGAACAGGTCTGGATGAGCCACGGTGATCATGTGGCCGAACTGGCCCCCGGGTTCGAGGTCTTTGGCACTTCGCCAAACGCGCCCTATGCGATCACGGCCGATCCCGCGCGGCATTTCTATGCGGTCCAGTTCCATCCCGAAGTGCACCACACTCCGCGCGGCGCGAAACTCTATGAGAACTTTGTGCGTCTTGCAGGTTTTACCGGCGACTGGACCATGGCCGGGTACCGCGAACAGGCTATCCGGACGATCCGCGAGCAGGTCGGCGACAAAAAGGTGATCTGCGGTCTTTCCGGCGGCGTAGACAGCTCGGTTGCCGCGGCGCTGATCCACGAGGCGGTTGGCGATCAGCTGACCTGTGTGTTTGTCGACCACGGTCTGCTGCGCAAGGACGAGGCGCAGGAAGTCGTGACGATGTTCCGCGACAACATGAACCTGCAGGTCATCCACGCCGATGAAACCGATCTGTTTCTGGGCGAACTCGAGGGCCAGTCTGACCCGGAGACCAAACGCAAAATCATCGGGCGTCTCTTTATTGATGTGTTCCAGAAATACGCAGACGGGATCGAGGGCGCGGAATTTCTGGCACAGGGCACACTCTATCCGGACGTGATCGAAAGTGTCAGTTTTTCGGGCGGCCCGTCTGTCACGATCAAATCGCACCACAATGTGGGCGGCCTGCCCGAAAAGATGGGTCTGAAACTGGTTGAGCCGCTGCGCGAACTGTTCAAGGACGAAGTGCGCGCGCTGGGCCGCGAACTTGGCCTTCCGGCGAGCTTTATCGGTCGTCATCCGTTCCCCGGGCCGGGCCTCGCGATCCGCTGTCCGGGCGAGATCACCCGCGAAAAGCTCGACATCCTGCGCGAGGCTGATGCGGTCTATATCGACCAGATCCGCAAACACGGGCTCTATGATGATATCTGGCAGGCGTTCTGCGCCATTCTGCCGGTCCGGACGGTGGGTGTCATGGGCGACGGGCGGACCTATGATTTTGCCTGTGCGCTTCGGGCGGTGACCTCGGTGGATGGTATGACGGCGGATTACTATCCTTTCAGCCATGAATTTCTGGGCGAGACGGCCACACGGATCATCAACGAGGTACCGGGCATCAACCGCGTCACCTATGACATTACGTCAAAACCGCCGGGCACCATCGAATGGGAATAACACCCCGCTGCGGCAAAACACCGTGAGCGCGACACTCAAAGCCTGTCTCTGGATGATTGGTGCTATTGCATCCTTCTCTTCGATGGCCGTGGCCGGGCGGGAGCTGTCGACCTCGCTCGATACGTTCGAGATCATGATGTACCGCAGCATGTTCGGTCTGGTGATTGTGACCGGCGTTGCACTGGCCGTGGGTACTCTCGGCCAGGTAAACACCCGGGATTTTCGCCTGCAGACGGTGCGCAACCTCGCGCATTTCACCGGGCAGAACCTGTGGTTTTACGCCGTCACAGTGATTCCGCTGGCCCAGGTCTTTGCGCTGGAATTCACTTCGCCGCTCTGGGTGATCATTCTGTCGCCGCTGGTGCTCGGCGAAAAGCTTACGCTGATGCGCGGTGCGGCAGCCATTTTGGGCTTTATCGGCATCCTGATTGTCGCCCGCCCCGATATGGCCGGCATAAACGCCGGCGTCATCACGGCGGCCTCCTCGGCGATATTTTTTGCGCTGACCATCATGTTCACCAAAAAGCTGACCCGCACACAGAGCATTATCTGCATCCTGTTCTGGCTGACCGCAATGCAATTGGTGTTTGGCGTGATTGCCGCCGGCTATGACGGGGATATCGCTGTTCCGGACAGCGGCGCCCTGCCCCTTGTTCTGCTGATCGGTGCTGCGGGGCTTATGGCCCATTTCTGCATGACCAGCGCACTTTCGCTGGCACCGGCCACGGTTATCGTTCCCGTGGATTTCATCCGGCTGCCAACGATCGCGGTGGTCGGAATGCTGCTCTATCAGGAGCCGCTGGAGATCCAGGTTTTTGTCGGGGCTGCGATCATCTTTGCCGGGAACTACCTTAACCTCTGGTCGGAAACCCGAAAAAAAAGTTAATCTGACGTCGGGTCACTTTGTATTGTGCCCCTGCGTCACGAATTGACCGGTGCCGCAATCGTGATTAATTGCCGCAACCTTTTTGCAATATCGCACAGCGCCAATAACAACAGGCAGTCTTCTGGGGAGGAGATTTCATGAGAGTATCGATCACAAGTGTAACAGCATTATGTCTGGCAGCAGGCGGTGCATCCGCAGGCGGTATTGACCGGTCTGGTCAGTCCATCGGCGTATTGTTCGAGGAAGGGCGTTATCTGGAACTGAACGCCGTCAGCGTAACACCGGAGCTGACCGGTGATGCGCGTGCGCCATTTGCCAGCGGCTCAGGATCCGGCGATGTTGCCCCCAGTTATTTCCGCTGGGGTGCGGCCTACAAAGCGGACATCAACGACAAGCTGTCCTACGCAATTATTCTGGACGAGCCCTTTGGCGCAGACGTCGAGTATCCCGGTGGAACGGGCTATTTCGCATCAACCTCGAACGCCGAATTCGACAGCCGGGCACTGACGGGCCTGCTGCGCTACAAGCTTAACTCTGGCTTTTCTGTGTACGGTGGCCTGCGCATTCAGTCTGTAGAGGCCAATGCTGACGTCAACTTTGTGCGTCCGGTCGGTCCGCCCTTGTTTTACTCTGCGAATGCGGATGTTCACTATGGTGTCGGTTATGTCGCCGGCCTGGCTTATGAAAAGCCTGAAATCGCATTGCGCGTCTCACTGACCTACAGCTCCGAGATTTCACACAGCGTAGACACCAACGAGACCGTTCTGGGGTTCGGGTCGCTGTCAACCTCGACCGAGTTCGAAACACCGCAGTCCGTCAATCTGGAATTCCAGACGGGCGTCGCTGCTGACACTTTGCTCTTCGGTGGTATCCGCTGGGTAGACTGGTCAGATTTTGCACTCGACCCCTCGCTTTACCAGACTGTTACAGGGGGCTCCAACCTGCTCAGCTATGAAGAAGATGTTGTTACCTACACTCTGGGTGTCGGCCGTCGTCTGAACGACAACTGGTCGGTCGCTGCATCTTTGGGCTATGAGGAAAACACCGGTAATCTGTTCACAAACCTCGGCCCTGCCGATGGTCAGGAAAGCCTGTCTCTGGCGGCGATCTATTCCGAAGGAAACTACGAGATCACAACAGGCATCCGCTACATCCGCATTGGTGACACAACGACAGGTGTCAGCGGAACGCCTGCGGCAAACTTTAACGACAACGACGCCATCGCAATCGGCGTAAAAATCGGCTTCCGTTTCTGATCGGCGCGCCTGATCTTACTGGTTATTGAACTGAAAACGCCCGCCTGATCGCGGGCGTTTTTCTTTGCGCATGATCCGGGTGGCAGGGGCCCGGAAACCCGCCTAGTGTCCGTGTATGACAGCACAGAAATCCATATCAACGCGGGCCTGGGGGCTTTTACTGCTGCTGGGCGTCATCTGGGGCGCGTCCTTTGTCTCCATCCGTGTGGCACTGGACGAAATTGGCCCACTGACCTCTGTCGCCCACCGCACCGGATGGGCCATGGCTGCGCTCTGGCTTGTCGTGCTGATGATGCGGCTGCCTTTTCCGCGCGGGTTCCGGATCTGGAGCGCCTTTCTGGTGATGGGGCTGCTGAACAACGTCATCCCCTTTGGACTGATGGCCTGGGGACAGCTCTGGATCGAAAGCGGGCTGACCTCGATCCTGAACGCCGCCACGGCAATTTTTGGTGTTCTGGCTGCTGCGTTGTTCTTCTCGGACGAACGTCTGAGCCTTCGCAAATTTACCGGCGTGCTGGTCGGCTTTGGTGGTGTGACCACCGCAATCGGCCTTGAGAACCTGCGCAACTTTGACCTGCGTTCGCTTGCACAACTTGCGGTGATCGGCGGTACGTTATCCTATGCGCTGGCCGGCGTCTGGGCGCGCAAGACCTTGGGCGGTCTGAAACCTCAGGTCGCGGCGGCGGGGATGCTGACAGGGTCCACCCTCATTACGCTGCCGCTGGCCATTGCTGTTGAGGGCCCGCTCAGCTTTTCTCTGGAACCGCGCACGGTGCTGGCCATCGGATACTACGCCCTGATCGCCACAGCGGGCGCCTACCTGCTCTATTATCAGGTGCTGGCGCTCGCTGGCAGCGGCAATCTGTTGCTGGTGACGCTTCTGATCCCGCCTGTTGCCATCGTCATGGGAACGCTGATGCTCGGGGAAAGCCTCAATCCCAATGCCTATGCCGGGTTTGTACTGCTGGCGGCCGGACTGGCCATAATCGACGGGCGTCTGCTGCGTGTGTTTGCCCGCCCGGTCCGCACCGATTGACGCCCTGCCCGCGCAGGGCTAGGACAAAGCACAGGTTTTCAGGACAACGGGCGCCAGTGCTATGCTTTATTCCAATGCCAGCGAATGGCGCGCCGCACGGCGGAAATCCGTTCTCGTCTACGGTATGTCGGGACTGGGCAAGACCCATATGTCGAACCTGTTGCGCGCCAGTGGTTCGTGGTTTCACTACTCTATCGATTACCGCATTGGCACCCGCTACATGGGCGAATTCATTGCAGACAATGCCAAAGCGGAGGCGATGAAGGTCCCGTTTCTGCGCGACCTTCTGATGAGCGACAGCATTTACATCGGCTCGAACATTACCTTTGACAATCTGAGCCCCGTCGCGACCTATCTGGGCAAACCCGGCGACCCGGACAAAGGCGGATTGCCGATGGCAGAATACGCGCGCCGCCAGGAACAGTTTCGCCAGGCTGAAATTTCCGCCCTGCGGGATACATCGCGCTTTGCCGCACGCGCCGAAGCGCTCTATGGCTATCCGAATTTCATCTGTGATACCGGTGGCTCGATCTGCGAATGGGTGGAAGCTCATGATGATCAGGACGCCTTGCTCAAAGAGCTTTCCTCTGACTGCCTGATGATCTGGATTCGCGGCGACGAAGCACATACGCAGGAGCTGATCCGGCGGTTTGATCGCGCGCCAAAACCTATGGCTTACCAACCTGCATTCCTGGCACAGGTCTGGCAGGAATATCTGCGTGAAAACAATTGCTCAGAGCGCGATGTTGATCCAGATGATTTTATCCGTTTCACCTATGCCCGCGCTCTGGCGCACCGCCAGCCCCGGTACGAGGCCATGTCACATTGGGGCATTACCGTTACCGCTGATCAGGTTGCAGCATTAAGGACTCCTGAGGACTTTGATGATCTTGTTGCCGCCTGCCTGTGATGGCGCGCACGGTCTCGTGACACTGCCGCTCTTGAGACAGACCTGTCAAAGGGCTATCTGACCACTCTCACTGTGAAACCGGAACACACACATGCCGATCAAGATACCCGCCGACCTGCCCGCCTATGACGTGCTCAAGCGCGAAGGTGTGATGGTCATGGATCCTGATCAGGCCGCGCGTCAGGACATCCGCCCCCTGCGCATCGGGCTGCTGAACCTGATGCCAAAGAAAATACAGACAGAAAATCAGTTCGCCCGTCTGATCGGTGCCACGCCGCTGCAGATTGATCTTACGCTGATACGCATGTCCGAGCATCAGACCCGCAACACGGCAGCCAAACATATGGAGAGCTTCTATCGCCCGTTTCAGGAAGTGAAACAGGAGAAGTTCGACGGTCTGATCATCACCGGCGCACCGATTGAACATCTTGCTTTCCCGGATGTGACCTACTGGGACGAGCTGCGGGAGGTGATGGACTGGACACAGACTAATGTGCATTCCACCTTTGGCGTCTGCTGGGGCGGCATGGCGATGATCAATCATTTCCACGGTGTGAAAAAACACATGCTGGATGCCAAGGCCTTTGGCTGTTTCCGCCATCGCAATCTGGCGCCGGCCTCCCCCTATCTGCGCGGCTTTTCGGACGACTGCGTCATTCCGGTGTCGCGCTGGACAGAGATGCGACAGTCCGAGATCGACGCGGCAACCGGTCTGACAACCCTGCTGGGCAGTGAAGAAGCCGGGCCCTGCCTGGTGGAAGATCCCGGCCACCGGGCGCTCTATATCTTCAACCACTTTGAATACGACAGTGATACGCTCAAGCAGGAATACGACCGGGATGTTGCTGCGGGAACGCCGATTAATGTGCCGATGAACTACTATCCGGAGGATGATCCGTCGCGCACGCCGCTGAACCGGTGGCGCAGTCACGCGCATCTGCTTTATGGGAACTGGCTGACCGAGGTGTATCAGGACACACCCTACGATATCGATGCGATCGGGACGTAAAGCCATGGTCCTGCTGGTGCTTTGCGGGCTGGCGTTTTTTGCCTTTGTACAGTGGCGCGCCGCATCACATGAGGCAGCGGCAATGGATGCCTATCCGCCATCGGGCAGCTTCGCAGAGGTCGACGGCACCCGAATTCATCTGACAGTCTCCGGCCAGGGCCCTGATATCATTGTCATTCACGGCGCCAGCGGCAGTCTGCGCGATGCCACATTCCGCCTTGTCGGCCAGTTGGAGAAAAACCACCGGGTGATCGCAGTTGACCGCCCGGGTATGGGCTGGTCGGAGCGCCCGCCGGGCTATGGCGGCGTCTGGAATACTGCCGCCGAACCGCCCGCACTGCAGGCGCGTCTGCTGCAGCGCGCCACCGACACGCTGGGCGTAACGAACCCTGTGGTCGTGGGCCACTCTTATGGCGGGGCTGTCGCCCTGGCCTGGGCGCTGGAACGACCCGATCAGACCGCCGGCCTTGTGCTGCTGGCGGCGGCCTCAAACCCCTGGCCGGGCAGTCTCGGCGCGCTTTATCAGATCAACGCTTCTCTGGCGGGCAGTGTCTTTGTGATACCGCTGATCACCGCGCTGACCCCGCGCGGCCTGGTGGAAGACACCGTCAGCACGATCTTTGACCCACAGGAGGCACCAGAAGGCTATCTGAAGCATTTTGGCCCGGAAATGACCCTGCGGCGCAATACGATGCGGGCCAATGCACAGCAGGTGAACGGGTTGCGCCCCCATATCGTGGAGATGTCCGCGCGGTACAACACACTGGAAATGCCTGTGGAAATCGTGCACGGCACGGCGGATACGATTGTACCGCTGCACATCCATTCCGAACCCCTGTCCGGCCAGATCCCCGGGGCTGTGCTGACGAGGCTGGAAGGTGTGGGCCACATGCCACAGCATGTTGCTTCCGAAGCGGTTCTGGCTGCCATTGACCGTGCCGTGGCCCGCGCGGGTTTGCGTTAATCGGATTAACATCCCATATAGGTCAGGCAATATACCAGCGGAGGCCGCGATGGACCTGCCCTTTGACGGTGCGATCAGCGCCTTTTTCGAAAACGACGCGCCAAAGCAGGTGCGGGATGCAATCCGCCGCCAGGATGGCGGGCCGATTCTGTCAGGATCATACCCACACTCAGAACGTCTTGCCCGCAAACCCTACGAAAAAGATCTCGCCGCTCTGCAGATCGAGCTGGTCAAGCTGCAGGCCTGGGTCAAGGAGACCGGCGCGCGGGTCGCTATCGTGTTCGAAGGGCGGGATGGCGCAGGCAAAGGTGGCACCATCAGCCGTTTTCGCACCAATCTGAACCCGCGCGGCGCGCGGATTATCGCACTGTCCAAACCGACCGAAACAGAGCGCACCCAATGGTATTTCCAGCGTTATATCAATCACCTGCCCGCAGCCGGTGAGATCGTGTTTTTTGACCGCAGCTGGTATAACCGCGGCGTGATTGAACCGGTTTTCGGTTTCTGCACAGATGAACAGCGCGAACATTTCTTTGCACAGGTAAAGCCCTTTGAGGAGATGCTGGCCGATGACGGCACTCATCTGGTCAAGTTCTGGCTGAATGTCGGACGCGCAGAACAGCTGCGCCGGATGCTGGCCCGCGAGCGTGATCCGCTCAAACAGTGGAAGCTCAGCGGCATCGATGTCAAAGGCCTGGGCAAGTGGGATGCCTACACCCACGCTATCGCGGATACGCTCAAACGCAGCCATACGGCGGCTGCACCCTGGACCGTTGTGCGGTCTGACGACAAACGCCGTGCCCGGCTGAATGCCATCCGCTCTGTCCTGCATGGTCTGGACTATGACCGCAAAGACACCGGCGCCCTAGGCGCGATCGATACAAAGATTTGCGGCGGCCCGGACATCTGGAATGCCTAAACGGGGCTATCACCACGGCAATCTCAGGCAGGCACTGGTTGATGCAGCGCTGGAGCTTATTGAGCTGCGCGGCCCCACGGGGTTTACCCTGTCGGAGGCCGCAAAGCAGGCAGGTGTGACGCCTGCCGCCGTTTACCGCCATTTCGAAGGCCGGGATGACCTGATCGCAGAGGCTGCGCGCCAGGGGTATGAGATTTTCGCCGATCTGATGGAATACGCCTATGAAAAGGGCCAGCCCTCTGCGCTGGCAGCTTTTTCCGCGACGGGCCGGGCCTATCTGGCCTTTGCCCGCAAATACCCCGGCCACTATATCGCGATGTTTGAAAGCGGGATCAGCGTCAACCGGACGCCAGAACTGGCGGCTGTTTCAACGCGTGCCAATGCGGTTCTGGAAAGGGCGGCGACCGATCTGAGTGTGCACATTCCGGAAGACAAACGCCCGCCTGCCTCGATGTTCTCGGCGCATATCTGGGCGATGAGCCACGGGGTCGTCGAGCTCTTTGCCCGGAACTCGCCCGGACGCGCCTCGCCCTTCCCGCCCGAGGACCTGCTGGAAACCGGGATCGGGATTTATCTGCGCGGCCTGGGTCTGATCACACCCGACGGATAACGCTGTCAGAGGCGCAGTTTCCGCGCCCCATACACCAGCAACACCCAGGCTCCGGCTGCCGCGATCATAAAGGGCAGCCGCAGCGCCGCTTCGCGCCCCAGGGGCTCCTCTCCCAGCGACACAATCCAGCCGCCCAAGAGAGCACCGACAGGCATCATGCCCCAGCCAAAAAAGCGATAAAGCGCGTTGACCCGGCCCAGCAGCTCATCCGGGATACGGCGCTGACGGTAAGAAACCGTCACGATGTTCCACATCAGGGCGGAGAATACCTCGATAAACAGTGCCACCCCTGCCACACCCGGGTTGCCGGTCAGCGCGAGGATCGCAAAGGGCAGCGGGATCAGGAACAGGGCCAGGATCACACCACGCTGTGGGCCAATCCGGGAAATGATTCTCGGCCCCAGCACGCCGCCCAATACGCCCCCCGCAGCCCCCACGGCCATCAGCACACCATGTCCTGCCGCCGACAGTCCCAGCACTTCCTGCGAGAACAGGATCAGGATCGTCATCGCCATGACAGAGATGCCGTTGATGAATCCCAGCATCACAGCCAGCCGGAAGATGGTCGGATTGCCGCGCATCCATTGCCACCCTTCGTACATTTCCGTCCGGATGCGGCGACGCGGGGGATTGGCGCGTTGCGGTATGGCGATGCACCAGACCAGCAGGGCCGCGACGCCAAAGGTGACCGCATCCAGAGCAAAGGGCGCCGGAACCGCCAGCGCGATCAGCAGACCCGCCAGTGGCGGCCCCACGAACGACCCCATGATCTGCTCAACGCTCCAGAGCTGTCCGTTGGCGCTCTCAAGATCCGGTTTTGGGACAATCGAGGGCAGAACCGTCTGGGCGGCATTGTCTCTGACGACTTCTGCGGTGCCCAGCATCATGCCCAGGGCGGCCAGCGCCAGAATATACCCCAGCGGATCTCCTCCCGGGGGAAACGCCGGGATCGAGAAAATCAGCGAGATCACACCGCAGGTCAGCAACAGCCGGAAAGTGTCTGCGCGCACCATCAGCAAACGCCGGTCGTACCGGTCAACCAGAACGCCCACGGGAATGGAGAACAAAAGCCAGGGCAGCGTTGTGGCAAAGGCCACCAGAGCCACCAGCGCCGGGTCGCGCGTGATCAGCGTCGCCAGCCAGGGAAAGGCCAGCGCCGAAACACCATCGCCAAGGTTTGATACAGCCGTCGCGGAAAAGAGCAGACGAAACGAACGGTTTTTTGCAAGAAGTGCCATCAGCCGGAAGAAGACTGGTGCAGGGATGCAGAGTCAAATGCAATCAGCGTGGGAAGAGCCCGGATGGACGGATCAGAAACTGCGCGCCAGCGAGAGATTGCCCTCGACGTTGATCAGCTCCATCGACCCCAGCCCTTTGATGTCATAGGAGCCGATCTCGTCAATCTGAAACCCATCAATCAGGTCATATTTCATACCGATCGGGGCAACGATTTTCATCGGGTGCGCAAAGACTTCGAGGCGTGAAGCCATGTTTACGGCCGGACCAAACACATCGTATACGTATTTCTGAACGCCCACGACGGAGCCAACAGCCGCACCGCTGCCCAGACCAATACGGGCCTCCCATCTGAACCGGTGGCTTTGGTTGCGTCTTTCCAGAAAACGCAGAAACCGAACCGCGCAGTTCGCGACCGCAGTTGCATGATCGGGCGTTTCTTCGGGCATGCCGGCCACGGCCATGTAAGCATCCCCGATTGTCTTGATCCGTTCGACGCCAAACTGCTCACTGATGCGGTCAAAGGCGGTGAAAATATCATTCAGTTCACCCAGCGTTACTGTTGGATCATTCTGCTCGGTGAAATCCGTAAACCCGACAAAATCAAGCATCAGAACCGAAACATTGCGGTACAGCTGAGGGGTCACCACGCCAAAGGTTTTGTATTCTTCATAAACCGTGCGGGGCATCAGATTGAGCAACAGTTTCTCTACCCGCTCTTTTTCGCGTTCCAGCTGGCGTGTATTGCGCTCGACCATTTTGGAATAGCTGTCGATCACCTGCTCCAGTTCGCGCATACGGGTGATGTTCTGACATTCGGCGACGATCATCTTTTCGCCCTCAACCTCGGCCAGGTGCAGGCTGACAGATATCACAAGCGTGCGGCGGCGAGGTTTGACAGAAACCTCCCCCGTAAAACGACCGGTGTCGCGCAGCGCGTCCGTCGCGGCACCGCGTATCGCTTCAATGGCTTCAGACAGGGCCCCTTTTTCGGTGGGATCGCCGAACCAGTCCCTGAACGCCGCGTTATGATAGTAGACCGTCAGGTCTGACCAGCGCAGTATGGCAATTCCAACGCCAATCGATTTCAGCAATTGTTCGTTGATGGTGGTCAGCGTGTTGGCTGTCATTGTACGCCGGGGCGCAGAATAAACCCGCGCCGCGCCTCGAAATCGCGCGCAACCTGGCGGATGTCGGCTTCTGCCATACCGTGTTCGCGCATTGCTTCGCTGAGAAGGCCCACAATTTCCTCAAACTCGGCAACAGTAATTTCCAGGGCATGGTGTACGTGGGCCAGCCGGTCATCTGTCATCGCGTGTGGCCCGCCCATCAGCGCGGACACAAATTTGGTCTGATGGTCCATCAGGGGCGGCATGTCTACGCCGTCAAAATGATGCCCGACAATGTCGCTGTCCAAAACTTTTTCGTAAAACGACAAAACCACCCGGCTGACAGCGCCGAAACCACCGTATTTCTGGAAAGTGCTGGACATAGTTGCGTACCCGGTTCCCGACACCTTTGTACGGTGAAGTCCGCAACCACGCAAGAAGACTGCCGGCACATGGCCGCAGACGGCAAAAAGGCCGCCTGAAAAAGCGGCCTTTGAGCAAGGATAAAATTCGTTTTCAGCGTTTGGAGAACTGGAAGCTCTTACGCGCTTTGGCCTTACCGTATTTCTTACGCTCAACAACGCGGCTGTCGCGTGTGAGGAAACCTGCGGCTTTCAGAGCGCCACGCAGGGACGGATCATACAGCTGCAGTGCCTTGGAAACACCATGCTTGACCGCACCGGCCTGACCGGAAAGACCACCGCCCTTGACCGTCGCCACGACGTCAAACTGGTCGGTTGTACCGGTGATGGTGAACGGCTGTGCCAGGATCATCTGCAGAACAGGGCGTGCAAAATATTCATTCTGCGGCTTGCCGTTCACGGTGACCTTGCCGGAACCGGGTTTGATCCAGACGCGGGCGACCGCATCTTTACGCTTGCCGGTTGCATAGGACCGGCCGAGGTCGTCACGGACGGGCTCGCGGGTGATGACCTCTGCCTCGGGGGCTGCGGCCTCAACGCCGGCCACCTGGCCCAGCTCTTCGAGTGTGTTGATTTCTTCAGCCATCTTTATGCGCTCCGGGTGTTTTTGCTGTTCATGGATTTCACATCCAGAACTTCGGGGCTTTGTGCCTCGTGGGGGTGCTCGCCACCGGCGTAAACGCGCAGGTTTGTCATCACCTGACGGCTCAGGCGGTTGCCGGGCAGCATGCGCTTGACCGCCAGGGTCACAATGCGCTCGGGATGCGCGCCCTCAAGGATCTGCTCTTTGGTGCGGGACTTGATGCCGCCCGGGTGGCCGGTGTGCCAGTAGTGGTGTTCCTGACGCTTTTTGCCGGTCAGCTGGACTTTGTCAGCGTTGATGACAATCACGTTGTCGCCCATATCCATGTGCGGCGTGAAGGACGGCTTGTGCTTGCCGCGCAGACGCTGTGCGACGATCGATGCAAGACGGCCCAGAACAACGCCCTCGGCGTCGATCAGGATCCATTTCTTGTCGATGTCTGCGGGTGTTGCAGAGAATGTTTTCATGGACGGTTCCCCGTTTGAGGTGGCAGGCCATATCAGATGCGGTACGGCCTCAATTCGATTGGGGCGTTATAAACGAGCACAGTTTCGCGTCAAGCGCCACAATGGTAATAAAACATAATAGAAACAACGTATTGAAATATAGGTACCATATTACCCCACATTTCCCATGCTGTTACGCCCGGTATTTCACGGACTTTGGCAGATCAGACACTCAACTGCTCAGGCGGGCCGTCAAGCAGCTGCCGCAGGCGCAGAACAGCGGCCTCGAAACTCTGCAGCGACACACCGGCATTTACCGCCAGTCGCACAGCATGGGGCGCTCTGGCATCCCGGCAGACAAACTCCTCGGCCGTTCTGATCTGCACGCCTTCAGCCTCGGCGGCCTGGCAAAACGCGCTCGCCCGCCAGCCCAGCGGCAGCCGCAGCCAGAGAAACGGAACATTTGCGCGCCAGACCACGTCGTAGCTGCCCAGAATGTTAACGGCACTCTGGACGTAGAGCTCGAAGGCGCGGCGTGTTTCTTCGGCCAGTGCATCGATCTGTGGATGCGACAAAAGCTTGGCACACAGGTCAATCAGTGGGGTCGCCAGCCCGAAACAGTTGTATTCCGCAACCCGGCGCAGGTCCGCTGTCCGCCCCAGCGGCGCAATGGCAAATCCGATCCTCAACGCGGGTGTGAGCGTTTTGGCCAGTGACGACACATACCAGCCCCGCTCGGGGGCCAGCATCCGGTAGGTCGGCGCGCGGTCAACGCGCATACGGTAGCAGTCATCCTCGACAATCTGCAGATCACAGCGACGGGCCACATCCGCCAGCGCCTGCCGCCGGCTGAGCGGCGTGAACAGACCCGTCGGATTGTGCACCTCGGGCGAGGTACAGAAGATCTGCGCGTCATGGGCCCGCGCTGCTTCTTCCAGGGCTTCGGGAATGACCCCCTCTGCATCCATCGCAACCGGGACCACATCAGCGCGCAGCAACTCAGCGGCCCGGCGGAACCCGGGGTACGACAACTCCTCGATCAGCACCGTCGGACGGCGGCCCTGCAAAATACTCTGAAATATCAGGGAAAGCCCGTTCTGTCCGCCATGCGACAGCACAATATCCTGCTCGCCAAAAGCGCCCAGCGGAGTGCCTGCCAGCCAGCGGACCACACCCTCCCGTGCGGGCTTTGCCCCGGTGCGGCTCGGATAGTGCATCATGCCTGAGGGCGGGTCCTGCGCCACCTGCCCCAAAAGGTTCCGGATCAGCTTGTCCTGCCCGACGGCGGGCAGGTGCGGCGAGAACATGCTCACTTTGTAAACGTCACCATCCGGCTGGGACCTGTGGGCTACAACATCAACTTCGATGGGCGCTTCTGCTACGGGCCCCTGAGTGCCTGACGCAACAAATGTGCCGCGCCCCACCTCGGCGGTCAGCACGCCGCTTTCGGTCAGTATGGTATATGCGCGGGCAACTGTTCCCGGGGTGATCCTGAGTGTCCAGGCCAGATCCCGCACCGGCGGCAGTTTGCCCCCTTCCTTCAGCAACCCTTCCTCTATCCCCTCCCGGATCAGTCCGGCAACGGCCTTGTATTTGGGTCCGTCGTAGGTTTTGAGTTCCGGCTGCCAAATTGTACCCATTACAATATTTCTCTCGATTGTTTGTAACGCATTTTGTATCAATACGGTGTAGCAAACCTGCTATATTGTGTCAATACAATAAAGGAGATTCCCATGACACAGGATATGACTCTGTCGCCCCGCACGCTTGACTATCTGAACCGGACCCGTTCGGTGCCGGTCCTGTCGCTCATCGCGGTCGAATTTGCGGTCTGCCTGTCGAAATGGGCCACACGGCGACGCACCAGACAAACGCTGAAACAACTCAGCACCTGGCAGCTCGCAGACGTTGGACTGACACCGGAGATGGCTGACAAAGAGGCGTCAAAGGTGTTCTGGCGCGCGTAACCTCCCCGGTACGCGTTTACAGACCTCTTCCTGCGGCCGGGCAAGTCCTGGCCGCTTTTTTGTGCGCATCTCCGCCTCAGCGCGGCGGAATAGAATAAGTCAGTCCGGCGCGCGCCACGGGTTTTTCTGTACCTTCGGAGAACAACAGGACATCACAGACCGAAAGCGCGCGCCCCAGTTTGAGCAGTTTTGTGTGCGCAACCAGATCGCATCCGGCGGCGGGTTTACGCATAAAATCAATCGAACAGTTTGTCGTGACGGCCAGTGCTTCACGCCCGATATGGGCAACCGTCATCATATAGGCCGCCACATCCGCAAGCGCGAACATCGACGGCCCCGACACGGTGTTTCCGGGACGCAGATGCTTTTCGGCGGTGATCAGACGAACAACCAGACTGTCCTCTTCCAGCCTGTCCAACGCAAAATCGCCACGGACCTGTGGGAACACATCCTCAATAAAGGCAATAAGTTCGGGGGCTGTGAACTTCAGGGACATAGGCGCTCCATTCGACTTTCCCGGGAACTTTGCCTGGAATTGCCGCCAGAGCAAGCGACAGCACTGTTAACCATGCGTAATTGTTTCCAAATCAGGCCGGCAGCGTTTCCGGATAACCCCCTTATAATTTGGGCATGAATGTGACACATATAGGGCACAGGCAACGATGCCTGATGCCGATTTTGGGTCGCCGTCTTGCGGAACGTCCCTCCAGGTCAGCCTCTCACTGACCGACATGCCCGCAGCGGCGACCCCAAAAACGGATCTTCCTCTTACGACATCGCAGACGCAGGCGAACAGGCGTGTTGCGCATTTGCGGTCCCTGCCCTACATGGCGGGCATGGCACAGAAACTCCACATCATCGGCGGCGGTATGGCCGGATCAGAAGCTGCCTGGCAGGCAGCGAACCTCGGCGTCGAGGTCGTTATCCACGAGATGCGCCCCACGGTCGGTACTTTCGCGCATCAGACCGGACTGCTGGGCGAGATGGTCTGCTCCAATTCGTTCCGCTCTGATGACAGCGAACAAAATGCTGTGGGACTGCTGCACTGGGAAATGCGGGCCGCCGACGGGCTGATCATCAGCACCGCCGACAAACACCGGCTGCCTGCGGGCGGCGCGCTTGCGGTTGACCGGGACCCCTTTGCGCAATCCGTTACCGATGCCTTGTCGGCCCATCCCAATGTGCAGATTGAGTACGGTGAAATCACATCCCTGCCCGAAGATGGCACCTGGATCATTGCGACGGGTCCGCTGACGTCTTCGGCACTGGGCGAGGCCATCGCATCAGAAACAGGCGCCGAGGCGCTGGCCTTTTTCGACGCCATTGCCCCGATTGTCTATCACGACAGCATTGATATGAGCCGCGCCTGGATGCAGTCGCGTTATGACAAGGGCGAAACAGAGGAAGAGCGCACTGCCTACCTCAACTGCCCGATGTCCAAAGACCAGTATGAAGCGTTTATCGACGCGCTGCTCGAAGCGGATAAGACAGAGTTCAAAGAAGGCGAAACGGCTGGCTATTTTGATGGCTGCCTGCCGATCGAGGTGATGGCCGAACGCGGACGCGAAACGCTGCGTTTTGGCCCGATGAAACCCGTGGGCCTGACCAACCCGCATGCGCCCGACGAAAAACCATGGGCCGTCGTGCAGTTGCGCCGCGATAACAAACTGGGCACGCTTTACAACATCGTTGGCTTCCAGACCAAGATGAAGTACGGCGCGCAAACAGATGTATTCAAACGCATTCCCGGCCTGGAGAACGCCAGTTTTGCCCGTCTGGGCGGCATTCACCGCAACACTTTTCTGAATTCGCCCACCCTGCTCGACGGTCAGATGCGTCTGCGCTCGCGGCCCAACATCCGCTTTGCCGGTCAGATCACCGGGGTCGAGGGCTATGTGGAATCTGCGGCCATGGGTCTGCTGGCCGGCCGTCTGGCGGCGGCGGAAATACAGGGAAGGTCTCTGGAAACGCCCCCCGCAACCACCGCGACAGGCGCACTGATCACGCATATCTCAGGCGGCGCAGAGGCAAAGACCTTTCAGCCAATGAACGTAAACTTCGGCCTCTTCCCGCCTGTCGAGGGCCTCAAAGGTGGCAGACGCGGACGCAAAGACCGCTACAAAGCCTACACAGACCGGGCCAAAACGGACTGGAAAGGCTGGCTGCAGGGCGCGCTCACACCAGCATAAAGGCTGTTGTCTGGACACTCTGTCTGGGGTGGCTTTATAATATAGAGCCATGAAACAGACATATCTCGACAAGGTTTACGCAGCACGCGACGTCTCATCCACCCGCAAGCTCTATGATGACTGGTCCGACAGTTACGATGATGAGGTGACAGGACAGGGCTATGCAACGCCTGCACGCTGCGCCGAAGCACTGGCATCCTTTACCAAAGACTTTGCAAAACCGGTTCTGGATTTCGGCTGTGGCACCGGTCTTTCCGGTGAAGCGCTGAGCAAGGCCGGTTTTCAGACGATTGATGGTCTGGATCTGTCCCGGGAGATGCTGGACCAGGCCGCTGGCAAAAAGATCTACCGCGAGCTGCGGTGCATTGATGCCGGGGGAACGCTGGCGCACAGTCCAGGAACCTATGCCGCCATTGCCGCGATCGGCGTCATCGGTGCCGGTGCTGCCCCTGTTTCCCTGTTTCACGTGCTGATGAATGGCCTGGGATCCGGCGACAGAATGGTGTTCTCCTACAATGACCACGCCCTGGAAGACCCCTCGTATGAGGCCGCCCTCTGTGAATGGGTCGACTGCGGCTCGGCCAGGCTGCTCTTTCGCGAACACGGCCCGCACCTGCCCGGGATCGGGTTGAAGTCCAACGTATATGTTGTTGAGAAGGCGTGAAATTCACAACACGGTTCGCACCTTCTCCGACCGGCCCTCTGCACCTTGGACATGCTTTTTCTGCCCTGCTGGCCGCAGACATGGCGCAGGCAGCTGGTGGCCGTTTTCTGGTCAGAATAGAAGACATCGACCAGTCACGCGCACGTCCGGAATGGGAACAGCAGATTTATGACGATCTGTCCTGGCTTGGTATTGCGTGGGAAAAACCCGTTCTGCGCCAGTCTGACAATCTTCCCTCTTACCAGGCCGCTCTGGGTGATCTCTGGGCACGGGGGCTTTTGTACCCGTGTCACTGCAACCGGCGCGATATTCTGGAGGCTGCCTCGGCACCACAGGAAGGCGCGCCGATGACCGGTCCGGATGGCATTATCTATCCGGGCACCTGCCGCGACCTGCCCCGCACGCCGGATGAACCCCTGCCCGCACACACTGCTCTGCGGCTCGATCTGCGGGCCGCCGCGCGGGAGCTGCCCGACATGATCTGCTACACGGAAACTGCCTCAGACACCGGGCAACCCGGCGAGATCTGCGAACAGACGTCGGCCGTGTCCCGTCTGACGGGCGATGTCGTGCTCTGCCGGCGGGACATGGGCACGTCATATCATCTGTCTGTCGTGCTGGATGATGCCGCCCAATCCATCACGGATGTGGTGCGGGGAAAAGACCTGGCTCCGGCGACGGTGATCCATGTTGTGCTTCAGAAACTGCTGGGCCTGCCGACACCTCGATACCATCATCACCGGCTGATCCGTGATGAGGCGGGCAAACGCCTGGCCAAACGCGATGATGCCCGCGCCATCGCCACCTGGCGGGACAATGGTGCGTCGCCGCAGGACATTCGCGCCATGGTCGGGCTTTAGGGGCTGTCAGAGAGGGTCAGCAATGACCGTCTCAAAACCGTCCTTCACATCTGTGAAAAAACAGCTGCGCCGCCCGGTGTGACAGGCCGGACCGGTCTGGTTGACCAGCACCAGCAGACAATCGCGATCACAGTCAACGCGAAACCCGACAAGCTCCTGAATGTGGCCACTGGTCTCTCCCTTGACCCAGAAGGCCTGCCGTGAGCGGCTCCAATAGGTCACACGACGGCTCTCCAGCGTCCGGCTGATGCTCTCGGCGTTCATCCAGGCCATCATCAGCACCTCGCCGGTCTGCGCGTCCTGGGCAATGGCCGGGATCAGACCCGCGTCGTTGTATTTCAGCGTCCCTGTATCAAAAGGCGATTGTTCACTCTGAGAATGCTGCATCAGAAAGTCCTTTTGCATCCGCTTGCCGGACCCTATGTATGGTGTCACACGCCCGAGGAAAACCACAAAGGCCCGCGATGTCGACTGATACCGATCTGATCAAACTTTATTCCGGCCAGATCCTGGCACTTGCCTCTGATATTCCGCATCTGACCCGTCTGGACACACCGATGGCAACTGTGCGCAAACGCTCGCCTCTTTGCGGATCATCGGTGACGGTTGATCTGTCGGTAGAGGACGGACGGATCAGTGCCTTTGGTCAGGATGTCAAAGCCTGCGCACTGGGACAGGCTGCGGCCGCCGTTACCGGTGGCGCCGTGCTCGGACGCAACCTTGAGGAAATAGAAAACGCCCGGGACGCTCTGCGCGCAATGCTGAAAGATAACGGCCCGGTGCCGGCAGCACCTTTCGACGGCTTTCAGGTGCTGGAACCTGCGCGGGACTACAAAAACCGGCACGCTTCTATCCTCCTGAGCATTGAGGCCACGGCCGAGGCAATGGCCCAGGCGCTCCAGTCTGACTGCGCCTGAAGTCATATTAGCATTTTTTAAGTAAAATTGTGTCATCAAGGCCCTGCACGACGCGCGGGGACCCATGACAGCACATCAGCCGATCGCCACACCAGAGCAAAGCAAGCGCCTGTCGGAGGCTGCGGCCGCAATCGGATACGAAATCGTGGATATTGCGGGCTTTCTCGATCTTGTCGAAGAACACGCAAATTCACAACGCAGTTGCCTGAAAATTCTGAACAAACGTGCCACCGATATGACGCAGGCCAACACGGATGTCCGGGACGCGGTACAGAATATGGCCGGAAAAACCAGCGAAACAGCGCGCGAGGTTCAGGCCTCTGCAGAGCTGGTGCGGACATCCAGCGAAAAAACGCGCAGCGTCGCGGAATGGGTGCACGCCCTTGCGGCACGTACCGAGGACGTCAGCGAAACCCTGACCGCCGCGCGCACTAACAACCAGCAGATTGCCAGCATTGCTACGCAGGTAAACACGCTTGCCATCAACGCCAAAATCGAAGCAGCCCGGGCCGGGGATGCCGGACGCGGGTTTGCCGTGGTGGCAGAGGCAATCAATACGCTCTCGCAACAAACACGTGACGCTGCCGTTGAGATTTCAGGCAACATCGAAGTGCTGACCGGGTGGATCGCGGATCTGCGGGGCGAAGCGGGCGGCGTGGCGAAACAGGCTTCGGATGTGCTGGAAAGTTCCGGTGGCACCGATTCTGCTCTGTCCCGCATAGAAGAATCCATCACAGCCGCAGATGAACAGGCACAGCGGATTGCAGGTCAGGCCGGTCGGGTCGAGCAGGCCATGAACGATTTCAGACCAGCGCTGTCAGGCATTGCCGAGGCGGTTGAAAGCAGTGCTACAGGTATTGAACAGACACATGAGCGCGTGCTGCGCCTGATAGATACGTCGGAAACAATTGTGCAGGCCACGGCGCTGATGAACCCTGCCTCGTCGGATGGCCCTTTCATCGGCAAGGTACAGGCCCTGTCCCGCACCATTTCCCAGCAGCTTGAAGGCGCCGTGGAAACTGGCCGGGTGACGCTCGAGCAGCTCTTTGACCGCAATTATCGCCCCATTCCCGGTACGGACCCTGAACAGTACACGACCGCAGCAGTCAATGTGCTGGATCAGATCCTGATGCCTGTTCAGGAACCTGTACTGAGCTTTGACAGTAAAATCGTTTTCTGTGCGGCGGTCGACGTGAACGGCTATCTGCCGACGCATAACAAAAAGTTCTCACATCCGCCGGGCAATGATCCTGTCTGGAACACGGCCCATTGCAGAAACCGCCGGATCTTTGACGACCGTGTGGGGCTGAAAGCCGGCCGCAACAAAGAGCCATTCCTGTTACAGGTCTATCGCCGCGACATGGGCGGCGGTGAGTTCAAAATGATGAAGGACCTGTCCGCCCCCATTACTGTAAAGGGCCGCCACTGGGGCGGGTTGCGCCTGGCGTATACCTTTTAAAAAAAGTGCCGCACATCCGGGACGGGATGGCGGCACAGTCAAAGCGTCTGTCATGTGGGGTCCGGCAGGACGGGCGGGATGTGGAACAAGGCAGTCGTCACCCCGGGCACCTGGTTGGGGCAGATGCGCATACCCTGACCGGCATGAAGTCGCAGGCAGAAATCAGATAAACGCGGGCAGATGCAGCCCGACAACAAGCATTACAACCAAAGCAGCAGCACCGGCAGCATCCTGGATCAGCGTGCTGTGCGAACGTTGCGCGACGGACCGGATCAGAGATAAAGTTACCATGATGTGCCTCCTGTTTGTTGCCTCTTTGTTCTCATATTCTTAACGCACTGTAAAGAACTAAATGAGAACTTTTGTGAACAAATTGCTATCCGACGGCAATCAGCCGGATCGCTTCTTCCTGTCGCATCAGCCACAAAAGCAGCCGGGCAGCCCGCCCGCGCTCTGTTTCGAGCTTTGGATCGTCCTGTAAAAGCCTGCGGGCGTCGGTCTGAGCCACGGCCATGAGGCCCGCATGACGTTCAGGGTCCGCGATGCGAAAACGCGGGACACCGGATTGGGCCGTACCAATGACATCGCCCGCCCCGCGCATTTTCAGATCGGTTTCTGCAATGACAAAACCGTCCTCCGTCTCGCGCAGAACTTCCAGCCTCCGGCGCCCACTGTCCGACAATGGCGACTGGTACATCAGCAGACAGGTGGATTGCTCCTCGCCCCGTCCGACACGACCGCGCAGCTGATGCAGTTGCGCGAGCCCGAAGGTTTCGGCCCGTTCAATCACCATGATCGTGGCCGCCGGAACATTCACACCTACTTCGATAACAGTCGTGGCAACGAGCACGCGTGACTGCCCGGACTGAAAGCGCGCCATAGCCGCGTCTTTCTCCGCCACAGGCATCTGGCCATGCACCAGATCAATGTTTTCTTCGCCCAACGCAGCCCGCAACATCCGAAACCGCGCCTCTGCCGCTGTCAGATCGACAACTTCGCTTTCCTCTACCAGCGGGCAGACCCAGTAACATTGCCGACCCGCCGCAATCGCCGCACGCAGGCGCGCGGTGACCTCATCAATGCGGGTGTTGCTGATCAGGGCCGTGGTCACAGGTTTACGTCCGGGCGGTTTTTCATCCAGAACAGAGACATCCATGTCGCCGTATTGCGCCAGAGCAAGCGAGCGCGGGATCGGCGTGGCCGTCATAACCAGAACATCCACTGCCGCCCCTTTGTTGCCAAGCTCCAGACGCTGACGCACACCGAACCGGTGCTGTTCGTCGATCACCGCAAGCCGCAGATCGGCAAACTCCACATCGGCCTGAAAAACCGCATGGGTCCCGATCAGAATATCCGTATCGCCGGATGAAAGCGCCGCGAGTTTTCGCTGCCTTTCCGCACCTTTGTCCCGCCCGGTCAGAATTTCAACGCGGACGCCAACGCCGTCGGCCATATCGCCAAGGCTTTCCAGATGCTGCCGGGCGAGGATTTCCGTGGGTGCCATCAGAACACCCTGCCCGCCAGCCTCTGCGGCCCGCAGCAAAGCCAGAAAAGCGACAATCGTTTTGCCCGCGCCCACATCGCCCTGCAGCAGACGGTTCATCCGCAGGGGCGCGGCAAGATCTGCATTGATCTCGCCAGTGGCACGCGTCTGCGCCCCGGTCGGGCTGTAGGGCAACATGTCAAGGGCGCGTTTTTGCAGCGCGCCATCGCCTGTGGTGACACGGCCTTTTCTGCGGCGGTCGCGCGCGCGCGCCAGCGCCAGCGTGATCTGGTGGGCAAAAAGCTCATCATAGGCGAGCCTTTCACGCGCGGGCGCAGATATCTGCACATCCGCATCGCTCTGTGGCGCATGGGCATCTGAAAGCGCCCGGGCAAAGGCCGTCCATCCCGTGGCGGCCATCTGGGATTTGTCGATCCATTCCGACATCCCGGGCACCAGTTCCAGCGCGCCGCGCGTCGCCCGGAACATCTGCTTTTGCGTCACACCGGCCGTCAGCGGATATACCGGCTCATAACGTGGGATGTCATCGCCATCCCCGGTCTCAACAATATGGTCGGGATGCACCATCTGCGGCATGCCATCGAAGAGTTCGATTTTGCCGGAAACAATGCGCGTACTGCCCTCTGGCAGCACGCGGCTCAGATAGTCTCCGCGCGCATGGAAAAAGACCAGTTGAAACGCCGTTTGCGCGTCACTCACCATGATCCTGTAGGCGCCGCCCCTGGTACGTGCAGGGTGATGGGCGCCAACGGTCACCGTAACAGTCAGCGTCATTGGAAAATCCGCACCCTGAACAGTGTCCCGGCGCCGGCGATCGATTCCTGTGTGTGGCAGAGTGAACAAAAGGTCCCTCGGCGTCGCGACGCCCAGGCCCTGCAGGTTCTGTGCTGTGCGCGGGCCGATCCCCGCCAGCGTTTCGGTGCCCGCAAACAAAGGAAAGAGTATTTCTGGTCGGCGGCTCATGCAGACCCGATCAGATCCAGCCATTCCTGCTCGTCAACGGTCCGCACCCCGAGATCCGCCGCCTTTTTGGCTTTTGATCCGGCGCCCGGACCTGCAATCAGGATATCCGTTTTCGCGGAAACGGACCCGGCTACCTTGGCGCCAAGTTTTTCAGCGCGGGCCTTGGCTTCGGCCCGTGTCATACGTTCCAGCGTGCCGGTGAAAACCACGGTCAATCCTGCAACCGGGCTGTCGTCAGCGGCGGGGCGCTCTGCAGGCAGCACCGTCAGCTGTTCGACCAGGCGGTCGACAGAGGCCCGCTCGGCAGGTTGGGAAAAAGCCGTCACCAGCGATCCGGCCATGACCGATCCGATGCCGTCGACCGCATTCAGATCATCCCATTCCGGGCCGGACAGATCTTTTGCCGCTGTTACGGCGGCAATCAGCGCGTCCCATGTGCCATAGTGAAAGGCGATCAGGTTTGACGCGGCTTCGCCCACATGGCGGATGCCCAGCGAAAACAGCAGACGCGCCAGTGGAATTGTTCGCTTGTCGTCAATCGCGTCAAACAGATTGGCGGCAGATTTGTCGCCCCATCCTTCGCGGTTTCGCAGCTGTCTGATACCACTTTCATAGTTTTCGCGCAGGCGGAAAATATCAGCCGGCTCTCTGATCCATTCGTCTGTGTAGAACTGCTCGACCTGCTTCGCGCCAAGCCCTTCGATATCAAAGGCCCCCCGCGATACGAAATGCTTCAGTTTCTCAACGGCCTGAGCGGGGCAGATCAGCCCACCGGTACAACGCCTGACAGCGTCACCTTCTTCGCGCAGAGCCTCGCTGTCACATTGCGGGCACCGGTGCGGAAAGCTGTAGGGCGATGTGCCTGACGGTCTGCGCGCGAGATCGACATCTGAGATTTTGGGAATGACATCGCCCGCGCGGTAGACCTGCACCCAGTCGCCGGGCCGGATATCTTTGCCTTCGCGGATCGTCTGTCCTTTGCTGTCCTGCCCCGCGATATAGTCTTCGTTGTGCAGTGTTGCGTTGGAGACGACGACGCCGCCTACGGTCACAGGCGTCAACCGGGCCACCGGCGACAATGCCCCGGTCCGGCCCACCTGAATGTCAATCGCCTCCAGCCGGGTCCAGGCGAGTTCGGCCGGAAATTTATGCGCAATTGCCCATCTGGGCGTCGTCGAACGAAAGCCCAGCCGCTCCTGCAACGCCAGGCTGTCCACTTTGTAGACAACCCCGTCGATGTCATACCCGAGCGTTGCACGTCGCGCTTCGATGTCGCGATAGTGCGCGATCAGTTGCGCGGCGTCTTCGCACAGTTTAGTCAGTGGGTTGGTCTGAAATCCCAGGGCAGACAAACGCGCAATGGCACCTGATTGCGTATCGGCCAGCGGTTCGGACAGGGCACCCCAGGCATAAGCGAAAAAGCGCAATGGCCTGCTGCGTGTTATCCCGGCATCCAGTTGTCGGAGAGATCCGGCGGCCGCGTTGCGCGGATTGGCGAACAGCTTGCCTGCCGACGCGGCCTGGCGCTCGTTCAGTGCAGCGAAATCTGCATGCGACATGTAGACTTCGCCGCGCACTTCCAGCAGTTCCGGCGCGTTTGTCAGTGACTGCGGAATATCGTCAATGGTCCGTGCATTGGCCGTGACATTTTCACCGGTTGTGCCGTCTCCCCGCGTTGCCGCGTGTTCCAGCTGCCCGCCGACGTATCGCAATGACAAAGACAGCCCGTCAATTTTGGGTTCCGCAGTGACAGGTATTGGGTCCTGGTCGGAAAGTCCGAGGTATTTTCGGTTGCGTTGCAGAAAGTCTTCTACGTCTTCGTCAGAAAAGGCGTTGCCCAGAGACAGCATCGCAACTGCATGTGTGATCTTGGAAAACGTCTCGGAGGGTTTTGCACCGACCTGATCGCTGGGGCTGTCAGAACGCTTGAGCGCCGGGAAGCGGGATTCTATTTTTGCATTCCTGCGTTTCAGCGCATCGTATTCGGCATCGGAAATCTGAGGCGCGTCTTTGCCGTGATAATCCTCGTTCGCCCGGGCAAGCACATTTGCGAGGCGTTTAAGTTCCGCGCGGGCCTCGGCCTCGGTCAGATCTGTGATTTCCGGTTCAGACATGCGTCAGGGCCCCAGTCAGTCGCAAACAGTGATGTGATAAGCACGCGGCGTGATCGGGTCCAGTTGAATCGACTTTCGCCAGCCGCACAAAAAAAACCCGGCGCCTCGCGGGCACCGGGTTTGAAGCATAATCGGATGGCAGGTGTCAGGCGCCGATGGCGATCGGTTGCGGATCGTCCGCGACGCTTGGGTCAGGGTCCCGCAGCACGTACCCGCGGCCCCATACAGTCTCGATATAGTTGTCACCACCCGTCGCCGAGGAAAGTTTCTTGCGAAGCTTGCAGATGAAGACGTCAATGATTTTGAGTTCCGGTTCATCCATGCCGCCATAGAGATGATTGAGGAACATCTCCTTGGTCAGTGTCGTGCCCTTGCGCAGCGACAGCAGCTCGAGCATTTGGTATTCTTTGCCTGTCAGGTGCACGGCTTTGTTTTCCACGCTGACCGTCTTGGCGTCCAGGTTGACAGAAATCCGTCCGGTGTCGATAACCGACTGCGAATGCCCTTTGGAGCGGCGGATGATCGCATGGATGCGCGCCACCAGCTCTTCGCGGTGGAAGGGTTTGGTCAGATAGTCATCCGCGCCAAAACCGAAGCCTTTGATTTTGTTTTCTGTATCGTCGGCGCCGGACAGGATCAGGATCGGTGTCTCGATCCGTGAAAGACGCAGTTGCCGCAGCACCTCATGGCCGTTCATGTCCGGCAGATCGAGGTCCAGAAGGATCAGATCATAGTCGTAAAGCTTGGCAAGATCGATACCCTCCTCTCCCAGATCTGTCGCATAAACGTTCAGATTTGCATGGGTCAGCATCAGTTCAATGCTTTTTGAGGTCGTCGGGTCGTCTTCCACAAGCAGTACGCGCATCATTTTCTCCGCATAGGATGATCTTTGGTTCCTGCCGTTAACCCTGACGAAAAAAGGTTAACCACACGTTACCGTCTGCGAAAAACATATCTTAACAACTTAAGGTTGTCTATATTTTTGTACGCTTGTGGCTTTCAGGGCATCCTCGCCATGTTCCGACACAGCACGCACCCATTCGTGGAATTCATCATCACTGATAGAATACCGTTTGAGCGCGTCGCTTTGGGAAATCAGCCCATACGCCACACCGCGGACCACGGCGGCCTTGCGCGAGGCGACCCAGCGGCGCGTGGTCGGGGGCGGAAGATCCGCCTGTGTCATGACACTTCCGTCTGCAAGGGTAACGGAACGGGGTCCATCTACTTTCTTGAGGTACATACCGGTTACTCGTGATTACTGCTCACCCGCACCTTGACGCCCGGGCCTTAAAGACCCATGAAGCCGCCTCTTGAGAGTAATTAGGATTTTCCTATATTCGCTCATAACTTCCGGAGTGACCCATGCCGCTTGATCTGAAACAGCCTCTGAACTCGCTGGGCTTTGCAAAATCGCCCGCCGAGACGCGCGTGGTTGTGGCAATGTCCGGCGGCGTTGACAGCTCTGTTGTGGCGGCAAAACTGGCCGAAGAAGGCTATGATGTGGTCGGTGTGACGCTTCAGCTCTATGATCACGGTGCGGCCCTTGCCAAAAAAGGGGCCTGCTGTGCCGGCCTCGATATCCATGACGCACGCCGTGTTGCCGAGAAAATGGGCTTCCCGCATTACGTGCTGGATTATGAGAACATTTTTAAAGATGCGGTGATTGACGAGTTCGCGGACAGCTATCTGGCCGGTGCAACACCTGTGCCCTGTATCCGGTGTAACGAGCGGGTCAAATTCAGGGACCTGCTCGAGATGGCAAAAGACCTTGATGCGGATTGCATGGCCACCGGACATTACATCCAGCGGTTCGACGGCTCTGCCGGGCCAGAGCTGCACAGCGCTGCCGACGCCAACCGCGATCAGAGCTATTTTCTCTTTTCGACCACCCCGGAGCAGCTCGCATTTCTGCGTTTCCCTCTGGGGCACCTGCCTTCCAAGGATGACACCCGCGCACTGGCGGAAAAGTACGGTCTCAGCGTGGCGGACAAGCCGGACAGCCAGGACATCTGCTTTGTGCCAGACGGCGACTATGCGTCCGTTATCCGCAAGCTGCGCCCCGAAGCTGCCGATCCCGGCAACATCGTGCATGCGGACGGACGCGTTCTGGGCCAGCATAACGGCGTGATTCACTATACAATCGGACAGCGCCGTGGCCTGGGCATCGGCGGTCTGGCCGACCCGCTCTATGTGGTGAAACTGAACGCCGGCACCAAAGAAGTTGTTGTCGGGCCAAAATCCATGCTGTCTACCCGGACGGTGCCTGTGCGGGACATCAACTGGCTGGGCGATACCCCCTTCGCCTCGCAGGATGCCTGGCATGTCGCGGTCAAAGTGCGCTCAACCCGACCGCCCACAGACGCGGTGATCCGCCCTCTGAGCCCGACAGAAGCCACCGTTGAACTCATCACGCCGGAAGAAGGGGTCTCTCCCGGTCAGGCCTGCGTGTTCTATGACCGGGACAGCAGCCGGATCTTTGGCGGCGGGTGGATACACAAGGGCTGAGCGGCCTGGCCTGCAAAGGCCAGAGCACAAGTGTCAGGCGCAGCCTGTCCTTTGGATCACGCCTGCAACCGGGCCAGAACGGCGCGCGCTGCGCGCAGTCCCGGTGGCTCTCCGCCTTCGCCAAGGCGCTGCATGGTAAGCTCCATCGCCTTTATCTGAGCACCCGGATCGGCCAGCACAGCACGCATCCCACCTGCAATTTTTTCAGCGGTACAGTCCGGGCCCAGAAAGTCAGGTACCACACGGGTTTCAGACACCAGATTGACCAGCGTGACGGTATCCACCAGCGCCATCCATTTGATCAGACGAAAGCTCAGCCAGTGCATACGGTATGCGATGACCATCGGTGTGCGCGCTGCCGCCAGCTCCAGAGACACAGTGCCCGAAGCCGCCAAAGCCACATCTGCCGCCCTGAAAGCGGCGCGTTTCTCTGCGGCTGCTTCTTCGACAGACCGCCCGCGCGGATCCAGCACAATGGTACCTTCCGGCCAGGACCTGGTCGCCTCGCAGACCTGAGCGGCCACGGCGGCGGCAGCGGGGACAACAATTCTCAGACCGGTATGCGAAGCACGCAACTGCGCCAGCGCCTGACCAAACACATCGCCGAGCCGTGCGACCTCCCCTGACCGCGAACCAGGCAGCACCAGGGCCAGCGGCGCGTTCTCCAGCCCATGCGCGTTGCGGAATGCTTCGGCGGCATCACTGGTCGCCTGTGGCTCAGCGACAACCGGATGCCCGACAAAATCACACTCCATACCTTCGCGTGTCATCAGCGGCGGCTCAAACGGGAAAAGCGCCAGCACGTGATCAATGTATCTGGCCATTTTGGCAGCACGACCCGGACGCCACGCCCAGACCGTCGGCGCCACATAATGCACGGTGCGTATCTGGCTTGCCTCTTTGACCAGACGTGCGACCCGCAGGGAAAAATCAGGGCTGTCGATCGTGATCATCACATCAGGTGCTGTTGAGACGACCTGTTCCGCAGTTTCGCGAATCCTCGCCTTGAGCGCGCGGTATTTTGGCAGAATCTCCGCAATGCCCATGACGCTCAGCTCTTTCATAGGAAACCGGCTGATCAGGCCCTGGGCCTGCATCCCCTCACCGCCGATCCCGTCGAAAGTAATGTCGGGCTGCAGCTCTTTCAGCCCGGCCATCAGGGCGGCTCCCAGACGGTCCCCCGACGGCTCACCGGCAATGATGAAAACCCGCATCAGACCGGTCCGCGTGACCACACGACAAGGCCCGCATCATCCGCACGCCGGATGGTCTCGTCCCGCTCCAGCAGGATGGTCTGCCCGGCGACGATCACCAGACCAGCAAGGCCTGCATCAACAACGGCGCTGATCGTGTCAGGGCCAACGGTCGGCATATCCACACGCAGGTCCTGCCCGGTTTTCGGCACTTTAATCAACAGCGCGCGGGTCTTTCGCGCGCCTTCGGGCAGCGTCTGCAGCATATGGTCCGTACCGCCACTGGTTTCGATGGCCCAGATCTGCCCGGCACCGACAACGCACCCCTGCCCGACATCCAGAGGTGCCAGCGCCTCCAGAACGCTGCGCCCGCGTTTTTCGTCCGCACACAGGGCATCATCCGGCCAGGTGAGTGTCAGGACGCCTTCGGGCGCGAGGATTTCCGGTGCCAGCTCATGGGCGGCCCGCACGGTGAAGCCTTTGTCCTCAAAGATACCGAGAACCGCGCGCAGCGCGCTGTCATCGCCCGCACCAATGGCCTGCATCAGCACCGGCACCAGCGGCATCGTCGCGGCATCAATGGCCGAAGGATCGACGACAGGCCTGCGTATCGCGCCGCAGAAACACACCTCTGTCGCGCCCTGTCTCTGCAGCTCTGCTATCAGCGTGCCCAGCTGCTCCAGCCGGAACGGATGATCCACTGCCAGCCCGTCAGGGGCAAACCCCGTCAGCGCACAGACAACAGGTGGCGTGGCCTGTGCGGCGGCCACAGTGGCCGGCAATCTGCCACTTCCTGCAATCAGCGCCAGCATCAGCGCGGGGTCAGGAAATGGCGATCGCTGTCTGCGAGCACGAAATCGACGATCTCGCGGACAAAATCACTGGTGGTTTCGTCATGCAGCCGGCGGGCACGGTCATGGAAGGTGCCCTCGCCCTGCGCCAGCATCTGAAAGGCGGCGCGCAATGCCGTGATATCGGAGCGCGCAACGCCCCGGCGTTTCAGTCCGACCAGGTTCAGCCCGTCCAGTTCCCCGCGCGGGGCCTGCACAAGGCCATAAGGAATGACATCATTTGTTACCATGGTCACCGCGCCGATGATCGCACCACGCCCGATGCGGACAAACTGGTGCACCCCGGACAGCCCACCAACGATCACGTCGTCTTCGAGGATGCAGTGCCCGGCAATCGCAACCGAATTCACGATGATGCAACGGTCTCCGATTATGGCGTCATGGGCGATATGACATCCGGCCATAAACAGACCGTCATCGCCAACCCGTGTGACGCCGCCACCACCTTCGGTGCCGCAGTTCATTGTCACATGCTCGCGGATCCGGTTCCGCTTGCCGATAACCAGTTCGGTGGCCTCTCCTTTGAACTTGAGATCCTGAGGTATCTCGCCGATCACTGCAAAGGGGAAGATGACTGTGTCCTCGCCCACCGTCGTGCGCCCGGTCAAAACCACATGGCTTTTCAGCTCAACCCCGGGCCCAAGCTTTACATCCGGGCCGACAATGCAGAACGGCCCGACCGTAGCCGCAGGGTCAATCGCGGCACCGTCCTCGATCACCGCGCTGGGATGAATGCTGCCCATCCGCTCAGAGATCCATCATCGCGGTAAATTCGCACTCGGCTGCCATTTCACCGCCAACCGATGCGCGCCCGCCAAAACGCCATACTTTGCCGCCGGGTTTGCCGCGCAGGGTCTCGATCTGCATTTCCAGCACATCTCCCGGTACGACCTTGCGCCTGAACTTGGCTTTTTCGATGGCCATGAAGTACACCTTCATTTCCTTGTCAGCCATCTCCAGGGTGACCCCCACCATCACTGCAGCCGTCTGCGCCATAGCCTCGATGATCGTCACACCGGGCATAATCGGCAGGCCTGGAAAATGGCCCTGAAAATGCGGTTCGTTCATCGTGACGTTTTTGATCCCCAGAGCGGTCTGGGTGCCGTCGATATCTACGACCTTGTCCACCAGCAAAAACGGATAGCGATGGGGCAGAATACGCTGAATAAGCTGGATATCAGCCTGAGCGAGCTGGCTTGTCATATGAGGGTCCTTTTATCGCCAGGGGCTTGATCATGCCTAACAACTCAATCCTCTCTGGGCAAGCACACAGGCCGCGCAGCACTCACTCCCGGGGCGCAGTACCGGGTTGAGGCAGCACCTCGTTGAGGCGGGAGATTGCTGTATCGGTAATGTCGATGGCATTACTGCTGATGAAAACCGTGCGTTTTTCCAATATCAGGCCCGCGCCCGCCTCGCGCATCAGCTGTTCGAGCACGGGCGCCGCCGTGTTCAGAAACACAAGGCGCCGCTCCTCCAGATCCGTATTCAGCTGCCGGGTTCTCGCGTCCCGCTCGCGCCGGATCGTCTGGACCTTTTCGTCGAAGGCATCGGCGATATCGCGAAATTCCTGCGGTGTCAGCTCTGCGCGCCGCTCGGTGATCTCTTTCTCTTCGCGGCTGAGTTCTTCTTCGATGCGTCTGTTCTCTGCACTCAGTTCGGCCCCCAGTGCTTCGACTTCCCGCGCCGTTGCCTGGCCAAAGTTGCTTTCTTCAAACAGGCGTTCGGAATCGATCGTCAGGATCGGGCTCTGCACAGCCAGGCGGCTGCGCTCCTGAGCACTGCCGGACGATGCCACTGCCACACAGGCCAGAGCCCCCAGAATTAGCGATCTGCGCAGAACCCCGGGCACTGGATCAGAAAGTGGTACTGAGGGTCAGCTCGAACGCCTGATCCCGGTCAAACTCTTCTTTCTTGATCGCTTCGCTGAAGTTGAAACGCAGCGGACCAATGGGCGTATCCCACAATACAGAAAAGCCGATCACATGGCGGAACGAGCCGCCTTCACCGACGATATTGCCACCGGCCACATTCACGTCCGACAGATCCCACAGGTTGCCCACATCATAGAAAACACCGCCCTGAATGCCGTACTCCTCGGGAATGCCCAGGGGGAACTCTGCCTCGAACCGTGCGGCCACATAAAGGTTACCACCCAGAGGGTCCTCTCCGGTGACAGACAGATCGCGCGGCCCGATGCCGCCTGGCTCAAATCCACGGATGATGTTGGTATTCAGCAGGAACCGGTCCACGGCGCGGTTTGTGCCGCTCTGGAAGCTCAGAAGCCCCCCTTCGAGCGAGGCGCGCAGTTTGATTTCCTCGTTGAAGAGACGGGTTTCGCCAACGGCCCGCCCGGTTGTCTTGATGAATTTGTTGTCGCCTCCAAGACCCGCGAAATCCTGTTCGAACTGCAGCAGGTAGCCGGATGTCGTATCAATACCGCTGGTCCGCGTGTCATAGGTAAACTGATATCCAAGTGCGCTGCTGCTCAGACGCCCCTGGGCAATGTCATTGCCAATAACCGGACCGTTGATAGGTGTCTCGCGTGGCAGCATTTCAGAATCTTCGAACGTGTAACGCAGTTGCAGGCGGGAGTTTTCGCCCACAGGAAAGGTAAGCGACGGCTGAAACAGGAACCTGTCGGTTTCATAGGTGGTGAACGAACTGTCGGTTTCTGCCACGTCCAGCCGCAACCCAAAGGCCACGTCACGCCCGAGAAAAGCCGGTTCAACAAAATTCAGCCCATAGCGGCGCGATTCCGCAGCCGTAGAGATGGTCACGCCGAACCGTTGCCCGCGACCGAAAAGATTGTCCTCAGAAAAACGGATGGCGAAACCGAGACCGTCGTTGTTCGAAAATGACGCACCAAAGTTCAGCGATCCGGTGGGTTTTTCAACAACATCCACGTCAACGATTACACGATCCGGGCTGGAACCTTCGCGGGCATTGACCTCGGCGGTCTCGAAAAAGTCCAGTGCACGGATGCGCTCGGCGGCTTCTCTGATCTCACGCGGGTTAAACGGGTCGCCCTCGACACTGTCAAACTGACGGCGGATCACCTGATCCAGCGTTGTTGTGTTGCCCTCGACATCAATACGTTCAACAAAAACGCGCGGGCCACGGCTGAGCACATATTCAATGTCCAGCTCCAGGTTGCGGTCATCCCGGCTGACACGCGGTTCGACTCGCAGGAAATCCACACCATCGCGAAGCGCCTGACGTTCCATCCGGGCGATGTCATTTTCAATCGATATCGGGGAATAGACGTCACCGCCGTCGATGCTGACGATGGACCGGTACACATCCGGGTCAACATTCGGCATGTCGCTGCTGACCGAGATCTCGCCAATGCGGAACTGCTGACCTTCCTGCACATCGAATACGAGGAAGTAGCCATCGCGCTCTTCGGTCAGCTCAGCATTGGTGGAATTCGTACGGAAATCCACATAGCCACGTGACAGATAGAAATCCCGCAGCACCTGTTTGTCGAATTCGATCCGGTCGGCAATCAGCGTATCGCTGCGCACGAAAGCCCGGAACAGACCGGCCTGTTTCGTTTCCAGAACGCGCCGCAGACGACGGTCCGAGAAGACCCGGTTCCCGACAAAGCTCAGGCGTTCGATTTCGATCACGTCGCCCTCGAGCACCTCAAAAATCAGATCCACACGGTTGTCCGACCGGCGGATGATCTTGGGTGTCACGCGGGCAGACAGCCGCCCTTCGGTGGCATAGGCATCCGCAATCAGGGCCGCATCGCGCTCGACCTGGGCAGGATTGAACACGCGGCGTTCATTTGAGTTGATTGCGGCCGCCAGCAGCTCGTCACCGATCCTGCGGTTACCTTCAAAGTTGATTCTGTTGATCGTGGGATATTCGACCACGCTGATGCGCAGGGAGGCACCACCTGGCGAAAATGTCACGGTTTCGAAAAGTCCGGAGTCGATCAGGTTCTGATATGCTGTGTTCAGCTGTCCGGCCGAGACAGTCTGACCAGGGGCGATTCCTGCCCGGGTCAGGATCGCCGCATCGCCGACACGCGCATTTCCTTCGATCTCGATTGAGTTCAGTGTGATCTGCTGGGCCAGCGCCGGATGCGGGGCCGCAACCCATGCCGCTGAAATTATGAGAGAAAAAACAGCAGCCGTTGCTGCCGATCTGATTGTTCCCGCATGAGCGGAAATGGCGGAGAATTTCCGCTGCTTGCCCTGAATCATCTGCTGCCCCGATCTTCAGTTATTTATGCTTAACTGAGTACCGGCAACGGTATGATTTGTCAAAACCATGTGGTCGGAAAAGCAGCGACAACTATATGCGCGCTGCTTCGGGAGTATCGTAGCGCGCAACCCGGAAGGTTGCGCTCAGGTAATCAGCCTGCGACAGCGCCGATCCATGCGCCTGCGCCGAGCGCCATCGTGATTGTGCCAACATAGAGCAGACGGTCCCAGTTCAGGTCCATCAGCAGGCTGAAGCCACGATATCCGTTCTGTACTGCTTGCATCGGTCATTCTCCCGTAAAGATGGTGCAGGAATACCGGTGAATTGGGGCGCTATTTTGACAGAAAAGGGCGAAACCGGGGCATTTACCAACCACGCGTTGAATCACGGGCAGAAAATATCATTCCCCAGCGCAAAGAGCATCAGAGTAAGCACCATTGCCAGCCCTGCCGTCATCAGAATGCGCAGCGCGCGATCACTTGGAGGTTTCCCGGCAACGGCCTCGTAGGCGTAGAACACCAGGTGCCCACCGTCGAGTGCGGGCACGGGAAACAGATTAAGCAACCCCACAGCCGTGCTGAGAACCGCGATAAACCAGATAAAAGATTCCGCCCCCTGGCTCGCCATAGCGCCGGACGTTTGCGCAATGCCAATCGGACCACTCAGGTTGCAGGTGCTGATCGCGCCGGTGATCATATGCCCAAGACCAGACAGCGATCCTTCGATAATCCGCAGGGTCTGGCGCACGCCGCCCATGACGGCCTCGCCCATGCCAGGGGTCTGTGTTGCAGGATCAAACGCCAGCCCGCCCGAGATACCGATACGCCAGTTGGTTGCAAAGCCGCCATCCTGCTGAGGCTCGTCCACCCGTTTGGGCGTCATCACGACATCCAGCGTCTCGCCATTCCGCCACACGGTGAGCGCGAGCGGTGCGCCTTCGCCACCCTCAACAGCCTGTTTGAGCTGATCAAAGGCAAAGACCGGTTCTCCGTCTATTCCCGAAATGACATCGCCCACTTCAAGGCCCGCGCCCATGGCGGCCGACTGTGGTGCCAGACCGGAAACCAGCGGCGGCATCAGCCAGGTGCCTGTCACGTCCAGCGCATCGCCGTCGCGCAGAACGGAGTACTCCAGCGTCGGTGACGGATCGAGACCATCAAGAAAACCACTGTAGGCATCAGTATCCTCGCGGCTTGGCATGGTGATGCCGTTGATCGCAGTGATCACATCGCCCTGTTCCAGGCCGCGCGTCTCGACCGGCAGCGGATGCAGTGTGCCGACCGTCAGAGGATCACGCGTCACACCACTGGTCAGCAAAACGGCTGCGAATACTGCAATTGACAAAGCGAAATTAAAGACCGGACCGGCAGCAACCGTCGCGGCACGCGCCCACAAAGGTGCGCCATGCATCGTGGCGCGGAGTTTGGCCGGATCATCTCCGGCCTCTGCCATCGCAGCCTCATCCTTGCCGGATGCGGCATTCGCATCCCCGGCAAATTTGACGAAACCGCCGAAGGGAAGTGCAGCGATCTGCCAGCGGGTGCCCCGCCGGTCGACACGCGACCAGAGCACAGGACCAAACCCGAGAGAAAACACATCCGCATGAATACCGGACCAGCGGCCCACGATGTAGTGGCCGTATTCGTGGATTGCCACGATGACCGAGAGGGCCAGCACAAAGGCAGCAATCGTCCAGATCAGCCCGCCGAACTGCGGGATCAGTGCCAGTATATCCAAAAGGTTAACCTGCTTTTCTGTTGATGACCGATCTGGCCTCCTGCCGTGCGAGATGGTCCGTTTCTGCGACGTTATCAAGGGTAAAAGCGGCATCATTTTGGCCAGCCGCCGCCGGAACCCTGCTCAGGACCTCTTCAACCACATCCGACATCTGCGTGAAACCGATATCTCCCGCAATAAAACCATCCAGTGCCGTTTCCTTGGCCGCGTTGAACACGGCACCGGAAAGACCGCCCGCCTCCATCACTTCGCGCGCAAGCCTCAGCGCAGGCCAGCGGGTTTCGCAGGGCGCGCGGAAACTCAGCTGGCCGATTGCGGCCAGATCCAGCCGTTCCACAGGCAGGCTGCGGCGTTCGGGCCAGTGCAGCGCATAGCCGATCGCGTGGCGCATGTCCGGCGGCCCCACGTGGGCCATCAGCGCGCCGTCCCGGAAGCCTACCAGCGCATGTATCATCGATTCCGGGTGAACCACGGCCTCTATCTGATCCGGTCGAACGCCAAAGAATTCTTTAGTTTCAATCAGCTCCATCGCTTTATTAAACATAGAGGCCGAATCGATTGTGATGCGCTGCCCCATGTCCCAGTTCGGATGGGAAGAAGCCTGCGCCAGCGTCGCCGTGGCGAGCTTTTCGACCGGCCAGTCCCGGAATGCGCCACCGGATGCTGTGATAATCACCCGCTCCACCGCGCTGATGTCCTCGCCGACGAGGGCCTGGAACACGGCAGAGTGTTCACTGTCCACGGGCAGAATACGCGCGTTATGGGCTCTTGCCGTGGCGAGCATCAGCTGACCTGCACAGACCAGCGATTCCTTGTTTGCGAGGGCAAGGGTACTGCCCTGCTGCAATGCCGCCAGCCCGGGTTCCAGCCCTGCGGCCCCGACAATCGCCGACATGACCCAGTCCGCAGGTCGCGCGGCGGCCTCTGTGATGGCGGCTGTACCAGCGGCGGCCTCGGTTTCGCTGCCCGTAAGGGCTGCGCGCAGATCATCCAGCAGATGTTCATGCGCCGTGACAGCAATCTGCGCATTCAGACGCCGCGCATCTGCAGCCAGTTGTGAAATATTGCCCGCACCTGTGAGCGCCACGACCTCGTAGTCGCCCGGCGCACGCGCAATCAGATCGATTGTATTCTGACCAATGGACCCGGTCGCACCCAGAATGCTGATCCGCCGCATACCCTCAGCCCAGCGGCGCCGGACCGACGAAGGATCCGATAATCAGCAGGAAAACCGCAGCGCCCAGCATGCCGTCAAACCGGTCCAGCAGACCGCCATGCCCCGGGATCAGCGAGGAACTGTCTTTGACCCCTACCCGCCTTTTGATCGCGCTTTCGGCGATGTCACCCATCTGACTGGCCATCGAAATCGCAACCGACACACCGATCAGCTGAGGGCCAGCGCCGGTCTGCGTCATAAAGACCGCCCCGACCAGGGCTGCGCCGATCCAGCCGAAACCGGTGCCAGCCCAGGTTTTTTTGGGGCTTACTTTCGGCCAGAACTTTGGACCGCCGATGAAACGCCCGGCAAAATAGCCGACAACATCCGTCGCCACGACAACAAGTACCAGCCAAAGCATCCAGACAATGCCCATGTCATCGCGCACGGACATCATACCAAAACCGGCCAGCATCACCATGACCGTAAAGATCATAAAGATCGTCCGGAACGCGCTGAGCTGACCAAACCCGACAAGCGCAGGCGCCAGCAGAACCGGCAGGGCAAATCCCAAAGGCAGATAGATGGCCAGCAGCGTTGCAGCACCCGACAGAGCACCCAGTTGTACGGCAACGCCGGGCTCGGACGGATTGAGCATCCGTACAAGCTCCCAGATCATAAGCCCGCAGATCAGAGCAACCATCACATGGAAAACGTGGCCACCCGCCCAGACCCCCAGCATCCCGCCAACAACCATAGCCGCACCCGAGCCAATGCGCTGTGCGAGGTCAGACCATTTGTCGGATGCGCCGCTCACGTGATCATCAGGCCTTTACGCCACCATAGCGGCGGTCCCGTCCGCCGTATGACTGACAGAGCCCTTCGAATTCATCCCGCGTAAAGTCGGGCCAGAGCGTGTCGATGAATTCATATTCTGAATACGCGGACTGCCAGAGCAGAAAATTCGAAATGCGCGCTTCGCCGCTGGTCCGGATCACCAGATCCGGGTCGGGCAGCACGCAGGTATCCAGATACCTGGGCAGCGTTTCCTCGTCGACATTTCCGGGCTTCAGACGGCCATCTGCCACATCCTGCGCCAAACGGCGTGTTGCCCGCGTTACTTCATCGCGGCCGCCGTAGTTGATGGCAATTGTCAGGTTCACAAGACTGTTGTGCGCTGTGGCCTCTTCCAGTTCATTCATCAGAACGATCAGCTTGTCGTCCAGGCGGTCCCTGTCCCCGATGAACCGCACGCGCACACCGTTGGCGCGCAATGCCTTGGTTTCTTTGATGATATACCGTCGGAAAAGGCTCATGAGACCGGCCACTTCGACCTGCGTGCGTTTCCAGTTCTCCGTCGAAAAGGCAAAGATGGTCAGGTATTCGACGCCGATATGCGGACAGGCCTCGACAATTTCGCGCACGCGCCGGGCCCCTGCGTGGTGTCCGAACAGCCGTGGCCGCCCCCTCTGGGTGGCCCAGCGGCCATTGCCGTCCATGATGATCGCCACATGATTGGGACATCCCGGAACCCGGGCCGGTTGGGGCTGGCGTTGCAACGCCATATTATGTGCTCCTTGCCTGTCCGGCGCACAGGCGCGGGATACAATAGCTTTCTTTTGGGCCAAACGGGCAGCGTTCGCAAGGAATTACAAACAGACGGCGGATCGTCCAGCCCTTAACGGACAGGGGTTCAGGCGCCGCCATCTGCAGTTATACCTGCATGATCTCGCCCTGTTTCGATTCCAGCAGACTGTCGACGGATTTAATAAAACGGTCTGTGATTTCCTGCACTTCGCCTTCCCAGAGCTTCTGGTCGTCCTCGGACAGGCCATCGGCTTTTGCCTTTTTGATCTGGTCCATCCCGTCACGGCGGATGTTGCGAACAGAGACACGCGCATTCTCTGCATACTGGCCCGCAACCTTGGTCAGATCGCGGCGGCGTTCTTCGTTCAGCTCGGGAATGGGCAGCATGATTATGGTGCCGTTGAGCTGCGGATTGATCCCCAGACCGCTTTCACGGATCGCCTTTTCAACTTTACCAACGAGGCCTTTGTCCCAGACGTTGATCGTTACCATGCGCGGCTCAGGCACATTGACGGTGCCGACCTGGTTGATCGGTGTACGCTGTCCGTAGGCATCGACCATCACCGGCTCCAGCATCGACGCCGAGGCCCGCCCGGTCCGAAGAGAGGCAAATTCGGTTTTCAGCGCGGACATGGCACCGTCCATCCGGCGCTCAAGATCATCGGTATCCAGCATAAAATCGTCTGACATGGTATTCTTCCTGAGGCAGTTTTATCAGCGCCCGGCGGCGCGGTGATCGTTGAGGATGTATAGATCAGGATGGCACGGAAAAGCCAGTGGCTCGTATTGCCCGGGCTCAGCCCTGTACCCGTGTGTAGGTGCCCTCGCCCGCGAGAATGCCGCGAAATCCGCCCGGCTCGTCCAGTGAAAAGACAATGATCGGCAGGTTGTTGTCGCGGGCAAGCGCAATGGCCGAGGCGTCCATGACCCCGAGACGTTTGGCCAGAACATCGTCATAGCTGACCGTGTCATAGCGCACGGCATCATCATGTTTTGCCGGGTCCTTGTCGTAGACACCGTCCACTTTGGTTCCCTTGAAAATCGCCTCGCAGGACATCTCGTTGGCGCGCAGCGTGGCCGCCGTATCCGTCGTGAAATACGGGTTTCCGGTGCCGGCTGCAAAAATGCAGACCCGCTTTTTTTCCAGGTGCCGCACAGCGCGGCGGCGGATATAGGGCTCAGCTACCTCGTTCATGGTAATGGCCGAGATGACCCGCGTATGAATGCCCAACCCCTCGAGTGCGGACTGCATCGCCAGTGCGTTCATCACCGTGGCCAGCATGCCCATGTAATCCGCTGTGGTCCGCTCCATCCCCTGGGCCGAACCCTGAAGCCCACGGAAGATATTGCCGCCGCCGATGACCATGCAGATTTCGACGCCCAGCTCGTGCACAGACCGCACTTCCCTCGCGATCCGTTCCACCGTGGGCGGGTTCAGTCCGAACCCCTGATCCCCCATGAGGGCCTCGCCCGAGATTTTGAGCATCACCCGGCTGAACTTGGTCTGTGGTTCGGGCTGGCTCATGTCGGTACTCCTGACAGGGGTTTATCTGCGGCGCAAAATGTCCGAAAACGCGGACAACTTCAATGCGCCCCGGACGGGCTGAGGCAAAAAATGGCGAATGCCCCGATCCATTCTACAGATGAGGTCCTGGCCGGGCTGTCCCCGCAGACCCCGGTTCTGATTGCAGGCCCCACCGCGTCCGGCAAATCGGCGCTGGCGCTGGAAATTGTTGCGCGTCAGGGCGGGGTGATCGTGAACGCAGACGCGAGCCAGGTCTACGACTGCTGGCGGGTTGTTACGGCCCGGCCCTCTCCGCAAGAAGTAGCTCAGGCGCCACACCGTCTTTACGGGCATATCGGCGCGGATCAGGCCTATTCGGCAGGCCACTGGCTGCGCGAGATGCGCCCGCTGCTTGAGGGGCCGGACAGACCGGTCATTGTCGGCGGTACCGGGCTTTACTTCAGCGCGCTGACCCTTGGACTGGCCGATATACCTGCCATTCCCGCAGAGATCCGCGCCGCCGCCGACGCCCTGCCCGTGGAAGACATGCTCGCACAGATAGACGACGCTACCGCCACGCGGATCGACCCGTCAAACCCGATGCGTGTGCAGCGGGCCTGGGAGGTTCAGCAGGCCACCGGTCGCGGGCTGGCGGCGTGGCAGGACGACACCGGCCCTCCGGCGCTGGACGCGGCGCAGGCGCGGTGCATTGTATTTGATGCGCCCAAAGACTGGCTCACCCCGCGCATTGCCCGGAGGTTTGATCTGATGCTGGAAGCGGGTGCCCTTGATGAAGCCCGCGCCATCCTGCCCGACTGGAACCCCGACCTGCCCGCACACCGGGCCATCGGCGGGCCGGAACTGATTGCATATCTGCAGAACCGCATGACGCTGGACGAGGCACGCGAGGCCGCGGTGATTGCAACGCGTCAGTTTGCCAAACGACAACGCACCTGGTTCCGGTCAAAGATGCGGTCATGGTTGCATTTCCAACCGGCGGAGAACCGCTGAAACTTTCACAAAATTCACGTAAAACTTGAAAACCGGCCCGTAAACACGCCATTGGCATGATGATTAGTGATTATTCGCGGACTGGTTGAATGACCGAAACAGACCTCCGAATCGTGCCTCTGTCGCAACTGGCAGGGAGCAGTGACTGGCGTCTGACACTGGCGCATGACCGTCGCGAACAGCTGCTGATCTGGATCACCAGAGGTCAGGGGCGGGTTTTGCTCAACGGGCAACGACGTGGTGTGGGCACGCACAATGCGATCGTCATTCCGGCAGATCACCTGTTTTCACTGGACATGGGCCGCCAGGGCGTCGGCCAGGCTGTTATCATCCCCGAAGGCTGTCAGGTGCTTTTTCCGCAGATGCCACGCCTGCTGCGCATCCGCGAAGTCAGCGCAATGTCTGAACTGACCGTGCTGATGGAGGCGGCAACACGCGAACAGGCCGCAGCCAGACCCCTCACCGGACAGGCGATGGAGGCGCACGGCGCGCTGATCTCGGTCTGGCTGCAACGGCAGATGGCGCTGGAAGAACATATGCCGGGCAAGCGCAATGCCGCCGCGCGGCTCTGTGCGGCCTATTGTGCACGTGTGACGGCCCATTTCCGCGAGACCATGACCATGGCAGATCACGCCGCCGCGCTTGGCGTGACACCCACGCATCTGACCCGTGCGTGCAAGGCCGCCACAGGCCGGACAGCGGCCGACCTGCTGACAGAACGCGTGTTGTACGAAGCCCGCAGCCTTCTGACCGGGACGCGCGCTCCTGCGCAGGACATTGCACGCCATCTCGGCTTTGGCAGTGCGGCCTATTTCACCCGGTTCATCCAGCATCATACCCATTCAACCCCCACCGCTCTGCGGCGGGCCGGCGCGGGCATTCCGGAACTGGCCTGACGCCCGGACGGTCCGGGTGCCGTCAACGCGCCCCGACATCGCTAAAAAGCGACCTGCAGATGTCGCAAATAATCCACCAGATGGCGCTGGTCTGCGTTGACGCGCCCTCATGGATCATGCCTGATAGGGTCACATATAAATCCGGAGGCCTTCGCGCCTGCGATAACGGACGTGCGCAGCACGCCACAGCCTGACAACAGGGGCACCCATGGGACTATTCATACTCAGACGTCTGGGCGTGATGTTACTGACGGCACTCTGCCTGACGTTCATCGTGTTCTGGCTCACCAATCTCTACCCGAATCTCGAAAAACTGGCGAAAACACAGGGCAACTTCCGTATGTCCGACGAGGCGGTAACCAGTTTTCTGGACAAAAACGGCTATCTGCAGCCGATGCCGGTGAAGTTCGGTCAGTGGCTGGGCGTTCTGCCCGGCTGGGTGCACGAAGATGCCGAAAGCGGCGAGGTTACCGGGCGCTGTTTCTCCTCGGCGACACCGGAAGGCGAGCGCAGCAGTTTCTGCGGCGTCATCCAGGGAGACTGGGGGTTTT
The DNA here is from genome assembly GCF_947491795.1 of uncultured Roseobacter sp. GTDB lineage: Bacteria > Pseudomonadota > Alphaproteobacteria > Rhodobacterales > Rhodobacteraceae > Roseobacter. Next base: position 319,136 of record NZ_CANLKW010000001.1, on the reverse strand, counting down.
CGACGGTTTTCAAAGAAGATGTGGGGGGCATTGTCGCCACCAGGCTTGGTCTGACCGGCAAGCTGATGTTCGCTGTGATGCTGGTCATGGTGCCCATGGCGCTGATCATCGGGGTGCTGGCAGGAATGCGGGAGGGCTCGGTGACAGACCGCTCGCTCTCAACTTTCTCAATCGCCTCTACCGCCACACCGGAATATGTGTCCGGTGTTATTTTTATCGCGGTTTTCGCCTCCTCTGCTTTTGGGCTGAAATGGTTCAAGGGTTCGGCGACCTCGGCCATGGAGAACGCCACTTTCGAGAATTTCACGCTGCCCGTCATTACCATTTCGCTTTATGGCATGGGCTATATCGCGCGGATGACTCGGGCCTCAATGACCGAGGTTATGACAGCGCAATACATCCGAACGGCGCGCCTTAAGGGGGTAAAGTTCTCGGACATCGTTCTGAAACATGCGCTCCGGAATGCGCTCATCGCCCCTTTCACCGTGATCATGCTCCAGTTCCCCTGGCTGCTGAACGGGGTGGTGATTGTCGAGACGCTCTTTAACTACAAGGGCTTTGGCTGGCTGCTGGTGCAGGCGGCAGGAAACAATGACATCGAACTGCTGCTGGCGGTTTCGGTTGTCTCGGTCGCCGTGGTTCTGGTGACACAGCTGATATCGGATATCGGCTATGTCTATCTCAACCCGCGCATCCGCATCGCATAAGGGAGATCTGTCATGGAAGAACTTTCCTGGGGCAGTATCGCAGCCCGTATGTTCCTTCAGCTTGGACCTGTCTGGATCTCGCTGATTGTCCTGTTCACCCTGTCGATGACCTACAAGCGCCGTCTGGGGCTTTATGGCAAACTTTACGACAGCACCATCGGCATGATCGGCTTTGGACTGGTGATGTTCTGGGTCTTTGTCGGCGTCTATGGCGGCCCGCTCGATATGCTGGTCACCCATGATCCGCTGAGCCAGGTCTCGGGCATGAAAAACAAACCCCCGGGCACGCCGATGCGCAGCCCGGATGAAGGCGAATACGCCTGGTTCCTGCTGGGGGGTGACAATCTGGCGCGCGACGTTTTCAGCCGCCTGATCAAGGGCGCCTGGGTCGTGGTGCAGATTGCGCCGATTGCAACGCTCTTTGCCTTTATGGTCGGGATCACGCTGGGGCTGCCTGCCGGATATTACGGCGGCCGGTTGGATACGATCCTGTCCTTTCTGGCGAACCTGATCCTCGCCTTCCCGGTGATCCTGCTCTTTTATCTGCTGGTGACACCCGAGATCGTGCTGACGGGTATCCCGAACTATATGGCGCTCTTCCTCTTTGTCTTCCCGCTGATCTTTATGTGTATCCTGCTGAACTCGCGGTATTATACACAGCCAAAAATCCGAACGCCGCTGCTGATTGGTGTTCTGGGGGGGCTCGGGTGGCTCTATCTGTCGCTGGTCTCGACCGATGGCAGTGTGGTTGCCACACCAACCTACGCCATTCCGGGTCTGCCGCCCTTCCTCGATCTGTTTGACATTGATCCAGGGATTCTGGTGGTCTTTGTCTCGGTGGTTTTTGTGAACTCGCCCACGGTATTCCGGATCGTACGGGGCTTGGCGATGGACATCAAAACCCGCGACTATGTGGCCGCGGCCCAGACCCGCGGTGAAGGACCCTGGTACATCATGCTCTGGGAGATCCTGCCGAATGCGCGCGGGCCACTGATCGTCGATTTCTGCCTGCGGATCGGATACACCACGATCCTGCTGGGCACGCTGGGCTTCTTTGGCCTGGGGCTGGAATCGGAAAGCCCGGACTGGGGCAGCACGATCAACGCAGGACGGCGTCTGCTGGCACTTTATCCGCATGCAGCGATCGCACCGGCCCTGGCTTTGCTGACGCTGGTGCTGGGTCTGAACCTGCTGGCCGATGGCCTGCGAGAGGAAAGCCTGCGCGACTGATGAGACGTTGAGGGGGGCGCTGCCCCCCTGACCCCCCCGGGATATTTCGGGCCAGAAGAAGGCCCGCTCCAAAAGGAGAACAACATGGCGAAGACCGATTACGATGGTCCCATTCTGGAGATCGACAAGCTGTCGATTTCGTTTTTCACCCGGCTGCGGGAAATACCTGCTGTCATGGATTTTTCGGTGCATGTGCAACCCGGCGAGGCGGTGGGTCTTGTCGGCGAATCCGGCTGCGGTAAGTCTACTGTGGCGCTGGGGGTGATGCAGGATCTGGGCAAGAACGGGCGCGTCGTCGGCGGCTCGATCAAATTCAAAGGGCGCGACCTCGGTGCGATGAGTGATGAGGAACTGCGGGATATCCGCGGCTCTGAAATCGCAATGATCTATCAGGAGCCCATGGCCTCGCTGAACCCGGCGATGAAGATTGGCAGACAGCTGATGGAAGTGCCGATGATCCATGCCGGGGCGTCGGAAAAAGAGGCCTATGACCGCGCGTTGCAGGTGGTAACGGACGTCAAGTTGCCCGACCCCAAACGTATCCTGAACGCCTACCCACACCAGCTCTCGGGTGGTCAGCAGCAGCGGATCGTGATTGCCATGGCGCTGATGTCAGAGCCTTCACTGCTGATCCTGGATGAGCCAACGACGGCGCTGGATGTGACCGTCGAGGCCGCAATTGTGGAACTGGTAAAGGATCTGGGCCGCAAATACGGCACTTCGATGCTGTTCATTTCGCACAACCTTGGCCTGGTGCTGGAGACCTGTGACCGGATCTGTGTGATGTATTCCGGTGAAGCGGTCGAACGCGGCTCTATCGAGGATGTGTTTGACAAGATGCAACACCCCTACACGCAGGCGCTTTTCCGGTCGATCCCGTTGCCGGGTGCCGACAAGAACGCCCGCCCGCTGGTGGCGATCCCCGGCAATTTCCCCCTGCCCCACGAGCGCCCGAACGGGTGTAACTTTGGGCCCAGGTGCGACTATTTTGAGCCGGGTCGCTGTGATCAGGGTGTCATCGCCATGGCGGATGTCGCCGGCAATGACCGGCACGGGACGCGCTGTCTGCGGTTTGAGGAAATCGACTGGGACGCGCCGCTGGAGCTTGCCGAGGTGAAAACCAAAGGCGAAATCGGGGATGTCGTCCTGAAAATGGATAACCTCAAGAAGTACTACGAGGTGACGGCCAACGCGATCTTTGGTGGGGGCGACAAGAAAGTTGTCAAAGCCAATGAAACGCTGAGTTTTGAGGCCCGCGAATCCGAGACACTGGCGATTGTGGGCGAATCCGGTTGCGGAAAATCCACATTTGCCAAGGTGCTGATGGGGCTGGAGACAGCAACCGAGGGCGAGATCCTGCTCGACAACCGCTCAATCGGAAACACACCCATTGAGGCGCGGGATACCAAAACCGTCTCTGAGGTGCAGATGGTGTTTCAGAACCCCTTTGACACGCTGAACCCGTCCATGACCGTCGGACGCCAGATCATCCGGGCTCTGGAGATCTTCGGGATCGGCGAGAATGAAAAAGACCGCACACAGCGCATGCTCAAGCTGCTGGATCTGGTGAAACTGCCGCGCGAATTTGCAGGACGCATGCCGCGCCAGCTGTCTGGCGGACAGAAGCAGCGCGTGGGCATCGCGCGTGCCTTTGCGGGTGACGCGCGGATTGTGGTGGCAGACGAGCCGGTCTCGGCGCTTGATGTTTCGGTGCAGGCGGCGGTGACGGATCTGCTGATGGAAATTCAGCGCGAGCAGAAAACCACCCTGCTCTTTATCAGCCACGACCTGAGTATTGTGCGCTATCTCAGTGACCGGGTGATGGTGATGTATCTGGGGCATGTTGTGGAACTGGGCACGACGGACCAGGTCTTCTCCCCGCCTTATCATCCTTATACCGAGGCGCTGCTTTCGGCTGTGCCGATTGCGGACACCAGCGTGAAGAAAAAGCACATTGTCCTCGAAGGCGACATTCCATCGGCAATGAACCCGCCGACCGGATGCCCGTTCCAGACGCGCTGCCGCTGGAAATCAGAAGTGCCGGGCGGCCTGTGCGAAAAGGAAGTACCGCCCGTCCGACGCCTGGAAGGCGACCATCAGGTCAAATGTCACCTGAGCGATGACATCCTGGCCAGGATGGAGCCGGTGATTGAGGTGGGTGTCGCCGCAGAATAAGCCGGGACCGGAAATCAAAAAGGCCCGCGGGAACAGACGCGGGCCTTTTTTGCTGTGGTTTGTGCTATTTTCAGACCATCAGGCAGACGATCAGACCACTCAGATACCCCAGCGAAAACAACGCAAATCCGGGTTTTCGCGCGGCGACCATCATGGACGCAAGGATCAGAATGCCGCCCATGGCCAGGCCCCCCATAGCGGGCCAGAAAACATAGTTGTAATACTCGGTGCCGGCAGTCCAGGGAGAGCCCTCCCACGACAGACCAATCAGCGCCACTGCGGCCACAATGCCCAGAACTGTGCCAAAAAACAGCGCCCTGAGATGGGCAAAGGCCGGATGCCGCTGCTGATTTGCCATGCCTGCAGGAGTCGCACCGGGCATTGTTGAGCTCAGTTCGCGGATCGGCACAGCCCGTGTCGGCGTGGCCAGTTGCTGGGATTGTCGGATGCGCTCAAGCCGCGCGTAAAAGATGTCATTTGCCATAATGCGGCTCCCTCGTCAGTACAGGTTCTATCTGACGTAGAATTCAGGCAGCACTGTGGCCCGGATCGGGACCTGTTGTGAAAGGTTCAGGCTTTTGCTGTGACGGGCCGTTCAGTTCCGGCCGGTGATAATGCGCACGTAATTGCGCGTTTCACGGTAAGGCGGGATACCGCCGTATTTCTTAACGGCACCCGGCCCCGCATTGTAGGCCGCCAGCGCCAGCGGCCAGGATCGGAATTCGCGGTACTGCTTTGCCAGGTACCGCGCACCGCCTTCAAGGTTTTCCTCAGGATCAAGCGGATCAACCCCGAGCGCTCTTGCCGTTGCGGGCATCAGCTGCGCCAGACCCAGAGCCCCTTTGTGGGACTTTGCACGCGGGTTCCAGCCGGATTCCTGTTGTACAAGTCGCAGAAAAAGATCCTCGGGCACACGATGTTTGCGCGCCGCGCGACGTGCGACTGCCAGAAACGGGCCGTCATATTTTCCCGAATAACTGCCGTCCCCCCAGATACTGGGGGTGTAAACGGTCGGCGGTTTGAGCCGGACCGAATTGTTGTACTGGCTGGAGGCACGGTTATCGAGAACGCTGGTCTGGGATTTGAAAAGCTTGGTCCGGTTCTTGGTGGACAGCGTCTCGGACGCAGCGGCAGTGGCCAGCAATGACAGCATCAGGGCACCGGCGATGCCAATACGAGTATTCATGTCGGACACCTCCCTGAGACCGGGTTCCTGCCGGCACTATAGCCAGTTATGGCTGCGACACCAGCCTTGCCCGCTATGGTGGAAAAGGCTGTTGCCGATCCGGTTATCCGGTTTCAAACCTGTGCCGGTCAGTATAGTTTTACACAAATGCTGCCTGTGCGGATTCGGCCCTCCTGCGGACCACCGGCTCTGGCAGGACACTGATGACAGAGGGGGGGGCGTGATGGCCGGCTCAGTAAACAAAGTAATTCTCATCGGCAATCTCGGGCGCGATCCGGAAGTGCGCACATTCCAGAACGGCGGCAAAGTCTGCAACCTGCGGATTGCGACGTCTGAGACCTGGAAAGACCGCAACAGCGGTGAACGCAAAGAACGCACTGAATGGCATTCGGTCGCGATCTTCTCGGAGCCTCTGGCGCGCGTAGCCGAACAGTATCTGCGCAAAGGCTCAAAGGTCTATATCGAAGGCCAGCTGGAAACGCGCAAATGGCAGGACCAGAGCGGACAGGACAGGTATTCTACCGAGGTGGTTCTGCGCCCCTATAAATCCGAACTGACAATGCTGGACGGCCGGGACGGTGGCGGCGGCGGTAACTTTGGCGGCGGCGGTGGCGGCGGCCAGATGGGCTATGATGATCGTGGCGGCGACAGCTATGGCGGCGGTGGTGGCGGTGGCAGTTCCAGCCCGGCCCCCTCACGCGATCTGGATGATGAAATCCCGTTCTGATGTCTGAGGACTGCCGCGTCAGGCCGCTGGCAGCAGCGGACAGTGATGCAGCACTCGCGCTCTACAATGAGCTGACCTTTGGGCCGCCGGTATCTGATCCGGCGGCCTTTTTGTCCGTGCTGGATCATCCCGGCACAGCCGTTCTGGGCGCATTTACCGATACAGGGCTGGTCGCGATGCTGACGCTGCATTTGCTGCCCAATGTCACCTGGTCTGCCCGTCCCTATGCGCTGATCGAAAACGTTGTCACGCGTGGCGACCAGCAGCGGCGCGGTTTCGGGCGCCGTGTCATGCAGGCGGCGCTTGAAGCCGCATGGGATGCAGATGCCTACAAGGTCATGCTGCTGACCGGTCAGAAACGTGGCGCGCGTGGATTTTACGAAAGCGTCGGATTTTCAGCCGAAGACAAACACGCCATGGTCGCGCGCCGTCCGTAAGGCCCTGACCCTAGCCTTTGTCGCGCAGCGCATCCTGCAGCACACCAAGCACCGCCTCTGACGGGACATCTGCTGTCACAAAGGCCTCTCCGATCCCGCGTGCCAGAATGAAACGCAACTGGCCCTGCACCACCTTTTTGTCCTGGCCCATCAGGTCCAGAAGGTCGGTGGCCCCGGGCAGATCGCCCTCGATGTCTTTGAGATCCGTTTTCATGCCCATGGTACGCAGATGCGCGCGCACGCGGCTCGGGCTTTCCTGACTGCACAGGCCCAGTCTGGCCGATAGCTCATAGGCCATCGCGCAGCCGATCGCCACACCCTCACCGTGCAGCAGACGGTCCGAGTAGCCGGTTGCCGCTTCCAGGGCGTGACCAAAGGTGTGACCCAGGTTCAGCAGCGCCCTGTCGCCCTGCTCCGTCTCGTCCCGCTCGACGATATCCGCTTTCATCTGCACCGACCAGCGCACGGCCTCGACCCGCGCGTCCATGTCGCCCGCAGCCAGCGCCGGGCCGTTCTCTTCCAGCCATTCGAAAAAATCTGAATCACCGAGCAGACCGTATTTCACAACCTCGCCATACCCTGCGAGAAAATCGCGTGGCGTCAGAGTGCCCAGAACAGAGGTATCCGCCAGCACCAGTGCGGGCTGATGGAAGGCGCCGATCAGGTTCTTGCCCTGGGGTGCATTGATGCCCGTCTTGCCCCCCACCGAACTGTCCACCTGAGCCAGCAAAGAGGTGGGGATCTGAACAAAGCGCACGCCCCGGCGCAGTACGGCAGCTGCAAAGCCTGCCAGATCGCCGATCACACCGCCCCCAAAAGCCACGACCATGTCACCGCGCTCGACCTTCTGATCCAGCAGCCATTCGACAGACTGCTCCAGCGGGCCCCAGGACTTGGTCGCCTCGCCTGCGGGCAACGTGAGCGACTGCATTGCGATGCCCTGCTCCGCCAGCCCGTCACGCAGGCTGTCTAGATGCAGTGCGGCAACGGTTTCGTCGCTGATCACAGCTACACGCGAACGTTTCAGAAAGGGCGCGATATGGTCTCCGGCAGCGGCAATCAGCCCCGGGCCGATGCGCACGTCGTATTCACGGCCCGGCAGATTAACACGAACGGTTTCAGGCATTCCGGCGCTCCAGTACGTCCGGCCGGGTCTGCAGGACATCCGCAACCCGCAGCGCCATCGCCTCGATAGACACCGGCGGCGCGCAGGGCACCCGAAGATCGGCTTTGCTGTAGTCGGGAACCCGCGCTTCAAAAAGGGCTTCGAGCGTTGCGCGCGGGTTGTCAGTGCGCAGCAGCGGGCGGGTGTCGCGGTGTTTCACGCGGTTCCAGAGCAGATCGATATCTGCGTCCAGCCAGACCGCGACGCCGTGCTGTGCGATTTTGGCCCGGTTCACCTCGGACAGGAACGCACCGCCACCAGTGGACAAAACACAAGGCTCACCCTGCAACAGACGCTCTATCACCTCGGTTTCGCGCGCCCGGAAAAACGGCTCACCGTCACGGGCAAATATTTCCGGCACACTCATCGCTGCGGCCAGCTCAATCTCGTGATCCGAATCGAGGAATGACACCCCCAGCAAACCCGCCAGCCCGCGACCAACAGCCGTTTTCCCGGCACCCATCATTCCGACCATTACAATCGTCTTTTTCAACACATATCTGCGTGTTCCGGCGTTATCGGTCAGGGATTGCTGAAAATCGCTCATAATCGCTTGAATGACGTGATATTGATGAAAAGGCCATATATAAGTTGCGTAAAAACGGCAGGCAGGCAAAAAACGGGGCAGCACCATGGGACGCTTATTCAAACTTCTGATCTTCCTTCTTGTCGTCGGATTTATCGGGCTGACAGGCTATGCCTATGTCGGTCCGTATTTCGGAGCAGATTTCAGCGCGCCGCAGGGCGAAATGCGCGTGCCCGTCACCCTGGATGCTGAGTAAACCCGCTTCATACTGCGCAGCGACACTCTTCTGGGCGCTGCCTGCAGGTGCCGGGGACAAACCGCTGTCCGCCATTGACTGGATTGACCGGCAGCCCGAAGTTCAGTCACCGGTTGTGGCCACGCCACTGCCCGGGACCGGAACCGAGCGTCTGCCCCCGGATGTGGCAGTCTCCCCCCTGACAGAACAAACACAACGGCGCATCGGGCTGGTGCCTCCGGCTGTGAGCGGCCTGCCCCCCGACCTTTGGAGCGACAGCGATCCAAAGCGGCTCGGTGCGCTTATGGCCGACCTGCCTGATCTGCGTCTGCCTGCCGCACAGTCCCTGCTCTACCGTCTGCTGCTCAGCGAAGCGGCAGGCCCTGGCGATGATGCAGAGAACGCAGACGGCTTCACGCTGGACCGGGCCCGGTTGCTGCGGGATTACGGCGCGCTGGAGCCTGCGCTCGCGCTGATCGAGCAAGCCGGTCCGAAGCGCGACCGCAATCATTTTGCGGCCTATATGGACCTGGCTCTGCTGACCGGTAATGAGGATCCCGCCTGCGATCTGCAGAATGCCCGCCCTGAGCTTGCGCCAACAGCCGGGCACAGCGTATTCTGCCGGATGCGGAGCGGTGACTGGGCCACGGCTGCGGTTCTTTACGATGCAGGCCGTGTGCTGGGGACAATTCCGACCCCACAGCTGAACCTGCTGGAACGGTTTCTTGATCCGGAACTTTTTGAGGGTGATCCTGCCCTGGCACCGCCTGCCAGCATCACGCCGCTGCTTTTTCGGTTACACGAGGCTATTGGCGAACCCCTGCCAACGCGTTTTCTGCCCCGTGCCTATGCGGTGGCAGACCTGCGTGATGTAACAGGCTGGAAAGCTCAGCTGGAAGCGGCTGAGCGTCTGGCACGCGCCGGAAGTCTGCCGGACAATCAGTTGCTGGGCCTTTATACGGCGCGAAAACCAGCGGCGTCCGGCGGCGTCTGGGACCGTGCTGCCGGTGTCAGAAAGCTGGATCAGGCTCTGAGCCGGCGTTCGGCCTCGGATGTGGCAGAGGTTCTCCCATCTGCCTGGAAGACCATGAAGGCCGCCCGGCTGGAGGTCGCCTTTGCCGGTATATTCGCCGAACAACTTACGGCTCTGGGGCTGGACGGTGAAGCTGGCAGGATTGCCCGCGAAATGATTTTGCTGTCTCCCGCATTCGGCGACGTTCCGGCAGATCCCCAGGATCTGGCGACCGCGATTGCCACGGGCGTTCCGCTGCCCCTTGTCGCGGGGACTGCGCGCAACGCAGAGATCGCCGGAGCGTTTTCCGGAATGCCGCAGGTTACCGGAATACCCGCCACGCAGATGGGAGAGCGTATTCTGATGGCACTGGCCGAACTGGAAAGCGGTGCCTCGGGTGATCCGGTCGCACTGGGAAAAGCACTGAGCGTTTTACGCGGTCTGGGGCTGGAGGACACAGCGCGCCGGGCTGCCCTGCAGGTCCTGTTGCTTGAACGGTACAACCTGTGAGCAATGACCACTGGATATCGGCTTTTCTGGAGGCGCAGTCCGCCGAATTGGGGGCCGCGCGAAACACCCTGCTGGCCTATGGCCGCGATCTTCAGGCCTTTGACACCTGGCTGCAGGCTGACAGCAAAGACTTTACCCAGGTGACCCGGGACGATGTCGAGGCCTATCTGATCCGGTGTGACGGTGAAGGGCTGTCCCGCGCGACAAGGGCCAGACGTCTTTCGGCCATCAAACAGCTTTACCGGTTCGCTTTTGAGGAAGGCTGGCGCAGCGACAACCCGGCCATCCAGGTCAGTGGGCCCGGGCGGGACAAACGGCTGCCCAAAACCCTGAGCGAGGAGGAAGTCGACCGGTTGCTGCAGGCCGCGCGCACGGCCGGACGCGCCGGTCCGGACCGCCTGCGCAACACCTGCCTGATGGAGCTGTTGTATGCGACAGGCATGCGGGTCACGGAACTGGTCAGCCTGCCGGTCAGCGCCACGCGCGGCGACCCGCGCATGCTGCTGATATCCGGCAAGGGCGGCAAGGAACGGATGGTCCCGCTGTCACCACCGGCCCGCACAGCTCTGAGCGCCTGGCTGGAAGTGCGCGATGCAACCGAAGCGGAACGCCGCCAGAAAGGTGAGCAGGCGTCCCGTTTTCTTTTTGCATCCCGTGGGAAATCCGGACACCTGACCCGGCATCGCTTCTACGCGCTGATCAAGGAACTAGCCGTCGCCGGGGGCGTCAGCCCGGGCAAGGTCACGCCACACACATTGCGGCACGCCTTTGCGACGCATCTGCTGGCCAACGGTGCCGATCTGCGGTCAATCCAGACGCTTCTGGGCCATGCGGACGTGGCAACAACAGAGATTTACACACATGTTCTGGAAGCACGGCTTCAGGAACTGGTGCTGACCCGTCACCCGCTGGCCAGGGACGGCACGCGTAAAGATACGGGCAAGACATCCTCCGAAGGCCAGTAACCGCTGAGCAGCGCACGCTCATACCCCTGCACCAGGCCCGCTTTTATCATCCGCTCCGCTGCACGGGACGCATCATAGCTGAGATGGTGGAACAAAACGTCCCCTCCATCCAGAATGGCGCAGCGTGTTTGCTGGCGTCCGTCATGTGGCGGCACCCCGATGATGCCCGCATTGATCCAGCGCCCCCGGTCAGTCTCACGAATAAAAGGGATGCCGCAGTGACCGGCGATTACATGATCGACCGCCCCGGCCACAGCTTCCAATGCGCGCCATTCCTGTTCGAAAACTGCGTCCGGACTGTCTGGCCATACAAACCGCGCAATATCGGTGACGCCGCCATGGATCACAGCGTAGCGCGCGCCCTGATGGGTGAACACAATGGCGTCCGGGCACTGCGCCATCCAGGCGCGGTCCTGCGCACTGACCCGGGCATTGGCATAGCTGTACCAGCCCGCACTCAGCAGATCGCAAACCGAGCCTTCCTCAAATCCACAGCCACAGTCTCCCGCACCTGAGGCGAGCTGCTTTTCGCAGTTGCCCGCAACAACCGGGATGCCTGCCCCGCGGATCAGCGCCAGTGTTTCGTCAGGTGCCCCGCAATAGGCGACAACATCCCCCGTACAGATCATATGAGCAGGCTTTATGCCGCGCGCGCTGGCCTCATCAAAAAGCGCCCGTGTGGCGTCTGCGTTGGAACAGGGGCCGCCGAACAGCATGACGGGGTCATCAATCACCCCCAAATCCTGCAGCATGGCTGGCTCCTCTCTTGATTGCAGCGGATCGCGCCCCCATAACCAAAGGGCATAGATTTCAAAGGTATCATCCCAAATGGACCCTGTCCCCGCAACGCTTGATGCAGCTTTCTGGATCACAAGTGGCGTTATTCTCTTTCTGCTCGTGATATCGGGATTCTTCTCCGGTTCCGAAACGGCGCTGACCGCAGCCTCACGCGGCAAACTCCGCAACCAGGCAGACAAGGGCTCCAAAGGCGCAGAACGCGCTTTGCGGATCACAGAGGACAATGAACGCCTGATCGGCTCGGTCCTGCTGGGCAACAACCTGGTCAACATCCTAGCCGCCTCGCTGGCCACATCAATCTTTACGCGGGCATTCGGTGAAAGCGGCGTGGCGCTGGCAACGCTGGTGATGACCCTTCTGGTGCTGATCTTTGCAGAAGTTCTGCCCAAGACCTATGCAATCACCAATTCCGAAAAAGCAGCAGCTCTGGTCTCCCGGCCCATCTCGGTGGTTGTGACTGTCTTTTCGCCGGTCGTGGCGGCTGTTCGTTTTCTGGTCCGAGGGGTTTTGTGGCTCTTTGGTGTCCGGATTGACCCGGACAGCAACATCCTGGACGTGCATGCGGAGATTGAAGGGGCACTGACGCTCGGGCATTCTGAAGGTGTCGTGGAAAAAGAGCACCGGGACCGTATTCTCGGCGCGCTTGATCTGAACGAACGCGCGGTAGAAGAGATCATGCTGCATCGTTCGGGCATCGAGATGATCAATGCGAACGACGCGCCCGAGGACATTCTGGACCAGTGTCTGCAGTCAAACTACACCCGTCTGCCGGTGTTCCAGGACGATCAGGAAAACATTATCGGCGTGATCCATGCCAAAGACCTGCTGCGGGCAATGTACAAGATCATCGGCGGACCCGATGGTGACGCCACCAAACTGCGTGGGTTCCAAATCACTGACGTTGCGATGAAGCCCTATTTCGTGCCCGAAACCTCCACGCTTGATGAGCAGATGCGCCAGTTCCTGCGCCGCCGGACGCATTTTGCACTGGTCGTTGATGAATACGGCTCCCTGCAGGGGCTGATCACCCTGGAGGATATTCTGGAAGAGATCGTTGGTGAAATTACCGATGAGTTCGATCCCCAGGCCGACCACCCGGTGCAGACATCCGAGGATGGCCAGTACGTTGTGGATGGCGCGATGACCATCCGTGATCTGAACCGCGCGACCGACTGGAACCTGCCGGATGAAGAGGCCAATACCGTCGCCGGTCTGGTCATCCATGAAGCCCAGATGATCCCCACCGCCGGTCAGGTCTTCTCCTTTCACGGGTTCCGGTTCGAGGTTTGCGCGCGCGATGGAAACCGGATTACAGAGCTCAAAATCCGCCCTCTTTAACCGCTTGTTAACTTCTGCCGCAGGGGTCTTGGGGGCTCGGATGCGGCAGTGCAGCAGACGAACAGCGCTGGCCTCCATTTGCTTGCGAAACCCGCTGGAATACCGTCAGAGATCACGGATGTCAGCGGATTTCTGCCCGCGATCTGCTGCTGAAACACGCCGCGGCGGCAAGCCTGCGCCTGGCATTTCAGGCACCCACAACAGCATATTGCGCCGCATTATTCGCCATATTTTCGCTCGATTCATTGATTCGCAGCTGAGGTTCCGAATGATGAAAACGCAGCAATATGCCCATTTTATCAACATTCCGGCCAGAATGATCAGATTATGCGCGGCATTGTTTCCAATTAATGCCACTTTTTTTATCAGTTTCTGATCGGTCAAAATTTTTTATGCACGGGTGGTCCGAAGCAGTTCAACGGCATTACAAAGGGGCAATTCCGGCGGATTTCCGCTCAAACCATTAAAATACAGGGGGTTAGCACTGGACGCCGAATTTCAGAACTTCAACCACCAGTAGAATCTCTTGAAATCAAGCCGTTGAGCAGGAAATTCCGCACCGCAGAAACCGGTTAATAAATGTAGACATGGCAAAATTGTGTTAATACTTTGTTATCGAAGTAAACGGTGCCTATTTTAGGTGCCTCTTTCCAGCAGGAGGCTTTTATGAACAAGCTGAGTATACTGACAGGTGCATTTGCACTGACTGCGACCACAGGCTTTGCGGCCACGGTCGATTTTGAAAACGAGGCGCCGCTCGGATCTGATCCGACTGACGTCGGCACATCATATTCCAATGGCATCATCGATTTTTCTTCGACTGAGAACATGCAACTGGTCGGCGTCGGCGCACCAACAAGCGGGTTCGTTCCTGACGACATGCCCATCGGCGGCGACTTCGGCGACATCTTCCTGACGGGTGATTTCGACGGCGACACCGACATGACGCTGACATTCGGCGGTTACCTGATCGAAGAGATCTCCTTTGAGATCGCTGACATCGACGGTGACGAAGTGGGTACGTCCACAGGTGATGATGAAGAATTCGTCTTCACAGCGCTGAAAGGCGGCCTGGTTGTTGATACTGTGACTGTTTCCGCTCTTGATGTGGCTGGCGACGGCACAATCGCGAGCATCTCCTTTGCCGGTCTGTTCGACGAAATCTCCATCGTCGGTACAACACCGGATGGAGCGCGTAACATCGGCTGGGGCATCGACAACATCGAGCTCGTAACAGCTGTTCCGGTTCCTGCAGCAGGCCTGATGCTGCTTGCCGGTCTGGGCGGTCTGGGCGTCATGCGCAGCCGTAAAAAAGCTTCCTGATTTTTTCAGGTATCTGACGACAAAGGCCACGCTTGATTGCGTGGCCTTTTTTTTGTTTAGCGATGCATCATGCCCGCAGACGCGATCCATCCGGATCAAAAGGCGGCTCATTCAGGATCGTCGCGCCGTGCGGACGGCCCAGAACCATCACATCGACACGATCCCCGGGCTGAGCGCCCTGAACATAACCGAGTGCAAGGCTCATCCCGACGCTGTATCCATAAGCGCCCGACGTAACCCGACCGATCCCCTGCCCGTCCCGGAAAATCGGCTCACCGCCGGTGGCATCCGCGTTGGACGCGTCGGTGGCGTCAGCATCCAGTTCCAGCAGCACCAGTTGCTCGCGCGGCGGTTTCGCCAGTGTCTCAACGACAGCATCTTTGTTCAGGAAAGTCTTGTCCATCTTGCACAGACGGTCCAGCCCCACTTCCTGCGGCCAGTATTCCGGGCTGTACTCACGCGACCAGGAGCCATAGCCCTTTTCCACCCGCAATGACATCAGCGCGCGGCTGCCAACCGGTCCGGCGCCGACCTCTCGCCCTGCAGCCAGCAGAATTTCCAGGAGCCGCGCCTGATCAGCCGCCGGGCAATGCAGCTCCCACCCCAGATCACCGGTAAAGCTCACCCGCAACGCCAGCACGTGAATACCGCTCAGATCGATCCACCGGGACCGCATGAACGGAAAGTCTGCCGTCGCCAGCGAGGTATTGGTCAGCCGCTGCAGCATCTCTCTGGACTTCGGCCCCGCCACGTTAAACCCGCACCAGGCCTCGGTCATGCTTTTGAATTCTGTGCCTTCGGGTAACGGGACTTCTTTAAAGAACCGCTGATGATAGCGTTCGGCCATGCCCGAACCAATGATCCAGAATTCGTTTTCAGCAAGGCGCGTGACGGTGAAATCCCCGGCAATGCCGCCGCGTTTGCCGATCAGCGGTGTCAGACAGGACCGGCCCACCAAACGGGGAATATCGTTGGCAAAAACGCTGTTCAGCCAATCCTCTGCCCCCGGTCCTGTGCAGCGGTATTTGGCAAAGTTCGAGATATCGATAATGCCGGCGTTATCCCGCAGCATACGGCATTCACGACCTACAGGTTCCCACCAGTTCTGGCGTGTGAAGCCATCTGTATCGACAGCGCCCGGCGTATCCGCATACCACAGCGGATGCTCCCACCCATAGTTCAGGCCAAAGACGGCGCCCAGATCCTTCTGGATCTCATAGGCGGAGCGTTTGCGGACAGGGCGACCGGCACTGCGTTCCTCGTTCGGAAAGTGGATTTTGAACCTGTTGGCATACTGATCACCCACCCGTGCCTTTGTGAATTTCCTGTCGGCCCAGTCGCCAAAACGTGCCATGTCCCAGGCGAACATGTCATACCGGGTCTCCCCCGTCACGATCCAGTCAGCCGCCAGCAGACCCATACCGCCCGATTGCGAAAAGCCCGGAATAATGCCGTTGCAGCAGAAGTAATTCGACAGTTCCGGCACCGGGCCGAACAGCACATTACTGTCGGGTGACCAGATCATCGGGCCGTTGATCACACGCTTGATACCCGCCTCACCCACGGCAGGGACACGCTCGATCGCGCGCATCATGTTGTCCTCGATACGCTCCAGGTCGTCGGCAAAAAGTTCGTGACCAAATCCCTGCGGCGTGCCCTCTTCTGCCCAGAAGCGCAGATCCTTTTCATAGGCACCGACAAGCAGGCCTTTGCCCTCCTGCCTGAGATAGTACTCACCGTCCCTGTCCGCGACCGATGGCAGACGCCGGTCCAGCGCGTCTATCTCTGCTATTGTCTCAGTCACGAAATACTGGTGCTCTGTGGGCTGAAGTGGCAGCTCGAGCCCCGCAAGAGCAGCAACTTCCCTGCCCCAGAGACCGGCGGCATTCACGACCCATCCGGTCGCGATATCCCCTTTCGGCGTGCGCACAATCCAGGTTCCATCGGGCTGCTGTTCGGTGGCGGTAACCGGGCAAAACCGGATGATTTCAGCACCATTCTGACGCGCGCCGCTGGCATAGGCATTTGTCACCCCCGACGGATCCACGTTGCCACCGTCGGGTTCCCACATGATGCAACGGATACCATCAAAATTCACAAGTGGGTGCAGGCGTTCGGCCTCATCCCTGCTGACTTCGTGAAAATTCATGCCATAGAGCTTGGCTTTGGCGGCCTGCAATCGCAATTGATGTTCCCGGGCTTCGGTCTGCGCCAGGTAGAGCGATCCGGGTTGAAACACACCACAGCTCTGTCCCGTCTCGGCCTCGAGACTGTTATAGAGGTTCATGGTATAGTGCTGAATGCGGCTGATGTTGGTGCTGTCATGCAGCCCGTGGATATTCGCCGCCGCATGCCAGGTAGAGCCTGACGTGAGCTCATCGCGCTCCAGCAGAACAACATCCGTCCAGCCCATTTTAGTCAGGTGGTACAGAATTGAGCAGCCGATAACGCCACCGCCTATCACAACGGCCTGAGCATGAGTTCGCATGGTTTGTTCCTGTGTTTTGTCCTGCACCCGATACTGACCGGGCCCGCGATCTGCAGATTGCGAGGAAGCGACACATTCCGTCGCAGGCGTACAAGGTCTTACCCAAAGGGCGCATATTCGAACAAATACGCGCAATTTTTGTGCATTTTTCTTGGCTTTTGGCGCGATGAGAGTAAATTCGCGCGCAGGGAGTGCTTCAGATGACAGTTACATTGATGGCGTTGCTGAGCGTCGACGAGGATGCGCAGGAAGACCTTGCGATCTACATGCGCGCCACCAGCCCGCTGCTCAAACGTGCAGGCGCGGTCATCCGACAGCGGTTCCGGGTGAACAGTGTCGTTGTGGGCAACCAGCCGGCACGGTCGGTGGTTATCGTGGACTACCCGGATCAGAGAGCGGTGGATTCAGTCTTTCAAAGCCCGGAATACGCCGCCGTCAAAGAAAACCGGGACCGGGCCTTTCCCTTTTACCAGATCACAGTTCTGCAGAATGATGCACCAGTCGAGGTCAGCGCATCGGCCCGCCAGCAAAACGACGACTCGCACTGAAGCGGCAAAAACTGTCGCTTTCAAACCTGCGGCTTATCCACCCTGCATCCATCCTGGCGTCAGGAGCGGATCGGAGACCACATGCAGACCACTACCCGTGTTGCCATCATCGGCGGAGGCGTTGTCGGAGCCTCTGTTCTGTATCACCTGACCAAACTGGGCTGGTCAGACGTGATGTTGCTGGAGCGTTCTGAGCTGACTTCCGGTTCGACATGGCATGCAGCAGGCGGGTTTCACACGCTGAACGGCGACACGAACATGGCCGCACTTCAGGGCTATACCATCCGTCTTTATAAAGAACTGGAAGAGATCACAGGCATGTCCTGTGGGCTGCACCACGTGGGCGGGGTCACACTGGCCGACAACCAGGACCGGTTTGACATGCTGCTGGCGGAACGTGCAAAGCACCGGTTTATGGGTCTCGACACGGAAATCGTCGGGCCGGAAGAGATCCGCAGGATCGCACCGGTTACCAATACAGATGGCATTATTGGTGCGCTTTATGATCCGCTGGACGGGCACCTTGATCCATCGGGCACCACACATGCCTATGCAAAGGCCGCGCGCATGGGGGGTGCCACGATCGAAACCCACTGTATGGTGCGCGAAACCAACCAGCGCTCCGACGGCACCTGGGATGTCGTGACCGACAAGGGCACCATTCACGCTGAACATGTGGTCAATGCGGGCGGTCTCTGGGCGCGGGAAGTTGGCGCTATGGCAGGCGTCTATTTTCCGCTCCACCCGATGGAACACCAGTACCTGGTGACCGACGATGTGCCGCTGATCACCGAAATGATGGCCGACGGGATCGAGCACCCGCATGTGATGGACCCGGCGGGCGAAAGCTATCTGCGACAGGAAGGGCGCGGGTTGTGCATCGGGTTTTACGAACAGACCTGCCGTCCCTGGGCTGTTGGCGGAACCTCGTGGGAATTCGGTCAGGATCTTCTGCCCGATGATTTCGACAAGATCGAGGACAGTATCGCCTTTGCCTACCGACGTTTCCCGGATCTGGAACGTGCCGGGGTGAAAAACGTCATCCACGGGCCCTTCACCTTTGCGCCCGATGGCAACCCGCTGGTCGGCCCTGTGCCGGGCATGCGCAACTACTGGTCGGCCTGTGGAGTTATGGCAGGCTTCAGTCAGGGCGGTGGCGTTGGCCTGACGCTGGCGCAGTGGATGATCGAGGGCGAGCCGGAACGCGACGTGATGGCCATGGATGTGGCCCGATTCGGGTCCTGGATCACGCCGGGATATACGCTGCCAAAAGTCATCGAGAACTATCAGAAACGTTTTTCGGTGGCTTACCCGAACGAGGAACTGCCCGCCGCACGCCCGTTCCGCACCACGCCGATGTACGACATTTTCAGCGATCTCGGGGCGGTCTGGGGCCAGCAATACGGGCTTGAGGTGCCGAATTACTTTGCACGCGGGGACGAGCCCGGGTTTGAAACCCCGTCATTCCGCCGCTCCGATGCGTTTGGCGCGACAGGTCGGGAGGTCAGTGCCGTCCGGCAAGCTGTTGGAATCAATGAGGTTCAGAACTTTGGCAAATACCGCATCACCGGGTCTGGTGCACGCGCCTGGCTTGACCGTATCATGGCCGGACGGGTTCCGGCACCGGGCCGCCTCAGCCTGACGCCGATGCTCTCTGAACGCGGGCGGCTGATCGGAGATTTCACCATTTCCTGCCTGTCCGAGGCGGACTTCCGGCTGACCGCCTCTTATGGTGCACAGGCATTTCACATGCGCTGGTTCGAACAATACCCATCACCGAATGTCCGGGTCGAGAATATATCTGACACCGTGACCGGTTTTCAGATTGCAGGCCCGCATGCGCGCGATGTTCTGGCAGCCACAACGCTGACAGATGTCGCTGACATGAGGTTTCTGGATGTGCGGCGTATGACCATTGGCATGGCAGACTGCATCGTCCAGCGGGTCAGCTATACCGGCGATCTGGGGTTCGAGATCTACTGTGACGCCATGAGCCAGCGTGCGCTGTGGCATACCCTGTGGGAAGCCGGTCAGCCCTACGACATAACACCCTTTGGCATGCGGGCGATGATGTCGCTGCGACTTGACCGGTTTTTCGGAAGCTGGATGTCGGAGTTTTCGCCCGACTACACAGCGGCAGAGACCGGTCTCGACAGGTTCATCAACTGGTCAAAAAATACCAACTTTATTGGTCGTACCGCGGCGGAAGCAGAGCGTGAAACAGGACCGGCCCGCCGGTTGGTCGTCTTTGATGTGGACGCTGACGATGCAGATGTGCAGGGCTATGAGCCGATCTGGCTGGAAGGCGCGGTGGTCGGTTTCTGCACCTCCGGTGGATGGTCACACCACGCAGGCAAATCCATTGCCATGGGGTTCCTGCCCGCCGACAGGGTTGCCGACGCGCCGGACGTCGAGATCGAGATCCTGGGCCAGATGCGCCCGGCCCGTGTCATCACGGAGCCGCTGTTCGATCCTGATGGGCAAAGGCTCCGGGGCTAATTGCCCGGATCACTCTGCTCTGTCGCAGGCAGAGGGGCTGCGTTAAGACTGGAGCATGACCACCGAGCATCTTTCAGAGGTTCCTGTTCTGATCCCCGCTGCAGGGTTTTCGTCGCGCATGCGCGGCGACGACAAGCTTTTGCGCGAGGTGGACGGTGTTCCATTACTGAAGCGCCAGATCGGACGGGCCCTGGCGGCAACGCGGGGGGCTGTTATCGTCATGCTGCCACCCGAACCGCACGGCCGCTATACCTGCCTTGAGCAGTCCGCCGCCCTTGGCGTGCCGGTGCCGGATGCCCGTGTCGGGATGAGCGCCAGCCTGAAACGGGGCATGCAGGCCCTGCCGCCGGGAACCCGCGCTGCGATGATTCTGCTGCCCGATCTGCCGGATATTACATCTGCCGATATTCGCTCTGTGCTGGCCCCTGTCGGAACGGATGACACAATCTCGATGTGGTGTGCGGCGACGAGCGACGGCCGGCCCGGACACCCTGTTGTGATCAGATCTGAACTCTTCGACGATTTTCTGGCACTGTCCGGCGATGGCGGTGCCAGGGAACTGCGCAGGCGTGAAGAGGCAAAAAACGCCGTGCGGTACATTCGACTGGCGGGTAACCGGGCAAGGCTCGATCTGGACACGCCCGAGGACTGGGCCGACTGGGAAGCCGCGCGCACCAGATAATGGCAGTTCTGGCGCACAACAAAGCCAGCACCAGCAAGGTTAACACCGGATCCGCAGCGCGTTCACGCCTCGCGAAATCAGCATTCGAATCCATCAAGCATGTGCGCTTTTAAATGCAAATGTGTCCCCCGGTACATATCGGCGGGGGACACAATTAGGAAAAGGCCAATGAATACAATGGCACGATCAGTAGAGTGGTACCCAAGGCCGGACTCGAACCGGCACGCCCGAAGGCGGGGGATTTTGAATCCCCTGCGTCTACCATTCCGCCACTTGGGCAGCCCCTGCCGATTACACCGCCCCTGCCTGCCGGGCAAGTATATTCCCCGAAAATTGTATCCTGCGTCTTGACCCCCTGTCGTGCATCTGGTCTGCGGTAGCGCATACAATCTGACGGAACACAGATGCTACGCAGGCTTTACGACTGGACCCTCAGCATGGTCGAACACCGCCACGCCCTCTGGGTGCTGGCCTTCGTGAGTTTCATAGAAAGCTCTGTCTTTCCGATCCCGCCGGATGTTCTGATGATCCCGATGATCCTCGCTCGACCCTCCCGCGCCTGGCTGATTGCCGGTGTCGCACTGGTTGCATCTGTGCTGGGGGGCATTGCGGGATATGCCATCGGCGCATTCGCCTTTGAGACCATCGGCCAGCCCATTCTGGAAAGTCTGGGCAAAGCTGACAGTATGGCCGAGTTCAATACCCGGTTTAATGATCTGGGCTTTTGGGCCGTCCTCGCCGCTGGCGTGACCCCCTTTCCCTACAAGGTCATTACAATCATGTCGGGCTGGACCGGTATGCCGCTGGCCACATTCATCGCCACGTCCATTCTGGCCCGTGGCATCCGGTTTTTCCTCGTTGCTCTGCTGCTGTGGAAATACGGCGCACCGATCCGGGACTTCATTGAAAGACGCCTCGGGCTTATGTTCACCCTGTTTGTGCTGCTTCTTGCAGGTGGCTTTTACGTTCTGAGGTTCCTGTGACCGGTAAACAGGCTCTTGTGCTCGCAACCCTTGGCTCTGCCACCCTCATGGCGGGGGCTCTCGCTTTTCAGTATCTGGGCGGATTGCCACCTTGCAAAATGTGCTACTGGCAACGTTATCCGCATGTGGCGGCGGTGGCCATCGGCGCACTTGCGCTGGCCACATCCCAGCGCTTTCTGTGCCTTATCGGGGCCGTTGCGGCGCTGACCACCTCTGCCATCGGCCTTTTTCACGCCGGTGTGGAACAGGGGTTCTGGGAAGGTCCCACCTCCTGCACCTCCTCCCCAATTGACGGGCTGTCCGCGGATGAGTTGTTTGACCAGATCATGGCCGCCCCGATTGTGCGCTGTGATGAAATCCCCTGGGAGCTTCTCGGCCTCAGTATGGCCGGCTGGAATGGTGTAGTATCACTTGGACTGGGTCTTTTGTGGATCCTTGCCTGGCGTCGGGCCTAGGTCGCTTTCCGCGTTGACAGCAACAGACTGGTTTCGCTCGCCGTGACGCCTTCCAACTGCCGGATGGCCGTCAGCTGACGGTCAAAATCCTCCAGCGTGGCCGTCCCGATCTCGGTAATGACATCCCACCTTCCGTTGGTGGACCAGACATGGCGCACCTCCGGGCGGCTTTTCAGCTGCCGGATAATCCGCTCCGTGCCGCGCCCTTCAATCGCGATCATCATCAGACCGCGCACAGGGTCCTGTACCTGATCGCTTTTCAGGACAACCGTGAAACCCAGTACGTCTCCCTCCGCCTGCAGACGGGCCAGCCTGCTGCGTACCGTGGCCCGGGAGACGCCCAGCCGTGAAGCCAGTTCTGACAGCGGCGCACGCGCATCATATCTGAGCACAGCAATCAGTCTGCTATCCATTTCGTCCATATCTGTCGCCCATACTGATCAATGATGTATCATTATGTTCAAAATGACGGATTGTCGATGATCCAATCCGATCACTATTCTGTGCCAGACCCAAACCGGAGACTGATATGACCACTCAAAACTGTATTCTGATTGGCGCGCCTGTGGATTGCGGAAAGCGCCGGACCGGGTGCCTGATGGGCCCCGATGCCTACCGGACGGCGGGCCTTGTCGCAGCTCTGGAAGACCTCGGCCACAGTGTCGAAGACCGTGGGAACCTGTCTCCAAATCCGTTCACCGCGCCATCCCATCCAAAACTGCATGCGCCCGCAGAGACCATTGCCTGGACAGAGGCCCTGGCCGAAGCCGCGGCAGCGGCACTGCCCGATGGTCTGCCGATTTTTCTGGGCGGCGATCATGCGCTGTCGCTGGGCACTGTGGCCGGAGCGATGCAGCACGCCGCGACATCTGGCCGCCCGCTGTTCGTCCTGTGGCTGGATGCGCACAGCGATTTTCACACGCCCGACAGCACAGACAGCGGCAATCTGCACGGTACACCGCTGGGCTATGTGACGGGGCGGCCAGGGTTTGAAGGCTTCCCGGTTATCGAAAACGCCCTGCCCCACGAAAATGTCGCCATCATCGGTCTGCGGTCGGTTGATCCCCAGGAGCGCGATGCCCTGCAGGAAACGCGCATTCAACGTGTCGACATGCGCGAAATTGACGAAAATGGCATCGCCCGCCCTCTGGGCCGCTTTCTGGACCGGGTGGCCGCCGCCGGTGGTATGCTGCATGTTTCGCTGGACGTGGACTTCCTTGATCCTTCTGTCGCCCCGGCGGTCGGCACAACCGTGCCCGGAGGTGCCACCGTCCGGGAAGCACATCTGGTCATGGAAATGCTGCACGACAGCGGGCTGATGACATCGCTCGATCTGGTCGAGCTTAACCCTTTTCTTGACGAGCGCGGGCGCACCGCTCAGGTCATGGTCGATCTGGCCGCCTCGGCTCTGGGTCGCCGCGTCTTTGACCGGCCGACCCGCGCATACTGATCAGGAGACAGACTATGACAATCCCCGCCCCCTCAGACAAAGCTCTGGTCCCCTTTGTTTCTGTCGATCACATGATGCAGCTCATCCACCACATCGGGTTGGAAGACATGATGCGCGGCATCGCCGAATACATCGAGGCCGATTTCCGACGCTGGCAACTGTTCGACAAGACGCCCCGCGTGGCCAGTCACTCGGCTGAGGGTGTCATCGAACTGATGCCGACATCCGACGGCGAGGTGTACGGGTTCAAATACGTCAACGGTCACCCGAAAAACACCGCCGAGGGGCTGCAGACTGTCACCGCTTTTGGACTGCTGGCTGATGTGGCCTCCGGCTACCCGGTGCTGCTGTCTGAAATGACCATGCTGACTGCGTTGCGCACGGCCGCAACCTCCGCGCTGGTGGCAAGGCTGCTGGCCCCTGCGGGTGCATCAACCATGGCAATGATCGGCAACGGCGCCCAGTCCGAATTCCAGAGCCTTGCGATGAAAGCAATCTGCGGGATCAGCGAAGTACGCCTTTTTGATACGGATCCGGCTGCGACCCGGAAATGCGCCGCGAACCTGCAGGGCCAGGGTCTGACGGTGACCATCTGCCAGTCGCCCGAAGACGCCATTCTGGGCGCACAGATCATCACTACCTGCACGGCCGACAAACAGAATGCAAAGATCCTGACAGACAATATGATCGGTGCAGGCGTACACATCAACGCCATCGGTGGCGACTGCCCGGGCAAAACAGAACTGGCCCCCGAAATCCTGCACCGCTCTGATATCTTTGTGGAGTTCCCGGAACAGACCCGCATCGAGGGGGAAATTCAGCAACTTGCAGATGACCACCCGGTGAGCGAAATCTGGCAGGTTCTCACAGGCCAGGTTCCGGGCCGGGTTTCGGACCGTCAGATCACGCTTTTTGACTCCGTAGGCTTCGCCATCGAAGACTTCAGCGCTCTTCGGTACGTGCGCGACCAGATCCGTACGGCAGGTCTGTGCCACATGCTGGACATGCTCGCCGACCCGGATGATCCGCGCGATCTCTTCGGCATGCTCCAGCGCGCAGAGCCCTGAGCCTGGCCGTTCCGGGCCTGCCCGGAACCAGGACGTCGTATGCGCGCAGCCCGCAGGGGTGCGCGCGCCGCCGGATCACAGCGGATGGGTTTGCGTGACATCATGTCCATAGAGCCAGGCAAACCGGCGCATCATCAGGCCGGGTGCGGCACGGCTGCCCAGCGACAGGGCGAGATGCGCCGCCGCGCGGGCAGGCCCCGGTACCATATGATAGCGGCGGGCATTGGCATTCGCTTCGTTGATCGCACGCACAACGCGGGCACGTCTTGCAGGCTGATATGCGGCAAGGCCGCTCTCTCCCACAGCGCAGGCCGCCAGTACCCAGGCGTCTTCCAGTGCCATATTCGCGCCCTGCGCCAGAAATGGAAGTGTCGGGTGCGCAGCATCCCCCAGCAGGGCAACGCCATCCCGCACCCAGGTTTCCGCGACAGGATGTCGGAACAGCCCCCAGAGGCTGGTGTTCTGCACCTGTGACAAAAGTTCACCCGCTGCGCCGCCGAATTCCGCAAAAGCAGCACGCAGGTTTTCAGGATCGTCCGGGTGGTGCCAGCCTTCATCTGCCCAGGCCGCGCGTTCCTGCACCGCCACCAGGTTCATCATCCCGCCACCACGGATCGGGTAGCTCACGACATGTTTTCCCGGGCCCATGGTGACACGTGCCACAGCTTCTGCCGCACCGGGTGCCGGTACCAGGGCCCGCCAGGCCACCTGCCCCGTAAATGCAGCCTCGGGCGCGTTCCACACAGCCGGGCGTCCTGCTGAATGAATGCCGTCTGCGCAGACAATGAGCTCGGACCTCATGACCGACCCATCTGCAAAACTTACCTCTGGCAACGCGCCGGGTGTGATGCGCACGGCCCGGCGGTTCATTTCGACAGAAACGTTTTGATGACGCGCCGCACGTGCCAGAAGCCGGATCAGATCAGCGCGATGTACAAACAGATACTCGCCGTTCTTCTGCCGGGCCAGATCAAGTCTGGCGACCTGACGACCCTCGCGGAAATCTTCCATGACAACAGCCCGGGCGGGAACAGCCCCGAGCCGCCGCAACGGATCGCCCAGCCCCAGCGCTTTGAGAACCACAAGACCGTTAGGGCTGATCTGCAGACCTGCTCCCACTTCGGATATTTCTGCTGCCTGCTCCACCAGCGTGACGGCAACACCGCGCAGTGCCAGGGCTGCAGCGCACGCCAGCCCGCCGATGCCAGCGCCGATTACAACAGCATTTTTTGCCAGTCTCTGTGCCATTTTCCAAAACAAAAGCGCCGGACATCAGATGCCGGCGCTTTCCCTGAAGTTTCTTTTGCCGCCAGAATCAGTCGTCGCGGTGAACCTTTTCACGGCGCTCATGACGCTCCTGCGCCTCCAGGCTCATCGTTGCAATCGGGCGCGCGTCCAGGCGTTTGAGCGAAATAGGCTCGCCCGTCACGCTGCAATAGCCGAATTCGCCTTCTTCGATCCGGCGCAGCGCACCGTCGATCTTGCTGACCAGCTTGCGCTGGCGGTCGCGGGTACGCAATTCAAGCGCGCGGTCGGTTTCCTCTGAGGCGCGATCCGCGACGTCGGGAATGTTCCGGGTGCCGTCCTGCAGACCTTCGATTGTGTCCCGGCTGCCTGCAAGTAACTCTGCCCGCCAGTTCAGAAGTTTGCGCCGGAAATACTCGACCTGGCGCTCATTCATAAATGGTTCATCTTCGGCCGGACGGTAGTCATCCGGCAGGAAAAGTTCCTGCTTCATCTGCTTCCCCTCAACGTGGCTAACGTTATCCATCTGCACATGTCCCCTGGGTCAGGTGCCCCTGCGGATGCAGATAGCGCAGCGATGCAGGATTGTCACTACACAATCCGGTACAAACACGGTTAAAAGCGTCATGAAAAGTGCTTACTAAAGGGTTGACAACAGCATGAAATTCCAGGGAACGGCAGAGTATATTGCAACGGATGACCTGACAATCGCGGTTAACGCGGCTGTGACACTGGAACGGCCCTTGCTCGTTAAAGGCGAACCCGGCACAGGCAAGACGGAACTGGCCCGCCAGGTGGCCGGTGCGCTTGGCACCCCCATGATCGAATGGAACATCAAATCGACCACCCGGGCCCAGCAGGGCCTGTACGAATATGACGCCGTCAGCCGCCTGCGTGACAGCCAGCTGGGGGATGAGCGGGTGCATGATGTGGCCAATTACATCCGCAAAGGAAAGCTCTGGCAGGCGTTTGACGCGGACGAAAAGGTTGTTCTGCTGATTGATGAGATCGACAAGGCAGATATCGAATTCCCGAACGATCTGCTGCAGGAGCTCGATAAGATGGAGTTCTTTGTCTACGAGACCGGCGAGACGGTCCGGGCAAAACACCGGCCGATTGTGATCATTACCTCCAACAACGAGAAAGAGCTGCCGGATGCCTTTCTCAGGCGGTGCTTTTTCCATTATATCCGGTTTCCCGATATCGAAACCCTGCGCCGCATTGTCGAAGTACATCACCCCGGCATCAAGGACGCGCTGCTGACCACTGCGCTGACACAGTTCTTTGAGATCCGCGACCAGCAGGGGCTCAGAAAAAAGCCCTCGACCTCCGAGGTTCTGGACTGGCTGAAACTGCTTCTCGCAGAAGATATGACAGCCGAAGACCTGAAGGCGGGGGGAGCGAATTCGCTGCCGAAACTGCACGGTGCGCTGCTCAAAAACGAGCAGGATGTGCATCTGTTTGAACGGCTGGCCTTCCTCGCACGCAGCGGCCGCTAGACAAAACGCCTGCTGCACGGCTACACTCTGCTCAACGGCGACACAGAGCGCCGCATTTTTGACCCGTGGCGTAAGATCGCGGGCAGAGGCACATGGGCAGAATATGACACAGAAACCAGCAGTCGTGGTGCGTGCACTGCATGCGACCGACAAGGCGCAATGGTCCGCTCTCTGGACCGGATACCTTGCGTTTTACGAAACCTCGCGACCACAGGAGATCCACGATCTTTATTTTGAGCGTCTGCTGGGGAATGATCCGCAGGATTTCAACGGGCTGGTCGCCGAGGCTGATGGCCGCCTTGTGGGCCTGACCCACTACCTTTTTCACCGGCACGGCTGGTCGGCAGAAAACACCTGCTATCTGCAGGATCTCTATGCAGACCCACAGGTCCGCGGGCTCGGGGTCGGACGCGCGCTGATCGAAGGCGTGTACAGGGCTGCCGACGACGCGGGGGCTCCATCCGCCTACTGGCTGACCCAGGATTTCAACGCCGAGGCCCGCAGGCTCTATGACCGGATCGGTGTCAAAACACCTTTCATAAAGTACAGCCGCGCGTGAACCGGCGCGCTGTCCTCCCGCTGATCATGCTGCTGTCGGCCTGTGTCCCGGCCGGTGATATCCAGCAACCTTCCCGCGCGGCGGTTCAGGAACCCGCCCTGCCCCCGATGAAAACCTTTGGGCTGCAGCCCCGGCCCGCAACGGCACCGCACGCCAACACGGATCTGGTACGCGATTTCATGCAGCTGACTTTCCAGATGGAAAGCGGCCGTATCCTGAGCACTTTTACGCGCTTTGACGGGCCCGTTACGGTGCGCGTGACCGGCGATCCGCCCCCCACACTGCGCGCAGATCTGCGCGACCTGATCGCCCGCCTGCGGAATGAGGCGGACATCCCCATCAGCCTGACGACGGAAGTTGAAGCCAACATCACGGTGCAGGCCGTCTCGCGCCGCGCCATCCGGCAGGTGCTGCCGCAGGCTGCGTGCTTTGTCGCCCCCAATGTTTCCTCTATCCGCGAATACCGTTCGGCCAGACGCGCGCCCAAAACCAACTGGTCGCAGCTGCGCAAACGCGAAAAAATTGCAATCTTCATTCCAAACGATTCCAGCCCTCAGGAGGTGCGCGACTGCCTGCATGAGGAGCTGGCCCAGGCCCTGGGTCCCCTCAATGATCTTTACCGGCTGCCGGACTCCGTCTTCAACGATGACAATGTCCATACGGTTCTGACTGGTTTTGACATGCTGATGTTGCGGGCCACATACGCTCCCGAACTGAAAAACGGTATGAGCCGTCAGGAGGTTGCAGACCGCCTGCCCGCTGTGTTCCGGCGTCTGAACCGAGGCGGAAACCGCCCCGGCACAGGCCCGGCCAGTCCGACACCGCAGGAATGGCGGGATGCGGTTCAGACCGCGCTTGGCCCGGGCGCTGGCCTGCGTGAACGGCAGGGTGCCGCGGATCAGGCATTGCGCATTGCCATTCGCGCAGGCTGGACAGACAACCGCCGCGCCTTTTCGCACTATGCCAGAGCCCGTCTCTTGCAGGCCACCGACGGGGCCGCGGCCAAGCAGCAATATGCCGAGGCTGACCGTTTTTACGCCATGTCCCCGCGCACCCGGCTGCACCGCGCCTATGTGGCAACGCAGCTGGCCGCCTATGCACTGTCAGAAGGCAACCCTTCACAGGCGATAGACCTGGTGACACCGCATCTGGACGCCGCCCGCGCGTCCCAGAATGCCTCCCTTCTGGCCACGCTGGAACTGCTCCGGGCCGAAGCGCTCTTGCAGGAGGGGCGCGTCACAGAGGCGCGGGCAGTCAGGCTGGACAGTCTGGGGTGGGCGCGATACGGGTTCGGCGCCGACTGGGTGGTGCGCGCGAAACTGCGCGAGATCGCATCCCTGACGGGCGACAACGAACCAGCCTGAGCACCGCCGGCTTGGCGGGCATCAGGTGAAACCGCTGGAGACGGGCCATGATCGTGATTATCGGAGCACTGCTGGGCGCAGTGATCGGCGGAATGACAGCCGCCAGACGCAAGGGTAATCGGATGGATATCGCACAATACGCCACCGGCTATGCAATTGCCTTTTCCATTGTCGCGATGATCCTGACCGTTCTTCTGGACCGGTTCCTTTTTTAAGGCCTGACCGTGTTTCTTCCGTTTTTCGAGGCGCTGCGCCGCCAGACGGTTCCTGTCTCTCTCAGGGAATTCCTCGCTTTTCTTGAGGCGATGAAAGCTGGTCTGGTCACCTACGAGATGGAAGGATTTTACTATCTGGCCCGCGCAATACTGGTCAAAGACGAACGCAACATAGACAAGTTTGACCGGGCGTTTGCCGCTGCTTTTTCCGGTCTTGAGAACATCACCGCCGATCAGGTTCTGGAAGCTGTGGATATTCCGCGCGAATGGCTCGAGAAAATGGCCGAAAAGCATCTGTCGGACGCTGAAAAAGCCGAAATTGAAGCCCTTGGGGGCTTTGATAAGCTCATGGAAACCCTCAGGAAACGTCTCGAAGAGCAACAGGGCCGCCACCAGGGTGGCAACAAATGGGTTGGTACTGCCGGCGCCTCTCCCTTTGGCGCATATGGCTACAACCCCGAAGGGGTCCGCATTGGCCAGGACACATCCCGGCATCAGAGTGCGGTCAAGGTCTGGGACAAGCGCGAGTTCCGCAATCTCGATGACACGGTCGAACTTGGCACGCGCAACATCAAGGTCGCGCTGAAACGTTTGCGCCGCTGGGCGCGTGATGGCGCGAACGACGAGTTGGACCTCAATGGCACCATCCGCGCCACCGCCGAGCACGGGTATCTCGATGTCAAAACGCGCCCCGAGCGGCGCAATGCCGTTAAGGTTTTGCTGTTTCTGGATGTCGGAGGGTCAATGGACCCGCACATCCGCGTGCTGGAAGAGCTTTTTTCCGCCGCGCGGGCCGAGTTCAAGCACATGGAATACTTCTATTTCCACAACTGTCTCTACGAAGGGGTCTGGCGCGATAACCGGCGTCGCTGGAACGAACAGATCCCAACACACGAAGTGCTGCGCACCTACGGATCTGATTACAAATGTATTTTCGTCGGCGACGCCTCGATGTCTCCCTATGAGGTCGCATATCCCGGAGGCGCTTCAGAGCACTGGAACGAAGAAAGCGGCGCCACCTGGCTGGCACGCGCGCGCGATCAGTGGCCGTCGGTCCTGTGGATCAATCCGGTGCCGGAAAAGTACTGGGCCTATACACAGTCCATCGCGATGATACAGGAAGTGATGGGCCCGGACGCCATGGTGCCGATGACGCTTGAAGGGTTGTCGCGGGGGATGCGCGCACTGACGCGCTGATTGCTGCCCGCACCCTTGCCGCGGGTGTCTCTGGCCCCCATATTCCAGCTATGCTCAAGTTTACCCCGATCCTGCTCGCTATACTCTATGGCCTGGCGATGTACCGCTTCTCTGCCTGGCGCACGGCGCGGGAGCTCGACGCGCGCTCGACCGAGCTGGCAGATCCTATGTTGCGCACGTTGATGGACCGGATGGCGGCCGCGCTGGAGATCGAGCGGATCAAGGTTCACATCTATGAGATTGAACCGGTGAACGGACTGGCCGCACCGGATGGGCGTATCTTTATAACACGCGGATTCTACAACAAATTCCGGCAGGGTGAAGTGTCTGCTGACGAAATGGCCAGCGTCATCGCGCATGAGCTGGGTCACGTTGCCCTGGGTCATTCCCGGCGGCGCATGATCGATTTTTCCGGTCAGAATGCTCTGCGCACAGCACTGGCAATGGTTCTGGGGCGGTTTCTGCCGGGCGTCGGCGTGATGGTCGCGGGAGCACTGACGTCGTTGCTGGCCGCACGTCTGTCCCGCAGCGATGAATATGAAGCGGATGCCTATGCAGCGGCTCTTCTGAGCAAATCCGGCATCGGTGTCGAGGCGCAGAAATCGCTGTTTCGCAAGCTTGAGGACCTGACCCGACAGCGTGGCGGAGCAGCGCCCGCCTGGATGATGAGCCACCCCAAAACCGCTGACAGAATAGCTGCTCTCGAAGCGCTGGAAGCAAAGTGGGCCGTCAAAGCGCCATAGTGACCGCTCAGCCCAGGGCTTTCGCCAGCCGTGGCAGGCGCGCCTTTTTCAGCAGGGGGCGCAATTCCCAATCCTGACCGGACAGGCGGCGTGCTGTCTGCAAAACGCCGTTTGCGCCCGCAGACACGGCCTCCGGATCGCTCAGCCATACCGTCATCAGAAAACCGTCAGGGTCCACACGGTCCAGACCCTCCTCGGCCAGCGTTCCTTTTGGAAAATCTTTTTTATTCAATGTCATAATAGCGTCTGCTGATGCGGATACAGCGGCGGCAAAAACATGTATGTCATCCGCATCCGGCAACCACAGCCGGTGTAACAGGGCCTCAGGGGGTGTCACTTCGCATCCCGGCCAGGCGGCGCGCAACAGCGCGATCTCGCTGCGCGCCTGAGCTTCGCCTTCAGGGCCCAGCTTTACCGCAGCCCGTGCCCATTCTTCCAGGATACGGGGCGACCAGACCGGCTCAAACGCGCCCCTGCGCGCAACACTCAGAACGATCTCCCGCATCACCGTCGGGTAAAGCACGCAGGTATCGATCAGAATTTTCATGCCTCAGAGTGCAAAAAAGAGCGACTTTAGGTAACCGCTTTCGGCAAGCTGCGGCAGCTGTGGGTGGTCGGGTCCGGCAAAGCCGGTGTGGATTATGGAGGGCCTGCGCCCTGCCCGGCCAATCCCGCGGACACTGGCGGCGCGAAAAGATGGCAGATCTGCCGCATGAGAGCAGGAGCAGAGCCCAAGGATGCCGTTTTCAGCGACAAGCGGTGCGGCCAGCCGCGCGATGCGCTCATAAGCGCGCAGACCGGCCTCGAGCGCCGGTTTCGCCGGCGCAAAGGCCGGCGGGTCACAGATGACCATATCAAAACGTGCGCCCTCTTCACCGAGTGCAGCGAGCACTTCAAATGCATCACCCTGCCGCGTCTCGAAGCGCCCGGCCATGTGCATCTTTTCCGCGCCCTGCGATGCCAGCGCAAGAGCCGGTGTCGACGCGTCTACCGCCAGAGCCGTTTTTGCCCCGGCTGCGAGCGCTGCCAGAGAGAACCCGCCCACATGGCTGAAAACATCCAGAACGCGCGCATTCTTTGCCAGACCGGCCGCAAAAGCATGGTTGGGCCGCTGATCAAAAAAGAGACCTGTTTTCTGCCCGCCCAGCAAATCGGCCATGTAAACAGCGCCGTTCATATGGACCGCAATCGGCTCCGCAGGTGCCGTTCCAGTCAGAACATCAGAAACATCATCAAGCCCTTCCAGGGATCGTGTCCGGCCTCCGGCATTTTTGATAACCGTCTTGCAGCCGGTTACAGACACCAGTGCGGCAACCAGGGACGACAGCAGATTTTCCGCCCAGGCGGCATTGGGCTGCAGGACGCAGGTGTCGCCAAACCGGTCAACGATCACGCCGGGCAGTCCGTCCGCCTCTGCATGCACCAGACGGTAGAATGGCTCATCAAAGCATTGTTCGCGCAGCTTCAGAGCCCGCTCCAGGCGGGCTGCAAACCAGGCCTCGTCAAGCTTTGCTTCCGGATCCCGGTCAAGCATCCGGCAAATGATCCGCGACAATGAGTTCACCGCCACCAGCCCCAGTGGTCGACGGGCGTCATCCTCCAGCCGCGCCAGAGTTCCGGGTGCGAGCTTTTTCGTCCGCCGGTCGGTCACCAGTTCGTTGGCATAGACCCAGGGAAACCCGTGACGGATTGCGCGGGCATTGGCCTTTGGGCGCAGCCGTACAACGGGCTGATCATTCGGGGATGTGTGTTCATCAGAAAGGGGCGTTGTCATAGCGCCCCCTCTACCTGCATCCGGATGATGATAAAAGCTCAAAGCCTAGAGCAGGCCAGTTGCGCGAGTTTTCAGCGTGCCGCTTTACCCAGTCGCACCCTGCAGGTGCCAGCGCTGGCAACAGCAACGGCCGGTCTGAAAACGGCCAGCGCAAAAGCAGACCAGTTTTGAGATGTTTCACAGTGTCGTGCCATGCCTGCTGAACACTGGTTCTGTTTCATCTCCCCGGACAGGCAGGACAGCAGACGGAGTTATCGCGGGCTTTCAGCCATTTGTGCCGGATACAGTGTGGTCAGTTACGGGGGCGCGAACGCCATCCGCCCCGCCTGCGGGGGGCCGCCATACCTGTCAGCCCTTCGGTCATCACTTCGGTCATAGGGTGATCAGGGTACGTGCCACCATACTGGTCGATCAGCACGCGCAGGGTTGCACCCGTATCCCGCTCCATTGGAAGGCTCAGCGCCCAGTCGAGGAAAATAGACCTGCATTCGGCTTTGGAAATATCCTCGATCCGGTATGCCTCAAAGATCAGGCCTTTGGGATCGTGCTCGTCGCCTTTGATCATGTCCTGTCCTCCGCACGCCAGCGCGACAGCGCTGTGTCCATCACGGCCTCGCTCTGGCGAATGGTGCTCTGCAATCGCTCTTCGAGCCCTTTCAGGCTGTCCTCCTGTGTCGTTCTGAGCAGGAAAGCCTGCGCTGACGGCCCCAGTTCCGCCGGATCAGTGACCGTTTCCGACAAAAGCCGCATTGCCAGCGTCAGCGCGTGGTAGAGCGTTATCGCTTCGGTCAGCACCTGCGCCCCGGAATCGTCCAGCAACCCGGCCGCCACCGCATGGCTGAGACCATCGGAACTGTCCGCCTCTCCGCAGATCAGCGCGCCGGCCTGGATGATGAGTTCAATCTCCTGCAGACGGCCAGGGCCGGTTTTGACATCCCAGACGGACGCGGGTGGCTTTGCAGCCCTGATGCGGTCACACATGGCCGCAACTTCACGTCCGACTTCTGCAATATCGCGGCCACGGCCGAGCAGCGAACGCCGAAAGTCCTCCGCATCCCTGGCAAGATCTCCGGGACCGGCAATGACAGCCGCGCGTGTCAGGGCGAGATGCTCCCAGACCCAGGCCTCTTCCTGCTGGTAGCTGCGAAAAGACTGCCAGCTTGTGGCGACCGGCCCCTGGTTGCCGGAGGGCCGCAGGCGCATATCCACTTCGTAAAGCCGCCCCTGCGACATCGGCGCGGTCAGTGCCGTGATCAGCGCCTGCGTCAGACGGGCATAATAAGGCCGTGTTGCCAGCGGCTTTGTGCCTTCAGAGTATTCACTGTCCAGCGGGTCATAGATAACGATCAGATCAAGGTCAGAGCCCGCATTCAGCCGCCCCGCCCCAAGAGACCCCATCCCCAGAACAACAGCACCTCGTCCCGGCGGTGTGCCATGACGCTTTGAAAACTGCGCCACGACACGCGGCCAGATTACCCGGACCACGGATCCGGCCAGATCCGCATACTGGCGCCCGGCCTCTGCGACTGTGATCAGCCCGCGCAGCAGATGCACCCCGATCCGAAAATGCCATTCCCGCGTCCAGCGACGCGTGGCATCCAGCGCTGTCTCATAGTCGGCCTCGTTTTGCAGAACCTGGTTCAGCGACGTTTCAAGCCCGCCGGGACCGGGCCAGTCTGCAAAAAAGCCCCCCCCGATCACAGCGTCAAAAACACCGGCATTCCGCGACAGATACTGTGCCAGCGCCGGGGATGTCCCGATTATATCAATCAACAGATCCAGCAGTTGCGGATTGGCTTCCAGCAGTGAAAACAGCTGCACCCCGGCGGGCAGTCCGGCGAGAAACCCGTCAAACGCATTCAGGGCGTCCTCTGGCCGGGCGGTGCCTGAGAGCCTTGCCAGGAGATCAGGTTGCAGCCGGTTAAATATCTCGCGGCTGCGTTCGCTTCGCAGCGCAGGATAGCTCAGCCAGCGCGTCACAGTTTCTGACCCGATCAGATCCGGCGCACAGGCAGCGGTGTCCTCACGCGCAGGCGCGAAAAACCCTTCGGTCAGCTCATGCACTTCCGCCAGCCGGTTGTGTATGTCCGACAGCATCTCCTGTGGGTCGAGGTCCATCATGGCCGCCAGCCGGGCAAATCCTTCGTCCGTGGCGGGCAACGCATGGGTCTGGGCATCATTTATCATCTGCAGACGGTGCTCTACCGTCCGGTGCGCCACATAGTGATCGGCAAGCGTATCGGCAGTATCCGGATCAACCCAGCCCTTTTCAGCCAGAACGGCCAGACCCGGGCGGGTACCACGCACACGCAGATCCGGGTCACGACCGCCGGCAATCAACTGGCGGGTCTGTGTGAAAAATTCGATTTCGCGGATGCCCCCGCGCCCCAGTTTCATATTATGGCCCGGCAGCGTGATCGGCCCGCCAAGCCCTTTGTGCGCGCGGATCGCCAGCCGCATGTCGTGGGCGTCCTGGATGGCTGCAAAATCGAGGTGGCGCCGCCAGACAAAGGGCGTCAGGGATTTCAGGAACCGCGCACCCGCATCCCTGTCGCCTGCCACCGCATGTGCCTTGATATAAGCGGCCCGCTCCCAGGTGCGGCCCAGGCTTTCATAATAGCGTTCAGCGGCCTCCATCGACATGCACACGGGCGTGACAGCCGGATCAGGCCGCAGACGCAGGTCGGTCCGGAAAACATAGCCCTCGCCTGTCAGCTCGCTGAGCGTGGCAGACATCGCCCGTGTCGCCCGGACAAAGGCCGCGCGGGCGTCATGAAAATCATCCGGATCAACGCGGGTTTCATCAAACAGGCAGATCAGATCGATGTCAGAAGAATAGTTGAGCTCCCCCGCCCCCATCTTGCCCATGGCCAGCACACACATGCCTGCAGCGTCATGCACATCATCAGCGGTCATTCCCGGCAGTTTGCCACGGCGGATCTGAATGGCAATTCCAGAGCGCAATGCAGCCTCACATGCGACTGTGGCAAATTCCGTCAGCGTGCCTGTAACGGTGTCCAGCGCCCAGGCCCCACCCAGATCCGCAAGCCCGGTCAGCAGTGCAATACGCCGTTTGGCCTGGCGGAGCCTGACCGCGAGGTCTCCGGCCTCCCAGTCGGCCGCATCGCGCAGCACATCCGCAACGGCCAGCGACGGGTCGTCCAGCGCCGCTTCCAGCCAGGGCGCCTCTTTACCAATCAGGCCCGCGATATACGGGCTGCACCCCGCCGCACCGGCGATCAGGTCCGCCGCCTGGCTATCCAGACCGGCAAAATGCACCAGCGCTTCCCGCCCGCGGTCAGGGTCAAAGGGGCGCGGGCAGCGCGTCAGCTGAGAAGTGAGTTTCATACCTCAGATGTCGCCTGCACGAAGACTGAGGTCAATGGGGATGCTGTTTTATGCCCTATTCAGGCAGCAAGCGTTCAAAAAATACCCCTTCAAGCACATGATAAAAAACGGTTATTGCGGAAAATG
This sequence comes from uncultured Roseobacter sp., assembly GCF_947491795.1. GTDB lineage: Bacteria > Pseudomonadota > Alphaproteobacteria > Rhodobacterales > Rhodobacteraceae > Roseobacter. The sequence continues at coordinate 282,560 of NZ_CANLKW010000001.1, read as the reverse complement.
TAAAAAACATTCACATTTCCTCTTGCGCAACCGGCAAACTGACACAATCTTATCAATGTGAAAGGCATTCACATCCGGAACCCCGGAGACACCGCAACCCGCACTGAAAGGCACAGAAATGACGACTTTATCCGAAACCTCAAATGTATCGTCCCAGCCCGGCTGGTTTGCACGCGCCGAGCACTGGCTCGATGACAAGGGCAAAGGCGCATGGATCGCCGCGATGGTCCTTGGCTTTATTTTCTTCTGGCCGGTTGGCCTCGCCCTTCTCTTATACATGATCTGGAGCAAACGCATGTTCTCAAAATCCTGCCGTACCCCCGCCCGTTACATGAGCAATTCCATGCGCGCGATGCGCCCCTCCGGCAACTCTGCCTTTGACGCCTACAAGGCAGATACCCTGCGCCGCCTTGAAGACGAGCAGGAAAAATTCGAAGCCTTCTTGGAACGTCTGCGCGATGCCAAGGACAAGGCCGAGTTCGACCAGTTCATGAATGACCGCGCTGAACCTGCCGGAAACAAAGGCGCCGAAGCCTGATCCATCTAGGGGTGCCCCTGTCACGGGGGCGCCCGCAACTGCACCGGAAAGAACCGATATGAACGCCCTGCCCGACCCGCAAACACAGCCTGAATTTTACACGGATGTACCGCTCAAGCGCCTGATGGCCTGGGTGGTCGACGCACTTGTAACGCTCATCGGTTGTATCGTCATTTTGCCTTTCACCGCGTTCACGGGCCTCTTTTTCTTTCCCTTGTTGTTTTTGCTGGTGGGCTTTGGCTACCGCACGGCCACAATTGCCGGCGGTTCTGCCACCTGGGGTATGCGTCTTTTCGCCATCGAGCTGCGACGTCCTGACGGCACGCAGCTCGATGCCGGCGGCGCGTTTGCCCATACTCTGGGGTACACGCTGAGCTGGTTTATCCCGGTATTTCAGCTGATTTCTGTTGTAATGATGGCCAGCACCGAGCGCGGTCAGGGCCTGAGTGATCACGTGCTGGGAACCGTTATGCTGAACCGCCGGGCGCTGCGGGCATAAACCTCTAAAGTTGCGCTTGGCGGCAGCCGCGCGTCTTGGTATCGTGGCTGCAACCAGAATACCGGAATCCCATGCGCCACACGCTGCCTATTGCGCCCCAGTTCTACGTGACGGCCCCGCAGCCCTGCCCCTATCTGGAAGGGCGCATGGAGCGGAAGCTGTTTACAGCACTGCAGGGCGAAAGTGCCGACAAGCTGAACGACAGCCTGTCCCAGCAGGGATTCAGGCGGTCACAGAACGTGCTTTATCGTCCGTCCTGTGCTGAATGTTCGGCCTGTCTGTCCGCGCGTATCAGCGTGGAAGACTTCAAACCGTCCCGCAGTCAGCGCCGTACGGCCGCCCGGAATTCAGACATTGCACGCCGCGCAACATCGCCCTGGGCGTCCGAAGAACAGTATGAGCTTTTCAGGTCTTATCTGGACAGCCGCCATGCGGACGGTGGCATGGCCGATATGGATGTATTCGAATTTGCCGCCATGATCGAAGAGACGCCCATCCGCAGCCGTGTCGTTGAATACAGTAACACGGATGAGAAAAGCCTGATCGGCGTCAGCCTGACAGATGTCCTGACCGACGGGCTGAGCATGGTATATTCTTTCTACGCGCCGGACATGGCGCGCCGGTCACTTGGCACATGGATGATCCTGGATCACATCGACATCGCCCGTGAAGCTGGATTGCCCTATGTCTACCTTGGCTACTGGGTGCCCGGCAGCCAGAAAATGGGCTACAAATCCCGGTTTTCCGGTCTTGAGGTCTATGCGGGCGGTCAGTGGCAGAAAATGCGCGATCCCGAAAAGTTCAATGCGGATATGCATCCGCTGTCGACGGACCCGATCGCCGAACAGGTGGCAAATATTCACCTGCCGGATACCCGACCCGTCCGCTGAAATAACAGATCTGCGGCACGGTCTGCCCCCACAGTACAAACGAAAAAACCCGCGCCTTTCGGAGCGGGTTTTCTTTTTCTGTGGTGAAAACCTGTCAGGTATTCTTGCGGCGTCCCATAACGCCCAGAGCGCCAAGACCGGCAATCAGCAGCGGCATGCCTGCGGGAAGCGGCACAACCGTGGCTGCCGGCGTTGCAGCCGAAGTCGACCAGAAAGCACCACCGCTTGTAAAGCCGGGCGCAAAAGCCGATACCTTGAGGTCGATGCTGGTGGTCACACCCGCCATCAGCGCGATAACCGCCGAGCCGGTAAAGTGGTCGCCAGACAGGCCTGTTGTATCCCAGGCCACGTCCTCGCCATCAACAACGAGGGAAAATTCATCGCCAACGATAAAACCGTCTGTGGCCGTAAACGTGATGAAGGAGTTTTCGGCTACGGTAACATCCAGCGTCGCGTCACCATTGAAGAAAACCTCAGTGGACCCTCCCCATGAAAAACTTCCGGAGTCCGGCGCGGCCGGATCAATTGTAGCTGCCTGTGCCGCAGCTCCGACCGTCAGACCGGCCACAAGCATCGTCGCTTTAATAAAAGAATTCATTATCTCACCCTTGGTTTGCACTCACTTGGACACAAACAATTCCTGCGCCTTTCTGTCTACTGAAACCTTGCGTTATTGATTAAAAATCAGCGCTTTATGGTTAACAGAAAAATTTTCATCTTCCGGTTGGAAACAATCCTCCACTTGCTGAAAACCTGTCGCCAGAGTGTGGATAATGGATCCGCCTTTTCAACCGCAGGTCACCGAATAACGGCCGTCTGCGCAGAAGGGTAGAATCACCCTGTGCGGCCCTGACCTGCGCCGTTTCGCGTGATGCTAAGGCTTTTTCGAAAACAGCCTGGCCTTTGGCGGTTTCACCGGTTGCTGCTTCAGAACGACAGACTTTTCCGCGGGCCGGTCAGCCCAGACAGGCGAAAGCGCCGCGCTGAGCTCTGCCACGACCGGGACCGGCCGATCCAGTACGTCGCGCACTCCTTCGCTCTGCATTGCCACAGTGCTGAGTTGCCTGTCCTGTGCCAGAGATTCCAGATCGGTGAAGAACTCTTCCATACGGCTGCAGGACTCTTCAATTTCCGCCAGCCTGTCTTCGGTTGTTGTCTCGTCTGTTGCGGTTCTCAGCTGGCTCAGCTGCCGGGTCATGCGGAGCAGCATCGGGCGGACTTCTTCGCTGCAGGCACGGGCAAAAGAAGTCAGAACCGTTTCCACAGACCGTGTTTCCGAATTGGCCAGGCTCACAGCAGAATTCAGCCGCGTCTTTTCCAGCGCATTCAGGGTCGCGCGCTCCAGCGCATTGCTGTTCAGATTGTCCTTGTCGATGTAATCGGCAAACCCCGTGCGCAAGGCTTCAAGCGCCACTTCGGCCTTGTCGTTGCCCGAGATCATGATCATGGCAGCGTGACGGTTGAACCTGTGCAGCCGGACCGCGGGCAGCAGCGACATGCCATTGGCACCCGCGAGGTTCAGATCCACAAAGATGATGTCAAACCGGTCACGGTCCAGCGCGTGGTGGAATTCCTCTACCGTGCTCACGTCATGCAATACGAAATCAAGACCGGTGCTCTGGGCAAGCCGGGCAATTCGTCTGCGGTCAAAGGCATTGTCATCCACAATCAACGCACTGATGACGTTGTGAGGTGCTTTTCGTACGGCGTTCGACTGTCGCATAACACTCCTCCCCGGAACTGTCCCCCAATGGAACGGACGTTATGCGGGTCGGCGTAAACGATCTCTTAACCCGCCGGCGCGAGTTACATCAGCTTTTAGGCAATCGCGACGTATCACGAACAATACCCCCGGTGGTGTCGGCGGCCACAGACGAATGAGGGGGCCAGCGGCCCCCTCTCCTTTTAACAGATGCTGACCGATCAGTTCGGGATCAGATCCGGAACGATTGTGACAATCCCCGGGAAGGTCCACAGGATCGCAAGCCCCGCCACCTGGATCAGCACAAAGGGAATGATCCCACGGTAAATATGGCCCGTTGTCACCTCTTTGGGTGCCACGCCGCGCAGATAGAAAAGCGCGAAACCAAAAGGCGGCGTCAAAAAGGACGTCTGCAGGTTGACCGCGATCATGATGGTCACCCACTTCGGATCGAAAGTTCCCCCATAGATGACCGGCCCGACAATGGGGATCACGATGTAAATGATCTCGAGGAAATCCAGCACAAAGCCCAGCACAAACAGCACCAGCATCACAATGAGGAAGACCGTGAACTCGTTGTCGAAGCTTTTCAGGAACTGCTGGATGTAATGCTCACCGCCAAAGGAGATCACCACAAGGTTCAGCAGCTGCGAGCCGATGAGAATGGTAAAGACCATCGACGTCACCTTGGCCGTCTCGCGCACCACCGGGCTCAGCACGCCGGAGGTAAACAGGATCCAGCAGGAGAAGAGCAGCCCGAAGAGTGCATACAGATAGGCCGCATAAGCCACAAAGAAGGCCGCCCAGCTTTCAAAACCCACATCGTCAGTGTTGATGCGCAGGTCAAAGTTGATCCCCACAAGGATGCACACGATGATCGCCAGCGTGGACCAGATAATCACCTTGGGGGTGCGGTCCTGATCGCGCAGCTTCCGGTAGGCGGCCAGCATAATGGCACCACCGGCACCCAGTGCCGCTGCAGGCGTCGGATTGGTGATCCCGCCCAGGATCGACCCCAGCACAGCCACGATCAGCACGAGTGGCGGGAAAACAACACGGATCAGCTCATTGGTCGCGCAAATCTTTGTGGCGTGCACCACCCCGTACATGACAGCGGCAAAGGGCAGCGCCATCAGGACGACCATTGTACCGGGAGAGGTATTGGCGCTGACCAGCAGAATATCCACCAGAACCACCAGCACGGTGCCGACGGCGCCAATGATCAGCGGTTGCGGATTACCAGAGGGCGACACACCGCGCGCGGTTGTCAGAAACAGTGATGTCAGAACCAGAAGCACGGCAATGCCTGTGCCGATGGGGGCCGCGTTGGCGATCTTGTCGGCCTGTGCGGTCGCCAGTTCGTCTTCGGTCAGCCGTTCAGAAGCCTGAACGCCGCCCGCTTCGTTAATAGCGGTCTGCTGCGACACTGCAGCGTCCCAGGCTTCCTGACCATGCAGCTCGATCATCGATGCCTGACACTCGGGCGAGACGTTTGTGCGCAGCGATGCACCCTCGCCGATGTCGGAATAGCGCGAGACATCTGTGGACTGGCTGCCGATGACGCCAAGGTTGCCCAGCAGGATCGTCCCCACAACCAGCAGAACCGGTGCGCCAAGAAACCAGGTGAAAGCCTCACCGCGTGTGACGGGTTCGGCATTTGTTGAACCCATCGGCACCGCAGGTGCCTTGTCCGGGTTGAGCAGCGCGTAGCCAAAGGCATAGAGCGCATAAAGCAGCGCCAGCAGGATACCGGGCAGCAGTGCCGCCTGGAACAGCGTGCCCACAGACAGCACCGCAGGTTCGCCAAGGTAGGTCAGCGCGTCCGTACAGCCCTCTGCCACAGCCCGCTTTTCCTGTGCGGCGGAATAAAGGTCACCTGCCAGTGTGCCCAGCAGAACGATCACAATGGAGGGCGGAATGATCTGCCCCAGCGTGCCCGAGGCCGCGATAACCCCGGTGGAAAGCTCAGGGGAATAGCCGTTGCGCAGCATGGTCGGCAGAGCCAGCAGACCCATCGTCACAACCGTCGCACCAACAATCCCCGTGGAGGCCGCCAGAAACGCGCCCACAACAACAATGGAAACCGCCAGACCGCCGGGCAGCGGGCCAAAGACGCGCGCCATTGTGGTCAGCAGGTCGTTGGCAATTTTCGAGCGTTCCAGCGTAATACCCATCAGAACAAACATCAGAACTGCCAGCAGCGTCTCGATAGACTGCCCGGCCAGAACACGCTCGTTCATGCGGTTCACAACAAAGGAGACGTTCCGGTCGAGGGCGACTTCCCAGCCCTTGGGGAACACCGGTTCTTCGATGCGCGGTAAGTCAGGGTATCGGAAAATGGATATCGAATCCGCCTTGACCCCCGAATTTACAAGGTCGCGGTAGACCGCACTGCCGGTGTCAATTGCCTGGTGTATCAGCAGGCCCGCACTGTCGAGCGCCGCGATGATCCCAAAGGAGATCACCCCTGCGCCAGCAATGGCAAAGGCCACCGGGAAACCCGACAGAATGCCGCCGAAAAGGCAGATTGCTACGATAATCAGGCCGACTTCGACCCCGTCCAGACCAAAAAACATGGTTTACGTCCTCTCAGCGCAGCGCAGATGCGCGCGGAATTCTCAGTGCGTACCCTCGTACGCTTCCTCACCCTCGCCCAGCGTGTCGCGGTCCAGGTATTTGTTCTCGCTCTCCTCGCCTTCGCGCCATTCCTGGAACGAGCGGAAGAACATCGCCATCGCCTGCAGGAAGACCATTGCGGTAAAGGCAACCAGCAGGATCTTGAACAGGAAGTAGCCGTTAAAGCCGTTGGGGCTGAAGCCGATCGTCTCGACGTTCCAGCGCAGGGCGCGTGATTTGTTGATCAGGCGGTCCAGCGTGTCAGAGGCCGATGGATTTGGCACGATCAGGTGACGCCACAGGAAGAACCAGCCATAAAGCCAGATCATCACAGCCACCGGCATCATAAAGAAAAGTGCACCGAACATATCGATGCATTTTTTCGTGCGGAACCGGACCGCCGAATAGACCAGGTCCACCCGGACGTGACCGCCCTGCACAAAGGTGTATGCCATACACAGACAGACCACGAGCGCGTTGTAGAGCTTGAGTTCCTCAGCGAACCAGCTGATGTCGAACTGCAGCGGGATGCCGAAACCGACAGAGATATCCGGGCGCGTGAAAATCCGCTGCATGAATACGATGATGATCTGTTGCAGCACCATCAGCAGGCCAGCCCAGGCGAAAAACCGGCCGGTTGTGTTGGCAAAACCCTCCAGCACACGGACATAGGCCCACATGATCGATCCACGCCAGATGCCGATGGCGAACATCACGAGGAACGTCGTGAAAACCACAAAGAAAAATTCGACCGATCCACCATAGTAGACAAAGCGCATTATGGCCTGCTTGTCAGACCAGTCCAGCCAGAGCGACGGGTGCGACAAGGCATAAATGAAGTTGTAAAAGGCCATCCCGATGTTCGAGACGAGCCATATCAGAAAGTCCACGACTATACTGAAAACACCGCCGCCGGCGGCTGCATCATTTTCCATAAATCCCCCTCCCGGTCAGCTGCGCAGGCAGGTCCCGGAATGCCAGTGGTCGAAAGCCGGCGCAGACCGGCGAAACAGGGGGCCGCTGTCAGGCAGCCCCCTGCTGTTTGTAACGCGATATCAGCCGTTGGCCAGAACGCGGTTCCGCTGGGCGACGTAGAAACCGTCTGACTTGAGCAGCCAGTCAGAGCTCTGTGCCAGCGAGTCCTCGAAGGAAGCGCGGATTTTGGCAAAGAGTTCGTCGTTCATGTTCTCGTCCATGACGGTCTTGGACGCGGCACCGAAGGCATCCCAGACATCATCCGGGAACTGCAGCGCTTTGACGCCCTGTGCCTGCAGACGCGCAAGAGCCGCACCGTTGTTGGCCAGTGTTTCGGCCAGCTGGTAGTGCGTTGTCGCCATGGCAGCGTTGGCGATGATCGCCTGGTGCGCCGGGCTGAGATCGTTATAGACATCCAGGTTCATACCGCAGGCCAGAGCGGAGCCCGGCTCGTGGAAACCGGCTGTGTAGTAGACTTTTGCCACTTCCTGGAAACCGGCGCGCTCGTCTGCAAACGGGCCAACCCATTCCAGACCATCCAGAGCACCAGAGGACAGCGCCTGATACAGTTCACCGCCCGGGATGTTCTGCACAGATGCGCCCAGCTCGCCCAGCACCTTGCCGCCGAGGCCAGGCATACGGAACTTCAGACCGTTGAAGTCTTCGGCAGAGTTGATTTCCTTGCGGAACCAGCCACCGGACTGCGATCCGGAGTTACCCGCCAGGAATGACTTCAGGTTGAAGATTTCGCCCAGCTCGGTGTGCAGCTCGTGGCCGCCGCCGTGGTGGTACCAGTTTGTCACTTCCTGCGCAGTGCCGCCGAAGGGCACGGCTGTGAAGTAGGCATAGCCCGGGTGCTGACCGATGAAGTAGTAGTCAGCGGAGTGATAGAGGTCCGCCTGGCCGGAAGAAACAGCGTCGAAAACCTCGAACGCGCCGACCAGTTCGCCCGGTGCTTTTTTGTCGATGGTCAGCGTGCCATCGGACATCGCGCCGACCATTTCCTCAAAATACGTTGCCGCATCGTCCAGAACCGCGAAGCCGCGGGGCCAGGATGTGACCATTGTCAGTGTACGGTTGCCCTGGGCAATCGCGGGTGCCGCCAGTGTGGTGGCTGCGGCAGCCGAGCCGCCGAGTGCAGATGTCTTCAGAAATGAACGACGATCCATATGAGATACTCCTCCCAGATATGACGCCCGTGGCGCAAACAGCGCGCCCGGGTCGTTTCGAGTGTGCGTCACACTAAAGAGATCGTTAACGATTTAAATACCTACTACTGCGTAGAGAGACCGGGTTTTTTCGCAATTGGCCATGTTTTTTGACCAGATCCGCCCGATGCCGGTCACCGTTTGCGCAAACATCCGGCCGCGTCCGGGTCGCCGGGTCTTTGATTCGCCCGCAATTCGCCGTAACGAATGATCATGAGCCGCCTGCCCGCCTTTCTGCGCCCCAGCTATGCGCAAAAACTGTCGCTCGTCGCGACGGTGCCGCTGATCGCGGCTGTGGCGGCGATTGCAGTGCTGGTAACTTATCAGTCCCGCGCCCTGGCGGAACGCGAAATCAGAACGCTGGAAGCACAGCTGATCGAGGCGAAAAAGGTCGAGCTGCGCAATTACGTGACCCAGGCCCGCAACGGGTTCTATTTCATTTATGGCAATGCAGCACCCGACGACCAGGAGGCGCGTGATCAGGTGGCGCAGATCCTGTCGGCGATGATCTACGGCGAGGAAGGGTTCTTCTTTGTCTATGATTACGATGGCTACAACGTCGTGAGCCCGCGCCAGACCGATCGCATCAACCAGAACTGGCTGGATGAGACAGACAGTGAGGGAACGCCCGTTGTTGCCAGCCTGCTGGACATTGCGCGCCAGGGCGATGGGTATCTGACCCACCTGTGGCCCAAACCATCAACCGGCGAAGAGGCCCGCATGATCACTTATGTCACCAGCTTCCCCAGCTGGCGGTGGGCGGTGGGCACCGGCGTTTTCATTGACGACGTCCTCGCAACCGTGGCCACCGCCCGGGCGGAGGTCGAGGCGCGCGTACAACAGACGTTTCTCTATATCATGGCCATTGCACTTGCAGCCCTGCTGCTGGTGTTCTTCACAGGCATGGTGCTCAACATACGCGAACGCCGCCTTGCCGATGCAAAGCTGAAAAAGCTGACGCAGCGTGTCCTGGATGCTCAGGAAGAAGAACGCGGCCGGGTGGCGCGCGAGCTGCATGACGGGATCAGCCAGATCCTGGTCGGGGTGCGCTATGCCCTCGACACCGCGCGGCGCAAACTGGACCGGGGCGATCCCACGGCCGCTGAACCGCTGGGCAAGGGCATTGAAACCCTTGGCGAGGCCATTTCAGAAGTGCGCCGCATCAGCCGCGACCTGCGCCCCGGCGTGCTGGATGATCTGGGCCTCGGCCCCGCGATCAAGACACTGACAGAAGAGTTCAGCGCACGCACGGGAATCAAAACCGGGTTCGAAACTGTCGTGTTCCGAAACCGCCTCGATCCGGAGGCTAAAATCGCCCTTTACCGTATTGCCCAGGAAGCACTGACAAATGTAGAACGCCATGCCAGCGCCGGTTTCGTCCGCGTTGACCTGCGCGGACACAAGAACGGCGCGACGCTGCGTATAGAAGATAACGGACGCGGCATGACACTGCACAAGGGCACCCCCGTCAGCGGCGGACTGGGACTGCGAAACATGCAGGAACGGGTCGAGCAGCTCGAAGGCACCTTTCGGATCTATGCGCCGCGAAACGGGCCTGGCACAGTGATTGAGGTCAGCGTACCGCTCACGCACCTGCTTCCGCCAACCTCCGAAACCACAACTCCGACAAAGGTAACAGCATGACCTCCCCTGCTCCGATCCGCGTCCTGATCGTTGACGATCACCCGATGGTCGCCGAAGGGATCCAGTCCATCCTTGAAAGCTATGACGATATTCATGTGGCGGGCACCTGCAATTCGGCGCGTACCGCCATCGACACTGTCAACGAGACCAGCCCGGACGTGATCCTGATGGATCTGAACATGCCGGACATGGGCGGGCTGACGGCCACAGAAATTCTGCTGGAGCAACGCCCGGGAACGCGGGTGCTTGTCCTGTCCATGCACGACAGCCCCGAATACATCGCTTCGGCTCTGAGCCACGGCGCCATGGGATATATTCTCAAGGACGTACCCACCGACGAGATCAAACAGGCAATCGATGCGGTCATGGCCGGGGAGCGCTATCTGTGCACCGGGGCGAGCGGATCGCTGCAGCCCAAAGAAGGAGACACGCGCGAGGCTCTGACAGGCCGTGAACAGACAATTCTGCTGCAGCTGGCACAGGGAAAGTCCAACAAGGAAGTCGCCAACGCGCTGGAAATCTCTGTGCGGACAGTCGAGACGCACCGCAAAAACATCAAACGAAAACTTGGCATTTCCAGCACCGCCGGGCTGACCCGCTACGCGCTGGAACACGGCGTCCTGCAGGGGACGGGCGTCAGTATCTGAGTTTTTTTTGCGTCACCTTATTTAGGTTCAGGGCTTTTTAAGAAAAGCGTCGCAATGTGCCGGCATGAAAGATCTCAGCATGACCTCTGTCCCCGACGCCGCAACTCTCGATACCCTGCCTTACCGGGATGCGATTGACCGCGTGGCAACCCTGCGCGCCCAGGTGATCCGCGTGTCGCTGGACGTTTCTCTGCTGAATACATACGGCACGAAAGACGAAGGTCTGAAAGCGGAGCTGATCAGGCTCTCTGAAACCATCCAGCAGACCGCCCGGGTGGTAGAAGGGCAGGACGTTTTCACCGATCTGCCGAATGAACTCAGCGGGTGGATCGCGGCCCAGTCCGCGCAGAGTCGTTCAGAGCGGCGGACAATCAGCACCATGGCAGAAAAAACCCAGGCCCTATGCGAGCAGGCCTGCTCGGGTGAACCTGTGTCTGCAGAGGCGCTCAACAGATACATCCAGAACGGCAAGGGCGAATTTTTTGAGGCCGTCACCGCCATCATAAACGGACTCTGGCAGGGTATTGAAGAAGGGCGCGCCAGTCAGCTCGCCATCGCGGCAACCTCCGCGCGCAACCTCGAAGCCAGTCTGGACCGGCTTGACCGGATTGGACGCTATGTACGCTCGATGTCGATCAATGCTTCTGTCGAAGCGTCCCGCGCCGGCGAGGCGGGCAAGGGTCTGACAATCATTGCGCATGAATTCAAAACCCTTGCCGAGGAAGTGCAGCAGCTGATCGTCACAGCCCGGACCGATATCAAAGAAATCGGTGTGGAGTAAGGCCAAAGCGCCTGTCAGAGCCATGATATTTTACGTTCATTGCGCTGATGGCCGCCCTGACGCAAGGAAATAACCAAAAATTCCCTCCTGGAGACATATTTTCTTTGTCTTTGGGTGTTGACGCCCCCTGCGCACGACCATAATGTCCCCGCAGCATGAAGGAGCCGTCTGGCATGAACGCACTAGTCGTCATTGTAGGAAACAAGCGCATGGGCCGGTAACGGCAGACCATAGTCTGACCCATGCGCCCCCGCCAGGATCGGGGGCTTTTTTATGCGCAACAGCCAACAGGCCCCCGGCGGGCCGATACGGAGTGAAGAGATATGACACGGCAGATGTCCGGAGCGAAAATGATTGTGCAGGCCCTCATCGATCAGGGCGTGGACACGGTCTTTGGTTATCCCGGAGGTGCTGTGCTACCGATTTATGACGAGGTCTTTCAGCAGAACGCGATCCGTCACATTCTGGTCCGCCACGAACAAGGCGCGGTTCACGCAGCCGAAGGATATGCACGCGCAACGGGCAAACCCGGCGTTGTACTGGTCACCTCCGGTCCCGGGGCCACCAATGCCGTGACCGGCCTGACCGATGCGCTGATGGATTCCATTCCGATCATCGTTCTGACCGGCCAGGTGCCGACCTTTATGATCGGCTCGGATGCCTTTCAGGAGGCGGACACCGTGGGCATCACCCGCCCCTGCACCAAACATAACTGGCTGGTGAAAGAGACCGATGCCCTGTCCGGTGTCATCCACGAGGCGTTTCATGTCTGCACCAGCGGCCGGCCCGGTCCTGTTCTGGTAGACATTCCAAAGGATGTGCAGTTTGCCACGGGCACGTACCAGCCACCAAAACCATCCGTTTCTCATTACCAGCCGCGCCTGAAAGGCGACATGGAAGAGATCACCGAACTGGTGGCGGCCATCGAAAAAGCCAAAAAACCGATTTTCTACACCGGCGGCGGTGTGATCAATTCGGGCCCTGCAGCCAGTCAGCTTCTGCGTGAACTGGTCAAAGCAACAGGGTTTCCGATCACTTCGACCCTGATGGGTCTTGGTGCTTACCCGGCCTCTGGTGAGAAATGGGTCGGCATGCTGGGCATGCACGGACTTTACGAGGCCAATATGGCCATGCACGACTGTGACCTGCTGATCAACATTGGTGCGCGTTTTGACGACCGGATCACCGGGCGCCTGGATGCGTTCAGCCCGAAATCGATCAAGGCGCATGTGGATATCGACCCATCGTCCATCAACAAAGTGATCAAAACGGACATCCCCATTGTCGGCGACGTGGGCCATGTGCTTGAGGACATCCTCAAGGTCTGGAAGTCGCGCGGCCGTAAAACCAATGCCGAAGCCGTCGGGAAATGGTGGAAACAGATCGAGGAGTGGAAAAAGGTCGACTGCCTCAAATTCACTCAGAAGGGGAAAGTGATCAAGCCGCAGTATGCGCTGTCCCGGCTTGAAGCCCTGACCAAAGATCACGACCGCTATATCTGTACCGAAGTGGGTCAGCACCAGATGTGGGCGGCGCAGTATCTGGGGTTCGAGGATCCCAACCGCTGGATGACGTCCGGCGGTCTGGGCACAATGGGCTACGGGTTCCCTGCATCGATCGGCGTGCAGATGGCGCACCAAGATGCGCTGGTGATCAACGTCGCGGGCGAGGCCTCATGGCTGATGAATATGCAGGAGATGGGCACCGCCGTACAATACCGCCTGCCCGTCAAACAGTTTATTCTGAACAACGAGCGGCTGGGCATGGTGCGCCAGTGGCAGGAACTGCTGCATGGCGAGCGTTACTCACAAAGCTGGTCCGAGGCCCTGCCCGATTTTGTGAAACTGGCTGAAGCTTTTGGTGCCAAGGGGATCATCTGTTCCGATCCCGATGATCTTGATGATGCCATAATGGAGATGATCAACCACGACGGCCCGGTGATTTTTGACTGCCTGGTGGAGAAACACGAGAACTGTTTCCCGATGATCCCGTCGGGTAAAGCACACAACGAGATGCTGCTGGGTGAAGCGGAAACTCAGGGCGTGATCAAAGCCGATGGCGCGGTGATGGTGTAAGCGCCGGATCAGCGCGCCGGCCTGTTTCTGTGCCGGCGCACATCCTACCCAATTGAAAGGCCAGAGAAATGTCAGCACTGAAAATCAAAAAAGGCGCTACCAGCCATTCCGCTTACAACCTGCGGCCCACGTTTTCGGATGTGGTTGAACGGCACACTCTGGCCGTGCTGGTAGAAAACGAACCGGGCGTTCTGGCCCGCGTCATCGGCCTCTTCTCGGGCCGTGGCTACAACATCGACAGTCTGACAGTCGCCGAGGTGGACCACACCGGGCATTTGTCGCGGATCACGATTGTGACCTCCGGCACGCCTCAGGTGATCGAGCAGATTAAAGCGCAGCTGGGCCGGATCGTCACAGTACATGACGTGCACGACCTGACGGTCGAAGGCGCAAGCGTCGAGCGCGAACTGGCCATGTTCAAAGTGGCCGGTACAGGTGACAAACGCGTCGAAGCCCTGCGCCTGGCGGATATTTTCCGCGCCAATGTCGTGGACAGCACGCTGGAAAGTTTCGTTTTCGAGATTACAGGCGCGCCTGAAAAAATCGACGCCTTTGCTGATCTGATGCGTCCGCTGGGCCTGACGGATGTCGCCCGGACCGGGGTCGCGGCCCTGTCACGCGGCGAGTAAACTAAAAAGCGCAGCTCTGGTCAGCCCGCCCGGCAAGCGGCCGTGCTGCGCGCGGTCTCGTCCTCGCGATTGACAAAGGGAATGACGCGCCCCGTGCTCCGCGTCCGCCTGGCGGATGAGGAATTGAGCAAAGCGTTCGGCAAGCTGGCACCTGCGTTTTCGACGACCAGACGCGGATTGTGCGCACGGCGCAAAGACGACCGGACTTCCATGTCAAACTGTACCAGGTCCCCGGCGTCGAAAAACGGCTCCGCCTGCAAGACCTGATCCTTCGAATTCAGGAAGGCCAGATCACCCTGATCTTCACACCAGATGACGGCTTTTCCGTCCGCTGCATCGCTCCAAAGTACTACCCCAAGCATATCAAGACGCCTACTATGATTTTTTTATCCAACTTATGGTAGCAATAAGTTAACGCTCTGGCCCATCATTAAAACAGCACCGTACGCTTGGAATTTGTGTCGTGCTGGATTACTGTTGACACAGTTACGAACAGATATTGACGCGAAACAGCGTCAACATGTTAAATGGTTCGAATTTTCCGACCGTATGTTTCGCATAGTGAAACGACCCGAAGGACGACTATGTCTGCAACACCCAGAAGTCCGGCTCAGCTTCGAAACATGTTTGGAGCAAATCTGCGCGTACTTGCGGCAGAGTATCCTTCAATATCAGCGCTGTCGCGGGAACTGGGTATCAACCGGACGCAATTCAACAGGTACCTCAGCGGCGAGAGCTTTCCGCGCCCGGATGTACTTTCCCGCATTTGTGATTTTTTCGGAGTTGACGCACGCGTGTTGCTGGAACCTGTCGGAGAAATTTCTGCCAGTGGCGCAACGGCGGCGGGCCACTGGCTGCAGGAATTCATGGGTGAAGCTGTCCGGCACGTACCGGATGATAACTTTCCCGACGGATTTTACCGCTTTTCCCGGCGGAGTTTTGTAAAGACTGATGAGTTTGTCAGCGGTCTGACTTTTGTGCAACGCATTGGAAACGATACCTATCTGCGGGGGTATGAGCCGAAAATGGCGCTCGCAATGCAGGGCATTCCGGCCAGTGCGCGCGCGCGCGAATTCCGCGGCTTTGTTCTGCGTCTCGAAGATGGTGTCGGATCTATCGTGACGCGGCGCAACGGGATGACCGGCTCTTTTAACTATCTGACGCGGGTGACCTCTTTTCAGAATAATTTCTGGGTAGGCTATGTTGCCCGGACTGTGCGGGAGAACTCTGCCAGCAACCGGATGACCCGCCTGGTGTACGAGCATATCGGCGTGGACTGGCCGGAGGTGATGCTCGTTGCCAGAACGGCCGGTTTTTGCAGCTTTGAGAGCCTGCCTCCGTTTCATCAACGGTTGCTCCAGCCGGAAGATCCCTTTCGATAGGCCTTCGCGCAATGTCGCCAGCGGAAAACTCAGGTCGCAATGGCGCTGGCGCGAAAGCGACGCTTCACTAACCTCGGCGCATCACGCTGAGGATTTTTGCCATGGACCACACCGTTACCGACCTGTCGGCCGTTCGCCTGCCCATCTCTGAAGCAAATGGTCTGCCGAACGCCCATTACACTGATGCCAGCGTGTTTACCGAGGAAAAACAAGCGCTTCTGTTTGACACCTGGTCTGGTCTTGCGGTGGCCGCCGATGTGCCCGTCGCAGGCGATGCGGTGCCAATCACGTTTCTGGGCATGCCGCTGCTGCTGGTCCGGGACCGCAAGGGAATGGTCCGTGTCTTTCAGAACATCTGCCGTCACCGCGGTATGATCCTCGTCGAAGAGCCCCGCAAAATCGAAGGGGCGATCCGCTGTCCCTATCACAGCTGGTGTTACGCCACCGACGGCAGGCTGATCAGTACACCGCATGTGGGCGGGCCCGGGCAGAACGCACACGAAGGTATTGACCGGGACCTGCTTGGCTTGATCGAGGTCCGCAGTCATATCTGGATGGACGTGGTCTGGATCAATGTGTCCGGCACCGCTCCCGACTTTGAAACCGCCAACGCAGCGCTGCTGGAACGCTGGCAGGAATTCGATGTGCCACTGCACCACGGGGGGTCGCAAAGCCGTTTCACCCTCGAGGTGAACTGCAACTGGAAACTGGCGGTGGAAAACTATTGCGAAAGCTATCATCTGCCCTGGGTACATCCCGGCCTGAACAGCTATTCGCGCCTCGAAGATCATTATCACATTGAAGAAAAAGAGCAATATTCGGGTCAGGGCACTCTGGTGTACCGGCAGCTGAAAGGTGAGAACGGAGAGGTTTTCCCCGATTTTGACGGCCTGAGCAGTAAATGGGATACGGCGGCGGAATACATCACGGCCTTTCCCAACGTCTTGCTGGGCGTCCACCGGGACCACACCTTTGCGATCATTCTGCAACCCGACGGACCGGAGCGCACCCTCGAGCATGTGCATCTCTATTATGCCACCGCAGACACTTCCGAAAAGCTGCGGCAGAGCAATGCAGAGCTGTGGAAAACCGTTTTTGCAGAGGACGTTTTTGTCGTAGAGGGCATGCAGCGCGGCCGTCACGCTGTGTCGTTTGACGGCGGGCGGTTTTCACCGGTGATGGACAGCCCGACCCACCTGTTTCACGATTGGGTCGCTGGCAGGCTGCAGGCATCCCGCGCGCATACAAACGCTGCGGAATGAAATCTCTGGACGCGCGGTTGATCGCAGCGCACGAGCGGGGTGACAAAAAGGCTCTCGTTGCACTCTACACAACAGCGGCGGATAGTGCCGAAACGGCAGATGCTGCCGCATTTTTCCTGACACATGCCTATGTGTTTGCGCTGGAGGCCGGTCACCCGGATGCGGACGATCTGCGCCGACGGCTGGTGGAAATGGGGCGGGAGACCCCTCGTCACGCCTCTGACGAGAGCTGACGGTAGAGATGCCAGGATGCGTGCCCCAGCACGGGCAGCACGACGAGCAGCCCCAGAAACCACGGGACCAGAGCCGCGAACGTCAGCCCCGCGATCACAATGGCCCAGGCGATCATAACAATGGGCGCGCGGCTGACGGTTTGGAAGCTGTTGATCATCGCCGTGATGAAATCAACTTCACGGTCCAGCAGCATGGGCAGTCCGATCACAGCAATCGAAAAAATCAGCATCGCAAAAACGGCTCCCACCCCGGTGCCCACCAGCAGCATCAGCAGACCGTTCAGGGTAAGAAACACCTCGTAAGAGCTTGATATGTTTGTCATCGTTGCAAGCCCCAGAAAGAGCGCAAAGATCATGTGGCCCAGAAAGAACCAAAACAGAAATATCACAACCATCATGGTGCAGAGCGAGGGAAGCTGCCGCAGGCGCTGCTGCCATATGACACCAAAGACCGACCCGGGTGTTACTGGCAGCTCCTTTTCCAGCCGCCGCGAAATCTCATAAAGCCCGACGGCAGCAAAAGGGCCCAGTAACGGAAACCCGATGGCGGCAAGAACCAGCCAGAATGTGTGGCCGGTTTGCAGGGTGATCAGCGTCATTGCCCAGCCTGCCAGCACGTAAAAGCCGCCGAAGATGAGCCCATAAAATGGGTGCCGGCCAAAATCCCGCAGACCTGCTGACAACGCGGCACGGATATCACCAAAGGTTGCGGTTCTGAGCGCAGGAGCGCCCATTTTCATTTCCTGTGCTGCGGAAACGGTCATCTCTCGCTTCTCCGTTTTGTCCGGGTGCTCTGTTATACCATAGCCGGTCTGCGTCCGGGCCAGTCTGTTTCCAGATGCCAGCTCTGGGCGATTTGCAACAGATGCGCATCACTGTCAGGTCGGCCAATCAGTTGTAGCCCCATGGGCAACCCGTCCGCCCCGAAACCTGCCGGAACGCTGATAGCGGGCAGACCAATCAGACTGGCCGGGACGACCACCTGCATCCAGCGATGATACGTATCCATCTGCGTGCCGCCAATGGCGCGTGGCCAGTCGAGGTCCACATCAAAGGGCCAGACTTGTGCCGTTGGCAGGGCCAGAACGTCAAAATGGTCAAAAAGCTGTATCGCAGAGCGAAACCAGTCAGACCGGGCGAGACTTGCTGCGTGAATGTCCCTGCCCGTCTGCCCCAGGCCGGATTCGATTTCAAACAGCATCTGCGGATTGAGCTGTTGCCGACGCGCGGCATCCTCATAGTCGTTCTGATACCGCATTGCGACAGTCCAGGCGCGCAGTCGCGTCCAGCTGTCCCAGATCCTGTCGGCAGAAAAGGGCGCGCTGAGGTTTTCGACCGTCCAGCCCATCTGTTGCATCTCGCCAAGCGCCGCCTCGCATGTCTCCAGCACACCAGGCGCCATCGGCAGCGCTCCGTCCCAGTTGCCCAGCCAGCCAACACGCGGGTTTCCACCCAGGCAGTCGATGCCAGGCAGGGTTGGATCTGCTATCCGTGCCCCGGGCACCCGCGGGTCAGACCCGGACATCGTGTCCAGCAGAGCGGCCAGATCCCCGGGGGTGCGGGCCATCGGGCCATCAGTTGCAAATGTGTTGAAAAACACATCAGCATCCGCAGGGTCCGGGACGCGCCCCCAGGTGGGCCGCATGCCGTAAACGTTGTTCCACCCGGCCGGATTGCGCAGCGATCCCATCATGTCAGATCCGTCCGCGACGCTGAGCATCCCCGTGGCAAGCGCTGCCGCGGCCCCACCAGAGGATCCGCCAGACGAGCGGTTGGTGTTATAGGGGTTTCTGGTCGCGCCAAAAACCGGATTGCTGGTGTGACTGCCCAGCCCGAATGCCGGTGCATTGGTTTTGCCGATAATGATCGCCCCGGCCGCCCGGATACGGGCGACAAACAGATCATCCCCGACAGCGATTTCATTTTTGTACAGCGGCGAACACCGGGTCGCTGACAACCCCCGCGCGTGCGCCAGCTCCTTGATGGCAATTGGAATGCCGTGCAACCAGCCCCGGCGCGGGGACTGATCCGCCAGTTGCGCGTCAGACATAAGCGCGTCGCGCTCGCGCAACGACACGATCGCATTGACCTGGCCGTTGACCTGGTCAATCCGGTCAAGCGTTGCCCGCATCAGATCGGTCGCGGAGAGCCTGCCCGTGGCCAGCTGCGCGCTCAGGTCCAGCGCTGACGTGAAAATTACGTCCTTTGTCACGCGCAGGCCCTCCCTGCCCTGTCAGCCGCCCTGGGCTTCTGCCCGGGATTTACCGGAAACATCCAGCGCCAGCGTCGCAGCCATCAGGCCATCCAGGTCTCCATCCAGCACACCTTTGGTGTCAGATGTCTCGAAACTGGTCCGCAGATCTTTGACCATCTGATAGGGCTGCAGAACATAAGACCGGATCTGGTTGCCCCAGCCCGCATCGCCCTTGTTCTCATGCGCCTCGTTGATCGCGGCATTCCGGCGGTCCAGCTCCAGCTGATAGAGCCGGGATTTCAGGGCCTTCATGGCAATATCGCGGTTCTGGTGTTGCGACTTTTCCGAGCTGGTCACCACGATCCCTGTGGGGTGGTGGGTGATCCGCACGGCGGAATCCGTGGTGTTCACGTGCTGACCACCCGCACCGGAGGACCGGTAGGTGTCGATGCGGATATCTGCCGGGTTCACTTCGATATCGATATTGTCATCGACCACCGGATAGACCCAGACCGAACTGAAAGACGTGTGCCGTTTCGCGGCGGAATCGTAGGGTGAAATTCTGACCAGACGGTGCACGCCACTCTCAGATTTCAGCCAGCCATAGGCGTTCACGCCGCTGATTTTGTAGGTGGCCGATTTAATGCCCGCCTCTTCTCCGGCACTCTCGGATTGCAGCTCGACCTTGTAGCCCTTCTTTTCGGCCCAGCGGACATACATCCGCGCCAGCATATTTGCCCAGTCGCAGCTTTCCGTGCCGCCGGCGCCCGCGTTGATCTCCAGAAAGGTATCATTGCCATCCGCTTCACCATCCAGAAGCGCTTCCAGCTCTTTTTGGGCGGCTTTCTCTGCAAGAGACTGAAGAGCATTTTCCGCATCAGAGACAACTTCCTCGTCGTCTTCCATTTCGCCCAGCTCAATCAGCTCGACGTTGTCGTCAAGGTCCTGTCGAATGCTCTCGTAGGTTTCCATCGCATCCACCAGCATCTGGCGGTCGCGCATCAGCTTTTGTGCCGCTTCCGGGTCGTCCCACAGGTTCGGATCCTCAACACGCGCGTTGAATTCCTCCAGCCGGTGCGGGGCCGTTTCCACGTCGAGCCGCTGGGCCAGAAGGTCCAGTGATTTCTTAATTTTTTCAACGGTGTTCTGTGCGTCTGCGCGCATGGTCATCCTGCCTCAGCGAAAACTCTGACTGTTGATAGACCAGCGCCCAGGCGGCGGCAAGCGGTGCCTGCACGGGTTCAGTACAGCCCGCCTGAACTGAGTGTGCCGAAACCTGCGTTTGGCCCCACCGTGACTGTCTCACCTGTCGAGGTGGTGACCTGCTGGGCCTGCTGCCGCTGGCCCACTTCATCAAAGAGTGGCAGATCGGCCCCCATGGCAAAGCCACCGTCAAACATGATGCCAAAAACAGGCTCCTCACCGGCGCGGAAATATTCCGCAACCACGGCTTCGCCCTGGGCGTCATCGTTCAGCCGTGCTCCCGTGAAACGGTCAATCTTGATGAAACGTCCGCCGGGCGGGATCTCAAAATCACCACCCCCATATTTTTGTGTCGCCTGCTCCATAAAGCGCTGGAACACAGGGCCGCACATGCCGCCACCGGATGCGCCGCGCCCCAGACTGCTGGGCTGATCATATCCGATATAGCACCCCGCCACGATGTTGCTGGTAAAGCCAACAAACCATACATCCTTGGCATCATTTGTGGTGCCCGTCTTGCCCGCGGTCGGCACGGACAGGTTGACGGTGCGCGACGCCGTGCCCCGTTCGACCACGCCGCGCATCATGGATGTCAGCTGATAAGCGGTCACAGGGTCCATCACGCGTTCGCGGTTGGAAATCACTTTGGGTGCTACGCCCGGTTGCAGCTGCGGTGTCTCGCAGTCAAAGCAGTAACGGTCGTCATGACGATAAATGGTTTTGCCGTATCTGTCCTGGACACGGTCAACCAGGGTGGGCCGCACACGCTCGCCGCCGTTGGCAAACATCGCATAGGCCGCAACCATCCGGTACAGCGTGGTTTCTTCCGATCCCAGCGCATTGGCGAGAAACTGACCCATGTTGTCATAAACGCCGAACCGCTCTGCGTAATCCGCCACCACATTCATACCGACCTCCTGGGCCAGACGAATGGTCATCAGGTTCCGCGAACGCTCAATGCCCGTGCGCAGTGGCGTTGGACCGTAGAATTCATTGGAGGCATTGCGCGGACGCCAGAGACCCTGGGGGGTGTCGATTTCAATCGGTGCGTCGACCACGATGGTCGCCGGCGAATACCCACTGTCCAGGGCGGAGGCATAGACAAAGGGTTTAAAGCTGGAGCCGGGCTGCCGTTTGGCCTGCGTGGCACGGTTGAACACGCTTTGCTGGTAGGAAAAACCGCCCTGCATCGAAATTACGCGCCCGGTGTTTACGTCCATCGCAACAAAAGCACCCTGCACCAGCGGGACCTGGCGCAGAGACCACCGCACAAATGTGCCATCTTCGTCCGAAACGATCGCCCGGACATGAACCACATCCCCCACAGCCACCAGGTCGCTTGCTGCGTCTGCCTTGGGGCCGGTTTCTCCTGAAATGCTGCGTTTGCGGGCCCATATGACGTCGCGGGCCGCAATAAAGTGACCTTCTGGATCTTCCTCAACCCCTTCGATGCCGATCCGCGCATTGCCACCCTCCAGCGACAATACAACCGCCGGGTACCAGGGCCCGTCCAGCTCGATATCCCGCGCAATCTCTGCCGCGCCGAGCGCTTCGCGCCAGTCGGCTTCCGATGTCAGAAGACCGGCGTCGATTTTGACAGTGGCCTCTCGCCAGATGCCCTGCTTGCGGTCATACTCCTCGAGTTGGCGGCGCAGCGATTCTGCGGCGACGGGCTGCAGTTCCTGATCAATAGTCGCGCGCACGGTCAGACCACCGGTGAAAAATTCCCCCTCGCCAAAGTCTTCGCTCAGCTGGCGGCGGATTTCGTCGGTAAAATAGTCGCGCGGCGGCAGGACCGAGCGGAAACTTTCAAAATCACCATTCTGAACAGACCGCAGCGGGGCCGTGCGTTCCTGATCGTACACAGCGACGCTGATATACCCGTTTTCCATCATTTCCCGCAGCACAAAGTTACGCCGCGCAAGCAGGCGTTCTTTCTGCCGAACGGGGTGATAGTCACTCGGCGCTTTGGGCAGGGACGCGAGGAAGGCGGCTTCATGCGGCTCAAGATCGGAAAGCGGCTTGTTGAAATACGTCTGGGACGCGGCAGCGACACCATAGGAGTTCTGACCCAGGAAAATCTCGTTGAGATACAATTCGAGAATTTTTTCCTTGGAAAGCGTTTCCTCTAAACGTGACGCGAGAATAATTTCCTTGATCTTGCGTTCCGCCCGGCGGTCCCCGGACAACAGGAAGTTTTTCATCACCTGCTGCGTGATCGTGGAAGCGCCCCGCACGTCCTGTCCGCGTGAGCGCACGGCCTCAACCGCTGCCGCCGCAATGCCGCGCAGGTCGTACCCGTCGTGCTCGTAGAAATTCTTGTCTTCGGCAGAGATGAACGCCTGCTTTACCAGATCCGGGATCGTTTCGGCGGGCGCAAACAAACGCCGCTCGGTTGCGAACTCATCAATAATCTGCCCCTGTCCGGAATAGATACGGCTGATCGTGGGCGGCGAATACTGTGCCAGGCTCTCATGGCTGGGCAGGTCCCGGCCATAGACCCAGAAGATCGCGCCGACGGTCAGCACGACCATGCCAAAGGCCATGGTCACTGTGGTGAAGATACCGCCAAAAAAAGACAGAACAAACCGGATCACTGAGAAGACTCACTTTTGATGGCTGATGCGCCTGCGTCTTTATAAAGGGAGCCCGCGCAATGGTCAAAAGCCCCTGGGCGCAGAAACGCGCAGGTGTTACTGACGCAAAAGGTCGCGGCGTGCCTCGTCTGCGATACGCCAGGACAAAAGCCCGTCAACGATACCGCCGACAATCTGCGCACGCCATTCCGGACGCTGCAGGTTGTCCAGATCGCGCTGGCTGGACAGAAATCCAACCTCGATCAGAACAGATGGAACATCAGCTGATTTCAGCACCGAAAATCCTGCCTCGCGCAGCGGGCGGCTGTTCATCGGGCTGCCTGCTCTCCGCATCCCTTGTATCAGCGCATCTGCCAGTGTGTCGCTGCGCGGATCTGTTTCACGGCGTGCAAGATCGAGCAGAACACCCGTAACCGTGTCATCCGCTCCTGTCAGATCGGCACCGGCAAGAGCATCCGACCGGTTGTGGCGGGTCGCCAGCAGCGCCGTTGCTTTATCACTCGCTGTCTCGGACAAAGTATAGACCGTCGCGCCCCGCGCGCCTCCTTCGCTCAGCGCATCCGCATGCAGCGACAGCATAACATCCGCACCGACCTGATGGGCCAGTGCCACCCGGCGCTGCAAAGATACAAAAATGTCCGCATCACGCGTCAGAACCGGTTCCGCCATACCGCTGGCGCGCAGTGCAGCACTCAGTTCGCGGGCCAGTTCCAGCATCAGTTGCTTTTCCGAGAACCCGTCCCGCTCGGCCCCAGGGTCGATCCCGCCGTGCCCGGGATCAATCATCACGACAAAGCGGTCATCCGACATCGGCGTGTTTGCGGCGCTTTGCCGTGGCTTTGGCCAGAGGGCGCTGTCAGGTGCCCCCGCTTTGGCTGCAAAAGCTTCGGCTGAAACCGGCGCCAGCTGCATCGAAAGCGTGGCGCGCCCGGTATTTTCATCGATATTCATGGATGTCTCACCCGGCCGAAGAGGTCCGGTAAGATCGGCGACCATTCGGGACCAGCCCGGGCGAAATGCCCCGTAACGGACTGCGCTGAATGCCTCTGTTTGCCCGGCCAGCTCAGCGAAGACCTGCCCCTCGGCATTTAGTCCGCGAAAATCAATCGCGAGGCGCGCGGGATCATCGAGCGTGAAAATACGAAAAGGGACCCCGCGGCTGAGGACCAGCGACAGCGACGTGCGCCCGCCCGAGCCATCGCGCACATAACTGTCCGCCTGGACAAGCATCGCCGGTTGTTCAGCACCGGCGGGCAATGACAGCGCTGTGATCAGCGCCGCTGCGGCCAAAAGGTCTCGGATCATCTGTGCTCTGCCTGTTTTAAGCGCAGTCTACCCCAGAGCCAGCGGAGAGGGAATCCCCTCACCGGTTCTGCATAAATGTTTTCAGTCGCTCCAGCCCTTCGGCGATATCTACCGTGGCGCGGGCATAGGAAAACCGCAGGGTCTGTGCGCCGCGCACCGGATCAAAATCGAGGCCCGGCGTAACGGCGACCCCGGCCTGATCGAGGATTTCCGCAGCGAATGCCCGGCTGTCCCGGGTCAGCTCAGATACGTCGGCATAAACGTAGAATGCACCGTCAGGCGGCGCAATCCGTGTGAAACCTGCCGCAGGCAGCCCTTCGAGCATCAGCGCACGGTTGGCTCTGTAGACCGTCATATTGGCTTCCAGTTCTTCACCTGCGTCCATCGCTGCGAGCGCTGCAATCTGGCTGGCATGGGGCGCGCAGATAAACATGTTCTGAGCGATCCGCTCAATGACGCGGACATGATCTTCGGGCACGACCATCCAGCCAACACGCCATCCTGTCATAGAGAAATACTTGGAGAAGGAATTGATCACATAGGCCTCGTCTGTGATCTCAAGCGCAGTGACGGCTTTGGCCTCATATTCAGTGCCGTGATAAATTTCGTCCGAAATAAACGACGCACCCTGCTCTGAAGTTGCGGAAATCAGAGCCTGCATGGCTGCGCGGTCCAGCATCGTGCCCGTCGGGTTTGCCGGTGACGCCACCATCAGCCCCGCCAGATCGAGCTGCGCAAAATCCCCCGGCACCGGCTGCAGGCGATTTGCCGGGTCTGTTTCCAGATCAACCGGTTGCAGATCCAGTGCGCGCAGGATCTGGCGATAACTGGGATATCCCGGCGCGCCGATGCCCACACGGTCCCCTGTGTCAAAAAGCGCGGTAAAGGCCAGCAAAAACCCGCCTGACGACCCTGGCGTTATGACAACACGTCCGGGATCGAGATCTACATCGTACCACTCTCCATACATCCGGGCGATCCGGCTGCGCAGCGCAGGCAGGCCGAGTGCCACGGTATAGCCCAAAGGGCCTTCCTGCATGGCTTTGCCAAGTGCGGCTGTGGCCGCAGCCGGTGCGCCGGTGCCAGGCTGGCCGACTTCCATGTGGATTATCCGCCGACCTGCTTCTTCTGCCCGGCGGGCAGCCTCCATCACATCCATCACAATAAAAGGATTAACGGAAGAACGCCTTGAAACCCGCATGTAATCACTCCTTACTGTGTGCATGATCTTTCAACGCGTATTCCGGCTGGCGTCAATCCCGCTGATGGCCCTGTGGCTGTCGGCAGCGCCTGCTGTGGCACAGGGTCTGTTGCGCGATTCCGATATCGAATACGGGTTGAAACAGCTGGCCGCACCGGTGCTGAGCGCTGCAGGTCTGAACCCCAACCGGGTGAAAATCCTGGTCGTAAACAGCAGTTCGCTGAACGCATTCGTGATCGGAAACGATGCGATCTTTGTGCATTACGGCCTGATCAACCGCATGAACAACGCGCCCATGTTGCAGGCTGTGCTGGCGCATGAAGCCGCGCATATCGCCAACGGGCATCTTGTCCGCCGCATGGGCAACCTGGCCAGCGCCCGCACTGCCACCGGGCTGGGCCTTGCACTGGCCGCTGTCGCCGCAGCCTCTGGCGGGGGGGCTGCTGCAGGGGGCATTGCGATTGGCACCCAGGCCTCGGCCCAGGCCCGGTTTTTCAAACACACCCGGGCCGAAGAAGCCTCTGCCGACCAGTCAGGCATCCGTTTTCTCAGATCAGCAGGTATTCGCCCGTCGGGCATGTCCGAAGTGCTGGAGATTTTCAGTGGTCAGGAAATTCTGTCCGAAAGCCGCCAGGACCCCTATCTGCGCAGCCACCCGCTGTCCCGCGACAGGTTACGCGCTGTTGAAGGATTTGTGGCAGCCTACAGCACCGGGGAACAGGACGACCCGACTGCCGCCTATTGGTTTGAACGGGTCAAAGGCAAGCTGAGCGCTTATACACGCGCGCCCAAATGGACGTTGCGCCGCCTGAAAGACACGCCCTATCCGGATGTCCGGCTTTTACGCGAAGCTGTGGCCGAGCACAGACAATCGCGCACCAAACAGGCGCTGAAAGCCATCGACAGCGCCATTGCACAACGCCCCGGCGACCCCTTTCTGCACGAACAGCGCGGGCAGATCCTGTTTGAAACCCGCAACTTCAAAGCGGCAACAGCCGCCTATGCCCGAGCCGTCAATCTTGCGCCCAACGACGCACTGATCCTGTCGGGTTACGGGCGGGCGCTGCTGGTACAGGATGACATCAGCGGCGCGCGCCGGATACTGGAGAAAGCCCGGACAATTGACTTCCGCGACGGCTCCATGCTGCGCGATCTGTCTGTGGCCTATGCCCGCAATGGCCAGCAGGGTATGGCAGCTCTGGTGACGGCAGAACGATATGCTCTGAGTGGCCGGTTGAAAGATGCCGAAATTCACGCCAAACGTGCGGTCGGGTTATTGCCCGCGGGCTCCGGCCCCCGACAACGCGCAGAAGATGTACTGAATGCGGCGGAACGCGCTGCTAAACGGAGATAGTTTGATGTTGAAAACCTTTATTCTTCCGGCCCTGTTTGCCGGTTCACTGATGGCCACCTCTGCGCATGCTCTGGATCTCAACGAGATGAGCGACACCGAACGCGCGGCATTCGGCGATCAGGTCCGCGCCTTTCTGATGGAAAACCCCGAGGTGATCATGGAGGCGGTGCGGGCACTGGAAGCGCGCCAGGCGGACGCTCAGGCCCAGGCCGACCTGACGCTTGTAGCGGACAATGCCGCGGCCTTGTTTGACGACGGATTTTCGTTCGTCGGCGGCAATCCCGAAGGGGATATCGTCCTGGTCGAATTCATGGATTACCGGTGCGGCTATTGTAAACGTGCATTCGGCGAAGTCGAGAAACTGCTGCAGGCGGATGACAATATCCGCTTTGTTGTCAAGGAGTTCCCGATCCTTGGCGAGCAGTCCGTTCTGGCGTCACGTTTCGCGATTGCGACCCAGCTGGTCAGCGGTGATGAGGCCTATAAATCAGTTCATGATGCACTGATGTCGTTCAACGGCGATATCACGCTCGCAAGTCTGCGCCGTCTGGCGGGCACCTTTGATCTGGATTCTGACACGATTGAAGCGCGGATGAACGACGAGGAAGTCACCGACCGGATCCGCGCCACACGCGCTCTGGCCCAGCAACTGCAGATTACCGGCACACCAACCTTTGTTCTGCAGGACGAACTGCTACGCGGTTATGTGCCGTTTGATCAGCTTCAGGATATCATCGAAGACAAACGCAGCTGATTGCCGGATTACTCCGCAGCATCTGCCAGGGCGGCCGCATCCAACTCGGCCGCCTTTTTCTCGACCTGTTCGACAATGTGCTCCACCATCTGGTCATTGCTCAGCTTGTGGCTTTGCTGGCCCGCCAGATACACCATGCCTGATCCTGCGCCGCCCCCCGTGAAACCAACGTCCGTCATCAGAGCCTCGCCCGGTCCGTTGACCACACATCCAATGATGCTCAGGCTCATCGGCGTCTTGATATGTTCCAGGCGCTTTTCCAGTGTTTCCACGGTTTTGATCACGTCAAATCCCTGACGGGCGCAACTGGGGCAGCTGATGATATTCACACCGCGATGCCGAAGGCCCAGTGACTTCAGAATCTCATAGCCGACTTTGACTTCTTCGACCGGATCAGCGGAAAGACTGACGCGGATTGTATCACCGATGCCCATCCAAAGCAGGTTGCTCAGACCAATGGCGGATTTGATGGTGCCAGACACCAGGCCACCTGCCTCCGTAATCCCAAGGTGGATCGGTGCATCCGTTGCTTCGGCCAGTTGCTGATACGCCGCCGCCGCCATGAAAACGTCCGACGCTTTGCAGCTGATTTTGAACTCGTGAAAGTCGTTATCCTGCAGAATTTTAATATGGTCGAGGCCGCTTTCCACCATCGCGTCCGGACAGGGTTCGCCGTATTTATCCAGCAGATGTTTTTCCAGGCTGCCAGCATTTACACCGATGCGGATCGAACAGTTGTGATCCCGCGCGGCTTTGATGACTTCCCTGACCCGCTTTTCATCGCCGATGTTGCCGGGATTGATGCGCAGACAGGCAGCGCCCGCTTCTGCCGCCTCTATGCCGCGTTTGTAGTGGAAATGGATGTCGGCAACGATCGGCACCTCAACTTCGGGTACAATTTCCCGCAGCGCTTTGGACGAAGCTTCATCCGGGACTGACACCCTGACAATGTCGGCACCTGCCTCGGTTGCGGCATTGATCTGCGCAATCGTCGCGGCAACATCCGTTGTGAGAGTGTTGGTCATGGTCTGAACGGTGATCGGTGCGTCGCCCCCGACCGGCACATTCCCCACCATGATCTGTCGCGACGTGCGGCGATAGATATTACGCCATGGACGAACGTGGTTGATCGACATGCGGGGCCCCCGGGAATTGCATCTGTCAGACAAAATAGACAGGCCGGGTCCGGGCCGCAATGGGTCGTCTTGATTTCCTGAAAGGATTATTCGCCGACGGCTTCAACAGGCGTCTGAAGTTCAACAACGGTGGTCGCCAGAGCCTCATCCGCTGAAAGATCGGCAATGCTGTAGGCTGCTTTGAGTGTGTCCACATCAAGCGCCAGATTGGACGTAACCACGCCTGTTTCGCCGACGGGGCCGTAATATTCACCGTTCAGGGCAAAATAGATTGCGCCGCTCTCACCCGTGCGCAACACCGGCGGGTTCTCACTTTTCGGCGCGTCCCAGGTATCTCCCGGCTCCATGATCGTCTCGAAAATAACGCTGCCATCAGCGGCCCGGACCCGGACCCAGGAGGGCCGTACCGCGATCATGCGCAGCGCGGGGCCAGGATCTTTCGAGACCTGCGGCACCGGGAATTCTGCAATGCTGTCCGTGATTGCCGTATCAATGGAGGCAAAAACGCGATCCTCAACCTGCTCGGGTCGCGCGGGTTCAGCGAAGTTGCCGATGGACCGGGGATCAATTGTTGAAATCGGTGCGTCGCGTGCCACCAGTACAGGTACATCCAGTGTCTGGGGCCGGTAAAGACGCTCAAGCGCATCAGCACGCGGCTGATCCATTCCCGCTGGCAGAGCCGTTTCGCCAGCACCTTCCGCGCCCGCCGTAAGCACACCGTCAAGCGGATCAAGATCAGAGAGGACGACCGGCGTTTGATCTACCGGGGCAACCTGTACGCGCTGCACTTCCTGCAATACCGACCAGCCACCAAAGCCAATCCCACCAATCAGTGCCAGAAGAACCAGAGAGGAGCCGATTGCTCCCGGTTCGATCCGGGACAAAAAGCTTTCTCCAGCCGGTACAAATGGCGTCCCCGGTTTGCTGAAGATGTCGCCGTCATAGACCCGTGCCGCTTTGTTCTGGCGCGTTTCTTTGCGAACGACAGAGGCCGCAGCCGACATGCCATGCGCAACGGAAAACCCGCTTTCCTCGCAAAAGGTATCAAATACTTCGTCGGCATTCATACCCAGGTAGCGGGCATAACTGCGCACATATCCCGCGATAAATCCGGGCGTGTCAAACGCCTCCGGATCGCAATCTTCGATTGCAGCGATGTAAGATGCTTTGATTCTGAGCTCGCGCTGAACGTCCAGCAGGGATTTGCCCATGGTGGCGCGCTCGCCGCGCATGATGTCGCCAAGGCGCAACTCAAAGTCATCGAACGCCTTGCGCTCGACCACTTCCTCAACACTCTTTGAGTGCTTACGCCCAATCATAAGACTGCCCCGTCTTCCCCGTTACTGCCTGACGCCTGCGCCGAATTAAGAATCGCCCCATGATTCGTATCCGGTTTGTTATTTAAACCAAGTTAACACAAGCCAAATTCAATTACATCAGGCTCCAGCCTACCCGGCATCTTCGGCACGATTTAGCGCACAATGTGACCAAAGTCCGTCCATCGCCCGCACAAGCGCGTCCATTTCCGGGGCTCCGTGTACAGGAGACGGCGTAAAACGCAACCGCTCCGTCCCACGCGGAACGGTGGGGAAATTGATCGGCTGTACGTAAATTCCATGCTCGTCGAGCAGCATATCGCTGAGCATTTTGGTGTGCACGGGATCGCCAACCATCACCGGAACGATGTGGCTTCCGTTGTCGATAATCGGCAGGCCAAGCCCCTTGAGACGCATCTTGAGAATTCGTGCCTGTGTCTGGTGCGCCTCGCGCAGCTCGGGCGACCGTTTCAGAAAGGCAACAGACGCCGCAGCACCCGCGGCAACCGCTGGCGGCAAGGAGGTCGTAAAGATGAAGCCCGGCGCGTAAGACCTTATTGCATCGCACATTTTTTCCGACGCAGCGATATATCCGCCCATCACACCATAGGCCTTGGCAAGCGTGCCATTGATGATGTCCAGACGATGCATCAGACGGTCCCGTTCCGCCACGCCCGCGCCGCGCGGACCATACATGCCCACCGCATGCACTTCATCAATATAGGTCAGGGCACCAAACTCATCAGCAAGATCACAGAGCGCTTCAATCGGGCCGAAATCGCCGTCCATGGAATAAATGGATTCAAAGGCGATCACCTTGGGCGCCGCCGGATCATCTGCAGCCATCAGTTCGCGCAGATGTTCCACGTCATTGTGCCTGAAAATCCGCTTGGCACCGCCGTTACGCCGCACACCTTCGATCATCGACGCGTGGTTGAGCGCATCAGAATAGATGATCAGCCCCGGAAAAAGTCTGGGCAGCGTAGACAGCGTCGCGTCATTTGCGATGTAGGCAGAAGTAAACAGCAATGCCGCTTCTTTGCCGTGCAGATCCGCCAGTTCGGCCTCAAGACGTTTGTGATAAACCGTTGTGCCCGAGATATTGCGCGTCCCACCGGACCCGGCGCCGGTGGCGTCCAGCGCTTCGTGCATGGCTTCCAGAACAACAGGATGCTGGCCCATGCCCAGATAGTCGTTGCCGCACCAGACGGTGATGTTCTGCTGTGTTCCGTCCGGGCGGGTACGGACCGCATGCGGGAATTGTCCGTTGCTGCGTTCAATATCGATAAAAGTCCGGTACCGGCCTTCATCATGCAGACGGGCAATTGCCTGATCCAGTTGGTCGTTATAGTCCACCAGGGCGGTCTCCTTGGCCTTCGGGCGTGTTTCACCCGCATCTTTCCCTGAACAGTTACAGATTGCGGCGCGCGGGATCAATATCCTGCGGGCGCACACCATGTCGCAGTCCGGGGATGGTTTCCGGGTTGCGGTGCTGGACACGGACGCGGACGCTGATACCTTTGAGCAACCCGGAAACAGGAGTCCCATGATGTCGCTGGAAACCGTTCTTGCCCGTATTGATACTGACATGCCAGAGGCGGTGGAGCGGCTGCGCGCACTGCTCAGGATCCCGTCGATTTCCACCGATCCGGCCTATGCCGGACATTGTGACAAAGCCGCAGACTGGCTGGTTTCCGAGCTGAACAGCCTAGGCATCAAGACCGAAAAGCGTGCGACCCCCGGCCATCCGATGGTTGTAGGGCATGTGGACGGGCCCGGCCCTCATCTGCTTTTTTATGGTCATTATGACGTACAACCCGTTGATCCGATTGAGCTTTGGCACAATGACCCTTTTGATCCGCAGCTTGAGGAGACGCCAAAGGGCACTGTGATCCGGGGACGTGGCTCCTCTGATGACAAAGGCCAGCTGATGACCTTTATCGAGGCCTGCCGTGCCTGGATCGCAGAAGAAGGCTCCCTGCCCTGCCGCATAACGTTTTTCCTCGAAGGCGAAGAGGAAAGCGGGTCGCCGTCTCTTGTCCCTTTCATGCAGGAAAACGCGGACGAGCTGAAATCTGATCTTGCCATGATCTGCGATACCGGTCTGTTTGAAAGCCGCACGCCTGCCATCGTGACAATGCTGCGTGGTCTTCTGGGAGAGGAGATCACAATTACGGGACCGGACCTCGATCTGCACTCTGGCATGTATGGGGGCGTGGCTATGAACCCCGTCCGGGTTTTGTCGAAAATCATTGCGGCTCTGCATGACGATACCGGGCGGATCACGGTGCCTGGTTTCTATGACGGGGTGCCAGAGCTTTCGGACGAGCTGGAAGCGCAGTGGCAGGGCCTGGCCTTTGATCATGCCGCGTTTCTGGGTGATGTCGGCCTGTCAGAGCCTGCCGGTGAACAGGACCGCACCCCGCTTGAAATGATCTGGTCGCGCCCGACCTGCGAGGTCAACGGTATCTGGGGGGGCTACACGGGCGACGGTTTTAAAACCGTGCTGCCGTCCCAGGCGCATGCCAAGATAAGTTTCCGCCTTGTTGGTACCCAGGATCCGCTGGCCATCCGCGAAAACTTCCGCGCTATGGTGCGCGACATGCTGCCCCCCGACTGCAAGGTCAGCTTTGGCGGGCATGGTGCCAGCGGCGCGTCGCAGACTGAAACCAGCGATCCGGCCTTTGAGGCCGCACGCCAGGCTCTGACAGATGAGTGGCAGGTGCCGGCGGCCTATGTGGGCTGCGGCGGCTCAATCCCAATCGCAGGGCATTTCCAGGAAATCCTCGGCACGACCCCGATGCTGATCGGGTTTGGCAAGGACGACGATGCGTTGCATTCACCGAATGAAAAATACGATCTGGAAAGCTTTCACAAGGGCACACGAAGCTGGGCGCGCATCCTCGCCGCCCTGACGTGAGTGACCATGTTTGAGGGCTTCACGACAGAAATGGTCGACTGCGACGGGCTGCAGGTGCGTGTAACGCACGGTGGCGCAGGTCCTCCTGTGCTGTTGCTGCACGGTTTTCCGCAGACACATGCCATGTGGCATGCGGTGGCGCCTTTTCTGGCGAAAAACCATACAGTTTATGCGCCTGACCTGCGGGGATATGGCGCGAGCGGCAAACCGCCCGGAACAGCCCCCTATTCATTCCGGCATATGGCTGCAGATCAGCGCGCGCTGATGCGGCATTTCGGCGAGACAGAGGTTCATGTGGTCGGGCACGACCGGGGTGGACGTGTCGCACACCGTCTGGCGCTGGACGCGCCGGAGCTTGTGCGCACGCTGACCGTTATGGATATCGTGCCCACGCATCTGTTGCTGGATGAGCTAACGCGGCAGGTTGCAGCCGCTTACTACCACTGGTTTTTCCTGGCACAACCCGCGCCTTTCCCCGAGACAATGATCGCACATGACCCCGACGCCTATTTTGAAAGTTGTCTGCTGGGATGGGGGGCAGCGCATTTGTCTGACTTTGATCCGGAAGCCCTGACAGCATACAGAGCCGCGTGGCGCGACCCGGAGGCCATTCGCGGCATGTGTGCCGACTACCGCGCGGCTCTGCAGGTTGATTTCGACCTTGATGCCGCAGATCTGGAGCGGCGGGTCGATTGCCCTGCGCTCGTTCTCTATGGCGCAGACGGCGCAATGGCAAAAGCCTATGACATCCCCTCGACGTGGCAGGACAGACTGAGCGATATGTCCCATCGAGCTGTCCCCGGTGGACACTTTTTTGTCGACCAGTACCCGGAGCAGACCACACAGGAGCTGCTCGGTTTTCTGGAGCGGCAGGACGTTTGCTGACGACGCAGGATGCGCAGTGCAGGAAGCGTTTCAATGTGTGTTGATACCACGTCTTTGCGGGAACCTTCTTCGATCCGACGCGGGAAAATCAGTTTGATATCTCGGATGTTTGTCCAGGCGCTTGAGCCTTCGGGACGCAGCTCAAAGAAGCGGCTAAGAAATACTCGTCAGCGTCCAGAACGCTTACTTTCTGCCAGAGCAGCGCACGCAAACCAAAGGTAATCGCGCATTTGCCAGACCTGCAGCCAGATCAACCGAAACCGGCGGATGAAAACGCAAAAGGCCCCCGTCTCCGGAGGCCTTTTATGCAGCGGTGGCGCGGTTGACGGGGCTCGAACCCGCGACCCCCGGCGTGACAGGCCGGTACTCTAACCAACTGAGCTACAACCGCCCACTGCACGCCCCTTGCGAAGCGTTCCGTCCTGATATTGCGCCCTCCCGGTCTCGTCAAGCGGGCTTTCACAAGAAATTTGAATTTTACTCCCGATGGCCCGTTTTTTCCTGCGCGGTCAGTCAGGCAGCGGGATAAACTCGTCGTCATCCCCCGGCGGTAACTGAAAACGACCATGCGCCCAGTCCCCGGCACGCCATGCTTCCTTGGCCGCATCAATACGATCCCGGGAGGAGGCGACAAAGTTCCACCAGATGTGCCGTGGCCCGTTCAGCGTCGCACCGCCAAGCATCATCAGCCGCGCACCCTGCGCACCTGCTGTGAGGGACAGGTTGTCCCCGGGGCGAAAGACCATCATCTGTCCGGCATCATAGGTCTCGCCCCCCACGCTGATACTGCCGCCCACCACATAGACACCGCGGTCTTCGTGATTATCGGGAAGTGGAATTTTCGCCCCCGCTTCCAGTACAGCGTCTGCATAGAAAATCTCCGAGAATGTGCTGACAGGCGCAGTCTCACCCCATGCTGTGCCCAGAATCAGACGTACCTCTTTGCCCTCACCTTGCAGAAACGGCAGCGTATCTTTTGGCGCATGCTCAAAGGCGGCGGCATTGTCCTCTGCCTCCTCAGGCAGCGCCACCCATGTCTGGATGCCGAAAAGACTGTGCGGGTTTTTACGGATCTCTCCGTCTGTGCGCTCCGAATGGGTAATGCCGTGCCCGGCCACCATCCAGTTTACCGCCCCCGGTTCGATCCACTGATCCGTCCCGAGGCTGTCCCGATGGTGAATCTTGCCCTTGTAGAGGTACGTCACAGTCGCAAGACCGATGTGCGGATGTGGCCGAACGTCGATCCCCTTGCCCGTCAGAAATTCTGCCGGACCCATCTGATCAAAGAATATGAACGGACCAACCATCTGGCGCTTTGGGGCTGGCAGGGCACGGCGCACCTCAAATCCACCAAGATCGCGCGCACGCGGAACGATCACCGTTTCAATCGAGTCCACAGCGTCTCCGACAGGGCAGTCGGGGTCGAGTGCAGGGTTCCAGCTCATCATCGCCTCCGAATTGATTGCCTGATGAACAATAAACCGTCAGGGACAGTGATCAATGACTGGTTCTGTCACATTTTGCGCAGGTTCTGTGCGGCCTTGGCGAAAGCGGCGCGATCTGACACGCGCCGCGAGGCCATATCAAGACGCGCGGCCATGTGAATGATTTCGGATACATCCTCGGCGCCCTGATCAAGCGCCATTTCAAACGCCGCGTATTCCAGATAACAGGAGGCCAGTAACATTGCGACCTGAACCCGCTCATGAACGGGCATTTCGTCAAGTGCACTGAGAGACGCCTGAAGGTCCGCAACCTTTGGGGAGATTTCTGCCTTCGGCTCGGTCATATCGTGTCAGCCTTTACACTGCACGGCGTCCGTTGCCCGGGTCTTTGCCCGTTTCCGGAAGCCTGTTACCTTGCACCACGAAATATCCGGTTGTCACAAACAGATCTGAGCGGGTGTTCTCTCCACGTTTTTCAGAGGTCTCAAAAATATCGCGAAACCGAGCATTTATATGCTCAAAACTTGCCTGGATTGTAACAATTGTCAACCATAGCGCGACAATCGGCACACGACACTACCTGAGGGGGATAGAGACTCAGATCATCTGGCTTGCGGAAACAGCGGAACAACCGATCCTGAAACAGGGGTTGTGCTCTCTTTCCGGCGGCGGCCGCTCATTCGTGCAGACAGGTTAACCATCTCGCCCACCAGTTCGCAATCGACGTGACCCGCCAGTTCGAACGCTGCGTATTCCATCAGACGCGCCGCCATGATCACGGCGCGCTCACCCCGCTCCTGCTCAGGCAGGCCGTTGAGATCATTCAGAATTCTTTCCAGCTCAAGATCAAATTCAGCGATCTGCTGCCGGTCGGGATTTTCATTCCCAGTCTTGTCGCAAAACAACGCGCGCCCCTTTCACACTGACCAGCAGACTGCAGCTGTCACAGTGTCCAGCATACCGTCTGCGTAAAGAGCCAGGCCCCACCCGGACCAGACTCCGGTCAGCATAAGCAGAATATTCGAGTCGGAACAGAGGATATGGTGGGTCGTGAGAGGCTCGAACTCCCGACATCTTCGGTGTAAACGAAGCGCTCTACCAACTGAGCTAACGACCCGATGGCGCGGGTTTAGCCAAACTGCAGCGGGTCTTCAAGCCCCTAATGTCAGGCGATGCTGAATGCCATCCGCAAGGTGATAGACGACCCCCTGCCCGCCTGGCAGACTGCCGATACTGTCGACGCTCTGACCCAGCAGGATCAGGCGCAGCATCCGCGATGTCATGCCGTGGGTGACCAGAACAGAAGGTCCATCCAGAGAGCTCAGAAAGCTGTCACAGCGATGGTACAGGCCCTCAAAGCCCTCCCCACCGGGTGCCGCGTTATAGAGATGCAGCGCGCTTTCTTCGCTTTCTGCCGCTGCCGCTCCACCCGGCAGTTCAGAGCGCCGCCGCCCCTCATACTCACCGACGGTTATTTCTGCTAGGCGCGGGTCGGTATCGATCCGCATTGCGAGGCCTTCCAGTGCAATCGCGGCCGTCTGGAAAGCGCGCCCCTGTGGGCTGGACAGAAACCGGAAACCCGTCAGATCAAGGCTCCGCAGGATACGGTTCTGCTCAAGCGCCTGGCTCCGGCCCAGATCCGTCAGCGGAGAATCAAGGCGGCCCTGGACCCGATGCTCTGCATTCCACTGCGTTTGCCCATGGCGCAGGATGTAGAGCGGTGGGAAATCGACCATAGCTTTGTTCCGGATGCTTTCATTCAATGGCCGAATACGCCCGACGCTCTCTCGCTTCAAGCCCCGCAAAGCGCCGTTGCCCGTGCCGTTCGAACATAAGACGCGATATGAAATGGTGGGTGATAAGAGATTTGAACTCCTGACATCTTCGATGTGAACGAAGCGCTCTACCACTGAGCTAATTACCCGCACGCCGGGGGATACTCAATGGAACCGCAGGCTGCAAGAGTTTTTCGGAGTGGACTGCCGTGCCGAAGGATTTGCACCAACTGGCATTAAAGAGGATGCCTGAAGGTCCGTCACAGAACGTGAATAAGGCGCAGATCCACATCAGATCCGCGCCTCAAATAATCGGGAACGACGTTAGTGTGCCGTGGCCGCATCCCCGGTATCGGAAGAGCCTGCAATGGCCGCTGCTGCTGCTTCTTCGGCTTCCTGATCCCATTCGATCGCTTCCGGCTTGCTGACCAGCGCGTGCTCCAACACCTCAGACACGTGGCTGACGGGGATAATTTCCAGCCCGTCTTTTACGTTGTCCGGTATCTCAGGCAGGTCTTTGGCATTTTCCTGCGGGATCAGCACTTTGGTAATCCCTCCGCGCAGCGCCGCCAGCAGTTTTTCCTTGAGCCCGCCGATCGGCATCGCGTTCCCGCGCAGGCTGACTTCGCCCGTCATTGCAATGTCCTTACGCACCGGTATCTGGGTCAGCACGGATACGATGGAGGTTACCATTGCAAGGCCTGCACTCGGGCCGTCCTTGGGCGTGGCACCATCAGGGACGTGCACGTGGATGTCGATTTTGTCGAACCGCGGCGGTTTGACACCGATCTGCGGACTGATCGACCTGACATATGAAGACGCCGCGTCAATCGACTCCTTCATCACATCACCAAGTTTACCGGTTGTCTTCATCCTGCCTTTACCGGGCAGGCGCAGCGCCTCGATGCTCAGCAGCTCGCCCCCCACCGACGTATATGCCAAGCCGGTCACAACACCAATCTGGTCTTCTTTCTCTGCAAGACCGTAACGATATTTTTTCACACCGAGGAAATCATCGATATTGTCTGCAGTGACTGCGACGCTTTCCGCTTCTTTGCGGATGATTTTTGTCAGAGACTTGCGCGCAACCTTGGCGATTTCCCGCTCGAGGTTCCGCACGCCAGCTTCGCGCGTGTAGGTCCGGATCATCTCGGTGAGTGCGGAATCGTCAATGCTGAATTCCTTTTTCCGAAGGCCATGGTTTTTGACCTGTTTGGGCACAAGGTGTTGCAGCGCAATCTCGCGTTTTTCGTCCTCGGTATAGCCGGCGAGCGGGATGATCTCCATCCTGTCCAGCAGCGGACCAGGCATGTTGTAACTGTTGGATGTTGTCAGGAACATTACGTTCGACAGATCGTATTCCACTTCAAGATAGTGGTCGACGAATGTCGAGTTTTGTTCCGGATCGAGAACTTCCAGCATTGCAGACGCGGGATCACCGCGAAAATCCTGGCCCATCTTATCGATTTCATCCAGCAAAATCAGCGGGTTCGTTGTCTTTGCTTTCTTCAGCGCCTGAATGATCTTGCCCGGCATGGAGCCGATGTAGGTCCGGCGGTGACCGCGGATCTCGGATTCGTCACGCACGCCGCCGAGGCTGATGCGGATAAACTCGCGCCCCGTCGCACGCGCAACCGATTTGCCCAGCGAGGTCTTGCCAACGCCCGGAGGACCCACAAGGCACATGATCGGGCCTTTGAGTTTTGCGGATCGCTGTTGCACCGCGAGATACTCGACAATGCGCTCTTTGACCTTCTCAAGCCCATAGTGATCGTCGTCCAGAACCTTCTGTGCGCGGCCCAGATCTTTTTTGACACGCGATTTCGTGCCCCAGGGGATCGACAGCATCCAGTCCAGATAGTTGCGCACCACTGTCGCCTCGGCCGACATCGGGCTCATGTTGCGCAGTTTCTTGATCTCGGCATCCGCCTTTTCGCGGGCTTCCTTGCTCAGTTTGGTGTCGGCAATACGGGCTTCCAGCTCGGCGACTTCGTTCTTGCCGTCCTCGCCGTCTCCCAGCTCCTGCTGGATCGCCTTCATCTGCTCATTCAGATAGTATTCGCGCTGCGTACGCTCCATCTGGGTCTTGACGCGGGTTTTGATCTTTTTCTCGACCTGCAGGACAGACATTTCGCCCTGCATCAGGCCGTAAACCTTCTCCAGACGCTCGGACACGCTCAGGGTTTCCAGCAGGTCCTGCTTCTGATCTACCTCTATGCCCAGATGCCCGGCGACCAGATCGGCAAGCTTTGCAGGCTCGCTGGATTCGCCGACAGCCGCCAGCGCCTCTTCGGGTACGTTTTTCTTTACCTTGGCATAGCGCTCAAATTCGTCCGCCACTGTGCGCAACAGCGCCTCTGTTGTGGCAACATCGCCCGGCATTTCGGTCAGATATTCTGCCCGTGCTTCAAAAAAACTGTCGTTGTCCAGATATTCGGTGATCCGCACCCGCGCCTGGCCTTCGACCAGAACCTTGACCGTGCCATCAGGCAGCTTCAACAGCTGTAACACGTTCGCAAGGACGCCTGCCTTGTAGATACCGTCGCTGTCAGGATCATCGACGCCCGGGTCAATCTGACTGGACAAAAGGATCTGCTTGTCATCTGCCATGACCTCTTCGAGGGCACGGACGGATTTTTCGCGCCCGACGAAAAGCGGCACAATCATGTGCGGGAATACGACGATATCGCGCAGCGGCAGTACCGGGTACGAAGCGTTAAGAGGCTCTTGCATGCTCTTTCCTTGTTTTTGGCAAGATGACACTGGTCCCGCATATGCAGCAACGCCCGGCCATCTCCGGATTTACAGATAACAGGTGGGGCAGCACCCCACTGATATCAACCTTGTTTTGATCTGGTCATCGCAAGAATGTCCAGAGAAGGGTCAGAGTACAAGCCGACAATCGGGCCTCCAGGAGCTTTTGCACCGGTCAGTTCACATTCAGCTGGTCCGTCAGAGAAACAGACAGAGACGACACCCGCGATGAGAGCACTTTGACTTCATCGGCGATGACGGTGAACCCTTTGCCCGCCTCACCTGCGCGCGCGGCCTCGATAGTAGCATTGGTGGCGACCATGTTGATCACACGTCCGATTTTGCCAATTTCCTGCGCTATTGTGCTGGTGCGTTTCAGGGCCTCTGCCTTGTCACGCTCCGTCCGCTCCAGAAAGAACGCGCTCAGCCCGTTGGAAAATTCCGCACAACCCTGCGCCACTCGTTCTGCACACAGGTTGTACATATTGCCAGAAGGCCGAAATCCTTTGATTTCCTTGTCAGACCCCATACTGCAGGCATCCACTGCCCGCAGCAGATCGCTGAGAGCTTTAGTCAGATTTTGAAGTTTCTCCTCCAGCGCCTCCGGAAGTTCGACTTTCAGCGCTTTCAGACGCTGCGGTACCGATGTCTGAATGGACTTGCAGGCGGCGCGCAGAGCATTCCGCGCCTCCATCAGAGTGTCCGCTGTGACATTGTCCTCGGACGAGTCCGCCTGTTCCATATGAAAAACCAGAACCTGCATTGCGGCAGATCGCGCAGGGGCGAGATCACTCAGGATGGCGTGAAGCGTCTGATCGGCAGAGAGCCCCGACTGGTGCGTGTTTTCTGTCTGAATATCGCTCATCCCATACCTCCGCTGTGGTCGCCACAGCTCTACGCCAATGCGGGTTAAACGGGCGTTAACATGTGGCCTAGGGTCGCAGGTTTTAACCGTAAAACCGACAATCAGAGCGGATCGAGATCTCCCCGCGCGCGACCGTCATGAAAGGCCTTTTGCCAGGCGTCAAAACGCTGCCCGCTGATCGCCTCGCGCATTCCTGCCATAAGATCCTGATAATAATGCAGATTATGCCAGGTCAGCAGCATCGAGGAAATAATCTCCTGGCTGCGGAACACATGGTGCAGATAGGCGCGGCTGTAGCTGCGGCAGGCCGGGCAACCGCAGTTTTCGTCAAGAGGGCGCGGATCGTCCTGGTGGCGGGCGTTCTTAATGTTGAGCACGCCATACCGCGTGAACACCTGGCCTGTGCGCCCGGATCTGCTGGGCAGAACACAGTCCATCATATCGATGCCCCGGGCAACCGCGCCAACAATGTCATCCGGTTTGCCCACGCCCATCAGATAGCGGGGTTTGTCCTGCGGCAGCTGCTCCGGCGCATAATCAAGGCAGTCAAACATCGCCTCCTGCCCCTCTCCCACGGCCAGACCGCCCACCGCGTAGCCGTCAAAACCAATGTCGCGCAATGCATCAGCGCTCTGTGCCCGCAGATCTTCTTCAAGCCCACCCTGCTGAATGCCGAAAAGCGCATGCCCGGGGCGTTCGCCAAAGGCCTCCTTCGATCTTGCGGCCCACCGCATGGACAGCTCCATGCTTTCTGCGATCCGCTGCCGGTCCGCCGGCAAGGCGGGGCACTCGTCAAAACACATCACAATGTCCGAGCCCAGCAGCCGCTGGATTTCCATCGATCGTTCGGGCGTGATCTCGTGTTTCGAGCCGTCGATGTGGCTTTTGAAAGTTACACCTTTTTCCGTCAGCTTCCGCAGTGACGCGAGGCTCATCACCTGAAAGCCCCCGGAATCCGTGAGAATGGGCCGATCCCAGTTCATGAATTCGTGCAGACCGCCCAGCCTGTCGATCCGTTCCGCCGTGGGACGCAGCATCAGGTGGTAGGTATTGCCCAGCAGGATATCAGCGCCGGTGTCACGCACCGACCCCGGCAACATCGCCTTGACGGTCGCCGCTGTGCCCACGGGCATAAACGCAGGTGTCCGGATATCACCCCGGGGGGTGCTTATCGTTCCTGTGCGCGCTTTTCCGTCCACGGCGGATGTGCTGAAACTGAAACCGGCCATGCGGACCCCTTATTTGTGTTGGCTGTCCCCGCCCGGTATCCAAACCACATCAAAAGTGCAATCTTTGCTGATCTGCCGGGTACCTGCGGCACGGTCTTGTGCTTGCATTCGGATCAGACAGAGGCCACATCCTCAGCTGGATGGTAAAAAGGACGCCGTTATGGACATCGAAACAGTAATCATCGAGCTTTTGTCAGGAAATGTCGTGTTTCTGCTGCTCGCGGGTCTGCTCGTGGCACTTGTGGTCAAGGGCGTCAAAATCGTCCCTCAATCCGAAAAATACGTCATCGAGCGTTTCGGGCGGCTGCGGTCCGTCCTTGGGCCCGGGATTAACCTGATTGTACCCTTCATCGACCGGGTTGCGCATGAGATTTCGATCCTGGAACGGCAACTGCCCAACGCAAGCCAGGATGCCATCACCAAAGACAACGTCCTGGTGCAGGTCGAAACCTCGGTGTTCTACCGCATTACAGAGCCCGAGCGCACGGTGTACCGAATTCGTGACGTGGACGCAGCTATTGCGACCACAGTTGCCGGGATCGTCCGGGCCGAGATCGGTAAAATGGATCTGGACGACGTCCAGGCCAACCGCGCCGAGCTGATTTCAACCATCAAAGGGTCGGTCGAGGACGCTGTGGATGACTGGGGGATCGAAGTGACCCGGGCCGAAATACTGGATGTTAATCTCGACCAGGCGACGCGCGATGCGATGCTCCAGCAGCTTAATGCCGAACGCGCCCGCCGGGCTCAGGTCACCGAGGCCGAAGGATCAAAACGCGCGGTTGAGCTGGCCGCTGATGCGGAGCTTTACGCGTCCGAACAGACAGCTAAAGCACGCAGGATCCTTGCAGATGCAGAGGCCTATGCCACCCAGGTGGTGGCAACCGCGATCAACGAAAACGGGATCGAGGCCGCTCAGTATCAGATCGCCCTGAAACAGGTGGAATCCCTGAACGCTCTGGGCGCAGGTGACGGCAAACAGACCATTATCGTTCCCGCCCAGGCTCTCGAAGCTTTTGGTGATGCCTTCCGTCTGCTCAAGGGGAAAGGCGCATGATCGACGCGTTTCTCGGTATCTGGTGGCTGTGGGTGGCCGTCGCGATCATCCTCGCGATCATCGAAGTATTCGCACCCGGATTTATCTTTCTGGGCTTTGCCATCGGCGCGCTGATCACGGCGGGGCTGGTTGGTTTCGGATACATCCCATCTGCATCAGCACTGCTGGCGGTCTTTGCCGGTGTGTCCCTGCTGGCGTGGATCGGTCTGCGCATCGCGTTCCGGGGCCAGTCCAGTGGCGCAAAGGTCATCACCCGCGACATCAACGATGACTTATAAATCACTGTAAATACAGTCATAATTACCGAAACCTGTGCGATGTGACGTCGGGCCCGACTGGGGCGGACAATCTGTCCCGGCGGCATCCGGTTGAGGTCTGGAGCCGTGGCTGTTACCCCATGGTGCAAACAAAACGACAGGGGTAAACAGATGGAAAAGCTGACATTCGGCTGGGAAGAATGGGTATCACTGCCGGAACTGGGGCTCCCGGCGATCAAGGCAAAGATTGATACCGGCGCGCGCACCTCTGCGCTGCATGCGCATGACATCGAGGTGTTCGGGCCTGCAAAAACGCCCAAAGTACGCTTTAACGTGCACCCCATCGCGGGCCGAAATGATGTGGCCATCACCTGTTCCGCACCACTGGTTGATCGGCGTGAAGTTACCTCCTCCAACGGCGAGACAGAGCAGCGGTTCGTCATTTCCTCATCCCTGACCGTTGGCGGGCAATCATGGCCGATTGAGATTACCCTGACCAACCGCCAGCAGATGTCCTCGCGGATGCTCCTGGGGCGTCAGGCACTGGCCGATCACATTTCGATTTCCCCGACGGAAAAGCATCTGCAACCCGAGCTGAGCTACGATGACTATCATACAGCCGCTCTCAAACAGCGCGCACCCAAACGGGCGCTGCGCATTGCAGTACTGAGCCGGGAGGACAACTACTCCACCCGCCGCCTTGTGGAGGTCGGCGAGGCGCGCGGCCATACGGTTGAAGTAATTGACACAACCC
Organism: uncultured Roseobacter sp.; assembly: GCF_947491795.1. Taxonomy (GTDB): domain Bacteria; phylum Pseudomonadota; class Alphaproteobacteria; order Rhodobacterales; family Rhodobacteraceae; genus Roseobacter. The sequence continues at coordinate 238,478 of NZ_CANLKW010000001.1, read as the reverse complement.
GCTGTTATATGGCCATAAATACTATGGCACCCGAGGTGCATTATGACGGCAAGCGCCTGCCCCGGTATGATGCGGTCATTCCGCGGATCGGCGCATCTATTACGCCCTATGGCACCGCTGTGATCCGCCAGTTCGAGGCGATCGGCACTTACTGTGTAAATGGCAGCGCGGGCATCACAGCCAGCCGGGACAAACTGCATGCCCATCAGGTGCTGGCCACCAAGAAAATCGGCATGCCCTCCACCGCTTTTGCCGCCTCGCCCAAAGATACGTCAAATCTGATGGGACTTGTGGGCACGGCACCTCTGATCGTGAAGCTTCTGGAATCTACCCAGGGCAAAGGCGTTGTTCTGGCCGAAACAAAAAAAGCGGCCGAATCCGTAATCGACGCCTTCCGGGGCCTCAAGGCGAATTTCCTGGTGCAGGATTTTGTCAAAGAAGCCGCCGGCGAGGACATCCGCTGTCTGGTGGTCGCGGGCAAAGTGGTCGCTGCGATGAAACGCACAGGTGCCGAGGGTGATTTCCGCTCGAACCTGCACCGGGGCGGCTCTGCCAAAGTAGTGCGGATCACCAAAGAGGAGCGTGAAACAGCCGTCCGGGCCGCGCGGGCCTTTGGTCTGGGCAAGGCCGGTGTCGATCTGCTGCGCTCCTCTGCGGGGCCAAAAGTGCTGGAAGTGAACTCTTCCCCAGGCTTTGAAGGCATCGAAAAGGCCACTGGCAAGGATATCGTCGGCAAGCTTTACGACGAGATCGAGCTTCAGGTAAAACCCCGCCCGGCCCGCAAACGCAAAAGCTGACAAGCGGTCACCGGCTCAGGATCTGCGGGTTTTGGGATGCAGCGAGCTGGCCAGGATATGATCGGCCGCATGCACCACATTTTCGGCGCTGTGCACGATTTCGGGATCGGGCGGCACCGCCACCGCCGGGTTCTTGTCAGGGTAATCGAGGCCGGACAGGAAATGACGCATACAATTGATCCGTGCCCGCTTTTTGTCGTCTGAGCGGATCACAGTCCAGGGCGCGTCCGCCGTGTCAGTATAGAAAAACATGGCTTCTTTTGCTTCGGTGTAATCGTCCCACTTGTCGAGGCTGGCCCGATCAATGGGCGACAGTTTCCACATCTTCAGCGGATCGGTTTCACGCGATTTAAACCGCGCGCGCTGCTCATCCCGCGTCACTGAAAACCAGTATTTGAAAAGCCGGATGCCAGAGCGCGCCAGCATCCTTTCAAATTCGGGTGTCTGGCGCATAAATTCCAGATACTCCTCTGGTTTGCAAAAATCCATCACCCGCTCCACACCTGCTCTGTTGTACCAGGACCGGTCATAAAGAACGATTTCCCCTCTGGTGGGCAAATGCTTGATATAGCGCTGGAAAAACCACTGCCCGCGTTCTTCGTCCGTCGGTTTGTTCAACGCGACAACCCGGGCTGCGCGCGGATTAAGGTGCTCGGTGAAACGCTTGATTGTCCCGCCCTTGCCGGCCGCATCGCGCCCCTCAAACAACATCACATATTTCTGGCCGGTGTCCTGCACCCAGTGCTGCACTTTCAAAAGCTCAACCTGCAGCTCAGCCTTGGCAGCCTCATACTCACGGCGGCCCAACCGCCCTGCCCGGGCGGCTGACTGATCGCTACCCCGGGCCGTGCTCCGGGCCTCTGCGTCCTCCGGCAGGGCCTGTGTTTTCAGCTTCTGATCCATCCTGTCGCTCCTGTCATCGCACGACAGATCATGCACCGGACAGCCGATACCGTCTTTGATCCTGGTCAATGCCGACAATTTCACAAATTTACAGGAGGAAGCGTTATCCGGCCAGTTTGCTGACACCCTGGCGCGCTGCTCCCGGAACAGGCAGCTGCCCGTTACTTTCCAGTCGCGCCGTCTGTGCAAGCCGTATCAGCTTGCGATCAAATTCTGGCAGGTTATTGGCCTGGGCAAATTCGCGGAGTTCGTCGATAACTTCGATGACCCACTGGATGTTCTCAGGATCAGGATCGGTATTCACACAGGTCTCGTATTCGGTCTTGGTCAGGCCACCTTTTTGCGTTCACTAAGGTTAACAGCACCTTAACAGAATCGTGCGAATTGACGGAAATTCATACCTGCATGTATTTTTCCACCCGCTGTACGCCATGCCTCAGCCCGTTTGTCTTTTTCCGAAGGACGCTGAGAGTTGCGCTGACCGGAAGACCGCAAAGGGCGCCGTGTCAAAGAGATTTCAGGCCAGAGAAAAACCCCGGAACGGCGCGCGCGCCGGTGTCCTTCGAATTCAGTTGCCAGCATGGCTTCGGGACGGCAATGCACGCTCGATGTCATGTGCGTCTATTCTCTCAGAGAGGCACAGAAATCCCTCAAAACAGGGAGTAAATCCTCTGAGCCCGCAAATACCAACCAGTTCGCCAGCTGTGAACAGTTATGTCAGTTCCTGGGTGTTTCCGATATCTTCTTTGAATGGGCCCCGGGTATGCGGACCATTCACCCAGGAATTATTCACCGCAGCGGACTGTGCCTGAACCAGAAACTCTTCGCGGCTGTCGCCTGCGAAAACAACGGATTACGGAACAAAACTGATTTCGGTCAGTGCTGCGCGTCCTTTCGGGTCAAATCGCTCAGGAGTTGCCTGAGCTGATACAGGCTCATGGGTTTACTCGCATAACGGGCCTGCGGAAACTTGCGCACGACAGGATTGTCATCGTTGTAGGCGGTCAGAAATGCAAAGGGGACACCGAGCAGTGAGAGCTCTTCTGCGATGGGTTCGCTGGTTCCTCCTGACCCGAGATTGATGTCCAGGATTGCTGCCTGTGGCCGCGTGCTCTTCAGCACATTCAGCGCTGATTCCACATCTTTGCAGGGGCCCAGCGTCTGAAGGCCCTCATCATTTACAGACGCCGAAAGTTCTCTGGCCAGTAACCACTGATCTTCGACGATCAGAATACCTTCGCGTCCTCCCCCCACTACAGCACGCCTTCCAGTGACAACTGAAAAACGGCGCCCTGCGCATTCCCGAAGTAGGTCGACGTGCCGTTGAGTTCTTCCGGCCAGATTTCGCACAGAAGCACACTTCCAAAACCGTTCGCCGGGAAAGGTCCGGAAACCACCTCCGGGCCGCCGCACTCCCGCCACTCAAAACGCTCTGAGGCACCGCTTCTGGATCCGCTCAGCGTAACGGAACCCGCCGTATCGCTCAGCGCTCCATACTTCATCGAGTTGGTAGTCAGTTCGTGAATCGCAATTGACGAAGTCAGAACGTATTGCTCCGGAATGAGCAGGTCGTTTTCCCAATGCATATCGATGCGGTCGGTACTGCCCAGCAGTCGCGACATGACTGTTTCGCAGATCTCGGACAGCCAGACATCCTGCCAGTCATTTTTTTGCAGCAGTTCCTGCGCGTATGACATCGCGAATATACGGCCTTTAAGGGATTCTGCGAAATCGCTCGCCGACTGATGCTGTTGATGCGAGGTCTGCACGACCGCGTTGACAACTGACAGAGTGTTTTTCAGCCGGTGCTGCAATTCCCGCAGCAACAGCTTGTTTCGTAACTGCGCCAGCTTTCTGGTCGTGATGTCCTCGACTGTCCCTACGAGCCGCACAGCTTCACCGTTCACAAAAAGTGTGCGTGCTTTCGCCCTGATCCATCGTTCTGACTGGTTTTCCCGTTCCGTCAGCCTGTATTCGATGTCCATTTTTCCGTTGCCACCGGGATCCAGAGCTTTCTGAGTTTCCCGGTTGTGGTAGTCGCGGTCTTCTTCATGAACACGGGAGATCACGTAGGCATAGTCGATTTCTTCGTCGGGCCCTGCGCCCCAGAGATCACGGACTCTGTCGTCCCAGAACGCCCGCGAGGACTTTGGCTCAAATTCAAAAACACCTATCTGTGCGGCTTCAAGCGCGGCCGTATTCCGGCGGTGCTGGTCGTCTTCGATTTCCAGATAGTCAAGAGTCATAGTCATTCCACCGATCAGTTTTCAGAGCCCGTTTTTGCCGCGCCCACGCGCCTGTTCATCAAAGCGGACACGGTTGCTCAAAACACAATCTTTGGATCAAAAATGCTGACGGATATGGAGTGTCGGGAGCTGCAACGGTCTACCACATTTTTCGACTGCGCAATACAGTTTGTTGACGCCTGGACCTGGCCACCGAACCGACCTGACCACACATCGCTGCCACAGCCCGCGACATCGTTTGTCCCGGCTGGGCGTCGGTACAGACCCGTAACAGAGGATCCTGGCGGTCACCGGGCTGCTTCACCTCTTTACCGCTCGCTTCACAATCCTTATATAAACGCTAAGGATCAAAGTGAGGCCTCCATGACGAATGCACCCGAACCGCTCGAAGGCGCGCCGCTGATTGCGCCCTCCAGTACGGATCATCCGCTGTATGAGCAGATCGTAGACGCCTGTCGTACGGTCTATGATCCTGAAATTCCAGTGAACATCTATGAACTGGGGTTGATTTACACCATTGATATCAGTGGCGAAAACGACGTTCAGATCAAAATGTCCCTGACCGCTCCCGGCTGCCCTGTCGCAGGTGAGATGCCGGGCTGGATCGCCGACGCAGTGGAGCCGATCCCCGGTGTCCGGCATGTCGACGTCGAACTCGTCTGGGAGCCGCCCTGGGGGATGGACATGATGTCTGACGAAGCAAGGCTTGAACTGGGCTTTATGTGAAAAACCGTCAGCCTGCCTGCCGAAGAACAGTGTCTAGCGGCAAAGTCGGTCGCACAATAACGCGAATTTCGGCGCCACAGCTTGTCGCGGGAACCACAACCTCTTAAATTGAGGATGAAGGAGAAGGTCATGTTTGGTATTCCCGGCAAACAAGCGGTCACACTGACCCCCAAAGCCGCAGCACAGGTATCGAAGCTGATGCAATCGGCAGGCCATGCCGGGTTGCGCATCGGCGTCAAAAAAGGCGGCTGCGCGGGCATGGAATATACCATGGAATACGTTGAAGCGACGGATCCGAACGACGAAGTTGTCGAGCAGGACGGCGCACGGGTGATGATTGCTCCGATGGCACAGATGTTCCTGTTCGGCACGGAAATCGACTATGAAACCACGCTGCTGGAATCCGGTTTCAAGTTCCGCAATCCGAATGTGACCGAAGCCTGCGGCTGCGGTGAATCGATCAAATTCGGCTGAACACCCTGCCAGTTTGTGATCTGCTAGTTTTTGAGATGAACGTAGGTTTCGCTGAAGCGCGCCTGCAAGTGATCGCCGGCCAGAATACGCTGAGCAGCACCTGGCGGTGCAACATCGGTATCTGAGGACGGGTTAAAGAACAGCGGGACAGATATCCGCTCGTTATCGCCGCCAACGACGCGGTGGGGCGTTGCCAGAACCTTCCCTTGTGTCCAAAGCTCCATCATCTCGCCAAAGTTGATGATAAAAGCGCCCGGTGGCGCACTCACGGGAATCCAGCCGCCGCCACGTTTGCGCACCTCGAGCCCCGGAGAGCCATCTGTCGCCAGCAACGTCAGACAGCCATAGTCAGTGTGGGTCGCAATCCCAAAATCACGCTCCGTTGCCCATGCGGGGCGCGACGGATAGAAATTCCCCCGCTGCAGCGCCATAGGCGCATCAAACGCGCCATCGAAATAGTCCCCCGGCGCACCGATTGACGCGGCCAACCCGCGCAAAACCTGCATGGCCACATCGCAGGCATCACTGTAGTAGCGACTGATGACATCCTGAAATTCCGCCGGCGTATCCGGCCAGTGGTTTGGTGCATACACGGCCAGATCCGCACGTGGATCGCCGGCTGGCAGGTTGAAACCGCTGTCAAAGAACTGCTTGTAATCCGGGTTCGCCTCCGGATCGACCTGCTCGGACCCCGGCGCGCCCCACCCCCGGTTGGCACCGGTCCGGGCCATGTCGATCTTAGCTTTTTCCGCAGCCGGTAGGTGAAAGAATGCGCGGTAGACGGCAATCACTTCCTCCACCCGTGACGCGCTCAGGGCCGTATTGTGTACGATGGCAAACCCGATTTCCGTCGCCGCTTTATGCATCGCGGCCAGCGCATCACCGTCACCGGCGCTCAGCTTGTTCAGATCGATTGCAGGAACCATGACACCCTCGAAAATCACCTGCTCTGCCCCTGCCACAGGGCTCAGGCCGGTGCAACCCATACCCTGTTTGCCGAGGCCCGTGTTTCCTGGTACCAACGCAGTCAGCAATCAAAGGGAGAGCATCATGCGGCGGAAAATGGCAGCGGGAAACTGGAAAATGAACGGCTCGGTCGCAGGTCTCGATATGATCAGTGCGCTGGCCAGCGCGCACAGCGACAGTGGATGCGATATTGTTATCTGCCCGCCTGCCCATCTGCTTATGTCTGCGGCTAAGCGTGCGGGCACCGGTCCCGTGGCTGTTGGTGCCCAGGACTGCCACGCATCAGACAAAGGGGCCCACACAGGCGACATCGCAGCCCCTATGATCGCCGAAACCGGCGCGGCTTACGTGATCACCGGACATTCGGAACGCCGCGAAACCTATGGCGAGACAGATGCTGCTGTGCGTGACAAATCAGCCGCAGCGCAGGGCTGCGGACTGGTACCCATCGTCTGCATAGGCGAAAGCCTGGAACAGCGCGAGGCCGGCGAGGCCCTGCCTGTGATCCGGGCACAACTCGAAAACTCCGTGCCTGAGGGCAGCACCGGCGCCACGCTCGTCGTCGCCTATGAACCGATCTGGGCCATCGGCACCGGCAAAATCCCGACACTGGACCAGATCGCAGAGGTTCACACCGCCCTGCGGGCCGACCTCGTCGCGCGTTTCGGTCCGGAAGGGGATAAAATCCGCCTGCTCTATGGCGGCTCTGTCAAACCGGGCAACGCCGCCGACATCTTTGGCACCAAAGATGTCGATGGTGCGCTCGTCGGCGGCGCCAGCCTGACAGCAGATGATTTCTCCCCCATCATTGCAGCGCTGACGGCCAGCTGAACTCTTTCTTCTGGCTGAAAATATCCCGGGGGAGCGCGGCACGCACGGGGGCAGAGCCCCCGCCAACATCAGCCTATTTAATGATAATCTCCGGACCCATGACCGTGGTTGGCAACCAGGTGCTGATGATCGGAATATAGGTTACCATAATCAGGAAGACAAAGAGCACCGCCGTAAAGGGCAGCGCCGCTTTGACAACCGCCCACATCGGCATGTTTGCCACGCCGGAGGTCACAAAGAGGTTGAGACCGACGGGCGGCGTAATCATACCGATTTCCATATTCACAACCATGATGATGCCGAGGTGAATGGGATCAATCCCCAGCTCAATCGCAATCGGGAACACCAGGGGTGCGACAATCACCAGCAGGCCCGAAGGCTCCATAAACTGCCCCCCGATCAGCAGGATCACGTTCACAATGATCAGGAACACAACCGGCCCGAACCCTGCATCCAGCATGGCAGCCGCAATGTGCTGCGGGATCTGCTCGTCCGTCAGCACATGTTTCAGGATCAGCGCGTTGGCGATGATAAACATCAGCGTGACGGTCAGTTTGCCCGCCTCAAAGAGGGTATTTTTTGTGTCGCGGTGAAAGAAGGCGGTCACCAGGGCGACAGGCTTCTGCATCAGCGACAGATTCCGATTTTCATCGCCCTCGGTGTGCAAAGGCCCCATGTCGCGGTACACGAAAGAAGCAATGAAAAAGGCATAAACAGCAGCAACAGCTGCCGCCTCTGTCGGGGTAAAGATACCGCCATAGATGCCGCCCAGAATGATCACGATCAGGAAGAGGCCCCAGCCTGCCTCGCGACCGCTTTCAAACACCTCGCCCCAGCCACGCCATTCTCCTTTGGGCAGGTCGCGCAGTTTCGCAATGATGTAGATGGTCACCATCAGCATCGTGCCTGCCATAAGACCAGGAATGACGCCCGCCAGGAACATCCGGCCCACCGATACGTCTGTCGCGGATGCATAGACAACCATCACGATCGACGGTGGGATCAGAATGCCCAGGGTGCCTGCGTTGGCGATAACACCTGCGGCAAAGTCCTTGGTATAGCCGACCTGGCGCATACCTGCGATCACAATGGAACCAATTGCCACAACCGTCGCAGGGGACGAGCCGGAAAGGGCCGCAAAAAGCATACAGGCAAAGACGCCCGCAATCGCGAGGCCGCCTGGCAAATGGCCCACCAGCGCAATGGAGAACCGGATGATCCGCCGGGCCACACCGCCCGTGGACATAAAGCTGGACGCCAGAATGAAGAACGGAATTGCCAAAAGCGTATAGTGACCCGCCATCGCCTGGAAAAGCGTCTGCGCAATTGAGGCCAGCGAAGTGTCAGACAGCACCAGCAGGAAGACGATAGAGGACATGCCAAGGCTGACAGCGATGGGGACGCCGATCAGCATCAGACCAACGACCATGGCGAAAAGAATTGCAACTTCCATGGCTTACTTCCCTGCGTTCATGTGTTTGACGGCTTCAACTTCGTCTTCGGCCTCGTGGCTGACGATCAGGCTGGTCTGCGTGCCGTTCCAGACACGTACCGTCGCCTGAATGAAGCGAAACAACAGCAGCCCCATACCAAAAGGCAGCATCGCATACGGAATAAAGCGCGGAATTTTTTCGTATTCTTCGCCCATGTTGAAAATGGGCTCGATCCACCGCAGCCATTCGGGCATGGGCATATCGATGACTTCATACCAGGCCTGATCCCTGCTGTTCTCAAAACCTGTCGGGAACCAGCGCCCGGATGTCGCGTCAAAGCCGGCAAAGGGGGCCCAGTAGTCCCAGGCGCCCTTGAACACCAGGGCCGCATAGGCAAGGCAAACGGCAGCAGCAGCGAGGGCCAAAGTCCGCCGGATGGGCGGCGAAAAGAGGTTGATAACCGCATCGACACCCAGGTGCGCTGTGACCTTTACACAGTAGCTCACACCAAAAAGCACCAGCCAGGCGAAGAGAAATGTAACCGCCTCAAGCCCCCAGATGATCCCGGTGTTAAACCCGTACCGCAGCACCACATTGATGAATGTCAGAATGGTCATCAGCCCGAGGATCAGCGCAATGGCGGTCTCCTCAATCTCATTGACCATGCGTCCCAAAAGCGTTTCCGCCTCCCAGGAATGCGCCATATGCCCCTCCCGCTGTAAAATGTCCGGCCCCGCAGCACGCGGGACCGGACTGTCTTGTCTTAAAAGCTTCAGAAGCCTGCGTTGATCGCCTGGGCTGCGTCGATGTTTTCCTGACCGACGTCGTCCTTGAACTGCTCCCAGACCGGCTTCATGGTCGCGACCCACTCTGCCCGCTGCGCATCATCCAGCTGGCGCACAACGCCGCCCGCTTCTATGATCGCGGCCTTGGCTTCGTTGTTCACAGCTGTGGATTCGGCGTTCCGTGACGCGGTCACTTCGGCAACAATCGTTGACAGCTGGTCGCGCACATCTGCATCCAGGCTGTCGAACCAGTCGGTGGAGGTTACGAGCATATAGTCGATGATACCGTGGTTGGTTTCGGTGATGCCGTCCTGCACCTCAAAGAACTTCTGGCCGTAAATATTGGACCATGTGTTCTCCTGACCGTCGACAACGCCGGTTTGAAGCGCGCCGTATACTTCCGAGAAGGCCATCGGCTGGGGTGAGCCACCCAGAGCCGCCATCTGTGCCTTGAGCACGTCAGAGTTCTGCACGCGGAACTTGAGACCATCCGCGTCGGACGGGCTGTTGAGCGGCACATTGGCAGACATCTGCTTCATTCCGTTGTGCCAGAACGCCAGACCAATCAGGCCGCGACGGGTCATGGATTCTTTCATCGCCTGACCGGTTTCCGAGTTCTGGAACGCGTCAACTGCATCGATGTTCTTGAACATGAACGGCAGATCGAAGATGCGGAACACCTTGGTGAACTGCTCGAACTTGGACAGTGACGGCGCCGCCATCTGAACATCACCCTGCAGCAGGGCCTCGAGCACCTGGTCATCGTTATAGAGTGTCGAGTTCGGGAAAACCTCCATACAGGCTTTACCGTTCATCTCTTCGTTTACCCGGTCCTGCAGCAGCGTTGCCGCGATGCCTTTGGGGTGACGGTCCGTGTTTGTCACGTGGCTGAATTTGATGACAACCTCGCCGTCATCGCAGGCCGCGGCAACGGCAGATGCACTTACAGAAAGGGTCAGCGCGGTGAGCGCCGCTGTGAAAATTTTCATTGGTTTCCTCCCAGGAAATCTGTCTGTTTCAGACTTGATAAGGCACCGGTTCAGGGTGCGCTGAGAGTATCAAACAGCTTTGACAGCAGGACCGCAAGAGCCACGTTGCCGGGTGGGAATTTCAGATATTTGTTATTTTATTTCAAATGTTTAAAACATATATATCTGGGGTTTTTTCGGCCATCCACCGAAGTGTTGTGCGGTGTTTCGCACAGCATCACCCATATGTGTGCGTTTTTCCACACACTATTCGGGTCGGTAGTCTTCGGGGCGAATCCCGTAGCGGGCCAGTTTGTCGTAAAAGGTCTTGCGCGGGAGTTTCAGCGCCTGTGCCGCGCGGCTGGCCTGTCCGCCGGTACGCCGCAGGGCCTGTTCCAGCAGGCTCTGTTCCACCTGGGCCATCTGCTCGGCAAGCCCGAGTGCGGCATCTGGTTTATCGTCCTCCCCCAGACCCAGCGCAAAACGCATCGCCTCGGACATCAACGCCCTCGCGTTACCCGGCCAGTCCCGCGCCATCAGCCCCGCGACCACCTGCGGAGTGATATCCGGCGCATCAAGACCCGCCTGCTCACAGGCCTGCGCCACATAGTGCCGGAACAGAACCGGAATGTCTTCCGGACGCTCGGACAGCGAGGGAATGCGCACCGGTGTCACGTCGAGCCGGTAGTAGAGATCAGAGTGCAACTGCCCCTCGGCCACACTGGCGGCGAGATCCCGGTGCGACCCGGCAATCACGCGCGTCGGCGTACCGGTGTCCATTGCCTCCATCAGCGCAAGCTGTGTCTGCGCGGGCATCAGCGTGATCTCGTCCACAAAGAGACTGCCGGTGCGTGCGGCCTCAAGCGCATCAAGCAGGTCCTTTACCTGCAGCGAGGCGCCCGCGCGTTTCACGAACGGTGCCTTGGAACGGGCTGAGCACAGGTGAATGACCTCGGCCACTTTTGAGATACCGGCGCCCGGTGCGCCTGTGACCAGCACTTCGGTTTCCGTCAGAGCCACCCGGCGCACACGTGCACGCAGACCTTCGGCCAGTTGCGACGTGCCAAAGAGCATGCGCGCTGCCGGATCGCCGGTGGCCACAAGTGCGCGCAGATGGCGGTTGTCGAGAACCAGCTGCCGCGTCCTGAGAGCCCGCTCCAGTACAGCCAGCAGATCCGCGGGAGCGCAGGGTTTTTCCAGAAAGTCGAACGCGCCCTGCCCGACAGCCTTCATCGCCGTCGGAATGTCCCCCTCGCCGGTCAGCAGGATCACAGGCAGTTCCGGATCCTGCTCATGCGCATAGGACAACAGATGGAAACCGTCGCGCCCGGGCATCCGCAGATCAGACAGAATGACCCCTTCGAAATCGCGGGTGATGTGATCCCGTGCAGCCACAAAGGATCCTGCCGTGACAGGCTGCAGATCCGCCAGCTCCAGCGTCTGCGCCAGAGCATCGCGCACCGGGGCGTCATCGTCGACCACAAGAACCTGCCTCATGCGGCCTCCTGCTCCTGCCAGGGATTGATCTCGACCACAAAAAGGGCACCCGGCGCGCTGTTGCTCACCCGGATATCACCGCCAAAACTCTGGATGATGCCGTAAGAAATGGACAGGCCAAGCCCCATACCTTCCGAGGCACCCACTTCTTTTGTCGAGTAAAACGGATCAAAAACCTTCTCAGGTTCGGCAATCCCTGGTCCGAAATCACGCAAAGCGATGCACAGTGTTGTGCCCGGGGTAATGCCAATCTCCAGCCTGCGGTCCGGTATCTCTTTCATCGCATCCAGGGCGTTGGAGACAAGATTTACAAAGACCTGGACCAGCCGTACCTCGCCACCCTGGGCCCAGACCGGCCCGGGTGGCCTGTCAAAGACAACCTCAACCTGCATATCGCGCAACCTGGGCCCGGTCATTTCCAGCGCCGTCTCAAGCGCCGCAACCACGTCCACCCGGGTGACCGGTTCGGTCTGCTGCTTTGAAAAGGCACGCAGGTTTTTGATGATACGCCCCATCCGGCGCGCCATATCTGAAATACGTGTCAGGTTTTCTGACGCGCGTTCTGCCTGGCCCCGCTCCATAAAGAGCACCGCGTTTTCCGCAAAAGACCGGATCGCCATAAGCGGCTGGTTCAGTTCGTGACTGATCCCGGCGCTCATCTGACCCAGAGCGCTGAGGCGGCTGGCACGCGCCAGATCGTCCTGCGCGCGCGCCAGAGCGGCCTGCGCTTCTTCCCGTTCGGCTGCCTCGGCCCGCAGGGCTGCGTTGATATCAGACAGGGCGGCCGTACGACGTGCCACCCGTTCCTCAAGGGCGGTATTGGCAAGCGACAGAGTGCGGCGCCGCTCGGTCGCCAGAAAGAGAAAGGCCCCAAAGGCAAGGCACAGCGCCGCCAGGGCCGCCGCCTGAAGCGCCGCCAGCCGCCGGGCCGGAGATACATCCAAAAGCACCTCTCCGGTCAGGCCGATCACCGGCAGCTCTTTTGTCAGATGCAGAGCGTTTTCGGGCAGATACGGGCCCCAGCCGACCTGCCAGACCTCGTGCCCGCCGGTTTCATAGCTGTCAAAAGGCAGCGCACTGCCATCATCAGGTTGCAGGCCCGGTCCATCAGGCGCGCGGGTCCAGCCCACAAGATCCGTCCGGTTGCTCACAAAGACAGCCCCCGCGGCATCCGTGAAAAACACAGACCGGAAACCGCCGCGCCAGGCGTCTTCGATCGACGAGATACTGACCGCAACCACGACACTGCCCGTGACCCGCCCGTCGGCACCAAAAGCCGGCGCCGCGTAATAGTATGCCCGGGCCGGGAGCGGGGTGCCAATGCCATGCCCCCATCCCAGCGCGCCCTGCTGCGCGCGTCTGATATAGGGCGCAGCACTCAGGTCTGCGCCCGGAGCGCTGTGGGCCGCGGCCAGCACGCGCCCCTGCTGATCGACGTACATCACATCCAGCGCTGCGGTTTTGTCCGCAACACTGAGGAACAATGCCGAAGCCTCACCGGTGCCGTCGCCCTGTTCCAGCAGCGCCATCACCGGATGATCCGCCAGCAGCACTGCCAGCTCTCTGTAGCGCTGCAGTTGTCCGACCAGACGGTCGCTGGCCAGGGCAAGATCTCCCCGCCCCTGGCGCGCCAGCTGGTCCAGCGCCTGCAGATACCCGTAGCGCCACACCCCCGCTGAGAGGGCGGCCACAGCGAGCAGAAAGACGCTGATCATGGCAAAGCGTTGCACAACGTGACGTTTCATGCGCGCAGACTACAAAGCCCCCCTTGCCTTGACCAGAGCGCGGGGTCTTTATCGGCGACATGAAAGTACTCAGACAGTCTCCGCTCGATCCCGCATTCGTTCAGGATCCCTATGCGCTTTATGCCCGTGTGCTGCAGGGCGACCCGGTCCGGTACTGGGAAGACTATGGCATGATGGCTGTGTTCGATGCGGCAACGGTCAGCGCGTTGTTGCGGGACCGCCGCCTGGGCCGTGCCCGCCCCGCCGGGCAGGAGACGACGGTGCCGGATCACCTGACGGCCTTTGCCAGCGTGGAACAGCATTCGATGCTGGATCTGGAACCTCCCCGGCACACCCGCCTGCGCGGTCTGGTCCTGCGCGCGTTCACTTCGCGGCGGATCAGGGCGCTGGCACCGGACATTACCGCGATATGCGCCGATCTGCTCGACGGCTTTCCGCCAGACACCTTTGATCTGATACCCGCATACTGCACCGCCCTGCCCGTGCGCATTATCGCGCGCCTGCTTGGTGTGCCCGAGAGCATGTCTGACGATCTTCTGCGATGGTCCAACACCATGGTCGCCATGTACCAGGCCGGACGTACGCATCAGACAGAGGTTGCCGCCAATGCCGCCGCCGCCGAATTCTCGGCCTTTCTGTCCGGATATATCGATGAGCGGCGCAGTGAACCACGCGATGATCTGATCACCCATCTGATCGCCGCCGAGGAAGACGGCGACAGGCTCAGCCGTGACGAAATGATCGGCACCTGCATTCTGTTGTTAAATGCCGGGCATGAGGCGACGGTTCACACCATGGGGAATGCTGTGAAATGCCTGCTGGAGATCAAACCTGACGCCAGCGCGCTGAGCCCCGCGCACATCGCCGGAACGGTCGAGGAAGTGCTGCGGTTTGATCCGCCACTGCATATGTTCACCCGGTTTGCCTATGAGGATATCAACGTGGGTGGCCACATCCTCCGGGCCGGGCAGGAAGTTGCGCTGATGCTGGGCAGTGCCGGCCGCGATCCGGCCCGGTGGCCCGACCCGGACCGGTTTGATCCATTCCGACAGGTGCAGCCCCATACGGCCTTCGGGGGTGGCCTGCATTTCTGCGTGGGCGCGCCGCTTGCGCGGCTCGAACTTCAGATGGGGTTGCGGCACCTTATTGAACGCTGCCCTGATCTGAAACGCGCGGAACAACCCTGCTACGCTGACATGTACCACTTCCACGGCCTGACACGTCTTCTGGTCACACCATAGCCGCCACCCCCAGACACGCCCCGGCGTGTCCCGGCAGTATGGTGTGCGGCGCAGCCGCGCCTTTGGATCAGACCTCCAATGGCAGCATCGTGGTGGATTTAATTTCCTCCATCGACAGCAACGCTGTGACATTATGTACCCGCACCTCCGAGATCAGCGCCTGATAGAACGCATCATAGGCGCGCGCATTCTTCACTCTTACTTTCAGAATATAGTCGATATCCCCTGCCAGACGGTGCGCTTCCTGTACTTCCGGGCGGTCGCGCAGCGCTTTCAGAAACCGCGCCTGCCAGTCGGCCTCATGCTCTGAGGTCCGGATCAGAACAAAAAAGCAGGCCTCATACCCGAGCGCTTCGGCATCCAGCACAAAGGTCTGTTGACCAATGATCCCCGCGTCCCGCATTTTCCGAATCCGGTTCCACACCGGCGTCTTGGAGGAGCCTGTTTTGGCCGCGATTTCGTCCAGTGACTGGCCGGCATCCCGCTGCAGCTCTGCAAGGATTTTCCGGTCTGTCTCATCCATCCGAACTGCCATTCCATCATCTCCACTGAATTGGGGTGTTTGTTCTCTCATGAACCTAAAACAGAACAAACGTCCTTTTCAACAGGCAACTATGGCGCAATACCGGGAATATTTCCTATATTGAGCGCAAGAAATCAGAGAAAGACGACCACATGGATCATTTCCCCATCTTTCTGCGCGTCCAAGGCCGGCGCATTGTGCTGTCCGGTGGCGGTGATGCAGCCCTGGCCAAACTGCGCCTGCTGATGAAGTCCACAGGTCATATCACTGTTTTCAGCCCCGATCCTGCACCCGAGATCGTGAAATGGGCCGGTGAGGGCAGGCTGCGGCTTGTGACGCGCGCCATGGCACCGGGTGACACGCTCTGTGCCGCGCTGTTTTACGCCGCTGACGAGGACGCAGTCGCAGATGCACGCACCGTCGGGATCGCCCGCGCAGATGGCGCGCTGATCAATGTTGTAGACAATCTGCAGGACAGCGAATTCATCACCCCCGCCATCGTCGACCGGGACCCGGTCACCATCGCCATCGGCACCGAGGGCGCGGCCCCCGTGCTGGCACGTGCGATCAAAGCGGACCTCGAAGAGCGCCTGCCTGCCGCTCTGGGACCGCTCGCGCGTATCGGCAAGGGTTTCCGCAAAATGGCCGACGCCCTGCCCTTTGGCCGCGCACGCCGCGATTTCTGGCGCGATTACTATTTCAACGCGGGCCCCGCCGCGATCAGCGGTGGCGAAATCGAGGTCCGCAAACGCCTGGACAGCCTGCTTGCGGATCACCTGGACCGCAAAGCGCGCCCTGGCCATGTGCATTTCGTCGGCGCGGGTCCCGGTGATCCGGATCTGCTGACCATGAAAGCCCGCCGCGTGCTGGATGAGGCTGACGTGGTGATCTATGACCGCCTGATCAGCCAGCCGGTGCTGGAGCTTGCCCGCCGCGAAGCCGTGATGATCGACGCTGGCAAAGAAGGCTTTGGCCCTTCGATGAAGCAGGACGACATCAACGACCTGATTGTCGAGCATGCCAAAACCGGTGCACAGGTCGTACGCCTGAAATCCGGTGATGCCACTGTTTTTGGCCGTCTGGACGAAGAGATTGATGCGGTTGATGCGCATCAGATCGGCTGGGACATCGTGCCCGGGATCACCTCTGCCTCTGCCGCAGTGGCCGAGATCGGTCAGAGCCTGACCAGACGCGGGCGCAATTCCTCCGTGCGGTTCCTGACCGGCCACGACACCAGGGGTTTTGCCGATCACGACTGGAATACGCTGGCCCGCCCCGGCGAGGTTGCAGCGATCTATATGGGCAAAAAATCCGCACGCTTCATCCAGGGACGGCTGATCATGCATGGTGCCGACCGGCACACGCCGGTGACCATCATCGAAAACGCCTCGCGTCCCGAACAACGCGTGCTGGGGACAACGCTGGATGCCCTGCCCGCCGCTCTTGAAGCTGCGGAAATGGACGGCCCGGCCCTGACCTTCTATGGTCTCGCCCCGCGCGAGGCCGCTGCGGCACGCCGCCGTCTCGTCGACACCCCCTTTCAACAACCCGTCAGAACGCAGGAGGCGCTGTAACATGGCCCGCGCATTCACCCCAAAAGTTGTCACCGCCAATGATCTGCTTAAAGGCGATGTGATCTATCAGACCGCCGACGGCTGGACCCGGAATCTGGCCCTTGCCGAAGTGCTGACAGACGAAGCTGATGCCGATCTGCGTATGATTGATGCCAGCCAGCAGACCGACCGCGTTGTCGGCGTCTATCTGGCGGATGTTGATGCTTCTGGCGGCACGCCCAAACCCACCCATTTTCGCGAAGACTTCCGGGCAACGGGCCCGTCGAACTATGCGCACGGCAAACAGGAGGCTCAGGCCCATGTATAATTACACAGATTTTGACGCCGCCTTTATCCAGGAACGCAACGCCCAGTTCCGCTCGCAGGTCGAGCGCCGCATCGACGGCTCGCTGACCGAGGATGAATTCAAGCCGCTGCGCCTTATGAACGGGCTCTATCTGCAGCTGCACGCCTATATGCTGCGGGTCGCGATCCCCTATGGCACGCTGAACAGCCGCCAGATGCATAAACTGGCGGATATCGCGGACCGCTGGGACAAGGGCTATGGCCACTTCACCACGCGCCAGAACATCCAGTACAACTGGCCGGAACTGCGCGACGTGCCTGACATGCTGGACGCGCTGGCAGAGGTGCAGATGCACGCCATCCAGACATCCGGCAACACCATCCGCAACGTAACGGCGGACCATTTCGCCGGGGCATCCGCCGACGGAATCGCTGATCCGCGCCCTGTGGCCGAGCTCATTCGCCAGTGGTCCACCGACCACCCGGAATTCCAGTTCCTGCCGCGCAAGTTCAAAGTGGCGGTGACAGGGTCCTCCACGGACCGCGCGGTGACCAAAGCCCACGACATCGGGCTGCGCATGGTCGAACGCGACGGCGAGGCCGGGTTCGAGGTCATCGTCGGTGGCGGTCTGGGCCGTACACCCATGATCGGCAAGGTGCTGCGGGAATTCCTGCCCCGCGAAGACCTGCTGCCCTACCTGGAATCCATTGTCAGCGTGTACAACGTGCTGGGCCGCCGTGATAATAAGTACAAGGCGCGCATCAAGATCACCGTGCACGAAAACGGCCTGGAGGACATCCGCGCGCGGGTCGAAGAGCGCTTTGCGCTGGTCCGGCCCCTGTTCACAGGCGTTGATCAGCAGATGCTGGCCGCCATCGAGAGTGATTTTGCCGCTCCCAAATTCCGCGAAAAGTCACTCGCCACTTTCGAGAGCGCCTATACCAACGATCCGGTGTTCCGCTCCTGGGCGGACACAAACGTGAGCGATCACCGCGCGCCCGGCTATGCCATCGTGTCGATCAGCCTCAAAGCCCATGGCGCCACACCCGGTGACGCGACCTCTGAACAGATGCGCGAAATGGCCGAACTGGCCCGCGCATACGGCCATGACGAACTGCGCATCAGCCACGAGCAGAACGTGATCCTGCCGCATGTGCATAAATCTGATCTGCCTGCGATCCATGCAAGGCTGAAAGCGGCTGGTCTGGGCACGGCGAACATTGGCCTGATCTCGGACATCATTGCCTGCCCCGGCATGGATTACTGTGCGCTGGCCACGGCCCGCTCGATCCCGATTGCACAGGAAATTGCCACCCGTTTTGATGAGCTGAAGCTGGAGCACGATGTTGGTCCGCTCAAAATCAAGATCTCGGGCTGCATCAACGCTTGCGGTCACCACCATGTGGGCCACATCGGTATTCTCGGTCTCGACCGCGCGGGTGTGGAGAATTACCAGATCACCCTGGGCGGCGACGGTTCGGAAGATGCGAGCATTGGCGAACGTGCCGGGCCTGGTTTTTCCGCAGAAGAGATCATCCCGGCCATCGAACGCCTGGTGCTTGCATATCTCGATCTGAGATCAGAGCCAGCGGAAACATTCCTCGAGACGTACCGCCGACTGGGACTGGCACCGTTCAAGGCAGCACTTTACCCGGAGACACAGGCCAATGCCGCTTGATCTTCACGCACCCTCGGGCGACGCACAGGCATCCGAACAGATCTCTGACGGTCTGGCCGGTCTGGTGCGCGACCTGAACGCGCGGCTGGAAGGCCGCGACGCACGGGAGGTGATCAGAACGGCACTGACCCAGATCACACCCCTGCGGCTGGTGTCCAGCTTTGGCGCGGAATCCGTGGCGCTGCTGCATCTGACGGCAGAGGCAGATCGGGACATTCCGGTGATCTTTATCGACACAGAGATGCTGTTTGACGAGACGCTGGCCTACCAGCAGGAGATCGCGACGACGCTTGGTCTGCGCAACCTGCGCATTCTGCGCAGCGCGGATGCGGCTGACCGTGATCCTGATGGCAAGCTGCACCAGCGCGACCCGGATGCCTGTTGTTCGCTGCGCAAAACAGAACCCCTGCAGAACGCGCTGGCTGGCAGCAACGGCTGGATCACGGGCCGCAAGCGCTTTCAGAACGGGCAGCGCGCCGAGCTGGATTTCTTTGAGGTCGAGCCGGGCACGGACCGGATCAAGGTCAACCCGCTGGCCCGCTGGTCGCGCGAGGACGTCACGCGCTACATCACCGAAAACCGTCTGCCACAGCATCCGCTGGTCGCGCAGAACTATCCGTCCATCGGCTGTGCGCCCTGCACGACGCCGGTGGCACAGGGCGAGGACCCGCGCGCCGGTCGCTGGCGCAACTCAGACAAAGACGAATGCGGCATCCACTTTGTGAATGGCAAAGCGGTGCGCCAAGGAGAGAAAACATGACAACACTGGTTCAGGACAGCGGGTTTACCGCGGATGACTGGAACGAAGGATTTGTGGCACTGGGTGCTGCCAATGACGCGGATGCGCTTGATGTGCCCTCGGACGCTGATCCGGCGGACATCCCGCTGTGCAGCGGCCTGCAGATGATCCGCGTGGATTTCCCGTCCTCGGCGGATGGGCGCGGCTTTACCATTGCCCGTGCGCTGCGGTTGCGCGGCTATCAGGGCCGCCTGCGGGCAAAGGGCCATGTGCTGGCGGATCAGTACGCGATGGCCCGCCGGTCAGGCTTTGACGAAGTGGAGATTTCTGACGAATTGGCCGCCCGTCAGCCACAGGACCAGTGGCTTTTCCGCGCCAACTGGCAGGAGCACAATTATCAGGCGCGTTTGCGCGGCACAGGATCGGCTCCTGCCCCGCGCGGCTGAATGCCGCCTTTCCCTCACTTTAAAAAACTTTCTAAAAGGAGCGCGCAGGTGTAAGCCTGCGTTGACACATTCATGACCGAGCAGACACCTGTGACCCAAGCCGCCGCTGTAAAAGTCCCGACCCTTCCCGATGCGCAGACCGTAACATCGGTGAAACACTGGACAGACCGCCTGTTTTCTTTCCGTGTGACACGGCCCGCATCATTGCGGTTCCGCTCGGGCGAGTTTGTGATGATCGGCCTGATGGGCGATCCGCATCCCGAAACGGGCAGGCAGAAACCACTGCTGCGCGCCTATTCCATCGCCTCCCCGTCGTGGGACGAGGAACTGGAGTTCTATTCCATCAAGGTGCAGGACGGCCCGCTGACCTCGAAACTGCAGCACATCCAGCCCGGTGACGAGATCATCCTGCGCCCCAAACCCGTGGGCACGCTGGTGCACGACGCGCTGCTGCCCGGCAAACGGTTGTGGTTCTTTGCGACCGGCACCGGCTTTGCGCCATTTGCCTCGCTGCTGCGCGACCCGCAGACCTATGAAGACTACGACCAGGTGATCGTGACCCATACCTGCCGCGATGTTGCGGAACTGGAATATGGCCGTCAGCTGATCGAAAACCTGCGACAGGACGAGATGATGCTGGAACTGCTGGGTGAAGAGAACCTTGCCAAGCTGACCTACTATCCGACCACGACACGTGAAGAGAGCCCGAAAATGGGGCGGATCACCGATCTGCTCAAAGACGGGACGGTTTTCGCCGACCTTGGTATTGATGGGATTTCGTCGGATACAGACCGCGCGATGGTCTGCGGCTCGCTGGGTCTGAACAACGACATCAAGGAAATCCTCGAAGGGTTTGGCCTTGAAGAAGGCGCCAACTCGGACCCGAAACACTATGTCGTGGAAAAAGCCTTCGTTGGTTGAAACCCATACTGTGTAACGAAAAAGGCGCGCCGGGATCCTCCGCAGCGCGCCCTTTTATTTTACCTGCCCGGGCTTACATGCCCAGTGCGGTACGCAGCTGTTCCAGCGCAGTCTTCAACAGCTCAGGATTGTCCTGCGCCTGAGTGATCGCATTGCCCAGCAGTGCTTTCTGCGTTGTTGCCAGATCAGAATTGTCGATCATCTCCTGAACTTTATCCAGGTTGAACCCCTCCGGTGTCAGCAGGCTGCTTTCAGCACTTGCAGCATCCGCAGCTGTCTCAGTGCCACCGGTCGCGTCGTCAGCAAGGCTATCAACAGCGTCCTGTGTGTCGGCTACGGCTTCTTCGGTTGTGGACGTCGTGGCGTCGGTCACAGCGTCCGCAGCAGCATCTGCCGCATCCGACGCGGCATCACCGGCCTGCTCGGTCAGCGCTGCTGCACCCTCTGTTGCGTCCGCAGCTGCGTCTGTTGCAGCGTCGACTGCGCTGTCTATCGCACTGTCTGCGGCCTCAACTGCATCTGTGGCCGCCTCCGTTGCAGCGTCAACCGCATCGCCTGCTGCTTCGGTGGCGGCCTCGGCCGCATCGCTCGCAGCATCTGTCGCGGCATCGACCGCGTCACCGGCAGCTTCAGTGGCGGCTTCAGTGGCGGCATCCACAGCATCGGAGGCTGTGTCAGCAACACTTTCAGCAGCATTTTCCACTGCATCTGTTGCGGTTTCTGCGGCCTCTGTTACCGCATCGGTTGCTTCTTCCGCCACTGGTGCCGCTTCTTCTGCGGCCTCGCCCACGGCGTCCTGGGCCGTGTCAGCGACGTCCTGAGGTGTCTGACCGCTGTACAGATACCATCCGCCGGCAGCGATGGCTGCGGCGACAATAATCCAGATGAGATTTCTCATATCGTTGCTCCCTCGTCTCTGTGCCGGACCAACGCGGTCGGGCATCAATTGTTCCTGAACTGACAGGTGAGCGATGGACGGGCCAGCAACAAGGGGGAAAACGGCGTCTTTCGGCGCATAACAGCCCACTTTGCCGCTTGAAGTGCGCGGGCCGCGCGTTTAGTTTGGCGTCGCACAAACGTGAACAATCAAAGGACTACCACCATCGCTCGCAGACCCCACAACGCGCCGCCACAACGAGAAACCGGCCCGCGCGTCAATGACAAGATCCGTTCTCCCGAAATCCGCCTGATTGGCGCTGAAGGCGAAAATGTCGGTGTTGTCTCACCTGCCCGCGCCATGGAAATGGCTGACGAAGCAGGGCTCGACCTGGTCGAAATTTCGCCAAACGCCAATCCGCCGGTTTGCAAGATCATGGATTTCGGCAAGTTCAAGTATGAACAGCAAAAGCGCGAGAGCGAAGCCCGCAAAAAGCAGAAGATCATCGAGATCAAAGAAGTCAAATTCCGTCCGAACACGGATACCAATGACTACGATGTGAAAATGCGCAACGTGTTCAAGTTTCTTGAAAACGGCGACAAGGTGAAGATCACACTGCGGTTCCGCGGTCGTGAGATGGCCCACCAGAACCTGGGCCGGGAACTTCTGGAGCGTGTCGCAGAGGACACCAAAGACGCAGGCCGCGTCGAGAACTTTCCCAAGATGGAAGGCCGACAGATGGTGATGCTGATCGGACCGTTGCCCAAGTAAACCGACAGCCCTTCATTCGACATACAAGCGCCCTGACCGGACCGGACGGGGCGTTTTTTTGTGGACAATCCAAACCCTCAGTGCCCGTGAACCGCCGACCAGATACCAAAGGCCCCCACCAGCACCAGGCTGAGCGCCCAGACCACATCAAGGTTGAGCCAGGTTTTTGACAGAAACCTGAGCCCCAGCCAGACATAAATAACGGCAGCGATGATGCCGCCTGCCACGGTCATCGAAAGGGTATGAACGGCTGCAACGGTAAAGGCGGTCCCGATGTTGCCGCTCATAAGTGTCTGAGCCGCCAGATGACCGGTTTCGTCCGTCCCGATTGCGCAGATCCCCAGATAGATCGGCACAAGCATCAGACCCGCGCCATGTGCCATCGCCGCCAGAAAAGACCACAGCGCCAGCCGGGCGGGATGAACGCGCGCCAGAAATTTCGGATGCCGGCGATTGATCAGCAGATAGACCCCCATGCCAATCACCAGGATCCCTGCCCCGATCCGGATCTGCGTTTCCCATTCCACCAGAAAAAACATCACCGAAAACGGCAGCAGGATCGCGATCATTGCCAGAAAGTGACCGGCGGCCAGCAACGCCAGTGCCTTTGGCAGGGCGCGGGCATTCTGTTCCATCAGTGCCGCAGACACGGCCAGCGGCCAGCCCATGCCCGGATTGACGCCATGATACACGCCCGAAAAAATGACGGCCCCCCAGAGGGCCGCCATTGATGTCATGTCAGCGAACATTCAGACCGATGGGTAGCAAAAGCTGTCCGTGGAACAGTCGCCGCCTTCAAGCCGGATCTGGTGAGACCGCATGCCTTTCGGGAAATCGATGTAGAAATCCGGGTTCAGTGTCAGCCCACCGTTTTCGCCGACGTCCGCCATGACCATCTGTCCACCCTCGTCATCCGGATAGAACTGGTCATCCCAGGTCGAATAAAGCGAGTTTGTCCAGTAGACGCGTTTGCCGTCACGGCTGATCTCGACCATTTGCGGGCCATAGGCAAACGGCTTGCCGTTCGGGTGCGCCGTGCCGCGGGCAATACCGCCAACCTCGACCTTACCGGCCAGAACAGGGTTCATCGGATCAGAAACATCATACTGGTGCATCTCTCCCAGTCCCCAGCAGGCGACATAGAGATACTTGTCATCCAGGCTGAGATCGATGTCCGTCACCAGCGGTGGCACCGCTTCAAAACCCTGCAACAGCGGTGGCAGGTTTTCTGCCTTTTCCGGGCGCGGATCGATCGTGATGGTCTTTTTCGCCTGCCATTTGCCGTCGTCATCGCGCCACCAAGTGAAAATAGACCCTTGCAGATTGGTGGTGTCGACCACAACACCGCAGAACCCATAGGATTTCTTCGGGTCGTGTGCAGGTCGGATCTCCAGCGCCATCTGATGGTTTTCACCCAGATCAATGGTCTGGATGTTCTTGCGCGCGCGCAGGTCCCAGAAGTGGATGGAATGGCCGTATTTGTTCGAGAGCAGATCCTCGGCCACGATGCCGTCCTCGAACTGCGGCGGCAGCCCCCATTCCGAGCTGACCATGTAGTCCTGCGGCAGGTTCCACCAGAAGTCATAGTGTTTGTCCTGGGGGCCACGGTCCATTTCGTACTGGCCGATAATCTCGAATGTCTCGCAGTCCATGATAAAGATACCGGGCGGGCCGTCCGTGCCGTCTGCACCACCCCCGCCGAGGCAGGAGACATAAATACCCTCTGGCCCGCAGTGGATTGTGTGCGGACGCGAATAGCCGGTCTTTGCAAAGAGCTCTTCGGGCTCGATTGTCTTGTGAATATGCGCCTTGAGTGGCTCTTTGACGTCGATCACGTAAATGCGCGACGACCGGATGCCCGGCACGATCAGGTAACGGCGCTCGAGGAAGGCGTGACCCGAAAGCGGTGACAGCGACGATGAACAGGCGTTCCAGCCAAAGTGGTGAAACTCGTCGCCTTTGTTCGGCACGATCACCTGGTGCACGATCTGCCCGTAGGTGTCCGAGCCGGGTTTCAGGTCAACCACGGCGATACCGTCAGACTGCGCGCCATCCGGGCTCAGCATGACGGTAAAGGCATAGTTCTCAACCGGCGCCTGCATCGCCAGTTTGGGCGATGCGTGAAATGTCGGATCTGGTCTCAGGTTCATGTTTTTCCTCCCTTGAATTCAATCGCCCTTTCCGGGCGGGTCGCCGGGCCTCTGCGGCCTCTTGTGGTCTTGCTGGCTGGTCTCCCCTGGCAATCCGCCCCTGCAGGCAGGAACAGCCCGATCGGGGGCAATGTCGACGGATCGCCCCGGACAGTTAAACCCCACGTTCAATCACTGTGGGTGCGTTCAACCTTTGGAATAATTGCACCACAAAGCAAGAAAAAACTCGACGGTTTCCCGACAAGCCTGCACCCATGCGAACAATCTCCCGCAACGGTCGGCATCACAGGCGGTCGACGCGGGTGCCCCGGTAAACGGGTACGTACCGCATCCGCGCAGGTCAGTGCCTGATGTCAGATATCGTCTGGCAGTTTCAGCCCGGTCGGCAGCCCGTCCATGCTGCTCTGGTTGTTGTCTTTCCAATAAGCACGGATCCCGTCAGGGCCCTTGTTATCATGCCAGTTGTCAATCGCCGCCCGCTCCCCCTGATAGTCGAAAAGCGGCACCCCGTACCCGCAGGACGTTTGCACCAGGTCGATCGTCAATCTCATGATCTGGCGCGCGCCGGACGGACATTTGCCGTCATAGAGTGTCTCGACAATCCGGCTGAACCCGGCACTCTCCCAGCCCAGTGATGTGCCCTGGCCGTAAAGCCTCAGGATCAGCGGCGGCCCCTCAAAGGCGCAGAACATGATCGTCAGACGTCCATCGGCCAGCATATGTGCTGCCGTCTCATTGCCGCTTCCGGTCCGGTCCAGATAAACAACCTCGTTCGCGCCGGCGACCCGCAGTGCGCCGCCCTCACGCGGGGACATGTTGACCCGGGTTCCCGCCGCCGCAGATGCCGTAAAGAAAATCTTCTGGCGGCCGATAAACTCAATATGGCTCTGACTGAGGCAATCAAACTGTTTGGCCATTGCGCTTCCTCCTGTGCCGTCCGGTTGCACGCGCGGCGTCAGCCGACGCAAAAACAAAAAAGCCCCGCCATGCGGGGCCTTTTCACTGTCTTCTCATCGCTCAGGACGCAGCGGCCACAGCCCGTTCCGTCATCACACCCACCAGATGCGCACGATACTCACCCGTACCATGCAGGTCGCTGATCATGTTGTCACCGGACACAGACAGCCCGCCAAGCGCCCCTGCGGAGAAATCAGACGACAGTGCCGCCTCTGCTTCACTCCACCGGAACACACCTTCATTCGAAGCACCTGTCACAGCAACCCGGACATCATCTGCGAACTTTGCAACAAAGACCCCCACGAGCGCAAAGCGGGACGCCGGCTGTACAAACTTCTGATAGTTCGACACTTCAGGCACAGGGAAACGGACCTCTGTGATGATCTCACCTTCCTCCAGCGCCGTGGTGAACATGCCCTGAAAATAGTCATCCGCCGCAATCTCACGGCTGTTTGTGATGATCGTGGCACCAGAGCCCAGAGCCGCCGCCGGATAACAGGCTGAAGGGTCATTGTTGGCCAGCGATCCTCCGATTGTCCCCCGGTTACGCACCGCCGGATCACCGATATGGCCCGCCAGTGCGGCCAGGCCAGGGTACAGCGACGCGGCCTCCCGCGCCACGGTGGCATGTGTCGTCGCCCCACCGATCGCCACCCGGCCGTCATCCGTGCTGCAAACGCCCTGCATCTCTGACACACCCGTAAGCGAGACCAGAACCGAAGGGCTGGCCAGGCGTTGTTTCAGCGTCGGGATCAGGGTCTGCCCCCCTCCAAGCGCCTGTGCATCCTCACGCCCCATGGCAGCTGCCGCATCTGCAACAGATCCGGGGCGTTCCACATCAAAATTATACATCTTCTTTCCTTTCTTCGGGCTCAGACAAGCACGCGGCTTCTTCTGGCCGGAAATATCCCGGGGGGCGAGGTCCGGTCCGCGTCAGCGGCAGACTGTCCTTAAGACAGTCTGAGGGCCGAGCGGGGCAGCGCCCCGTTCATTCCTCTCAGACCACGCACCCCCATTCAGCTTCATCCCTGCATCGCAGCCCAGACACGCGCCGGTGACAGCGGCATGTCGATATGCGTTACATTCTTGCCCGCGGACTGCAGCGCATCCACTACCGCATTGACCACCGAAGGTGGCGAGCCGATTGCACCAGCCTCGCCACAACCCTTTACCCCCAGCGGGTTATGCGTACAGGGCGTCTGACAGGAATGATCTACCTGGTAAAAGGGCACATCATCTGCGCGCGGCATCGCATAATCCATATAGGACGCACTCAGCAGCTGACCGTTCTCGTCATAGGCACAGTTTTCCAGCAGCGCCTGGCCGATACCCTGGGCCAGACCGCCATGCACCTGCCCGGTGACAATCATCGGGTTCACCACGTTGCCAAAGTCATCCACAGCCGTGAAAGCCTCGATTGTCACCTTGCCGGTGTCCGGATCAACCTCTACCTCACAGGCATAGGCACCGGCGGGATAGGTGAAGTTCGACGGATCATAAAAGGCCGTTTCCTCCAGACCCGGCTCCAGATCCTCGAGCGGATAGTTGTGCGGGACATAGGCCGCCAGGGTCACATCCCCCCAGGCCAGCGATTTATCGGTACCGGCGACAGAGAACGTCCCGTCTTTCAGCTCGATATCCGCATCAGACGCCTCAAGGATGTGGCCGGCGATCTTTTTGGCCTTGGCGATGATTTTCTCGGTCGCCCGCACCATGGCCGAACCGCCCACCGCAAGACTGCGCGATCCATAGGTGCCCATGCCCATCGGTGTGTTGGCGGTATCACCGTGCACGACCTCGATCATGCTCTCGTCAATGCCGATCATATCCGCGATCACCTGCGGAAAGGCCGTCTCATGCCCCTGCCCGTGACTGTGGCTGCCGGTCATGACCACCAGACCACCCGTAGCGTTTACCCGCACTGTGGCACTTTCATAGAGCCCGGCGCGTGCACCAAGCTGACCCACCAGGTTCGACGGCGCAATGCCGCAGGCCTCAATATAGCAGTTCACACCGAGCCCGCGCAGTTTGCCTTTGGCCTCGGATGCCTTGCGCCGTGCCTCAAACCCGCTGAGATCCGCCATGGCCTCCAGCTTGTCCATCGTTGCGACATAATCCCCGGTGTCATATTCAACGGCCACCGGCGTGGCATAAGGGAACTCGGTCACAAAGTTCTGACGACGCAGGGCAATCGGGTCTACGCCCAGCTCACGCGCGGCCTTGTCGATGACACGCTCCAGCTGGAACGTGGCCTCCGGGCGCCCGGCACCACGATAGGCATCGACCGGCACCGTATTGGTAAACACCGCTTTGACATTCACGTAGATCAGCGGCGTTTTATAGTTGCCCGCCATCAGCGTGCCGTGCAGCCAGGTCGGAACCGAGGGTGCAAAAGTGCTGAGATAGGCCCCCATATTCGCAAAGGTCTCGGTGCGCAGCGCGGTAAAGTTGTTGTCACCGTCCAGCGCCAGCTCGATCTTTGTGACGTGGTCACGGCCATGGGCGTCAGACATGAACGCCTCCGACCGGCTCGATGTCCACTTTACCGGGCGCCCGCAGGCTTTGGCGGCAAAGGTGCAAAAGGCTTCTTCCTGATAATGGAAGATCTTGGTGCCGAAACCGCCGCCAACATCCGGTGCCACGACGCGCAGCTTGTGCTCGGGAATGCCCAGCACAAACGCGCCCATCAGCAGGCGGATCACATGGGGGTTCTGCGAGGTCGTGTACAGCGTATGATCGCCTGTTCCGCGGGCATAGTCACCCACTGCGACACGCGGCTCCATCGGGTTGGCCACCAGACGGTTATTCACCAGCTCCAGCGTGGTCACATGCGCCGCGTTGGAAAAGGCCTCATCTGTCGCGGCCTTGTTTTCCTCGACGAAACCCCAGTCATAACAAAGGTTTGAGGTGAGATCATCATGTACTTTGTTGTCGCTGTTTGCGACAGCCGCCTTCATGTCCACCACGGCGGGCAGTTCGGCGATATCAACGTCAATCGCTTCTGCAGCGTCGCGTGCCTGTTCCAGCGTGTCAGCCACAACGGCTGCAATCGGCTCGCCCACGTGGCGCACTTTGCCATGCGCCAGCACCGGGTGTTTGGGCTCCTGCATCGGCTGGCCGTGCTTATCCGTTACCTGCCAGCCGCAGGGCATGCCGCCCACGGCCTCAAAGTCCGCACCGGTAAAGATTTTAACAACACCGGGCATCGCTTCAGCGGCGGATGTATCCACACTGCTGATCGTCCCATGCGCAATATCAGAGCGCAGAAAGAACACATGCGCCTGGCCATGAATGTTGATGTCATCGGTGTAATTACCGGCTCCTGTCAGAAACCGGACGTCTTCGCGGCGCTTTGAGCTGGCGCCAATGCCACTGTCTTTAGGCATGTCATTCCTCCCTGGAATTTCGACGGAACGCTGTCCGCCTCAGAGGGCCTGTCTGCCGCGTTCCAGCCGCGGCCCGGCCCCTGTGTTTCGACTTATTCAGCAGCGATTGAGCTTACGTCCTGCCCCGAGGCGGCCATGATCGCCTTGACGATATTGTGATAACCCGTGCAGCGGCAGATGTTTCCTTCCAGATAGGCGCGCACCTCGTCTTCTGTCGGGGTCGGGTTCTCTTTCAGCAGCGCTGCCGCAGACATCACCATACCAGGCGTGCAGAAACCGCACTGCAGACCGTGGTGATCCTGGAATGCCTGCTGGATGACGTTGAGAGAGCCGTCTGCATTGGCCTGCCCTTCGATGGTGGCCACCTCGGCACCGTCGGCCTCAGCCGCGAGCATCGTGCAGGCTTTGACAGCCTCGCCGTTGACATGCACCACGCAGGCGCCGCACTGACTTGTATCGCAGCCGATATGTGTCCCCGTGAGCTGCAGCGTGTCCCGCAGGAACGCAGACAACAGCGTGCGCCCTTCTACTTCGCCGGACGCGGCCTTGCCATTCACGGTCATTGAGACCTGTGCCATGATTTCCTCCCTGAAAGCTTTTTTGTTTCTGAGCGGAGTTAAGCACGGCAAGCGTAAGTTGAGAACAGAAATTTTAATCAATTTCCGTATGATGCACGATACAGCCTGGTCCGGCCTGCTCAGCCAGGCTTTTTGCCGGACCTCGGCTGTGGTCTGGATGGAATTTCCTTGAGCAGCCCGCCGACCCCCATGCCCGCGATATCCGCAGCCGTCACCGGCACACCGCAGATGACCCGCGACAGCACCCAGTCTGCCCCGTTGAGCGCAGGTGCGCGGGCACAACCGGGCAGCCCGATCACAGCCGCCTGCCCCAGTTCGCCCAGAAAAAGCAGGTTGCCGGGATCGACCGGCATGCCAAACCGGGCGACACTGCCCCCCGCTGCCCGCAAAGCCGCCGGGGCGACATCCGCCGGATCCGATGTGGCAGATGCCGTCAGAATAAGAATGAGCTCTGCCTGTGATGCCCGCAGCGCATCCGAGAGAGCATCAACAGTGTGCGGCACCACAACAGGTTCGTGCAGATCACGACCGAATGCGGCCACCCGGTCCGCGATGGCCTCTACCCCCCTGAGGCCGGCCGCACCCGCGATATCCGTGACAATCAGGGCAACCTTATTCAGCACCGGCGGCGCCAGACGAATGGCCCGGTGGGCCAGCGCGCAGGCCTCCTCCAGCGCGTCACCGGGCACTGCATAGGAAATGATCTTGATCGTGGCCACCATGCCCCTGTCCCGCATCTGCCGGAACGGCGGCACGGTCGCAACTGTGATCATCGGATGCACACGGTTCGCAGCCTCGATTGCCGTCACATCCAGAAGCGCCACACCCGGCCCGTCGGCCAGCAGATTGACACGCCCCGTAAACGGCCGGGTGAGCTGCAGGTTTGCAACGTCCGTATCCGGCACCAATGCCGCTGCCAGGCGCGCGGCGGCTGAGTCCTCGGTCACGTCGCCCGGCTCGGGGCACGCGACGATCACCTCCGCGATGCCTGCTGCCGTCAGCTTTGCAATATCATCGACGTCCAGAACACGGCCCTTGCGCAGCCGGTCGCGCGCGCCCACACCAACCGAATGCGCAAGAATGGCCCCCCCGGCGTCCGGCACGGGCACCGGGCCGAACTTCATGCGCCGCGCCTCAGAACGCGCGTCATTTCCGCCATTACCGAAACAGCGATTTCCGGTGGCCCCGACGCACCGATATCCAGCCCCACGGGTCCGTGAATACGGGCGATGTCCGCCGCGTCAAATCCGGCTTGTTCCAGCCTGGCAACCCGCGATGCATGCGTTCGTTTCGAGCCCAGAGCCCCGATGTAAAAACACTCAGACCGCAGCGCCAGGTGCAGTGCGGGATCGTCCAGCTTGGGGTCATGCGTGAGCAGCACAACAGCTGTCCGTGCATGCAGCCCGATTTCCTCAAGAGCCTCGTCGGGCCATTCTGCGATCAGTTTCGTGTCCGGGAAACGGGCCTCTGATCCGAAAGCGCCGCGGGGGTCGACCACAACCGGGTCATATCCGGCGATGCGCGCCATAGGCACAAGGGCCTGGGCGATATGGACCGCCCCGACCACAACCAGCCGGAGTGGCGGATTATGGATTGCCACGAAAACACGCCCGTCCGGCTCAAAACCAGAGCGGTCCATGGCAAAGCGTTCGGGGTAGCCCTCTGTCACCAGCCTGCGGGTGCCATCGCCGGGCGTCACCTCATAGGCCACCGGCTCATGGGCCGCCCGCGCCGCCACCAGTTCGCGCAGCAGTTCCGGCGGCATCACCGCCCCCACAGGCTCCACCAGAATGCGGATGGTTCCGCCACAGGCAAGCCCCACGGCAAAGGCATCCCCATCGCTGACCCCGTATTCCAGCAGGCGTTCCTCTCCCTTTTCCAGGGCATCAATAGCCTCGAGCACGACGGCGCCCTCGACACAGCCACCGGAAACAGAGCCTTCCATATTGCCCTCGCGATCAATGACCAGCTGTGCGCCTGTGCGGCGCGGCGCGGAGCCCCAGGTTTCCACCACTGTGGCCAGAACGGCGCCTTTTCCCGCCTTATGCCATGCCAGCGCCAGCTCTGGCGCGGTGTCAGATACAAGCATTCGGAACCTCCCACGGAAAGTATGGATCAGCTGCGCAGGCATGTCTGCACGAAATCGTCGGACACCACCATACCCGGCGGCTATTACTGCCATTCTGACACTTGTCCCCGGCGGTCCGGCCAATTACATCTGGATCAGAGCCGGGACGGGAGAATGCACATGCCAATGCAAGCCAGCGAAATTGAAGACCTGCTGCGCCAGAGCTTTCCGGAAGCAGAAATCCGAGTAGAAGGCGACGACGGCGTGCATATGTCTGCAATGGTCGTCGATGAAAGCTTTCGCGGCAAAAACCGTGTCCAGCAGCAGCGCGCAGTTTATGCCGCCCTCAAGGGCAAGATGGACGGCTCTCAGGGAGAGCTGCACGCGCTTGCCCTGACAACGCGTGCCCCGGACTGAGACATTGCGCATCTGGTCTCTCATAAGCGCACCTTTCCGGCGCGAACCGCGCAAACCGCTGTCTTACCGACAGCCGCGCCGGGCGGAGGATGCTGCCGTGCCCCTGGGGCTGGAGGCGATTGACATGAAAACCGTTCAGGCCGCGAACCGGCGGAATGCCTCGCTGGAACGGGTCAGCACATTTTTCGGGACACGCAGCGGCCTTTTTGGGAGTTTCGCGCAAAACGCGGACACCGCCGTGGCACGTCCCGCCGATGATCAGACTTATGCAGCGTGGTATCACCGCGCTTACAATCAGAAAAAGGGCAAATGACTATGACCGATGCGAATACGCAGATCCAGGAAACCATTTCCGCCAGCGACGTGGTGCTGTTCATGAAGGGCACAAAGGAAATGCCGCAATGCGGGTTTTCAAGCCGTGTCGCAGGTGTTTTGAACTATATGGGCGTCCAGTATTCGGACGTGAACGTTCTGGCCGACGAAACGGTGCGCCAGGGGATCAAGGATTTTTCCGACTGGCCGACCATCCCGCAGCTCTACGTCAAAGGCGAATTTGTCGGCGGCTGTGATATCATCACTGAGATGACGCTTTCGGGCGAGTTGGACACGTTGCTAGAGGAAAATGGCGTCGGGTTCGACAAAGAGGCTGCAAACAAGATCCGCGAAGCCAACGGCTGAACCGGCGGCGGCCTGCGATCAGCGGGCTTCACACTCTTCTGCAAGGCCGGCAACCTGCCGGCCTTCACTGTTTTCAGCGTAAAGAACGCCGCCCGTTCCCCTGGACCACCAGACAATCGTCAGGGCACCGGCATTTGCGGCATATTTCGCCCCGGAGGCCGCCGGGACCGGCGACATTTCGAGACGGACGTCACCGATTTCCAGATGCAGCGCGTTCTGATCCGCCGGTGTGACGGTCACTGACTGCCCCATACTGCATGCATATCCGGTTGGCGTGTCCGCCCAGACACTGCCCGCAGAGACCACAGCCCAGAGGCAGGTCCGGACCATCACGCGCGCTGTTTTTCTTCCACCGCCTCGGCAATCGCTTCGGCGCGCGCTGCCAGTTCCGCAAGCGTTTCCATCACCGCCGTGGGCACAACAGGTACTTCGATGCGCTCTGGCTCAACAGGGTTTTCTTTCAGAGCCGCCAGTTCAGCTTCGCACTGGTTCAGCTTTGCCTGCACTTCTGACACGCGCTCCTCGACGCTGGCGGTTTTGTCGGCCAGCATCAGACCCGCCATCAGCAGCATGCGCGCCTCGGGCATCCGCCCGACCTGATCCGCAAGGATCTGCGCTTCGTCATCCAGCAGCTTTGAGGCCGTGTGCAGATAGTGCTCTTCGCCTTCCTGACAGGCGACCTCAAAACTCCGTCCACCGATTGTGATTGTCACCTCGGGCATTATTGTGCACTCCCGTTTCCGGCCGCCGCAGCAGCTTCATCCAGCAAAGGCGTCAGCGCCGCAATAATCTCTCCTGCCTCCGCCATCTCGGCATCGCGCATCGTGCGGATTGCCTCCAGTTCGGACGTCATTGTCGCATTGATCAGATCCGGATCGCCCACGCCCTCGGCGTTTGCCTTGCGCAGCGCGTCGCAGGCCTCGACCAGCTGGGCGTTGATACGGCGCAGTTTCTGCAGCTGGGTATCGAGGTCGGTCATCTTGCCAGCGACCTTTTTTTCGGCATCCACCAGGATTTTCTCGTGCTGCGCGCTCAGCGTATCAATGCGCTCTTTCAGCTCCGCATTGATCGACTTCTCGTCCGCCAGTTCCTGCCGCAGAGCATCCGCCTCAGCGGGATCGGCGGCATTCAGCCCGTCCAGCCCCTGTGCCACCCTGTCCATCGCGGACAAAATCCGTCGCTGCAGCTCGTCAATCTCGCTCATGCCTGTCTCTGCCCCTTCCCAAAGCGCCCGGATACCGTGAAAACCGGCCCCGAATCGCCACAATCATGGTTAACCGTACCCCTATCCGGGCCACACAACAAATACGCCTTTGAACAGTATCAGCAACTTGCGCGGAGTTCTTCAAGTCAGGGGCCGATGCGACGGGTGCGGCCTACTTGATCTTTGCGGGCTGACTGATATTCAGCGCGGGAAGCAGACCCATAAAGCAGCCTCCGCAGGGCTGCACAGCCGATAAAGGAAGACTGATCCCGTGGATCTTAAAGCTCTCGCCACCGCGCATCCGGACCACTGGTCCAAAGCCACCGCAATCCGTGCTCTGGCCCTCGACGCGGTAGCAGCCGCAAATTCCGGTCACTCCGGCATGCCGATCGGCATGGCAGATGTGGCAACCGTTCTGTTTGAAAAACACCTGAAGTTTGACGCCGCCAACCCGGAATGGCCCGACCGTGACCGGTTCATCCTGTCGGCAGGCCACGGCTCGATGCTGCTCTATGCGCTGCTGCATCTGACCGGGTACAAGGACATGACGCTTGAGCAGGTCAAAAACTTCCGCCAGTGGGGCGCGATCACGGCAGGCCATCCTGAATACGGCCATGCAGGCGGGATCGAGACCACAACCGGCCCGCTGGGTCAGGGCATCGCGAATTCGGTCGGCTTTGCCATGGCAGAGGAAATCCAGCGCGCCACCTATGGCAAAAAGGTCGTGGATCACCATACCTATGTCATCGCCGGCGACGGCTGCCTGATGGAAGGTGTCAGCCAGGAGGCCATCACCCTGGCCGGTCGCCACCAGCTGAGCAAACTGGTTGTGCTGTGGGACAACAACAACATCACCATCGACGGCCCCGTTACCCTGTCAGACCGCACCGACCAGGTTGGCCGCTTCCGGTCCGCAGGCTGGGAAGTCATCGAAATCGACGGACACAACCCGGATGAAATTGATGCGGCCCTGACGGCAGCAAAGAAAAGTGCACAGCCCACGATGATTGCGTGCAAAACGCATATTGCTCTGGGTCACGCGGCACAGGATACTTCCAAAGGCCACGGCGCGCTGACAAACGCAGACCAGAACGCGGAGGCCAAGGCGGCGTGGGGCTGGACAACCGGTCCGTTCGAAGTGCCCGCAGATGTGAAATCTGGCTGGGAGGCAATTGGCTCCCGTGGTGCAGACGCGCGGCGCGCCTGGGAAGAGCGTTTTGACAAAATGCCCCGTGGCAAACGCGAAACCTTTAACCGGGCTTATGCGCTGGATGCGCCGAAAAAACTGAGCGCGACCGTCAAAGCGTTCAAAAAGCAGATGTCCGAGGCGGCTCCCAAGCTTGCCACGCGCGCCAGCTCGGAAAAAGTGCTCGAAGTCATTAACCCGGTGATGCCGGAAACCGTTGGTGGCTCGGCTGACCTGACCGGCTCCAACAATACCAAGACGAGCGATCTGGGCGTTTTTGACGTGGGCAGTCGTGATGGCCGCTATGTCTACTGGGGTATCCGCGAGCATGGTATGGCCGCGGCTATGAACGGCATGGCGCTGCATGGGGGCGTGCGCCCTTACGGCGGGACGTTCATGTGTTTCACGGACTATGCCCGTCCATCGATGCGTCTGGCCGCCCTTATGAGAATCCCCACGGTTTTTGTGATGACGCACGACAGCATCGGGCTGGGCGAAGACGGCCCCACCCACCAGCCGGTCGAGCATCTGGCGATCAGCCGGGCAACACCGAACACCTATGTGTTCCGCCCTGCCGACACGATTGAGACGGCCGAAAGCTGGGAACTGGCGCTGACGCAGAAAGAGACACCGTCGGTTCTGTCGCTGACCCGTCAGGGCCTGCCGACCGTGCGTACAGAGCACAAAAACAAGAACATGACAGCACAGGGTGCCTATGTTCTGGCCGACGCCGAGGGCAAACGCCGTGCGATCCTTATGGCGACGGGCTCCGAAGTAGAGATCGCCATGGCCGCGCGGGATATCCTGCAGGCAGAGGGCATCGGCACGCGTGTCGTTTCCATGCCCTGCTGGGAACTCTTCGAAGAGCAGGACGAAGCCTATCGCAGGCGTGTGCTGCCAGGCGGGCCCGTGCGTGTCGGCATCGAGGCCGGTATCCGCTTTGGCTGGGACCGCTGGCTCTTTGGCGAGCGTGGCAAACGCGAGAAATCAGGTTTTGTGGGCATGCACGGCTTCGGCGCATCTGCCCCGGCAGGTACCCTCTACAAAGAGTTTGGCATCACGGCCGAGGCGGCAGCCGAGAAAGTCCGCGATCTGCTGGACGGCAAGTGGCAGCCTGATCCGCGCACCTGATGGCCAGGCGGGGCTATGCAGCCCCTGCCCTGAAACATTGCAAAATATCAGTGACCGGCGCTTTCTGCGCCGGTTAATTTTTCGACCACTGGTCCGATGACCCGCGTCACCACCGGAATGAGCAGCATCCCCAGAACGATGCCAAAGACACCGTCGAGCAGGGCCGTCACGGTCCATTCCACGAACCCGGATCCCTGGCTGATGCTGTCGGCCACTGCCAGCGCAATGTGGTGGATTTCGTCATAGAGCCATGGGGCCCCCATCACCTGCATTCCATGGATAATGATGGAGCCGCCCACCCAGAGCATGGCGGCGGTCCCCACAATCGTAAGCACCTTGAGCAACACAGGCATCCCGCGCACCAGACCGGCGCCCAGTGACCGGCCCAGTCGTGTCAGACCGTTGGCTGCCAGCCATACGCCGATGTCGTCCATCTTTACGATCAGCGCCACGGTGCCGTAGACAAAAACCGTCACAGCGATACCGGCAAAGGCCAGCGTGGCGGCCTCGAACCAGAAGCTGTTCGCCTCGATGTTGGCCAGGATAATCGTCATAATCTCGGCGGACAGGATGAAATCGGTCTTGATCGCGCCTTTGACCCGCGTCTCCTCAAGGTGCAGCGGATCGCCCACGGACATGTCTTTTTCAACATGAGGGTCACCGTGGGGATAGAGCCAGTGATAAACTTTTTCTGCGCCTTCAAAGCACAGATACATCCCCCCCAGCATCAGCAGCGGTGTGATGATCCAGGGGGCAAAAGCGTTCAGCAGCAAAAGTGCAGGCAGCAGGATGACCATTTTGTTGAACAGCGACCCGCGGGTGATTTTCCAGATGATGGGAAGCTCGCGCTTCGGCTCGAACCCGGTCACGTATTTCGGGGTAACCGCTGCATCATCGATCACCACGCCCGCAACTTTTGAGCCGGCTTTTGCCGCCTGCCCTACCACATCATCCACTGAGGCTGCCGCCACCTTGGCAATCGCTGCAACGTCATCAAGAAGCGCCAGAAGACCACTCATTATACCTGTTCCTTCAACTGTAGCCGCCGTCCGGGGCTTATTGTTCATTAATGTGCACAGGTAAACAAACGCTGCAAATGGCGTTTTTGTTCACGAGAGCGGTTCATCGGGCCTGCAGGGTTTAACGCTAACATGAAGTTTAACGCTAACATACGGAAAACAGAGCGTTTTAAGCATTCCCCGACGGCAGCGCGCTGGCTATATGCACAGCAGGGAATGCGAAGGTATACGAGAGTGGAGAGTTCATCATGACCATCAGAGTGGGTATCAACGGATTTGGGCGCATCGGTCGCTGCACCCTGTCGCAGATCGTCAGTTCGGGCCGCAACGACATCAGCGTGGTGGCCGTAAACGCAACGGGCCCGCTGGAAACTGCCGCGCACCTGCTGAAATACGACTCTGTTCATGGCCGCTATCCCGGTGAGATTGTCACCGGCGCCAACACCATGGATCTGGGGCGTGGTCCGATCCGGATGATGTCCAGCTATGATCTGAACGAGCTGGACTGGGAAGGCGTCGATGTTGTTCTTGAATGCACCGGTCAGTTCAACGACGGCACCAAAGCGCGGACACACATCGAGCGCGGCGCCGGGCGTGTGCTGATCTCTGCGCCCGCCAAAAACGTGGACCGGACCGTTGTCTTTGGCGTGAACCACCGGGACCTGATTGCATCTGATGCGGTCGTTTCAAACGGGTCCTGCACCACCAACTGCCTGGCCCCGCTGGCCAAGGTCATGGATGAGGCGATCGGGATTGAACGCGGCATCATGACGACAATCCATTCCTATACCGGCGACCAGCCGACGCTGGACCGCCGCCACAGTGATCTCTACCGCGCCCGCGCGGCCGCTATGGCGATTATCCCTACCTCAACCGGTGCCGCCAAAGCCCTGGGCGAAGTCCTGCCAAACCTTGCAGGCAAGCTGGACGGCACGGCCATGCGCGTTCCCACACCAAATGTCTCCGCGGTGGAT
Organism: uncultured Roseobacter sp.; assembly: GCF_947491795.1. GTDB lineage: Bacteria > Pseudomonadota > Alphaproteobacteria > Rhodobacterales > Rhodobacteraceae > Roseobacter. Next base: position 200,303 of record NZ_CANLKW010000001.1, on the reverse strand, counting down.
CTCACCTTTGAAGCGCCCCGGGATGTGACCGTGGAAGAGGTGAACGCAGCACTCGAAAAAGCCGCCAACGGCCATATGTCGCGCGTTCTGGCCTATGATCCCGAGGCCAAGGTATCTGTTGATTTCAATCACACGGAACACAGCTGCATCGTGGCGCCCGAACAGACAAAGGTTGTCGGCGGACGCACGGTTCGGGTGCTGGCCTGGTATGACAACGAATGGGCCTTCTCTGCGCGGATGGCGGATGTTGCCGCAACCATGGGACGCCTTGGCTGATCCACTTGCCCGCCGGCGCGCCGGCTGGCATACCCCGCCCTGTGGCGACCCATCCGGGGCCGCCCGATCCGGGGGCAGACAGGGCATGACAAACCGCATCGCGATTTTGCTCGGTGTGATCATCGTTGCACTCGCTTTGCTGGACCTCTTTGTTTTGTCCGGCGCAGGTCTGCTTTTTCTGGGACGCCGGTTGTCTGACCTTATTGAATGGCTTGCCTTCTGGCGCTGATCGCGCGCATCTGACAGTCTGGCAAGGCGCAGGGGAATTGCTGTGAGCATCAGAATAGGCATCAACGGTTTCGGCCGCATCGGACGCACGCTGTTGCGGGTTCTGGCCACATCACCGTCAGAGGATATCGAGGTCGTCGCGATCAATGATCCTGCACCGGCGGAAGCGCTCGCGCACCTGCTGGAATTCGATTCCGTACACGGGCGCTTCCCGAACCCTGTAATCCTTGACAAGGGCAGTATTGATTTCGGGCGCGGCCCGGTGCGCCTGAGCGATCTGCAGGATCCGGCGAAACTGCCGTGGGACGACGTGGATATCGCACTTGAGTGCAGCGGCCACTTTACCCGCATTGCGGATGCGGAGCGTCACTTTTCAAACGGGTCGGGGCGGGTGCTGCTCTCTGCCCCGGCAAAGGGCGAAGGACCGACCGTCGTTTTCGGCGTCAATCACGACAGGATAACCCGCTCTCACCGGCTTATCTCCAACGGGTCCTGCACCACCAACTGCCTCGCCCCGGTGGCGCGGGTATTGCACGATGCTTTCGGCATCAAACGCGGCATGATGACCACGGTGCACTGCTATACGACCTCTCAGCCCGTGCATGATGCGCCCCACGCGGATCTGTACCGCGGGCGTGCCGCGGGGTTGTCCATGATACCAACCTCCACCGGGGCAGCCGAGACGATGGGGCTGGTCATTCCCGAGCTCAAAGGGCTGATCACAGGTCAGGCGATCAGGGTCCCTGCCCCCAATGTGTCCTGTATTGATCTCACGGTTGATCTGGCATGCGATGTTACTGTGCAGGAAGTAAATGACACCATGCGCGCAGCGGCAGATGGACCAATGAAAGGGATCATCGGCATAACGGACCGGCAGCTGGTATCGCGGGACTTTGCGCGCGATCCGCACAGCGCCGTGTTCGCGACCGATCAGACACGGGTGCAGAGCGGATCACTGCTCCGGGTGCTGGCGTGGTATGACAACGAATGGGGATTTTCCTGCCGCCTGCGGGACATGATCCGGGTGGTCGCCGCCCAGGGGTGATCGGGTTCAGCTGCGGCCCAGTTTGCTCAGCAGCTTTTCGCGGACCGGGGGTGTCACGAACTTGCTGACGTCACCGTCAAGACGCGCGATCTCTTTGACCAGCTTGCTCGCGATGGCCTGGTGCTGCGCCTCGGCCATCAGAAAGACGGTCTCGATCCCATCGTCCAGCTGCCGGTTCATGCCAACCATCTGATACTCATATTCGAAATCGGCCACAGCACGCAGGCCGCGAACAATGACCTGGGCCCCGACGTCGCGCGCACAGGTGATCAGCAGGTTTTCAAACGGGTGCGCGACAATCTCCATCCCGGTCTGCTCGGAAAGCTTGGCGCATTCCGCCTCGACCATGGCAACCCGTTCCTCAAGGCTGAAAAGCGGTCCCTTGTCACGATTGATGGCGACGCCGATCACAAGCCGGTCAAGAAGCACAGAAGCCCGGCGTATAATGTCCAGGTGGCCCAGCGTTATCGGGTCAAATGTGCCGGGATATAGGCCAACACGCATCAGGCTCTCCTGTCTTCGTATTCTGGCTGTAAAGCACCACTAAAGACGCAGAAAGGCAAGCGCCGCTGTTCCAGTCTGTGAAACTGTTACCGGATCAGAGCCGTCAGTGGCCCATGATCATGCCTTCGAGCGCGTCTTTTTCCATGGCCAGCTCCATCAGACGTGCTTTGACCACATCCCCCAGCGAAATAAGACCGCGCAGCTCGTTTCCCTCAACGACCGGCATGTGACGGAACCGCCCTTCGGTCATCTGTTTGAGCACCGCATCGGCCTGGTCGTCGCCGTGGCAAGTCACCAGCTTGGATGTCATCAGCGTATCAACCGTATGGGCCAGACATCCCGCTCCCCGTGCACCGATTTCCCGCACGATATCACGCTCTGACAGGATACCATCCGCATTGGTACCGTTGCGCGATACAAGCACCGTCCCGATCCGTTTCTCGGACAGAATTCTGGCTGCCTCGGACACCAGCATGTCGGGCGGCACGGTCACAACGTCCTGTAACGCTTTGGTTTTAAGGATCTGGGAGACAAGCATGAGGCACCTCGCTGTAACGTATCTGTGATCCCCCTCAGCGTCACCGCAAAGGTGCATTCTGTCAAGCACGCGCTTCCAGCCGGGCCACTTCTGCACGCAATCCCGCACTCAGAGCCCCTGCAAACCGGCTCAACCGCGCGTTGTGACGGTCATCCGCGTGGCGGATCAGATAGAAACTGCGTTTCAGGCTGATGTCGCCGGTCAGTACTCTTTTCAGTCCGGGTGTGGCCGGCAGCGAAAAGTCATGCGCAAAGCCGATGCCGCCGCCGGCCCGCAGCCAGTTGACCTGGACCGAGACCGAATTTGATGCCAGCGGCACACGTGTCATGCCTATGCTGTCAAGATAGTCGAGTTCACGGTCAAAAATCATGTCCTGAATATAACCGACAAGGCGATGCCCCTGCAGATCACCGGGTGTTTCAATCGGGTCATGTCGCGCCAGGTATGCTTCGCTGGCGGCCAGATGCAGATGGTAGTCCGTCACCTTTTTCACCATCAGGCGCCCGGCCTCCGGCGCGCTGACCGCGATGGCCATGTCAGCCTCGCGGCGCGACAGGTTGAACACACGCGGTAGTGCAACAATCTGAATGTCCAGATCCGGGTTGTCGTCAGAGATGGCCGCGCAGACCTGGGGCAAAAGATAGTTTGCGCAACCATCCGGCGCCCCGATGCGGATCTGGCCGCGCAGGCGCTCCCCTTCTACCGGCAGACCTGCAGCGGCAACGCGCATTGCCTGTTCTGCGGTCTCTGCACGGGTCAGCAGAGCGCTGCCCGCTTCGGTCAGCGCGTATCCGGTCTGGCTTTTGACAAAAAGCGTGGCCTGCAGCGCGCGCTCCAGCCTTTGCATGCGCCGCCCCAGTGTGGCCGGATCCAGCCGCAGCACTTTGCCCGCGCCCGACAGGCTGCGTTCCCGCGCCACGGCAAGAAACAGCCGCAGGTCATCCCAGTTTGTCTGCATCCGCGCATCCTTTGCAAAATTGCAAAATGATCATGACATCTTTCCTCTTTATCCGTGATTTTTGCAAGACTATGGTGCGCGGCAATACCCCGGGTGTATACCGGGGCAACAGACATTTTCTGGGAGATACGCATGCAGGAACTGACACACTACCTGAACGGTGCACATGTCAAAGGGACATCAGGGCGTTTTGCTGACGTCATGAACCCGGCCACAGGCGAGGTTCAGTCCACCGTACCGCTTGCCTCCACGGCCGAGGTCGCACAGGCCGTTGAATACGCCGCTGCCGCACAGCCTGCCTGGGCCGCGGTCAACCCACAGCGCCGGGCGCGCGTTCTGATGAAGTTTGTCGACCTGCTGAACCGCGATATGGACAAGCTGGCCGAGGCACTCAGCCGGGAACACGGCAAAACACTGCCAGACGCTGCGGGCGACGTTCAGCGCGGGCTGGAGGTTGTGGAATACTGCATCGGCGCGCCGCATCTGCTCAAAGGCGAATACACCGACAGCGCGGGCCCGGGCATTGATATGTATTCCATGCGTCAGGCGCTGGGAGTGACCGCGGGTATCACACCGTTCAACTTCCCTGCCATGATCCCGATGTGGATGTTTGCGCCCGCGATTGCCTGCGGCAACGCCTTTATCCTGAAACCATCCGAGCGTGACCCGTCTGTCCCGCTGATGCTGGCGGAACTGATGGAAGAAGCAGGCCTGCCCAAAGGTATTCTGCAGGTCGTGAACGGCGACAAAGAGGCCGTGGACGCCATTCTGCACCATGACGTCATCCAGTCGATCGGCTTTGTGGGCTCCACGCCGATCGCCGAATACATCTATGGCACCGGCTGTGCGAACGGAAAGCGCGTTCAGTGCTTTGGTGGTGCCAAGAACCATATGATCATCATGCCCGACGCCGATATGGATCAGGCCGCCGATGCACTTGTCGGTGCGGGCTACGGCGCTGCCGGTGAGCGGTGCATGGCAATCTCTGTCGCCGTGCCGGTGGGCGACGACACTGCGGACCGGCTGATTGAAAAGCTGGTTCCACGCATCGAAAAACTCAAAGTCGGCCCCTACACTGCCGGAAACGATGTCGACTATGGCCCCGTCGTGACGGCTGCAGCCAAGGCCAACATTGAACGTCTGGTCCAGACAGGTATTGATCAGGGCGCCAGGCTGGTTGTGGATGGCCGTAATTTCAGCCTGCAGGGATATGAGGACGGCTTCTTTGTGGGACCGCACCTTTTTGACCACGCAACCAAAGACATGGACATTTACCGCCAGGAGATCTTTGGCCCTGTTCTGACCACGGTCCGCGCCCAGTCCTACGAGGAAGCGCTCGGTCTCGCCATGGATCACGAATACGGCAACGGTACCGCAATCTTTACCCGTGACGGTGATGCCGCCCGTGATTTTGCCAACCGGGTCAATGTGGGCATGGTCGGCGTCAATGTGCCGATCCCGGTGCCGCTGGCCTATCATACTTTTGGCGGCTGGAAAAAATCGGTCTTTGGTGATCTGAACCAGCACGGCCCGGATGCCTTTAAATTCTATACGCGCACCAAAACGGTTACCGCGCGCTGGCCGTCCGGTATCAAAGAGGGCGGCGAATTCTCCATCCCGGTGATGGAGTAATTCTGACGGGCGCTCACCAGCCAGCGCCCTCTTAGACTGATAAAAAACGCGGCTCCGAGGGGGCCGCGTTTTTCTGTTTTCGGGTGTCGTTACGGATCAGGCGCGTTTGCGTCGCCGCAGCACTGTCAGACCGCCCAGACCGCTGAGCAACAGGACCGCCCCTGCGGGGAGCGGAACAGCTGTCATTGTACCAAAGTACGAAACATGGCTGATCCCTTTACGTTTGCCGCCAGCGTCTAAAACGAACATGTCTGAGAACATGCCATCGTACCAGATTGCCGAATGAGTACCGTCAACGATCAGAACCGCTTCCAGACTGAAGCCGGTATCAAGGATGCCTCCACCAACCGAAAGCAGCTCACTTGCGCCGGCAGTTCCGAAAGTCACCTGAAAATCCAGTTCTTCACCAATACCGGCCTCGGACGAATACGTCGTCAGACCGCCCAACCGAATATCGTCGCCGTCGACGCGACCCAGCGCTTTAAACCCGGTCGTATCGACACCGACGTTGTCCAACTCAGCGATGACCTGTGCCAGCTCATTTGACGCCGTCGCCGGTGTCGACTTGCTCAGCGCCTGAATCGAAGCCGCGTCTGACGTTACCGCACTACCGGCGACCAGGGCCGCCCCCAAGACGACGGCTTTGAATACTTCTGTAATCCTCATCTTTATCCCCTAAAACCCAGCCCTCATAAACGAACCTGAAATTGCTGTGACTAAATCAGTCCCCGGGAGGGCACCATACGTTGTTAATAATAGTTAATATGAGGGGATGACCCGGGTGTCACAAGAAGAAACAGGCATTTCAGGCAAATGTTCTATTTGAGGTAGTATGATCCCGAAGATTTTGCCCGACAATCGCACACCAGCAGGCTTTTCCCGACATCTCCCCCGTTGCAGGTGGCTGCATTCCCATGTTTGTCAGATGATGATTCCACAAAAAAACGGCTCCCGAAGGAGCCGCTTTCCGCTGCAAATAGGAGTGTTATCAGGCCGCTTTTTTGCTGCGCCGTTTCATGGCTGCGAGCCCGCCGACACCGGCAATCAGCAGCCAGCCCGCTGCAGGCAGCGGAACCGCTTCAATCTGCGCACTGATCACGAGCGTGCTTGAACGCCCTTCGTTGGTGCTCCAGGTATCACCGTCAACGGAGCCAAAGGCAGACCCGCCCGCATCTTCCAGCACGGACAGCGTAAACCCGGTCAGCTGATACCCGCGTGTCAGCGCCAGCGGCGTGCCCAGGCGGAAATCCTCAAAACCGCGGATGACGGCCTGGTCATCATTGGTCGGGCTGTCGTTCCCGGTCGTCTGGATAACGAAGGAGAAAAGGTCGAAAGTGTTCCGTGCAATCGGTCCATCAAGGCCGAAAGAAAACTCGGCGTTGAATTCGAAACGGTCGTCAAAATTGGTCCACTCGGCGTTGTACCAGTCGATGTATGCAACATCGACGGTCTCTTTCGCACTGTCCAGCTCTTCAGAGAAGTCTGTCTGGCGGAAAGAAAGAACACTGCGCTCGCTGTCTGCGCTGGTCGGCGCGGGGCGCGGGCGTGTGCCGGTCTGTGGAACATCGTCAGCGATGCGTCCCCAGGATACGCTGGTACAGCCAACGCCGGGGGTACAGCCTGCGCCGGTCGGCGCGGCGTCATTGTCCGCATCCGTCGGGTCGCTGTCGAAGAAGTTATATCCGAGGAAGAGGCCGGACGTCGAACCTTCGAAGGTTGCGCCGGTTGCCGCACTGCCAAGGAGTGTCAGCGCAGTCGCCCCAACTGCAATTTGTCTGAAGATCATATTGATGTCCTTCTCGTTAAATCCGCGTATGGCCCGTCTCAGGTTCATACGCACTGGTTACGGGGCATTACCTAACATGAGCATAATTCCGCCGCAATTTAATTCAGATCACGTTCATGTGCCAGAAAAGGGCTGTTTTGTTTATTTTCAGTATGTTACCACGTTAACTGTGATGTCGTTCCCAGAGATTTCCCCGTAAATCAGACAAATCGTGGCAAAAATGCGCCAGATTTTCACCCAAAGGTAGTTAACGTTTTCCGGGTCCCGTGCCCCTGGTTTTCTGTCTGGGAAACAATGGGGCAGAGACCCGCCCATTTGTGCCGGAACCAGGCGCCTGATTCGGTTGCTGATCCCCTCTTCGTGGCCTAGAAAACCTTTATGACTGATATCCATATCCGCCGCGCGGGCAAGGCTGGCCGCATCACTCTCAACCGCCCCGACGCGCTGAATGCCATGACCTGGCAGATGTGCCTGGAAATCCGGGACGCGCTGGAGGCATGGCGCGATGATCCTCAGATCAGTGTGGTGGTCATAGATGCCGCGGGCGAACGGGCATTCTGCGCAGGGGGCGATATTGCCGAGCTCTATCGTACCGGCCGCGACGGTGATTTCGACTACGGGCGACGGTTCTGGGCGGACGAGTACCGGCTGAATGCGGCGATCTTTGCCTGGCCGAAACCCATCATTTCCTTTTTGCAGGGTTTCGTGATGGGCGGCGGTGTCGGCATCGGGTGTCACGGCACCCACCGGATTGTCGGTGAAAGCTCAAGGGTCGCCATGCCAGAGTGTGGCATCGGGCTGATCCCTGACGTTGGTGCCACGCTGATGCTTGCACTGGCAGACGGACGGATGGGTGAGTACCTGGGCGTCACCGGCACCCGGATGACCGCCGCAGATGCGATATACGCGGGATTTGCCGATCTTTACATAGCCGAGGCTGAATGGCCCGGGCTGATCCATAGACTGCAGGAAACCGGTGATCCGGGCGTTGTGGAACAGGCGGCGACGGAACCGCCTGCCTCCGGCCTTGCAGCGCTTGCAGATGACGTGAACCGCCATTTCGGCGGCGAGGCGCTGTCGGACATCTTCAACAGCCTGCGTGGCGAAGACAGCGATTTTGCCCGCAGCGCGCTGAAGGCAATGGAGCGGAACAGCCCGCTGTCGATGGCGGTGACAATCGAACTGCTGCACCGTCTGCGGGGCCCCTCGATCAGCATCGGCAAGGCGCTCGATCTGGAATACAGGTTTACCGCCCGTGCGATGGAGCATGGTGAACTTCTTGAAGGGATCCGTGCGGCCATCATTGACAAAGACCGCAATCCGCAGTGGCAGTATAAGGATCAGTCTGTGCCCATATCATCCGTCAGCAAAATGCTGAGACCGCTGGGACCGGACGCACTGAAACTGGAGGAGACGCCTGTGACACAAAAGGCTGTAGGCTTTATCGGACTGGGCAACATGGGCGCGCCAATGGCGGCCAACCTGGCCGCAGCAGGATACCGGGTGACCGGGTTTGACACCGCCGGAACCACTGCCGCCGGTGTCACAAACGCAGCCACCGCACAGGAGGCTGTGCAGGATGCGGATATCGTCATTACCATGCTGCCAGACGGCAAAATCCTGCGCGCAGTCGCAGAACAGATTCTGCCCTCACTGCGGCCCGGAACGCTCTTTGTCGACTGTTCAACCGTAGATGTAGACAGCGCCCGTGCCGTTGCGGAACAGACCGCAGGGGCAGCGGTCCTGTTCGTCGATGCGCCTGTCTCGGGCGGCATCGGCGGTGCGACCGCGGGGACCCTGACATTCATGTCCGGCGGCAGCGCGGAGGCCTTTGCACAGGCGCAGGCGCTTTTCGACATCATGGGCCAGAAAGCTGTGCACTGTGGCGAGGCCGGTGCCGGACAGGCGGCCAAGATCTGCAACAACATGATCCTGGGTGCAACGATGATCGCGACCTGCGAAGCCTTTGCGCTGGCAGACAAACTGGGGCTCGACCGGCAGAAAATGTTCGATGTGGCCAGCACGTCCTCCGGATACAGTTGGTCGATGAACGCCTATTGCCCCGCCCCCGGTGTCGGGCCGCAAAGCCCCGCTGACAATGACTACAAGCCCGGGTTTGCAGCAGAACTGATGCTCAAGGACCTGGGCCTGTCGCAACAGGCCGCAGAGGCGGTTGATGCGGACACGCCGATGGGCGCTGCGGCTCTTGAACTCTACCGGCGTTTTGTCGAGCTCGAGGACGGACGCGGCAAGGATTTCTCGGCGATGCTTCCCCGGTTCTCGGCGCGTGGCCGTGACAGTTAACGCGGCAGAGCTCCAGCGAACCGCGCTGCACGGCCCCGCATCGCCCGGAATACCGGCATGACCCTGCCCTTTCACGCGTTTGCGGCGGACCTGTCGGTCAAGGACATTCCGGACGCTGCGCTGAAAGTCCTGCGGCGTTCTTTTCTGGATACGATGGGCGTCGCAGCCATCGGGTCAACAACGCGCATGTCCGCCACCGCTCACCATGCTGCAACGGCGCTTTTCGGCGCCGGCTCAGCGGGCGGCGCGCGGGCCCTGATGCGCGGTGATCTGCTGAGCCCGGCGGGTGCAGCGATGTCCGGCGCTTTCACCATCGACAGCGTCGACGCACATGACGGAACCTCGCCCTGCAAAGGCCATGCGGGATCTGCTGTTTTTCCTGCACTGCTCGCGCTGGCAGACGTAAAGACTGGCTTGCAGGGGTCTGATTTTGCTGAGCTTCTGGCAATTGCTTATGAGGTCAGCTACCGCACCGGTCTGGCCCAGCACGCCCAGTGCGCAGACTATCATACCTCCGGCGCCTGGACCGCTGTGGGCGTTGCGGCGGCCTGCGCGCGGGGCCTAGGTGCCGATCCGGATCAGATCAGGCACGCCGCTGGTATTGGTGAATACCACGGCCCTCGCAGTCAGATGATGCGCTGTATCGATCATCCGACCATGCTGCGCGACGGGGTCGGATGGGGCGCACCCTCCGGTGTGACCGCGGCCTGGCTTGCCCTTGCCGGATTTACCGGAGCGCCCGCCCTGACCTGCGAGGACGCGCCCGACCTCTGGGGCGATCTGGGCAGTGCCTGGCGGCTGGTCACGGATACGCATTACAAACCCTACCCCTGTTGCCGCTGGGCCCACCCGGCCATTGATGCCGCAGCCGGGCTGATGTCAGCACATGGGTTGCACCACAGTGCCGTGGCCGGGGTCGAGATACGCACTTTTCACAATGCCACGCGGCTGGCAGGTCACCAGCCGGCAACACCGGATGAGTTCGCCTATTCCATTGCGTTTCCGGTTGCCACCATGATCGTGCGCAGGCAGATCGGCGTTGAAGAACTGGCAGAGAGCACACTGCGCGATCCGGATATCCTGCGCATCAGCAATGCAACACAACTTATTGACGACGAACACTTTACCCGTATCAGCCAGGGCAAACGATGGGCGCAGGTCTCGCTTATGCTGACCAACGGTGACAAGGTCACTGCAGAGCCCTGTACACCCCGGGGGGACACCGATCTGCCCCTGTCAGATGTTGAGATATCAGACAAGTTTCACCTGTTCGCAGACCCGGTTCTGGGCCCCGGACGCGCGTGTGAGATTGAAGCGCTCTGCGCTGAGTTTGACAGTCTGTCACCGGCAGATTTCAGCCGGCTGCGCACACTTTGCCTGACAGCACCGCCGCACTGAACCATTGTCAGGAACCGCAGGGTCTGTCAGGCGTTAGGTCCGGGAGAGAAGGAGAACGACCATGCGAACATCCATCCCAATCCTGCTGACCGCCTTTGCGCTCGCCCTGCCCCTGTCGGCAGAGGCTGCACCCAAACACTGTCCGCCCGGCCTGGCCAAAAAATCACAGGCCTGTGTGCCACCCGGTCAGGCAAAGAAAGCGGGCAACCCGCGCTGGAGCCGCGGAGATGTGATCAGCGGCGACTACGTGGTCGTACGCGATCCCGGCCGCTATGGGCTGGACCGTTCGGGCACATATTACAACAGCGGTGGATATATCTTCCGCGTGGATCAGCAAACCCGCGAGGTGCTGGACTTCCTCGGCGCAGCAGCGGCGCTGCTTGACTGACTGAACCCGGGAGCGGCTGGGAGTGCCGCCCCGCTTTACTCTGCCGCGACCTGTCCTCTGGGTTGCAGCATGGGTGCAAGGTATTTACCCGTGTAACTTTCGGGCACCTGCGCCACTTGCTCGGGCGTTCCGGTCGCCACAATCGTGCCCCCGCCATCACCGCCCTCAGGGCCGATATCAATGATATGATCGGCTGTCTTGACCACATCCAGATTGTGTTCGATCACGATCACCGAATTGCCCTGATCCACCAGTTCATGCAGCACTTCGAGCAGCTTGCGCACATCTTCAAAGTGCAGACCCGTTGTCGGCTCATCAAGGATATAGAGCGTGCGGCCCGTGGAACGCTTGCTGAGCTCTTTGGACAGCTTGACCCGCTGCGCCTCACCACCTGAGAGTGTCGTCGCCTGCTGGCCGACTTTGATATAGCCCAGCCCCACCCGCATCAGCGCGTCCATCTTTTCACGAATAGAGGGCACTGCCTGGAAAAACGCCTGTGCGTCCTCAACCGTCATATCAAGCACATCGGCAATGCTCTTGCCTTTGAATTTGATCTCAAGGGTTTCACGGTTGTACCGCTGCCCCTTGCAGGTCTCGCACTCCACATAAACGTCCGGCAGAAAGTGCATCTCGATCTTGATCACACCATCGCCCTGACAGGCCTCGCAGCGCCCGCCCTTGACGTTAAAGCTGAAGCGGCCCGGCTTGTAGCCGCGCGCCTTGGATTCGGGCAGCCCGGCAAACCAGTCGCGGATTGGCGTAAAGGCCCCGGTATACGTGGCGGGGTTTGAGCGTGGCGTCCGCCCGATGGGGCGCTGGTCGATGTCGATCACCTTGTCCAGATGCTCAAGCCCTTTGATCGTCTCACAGGGCGCTGGCGTCTGACGTGCGCCATTCAGACGCATGGATGCGGTTTTGAACAGGGTCTCGATCGTCAGCGTGGACTTACCGCCGCCCGAGACGCCCGTGACGCAGACGAACTGGCCCAGCGGATAGTCAACCGTGACATTCTGCAGGTTGTTTCCGGTGGCTTTGACCACCTGCAGCTTCTTTTTGCTGCCCTTGCGCCGCTCCGCCGGAACGGCGATTTCCCGCGTGCCGGTCAGGTACTGGCCCGTGATCGAGGTTTTGTCGGCTGCGATGGTCGCAGGCGGGCCGTGACTGACCACCTGGCCGCCATGCACACCGGCGCCAGGGCCGATATCAAAAACGTAATCCGCCTCGCGGATCGCTTCTTCGTCATGCTCTACCACAATGACGGTATTGCCCTGATCCCGCAGGTTTTTCAGCGTCTGCAGCAGCCGGTCATTATCGCGTTGGTGCAACCCGATAGAGGGCTCATCCAGCACATAGAGAACCCCGGTAAGACCCGAGCCGATCTGGCTGGCCAGTCTGATCCGCTGGCTTTCGCCCCCGGACAGAGTTCCGGCGTTCCGGCTCAGCGTCAGGTATTCAAGGCCCACGTTATTGAGAAAGCCCAGCCGCTCGCGGATTTCCTTGAGAATTGCGCGTGCAATCTCGTTTTTCTGCGACGTCAGATGCTCCGGCACGCGTTCGCACCAGTCAAAGGCCTCGCGGATCGACATCTGGACGACCTGGCCCACGTGCAACAGGTTTTCCGCATCGTCCGAGGGGCCGATTTTCACCGCAAGCGCTTCTTCGCGCAGGCGGAAACCGCCACAGGTGCCGCAGGAGCGGTTGTTCTGATAGCGCTCGAACTCTTCGCGGATCCAGTTGCTGTCTGTTTCCCGGTAACGCCGCTCCATGTTCGGGATCACCCCTTCGAACACACGGGTCACCTGATAGACGCGGCCGCCCTCGTCATAACGAAAGGCAATTTCTTCTTTGCCTGAGCCGTAGAGAAACACCTGCTTTACCTTTTCGGGCAGGTCTTTCCATTTGGTCGACTGCTTGAATTTATAATGCTTCGCTATCGCCTCGATGGTCTGGAGAAAATAGGGGGATTTGCCTTTGCGCCATGGGGCCAGCGCGCCATCCGCGATTTTCAGGTTCTGATCCGGCACCACAAGCCGTTCATCAAAAAAGAGCTCGACCCCCAGGCCGTCACAGTCCGGGCAGGCCCCGAAAGGCGCGTTGAAAGAAAAAAGCCGTGGCTCAATCTCGGGAATGGTGAAACCACTCACCGGGCAGGCGAATTTCTCTGAGAATGTTGTACGTTCCGGCTCGCCCTCAGATGGTGCTGTCTCCAGAATGGAGATGCCGTCCGCCAGGTCGAGCGCTGTGCGCAGGCTGTCGGCCAGGCGGGTTTCCAACCCCTCGCGGATCACGATGCGGTCCACAACGACATCAATGTCATGGCGGAACTTTTTGTCGAGCGTGGGCGGTTCGTCCAGTTCGTAGAACTGACCATCCACCTTCACCCGCTGGAACCCCTGCTTACGCAATTCCAGAAATTCCTTGCGGTATTCGCCCTTGCGGTCGCGGATGATCGGCGCGAGCAGATAGGCCCGGGTGCCCTCCTCCATCGCCATGATCCGGTCAACCATATCCTGGACCTGCTGGGCCTCAATCGGCTTGCCCGTCGCGGGCGAGTAGGGCGTGCCCACACGCGCAAAAAGCAGCCGCATGTAGTCGTAGATTTCCGTCACCGTGCCGACGGTCGAGCGCGGGTTTTTGGAGGTGGTTTTCTGCTCAATCGAAATCGCGGGGCTCAGACCGGAAATATGGTCTACGTCCGGTTTCTGCATCATATCGAGGAACTGGCGCGCATAGGCCGACAGTGATTCTACGTACCGGCGCTGGCCTTCGGCATAGATCGTATCAAAGGCCAGGCTGGACTTGCCAGAACCGGAAAGCCCTGTAATCACAACAAGCTGGTCGCGCGGAATATCCACGTCGATGCTTTTGAGATTATGCTCGCGCGCGCCGCGCACCTCAATGTTTTTCAGTTCAGCCATCCGGCACCCCCTGGTGTACCTGTCTGACATAGGCGCATTGCCCCGGTTAGCCAATGAAAAAATGAGAACGAAGACGGAACATCAGGCGCGTTTTCGCCGCGCTGCCAGATACAAATGGACGCATCCCCCCAGCACAAAGGCACCGCCCGCCAGCAAGGGCAGCCCCGCGTATCCGACCGCCCCCGCCGTGATCGCCATGACCGGCGTGCCCAGGGTGTTGCCGACATTGCCCATCTGGGCCATCGCACCATTGGCCTGGGCCTGGGTGGCCGGCAGATGATTCAGCTGTGGCACCGCCGCAAAACTGGCGCCCTGGATCAGACCCATCGATGCAGCAAGCGCCAGACAGGGCAGTGTGCCGCCCGGATCAGCCCAGAGCCAGAGCATGCAGAGCGCGCTGCCTGCAAACCCTGTAAGCACCACGCCGACCGCTGGGATGACACGCAATAAAAACACCCCCAGGGTCATCGACGCCCCGATGCTGGTCAGCGGCATCGCCCCCATGACAAATGCCCGCATATCCGCCGGAATATAGGGAGGAAGCACCGTGAGAATGGAGACGAAACAGAAAGTATAGAACAACCAGCCGAGAGCAGGTGCGGATATTGCTGGCGAGGCGTAGATCACAAGATGCTCGCGCAGCAGACGGCCTGGCGACAAGGCAACAGCTGGCGCGTCGTTTTCGAGCGCACGCAGGCGCAGCCCCAGATAAACAGCAAACACCGCCAGATAGAGAGCGTGTGCCGTCAGCAGCGCGGGAATGCCTCCAACCGCCACCAGCGGCAACCCGGCCCAGGCGAGAATTGTAAAGGCCACGCCAAAGAATGTGCCCCAGAGGGTCAGCGCCAGGCCGCGATCCTGCGGCGCGCAAAGCTGTGCAATGAGTGTGGGAGCTGCAACCACCAGCGCCAGATGAGACAACCCCTCAAGGGCGCGGCTTGCCAGCATCCAGGGCAGTGGGGGCAGCAAAGCCTGAAACAACGAGATCGCAGCGCCCGTCCAGAGCCCCCAGAGCAAAGCGCGTCGATACCGCACCCGCGCCACCAGCAGACCCGCAATCACGCCAAAAAAGATCCCCAGCAGACCAACACCGGATACGATCAGCCCCAGCGCCCTGCCCGCTTCCGGATAGATACCGGGCAACAGATCAAAGGTCGCACTGAACTTGCCGTATTGTGCGGCAGCACCCAGCCCTGCACCCCACAGTGCAAGCACGAGCCCCCAGGGCGTTTTCTGCATCCGGCTGCCTCCCTGCAGACCTGATGTCAGATAGCCAGGCGACTGGCAATCGCGCCAGCAGTGTTATCGTGCGGAAAACACACGTGATCCGCGTGTGAATTTCAATTCGAACGCAAAAATTTACCTAAGAGTTTAATGGTTCTTTTGTTCACCATTCTGACCTGATAGTTCGAGACATCTTTTGGTAATCGGTTTCCGGTATCCGCGGAGCATTGTTCCCGGATCGGAGAATGGGAGTAACATGACTATTAACAAATTGTTTTACGGCGCACTGACAGCGGCCATGCTGATGGGCGGCACCGCAGGCGCAGCAGTCGTCGGGATCGATTCGGATTGCGGCGGAACTGGCACAGCGCTGACCGGTGCAGGCACAGTATCCTGTGGCGGCGGCGAGCGTGACAACACCGGTAACATCGAATTCTTCGAAAACGGTGTCGGCTCCGGTGACGACGACTTCTTCTCGCTTGGTCTTGGCGGCACACTTGTGGTCGAATTTGACCCTGTCATCGCAGGCGCGGCGACAGTGATCGAAATCACCAACGGCGGCGCATCGTCCAACCACAAAGAAGCTGTTCGCATCTTTGGATCCAATGATGGCATCAACTTTGACATTCTGGGCGTCGCGGACAACCAGGGTGGCATCGATGATGGCACACGCGGTACGTCCTCCACGATCTCTTTCGCTGGATCTTATGCGTTCCTCGGCTTCCTCGACATCTCCAAATCCGTTTTCTCGGACACACGTTCGTCTGACGGCTTTGACATCGATGCAGTTGTTGTGACGTCGGTCGCGGCGGTACCGCTGCCGGCGTCGGCATTGCTGCTGCTCGGTGGTGTCGCTGGTCTGGGCGCAATGCGCGGACGTCGTAAGTCCTGATCCGGTCACCGGAACAGTCTGAAAAAAGCAAAAGCGGAGCCTGAGGCTCCGCTTTTTTTGTTCGTCTCCCCGTTTCCGGGAGCATTACATGTGGATCACACGGTCATATGCGTCCAGAACACTTTCGTGCATCATTTCTGACAGTGTCGGATGCGGGAAGACAGTATTCATCAGGTCTTCTTCCGTAGTCTCCAGC
Organism: uncultured Roseobacter sp.; assembly: GCF_947491795.1. GTDB lineage: Bacteria > Pseudomonadota > Alphaproteobacteria > Rhodobacterales > Rhodobacteraceae > Roseobacter. The sequence continues at coordinate 184,016 of NZ_CANLKW010000001.1, read as the reverse complement.
TGGCGGCCGACGACATAGCCCTGGATCAGCTCTGTAACCTCGGCACCAACCATATGCGCACCCAGCAATTCGCCGGTCTTTGCATCAAAGATCGTCTTGATCATGCCCTCGGGCTCGCCAAGGGCGATGGCCTTGCCGTTGCCAATAAAGGGGAACCGTCCGACTTTGATGTCGTACCCCAGTTCCTTTGCCTTTGCCTCGGTGTAACCGACGCTCGCGACCTGAGGATGACAATACGTACAGCCCGCAATGGTCTCTGGTTTGACCGGATGCGTGTGTTTGCCCGCGATCAGGTCCGCAACCATGACGCCTTCGTGCGAGGCTTTGTGTGCCAGCCAGGGCGCGCCGGCGATGTCACCGATGGCATAAAGACCATCGACACCCGTCCGGCAGAATTCGTCTGTGACAACGTGGGTGCGGTCAATCTTGACGCCCAGTGCCTCGAGCCCCAGACCTTCGGTGTTGCCGACGATACCGACAGCAGAGATCACCGTGTCAAACTCGTGTTTCTCGACCTTGCCGCCCACCTCGATATGGGCTGTCACCTTGCCTTTGGCCCGGTCAAGCTGCTTGACCATAGCCTTTTGCATGATCTTCATGCCCTGCTTTTCAAACGCTTTCTTTGCAAAGGCAGAGATTTCGGCGTCTTCAACCGGCAGCACGCGGTCCATCACCTCGACCACGGTCGTATCGGCCCCCAGCGTGTTGTAAAAGCTCGCGAATTCGATGCCGATTGCGCCCGATCCGATGACCAGCAGCTTTTTGGGCATGTGTTTGGGCTGCAGTGCGTGTTTGTATGTCCAGATCAGATCACCATCGGCTTCGAGACCCGGCAGGGTTCTGGCGCGCGCCCCGGTCGCAACAACGATGTTTTTCGCGGTCAGCTCGTCAGTGCCCTTGTCGCCTTTCACCGAAACCTTGCCTTTTGCAGGTATCGAGGCTTCGCCCATAAAGACTGTGACTTTGTTCTTTTTCATCAGGTGGCCGATACCACCGGAAAGCTGTCCCGCTACTTTGCGCGAACGTTTGACCACCGCGTCCAGGTCATAGCCGATGTTGTCTGCTTTGAGGCCAAATTCACTGGCGCGGTGCATCAGGTGAAAAACCTCAGAGGAGCGCAGCATCGCCTTGGTCGGAATACAGCCCCAGTTCAGGCAGATACCGCCCAGGTGCTCGCGCTCGACGATGGCGACCGACATGCCCAGCTGCGCGCCGCGTATTGCCGCGACATAGCCCCCCGGCCCCGCACCAATCACGATCAGATCAAAGGATTTCGCCGCCATGAGATGTCCTCGCACATTGAGTGTCCAAAATATAGTTTACCATTAAACTATATCCCAGCATGCTTCAACATGCGGCGTACCGCGACATAAGCGCACTGTTTTCAGGGCGGGCGCCCGCGCTTTTCAGGCGGCTTCGGTCTGGTCCTGCAAAGCACGAACTGTGCTGCCGTAACCGCCCTGTGCCACATAATCGGCCTCGGATGCTGTATCCGGGCGTTTCAGCATTGTGTTGCGTGTCGGGAACCGGCCGAACTGGCGGATCACCGCGCGGTGTGCGCGGGCGTGCAGCAGGTTCTGCGGCCCGTGAACCGGCATCCGCTCACAGATCAGACGCACACAGCGGTCCTGGTCACAGAGGTTTTCCGAATGCATCAGCGGCAGATAAAAGAACTGACGCGCAGGTTCATCAATGCGCATGTCCCAGTCTTTGTTGATCGCTGATTTGGCGGCGGCAAGTGCCACCCGGTCCGTCGAAAAGGCCTGCCCTGTCCCGCGGAACATATTGCGCGGAAACTGGTCTGTCAGAATGATATAGGCCAGCGCACCCGAAGGGTACGTCAGCCACAGGGAGAACCGCCCTTCACAGGCGCCCTCCCAGGTCTTTTCAAACCGGTTGCGTATTTCGTTGTCCAGACTGTCGGTCGCATTGTACCAACCCTCCGGTCCCACCTCGTCAAGCCAGAAGCTGAGTATCTCCTGAGGATCCATCATAATAACTCCATCGTTCACCACATCCCCGTGGTTATCCTAACGTTTTTATGTCCTGCCGACCTAGTCACAAATTGCGTCATTGCGACATATTCAGGGGGCATCTTCGTCCTTTTCACCCTCAAGTTCCGTCTCGATGGCGTATTCCTGTGCATATTCAACCGCAAGTGATGTCGAAGAAGGCGTTACAGGAACATACGTCCCCGTCTCGTCGACCGGTACGGCACGTGCCACGGTGGAGCGGTATCCGGCATAGGCAACCAGCATCGCAAAGAGCACCGCAGTAAAGAGATAAAACCCGCCCGGGCCAGCGACATCCATCATATAGCCGGTGATCAGAGGCCCGGCGATTGCTCCCAGTCCGTTGATGAAAATCAATCCGCCCGATGCCGCTGCCATATCCTCGTGTTCCAGGAAATCGTTGGTATGCGCGATCAGCAGGGAATAAAGCGGGTTGGACATGCCGCCCACAACAAAGGCCGACACCAGCAAAAGTGTGAAGTAGTGCCCCAGCGCCATCCCCAGCAGCGACCCGCCGACACCGATCGCCGCAACGATCAGCACCAGATACCGCCGGTCCATCCTGTCTGATATCCAGCCAATGGGATATTGCAGCAGGACCGAGCCGACAAAAAACATCGCCACAAAGGTTGAAATCTGGGCAACCGTCAGCCCCGCCTTGGCACCATAGACCGAAGCCATGCCGAACTGTGCCGAAAAGACCCCGCCCAGCAGAAACATGCCCACACAGCCCAGCGGCGAAAATCCATAAAGCTCGCGCAGGCTCATCGGTTTGGTGGTGTCAAATGCCGGCGTCGGGCTGATCGACAAAAGAATGGGCGTAATGGCGATGGAAACCAGAACAGACGGGATCACAAAGAGCACGTATCCGGAGGGATCTGCCGCGAGCAGAAGGGCCTGACTGACCACAATGCCCGCTGTCTGCACGATCATATACAAAGACAGCGCCTGGCCACGGTTGGCATTCGTTGCCGCATTGTTCAGCCAGCTTTCAGCCGTGACATAGACCGCCGAAAAGCAGAACCCGATCAGCACGCGCCCCAGCGTCCAGACCCAGACTTCGGTCAGTGTGGGGTAGATGATCATCACGGCAGAGATCAGTGAGGCCAGCGCCGCAAAAACCCGCACATGCCCGACCCGCCGGATCATACCGGGGGCAAGCCGTGAGCCTCCCAGAAAACCCACGAAATACGCAGACATGACGATGGACATTTCCAGTGTGGAAAAGCCCTCGATCTCACCGCGGATACCGAGAAGCGTGCCCTGCATCCCGTTCCCGACCATCAGCAGGCACATGCCAAGCAAAAGGGCCCAGGCGCTCGATAAAACCTGTAACATGCGCGGTCTCCATGGCCTGTCGCGGCGTACGACTCACTCAATTGTGCCGTTGTCGCTGCCCTATTTCAGGCCCGTGCGCGACGCAATGGGTCGCATTGGGCTTTCAGGGTTTTTCCGGAACCAGCAGCGAGGAATCGCCGTAGGAGAAAAAACGATACTTGTGATTGATTGCGTGCGCGTAAATATCGCGCACCCTGTCCTGGCCCATCAGCGCGGATACCAGCATCATCAGAGTGGATTTCGGCAGATGGAAATTTGTCATCAGCGCGTCGGTGACCCGAAACTGAAACCCCGGGTAGATAAAGATATCCGTGTCGCCTTCCCAGGGTGCAATCGTGCCATCGCGGGCAGCCGTTTCGATCAGGCGCAGGGCCGTCGTGCCCACCGGGATCACCCGCCCTCCGGCTTTTCGCGTCTCGGCAATTTCGCGCGCCGCCTCTGCGCTGACACGCCCCCATTCTGCATGCATCTTGTGGGTGGTTACATCGTCCACTTTGACCGGCAGAAAGGTTCCGGCCCCCACGTGCAGGGTTACATGGCTGAAGCTCACGCCGCGTGCCGCAATCTCGTCCAGCAATGCTGCGTCAAAATGCAACGAAGCGGTCGGTGCCGCCACAGCCCCCCGGTTACGGGCAAAAACGGTCTGATAGTCATCATTGTCACGCGCGTCGGCGGGGCGTTTGGCCTCAATGTAGGGCGGCAGCGGCATTGCACCTGCAGCATTCAGCGCAGTGTCGAAATCGTCGCCCGAAAGATTAAAGCGCAGCAGCCCCTGCCCGTCTGATGTGCCCTCCAGGACAGCGCGCAGCGCGTCACTGAAGACGACTTCTTCACCGGGTTTCAATTTCTTCAGCGGCTTGATGAGTGCGCTCCAGGTGCCATCTGCCTGCGGCTCCAGCAGCGTCACGCTGATTTTTGCCGTTGTGTCGCCCTGCGCGCTGGTCCGGTGCCGCAGACCGCTGAGCCGCGCAGGAATGACGCGTGTGTCGTTCAGAACCAGCCTGTCACCGGGCCGCAGCCAGTCCGGCAGCGACGAGACGACACTGTCAGTGATCCGAGCGCCCTCGGCCACCAGCAGGCGCGCAGATGTACGCGGTACCGCCGGGCGCGTGGCAATCAGCTCTTCGGGCAGGTCAAAGTCAAAATCTGTCAGTTTCACGGATGCGCTCAGTCCCGGAGAAAGTTTCTGTCGACGGCCTGGGGTTCAGGACACCCGCACATGCCCAAAAGCGCAGAAAACATCAACACCCACATTACCGGGGGCCATGAAAACGCTGGCGGGTGTCGCGGTTTCCGTACCGGTGCGATGGTCGCGGACGGGGGCAAACAGGCGGGCCTGTTGCCCCCTTGTGGGCTGCATCAAGCGCCGGTCCGCTCTGGCTATCTGTCGCTGCCGCTGACGTTTTTGCGCCGCACAGGGGCCGGAGCCGGCGGCGGCGGTTCTTCGCCTTCTGCCAGCGGGACCTCGGGCCGGGGCGCGCGGAAAAGATCACGTATCCCACCGGGGACAAGCGCGGTCAGCGGATTAACAAAAACTTCCGGGTCTTCGGTCGTGCCCCGGATGGAATAGTTGAACCCAAAGAGCCCCTCTCCCCGGCGCGAAATCACGGCCCCGACCGCATTGAGCAGATAGACCGGTGATATGACGCCCTGCATCTGAATCTGCCCTGTACCGGGCACAAAGATACCGTCCATCGACAAGCCCATCGAAGACCCCACAGCACTGGCCTCGCGCAGCGTGATACGGTCAGGTGTCAGCCGGAAATCAGCCAGCACTTCTGAAAAGTATATGCCGTCACCGCCCAGCTGATTGACGAGCCCGACGATGCTGATCGAATTCAGCAGTGCTGCTATTGCCGGGGCATCCACCACACTGATGTCGGCCACTCTGAGCTTGCCGTCAAAAGCGCCCGCGGTGCCAACCGGCCTCAGCGCCAGCTCCAGCTGCCCGCCACGCCCCTGTTTCAGAACGCCCGCCGCCGCGACCACGCTGCCCGCGTCATCGGCAGCAATGCGTATTGCGCTGCGGCCTTCTTCGGGAATGACCTGGCCCGTGACCCGGGCCTGACCGTTGACCAGCCCGGTAAAATTCCCCAGCAGACCGCCGCCGCCGGTTGTGAATTCCCCCCGCAGGTTCCGAACGGCAATTGAATCGCTGACCTGCAGTGTATCCAACGCCACAGTCAGCGGCCCGCCTGCCTGACCTGAGCCACCCGATGATCCGAAATCCGCGCGACGCAGATCAATCCGTCCGCCATTGATGCTGATCGCCGGAGCGGCCCCCTCGCCGCGCCCTGTCAGCTCTGCCGGTACGTCGAGCCAGCCACCGACACGCAGGCGCGCCAGGCGCAGACGGTCAAACGCCCCGTCTTCTTTCAGAGCCACATCGCCTTCGGCCAGCAGCCCCGGCGCTTCCAGCCGGATGCTGTCCACAACCGGTACGGCCCCCAGGCGCACCGCCAGATCCAGCGCCCCCGCAGTGCCCGCGCCCTTGCCCCAGCCAAGTGGCGGCAGCGACAGGGTCAGCCCGCGCAGATCAGAGGACAGATCCAGTACCGGCGGCGTATCCTTTTCAAGCGTAATACTGACCCTGGCGACACCCTCACCGCCCACGGTGCCCGGTGGCAGAGCGACGCGAAAGGTCTCCAGCGTGTTTGCGTTCAGCGTCACAGTACCGGTCACCTGCCCGGGCGGCTGCGGGCCTTCCCCCAGCGCCTGTTGCCAGGTGGCATCAAAAGGCACACCATCCAGGTCACCCTGGCCCTGCAGGCTGACACCTTCGTCAGAAGCCACAAGCGCCAGTTCCGGCGCACTGAGCACCCTGTCCGGCACCAGCTGGTCAGAACGCACATCGGTGATCACACCTGTCAGATCAAAATCCACCATCTCGACCGGAATGCCCTTTTCCAGTGGCATCGAAATCGTTCCGGCCACCTGCGCCTGTCCTGTGGCAATATCCGGCGTGCGGCCCGCCTTGCGCATCACTGCCAGCGGCTCGCGGTCGAGCAGTGACAATGCGGCCTGAACCCCGCCCTGCGCCTGCAGTCGGACGACACCGGGCGTGAAATCCTTAATCTTTACATCCGGAATAATGAACGCCGTGCCCGTTACATCCACCAGACCACCCTGCGGGGCATCGACGACACCTTCGTCCGCGACGACCACAAACCGGTCCCGGATCAGCGTTGCATGGCCGCGCGCCTTTTGCAGATGCGGCATGGTTTTCAGAAACCGCACCTCGGCGTCGCTGAAATCAAAGCTGACAAAAGTTTCCGGCACGCCGCCATCTTTCAGACGGATCGCGCCGGAAATATCGCTCAGCCTGCCGGCCCGGATGTTCTCGGCTATCCAGCGCCGCGATTTTGGTTTGACGGCTTCCGGCCAGAGTTCGAGCAGCCGCGCAGGACGCAGCCCATCCATCTGCCCGTCCAGGGCGATTTCCCAGCCCTGGTCATCCGCGCGGATTGTGCCGTTGCCGGTCGCAACGTATCCGTCATCCTGCACCTGAAGACGCCCGATGGTCAGCCGGAACGGGTTCACACTCAGCTGAAAATCCATCTCTGCAACGGCAACGGACACCGGCTCGGGATAAAACCCGGCGGGGTTCACGCTGAGATTGCTCAGACGGAACTGTCCCACCATATCGCCGATCCGACCGTCCACCGGCACGCCGATCTCGGCCTGACCTTCCAGCTGCCCGCGGCCCCACTGGCTGTTGACCGACAACTGGTCAAACCGCAGCGTTCGGTTGCCTGGCTCATAGGTGAAATAGCTTTGGGCGCCGTCGATGGGGATCGCGCGCGATTCCGGCGTGGGCTGAATGACGCCTGCACCGATCTGCAGTGTCGCACTCAACGGTCTGATCGTGCCATCTTCGCCAAGCCCGCCGCGCAGGGCGCCCGAAATCGGCGCCTGAAGCGCGCCGAGCCAGGCGAATGCGGGCCCCTGGCTTGCAATATCAACTGCGGGCAGGTCCTTGAGCGTCACGCCGAATTCCGAGGCGCGCACCCCGATCCGCCCGCTGTAACTGGCAGCAAGTGTCGCCACCTGCGCGCCGCCGCCCAGAACGGCAAGATCCACGGTGATCTGCAGCGCGTCGCCCTGCCGGGTGAGCAGCGCGCGCCCACCGTCGATTGTCCAGGCCCTGTTGGCGCGCTCATCTTCGTAGCGCAGGGTCAGCGTCTGCAGGCTGACCCGGTTCAACCCGGAAAACCCTGGCCGGAGCAGAAAGTCATCCATTTCTGCGACCAGTTCCGCGAGATTGGGGGCCTGACGGCTGACCGGGGCGGCGCCCTGAGCACCCGACAGGGAAATACTGCCCGTTTCCGACCGTCGCAGTGTCAGAAAGACGCCGCTGACATCAAGTGATGTCGGCTCCAGGTGTCCCCGCATCAGCGCTTCGAGCGACGCCCCGGCCCGCAGCTCCGAAAAACCGGCGACTGCGGTGCCGTCCGGCGTCGTCACCCGCACGTCCCGCACCAGCGCGCGCGGCCGCCAGCTGTCATCAACCAGCAGCATCACATCGCCAAAACTGATGTCGGCTTCGGGCACCGCATCCTGCAACCGCGTCTCGATCTGCGCGCGCAGCCAGTCCGGTGCTGTCAGGTCGCGGCCCTTGATCCACCAGCCCCCCCAGGCGGCGGCACCGGCCACCACAGCAAGGCACAGAACGCACCAGATCAGCGCGCGCCTGCCCCGGCGGCGTTTCGGGCGTTCGGTGGATGGGCTCGGCGCGCTGGTCAAATCTGGGCTGGCCTGTGCCTTGCGTGACATGAAAAACGGGTTTCTGGCGGGTCAGGGCTTGGCGCTTGCCGGCCCTGACCTACTATGTCATCTGACAACAATCCTGAAAAGCCAAGAGACTGTTATGCCCGAGATTTCACAGACCGCACCAGACTTTACCCTGCCCGCAACGGGGGGCACCGAGGTGACCCTCTCTGCGCTCAAAGGACAGCCGGTTGTGCTGTTTTTTTATCCGCGCGATGACACGCCGGGCTGCACCAAGGAGAGCATCGCCTTTTCCGAAAGCCGCGAAGCCTTTGAGGCAGCCGGTGCCGCCGTCTTCGGGGTTTCCAAAGACAGCCTGGCCAGCCATGAGAAATTCGCCACCAAGCGCGATCTTTCCGTCCCGCTGCTGTCCGACGGAAACGGCACTGTCTGCGAGGACTATGGCGTCTGGAAGGAAAAGAACATGTACGGCAAAAAGTACATGGGCATCGAGCGCACAACCTATCTGATCGCAGCGGACGGGACGATTGCGCAGATCTGGAACAAGGTGAAAGTGCCTGGTCACGCAGAAGCCGTTCTGGACGCGGTACGCGCGCTGTGATGGCGCTGGCGCAGATGGCAGAAGCTGTTCTGCGCACGGCGGACGGCCGCGAAAAGACCGCCCTTTCAAGACAGTATGCCGCCGAATGGCAGGCCGCGCGCGCGCGGGGCGAGACACCGGAGACCGGCAGCGCAGAGCCGCCGATGCATCCCGCGCGGCCTGAAAAACCACAGCTGCTGAGCCCGCGCGACGTACCGCGCCGCCGCCCCGGCACACCGGAAGGGCGGATCGCGCTGTTGCATGCCGTGGCGCATATCGAACTCAACGCAGTGGATCTGCACTGGGACGTCATTGCGCGCTTCGGTCACGTGCGAATGCCGATGGGGTTTTATGACGACTGGGTCAAAGCGGCGGACGAGGAATCCAAACATTTCAACCTGATGTGTGACTGTCTGGAGGAGATGGGCAGCTTTTATGGGGCGCTGCCCGCCCATGCTGGGATGTGGCGCGCAGCAGAGGATACGGCAGAGGATTTCATGGGACGGCTTGCGGTCGTGCCCATGGTGCTGGAAGCGCGCGGTCTGGATGTCACCCCCGGCATGATCGAGGTCTTCAAAAAGGCGAAAGCAGGCAGCGCTGTCGCCGCGCTGGAGACGATCTACGCCGAGGAAGTTGCCCATGTGGCCTATGGATCGAAATGGTTTCATTTTTTGTGCGGCCGGCACGAACATGACCCCAAGGAACGGTTTCACACCCTGGTCAGGCAATATTTCCACGGGCCCCTCAAACCGCCCTTTAACGAGGAAAAACGCGCCGAGGCCGGTATCCCGCCCGATTTCTACTGGCCGCTGACCGAGGATGTATGACCCTGAAAATCCGCCGTTTTCGGCGGGTTTTTGCCAATTTTGCAACATTCAACGTCAGGTTGATGCACAACTGTTAATGCTGCTTGCCCGCGCCTTCCCTGCTGGTTAATCACTTTGCGGGGATACAGGTCCAGCCCGCAGAAGGCTTGTCCTGAGCAGAAACAGAATAAGGAACGGCTTGTGCGCACAAGGCTGGCAATCAGAACACATGCACTGCTCGAGCGGATTTTTCCGGAACGCAGGGTATTTCTGAAATCCGATGCCGACACCCGTTTTGTGCGCCTGCGTCCGGGCACGCAGCTGATGGCCTTTGCCGGCGGCGCCCTGCTGGTGGCCTGGGCGATCACGGCGACAGCAATTATTCTCATGGACAGCATCGGTTCGGGTAATTTCCGCGACCAGGCAAAGCGGGACCAGACGACTTATCTCGCGCGTCTCAATGATCTGTCCGGTCAGCGCGACAGCCGGGCCGCCGAGGCACTGGCCGCGCAGGAACGCTTTAATGCAGCGCTGCGGCAGATATCCGTGATGCAATCCGAACTGCTGGCGTCCGAGACGCGCCGCCACGAGCTGGAAACCGGCATCGAAGTTATTCAGACCGCCCTGCGTGAAACCATGCGCGAGCGTGAGGACGCGCGCACGGCCCTCGCCGCCCTGACGGACGATCTGCAGGAAGGTGGCGGAGAAACCGCAGTGGCTTCCGCCGTTGATGGCGCACCTGTGGACTTTCTTGCGGATGCTCTTGCGCGGACCGCCCAGGAACGTGACCAGGTGGTTGCGGATGCCCAGGAGGCGCTGCGCCATGCCGATGACCTGGTGCATGAAATCGCGCTGATGAAAGAAAACAACGATCAGATCTTCCGCCAGCTCGAAGAGGCCATGACGATTTCCGTCGAGCCGCTGGACAAAATGTTCAGCCGGGCGGGCCTGCCGACCGAGCGGATCATGAACCAGGTGCGGCGCGGCTATTCCGGTCAGGGCGGCCCCCTGATGCCGCTGGCCTTTACCAGCAGCGGGTCCGAGCCCACTGCGGATATGATCCGCGCCAACCGACTGCTGAACCAGATGGACCGGCTTAACATGTACCGCATCGCCGCCGAGAAGGTGCCTTTTGCCATGCCGGTCAAGCGGGCGTTCCGGTTTACCAGCAACTACGGCTTTCGCCGCGACCCGAAAACGGGCGGCAGGCGTATGCACAAAGGCGTCGATTTCGCGGCCCCTGCAGGCACCGATCTCTTTGCCACAGCAGACGGTGTTGTGACCGAAGCCGGATGGGCTTCGGGCTATGGGCGTCTGATCAAAATCCGCCACAGCTTTGGGATCGAGACGCGATACGCACATCTGTCGAAAATTCGCGTCAAAGTTGGGCAAAAGGTCTCGCGTGGCGACCATATTGGTGATATGGGAGCATCCGGACGGGTGACCGGCGTGCACCTTCACTACGAAGTCCGCGTCGACGGTGAAGCAATCAACCCAATGATCTATATCAAGGCTGCAAAAGATGTTTTCTAAGAGCAAAATCAACGAACCAGGCCCCAAACAGGGTGAAGCAGATGCACCGGCACCTGCCGCGTCCTCGGCGCCTGCGACACCGAAATCCAGCGATTTCAAAGCAGCGGCGCCCAAGCCAAAGCCGCCCGCGTCGGTTCTGTCGTCTGATCTGCATGTCACCGGCAATATGAAAACCACCGGAGACATTCAGGTTGAGGGCACCGTCGAAGGCGACATCCGCGCGCATCTGCTGACCATCGGCGAAAGTGCTACGATCAAGGGCGAAGTTGTCGCCGATGATGTCGTGATCAACGGCCGCATCGTGGGCCGTGTACGCGGCCTGAAAGTGCGCCTGACTTCGACCGCCCGCGTCGAGGGTGACATCATTCACAAGACAATCGCGATTGAAAGCGGTGCGCATTTCGAAGGCTCCGTGCAGCGTCAGGACGATCCGCTGAACCCCGGCGCGAAAACAGCGCCTGCGGCCAAACCGAACCCCGCCTCCTGATCAGGACGCGACACCGGCATTCAGGGCGCTGCGGTTTCCGCGGCGCCTTTTTCGTTTCCGGGTTCTGACCTCCGGGTATCCGGGTACCTTCCGGTCCTGGTGCTGAATGCCTGCCCCCGCCCTGCCGGAATCACCAGCTTCTGCCCCGCAACTGCGACATCCGGGACACTCTCCGACCGAAGTCAGCTGTTTCATGCCAGAAGGCGGGTGTCCTGACCACCATATGGCGCAGGTCCTGACACGCGTCGCGGCGCTTACAGAAAAATCCGGAAGTGCAAGACGGCCCGCCTCCATATCAGTTTCACCGCCCGCGCGTCACACAGAACCGGTCACAAACCCGTCTCGCTGATCCATGCCGCGATCGCCTTGCCTATCTCTGCCCCGCTGTCTTCCTGAATAAAGTGGCTCCCCGCCACCTGAACCTCGCGCTGGTTGGGCCAGGACCGGCAGAATTCGCGTTGCCTGCCGATCAGAATCGCGCCGGGATCGGCATCCACAAAGAGCTTTGGCAGATCGCTTTCGCTCAGCCAGTCTGCATAGGACTGCACACGCGCGACAACCTCCGCTGGCTCCCCCGCGATAGGGATCTGACGCGGCCAGGTCAGCATTGGATAGCGGTCGAGATGTCGCTGAAACGGCCTGCGGTATTCATCCATTTCGCCCGGCGTCAGATCGCACAGCACAGAGCCGGGCAGGATGCGTTCGATAAAAATGTTTTTGTCCAGGATCATCTCTTCGCCTGCTTGGGACCGCAGCGCCTGAAAAACTGGTGTGGCCGCCTCGGAAAAGTCGTCCCAGGAGGGCAGCGGCTGAACGATCCCCTCCATATAGGCGATACCACTCACCGCAGACCGGTTATTGTTGGCCCAGTCAAAGCCCAGAGCCGATCCCCAGTCGTGCACGACAAGAACCACATCGCTGTCAAGCACAAGCGACTGCATGAACCCCGCCAGATACCGGCTGTGCAGATCAAAGGTATAGGTCCCCGCGTTTGCTCCTGACACTTTGCCACTGTCCCCCATGCCAATGAGATCAGGCGCAATGCACCGCCCCAGATGCGCGACCTGGGGGATCACATCGCGCCACAGATAGGATGACGTGGGATTGCCGTGCAGGAAAACGATGGGCCTGCCTTTGCCGGTCTCGGTCCAGGCCATGTCATGCCCCATAACGGATACGGTCTGCTTGTCCATTTTGCGCACCCCCTGCAATCTGGACATCATTGAACACCGTGTCAGACCGTTCCCGCAACGAAAAACGGCAGGTCCCGGAGAACCTGCCGCAGCAAAGCAATAGAGCTCTGGTTGTTATTCGGTGACTGTCACCGTCTGCATCACATCAGGCTGACCAATGACCGCGCCGTTGGGGCCGTCACCGCGTTTGATTGCGTCCAGCACCTCAAACCCGTCAACCATCTGACCGACAACAGTGTATTGTCCGTTCAGGAAATAGCCTTCGTTGAACATAATAAAAAACTGGCTGTTGGCGCTGTCAGGGTTCTGTGCCCGCGCCATGCCAACGACACCCCGGTCATAGGGCACATCGGAAAACTCGGCCGGCAGATCCGGCATATCGGATCCGCCTGTGCCCGCGCGGCGCATGTCGCCCCCGGTTTTGCCGTGCTCGACATCGCCCGTCTGCGCCATAAAGCCGTCGATCACCCGGTGAAAGACAACCCCGTCATAGGCACCGCTCGCGGCCAGTGTCGTAATCCGCTCGACGTGTTGCGGCGCAACGTCCTCGAGCAGATCGATGGTGATCGTGCCGTTTGCCTCGCCCGCAACTGTGATCTGGATGCCGTCTGCCAGCGCAGGTCCTGCGGCCAGCAGCACAGCGGCGGTGAGCAGCCTATGCATCTGCTGCCACCTTAACAGAGATCATCCGGTCCGGCTCCGCAGGCGGCTCGCCGCGTGTAATGGCGTCGACGTGCTCCATGCCGGAAGTGACCTGACCATACACGGTGTACTGACCGTTCAGGAAATCATTGTCCTTGAAGTTGATAAAGAACTGGCTGTTGGCACTGTCAGGATTGGCCGACCGCGCCGCACCGATAGAGCCGCGCGCATGCGGGATCTTGGAAAACTCCGCGGGCACATTTGGCAGATCGGACCCGCCGGTGCCTGCCATGCGCAGGTTGAACCCGTCTTCCATATCGCCGTGCTGCACGTCGCCGGTCTGGGCCATGAAACCCTCGATCACCCGGTGAAAAGCCACGTTGTCATACTGACCGGACCGGGCCAGTTCCTTCATCCGCGCCACATGCTGCGGGGCGACATCGGGCAGCAACTCGATGGTGACTGTGCCGCCTTTGAGTTCCATTAGGATCGTGTTTTCGGGGTCTTTAATCTCGGCCATAAGGCGCTCCTCGTTTAATTTGTTGCCACGTACCTAAGCTGTGGCGCTCCGATTGCCAAGCGCGTGCATTGACCTCTGCCCCGATAAGCGCAAAACAGGAGCCAAACCGCAATAAAGGAGACGATGATGGGCTGGAAAACGCTGGACGATATGGATCTGAGCGGCAAGCGCGTCCTGGTGCGTGTGGACATCAACGTCCCTGTTGAAGATGGCACAGTCACCGACACCACGCGCATCGACCGGATTGTACCGACCCTCCGGGACATTCTGGCCGCGGGTGGTTTGCCGGTGATGCTGGCACACTTTGGCAGGCCCAAAGGAAAATACGTCCCCGAAATGTCGCTGCGTGTGACCCTGCCCGCGCTGGAGGCCGCTCTGGGCCAGGAGGTCACCTTTGTCGAGCGGCCCGACGCCGCCGTACTGGCGGCCCTGCCCGCCGGATCGGTTGTGCTGGTGGAAAACACCCGGTTTGCCGCTGGTGAAGAAGCCAACGATCCCGGCATGGCGCAATTTCTCGCCACGCTTGGTGATGTGTTCTGCAATGATGCTTTTTCAGCGGCACACCGCGCCCATGCCTCCACCACCGGGGTCGCGCATCTTTTGCCCTCCTGTGCCGGACGGCTGATGCAGGCCGAACTCTCCGCGCTCGAGGCGGCGCTGTCGAAACCGGAACGCCCTGTGGGGGCCGTGGTCGGTGGTGCCAAGGTCTCCACCAAAATTGCCCTGCTTGAAAATCTCGTAAACCGCCTCGATCTTCTGGTGATCGGCGGTGGCATGGCCAACACATTTCTCGCCGCCCAGGGGGCACAGCTCGGCGCCTCGCTGCAGGAGCCGGATTTCATCGGCACCGCCAAAGCCATCATGGCGCAGGCAGACAAAAGCGGCTGCCGGATCTTGCTGCCCGTGGACGGTCTGGTCGCACGCGAATTCAAAGCCGGTGCTGAACACAAGGTCGTGGCCCTGGGGCCGGACACGGTTCTGGAGGCCGATCAGATGGTCCTTGATGCAGGCCCTGACAGCGTCAAAGCCGTTTCTGATGCTTTCAACGATCTGAAAACACTGATCTGGAACGGCCCGATGGGTGCCTTTGAAATCCCGCCTTTTGACACGGCCACGAATGCCGCAGCCGCGGATGCAGCGCGCCAGACCAAAGCCGGTACGCTGATCTCGGTTGCCGGTGGTGGCGATACCGTCGCGGCACTGAACCAGGCCGGTGCCGCCGGTGACTTCACCTATATCTCCACCGCCGGGGGCGCTTTCCTGGAATGGATGGAAGGGAAAACACTTCCAGGCGTCGCGGCGCTGGAAAATCAATAATAAGGCGGCAAAACCCCGGTTTTTCTGCATATTTCCAACCTGAGGGGATTCACAGGAGTCCGGTTTTGTGTCATAAACCTGTTATGCCCGACAAGAGGCAGTGATACAGGCAACGCGCAGATGAACCGGCAGAACCGCCCCGCCTTCGGACCCTTTGTGTTCTTCACACTCGCACTGGGTCTGGCGACCTACTTTACCTTCGCCGCTGTACAGGGTGATTTTGGTCTGTTCCGCCGGGCCGAGATCAATGCCGACGCGCAGGTGCTGCGCGCGCAGCTGGACAGCCTGGAGGCCGAGGTGTCACGCATGGAAAACCTGACCCTGCGCCTGTCGGATGATTACCTTGATCTGGACCTGCTGGACGAGCAGGCACGCCGTGTTCTGGGACGCATCCGCGCCGACGAAATCGTCATCCGCTGAAGGGTAAATCCGGCCGGTTCGCCCGGGCTCTGACGCCGCGTCAGAATGACACTCGCAAATCCCCTCCGAATCCGATAAAAGATAGTTTAACGCTAAACTATCTGTCCGGAGAAGCCGGACGCGATGACGGAGGACCGCCCTATGGCAACCCGCAAAGCTGCCAAAAAGCCCAATGTTTCAGCCGAAGAGCTGAAAGCCTACTACAAGGATATGCTGCTGATCAGGCGGTTCGAGGAAAAAGCAGGCCAGCTTTATGGCATGGGTCTTATCGGCGGGTTCTGCCACCTCTACATCGGGCAGGAAGCGGTTGTTGTCGGGCTTGAGGCCGCAGCGGAAGAAGGCGACAAGCGGATCACATCCTACCGCGATCACGGCCACATGCTGGCCTGTGGCATGGACCCCAACGGCGTGATGGCCGAGCTGACCGGCCGCGAGGGCGGCTATTCCAAAGGCAAAGGCGGCTCCATGCACATGTTCTCCAAGGAGAAGCATTTCTACGGCGGCCACGGCATCGTCGCAGCCCAGGTGCCGCTGGGCGCCGGTCTGGCCTTTGCTGACAAGTATCAGGAAAACGGGCGCGTGACCTTTACCTATTTTGGTGATGGCGCTGCCAACCAGGGCCAGGTGTACGAGGCCTTCAACATGGCGGCACTCTGGAAACTGCCCTGCATCTTTGTGATCGAGAACAACCAGTATGCGATGGGCACCTCCCAGCAACGGTCGACATCCTCGGCAGAGATCTACGAACGTGGCAAGTCCTTTGGCATTCCGGGCGAGGCCGTGGACGGCATGGATGTGCTGGCGGTGAAAGCTGCGGGCGAGAAAGCCGTGGCGCACTGCCGCTCGGGCGATGGCCCCTACATCCTGGAGATCAAGACATACCGGTATCGCGGCCACTCCATGTCCGACCCGGCCAAATACCGGACCCGCGAGGAAGTACAGAAGATGCGCGACGAGCGCGACCCGATCGAGGCTGTGCGCACGATGCTGCTGACCGGCAAACACGCGACCGAGGACGATCTCAAAGCGATCGACAAGGAGATCAAGGCCGTCGTGAACGACAGTGCCGAGTTTGCCAAAACCTCGCCGGAGCCAGCGCTCGAAGAGCTCTGGACCGATATCTACGCCACAGAAGTACCGCAGGAGGCCTGAACCATGGCAACAGAAATTCTTATGCCCGCGCTCAGCCCCACAATGGAAGAGGGCACACTGGCCAAATGGCTCGTCAAAGAGGGTGACACTGTCTCCTCCGGCGACATCATGGCCGAGATTGAAACCGACAAGGCCACGATGGAATTCGAAGCCGTGGACGAAGGCGTAATCGGCAAGATCCTGATCGCCGAAGGTACCGAAGGCGTCAAAGTGAACACCGCGATTGCCGTCCTGCTGGAAGAAGGCGAAGACGCCTCTGCCGCAGACAGCGTGGCGGCCCCTGCGCCGGAGGCAGCCCCGGCTGCCGACGCGGGCAACGAGGTGTCCGCACCAGCGGCCGCCGAGGCGACCGCACCTGCCGCACCACAAACCGACAGCACACCCGACTGGCCCGAAGGCACGACCCTGAAACAACAGACCGTGCGCGAAGCACTGCGCGACGGCATGTCCGAAGAGATGCGTCGTGACGACAGCGTGTTCCTGATGGGCGAGGAAGTCGCCGAATATCAGGGCGCCTACAAAATCAGCCAGGGCATGCTCGACGAATTCGGTGCCAAACGGGTGATTGACACGCCGATCACCGAACATGGCTTTGCCGGTATCGCCACCGGTGCCGCCTTTGGTGGTCTGCGTCCTATCGTCGAATTCATGACTTTCAACTTTGCCATGCAGGCCATTGACCACATCATCAACTCCGCGGCCAAGACGCTCTATATGTCAGGTGGTCAGATGGGCGCACCCATGGTCTTCCGCGGCCCCAATGGTGCCGCTGCCCGCGTTGGTGCGCAGCACAGCCAGGACTATGCCGCGTGGTATATGCAGGTGCCCGGCCTGCGCGTCGTGATGCCCTACTCGGCCTCGGACTACAAAGGGCTGATGAAAACCGCGATCCGCGATCCGAACCCGGTGATCTTTCTTGAAAACGAAATCCTCTACGGACGCAGCTTTGATGTGCCCGAGATGGACGACTATACCGTCCCCTTCGGCAAGGCCCGCATCTGGCGTGAAGGCGACGATGTCACCATCGTCAGTTTTGGCATCGGCATGCAGTATGCTCTGGAAGCTGCAGAAAAGCTGGCAGAGGACGGCATCAGCGCCGAGGTGATCGACCTGCGCACGCTGCGCCCGATGGATACGGCCAGCATCATCAGATCAGTGATGAAGACCAACCGCTGCGTCACGGTCGAAGAAGGCTGGCCACAGGGCTCCGTCGGCAACTACATCAGCTCGGTGATCATGCAGGAGGCGTTCGATTATCTCGACGCGCCGGTGATCAACTGCACCGGTAAGGATGTGCCAATGCCCTATGCCGCAAACCTTGAAAAACACGCGCTGGTGACAACTGATGAGGTTATCGCCGCCGTTAAACAAGTCACCTACAAGTAAGGAGCGCGCATCATGCCTACAGAAATTCTCATGCCCGCCCTGAGCCCGACCATGGAAGAAGGCACGCTCGCCAAATGGCACGTCAAGGAAGGCGATACCGTCTCCTCCGGCGACATCATGGCCGAGATCGAAACCGACAAGGCCACGATGGAGTTCGAAGCCGTGGACGAAGGCACCATCGGCAAGATCCTGATCGCCGAAGGCACCGAAGGTGTGAAAGTGAACACGGCCATTGCTATCCTGCTCGAAGAGGGTGAGAGCGCGGATGATATCGGCGATACCTCTGCACCTGCGCCAGCAGCTGACGCGGCCGCCGAGGCGGCTCCGGCAGGAAGCCCCGAGAAGGCCGCCCCTGCCCCCGCGGCCCCAAAGGGCGCTGACGGCAACCGTATCTTTGCCTCACCGCTGGCCCGTCGCATCGCCGCAGACAAGGGCGTCGATCTTGCATCTGTCAAAGGCTCCGGCCCGCACGGGCGGATCGTCAAGGCGGACGTGGAAGGCCTCAGCGCCTCCGCAGCACCTCAGGCAGCTGCAGCACCCGCTGCGACCCCTGAACCGGCTGCTGCGCCAGCGGCTGGCCCTGCTGCCGACGCCGTGATGGCCATGTACCAGGGACGCGAATACGAGGAAATCAGCCTCAACGGGATGCGCAAAACCATTGCAGCCCGCCTGACAGAGGCCAAACAGTCGATCCCGCATTTCTACCTGCGCCGGGACATTGAGCTGGACGCCCTTCTGAAGTTCCGCGGCGATCTGAACAAACAGCTCGAAGCGCGAGGCGTGAAGCTCTCGGTCAACGACTTCATCATCAAGGCCTGCGCCCTCGCGCTGCAGTCGGTGCCGGATGCCAATGCCGTCTGGGCCGGTGACCGGATGCTGAAACTGACGCCTTCGGATGTCGCTGTGGCCGTGGCGATCGAGGGCGGTCTCTTTACGCCTGTGCTGAAAGATGCCGAGATGAAATCCCTGTCGGCGCTGTCAGCAGAGATGAAAGACCTCGCAGGCCGCGCCCGCGACCGTAAACTGGCCCCGCACGAATACCAGGGCGGCAGTTTTGCCATCTCTAACCTTGGCATGTTCGGCATCGACAACTTTGATGCGGTGATCAACCCGCCGCACGGCGCGATCCTCGCCGTGGGCGCCGGTGTGAAAAAACCGGTCGTTGGCAAAGACGGCGAACTGGCCGTGGCCACGGTCATGTCTGTCACGCTCTCGGTCGATCACCGTGTGATTGACGGTGCGCTTGGTGCGCAACTGCTCACAGCGATCAAGGACAATCTGGAAAATCCAATGACCATGCTGGCGTAACACCCGTCATCCGATCACAGTTCTGAAGCGGCCCGGTTTTCCCGGGCCGTTTTCCGTTGGGCTCAGCCGCTCACAGGCACCAGCGCGTCAATCTCCAGAACAATATCGCGCAGACCAATGGTGCAATAGGCGGCACCGCCCGCCTCGTCATGTTCGGTAAAGGCCCTGCCCGGCTGAGGGGAGAAGACAAACCAGGTGTTTTCCGCGCCACTGCGCAGCGTCCGCGACAAGCTGCTGCTGACGGCGTGGCCGGTGCGCTCCAGCCCAAAGGTAACGCCACTGCCGATCTGCGTCTGGGGCCGCGTGGTGCGCCCCGTGATAAAAGCATCCGGCCCACTGGCACGCGCGATCTGCGTCGTCGACAGCCCTGAAGTTTCCGTCGTGACATAAACGCAGGGCGATGTCTGGGACACGCCCTCAATACCGCCCTCGTTGCGACGCGTATACCGCAGGACCGCATCGTCGATCACCGTCCCCTCCGGCAACCCGCTCAGGTCAAAGAACACTTTGGCCTGAAACGCGCTGTATATCCAGGTATCGCAGGGAAACGGATCCTGGCCCCTGATCAGCACGGATTCGTATCCCACCAGAGCGCCCAGCACCTCAAGGCCACCGCCATCGCGCCACAGGCGCTCCGAGCTGGACAGCCCGCCCTGCTCATCAATACCCGTACAGGTGCCTGATCGGGTACGGTGCTGTGTCACCTGCATCCCCACGATCACGGGTTGCAGACTGAACCGCTCTGGCTCCAGGTTTCTCAGCGTCTCTGTGATCAGATCGCACCCGGCCAGCAAAAACATGCCGGACAGAGCCGCTGCCAGACGACAGGATGATGTCATGTCGATTTCTCCCCCACTGCGTTGATGTCCCAGCTTAACATGGATGTTCCGGGTCGTGAGGCATTTGTCGCAAACAAAAAAAAGGCCCCGGAAACCGGGGCCGTCAATTACGTTTTTGCAAAGGGGTCTGCGTCAGGCGTCAGGCCCCAGCATGTGGTTCATGGACACCGACGGCTGGTCACAGCCCGCCTCGCCTACGATCCGTGCGGGGATACCGGCCACTGTTTTGCAGGGCGGAACTTCTTCCAGTACAACAGAACCCGCTGCAATCCGGCTGCAGTTGCCAACACTGATATTGCCCAGCACCTTGGCACCGGCACCGATCAGAACACCATCACCGATCTTGGGGTGACGGTCCTCTTCTTCTTTGCCCGTCCCGCCCAGCGTGACCGAATGCAGCATCGACACGTTGTCCCCAACGACAGCTGTTTCACCGATCACGATGGAATGTGCATGGTCGATCATAATGCCACGCCCGATACGGGCAGCCGGGTGGATGTCGACGCCGAAAATCTCGGATACGCGCATCTGTACAAAATAGGCGAGGTCCCGCTTACCCTGCCTCCAGAGGTGGTGGCCGACACGGTAGGCCTGCATCGCCTGATAGCCCTTGAAGTACAGTATCGGCTGCAAAAGCCGGTGGCAGGCCGGGTCGCGCTCGTAGATCGCAACCAGGTCAGCCCGCGCCGCCCGCACAAGCTCGGGGTCAGAGGCATATGCCTCCTCGACCATTTCCCGCACGACAACCATCGACATCTCGTTGGACGCCAGTTTGGCCGCGATGCGGTACGAGAGCGCTTTTTCGATGCTCTTGTGATGGAGAATACAGGCGTGCAGAAACCCGCCCATCAAAGGTTCATCCAGCGCGGCCTGCCGCGCTTCTTCGCAGATCTGATCCCAGACGGGATCGACTGCGGCAATTTTTGCTTTGAGTTCAGCCATGGTATTCATCCTTTCGTGCATCCATTTAAACACCTGGACGCAGAAAACCAAACGCAAAGCCGTGATGTGACCCATTCAGACCCGAGATATGTCCCGCTGCTGTGCTGACCAGTCCCCTTTGCGGAAGGCGCTGATCCCGGCGAGGACAACGCTCAGACAGTCGCAGAACTCCGGGTCGGACAGATCGTGACCGCGCGGCGTTGCATGGCCGCGCGCCGCCGCCCCGAGAGCCCCGTTGCCCCAGCGCGGATGCGGATATCCAAGCTTTTTGTAAAAGACATCCGCATAATGTGCCTGCGTGATAAGCCGCTGGCACAAGGCATTGCGGTCCCGTCCGGGTGCTGCACGCAACACTCTGGCCGCTGAAACAAGGTCTGAGAGCATAAGATCACGCATCAGGAGTTTACCGCCGTTGTGGTGGCCGGTCCCGGACCGAACACGGCAGAAACCTGTGCCACCCCGACAACGAAGGGAGGACTGATCCCGTCCGAAATCTGTGCGGCTGCATCATAGGTCCAGGACGCAGCCGTTGTCGTCTGCTCGCGTACCGGGTTTCCATCTTTGATTACCCGCACCAGATAGGTCTCTGCCTCTTCCGCTAATGGCACTTCGGGGCTGTCCCAGCTGTCACCGTCCAGACGTGTTCGCCTGATCCAGTTGAAAGTGATGCCGCCATCGCCAGTGGCAGACTTCGTGAGATGCACGGGCGCATAGGGCCGAAGCCCGATCCCGTCAAAGGCCACCGACTGCTCTGCATACGACGGGTCATCCACCGGGCGTCGCGCAGCGCCAATCCGCCAGGTCTGCGACACGCGCCGCAGGTTCCTGCTCAGATCCATCTGTGCGGGAAAGCCATTCAGCAGAACAAACCAGGACTGCTCCGGCCAGACTGCGGGCATAATACCATCGGTACCCAGCTGTCCCCGCAGCCGGTGACCCAGCTCCCAGGTATCCTGGTCTAAGAGCTGCGCTGTGCCGAACTGAAAAACCTCCCAGTTGCCAGGCGTCCCGTCACCAATGGCAGCCAGGTTCGCACCGCTCAGCAAAGCGGCCTCCTGTACCGAGCTCAGCGCACCGGTCGTCAGTTTCACGCGCAGCGGCGGGCCATCATCAAACCGCCCTGATCCTGCGGCGGCCATGGGCGATTCCGTCTGGCCGATGACCGAGCGGGCCGAAACGACATCCACCAGCCGGAAGTCCGCGTCTCCCGGTGACCGGTACACAGAAACTGTACCGGGCCAGGGCTGTGCGGTAACGGCCAGGTGCGGCGCGTGCGGAACTTCATCGCCTGTCATCAACGGCAGATCCATAAAGAGCGGCAGAACAGGTACCGGCGGCACAAAAGATCGCGGGCGCACTGTTTCATCGGTCATTTCCGCCGGTTGATATACGTCTGGTTCTATGCGGACGGCTTCAGCGATCTGCAGCGCGCCCTGCTCCACCCGGTCAATACGGTACAGCGCATCACCCGCGTTCTGAACCCCGCTCAGCGAAACAACATCCCCCGCACCAAGGCCAAGGCAGGAGGGTGGCAGAGCAAATCGAATGGCTTCTCTGGCGACCCGCGCTTCCGTCAGCCAGCGCTCGGCAGTCTGTCGCCCTTCGGTGCGTGTCAGAGCGATGGGGATTTCTGACGTGGACACCGTGTGTGTCTTTTCATCTTCCAGCACGGCTTCCTCTGACAAAACCTCGAATGCCGCATCTGCCTGAACAAAACGCAGACGCACACGACCCGCCATTTCCGCCTCGGGCGAGCGCGTCTGCTCCACCGCACCGTCCAGTTCCGTGCTCACCGCGACGTCGGAACGGTCCAGTGGCACAGCGTTCCGGCCATTGCGCATGCGGAACACCAACTGGCCATCACGCTCCACGGCATCAAAACCGTATCTCAGCATCAGAGGCTGCAATGTCTTCCGGGCATCCCCCACTTCGTTCACCATGTACCCGCGCACGGCACCGTGCAGGTCGCTTGTGTCAAAATCTGTCAGACCAGAACGCGTGCAGACCTCTTCCACAACAGAGGCCAGCGCGCGCGCCGACGTCCGCCCGCTGACCCAGTGCCCGCGGGCATAGTTGGCCGCATCGCTCCACTGATCAGGGTTATTTGGAAAGTAGGGATAGGGCCGTGCATCCCAGGCCCAGACGAATGCCCGGTCCATATTGACCATCCGACCGGCGTAGGCCGCAGCGGAAGGGTTGTTCAGCGGATCATCCCAGAACGATATCATCGCGCGCAGATACTGCATCTGCATCAGGTCATCGCGCCCGCCGTTTGAATAGTGCGGCAGACTGCTTTCCGAGGATTTCGGATCAAGAAATTTGTTGGGCTGGTTTGTACCCTTGTCTACGGCAGCGCAGCCGTATTCGGTAAACCAGAACGGTTTGGAGCCCGGAGCCCATGTCGTCGGCACTGCCGAGCGCACGCCCCCGACCCGTTCATAGTGCTGGTTTTCCCACCAGTTACGCAGATCCTTGTACCGGTATATCCACGGCTCACCATGTGCTCCGTCCTCGATGGGAGTGCGTATCTGGTCCCTGCGGTCAGCATCGGAGGCATAAAACCAGTCATAGCCCTCGCCACCTGCGATATTGCCGCGCAGATAGTCCAGATCATAGACTGTGCCAGCCCCCGCATCGAGGTGGTCCTCGCCCTCCCGCCAATCCGACAGAGGCATGTAATTGTCGATCCCGATGAAATCGATCTCCGGGTCTGCCCAGAGCGGATCGAGATGGAAATAGCGGTCGTTGCTGCCATCCTGAGGCTGATATCCGAAATACTCAGACCAGTCTGCGGCATAGCTCAGCTTTGTGTCCGGTCCGACAATCGCGCGCACCTGTCCTGCCAGTTGCCGAAGACGTTCGACGGCCACAAAAGCGTTTCCGGCCCCGCGGATCCATGTCAGACCCCGCAACTCTGATCCGACGCAGAAAGCCTCTACACCACCCGCAGCTTTGCACAGGGCAGCATAGTGCAGCACAAAGCGCGACAGCGACCATTCGTCTGGCCCGGTATAAGTGACCTTGCCGCCCGACACTGTAAAATCAGATGCCTGTACTGTACCGAAAAAGGCATTGACCTCATCTGCAGCCGCACCCGTTCCGTCCGGCGAGCCGTCAACGCCCGGCGCCACTGAAAGCGTTATGCGCCCCCGCCAGGGCAGGCGCGGCTGAAAACCGCCGGGGTTGTAGGGATCAGACAGTGTGTTGGTGGCGATCTGATCCATCAGGATAAACGGGTAAAACATCACCTGTTTTCCGGCAGCATGCATCGCCTGAATAGCCTGTATCACAGAGGCGTCCGCAGGCGTGCCGCCGTAAATCGGGCGCCCATCCTCATCCAGAACCATCGACTGCGCTGAACTGCGGTTCAGACCTGCAACACTCCAGGGCATATTCTGCCCGTCATACTGTTTTTTCTCAACCTTTGGGCGGATGGAACACGCACCGCACCGCAGATCATTGCCAAACCACGAAACGATCAGTGAAGCCGCCTCACAGTTTGGCAGCTCTTCGGTCAGCGTCTCCAGTGAAACGCAGAAATCCGCTTTTTCCGCCGGCGTATTCACGTTTGCTGTCCACCGGCTGCCCGGACCATTGGAAATGTAGACCGGAGATGTCGCCAGAGCGTACTCGCCTGTACCAGGCATCAGCGCCACCGACCGTATTCCGTGGGTCAGCGCAAAGGCAGCATCGGCTTCTTGTGTCTGTTCCGGGCGGGACACTTCAAAAGAAAACTGCGGGACCCTGTTTCCAAACCGCTCAAGGCTGAGGTTCTCAAACACAACATAGGCTGTGCCGCGATAGGCCGGCACCATTCCGGTTCCCTCAATGGCTTCCATTACCGGGTCCGGCAACTGATCTGCGCCGCCCTTATAGACCCGCAGGTTCAGGTCATCAGGTGCTATTTCTTCACCGTCGGCCCAGATGCGACCGACGCGGGTGATCTCCCCCTCGCAGATGGCAACCGCCAGGTTGACCGTATAGCTGTAGCTGCGGGTTTTCGGCTGCGGCGGCGTTCCACCCACACCCTTGCCACCTCCTCCACCACCTGAAACGCTGACAATCTCTGTAAAGTCTGACGCCCAGATAACCTGGCCACCCAGCCGCATTCGGCCATAAACCTGGCTCAGGGGCTCGCCCTCACTGGCGCTGAACAGGCGGAAACGGTCCACGCGCCCTGTTTCGATGGCATCAGAGCCCTGCCCGATCAGTTTCTGGTCAATAACCCTGCCGAGCGTGGCACCAACGGCCCGCCCGATCACCGCCGTCGACAGCCCGGCGACCGTTCCCCCGAGAGACGCGCCCAGCGCAGAGCCTGCTGCAGAAAGTACAATCGTCGCCATCAGCGAGCCTCCTCAGGAAATTCAAACCGGGCGACGACACGCCTGCGCCAGGGACGGCTCAGGGCACTTTCCATCACCCCGAAGCGGGAATAGGCATGTATAAAACTCGCGTCACTTCCCGTACGCCCTACGATGCCAAGATGTTTTGCGACAGCGCCGGCACGCATCCGGAACAGCAGGACATCGCCCGGGGCCTCTGATCTGAGCGGTTTGGCGACCAGGTGACGCTGAGCCGCAGACCAGAGCTGCTCATCCTGACGCACTTCCGACCAGTCCAGCGTATAGGGGGGAACCTTTTCCGGCTCTTCACCGTAATGCGCCCGCCAGACACCGCGCAGCAGCCCCAGACAATCTGTACCTGCACCCTTCACCGATGACTGATGCACATAGGGCGTTCCAATCCAGCTGCGTGCCTCAGAGAGTATCTGATCTCGGAATCCGCTCATCGCAGGCTCCCTCCTGTATTGGCACCTGTGGATTTTGGCACAGCGAGAACCCAGTCCTCGCCCGGCACATCGGGAAACCCCTGGAAATTCGCAAGGTTGAGGAACTTCAGACGGCAGGTCTCGCTGCGCTTGTCGCAACCGGCCGTCAGCCGGACCATTGTGCCGGGCGTCAGCGTGGCCCGCACGGGTTCCCACAATTCTACAGTGCGCGTGCCGTCCTCTGTCCGGTCCTGTTTGATCTGACCTTTCAGACCAGCCGCAGGCCCCTCCAGCACCTCAAAACGCCCTCGGGCAAACCAGCCATCTGAAAAAGCATCCAGATCCTGCCAGCGGAACACCCGGGAACCACTGACGACGTCCAGCGGAATGTCGAGCGAGAAACCGGGACTGCTCAGATCAAAGCCGCAGGCGGGATCGCCCAGCACCGCCGAACAGGGTTTCTGGTAGACCCGCCCAAAAGGACGGTTGAGCGTTTCTGTCAGCCCGCGCAACTCGGCCTGAAACCCACCGTCTGCGCGCCGGAACTCGCCGATCGTTCCGCGAAACTGCATCCAGCGCTGACTGACGTCCTGCCAGTTCACAATCCACGCCTGCACGGATGCATCATCGAACCGTCCCTGTTCGATCTCATCTTCACGAATGGACAGATCGCTCAGCGCGCCCAATGCCTCCGTGTTGTCCACAGACAGGCCCGTGGACTGAGCAAGCGTCATCGCGCTCATGCCGGTGTCGGCCCGAAACGTAATTCCGTCAAAAGACAACGCGCGGTCATGATCTGTAAAGCCCATCACCACGCCGTCTGTGCGTGTAATCGCCCAGGCATGAGCAATGGTCGTCAGCCCGGTTTTCAGATGGGTCAGAAGTCCTGCATCCACAGCGCTCATCGGATCCGTACCTCCACAATGGGTACGTTGGGCACTTCTCCGGCCTGAAAACTCGCCACACTTGTCAGAATGCTGTCCGTGTCAAAACGGACAGGCACATCAAATTCAAACCCTGCAGTCACCGTATCTCCAACCGCCGGTGCCGTGGTGCAGGTGACCGTTCCTGTTGTTGCATCAACCGTAAAATCTGTTCCTTCGGTGAGCCCGACGCCCGCGACCGCCACTCTGACTGTTCCGGCAACCGGTTTCACGATGGGCCGCGTGTAGCTGTGCGCGCCGGAACGGTATGTTTTTGCGAGAGCAAAATCAGTTGCCGCACCATCGCCCGTGCCAATCTCCTGATCCATCGCCGTGATAGTCTCAGACGGTTTGCGGGACCGGTAATCGGACCAGTCTTTCCAGCGAAACCCGTAGAGCTGTCCGAAACGCGCCTCGAAAAAGGCAATCATGGTCTCGACATCATCAAGCGACCGCATTCCCACACCCGCATCGTAGCGCCTGCGCGAATGTGCCCAGGGCGCGTTGCGCTCCTCGAACCCGTTGCTGATGGTGACCACGTCGGTACGCCGCTCCGGACCACCGACGGAACCAAAGCTAAGCGTGACCGGAAATCTGACTTCATGAAACTGCATGGGTCTGCTCCCCTCTTTGAATTATCGGTTGCGTTGCCCACGGCTGAGCGCGCGGGTCATCTGGGCAGCGATCTGCCCCTGGCTGCGCTGAAAACCCTGCACATCCGGTGTGCTGATGTTCATAACGATGGTGTTGCCACCGCCCCCGGCAGCGCCCCGCACACCCAGCTTGCCGTCAGGCCCCCGCGCAAGCGGCATGATGGCCTCCGGGCCGGCCTCGCCCATCACCCCCATGCCACCACGCATCCCAAAGGGTGTTGCGCCACTGACGATACCCCCTGTGGCAAAGGGCATGACACGTCCCTGACTGAACGGCGCACCGTCAGCGAAAGGCAGAATATTGTCCACCAGGCCGCCAACGCCGCTGGCCAGCAGGCCTCCCAGTTGATTTGTGACCGGCTTGATCGCCGCGTTGTAGGTCGCATTGATCATGCTGTTTGCAACCGTGTTCAGCGCATCCGACAGGTTCATGCCGTCGAAAATCACACCATCAAAGGCACTTTTCAGACCCCGGCTCAGGCTGCGTTCGAGGATGGCAACATCCCGTCCCGTTGCCTGCAGCGAAGCTTTCATGCGCTGCAGCTCTGCATCAAAGCCGTACATCAGCGAACTGGTCTGACCCAGCGTTTCGTTCAATCCGTCCGCGCGGGCTTCCAGATCATCAAAGCCACGTTCATCCGTCATCGTTCACGTCCTTTTTCTGTTCGTCCGGCCAGGCATCCATCAGTGCCTCAAGCCCACTGCTCAGCAACGGGCCGGAAGATCCGGGATCGCCCAGCAGCAGTTGCAGCTCTGCCGGTGTCAGCTGCCAGAATTCCTCTGGTCTCAGGCCAAGCCCGCGCACGCCTGCACGCAACAGTGCGGGCCAGTCGAGCCCTTGGCTCATGCGCCGGGCACCACAAAAGCCCGCGCCAGCAACTCTGCTGCCGCGCGCGCAGCGGCCATCGGTCCGCCTTCGATCTGCGCGTGCTCCAATTCATCCGCAGGCAGATCACACCGGCCACCTGCCAGCCCGGCGGCCAGCAAAGCCAGAACATCCCGACTGGTGAACTGACTGCTCTCAAACCGCTGTACGAGCTCAACAAGCGAACCCGCTTCAAGGTTGTCTTCCAGCTCCGCGAGCGCACCCAGGGTCAACCGCATGGTCTGTGGCTGGCCGTTGATCATCAGGGCCACATCACCCCTCCAGGGATTTGCCATGATCAGATTGTCGTAAAGGAGAGTGTGCCGGCACTGGCCAGCGACAACTCATATGTCGCTTCACCGTTGTGGCTGCCGCCGTATTCGATCGACGTAACCTGAAACGGCCCCTCAACGATGCCAAAATCCGGAATAACCACCTGAAACGCGGGGGCTTCACCATCAAAAAACAACTGGCGTGCACGTTCGTCTGTCGCAGCGTCGCGAAAGACACCGGAGCCGCTGATGGAGACCGACCGCACACCTGCGCCCGACAAAAGCTCCCGCCAGCCGCCCTGACTTTCCAGGCTTGTGACGTCAATGGTTTCCGCATTGAAACTCACGCGTGTCGCGCGCAGTCCCGCCAGCGTGGTAAACAGACCTGCATTGTCCATGTCGACCTTGATAAGCAGGTCTTTTCCGTTCTGAGCCCCCATGGGTTCTCTCCTCGTATGTTTTGAAAGGTTATGCGTCCGCGACGCGTGCGCGGAACCGCAGCAAAATCTCGCGCCCGGCGTTGTTGTCGATTTTCCGCGCCTGCGCGCGCTCAAACCGCAGGAAAACAAGATGGCCGCGTGACAGGGTCAGATCCGCGTCATGCAGCACATCTGACACAGCACCGGCGACAGCTTTTGCGCCGGCAAATCCCGGCTGCGTTGTTATGATGGAAATCTCGACCGTATGCAGCGCGCCGGCTCCGGTCTGGTCGGATGCGTCGCGAACACGCTCGCGCCCCAGGCTGACCCAGGTTTCCGGCACGTTGCCTGCAGGCACCGCATCATAAATGTCCGAACCCACCAGCGCGGCAAGAGCCGCGTCAGTTGTGAGCGCGTCGTAAATGGCGGCCTGCAGCGCGCCCGACATGGCGTAGCTCATACCGCTGTCTCCTCGGTTGCAAAGCAGGTGATGTAACGGCCATCCGGGTCTTCCTCGGCCACCGCCTGGATGACGAAAAGGCGCTGGCCATCCCGAAACCGCTGTTCCGGGCGTGGACGTTCCGGCGTCCCGAACGGCGCACCGCGCACAATGATCCGGTAACTCATGGCCGAAATCGGCGCGCCGGACTGGGCCGTTTCCCGCCCCGTGCGGGCGGTGACCTGAGCCCAGAGTGTGCCCAGCACCTGCCACTGGGTTACATAGCCGCCCGCCCCGTCGGGCACGCGCAGAGGCTCATCAAGCTCAAGGCGTCGGTTCAGTCGCGGCGTGCTCATCGCAGACCTCCGGCACCGATCCGCATGATGCGGTAACGCTCAATCAGACTTGTCACACCAAAGGGCATGCAACCGTCGCTGAGCGATGTTTCGTTGCGGTATTCATAGTAGTGCGCCGCCAGCAGCATGACGGCCTGACGCAGATCCGGCGGCACGACCTCCCAGACCGGGCCGAAACCCGCTTCAAACCGGATCGTCACCGAGCCGTTCTCCGGGATCGCAGGCAGCGAGCTGCCTGTGGCCCGCAACCGGGGGCGCTGGCTGTCGCGCTCAAGCCAATAGGTCTCGGACGGTGCAATTGTCTCGCTCCCGTCTCTGGCTACAATTGTCACGCCGTTAATGGCCATTACCGGTGCCAGTGGCAGGCCCTGCGCATCATGGTTCCGCCACGAAGACAGGCTCCAGCCAAAACTGCGGGTGATAAGAACCTTGCCGGTCCGTGCCTCAACCGCTCCGATTGCAGCCCGCAGGAAACCGGCCAGCACCTCGTCCTGCGCGGTGTCCTGACCGAAGCCCGTACCCAGTCGCAGATGCGCCTTGAAGTCTTCGACCGGCAGTGTGCCATCAGGCACTGTCGTCTCTTCGATCAACATCATCGAAATTCTCCAAATTTCCTGCTCCCCCGCCTCAGAAACCGGGTGCATACCAATCCGTGTTGCTCGGTCGGAGGGGAGCAGCTAGACAACACGGGACCTGCCGGTACGCACCCGGCCCGGTGCCCGGACCAAAGTCCGCGCGCCGGTATCGTCACTCAACTGTTCAGGAGGTGGCGAATTTCAGCAGCTTGATCGCGGCAAAGTCGCTCACATCGCCGCCCACGCGTTTCGTGGCGTAAAAGAGAACATTGGGTTTTGCACTGAAGGGATCGCGCAGAACCCGCAGATCAGGACGTTCGGCGATGGTGTATCCGGCGGAAAAGTCACCAAAGGCGATGGCATCCGCACCCGTTGCAGCATCCGGCATGTCCTCGGCGATCAGAACGGGATAGCCCAGCAGGCGTGCAGGCTCACTGGCAGACAGCCCGTCCGCCCAGAGGAAACGACCATCATTGTCCTTGAGTTTGCGGATCAGACCTGCCGTCTTGGAGTTCATCACAAAGGTCGCATTGGCCCGGTACCGGGCGCCCAGCGCATAGACCAGATCAATGATCGCATCGGCGGTGACACTGGCATCTGCGCCCGTTGGCACATAACCGATGTTGCCCCAGGTCCAGATATCGTTGTCCACACTGGTGTGGTTCAGAAAGCCACGCGGCTTGTCGACACCGTCACCATTTACAAAAGCCGCTGCCTCAGCGCGGGCGAACTTATCCGCAATGCGCTCGGCCAGCCAGCTTTCGATGTCGAAGGCAACGTCATCCAGCAGGCGCTGGGACGCTTTGGGCAGCGCGCTCAGCTCATGCAGCGGAATGACCACGCGATCAAACTGCGGCGTACCAGTTTCCGTGGTGTCCGCGGTCTCTGTCGCCCAGCCCGCGCCAAGGTCGGTATGATCGACCAGCACGTCATAAGAGGTCGCCTCGACATTGACGACCGAGGCCACGGAACGGATGGATGCGTTGGATTTCAGCACCGATTTCACCGTCTCGGAGGTCTGCGGATCCACCAGGAAACCGCCATCCGAATTGAGGGCTGTAGACATGGATTTCACATCCATCTCCAGGCCCCGCAGCCCATCGTCATCACCTGAGCGCAGGTAGTCGTTAAAGGCCTTCTGATGCGGCGCGCCGGCATCAACAGCACCTCCGAGAGGTGTGCGTTGGGGAGTGTGTGTTTTACGGTCCAGCATGATCAATCGCTCTTCTGTTTGTTGAAGTTTGGATTCAATTTCGTCTTGGAAGGTCTTGAAATCAGTCACAAAGCCGGTTACGGCCTGTCTGACGTCCTCAGCGGGGGACAAACCCGTCCCACCCGCCGCCTTTGCTTCGGTCTTGCTCATTCGCAGTTTCCTCAATGTGGTGTTTGCGGCCACGCACGGGGCGTGGCCCTTACAACAGGTGCGCGTCAGCGGCGCGCCAGATCAGCGCGCGCACCTTCAAAGGCGGCGGCCATGTCACGCAACGATGCGTCCAGACCGGTCTCATCCGATTTGGCGGCAACGCGCGCACTGGGCAGCATCGGGAAGGTCACAAGCGACACCTCCCACAGCTCCAGTTCGGTCAGGAGGCGCTGGCCTCCGGAATTCTTTGTGGCTTTGCGGGTGCGGTACCCGATGGACAGACCATCGATGGCGCCTGCTTCGATCAGCGCGCGGGCCTCGCGCCCCTTCTCGACGCTGTCCAGCAGCCGTCCGCTGACCCAAAGGCCCTTTGCGTCCTCGCGGACCTCGTCCCAGATACCAATGGGCTGCGCGGGATCATGCTGCCAGAGCATTTTGACCGTGCGCCCCCCTGCGGACAGCGTGGCCAGCGACGCCTTGTAGGCCCCGGGTGCGACCACGTCATTGCCCTGATCCACTGCGCCGAAAAGGCTGGCATAACCGCTGATAATATGGCCGTCCTGCACCGCGACGGCATCGCCGAACCGCGCAAACTTGTGTTCGAGCCCTGTGTCATATTCCATGACCTGTCTCCTTGAATGTCAGATGAGATTTCACCGCAGGCACCATCAGGGTGCAGCGGCCAGCAGCGATTGCAGTCCCTGCCCCAGAATCATCGCCACAATCCCGTAAACGGTCAGCCAGAGCCGCTTTTCCAGCCGCTCCATCATTTCTTCGATCCGGTCCAGGCGGCGGGCCAGGTTCGCGTGCTGGATCTCCGACACGCGCTCATGCGCCTGCAGGCGCAGCCCGGGTGCGCACTCAAATTTGTCCATAACGGATCACTCCTCTGCGCTGATGGCAGGCAGACCCAGCAATGCGCGTTTTTCGGCCTGGGTCAGAAAATCTGCCCCCGCGACACGGCTCCACTGAGCATCCCGCTCAGCGGCCAGCGCAGGCACCTGGTCCAGATCGGGTTTGAGGATCAGCGGCTCGCCGGTATAGCCCGCGATCCAGTGTGCCAGCGTGGCCGTCACCCGGGTCGCCAGCGGCAGAACCGTCAGGCGATAGAATGCACGGTGCGCTTCCTGGTAATTGGCATAGGTGGCATCCCCCTGTATCCCCAGCAGCATCGGCGGCACTCCAAAGGCCAGCGCGATTTCGCGTGCTGCGGATTCCTTTGTCTTCTGGAATTCCATGTCCGAGGGCGAGAACCCCATCGGTTTCCAGTCGAGCCCGCCTTCCAGCAGCATCGGGCGGCCCGCATTGCGCGCGCCCTGATGATGGCTCTCCATCTCCGAGACCAGCCGTTCATACTGGTCATTTCCCATCGCGCCCTGCCCCTCGGCGCCCTTGTAAACAATCGCACCCGACGGGCGCGCAGCATTGTCGAGCAGCGCCTTAGACCAGCGGCTGGCAGAATTGTGCACGTCCACCGCCATGGCCGCCGCCTGCATCGGGCTGAACCCATAGTGATCATCCTGCGGATGAAAGCTGCGGATATGACAGACGGGCTGCACATCTCCCGAGGCATCAAACCGGTGTTTGCGCCCGCCCACGGCATATTCATAGGCCACAGGCCAGCCATCGGCACCCGGCACCACGCTCATCCGGTCAGAGCGCAGAATATGCAGCTCCACCGGCGCGCCCGCATCGCCGGCCACCGCCTCTACATAACCGTTCCCGGTCAGCAGCAACTGGGCATAGAGCGCCTCAAGCAGTTCGGCACGGCCCTGCATGGGGTTGGGCTGGGATACCAGCGTCATCAGCGGGTGTGTCTCATAGCGCTGATCCGCGTCCTGCAGCACCAGCGGCAGGGCAGCCGCTGCCTCCGCAATCAGCTTGACCGATCGGAACCCCACCGGGTTGCCGGAAAAGCCGGTCCGTGTCAGCGACACCGCATCGCGCGGGCTCCAGGCAACGCGGCCCGAACTCTGCCAGGCCACAACCGGACCCGTGGCGCTGGCCTTCTGCTCGGGCACCTCCGCCTGTCCGGTTCGCTTCAGAAAGTCAAAAACCATTGTGTCGCTCCTCAAAAGTGTTCCCGTGCAGCGCGGACAGCGCGCACGACTTCACAGCCCGCTCACACGGGCCGCCACTGCATCGATGTTCAGAAAATCTCGTGTCGCCGGTTTTACAGAGAACGCACCCTTGGTGCCCGCCATTTGGCCACCGGCTCAATCATCAGCGCGTGCAGCGCCCAGACCAGGGCATCCACCCGGTCAGGCGATCCGCGCCCCTCGTATCCCTTGACCGTCATCCGGCACATCTGATCCTCAAGCTCTCCGAGCCCGGGCATGTGCCGCACACGCCCCTGTTCATACAGCGCCGCGATGGGTTCGGCCCGGGCGGATTTGCCCCGGCTGGCATGCACGGCCGTGTAAGGCACCAGCGGATCCACCTGGCGCAGCACTTCCTCCACCATCTGGCCGCCCTGGTTAACCTCGGCCACCAGACGGTCTGCGCCGTATTGCTCCATCGCCTCGATTGCGGCATTGGCCCAGCCCACCGGGCTCGCACCTGCCACCGTGCAATCGGCCAGAACCACCGCGCGCCAGTTCTGCGGCGGCCCCTGCATCGTAACACCTGCTACAATGATCCCGCATTCGTCCGAAGCTTTTCCCCCGGTCACGGACGGATCCAGCGCCACCACAATCCTGTCCAACGCATGGGCCTCCCGGACACGGGCGGCCTCGATCCCTGCGGTGGTCCAGAGCGCGCCTTCGGCATCCTCCAGCAGCACGCCGTCCAGTTCCTGACGGCCCAGCCGTGTGCCTGCGTAACGTGCCCGCACCTCATCCAGAAAAGAGGCCGCGAGATTTGCGGCGTTCGCCTCTGTTGCGGCATGGGTCACAACCGTCGAGGGCGACTTGAGCAGCTCTTTCAGAACCCCCACGTTGCGCGGGGTTGTTGTCACACAGACCTGCGGACGATCTCCCAGACGCAGCGAAAACTGCAGCATATCCCAGGTGTCCTCGGCCTTTTTCCACTTGGCCAGCTCATCCACCCAGGCCGCATCAAACTGTGGTCCGCGCAATCCTTCGGGATCGAACGCGGAATGGACGGTGGCAATGGCACCGTTCGGCCAGACCAGCCGTTTGCGGCCAGCCTCCCAGACGGGTGTTCTGTCGGGCGGCGAACAGGCCAGAATGCCACTGTCGCCGAAAATCATCACTTCGCGTACCTGATCAATGGTCTCCCCCACCAG
Organism: uncultured Roseobacter sp.; assembly: GCF_947491795.1. Classification (GTDB taxonomy): domain Bacteria; phylum Pseudomonadota; class Alphaproteobacteria; order Rhodobacterales; family Rhodobacteraceae; genus Roseobacter. The sequence continues at coordinate 148,933 of NZ_CANLKW010000001.1, read as the reverse complement.
GGCCACGCGCCGCGCACGCCCCTCATCGAGAGGTTTTGAGCCCTCCACCTGTGACCGGACCCATTCAGCACCGGCGCGCGTTTTACCCGCACCCCGTCCGCCCATGATCACCCAGGATCGCCAGTCCCCTTCGGGCGGCAGCTGGTGCGGCATGGCCCAGAACTCAAAAAGGTAAGGGAGAGCCAGAAGCTCTCCCTCATCAAGTTCATTCAGGAAGGTCTGCTGCACGTCGTGTGCAGCGGAGCCGATCCAGCTTGCACCCGATATCAGCCCGTGCTTTTTCAAGGTCGAGGGCATAGCCCCCGCGGGCAATACCGGCGGTTTTGCTTCGGCATTCGACAAGGCGGTTCTCCACTTCCTGGCAGGTTCTCAGCAGCGACGTCGCCGATGCCACTGATTTGCTGCCCTGCGTCGTCTGAAATTCCTCACCTGCGCGGACCTTCTCTTTGAGGTCTTCAAGTTCTTTGCGCAGATCTCTGATGGATCCGATAACGGAGTTCAGAAGATCTTCAGATTGCGACGCTACGTGCTCCGGGGTCATAGTAGTCATTCAGGTTCTACCTCTCATGCGCGTAGGTCTCCGCACGAGAAAAACGAAAAAACGACCCGTCGGGATCACTCCCGGGGTCGTTTGCCCATTTCTTCCAGCATGTCACAAGTTATACGCAAGACCGTACGCAGAGTCAAGAAAAAACCATGCAAGGTCAAATGCTTGACCGTACGGTGCCATTAACGAATTGCTAAAGCAAAGACCCCGGAAAGCAGCAATCCCCTGTGTTTAAAGGCCTTCCGGGCTGCGTGCGGTTCAGGTTGACCAAAGGTCAGTTACCAGTGGACTGCTGCTGGCGTTCCGCCTCGATTTTGCGCCATTCGGCCACGTTGCGGTTGTGCTCGTCCAGCGTTTCCGCAAAGGCGTGACCACCCGTGCCGTCCGCCACAAAGAAGATATAGGGCGTCTCTTCGGGCCGCGCCGCAGCCTCCAGGCTGGCGAGCCCCGGGTTGGCAATCGGCGTCGGTGGCAGCCCCTCGATCACATAGGTGTTCCAGGGGGTCGCTGCGCGCAGTTCGCTCTGGCGCAGCCCGCGGCCCAGTACGCCCCGCCCTTCGGTCACACCATAGATCACTGTGGGGTCTGTCTGCAGGCGCATGCCACGGTTCAGGCGGTTAACAAAAACACTGGCCACCTGGCCGCGCTCTTCGGCCACGCCGGTTTCCTTCTCGATGATCGAGGCCAGCACCAGCAGTTCTTCCGGCGTCTCAACGGGCAGGTTTTCGTCCCGCGCTGCCCAGACCTCGGCGACCCGCTCAAGCTGCTGTTCGGTCATGCGCTCAATGACCTCAGCGCGGGTATCGCCGGGCCGGACTTCATAGCTGTCCGGTGCCAGCGCCCCCTCAGGCGGCAGCTCAGCTACCTCGCCCTCCAGCACATCCATCGCTTTCAGGCTTTCCACCACCTGCCAACTCGTGACGCCTTCTGCCAGGGCCACACGGAACCGCGTTCCGGCACTTTCCTTACGGTCCAGATAGATCTCCGGCGCGTCATCTTCCGCCGGGTTAAAGGCGGCTTTCTCCTCAAACCGGCCCGACACCGGGTCAAGCTCGCGCAGCTGCACGTTCACGCGGTTCACACCGACACGGTACACCACTTCAGTCCCGCAGGTGCTGGCACCGCCCCGGGTCACCGCATCGACGATCTCGGCCATGGAGGCCCCGGGCCCCACAAGATAACTGCCCGCTTTCAGATCGCCGGATTTGTCCGCATAGTCGGCACCGATGCGAAAGAGCGGGGCCGAACTGACAGCCCCCTGTGCCTCAAGCTGTTCGCTGACACGGCGCATGGTGCTGCCCCGGTCCACCTGAACACAGGCCGCCTCTGCCAGAGGTCCCGGCCCCTGGTACTGCCGCTGCCCCCAGAGGATCACGCCCCCCATGAGAAAAAGCAGCACAATCAGCGCTGTCACCGCATTGGAAGCGATATGTCGCCACATCAGCTGACTTTCCCAAAGACAACGCTCGCATTGGTGCCGCCAAAGCCAAAGGAATTGGACAGCGCCACATTGATCTCGCGTTCGCGTTTGGCGTTGGGCGCCAGATCAATCGGTGTCTCAACCGCCGGGTTGTCCAGGTTGATCGTGGGCGGTGCTACCTGGTCGCGGATCGCGAGGATCGAGAAGATCGCCTCAATCGCACCCGCAGCACCCAGCAGGTGGCCGGTGGCGGATTTGGTCGAGGACATCGTTACCTTGCCCGCGTGCTCACCCATCAGACGCTCCACAGCGCCCAGCTCGATGGTGTCGGCCATGGTCGAGGTGCCGTGTGCGTTGATGTAATCCACTTCAGAGGGCTCAACACCGGCATTGCGCAGCGCATTGCGCATGGAACGCTCGCCGCCCTCACCATCCTCGGACGGCGCTGTGATGTGATAGGCATCGCCGGACAGGCCATAACCCAGCACTTCGGCATAGATTTTCGCGCCGCGCGCTTTGGCGTGCTCGTATTCTTCCAGCACCACAATGCCTGCGCCCTCGCCCATCACGAATCCGTCGCGGTCCGCATCATAGGGGCGGCTGGCTTTCTGCGGGTCATCCCCGCGTTTTGTGCTCAGAGCCTTACAGGCGTTGAACCCGGCAATGCCGATCTCGCAGATCGCCGCTTCGGCCCCACCTGCAACCATCACATCCGCATCGCCGTGCTGGATCAGACGCGAAGCATCGCCAATGGCATGGGCCCCGGTCGAACAGGCCGTCACAACCGAGTGGTTCGGCCCTTTGAAGCCATAGCGGATCGACACCTGACCCGAGATCAGGTTGATCAGCGCGCCCGGCACAAAGAAGGGCGACACGCGGCGCGGGCCCTTTTCGGCCATCATCACGGCTGTGTTCGCGATAGAGTTCAGCCCACCGATCCCCGAGCCGATCAGCACGCCTGTACGCTCCAGGCTTTCTTTATCCTCAGGGGTCCAGCCCGCGTCCTCAACGGCCTGCTGGGCGGCCGCCAGACCAAAGAGAATAAAGGTATCCACCTTGCGCTGCTCTTTGGGCTCCATGTATTTGCCGGCATCAAAGGTGCCGTCGCTGCCATCGCCCAGGGGTACTTCGCAGGCGTACTGCGTGACCAGTTTGCTCGGGTCAAATCCTGTGATGGGGCCCGCGCCGGACTGTCCGTCCAGAATGCGTGACCAGCTTTCCTCGACGCCGTCAGCCAAAGGTGTGACCAGGCCAAGACCGGTGATGACTACTCTGCGCATTTTGCTGCCCCCTTCATTTCGGTGATCCCCATATAGCGAGGTGCCTCATCTGTGCAAGGGCCTGCGCACGCTGCCGCGCAGCGACACCGCTATTGCGGCGGCCCTTTGCGAACCATCAGCGTGACCGGATCGCCCTCAAGCTCTGTGTCGCGCAAATGCTGGTAGCCCATGGCCTCCGCAATCCGAAACGACGGTGTGTTTTCGGGTGCGATCATGCACACCAGCTGCCCGGTAATGACCCGGTCAAACCAGTCATGCGCCGCGCGCACAGCCTCAATGCCAAACCCCTGCCCGTGCGCATCCGGTGCCAGCACCCAGCCGGCCTCGGGAAAACTGTCAAAATCATCGCCCAGATCCCGTTTGGCATAGAAAAATCCCGCCTGTCCGGACATCTCGGGCGCACGGTGGCGGTGAATGGCCCACTGGCCAAAGCCGGTGATCTGCCAGTGGCCCGCATTGCGCAGAAACGCCGCCCAGGCTTTGCTGCGGGGCCACGGCGCGCCGTCGATATACTCAACGACCCCGGGCATCGACCAGATTTCGGCAAAGCGGCTGAAATCCTCGGCGCGCATGCCGCGCAGGGTCAGTCGCTGCGTATTGATTGTCGGGATCGTGCGCGACATGTGTCCGGCCTCAAACCAAATGCGGGGCTTTGCGCCCTCTGTTGGGATCAATGATGCGCAGGACGCGGGGGCAGTTCAAGCCCCTGGCACCCGCAGCGCACAAAAAAGGCGTCTCTCCGCATGGAAAGACGCCGTTTCTTGCTCACAGACCGGGCCGACCCGGCCCGGGCTCAGGATGCTTCTGTGATAAACTTCACCGCATCGCCGAATGTCTGAATGGTTTCGGCTGCGTCATCGGGGATTTCGATGCCGAATTCTTCCTCGAATGCCATCACCAGCTCAACCGTGTCGAGACTGTCAGCACCCAGATCGTCGATGAACGACGCATTCTCGGTTACTTTGTCTTCTTCAACACCAAGGTGCTCAACAACGATTTTCTTAACGCGATCTGCGATGTCGCTCATAGTAATCCCTCATTCTTTTCGGGCCATATTCAGGGCCCCCTTTGGTTGCGGCTGCCCCGGCTTGCCGGGGGTGAGGCCGCGTTTGCCCCAAAAGGGGCGGCTCTTGCCCGGTCTGCTGCGAAACCTGTCACAACTCCGGGGCGGTGGCGTGTCTGATTTCTCAGCCGCCGATTCCGTTCTGCGCCCCCTCTAGCATAAGCTGAAGGGATGGCAAACAGATTGTGAAGACCCGTTTTACGGGAACCTCCACCGCTTACAACATGGCCATACCGCCGTTTACATGCAAGGTCGTTCCAGTAACATACCCTGCCTCCGGGCTCGCAAGATAGAGAACAGAGGAGGCGATTTCCGCCGGTGTTCCCATGCGCCCGGCCGGGACCTGCCCCAGAATGGCGGCTTTCTGATCATCGTTCAGTTTGTCGGTCATTGCCGTCTCGATAAAGCCCGGCGCCACGGCATTTACGGTAATCCCGCGGCTGGCCACCTCATAGGCCAGGCTCTTTGTCATGCCCAGCACTCCAGCCTTGGAGGCGGCATAATTGGCCTGGCCCGGATTGCCGGTTGATCCCACAACCGAGGTGATGTTCACAATCCGCCCCCAGCGCGCTTTCATCATACCGCGCATCACACCCTTGCACAGGCGGAAGGTCGCCGTCAGGTTCACATCCAGGACCGACTGCCATTCATCGTCTGACATGCGCATAAAGAGGTTGTCGCGGGTGATCCCGGCGTTGTTGATCAGAATATCCACCGATCCCATTGCGGCCCCTGCCTCTTTCGGCAGCGCGTCCACAGCCTCCATATCGCTGAGGTTACAGGGCAGCACATGCGCCCGCCCGCCCAGCTCAGCCGCCAGCGCCTCCAGCGGGCCGGTGCGTGTGCCCGACAGACCCACCGTGGCCCCCGCCGCATGCAGGCTGCGCGCAATCCCCGCGCCGATGCCCCCTGATGCACCGGTGACCAGTGCGTTTTTCCCTGTCAGATCAAACATATCGTCTCTCCTGCTCAGGCCCCGAGGGCCGCTTTGATATCGTCCGGCGTCCCGATGCTCCGGGTCCCGGCTTCTTTTGCGATGCGGCGGATCATGCCGCTCAGCGCTTTGCCCGCACCGATTTCCCAGAACTCCGTGACACCGTTCGCCGCCATCCATTCCACCGACGAACTCCAGCGCACCTGGCCTGTGACCTGCGCGATCAGCAGTTTTCTGATGTCCGCCGGGTCCGTCACCGCCTCCGCCGTCACGTTGGCCACCAGCGGCACAGAGGGCGCATTCATCTCAACGGTTTGGAGCGCCTCAGCCATCTTTTCGGCAGCCGGGGCCATCAGTTCACAATGAAACGGTGCGGAAACCGGCAGCATCAGCGCGCGTTTCGCACCGGCCTCTTTGGCCAGCGCACAGGCGCGTTCCACAGCGGCTTTATTGCCTGAAACGACATTCTGCGCGGGATCATTCTGGTTTGCCACCTGACAGACCTGACCTTCGGCGGCATCGGCGGCAACTTTTGTGACCGTATCGAAATCCAGCCCCAGCACGGCCGCCATGGCACCCTCGCCCACCGGCACAGCCTGCTGCATCGCCAGACCCCGCGTGCGCAGCAGCCGGGCAGCATCCGCCACAGAAAAGGTGCCCGCCGCTGCCAGCGCCGAATATTCGCCCAGCGAATGACCCGCCACATGGCTCACACGGTCCATGCCCAGCCCCTCGGCCTCCAGCGCCCGCAGCGCCGCCACAGAGGTCGCCATCAGCGCCGGCTGCGCATTCTCTGTCAGGGTCAGCGTTTCAATATCGCCCTCCCAGATCAGATCGCTGAGGTTTTCCCCCAGTGCCGCGTCCACCTCGTCGAAAACGGCGCGTGCCGCAGGCCAGGCCTCTGCCAGCGCCCGGCCCATGCCGATTGTCTGCGCGCCCTGTCCGGGAAAAACGAATGCAATGCTCATCTGTACCGCCCCTTTATACCTTCTGTGCATGGATTAGCCTGCCCGCGCGTCAAGGGCAACGGCACCCGCCTGTGAAATCCCACCATAACGCGCATGACCTGTGCGCTGGAACGGATTGTGGTGACATCCGGATGGCTTACCCTATTGTCCAACCAATACCCGAGAGGAGCGCCGCCATGCCCATGACAAACTCCACGACCCACTACGGTGGCGTGACCAAGGCCTTTCACTGGCTGACCGCCCTGCTGATCATCACGCTGATCCCACTGGGCATCTATGCCAACGGTCTGCCCTATGACACTTCCGGGGCCCTGGCACAAAAGGCCTGGTTTTTCTCGCTGCACAAAACCCTCGGCATCACCGTCTTCTTTGTGGCGCTGGCCCGCATCCTCTGGGCGCTGAGCCAGCCAAAGCCCGGATTGCTGCATGCGGACCGCAAACTGGAAAGCTTTGCCGCTGAAACCGTGCACTGGCTGCTCTACGGCTCGCTGCTGCTCGTGCCACTGTCGGGCTGGGTTCACCATGCCTCCACCGAAGGCTTCGCGCCGATCTGGTGGCCCCTGGGTCAGAACCTGCCAATGGTGCCGAAATCCGAAAGCCTGGCCGCGACCACCGTCGGGCTGCATATCGTCTTCGAGCGTGTGCTGGCAGCCTGCATCCTGCTGCATGTCGCAGGCGCGCTGAAACACCACGTCATCGACCGCGACAGCACCCTGCGCCGCATGCTGCCCGGGCGCCCTGCGGTGCCGGACGTGCAGGCGCACCACCGTGTCGCTCTGCCGGTTGTCGCAGCTCTTGTGATCTGGGCGGGCGCGCTGGGGATCGGTTCGGCCCTGGGCGTCTATGCCCATCACGGGGAGACAGTTCAGGCCGCAGCCCTGGAGGATGTGCAGTCCGACTGGGTCGTTCAGGACGGCACCCTGTCCATCAGCGTGAAACAGCTCGGCTCTGACGTCACAGGCAGCTTTTCGGACTGGACCGCCGCCATCAGTTTTGATGAAAGCATCACCGAAGGACCCGCAGGATCGGTCGGGGTGACCATTTCCATCGGATCGCTTACGCTGGGGTCCGTCACCTCACAGGCCCTCGGCCCGGACTTCTTCAATGCTGAAAACTTCCCCACGGCGACCTATACCGCCGATCTGATCCGCACAGACGACGGATACTCAGCCGTTGGGACGATGACCATCAAAGACATGTCCGTGCCCGTCAGCTTCCCCTTCACTCTGGACATCGCAGAGGGCACTGCCGCCATGCAGGCGGAAACCACCCTCGACCGGCGGGATTTTGCCATCGGAGATGCTCAGAAAGACGAAGCAAGTCTCGGGTTTTCCGTCACCGTGAGCATCACTCTGACCGCGTCAGAGGCATCGTAACACCGCTCCTTCACCCTTCTTAAAATACTCAGATCCCACAAAAGGAAAATAGCCGCGCTCCGGGTCCGGGGCGCGGCTTTGTCAATTCAGACCTGTGACAGATCAGCCGGCCTTCATGGCCTCGATCGAAATCACAATCTCCACTTCATCGCTGACATAAGGCGCAAAGGCACCCAGACCAAAATCCGACCGCAGCACGGTGGCCGTCGCATCAAATCCTGCCCAGGGTTTGCCCGCCTGCGGATGGTCACCTGTCTGGTTCAGCTTTGCGTCCAGAACAACAGACTTCGTGACATCGTTCATCGTCAGATCACCGGTGATCGTGGCGGTGTTGTCGCCTGTCACTTCAATGGCGGTCGAGGAAAAGGTGATCATGTCACCTTCTTCAGCGCCGAAAAAGTCACCCGACATGAAATGACCTTCGCGCTTTTCCCAGCCGGTGAACATGCTCATCACCGGCATGGCCACAGTCACAGAAGATGCTGCGGGGTTTTCCTGATCAAACATGATCTCCCCCTCAAAGCCCGAGAACATGCCATAGGTTGTTGAAAAACCAAGGTGGTTATAGCTGAAGACCACCTGGCTGTGGCTCGCGTCGAGGACGTATTTCTCGGCAGCGGTTGCAACAGAGGCGGTGGCAGCCAGCGCGGCGGCGAGGATCAGGGATTTCATGTTGTGTCTCCATGTTGGGTGAATCATGCCAGTAACATGGTTCCCGCAGGCACAAAGACAATCAGTCAGAAATCAACAGAAGGTGCGCGCTGGTGAACAGCCGGTGCGCGGGGCCGTCATAGTTTGCCGGCAACCCGCAGCGCTGTGACCAGCGCACGGTGCGCCACACGGTCTGACGCGGCCACTTCCGCCAGCAGGGTGTCATTGGCCCCCCACAGCTGCACATGCGCGCCACAGTTCTCGACCCGTGTCAGGTCCGCAAAGCTGCAGCGCTCCAGAACCCAGCGGTCGCGACCGGTGACCCGCACCAGGCGGACCTCGTGACGGATCGTATCAATTTCGACACGCGGCGCCCGGGGACGTACGGCACTTTGCAGAAAGGCGATGCCCGCCATGCCGCCAATCACTGAAACCAGCAGCTTGATCAGCATCAGGTCCTGGCTCCGGTCTGCCCCCGGTGCCACCCAGAGGCCAACGGCCGTCAGCACAAGGGCCGCACCGATCACGCCAAGCGCACCGCGCAGCAGCATGCGGCCACCATCAAGCGTGCGGGCAGGCTGCGGGGCAATCGCTTTAAAAGCGGTGGGGTCTGCGGCACTGGTCATGGTCAACATCCTCTCCTGGTTAACAAAGAGTTAACGCAGCAAAAGAGACGGAAATAAGACCGCAAGCGGGCTGGCCCGGGGCAATTTCCCGGCAGATGTGCCTGCCCCGGACCGGCCCTGCGGCAGGGCTTGCACTGTGCCGCAGACCGTGTATACGCAGCACTTCCTTTTGCAGACTTTCTGAACCGCGCAGTCTCTCGTGGCCGGGCCGCAAAAGGTGAATGGCCCTGCCTTTGAAATGCGCCCTGATATAAATGAGGAGTACGCATGCCACTCTATGAGCATGTCATGATCGCGCGTCAGGATCTTTCCAACACGCAGGCCGAAGGGCTGATCGAACATTTTGGTGCTGTCCTGTCCGACAACGGTGGGTCGCTCGTGGATCACGAGTACTGGGGCGTCAAAACGATGGCCTACAAGATCAACAAAAACCGCAAGGGCCACTATGCCTTCCTGCGCTCGGATGCCCCGGCACCGGCCGTTCAGGAGATGGAGCGCCTGATGCGTCTGCATGATGACGTCATGCGCGTTCTGACCATCAAGGTCGATGAGCACGCGGAGCTGCCATCCGTTCAGATGCAGAAACGCGATGAGCGTGGTGACCGTGGCGACCGCCGCGAACGCCGTTGATCAGCCTTAGGAAAAGGACATAAACCATGGCCGCAAAACCATTTTTCCGCCGCCGCAAGGTCTGCCCCTTCTCGGGCGACAACGCGCCGAAAATTGACTACAAAGACACACGTCTGCTGCAGCGCTACATCTCTGAGCGTGGCAAAATCGTGCCGTCCCGTATCACCGCAGTCTCTGCCAAGAAGCAGCGCGAGCTGGCCCGTGCCATCAAACGCGCCCGTTTCCTGGCCCTGCTGCCCTACGCTGTGAAGTAAGGAGAACATCATGCAGGTTATCCTTCTCGAACGCGTTGCCAAACTTGGCCAGATGGGCGAAGTGGTGGACGTCAAGCCGGGCTATGCCCGTAACTTCCTGCTGCCTCAGGGCAAGGCGCTGTCGGCTTCCAAAGCCAACATCGAAGCCTTTGAGCAGCAGAAGGCACAGCTTGAGGCCCGCAACCTTGAAACGAAGAAAGAAGCTGAATCCCTGGCTGAAAAGCTGAACGGTCAGCAGTTCATCGTGATTCGCTCCGCTTCCGATTCCGGCGCGCTGTATGGCTCTGTCACCACCCGTGACGCCGCCGATGCCGCAACCGAGGCCGGTTTCTCTGTCGACCGCAAGCAGGTTGCGCTCAGCCCGATCAAAGAGCTGGGTCTGCACGCGGTACAGATCGTGCTGCACCCCGAAGTTGAAGCCACCATCGAGCTGAACGTCGCCCGTTCCCCCGAAGAGGCCGAGCTTCAGGCATCCGGCAAATCCATTCAGGAGCTTGCCGCCGAAGAAGAAGCCGCAGCGGAATTCGAAATCCAGGAACTCTTTGACGATATCGGTGCAGCCGCATCCGACGACGAAGACCTGGCCGAAGCTGCCGGTGTTGCCTCCGACGACACCGCAAGCGACGAAGCCGCATCCGGCGATCAGGAAGACACAGCCGGCAAGGCCTGATCTTCCACGCAGAAAACAGAATGAAAGCCGGGCCCTGCGCCCGGCTTTTTTTATGCGCGCCGGGTCAAAGCAGCAGCGCCGGGTTTCACCAGAACGTGAAACCCTGTCCTGCGCAAATATACAGAAACTTAAGACGCCTGTGTCAGGGTCCCGGCAGCAAACATACGGGAACCAGAATGGAACCTCAGCCCAGACTTGGCCTCGCGGCCCTGACGCGCCTTGCTTACAGCGGCGCAGATCTGCACCTGCTGGAAAGCGAACTGGCAGCGCAATACGCCGGTGGAACAGCCTCCGCCAGCACTCTCATGGATCTTTCGGTCATCACACAGCTGTTGGGACACGCAGAACAGGGCCTGTACTGGCAGTCTCTGGCCCTTGACGCCTGCCGGGTCTACCGCACGCACCGGACAGGCCCCGCCCGGCGCAGGGTACTGGTCTATGCCGCCCCGATTCATATGGGCGGCAATACTCCGATCGAATTTCTGCTGCCCGGCGATACTTTTGACATTGTGACCTATTATCTGGGCTCGGAAACACCGGCCCGCGACGCATATCGCCTGCCGCCGCATGACGTGGCCTTCTGCGCCATGCCTGCGGATGCCGAAAACGCCGAAGCGGCCTGGGAAACCGTGCGTTTTATGAGCAGGAACAGCGGCGTGCAGGTCCTTAATCTGCCGGAAACGCTGATCAAACCCGAGCGGGACACCCTGCCCGATCTGTTGCAGGATGTGCCCGGCGTGCATGTGCCCAGAACACTGCGCCTGGGGCGGGACACCCTGTGCGCTATGCTCCGGGATGGCACCGGCTCCGGGCTTCTGGACGCGGCCATCGGCACCTATCCCTTTGTCTGCCGCCCCGTGGGCTCGCACGCGGGTCTGGGGCTGGAGAAGATCGACACACCCGCAGATTTCCAGGCCTACCTGAACCGGCGCGATGAGGCCGAATTCTACGTGTCGGAATTCATCGACTACGCCACCCGGTCGGACGGACGGTTCCGCAAATTCCGCGTCGTTGTTATCGGCGGGCAGGCCTTTGCCTGCCACATGGCCATCGCCGATCAGTGGGACGTCTGGTATCTGAACTCGGACATGAGCGCTTCCGAAGACAAGCGCCGTGAAGAAGCGCAGTTCATGCAGAGTTTCCCCGAGGCGTTCGGCGCGCGTCATGCGGCCGCCTTTGACGCCATGGCAGAGAGGCTGGGGCTCGACTATTTCGGCCTGGACTGTACCGAAGATGCAGAGGGCAATCTGGTGGTTTTCGAAGTGGACAACGCGCTGATCGTGCATGACATGGATTGCAAAACCACCTTTCCCTACAAAGAAGCCCATATGCAAAAGCTCTTTGCCGCCTTTGAAGGCATGCTGGAGGCGCATTGCCCGCCCGAGGCGCAGCACTTTGGTCCGGTACTGCCTGATGAGGCGAGCGTCACGGCAAGTCGCACAGCGGCCCTGCCGGGCAGTTCCCCCGTCCGGGCGGGCCCCGCGCGCAGGCGGGTTTCCTGACGTTTCACCTGAGGCGACCACCAGCGGGCCTGGCGGGTGCTGAACGCCTGCCACCCTGCCCCTGTTGCAAAGCCACAGCTGACAGTCACCCGCGGCGCCCGTCCCGCAGAATGCATTCGCTGTACCCTGCAAACCGCAACAAAAAAGGCCGGCGTCCATCTGAACACCGGCCTTCCGAAAAACAGGTCTGATCAGATCAGGCGTCGTCGAGCGCCTCGACGGCCTTTTGCAGATCGTCCTTGGATACTTCCTTTTCGGACACTTCAGCGCCCTCAAAGATGTGATCGACGACCTTGTCCTCGAACAGAGGCGCGCGCAGCTGCTGCTGCATCTGCTGGTTCTGCTGCACGAACTCAAAGAACTGACGCTCCTGGCCCGGGTACTGACGCGCCTGCGCCATGATCGCCTGGGTCATCTCTGCATCAGAGACCTGAACCTCGGCCTTCTGGCCGATCTCGGCCAGCAGCAGGCCCAGACGCACGCGGCGCGATGCCAGCTTTTTGTGCTCGTCTGTGGCTTCGATATCGGGGTGGTCGTGGCCTTCCACATCCGGGTTATCCTCGTGCCAGAGCTGGTGTGCAATCTGACCGGCTTCCGCATCGACCAGCGCCGGCGGCAGATCGAAATCCACCATATCGTCCAGTGCATCCAGCAGGCCGCGTTTCATTACCGCGCGGGCCGCCCCAGCGTATTCTGCTTCCAGACGCTCAGAGATCTGGGCCTTCAGACCTTCCAGATCCTCTGCACCGAACTTTGTGGCCAGCTCGTCGTTGATCTCCGCGGCGACCGGGCCTTTGACCTCTTTGATGGTGCAGTCGAACTGGGCTTCTTTGCCAGCCAGGTTCTCCGCCTGATAGTCTTCGGGGAAGGATACGGTCACAACCTTTTCCTCGCCCGCTTTCACACCAACCAGCTGCTCTTCAAAGCCCGGAATAAAGGAGTTGGAGCCCAGCGTCAGCGGGTAATCCTCGGCGGAGCCACCGTCAAAGGCCTCACCATCGACCTTGCCCACGAAATCCATGACCACCTGGTCGCCGTCTTTCGCCTTGGAGCCCTTTTTGCGTGCCTTGAAATCCTGAGCCGTCTCGGCAAGGTTCGCCAGCGCTTCGTTCACGGCCTCATCTTCGGCCTTCACAACCATTTTCTCCAGTTTGATCGCGGAGAAATCAACTTCCGGAATGGCCGGCAGCGCCTCATAGGACATCTCTACCTCGACGTCGTCGCCCTCTTTCCAGTCCTCATTGGTCATCTTGACCTCGGGCTGCATCGCGGGGCGGTCGCCTGATTTATCAAAGTGTTCGTTCATCGCGCCGTCGATGCTCTCCTGCATCGCTTCGCCCATCACACGCTGGCCAAACTGCTTTTTCAAAAGCGCCATCGGGACTTTGCCCTTGCGAAAGCCCTTCATTTCGACCTCGGGCTGCGCCTCGGCCAGTTTCTCGTTGACCCTGGCCTCAAGCTCGGCGGCCGTGACCTTGATGGCATAGCCGCGTTTCAGACCTTCGTTCAGCGTCTCAGTGACCTGCATGTTTGCTCCATATGAATAAGGCGCGCCGGGCGGCGCGTGCATAGATTTCCGCCCTTCTATTTGGGTCGGGCTCAAGGTGCAAGAGGCCCTTTTCACCCCGGTGCAATATGCGCTCTGCCGCATACCGCGCAGGCCCGGTCAGAGGGCCCCGAGAAATGCAACCCGCGACTGTCACACGGATCACGGCCGGGTTTCCGGACCCCGGCAGACCACAACCGGATCGCGCCCCCAGGCGGAACTGCGACCACTGTGCCCCGGCATTCGCTTCGGGCGTGCGATGCTGGGAGCTGTGCACCCTGCACCGGCCATGAAAAGGAGCTGCGAACAGTCAGCAGAATTTCCCCGACAGCATGCGGCAAGGGCCCTGGAGCTCGCCGCGGGGCGACCAGGCGTTTCACGACAATGCAGTCCGGCGGCATGCAGCCCGTCACCGGCCAGACCGGTGTTACCGGCAAGGCAAAAGGAGTTTCCAGTCAACCCGGGCCCGGGCAGTATGCCTGCCAGAGGCTGAACCATGTCATCGCCGTCACGCGGATGTCCCACAACGCGCAGGCAAGGACACCCCTGCCGTTCCGCAGCCCGACAAAACCAACCGAGGCTGTGTATGCCACCTCAGTGAAGGGGGCGCTCGCACCGGTCCCAGTAGTCGGTCAGACAGTCGATTACTCTGGTCATCTCTGATTTTCGCGACGGTTTGACAAGGTATCCGCTGGCATGGCGCTCATAGGCGCGTTCTATGTCACCCTGGTCGCTGGATGTGGTCACAACGACCACGGTCACCAGTGATATCCTGTCGTCGGCCCGCAGCTCCTGCAGAAATTCATGCCCGTTCATGCGCGGCATATTGATGTCCAGCAGCACCACAAAGGGAGCACCGGCAGCAAAGGGAGGATCCTGCTGGTTCAGGACTTCAAGCGCTTCAACACCGTCGCGCGCCCGCACCACTGTGTTGTCACTGCGCGCATCTCTCAGTGCGCGGTCAAACATCATTGCGTCAACGTCGTTGTCCTCAACAAGCAGAATGTTCATCTGCATCTCCTCATGCTGCTGCCTCAGAACGGGCAGGCGTGACTGACCCCGGGGTTTTCGGCCAGGGGAAATGGAATGTCGTTCCCTGGCCACAGGCAGAGTCGAGCCTGACCTCTCCGCCATGAATTCCGACTGCTTTCTTGACGATCGCGAGGCCGATACCACTGCTTTCCGGCGCATCCCCTTCGCGCAGCGTCTGGAACATCTCGAAAACGCGGGTGTGGAATTTCGGATCAATCCCCGGACCGTTGTCCGATACCGAAAATTCAAAATTGTCCCCGTCCTCTGCACAGGAAATCACCACCCGAAGATCCCCGGTCTTTTCGTGATATTTGACCGCGTTGCCGACAAGGTTCTCCAGCACACGCCGCAGCCCGACCGGATCCACGCCAATGACTTCCACCGCGCTGTCCAGAAGGACCTGCCCGGGCTGCAGCTCGAAATCAGAGGTCAGCGCATCCGCCAGCGCGCCGAGCCTCAGCGGTTCGCTGTCCGCCAGCGGTCGCCCTGTGCGTGAGAATTCGATGATCGCCGTCGTCAGCTCGTTCATACGTTCCACCCGGTCGAGGATCAGATCGAGGCTGAGAGATACCTCCGGATTGGCCCCCGGCGAGGACAGATATTCCTCCAGATCCTCTTTCATCATCTCGGTCAGGCCGCCGATGCCCCGGATCGGGGTCTTGAGGTCATGCGAGGCGGCATAGGCAAACTGCTCCAGTTCCTCGTTGGTGCGCATCAGTTTCTGCTTTTCCAGCCGCAGGTCCTCTGTCACCTGGTCGGCGTAGGCAACCGCGTGTTTGTTGGCCCGCGCCATCAGAACCAGCAGCAGCACGATCAGCCCTTCGATCAGCAGCCCGCCGATCAGGATCATGGTCGGCTGCGCATAGGTGTTTTGCGCGCGAAACGCCAGGTTGGACCTTACATCCAGCGACCAGGTACGCCCGTAGATATCCATCGTAACGGTTTCCGTGAACATGGGATCCGGGTCATGCAGGACCTCGGCACTGGTATGTTCATCATAGATCGTCTGGCCCGCATCCGAAATACTGACGCTGACCTGGCGCAGGTCCTTGGACAAAAGCCCGTCCATCAGATTGCGCACCACAAAGGGGGCATACACCAGACCCCGGAACTCTGTCTGACGCGTAGTCGCATCTGCCTCCGGCCCGTTCCGGTAAAACGGTACATAGAACAAAAACCCCGGGGTCGAGGCCGCGTCCTGCACCAGAACAATCGGCCCGGTGATCTGCGCCTGGCCTGTATCGCGGCTGGCCAGCGCCGCGGTGCGCCGGTTCAGCTCATGCGCCACATCCAGCCCCACGGCTGCGGCATTCGCCGCCTCCGGCTCGATAAATGAGATCGGCATATAGACCGGCTCGCTGTGCTCCGGAAAAACGGCATACCCGGGCCGTTCGGCCCGGCGCGCCTGCATATAGCCGTCCATCGTTGCGTCGGTCAGAAAATGGATGACACCAATCCCGTTGATCCCGGGATACTTTTCATCAATCCGCAGGTTTCTGGCAAAGGCGCGCCATTGGGAGAGCGTCACATCGCCCCCGTGCGATTCGATCGTGGAGACCCCGCCCCAGAGCGCGTCCTCGTATTTTTGCAGACGCGCCTCAATCAGCCCGACAATCTGTTCGCTTGCGGCATTGAACCGCTGCTCGATGCGTTTTTCCGACTGTGCTTTGGAAAACTGCCAGGCGCTGAAGGTCATGATCAGCGACAGCACAACGACGACGATGTGCAGCGTAGATATCCGGCCAATAGCAAATGAAATCGCGCGCATCGTTTCCCACTGTTTATCCTGTGACCACATCATCGGGCATAAACAATAAGGAGGTGTGAACAGCCCCCTGCCGCAGAAGCCATTTGTGGTAAACACAAGCCCGTCCGCCAGCTTATGCCCGACAACAGAGCCATCAGAAACGGCCGCACCATGAAATGCCCGTGGAACCCGCACCTTACGCCGCACAGGCTTTGCTGCACTGTTCTGAAAACTGATCCTGCGCTCTGTGCTGTTGGTGCCCCTATGGGGAGAAAACTCGAACACCATTATTGAGACTTTATCAGATTGGGAAGAGCAACTCAAAGGTTTTGAAATTGACATAAACCGTGCGCCGGACGCCCGTACGAAACCGGACGTTGACCAATCAAGGGCAACGCCGAGAACGCCGGAACCGGGCGCATGAGTACTGTGTCCAAACAGCGCAAAGCCTCTGGTGAATTCAACGCCGCCACGAAGACAGAGGCCCGCAAAAACAAACGCCCCGCGCCGCTGTCACTTCGGCTGAATGCAGCGGAGCGGGCGGCTTTAGAACAGGCAGCGGACGGCATGTCGCTGAGCCGTTATATCAAGGGCCGGATATTTGACGCAAAGGGCAAGCCAAAGCCCTCCGCCCGGGCGCTGCCTGTGCGGGACCATGTCGCCCTGGCACAGGTTCTCGGGATGCTCGGAGCCATGCAGGTAGCGGGCAGTTTCCGGGATCTGGCAGAGGCTGCCAAATCAGGTTCCCTGCCCGTGACGCCTGAGACCGAAGAGGAGCTGTTGAATGCCTGCGCTGCTGTTCTGGCCGTAAAGGCAGAGGTGATGAGCGCGTTGGGATATGACGATGTCGAGGCGCCATGATCCTGAATGGCAATCAACGGGGCGGTGGTCTCAAACTGGCAGCGCATCTGACAAACATGGTGGAGAATGATCATGTTACCCTGCACGAATTGCGCGGGTTTTCATCCGAAACTCTGCGCGGCGCGCTGCAGGAGGCCGATGCCATTGCCAAAGGCACACAGTGCAAACAGTTCCTGTTTTCTCTTAGCCTCAGCCCGCCAGAAACCGAACAGGTTCCCGTCGGAGTGTTTGAGGCCGCAGTTGCAGATATTGAGAAGCGCCTCGGCCTGAGCGATCAGCCCCGCGCCATCGTGTTTCACGAGAAGAACGGGCGGCGTCACGCCCATGCGGTCTGGTCGCGGATTGATGTGCAGGACATGAAGGCGATCAATCTGCCCTTCTACCACAACCGGTTGACGGAATTATCAAAGGATTTGTTCCTGCAGCATGGCTGGCGCTTGCCGGAAGGCCTGCGGGACCGCAAGAACCGCAACCCGACCAACTTCAGCCTCTCAGAATGGCAGCAAGCCAAACGGGCGGGAAAGGATGCGCGGGCCATCAAGAGGATGTTTCAGGAAGCGTGGCAGGTCTCGGACAATGCCAGCGCATTTGCCCATGCGCTGGAAGACAAAGGCTACTTTCTGGCGCGCGGGGATCGGCGCGGTTATGTCGCCCTTGATGCCGAGGGGGAGGTCTATGCGGTGCCGAAATGGGCGGGGGTTAAAACCAAAGACGTCCGTGAAAAACTGGGCAGTCCGAAAACGTACCGCTCCGTACAGGATACGCAAGTGTGGATCGCTGAGCAGATGCAGCCTGCCCTCTCCACTTGGGAGGTCGAACTGGCCAAACAACATCAGGACTTGGCCAGACAACAGGCTCAGAAGAAGGCGCGTCTCAAAGCACAGCAGCAGGCGGACCGCAAGCAAGTCCGGGAGCAACAGGAACAACGTCGCAAAGCCGATGCCAAAGAGCGCCACGCTCGGTTTCGGCGCGGCCTCAACGGACTTTGGGATCGATTGCGGGGGGCGCACAATCGTATCCGGCAGGAGAATGAGCGCGAAGCCTGGCAAGCGCATCTGCGGGATCAGTCGCAAATGGATGATCTGGTCTTTCGACATCTCGAAGATCGCCGCAGGGTGAAACGTCAACATGACATCGAACGATCATTGCTTGAAGGTCAGCGAAGTGAACTGGCGAAAGACCGCGACAGATTTGATGAACTGCGCTTGGGTCGAAGAAATTACTCGCAAGGCGAACCGAGCCTTGCGCGTTAACTACGCGAATTTCGAAGTTTGGGTTAAAGTCCAGCCTCTGAAACCACGTCATTGAGGTGTCAGTAATCCACGCAACGAAAAAAGATGGGCTGTAAAACGCAGATTAAGTCACGAGCGGATCATTGGGATGAGATCAGGAAGAAAGGTCACACGTATCGCGGACGCGCAGCACGCAAGTTAACAGGTCAATTTGAACGCTCGTCATCCACGTGGGGCACCAAATGATATTGTGCTTCCGGGAGGAGTGTTTGGTTTAGGTCACATCTGCCATTCCTGCAGCCCGGTCAAAAAAGAGACAGGCACGCCCGGTAAGGGCGTGCGCTGGCAGTTTAGACGAAAGTGAAACTATCAGAAGTCAGAGAAGAGCCCGTGATGCCAGTCAGGACAATTTGATCTCCACCATAGTCAACCACAGCGTCTCCCTGGTTTTCAGTAATGGTGAGTTCAGCGAAGCCAAGACCCGTGCCTTCGAAATGTATTAAGTCCACGCCGGTTACAAAGTCCGTGATCGTGTCGTTGCCGTCACCGGTCATGAACACGAAGGTGTCAGCGTCAGCGCCACCAGTCAGGATGTCATTACCCTGCCCACCGGTCAGGATATTAGAGACATCTGTACCGAGAAGCGTGTCATTGCCAATGCTGGCAATGACATTTTCAATGCTGGCGACAGTTTCAGTGTTCCCACTTTCGAGATTCACTACTTCGTTCGCGAGATCGAAAGTTGCGCTGAATTGGTAGAACCGGAAATCAAGTGTATCAAAGCCGGTACCACCATCGAAGAAATCCGCTCCGAAGTTAGCGATCAACAAGTCGTCGCCGGCCCCACCATACTGCATGTCATTGCCGCCAAGACCATTGAGAATGTCGTTGCCGTCACCACCATGGAGTATGTCATTCCCGGCGCCACCGGTGAATTCATTGTTGGCGGCATCTCCATAAACCGTAGAGTTTCCTGAACCTGTCAGTATGTTTTCAAAGCCGGTGAAGTACTCAACGAAACCATGCGCGAATGTAATGGTTCCCAAAGAAAGATCGTAAGTGACTCCTGTCCCTGTATAAGTGAAATCCAACGTATCTGTGCCGGAGCCGCCATCAAAGTAGTCGTCGCCAGCGGTTCCGAGAATGTAGTCGTTTCCGGCCCCGCCATAACTGTCGTCGTTGCCTTCGCCACCGTCCAGATAATCGTCTCCGGCGTCCCCGTTTAATACGTCATTGCCTGTCCATGCGATGATCTCATCATCACCTTCGCCACCGTGATGAATGTCATCTCCTGTACCACCGCGTAATTCATCGTTGCCAGCGCCACCCAAAATAACGTCGTTTCCGCTGCTGCCGAAGACATAGTCGTCGCCATCATTTCCGGACATCGTGTCGTTGGTGTCAAAACCGATAAGGCGATCTGAGGTATTGCTGCCTATGAGAGCCTTGGCCTTAATCGTATTCAGGTTCAGCGAAACTCCGTCTGCAAACATGATTTGCTCGACCGCGTTCTTCTCATGATCCAAGAAGTGGTACTGCCAGGTGATCGTTTCGCCTGAAGAGGTTTTCATTACGAGGTTATTGTCGTCGCCGCCTGCATTCGAAAACCAGACCTGATCCGAGTTGAGGTCCGCAAAGTTAAAGGTATCTGTGGATGACGCGAAGTAGTCGTCACGGTCGTAGATCCGATAGCTGCCGTCACCTGCCGTATGCACATAGTTCTCGGCCAGGTCCGTGCCGACTGCATAGGCCGCCGCCACTTTCATATCCTGAACACTTTTGTCCCGGATTTGCTGCTGATTCAGTGTTGTGCCGTCTGCGAAAACAATCTGCTCAGCCGCATTCTTCTGGTGATCGAGGAAATGCCACTCCCATGTGATGACTTCGCCGGCATCCGTGGTCATTACCAGCTTTTCTTTGTCATTTCTGTTGTGCGCAAATGTGACCTGATCAATGTTGAGATCAGCGAACGTGAACGTGTCCGTTGCCGTAGCGAAGTAGTCGTCACGGTCGTAGACCCGATAGCTGCCATCGCCCGTTGTGTGCACATAGTTCTCGGCCAGATCCGTGCCGACTGCATAGGCTGTCCCCACTTTCATATCCTGAACACTTTTGTCCCGGATTTGCTGCTGATTCAGTGTTGTGCCGTCTGCGAAAACAATCTGCTCAGCCGCATTCTTCTGGTGATCGAGGAAATGCCACTCCCATGTGATGACTTCGCCGGCATCCGTGGTCATTACCAGCTTTTCTTTGTCATTTCTGTTGTGCGCAAATGTGACCTGATCAATGTTGAGATCAGCGAACGTGAACGTGTCCGTTGCCGTAGCGAAGTAGTCGTCACGGTCGTAGATCCGATAGCTGCCGTCACCTGCCGTATGCACATAGTTCTCGGCCAGATCCGTGCCGACTGCATAGGCTGTCGCCACTTTCATATCCTGAACACTTTTGTCCCGGATTTGCTGCTGATTCAGTGTTGTTCCGTCCGCGAAAATGATCTGCTCAACCGCGTTCTTCTGGTGATCGAGGAAGTGGTATTCCCAGGTAATCGCATCACCGGCATCCGTGGTCATTATCAGGTTTCGCATGTCATCCCGAACGTGAGAGAAGCTCACCTGATCCGCGTTGAGATCAGCGAAACGAAACACATCCACTGCGGATTGATTGCTGTTGGCCCTGTCAAAGATCGTGTCACTACCGTCGCCAGATCTGTAGACATAGGTGTCGCTGTCTTCGCCCCCGTTCAGTGCGTCGTTTCCAAGCCCGCCTTCAAGCGTATCAGCGCCATCGCCCCCGTTCAGAGTGTCGTCGCCCCCAGCTCCCGCAAGAGAATTGGCACCAGAATTACCGCTCAGATTGTCTGCAAACGCGCTGCCGATGAGGTTTTCGACGCCGGTCAGTGTGTCTCCGAGCGCATCTCCCAACGTGCCCGATCCGGTCGCAAGGCTCACGGTTATGGCGCTGGTCGCACCTTCATAGCTTGCCGTGTCAGAACCGGAGCCACCGTCTATGGTGTCTGCACCTGAACCACCGTTCAGTATGTCATCACCATTTCCGCCATTCAGCTCGTCATTACCGGCGCCACCGTTCAGAACATCATCCCCGGCAGCCCCCGACAGTAAGTTGTCATTCTCGTCACCATTAAGAACGAGATCTGTTTCCAGAAGCAGGTCAGTTGCAATTTTGTCTCTGATGCCTGTCTCGTCCAACGTTGATCCATCAAACAACACCGTTTCAATGTTCGAAAGAGGGCTGCCAACGGCATGCAGTAACTGGTTTTCAAGTCTTATCGTTCCAACCGGCGTTTCAATCAGCACGTCGTCACCGACCTCGCGGAAGATAACCTGCTCAGCTACAAACTGGCTAAGGTCCAGTGTATCCGATCCTGCGTTCATCTCGCTGATCACATCGTCGCCGGACAGGTAAGAAATGAGATCATTGCCGTCCCCGGCAAAAATCGTATCGTTCCCGCCAGTTCCCACGATCTGATCGTCATAGGCCGTGCCGTCCACAACGTCATCTCCGGCAGTGGTCTGATCACGCAGAGATCGCTGCCTGATCGCCGCTTCATCCAGCGACGCGTTGCTGAAAAAGACCGTCTCAATGTTTGAATTTACCGAACCCAACGGGTCAGCCACCTGATCGACCAGTGTGATTTCTCCGGCAGGCGTGGCAATAATCACGTCGCTCCCGGAGACCCGAAAACTGACATCATCATCCTGAAACTGCGTCAGATCAAGAATGTCGTTTCCGGTGTTACCACTGGAGAGGCTGTCATTCCCTGCTGTGTAGATGATGCTGTCATTCCCGGCACCGGCATCAACCGTGTCGTTACCAGAGCCAGAACTGATCAGGTTGTCACCGTCTCCTGCTGATAGAACGTCCGACCCGTCTGTTCCGAAAACATCGTCGGTTGCAGCCGATTGCCAGGCGGCCAGATCAGTATTTACAAAAGTGGCAAAACTGCCAGAACCGAAGGCAATCTGGACGTCTGCACCCTGCTGAGATGCGGAAACCGGAGTCGGAAGGTTGTTGATGTCGAGAGGTGTGCCGTCGAGTGAAACTGATGTGGTTTCAAAATCAAAGTTGCTTATGGTTGTCGCGCCGGAAGCTGAAGAAAGATCCAGGTTACCTTGAGATGGTGCTGAAATCTGACTTCTTTGTTCGTAGTAACTTGCAAGTTCGCTGCTTTCGAAGCCGGCATATTGTTCAAAAGTTCCGTTAAACTCTTCCTCGGTGTCGTCAAAAACAGTACCGGTTATCGTGCCCACCGGCAAACTGCCTGAAACGACGGTCTGGTCACCAGAGGTAAACTGGAACGTGTCAAGGTTGCGGTCGCTCACGAGCCCGCCGCCGTTTATCCCGAAGTCTCCCATCTTAAAGACAATGGTCGCGTCTGCAGTGTTTTCTTGGAAATATCCACCTTGGCTGAAGTGCACATTCAGATCAGGATTCAGAATTACAAACCCTTCCCAGATGATACTCGCCTGGGTTCCGTCAAAACCAAACTGGAATGCCGCCGGGCGCACCATAATGGCAAAGGATTTGCTGAGCAGAGCATCGACATCTGGTGAGTTGTCGCCGCCAGAATTCAGTCGATAGGACCCGTCCATTCCGAACATCACATCATCACCGGAAATCTGAATACCTTCCAAGGTCAGCGTGTCTTCTGCGTCGCCAGACAGGGCATCTCCGGACAGAGCTGAAATCGTGTCAGCTCCTGTTCCCCCGGAGAGCGTTGACCCACCGCCTCCGCTTGTGATTACGTCGTTGCCGGAACCACCGTCTATTACAGCGCCCAAACCACCGAAAAAGGTGTCGGCACCGTTTCCACCCCGCAGAACTGAACCGTCGCCGCCTATGAAGGTGTCGTCACCACCGCCTCCGTTAATCGTGACCGGGTTACTTCCCAAATTGAAGATATCTGTGTCTTCGCTGCCAGTGATACTGCCGTGGTTATTCAGCTTAACCGTACTTCCTGCCGCGGAGACCGTTGACTGGACCCCGTCGTAAGTGAAGCCACCATCCAATGCCGTAAAGTCAATAATCTCAGCGTTGTTCAGAACTTCGAAATTAAATGCAAGATCTACCGCACCAATCTCAGCGCTTCCGAGTGCGAATGCCAGTTCCCCATCAACAAGTCCTGCGCGAACCTCATTGAACTCAACAATCTCAAGAGTGTCCTCACCCTTTCCACCATCATAGACATCCGTCAGGAATCCGGTTTCGGGGGGCTCGCTGTCGTAATCGTAACTCTGACTGTCGGGACCAAGGTCTCTCAGAGTGTAAACAACATCATCGTCATCACCGCCGAACAGCAGATCGAACCCTGCCTCATCGTACAATTCGTCGTCGCCGTTTCCGCCGCGAAGTATGTCGTCTCCAGCTGCACCGCGCAGTATGTCATTTCCACCAGCAGCGTCGATTTTGTCTATGCCATTGCCACCCAAGATATCGTCGTCCGCGTCGCGCCCCACAAAGAATGCATCGCTTCCAAAATGATCGGAAGTTGACGTATCTTTGTTCGAAACTTGAGCATCCGTAGCAACGACAATAATTGTACTATCTCGATCCATTTCCTCGTAAAATACGGAACTAGTAATTCGCCCTATCGATTCAACATAAAGGCCTCGACCGTGTGCCGAAACGTCAGTAAAATCAAACAAACTACCAGGCCAATTTGAAGCGGCATATTCATCATCGTAATAAATGATGTTGTCAGTAGTTGACGAAAAAATATCTGGAGAAAAGGGTGAATTTCTTGGGATTGCTTTGAATACCCAGTCGTTTTCAAAACCAATATTTAGAATATCAGGATTGGTCGAGACCTTCGGCGTTGCGATAGTCAGATAAGTTGCATTATCAAACGCCCCATCATTCTGGGTTGCGGATAAGTTTCTCAAGATGTTCGCAGCAGCTGCGCCCAAACTATGCCCAACCACATTCACTTTACTTATGCCATTTACTTCATTCGCCATATACTCTGCCACGGAATCCAAAAACGAAGTGAAAGCGTTGATGTAGTTGTTGCTCAGAATATCGGGATACTGTGAATAGTCAGCTATACTGTCTGTACCACGGAATGAAATTGTGATTTCAGTGCCCTTCTTGTAGACTCGAGCGGCAGGCGCACCAGCCCAATTCGAGCTTCCCTGAAAGGTATCCCCCGCATATGTTCCAGTATTGGAACCCTCAACGAACCCTAACGCGCTACCCGTAAGGGTTGTCCAACCAGGAGGCGGCAACTCGTTTCCATATGAAGCTCTAGCCAACGCTGAGAGTTCAACAATTTTTTCGGAAGGCAAATTATTTAGGTTGAAGGCAGCCATGTCTCAAATACTCCTGTTTAATTCACAACTACGAAACTGCAGGTTTTGTGACGAGGTTGATCTCGCAGTACTACCGCACAAAATGAAATTGCTGAAAAACCCGATGCGTTTTCAATAGTCGTCGCTGCTCCAAGCTCCATCAGAGATTTCGCCTTTGCGAGATCATCCAGATCAATCGCGTAATGCAATGGAGTGCGACCTTCTTCGTCCTGATGGTTTACGTCGGCACCATATAGCACCGCCTGTTTAACAGCATCCGTATTTTCACGATTTACAGTAGCAGCATGCACAACGTTTTGATTGTTTCCATATCTATACCTAGAAATTTCAGATCGAGAATAGTCTTTTAGGAACTGGCTCAATTCTAAACTCGATTTCGTTGCAAATGCCTCTGCTAAATGAAGGCCATCGGCACGACAAGAACTAGTAGCAAGGGCCATAAGTATCAGAGTTAACCGCAGCGTCATTCAAAACATCTCCTTGTTAAATTG
Source organism: uncultured Roseobacter sp. (assembly GCF_947491795.1). Classification (GTDB taxonomy): domain Bacteria; phylum Pseudomonadota; class Alphaproteobacteria; order Rhodobacterales; family Rhodobacteraceae; genus Roseobacter. Next base: position 123,777 of record NZ_CANLKW010000001.1, on the reverse strand, counting down.
TCGGAAGGAAGGATTGCCTTGGGTCAATTTTGGCAAAAAACCTTACCAAACCACGAAGCCAGCCAGAGCCGCAAGAATAGCGATCATGGCGCAAAGGCCTTAACCAGACATCGTCGTGGACACCAAGTTCAATTAACGTCATGTACGCCAATAAGGTGATTGTACTCGCCTGTGTTGGAGCGAATTGGCCCCAAATGTTTGCCGATTTCTACCGGAGGTTATAACTATCCAAGCCAACGTCAACACGAAAAAGTCTTTCGGAAGGCAAACTTGCACATTTTAATAAACCTTTAGGCATACTCTCTGGTTAGACACTATTCGACCAAGGGAACAGCCGTTTGTGCAAATTTGGTTAACGTTCCTCTCGCGCTTGTTGCTTCTTTGTCAAAGAAAGTTCGCTGGTAGAGGCAAAGTTTTCGACGCGGCGTTCAATCAGGGCAGATGCTGGCGCTTTTGAGACCGCTACCTCAAATATGGCACATGGTACCACTTGTTGCTGCGGTGCCGTCCTGAATACCAAATACGGATACCCGACACAGAACTCAACGCCTTTCTATATCTTGGAGGTTTCAACGGGTTTAATGCCCGAACCAAGCGTTTTGCATGTAGTTACATTGCAGCCGGAAGTTGTGCGATCCACGCCAATATGATTTCTTGCAGCGTCGGAGAGCACCGATCCGAAATACGCTTTTACAGCTTTCCCGACGTTGCGGCTGACATTTTGTACATATTAAAAACCGACGACGACGCGAATCGGCTCAACTCAACTCATTCAGTGCGCTGAAAACCCTGCCTCTGCAGTCTATGGCAGCCACCCAACCCCGTGCGGAGATAGCCGTTTCCCTTATGTTTTTTATCGTCTTAGGCGTATTCAGCGCTTTGATGTGAGCACCAATGCCTGGCCGACTGGCGGTCACTTCGTCACTGACGACATAACCAACTCCTTTTTCCTGCAGGCGCAATGCCGTCATATGACCCTCGGTATGCTTAGGTGATAAAAGCTGTGGAATGCCAGCTAAGAGCGCCATTGTGGAAAGACCAAGCCCAGCCTGATGAGTCACCATTTGATAATTCTGAATGATCTCTGTTGGCGTTTGTGGACTATCCAGAACCGTTACTCCTTCCGCCCCCGATGTTCTGTCCGCATCGCAAAAAAGGTCGACTTTACAACCCAGGCTCAAAAGGTTTCGAAGAACCGCCTGGTCAAGCGGCGTCAAATTGTGAAAATAGCCATAGATATTTAACCCATCCGTCGAAGTACCGGTCCCTTTAGGAAGCGCTTCCATAGGCCCAACATATTCCGACACATCTCGGTTCGCTGCTGGATCAAGAAAGGGCAGACAGGCAACAAGATTTTGATCGCCACGAAGACACTGACCAGCGTTTTCGATATCCCCAGAACCCATATTCCGAAGAGCGTCGTTCACTTGACTGACTATTCGTTCTACGACCTGTTTCGGGTCTCGTTTTTTGGGCTGCAATTCGAATGGAAGCAGGCCATTGGATGTGGGCAACGTGTACCCACTGCCGACCATAACAAAAGGCAATCGTCCCAAAGAGGATATCCGAGCGTAAGGTGAAAAATCACCTACAACGACAGAAGGATTTTCCTCTCTGAACAGTGTGTGCCAACCAGACACCACCGATGTGATTGTTTCGCTATCAACCAAACCCACACGGGCCAGATTGCCCGCAAGGCCACCCACGTTCAGCATATCCGGTGATTTAACAAGACGTGGAAAATCGGGTCCCCGCAACACACTGTCAAAACTCCAGCCTGACACAAGATGGTCAGGTAAATCCCTTGAGCAATACACCAGCACTGTTCGAAAACCCATTTCCCGAGCAATCGACGCCATCGCGTTCAGGCGAGAAAAATGGCCGAGGCCACCACCAAGTTCAGTCACAAAAAAAGCTGTTTTTGTCATTGTGTTTTAGTAGACGGATCGGTGCTGTCGGGCAACGCGGAGTTGATCTTTATGCCCATACGGTTTTGTGTTCGCCGCGAAAGTCCCTGCAACAACTTCCACGCATAAGAGCGCGCGGGCATCCCCGGCTGGGGTGCCCGCGCGCGATTTTTCTGACGCTGCGGAGTATCATGCGCCCGGCATAACGGGCGCATGATCTGTTGATGTCATTCTGCGGCCATGCGAGTTTTGGTTTCTTCGACGTCATTGCGTTTATAGCTTTGCATCGGAAACTGCATATAGCGCGGTGACCAGTCTTTGACCTTTGCCTGGCGGGTGCCATCAAGGCAGGCCTGAATGACAGATTTCTGCACCCTGGCGGTCGAAGTGATGTGGGCGGCGGCAACCTCTTCACCTGCCACTTCAGCGACCATGGCATTGAGGGCGGTTTTGTCACGCATCAGATCAAAGAAGGTTGGGTCAGGTGACCAGACGGAGGTCATATCGGTCTCCATTTCCGCGCCAAGGGTTTCAACCATCACGGACTGCGCGGGCAAGGTTTCTGCCACGACAAATGTCAGGATGCGCATTACGTCCTCGTCTGACAGGTCGCGCAGGGTTTTCATCAGACCCTCAAGATCGCGACGTGCCCCGTAATCGTGTTTGCGCGGCACAAGCGTCTGATCTGCGGCCAGTGAGAGGCCAAGCAGCGCCGCAATCTCCGCCCGTTGCTCGGCGAAACTGACTTGCGCGGGGTTTTGTGACAGGCTTTCGGCAATGCCTTCCCTTGCCGCCTTTTGCGGATCGGCATGGCACTGCCAGAGGGCTGAGCCTGCGATGATCTGGGCAGTGGCAAGACGCAGGGCAATGCCCTGATGCGCGGTCAGACTCTGGCGCACAGCGGCGTGTTTGTGCAGCCCGAGATAGGTCTGCATCGCCTGTGTCACCTCGGGTTTGGCGATTTTGGGCACATCTCCGCTCTTGCTGTCACGCGCGTTGATCTCCTTGCGTGACAGGTGCCCTTCGTGGAACGTTACTTCGCCGCATTGCGCGATCTCCACATAGACCTTGCCGCCATCCTCTTTGGCAGCATCGACATAGTCCCATGAGGGGAAGTATTCGCCTACCTCCAGCACAATGACATCCGACCAGCCATCGGCAAGGCAGGCCTCTTTCGCCGCCGCAATCGCTGTGTTCTGCATCGCCCAGAAAGCCTCACTGTCTCCAAAGTAGCTGTCCTCGCCAAAGAGGTCAGAGACAATCGCGCCTTTGTAGTCTGCCAGATCAAACAGGGCGTTGGTCGTGGCGATGCCTGCTCCGCCAAACAGCCATGCTTTCAGGCGGTGTCCTTCGGGCGCATGGTCGTCTTTGCTCTTGAGAAGTTTCAACCATGCGCGTTGCTGTTTTTTGGTTGCCATCGTCAGAATGCGCAGGGTTTCAGGGTGTATTTTGTCCTCACGATAGGCAGTCAGGATGGGGCTGAGAATATTGGCGATAGCCAGCCGCTGGGTCACCAGCCGTTCGGTGACACCGAACTGGCTGGCAATTTCGGCAGGCATCTGCCCCTGTCTGACCAGTGCAGCAAAGGCTCTGTACTGGTCGATCTCATCCATCGGCAGACGGGCAACATTCTCCGCAAGAGAGGCTTCAATGGCTTTTGCATCATCTCCCTGTGCCATCACCAGACAGGGCACGTCTTCGGCGTTGTCCTGCTCTTCCGCCAGAGCGCAGAGCGCGTGATAACGGCGCTGCCCTGCGACGATTTCAAAGCCTTCGTCTTTCGAGCGCACCAGAAGCGGTTGCAAAAGCCCGTGGGCACGCAAGCTGGGCAAAAGGTCAGCAATGTTCTTGCCGCCGCGTTTGCGCACATTCAGGGATGCGGGGGTCAGATCGGACAGTTTGATATGTTGTAATTCCATGGGAGGTCTCCTGTGGTTGAAAGTGGTTCAGTGCAAAAGCGCACTCCTAAACCGCCGCCATGACAGCGATTTGGGGGCGCGCTCCTGCTCAGGAGGCGCGGTACACCATGCGGTCACCCGCGATGGTGATTTCGGAATATTCAACGCTCAGATCACGGGCGAAGGCGTCATAGTCGAAATACGGGCGTATGTTGTCTGGGATATCTCCGAGAATGCCCTCATCGACCATCTGCTCGGCCAAGGCGCGCAGGCTGTCCACGTGGTAGATATCAATGTCATAATCGCTTGGATCGCGCTCGGGATCGAAGGCATAGCCGCATTCCCCGACAGAAATGATGACATGGGTTTTTTGCCAGTCTTCCCAAGCTGCACAACATTCGAAATAGCGGGGAAAGTTGGCTTGGTTGAGACCGATTGCCGCCGCGAGGGCGCAATCCAATTCATCGCCGTCGATGAACTGAATCTCAAACTCTTCGACGCGCTGACCGTGATCATTGCGCAGGGCGTTGGCTCTCGCGTCAAAGCTGTCTGTGCTGTCAAAGTAAAAGCCTGTGGCTGAGAGATCATAAGGTTGGGCAAATAATTTTGGCATGTCGGTGTCGCTTTCTGTTTCGGGTTCTCCGCCCCGTCTTCAAAACGGCGCGCCTGAACCTCTGCCCAGCGGCGAGCGTCCTGAAAAACCAACGATAAGAGCCGCGCCAAGGGCGCGTCCGTCTCAGGACGGCTCGATCAACATGCGGGGATGGGGCAAAAATTTTTGTGGGGGACCGTTTAGATGTTTCCAAAACCGCCAGCGTTTTGGGACAAACATCTTACGGGTAAAAATTGTTGCGCCACAGTCGGAGACGTCGCCGTATTTGATGTAAGCTGAAAGTCAGGTTCCAAGCGTGCGCCCCGCACGCGCTGCCAAAAGAAACAGCGGCAGCGCCGCTGCACCTGATCTTCGCGCCAGGGACCGTCGCCGCATGGCCGAAACCGCGCTCTGTCGCGGGTTCGGTTCACAAGGGCCCGACCCGACAGGGGGCGTCCTCGAAGTCTACCTCAAAAAGAATAACTTAAACAGTATCCGTCCGGTTTGCCCGCTCTGACGCTTCAGAGAATCCGCTGATAGTGTCCACCATTGATAGTGGACATCTTGGGGCACTCCGTGGCGGGCAAGAAGGGCCAGAAGAAGCGGTTCTGGTCGGATAATGAGAAGCGTTCGATTTGCAATCAGGCGCGGGCTCCCGGTGTTTCGGTTGCGCAGGTTGCCCGCCGGTATTCGATGAATGCCAATCTGATCCACAAATGGCTGCGTGATCCACGGTTTGCGTCCTCTGAGACGGAGCCCGAGGATGACATTGAGGTTCCGGAATTTTTCGAAGTTTCTGTGACTGCGCCTAATTTCCCTGCTGCGCCCACCACCTGCACGGCAATTCCCAATTGCGAACTTTCTGCCACGCGGGTGGACATTACACTTTCGGACGGGCGTCGCATTCTGATTGAAGGCTCCACGTCACTGATGGCGGTTGTTACACCCTGATCGAAACGGCTAAGATGCACGACGTTGATCCCGAAGCCTGGCTCACCTGGGTTCTGGAGCGTCTGCCAGACCATAAGATCAACCGCATTGATGAACTGATGCTTTGGATCTGGCATGCCAAAGCTAGCGACAGGCAAAAGATATGAGCCGAAACCTGGCAATCGGATATTGGCTTCTGTTTGGCGCATCTATCGTCTTGCATCTCTGGATCGGCGGAGTTGTCGTCGAGACTAAAAATGAAGCAGGTCAAAACTACCTTCTGCTTCGTGAAGATCGAACGAACTGGATACCAGTTACACCTGCAACATACTGGGCGCACTTCGTTGCAAAATACACGATGCTTGCTGCCTGCTTATCAGCCGCCGTTTGGGCGGCATGGCGGTGGCTGTGGCACGACGACTTCAAAAACTGAACCGAAACACAGGTTCGCCGGACGCTTACCTTAAACAAATACTTACAGACACAAAGCCATGAACAACCAGAGCATAATCCGCGTTCCTCGCAAAAGAATTGTCGTCAATTGCCTGCGGTTCGGGTCCGATGTCGGATGGGCTGATGCAGCCCGTAGATCGCTTCCTACATCCCAGTCATCGGCAAAGCGGGTCGCACCAGAAGCACATGGCAGGGGCTGACTTTTAATGGAACGCTGAGGACAGTCAGTACAACGGTCCAAGGGGCGAAGCGCTCTAGCACCTCCGTCAAAATCAATTTGGCCTAAGCCGTGATCCAACCGACTAAGGCGTGACCATGTACCAAGCCCACATTCCACCCCAGCAAATTGCGCCAGAAACGCATTGTTTTTCAGTGGGGTGGGCGGGATCCGACCTTCGCCGCAAGGGCAAACTCCGGTCACATAAGCAGGTCAGAGCAGACGTTTAAAAGGACAGACTTAGGTGCCCCAAGGAAGTGTGGTTGAGCAAAGCAGCTCCGACCCGTGAGCGATCAGGTGAAATACTAGCCGTTTGTTGCGATGCGGCACATTGGGGTTGGTACTAAATCAGAAACAAATGCGTCATGACCCTCTGAGTTGCCTTGCGTCGCAGTCACCGCCGACCCAACCTCAAACAACATAGTACCAGCACAACTGACTCCCCGAGAGCTCCCCTTAGAGAGTGATGTCAGCAAATGATCATCCGGCAGACCTTGGGGTTTATTGAAGCATCTATTTGACAGCTGTGTGCAAGCAACGGCACAGCCAAAATTTACTACGGAGGCAACCACATGTGGCCGCGGATTGTCATGCACTCCAAAACCGTTGGAGAAAACTACTCTCTTGGGTTTGGATGCATTCAATAGAGTGCTGACGAAAGCATCCTCTGCTGTGGCCGGCCCGGCAAAACCGCCATGATGAGGATAAACGAGGACATCGGCGGATAAGGCGCTAGGATTATGAAGGATTGGCTCTAAGCCAGTCGCATCAACGTCTCCAGCCAGCAATACGGTGGCACCATTTGGTCCTTCCACCCTGATTACTGACGACAAAGAATTTGATGTTATGCGCCGGTTCTTTTCGTCTCGTCCTCCAACACCAGCAACGGCCAGACTTGCAACAGGGCCCACGACCTTCAAATTGACGTCTCCGACGGAGATGTTACCCGGCGTAGAAACCGACAGACTGTTCACAATCTCGGTCTTATCCTCACGTTCGGCAACGCGCAGAGCAGCGAGCAAGTCACCCCAAATCTTGGTACGTTTTGGGCTGTCAGGATTTATGTAAATCCGTTCGACACAGATATTTGGATCCGTCAGTACAGCCAAGATTCCGGCAATGTGATCGCGATCGGAATGAGAGACGATCAGCGCCTTTAGTCTTGTTATCTGAAGCTCGTCTAGGCTGTCCTTCAGAGAGGATCCAAGCGGTGAATCGACCACAGCACATTCTCCAGAGCTGCGGACAATAGAGCTATTTCCGTGTCCAACATCTAGGATATATACCGATGCGGCCTCAGTCGTTGATGTCAATGCGTTCTTCCAGTTCTGAAATGAACAATTCGTCTTCGTCCGGAGCTTCAATATTCACATTGCCAAGAAACCTATCGCCCTGAGCGATCGAGCCCCAGAAGTACTTCGCGAAGCACTCCTTAGGTACAGTGATTGCATGTCCGGGACGCCATGAGGGTATAACCACATCGCAAACAAAGTCGGACTTTCCGAACGGTCTTTTCTCTTCAACCCTAACAATTACCCGATGTGGTTTACGGGTTGGGACCGGGTTTCCATCAAACTCGGACCGACACAGATTCAAGTACTTTTGAAGATGCGCTTGATCAAACTCATCTCGACCGACGACTACGGGTATTCTCTCGCGGTGTTTGAGTATGTCGACCCGTGCAGGTGATTTGAACATCGTCAAAAGCATTGATGGCACCCTATCTTGAAATAAACGAGCCACCAGCTCTGCTCCTGTGAATGATGCAAGCTGATGAGGTTGCAGCTTATGATCACAAATCACAAAATCACTCTGGAGTTGGTGTATGTCAGCTACTAGCCGATCCATGTTGGAAGCGTACTTTCCTTCAATAACCCTTGTTTCAAAGCCAAAGTCCGCCAGGTCTTCGACCAATGCGTTGCGATCCTCTGCATCGTCGTCAACTACGGTCACGGTTGTTAATGCAGAAAGATCGAGCATTACGTGTCTAGCTCCCTAAGAGGTGGCAGCGTCGCTATGAATTTCGCGCCACCGAAATCGGTACGTTCGATAGCAGCCACCGTACCACCTAGATCCTTGATACTATCTCTGACGATGGTCAGACCAAAACCAGTGCCGTTTGGATCTGTCGTAGTGCCAGGAAGCCAAATATCCGGCAAATCTATTCCTTGGATACCGCCGGCATTGTCTTGAAAAACAACTTCAATGCTCTCGCCAGAGTAACTTGTAGAAATTGATATGCGTCGCTGATCCACGTCTTCAATGCCGCGATTGAAAGCGCTGATAGAGTTTAGAGTTAGATTGAGAAGCACTCCTTCCACTAGTGATGCGCTTCCGCGAATGTCAGAGTAGCTCGCTTTCGTCTCTACGATCGGCTTGATCTTGTAGTCTTCTAACACTGGAAGCAACAGCCTTGCAAAACCGTCAATGGTATCATTTACCGAAACTCGCTCTGTACGGCGTTTTCTTTTTGACAGGAGGGACATCGGTATTTTCACAAAACTCTGTACCCGATGCGTCGCTGTTCCGATTCTGTTAACTCTTTTTTCGGCGTCCTTGTGCTTTTCTGCAGGAATAAGTCGCATCAAAGCCTTCAATGTACGATCGATCAGATTTAGAGGGCGTCCGATTTCATGCGCAACAACCGTTGCAGTCATGCCCGCCGTAGCCAGAGATCGGTACAACTGCAGGTCCTCTCTTATCGCTTTAGCTTCTGCGCCGCGCTCTTTCAGTACAAGATCAATCGCCTTCTCGACCTTACCGCGATCAACAACACTTACAGATTCAGCTAGGACTTTGTTCAGCTTGGTGTCAGCTTTTTCTGTTTTTAATTCAAGTTCGGCTTGCTCGGCCTGCTTTCGTTCGTCGCGCTGTCGAACCAGATAAGTTGCGGCCCAATCCAGTGCATCGCTGCAACACCGCTTCATTTCGAGAAAAGCTTCATTTTCAATGTAGCCTACTCTGTCAGTCTTCTGTGTCATCCTCCGTTCGACATTGCTAAAGTGAACTCGCCCAATGGCGGTATTTGTTGAAGGTCTCTGCTCTGGGCTGCGTGCTCGCTTGAGGTTTAACTCCAGCCAGTCATCGCCCGGAGATCCATAGGGTGGCACCCGAATTCCGTCCTCATAGATATGCACCCCGCCGACATGGCTCAACCACTCACGAACCTCACCAAATGAAGCTGTTCGGTTCGAGAACGATCGCCGGTCGAGCACAAAGACCCAAAGATCAAACAAAAAAGGAAACGCAGAGTATCGGGTCTCGGACTGTTTCTCACTAAGAGTTGACCCCTTCCAGTCAAGCAAGCGGAAAAATACTGTACCATCTTCATTGTGTTGACACTGAATTCTGTACTCGGCCTCAGAAAAGTAAGCCTGAGAGACCTTTTGCTCGAGATCTTTGAACTCGTCAGTGGCCAACGACGCTTTGAAACCTGGGTCTCGCAATCCGTTTTGAGCGTCTGCACTCGACGTTTCCTCACCGATTGAACGAAATGGGTCTGACAGTAGCAACAAGTTACGTGCGAGTTTAGTCACCACTCCTCTTGCAAGCTTTTTAGGTATTCTTGAAATTCTGATTTCCGTACCGGCGCTACCGGTCGATCTGACTTCTTGGATATCAAGGTCGACTTCCTCCACGACATCAGCGGAGCTGAATTCATCCCAATCCATGAGAAGTTTGAATCGCTTGCTTGCTTGATCTCCAGTTTCAGTTGTCAGTTCCACTCTTCGTCCCAGGCGCAATGCAGCAAGGCGACCCAGCCCTTTGTCTCCCACTGGCACGCGGCGAAACTTTGTCGTAACCTCAGTTTCGGACTTAGATGACTTGCCGATTACCAACCACCCTTCGCGGATGTTCTCTTTTGTCATGCCGTGACCGTTATCAGTGACAATAACTTCACTATGCATGTCCGATTCAGACAGAATAGAGACGACACATTCGGTCGCGTCAGCGTCGTAGGCGTTCTTAACCAGCTCAATGATACCTTGATCGACGTCAGGAACTAGCTCTTCACCTAGTCTTTGAAGTATATCAGGGGAGAAACGAAGATGATCAGTCATTGTGGCTCCAAGGGATGTTCTCAACAACCGCTTTGGTTAGGTGTCGGCATCTCATTTGAGCATTCAAATAATTCTGAGTTCTATCGTTTCTCAATACCCTACACGCAGCATGACAATTCGATAGCCCGTTTTCTCGATCTTTTGGCAGTAGTACTACCAAATGATTTTCGACAGCTACTGGTCCGTCAGAAAAAATTGTTGTGGGCTTTGACCTCCGCTTGTCAGAAGGCCCTGAGGTTCTTCTAAGTACTATGAAAGGCGCGTCAAAAACGGTTCCTGTAAACCGTATGGAGCTTTGAGGTTCAAAGCTTTCCGCTGCTAATGGGACCGATTTTGCACAAATGTACTTTCTCCATGCACCTTTATTCTTGGCTCTGTGCGGAACGACTGTACCGATACGAACTTCAAATTTGTCAGAGATGACGCGTTGTTCATGGTTTCTAGTTGCCGGTGCCCAGACTCCACTAAACTCATCGCGAGACAGCAGAGTTGAAAAAACATCAACGTCTGCATGCTGATCAAACCTACCGTGAGATGTGTAGTTTCCACCGAACCCCAGCGAAGCAATGTGCTCTCTAAACTTGGTGTACCTTGACCCACACCTTAAAACCTCAGGTAGAATTGCCATAACTGAAGTCGAAGAACTTACGTGCTCCAACAGTTTGCTTAGAAACACAGCGGCCATACTCACTTGCCCAGATGACCAACTCAATCGTTCTTTGGTTCGTGCTTGCTGGAACGGTGGGTTAATGAATATGGCTGGGTATTCAGCTAGCGTTTCAACGTTATCGAAGAAGTCTCCAACCTTGATGTTGGGGAATTCTCCCAAGATCCTAAGCTTGTTGTGCCTCAGACCATGCCGATACAAAGCGAGAGCCTTCAGTCGCAGTCTAGCGGTGAGCGCGAGGTCTGCACAAACGTCCATCCCGTGCAGAACTTCTCCCCAATCGGCTAAGGTGTCCTCAATTTTTGATCTGATGGGCAAGTGCCGGGCATAGGCGAGCAACAGGTCGCCCATGCCAACACACGGGTCGACTACCTTCGAAGTTATACCTGTTCTTGATATCAATTCCCGCGCAGTGCGTTCGGCCAACAAGGGTGCGGTGAAAAAGGTCCCGCGCGAGCGTCGAATATCGAGAGCTACTTCTTTTCTGAACTGTTCATATGGTGCACCGTTCAAAACATTTGAAAGGTCTACGCCGGTGGCAGTGGGAACGCCGAAGGTTGAAGACTGCCTGAGGGATATCTGGGCCTTCTCTCCGTTATTCTTATTTTTGTTTTCGATCAACAACTTGCGGCGCCCGATTGACTCACTTTAGCCCAGTTTCTAGCAGCGCAAGGGCTTCAACACCACATGTTTCAGGATTGTGCCGTCCGGCTCTCGAAAATTGGCAAATATGGAACCAAGAAGCCATTGCCAAATCACCTGCTAGAACCGGACGACCAAGACACCGTCGAAGAGCTTCATTGGAACTTCTAAATGCGTGTTGAGCAGCACTTTTGTTGTTGGCACAGGCTATGCCCTCAAAATACTGCGTATGCTTTCAATGTCCGCTTCAGGGAAGCCGCGCTGCCGCGTGCGACATCGTTGGCAATGACCGCAAAGGGCCGTTGGGCAGGTTCAGTTTCATTATTCATGCATCTGTGCAAAGGCACAGGTTATGTTAAGTTTAAACATGGACAGCATGATCAAATGGTTTCTTGTACTGCCGCCTGCAGCCCAAGTGACAATAATTTCAGCGGTGGTCAGCGCACTTATCGCTATACTAGTGGCATTTGTGAATCCCTTCGCTTCAGCTCGGTTGGAAAAGCTCAAGGCAGAACTGACTGCCGACGTCGAACACATTAAGGCCGACCTTGCGAAGGAAGCCGCAATTGATGACGCGCGGCGATCATATGAGTTTGAGGCGAAAAAACGCCTATATAGTGAAGTTGAACCACTGATATTTCAATTATTTGAGGCCGCTGAAGGGAGTTACTATCGCGTAGGCAGCTTGGTGCGCACTCATCGACAAGGTCACCTCGGTCCGGAAGGAGGAAGTTGGCTCGCTAGAGACGGTTACTACCTGCGATCAACAATTTACCGACTTTTTCTGCCAATCGCCATTTTTCGCTTACTACAGAGATCTGCTACGTTTGTTGATATCGAGTTGGATGAGAACATCCGGACACGGTACTTTCTGCTGAAAATTTCCTACTATGCATTGACAGATGACTTCGTTTTTGCGGCGCTCGAACCCAACCTTACTTACTCGCCAAACGTACCAGATTGGAAAGAAAAAGTTCAGCAGAATCCGGGCATGTATTGCCGGCAAGGATTGGTAATTGGGCATTTGGATCGGTTGATCGATGCTCTCATTGTTGATGAACGAGACGCTCAACGCCCAATGAACTACGGTGAGTTCGAGGCTTTGTATCGGGAGAATGAAGGCTTCCAAAAGGACCTCGCGGAGGCTGCGAACCTTTTTCACGGGTTTGACTTCGAAGGTCGTCCAGTTTTGGCGCGAGCTCTTTTGGCAATTGCGTATGCAATGCGGCTATTGCTGCTAACATATTCTCGAACTCCTTCTCCCGACGAGCTGGTAGCTGCTCTGGAAGCCTTCTGTCACTCCAACGAAGCGAAGAGTGATTTGGATTGGGGTTCATCAAGCTATGGTTTGGGCTACCGCTCAGTTGTGAACTACGTTGAAGAGCGCATTTCTTGGATTGCGTCGGAGGATTACGATATCAAGTAGCCTTTTTCGTTTGTCTTCTTTGAGCATGGGCTGCCGCGTCGGTGATCGCAATGAATGACCGCTTTGAGGAAGCTACACTACAGTTGCTGAATTCAGGGCAAGGTCCGGTTTGGGCCGTTCTTGAAGCAGCATCGCTAACGGACACGTCCCTATGCTGCGCTTGATCTGATTACCGTAACGATGCAGGTTTCTCGGACGGCCACGTGTTGGCCGTCGCAAAGGCGTTTAACGACGTTATTCCTTCGACTTCGACCCGCCTGTTGTCCGATGCGAATCTTGAGATTAATTGGCATTCGCACATCAGACAAAACCCAGTTTTGCTGAGTCAGCCTAGTGCGGTAGTGATTAGGCAGGCCAAATTCTGAAACGTCCGGATAAATTTCCGAAGAAACCAGACGAAGAAAAACGAGGAAACCCATAGAGTACGACGCAATATGTCGATAACCCCACGGACTATGCAACTATATATAGACGCAACTACTAGCAGATGTTACGCTCAAAAGAAAAACTAGGTGATTAAGCATGAGCAGCACCCAAGACGAGGAAACTCTTGATATCGAGGCCAGTTTTGATGAATCGGCGGCAAATGCGTTGCTGCAGGTCACACTGCGCAGAGGGCACAACTCTGCGAACGATGCGTTGAACGAAGCTATAATGCTTCAAGCGTCATTCATGGCTATGGCCAGAAAGGGTTACAGCTTCGTTATACGCGACCCACAGGGAGATGAACTGGAGTTCCCGTTTAACGATCTTGACGAGACGCTCTTTCCCCATTGATGGACTTGAGGACTGCTTCTGCAGTTTCCCATTCGACAGGTTCCGCAATTGTCAGGTGCTCTCCGATGGCAAGCTGTTCATAAGCCGAGTGCATGGGATGATCTCCGTCGATACGATCAACCATACTCCCGATTTCGTGATTGTCGAAAGCTCTGTCGTCATCGGTTATCGTTGAGTTCCAACGCTCAATATCTGGATCTGCGTCATCAACTCTCGTCAGCACGACCCTAGAGACCGCAGGTACGGAAGAGTTGTCTGAAATTCGGAGCATGATCGCTGGGTAGCCGCTGTTAGGGTTACCTCTAGCAAAATCCATTTTTATCACACGGAAACCAAAGTTAGTGCGTGCGTCTTTGTGGTTTAGTACCAACACCAAGATACCAGAAGTTACGGTGGTAAAGCCCCACGCCGCACCTTGCCGTGCAGAGGCCAGCCAAGAACGCTGATCTTCCGTGCCCACAAACAAGGGTTCTTCGTAGTAGTGTACCAGTCCATTTTGTGAAGTCTTCCGAATGAGACGGTAGTACCCAGCAAGGCGAAAACGATCTTCCTGAAGTCCTGGGAACTTCTTCTGGTGATCGACGATGTCTCGTGCGAAAGCATCCAACTCAGTTGTTGTTGTACGTTTCAACTTCTTCGCCTTGGCCTTTACAGGTTTTTTGAGCGCCTCCAGTCCGGCAAGTATTTCCCTAATTGCGCGGATATCCTTGTTACCATGTGTGGTTTGACCGATCACCCAGCTCATAAACGCGCGCAACCATTCTCGCGTGCCTTCCTGCCTAAGTTTTACGCCATCGCGCTGTGCGTTCCTGATCGTCTTTTCGTTCAGTGGCTTTTCTGGAAGAATTTCGAGTTGCTTAGATGCATTGAAGGCAAGCATTTTGTCCACGGTGACTTCTTGAGTCAACCCCAGTGCGTCAGCAATCGTGCTGACTGCGATTGTGCTGTCTTTTCCCTCAGTCACTCGTAACATAATCCTTCCTCTTCGGAAGGTTGGCCGAAAACCCGCGGTCTTTCAAGGAAATTTCGGAAAACTCCGTCTTTTCCGAAAAATCGCTGGAGTTTTCTAAAACAACGTGAGCGTCGTTAGCTCCCACATCATGATTTCCTAGCTACATGCGCAGTTGTGGGAGCAATCACCCAGGCGTGACCAGAAATCCTGTTAGTGGAGTTTTGACCGAGAGAGCAGAGTTAAGTTCTCCACATTTTATCCACAGATCATGCAAGAAATCTGATCGTTTAACTGACTGATTCAAAGCAATTTTCCAAAGTCAAGTTTCGGAAGTGTGGATGATTCGCGGTATGTTTAGGTCGGGTTCAACACTAAGGAAAGGAGACCCAATGGCAAAAACTACTGTGGAGAACCAGAACCTCCGAGATGCAACGGAAACGCTGTGGTCGTTTCTGCTGCCAAAGAAGCCTCTGTCCAATAACGAAGACGGTTCGTCGGAGGATTTCAAAGCGCAATTGAAAGAATCATTGAAGGAGAAGAACGATGCCAATTCAATCCCCATTTATCGGAGCTTGCCTGCTGGGACTTCCCCGCAAGCGAGAGGAGCCGAGAGAACTCGAAGTGTTAGCCCGCCAACTTGAAGACGTGGAGAAAGACAAGTTCCGCAAACCCAAAAACGACAACAAAAAGCGGAACCTGATCTGGTATGAGCGGTGCACAGAGACCTAAAAAATACGAAGTTTCGAATTAGAGCCGTGTCCTCAGTGATGCGGCTCTTTTTTTTGCATTCCTTAGCGCACAGGGCTCTCGTGAATCCATATTTGGCTGATGTCGGTACCTCTGGAACAAAATAGGACGACTCAATGGTCGAGAGTTTGTTGCTCATCATCACGATCACGGAGTGGACGACGAGAAAAATAACGAAGAGCCCCGGCGGGAAGGTGGAAAAAGACTTCTGGCGCTCCATGTGCAAGCAGTTTTCCAGCGAAGAGAAGATTCGGATCGTACTGGATGGAATGCGTGGCGAAGAAAGCAATGCAGAGCTGTGCAGTAGCGCGCGCATGTACAAACGAAGTCTTGCTACGTGTTTACAATGTCCGCGTTGCCCACAGACCACAACCAGATTGCATCACATTTTGTTTCGCAGTTGCAGCGATGGGCGGCTTTGACGGTCCGCAGCACCAGGATAGTCAAGCGAATGCCTGGTGAGGGACGTGATCCTCAGATCAACAGTTGATTGGCTTTTGTCCCCGATGCGAGCGCTGTCTTGAACCATTCCGGCTGGCGCCCTTTCCCGCTCCAAGTCTGAGATTTGTTTTCAGGGTTGGCATACTTCGGGGTCGACACCGGCTTGGCTTTCGATGAAACCTTGCGCTTGGTTTTGGAAGGCTTTGTATCCGCTGCAATCTCGGCAAGAGTGAAACCATGAGCCTTCGCTGCTTTTTCGACGGCAATAAGTGCGGCCTTACGGTCTCTTTCCGCTAATTTTTCAAGAGCGATGTCAATATCGGAACGGAGTTTCTCGAGTTGCTTTCGCGTCAAGTTTTTGAGATCGAATTTCATCGTTGCTGTCCTCATGTTTTCGATCTTGTTAAATCACAGACTACGGCGGGAAGAAACTCCCCAACATCGAAACCTACTTTTCTCCATAGTCTTTCAATGGCAACGTAGTTTCCGTTTTGTCGATAGCACCGCTGATTGCATAGTGAGCAATTGATGTAAGCACCGAAATGACTGAAATTGTGGCTGCCATATTTATTCGGAACTATTCGTATCGACACTTTCAGCACAAGCAAGCCTAAAACTCTATGTGAATTCTAGCCGGAGGGATGCAACGGGAGCGCGCAGCGGGCTCCCTTGCCAAGGGGTGCGGGTACTACCCGTACACACCTTGCAGCCTGTGCTGATCATTCATAAACGAGGCAATTTGCAACGTAGCCGCTCCATTGCTACCTCTGTGGCTACGCCTAAGTACAGCCGACAAGGTCAACCGTGGTCTGTTGGCAGAGGAACGAGATCAAAAAAGCCCCTTTCGGTGATGTCTGTCAGCATCACCTTCCGGCCAACGGGTCAATAGAAGGATAGAGTAGCCTAGGAAGCGCTTGAAAAGGACCTAGGTTTGGAGGAGCAGATCACACCCCTTGGTTTAGACAATCAACTGAAAACCACTAGTAGCTGGCGGCGGTAAGGTCGTCGATATACTGCTTCACGTACTCAAGTACGATATCTTCGGTAATGGCGCCGTTGGTCGTTGAGAAGTATGCCCGGCCCCAAAAGCGTCTTCCCCAGCGGCGCTTGCGGAGCAGGGGAAATTCGCACTGCACTTTGTGGCAGGACCGGCCTTTCATCAGCCGCACGAAGTAACTCACCGCCAGTTTGCGCGGCACGGGCATGAACATGTGGATATGGTCAGCAGAGAGCACTCGCGGATGATGTCGACGCCCTGTTCACGGCAGTCCTTGCGGCAGATGTGGCGGACTCGCGGTCGGACGTCTCCGTGAAGCACCTCGAAGCGAAACTTGGTCGACCAGACGATGTGATAACGGTAATTAAAAACACAGCGGCTGCAGGTGTCGTATTGCATGTCCTTGGCCTCGGGAAAATGAGCGTTCGACCCGGCTATGGTTCATTTTTCTGACGGTAAGGAAATATGCGCTTTGATCCACGCCAAAGCGAGGCCGCTGGAAGTCAGAGGGTTTGCTCCAGAAAGTGATATTAAATCGCCTGCTCAATTAATACCCTGCTCAATAAGAAATTCTACAACATGGCGATGCCCATTTTCTTTTGCTATGCTCATGGCGGTCTCACCCTGATGTGTCTCCACGTCAAGGCTTATCTTGTTATTAAAGAATTTTCGCAATACTTTTACATGGCCATATCGAATTGCAATCAACCCCGCCGTCATCCCGTCATCATCTGCCGCATCGAAGTCAACTTCAACTTCCTTACTCAAATATTTCAATATTTCTAAATGACCAAAGACGCATGCCTCCATCACCGTTGTACGGCCAGAGTAATCTTTGGCGCAAAAATCGACATTTGCTTCTTTATGAAGATAGCGCACAACATCAAAATGACCTGTCATACAAGCACGCATTGCAACCGTTCTACCGATATTGTCCACAGCGCTTAGATTGACCTTCGCTTCTTCGTGAAGATAACGTAAGACTTCCAAATGGCCATCTCCTGCCGCCATCATTGCTGCTGTTGTGCCAGAATAATTTACCGCCTCAAGATCAAAATTCGCTTCGATATGCAAGTATTGCAAAATGTTTAAATGCCCTCTAAGGCTCGCAATCATCGCTGCATTGTAGCCGTAACAATCGACTGCATATATATTGATTTCGCCTTCGTTATGAAGATAGCGCAAGACTTGCAAGTTTGCGTTTCGAACAGCCAGAACCATTGCTGTATGTCCCAAAAGACTTCGCATATCAAGGTCGGCGCCGGCTTCAACATGCAAATACCGTAAGACCTCCAGATGACCATTCTGAGCAGCCCGCATTGCCGCTGTAGAGCGAAAGTTTGTAGCTAAATGGACATCTGCTCCTGCTTCCATATGCAGATGGCGCAGAACTTCAAAATGGCCGTTAGCACATGCAACCACCACGGCGCTGACTCCAGAAGTATCAACGTGATTAACATCCTCACCAGTGTGCGAAAGTAGAAATTTCAAGATTCGAAGATGTCCTTCAGACGCTGCAAGTATGCTTGCAGTCCAGTTTTTAGAATTTCGCTGTGCAAAGACCCGCGCGACGACCGCGATCTGTTGAACATATTTTTCGGAATCCTCAAACTCGATACACTCAAAAAATTTGAAAACCGTCCTAACCCAATTTAGCAAGTTATCCTGCGAAGGTTTGGAACACAGCTCTTCCGAATCTACCAGCTGTACTAATTGTGATTTCAGGGCTAAGTACTCAGCGTACAATACGACGCCGTTTTTTTCTCTGTTTGGCATGCGTTTCACGACTCCGTCCAAGTGCGTGATCACGTCCGCTATCACGTAGGACACATAAGTGCGGAGGGGTTTGTCCGCCTCGAAGATATTGGGATCGAGCAGTTTCAAAAGCTGCTGCCAACTCTCAAGAACATCGGGGTTGTCAGGGTCGTCGGCTGCCAAATTGCGGGCTAGTCGATCAATTGTTTCTCTGAAGTTTCGACTTATTTCCTGCGCGTTGACCGATGAGTTCGCTAGCAAAGACAGAAAAACTGCAAAAACTTCGGGCCGCTCCTCTGTTGCAGCAAGAAACTTCAACAGAAAAGTTTCACCAAGGATATCAGGAAGAAACGGGCCAATTTCATGGATCTTGTCTGACGAAATTACCCGCTGGGCGATTTGAATTATTGCTTCATCGTTGACCGGTAAGTACTTTTTTATCGTCAGACGGCTGATCCCGCGCCGCAATGTGGCCGCCGACACCACCGCCCCTGCATAAAGACCTGTGCTATTGCGGCTAGATACGCTAGGCACGTCGGAAGACATTTCTCTACTCCAAGGTAACCGGTCTTTGCTTTCAAAATACTGATCTACCAGATCCCGTCTCGACCAAGTTGAATAATCCGGCGCACCACTGGCCTTTCGGATGGCCCGCCCCATAAGTGCGGCAAAGAGTGGGTGTCGAACAGCGTCCCGGTTGCCTTGCTCATGCCCAATTCGGTCGAGATGGTGCAGCGCATCGGACACAACCGGATCATTTCTGGAAACTATTTCATTGCCAATGCTTGCACTTGCGGCGATGATATTGCGCAATAGGTCTGATTGATCTTTTTCACTTTGTAGCACTAATGTTTGTTCGAGATAGCGCGCTTCAAAACTGTCCATCGTTGCACGATGTCCGCCAGAAAACTGCCGCCAAAAGAAATCATCTGCCAACAGTACTGGCATGACGTGATCGACAACGATCAGGCGGATTTTATGATCGGTTCCGTCCGTTCGCCGGATCGCGCGCCTCGCAATTGCTTTCACAACCTCGTCGAAAGCATGGGTGTAATCGATAACAATAAGTGTATTTTTGCTGATATCCCACTTCTTCCATGGCTCTGGGCTACGTGCCAAGTCATTGCCATCAGAGACAAGAAATCCGGCCTCCCAACTGGTCTGATGATTGAATCTCGGTGAATACGGCTTCATCCATTCGGAAATAAGTCTTGTTTTTCCGGCTCCTGAAGGAGCGATAACCGGCTGAACCCGGAACGCAGCATCATGGAGCATGAACTGTGTTAAGCGCTTTTGCTCATTGTCGCGTCCTTCAAGCGGGATGCTGAAGTGATTGTGCGGATTCAGCCAAACACCATGGTTGATATCTTTGTTCAGAAGATATTCCACTTCTTTCGCGCTTATGTATGGCGGATGGGACATAGGTGCCGCCATTGCGGGAGGCTCAAAGTATGTGTCAGGGTTAAACTTAAAGACCGGCTTGCCAACGAAGTCCTCGAAAGTTTGACCACCAAACACCTGACGATCTAAGTCATCGGCAAATTCTCGATCTTCTGGCGAAACAAACAAATGCAGACGGAAATGCAACAGTAATGCGCAATGCAATGCGTTGGCTTTATTGTCTGAAAGAGTGCCAATCATATTATGATTGAATTTGTCCCGGGCACGTTCATACAGGTCCCGAGAATAACTTCCTAAGAACTCAAGTCGGCTGACATCATCCAGCCAGCCCGGGAAAAGCTCTGCTCTCTTTTTTGCGGGTCTTATGCCTTTGAAGAACTTATCTCGTGCTTTCTTGGCGACTCGGCCAGCTTCTCTCTGATAAGCTTCTTCGTCAGTTTTGTCGTCCAACAGAAGGGAAACTATTTTTGCAAACTCATCCAGCTCAAAATTCACCCGAAATGGCATTGGAATTTATACCTATGTGACCATGAAGTGACTATCCATCGCTTACAAAGTTCAAGTTCTATTGCTCAAGGTCAAGTCCAATGTCTGGTGTGAAAGGGTCATTGCTTTTTTCTGAATATTCGTTCTTCATGACCTCACCATCGGGCGAGTACCTTATGCGGAAGGGTCCATCCGCCTCAGGTCTTGGCTCGCCGTTGATTTTGAACTCTTCAATTCGCCGGTTTTCGGACCCAGAAAAGAAAACAACGCAAGATGGGCCATCGCTCCGATGTTCCTCTCCGAACGCATGCCACATATGCCGTATTGGGTTACCTTCTGGATCAAAAGTTGCCATTGACGGCTCATCCAGCGGCCCGGCATGCAACGAGCCGTTCAGGGTTGTCTCTTTGTATATGAATCCATTGGTTCGCACATAGGTCTTTGTGACAAAAACCTGTTCCGCCGATACGTCTGATCTATTTCTAACTTCCTCGTTGCTCACAGTTCAATGTATCAAAGCTGCCTCACAATTACAACTTTTTTATTATACTTTACATATAGTTACGCAAATTCCACCGATTCCGCCGCCTTCCGCCTGTGTTCCGCTGAACTGAGCGGAAGACTTCCCCCACCCAGACCTGTTCAATGAATTCCAGCACTGGGATTTGAGGGTTCGCCTCCAGTCTGAAGTGCTGGCGACGGGCCCGTCGTTTTGGATTTCTAGGGAATCTGAAATGACAATCGCAAAAATCATTACCGAACTGGCAATGCAACAAATCAACGCAATTTCCAACGAAACCGAAGAGATCCTGAGCTACACAGGCAACCTCTTTGCCAAGTCGGATCGCTGTCTTCATCTACGGGAGCACAGACAAGCACTCGCATGGTACCTGCGTGCTCAAGGACTAACGGGGGAAGCCGCTTACGATTGGATCGTAGAGCAAATCTACCAAAACCACAGTGGTGACCTGTTCAACGTGAAGGACGAATGGCTGAACCCTGATGCACTTCGTCCGTATCAGTTTTGGGGCTTTAGATTCCTCTCAACGTCAGTTTCGCTCAATACGTGGCGTCAAAAGAATTTTCCGTCCTATGATTGGGGGGAGATCAGTTTCGAGATGCGCGATCTTTTTGGCGAAGACGTTAAGGGTACAATGAACAAGTTCTTGCTTTGCGCTGACGAGGCCCCAGCGCGGCGTCTTGATCAGCATGTCGTGCCAAGGATTATGTTTATTGACTTCGCAGTCGAAATTCATGTCGGGGCGCGAAGGCAAATACCAGAGCGCGACGGAGATTAAATAAGCGCCCCCTCAGCTCGCTTGCTGAGGGGACCCTTTCGTCGAATGGTAGTCTTTAGGTTAGATCTTTTTCCTGCGTATTTAGCAGCTGCAGACCCGGAAGTTCAGTGTCGAGGCAGTAATCGCACACAATAGATAGAGAGCAAGGCTATGAGCTGGGAGTCGTTTGTTTGCCAAGCACTGGTGCATTGTCAGGAGTTCAGGCGTCGGATCGCCCGCGTAAGCGACCATGGGGCCATATTGTATTTGGCAGCGACTTGTTTGATGGTCCTGCCGGACTGAATTCGATGTTGCGCATCTGCTAGATCTTTTGGAGTCAATTTAGGCGGTCTGCCGATAGGCTTGCCGCGTTTCCTAGCTGCAGCCATGCCCTCACGGGTGCGCTGAGAATTTATCTGCCTTTCGAACGCGGCAAAGCTGGAGAGAACTGTAAACAACAGCATACCAGCTGGGGTTGTGGTATCCATTTGTAAATTTACGATCTTGAGTGCAACACCACGTTTGTGCAAATCCTCGACTGTCTGCAACGCATCAATGACCGACCGAAACGCGCGATCCAAATCAAGGACCACAAGCGTGTCGCTTTTTGTAAGTTCGCTCAACACCCGCTCGAAAACCGGACGCTTCAACGTCGCTGCGGATGCGCATTCAACAAAAACTTCATCGCACAGATCAGCTAGCGCATCATATTGACGATCCACGGTTTGGTCCTGAGTGCTGATGCGAAGATAGCCGAGCGTTTTCATCGTTTGAGCTTTTGCGCATCGCATGCAGGTGCATGTGAACGCAACCATAGGGACCCCTTAAGTGTCCCGCCGGAATCCGATTTTCGCTCTGCCCCTTGCAGCGAATTCTTCAAGTTTTCCGGCTGTAACTTCATCATACCTTAATTAATAGCGTAGTACAAATTTCTCAACAAAAACCGTCGTTTATGTGGTTTTCGAAAGATTGTTTGAAGCGCGGGTCAGCAGGAGTGCTGCTTGGCTTGATGGTCGGCGCAACAACACCTGCGCACGCCGCCGATCTGACCGCCGGATACGTGGCACTTGAAATGGAGCCGGATGCCCGCTTTCCGTTTATCTCCGGCATTGTCGAAGGCATTGCGCAAACACGGGCGCGCATTGATGGCAGCGAAACACAAACAACAGGCTGCATCTACCATTGGTTCTACGAAGAAGAGAAATCCTACGACAACATCCTTGCAGCGTTCGCGAAATTTCAGGATCGCGCGCCGGGAGCGATTGTGGATGCGCTGATCCGCAGGAGGTGCGATGCATGATGGCAGATTTTGAAACAGCACTGGAACTTGCACGGCATTCGCAATCGGATGCAGCGGACAAGTTGCGAGAAGAGGGATTTCGCCGTCAGAATGAACGGATCGACAAGCGCGAGGATGAAACCAAAGAAGAGCTGGCAGAGACATCAAAACTGCTTACTGCCATTTTGGCTGGTGGAGACACCAAATACGCCGTTCGGCTCAAGGAGCTGAATGATCGGGTCAGCCTCCACCACAGCTTGACAATTGAAGCTTTGCTGGAAAATCAGGAGCGGCTGGATGCAGTTCAGCTTCGCATCGACCGCTTGCTGTCAGATGCTTACGTCTTGCCGGATGGCCGCCGCGTCTTCAAATCAGAAGATGGTGTCCGCGTTGAAGATGAATTCGGCGCGATTGTTCCCGCCAGCGAACTAGACCCCAATTCGATTGAGGATTATCGGCCAAGTCTGGAGGTCTGGGAAGCCACATGGGAAGAAAAACAGGCTTTGAACAAAGAGCGCGACGATCTCATTGAGTACCAAACCAAACTTGATCAGGCGCAGACATTGATTGATCAGGGAGGGCTCAGCGATGATGACTTTGCCGAGCTTGATGATCTGATGACAAGCAATGTGCCGGATGCCGTGCGGTCCCGTCTGCCAGCGTCCGATCCGGCCTATCGTGCGAACCCAGACATCGGCGGTCAGAACATGTCAAACTCATTTGATCCGACAGGATTTGATCTCACAGGCATGACACAGGGTAAGTAAGCCCGATGATCAATCGGAATGGTTGACGACGCGCTCGCCAGATTTCCGTTCATCAATTGTAAGGGAATGCACATCAAAACTCATGTCGTGTGTTCTTCCACCCAAGCCGCATAGTCGGCGCTGACATAATCCATCTTTTGAACAAGAACTGCCGGCGTTTCATAGGGGTGCAACTCTGCCAGCTTGGCTTCAATTGCAGGTATGAGTGCAGCGCGTGATTTTAGAATGAGCGGAATTTCAGTTCGTTGGACGCGCTCATTTTTCCAGATATATTGGCTCTCAATCTCCGGATAGATATTCGCTGCGGCGATCAATCTTGCCTCGACGAGCGCTGCCGCAATTGTGCGCGCTGTCTCCAAATCGGGGCAGTTGGTATGGAGTATAATCACTGCAAAATCTCCTGCGCCGGACGTGCTCGGGATTTACACAAAAGAGCTTCTGCAAGATGGTTGAGTTTCTCAGAATTGGGAAGACCTAAACTGACCGCAATTCGCCCGCCGCCACAAAGCGAGTGTTGAAATTTGCTGGGAAATCAGCAGCGGCTGGAATCAGAGTAAGTTAGCTTGAATGTTCTGCGGTTAAACGCTTGGGGCCTGCCAGGATTTTTATGATGTGTTGCCGGAGATAATCTGCCTAATCTTGAAAAGATGATAAATCAGGAAACAGGCCTCAGACATCATCCCCGCCGGGCTAACAATCAGTACATTGTAGGTCAACCAAAGCGCGGTTGTGACCACCATAAAGCAGCGGACCATGAGGACATCTTGGAAAAAGTTCCCAATGGTTCCTGTCAGAAAGGCAAGCTTCGACAACAGCGAACTGTCCAACGTTTGTGTCAACCAAGCAGAGGAAATGCCGATCCCGATAAAGAATGAGGGTCCCAGGACGCTCCAAAAAGACTTTTCAGAGAGAAGAGATGCCGCAAAAAACCGCATCGACGTAATCAATGCAGCGCCCGCGCCAACTGGTTCTGACAACAGCAATAGATGAACGGCATTCGCCATGGCTGAGTAGGACCATCGGCGCAGCATAATGTTTCTCGGGAGAGTGTTGATTGCCCATATGCCAAGCGCAAATGCACACAGCGAGAATAGCTGTGAGAGCAACAACCGACCGAAGTCCTCAAAGGTGTTAAATGCCAGGGCGCTAGTTGAGAAATCCACAGAATTTACCTTGGGTGGCGCGGCATCTTCCAACATCAAACGTCATTTCATGAAAAGGAAGAAGTAACCGCCGTCGTTACAGGCCTGTCGATGGAAGCTGCTGAGAATGCGGCCATCTTCTTTCGCCAAAGCGCCCGGAGAACGCCCGTTAACCAGTGGCGCAACGTCCACTTTGAAGTTCCACTTCAAAGGAGCAAACACAATGGCACGTAAAACTTCGAACAACGATGACGGCGATCTGATCGCTATTCGTAAAAAGGACAAACCACCCTACACGGATGTCTTGCTCGTGGCTGGACCCGCAATTTCAGGTATTCTGGCGGGACTGGCGATCCCTGACCTGATCGGGGCCGAGGGATTTTTGGGGCATCTCAAATCCAGCATGATCGCACTTTCCGCCGCAGGCATTGCCTATGGTATCAACCGCCTCGCGATTGAACGCGGCGCATTGCAAACAGCAATTGGAACCCCTTTGGCAGGCGCTGTCAGCATTGGCTCAATCGCGGTTGTCGGGATCGGCCTCTTCGCAGCCACCTTTGGCGGCCTGGTCAAAGATGAAACCGATACTCTCCAGTATGAGCAGTATGGAGAAGAATTGCGCGTTTATGCCGATGACAGCGTCAGAGCCGCGCAAACCTCAGCTCAGGTAGCGCCCATTTTAGGAGCGATCCAATCGGACTTATCCGCAAAATACGCATGCGAGATCAAGGCGGGCTGCATCAGCAACGCAGGCGTTAGCGGTGAAGGTCCAACATCCAGAACGATTGGCAGCAAACAGCAGCAGGTTGCTTCTGTGGCACAGGCCGTTTTGGAACTGAAGCAGACCCGAAATGCGGCTGAGGGGCGTCTTGCGGGTCTGCAGTCCGAATTCAATGGCATCATCGGCAAAGAGGATCTTGGCCCGGCGGAGCGTCGCCGCCAGTTGCAGGAAATCACAAACGAGATCGGACAAACAATCAGCCGTTTGCAACAGGCGGTGCCCACAGCTTTGATTTCGGCCTATGCAGAAGACCTGCGTGAGGGGGCGCTTGTCCCACGCAATGAGGAAGCCTCTCAAAAAATGACGGACATTATGCGTGGGCATGCTCGGACACTCTCAGCGGTGATAAACTCAGCTGAGACGCAAGCTGGTACCCCACCGAGCTTTCCGGCAAAGGCAGGCGTATCTGACACATTCGGGTATATCTTTCACTTCCTTCCCTTGGCGCTGATAATACTGGTCGTGGAATTGGTGTTCCCGAGTGTATTATTTTTTTACACTCTGTTCGCCTACCGCCAGCGTGTGAAACGCGTCGACGACTAGTCCAACCTTCATATTCCAAGCCAGCTAAAGCGCCCGCAATCCTCCCATGCGGGCGCTTTTTTGCGTGCAGGTTTCGGGAACCGAAACCATGCAATCAGGAGAACCCTCATGGCAATTGACACAAACAGCATGCCGATCAGCGGTAATGCCCTTCTGGCGATTGGCGCGTTCGCCCTCGCCAGCATCGTAGCCGGGCAGATCATGGGCGCGCGCATGATTGAAAAGGCCGATTGGCCACAGCTCTGCCCCGCGATCCTCAAGGCCGAGGCCCCGGTGCCGGATAAGTTTGAGCGCAAGACCCCCACCATGCACTGCGATGATACGGTGAGTATTCTTGGGGTCGAGGCGAAAGAGCTTTGCCACATCTTTGGCAATCCCGATCTGAATGGACAGACCGCTAAACTGGAAAAGGAGGCCTACGATAGGAAAAAAGTGCTGGCAGAACAGCGGCGCGCCAAAATCGCCAGACATGCAGAATCGCGCTGTGACTGCGCCTCCAGCACATATTTGCAAGACAACTGGTGGCAGCTTGGTCTTTATGCGGGCACCGCCCGTCAGGTGTCCCTTGCCAGCGTAACAGGGATTGATGCAGAGCTACGTCAGATGCTCGTCAAACCGCATTGCGCAAGTCTTGCGGAGGCGGTCCAATGATCTTCGGGAAAGTGAAAATCACGGGCCGCGCGGTACAAACGCATCGGGACAGCTACATGCTGTCTCAACTTAGCGTTGTGTCAGTGCGCCGCCCGTTTTTGGCGGGCAGCATGCTCTTTTCAGTCGGTGGGTTGGGATTTGGCTGGTCGTTTGTCGATCTTCTCCATCCTGAAGAGATTGCGGCTATATCGTGCTTTGTTCTGATCGCACCGCTGATCGGCCTGTTGACTGGGCAAATACAGCTTCTCAGCCGCGACCTGCGTGGATCTGAGCTGTCTGGCATGATCTGGGGTACCTACGGGCACCTCAATAAGGTGCGGCGCGAGATTTCGTGGGCGATGCAAACCCAAGAGCCGGAAACACCCAAATGAGCGGCGGGGTCTCATCTGGCTTTGCGCGTGCGATTGAACTTTTGAGTACAGTCGCCGCGCTCATTGCTGCCTTTGTCTGGTTTCCGGCTGCCAATGCGGCGAGCAAACCATGGGTCATCCCTCACATCGTCGACGGCTTTGGCGCTGAGTACCTGAATTGGGTACTGCCGCTTTGGCAAGGGCTACTTGCTTTCCTGATCTTTGCCGTCGTGCGCAGCGCGCTGGGGCTGATCTTTTCTGTCGTTGGGCTCTCAATTTCCCTGCGCATTCTTTCCCTCTTCAAAAAGGACTAATTCCATGAGCTTCCCATTTGGGCTGAAGAAGAATTCTGATGACCGTCGCACGACCATGTTTGGCGGCGCGAATTTTGTCAAATCAGATGAACTGAGAAAGAAGGGTGTATTTCATCAAACAGAAACCGGCATCTATTGCGGTCTTCTTGACGGTAAGCCTCTGTTTTATAATGGTAATGGCGGGGCGGTTTTGATCGGTGGGGCCAGGTCGGGCAAGCTGACGACCATTCTTGCCCAGAACCTGTGCGCGGGTATTGCCAGTAAAGCTTCAGCAGTCATTCTGGATCTAAAGGGCGAGTTGTCATCTGTCAGCCAAAACCAAACCGCTGATAAGAAACACTGCCGCTACTGGAACCCAAATGGACTGAATGGCATGCCTCAGGATCGGCTCAATCCGGTTGATTATCTCACGTGGTCCAACCCAACGCTTTTTGCGGACGTCAAAGTGTTTGCCGAAAACCTGATCCCAAAATCCGGAAGCGCTAACAGCGAGTATTTCGAGTTGCGGGGGCGCGAGTATCTCGAAGCGATTTGTCTCACACTTGTGAAGTCAAAGGGCGTTCTGACCTTGCCGGATCTCTATGACACCATCAATTTGATCCCACTCAACAATACGGCGTGGAAAGAATTTGCACGCGACATGCGTTTTTCTGAGATCGCGTTTTGTCTGCGTGTTGAGGAAGAAATTCATGCCTCACGCAGTGACACCAGTGGTGGCTCAAAAGGAATACTGGGCGAGCTTTTCAAGTCGATATCTTGTCTGAGCGATCCAGTACTGATGGAGTCCGTCTCCCCGCCTTACAACTTAGCCCTGAGCGATCTGTGTAGCAAAGAAAAGTTTATGCACCTCTACGTAATGTGCGGCGTGGAAACCGTTGAAGCATGGGCCGCTGTCATCAAGGCCATTTTCACAGGCGTCATGATTCAAAAATCACGCCAACCGGAGGCCCCCACCATCAACCTTATCCTGGATGAGTGCGGCCAGCTGACCAACTATGATCTGGTACCGCGCCTGTTCAGCTATGGCGCTGGTATAGGGTGCCGTCCGCTGGCTGTTTTCCAGACGGCATCTCAAATGGAAAATCTCGGGAAAAAGGCCCGGGATATCATCCTGTCGAGTGCCGGATTGCAAATGTATTTTTCGGTGCGGGATTTGCTCTCAGCCGAAATGCTCTCAAAGATGCTGGGCACTGCCACGATGGATTATGATGATCCGGTCCAGCAAGGTCGGGCCGCCTTGGAGACTCATCAGTTGATAAAATCTCTGCTGGCAGGCGGCGATCCGTTTCAGATGATCCAGAACATTCGTCAGAAGAGCTATGAGGCCCGCCATCTAAGCCTGCAGCGCCGATACTTGCGCAATCCAGACGAGGTTCTGACCACACCTCAGGATCGCATGTATGTCTTTATGGATGGGCTCTCGGGGCCTATCTATGCCGAGCGTCAACCATACTGGCTGCAGCGGTTCATGGCAGGGCGTTACCATCCTAATCCCTACCATCCCCCTGTGTCACATGTGCGTGTGCAGACCCGATGGGGACAGCGCCCCCGCAAGGTCGTCGCCCGGAATGTGCCCAAGGAATTTGCCGATTACCCGCAATATCGTAACCGTCTGTATTCGTTCATAGAAGGATATGCGTGATGCGTGCATCAGTATTGCAAGTAAATGAAATCGCTGAGAGCGTATTATCCGCTCTTGGCAACAAGAATGCCCTTGGCAAGTTCATTCATTTCGAGCTTGTCGCCATAGCGGGCTTCAAATTCGCTCAGCAGCCTTTTTCCTTCGGCTTGCGTCCAGAGACAATGATCGAAATAGGCCTGAGGTCCGCCCTTCATCGCCGTTTCGTTAGTTAGACGAACAAGCATGTAGTTCAGCACGTGATGCTCAGTGCCCGCATCCAGTATTTTGTTCACGAGTGCTTCGAATTCATCTGCAAATGCGGTGATCAGTTTTGTTTTCTCAGGGAGTGTTAGCATGAGTTCCTTTTCTTCTAGTGGTGGTGGGGATGATCCCAGATCAATCGTACCAAAATTCGATTCCGCGACGCAAATTTCAGACCGGGACAAGCTGGATTTCCGTATTTCGCTGATCCGCGATGAAGACGTCCGAAGGGAGCTAGAACTGGCTTTGATTGCGGCACGGGGTGATCTCAGAAAAATCGATCAGGAGTATTTCCTCGCAGAAAGTGGCTATGTCGATGAACGCCTCAAACCAGATCATACGTTGACGCTTGATCTGGGCGGCACTCCGGCAAGCTATGAAGATCGTGTCAACCAGCTCAAGCGGCAATTCACGACTTCGGAGGAAGCCATCGTTCTTCATAACAGGCGCGCTGATATCGCAGATCAACACCTCGCGGCGATGGATAAAGCTGTTACGGATGTTTTGAAATCGCAAGACCGGTCGACTGAAAAACCAATCATTGACCTCGACAAGCACAAGAGTCGAGATCAGGCCCCGGATATCAGCGCCGCGTTCAGGCGGGTACGATAGAGAAACCGCCCGAAATTCACCCAATCTCATGATTTCAATCAATTATTAGTTGAAATAGGAGGTGCAAGTGTGATATGTTCACTGTTCGTTCTTTTGCGTGCCGCGTGCAACCGCCGCTGGAGCAACTGAGCGAAACATTTCCAAACCACTTAACCCCAACCAAGGAACAGAAAGGACTTTCCATGGACACTACACCTACGCCCAACAAACCCCTCGCCACATACAGGGATGGCAAACTCAAAGCTACCCTGTGGCAAAACGAAAATCGTGAAGGCGACACCTATTACACGGTGAACCTCGCCAAGGTCTATGAGGATCGAAACGGCAAGCTTCAGGAAACCAGCTCATTCTCCGATACCGAAGTGTTGCGCGTCACAGAACTTGGCAAGGAAGCCCGTACGCATGCCCTGCATTTGAAGCGGGAACATAGCCTCGAGCGCAAGCAGCAGCAAAGCCAGGAACGCAACTCTGATCGTCGCGGTGGCGGTACGCCAGATCGGTTTCAGAACCGCTCTGAGCCGCGCATGGAACGCTGAAGTGTGCCCGCAGTAACCCTGAACAGGCGCCGCGCTCTTCTTCTGAGGCGGCGCCTTTTTTACGAAAGGACCTATCCATGACAGATACGGACAAAACAAACGATGCGGACGGCCCGTCTGAGACGCCCGCGCAAAAGACATTGGAAGACGAGCTTCTGGAAGAATTTGGGAACGATCCGAGTTGCAGTGATTTGGATAAAGAGGAGGCGAGCGCGTTCCTCATGACCTTCTGGACCATCGTGACCATCTTCGCTGAACTCGGTTTCCGGGTCGCACCGACAAGCGCCGAGGCTGTTGATAACGCGCCAGAAAATCTTCGCGCGCTGCGCGTTGATGTGCTATCCTATCTTACCGAAGAAGATACAGCGCATGAAACAGTTGCACCCCGTTCCACCAATAACGATGAGGCGCACCCATGCAGAACCCCAAGAGACAAATAGAGCCGGAACAGGCCGCTCTGATCTATTGCCGGGTCTCCGGCACCAAACAAGCCACCCAGGGCCATGGGCTTGAAAGTCAGGAATCCCGCTGCCGTGACTATGCCGCGCAGACGGGCTACGTTGTCGAGGCGGTGTTCCCCGATGATGTCTCCGGTGGCGGCGACTTTATGAAGCGGCCCGGTATGATGGCGCTGCTCAGCTATCTCGATGCGCAAAAGGGCAAGTCCTATGTTGTGATCTTCGATGATCTCAAGCGCTTCGCACGCGACACCGAATTCCACATTAAGCTCCGCAAAGCCTTTGCCATGCGCGGCGCAAAAGTCGAATGTCTGAACTTTCGTTTCGAGGACACGCCCGAGGGCAAGTTCATCGAGACCATTATCGCCGCGCAAGGCGAGCTGGAACGTGAACAGAACGGGCGCCAGACGCTGCAAAAGATGAAGGAACGCGTGAAACGCGGTTATTGGGTATTCCCGGCCCCGATGGGCTACAAATATGAAAAGGACGGCTCACACGGCAAACTGCTGGTCCGTGACGAGCCATTGGCGAGTGTTATTGAAGAAGCGCTCAATGGCTACGCGGGAGGGCGCTTCGGCACTCAAGCCGAAGTCCAACGCTTTTTGCAAGATCAGCCGGTCTTTCCGAAAGGCCGCAACGGCGCAGTGCATCCACAGCGCGTGACCAATCTGCTCTCCCGCCCAATCTATGCCGGTATGATTGAACATGCGCCCTGGGGCATTACGCTGCGGCAGGGGCATCATGAGGGTCTGATCAGTGCGTCTACCTTCCAGCGCATTCAGGAGCGCCGGACAGCGGTGGCAAAAGTGCCCATGCGCGCGGACATCAACCGAGACTTCGTTCTGCGCGGCGCTGTCTGCTGCGGCGATTGCGGTGTGCCCTATCGCTCGGCCTGGTCGCAGGGCAAGCGCAAGAAGTACGCTTACTACGTTTGCCAGACCAAAACCTGCGACAGCTATGGCAAGTCGATTGCCCGCGATAAGCTGGAAGGTGAGTTTGAAGAATTGCTGCAGAATATCACACCGGGGAAGCCCGTCTTTGCGCTTGTACGCAAGATGTTCCGCAAGGCCTGGGACCAGCAGGTCGCAGGTGCTGAGCGAAGCCGCAAAGAATTGCAAAAGCAGATTAAGGCCACAGCCTACAAGTCAGAGGAGATTCTTGACAAGATTGTTGCCACTACCAATGAACGTCTCGCCGCCAGCCTTGAAAAGCGATTCAACGAACTGGAACTGAACAAGGCCGCGCTGGAGGAAAAACTGCAAAATCAGGGGCAACCACGGCTACCATTCGAGGAGGCGCTCGAACACACCCTAAAATTCCTCGCAAACCCTTGGAAAGCTTGGGAAAAGGGGTCCTTCGACCTCCGTCGCGCCATCCTCAAACTGGTCCTGACAGCGCCCCTTCACTACCACCGAAATGAGGGGCCTCGAACACCGGAAATATCTTTTCCATTCAATGCTTTAACGGATAATCGTGTCGGGAAATCAAATATGGTGCGGGTGAAGGGACTCGAACCCCCACGCCATAGGCGCCAGAACCTAAATCTGGTGCGTCTACCAATTCCGCCACACCCGCACGCAGGGCAGCGCGCTGCCCTGCCCGGTTCCTAGCAAACCGGATGGCCGGAGGCGAGAGCAAAAAAATCTGCCGTTGTTAAACAGTTGTTATCCAGTCCCGCTACACAGTGGACGTGGTTAACGGCGAGGAGCAGAGATGACAGCACAAGGGTCCCCCGGGCAGGCCGCCGCCTGCGCCACACGGCAGGTATCCCTGCCACCGGAAAATCTCTCCCCCGGGCTCGTGCATGGCGCCCGCGTGCTGACGCTGCGCGGCGAAATGCCGGTACAGGCGCTGGTCCCCGGCGACAGGCTGGTCAGCCCGGGCGCTGTGATGGCCGAGGTGAACAGGATCGAAGTCTCCAGCGTGATCACACGTGGCATCTATGTCATCGCAGGCTCTCTGGGGCACACCCGCCGCAGCACCGACACACTGCTGGCCGCGGGTCAGCCCGTGCTGATCCGGGACTGGCGCGCAGCGGCCCTGACCGGGCGCCGGCTCGCATGGTTGCCCGCCATTGATCTGGTCGACGGCGAATTTGTCCGCGATATCGGCCTTGCCCCCATGACGCTCTACCGTGTGATCTGCGATGGCCCGCGGGTGATCTGCGCCGACGGCATGGAACTTGGCAGCGCCGAGGTCGCCGCCCTGCCCGTCTCCGCCGGTGCACGTTAGCGCGCCAGCCCTGCCAGAACGCGGGGCACCATATCGGCCAGATCCTCTGCAATAAGTCCGGGCCCAAAGACACGCGCGCATTCCACATGCAGCCAGGCCGCCGCCTGCGCCGCCCCGACCGGATCACCGGCATCTGACGGCGCCGCAATCCCCGCAATCATCCCCGCCAGAACATCACCCGCCCCTGCGGTGGCCAGCCAGGGCACCGCCCGCTCAAACGCCGCTGCATGCAGGCAAATGGCACCGTCCGGCGACGCAATCACCGTGTCCGCCCCTTTGAGCAGCACCGTACAGCCCGCCCGCCGCGCTGCTGCCTGCGCCGCATCCGCCTTGGATCCGCCATCCTGCCACCGGCGCGCCAGATCGGGAAAGAGCCGGGCAAACTCGCCCCCATGCGGCGTCAGAACGGCCCGGTCGTGCAGCGCAGCAAACAACACCTCCGGGTCATTGGAAAAACTGCTCAGCGCATCCGCATCCAGCACCACGGCGGGCGCGTTCTGCCCCGGCTCAGCCCCCCGGCGCCCCAGCACCTCCAGCACCAGCGCCCGGGTGCGCGCGCCGACCCCCAGCCCCGGGCCCAGACAAAAGGCACTGACCCTGTCATCGGCAATATCACCAACGCGCTGATCCTTCCGCAGCGACCGCACCATCACCGCATCCAGCCGCGCCGCATTTTCCTGCAGTTCGGCGGGCGGACAGACCAGCGTGACCAGCCCCGCACCAACCCGCAACGCCGCCCGCGCCGCCAGACGCCCGGCCCCGCCGCGCCCGACACCCCCGGCAAAAACCACAACATGCCCGTGCTCATATTTGTGCCCGCCCCGCCGCGCCTTGCCGATCACCGTCAGGGGCCAGCGTGGCACAGCCTGTGCAGTGCCCCCAAAACCCGGGTCCAGCAGCCGCATCCGGCCCGCTGTATCCGTATCCGACAGCCCGATATCCACCACCCGCAGATGCCCGCAGACCTCCGGCCCCCGCGCCAGAAAGTGACCGGGCCTGGGGCTGTGAAACGTCACCGTCAGATCAGCGGCGCAGACCGGCTCCGGGGCCCCCGGCACCCGCCCGGTATCGAGATCCAGCCCCGAAGGACAGTCCACCGCCACAACGCGCGGCCTGCCGCCGTCCGGCCAGCCCGCCCGGCACACTGCAAACACTTCTGCCACTGCAGCAGGCACCCCCCGCGTCAGCCCGATGCCAAAAACCGCATCCACAATCACATCCGGGCGCGCACCGGCCTTTATCGCACCAGCATCCCAGGCCCGGGTCTCCCCCACCTTTTCCCAAAGGGCGGCATGCGCGGCCGCATCAGCAGGCAAGCGGTCCCGCGCCCCGAAAAGACGCAGATCAACCGCCCAACCCCGCGCCGCCAGCAGCCGCGCAATCACAAACCCGTCCCCGCCATTATTGCCAGGCCCACACAACACCAGCACACGGCCCGGTACTTCTTCTGGCGTCAAATATCCCGGGGGGCCGTCCGCAGGACGGTGGGGGCTGGCCCCCGAACCCGCCTGCCAGAGGGGCCAGGCCTCTGTGATGGCGTCCACCACCCCCGCGCCTGCGCGCGCCATCAGATCAGACCCGGTGACATGCCCCGCAGACACAGCCCTCTGCTCCAGACGCCGCATCTCACCTGCGGTGAGCAGTTCCGGCAGCTGATCCATGCCCTGCATTTCCGTCATTCCCACCCCGGTGATTCATTTGTGATTAAAAAACAGGCAACACGCACAAAAAACGCGCTCACTTGCGGCAAATGCCAGCCCGCGTGGCGCTATGATACGCCAGTGAATGGACCCTGCCAGTGCTAAATGATCTCTCCGTCGTGAAATGCGGCAAGGGAGGCGACGATGAAAAAAATCGAAGCGGTGATCAAACCATTCAAACTCGACGAAGTAAAAGAGGCCCTGCAGGAGGTCGGTATCCAGGGGCTCTCCGTGATTGAGGTCAAGGGATTTGGCCGCCAGAAAGGCCATACCGAGCTCTATCGCGGTGCGGAATACGTCGTCGACTTCCTGCCCAAGGTCAAGATCGAGATCGTACTGGATGACGATCTGGTCGATGCCGCAATCGACGCCATTGTCTCTGCCGCCAAGACCGAAAAAATCGGGGACGGCAAAATCTTTGTCACAGCCGTTGAGCAGACAATCCGTATCCGCACCGGCGAAACAGGCTCCGACGCGCTCTGAGCCTGCGCTGCGACCACTATCATTCCAACCAAGAGGGATATCCGAGAATGAGCAAAGAACTACTCAAGATGATCGCTGATGAAGACATCGAATATGTCGACATCCGCTTTACCGACCCGCGCGGCAAACTGCAGCACGTGACTGTCATGTCCGATCAGGTCGATGAGGACTTCCTCGAGGAAGGCTTTATGTTCGACGGCTCCTCCATCGAAGGCTGGAAGTCCATCGAAGCCTCTGACATGAAGCTGATGCCCGACACGGCCAGCGCCTATATCGATCCTTTCTACGCGGAGAAAACCGTCTGCCTGCACTGCTCCGTGGTCGAGCCCGACACGGGCGAAGCCTATGAGCGTGACCCGCGCGGGACCGCCCAGAAGGCTGAAGAATATCTGAAATCCACCGGCATCGGTGATGTGGCCTTTATGGGCCCCGAGGCGGAATTCTTCCTCTTTGACAACGTGCGCTATTCCAACAGCATCAACAAAGTCTCCTATGAGGTAGACGCGGTTGACGCCTCCTGGAACACAGACGCCGAATATGAAATGGGCAACATGGGGCACCGTCCGGGCGTCAAGGGCGGCTACTTCCCGGTCAACCCCATCGACGAGAGCCAGGACCTGCGCTCCGAGATGCTCTCGACCATGAAGCGTCTGGGCATGAAAGTGGACAAGCACCACCACGAGGTGGCCTCCTGTCAGCACGAACTGGGTCTGATCTTTGACAGCCTGACCAAACAGGCCGACGAGCTGCAGAAGTACAAATACGTGATCCACAACGTGGCCCACGCCTATGGCAAATCGGCGACCTTCATGCCGAAACCCATTGCAGGCGACAACGGCACCGGCATGCACGTGAACATGTCGATCTGGAAAGACGGCAAGCCCGTATTTGCAGGCGACAAATACGCCGATCTGAGCCAGGAAGCGCTCTACTACATCGGTGGTATCCTCAAGCACGCCAAAGCGCTGAACGCCTTCACCAACCCGGGCACCAACAGCTACAAACGCCTGATCCCGGGCTTTGAGGCCCCCGTGCTGCGCGCCTATTCTGCGCGTAACCGGTCGGGCTGTGTCCGGATCCCATGGACAGAAAGCCCCAAGGCCAAGCGCGTCGAGGCCCGCTTCCCCGATCCGTCCGCAAACCCCTACCTGTGTTTTGCGGCACTCCTGATGGCCGGTCTTGACGGCATCAAGAACAAGATCGACCCGGGCGAGGCGATGGACAAGAACCTCTATGATCTGCCCGCAGAAGAGCTTGCAGGTATCCCGACCGTCTGTGGCAGCCTGCGTGAAGCCATGGAAGAGCTGGAAAAAGACATGGACTTCCTGCTGGCCGGTGACGTCTTCACCAAAGACCAGATCGAAGGCTACATCGGCCTGAAAATGGAAGAGATCGAACAGTACGAACACACGCCGCACCCGGTTGAGTTCGCCATGTACTACAGCTGCTGAGTCCCCTCAGCAGTCGGGAAACAGGCGGCCCTGCCCGCCTTCCCGGTTCAGAAGAAAGGGCGCTCCCCTGGGGGGCGCCCTTTTTGCATGGGCTGCCCCAGGGTTGCCAGACCCCACAGCCAGGGTGCATCATCGCGGCATTTGAACATCTTATTTCAGGGGCCCGCATATGACGCTCTTTTTCACCCGCCGCACCTATAACGCCTCCACGTCGAAATTCACCAACAACACCGCCGCCCTCACACGGTTTGTGCAGATCACCAGCGGCCCGGACAGCCGGGGGCGCTGGAGCGGCGGCATCATCAGCCAGGACGACTGGCTGCGCGCGGTACAGCGCGAGGCCCGTACCAATGAGGTCACGATCTTTGTGCATGGCTTTAACAACGACCAGTCCGAGGTCCTCAAACGTCTTGCCAAAATCAGAAAGGGGCTGCGCGCCAATGGCTATCGCGGGGCGGTTGTGGCTTTTGACTGGCCCAGTGACGGCGGGGTGTTCTCCTATGATCATGACCGCAACCGGGTCAAGGAAACCGCGCATTTTCTGGTCAGCGATGGCATTCTGCCGCTCCTGCGCCGGTCGCCGGGACTGAAAATCAACCTGATCGCCCATTCCATGGGGGCCTATGCGGTGCTGCGGGGCTTTTCGGTCTTTGGCGACGCGGCAGGCCCCGGCGCCTGGAAGGTCAACGAGATCGCCTTTGCCTCGGCGGATGTGGATCGCAGCTGGCTCAGCAAAGGGGCCTGGGCGGCTCTGCTGCTGGCGCACCGCAGCAAACGCTTTACCAATTACTACAGCGAAAAGGACGGGGTGCTGCCGATCTCGGTGCTGCAGGACGGGTTCAGAAAGCGCGCGGGACGCGACGGCCTGCCCCGGCTCATCGAAAAACGCCATGTGGATGTGAACAGCACCGATCAGTACCTCAAAGATGTGCGCCCCGGCAGCCGCAGCAAGGCCCGCTCGCACCGCTGGTGGTTCGACAACGGCACCTTTTACCGCGATCTGGCGAAAAGCTTTGCAGGCACGGCCACCGGCAGCATCAGCACCCGCACGCCCGGGCCGGGATCCGACTTCACCCTCAAAGGGTAACGCGGGCCCGGCGGCATCAGAAAGGCCGCCCCCGGGTACGGGAGCGGCCTCGGGCCGGATCAGGCTCAGGTGACCGGATCAGGCAGCTTTGCGGCGACGCCGTGCAACTGCGCCAACACCGCCCAGAGCTGCAAGCAGCATAAAGGCAGAGGCCGGCAGCGGCACCGGGTTGACCACTTCGCCGTCCACGCGGAAATCAACGCCAACAGCAACCCGGTTGTCTTCATAGAAGATCAGTTCAAAGCTCTTGATGCCCGCAGCGCCCACGTTGTCATAGGAGGCGTCATAGCTGGTGAAGGGCGCTGTGCCACCAAAGGAGGCAACCTCATTGCCGTCGATGGTCAGACGGAACCCGTCATCCGCACCCACGGTAAAGTTGTTTGTGCCCGCGCCGACATAGATCGACCCGGTAAAGCGGAAGATCGAGCCCAGCATGGATGTACCGCCCAGACCGCTCAGCGATGCTGCATCCGCACCCAGCCAGGACGCCAGCGTCTGACCTGTGGATCCCGGGCCCAGGGGGCCGGTGGGATAGTCGATGCCCGACGACTGGAATGTCGCGTCGGCTGCGCGCTGGTCGGCCCCTTCCACGATGGAAAGCGCATCGGCCAGGTTGTCGATGACATTGTTGGAGGGATCTCCCACTGCGCCGGTATCCACATCCCAGAATTCCCCCTGGAATGTCGCTGCCGAAGCAGGTGCCGCCAGCGCGAGGCTGACTGCGATGACTGAAATCAGTTTTTTTGTAAACACGTGTGTATCCTCTTTGTGTCCGCATAAATTGCGTGCACAAAGGTTAACACAACCGGCTGTTTTCCGAAACGATTGTGGCCAAAAACGCGGGATTTACCCTCTTTTGTTAACAATTGTGCAGGAAAAGGGCTGTCGATACTCGCCCTGCTAGAAAAACCCCGCGGCCACGTTAACTTTTTCTGACATGGCGTGACGCAACCCCACGCTGGCGGTGCCCGCCCCGGAACGCCGCCAAACTGCGGGGCCCTGACCGGCCCGTGTCGCTACCCCACCGTCCCCGGCAAGGAACGCTGCTGCCTGCCCCGGAAAATCCGTCACATGGCCCGCGCCGGCCCCCTCTGTGCCGGCCTCAGACGGCTCCGGACGCCTGACAAACGCCACGATCAAACGGTCAGCAAATCGCCCGGCCACGCACGAAAAAACCGCCCCCCGAAAGGAGGCGGCCATGCCCAGACGTCCAGGGCCTTGCGGGTTCAGGCGGTCTTGCGGCGGCGCGCCAGAATACCAAAGCCACCGACCGCCGCCAGCAGCATCAGCGCAGGCGCTGGCAAAGGCACCTGAGCGGGCTGAACGACCGCGCCATCAACCCGGAAATCGACACCAACCTGCACGCGGTTGTCCTCATAGAAAATCAACTCAAAGCTCTTGAGTCCCGCCGCCGCCACGTTGTCGTATGTGGCGTCATGGTTGGTAAAGGCTTTGGTCCCGGCAAAGGAGGCAACCTCACTGCCATCAATGGTCAGACGGAACCCGTCATCCGCGCCCACGGTGAAATTGTTGATGCCTGCATCGACAAAAATGGCCCCGGTAAAGCGAAAGATCGAACCCAGCATCCTGGTGCTGCCCAGCCCGGTCAACGTGGCGGCATCCCGGCCCAGCCAGGAGGCCAGCGTCTGGCGCGTCCGGCCCGGGCCTTTCGCACCGTTCGGATAATCGATGCCGGTCGAGAAAAACGTGGCATCCGCTACGCGCTGATGATCCCCCTCCACGATGGACAGAACATCGGCCAGGCTGTCGATGACATTCTTTTCAGGATTGCCCCGCCCGACATCCACATCCCAGAATTCTGCGTTGAATGTTGCCGCAGAGGCAGGTGCGGCCAGCGCAAGGCTGACGGCGATGACAGAAAAAAGCTTCCTCGTAAACACGCAGGCATTCCCCGTACTTTGGTGACAGATCACAGGGCCGCAACCGATCACGGCCTTGGGCGGCACAATAGCTTATGCGCCGGTTTCTACCGCAGGTTTTGTGAAATTTCTGCTAACCTGGTTAACGGTTTAGCGGGTGTTCTGCATCTGGCCCAAAGACCCACAGGTGCGCCTGCGCGGCGCGCTGCCCCCATCGCCGGGCCGGACCCGCGCGCGCGCACCCCACTGCCCGAAACCGCACCAGTCCCCGCAGCCGGTTCTTGCCCCGGCATGCCCGGGCCGCGTATCAGGCCCCTATGATCACTCTGACCAATATCATCAGCGACCGCGGCTCCAGATATGCGGTCTCGGGCGCGCCCTGCCGGGACGAGGCCTCTGCCCGCGCGCTGATCCGGGAGCTTTGCCGTAAAAAGAAATTCGCCAAAGCGACCCATCACACCTGGGCGCTGCTGACTGATGACGGCCCGCTGAAAAACGACAACGGCGAGGCAGGCGCAGGCATGGTCATTCTGCGCATGCTGGAGCGCGAGGATCTGCACAATCATCTGATCGTGGTCACCCGCTGGTATGGCGGTAAACATCTGGGCGGCGACCGGTTCCGCCACGTACAGGACGCGGTGCGGATTTATCTCGACCAGCTCTGAGAGCGCAGGCGGCCCCTCTCACGGACCACCCCGGGGCCACAGGACCCGCTGCAGACGATCAGCCGGCCGCCACCACATAGGTATGGATGGTAAAGACCACCGCGCTGCTGACCGGCAGACGCAGGATACACTGCCGCTCCACCCGCAGCCAGGGGGCGCTGGCGGCATCCACCGGGGCGCGGGGCGGGTCGGTCTCGGAATGCGGCTGCCACAGATCCGGCACGTCATAGGCCAGCCAGT
Source organism: uncultured Roseobacter sp. (assembly GCF_947491795.1). Classification (GTDB taxonomy): domain Bacteria; phylum Pseudomonadota; class Alphaproteobacteria; order Rhodobacterales; family Rhodobacteraceae; genus Roseobacter. The sequence continues at coordinate 83,098 of NZ_CANLKW010000001.1, read as the reverse complement.
TGTTGCGCCAGAGCGGCCTGCCCGCGCGCACCCCGTCAAAAAGCCGCTGCACCCGCCGGGCCATCCCGGCGTCATAGCTGTTGACCGGTGTATGGATCGCCCCCAGCGGCCGCCCGGCCTTTTCCGCCAGCGTCCACCCGGCCGGAAAACACAGCACCGCCGCTGTCAGCACATGTTCCGCGCCCTGTTTTTGCAGAATGCACAGATCCTCCTGCACCAGCTGTCCCAGAACGGCCAGCGGTGTGTCCGCGGCGGTGTCCGTCACATGCCCGTCCGGGCCCGTGACCTGCGTGCCGCGCACCTCAAACCCCAGGCCCGGCAGCAGCGCCAGCACCTCTGTCAGCAGCTCATCCGCCGCCGCCTGTGATCCTGCCCCCTCAAAGAGCGCATCAGCGCGCTGCCCGGCCAGGCGCGCGCGCTTTTCGGCCATCTGCCCGGCATAGGCCTCATCCACCCGCAGCCAGTCATCCGCCGCCAGCGGGGCCACCCCGGGCAGGGCACGGTCCGGGGCGCACTCAGGCGGCAGTGATCTGTTCAGAACCGGTTTCATGGCCGCCACCCTGCCCCGCACGCCCGCAGATGTCTGCAGAAAACGACACGCCAGGGCGTCGGAAACGGAAAAACGGGCGGCTTTGATTTCTTTCAGACTGAAGCCGGAGGAGCCCGCCATGAACACCCACTACCGCGACCGCCGCAAAATTGATCCCAACCGGGGCGCCACCCTCGGCGATGGCAGCCCCAACGACATGGACCGGGTCGAGATCGGGCCCACACAGCTGGCGTTCCGCGAATGGGAAACGGCGGGGCTCGCGCTGCCGAACCTCGAGCGGATGCGTGCCTTCCGCCACCGCCGGCTGACCGATCACATCGTTGCGCGCGGCTATGCCGGGCTGCTGATGACCGACCCGCTCAACATCCGCTACGCCACCGACAGCACCAATATGCAGCTGTGGAACACCCATAACCCCTTTCGCGCCGTGCTGCTCTGTGCCGACGGCTATATGGTGATGTGGGACTATAAAAACTCGCCTTTCCTCAGCGAATTCAACCCGCTGGTGCGCGAACAGCGCTCGGGCGCGGATCTGTTCTACTTTGACCGGGGCGACAAGGTGGATGTGGCCGCCGATGTGCTCTCCAATGAAATCCGCGTGCTGCTGGCCGACCATGCGCCCGGCCTGAAACGTCTCGCCTGTGACAAGATCATGCTGCACGGGCTGCGCGCCCTCGAGGCCCAGGGGTTCGAGATCATGGACGGCGAGGAGGTCACCGAAAAATCCCGCTCCGTCAAAGGCCGCGACGAGATCCGCGCCATGCGCTGCTCCAGCCACGCCTGCGAGACCGCCGTGCGCCTGATGGAGGACTTTGCACGGACGCATGTCGGCGACGGCGTCACCTGCGAGGACGACATCTGGGCGGTCATGCACGCCGAAAACATCCGGCGCGGCGGCGAATGGATCGAAACCCGCCTGCTCGCCTCGGGCCCGCGCACCAACCCCTGGTTTCAGGAATGCGGGCCGCGCATCTGCCAGCCCAACGAGATCATCTCCTTCGACACCGACCTGGTGGGCGCCTACGGCATCTGCACCGACATCTCGCGCAGCTGGTGGATCGGCCCCGGCACCCCGCGCCCCGATATGATCTATGCCATGCAGCACAGTGTCGAACACATCATGACCAATATGGAAATGCTGAAACCCGGCGTGATGATCCCCGAGCTTTCGGCCAATACCCACGTGCTCGACCCGCAGTATCAGAAACTCAAATACGGCTGCCTGATGCACGGTGTGGGGCTCTGCGATGAATGGCCGCTCGTGGCCTATCCCGACCACGCGGTCCAGGGCGCCTATGACTACCCGCTCGAGCCCGGCATGTGCCTGTGCGTCGAGGCGCTCGTGGGCGAAGAGGGCGGCGATTTCTCCATCAAACTGGAGGATCAGGTGATCATCACCGAAACCGGCTATGAGCGCCTGACCACCTATCCCTTTGATGACGCGCTGATGGGGCGGTAGGGGCGCGGGGTCGGAACGCGCCGCAGCAGCGTTTATGACTGCAGTCAGCCCGAAGCGGACATGATGGTCTAGCACCTTCGGTAGAAAACAGAGTTCGCAGCAAGTACGACATTATACTGCGAATGGATTGAAGCTGACCTTCAAATTGACGTCGCCGATGTCTGTCATTTCAAAGTTGCTTCCAACCCCGAGAGAGACATCAAACCCAGTTTGAGCGTTGTGGTTCTCGCAGCGCTATTGTTTAGTAATGGCGAAGTGGAAGGAAACTCAAATGACACAGGAAGTAGAAGCTGCGGCGGCTGAAGTCGATGACCCTAAGCGCATCCGATTCAGTGTGAGCCTTGTAAAACAAGGTAAGTCCCAATTCTACACACTTACTATGCCCAGCGAAGTGCTGGCTCGTACGTGCAAAGTCTCAACCCGCAATGAAGACCCCGCAGCAGGTTTTCAGAGGGAACTGGACGAGAAGCGCGCAAAAGATATTGCCAACTACATCGACAACGAGCAAGGAACGATCCCCAGTTCGGTGGTTCTTTCGGCCCAAGAAGATGCTGAATTGAAAGTGGTTGGCCGAGGCAAGACGCTTGAGTTTAACGATACACCGGGTGCTTTTCTAATTCTTGACGGGCAGCACCGGGTCTTTGGATTTTCGAAAGCTCAGACCAGCCTTCGCGTGCCAGTGGTGATTTACAATGGTCTTTCGCGAAGAGATGAAACGAGACTTTTCATAGATATCAATACGAAACAGAAGCCGGTGCCTAGCCAGCTACTACTGGATATTAAGAATCTTGCAGACATCGAAACGGACACAGAACAGTTTCTCCGCGACGTTTTTGATCTGTTTCACAACCGACGGGATAGCGTATTAAAGAACCGCACTTCTCCGTCCGAGGCATCTCGAAACAAGCTCAATAGAGTAACGTTTAATCAAGCCGTAAAACCTATTTTGCCTCTGTTCTCGGAACGTGAGACAGAGGAAGTGTATGAGATATTGAATGCTTTTCTTTGGGCATTGGCCGCTGAGTTGGAAACGAAAACAGATGAGTTTTTGTTGTCCAAGCCTGTAGTCTTTCGTGCGTTCATGGGCTTCTTTCGGTCGGTCGCACAAAGACTGGTAGATCGACATGGCAGCGAATACAGTACAGAAAATTTCACTTCTGTTGTCTCCCCAGTTTTTCAAAACATGAGAATAGCAAGATTGGAACGCCCAGGAACAAGTTCGGCTGCACTTCGCGACTATCTCGTCGATCGCCTTGGCGCAAAGCTGACACTTTAGGGGCGCAAGTGAAACGTTTAATCCAGTTTCACGCGCTCCCGAACATCGGAAACGCAAGACAGAGTTACACCTCTGTAAGAGAATGGATTTCGGAAAACAGATATAACACCATTTCTGAAATGGACGGAGGCTTGTTTTTGGAAGCCTACAGCTTTGATGAGTTGGTCTCTGCTATTTCCTATGATTTCCAACGGTTTGCATGTTCGAGCTATGAAAGCATGGAGCTTTCGCGGATGGAGCGCGCATCTTCACCTGCTACCTCTTGGCCTCTACTCAAAAGTTATTACTCAGGGTTTTTTGGTGCTCATGCAATTCTGAACTCCGTTGGATTAGGAGAGCTATACCTAAATGCCGCACTGGTTCAAAATATGGTGGATTTCGCGGCGTTGACTAAGGTTCCAGTTCCAAAAATTGTTTCCGGAAGCTTTACTTACAAGGTGGTCGATGCGGGTCCAAAAACTGGCTTGCTGATTTTACAAGGGGCAGGTGGACAGGGTGTACATGATGGGTTTTGGAGGCGCTTATGTAACCACCTTTCTGATCTTCTTGATGCCTACGTGGACCACGGAGGGCCAAATCCGGGAGAAATTTTGGGCGAAGTTGATAAGATTCAGACTATGGTTCGAGATACGTCTCGTCGAGGTGTTTGGTTATCAAACACGAGAAACGAAATAAACTATCAGCACCTTTACGATTGTTGGCTCCCAAATACTCGCGCATCAAAATGCAGAGATCTGTCGTTTGAACCAATATACGAGTCGTCGGAAGCTTTGGGCAAACTGGACAGTGTGACCGGGGATTTGGAGCGTTTTTTGCTGGTGTCGCGCTGTTTTTCAAGCCTGTGTTCCGAAATAGTAGAATACTACGTTAATTCTCATGGTGGTAATTCGCCTGTCGCAAGGCGTTGGAGCAGACTAAAACTCCTCCTTGCTGCTTGAAAATTTGCGAAGTCTGCTTTCTGCGCACATCACCCCCACACCAGGTCCTGAACAACCCCTTACCAACCCCCTGCACCACCGCGCGATACGCACCGACGTAATACCGACGTTTTACCGACGTGATACCGACCGCCTGTTTCCCTTGTTTTTATGGCCCGCAACCGCCCTCAGCCGACATCCCCCGCAACGTCGGTGTTTCCCCTTTCCCCACACTGGTTCTCTGCCCGTCACGGGCCGCCACGGGGCCCCGCGCACGCGCCGCCGCCCCCGGGCAATCCCGCGCGCAGCCCCTCAGGGCACTGCACCCCGGCGGCCCCCACAGACCGCACCCGCCCCGCCCGGGATCGCACGCTGGCGCGCGTCACACACAGGGCTCCCGCCCCGTCAGACCGTCGTGCCCTGCCCCGCGCGGCCCCGGACCGGCCAGCCCGCTGACCAGAGGCCACCGCGCCCGCCAGCCGGAAACCATACGCAGCCGGACGGCCTGCGGAATACCGCCAATACTTCAACCACAGGTAGTTTTTCTTAATTTTTTCAACATGATCCGCCTTGCAGGCACCGCGGTTAACCGATTATTAAGCTTTGCGCCCGGACACTGGGTGCAGATTTTGAAACGGCATATTTTTTATGGCTTCGCGGCGACAGATCTTTATCCTCCTGTTTTTCATGGGGCTCTTTTCGGCCTGTGTCATTCTGGGACTGCTGTTCTGGATGACAGCGCAGCTCGAGCAGACAGAGCACGATAAGACCCGTGCGCTGATCCGGCTGAAACTCACCGAGGCCTCGGATGCGCTGACCCTCGCGGTCGAGGATTACGCCTACTGGACACTGGCCCACCAGATCGTCCGCGACCGCGACGATGCCGCCGTCTCCGAGCATATGGGCTCCGGTGCTTTTGACAGCCCGCTCTTTGACCAGCTCTTCATTCTGGCCCCCGACGGCACCCTGGCCTACGCCTTTGACGAAACCCTCGGCGCGGCGGGCCACAGGCTCTATGACCAGGGTGCGCTGGCGCCGGTACAGGCCGCCCTGAACCAGACCGATCCGGCGGACTACCTCTCTGTTTCGGCCTTTGTGAACCTGAACGGGAAGCTGTCAGCCGTGACCGCCGCCTGGATCACACCGGACGCCATCGAAGAGATGCCCGATCTCGAACCCGCAGTGCTCTACGGTGTTGTGCACCTGGGTGTTGCGGACTTTGACGCGCTGATCGAAAGCGCCGGTATTACATCGATGACCTTCGCCCCCTACCCGGGCCAGCGCGAGGCGCCGGTCAACCGCGACAGTCTGATGGTGAACGGCCAGGACGGTGCGCCCGTCGCCCTCATTTCATGGGAGATCAGATCACTGGGACTGCGCCTCAGAGAGCGGCTCCTGCCCGGTTTTCTGCTGATCGCCGCCAGCCTGATCGGCATCTGCGGCATCGCGGCCCGGTATTTTCACCTGCAGTACATCGCGCTGGGAGAGGCCAGGCGCATCGCCGCAACGGACCAGCTGACCGGTGCCCTGAACCGCGCAGGCCTTGTGGAAGAGATCAACAGCAACAGCCTGCAGCGCAGCCTGAAACAGGGACAGCTGGCAGCAATCTATCTGGATCTCAACGGGCTCAAGGCCCTCAACGACACGCTGGGCCACGACGCCGGTGATCTTGCCCTGCGGATCACGGCGCAGCGGCTGCAGTCGGCAGCTGCACCATCGGATATCGTGGCCCGGCTGGGGGGCGATGAATTCGTCTGTGTTACGACCGGCCCGGCCCCGGAGGATGCCGCGCGCCGGATCGCTGAACGCGTGCTGACGCTCGCCCGCGAACCGGTGCCCTTTAAAGGCACCACCATAACGGTCGCCCCCTCCGTGGGCCTCGCAGTGTCCCGGCCCGGAGCAACCCTCGAAGCGGTTCTGGCACAGGCAGACGCGGCCATGTACCGGGCAAAACAGCAGAATGCGGATTATCCGGTGCTCTTTACCAAACCGATGGATGTGAACATGCGGCGGCGCGCCTCTGACACCGAGCCGCAGGGCAGCGCCACACGCCCGGCCGATGGCGTCACGTGACAGATCATCAACGTGCCGCATCGCACGGCCTGGCCCGGGCGCGAAACACCGGGCGGCACGCAACCGCTGAATACCAACCCGCAGGGCACAAGGCGCTTATTCTTTCATCGTGATCTCGAGCCCGATCGCCGAATACCAGTCCGCAATCGCGCGGATCTGCTGGTCTGTCAGATCAGCGGCCACCTCTGACATGATCTCGTGTTGACGCTTGCCGATGCGAAAGGCTTTGAGCTGGGTGTCGATGTAGATATTCACCTCGCCGGCCAGGTTCGGCGCGTCCGGCACCAGCGAAATGCCATCCGCGCCGTGACAGGCCACACAGGCATCAGGTGCTGCATCGGCACTCACGCCCTCGGGCAGGGTCGCTGTGGCACTGTGGGCGGCATACCAGGCCGACACATCCGCAATCTGCTGCGCAGACAGGCCGGCTGCCACCACCGTCATCATCTCATGTTCCCGCGTGCCGTTTTTGAACGCGGTCAGCTGTGCGGCCAGATAGGCCTCTGGCTCTCCGCCGATATGCGGGGCAATCGGGATCGTCGCATAGCCGTCGCGCCCGTGACAGGTGCCGCACATCCCGGCAACCTTGCGCCCCGCCGCCGGATCACCGGCGGTTTCGGTCTGCGCGCTGCCCCCGGCGAGCATGAGCCCGCCGAGAACAAGTGCAAAGACACGCCTCATTCAGAGGCCGCAGGGTTGTAGGCAATACGCCAGATCGCCCCTGCAAAGTCGTCCGACACCAGCATCGAGCCATCCGGCAGGAATTCGATGTCCATCGGACGGCCCCGGTACTCACCGGTGTCCTCGTTCAGCCAGCCATCCGCAAAGACCTGCGCACCGGCGGCATTGCCGTCCTCATCCAGCGCGGTGAACATCACACGCGCGCCCACAGGCGTCGTCCGGTTCCAGGAACCGTGCTGGGCCCAGAAGATGCCACCGTGGTATTCCGCCGGAAAGCTGTCGTCGTGATAGAACCGCATGCCCAGATCGGCGGCATGGGCTGTCAGCTCCAGCTGTGGCTCGACAAAGGAAACACCCTCAGGCCGGGGCACATCCTTGTAAGCGGGGATTTCGACGCGGCTGTTGGTCCAGGGAAAGCCAAAGTGCTGGCCCTTCGCTGTCTGACGGTTCAGCTCGCCCGGCGGGATATCGTCCCCCATGCCGTCGACCTGGTTGTCCGTCCACCACAGCTCGCCCGTGGCAGGGTTGAAATCCTGCCCGACCGAATTGCGCACGCCGCGCGTATAGACCTCGCGGTCGCTGCCGTCGGTGTTCATGCGGACAATCCCGCCGATGCCGATCTCGTCATACATCGCCAGCTTGTCGAGCGGCTGCACGTTGTGCGGCTGTCCCAGTGAGATATAGAGCTTGCCGTCCGGCCCGATGTCGCAGACCCGCGCGGTGTGGTTAAAGCTCTCTTCCTCAACCGGCACCAGCCCGCCTTTCGGCACGACAACGCCCACCGCCGGGTCGGGCCCTTCAAAGAAGAACTCGGCCGCCGGGAAGACAAGCACCCGGTTGCGCTCGGCGATATAGAGGAACCCGTCCGGCGAGAAGCACGGACCGTTCGGAATATCAAAGGTGATCGAAGGCGCAAAATCCTTGACCTCATCGGCCACGCGGTCGCGGTCGCGGTCCACGATAGACCACATCTTGTCCTTGCGCGTTCCCGCGAAAAGCACAGTGCCCTGCGGCGCCATGGCCATCGACCGGGCATCCGGCACCACCGCATAGAGGCTCACCTCAAACCCGTCGGGCACCTTGATGTGATCCACGATTGCGGAAAGAGACGCCGCGCGGTCCCCGCCCTGATCCACGAATGTAAAGGTCGCATCCGTTTTCTGCATGTTGGACAGTTTGTCCATATTGTCCTGAGCCATCACGGGCCCGGCAATCATTGTCCCGAGCAGCAGCCCGGCCAGAGTTCTTTTAGCAGTCATATAGTCCTCCCATTACCTCAGCGAAAAAAGACCTGGGCCTCCCTCCACAGGGGTCCAGCTTCGCGTGTTGCAACCAGAGGTGTCAATAATCCTTGGGTCGTAGTCCCGGACAGGACTGCCGGCCCGCCGGTGCGGCCCCCTGCCACCCGCTTTTCCGCGCCGGTCCCGGCGCTGTCACGCCCCGGTTTTTCCTTACCGGACCCCTGGACCGGCGCGCGCCGCGCACCGACGTAATACCGACGTTTTACCGACGTGATACCGACAGCCCTTTTCCCTTGTTTTTATGGCGTTTCATGACGCTGAGCGCCAACCCTGCCCAACGTCGGTATCTGCGCCTCTTTCATGCCCGGGCGGTTGCCGGTGGCGCGCCCCTGCCGGAACCTTTAGGACCGGTGCCAGAGCCCATGTGCGCCTGCTGTCCGGATTATGCCCCTTGTCCCAGTCTTCTGTTTCCCTGCGCCGCGCCAACCTGACCGGCAGCCTCTGGATGGTGGGGGCCATGGCCGCCTTTGCCGCCGAGGACGCGCTGCTGAAAGGGGCCGCTGCCACCCTGCCGCTGGCCCAGGTGCTGGTGCTTTTCGGCGCCGGGGGCGCGCTGGTTTTTGCGGGTCTCGCGCGCCTGCGCGGTATCGCGCTGTGGCATCCGGATGTGCTCGGCCCGCCCATGCGTGTCCGTGCCTTTTTTGAAGTGTTCGGGCGGCTCTTTTACGTGCTGGCGATTGTGCTTACGCCGCTGTCGTCGGCCACGGTGATCCTGCAGGCCACACCGCTTGTCGTTGTGGCCGGTGCCGCGCTGTTCTTTGGCGAGACCGTCGGCTGGCGGCGCTGGAGCGCCATTTTTCTGGGCCTCGCGGGGGTGCTGGTGATCATCCGGCCGGGGGCGGAAAGCTTCACGCCCCTGTCGCTGCTGGCGGTGCTGGGCATGATCGGGTTTGCCGGGCGCGATCTGGCCAGCCGGGCCGCCCCCGCGACGCTGAGCACTGATATTCTGGGCGTCTACGGGTTCCTCGCGATCGTCGTCGCGGGCCTGCTCTATGCGCTGTGGGAAATGCGTGCACCCGTGCCCGTTGATGTCACAACCGGTCTGTTGCTGGGCGCTGCGGTGCTTTGTGGTGTGCTGGCCTACACCGCGCTAATGAAGGCAATGCGCACGGGCGAGGTTTCCGCCGTCACCCCGTTCCGCTACACCCGCCTGCTCTTTGGCATTGTGCTCGGCGTGGCGGTCTTTGGCGAAAGCCTCAGCCCCGATATGCTGACGGGCTCGGCGCTCATTGTGCTGGCGGGCCTCTTTATCATGTGGCGCGGCGGGCAGCGCGCCGCCTGAGCCTGGTTCAGGACGGCGGGCGTCTGGGCTCCAGGGCCGTGAAAATCGCCTCGCAGATATTATCCATTTCCAGCTTCAGCGTATTGCGCGCGCCCTTTTTGTTGGGGTGATAAGGGTCTTTGACCCGCCCGTCCTTGTGCTGGCGGAAAAAGCTCTTCGTGCTCTGATTGGCCCTGAGCGTCGCCGGTGTCGACCCTTCGACAAAGGTACAGCGGCTCCCGGTCTGCACAAAGGCGCGTTTGATATTGGCCTGGGCCGCCAGGCGCTGCTTTTCCACCTTGCGGGTATGTGCGGGTGCGGTTGTCATAAAGACACAGGGCAGATCCCGCGGCAGATGCTGTTCCAGCGCGCGCACATCCGCCAGCGCCAGGTCCGGGTTTTCCGCCCAGCGTTTGGCCGAATTGCCCAGAAAGGTCAGGATCAGCAGGCTGGGATCATAGTACCCCGGCGCGAACATCGTCTCAAAGGCGGACTGCCCCGGCTCGCAGACCTGGTAGTTCCGCCCCTGCCCCATCTGCACAAACTGGTTTTTCGTTGTGTTCAGAACGCCGTAGCTGCCAGCGTTCACCTTCCATTTCTTGTCCACGTCACAGATGGCCCCTTTGGCCGCCCCGCTGCGCGCCACCCAGGAATGGATCGATGTCGAGCGCACGCCGATCACGCCCACGCGCATATCCCCGAGTTTTTTCAGCGCCTTCTTTTCGCGGCGGTCCGGCGCGCAGCTGGCCATGATGTCCGAGAAAAACTCCAGAAAAGCAAAGCCCGCACCAAAGGAAATCTGGCTGTCGCCCAGGATCAGCACATCGGGCGATCTGAATTGTTCCGCCGTGGCCGGTACGCCGCCCGCTGCCAGTGCCGCCGCCAGCAAGGGGCCTGCCCATCTGCGCGGTCGTGTCATGCGCTCTGTCTTCATCGGGGCCCCTTCGCCGTATCGTGCCATTTTCCGGGCGGCAAACATCCGCTTATCTGCATTCTGTTCACAGCGGCGGCGGGCACAAGCCCCCACACGCGCCTGTGATCCGCTTTGAGGTTTTAGCAATATGACTGTCCCCGCCGGGACACAGGTTTGCAGCCCGCACCGCTGCCCTGGCGCACGACCGCGTGAGAATGCTGTCACAGGCCTTGTCACCGGCCAGCGGGAAGCCCACTCTGGACGGACAGACAGGAGCTTCCAGATGCCCACCGAACGCATTACCTTTACCGGCCACGATGGATCGGCCCTCGCCGCACGGCTTGACCTGCCGGACGGACCCCACGTTGCGACCGCCCTTTTTGCCCACTGTTTTACCTGTGGCAAGGACATCCCCGCAGCCCGCCGGATTGCCGCGCGGCTCGCAGCCATCGGCATTGCGGTGCTGCGGTTCGATTTCACCGGTCTGGGGCACTCAGAGGGGGAGTTTGCCAATACCTCCTTTACCTCCAACGTCCAGGATCTGATCGCGGCCAGCACCTTTCTGACCGGGCGCGGCATGACGCCGTCGCTGATCATCGGCCATTCGCTGGGCGGTGCTGCGGTGCTCAAGGCGGCAGCAGCGCTCGACACCATCCGCGCGGTGGCCACCATCGGCGCCCCTGCCGATCCAGGCCATGTCACGCATAACTTCGAAACCGCCCTGCCAGAGATCGAGGTAAAAGGATCAGCCGAGGTTTCGCTGGGCGGACGGCCCTTCCGCATCGGAAAAGGGTTTCTGGAGGATGTGGCCAGCGCCGAGCTGTCCCAGGTTCTGCCCCGGCTGAACGCCGCGCTGCTGGTGCTGCACGCGCCGGGCGACAGCATTGTCGGGATCGACAACGCCAGCCGCATTTTTCTTGAGGCAAAACACCCCAAGAGCTTTGTCACCCTCGATACCGCCGACCACCTGGTCAGCCGGGCCGAGGACGCGGAATACGCCGCCGATCTGATCGCCACCTGGGCCGGGCGCTATCTGGACCTGCGCCGCCCCGCCCCGCCCCCCGGCGCGCCCGAGGGCGTGCTGCGCGTGACCGAAGCGGACCCGGACGGGTTTCTGGCCGACATCACCTCCGGCGATGGCCACCACCTGCTGGCAGACGAACCGCTGGCCTATGGCGGCAGCAACAAAGGGCTCTCGCCTTATGGTCTGGTGTCCTCGGGTCTCGGGGCCTGCACCACCATGACCCTGCGCATGTACGCCCGCCAGAAAGGCTGGCCGGTGGAGCGGATCTCGGTGGATGTGACCCATGACAAGGTGCACGCGCAGGACGCGCGCACCGCCGTCGGCGACAAGATCGACACCTGGCGGCGCCGCATCACCTTGACCGGACCGCTGAGCCCCGAACAGCGTGCGCGGCTGCTGGAGATCGCGGACAAATGCCCCGTGCACCGCACGCTTGAACGCAGCTCGACCGTGATCACCGAACTGGCAGACTGACGGGCCGCCGGGGCTCACATCCCAGCCGCCGCCCGGAAAAGAAATGAGGCGCGTCCCGTCAGGGGCGCGCCTCGCAATTTAACAGTTTGTGCGCCGGCTCAGCGGCGCGCGTCGCCCACCAGTTTCCAGACAGCGGGCAGGATCAGCGCAGCCAGCACCAGCTTGAGCGCGTCACCGATCAGGAAGGGTGTCAGACCCCATGCCAGGATCGGCTTGTCCCAGCCGTAAAGCTGACCCAGCCACAGCAGACCCGGCACATAGATCATCGCGCTGCCGATCAGCATGGCCAGCGCCATCAGCATCACCGAGCGGTCCCAGCCCCGTGCGGCCAGAACGCCCAGCGTCACCGTGGCCAGCACATAGCCCAGCAGATAGCCACCCGTGCCTCCCATCATATAGGTCAGGCCTGCAGCCTCCGCCGAGGAGCCCGCAAAGACGTCATAACCCAGTGCGCCGATCAGCATATAGCCGATGATCGTCGCCAGACCCAGACGCGCGCCATAGGCCGCACCGATGGTCAGCACCGCAAAGGTGCCCATGGTGATTGGCACAGGCGACGGCCACATCGGCACTTTGATCTTGGCGGCAACCGCCAGAAGCGTGATCCCCAGGACGACCAGAACGGCCTGTTTAGCGAGGCGCGCAGCGCCCGCGCGGGGCCCGAAAAGCTCTGCCAGAACGGAATGAGAGGCGGTGAGTTGCATGGATGTCAGTCTCCTGTTGCACAATCTTTCTGTCTGAATGCCGCACCAGCCCAGGCAGTGCAAGGGCTCTTGTGTCAGCCGGGCCGGTAAAAACAGTGCATTTCATAGTCTTTACGGGGCCCTTTGACTGTCCAGCGGGCAGAAAAAGCGGGCCAGTCGGCAAAGTCCCAGGCAACGTCATACTGATCCGGGTCGCACCAGTGCGCCGCCTGCCCGCCCTGCGGCGGCACGCTGTGGAAAAACCGCCCGTCGTCAAAGTATATGTCCAGATCAGCGCTCCAGCGGTATCGCCGTTCCGCGCTCAGCGGCGCTGTTCCCGCCAGCGTCAGCGTCCCGTGCTCGGTGTAAAGCGCCCCGTCTGCTTCCGGCACCCAGACGGCGGTGCCCTCAAAGGCCGCCATTTGCCCGTCGCCCTGACGGATCGTCTTTTTCAGCGACCAGCGGCCCAGAAAATCCGCCAGAACCCGCGCCTCAGTCGGCATAGACGGCCTCGGTAATGTCATCGCCCTGGCCCACAAATCGCAACCGGTCACCGCTGCGCTGCATGTCGTAGCAGGCCCAGAGATCAGAGGGCGGCCACTGGCTGCGGTACTGATCGCCCTGGACCCGCCAGTACCCCCAGCTGTCCGCGCCTGCATTATAAAGTGTGCGGCCCGAAGCGCGGAATTCCTGCCAGGCGCTGGTGTATTGCAGTTTGCGGTCCGTCAGGGCCACGCCGATATCCTCCCCGCTCATCGGGGTCCAGCCCTCTGCCAGTGCGGCACCCCCTGCGGCAAAGCACAGCAGTGCCGCCCATACCTTATGCATTTCACCGCTCCAGCCTTGTGATGCATCCCGCGCCAGTTTATGAGCCGCCTCAACCCGGACGCAATCGCAAATGAAGGACTCTCCCCATGATCCCCCGCTATTCCCGCCCCGATATGGTCGCCCTCTGGAGCCCTCAGACAAAATTCCGCATCTGGTACGAGATCGAGGCACATGCCTGTGACGCAATGGCCGATCTGGGGGTGATCCCGCGGGAAAACGCCGAAGCGGTCTGGAAGGCCAGAGACGTGGAGTTTGACGTCGCGCGCATTGACGAGATCGAGGCCGTGACCAAACACGATGTGATCGCCTTTCTGACGCACCTGGCCGAGCATGTGGGCAGCGACGAGGCGCGCTTTGTGCACCAGGGCATGACGTCGTCTGATGTGCTGGATACCTGTTTCAACGTCCAGCTGACGCGCGCTGCGGACATTCTGATTGAGGACATGAAGGGTCTGCTCGCCGCGCTGAAGCGCCGCGCGCTGGAGCACAAGGACACGGTCCGCATCGGGCGCAGCCACGGCATTCATGCCGAGCCCACCACCATGGGCCTGACCTTTGCGCGGTTTTACGCGGAAATGGACCGCAATCTCACACGGCTGCAGACCGCACGCGAGGAGATTGCCACCGGGGCTATCTCTGGTGCCGTTGGCACCTTTGCTAATATCGACCCGGCGGTCGAGGACCATGTCTGTGCGAAACTGGGCCTCTCGCCCGAGCCGATCAGCACCCAGGTGATTCCACGCGACCGTCATGCCGCGTTTTTTGCCATACTGGGCGTTGTCGCCAGCAGCATCGAAAACATCGCCACCGAGATCCGTCATATGCAGCGCACCGAGGTGCTGGAGGGGGCGGAGTTCTTCTCAATGGGCCAGAAAGGCTCCTCGGCGATGCCGCACAAGAAAAACCCGGTTCTGACCGAAAACCTTACCGGTCTGGCGCGCATGGTGCGCTCTGCCGTGATCCCCGCGATGGAGAACGTCGCCCTCTGGCACGAGCGTGACATCTCGCATTCTTCTGTTGAGCGCATGATCGGGCCGGATGCCACGATCACGCTGGACTTTGCCCTGGCGCGTCTGACCTCGGTCGTCGACAAGATGCTGATCTTCCCTGAAAATATGCTCGACAACATGAACAAATTCCCCGGTCTGGTGATGAGCCAGCGCGTGCTTCTGGCCCTGACACAGGCAGGGGTGAGCCGCGAGGACGCCTATACTTATGTGCAGCGCAACGCGCTCAAAGTCTGGGAACACCGCACGGATTTCAAAGAAGAGCTGCTCGCGGATGCGGATGTGACAGCAGCCCTCAGCCCTGCGGAGATCGAAGAGAAATTCGACCTTGGCTATCACACCAAACATGTCGACACGATCTTTGCGCGGGTGTTCAAAGACTGAGCACGACCCGTGCTGTCGCCGGCCCTTGGGTCTGTTTTTGTTGACCGGTGGTGGATCAATGCTACCATAAGTTTATTCATGTTCGTAAAAGGAGACCCGCAATGACGATCAGAACCCTGGCCGCCGCGCTGGCTCTTGCCCTGACACCCGCACTCGCCTTTGCAGAAGGGTGCAACTATGACACGCAGGCCATGTCCTGTGCGGATGGTACGGTGTATGACGCAGCTTCCGGCACCTGTGTGGCCACCAGCATCAACAGCTGATCAGCTGCCACGCGAAATTGTGAAGGCGCGCCGCTGCGGTGCGCCTTTACTCATTAACCATGTGCCCTAAGATCACCGTTACTGTTAATGAGGAGAATTTTAATGAGATTACTGTTAGCCGCGGCCCTGTCCGTCCCGACCATCGCCTTTGCTGCCGGTGGCGGCAGCGACGAGCCCCCCAAGCCCACCACCGTTTTCTGCACCGGGTCCAAGGTCTATGACGAGGACAAGAAAAAATGTGTGCAGCCACAGGAAAGCAGCCTGGAGCGTGATGAACGCTATCAGACCGTGCGCCAGCTGGCCTATGCGGGCCGTTACCACGACGCACAGCAGGTCCTGGACACGATGGACCCGGCAGACCCCGGACGCCTGACTTATATGGGTTTCACGCATCGTAAGATGGGCAATCTGACCCTGGCCAACATGTTCTATGAACAGGCCATCGCCGCCGACCCGGCCAATATTCTCGCGCGCTCCTATATGGGTCAGGGATTTGTCGCCGAAGGCCGTGTGCAGGAAGCGGTTGCCCAGCTCAAAGCGATCCGTGCCCATGGCGGTGCCGGAACGTGGTCCGAAACCTCGCTGCGCAACGCCATCGCGACCGGGACCACATACAGCTACTGATTTCAGTCATATATTTACCTTTGCCCGCCATAGTCTCCGAGACAGACAGAGGCGGGCAAAGATGACTCAGATGGTTCCCATGGCGCAGTTCCCGACCCTTCCGGGCGGAACAGGCAGCGCAACACCGGCACGGTTAAGCCGCAAGGCAAAAGCAGCAATCGTCGTGCGGTTGCTGATCAACGAGGGCGCGGATATCCCGCTCGAGGATCTGCCAGAAGATCTGCAGGCAGAACTGACCCAGCAGATGGGCGCGATGCGCCTGGTGGACCGGGACACACTGTCCAGCGTTGTCGCCGAATTCTCTGATGAGCTTGAAAGCGTGGGGTTGTCCTTCAGCGGCGGGATCGCCGGTGCGCTGAACGCGCTGGAGGGAAAGATCTCCAAGCAGACCGCCGCGCGGCTGCGCAAAGAGGCAGGCGTGCGCGAATATGGCGACCCCTGGGAGCGTCTGCGCCAGCTCGGGCCCGATAAACTGCTGCCCGTGCTGCAGAATGAGAGCACCGAAGTGGCCGCAGTCATGCTCTCCAAGATTGACGTGAAACATGCCGCCGATCTGCTGGGCCGCCTGCCCGGCCCTGAAGCGCGCCGCATTACCTATGCCGTTTCGCTGACCAGCGCCGTGACGCCGGATGCCGTGGACCGTATCGGCCTGTCGCTGGCCTCACAACTCGATGCTGAACCGCTCAAGGCCTTCGACAGCGGCCCGGTAGAGCGTGTGGGCGCCATCCTCAACTCGACCACATCCGTTACCCGCGATGACGTGCTGGAGGGGCTGGACGAATCCGACGCCGGTTTTGCCGACCTGGTGCGCAAGGCGATCTTTACCTTTGGCAATATCCCCCAGCGTATCGCTGCACGCGATATCCCCCGGGTTGTTCGCGGGATCGACCAGGATGTTCTGGTCACCGCCCTGGCCGGTGCCGAAGCGGCCGGTTTCCAGGACGCGGCGACCTTTATTCTGGAAAACATGTCCGGGCGCATGGCGGATCAGCTGCGCGAATCCGTCGAAGAGCGTGAAAAGGTCAAAGCCTCTGAAATGGAGGAGGCCACGACCGCGATCGTCCAGGCCATCCGTGAGATGGAGACAGCGGGTGAGCTGCTGATGATCGTGGATGAGGACGACGGGGACTGAACCGCCCTCGCCCGCTTTTCCGGCACTGCTGACAGCTGATACCTGACAAACGGGAACGCGGTTCGGCCCTTGCCCCGGGAGCACGGGGCCCGAAACCGCATGCCCGGCTTGTGATTGTCCGCGCCCCCCCTTATGTCTGACCCTGTTGACAGATCCTTTTCGCCAGGCACGTCAGCGGGAGACGGGAGAGGGTCCGGACACCGGCATGTCCACACAAGAGTCACCATTCACCAGACGCGCAGGGCACTACCTCAGCAATCTCGCGATTGTTGGTCTGATACGCGTGGCCCTAGCGCTGCCCTATACGGTGCGGGTCCGGTTTGTGGGATGGATCATGCAGCATGTGGTCGGGCCGGTCGCCGGGTACCGGACAAGGGCGCTGGACAATCTCGCGCTCATCTGGCCCGACCGCCGGCAGGACGAGCACCGCCGGATCGCCGCGCGCTGCCTCAACAACGTGGGCCGCACCTTTATCGAGAACTATTCAAGCCGCGATTTCCCCACAAGACTTGCAGACAATACCCTCGAAGGTCCGGGGGCCGCAGCGCTGGAAGACGCCCGCGCCGCTGGCAGGCCCGTCATTCTGGTCACCGGCCACTATGGCAACTACGAGGCGGTTCGCGCGGCTCTCGTGGCGCGCGGCTACAATATCGGCGGCCTCTACCGCAACATGGCAAACCCCTATTTCAACGCGCATTACGTCCGCACGATGGAGGCTTTCGGTGGCCCCGTTTTCCCCCAGGGGCGGCGCGGCACGGCGGGGTTTGTGCGGCATCTGCGCGACGGCGGGCAACTGGTGCTGCTCTTTGATCAGCATGTTTTCGACGCACCGGCCGTCGATTTCCTGGGTCAGCCCGCCCAGACAGCACTTTCCGCCGCAGAGCTCAGCCTGCGCTATGACGCATTGCTGATCCCGTTTTACGGTATCCGGAAACCTGACGGCCTTAGCTTTGAAACGGTCCTCGAAGCGCCCGTAGCACATACAGACCCGCTGACAATGACGCGGCATCTGAACGACAGTCTGGCGCGCCGCGTCGAGGCGGATCCGGGCCAGTGGTTCTGGGTGCACCGCCGCTGGCGCGCCGACTGATCAACGCAGCTGCGCAGCGCCCAGGATCGGGCCCATATCGCCCGCCTGCACCAGAACCACCACGGGCAGATCACCCGCCGCGTCCGCGCTCAGGGTGATCGGCGCGCGACCGTCCCATTCGCCCAGTACTTTCCAGTCCTGCGTCACATTGGCGTAATCGATTGTACGCCCTGCGTTCTCTCCACGGGTGATCCGCGCCTCTCTGCGCGGCATGTAGCGCAGAAAGTGCACCACCGACCGGCCGACAGAGCTGCCCGCACGCGGGCTGGCACTGATCCGCACACTGTCGCCGTCTCGGATCAGAGTGACCTGCACAGGTGACGGCGTCGCGCCGTGCATGTTGATGGCGTCGGACAGCTGCATCGCCTTGGCACCGACAATATCCGTGGTGCCGTTCACAATCATCTCGGGTGTATAGATGGACCGCCGGCCCCCCACCGTGGCATAGGCGCGCTGGCGATCTGCGTTGCGCGGATCTGCAAACTCGTCCTTCCAGCCAATGTAATCCCAGTAGTCAACGTGCAGCGCCAGGGCGATCACGTCATCGCGATCCGCGATCTGATGAAACAGCTCGTCCGCAGGCGGGCAGGAAGAACAGCCCTGTGACGTATAAAGTTCAACCACCACCGGGCTGTTCTGCGCCCAGACCGGTCCGGCCAGAAGCAATGATGTGACAACAGCCTGAAAAAGTCGTTTCATGTGATTCCCCGATGCACTGTCCCCGCCTCTGACCAAGACATATGGGCAGCATCGGTGAAACGCCAATCAAGGTTTCTTGAGACTGGTGAAGGAATCCTTTCGATTTTTGGTACACAACGGTATACATTTTGACGCGGGCACGCTGAATTCAGTTGATCTGACCCGGTCCTTGGGGCATTCAGCAGCCAATCCAGTGATGATCCAATTCAAGCCAGAGGAAGCATTTCATGCCCATTACAGTCGGCCACGACAGTTCATCGACACGTAAAACCCTGACGGTCGGCGCGCAGAGCGTTGACTATTACTCCATACCCGCGGCCAGCGCGGCCGGGCTGGGTGATTTCTCGAACCTGCCTGCAGCACTGAAAGTGGTGCTGGAAAACATGCTGCGGTTTGAGGACGGCAAGACCGTCACAACCGATGACATCAAAGCCTTTGCGGAATGGGGTGCCAACGGGGGTAAGAACCCGCGCGAGATCGCCTACCGCCCTGCCCGCGTGCTGCTGCAGGATTTCACCGGCGTTCCGGCCGTTGTGGACCTGGCGGCGATGCGCGATGCGATCATCAGCCTTGGCGGTGACGCGGAAAAGATCAACCCGCTGAACCCGGTTGACCTGGTCATTGACCACTCGGTGATGATCGACGAGTTTGGCAACCCGCGCGCTTTTCAGATGAACGTGGACCGCGAATACGAGCGCAACATGGAGCGCTACACTTTCCTCAAGTGGGGCCAGAAAGCGTTCAACAACTTCCGCGTTGTGCCCCCCGGCACAGGCATCTGCCACCAGGTGAACCTGGAATACCTCTCACAAACCGTCTGGACCGATACCGACCAGAACGGCAAAGAGGTCGCATATCCCGATACGCTGGTCGGCACCGACAGCCACACCACCATGGTCAACGGCGCCGCCGTTCTGGGCTGGGGCGTGGGCGGGATCGAGGCCGAAGCTGCGATGCTGGGCCAGCCGATCTCCATGCTGATCCCTGAGGTCATCGGCTTTGAGCTGACAGGCACCATGATGGAAGGCACGACCGGCACAGATCTGGTGCTCAAGGTCGTCGAAATGCTGCGCGCCAAGGGCGTGGTTGGCAAATTCGTCGAATTCTACGGCGAGGGCCTCGACCGTCTGCCGCTGGCCGACCGTGCCACCATCGCCAATATGGCACCGGAATATGGCGCGACCTGCGGCTTCTTCCCAATCGATGCCGAAACGCTGCGCTACCTGCGCAACACCGGCCGTGACGAAGACCGCGTCGCCCTGGTTGAAGCCTATGCCAGGGAAAACGGCTTCTGGCGTGATGCGGGCTATGCACCGGTCTACACAGACACGCTGCACCTCAACATGAACACCATTGTGCCGGCCATTTCCGGACCAAAGCGCCCGCAGGATTACGTTGCCCTCGACAATGCCAAAGCCGCCTTTACGCGCGAAATGGCAGAGAGCTTCAAGCGCCCGATGGGCAAAGAGGTTGCCGTCGCGGGCGAGGACTACACGATGGAATCGGGCAAGGTCGTGATCGCATCGATCACATCCTGCACAAACACGTCGAACCCTTATGTGATGATCGGTGCCGGCCTCGTGGCGCGCAAAGCAGCCGCCCTGGGCCTCAACCGCAAGCCATGGGTGAAAACGTCGCTGGCCCCGGGCAGCCAGGTGGTCTCCGCCTATCTGGAAGCTGCGGGTCTGCAGGACGATCTGGATGCCATCGGCTTTAACCTTGTAGGCTACGGCTGCACCACCTGCATCGGCAACTCTGGCCCGATCCAGAAAGAACTTTCCGAGGCAATTGCCGAGGGCGATCTGGTCGCGACATCCGTCCTGTCCGGCAACCGGAACTTTGAGGGCCGGATCAGCCCGGACGTGCGCGCCAACTATCTGGCCTCTCCGCCGCTGGTCGTGGCCTATGCGCTGGCCGGAACGCTCGACATCGACCTGACAACCGAGCCGCTGGGCCAGGACAGGGACGGCAATGACGTCTTCCTGAAAGACATCTGGCCCTCCAGCCAGGAAGTCGCAGAACTGGTCGAAGAGACCGTGACACGCGAAGCCTTCCTGACCAAATATGCCGACGTCTTCAAAGGCGACGACAAATGGCAGGGCGTCAGCACCACCGACAGCAAAGTCTATGACTGGCCGGTCAGCTCCACCTATGTTCAGAACCCGCCCTATTTCCAGGGCATGGGCAAAGAGCCGGGCACCATTTCCAACATCGACAACGCACGGGTGCTGGCGATCCTGGGCGACATGATCACCACCGACCACATCAGCCCCGCGGGTTCCTTCAAGGACACCACGCCGGCGGGTCAGTACCTGATCGAACGCCAGGTGCCGCAGCGTGAGTTCAACTCTTACGGTTCGCGCCGGGGCAACCACGAGGTGATGATGCGCGGCACCTTTGCCAACATCCGTATCAAGAACGAGATGCTGGATGGTGTTGAGGGCGGCTATACCAAAGGGCCCGATGGCAACCAGTCGTCCATCTATGACGCGGCCATGGCCTATCAGGACGCTGGCACGCCACTGGTGATCTTTGGTGGTGAGCAGTATGGCGCCGGCTCCAGCCGTGACTGGGCCGCCAAGGGCACAGCGCTCCTGGGCGTCAAGGCAGTCATCGCCGAAAGCTTTGAGCGCATCCACCGCTCGAACCTCGTGGGCATGGGCGTGATCCCGTTTGAGTTCACTGGTGGCGACACGCGCAAATCGCTTGGACTGACCGGCGAGGAGAGCGTCTCGATCAGCGGTCTGGATACGATCCAGCCACTGCAGGAAGTGCCCTGCACGATCACAATGGCTGACGGCAGCACAAAGGAAATCACTTTGAAATGCCGCATCGATACCGCAATTGAGATCGAATACATCGAACACGGTGGCGTGCTGCATTACGTGCTGCGGAACCTTGCCCAGGCTGCCTGATCAGTAGCTTAGCGGATGAACCAGCCCCCGGTGCCTCAAAGCGCCGGGGGTTTTTTCTGGCCAATTGTGTCTGAAATGTGCTCAAAAACTGTGCAGATACTCAATCCAGACATGTAGTGAGCAGGTGACGCTGCGGAACAGCGCAACCATCAGTTTAGTACACCGTTTTTTGCATTGGCTTAACGTTTCATTAAAGTTATGCCCCGGTCCATAAATGTTCTTAACAGTGTCACGGGAGTACACAGTAATGAAGACTTTGAGAATTGCAGCAGTCGCAGCAGCCGCCATTACAGCGGCAGGCATGAGCCACGCAGCAACAGTAGATTTTTCTGAATTCAACGAAGGCGATGTCCTGGGCGCAGGCACCGTGCTCGGCGGCGGCGTTGTCGCCGATATCTCCGCTGTTGGCGGCGTTGCACAGGCGGTTGTTTTCGACACAGCATCCGGCACCACAAGCACAGGCAACGACCCTGACCTGACATCGGACTTCACCAACATCGAAGACGCAGGCGACGTACGTGACTTTGGCAACGCGCTGATCGTTCAGGAGAATGCAACAGGCGGACCGGACGATCTGGCTTCCGGCGGTGTGCTGACGTTCTCGTTCCTGAGCGACATCTTCCTGGACGAGCTGTTCCTGCTCGACTCTGCCGCAGGTACAGTGGCCACTCTGCTCGCTGACGGCAACATCGTTGCCAGCTTCACGCTCACGGACGACAACGATTCCGACACCGGTCAAAGCGCCACAAACAACAAATTCACACTGCTCGATTTCGGTGGCGCCACTGGTGACACCCTGGTCGTGGATTTCGAAGACTCTGGCGCGATCGGCCAGATCGAGATTTCCGCAGTGCCGGTTCCTGCCGGTCTCCCGCTTCTGCTGGGTGGCATGGGTGCCTTTGCCTGGATGAAGCGCCGCAAAAAGGCCTGATCCAGACCCAGACGATTTTAAAGCGCTCCGGTTTCCGGGGCGCTTTTTTTATTGGCCCAGGGCCTTGTTCAGTTCGGGCAGAAACCGCTGTTCATAATCGCTGCCGATCAGTGGACCGGCAAAGCGAAACAAAACCGTTCCTTCGGCATCCAGAATGAAGGTTTCCGGCGGTGCCGTGACCCCCCAGTCAATAGCGGTACGGCCCTGCGGGTCAAAGGCCACCGCACCAAAGGGGTTGCCATCTTCTTTGAGATATCCTGAGGCCGGACCTTCTGCGTCCTTGAAATTCACCCCGATGATGGGCATACCCTGCCCCGCCATTTCCAGCAGTCGCGGATGTTCGGCATGACAGGGCGGACACCAGCTGGCCCAGAAGTTCACAAGCGTCACAGCGCCCGTCGCCATGGCCCCGGGCGTTACCGGCGGAAAATCACCCAAGGGCGTTTCCGTAATGGCAGGAGCCGGTTTGCCGATCAGTGTCGAGCGGAGTTCTGTTGAATCGGTGGTAAACATACCGACCCCCGCCAGAGCCAGAAAACCGGCAAATATCAGCGGTGGGGCGATCATCAGGGGAGAGACCTTAGCCATCCTTTTTCTCCCTGCTTTCCACAGCCTCCAGGGCCGCACGCGCCCGCCGTCCGCGCCGCAGTGTCAGCAGCACCAGCAGTGCAAGCAGCACCAGCGAGGCCCCGTAGGCCGACAAAACCGCATCTGCATATTTCCCAAGATCAGGCATCATTGCCTCCCCTGACGGGCCAGCAGCGCGCGGGTGCGCCGCAGCCGGATTTCTGTGCCCGTGCGGTAGAGCACCAGCGCGAAAAACAGCAGGACAAACCCAGCGATGCAAACCAGCAGCGGAAAGTAAAAGACGTCCGCCACGTTCTCTTCTTTGTCGAGGCTGAGCGACGCGCCCTGGTGCAGCCCCTGGTTCCAGAAGTTCACCGCATATCGGGACAGCACGGCAAAGACCGTCCCAACAAGGCAGAGAACTGCCGTGAGATCGGCCGCTGTATCGGGATCTTCGATCGCTTCCCAGAGCGCGATATATCCCAGATAAAACAGGAACAGGATCAGAAAGGAGGTCAGACGCGGGTCCCAGGCCCACCAGGTGCCCCACATGGGCTGGCCCCAGATGGCCCCAGTCACCAGCGCAATCAATGTCATCACGACACCCACAGGGGCCGCGGCCCTGGCCGCCAGAGCGCTGACGTGGTGCCGCCGGACAATCCAGATCAGCGAGGCCACAAGCATCATAAACCAGGCATTGATCGCCATGAGTGCCGAGGGCACATGCAGGTAGATAATCTTGACCGTAGAGCCCTGGCGGAAGTCATCGGGGGTAAAGAAAAAACCCCAGACCAGCCCCAGGGCCAGACAGGCAGCAGAAAGCACCCATAGCGCGGGCAGGATACGTTCGCTGAACCCCAGAAACTTTACCGGATTGGCATAGCTC
This sequence comes from uncultured Roseobacter sp., assembly GCF_947491795.1. GTDB lineage: Bacteria > Pseudomonadota > Alphaproteobacteria > Rhodobacterales > Rhodobacteraceae > Roseobacter. The sequence continues at coordinate 59,160 of NZ_CANLKW010000001.1, read as the reverse complement.
CAGAAGCCCGAAGGACGTTTGATCGCTGGCTTATCGTCTGTCACTGACATGGCTTCTATCTATGCTCCCCGGTCCGGTCGCTCAATGGGCAAAACGCCACGCTCACCGCAGGTTGATCCGCAGGGCGGCGGCTGAGGCAAAGGGCATGACTGCTATGACACCAGCAGTAATACCCGCGAGCATCAGGAGCGGTGTTGTCGTCTCCAGACCGGCGGCACCGCGGCGGGCAACCTCTGCCCCGAAAATCAGCGTGGGTACATAAAGCGGCAGCACCAGCAGCGACATCAGCAGCCCCCCGCGTTTGATCCCCACGGTGAGCGCCGCACCAAATGTTCCGATCACCGACAGCGCCGGTGTGCCAAGCGCGAGCGAGACCACCAGCCAGAGATACCCCGGACCCGGCAGGTTCAGCAGCACACCAAAGAGCGGTGCCGCGACCACCAGCGGCAACCCGGTGGTGATCCAGTGCGCCAGCGCCTTGATGCTGAGCGCTGCTTCCAGCGGCAGCGGCGAGGTCGCCAGCAGATCCAGCGTGCCGTCCTCCCAGTCCAGCGCCAGCAGCCGGTCCAGCGACAGCAGACAGGCCAGCAGTGCGCCCAGCCACAGAATGCCGGGCGCGATCCGGGCCAGCAGCTCAGATTGCGGGCCGACGCCAAACGGGACCAGCACCGTCACGATCAGGAAAAACGCGAGACCAAGGCCAAAGCCACCGCCAGCGCGCAGAGCCAGCATCAGGTCGCGGTAAAGCAGCGCGGTCACAGAAAGGCCTCGTCACTGGCGCCCGCACGTGTCTCTGCTGTTGCTCGGAAGGGGGTCACATCCAGTACCTCGGCCTCGAGCCCCAGATCAATATGTGTTGCGATAATCGCGGAACCACCTGCCTCAAGGTGCGTGCGTACGGCCCTGGCAAAAAGCAACACCGCATCGGCATCAAGCGAGACCGTCGGCTCATCCAGCACCCAGACCGGGCGGGCCGTCACCAGCATCCTTGCAAGGCCCAGGCGTCGTTTTTGCCCGGCAGACAGGGTGCCCGCCAACCGGTCATGCAGGTCTTCCAGCGCATAGGAACGCAGAGCGGGCCCGATGTCCCGCTGCCCGAAAACAGAGGCCCAGAAGCGCAGGTTTTCTGCGACACTCAGCATCGCCTTGAGCCCGTCGGAATGCGCGGCATAGGCGATCCGGTCCTCTGCCCCGCCGATCTCTCCGGAGAGTGGCGGCTGCAACCCGGCAAGTGTGCGCAGCAGGGTCGTTTTACCGGACCCGTTCGGCCCGCGCAAAACCAGCGCCCGGCCTGGCGCCACCTGAAAATTCAGGCCCATCAGTACCGGCAGCCCGCCCCGGGCCACACAAAGATCACGGATTACGAGTGTCATTCCACAAGCGTTAACCTATTGCCGCCGGGCAAAAAAGTGTGATTTTGGACAGGCTCAGACCGGCAGCATGGCCAGCGCGATGCGGCGGCCCTCGCTCAGCAGGATATTATAGGTCCGCGCCGCCGCAGGAGAGGCCATCACCTCGACCCCGATCCCCGCTTCTTCCAGCGCGTTCTGCAGCGCCTCCGGCAGATGCGCGATGTCTGCGCCCGTGCCAACAAAGAGCACGTCGATTTGACCCGCCAGCGCCAGCAGGCTGTCCGCATCGGCGTATCCGCCCCAGCCCCCCGTGCCCGCAGGGCCTGTCAGAACCGCGCCGTTAATCACCTCGCCCCCGATACGAAAGAACCCGGGGCCATAGCCCTCGACGGGTCTGGCATCGGTAAATGTGATCTCGTTCAGCCGCATCCGCGCGCTCCGCTCAGTTCCACAAAGGCAGACCCAGAATAGCCGAAGCGGCGATCACGATATAGGCCACGATACGAAAAATACGCTCGGCCTCCGGGTCAAAAAGCCGCGCACCAATCATATTGGCCACCAGATTGGGCAGTCCGGCCAGCAACCCCAGGACGGCGATTTCCCACACAAACAGCCCGCTGCCCCAGAAAACGGCGATCATCACCACGTCGATGGCCAGCAGATACAGCAGGAAATTGGCCCGGATCACGGCGATCGGCAGGCGGCTGGACATGTAAAGCATGATCACCGGTGGGCCGGGGATGCCTGCGAAACCAGACATAAACCCACCCAGCGCGCCCGTTCCGACCGTCAGGCGTGGTGTCAGCTCACCCTTGTAGCGCCAGCCTGTCATCAGCATCGCAAGCAGCAGCAGAACCAGAAACGAGACAATCCAGCCAAAGAATTCGGCCGACATATTTGCCAGACACCAGATGCCCACAGGCACCATAATCGTCGCTCCGATCATCAGCCGGCCCACGTCGCGCGGCGCGCCTTCACGCCATGCCGCGCGCAGGTTAGGCAGCGGTCCGATCAACTCGGCCATCATCATAAAAATCACGGCGGAAACCGGAGGCAAAACCGACGACGCGGTGGCCATGATGATCATACCGCTGCCAAATCCTGCGAAACCGCGTACCAGGCCCGCCGCGATAACCCCTGCAATCAGCCAGGAGAGACCTTCGGTTTCCAGAAGGCCCCCCAGCAGTTCAGGCATCTATGTTGGCATATTGGTTGCCGGCATTTGCATCCGGCTTGGACCAGTCCCGTTTCACACCCAGATAGAGCAGCACCGCAGAGGCGACAAAGATCGAGGAGTAGGTACCCACGATTACACCCCAGATCATGGCAAAAACAAACCCGCGGATCACATCACCGCCCAGGACAAAGAGTGCGATCAGCGCCAGAAGGGTGGTGACAGAGGTCATGAATGTCCGGCTGAGGGTTTCGTTGATCGAGATATTGAGCACCTCGTTCAGCGGCTTTTTCTTGTATTTTCGCAGGTTCTCGCGCACCCGGTCAAACACGACCACGGTGTCATTGAGCGAGTACCCGACAATCGTCAGCAGTGCCGCGATGATCGCCAGATCAAACCTGATCTGCAATTCCGAGAAGACGCCGATGGTCAGGATCACGTCGTGCACCAGGGCCAGCACCGCACCCACGGCAAACTGCCATTCAAAACGCAGCCAGATGTAGACAAGCACCGCGCCAATGGCGAGCACCACGGCAATCACCGCCGTCTGGATCAGTTCACCGGACACCTTGGGCCCCACCGATTCGACCGATACAAATCTGATATCCTCGCGCACCGTTTTCAGTGCGGCCTCGACGTTGCGGATCACTTCGGGCGTCACCGCCTCCTGCCCGTCCTGCGCCTGGATACGGATCATGGCCACGTTCTGGTCCGGGCCGAATGTCGGATCGAACACCTCGGTGATCGAAATGTCGCCAAGGCCAAGGGTATCGATAGCCTGGCGATACACGCCGATGTCCACCGGCTGCGCGCTTTCGGTCCGGATGGTCGTGCCGCCCCGGAAATCAATCCCGAAGTTGAGACCCTGGATCATGAAAGAGGCGAATGCGATCACCATCATCAGACCCGAGATGCCGAGCCAGAGCTTCCAGCGGCTGAAGAAATCGAAGTTCGTATTCTGTTTGACCAGACGCAGACGCATATCAGACCTCGATTGTTTTCGGGCGCTTACGCTCGAACCAGATCACCACCAGCAGGCGGGTCACGAAAATTGCAGTAAAGACCGAGGTCAGAATGCCCAGACCCAGTGTGATCGCAAAGCCCCGCACCGGGCCGGACCCCATGGCAAAGAGGATCACCGCCGTAATAAAGGTGGTGATGTTGGCGTCCAGAATGGCCGACAGCGCCTTTTCATAGCCCAGCTCAATCGCGCGCGCGGGTCCTTTGGAGGTTTTCAGCTCTTCACGGATGCGCTCAAAAATCAGCACGTTGGCGTCCACCGCCATACCAACCGTCAGGACGATCCCTGCTATACCCGGTAGCGTCAGCGTGCCGCCGATCATGCTCAGCAGGCCAAAGATCAGGCCGATATTGATGATCAGCGCGACATTGGCAAAAATGCCGAAAAGGCCATAGCTGAGGAACATAAAGACCAGCACAGCGGCAAAGGCCACGATGGTGGCGACCTTACCTGCGTCAATGCTGTCCTGCCCCAGTTCCGGGCCAATGGTGCGTTCTTCGAGAAACTCCAGACCGGCGGGCAGTGCCCCTGCCCTCAGCAAAACGGCGAGGTTCGTGGATTCCTCGACCGTGAACTGGCCGGTAATAATGCCCGACCCGCCGGGGATATGGCTCTGGATTGTTGGGGCGCTGATCACTTCGCTGTCGAGGACAATCGCAAAGGGTGAGCCGATGTTTTCCGCCGTGTAGTCGCCGAATTTCCGCGCACCGGTTGTATTGAACCGGAAGTTTACCGCCGGACGTCCGTTCTGGTCAAAAGCGGGTTGCGCGTCGACCAGCTCCTCGCCCGTGACAACCGGCGCGGCCTCCAGCGTGTAGAAGGCACCAGGCTCGTCAATTGACGGCAGAATGATGTTGCCGATACCCGGCACTGCATCACCGTCAGAGCCGCGACTGACAACCGGATTAAAAGTCAGCTGCGCCGTGGTTCCGATGATCTCTTTGAGCTCAGCAGCCGAACCAATGCCCGGCACCTGAATCAGAATACGGTCCGCACCCTGGCGCTGGATCGTGGGCTCGCGGGTGCCGACCTCGTCGATACGGCGGCGGATAATCTCAAGGCTCTGCTGAACCGTCCGCTCGTCCGAGGCGAGCTTTTCCGCATCCGACAGGGTCACGATGATCACGTCACCTTCGGCACGGACTTCTATGTCGTTGGCGCCGACACCGGTCAGGGTCGGGATCGGTGTGGCAAGGCCCCGCACGACTTCCAGCGCCCGGCTCATGCCCTCGGGCTGAGAGATGCGGATATGTACCTCATCGGCGGGCGATGGCTGCAGGCGCACCGTTCCGATTGTTGCACGTTCCGGACGCAGCGCATCGCGTATTTCGGGCCAGTAGGCCTGCATCCGCGCTTCATAAACGTCCCGGACCTTTACTTCTGCAAGCAGATGCGCACCGCCCCGCAGGTCGAGGCCCAGATTGACCAGACCGGACGGCATCCACTCCGGCCATAGCGCCAGTTCCGCCTGGTTTTCCGGCGTGTCAGCGCCCAGTTCGATGGCCTGTGCGGCATCGTTGTGCCGCTCAACCGAGGTGTAGAACAGATTCGGCACCGCCAACCAGAGACCCGCAACACAGGTCAGCAGGATGAGGATCCGTTTCCAGAGATCAATCTGAAGCATGAAGGCGCCTTTTCAGCGGAGAGGGGGCGCGGTTACTTCGCCGGTTCGGTTTTTGAAACGACAGACGCAATGGTGTGCTGGATGACGCGGACCTTGACGCCCTCGGCGATCTCGACCTCAAGCTCACCGTCGTCCTTGACCTTGGCAACCTTGCCGACCAGCCCGCCCTGGGTCACCACCTGGTCACCGCGGCGCAGGGCAGCCACCATCGCCTGATGTTCTTTGACTTTCTTCTGCTGCGGACGGATGAGCAGAAAGTACATGATCGCAAAGATCAGGATGAGGGGCACAAACTGGGCAAATGCTTCCATGGTGATCGGTTCCTTTAAAACAGGGTCGCTGGCAGCCCGTCGGGCAGGCGCGAAATTCTGGCGGAACCTATGGTCTGCGACGCCGCTTTGCAAGGCGGCGCGTGGCCGCTGAGCGAATGATATTGCGCCTGCGGCATCTGCCCCTTGGCCAGGGGCCGCGATGCGGGCATGGTGCACCCGTCATGCGTGAACTTCGAACACTCCTGTGCGGCCTGTGCGTTTTTCTGGCCAGTGCCCTGATCCCGGCCACCGCTGCGGGTCAGGCATCCGGACCCCTGCCCCCGCTGGAGCCTTCTGACCGGGTGCGCTGGCAGGCTGTCGGTGTTGTAAATTTCGAGGGGCCCGCCGGCATTCCCAGCTGCTCCGGCACACTCATTGCGCCTGATCTGGTGCTGACAGCCGCCCATTGCGCCGGTGGCCGCAAAGCGGGGCAAAGCGCGCGGGCCTTTGTGATCGGCTGGAATGGTCTGACGCATGTCACTTTTCAGACCGCATCCCGGTTGCGGGTATACCCCCCATACGTGGCTGCCAGTGGCGTTGCGGCGTTTCCCTTTGATATCGGCGTGCTGCAGCTTGACGCCCCGATCCCGGCGCATGTGGCCACTCCGGTACCGCTGGCCCCGGATACGGCGCTGAATACCAACCCGGTGGCACTGATGGCCTATCACAGGATGGCACAGCGGCAGCTTCATGGCCGCTTTGACTGCACCGCCCGGCCCGCGCGCCGTGGCACCATGATCGCGACGGACTGCACAGTGGTCAGCGGCAACTCCGGTGGCGCGCTTCTGGTGCAGGACGCAGGAGAGTGGAAACTGGGCGCTGTTCTGGTGGCCCGCGCCGGCGCGGACGGCACGGCGCTGGCAGTGCCCGTCAATGACTGGGTGCGCAGCGAGCTGGCGGCGGCCCGGCAGCGCGCATCGGACAGGGCACAGGGCGGAGCCGCGGACTGACCCGCAAAACCATGGTTACGATCTGGTAAAAGATAGGTCATAAGCTGTGCGCAGACCAAAACAGACCAGAGGACGATTCCATGCATGATATCCGCGCAATCCGTCAGGCCCCGGAGGCTTTTGACGCAGCCCTTGCCCGTCGTGGAGATGCGCCGCTGTCGTCAGAAATCCTGGCCCTGGACGAAGAGCGCCGTGCCAAAATCGGTGCCGCAGAGACCGCTCAGGCCGAACAGAACAAGGCGTCCAAACTCGTCGGTGCGGCGAAAGCAAAAGGCGATGAGGCGGAATTCGAACGTCTGCGCGCGCTGGTCTCTGAGAAAAAGGCCGAAGTTGCCGCGATGCAGGCAGAAGCGCGTGAGCTGGATACCGAGCTCACCGAAAAACTCTCCTGGATCGCCAATATCCCCGCCGGGGATGTGCCCGATGGCGCGGACGAGGAGGACAACGTCGAAGTTAACCGCTGGGGCGATCTGCCCGCTTTCAGCTTTGCGCCCAAAGAACACTATCAGATCGGCGGCGTGGCCGCGTCGATGGATTTTGAAACCGCGGCCAAAACATCCGGCGCGCGGTTTGTCATGCTCAAAGGTGCGGTGGCGCGTATCCACCGGGCGCTGGCGCAGTTCATGATCGACACCCATGTGGATGAAAACGGCCTGACCGAGATCAACAGCCCCGTTCTGGTGCGCGATGAGGCGATGTATGGCACGGACAAACTGCCCAAGTTTGCCGAAGACAGCTATCAGACCACGAACGGCTGGTGGCTGGTGTCCACATCAGAGATCCCGCTGACGTACACGGTTGGCGGTGACATACTGGACGAAACCGACCTGCCCCGCCGGATGACCGCCCATACGCTGTGCTTCCGGTCAGAGGCCGGCAGCGCCGGGCGGGACACCGCGGGCATGTTGCGCCAGCATCAGTTCGAAAAGGTCGAAATGGTTTCGGTCACGCTGCCCGATCAGTCGGACGCAGAGCAAAAACGCATGCTGCGCTGTGCCGAGGATATCCTGGAACGTCTGGGCATCCCCTACCGCACAGTCATTCTGTGCACCGGCGATATGGGTTTCGGCGCGCGCCGGACATATGACATCGAAGCCTGGCTGCCGGGTCAGGACGCGTACCGCGAGATTTCCTCCGTCTCGACCACGGGTGATTTTCAGGCGCGCCGCATGAACGCACGCTTCCGGCCCGCCGATGGTGGCAAACCGCAGTTTGTGCACACGCTCAATGGTTCAGGGCTCGCGGTCGGGCGCTGTCTGATTGCGGTGCTGGAGAACGGCCAGCAGGCGGACGGCTCGGTCACCCTGCCTGCTGCTCTGGCCCCCTATCTCGGCGGCAGGACGACGCTGACGGCAGAGGGTGCCCTGGCCTGACCCTCAGCGCGCGGGTGTGACCTCATACCCGCGCTCTTCGGGCTCATCATCCACCAGCTCATCGGGAAATCCGGGCGCGCGGATGTCCAGACCTGTCGCTTCTTCGAGACGTTCGATCATGCGGTCAGACTGGGCGCGGTTGCCGTACCTTGCCTGCCCGTCCTGCATCATGGCGATGATCATCGGAGAGATTTCCAGTGGAATATCATTATCTTCTGCGAGCTTCTGAAAGAGGCCAATGTCCTTGAGCACCAGATCCATCGTGAAATTCACATCCCGCGACCCGGACAGGATCAGCTGGCTTTCGGTCTCGTGCACAAAGGAGGTGCCCGACGAAATGCTGATCGCCTCAAAGGTCGTCGCCAGGTCCATGCCCGCGCCTTTCATCACCGTCAGCGCTTCGCAGACTGAGAGCAGATTGACCGTGGCCAGATAGTTGGTCATCACCTTCAGCACACTGGCCGTGCCCAGATCACCCGTATGCAGCACCCGCCGCCCCATCAGGGTCAGCAGTGGCAGGATGCGGTCAAACGTCGCCCTGTCGCAGCCCGCATAGATCGAGATGTTGCCGGAATCCGCCCGGTGACACCCGCCCGAAACAGGGCAGTCCACCGCCGCCGCGCCCGCATCAATGGCGGCTTCTCCCAGGCGGCGCACTTCATCTGCGTCGGTCGTCGACATCTCCATCCAGATTTTGCCCGGACCCATGTGTGGCAGCATGTCTTCAACGACTGCCGCAGAAGCCGCCGGGCTGGGCAGACAGGTAATCACAGCATCGCAGGCCTGCATCATCGCGGCAGGCGATCCCCCGTCCTGTGCACCTGCTGCGACCTTTGCCGCAACAAGCGCCTCGTCCAGATCATGCACCATCAGATCCGTGCCGTTGCGCAGCAGTGATCCCGACAGTTTGCCCCCCACATTGCCCAGACCGATAAACCCAACTTTCATTGTCGCTCTCCCTCGCGTTTTGACCGACACTCCCTGGCCTGCAGGGCCGCGTCGCGCCCGTTTGCGACCTTTGTGATTGACCGGCGGCACCGGCGCGGCCAGGCTCCACGAATGAGCTCTGAAAAATCCCGGCACTCTGACGATGACCGCGCTGGAATCCATATCACCGATGCCTTTGCGCCCTTTCACCAGCGCAATGACATATTCACCCGTGCCTTCTGGGACCCGTCCGTCCGCACAAAGCAGACGGATGCATTCTTTGCCTCTTACCGGATGGAGGCGATCCCGCGGCGCGGGGACGGCTTCAGCCAGCGCGATTTTGCGCTGCGCAATGCCTCGTGGCTGATCTCGGACATCATGACCGACCGCTTTGCCGATCAGGGGCGGCGCGAAGGGTTTCAGGCGCCGATCAGTGCGGATACACCCATCGCGCCAGATCAGGTCAGGGTTGATGATACAGCGGAAATGTCCCGCGAGATCAAAAAGGTGGCGCAGTTTTTTAAAGCGGACCTCTGCGGCATAACGGCGCTCGATCCACGCTGGCACTATGCCACCCGTGTCGATACCCGCGATCTGTCGGACGCGCCAAATAAGCTGCCCGCGGGGCTGACCTCTGTGATCGTGCTGGGCCACCAGATGGACCGGGACCTGGTGGACACCTACCCGTCGGCTCTGGGCGGCGCTGCGACAGGGCGCGAATACAGCCACGAGGCCGCGATTGTCATGCAGGTCGCGGCCTATATCCGCAATCTGGGCTATGAGGCGGTGCCCTCGATGAACGACACGGCCCTGGTTATTCCCTATGCGCTGCAGGCCGGGCTGGGTGAATATGCGCGCAACCAGATGGTCATCACGCCGGAGTTCGGCCCGCGTCTGCGGTTTTCCAAGATCTTCACCTCGCTCCCGCTCGCCCATGACAGTCCGCGCCCGTCAGGGGTGCGCGATTTCTGCGATATCTGCACAAAATGCGCCGATGCCTGCCCCGTCAAAGCCTTGCCATTTGGCCCGCCTGACACCGGTGGTGCGAACATTTCTGCCCTGCAAGGCGTGCGCAAATGGACATCGGACGCCGAGAAATGTTTTGGCTTCTGGGCAAAGCTTTCGTCTGACTGTGCAATCTGTATGCGGGTCTGCCCCTTTAACCGGGACTTCAGAAAATGGCCCCACCGGCTCTGGCTGAAACTGGCGTTGTCCCCGTTGCGCCGTTTTGCGCTCTGGCTCGACCGGAACCGTGGCGGGCGCGTCAAACCGGCCGGATGGTGGCAGAAAAACGCACCCTGACAGATGTTTACGGCATTTCAGGCACCGAATAGGTGATGCGCAGCACCGGCGCCTGCATCCAGAAAGCACAGGTACGGCTCAGGTCCTGCTGAAACAGAAAGTCCTAGACCGGGGTGACCAGCAGCCCGTTATTGTCGCGGTTGCCCTCAACCCACTGAAACACGGTGCCGGTGATATCCAGCGGATTCCTCTCTCCCCGCCCGTAAAACGCATCCGGACGCGCCGCCCGCGACGGCAGCAAACCGTCGGTGCCGAGGCCAGAGGTTCGGTCCAGCACCAGCGCCTCGGTCGCTTCGCTCACCCGCAAATCACAGCCGTTTGTCACACCTTCGCGCTGCGGGTATTCGTCGATGGGTATGTTTGGCCGAAACACATCCTCAAAATCCAGCATTGCCTCACGCACAATCGCATTGTCCGGCAGGTCTCCAAAATCAAAAAGGATTTTGGCCTGGTAAACCGACCACCGCCAGATGTCCCGCGGGAAAGGGTCCGCGCCTTTGTTCAGGTCGGTCGCAAACCCGACCAGAGCGCCCCTGTCCTCCAGCCCGCCGCTGTCCTCCCAAAAGACGCGCTCCACATCCGGCAACAGCGGGCTGCGGCTCAGGATCGGAGCGGCGGGCCCTGTCCCGAGAAAGGCGTTGGTCACATGAATATCGTAAAAATCAGGCGTCAGTTCGACAGTCCGGGTTTCGAGCGGAACGCAGCCGGAGACCAGAGCCGCCGCAATGGCCATGGGTAGAAATCGGATCATCTTATCTTTCCTTGCATTGAATTGAATTGTTCAACCCTGGCACGAACCAGATCATTCGCACAATGCCGCCGTGATTATGTGCATTGCCGCACAACACCCCTGCCCGCACGTGTGATGGCACCGCCCGGCAAAGCAATTACATTCGCCGCAACCAGATATGAGGAGAATGACAATGTCTCTCAGACCAACACTTGAGACCCGCAAAGCGGTGCCGACAATGGAAGGCGCCGGGGTAAAACTGCACCGGGCCTTTGGCTTTCAGGACCCTACAGAGCTTGATCCTTTCCTGCTCTTTGACGATTTCCGCAATGACAGGCCCCAGGACTTTGAGAAAGGGTTTCCCTGGCACCCGCACCGTGGCATCGAAACCATCACCTATGTGCTTGAGGGCACGGTGGATCATGGGGATTCCCTGGGCAACACCGGCACGCTGGGTGCTGGCGATGTACAGTGGATGACGGCCGGATCCGGCATTCTGCACCAGGAGATGCCCGCAGGAAACGCGCGCGGCCAGATGCACGGCTTTCAGCTCTGGGGCAATCTGCCATCGGATCAGAAAATGACGGCTCCGCGCTATCAGGACGTGACGGCTGCGGACATTCCTGTTGTGACGGACGATGACGGCACGCGGGTCAAGGTGATCACCGGGTCCTTCTGGGGCCAGACCGGTCCGGTGGACGGGATCGCGGCAGACCCGCAGTATCTCGACATCACGGTACCGGCAGGCGTGAAAAAGACCTTTAAAATAGACACATACAGGCGCGCATTCGCCTATGTGTTCGAGGGGTCAGCCGCCTTTGCCGACGCCAGCACACCGGCGGGCGTTCTGCTGGAGAAAGAAGTCGCCGGCGAAGAGGTGAACATCCGCGATCTCTCCGGAGACCGCACCCTGATCCGGTTTGGCACCGGCGATGAGGTGACATTGCAGGCCGGGCCGGAGGGGGTGCGTTTTTTGCTGATCTCCGGTGCGCCGATTGATGAGCCCGTGGCCTGGCATGGTCCGATTGTGATGAACACGCAGGCCGAACTGATGCAGGCCATGCGCGATCTGAACAACGGCACCTTCATCAGACCGGCTCACTGAGCGCGGACGCCGACAGCCCCGCGCACCATATCCCAGTAGCGGGCGGTGATGTCCTCCAGTGACAGCCGCCCGCCTTCACGAAACCAGGTGCTGACCCCGGTCAGCATCGCAATCACGGCCAGGGTGGCAATCTTGGTGTCGGGCGTGTGCAGACGTCCGGCGGCCATCCCATCGCGCAGAATACTTTCCAGCACATCCTCATACCGCCGCCGCAAATCCTCGATGACCGCAAAGTTCTCGGGCGTCAGATTGCGCAGCTCCATGTAAGAGATGAACACCTCATCGGGGCGGTCATGGTGATAGCGGATGTGAAAAGCGACAAAGGTCTCCAGCCGCGCCAGCGGATCAGCCTTTGGATCACCGGGCACAGCTGCCAGCAGCGCCTGCATATGATCATGCATCAGCGTAAACAGCAGGCTTTGTTTGTCCGGCGTGTAATTGTACAGAGCGCCCGCCTGCACGCCGACCTCTGCCGCAATGCGCCGCATCGAGACAGCGGCATAGCCCTCGCGGGCGAACAGCTTCAAAGCCGCCGCCTGAATGCGCGGCCCTGTGATGTCTGAATGTGATCCTGCGGTACGGGGCATAGATACCAGATAACTGAACACCTGTTCATTAGAAAGCTTTCTTGCGCCCTGCGCGGCAGTCAGGCAAAACAGGATGTGAAACCGGAGATGTTTATGCGCGTTCTGGCAATGATAACTGCCTTTGGCCTTGTGGCTGCCTGTACGGACCTGCCGGACGTGCCGGAAACCGCCGAGCCCTGGGCCCTCGCGGCCGACTACCCGGTACCAGGGCCGCTGACACCGCTGGCCCAGGAGACAGCCGCCAAAGCCGCGGCCGAGGATGAAACCTCTGAACAGCTGGAGGCACGCGCCGCTGGTCTGCGGGCGCGGGCTGCCGGGCTGCGGGCCCCCGTGATGACAGACGCAGAACGGGCACGTCTGGCACAGACGCAATAGGCAGGCGATCAGCCCGTTGCGCGCGCGCACCGAACCCGCTACATCGCGACAGAACCCCTTGCACGGACATCACCAGAGGATTTTCGCATGTCTCAGCCCCTTCGTCTTGGAATCGCCGGTCTGGGAACTGTGGGCATCGGTGTGGTGCGGATCATCCGCAGACATGGCGCTCTTCTGGCGGCGCGTACAGGGCGCGAGGTCACGATCAGCGCCGTTTGCGCACGCGACAGCAGCAAAGACCGGGGCGTCTCCCTGAGCGACTATGCCTGGGAGACCGATGCGGCAGCCCTGGCCGTGCGCGACGATGTGGACGTCTTTGTTGAACTGATCGGCGGACACGAAGGCAAAGCCAAAGAAGCGGTTGAGGCAGCTCTTGATGCGGGCAAGGACGTGGTCACCGCCAACAAAGCGCTGCTGGCCATTCACGGTCAGGCCCTTGCGGAACGCGCCGAAGCCGCCGGGCGCGCCCTGCGGTACGAGGCCGCCGTCGCCGGGGGTATCCCGGTGATCAAGTCGCTCACCGAAGGGCTCGCAGGCAATGATGTAACGCGGGTGATGGGCGTGATGAACGGCTCGTGCAACTACATCCTGACCCGCATGGAGTCCGCCGGTCTCAGCTATGAAGAGGTCTTTGCCGAGGCCGACGGCCTGGGGTATCTGGAGGCTGATCCGCAACTGGACGTGGGCGGCATAGACGCGGCCCACAAGTTGGCCATCCTGTCCTCTCTGGCCTTTGGCACCCAGGTCAATTTTGACGGGATCGCGCTCGAAGGGATCGAACGCGTCAGCATCGATGACATCCATGCCGCCGCCGATATGGGCTATAAAATCAAACTGCTGGGCGTGGCGCAGAAAACAGGCAGGGGCCTGGAGCAGCGCATGCAGCCCTGCCTTGTGCCCGACACCTCGCCGCTGGGTCAGCTGGACGGCGGCACCAATATGGTGGTGCTCGAAGGCGACGCCGTGGGGCAGATTGTTCTGCGCGGCCCCGGCGCCGGAGAAGGCCCCACCGCCAGTGCGGTGATGGCGGATGTCTGTGACATTGCGCGCGGACTGACCGGCCCTGTGTTCGGTGTGCCGGCCACAACCCTGTCCCGCTCTGTACCGGCCAGCTCTGATCTGCCCGCGCCCTATTATCTGCGCATGTCGCTGCAGGACAAACCCGGCGCTCTGGCCCGGATTGCCGCCGTTCTGGGAGAGGCCGGTGTCTCCATCGACCGCATGCGCCAGTACGGACATGAAGAGACCTCTGCCCCGGTGCTGATCGTGACGCATAAAACAGGTGCCAACGCGCTCCACCAGGCGCTGGATGCCATGTCCGGCACCGGTGTTCTGGCCTCTGAGCCCGTCGCTTTGCGCATCGAAGAGGTCTGAGCCGCGGTTGTACCCCCGCGTGCTGACAGCTAAACAGATACCACGCCGACCATAAAACAAAGGAAGATCCCATGCCCGCCCACGCCGAATTTCAGGACCGGATGCTCTCACTGGGTCTTGCCCGCGTCTCAGAGGCCGCCGCCCTCGCCTCTGCCCGTCTGGTCGGCCAGGGCGATGAGAAAGCCGCCGATCAGGCCGCCGTCAACGCCATGCGCGAACAGCTGAATATGCTCGATATCGCAGGCGTGGTGGTGATCGGTGAAGGGGAGCGGGACGAAGCCCCTATGCTCTATATCGGCGAAGAGGTCGGCACCGGCAACGGCCCGGGCGTGGACATCGCGCTCGATCCGCTCGAGGGCACGACCCTGACAGCCAAGGACATGCCAAACGCGCTGACCGTGATTGCCATGGGGCCGCGCGGCTCGATGCTGCACGCGCCTGACGTCTATATGGACAAACTGGCCATCGGCCCGGGCTATGAGACCGATGTGGTCACCCTCGACATGACGCCGGGCGAACGGGTCAAGGCACTGGCTGCGGCACGGGGCTGCGACGCATCGGACATTACGGTCTGCATTCTCGAACGTCCCCGCCACGAAGACATGATCGCCGAGGTCCGTGCAACGGGTGCCTCTATCCGTCTGATCACCGATGGTGACGTGGCCGGTGTCATGCACTGTGCCGATGCCTCGACAGGGATCGATATGTACATGGGGGCCGGTGGCGCGCCCGAGGGCGTTCTGGCGGCAGCGGCGCTGAAATGCATGGGCGGTCAGATGTATGCGCGCCTGCTCTTTCGCAATGACGACGAAAAGGGCCGCGCGGCCAAAGCCGGCGTGACCGATCTCGACCGCATCTACACCCGCGACGAGATGGTGACCGAGGACGTGATTTTTGCTGCGACCGGCGTGACCGGTGGCAACATCCTGCCCGGTGTGAAACGCGAACCCGGCTGGTTCACTACAGAAACGCTGATCATGCGCTCCAAGACCGGGTCGGTACGGCGCATCAATTACCGCACGCCCGTCTGAACCGGGTGACCGCGCGGGGGCATCAGTGAGCTTTCTGAACGTCGGGACCTCGCTGACCGGACGGCGCTGGGTGGGCCCCGCGCCCGAGCACGCCCGTGCGGCCGAAGCACTGACCCAGCAGACCGGCCTGCCCGGCCCTTTGTGCCATGTCCTGGCCCGCCGGGGTGTCGCAGCAGAGGAGACCACGGCCTTTCTCGCCCCTGCCCTGCGTGATCTGCTGCCCGACCCGCGCAGCCTGCGCGACATGGAAAAGGCCGCCACGCGGTTTCTTGCAGCTGTGGACCGCCGCGAAAGGATCGCCGTTTTTGCGGACTATGACGTGGACGGTGGCAGCTCTGCGGCACTGCTGATCGTCTGGCTGCGGGCCATGGGCCTGACGGCCACGCTCTATGTCCCTGACCGGATCGACGAAGGCTACGGGCCCAACGACACCGCCATGGCCGAGCTCGCGGCACAGCATGATCTGATCGTCTGCGTGGACTGCGGCACTCTCTCGCACGGTCCGGTTGCCGCCGCGCGCGGGGCGGATGTGATCATTCTCGACCACCACCTGGGCGGAGAGACCCTGCCCGAGGCTCTGGCTGTCGTGAACCCGAACCGACAGGATGAAAGCAGCGATCTCGCTCATCTCTGTGCCGCCGCAGTCGTTTTCCTGATGCTGGTGGAACTGGGGCGTCAGCTGCGCGCGCGCGGCGCCCGGGGCCCTGATCTGATGGATATGCTGGATCTGGTGGCCCTGGCAACGGTTGCAGATGTGGCCCCCCTTATCGGTGTGAACCGCGCCTTTGTCCGGCAGGGGCTGCGTGTCATGGCCGGTCGCGGGCGCGTGGGCCTCGCCGCACTGGCGGATGTGGCCCGCATGGATACCCGTCCCGCGGCCTATCATCTGGGTTATCTGATGGGGCCGCGTGTGAATGCCGGCGGCCGTATTGGTGCTGCGGATCTGGGCGCGCGTCTGCTGGCAACTGATGATCCGCACGAAGCCGCAGCCCTGGCCGAACGGCTCGACGGGCTGAACACCGAACGGCGCGACATCGAGGTCTCGGTGCGCGCCGCAGCGCTGGAGCAGGCCGAGGCGCGCGGGCTGGATCGTGGCCTGGTATGGGCTGCTGGTCCGGGCTGGCACCCCGGCGTGGTGGGCATTGTCGCCGCACGGCTCAAGGAATTCTCCAACCGGCCCAGCATCGTGATCGGGCTGGAGGACGGTATCGGCAAAGGATCGGGCCGGTCGGTCTCGGGCGTTGATCTGGGCCAGCCGATCCAGCGTCTTGCGGCCGAGGGACTGCTCGTCAAAGGCGGCGGGCACAGGATGGCTGCCGGTCTGACCGTGGCAGAAGACAGGATCGAAGCCGCGATGGAACGTCTGTGCGAGCTTTTGGAAAAGCAGGGCGCGCACCTTGCGGGCCCGGCTGATCTGCGGCTCGACGGGCTTTTGATGCCCGCTGCCGCGACGGTCGAGCTGACCGAGCAGCTGGAGGCCGCGGGACCTTATGGCGCCGGTGCCCCCGCGCCACGCTTTGCATTTGCGGATATGGCCATCCGGTTTGCCCGCCGGGTGGGCGACACACATCTCAAGATCAGCTTTGGCGACAGCACCGGGCCGACCATGGATGCCATCGCCTTTGGCGCATTTGACGGCCCGCTCGGCCCGGCTCTGCTAGAGCACGGCGGCGCGCGTTTTCACCTCGCAGGAAAGCTGGATGTGAACACCTGGCGCGGGCGTCAGAGCGTTCAGCTGCGCCTGGACGATGCCGCCCCCGCCTGACACCGCAGATGTGTTAAAGTTTCTTGCACGGTGATGAAATTTCCGCTTGCGCCCCCGCGCCGGATTGCCTAATCAACCGCTCACAGCACCAGTGGCCCGTTCGTCTATCGGTTAGGACGCCAGGTTTTCAACCTGGAAAGAGGGGTTCGATTCCCCTACGGGCTGCCAAAACTATTGTTTTCACTACACCTTTTATGTCCACACGCGCCCATGGGTCGGTATACGGCGCAATGGGTTAGCATCCGTTGTGTCCACACTTTTGGGCGCGGAATCGGGTCGTTCCGGTGTCGGGAGGGTGTGCTGATGGGCGTTGATACCAAGGTCTTGCGGCCAGCTCCCCGATATATAGGAATTGCTGAAGTTCTTTGATGACGGGTATTATGGCACGTCCCTGTCGTACAAAGGGGGAGATCTTTTCTGGCTGTCATTCAAAAAAGGTTTTGATCAAAGATATCTTGCCGTTTTCCCGCCGGGGAAGGGCTCCGGTAACTGCGCAGGCGTCCACAAAGTCCCTGCGGTCCTGATCAGTATGGGTTGCTGGGGAAGTTATGAGGCGATAGCGCTGCGACTGGTGCCGAAATTCAGCAGTATATACCAGCCGAATGACTGCGTGGATGATTGGCGAAACGCTCCCACCCCATCCGCCATTGTCCGGAAGGAAGCACAGATGTATCTAAGCGGACGACAAACACACAGGAACAGCTGACCAATGCCCCAGATCCGCTTTACCAGGCTGACCCAGACAGATCCGGCGGACATCGTCGCGCATATGTCCGACCCGCGTGTAGCTGCGCATATGCCTTTGTTGGACTTTGAATGGGATACTGCAAAAGCACGGGACTTCGTGAACACCAAGGAGGCCTGCTGGGACCGTGACGGTCTCGGCCACTGGGCCATCCTGTCAGACACAAAATACATCGGTTGGGGCGGTTTTCAGAAGGAAGCAGATGAGTGGGACTACGGCCTCGTTCTCCGACCGGACGCTTTTGGACTTGGCGCGCGCATTTCGAAAAAGGCGATCGACTTTGCCATTGCGGATGCGCGTATTCCTTTTGTGACCTTTCTGCTGCCGCCTTCGCGCCGGAACCTAAGCGCGCTTGGCAGGCTGGGCGCGGTGTTTGTGGGAGAGGTGACCTATGACGGTGCGGCTTTCCTCAAGTACCGGCTGGAAACGGTCTGAGCGCCTGGTCGGCAGGGCTGTGATCCGCTCACCGTTTGGGGTGACCCCAGCAAGGCCCCTGCCCGCTCGAGAACCACACAACATGCCCGTAACCGCCCGATTTCAACCGGACAGAGGTCTCGCTTATTGCAGCAACAGCGCCAGCGTGGCCTGGTCAAAGGCACCCGTCTCTGGCAGGCCGGACTGTTTCTGAAAACGCCGCACCGCGGCTGCGAAATCGCCGGTCTGCGGGTCCACAGGCGTCCCCGCTGCCGTGAGGGCAGCAATGGCCCGTTCCAGGACCTGCTCATAAAGCACGGTGACTTTTTCATCCGTCCGCTGCATGACCGTCTGTGATGTCTCTGCCAGGCGGTCCGGCATCAGGTAAGCAATCAGTTCCTGCGAGGCGACCTCGGCGGTGGCCCCGGGATTGGCGGTACAATACTGGATCATCAGCGCCAGCAGCGTCGACGGCGTCTGCCAGGGTGTCAGGTCAAAAGTCTCGGGCAAAAGACGGTTGTGTGCGGTGATGTAACCCGACAGCCACAGCGCCAGATCGCGCTGGTCGCTGCTGCCAGCCGTCAGGGCCGTCACCCGGTCACAGGTCAGACTGCCCGGGCCTTCAACAGCATAGGATCCGTCCGTCCCGGCGGCAAACGCGGGCGAAAAAACGCCCGCGCTCAGCAGTGTTGCACAGAGTATACTGCGGATCATGCCTGGCGGCGACGCAGCTTTGCACCGCCCAGCAGCGCCATCGCACCCAGCATCAGCGACATGCCGGCAGGCAGCGGCACCGGTGCCACATCCGTGTCCACCACAGTCGCCTGTTGCGTAAAGCCGGTTGTCGAATCCTCACCCGCAAAAGCAAAACCCGCGACAAATGTCGTGGCATCTGCCGGATCAATCATCAGAGACGGATCAATGTCCGACAGCAGCAGCGATGTGACTGCGCCCAAAACGCCATTGTCTGCAAAGGCATAGTATTCGCCGGGCTCGATGCGAAAAGTAACACCGTTTGCCGTTACGAGATAGCCGTCCGCATCACCCACAGCAGCCAGTGTCGGTGCCAGAATGCCAAGGATTTCGCCGGCACCTGTCAGCTCATAGGTATAGCCGACAGCAATCAGCGGGTCGACAAACACAATGTCCACCCCATCCACATCCACAGCTGTTGCCCCTGCCACGTCAAAGCCGAAAACCGGGTTGCTCAGCGGCTCACCATCATCACCATCCGTGACCGTTGCCGAACCCGTGGGCAGCAGCGGCGATGTTTCGGACGATCCGTCTGCGGCGCCGAACTGATTGATAAAGATCTGATCACCCGACGTAATGGCGCCAACGATACGTTCTTCGTAGAGCGGAACCGACTGACGCACCCCTTCGTCATCAGTGAATTCGCCAAAGACATATTCCTCATAGTCCGCGGCACCGATGATGACTTCACTGAAATCGGGAATCGCCCCGGCTGCATCCTCGAACCAGTCCGGGCCACCGCTCAGGACAAGCTGCACACCGCTGGAGCCGGGCATGCCGGAATCGAAATCAAACCCGGGCGAGCGCCCGGCGACGATTGCGATCAGGTCGAGTGTTTCGCCGCGCGTGCCCACAACTACGTTGTTTGCCACAAACACAGACGTTGAACCCGTGGTGCCACCGCCCACCGTTTCGCCGTCACGTGTCACGCGGAACGTCGATACCTGGTCGGATGTGCCCAGCTCTGTGCCGTCCTGATCGGTGAACACCGTGAGGTCCTGCGCCAGAACACTGGCATCAAAAGTCCACGCCCCGGTCAGCGAGGCCGTGCTGGAAACAACCGAATCCGCGCCAATCGGGCTGGTCGGAATCTGGTCGGGGTCAAAGACGTTGGCTTCCTCGTTAAGGATGCGGCTGTATTCGTCAAAAAAGATGAAATCGCCGGTTTCCGGATCCTGATACCAGGGCGCACCAACGCCGGTTACGAGGATATCCTGCTGGATCGCAAGGCCGGAGACCCCGATCTGGAAAATATCCGGTGATGACACCGTTTCAGCCTGCAGCTGCGTTCCGATAACTGTTGTACTCAATAATGCGGTCAGGCCGCTCGCAAAAATCTTTCTGTTCACTTCATGTATCCCTGGTTCAATCTTTTTGTGCCCACCCGTGTACCGGCCCAAAAACCTGCAGACAACGATTAAATTTTTTGCTGTTTGTTAACCACTTACGAAGTTCGCCCGGAACGGGAAACCAGGTTTTCCAAAGGCCTGTAAAAAAGGAATTGTGGCGGTTTGGTGTCATTGTTTCGGGATCGTGGAAACAGTGTTTTTAATGGCTTGGACCAGGCTCTGCAGGACAGTCTGTCAAAGACTTCGGGCTTCTGCCGGCGGCTGACAGGCCCTTTCTTCCACTGGTGACACGTCCCGTTCCTCTCGGCTTTCGATGGGCATCAGCTCCCAAACCCGCGCGCCCCGGCTCTGATACGCTCCCCCGCCAAAACAGTGATGCGCCCGCCCGGAAGTCCCAACGCGGTCCTGCTGCCCTTCGGGTCATACCGGCAGCCTGTGCGGGCGATCTCACATTTGAGTGATCGTTCAATAATATTCTTGAGCATTCACTCAAATCTCCCTATCTCATGCCCACAGACAAGACCTACCCCTCTCAGAAAAGGACAGATCATGGCCACCTTCCCTATTCACGCCATCGAAACCGCACCCGAAGCCGCCAGGCCGCTTCTGGAAACATCCCTGAAAAACAACGGCCGCATTCCAGGCCTGCACGGCACAATGGCAGACGCGCCGCCGCTGCTCGCCGCCTACAACTTTGCACACCAGCAATTCCTCGCCACCTCTTTCACGGACGAGGAAAAAACCGTGGTCTGGCAAACCATCAACGTCGAGAGCGACTGTCATTACTGTGTGCCCGCCCACACCGGCATCGCAAAGATGATGAAGGTTGACGACGCAGTCACAGACGCGCTGCGCAATGAAACACCGCTGCCGACAGCAAAGCTCGAAGCGCTGCGCAGATTTACACTGGCGCTGATCCGGGACCGCGGGTTTGTGTCTGATGCGGAAACTCAGGCCTTTCTGGATGCGGGTTATTCCGAGACCAACATTCTGGAGATCATTCTGGGCGCGGCACAAAAACTGATGTCGAACTACACAAACCACTTTGCAAAAACCCCGGTGGACCAGATTTTCCAGAAATTCGCCTGGGAAAGAAAACCGGCCACCGCCGCGGAATAACGCAGCGCTGGCGCGGATGCCTTCTTTGGCACACGCACCGCTCGCTCCGCTGGCGGTCATGGCCCTGCTGCCCGCCGCAATACAACTCCATTCAGGCGCCGCTTTCACGGGCGGGGCCTGAAATACCCACACCGGGGCTGCACAGCGCCGCGCGCCCGAATAACCCTGTCCACCGGCGGTCCGGCTCACAGTACTGTGTTTTTGGCAACCCGGCGACGATCCTGTATTACGCCACGAACGGAGGGCCCTGAAATGACCGAACCCCTGCAGATTGACATTGTGTCCGACGTGATGTGCCCCTGGTGCGTCATCGGTTACCGCCAGCTTTCCCAGGCGCTTGAAGCCACCGGTACCGCCTGTGAGATCACCTGGCATCCGTTCGAGCTGAACCCGCAGATGCCAGCGGAGGGCCAGAACACCCGCGAGCACATCCAGGAGAAATACGGCAGCACGCCCGAGCAGTCCGAACAGTCGCGCCGGCAGATGGCGGCACTGGGCCGGGATCTGGGATTTGAATTCGCCTGGTCGGAAGATTCCTGGATGCACAACACATTTGACACCCATCAGCTGCTGCACTGGGCGGGAACAACCGGGCGCAAACACGATCTCAAACAAGCGCTTTTTGCCGCTCATTTCACCGATCAGCGCAACCTGTCCGATCATGCCGTGCTGGCCGATATCGCCGCTGAAACCGGGCTGGACCGTGACGAGGCTTTGCAGGTGCTGGCCGACCAGCGCTATGCAAAGGATGTGCGCGAGGAGGAAATGTTCTGGCAACAACAGGGCATTACCGGGGTGCCTGCGGTGGTGTTTGACCGCAAACACCTTGTCACCGGGGCTCAGGGCGTGGAGAACTATACCAACATCCTTGCCCAGCTGGCTGCTATGAAAGGCTGAAGACATGGCCCGTGCCGCAAATTACGACCGGGATGCCGCGCTGGACGCGGCCATGGCCGTCTTCTGGCGCAAAGGCTATCACGCGACCTCTCTCAAGGATCTGGAATCTGCGCTGGATATGAAGCCGGGCAGCATCTATGCGGCTTTTGAAAGCAAGGAAAACCTCTATCTGCTGGCGATAGAACGCTATTTTCAGGCGTCCCGCAAAAACTTCCGCGCCGCGATGGAAGAGGCGGAAACGCCCATGGCGGGTCTGGCGGCACAGTTTCAGAACTATGCTGACCTGGCGCGGGACGATCCCGCACGCAGGGCCTGCATGCTGATGAAAACCTTTGTGGATACGGCATCCACCGATCCGAAAATTGCCCATGCCTCACAGGATTATCTGAACCTGATGTGCGCAGAGTTCGCCCGCGGGTTTGAAGCCGCCCGCGCCGCAGGCGAGCTGCCGCAGGAGGCCGACCCGCACCATCTGGCGCGGCGTTTCCAGGCCAATATATCAGCGCTGCGCGTCGAGCTGCAGCGCGGCACGCCGCGCGACGTGATCAACAGGCTGGCGGCGGATATGGCGCGCGAAACGCTGGAAACCGGCGTGCCGCGTTAAGATACCTGCCTGTCCGGTGCGAACACCATGCCTGGCACAATCCGTTCCAGAGGGCCGGGCATGTGATTTCAGCGTCTGAGATACCTTTGGAAACCCTCCCTCGGGCCGGCATGGTCAAACAGGTTTCAGGCGGTAACTCTTTTTGGCACATCCGTTGTACCTGACAGGTCCGTTCTGTTGAGCGTGACCCGCCAGGAAAACACACAGTCTGCGTCCGAACACCCTCATCAAATCATCCGAATCGCGCTGCGTTCGCGCAAGATTGCAAAATCAGGTGCCAACTGGTGCCATCGGCCGGACCCGGCGCGAAGGCCATTTGCTGGCTCAATCCTGACGAACCCTCGTGAGCCTGCGTCCCGCGCGGGCGGTCAGGCGTGGCCTGTGACGATCAGCATCTGAAAAACCGGTCGTTTTGAGGACGAAAGCAGCCACCATCGATCCGCGTGCCAACGTGATCCGCTGCGTTATCTGAAGAGTTCAGGTGTATTGGCTGGCCTTGGCTCTGCCGCACAATGAGCCATCCATCATTTATCGGACCCTCCCTCGCGCTGGAAACCTTTGCCGATAGTCTTCCTGTGAACCGCACTCGGAAATCAGTTTCCCAGCCTGGCGAAGCCTGTGCACATCCCGGCATGAACTGAAAAACGGTTACCATCATCGAAGAATGATCAGGAATTGAAAATTGGACTATGAGGCTTCCCTGCTCCCCGGGCCTTTCAGGACAGGCCGGGCAGCGGCATAGTCCTGTTCAATCGCCGCCAATTGCACCCGGTAAGCCGCTGCAGCAACACATGAAACATTGCACTCCAACAAACAGTAGCGACGGACACGGCAGCCTCCGGGCGTTTTTCCCGCCTTCTGCCGGCAGGCCTGAGCAGTGCCGGGCGTTCTGGCGTGCCAAGTCATCACGAACCACGCGCCCGGCAACCGCGCGGCCTGTGACAGCGCCTTTCAAACAGTCAGATCCTGGTGCGTACCCGCGGCCAGAACGGCGAGGTCAGGCAGCACCACCGGCATCGGTTGCGGCCTGCTGCGCCAGCAGATCAGCGTGCATGGTCTGACGGCCGCGCCCTTCGTGCTTGGAATGGTACAGCGCCTCATCCGCATCGCGCAGCATGTGGTCTGCATCCGGCGCGGTATAATCCGCGCTCAGAACCGTGCCGATGCTGGCAGAAATCTGGCAGGGATGCCCCTCGAATGTGATGGGCGCATCCAGCCTTTTGATGATGCGCTCTGCCACCCGGACCGGCACAGTGTTTTCACGGACATTGCGCATCAGAACGACGAATTCATCGCCGCCAACCCGCGCCACTGTGTCTGTGCTGCGGGTTTCCTCTTTCATCACACGGGCAACTTCCTGCAGCACAAAATCACCGGCAGCGTGGCCGAAGGTGTCATTCACATCCTTGAAGTAGTCGAGATCAATATGCATCAGCGCCACGTCCTCCAGAGAGGACAATGCACGTTCCAGATCAATATCCATCGCCCGGCGGTTTTTCAGACCGGTCAGCACATCGGTAACGGCCTGCTCCTCGGCCTCTTCGCGCGCATCCTGCAGGCGTTCGTTCAGCTGACGGGATGCTTCCATGGCCGCCGATTTGGCCTCGACCAGATAGAGCATCTCAACTGTCAGATCGGTGACGGCAAAGTCGCGCGCCGTGAGTTCGTATTCCTGAACGGCCTCGACCACGGAAATACCAAACGACAGGTTCAGCGTCACCTGCCCCTTTTCCGGGCCCGGCACCAGAATGCCCTTTAGCTCACGGGGCGGATCGGTGCGGTACATGACGTAAATCCGGGTGCCTGCAGTTGCGCAAAGCCCCTGCATATCCGTGATTTCGCGAGGGCGCCGGATGGTGAAGATGTCAAAGAACGCAGCACCTGACAGCATAGCTTCGTCAAAGAGCTTGCGCATCGTCGGGCCGGCCCCAACGATCTGCCCCTCGCAGTCGAGGACCAGATGCATCGGACAGAGCACGTCCAGCATCTGTTGGAAAACAGGGCTTTGCGTCATCCGGCGCGTGCCCCCAGGTGGAAACCACGGCCTTCGGAAAATTCGGTTTCCAGCAGCGAGACACCGACGATTTCCGCGCCGTTCTCCGACCCCTGATGTTCCAGGAAAACCAGCGCGCCATAGTCATCCGCCATCGCGCGCAGCACACCGGTAAACAGATGACCTGCCCCGGGAATACGGCTCTGCACGCTCAGACGGTAATAGCCCGTCCCCTGCTCTTTCAGCGTGATGCGGGGCAGTTCCAGATCGGATACCGCCAGGCGTGCCCGGTCCGGCAGATCGTCCAGAGAATGCAGAAAATCGGTGAAATCTACGCCGGAAAACCGCAACAGGCGGCGCAGCGCCTCGACATTCGGATGCGACACCAGGTAGGTTCCGATGTCCTCCATCAGTTCCTCATAGGGGCGGTCGAGAACATCACTGACCGCAGTCAGCACCTGCGTCGTCAGCTCTTCTTCATAGGTGAGCATGGCCTCAAACTCGGTAACGCCCACATCCGCGCGTTTGATGGCAGCACGCCACTGAGCTTCACCGTAACAGTCCGTCACAAAGCGCTGGATCGCGCGGTTCACGAGTCCGTGCATGACACCCTCATACCCTTTTTACAGCGCATACCATGGGCGAAAGCTCTTAACATTCACCAAACACCGGCAATTCTAATCAAATGGCCCCGGGGTCAGAAATCGGTGGGGGCGCCCCCTTCCGATTTGCGGCGCGCCACAAAGTCGCGCAGCTCGTCACGGATTGCGACATCCATGGGCGGTGCCTCAAAGCTGCCGATGATCTCCTGGAACATCACATGCGCCCGTTCCGGCGTCCAGACGCCGCCCGCGGCCTCCCATCCTTCGTAGTTTTTCCAATCGCTGAGGAATGGCTGGTAAAACGCCGTGGTGTAGCGGTCCTGGGTGTGCTGAATGCCAAAGAAGTGCCCGGCGTTCCCCACCGATTTAATTGCATCCAGCGCAATCTCATCGGGGCCTGTGGCGGTGATCGCCGGGTCCATATAGCGTTGTATCTGCTGCAGAATCTCGCAATCCATGATGAATTTCTCCGGGCTGGCGATCAGCCCCCCCTCCAGCCATCCGGCCGCGTGATAGACCATATTGGTGCCCGACTGCACCGCCGCCCACAGACTGTTTGAAGTCTCCCACATCGCCTGACCGTCCGGCACATTCGCCGCACAGACGCCCGATGACCGCATCGGCAGACCGTAAAACCGCGCCAGCTGTCCTGTCATCTGTGTCGCGCGCATGTATTCCGGCGTACCAAAAGCGGGGGCCCCGGATTTCATATCGACGTTGGAGGTAAAGGTGCCAATCGCACAGGGGCAGCCCGGGCGGATGATCTGCGCCAGCACAATTGCACAAAGCCCTTCGGCCAGCGACTGGGCCACCGCACCGGCCATCGTCACCGGTGCCATCGCCCCCGCCAGCGTAAAGGGTGTGACCACGAGGCCCTGGCCGCGCCGCGCCAGACGCATCCAGCCATCGAGCATCGGATAGTCATGTTTCAGCGGCGAGGTTGAGTTGATATTCGTGTACATCCGGGGGCTTGCGTCAAACTCCTCATGTGACAGACCGCCCGCGATACGGACCATTTCCATCACATCCTCGACCCGCTCCTTGCCCAGGCTGTAGGCGTGCATCACCTTGTCCGTCAGCGTCAGCTTGTCATAGACCACATCGAGGTGGCGCACGCTGGCATGGATGTCCACCGGCTCTACCGGATAGCCCCCGGCAAAGTGGATACAGTTGAAATACTGTGTAAGCTTCAGCAGGTTCGCGCACATTTCGCGCGTGCCCGGCACCTTGGTTCCCAGCGCCATATCCCAGTAGTTCGGCGGCGAGGACACATTGCCAAAGAGCAGATTGTTCCCCCCCACGGTGATCGTGCGGTCAGGGTTGCGCGGGGTCAGCGTAAACGCCGCAGGTGCCCTGCCCACCCATTCCATGACGAAATCGCGCCCCATGCGCACGTTCTCGCCGTTCACATCCGCACCTGCTTTGCGCAGTATTTCAACCGCTTCGGGGTTCAGGAACTCGACACCGATTTCCTCGAGGATGCGCATGGCCCCGTCGTGCACCGCCGCCACGCCCTCGGGGCTGAGCGGCTCAACCGGCTTGTCAGTGTTCACCGGCGGGTTCCAGGGCATCTGTTCGATCACGGCCGTCCCGCGCCGGGTTGCAGCCCCGGCCCGTCCACCTGTTCTGCCACGCCGTTTTGCGGGTGCGTCTGCCATAACTCTGCGCCTTCTGTTGCCGGTCCGGGGGTTCAGAAGGCACCGTCCCACGCGCGCCAGCCGTCTCAAACGCGACGCAACGGGTCGTTTTCGGCAGTTGCCGCCGCGAAATCAGCCCTGTGCGGCGATCCAGGCGGGCAGATGACCGATGTTGTCAAACACAGCCACCGCATGTGGTGCCAGCGTGTCCGCCGTGGCCATACCGGTCAGCACACCGATACCGCGCATGCCCGCAGCACGCCCTGCCAGCAGGTCGTGGGTGCTGTCGCCGACCATCAGCACCTCGCCGGGCTCCAGCCCTGTCGTCTGACAAAACGCCAGCAGCTGACCCGGTCCGGGTTTGGCCCCGTGCCCGCTGTCCGACCCGACGACAAAGTCAAACAGATCAAGCGCACCGGCAGTCTGCAGGTGCGCCCGTGCGGGCGTTTCCGCATCATTCGTGGCGACCCCCAGCATCAGCCCCCCTGCCCGCAGACCGGACAGAAAGGGCACCAGCGGAACGGCCTCGGCCTGGGGGGCCTGTGCTGCCTCCTCATTCAGCAGCGCCACGATCTGCACCCTGTTCATGTGAGGCAGAGCCGCCGCCAGCGCTTCGGCGATTTCGTCCGGGGTGCCCGCAATCACCAGACTGTCGGGCGCAAACCGCGCCGTTGCAGTGTCAAACCCGATGCAGGCACCCAGTGCGGCTGCATCGCCCTCCGGTCCGGCAAGACGCTGCAGCAGCGCCTGCGCCCAGGCCTCCCAGGTGCGGGCAAAATCAAACAGCGTGCCGTCCTTGTCGAAAATAACCCCTCTGACGGTACTCATGTCCAGTTCACCTGTTCCCCGCCCGGCAGTGCCATCCGCGCCTGCATCAGACTGTCATAGCGCAGCGTCAGCGCGTCACAGGCGGCAATCACCCAGGCATCATCCATCATCACAAAGTCGAGAACCGAACCCAGAAAGGCCGGATCACCTGCGCCCGCGCGCAGATCCTCGCGCGAGGCCCCGCTTGATCCCAGAAAGACCGGCAGGAGCTCATCATTGCCGGCTAGCCAGCCCAGAACCTGAAGCGCCAGCGTCTCGGCAGAATCCTGCGTATAGACCATCAGTACGAACCGTTTTAAGAAAACTGGAAACCAATTGTTAACCAATATCGCGGCATTGTCGAACAACGAAAGTTACCAGTACAAGGATACCAGAGCGCGTGCAGGGCAAAATCCTCATCGTTGATGCAATCTCAACAAACCGCATCGTCCTTAAAGTCAAACTCGCCTCGGCATTTTACGAGGTAATACAGGCCTCTACAGCAGATGAAGCCTGTGTGGCGGCGCTCCGCCATGACCCTGACCTTGTGATCTCAGCCATGGCCCTTCCGGACTGCGACGCAGCCCATCTGTGCCGCAAGCTGCAGCAGAACCCGCAGACACGGGCGATTCCGATGATGGTCATCGGCTGTCGCCCTCACGCGGACACGCGGCTGCAGGCGCTCGAGGCGGGCGTGCAGGATGTCATGCTCAAACCCATTGACGACACGCTGCTGCTGGCGCGTGTGCGCAGCCTCATCCGTGCGCACAACACCGCCGCCGAATGGCGCATGCGCGACGACACCTCGCGCGCGCTGGGGTTTGCCGAGGATCCGGCAGATTTCGGCCCGCCCGGACAGGCGGTCATCGTCGGTGCCGAAAGCGCGCCCATCGGCCACATCATGGACCAGCTGCGCCCGGCACTGCGCACCAGCCTGAGCTGGTCTGCGCCCGAAACGGCCCTGCGGGATCTGACCCCCGGCAAAGTGCCCGATGTCTTTATTCTGATCCTCGAGGAGGACGACAGTCACAGCGGCGAGGTTCTGCGCCTGCTGGCCGCCATCCGTGCCACCGCCATTACCCGCCATGCCGGTATTCTGGTGATGCAGCCGCGGCCTGATCCAGGTCTGGGGGCCTATGCGCTCGATCTGGGGGCCGACGATCTGATGACGGACGGTTTCGACAAAAAGGAAATGTCCCTGCGGGTCAAAGCAATGATGCGCCGCAAGCGCATTGCCGATCAGCTGCGCGCCACCGTGCGCACAGGCCTCAAGGCGGCGGTCTCCGACCCGCTCACCGGGCTGCACAACCGCCGCTATGCGATGCCGCATCTGGCGCGTGTGGCCGAGCATTCTGCCGCCACGGGCCGCAGCTTTGCAGTCATGGTCGCCGATCTGGACCATTTCAAGCGGATCAATGACCTCTATGGCCACGCCTCGGGCGATGCCGTGCTGGTCGAGGCCGCCCGGCGTCTGCGCGAAAACCTGCGCGGCGTCGATCTGGTGGCCCGTATCGGTGGCGAGGAATTCCTGATCGTCATGCCCGCCACCCCGCTGCCCGAGGCCCGTGCCACAGCACGGCGGCTCTGCCGGAAAATCGGGGGGACCAGTTTTGTAATCCCCGGCGCTTCCGAACCAATCAGCGTCACGGTCTCCATCGGTGTGACCATGGGCGGTCTGCAGGGCAAACAGCTTCCGGCCATGGACCGCGATGCAAACTATCTGCTCGATACCGCAGACAAAGCGCTCTACGAGGCCAAGATCCAGGGCCGCAACCAGATCAATCTGGCCCGCCCCGCCGCCTGAGCGGTTACTGCTTTTTCTTACCCGGGCGGCGTTTCAGCGCCTCCTCAATGCGGGCGGCATAAGCGACGCGTTCTGCCGCCGACATGCCTGAGACGATCCCGATCCAGGCAGCCTGGGTTGTTTCCAGCACCTTTACACCGCTGCCGGCCTGCCTTTGCGCGGCCTGCTCCAGGGCTGCCGCGTCAAAGGGCTCTGCCCGCAGGGCCTCCAGCACATCGCCATACAGCGCGCGCCGGGCCTGGCGGTCGGGAAACCCCTTGCCGCGCGCATCACGCAGGCTGCGGAACATCTCGCGCCGCGCCTCCTGGGGCAACGCGCTCATATAGGGCCGGGCATAACTGTCGGGCCCCGGGCCCGCACGCCGGTCCGGACCGTGACGCATAAACGCCCCCGCCATCATGCCCGCAAAGGCCAGGTTGATGCCCACAGACACAAAAAGCGCAGGTTTCAGCCACCGGCCCGGGCGCTTTGCAGCTGCAGTGTCGCGTTCCTCAGTCATCGCCTAACCCTCTTCCGCATCCCAGCCAAATCCATCAGCACCGGTGGCAAAACCGCTGCTGTCCACTGTCTCATATCCAAAAAGCACAGCCCCTGTGTCCGGCAGCACTTCCGGCGGGCTGATCCCGATCCAGAACCCCGCACAGGTCGCGGCCACCAGACCGCCCAGCCCCTGCCAGCCCCCCGGCAGCCAGCGGGCAGACCCGCCCCGCGCGCCCAAACGGCGTTCGGGCCGGGCGGCTTGCGGCTGAACCCGGTCGGCATCCGCCAGAACGCGCGCCGTCAGCCCGGCGGGCGGTGCAGGTGGTTTTTCGGCAGCATCGCGCAACAGATCATCCAGCACAGCCATGGCTTTGTCGTCATCCGTCATCATTCATAACCCCCAGTGCCGCACGCCTGTCGGCCAGTGCCGCGGCCAGCGTTCGTTTGCCCCGCGCGGTCAGGCTCTCGACCGCCTCGGTGCTGATCTCCATGATCTCAGCAATCTCAGGATTGGCCAGCCCCTCTATGTGGCGCAGCACCACGGCCTGGCGCTGGCGTTCGGGCAGACTGTCCAGGGCGGCCTGCAACGCATCAGAACGCGCCTGCATCTGCAGCCGCGCCTCGGCGCCCGGTGCGGGATCGCGCGGCTCGTCGACCTCGTCCAGTGCCGATACACGCCGTTTGCGCAGACGGTCCGTACACAGATTTGCCGTCACCCGGAAAATCCAGGTGCTGACCTGCGCGCGCCCCTGTTCCCAGTCCGGCGCCATCCGCCACAATCGCATCATCGCTTCCTGTGCCACATCCTCTGCCTCTGTCTGATCGCCCAGCATGCGCCGCGCCTGGTTCCAGACCCGCGGCAGCAGCCGCCCGGTCAGCTCGCGCGCCGCCGCACCGTCGCCCCGCGCATACAGCAGCAGCAAAGCATCGTCCGACACTGTCGTAAGGGCGTCCCGCGGCATACTCATTCCCGTCAGGGTTAAAAGGACCCGGCGCGGCATTCAAGCCGCGCCACGCCCCGACATCAGCCGGCGTCAGTTGCCGTTGCGGCCCTTGCCCTTGTGCCTGCCGCGGAAATTCGCGCGGGCTTCCTCAAATTCCTCTTTGGAAACAACACCGTCACCGTTTTTGTCAGCACGCTCAAACCGGCGGTCCGCACGTTCGGACGAGGTCAGTTCCTCCATCGACAGTTTCCCGTCCTTATCCGCATCCAGACGCTCGATCATCCGGGCAGACCGGTCACGCATCCGCTCAGCACCACGCGCCTCGATCTCGGCCTGCGACAGGAACCCGTCACCGTCTGTATCTGCCTCAGACATATGCGCGATCCGCAGGGCATCCGCTTCTGCCCGGGTGATCTGGCCATCGCCATCGGTGTCCAGCGTTTCAAAATCTGCAGCTTCGCGGTCGCCGCCGTCACGTGCCATGGCAACGCCTGTGGTAACGGATACGGCTCCGGCCAGGATGATCGCGATAAAGGCTGTATATTTCATGGGTCGTCTCCTCATTAATCTGTTTTGACCGGCCCCTTTTTCGGGCCGGACATGAGGTAAAACGCTGGGTCGGGCACTTTCCGTCGCAGAAAGTTGAGGTTTTTCTTCGCGACATCCCGCCGCAGCGACCGGTCGCCACCTTTTCACGCCGGACGGAATGGCGCAGACAGGGCGCAATCTTGCAGGAAACATCCGATGTCCGACTCAGCCACACCCCACGACGACCTGACACGCGCACCGCACACCAGTGCCGGAACGACGCAACAGCGCAGCACCAGACAGTCCATGCTGCGGGGCTGGCGGCGCAAATGCCCGCACTGTGGCAACGGACCGCTGCTGAAATCCTACCTCAAGGTCAATGACAGCTGCCCGGTGTGCCGCGAAGAGCTGCATCATCACCGCGCAGATGACGGACCGGCCTATCTGACCATCCTTTTTGTCGGCCATCTGATGGCCCCCCTGCTGCATCTCGCCTTTGTGTGGTGGCGGCCCGAGCCGCTGGTGCTGTTCACGATTTTTGCCATTGGCTGTGTTGCCCTGTCGCTCTATCTTCTGCCCAGACTGAAAGGCGCGATTGTCGGCTATCAGTGGGCACGGGGCATGGGCGGTTTCGGCGCGCCTGCCTGAACCGCGCGGCCCGGCGCAAAAGGCAGGGCAGATGACCACAGCAGCACCACCTGACAAAACGGCTGTACGCAACGCGGCAACGGTGATCGTGCTGCGCGACCGCGACACGCGTCCGCGCATCCTGATGGGACAGCGCGGGGCCAAAGCGGCCTTTATGCCCAACAAATTCGTCTTTCCGGGCGGGGCCGTGGACGCCGCAGATGCCGCAATTCCGCTGGCCGCCCCCCTGCCCGCACCCTGTGCAGAGCGGCTGACGGATCACAGTGCAGCAGACATCAGCCATGCCCTGACCGTGGCCGCCATACGCGAGCTCTGGGAAGAAACCGGGCTGGTGCTGGGCACCCCCGGTGCCTGGCCCGGGCACGCGCCGGACGACTGGTCGGGGTTTGCCGCCACCGGGCATCTGCCGGATGCGTCATCCCTGCAGTTTGTTTTCCGCGCCCTGACCCCGCCGGGGCGCCCACGCCGTTTTGACGCGCGGTTTTTCCTGGTGGATGCCGGGGCGATTGCCAATGATCCCGATGATTTCTCCGCCGCCTCGGACGAGCTGACGCATCTGCAGTGGATCCCGCTGGACGCGGCGCGCGGCTTTGACATGCCCTTTATCACAGAGGTGGTCCTGGCAGAGACCGAAGCACGGGTGACCGACCGGACCCCGCCCGCTTCTGTGCCCTATTTCCGCAATAACGATGAAGAAAGCCTGTTTCTGCGTCTGCACGGCAGACCAATGCCGGACTGAACCGTCAGATCACCAGCACCAGCGTCAGGATCGACACCACCAGCACCGCCATACCCGCCAGTTCGCGCGCGGTGCTGCGCTCGCCGAAAAACAGCACAGAGGCCAGCAGGCTGAAAATCAGCTCCACCTGACCCACTGCTTTGACATAGGCGGCCGTCTGCAGGGTAAAGGCCAGAAACCACCCGAAAGAGCCGCCCATCGACATGATGCCGATCCAGGCCGCGACCCGCCGCGCGCGCCAGACCGCCCCGATCTGGGGCCGGTCGCGCACCCAGAGCCAGAGCGCCATGCCCAGCATCTGCGATCCCGTCACGGCCGCCAGCGTCACGCCTGCGCGCACCACCGGATCGGCAGCATCCAGCTCCAGCGAGGCCCCCCGATAAGAGACCGCGGACACCGCAAAAAGCACGCCCGAGCCCAGCCCAAGTGCCACGCCCCTGTTGAGCATTTCCGCCAGACCCAGCCCGCGCACCTGCGGCGGGGTCGACAGCAGCAGCACCCCCACCAGCCCCAGCGCAATCGCGCCAAAGGCCGGCAGGCTGACCCCCTCGCCCAGCAGCACCAGCCCGATGATCACCGACAGGATCACCTCGGTCTTCATCAGCGTGACACCAACGGCAAAACTGCGCGATTTGAACAGGGTGACTACAAAAACGGTGGCCGTGATCTGCGCCACACCGCCCGCCAGCACAAAGGCCCAGAAGGTGGCGTTCTGCGCCGGCAGCGGCTGGCCCGTCGCCACCAGATAACAGGCGATCCCCAGCGCGATCAGCGGTGCGGAGTAGAAAAACCGCGCGAATGTCGCCCCCGTGGGGCTCAGGAGCGCCGTGGACAGCACTTTCTGCAGCATGAACCGCAGGGTCTGAAACCCCGCCGCCGCAATCGCCGCGATCACCCAGAGATCTGAAAAAAACGCCTGCATGGGCGCGTCATGGCGCAATTTCCCGCCCTGCGCCAGAGCGCATCACGGTTTGGGGTCAGGGTTTTCCGTATGGCCGTCCACTGCAATCACCTGGCCCGACACGCTGCGCGCCGCCTCCGAGCCCAGAAACACCGCCATCCCGGCGATCTCCTCGCGGGTGACAAAACGTTTCATCGATGTGCCCGCCGCATAGCCCGCATAGACCGCATCGCGCGTCATGCCTTTGGCGGCAGCCTCGCGCGCCAGCACGCCCTCCATGCGCGGCCCCTCGACCGCGCCGGGACAGATGGCATTGGCGCGGATGCCAAAGGGGCCCAGCTCCATCGCCAGGGTTTTCATCAGACCGATCACCGCCCATTTCGCCGCCGCATAGGGCGCGCGGTTGGGATAGCCGTACAGCCCCGCCGTGGACGAGGTCAGCACAATCGCGCCCCGGCCTGCGTGCTTCATCGCGGGAATGGCATGTTTCGCGGCCAGAAACGCGCCCTCCAGATTGACAGAAATACATCTTTGCCAGTCAGTTACATCGATATCCTCAACCAGTGCCGTTGGCCCCGCAATCCCTGCATTGGCGCAAAGCACATCAAGCGCGCCCATGCCCCCGATGATCCCGCGCATCGCGGCCTCATCCGTGGCATCCGCCTGGTAACAGGCCCAGCTGTCCGGGCAGGCGCGCAGGGCGGCCTTGTCCACATCG
Source organism: uncultured Roseobacter sp. (assembly GCF_947491795.1). Classification (GTDB taxonomy): domain Bacteria; phylum Pseudomonadota; class Alphaproteobacteria; order Rhodobacterales; family Rhodobacteraceae; genus Roseobacter. Next base: position 24,477 of record NZ_CANLKW010000001.1, on the reverse strand, counting down.
GTGACAGCCACAGCATAGCCTGCCGCGGCAAAGGCCTCGCCCATGGCCCGCCCGATGCCCGAGGCCCCGGCGGTGATCAGCACATGCCTCACCGCCCGCCCCCGATGGCCGCACCGGCCCCTTCGGGGCGTGGCAGACCGGCCTGGGCCTCGGCAAAGCGGCGCAGGGCTGCATCGACCGCCGCACCCGCCGGGGCCGAGCGGCGCGTCGCGAGATCCACATGCAGCAGAAAATGTTCTCCGGTAGCCAGCAGCCGGTCACCCTCATACATCTCGTGCCACAGGTGCATCTTTTTACCGCCCCCCGCCAGCACACGTGTCTGCACGGTGATCCGGGCACCGGCATGCACCTCATCGATATGGCGGATATGCGTCTCGGCGGTGAAATAGCTGCCACCCGCCGCGATATAGCCGGCATCACAGCCGATCAGCTCCATAAACCGGTCCGTGGCCATGCCAAAGGCATCCAGATACCGCGCCTCGTTCATATGCCCGTTGTAATCGGTCCAGTCGATCGGCACGGCGCGGTGAATGGTCATCACCGGCTGCGACGGGTCGTCGATCTCGGCAGACCGGGCGGCCAGCACCGTGCCAGTGCGCAGCCGCGCCTCATGCGCGTTGATCAGCGCACCGGCCCCCTGGTCCTGCGCCTTGAGCGCGCGCATCATGGCCACCAGGTTGTTGTCGCGGATACGTTCCAGGTCGCGGATGCTGTGCGCGCCCGACTGTGCATCCGACTGCCCGGCAATCAGATCCACCAGTTCGTCGGTGAATTCCGGCACATCCATCAGCCGCGTCCAGGGCCATTTCAGCGCAGGCCCGAACTGGGCCATGAAATGCTTCATCCCCGCCTCGCCCCCCGCCACGCGGTAGGTCTCGAAAAGGCCCATCTGCGCCCAGCGGATGCCAAACCCATAGCGGATCGCGTTGTCGATCTCCTCGGTGGTGGCGATCCCGTCCTTGACCAGCCACAGCGCCTCGCGCCAGACCGCTTCCAGAAAACGGTCGGCCACATGGGCGTCGATTTCCTTGCGCAGATGCAGCGGATACATGCCCAGACCCGTGATGGTTTCGCGCGCGGTGGCGACTTGTGCGTCGCTGGACGCCGGGGTCGGCACCAACTCGACCAGGGGCAGCAGATACACCGGGTTGAACGGATGGCAGACCATGATAGCACCGGGGTGTGCTGCCCCTTCGGCCAGCTGCGACGGCCTGAACCCGGATGTCGACGAGCCGATGATCACCTCACCGCCCGTTACCGCCTGGATGCGCGCATAGACGTCCAGCTTGATCTGCAGCCGTTCGGGTACGCTCTCCTGCACCCAGTCGGCGCCCTCCACAGCTTCCCCGATGTGCGGCACAAAGCTCAGACGCCCCTCGGGTGGCAGTGCTGCATCGCAAAGCCCCGGCAGCGACCGTCGCGCATTGCCCAGGACTTCGCTGATTTTGCGCTCTGCCTCCGGGTCAGGGTCACAGACCCGCACGTCCCAGCCATTGAGCAGGAAGCGCGCGGCCCAGCCGCCGCCGATCACGCCCCCGCCGATGATTGCCGCCGTTTTGGTCATTGTGCCCCCCGTGGCAGTGCCGCCAGATTGTATCCGTTGAAATCCATGATCTCGCGCGCCGCGGCCAGCCTGTCGCCGCGCAGGTCCGGCGTGCGGTTCACGATCCAGCCCATCTCGCCGCCCGGCGTGCCGATCACCGCCGTGCGCGCATCCTCATCCATCCACATGACCCACAGCGCCCGGTCTGCCCTGTTCAGATCAGAGCTGCCCGCCTGCAGCACCCCGCGCGGATTGACCGCCAGCGGCACGTCCAGCGCCACAGCCGCACCACAGCGCACCGTCAGCCGTGCGGGGGCCTCCGCCGTGGCCGCTTCCCAGGTCTGACCGGCACAGCCGGGAAAGAGCGCGCTGGGATAGGCTTCGATCACATGCCAGCGGCCCGAAAACGCCACCGGAGTAAAACGCGTGGTCGCCGTGATGGGCACGCCTGCGTCGCGAAATCCGGGCGCGGGTGCTGTCGCACAACCCGCCAGCAGCGCGGCACAGAGGTAAAGAGCCCCCAAACCCACCGCGCGCCGCGCACCGACGTAATACCGACGTTTTACCGACGTGATACCGACAGCCCCACCGACGCTGTTTTTCATGAGGACGGGGCCCGTTTGACCAGCCCCAGTTTTGCGCGCACTTCGGCCGCACCGATGACCCGCGCACCCGTGTTTTCGATGATCGTTCCGGCGCGCTCGACCAGCTGCCAGTTTTCAGCCAGAACGCCTTTTTCGAGCCAGAGATTGTCCTCCAGCCCGACGCGCACATTGCCGCCCGCCAGCACCGCAGCGGCCACATAGGCCATCTGGTTGCGACCCAGCGCAAAGGCGGAAAAGGTCCAGTCGTCTGGTACATTATTGACCATAGCCATAAAGGTATTCAGGTCATCCGGCGCGCCCCAGGGCACGCCCATGCACAGCTGCACCAGCGCGGGCGCCTCCAGCACACCGTCCTTAACCAGTTGTTTTGCATACCATAAATGCCCGGTGTCAAAGGCCTCGATCTCGGGCTTTACCCCCAGGTCGGTCATCATGCGCCCCATGGCCGTCAGCATGCCGGGCGTATTGGTCATCACGTAATCGGCCTCGGCAAAATTCATGGTGCCACAGTCCAGCGTGCAGATCTCCGGCAGGCATTCGGCCACATGCGCCACCCGGGCGGTGGCCCCGATCATATCGGTGCCGTCCCCGCGCAGCGGCAGCGGGTTTTCCGGATCACCAAACACCATATCCCCGCCCATGCCCGCGGTCAGGTTGAGCACCACATCAATATCCGCGTCGCGCACCCGGTCTGTGACCTCGCGGTAATAGTCAAGGCGTCTGCTCGGCGCACCGGTGTCGGGGTCGCGCACATGGCAGTGCACGATGGCCGCCCCCGCCTTTGCCGCAGCGATCGCACTGTCAGCAATTTCTTTGGGCGAACGCGGTACATGGGGGCTGCGATCCTGTGTACCGCCCGAACCGGTCACGGCGCAGGTGATGAAAACGTCTTTGTTCATGGTCAGCGGCATGTGGATACTCCCTTGTGCTGACGGAAAGGATGGCGCAAAAAACGCGAGGTTGTTTTACATAATACGAAGCTGATTTGATGAATTCCGCAGAAATCACCCGTGTCGGTGTCCTGGTTCTGAACGAGGCCAACACACTGTCACTGGCCGCTGCCGTGGATCCGCTGCGCGCTGCAAACCGGCAGGCCGGGCGGCTCCTGTATGACTGGCGGTTTCTGACGCCGGGCGATGCACCTGTGCATCTGACCAGTGGGCTGAGCATTGCTGCACGCCCTCTGGATCTGGAAAAAACCGTTGATTTTCTGATCGTTGTCGCCGGATTTGATCTGGAGGCCCAGGCCACACCTCTCCTCAGCGCGCAGTTGCGCAGGCTTGCGGGGCGGGCAGAACGTGTCGCCGGGATTGACGGCGGCCCCTGGATCCTGGCCCAGGCCGGGCTGCTGAACGGGGCCCGCGCCACAACCCACTGGGAGGACCTCGAACAGTTTGCGCGCCGGTTTCCGGAGGTGGTGGCCGGCAATGCCCGTTTTGTGGCCAGTGGCAAATGGCTGACCAGCGGCGGCGCCGCCCCGGCGATCGAGATGATGCTGCATGTGATCGCAACCGATCACAGCCCCGCCCTGTCCGCCCGGGTCGCGGGCAGTTTTATCTATGACGCGGGTCCGGCCCCTGCCCGACCACAGCAGCGTGCGGGTCTGCCTGCAGGTGTTTCGGCGGTAACGGCGCGCGTGCATGCTCTGATGGAAGCGCAGATCGAAGAACCCCTGCCGCTGCCCCGGATCGCCCGTCACGCCGGGCTCAGCCTGCGGGCGCTGCAGATGCGTTTCAGACGGGAACTGCAGACCACACCGCAGGCGCATTACCTGTCGCTGCGACTGGGCGAGGCAGAGCGCCTGGTGCGGGACACGGAGATGCCCGTGCAGGACATTGCGCTGGCAACAGGTTTTGCCTCCCAGGCGGCCTTTGCGCGTGCCTTTGCCGTCCGGTTCGGCACCAGTGCACGGCAGTTACGGCAAGGGGCCCTGCCTGCCCGATAAGGATCAGTACGGCATCGGATGCTGCCGGTGCGCCGCGTCAATCTCACTCATGACCTCGTCGCTCAGCACCATATCGACCGCCCCGAGGCAGGTCTCCAGCTGATCCATTGTGGTCGCCCCGAAAATAATCGAGCCCATAAACGGCCGCGTCCGGCACCAGGCCAGCGCCATCTGCGTCAGGTCCAGCCCGTGGCGTGTTGCGATCTCCTGATAGGCAGCAACGGCCTCAAACGCGCGCTCTGTTTTCCGCCCCCCAAGGTCCGGGTTCAGAGACATGCGCGATTTGTCCGGCACGGCCCCGCCCTGGTACTTGCCGGTCAGCAGCCCCGTGGCAAGCGGCGAAAAGGCCAGCAGTGACACGTCTTCCTGAATGCTCATCTCGGCCATATCGGTGTCATAGAGCCGGCAGAGCAGCGAGTATTCGTTCTGCACAGAAGCCACCCGCGGCCCGCCCATACGCTCGGCCACATCGATCCAGCGGGTGGTGCCCCAGGCGCTTTCGTTGCTCAGACCAAAGGCGCGGATCGTGCCGCGCTTCACTTCTTTCTGCAGGGCCTCGATCGCGTCTTCCATATGGGCCACTGTGTCCAGCAACTGCTGTCCCGACGGGTCATATGTCCAGTTCTTGCGGAACATGTAGCTGCCCCTGTTGGGCCAGTGAAACTGATAAAGATCAATGTAATCTGTCTTGAGACGCCGCAGCGATCCCTCGACCGTCTCGGCAATGGTTTTTGAGGATATCGGCGCCCCGTCGCGCACCGCCGCCATCCCCTCGCCGGAGTGTTTGGTCGCCAGGATCACCTCTTCGCGGCGCTCTGATTTTTCGAACCAGAGCCCGATAATGCGCTCTGTGCGCCCGATGGTTTCCGCCCTGATCGGATTGACCGGGTACATTTCCGCGGTGTCGATAAAGTTGATGCCCGCATCGAGCGCGTGGTCGATCTGGTCATGTGCTTCCGCGGCAACGTTCTGAGTGCCCCAGGTCATGGATCCCAAGCAAAATTCGGAAACCGATATTCCGGTGCGGCCCAGCTCGTTCATCTTCATCCAGGTATTCCTTGTTCTCGCTTCCGGCGACTGTACTGCGCAGGGCTCTGCGGGCAAGCCTGTTTTGCCCGTGCCCCACAGCCCTGCCCGCACCGGCCATAAATAAATATTGAGAACAAAAAGTGAACGAGTATACTGCTGACATGCCTGTGTCCGACCCTCTTCTTTCGCGCCGCCCCTCCCGTCCGGCCGCTGCCCTGCCGCTGCTGGACGATGCGCCCGATCTTTGCCTGGCAAAGGCCCGCGTGCACGAGGCCTGCGGCCCGGCCCGGCGGACGCTGGCTGTCTGGCTGGCCGCACAGACCACCGGCCCGCTGATCTGGGTCGCACCCTCCTGGACACAGGACCAGCTCAATGCCGATGGCCTGCGCGACTGGATCGACCCCGCGCGGCTGATTTTTGTGCACCCGCGCCGGGCAGAGGATGTGCTGTGGACCATGGAGGAAGTGCTGCGCGCCGGCGCGGTGCCCCTGGCGGTGGCCGACCTGCCCGGACTGCCGGGCCTGACACAGGTGCGCCGGATGCACCTGGCCGCTGAAACCGGCGCGCGCGAAGGCATGCATGCCCCCACAGGCCTGCTGCTGACCCCGGGCCAGGGCGGGGCCGCAGGGGTGGAAACACGATGGCACCTTGCCCCGTCCCATGCCGACGGGCCCGAAGGCTGGTGCCTGGACCGGCTGCGCGCGCGGACAGCCCCCCGCCGCAGCTGGCAGATCGTCCGCGGCGGTGAAAACAAAGCGCCCCGCATCAGACCCGGTATCAAAACGGCGTGACCCCCACTCGACGCTGCACCTGTTCTGCTGTCATGGTGAGCGCGAAAGGCAGGGCCGCAAATGATAAAACTGACCAGACGTGCAGTCACCGCAGGCGGGCTGGCCAGCCTGGCCACCGCAGCATTTGCAGCACCGCAACCCTATGACCTGCTGACAGACCGCTCGTCCGTGACCTTTACTTTTCTGATCAGCGGCACCGCCCAGACAGGCCGTGTACCGCTCAGCACGGCTGACATCCGGGTCGATCTGCGCAACCTTGCCCGCTCTACGGCACGGGTTACAGCAGATGTCCGCCGCGCGCGCACCGGTTTTGCGCCCGTCACGCAGGCCCTGCTGAGCCCGTCCGTGCTGGATGCCAAAACCCATCCCACGGTCCTCTTCTCCTCAACCGGTATCACCCTGGGCGCGCGCGGCCGCATCTCCGAGGGCGCCCGGATTGACGGTGATCTGACCCTGCGCGGCACCACCGCCCCGATCCGTCTGGACGCGGTACTCAGCCGCCCTGCCGGATCCGCGCCGGATGATCTCAGAGAGCTCTATATCGATCTCACAGGCAGCCTTGCACGCACCAACTGGGGGGCGAACGGTTATCCGGATCTCGTTGACGATGAGGTCCGGATCGACATTCACGCAGAAATCCGGGCCCGCGCCTGAAAACGACGCCCTTTGTCGAATAACCACAAGGCACCGCCGCGCAAGAGGCAGATGGTGCCGGTATCATGCGACTGCTCATCTCCTTTGCCGCCCTGTTTCTCTCTGCCATCCTTCTGCAGCTTTCGTCAGGGGGTGTCGGACCCCTTGACGCCCTCTCCGGGATCGCCCTGAACTTTTCGCGCCAGGAGATCGGTCTTCTGGGATCGGCGCATTTTCTGGGGTTTTTCATCGGGTGCTGGTGGGCCCCCCGGCTGATGGGCACCGTCGGGCATTCTCGTGCTTTTGCGGCCTTTACGGCGGCGGGCGCCATCGGGCTGATGAGCCATATGCTTGTTGTGGACCCGCTGGCCTGGGCCGTGATGCGGATCGCATCGGGGATGTGCGTGGCAGGCTGCTACACCGTGATCGAAGCCTGGCTGCAGGCCAAAGTGACCAATGAGACGCGTGGCCGGACAATGGCCGTCTACCGTGTGGTCGATATGACCGGGTCGATGGCAGCACAGATGATCATCAGCGTTCTGGCGCCTGCATCCTACGTCTCCTATAACCTGCTGGCGATTGTGTGCTGTGCCGCACTGCTGCCGCTCACGCTGACCCGTGTCAGCCAGCCCGAGACCCCTGCCTCGCCGCGCCTGCGCCCCGGTCTGGCCTACCAGCGCTCGCCGCTCGCAGCCGCAGGGGTGCTGGTTGCCGCGCTCTCCAGCGCCTCTTTCCGCATGGTCGGCCCGCTCTACGGCACCGAGGTCGGGCTGAGCACCAGCCAGATCGCCTGGTTTCTTGCGGCATTCGTGCTGGGGGGCGCGCTGGCGCAATACCCGGTGGGCTGGCTGGCTGACAAATATGACAGGCGCACCGTGCTGGTCTGGCTGTCCGTGGCCGCAATCGCCAGTTCGGCCATCACAGTGTTCTCTGCAGGACTGGGCACAACCGGTATCATGCTGACAGCAGGTCTCTTTGGTCTAACCACCTTCCCGATCTATTCGGTTGCCGCCGCTCATGCCCATGATTTCGCCGCCGACGATGAACGGGTGGAGCTGTCTGCCGCGCTGATGTTCTGGTTTGCGCTCGGGGCCATTGCCGCCCCCTGGACGGCGTCATTGTTTATCGACCGGTATGGACCGCAGGCGCTTTTTGTCATGGTGGCCGCCGGTCACGTTCTGCTGGTACTGTTCGGCATCGCCCGGATGCGCGCGCGGCCCGCGCCAACCGAGCGGACAGGCTTTTCCTGGACACCGCGCACCTCTTTCACCCTCGGGCGCCTGAACCTGCGCAGCCGGGCGGCCGGCACGGCCGATAAGCCCGGGGACAAGACACAGAATTAGCGTGGCGCGCAGGCCCAAGCCGGTGTAGAGGGTGGCGGAACATCCAGAAGTACGGGGCGCGCATTGCCATGGCCAGACATCTCATCACCTCCGCCATTCCCTACATCAACGGGATCAAACACCTCGGCAACCTGGTGGGCAGCCAGCTGCCCGCTGATCTTTACGCACGCTACCTGCGCGCGCGCGGACACGAGGTTCTTTTTCTCTGTGCGACGGATGAACATGGCACACCTGCGGAGCTGGCCGCAGCCAAGGCGGGCAAACCGGTCGCCGACTACTGTGCCGAAATGCATGCAGTCCAGGCCGAAATCGCAGACGGTTTCCGTCTGTCTTTCGATCACTTCGGACGGTCCTCCAGCCCGCAGAACCACGCGCTGACCCAGCACTTTGCCGGTCGCCTGGCCGATGCAGGGCTGATCCGCGAAGTCAGCGAAAAACAGGTCTATTCCAACGCAGACGGGCGGTTTCTGCCGGACCGCTATATTGAAGGCACCTGTCCCAACTGCGGATATGACCGCGCGCGGGGTGATCAGTGCGAAAACTGCACTAAGCAGCTCGATCCAACCGACCTGATCGAACCGCGCTCAGCTGTATCCGGCTCCACAGATCTTGAAGTGCGCGAAACCAGGCACCTTTTCCTGTGCCAGTCACAGATGAAAGACGAGCTGGACGCGTGGATTGACAGCAAATCTGACTGGCCTGTGCTGACAACCTCGATTGCAAAAAAGTGGCTGCATGACGGGGATGGCCTGCAGGACCGTGGCATCACACGCGATCTGAACTGGGGCATCCCGGTCCGCCGGGGGGATGCGGACTGGCCCGGCATGGAAGGAAAAGTGTTCTATGTCTGGTTCGACGCACCGATCGAATACATTGCCTGCGCCGGTGAATGGGCCGCGGCAAACGGCCTGGACGATGCAGACTGGGAACGCTGGTGGCGTACAGACAAAGGCGCCGGCGACGTGCGGTACACGCAATTCATGGGTAAAGACAATGTGCCCTTTCATACGCTCAGCTTTCCCGCGACTGTTCTGGGCTCCGGCGAGCCCTGGAAGCTGGTCGATCACCTGAAGTCTTTCAACTATCTGAACTATGATGGCGGTCAGTTCTCGACATCGCAGGGCCGCGGCATTTTTATGGATCAGGCTCTGGAAATCCTGCCGGCAGACTACTGGCGCTGGTGGTTGCTGAGCCACGCGCCCGAAAACAGCGATTCAGAGTTCACCTGGGAAAACTTCCAGCAGTCGGTGAACAAGGATCTCGCCGATGTGCTCGGCAATTTTGTCAGCCGGATTACCAAATTCTGCCGGTCGAAATTCGGACAGGAAGTTCCCGCCGGAGGCACATTTGGCGCGGACGAGGAAGCGCTGATCAGCGATCTGTCCGAAATGCTGAAGCGCTATGAACAGGCGATGGAAAGCATGGAAGTGCGGAAATCGGCGGCGGAACTTCGTGCGATCTGGGCACGCGGCAACGAATACCTTCAGTCGGTTGCACCCTGGACCGAATTCAAAACAGACCCCGAACAGGCGGCGGCTCAGACGAGACTTGGCCTGAACCTGGCGCGCCTCTTCGCCGTCCTGTCGGCGCCCTTTGTGCCGGATGCGTCCGAGAAAATCCTGACCGCACTCAGGTCTGAGGATAACGCCTGGCCTGATGGTATGGCAGAGTTCCTGAGCGCGCTGCGGCCAGGGCATGATTTCGATGTCCCGGACGTGCTTTTTGCCAAGATCTCAGACGAACAGTCTGAAGAGTGGCAAAGCAGATTTGGCGGCACCCGGGTCTGAGACGCGGGTTTGCAGCGGCCACCTGGTTAATCTGGCTGTAACAGCGGGTGGTCGTCGCCGGTCGGCGGGCCGGGTTGCCATTTTTCTGGCTCTGCAGCGCGTGTTGTCCGGTTCAGAACTCTTCCCATCCTGCATCGTAGCTTTCCTCCGGCTCGGACTTCAGGGCTGTGTTCCCCTGCACTGATCCGGGGCTGCTTCTGACGGTTGCAGCCTGCGCTGTCGGTGCAGAGGGCGTTTTCGAGCGGGACGGCCTCTGAATTTCTGCCTGACCTTCGCCCAGCCGGAACCTTGCAACGGCGGATGCCAGTGCATCGGCTTCGGACGTCAGCGCGTGACTTGCAGCTGTCGTTTCTTCGAACATCGCGGCGTTCTGCTGGGTGAAATGATCCAGTTCATTCACGGCTGTATTGATCTCATTTAGCCCGCTTGATTGTTCGCGGGCGGAGGCCGCAATGGTGGCCACGCGTTTCGATATTTCCGACACAGAGGTGACGATCGAGGCAAGCGCTTCACCGGTTTTATCAACCAGATCAACCCCCTGCCGGACCTGCTCGCCCGAACTGGAGATCAGCGCGTTAATCTCGCTTGCCGCGTCCGATGACCGCTGCGCCAGAGCACGTACTTCCGTTGCGACGACGGCAAAGCCCCGGCCTGCCTCTCCCGCGCGTGCAGCTTCAACACCGGCATTGAGGGCAAGCAGGTTTGTCTGAAAGGCAATATCATCGATGACCGATGTGATTTTGGAAATCTGTTCAGAGGACGTTTTGATTGCGTCCATCGCACCAACTGCATTTCTTGCGATCTCGCCACCGCTCTCGGCATTGTTCTGCGCTTCTGCCGACATTGCCGAGGCCTCATCTGCACCCTCTGCTGCCGAACGTACCGAACTCGTCAGCTCATCCATCGCGGCGGCCGTTTCTTCAAGCGTGGCCGCCTGTTTTTCCGTCCTGCGAGACAGATCATCCGCTGCAGATGTGATTTCTCCGGCTTCGCTCCGGATTGACATGGCATTCTTCATGACGGCCTGAATAGCGTCTCGCAGCGCCGTGGTAGCCGCATTGAAATCAGCGCGGAGCTTTTCGTACTCGGGGGGAAAGCTGGTTTCTATGTCGCAGGAGAGGTCACCCGAAGCAAGGGTCTGCAGGCCGACGCCAAGCTGTTCGACGACCATTGCCTGCTCTTCAGCAATACGTGCGGCCTCTGCTTCCGACTTTTTCATGGTTTCTGCAGCCTCGGTCACGTCAGAGCCGATGAAAATAATCCGCTCAGTCACGCCCTCCGGTGTAGTCACCACCGCAAAACTCCCCTCGACGATCGGCTGGGAAGCCGCGCCCGACACCATGTCAAAGCGGCCCGATACCGGCTCGCCCCTGAGCACCGAAGAAAAGATACTTTCCGCTGTTTTCGATCCATTTGCCGACCCCGCAAACACCCGCGCAAAGGGCTCGCCATTGCTGCTGATGTCGCTTCCACGCAGTCTGGCCGCGTTTTCATTCAGGCCAACAAGGACGCCGTCGGCCGAAAACTCGACCCTGAGCTGGTTTTCGTCAATTGCACCGAGCAGCGCCGCGTTACGCGCATCCTCCGTCCGATCATTCCACTCGACAACTGCGCCGATGCCGGCGCCTTCATTGTCGGTCGCGCCGTTGAGACTGAGTTCAACCAGCGCCTCGCCGACTTTCACAGTCAGTTTGCAGGGAAATGCGTCATCGGCGCCCGAAAGAATTTTCTGCGCATGAGATTTCAGCGGTTTGAACTGCGACAGATCCTCGCCAATGATTTTTTCAGCGCTGAACCCAGGCCAGTATTCGGAAAGTGCGCCCGAGAGGTTTTGCAGCAGAGACTGGCATGTCGGGTTCACAAAAATGACCTTCAGCTTGTCATCCACCATCATCATCGGCGCCGTTGACCCGGAGAAAGCAGCGCCCTTAAAGGCGCTCTCGCGCGCGGTTACCTGTGCCGCACTCAGTTCCTCCCGGAATCCATCAAGGCGGCGTGCCATCTGGCCAAGCTCGTCACCGCGGCTGGTGTAGGGTACAGCCAGATCATATTCAGCTTCTGAAATCCGGCCCATTGCTTCTTCTATGCGCATCAGCGGCCTGGACATCTGATTGCGCAGGAAGAGCCCCGCGGCCGCAAGAGCGGCGATCATAACCCCTGCACCGAGCGAGAGGGCCTTCGTCAGCATCGATTGCAACAGCGCTTTCTGGTTTTCAGCGCTCCAGACCGATACGACCACACCGGAGATATCGCCATCACCAAAGATCGCGGGGAAAGCGGCCGCAAGACCATCGGCAGAAAAGGCAGGCTCGCCCGTTTCCAGAGCCTGCGCCGCAAGGGCTGTTGCTGTTTCCGTGTTGAAACCCTCATCGCCGGACTGAAAAATTACCTCGCCGGAAGAGCGCATCACCAGCGCACCGATGGCGTCCGGCTTGGCCGTCGTCATAACGTTGTCAACGGTCTGTTCAATGACCGGTGCATTCCCAAATTTAATCGCGCCGCCAAGCTGGATCGACAGAAGATAAGTGACCTCGGCCGCCCGCTCGCTCAGGGCGTTGCCCGTAAGTTCCGCTTTGGACCGGTTTTCGATCATCACAATCGTCGCAACAACGGCTACGACGCAGACCAGCACCATCACAGTACATTTGACGAAAAGACTGTTCAGCGGGTTGCGCTTTTTTTCAGATCGGGTTGTTGGCGACATCTGTCAGTTCCTCTGCGGGCAAAGTCGGCGGCACCCTCCCATCCTGCTGAATGGCGGCGCACACGAATATGCCAGAGCGTTACTCACAACTTCTTACGGTCGGCTTAATGCTACCGTTCCACCGCGGAAAACCACGATAAAAAAAGCGTCGAATTTGGGAAAACGGCTCGGCCGTCGTGGTACCCGCGGCCGGACTCGAACCGGCACGGCATTCCTGCCTGGGGATTTTAAGTCCCCTGTGTCTACCATTCCACCACGCGGGCCTGCGGTGCACAATAGCGCGCATTGCCGGGGTGTAAACGGGTCAGATATCCTTTCCTGGCAGCGCCAGCGGACCACCGTTATTCAGCAGAAATCGCTCGGACAGCCAGGGGTTGTTTTCCAGCGCCAGTATCAGCTCGGCCCGGGCTTCGGGGATGCGCCCCATATTCATCAGCGTCAGTGCTTTGCCTGATCGCGCGCCCACATGATCCGGTGACAAAGCCAGGGCTGCGTCCAGATCTACCAGTGCACTTTCATAGTCTTCGCGCAGAAAATGCACAAAAGCCCGCTGATTGAAGCCTTCTGCATAGAGCGGGCAATACTCTGCCAGGCGGTCAAACTCCCGCAGCGCAGATGCAAAGTCAAAACCCGACCGGTACCGCATGCCCCGGTCCAGAACCTCCTGCGCCGTCTCGTTCGGCGCGCGCAGCCAGACCTGCCACATCTTTGCTGCGATCTGCTGGCCTGCCTGATCGTTTTCTGCGGCACGCGCCTCTTCAAAGAGCGCACCAATTTCTTCTGACGTATCCTGTGGCGCAGGACAGGTTGCACCTGCGCCCCCGGCGGCCAGGAAAAGTATCACACAGAGTGTTTTCATAGCCCATTATGGTGGCACATCTCTGCCACCGGTCAAGTGGTGTCCGACAGCATCGTTTCTTTCACCGCTTCCATCGCTACATAGGTCGACGTGTTAGCGACATGCGGCAACCCTGAGATCGTGTCGCCCAGGAACCGCCGATAGGCGGTCATATCGCGGGTGCGCACCTTGAGCAGGTAGTCGAAATTGCCTGCAATCATATGGGCCTGTTCAATCTCGGGAACACGCGCAACGGCCTGGTTAAAAGCGGTGAGCGCGGCCTGACGCGTATCTGTCAGGCGGACTTCAACAAAGGCCACATGGTCAAGCCCCAGCTGGATCGGGTCCAGAAGCGCACGGTATCCGATGATGACACCGGCTTCCTCGAGCCGCCGCAGTCTCGCCTGTGTGGGAGATTTGGACAATCCGATGCGTTTCGCCAGATCCGTAATGCTGATCCGTCCATCCTCGGCCAATACGGAAAGAATCGACCGGTCAAAGCGATCGAGCGTCATCTTTTCACTTTTATCGCCATCCTCGATAAATTTCATACTCTGTCCCTTTGGAATCCCGATATTAAGTCATTATGACTTCGTGGAACGCGGTACACTAGAGAAAATGCATGATTGGAGACCTGCCATGCCCCGCGATACACCTGCCACGCTGCGCCACCTGATCGATGCCGGAACGTGGGCCGACCAGGCGACGGTACTGAAAGACCTGACACAGACCGCAGCCCTCAGCCCTGCGGACCGGCAGCAGATCAGCACAGATGCCGCGGCACTGGTGCGCGATATCCGCAGCAGCACCGCCCCGGGTCTGATGGAGGTTTTTCTGGCCGAATACGGCCTGTCCACGGATGAAGGCGTCGCACTGATGTGTCTGGCCGAGGCGCTGCTGCGCGTGCCCGACGCAGACACCATTGATGCCCTGATCGAGGATAAGATCGCCCCATCTGACTGGGGGCGTCATCTTGGGCACTCCACGTCCAGCCTGGTGAACGCTTCTACCTGGGCGCTGATGCTGACAGGCCGGGTCCTGGATGACGAGCAGCCCGGACCGGTGCGCCACCTGCGCGCTGCGATCAAACGACTGGGCGAGCCGGTCATCCGCACCGCCGTCAGCCGCGCCATGAAAGAAATGGGGCGCCAGTTTGTTCTGGGCGAAGACATTAACGCCGCAATGGAACGCGCTGCGAACATGGAGAAAAGCGGATTTACCTACTCTTATGACATGCTGGGGGAAGCCGCGCGCACAGAAGCCGATGCAAAGCGCTATCACCTGAGCTACTCACGCGCCATTTCTGCCATTGCGACGGCCTGCACCGATGAAGATATCCGCAAAAACCCCGGTATCTCGGTCAAACTGTCAGCGTTGCATCCACGGTATGAGGTGGCACAGTCAGAGGCGGTCATGACCAATCTTGTCCCGCGTCTGCGGGCCCTGGCACTGCTGGCAAAGTCGGCCGGTATGGGGCTGAACGTCGATGCCGAAGAAGCAGACCGGCTGGCCCTGTCACTGGAGGTGATTGACCGCGTCATGGGTGAGCCCGCCCTGTCGGGCTGGGACGGGTTCGGCATTGTGGTGCAGGCCTACGGCCCCCGGGCCGGTACGGTCATCGATGCGCTTTATGACATGGCCGGGCGCCATGACCGGCGCATCATGGTACGGCTGGTGAAAGGCGCCTACTGGGATACAGAGATCAAACGCGCGCAGGTCGAGGGCATTGACGGCTTTCCCGTCTTTACCCGCAAGGCCGCGACCGATGTCTCCTATATCAGCAATGCCCGCCGGTTGCTGGGCAAAACCGACCGGATCTACCCGCAATTCGCCACGCATAACGCCCATACGGTCGCAGCCATCCTGCACATGGCGGACGATCCGCAGAGCTATGAATTCCAGCGTCTGCACGGCATGGGCGAAACCCTGCACCGTCTGGTTATGAAACAGAACGGCACACGCTGCCGCATCTATGCGCCCGTCGGTGCGCACCGTGATCTGCTGGCCTACCTCGTGCGCCGCCTGCTGGAAAACGGTGCGAACTCGAGCTTTGTAAACCAGATCGTGGATGAGAACGTTCCGCCGGAGGTTGTGGCCGCAGACCCGTTTGCGGCACTGGAAACACCGGATACGCATATTATCCAGACCGGCCCCGACCTCTATCAGCCCGTGCGCCGGAATGCCCGAGGGTTTGACCTGACCCACACGCAAACCCTGGACGCGATTGAAGCCGCCCGAGCGCCCTGGCGGAACGCCACATGGTCAGCAGCGCCCCTGCTGGCAGGCGCTGCCGCAGAGGCCGACGTCGTCCCGGTACAAAACCCGTTCAACCCCGATGACAGCCCGGGCATCGTTCAGAACGCCACTGCAGCGGATGTTGCAACAGCCTTTGACGCCGCCCGCCCCTGGAGCGCCCCGCTGGCAACGCGGCAGGCTGTGCTGGTCCGGGCCAGTGACCTGCTGGAGGAAAACCACGGCCAGCTCTTTGCGCTGCTGGCACGCGAGGCTGGCAAAACCCTGCCGGACTGTGTCGCCGAGCTCAGGGAGGCCGTTGATTTTCTGCGGTACTATGCGACGCAGGCCACCGATGCGCCGCCCGCGGGCATTTTTACCTGCATTTCGCCCTGGAACTTCCCCCTGGCCATTTTCTGCGGTCAGATCTCGGCCGCACTGGCCGCGGGCAATGCGGTGCTGGCAAAACCAGCCGAACAGACGCCGCTGATTGCGCACCTGGCCGTCTCCCTCCTGCATGAGGCTGGCGTCCCGCGCGACGCACTGCAGCTGCTGCCAGGCGGGGGGGATGTGGGTGCCCTGCTCACAGGTGATGCGCGCGTGAATGGCGTGGCCTTTACCGGATCGACAGCCACCGCACAGCGCATCCGCAAAAACATGGCGCAGCACTGCATGCCGGGTACACCGCTCATCGCGGAAACCGGTGGCCTGAACGCTATGATTGTTGACAGCACAGCCCTGCCCGAACAGGCAGTTCAGTCCATCATCGAGAGCGCCTTTCAGTCCGCAGGTCAGCGGTGCTCGGCGCTGCGCTGTCTGTATGTCCAGAAAGACATTGCAGAGGACTTCACCAGGATGCTGACAGGCGCGATGCTCGCGCTGCAGGCGGGCGACCCCTGGGCGCTGTCGACAGATCTCGGCCCTGTCATCGACGAAACCGCGCGCAGGGGCATTGCCGATCACATCGCCACCGCGCGCGCGGAAGGACGCGTCATCAAAGAACTGGACACACCACCAGGCGGGACCTTTATCGCCCCGACCCTGATCGGCGTAAAAGGGATCGGTGATCTGGAACGGGAGATTTTCGGGCCGGTGCTGCATCTGGCCACCTTCCGCTCGCACGAGCTGGACCAGGTCATCGCTGACATCAACAACACCGGCTATGGGCTGACCTTTGGCCTGCACACCCGGATTGACGACCGGGTCCAGCATGTGTCGGAACGCATCGAAGCCGGAAACGTCTATATCAACCGTAACCAGATCGGTGCCATTGTCGGCAGTCAGCCTTTCGGCGGCGAGGGCCTGTCAGGCACGGGACCAAAAGCAGGCGGTCCGAACTATCTGCCCCGTTTCGGTGCCCCGGACAGAGAAACCACGCAAGACAGCTGGAACAGCACAGCAGACCGTCTGCCAGAAGCCCCCGAGGCCCCTGCATTGGCCCTGAGCACGCAAAGCCTGCCGGGTCCGACGGGCGAATCCAACCGGCTCAGCACCCTGCCCCGCGCGCCACTCCTGTGCATGGGCCCCGGACCGGATGCCGCCGCAGCCCAGGCCCGCGCTGTGCGCGCGCTGGGAGGCGTCGCCGTTGAAACGACAGGCGCAACAGACCCGGCAATGCTGACCGACGGCCCCGCCTGGGGCGGTGTTCTGTGGTGGGGCGATGAAGAGACCGGCCGCGCAACAGAACGTGCTCTGTCAGAGCGCACAGGCCCGATCATTCCGCTGATCCCCGGTCGCCCCGATGATGCGCGGGTCCGCGCTGAACGGCACGTCTGTGTCGACACGACAGCTTCGGGGGGCAACGCTGCATTGCTCGGGGCTGCGACATAATTCCAATGGGCCGCCGGTCAGTTCACGGCGGTCCTTGACCCCCGGCGCGCAATCACCGAGCGTGCTGGCATGTTTCCGATCCGTGATCATAATCCGTCCGGCCGCACGCCCTGGGTCACCTGGGGCCTGATGACAGTAAACGTTCTGGTTTTCCTCAGCTACTGGGGCGACATGCAGAACGTCCGGGTGATGAATGCCCTGTGGTACGACTGGGCGATGATACCGGCCCGCATCTCTGATGGCGGCGGATACTACACCCTGTTCAGTTCGATGTTTCTGCACGGGGGCATCATGCACCTGCTGGGTAACATGCTGTTTCTGTGGATTTTCGGCGACAATATCGAGGACGCTCTTGGCCATGTAACCTATCTGGGGTTCTATCTCGCCTCCGGCGTGCTTGCGGCGGTTACTCAGGTCGTGATTGATCCTGGCTCGGGCATTCCGACGGTCGGGGCTTCGGGGGCCATCGCCGGGGTTATGGGGGGCTACCTGCTGCTCTTTCCCCGCGCCAGGGTCGATATCCTGCTTATTCTGATCGTTTTTTTCCGCGTTTTTCCCATACCGGCCTGGATCATGCTGGCCGTCTGGTTCGCGATGCAGTTTCTGGGCGGTATCGGGTCTGATCCGCAGGCCGGTGGTGTTGCCTACTGGGCGCACGCAGGCGGGTTTGTGGCGGGGCTGGTGCTCATTGTGCCGGCCTGGCTGGCGCGTGGTGGCCCGGCTTTCTGGCAGCGCACCCATGGCCATCCTCCGCACCCCGAAGCGCAATACGTCGTGTCGCGAAGCCGCATTCCGAAAGTGCGGCGCAGGTGACCGGGACACTGATTACAGCACGCTGCCACTGCGGCTCGGTGGTGATTACAGCGGAACTGAAAGGGCGTGGCATGTCCCCTGCCAGATGCACCTGTTCCTTCTGCCGCCGCCGTCAGGCCGGCAATGTCAGCTGCGCATACAGTTCTCTGAAAATCCTGTCCGGCGCGGAACAGCTGCGTTGCTATCAGTTCGGGACGAAAACCGCCGAGCATTATTTCTGTGGCGACTGCGGGATTTACACGCATCACCGGCGCCGCTCGGATCCTTCAGAAATCGGTGTGAACATCGGCTGCATCGACGGGCAGGACCCGACGGATTACGAACCGATGATCTGGCACGATGGCGTGAACCACCCTGCGGACACCTGACACGGATCAGTCGCGGATAAGTTTTGCCAGTGGTGCAAAAAGCGCCTCGTTGGCGCAGATAATCGTGCCATCCGCAATGATATCACCTGCCGGATCGATGGGTTCCGCCAGTCCACCCGCTTCACGCAGGATAATCAAACCTGCAGCGATGTCCCAGGCATTCAGACGGCGTTCCCAGTAGCCGTCATAGCGACCGGCAGCCACATAGGCGAGATCGAGCGCCGCAGCACCCCAGCGGCGCACACCGGCACAACCCGGCAGAACGCGGCCCAGTTCCCGCAGCGTGTCAGGCAGATCACCGCGACCGCCAAAGGGCAGACCGGTGGCGAAGACGCTTTCGATCATTCGGCTGCGGCCTGATACGCGCAGACGGCTTTCGTTCATCCATGCGCCCGCACCTTTTTCTGCCCAGAACATCTCATCCTTGGCCGGGTCAAAGACGACACCAGCCACAACCTGGCCCTTGTGCTCCAGCGCAATGGATACAGCCCAGTGCGGCAGACCGTGCAGATAGTTGGTGGTGCCATCCAGCGGGTCAACAATCCAGCGGCGGGTCGGGTCCTGGCCCTCTTCCTCGTTAGATTCCTCGCCCACCCAGCCATATGTCGGGCGCGCGCCCATCAGGTCCTCTTTGATGATCTTTTCGGCGTTCAGATCGGCACGGGACACAAAATCGCCCGCCCCCTTCATTGACACCTGCAGGTTCTCAACCTCGCGGAAGTCCTTGACCAGCGACCGCCCCGCTTTGCGGGCGGCTTTGATCATAATGTTGAGATTTGCGCTGCCAGCCATATCCGGGACCTCATGTGAACTACAGGCTGCGCGTATAGGCGAGGTATGCGCCCTTGCCAAGGGGGGGCAACCTGCGCGGCAAGCGGTCATGCATCCGGCGCAACCCAGGCCGCGACACCGCCAGGCATTTCGGGCCGGAAATAGGCAATCATCCGTCGGTCGCCCCCGGCGCGCGCGCCCTCTTGCCAGGGGGCAACTCCGTGCAGTGCCAGCCGGTGGATGATGATCGCTCCGCCACGTGGCGCGGTGACAGGTACACGGCGACAGGTTTCAAACACCTCCCGCCGTGCGCGCTGGTAGACGTCGGTTACATCAAGATCCGGCAGGCTGTCTGCGGGCAGGCCCTGAAAAGCCTCTGCGAAAGCCCTGCGCAGAATAAGATGACTACCCTCCCAGACAACAAGCGGGGCTGCGGCCGGGTCAGCGGTGTTCAGCGGAATACCAAGAATAAAGGCGTGCGATTCCCGGACAAACCGGCGTTTTGGCGCCCCGATACCGATCAGCCCGTCCACATGGGCCGCGTCCCGGTTCCGCCTGTAACGAAAAGCCGCCGCGTTTTCTCCCGCACGCGGCCGCGGATAGCCCGGAAACGTCACCGACAGCTGCGCACGGTGCAGCGCGGGCCAGCATCCCACGCGCGCGCGCAGAAACTCCACGGCTGCCCCGCTGAGAGGTTCTGAGCCGGCCACGCGGCCCAATGCATCGTTGTCAAGCGCGTCGAGGCCCACAAACCAGGTCCCTTCGCATTGATAAAGATGCGCCAGTGCAGGGTCCTTCAGAGCTCTTTCTGCATCGCGCGCGGCGTGCTCCGTCCAGGTCAGGGTCGGTGTTTCCGGTGCAAAAACGCGCCAGCCGGTCTGCTCAAAAGGCATCACCCGGCCAGCGCCTTGCGGATCATATTCGCGGCCACAAGCAGCAGAAAAACAGCAAACACGCGGCGCAACGGCAGCGCATCAAGACTGTGCGCCAGCCGTACCCCCAGCGGGGTCGTGATCAGCGTCATGCCAATGGTCAGAAGAAACGCCGCCACATTCACCGACCCGACCGTCCAAGGGGGCCTCGCCTCTGCCGCGACCGGGCTGAGCAGAAACCCGAGCACGGCCGGTGCGGCGATCAGCAGCCCAAACCCCGCCGCGGTTGCCACTGCACGGTGCACGGGCGTCCCATAGAGCGTCATCAGCGGCACACCAAAACTGCCGCCCCCCACGCCCATGAGAACGGACAGAAACCCGACGACAGGCGACATCGACAGACGCGCGGGGCCTGCCGGCATCTCTGACCCCAATCGCCAGTGACTGCGCCCAAGCGCCATGTAGAGCCCCACGGTCACGGCCAGCACTCCGAACAGCAGCTGCAATGTGGTGCTGCGCAACTGTGCCACCACCAGCATACCGGCCACCGCCCCCACCATGATACCCGGTGCCCAGCCCCGCAGAACCGGCCAGATCACAGCGCCCGTTTTATTGTGGCTCAGCACAGAGCGCAGAGAGGTCACAATGATCGTTGCCAGCGAGGTGGCCACGCTGACCTGCATCAGCTGATCACCGCCATATCCCAGCACAGAAAAGGCGTAGAAGTAGGCTGGCACCAGAACAATCCCGCCCCCGACACCCAGCAATCCGGCCAGAACGCCGGCAAAAGCACCGATGACGGCCAGCAGGGCGGTCATCTGCATCAGCAGAACGGGATCAGGCATCAGCTCCGGGGTCATGGAAATTTCAGCCGGCGCGGGCGACAGGATCGGCCGGGGCGATCAGGGACAGAGCTTCCTCGACCAGCGCGCGTCCGGCACCGGGCCTGTGCGCCCCTTCCGACAGCATCCGCCGCCAGGCCCGTGCGCCAGGCCTGCCATTAAACAGACCAAGCATATGGCGGGTGATCTGACCGAGCCGCCCGCCTGCCTCAATATGCGCGTCGATATAGGGCAGCATGGCCGTAACGGCTTCTTCTGCCGTGCGCACGGTGCCCCGGCCAAAGATGACAGGGTCCGCCGCGCCCAGCACGGCAACGGGATTGTGATAAGCCTCGCGCCCGATCATCACGCCATCCAGTCCGCCATCAAGGAACATCTCAGCCTGCTCCAGCGTGGTAATGCCACCATTCACCGAAATATGCAGATTTGGGAACAGCCCTTTCATCCGGTGCACCAGATCATAGTTCAGCGGCGGAATATCGCGGTTTTCCTTTGGGCTCAGCCCCTGCAACCAGGCTTTGCGGGCGTGTATGGCCACACGCTCGCACCCTGCCCCCACGATCCGTGCGAGGAATTCTGGCAGCACCTCCTCGGGGTCCTGATCATCAACGCCGATACGGCATTTAACCGTCACATCCACGTCCACAGCCCGGCGCATAGCCGAAACACACCCGGCCACCAGTGCGTGACGCTCCATCAGCACGGCGCCAAAACAACCCGACTGCACCCGGTCCGACGGGCAGCCGACATTCAGGTTAATCTCAGTATATCCCCGCGCCTCTCCCATCCGCGCCGCTTCGGCAAGCTCGGCCGGATCAGATCCGCCAAGCTGCAGCGCCACAGGCTGTTCCTCTGGCGAAAACTCCAAAAGGTGCTCAGCCCCGCCGCGTACCAGCGCAGCCGATGTCACCATCTCGGTATACAGCAGAACCTCGCGGCTGAGCTGCCGGTGAAGAAAACGGCAATGCCGGTCGGTCCAGTCCATCATGGGCGCAACGGATAAGCGCGACGCATTGAGAACGTTAGATTTTATTTTTTTATCAGCCATTTACCGCTCATCTATCCGCCTCGTTACTGCCTCATATGTTGTAATTCTCCCCTATTTTTGGCATGATTTACAACAAATGTTGTAACTTTGGCCAAATGTTGTAACCCCATGGGTACCATCATCAAGCGAAAGCGCAAAGATGGCTCTGCCGCTTGGCTTGCCCAGATTGGACCTGTCCCGTATTAGTGCCGCCCCAAGTGTTCGTTTAGGCCACTTTCCGATCGAAGGCGACTGGGCTTTTCCAGCCCAATGCTGAGTACCGCCTTCGCGGATTGTAGAAGCCATTGACGTATTGGAAGATTGCCAATTCGGCTTATCGGCGTGTTGGCCATGACCTTCGCCAAATCAGTTCTGCCTTGATCGTTTTGAAGAAGGTCTCGACGGCGGAGTTGTCATAACAATTGCCCTTGCCTCTCATGGATACCTTGAACCCATGCTGGCGCAGCAGTTTCTGGTAGTCATGTGAGCAGTATTGCGACCCGCGATCGGCGTGATGAATGCAGCCTTTGGGTGGCTGGCGCAGCGCCACGGCCATCTTCAGCGCACGGATCGTCAGGTCGCGCTTCATGCGATTGCTAACGGCCCAGCCGATCACCCGACGAGAATGTAGATCAAGTATGACAGCCAGGTAGAGCCATCCTTCTTGTGTCCAGACATAGCTGATATCACCTGCCCAATTCTGGTTCGGTTGATTGGCATGGAAGTCTCGGTTCAGCAGGTTCGGCGCGATATTGAAAGCGTGATTGCTATCTGTTGTGACCTTGTATTTCTTTGATCTTTCAACCCGGATGCCGTTCTCACGCATGAGCCTGCCGACGCGGCGGTGGCCAATGTTCAAACCCAGCTCTTTTAGTTCTTCCGTCATTCTCGGACGGCCGTAGCTGCCCAAGCTGAGACGCGATTGTTCCTTGATGTGTGCCAGAACGACCATGTCGGTTCGCTGCCTTTGGCTGGCAGGTCGGCTGCGATAGGCACGCAAGCCACGTTCGCTGACATCCAGTACATTGCACATCCGCTTGGCGCGGAATGTATTAGTGTTTCTTCGATGAACCGGAACCTCATTGCTTTTGGCCCGCGAAGAACTGCGTTGCCTTTTTTAGGATTTCCCTCTCCTCCTTGAGAATACGGTTCTCTCGTCGAAGTCGTTCGTTCTCACGGGCAAGATCGAGGTCTTTGTCAGACACCACTTCGGTGTCGCGATGCGCAGTCACCCACTTGTTCAGTGTCGACAACCCGACACCCAAATCTGACGCAACTTGCTTCCTCGTCAGTCCACTCGTCAGCGCGATCCGCACCGCGTCAGCACGAAATTCGTCCGTCCGTTTCAGTCCCATAGTTCATCTCCTTTGGTGCAATAAATGCTATCAAAAGAGCGGCATCAAACCGCGACACGTCCAAACGGCACCTCCTGCAACGATA
Organism: uncultured Roseobacter sp.; assembly: GCF_947491795.1. GTDB lineage: Bacteria > Pseudomonadota > Alphaproteobacteria > Rhodobacterales > Rhodobacteraceae > Roseobacter. Next base: position 1,064 of record NZ_CANLKW010000001.1, on the reverse strand, counting down.
AGCGCGCCGCTCAGTCCGGCAGCGCTACCCGCGAGGTCGGGCCGAACCGACATGGCACCCGCATGGCTTCCAGGCATGGTAATTCCATTTCCTAGTCCTACGAAAATCGTATTTGCAATATACAACTCTGCTAACGTTATCCCTGAAGTGAGGTGCGCCAATCCACTGGCAAGACCTACACAGGCCACAACTCTTCCAACGATCATCATGGTCGTGGGTTCGAAGTTCTTTTCAACTCGACCGGCTAGAAAGCCACCGATCATGAAGCCAACGGTAATGGTTCCGATGTAGAAGCCGAGTTCGGCGGTTGTGACATTGAACATGGACTGAGCGACAAGGGGCGCGCCTGTCAAAAAGATGTAGAATGCACCTACAGACAGCGTACCGCAGAGCGCTTAAGCCCAGAACAGCAGCTCACGGATCGGCGTCGTTGTGCAGGGTACCGGCGTAGCAGCATCTGTTGCCCTTCGCAGTTTTGTCTCTCCAAGGTCGAACCAACACAGGAGGAGCAACCCGAACCCCGCGACGGCATAGAGACCAAAGACAGATCGACAGCCAAAGAAGGCGTCCAGTACGCCCCCCAGCATGGGACCGATCATTGGGGCGATTGCCATCGCCATCCCGATATGCCAATCAGGCTCACCGCTTCGCGCTCAGTCCGGATGTCGCGCACGATTGCCAGCGAAAGCACATAGCCGCCATTGATCCCGCCCTGGAGCATTCGGCAAACCAGAAAAACATGAACGTTCGGCGCAAAGGTGCAGCCGACAGATGCGATAGCGAAAACGAGCAAAGCAACCAGCAGTACAAGCCGCCGTCCGATGCGGTCTGACATGGGACCGATCATGAGTTGGATAACGGCTGTGATTGCCAGATAAGGGCCAGCAAAACAGGTAGCTTTCTCTAGGTGCTGGCCGACAGCCTCCAAAGTTTCATGACACGCTCTCTCAAAGATGAGTCTTTGGAGGTGATCCAATCCCCTCAAACCAGGCCACTTAGGTGCTGTTGATCCGCCCAAGCTAAGGATGGACCATGAAACGTAGATTTAGTGACGAACAGATCAT